>NZ_CP151986.1:0-3670487 GCF_038593355.1 Bacillus sp. FSL M8-0049
ATGGAAAATATTTTGGATCTGTGGAATAAAGCACTTCAAAAAATAGAGACAAAATTGAGCAAACCCAGTTTTGAGACATGGATGAAATCGACAAAAGCCCATTCTCTTCAGGGAGATACGCTTACAATTACGGCACCTAATGAATTTGCTAGAGATTGGCTTGAGTCAAGATATCTTCACTTAATTGCTGATACCATCTATGAACTAACAGGTGAAGAGCTCAGCATTAAATTTATTATTCCTCAAAATCAGGACGAAGAGGAAGCCATGCCAAAGTCTCCTATCAAAAAAATGTCTAAAGAAGAGCCCGTTGACATTCCACAAAATATGCTGAATCCAAAATATACATTTGATACTTTTGTTATTGGTTCAGGCAACCGTTTTGCTCATGCCGCTTCACTTGCAGTCGCGGAAGCACCAGCAAAAGCATATAACCCGCTTTTTATTTATGGGGGCGTTGGTTTAGGAAAGACTCACTTGATGCATGCGATTGGTCATTACGTGATCGACCATAATCCATCGGCCAAAGTGGTCTATCTATCATCTGAAAAATTTACTAATGAATTTATCAACTCAATTCGAGATAACAAAGC
Organism: Bacillus sp. FSL M8-0049; assembly: GCF_038593355.1. Classification (NCBI taxonomy): domain Bacteria; kingdom Bacillati; phylum Bacillota; class Bacilli; order Caryophanales; family Bacillaceae; genus Bacillus; species Bacillus sp. FSL M8-0049. The sequence goes on from NZ_CP151986.1 coordinate 594, forward strand.
TGTCGACTTCCGTAACCGCTATCGGAATGTAGATGTGCTTTTGATAGATGATATTCAATTTCTAGCAGGAAAAGAACAAACACAAGAAGAGTTTTTCCATACATTCAACACACTTCACGAAGAAAGTAAGCAAATCGTCATTTCTAGTGACCGGCCTCCGAAGGAAATTCCGACACTTGAAGACAGATTACGCTCTCGATTTGAATGGGGCTTAATTACAGACATTACCCCGCCAGATCTAGAAACGCGCATCGCAATTCTGCGCAAAAAAGCAAAGGCAGAAGGCTTGGACATTCCAAATGAAGTCATGCTGTACATTGCCAATCAAATCGACAGCAACATTCGTGAGCTGGAGGGTGCTTTGATTCGTGTTGTTGCTTATTCATCTTTAATTAATAAAGACATTAATGCAGATCTAGCAGCTGAGGCGCTAAAGGACATCATTCCTTCATCAAAGCCTAAGGTCATTACAATTAAAGATATTCAAAGAATTGTAGGGCAGCAATTTAATATTCGATTAGAGGATTTCAAAGCAAAGAAACGTACGAAGTCAGTTGCTTATCCAAGACAAATTGCCATGTACCTCTCTAGAGAAATGACCGATTCCTCTCTGCCTAAAATCGGAGAAGAATTTGGCGGTCGTGATCATACGACTGTCATTCATGCTCATGAGAAGATTTCGAAATTAATTGTTGAAGATGAACAGCTACAGCAGCATGTCAAAGAGATCAAAGAACAATTAAAATAACCAAGCTGATATAATGAGTACGGGAAAATGTGAATAACTAGAGCATAGTCATACACAGTCTGTCCACATGTGGATAGGCTGTCTTTCCTTTCTTTTTCATGACTTATCCACATATTCACAAGCCCTACTATTACTTCTACGATTTTTATTAATAAAATATATATACATGTCATTAAGAAAATTTAGGAGGACCACTATGAAATTCACGATTCAAAAAGATCGTCTTGTCCAAAGTGTCCAAGATGTATTAAAGGCTGTATCCTCTAGAACAACGATTCCTATTTTGACAGGGATTAAAATTGTTGCGTCTGATGAAGGGGTTTCTCTAACAGGAAGCGATTCTGATATCTCAATTGAATCTTTCATTCCTCAAAGAGATGGAGATTTAGAGGTTATCACCATTGATCGTCCGGGAAGTATTGTGCTTCAAGCCCGCTTCTTTAGTGAAATTGTAAAGAAACTGCCTATGTCTACTGTCGAAATTGAAGTAGAACAAAATCACCTGACGATCATCCGCTCTGGTTCAGCGGAATTTAACCTAAACGGCTTAGATGCTGAAGAATATCCGCATCTTCCACAAATTGAAGAGCATCATGCATTTCAAATTCCGACAGATCTGCTTAAAAACTTAATTCGTCAAACTGTTTTTGCAGTGTCCACCTCAGAAACACGACCTATCTTGACAGGTGTAAACTGGAAGGTGGAAAAAGGTGAATTAATATGCACGGCGACGGATAGCCACCGTCTTGCTTTAAGAAAAGCGAAGCTAGATATTAACGAGGAAAGTTCGTATAATGTCGTGATTCCAGGGAAGAGTTTAACAGAGCTAAGTAAAATTCTTGATGATGGACAAGATCTTGTGAGCATCGTCATTACAGAAACCCAAGTTCTTTTTAAAGCACAAAATGTGCTGTTCTTCTCAAGGTTGCTGGATGGAAATTATCCAGATACAGCTCGTCTGATCCCGCAAGAAAGTAAAACGGATGTCGTGGTCAACACGAAAGAGTTCCTTCAAGCCATTGATCGTGCATCACTTTTGGCAAGAGAAGGACGTAATAATGTCGTGAAACTGTCAGCTGATCCTGAACAAAGCCTTGAAATCTCTTCTAATTCACCTGAGATCGGTAAAGTGGTGGAGACGGTTCAAGCAGATGACATTAAAGGGGAAGATCTTAAAATCTCCTTCAGTCCAAAATATATGCTGGATGCGTTAAAAGTATTAGAGGGAACAGATATTCATGTAAGCTTCACTGGTGCAATGAGACCGTTCCTGCTGCGTACGCCGAATGATGATTCTATCTTGCAATTGATTCTTCCGGTAAGAACGTATTAATTCAAACTAAAATGGCTGCTGTGTGAGTGCATAGCAGCTTTTCTTCTCGTTTTCCATGCTTTCTTTCATCCCAGTTGGCTTTCCCCCTTTCCTTCTTGTCTTGTTTTTTAGTACAATTAGATATTAGTGATATTGAAAGAGGTCGATACAATGCCTAATCTTATAACCATTGAAACAGAAATGATTACATTAGGGCAGTTTTTGAAATTAGCCGAAGTCATCCAATCTGGCGGAATGGCAAAATGGTTTTTAAGTGAACATGAGGTGTTCATTAATCAAGAGCCAGATAATAGACGGGGACGCAAACTATACCCAGGAGATGTTGTCGAGATTGAAGGTTACGGCACATTTCAAGTTGTGAATTAGAAACGGGTGACAATACATGTACATTCAAAGTCTGGCGTTAACTTCATACCGAAACTATGAACACACCGAGCTTCAATTCGACAATAAGGTGAATGTTATGATCGGTGAGAATGCCCAAGGTAAAACGAACTTGATGGAAGCGATCTATGTATTGTCGATGGCAAAGTCTCATCGTACGTCAAATGATAAAGAACTTATCCGATGGGACCAAGACTATGCTAAAATAGAAGGTAGAGTCATTAAAAAAAATGGTCCACTCCCAATGCAGCTCGTGATCTCAAAAAAAGGGAAAAAGGGCAAGGTCAATCACATTGAACAACAGAAGCTCAGTCATTATGTTGGTGCATTAAACACCATCATGTTTGCGCCAGAGGACTTAAGTCTTGTGAAGGGCAGCCCGCAAATCCGCAGAAGATTCCTCGACATGGAGATTGGACAAGTTTCTGCTGTCTACTTGCATGATTTATCGCTCTATCAAAAAATCCTTTCTCAGCGGAATCATTACTTGAAACAATTGCAGACAAGAAAGCAATCGGATCAAGCGATGCTGGAGATTTTAACAGAGCAGTTGATTGATGCGGCAGCGAAAGTGGTCAAAAGACGACTGACTTTTACGAAACAGCTCGAAAAATGGGCGCAGCCGCTGCATTTTGGGATTTCTAGAGAGCTAGAAACACTCACGCTCCAATACCAGACGGCAATAGAGGTATCAGAAGCGTCAGACTTGTCGAAAATAAAGAATAGCTATGAAGAATCGTTTCAGAAACTAAGAGAGAGAGAAATAGACCGAGGGGTGACACTGTGGGGACCTCACAGAGATGACCTGCTTTTCTTTGTGAATGGCCGGGATGTTCAGACATATGGCTCTCAAGGGCAGCAAAGAACAACAGCTCTTTCACTAAAGCTGGCAGAAATTGATCTGATACATGAAGAAATCGGAGAATATCCTATTCTTCTACTTGATGATGTGTTATCTGAACTTGATGATTACAGACAGTCTCATTTGCTCCATACCATTCAGGGGCGAGTACAGACCTTCGTCACCACAACAAGTGTTGAAGGCATCGATCACGCCACCCTGAAAGAAGCGGAAATTTTCAGAGTAGCCAGTGGAAAAGTAATTGACTGATAAATGAGGTGTGAGTCTTGTATATTCATTTAGGTGATGATTGTGTTGTTTCTACACGAGAGATTGTCGCAATTGTTGATTACAAAATGAGGTCGTCTTCTGTTGTAGAAGAATTTCTACAAAAACAGGAGAAACATATCATTTCGTTATCACAAGGGACACCCAAATCCATTGTCGTCACAACTGAGTCTGTTTATTACTCTCCTCTTTCCTCAAGCACGCTCAAAAAACGTGCTTCGTTTGTGATTGAAATTGAAGTCTAAAAGCTCAATTCATATAAATATATCGTTTAAGAAAAGTGTAGGTGAATGTACGTGGCAATGGAACAGCAACATAATAGTTATGATGAAAATCAGATACAGGTGCTTGAAGGACTAGAAGCTGTTAGAAAACGTCCAGGAATGTACATTGGGTCAACCAATGCAAAAGGACTTCACCATCTTGTATGGGAAATTGTCGACAACAGTATTGATGAGGCATTAGCTGGTTATTGTACAGACATTACAGTGCAAATTGAAAAGGATAACAGCATTACAGTAAAAGATAATGGCCGCGGGATTCCTGTTGGAATTCATGAGAAAATGGGGCGTCCTGCCGTAGAGGTCATTATGACTGTTCTTCACGCTGGCGGTAAATTTGACGGCAGCGGTTATAAAGTATCTGGCGGTCTGCATGGTGTAGGGGCATCTGTTGTAAATGCATTATCTACTACCTTAGACGTGACCGTATACCGTGACGGAAAAATTCATTATCAGCAGTTCAAACGCGGTGTTCCAGTGGGAGATTTAGAGGTTATTGGTGAAACAGATGTAACCGGGACAACAACCCACTTTGTGCCAGATCCAGAAATTTTCACGGAAACCATTGAATTTGATTACGATACACTTGCTAACCGTGTTCGTGAGTTAGCTTTCTTAACAAAAGGTGTAAACATCATCATAGAAGACTTGCGTGAAGGCAAAGAGCGGAAAAATGAATACTGCTACGAAGGCGGTATTAAGAGCTATGTAGAACATTTAAACCGCTCAAAAGAAGTCGTTCATGAAGAACCTGTGTACATCGAAGGTGAGAAAGACGGAATTACGGTTGAAGTGGCATTACAATACAACGATTCCTATACAAGCAATATCTATTCCTTCGCCAACAACATCAACACGTATGAAGGCGGAACACACGAAGCTGGTTTTAAAACCGGTCTAACGCGTGTCATCAATGACTATGCTCGTAAAAATGGCGTATTCAAAGATGGGGATGCGAATTTAAGTGGTGAAGATGTGCGAGAAGGCTTAACAGCCATTATCTCCATCAAACATCCAGACCCTCAATTCGAAGGGCAAACGAAGACAAAGCTTGGGAACTCAGAAGCGAGAACCATCACAGACTCCCTTTTCTCAGAAGCACTTGAGAAATTCTTGCTTGAAAATCCTGATTCTGCGAAAAAAATTGTGGAAAAAGGACTGATGGCAGCTCGTGCAAGAATGGCTGCCAAAAAGGCTCGTGAGCTGACAAGACGTAAAAGTGCGCTGGAAGTCTCCAGCTTACCTGGGAAACTGGCGGACTGTTCTTCTAAAGATCCTTCCATCTCTGAGCTCTATATTGTAGAGGGAGATTCTGCGGGCGGATCTGCTAAGCAAGGCCGTGATCGTCACTTCCAAGCGATCTTACCGTTAAGAGGGAAGATCCTAAACGTAGAAAAAGCTCGTTTAGATAAAATTTTATCGAACAACGAGGTTCGTGCAATGATTACAGCGTTAGGAACTGGAATCGGAGAAGACTTCACTTTAGAGAAAGCACGCTATCACAAAGTTGTGATCATGACAGATGCCGATGTAGATGGAGCGCATATCCGAACGCTTCTCTTAACATTCTTCTATCGTTACATGCGTCAAATCATTGAAAACGGTTATGTGTATATTGCACAGCCGCCTTTATATAAAGTGCAGCAAGGAAAACGTGTGGAGTACGTGTATAACGATAAACAGCTGGATGAGCTGTTAAAATCGCTACCTCAAACACCAAAGCCTGGACTTCAGCGTTATAAAGGTCTTGGAGAGATGAATGCTACTCAGCTTTGGGAAACAACAATGGACCCTGATGCGAGAACACTTCTTCAAGTCACACTTGAGGATGCGATCGATGCTGATGAGACATTTGAAATGCTGATGGGAGATAAAGTAGAGCCGAGACGGAACTTTATCGAAGAAAATGCACAATACGTGAAAAACCTTGATATTTAGATGAATCCCTCCTGAGAACAACCTTATTTCTTGTTTGGAATAAGGTTGTTTTTCAAGAAACAGGGGTGTGAAACGAATGTCCTGGTTTTCCGTGTTTTCGTTGATTTTCTAGTAAATTAATGTGTATAAAGCCGAGATTATTGATATAATGAAGAATAGTCTTGTGAAGATAAATACATATTTTACTCCCACATAATTTATTTCATGTGATACGTAAAGGGAGGTTCTTATAGTGAGTGAACAACATACACCAAATGTACGCGAAGTGAATATTAGTCAAGAAATGCGTACGTCCTTTTTAGATTATGCAATGAGTGTTATTGTTTCGCGTGCATTACCAGATGTGCGAGATGGATTGAAGCCCGTGCATCGAAGAATTTTGTATGCGATGAATGACCTAGGTATGACAAGTGATAAACCATTTAAGAAATCTGCACGTATCGTTGGAGAAGTTATCGGTAAGTACCACCCTCACGGTGACAGCGCTGTATACGAAGCGATGGTTCGTATGGCGCAAGACTTCAACTATCGAAATATGCTGGTTGAAGGACACGGAAACTTTGGTTCTGTCGATGGAGACAGTGCAGCAGCAATGCGTTATACTGAGGCGCGTCTATCTAAAATTTCAATGGAAATCCTTCGTGATATCACCAAGGATACGATTGATTATCAAGATAACTACGATGGCAGTGAAAGAGAACCAATCGTCATGCCTGCTCGTTTCCCGAACTTATTAGTCAACGGGGCAACAGGTATCGCTGTAGGGATGGCAACCAACATTCCGCCTCACCAGCTAGGTGAAGTGATTGATGGTGTACTGGCAATTAGTCAAAGCCCAGAAATGACAACACAGGAATTAATGGAGATCATTCCAGGACCAGACTTCCCAACTGCGGGACAAATCATTGGCCGAAGCGGAATCCGTAAGGCATATGAAACAGGCCGGGGCTCTATTACATTACGTGCAAAGTCTATCATCGAAGAAACATCCAGCGGTAAGCAGCGGATTGTCATCAATGAAATTCCATATCAGGTCAACAAAGCCCGTTTGATCGAAAAAATCGCTGATCTTGTGCGCGATAAAAAGATCGATGGCATTACAGATCTGCGTGACGAGTCTGATCGTAATGGAATGCGGATTGTGATTGAACTGCGAAGAGACGCGAACGCCCACGTTCTATTAAACAATCTTTATAAACAAACGACACTTCAAACGTCATTTGGGATCAACTTATTGGCACTAGTTGATGGACAGCCGAAAGTCTTGTCCCTCAAACAATGTCTTGAATATTATTTAGAGCATCAAAAAGTGATTATTCGCAGAAGAACAGCATATGAACTTCGTAAAGCCGAAGCAAGAGCTCATATTCTAGAAGGTTTAAGAATTGCCCTTGACCACTTAGATGAAGTCATTGCATTAATTAGAAGCTCTCAAACTGCTGAAATCGCGAGAAATGGCTTAATGGAGAACTATAGCTTGTCCGAAAAACAAGCACAGGCCATTCTTGATATGCGTCTTCAGCGCTTAACTGGTTTGGAAAGAGAAAAGATAGAAGAAGAATACAAAGGGCTTGTTGATTTGATTGCTGAGTTGAAAGCCATTTTAGCAGACAATGAGAAAGTTCTTGAAATCATTAGAGAAGAATTAACAGAAATCAAAGAACGTTTCAATGATACGCGCCGTACTGAAATTGTGACAGCAGGTATTGAAACAATTGAAGACGAAGATTTGATTCCTGTTGAGAACATCGTGATTACGCTGACTCATAATGGTTATATCAAGCGTCTGCCTGCATCAACATACCGCAGTCAAAAAAGAGGCGGTAAAGGTGTTCAGGGAATGGGAACCAATGAGGATGATTTCGTAGAACAGCTGATTTCAACATCTACCCATGATACGATCCTCTTCTTCTCTAATAAAGGGAAGGTCTATCGTGCGAAGGGATATGAGATTCCTGAATTCGGACGGACAGCGAAAGGGATTCCGATTATTAACCTGCTTGAAGTAGAAAAGGGAGAGTGGATTAATGCCATTATTCCGGTAAGCGAATTTGATGAAGATTCGTATCTCTTCTTTACAACAAGACACGGTGTATCAAAACGAACCTCATTGTCTCAGTTTGCCAACATTCGAAACAATGGACTTATCGCATTAAGTCTTCGTGACGAAGATGAACTGATGGCTGTCCGTTTAACCAATGGAGAAAAACAAATCATCATTGGTACGAAAAAAGGTATGCTGATTCGTTTCGACGAGACAGATGTTCGTGAAATGGGGCGTACGGCAGCTGGCGTGAAAGGAATTACGCTTTCTGAAGATGACATCGTCGTTGGGATGGAAATCCTTGAGCCAGATGCAAACGTATTGATTGTCACCGAAAAAGGATATGGTAAGTTAACACCTGAAAAAGAATACCGTGTTCAAAGTCGGGGCGGTAAAGGTCTTAAAACATGTAAAATCACTGACAACAATGGTCCGCTTGTCGCAGTGAAGGCGACGAATGCTGAAGCTGAAGAGGACTTGATGATTATTACAGGAAGCGGTGTGATCATTCGTATGGCCGTTTCAGACATTTCAACAACAGGTCGAGTCACTCAAGGTGTCCGCCTGATCCGTCTAGGTGATGATGAACATGTCGCTACAGTGGCATTAGTTGAACAATCACAAGAAGATGATGAAGAGAATAGTGAAGAAAACGTAGAAACTATAGAGTCAGATCAAGAGCAATCTGAGTAAAAATAAAGCCGGTTTTTCACCGGCTTTATTTTTTTCTAAAAAAACATGAGTTTTTTTGAAATTTATAATGCTTTTTTCATAGATATGTGTTAATCTTTCAAAGGAGCAAAAAGAGGCTCTATTTTTTATCTCTTTTACAGTGGAAACTTCTTAAAAAAATAAAATGTTTTTCAAGAAAAATGTTGACTGTTGATAGAGATATATGATATATTTAAGTGGTCGCTTTAAGAGAGTGACAAACAAGTTCTTTGAAAACTAAACAAGACAAAACGTACCTGTTAATTCGAGTTTTTATAAAAAAATCCTATGAAATTTCATAGGTAGTCAGTCAAACTGGCGAAAAGCAAAACTTCGGTTTTGTACTTTTTCGGAGAGTTTGATCCTGGCTCAGGACGAACGCTGGCGGCGTGCCTAATACATGCAAGTCGAGCGGACAGAAGGGAGCTTGCTCCCGGATGTTAGCGGCGGACGGGTGAGTAACACGTGGGTAACCTGCCTGTAAGACTGGGATAACTCCGGGAAACCGGAGCTAATACCGGATAGTTCCTTGAACCGCATGGTTCAAGGATGAAAGACGGTTTCGGCTGTCACTTACAGATGGACCCGCGGCGCATTAGCTAGTTGGTGGGGTAATGGCTCACCAAGGCGACGATGCGTAGCCGACCTGAGAGGGTGATCGGCCACACTGGGACTGAGACACGGCCCAGACTCCTACGGGAGGCAGCAGTAGGGAATCTTCCGCAATGGACGAAAGTCTGACGGAGCAACGCCGCGTGAGTGATGAAGGTTTTCGGATCGTAAAGCTCTGTTGTTAGGGAAGAACAAGTGCGAGAGTAACTGCTCGCACCTTGACGGTACCTAACCAGAAAGCCACGGCTAACTACGTGCCAGCAGCCGCGGTAATACGTAGGTGGCAAGCGTTGTCCGGAATTATTGGGCGTAAAGGGCTCGCAGGCGGTTTCTTAAGTCTGATGTGAAAGCCCCCGGCTCAACCGGGGAGGGTCATTGGAAACTGGGAAACTTGAGTGCAGAAGAGGAGAGTGGAATTCCACGTGTAGCGGTGAAATGCGTAGAGATGTGGAGGAACACCAGTGGCGAAGGCGACTCTCTGGTCTGTAACTGACGCTGAGGAGCGAAAGCGTGGGGAGCGAACAGGATTAGATACCCTGGTAGTCCACGCCGTAAACGATGAGTGCTAAGTGTTAGGGGGTTTCCGCCCCTTAGTGCTGCAGCTAACGCATTAAGCACTCCGCCTGGGGAGTACGGTCGCAAGACTGAAACTCAAAGGAATTGACGGGGGCCCGCACAAGCGGTGGAGCATGTGGTTTAATTCGAAGCAACGCGAAGAACCTTACCAGGTCTTGACATCCTCTGACAACCCTAGAGATAGGGCTTTCCCTTCGGGGACAGAGTGACAGGTGGTGCATGGTTGTCGTCAGCTCGTGTCGTGAGATGTTGGGTTAAGTCCCGCAACGAGCGCAACCCTTGATCTTAGTTGCCAGCATTCAGTTGGGCACTCTAAGGTGACTGCCGGTGACAAACCGGAGGAAGGTGGGGATGACGTCAAATCATCATGCCCCTTATGACCTGGGCTACACACGTGCTACAATGGACAGAACAAAGGGCTGCAAGACCGCAAGGTTTAGCCAATCCCATAAATCTGTTCTCAGTTCGGATCGCAGTCTGCAACTCGACTGCGTGAAGCTGGAATCGCTAGTAATCGCGGATCAGCATGCCGCGGTGAATACGTTCCCGGGCCTTGTACACACCGCCCGTCACACCACGAGAGTTTGCAACACCCGAAGTCGGTGAGGTAACCTTTATGGAGCCAGCCGCCGAAGGTGGGGCAGATGATTGGGGTGAAGTCGTAACAAGGTAGCCGTATCGGAAGGTGCGGCTGGATCACCTCCTTTCTAAGGATATATGGAGCAGCGTACGTTTTCGTCTTGTTTAGTTTTGAAGGAACTTGCAAAAGATCCTACAACATCATATCTTCGATATGAAAGATGGGCCTGTAGCTCAGCTGGTTAGAGCGCACGCCTGATAAGCGTGAGGTCGGTGGTTCGAGTCCACTCAGGCCCACCATCTTCTATTAAATCGGGGCCTTAGCTCAGCTGGGAGAGCGCCTGCCTTGCACGCAGGAGGTCAGCGGTTCGATCCCGCTAGGCTCCACCAACGTGTTCTTTGAAAACTAGATAACAATAAGTAATACATTCACATTGAATGCAATGCAAAGTTCATCACACATAGTGATTCTTTCTAAAGTAAGAAATGGTTAAGTTAGAAAGGGCGCACGGTGGATGCCTTGGCACTAGGAGCCGATGAAGGACGGGACGAACACCGATATGCTTCGGGGAGCTGTAAGCAAGCTTTGATCCGGAGATTTCCGAATGGGGAAACCCACTGCTCGTAATGGAGTAGTATCCATACTTGAATACATAGAGTATGAGAAGGCATACCCGGGGAACTGAAACATCTAAGTACCCGGAGGAAGAGAAAGCAAATGCGATTCCCTGAGTAGCGGCGAGCGAAACGGGAACAGCCCAAACCAAGAGGCTTGCCTCTTGGGGTTGTAGGACACTCTATACGGAGTTACAAAGGAACGATATAAGCGAAGAGGTCTGGAAAGGCCCGCCAAAGAAGGTAACAGCCCTGTAACTGAAATGTCGTTCTCTCCAGAGTGGATCCTGAGTACGGCGGAACACGTGAAATTCCGTCGGAATCCGGGAGGACCATCTCCCAAGGCTAAATACTCCCTAGTGACCGATAGTGAACCAGTACCGTGAGGGAAAGGTGAAAAGCACCCCGGAAGGGGAGTGAAATAGATCCTGAAACCGTGTGCCTACAAGTAGTCAGAGCCCGTTAACGGGTGATGGCGTGCCTTTTGTAGAATGAACCGGCGAGTTACGATCCCGTGCAAGGTTAAGCAGAAGATGCGGAGCCGCAGCGAAAGCGAGTCTGAATAGGGCGCATGAGTACGTGGTCGTAGACCCGAAACCAGGTGATCTACCCATGTCCAGGGTGAAGTTCAGGTAACACTGAATGGAGGCCCGAACCCACGCACGTTGAAAAGTGCGGGGATGAGGTGTGGGTAGGGGTGAAATGCCAATCGAACCTGGAGATAGCTGGTTCTCTCCGAAATAGCTTTAGGGCTAGCCTCAAGGTAAGAGTCTCGGAGGTAGAGCACTGATTGGACTAGGGGCCCCTACCGGGTTACCGAATTCAGTCAAACTCCGAATGCCGATGACTTATCCTTGGGAGTCAGACTGCGAGTGATAAGATCCGTAGTCGAAAGGGAAACAGCCCAGACCGCCAGCTAAGGTCCCAAAGTATACGTTAAGTGGAAAAGGATGTGGAGTTGCTTAGACAACCAGGATGTTGGCTTAGAAGCAGCCACCATTTAAAGAGTGCGTAATAGCTCACTGGTCGAGTGACTCTGCGCCGAAAATGTACCGGGGCTAAACGTATCACCGAAGCTGCGGACTGTTCTTACGAACAGTGGTAGGAGAGCGTTCTAAGGGCTGTGAAGCCAGACCGGAAGGACTGGTGGAGCGCTTAGAAGTGAGAATGCCGGTATGAGTAGCGAAAGACGGGTGAGAATCCCGTCCACCGAATGCCTAAGGTTTCCTGAGGAAGGCTCGTCCGCTCAGGGTTAGTCGGGACCTAAGCCGAGGCCGAAAGGCGTAGGCGATGGACAACAGGTTGATATTCCTGTACCACCTCCTCACCATTTGAGCAATGGGGGGACGCAGGAGGATAGGGTAAGCGCGGTATTGGATATCCGCGTCCAAGCAGTTAGGCTGGGAAATAGGCAAATCCGTTTCCCGTAAAGGCTGAGCTGTGATGGCGAGCGAAATTTAGTAGCGAAGTTCCTGATTCCACACTGCCAAGAAAAGCCTCTAGCGAGGTGAGAGGTGCCCGTACCGCAAACCGACACAGGTAGGCGAGGAGAGAATCCTAAGGTGATCGAGAGAACTCTCGTTAAGGAACTCGGCAAAATGACCCCGTAACTTCGGGAGAAGGGGTGCTTCTTAGGGTGTTAAAGCCCCGAGAAGCCGCAGTGAATAGGCCCAGGCGACTGTTTAGCAAAAACACAGGTCTCTGCGAAGCCGTAAGGCGAAGTATAGGGGCTGACGCCTGCCCGGTGCTGGAAGGTTAAGAGGAGCGCTTAGCGTAAGCGAAGGTGCGAATTGAAGCCCCAGTAAACGGCGGCCGTAACTATAACGGTCCTAAGGTAGCGAAATTCCTTGTCGGGTAAGTTCCGACCCGCACGAAAGGCGCAACGATCTGGGCACTGTCTCAACGAGAGACTCGGTGAAATTATAGTACCTGTGAAGATGCAGGTTACCCGCGACAGGACGGAAAGACCCCGTGGAGCTTTACTGCAGCCTGATATTGAATGTTGGTACAGCTTGTACAGGATAGGTAGGAGCCTTGGAAACCGGAGCGCTAGCTTCGGTGGAGGCATCGGTGGGATACTACCCTGGCTGTATTGACCTTCTAACCCGCTGCCCTTATCGGGCAGGGAGACAGTGTCAGGTGGGCAGTTTGACTGGGGCGGTCGCCTCCTAAAATGTAACGGAGGCGCCCAAAGGTTCCCTCAGAATGGTTGGAAATCATTCGCAGAGTGTAAAGGCACAAGGGAGCTTGACTGCGAGACCTACAAGTCGAGCAGGGACGAAAGTCGGGCTTAGTGATCCGGTGGTTCCGCATGGAAGGGCCATCGCTCAACGGATAAAAGCTACCCCGGGGATAACAGGCTTATCTCCCCCAAGAGTCCACATCGACGGGGAGGTTTGGCACCTCGATGTCGGCTCATCGCATCCTGGGGCTGTAGTCGGTCCCAAGGGTTGGGCTGTTCGCCCATTAAAGCGGTACGCGAGCTGGGTTCAGAACGTCGTGAGACAGTTCGGTCCCTATCCGTCGCGGGCGCAGGAAATTTGAGAGGAGCTGTCCTTAGTACGAGAGGACCGGGATGGACGCACCGCTGGTGTACCAGTTGTTCTGCCAAGGGCATCGCTGGGTAGCTATGTGCGGACGGGATAAGTGCTGAAAGCATCTAAGCATGAAGCCCCCCTCAAGATGAGATTTCCCATTCCGCAAGGAAGTAAGATCCCTGAAAGATGATCAGGTTGATAGGTCTGAGGTGGAAGCGTGGTGACACGTGGAGCTGACAGATACTAATAGATCGAGGACTTAACCTATATTCTAATGTGAAGCATGAACATTGTTATCTAGTTTTGAGAGAACATTCTCTCCATCAGGTTTGGTGGCGATAGCGAAGAGGTCACACCCGTTCCCATACCGAACACGGAAGTTAAGCTCTTCAGCGCCGATGGTAGTTGGGGGTTTCCCCCTGTGAGAGTAGGACGCCGCCAAGCTTCTATTAGGATCAGTTCCAGTCGGAACTGGTCTTTTTTGTGTTTTCTTCTAACAGCATCATGATGTATGCTGGGAACTTCTCTTCTGCAATCTCCATGTAGCGTTCAATCATGACGTAATCATCGCTAATGTATTGAGACAGCAGCTCGTACCACCATTCTGTTTCGTAGCGGGCAATCATACTAAGGTTATACATCAATAAGTAATGGCTGATGATTTCAGGAATCCCTAGAAAAGCATCTCGTGTTGAGGGTATAAACCATTGATCCATTTCTAAATCATAATGAAGATGAGTAGCAAGTGCTGGGTTTTCTTCAAGAAATACATCAAACGTCAGTTTTTTAGCCTCTCTCTGTTTGAGTTTCCAGCTTGTATGAAACTCAAAGTATTCAATAAAGCGTTCAGCAGACATGTTATAAAGTAATGGAATATGATCTTGAATCATCATTCCATTAGCCTTTTCTACTTTAACTAAAGTCGAGGGCTGCTTTTGAAACTCAAGAATATGACTCATTTCAGGTATTTTAGACAGGAGATGGATCATCGTAAATCGTTCATCTTCAAGACCATTTAATTGAAATAGATGCTTTAACACATGCATACATAGCCCATTTCTTTGGATTTTCACCTCATCTTCACTAAAACGGTAATGCTGTTTCTTTCTCTTTCTCGATGTTACGCCATGAGCTAAAACAGAGGTTTGAGAAGGATAATGGGGATCCACTGTCAGCAAACATGCTTTAAGCAGCTGTGCCATTCCATAAAACAATAAAATGGGTTTAAGTTCTAGAGGCGCGATCGCTGCCTGTTCATAGAACGTATGGCCATGTTTTAGAAAGTAAATAAATCGTTCACAGTTTTTATAGGCTTGCTGGTTTGCATCTTGAATGTTGCGTTTCTCATATTGTTGAAATAGAAACTTTTGGGAGGTTTCGAGCGAGTAAAAACGTTTTAAATCCTTCCATCCTGAACTTTTCATCTTCTTCCTCAACTCTCTTTATATTTTCTAAAAATTGCAACTGTTTGTTGCTTCCTTGACATGCTGTTTGCTAGTTGATAATCTACATATAATATTTTGCCGAAAAGAGGGGGATTTACTAATGTGGGAAAGTAAATTTTCAAAAGAAGGTTTGACGTTTGACGATGTTTTGCTTGTTCCAGCAAAGTCTGAAGTACTTCCGCGTGATGTCGATTTATCAGTGGAGCTAACAAGCACATTAAAGCTAAACATTCCAATTATCAGTGCGGGAATGGACACAGTGACGGAATCACAAATGGCGATTGCAATGGCACGTCAAGGTGGTCTTGGTATTATTCATAAGAACATGTCCATTGAACAGCAAGCAGAACAGGTGGATAAAGTAAAACGTTCAGAGCGCGGCGTTATTACAAATCCATTCTTCTTAACACCAGAGCATCAAGTATTTGATGCAGAGCATTTGATGGGTAAATACCGTATTTCAGGTGTGCCGATTGTCAACAACGAACAAGACCAAAAGCTTGTTGGTATTATTACGAACCGTGACCTTCGTTTTATTTCGGATTATTCAATGAAGATTAGCGACGTGATGACAAAAGAGGAACTTGTGACAGCTTCTGTTGGTACAACATTAGAAGAAGCTGAAAAAATCCTACAGCAGTACAAGATTGAAAAATTACCTCTTTTAGATGACGAAGGAACGTTAAAAGGTCTTATCACAATCAAAGATATTGAAAAAGTGATTGAATTCCCTAACTCCTCTAAAGATGCACATGGCCGTTTAATTGTTGGTGCCGCTGTTGGTGTCACTGGCGATACAATGACACGTGTGAAAAAATTAGTCGAAGCCAATGTAGATGTCATTGTCATTGATACAGCACACGGTCATTCTCAAGGTGTTCTAAACACTGTATCGAAAATCCGTGAAACGTATCCTTCTCTTAACATCATTGCTGGTAATGTTGCAACAGCTGAAGCAACAAAAGCATTGTTTGAAGCAGGAGCAGATATTGTGAAAGTCGGTATCGGACCAGGATCTATTTGTACAACACGTGTTGTTGCAGGTGTCGGTGTACCACAAATCACAGCGATCTATGACTGTGCAACAGAAGCAAGAAAACATGGTAAAGCTATTATTGCAGATGGTGGAATTAAATATTCAGGTGATATCGTGAAAGCATTAGCATCTGGCGGACATGCTGTTATGCTGGGAAGCCTTCTAGCTGGTACATCTGAAAGCCCAGGAGAAACAGAAATTTTCCAAGGTAGACGTTTCAAAGTTTATCGTGGTATGGGTTCTGTCGCTGCAATGGAAAAAGGAAGTAAAGATCGTTACTTCCAAGAAGATAATAAAAAATTCGTTCCTGAAGGTATCGAAGGCCGTACACCATACAAAGGGCCAGTCGTTGATACAGTGTATCAACTAGTTGGCGGTATTCGTTCTGGTATGGGCTATTGTGGAACGCAAGATTTACGCACTCTTAGAGAAGAAGCACAATTCATTCGTATGACGGGTGCAGGACTTCGTGAGAGTCATCCACATGATGTACAAATTACAAAAGAATCACCAAACTACACAATTTCTTGATAAATTGTGACAATCAAATTACATTTGACAGGGTCTATGACTCTGTCTATTTTTTTTGTCTTTATTGTGATAAAATTTATACTGTTGTGTTGAGATAAGCCCTTGTGGATTACATATATATGAAAAACGTCGAAAAAAGATGAATACGGAGGTATGACGATTGAACAGCAAGATGATGAAACAGCTTATGGTCTCTATCCTTGCATTGGCATTGATTGTTACAGCATTTACACCAATGTCCAAAGCAAAAGCTGCTGAAGATCCATTCAGTGTGAATGCGGAAGCAGCGATCCTTATTGAAGCTTCTACAGGTAAAATTCTTTATAGTAAAAACGCAGATCAAAGACTGCCTATTGCAAGTATGGCAAAAATGATGACAGAGTATCTATTACTAGAGGCAATTGCTGAAGGAAAAGTGAAATGGGATCAAAAGTATACGCCAGATGATTATGTATACGAAATTTCTCAGGACCGCAGCTTATCCAACGTTCCTTTGAGAAAAGATGGTTCGTATACAGTAAAAGAACTTTATCAAGCAACGGCTATTTATTCGGCAAATGCAGCAGCGATTGGTTTAGCAGAAGTGATCGCTGGATCAGAATCGAAGTTTGTTGAAAAAATGAACGCAAAAGCAAAAGAACTTGGTTTAACAAACTACAAATTTGTGAATGCAACTGGTCTGGAAAATAAAGACTTACATGGCCAACAGCCAAAAGGTACAGGTCCTGATGAAGAAAGTGAAGTATCTGCAAAAGATATGGCTTTGCTTGCACAGCATCTCATCAAAGACCATCCAGAAATTCTTGAAACAGCAAGTATTGCGAAAACAAAGTTCAGAGAAGGCACTGACGATGAAATGGACATGCCTAACTGGAACTTCATGCTTAAAGGACTTGTGAAGGAATATAAAGGTGTTGACGGTCTGAAAACGGGATCTACAGATTCAGCCGGTTCTAGCTTCACAGGTACAGCAAAACAAGGTGACATGCGTGTCATCGCAGTTATTTTGAATGCAAAAGGTAATCTTCATACAGCACGTTTCGACGTGGCAAAAAAACTGTTCGACTATGCGTTTAAAAACTTCACGATGAAAGAAATGTACAAAAAAGGTCAACAAATTAAAGGACATGAAAACATCGAAGTGGATAAAGGCAAAGATAAAGAAGTACCTGTTGTGACGAAAGAAGCATTTTCTGTGCCAGTAAAAAATGGTGACGAAAAGAGCTATAAAGCAAAAGTAAATATCGAGAAAAAGAAACTAGAAGCTCCTATTAAAAAAGGAACGAAGGTTGGCATGCTGACGACTTCTTATTCTGGTGATGAGAAGGACTACGGCTATTTAAATAAAGACCAATCAGGTGTTGAGCTTGTGACGAAAACAAGCGATGAAAAAGCAAACTGGTTCATCCTTGCAATGCGTGGTGTAGGTGGATTCTTCGCTGGCATTTGGGGTGGAATCGTTGACACAGTAAAAGGCTGGTTCTAATAAAAAAACTGCTCTCTATACATGAGAGCAGTTTTTTTATCGTTAAAAGAAGAGCGATTGCTTCTGATTTTGAGGAGTGGACAAGGCTTGCTGAAAAATACCACATAACTTTTCCACGCCCTCGGCCAGTGCTTTTTCATTCACATAAGAAAAGCTGAGGCGGATATAATTCTGTTTCGGCTCTCCAGGATAGCAGACAGAGCCAGGCAAAAAGGTAATTTGCTGCTTACGTGCTTCATGCAACAGTGCTCGTGTATCGACCCAGGAAGGAAAGCTGAGCCATAAATTGAGACCGCCCTGTGGAATTTGCCACGTTACATCTTTCGGTGCATGCTTCGTTAACACATCCATCATCAAATCGCGTCTCACTTTCAAGGCGGTTCTTAGCTTCTTCGTATGATCAATCATTTTCTTCGATGTCAGAAACGGTAATATGGCCTTTTGTGTGAGGAGAGGGCTGCCTAAGTCATTATTGGCCTTTGCAGCTAATAAACGGTTAAATATCGAGCCTGACGCTGTGATAATCCCTATTCTGCATCCTGGAGCCAGTGTTTTACTTAATCCTCGTAAATAAATGACATGTCCATCATGGTCCAAGCTTTTAATAGGTGCTGGCGGCTTCTTTTCAAAATAAAGCTCACGGTAAGGGTCATCTTCTACAATGAGACAATCAATGCTTTGAGCCAGTAGGAGAAGCTGTTTTCTACGCTTCATCGACATACTGGCCCCTGTTGGACTGTGGAAAGTAGGAATCGTATAGATGAACTTCGGTTTATATTTATCACAAATGCTTTGAAGCTGCTTCATGTTCATTCCTTCATGATCGACAGGGACGGTAATGATTCTTGCTCCTCTGCCCATAAAGACATCAATGGCCCCGGGATAGGTCGGTGCTTCCATGACAACTACATCATCCGGCCCAATAAACGTACGTGCCACCAAATCAAGCCCTTGCTGAGAACCACTTGTTACAAGGATATTTTCAGGTGTAGAGGGCACATCCAACTTTTCTAAAAAGGACTGAATGACTTGTCGCAGCTGAAGATCACCTTGTATTTCTCCATACTTCGACATGATTTGAGGATGTCTGGCTAGTACATGCTGCATTTCTTTTTCTAAATACCGGTTTGGCAAAAGCCCTGGATCGATCATAGAGGAAGAAAGGTTAATGGCTTCTTCGACATAGTGATACTGAGCGAATTGAGACCGTGGTAAATAATCTGGAATCGACAACTGCCAATCGAAAGAGGTAGATGATGGAACCGGGGTCTCTGTCTGCTCTTGCTGCTCATTCACAAAAGTTCCTTTACCTTGCACCGTCGTTAAGTATCCGTCGTCTTTTAATCGGGTGTATGCCTTAGCTGCCGTGACAAGACTCACATTGAGCTGTTTAGCTAAATCACGGACAGTTGGCAGCTTTTCTCCTTGCTGAAGCAAACCCGATTGAATGTGATCGATGATTGAAAAGTAAATTTGATTTGAAAGAGATGTATCAGAATGTCGATGGATATCAATATGCATGAAACCCCTCCATTGAATGCAAAATTGTTATACATAATTTTTAATTGTTATAGTTGCATTATAGCATGTAAATCTCACTTGATAGAGAAAATGACATGTATTTAGCTGAAAACCCTTTATATACAAGGATTTATTCTTTTTTATCGGCTGATTGAATTGTTATACTATTCTCTTTATTGTTATACTTCCTCGCTTGTATGATAAAGATGTTGAATGAATCGAATAGACAAATGGGAGGAAACTATTGTGAGCAATAAGGGAACTGAACGAGTGAAACGTGGAATGGCAGAAATGCAAAAGGGCGGCGTCATTATGGATGTCGTCAATGCGGAGCAGGCAAAAATTGCAGAAGAAGCAGGTGCAGTGGCAGTCATGGCACTAGAACGAGTACCAGCTGATATCCGTGCTGCAGGCGGTGTTGCCCGTATGGCAGACCCAAGAATCGTAGAGGAAGTACAAAATGCAGTAACGATTCCAGTCATGGCAAAAGCACGTATCGGCCACATCGTCGAGGCTCGTGTTCTTGAAGCACTTGGTGTTGATTATATCGATGAGAGTGAAGTGCTGACGCCCGCAGATGAGGAATTCCATTTAAATAAAAATGAATACACAGTACCTTTTGTCTGTGGATGCCGCGATTTAGGTGAGGCAACCCGCCGTATCGCAGAAGGCGCTTCTATGCTTCGCACAAAAGGAGAACCTGGGACAGGCAACATCGTAGAAGCTGTTCGTCATATGAGAAAGGTCAATGCTCAGATTCGTAAAGTATCGGCTATGAGTGAAGATGAACTGATGACAGAAGCCAAGAATCTTGGCGCGCCTTATGAATTATTGCTGCAAATCAAAAGAGACGGCAAGCTGCCAGTTGTGAACTTTGCAGCAGGAGGCGTTGCGACACCAGCAGATGCTGCATTAATGATGCAGCTTGGAGCAGACGGTGTATTTGTCGGATCTGGTATTTTCAAATCAGACAATCCAGCTAAATTTGCAAAAGCAATTGTTGAAGCAACGACTCATTACACTGATTACCGTCTCATTGCAGAACTTTCAAAAGAGCTTGGAACAGCTATGAAAGGAATTGAAATTTCAAATCTACTGCCAGAAGAACGTATGCAAGAGCGTGGCTGGTAATTAAGGGAGCGCAAACGAACATGCTGACAATTGGTGTACTAGGGCTTCAAGGAGCGGTGAGAGAGCATATTCAATCGATTGAAGCCTGCGGCGCAGAAGGAAAGATCATCAAACGCGTAGAAGAGCTAGAATCCGTTGACGGTTTGATTATTCCTGGTGGAGAAAGTACGACGATGAGGAGACTTATGGATACGTACCAATTCATTGAACCGATCAAGGCGTTCGCTGCTCAAGGGAAACCGATCTTCGGGACATGTGCCGGTTTGATTATGCTGGCAAAGCATATCGAAGATCGAGAAGATGCTCATCTTGGCTTGTTAAATGTATCTGTTGCACGGAACTCTTTTGGCAGACAGGTAGACAGTTTTGAAGCAGATTTAAAAGTAAAAGGACTGGATGCGCCGTTTACAGGGGTATTCATCCGTGCGCCTCATATCATCAGCGCAGATAATGACGTAGAAATCATGGCTGAATATGATGGCAGGATTGTGATGGCGAAAGAAAACAATATCTTAGGCTGCTCTTTTCATCCAGAGCTGACAGACGATCACCGGTTAACACAGCTGTTTGTAGACATGGTGAAGTCCTACAAAACGAAGCTTGCTGTATAAAACGGTTGAAAAGAGATAAAACTTATAGTACATTAAAATCACAATCAAAGATCGAAAAAGCGTTGACGGGAAATAGTAAGAAGCCCCTCTTTCTCAGAGAGCCGATGGTTGGTGAGAATCGGTGAAAGATGCATTCTGAATCCATCCTTGAGCGAAATGCTGAAACTAGAGAAGTAAGCATTTACGGTGATACCGTTACAGAGGAAAGAGGAAAGCATGCTTCTGCATGTTTTCAATCAGGGTGGCAACGCGAGAGCTCTCGTCCCTTTCATGGGATGAGGGCTCTTTTTATTTTTCGATAAAAAAAGGAGTGTTACACATGCTTGATATTAAACAACTGCGCACGGACTTTGATCAAATCAAAGAAAAATTAGCACACCGAGGCGAAGATTTAGCGGATTTTGATAAGTTTGGTGAGCTAGATCAAAAAAGAAGAGAATTAATCGGGAAAACAGAAGAATTAAAGAGCCGAAGAAATGAAGTATCACAGCAAGTGGCCGTTCTAAAAAGAGAAAAGAAAGACGCCGATCACATTATTCAAGAAATGCGTGAAGTAGGAGATGAGATCAAGAAGCTGGATGATGAGCTAAGAACAGTAGAAGAGAGCCTGCAGCACATCCTGTTCTCAATTCCAAATATCCCTCATGACTCTGTACCAGTTGGTGAAACAGAAGACGACAACGTGGAAGTGAGAAAATGGGGCGAACAGCCAGCCTTCTCATTTGAACCAAAACCACATTGGGACGTAGCTGATGAGCTAAAAATCCTTGATTTTGAACGTGCAGGAAAAGTGACAGGAAGCCGTTTCGTTTTTTATAAAGGGCTTGGCGCCCGCTTAGAGCGCGCATTGTATAACTTTATGCTTGATTTACATGTGGATGAGTTTGGTTTTACTGAAGTGCTTCCACCTTATATGGTCAACAGAGCGAGCATGACAGGAACTGGTCAGCTTCCAAAGTTCGAAGAGGATGCCTTTAAAATACGTGAAGAAGATTACTTCCTCATTCCAACAGCTGAAGTGCCAATTACGAACATGCATCGTGACGAAATTCTCGAAGGCGAACAGCTGCCAATCAACTATGCAGCATTCAGTGCTTGCTTTAGATCAGAAGCTGGATCTGCTGGAAGAGATACACGTGGACTCATCCGTCAGCATCAATTTAACAAGGTAGAGCTTGTGAAATTTGTCAGACCAGAAGATTCTTATGAAGAATTAGAGAAATTAACAAATCAAGCAGAAAAAGTTCTTCAGCTATTGAACCTGCCATACCGTGTCATGAGCATGTGTACGGGAGATTTAGGCTTCACAGCTGCGAAGAAATACGATATCGAAGTGTGGATTCCGAGCCAGAATACGTACCGTGAAATTTCTTCTTGCAGTAACTTCGAAGCATTCCAGGCAAGACGTGCAAACATTCGTTTCCGTCCAGAACCTAAAGCGAAGCCAGAACATGTCCACACATTAAATGGATCTGGATTAGCGGTAGGAAGAACCGTAGCGGCTATTTTAGAAAACTATCAACAAGAGGACGGCACAGTAATCATTCCTGAAGTACTGCGTCCTTATATGGGAAATAAAGAAGTGATGAAATAAGATGCCGTCAAGGCATCTTTTTCTTTTTACCAAAAGTCCTACAGTTTTCCTGAATTTAGCCGATAAAAAAATTAAAAGCTTCTAGGAAAGAAGGAATAACCGTGAATAGGCTTGACTATTATGTTGAAATGGCTCATTTACTTAGAAAGGTACTAGATGAAAGTATTCTTTTCGGCATCACAGATACAGAGAAGATACTTTGTTATTACCCGTCTAACACAATAGATTTTGGTATGAAAGTTGGAGACCCATTGAACCCAGAAGACCAAAATGTGGCGACGACATTAAGAGGACAAGAATATGACGGTCATTTACCAGAGCATTTATATGGTTATGAAATTGCTGTAAAAGGTTACCCGATTTTTGATGAAGATAGAAAAGTAATCGGCTCTTTTTTAGTGGCATTTTCACATCATCGCGAAAAGAAATTAAGCGGTTATATGGAGCAAATCAATAAAGTAGCGAAAGAACTCCAAGGTGGAATTGAGCAAATTGCTGCACATTCACAAGAACTGGCTGCCACAAGTTTAGAAATAAGCGAACAGGCAGGAAGAGCGGAAGAGAAATCTGCGAATATTGAAGAAGTCGTCAAAACCATTGGCGGAATTGCTAGACAAACAAATCTGCTTGGTTTAAATGCTGCAATTGAAGCCGCAAGAGCAGGTGAGAACGGAAAAGGGTTTGCTGTCGTTGCTGATGAAGTTCGCAAATTATCAGATGGCTCGAAGGAAGCGGCTGAAACCATTAATACATTTTTAAAAGAAATCCAAGACAGCATTGGCACTTTGTCTGAAAACATCTCACAAATCAGCAGCTCAACAAATGAACAAGCCAAACAAGTGACAGACTTTACGAAGATTATCGAGTCATTAAATGAGTTTAAAGTAGAGATGAATCAGTTTATTGAAGAAATTAGACAGGATACGAAATAGATCAAGAGCAGCCGTCAATGGCTGCTTTTTTATAGGCAAACATCATGCAAAAATCACATATTGAAATTTTTTTACGAAAAGGTGTTGACTTCAAATAAAATGATATGGTATATTAATTCTTGTCGATACGGAGGAATACCCAAGTCCGGCTGAAGGGATCGGTCTTGAAAACCGACAGGGGTGTCAAAGCCCGCGGGGGTTCGAATCCCTCTTCCTCCGCCATATTGATTTTTCACCTTAGTTGAATTGAACGCAAGCATAAAAATTGGAAATTGTCAAACCGCTGCATTTCGCGAATGCAGCGGTTTTTTTTATTTTGTTTTATTGCGATTTTTTTGAATAACAGAAGCTATTTCATGAAGAATGGGATCAAGTGAGCTTTCATCATGAAGTAAGTCGTAATCTTCAATATTAATTTTAATCACTGGGCATAAATCAAATTGTTCGATCCATTCCGTGTATCGAGTGTACATTTCTTCCCAATAAGCCCGGTCAGTTTGAGTTTCCATCTCTCTGCCGCGTTCCTCAATACGATGTAAAATATGATCTAAATCCCCGTGTAGATAGATGAGGACATCAGGGTGAGGGAAGTAAGGTGTCATCACCATCGCCTCAAATAGGCTTGTATACGTTTCATAATCGACCTCAGACATCGTACCTTTGTCCGCATGCATTTTTGCAAAAATGCCAGTGTCCTCATAAATGGAACGATCTTGTACATATCCTCCGCCAGATTCAAAAATCCGCTTTTGCTCCTTAAAACGCTCAGCTAGGAAATAGACCTGTAAGTGGAAGCTCCATCTTTGGAAATCTGAATAAAAAGGCTCTAAATATGGGTTATCATCTACTTTTTCGAGAGAGGTTTGAAACCCTAGCTTGTCCGCTATTGTTTTGGTCATAGTTGATTTGCCGACACCAACAGTCCCGGCAATTGTGATGACTGCGTCCTTTGGTATTTTGATATTGTTCATAGCACTTGCTCCTTTATGTTCTGTACAATTTGCTGGTAATCTTGCTGTGAGGAAACGAAGTCTGTATGATCTCCTTCAATTGTAATGATGGGAAGCCCTGGCTCAGTCTGTTTTAAATGTTCAATGGCCAGCTCGTAATCTTCAATGAGTGTTTTTAAATAAGCTGGGTCAATGTCTTCTTCAAAAGAGCGTCCTCTCATCTGTATTCTTTCAAGTAAGGTGGGAAGGCTGGCTTTTATATAGATCATGGCATTTGGTTTAGGAAGATCATCTGTTAGCAGGTGATAGATTTTTCTGTATTTATCCATGTGCTTTTTTGATAATGTTCTTTCTGCAAATATCATATTTTTATAGACGTGATAATCAGTGACAACCGGCTGCTGTTTATTTACATAGTTTTCTTCAATTGATTCTAACTGTTTGAACCGATTGCATAAAAAGAACATCTCAAGCTGAAAGCTCCATTGTTCCATATCTTCATAAAATTTATCTAAGAATGGATTTTCTTCTACAATCTCTTTTACTAAAGGAAATTGAAATTCCTTCGCAAGCATTGTAGCCAAAGTTGTTTTTCCGGCTCCAATTGGGCCTTCCACTGCAATAAAAGGGGCAGGATACATAGGCGTTCTCCTCTATCTATAAAGTTAAAGTTGTCAAACCAATGTATATTGTACCATACCCCTTCTAATTGATAGAGTGAATGGATTACGATGTCGTTCTTTTTTCAATATTAAATTGATCTGATAATAAGAGCCAATTTTGTGGGAAAGATAGACCTAATTTCCAATAAGCAATGCCGTTCAATTTTAGCTCTTTGATGAGATTGAATTTTGCTTGAATCGATCTAGCGTCTTCGAACCAGACCTCATGCTCTTTGTTGTTGGCATCTGTATAACGAAAATGGGGTGCTTGTGCTGTTTCGTCGTATAAGATAGAGACATTGTGCTCTCTAGCAAGTGCAATTGCTTGTTGAGGACTGACGGCTTTGGCGATGGGACCGCCCTGGACGAAAGGAAGTGTCCAATCATAGCCGTATAAATTCTGCCCCATTACAATTTTATTGGCCGGTATGACAGTTAGTGCATATTCAATGACTTGGCGGACAGGTCCAATTGGAGAGACAGCTTGTGGAGGGCCGCCGCTGTACCCCCATTCATAGGTCATCAGCACAACATGATCGACGATCTTACCGATCGCTTCATAGTCATGGGCTTCATACCATTTGCCCTTTTGCTGACTACTTGTTTTTGGTGCAAGTGCAACAGATATTGTCCATCTTTCTTGATGGAAACGGGCTGTTGCTTCTCTTAAAAATTGAATATAAGCATCTTTATCAGCAGGGCGTAAATATTCAAAATCAAAATGGATTTCCTTGAATTGATACTTTTTGGCAACACGAACAATTTCATCTAAAAATGCCGTTTTGACAGATTGGTTAGTTAAAAGAATACGCCCAAGTTCATCACTGAATTTTTCATTCTCTAGATTTGTCACCACCATGGTTAATACAGTTCTGTTCTGAGCGGCAATCTGGGGTAGTTGGTCTAACGGTGGTTCTCGCAGTGTCCCATCTCTTTGTGCTTGAAAACTAAAGACGTCTAAATGGGTTAAGTATGGGGAGGCCTCTCTAGCTGCCTGCTTTAAGTTTTCACTGACTTGATTTCCCCGTGGTTCAATATAAGCATTGGAATTAATGTTCCTTTTCGGTCTTTGTGGAATATAGAGCAAGAAACGAATAGGCAGTATCGCTTCAGGCCGAATTCTGTTCACGCGTGCCAATTCTTCCACTGAGATTTGAAACCGTCTACCAATTTGATATAGTGTGTCATTTTGTTTGACCTCATAAAATTGACCTCTAATTGGAATGACAATTGTTTGTCCAATGACGAGTTGATTTGGTGTTTCGATTTCGTTAGTACGGATGATTTCATTGACTGTCGTTTTAAAACGCATAGCAATGTCGTTTAAAGTATCTCCTCTTTTGACAACATAAATTTGAATAGTCAACGCCCCCTTTGTTATTGCTAACAATTTATGAGGGTTATAGCTAAATCATGTTTGATTTTCATTCGTGATTTCCTTAGCGGTAGTGATTTTGGCTAGAAGAACGTTCTCCATCATCGTTAAAGCGTAGTCGTTATCTCTGTCGTCGTTTGAAGCGATACAATCTTTAGGTACAATTAGATTGTATTCTCGCATGTATGCGTCATTTGCAGTGAACAAAACGCAAATGTTTCCGGCAATCCCAGTTAGAATAATGTCCTCAACACCTAATTCATTTAAGAGTGTCTCTAGTGCAGTACCGTAGAAGGCAGAATGCTTAGGTTTGATTAAGAAGTAATTATCTTTAGATGGTGTCATTTTCTCTAAAATAGGAGCGCTTCTTTCGTTTTTGCATGTTTCCATAACAGCTTGGATATCAGCCTTCCAAAGTCCGTAGTGATCGTTGATATAAATGATTGGCCAATTTTCCTTGAAAGCATGTTGTTTAAGAGCTAAAATTTTATTGGTCATTTGCTCTGTTTTTTCTGCAAGCACATGTCCCATTTCAAAATCAAAATCATTAATCATGTCGATAATAAGCAGCGCCTTTTTTTGCTTTGACAAAATAAGACCCCCTTTAAAAGATTGTGATAATATGTTAACCTCAATTTCCTTTTAAAAAACATGAAAAGAGAGCCGTGCCATGACGAAAGATGAAAAGTTTATGCAAGAAGCCATTTCTGAAGCCTTAAAAGCAGAACAAATAGGGGAAGTGCCGATTGGTGCGATCATTGTTGTTGATGATCAAATCGTGAGCCGGGCTCATAATTTAAGGGAAAGTGAGCAGCGTTCGATTGCACATGCAGAATTACTTGCTATTGATGAAGCATGTAAAGCGACAGGGAGCTGGCGTTTAGAAGATGCTGTGCTTTACGTTACGCTTGAGCCATGCCCAATGTGTGCGGGTGCTATTGTTCTCTCTAGAGTGAAAAAGGTCGTTTTTGGTGCATACGATCCAAAAGGTGGATGCGCAGGTACTTTAATGAATTTACTGGATGATGAACGGTTCAATCATCAGTCTGAGGTCATCGGTGGTGTACTTGAAAATCAGTGTGGTGAGCTGTTAAGTCAGTTCTTCCGAAATCTCCGTCAGCGAAAGAAACAAGCCAAAAGTAAATGAATGGATGTCGTTTGCAATTTGAGCTATAAGAAGGTATACTTATGTCTGCGTCACTAACAATTTAATATTCATTTTGCCGTGCTAAGCGGGGAGGTAGCGGTGCCCTGTACTCGCAATCCGCTCTAGCGAGGCCGAATCCCTTCTCGAGGTTCGTTTACTTCAAGGTCTGCCTTAAATAAGTGGTGTTGACGTCTGGGTCCTGCGCAATGGGAATTCATGAACCATGTCAGGTCCGGAAGGAAGCAGCATTAAGTGAAACCTCTCATGTGCCGCAGGGTTGCCTGGGCCGAGCTAACTGTTTAAGTAACGCTTGGGGTAGCGAATCGACAGAAGGTGCACGGTAAATCAATATTAAATGTAACTCATCTAGTTTAACTAGGTGAGTTTTTTGTTGCTGTTCAAAGAATAGCTGAATTGCTTTGGTTATACAAATAGATAAAAAGTCTTTTTGGTTCCATTTGTTTGTTTCACTAATCGCAATAAGAATTGGTGTTCTTTTTGGGGTTTCGGGTCTTTTTACAAAGCTAGAAAATACGTTTTTAATGCATGGAAAGTAGAAAATCTATAGTTGAAATCATCTTTTTGGCATATTAGAAAATAAAGGTGTGCTTTTGAATTGATCGGTGCATCATGTATAATGAAAAAGATGATAAATGGAGGAGGGCGTATTTGTGAGTTATCAAGCTTTATATCGAGTGTTCAGACCTCAAGTTTTTGAGGATGTTGTTGGACAAGAACACATCACAAAAACGTTGCAAAATGCCCTTTTGCAGAAAAAGTTTTCTCATGCTTACTTATTTTCAGGTCCTAGAGGAACAGGTAAAACAAGTGCTGCCAAAATCTTTGCTAAGGCAGTGAACTGTGAAAAGTCACCTGTTAGTGAGCCGTGTAATGCATGTGATGCCTGTAAAGGGATTACAAACGGTTCAATTTCAGATGTGATTGAAATAGATGCTGCCTCGAATAACGGGGTAGATGAAATCCGTGATATACGTGATAAAGTGAAATTTGCTCCTTCGGCGGTTACGTATAAGGTTTATATTATAGATGAAGTACATATGCTCTCTATCGGTGCATTTAATGCCCTCCTTAAAACGCTGGAAGAACCGCCTGCTCATTGTATCTTTATTTTGGCTACCACAGAGCCCCATAAGATTCCTCTTACCATCATATCTCGTTGTCAGCGATTTGATTTCAAACGAATCACGACTAAAGATATTGTTGGAAGAATGGAGAAAATTGTAGATGCAGAAGGCCTTAACGTACAGGAGGATTCGCTCGAGATTATTGCTAGTGCAGCTGATGGCGGTATGCGTGATGCACTAAGTCTCTTGGATCAAGCGATTTCATTTAGTGGTGAACAATTGACAATTGATGATGCGCTGCTCATTACAGGTGCTGTATCTCAGCATTTCATTAGTCAGCTTGCTGAAGCAATTTTTGATCAAAATATTGCGACAGCGTTAGATACATTAAATGAGTTGCTCCAGCAGGGGAAAGATGCTGCTAAATTAATAGAGGATATGATTTTTTACTTTAGAGATATGCTGCTTTATAAAACGGCACCAGATCTCGAGGGGGTCCTTGAAAAGGTAAAGGTCGACGAAAGTTTCGTGGCGCTGTCAGATCGTGTGACACCTCAATTTCTGTATGAAACCATTGAAGTCCTGAATAAAAGCCACCAAGAAATGAAATGGACAAATCATCCAAGGATTTTCTTTGAGGTAGCTGTTGTAAAGCTGTGTCAGTCAACAGCAGGATTGACACAAGGTCATGCTGACGCTGATTTAACGGCGCTAACAGATAAAATAAACAGGCTGGAACAGGAACTATCAAGGCTAAGAGCCGAAGGTGTACCAATGTCTCCATCTCATAGTCCTCAAGAAAAAAAGGAAGCGCCTCGACCACAAACAAGTAACAAAACTGGCTATCGTGCTCCTGTCGGCCGAATTCATGAGATTCTAAAAGAAGCGAAACGGCCTGAGTTAGAAAAAATTAAAGGCAAATGGGGAGAGCTCCTTGCCCAGTTGAAACAGCAGAATAAGGTGTCTCACGCTGCGTTATTAACGGACAGTGAGCCAGTTGCGGCTGCTTCGCATGCCTTTGTTTTAAAATTCAAATTTGAAATACATTGTAAAATGGTTGCTGAAGATAAAAGTGGTGTTCGGACCAATCTTGAACAACTGCTAGAGTCTATGTTAGGAAAAAGAGTGGAATTAGTTGGCGTTCCTGACGCTCAATGGGGTAAAATAAGAGAAGAATTTTTAAGAGATCATCAGCCGGATGAACAAGCAGATGGTCAGGAAACTTCTTCTGAAGAGGATCCATTGATTGCGGAAGCAAAGAAATTAGTAGGAACCGATTTAATTGAAATTAAAGATTAATAAAAATGAAAGAGAGTGGTGTTCATATGCGCGGTGGAATGGGAAATATGCAAAAAATGATGAAACAAATGCAAAAAATGCAAAAGGATATGGCGAAGGCTCAAGAAGAGCTTGCAGAAAAAGTCCTTGAAGGTACAGCTGGTGGCGGTATGGTCACTGTAAAAGTAAATGGACAAAAAGAAGTCGTTGATGTAGCAATTAATGAAGAAGTTGTTGATCCAGAAGATATCGATATGCTTCAAGATCTTGTACTTGCTGCCACAAACGATGCATTGAAAAAAGTCGATGAGCTAACGAATGAAACGATGGGTCAATTCACAAAAGGAATGAACATGCCAGGTTTATTCTAGGAGGAATAACTGAAGATGCAATATCCTGAACCAATATCAAAGCTGATTGACAGCTTTATGAAATTGCCAGGAATCGGACCGAAAACTGCGGTCCGTCTGGCTTTTTTTGTTCTTAGTATGCAAGAAGATGTCGTACTAGATTTTGCGAAGGCGCTTGTAAATGCAAAGCGTAATTTAACTTATTGTTCGGTATGCGGTCATATCACAGACCAAGATCCTTGCTATATTTGTGAAGATACAAGAAGAGATCAATCTGTTGTCTGTGTAGTGCAGGATCCAAAAGATGTAATCGCAATGGAAAAAATGAAAGAATACAACGGCTTATATCATGTGCTTCATGGTGCCATTTCGCCAATGGACGGAATTGGCCCAGAGGATATTAAAATTCCTGACCTATTAAAAAGATTGCAAGACGATCAAGTGACAGAGGTGATCCTTGCAACCAATCCAAATATTGAAGGAGAAGCAACAGCCATGTATATCTCCAGATTGTTAAAACCATCAGGAATTAAACTCTCTCGCATTGCTCACGGACTTCCAGTAGGCGGGGATTTAGAGTATGCGGATGAAGTTACACTGTCTAAGGCTCTAGAAGGCAGACGTGAGATGTAGGAAGGAGAAGTACGGTACATGGGTTTTCTTCGCAGAAAATCAATTCGAAAAGAATTCGATGAGAAATTAATTCAACAGCTTTTTAAGCAAAAGGAAGAATGGAACAGACAAAAAAAGCTTGTCGCAAATAGCGTTGAGCCTTCACCGGACATTCTATTCGAATTAAAGCTTGCTCAAGCGAAGTACTTTTTCTATCTGAGAGAAGCGAAAAAGAGGAATTTACGTTTAAACAACTGGAAATAGCAGGTCTATTGTACATAGTCCTCTCATATGCTTGTACTATTCATATAAAGAGGAGATGAGAGGATTATGGAACCTGTTATTGTGATCGGGTCAATTTTGCTAGCTGTGCTATTGTTGTTTATGTCAGGTGTGCAGGCGAATCCATTCAAATGGTTAGGGCTTATCGGAGTGAAGTTTGTAGCAGGCGCTCTTTTTTTATTTTGCCTCAACCTATTTGGCGAGAGTCTAGGATTACATGTCTCTATTAACCCTGTAACGAGTGGAATTAGTGGTTTATTGGGTATTCCGGGCGTAGCAGCTTTAATCGTCATTGAAAAGTTTATTATTTAATGAAAAATATTGTTGACTTTGATTGGATAGGGTGGTAAATTAATATACGTCGCTGATGACGAAGAAACGAAAAAACATAATAACAAAAAAGTTGTTGACACTAACAACTTGGATGTGATAAGATGTTCTAGTCGCTTCTGAAGCGGTAAACAAGTTCTTTGAAAACTAAACAAGACAAAACGTACCTGTTAATTCGAGTTTTTATAAAAAAATCCTATGAAACTTCATAGGTAGTCAGTCAAACTGGCGAAAAGCAAAACTTCGGTTTTGTACTTTTTCGGAGAGTTTGATCCTGGCTCAGGACGAACGCTGGCGGCGTGCCTAATACATGCAAGTCGAGCGGACAGAAGGGAGCTTGCTCCCGGATGTTAGCGGCGGACGGGTGAGTAACACGTGGGTAACCTGCCTGTAAGACTGGGATAACTCCGGGAAACCGGAGCTAATACCGGATAGTTCCTTGAACCGCATGGTTCAAGGATGAAAGACGGTTTCGGCTGTCACTTACAGATGGACCCGCGGCGCATTAGCTAGTTGGTGGGGTAATGGCTCACCAAGGCGACGATGCGTAGCCGACCTGAGAGGGTGATCGGCCACACTGGGACTGAGACACGGCCCAGACTCCTACGGGAGGCAGCAGTAGGGAATCTTCCGCAATGGACGAAAGTCTGACGGAGCAACGCCGCGTGAGTGATGAAGGTTTTCGGATCGTAAAGCTCTGTTGTTAGGGAAGAACAAGTGCGAGAGTAACTGCTCGCACCTTGACGGTACCTAACCAGAAAGCCACGGCTAACTACGTGCCAGCAGCCGCGGTAATACGTAGGTGGCAAGCGTTGTCCGGAATTATTGGGCGTAAAGGGCTCGCAGGCGGTTTCTTAAGTCTGATGTGAAAGCCCCCGGCTCAACCGGGGAGGGTCATTGGAAACTGGGAAACTTGAGTGCAGAAGAGGAGAGTGGAATTCCACGTGTAGCGGTGAAATGCGTAGAGATGTGGAGGAACACCAGTGGCGAAGGCGACTCTCTGGTCTGTAACTGACGCTGAGGAGCGAAAGCGTGGGGAGCGAACAGGATTAGATACCCTGGTAGTCCACGCCGTAAACGATGAGTGCTAAGTGTTAGGGGGTTTCCGCCCCTTAGTGCTGCAGCTAACGCATTAAGCACTCCGCCTGGGGAGTACGGTCGCAAGACTGAAACTCAAAGGAATTGACGGGGGCCCGCACAAGCGGTGGAGCATGTGGTTTAATTCGAAGCAACGCGAAGAACCTTACCAGGTCTTGACATCCTCTGACAACCCTAGAGATAGGGCTTTCCCTTCGGGGACAGAGTGACAGGTGGTGCATGGTTGTCGTCAGCTCGTGTCGTGAGATGTTGGGTTAAGTCCCGCAACGAGCGCAACCCTTGATCTTAGTTGCCAGCATTCAGTTGGGCACTCTAAGGTGACTGCCGGTGACAAACCGGAGGAAGGTGGGGATGACGTCAAATCATCATGCCCCTTATGACCTGGGCTACACACGTGCTACAATGGACAGAACAAAGGGCTGCAAGACCGCAAGGTTTAGCCAATCCCATAAATCTGTTCTCAGTTCGGATCGCAGTCTGCAACTCGACTGCGTGAAGCTGGAATCGCTAGTAATCGCGGATCAGCATGCCGCGGTGAATACGTTCCCGGGCCTTGTACACACCGCCCGTCACACCACGAGAGTTTGCAACACCCGAAGTCGGTGAGGTAACCTTTATGGAGCCAGCCGCCGAAGGTGGGGCAGATGATTGGGGTGAAGTCGTAACAAGGTAGCCGTATCGGAAGGTGCGGCTGGATCACCTCCTTTCTAAGGATATATGGAGCAGCGTACGTTTTCGTCTTGTTTAGTTTTGAAGGAACTTGCAAAAGATCCTACAACATCATATCTTCGATATGAAAGATGGGCCTGTAGCTCAGCTGGTTAGAGCGCACGCCTGATAAGCGTGAGGTCGGTGGTTCGAGTCCACTCAGGCCCACCATCTTCTATTAAATCGGGGCCTTAGCTCAGCTGGGAGAGCGCCTGCCTTGCACGCAGGAGGTCAGCGGTTCGATCCCGCTAGGCTCCACCAACGTGTTCTTTGAAAACTAGATAACAATAAGTAATACATTCACATTGAATGCAATGCAAAGTTCATCACACATAGTGATTCTTTCTAAAGTAAGAAATGGTTAAGTTAGAAAGGGCGCACGGTGGATGCCTTGGCACTAGGAGCCGATGAAGGACGGGACGAACACCGATATGCTTCGGGGAGCTGTAAGCAAGCTTTGATCCGGAGATTTCCGAATGGGGAAACCCACTGCTCGTAATGGAGTAGTATCCATACTTGAATACATAGAGTATGAGAAGGCATACCCGGGGAACTGAAACATCTAAGTACCCGGAGGAAGAGAAAGCAAATGCGATTCCCTGAGTAGCGGCGAGCGAAACGGGAACAGCCCAAACCAAGAGGCTTGCCTCTTGGGGTTGTAGGACACTCTATACGGAGTTACAAAGGAACGATATAAGCGAAGAGGTCTGGAAAGGCCCGCCAAAGAAGGTAACAGCCCTGTAACTGAAATGTTGTTCTCTCCAGAGTGGATCCTGAGTACGGCGGAACACGTGAAATTCCGTCGGAATCCGGGAGGACCATCTCCCAAGGCTAAATACTCCCTAGTGACCGATAGTGAACCAGTACCGTGAGGGAAAGGTGAAAAGCACCCCGGAAGGGGAGTGAAATAGATCCTGAAACCGTGTGCCTACAAGTAGTCAGAGCCCGTTAACGGGTGATGGCGTGCCTTTTGTAGAATGAACCGGCGAGTTACGATCCCGTGCAAGGTTAAGCAGAAGATGCGGAGCCGCAGCGAAAGCGAGTCTGAATAGGGCGCATGAGTACGTGGTCGTAGACCCGAAACCAGGTGATCTACCCATGTCCAGGGTGAAGTTCAGGTAACACTGAATGGAGGCCCGAACCCACGCACGTTGAAAAGTGCGGGGATGAGGTGTGGGTAGGGGTGAAATGCCAATCGAACCTGGAGATAGCTGGTTCTCTCCGAAATAGCTTTAGGGCTAGCCTCAAGGTAAGAGTCTCGGAGGTAGAGCACTGATTGGACTAGGGGCCCCTACCGGGTTACCGAATTCAGTCAAACTCCGAATGCCGATGACTTATCCTTGGGAGTCAGACTGCGAGTGATAAGATCCGTAGTCGAAAGGGAAACAGCCCAGACCGCCAGCTAAGGTCCCAAAGTATACGT
The DNA here is from genome assembly GCF_038593355.1 of Bacillus sp. FSL M8-0049. NCBI lineage: Bacteria > Bacillati > Bacillota > Bacilli > Caryophanales > Bacillaceae > Bacillus > Bacillus sp. FSL M8-0049. Next base: position 35,668 of record NZ_CP151986.1, read on the forward strand.
TAAGTGGAAAAGGATGTGGAGTTGCTTAGACAACCAGGATGTTGGCTTAGAAGCAGCCACCATTTAAAGAGTGCGTAATAGCTCACTGGTCGAGTGACTCTGCGCCGAAAATGTACCGGGGCTAAACGTATCACCGAAGCTGCGGACTGTTCTTACGAACAGTGGTAGGAGAGCGTTCTAAGGGCTGTGAAGCCAGACCGGAAGGACTGGTGGAGCGCTTAGAAGTGAGAATGCCGGTATGAGTAGCGAAAGACGGGTGAGAATCCCGTCCACCGAATGCCTAAGGTTTCCTGAGGAAGGCTCGTCCGCTCAGGGTTAGTCGGGACCTAAGCCGAGGCCGAAAGGCGTAGGCGATGGACAACAGGTTGATATTCCTGTACCACCTCCTCACCATTTGAGCAATGGGGGGACGCAGGAGGATAGGGTAAGCGCGGTATTGGATATCCGCGTCCAAGCAGTTAGGCTGGGAAATAGGCAAATCCGTTTCCCGTAAAGGCTGAGCTGTGATGGCGAGCGAAATTTAGTAGCGAAGTTCCTGATTCCACACTGCCAAGAAAAGCCTCTAGCGAGGTGAGAGGTGCCCGTACCGCAAACCGACACAGGTAGGCGAGGAGAGAATCCTAAGGTGATCGAGAGAACTCTCGTTAAGGAACTCGGCAAAATGACCCCGTAACTTCGGGAGAAGGGGTGCTTCTTAGGGTGTTAAAGCCCCGAGAAGCCGCAGTGAATAGGCCCAGGCGACTGTTTAGCAAAAACACAGGTCTCTGCGAAGCCGTAAGGCGAAGTATAGGGGCTGACGCCTGCCCGGTGCTGGAAGGTTAAGAGGAGCGCTTAGCGTAAGCGAAGGTGCGAATTGAAGCCCCAGTAAACGGCGGCCGTAACTATAACGGTCCTAAGGTAGCGAAATTCCTTGTCGGGTAAGTTCCGACCCGCACGAAAGGCGCAACGATCTGGGCACTGTCTCAACGAGAGACTCGGTGAAATTATAGTACCTGTGAAGATGCAGGTTACCCGCGACAGGACGGAAAGACCCCGTGGAGCTTTACTGCAGCCTGATATTGAATGTTGGTACAGCTTGTACAGGATAGGTAGGAGCCTTGGAAACCGGAGCGCTAGCTTCGGTGGAGGCATCGGTGGGATACTACCCTGGCTGTATTGACCTTCTAACCCGCTGCCCTTATCGGGCAGGGAGACAGTGTCAGGTGGGCAGTTTGACTGGGGCGGTCGCCTCCTAAAATGTAACGGAGGCGCCCAAAGGTTCCCTCAGAATGGTTGGAAATCATTCGCAGAGTGTAAAGGCACAAGGGAGCTTGACTGCGAGACCTACAAGTCGAGCAGGGACGAAAGTCGGGCTTAGTGATCCGGTGGTTCCGCATGGAAGGGCCATCGCTCAACGGATAAAAGCTACCCCGGGGATAACAGGCTTATCTCCCCCAAGAGTCCACATCGACGGGGAGGTTTGGCACCTCGATGTCGGCTCATCGCATCCTGGGGCTGTAGTCGGTCCCAAGGGTTGGGCTGTTCGCCCATTAAAGCGGTACGCGAGCTGGGTTCAGAACGTCGTGAGACAGTTCGGTCCCTATCCGTCGCGGGCGCAGGAAATTTGAGAGGAGCTGTCCTTAGTACGAGAGGACCGGGATGGACGCACCGCTGGTGTACCAGTTGTTCTGCCAAGGGCATCGCTGGGTAGCTATGTGCGGACGGGATAAGTGCTGAAAGCATCTAAGCATGAAGCCCCCCTCAAGATGAGATTTCCCATTCCGCAAGGAAGTAAGATCCCTGAAAGATGATCAGGTTGATAGGTCTGAGGTGGAAGCGTGGTGACACGTGGAGCTGACAGATACTAATAGATCGAGGACTTAACCTATATTCTAATGTGAAGCATGAACATTGTTATCTAGTTTTGAGAGAACATTCTCTCCATCAGGTTTGGTGGCGATAGCGAAGAGGTCACACCCGTTCCCATACCGAACACGGAAGTTAAGCTCTTCAGCGCCGATGGTAGTTGGGGGTTTCCCCCTGTGAGAGTAGGACGCCGCCAAGCTTCTATTAGGATCAGTTCCAGTCGGAACTGGTCTTTTTTGTTTTTTAAGAAAAGGAACAAACACTCGATCTAACATGGATACATATACTAAACTACCATCTAAAACATTCTTAATTTTGTATACAATTGAAGGCGCTAGGGCATACTGAAGCTATAAGTGGAGGTGTCACAATGAGCAAAAAAGAGCGAGAAGCGATTTGTTTGATTTGTGAAGAGAAAAAAACAAAGGGAATTTATTTATATCATCAGTTTTTGTGCCGAGAATGTGAGAGAAAGTTAATTTCTACATCGACCTCGGATCCTAGCTATGCCGATTATGTTAGAAAGCTTAAAAATCTTCATACGCCGCCTTTGTATTCATAGACCATTAGATGGTCTTTTTTTATGAGCTATGGAGGATTGGGCCTGTTTTTTGGAACTTAGTTTGGACATCATCCGTAATTAATAATAAGATAAACAGAGAGCCTGATTATTCATAGGAGTCGATGAACATGAAATCAATCTTTTATACATTTATATGGGCCATCCTCTCTACTTTTTTTTCGCTTGTGATTTTAACCGTCAGTATTAGGGTTTTCCATCATCATGTTGGACTATCGATACTGTATGCGATGATGGGGTGGGGCGTAATGTTTGCAGGGAGCAGATGGGTTGCTTTCCAGTTGTTTTTAAAGAAACACGGACTGTCTCGTAGTGATTATGTATATATCAAACAGCATTTAAAAGAAGCAGGACAAAAGCTCGTACGTTTAAAGAAGGCTTTATTTGCTGTGAAGAACGTACAGACGATCAAACATAATTATGAAATTCTCCGACTTGCACGACGAATCTATACGATTACAAAAAAAGAGCCGACCCGATTTTATGATGTACAGCGTTTTTATTTTGAAAGCTTGGATTCTGTCGTTGAACTAACTGAAAAATATGCACTATTGTATAACCAGCCTGATCGCAGTCATGAGTTGGAAATGACACTAAGCCAAACTCGAGTGACGCTGACAGAGCTGCAAAAGCAATTGACGAATGATTTGCAGCAAGTATTAGGAAGAGACATAGAAGCCCTTCATATTGAGCTTGAAGTGGCAGATAAAATGATAAAGAAATAATGAAAGGAGTCAAACGCAATGAAACCAGAAGATCACATCCCAACATCATCTGCTGCCACTACAGATCTTCAGTTTCAAGTGTTTGATACCTTATCTGATGAGGAGAAACAAGAAGCCTTGCAGCGTGCTGAGCAAATCCCTGACAATCCGCAAAAGCTGCTTTTCTATGGTACACGTGTTCAGGAACGATTATTGGAACAATCACAACAAATGATGAAATATGTTGAGAAAAAAGATATCGATCAAATAGGAGACGTGCTTGAGGCCTTTTTGCACCAGCTCCAAGTAGTAGAACCGGAGGACTTACTGCCAAAGAAGCAGGGCTTTTTTTCGAAGTTATTTCGGCGGGAGAAGCGTTCTACTCAGGAAATCATATCGCGTTTTCAACATGCAAAATCACAGATCGAGAGATTATCAGCAAGGCTTCGTTACGCAAAAGGCGGATTAATTTCCGATCACATGTTATTAGAGCGTTTATTTGAAGAAAATCAAACCTTTTTCCAAGAGATGACGCTGCAGGTTGCAGCAGTTGAAGCGAAAATGACAGATTTAGAGAAGCAGATCATATCAGAAACGGAGCAGACTGGTAATCGGACTATAGAGGAGCAATTGATGAGTCAGGAAGTCAATGCAGAAGAATATATGGAGAGGTTGAAAGAACGGAAATATGATTTGCTGCTAAGCCGGCAAATTGCGTTGCAATGTAATGCCCAAATTCGAATGATCCAGCATACGAATCATACATTGGCCAATCACATTCAATCAACTGTTTCTGCATCTATTCCTCTATGGATCAACCAAATGTCGATTGCGTTAACCCATATTCAGCAGCGTGCCAATTCAGCTCTTGAGAATCGAATCAAAAAAACATATGAAAAGGTATCAAAGCAGCAGGGGGAGCTTCTTGAAGATGCAGCTTTTGCACCTATAGATACGTTGAAAAAGGTTCAACGCCAATTAGCTGAAACCTTACAGGAAACGTTACAGGTGAAAGAGCATGGAAGCCAAGAGCGAGCCCAATTGAAAAACAGAATGTATGAGGCAGAACAGCAGCTGACGAATCACCAGCCAATTAAGGAATGAGAATCCATCTTTCGGTTCCCTTGTATGAACGTTATAATAGACATAAGATATCGTTAAAGTGAAAAGGGTCGATTTGTTTGAAAACACCTTTATATACAGCATTAGCACAACATGCGGAAAAGAAACCTTATTCTTTCCACGTTCCAGGACATCACAATGGAGATGTCTTTTTTGATGAGGCACGGACTTATTATGACTCAATTCTTCAGCTGGATGTAACAGAGCTTGAAGGGTTAGATGATCTCCATCATCCAACTGGTGTGATACAAGAGGCTGAACATTTATTGGCAAAGCTATATGGATCAGATCAAAGCTTTTTCCTTGTGAATGGGACAACTGTCGGAAATTTAGCGATGGTGATGGCAGCCTGTCGTGCGGGAGATGAGATTTTCGTCCAGCGAAATTGTCATAAGTCTGTTTACCATGCGATTGAACTTGCAGGAGCCACGCCTATTATGGTAGAAGCTGAGGTAGATCCACACCTGCATGTACCAACACATGTGACGGATGAAACAGTCAAAAAAGCCATATCCAAACACCCTAATTGCCGGGCGATCGTTTTGACTTATCCGAACTACTACGGACATGCGGCTGATTTATCAAAGCTGATTGACATGTGCCACGAAGCAGGCATGATCGTTTTGGTTGATGAGGCACATGGTGCACATTTTGTATTAGGCGGCGCTTTTCCCCCATCTGCTCTTTCCTATGGAGCTGACGTGGTGGTACAATCAGCACATAAAACCCTTCCGGCCATGACGATGGGATCCTACCTTCATCTTCAGGGGGGGCGAATGGATGCAAAACGTTTGAAAACATTCCTCACGATGCTTCAAAGCAGTTCTCCATCCTATCCAATTATGGCCTCATTAGATGTGGCAAGAGCTTATGTCGAGGAGATCAAGAAAAAAGGGATCTCGGATGGAATGATGAAAGGACTGGCAGAGCTGAAAAATGAGTTCAACCGTATACCCCAGCTTGAAGTGGTAGAGTCTGAATTGCTTTCTAACGATCCATTAAAATGTGTGATTCGATCAACAAAAGGGCTGACTGGTTATGAACTAAAACGAGTACTTGAATCAGTGGAGGTTCACCCAGAGCTTGCCGACGAACATCAGGTTTTACTTATCTTTGGTTTAGAACAGAAGAAGGATATTCCTTTTAAACAGATAGAGCAGGCCCTTAATCAAAGCGATTCATTGCTCAAAGGAAAAGATCATTTCCAAAGAGAGGCGCCGGCTGATGACAACGATGAGCATAGACAGGATATAGAAGCCGTCCCATTTGAACATGCAGCAGGACGGGTTAGTGCAGAATCGGTTATTCCATATCCACCGGGTATTCCTTTGATCGTTAAGGGAGAGCGTATTGAAATCGATCAGATTGCGGCTTTAAGCCGTTTGCTTGGACATCAGGTTCATGTTCAAGCCAGTCAGGTGATTCATCAGAGAAAATTATATGTTTATATAGAAGAGGAGACACTATGAGCGGTATGTTTATTACGTTTGAAGGGCCAGAGGGTGCTGGAAAAACGACAGTGATTCGAAAAGTGTATGAAGAAATGGAACGCCAAGGATATGCAGTGATGGCGACACGTGAGCCTGGCGGCATTGACATTGCAGAGCAGATTCGTGAAGTCATTTTAAATGAAAAAAACACAAAAATGGATGCGAAAACAGAAGCTTTGCTGTATGCAGCCGCAAGAAGGCAGCATTTGGCTGAGAAGGTAGAACCGGCATTACAGCGCGGGCAGACGGTTTTATGTGATCGTTTTGTTGATAGCTCCCTTGCTTATCAAGGCTATGCGAGAGGGCTTGGGATTGAAGAAGTAAAGTCAATTAACGACTTTGCTATCAATGGCACGATGCCGCAAATGACCATTTATTTTTCAATTACACCTGAGGAAGGGCTAAAGCGAATTGATGCCAACCAGGGAAGAGAAAAGAATCGATTAGACATGGAGACGCTGAATTTCCACCAGCTTGTCAGAGAAGGCTATGAACTGCTTATTGCACAATCGCCAGAACGATTCCGTGTAGTGGATGCGTCTCAGCCGATGCAGGCTGTCTATAAAGAAGTCCTTCAATTGATTCAGGACACATTAAAGCAAAATCAAATATGACCTAATTCCCAATCGTTGTTATAATATAGAGGAAGACATCGGCATGTCATCTGTGCCTAAAATAAAGGAGGCCAATCAAATGAAATTAATTGTTGCCGTTGTACAGGACCAAGATAGCAGCAAGTTGTTGAAAATATTGACTGAACATCATTTCGGCGTGACAAAATTAGCTTCAACTGGTGGGTTTTTAAAGTCTGGGAATACGACTTTTATTATTGGTTGTGATGATGTCCGGGTGGATAAAGCATTACAGCTTATAAAAGAAAATTGCCGTAAACGTGATCAAATGATCGCGCCTGTCTCCCCAATGGGCGGAAATGCAGATTCATACGTACCATACCCTGTTGAGGTTGAAGTTGGCGGAGCTACAGTTTTTATTCTGCCAGTTGAACAATTTCATCAATTTTAAGGATGGGTTGCTGTGAAAATTAATCAAGATATGCGGCTGCGTTTAGAAAAGCGTGAACTCCAAGCGATGAAAGGAAGCCAGACATCTGCCTCCTTTAAAGCTTCGATGGAGACGCAAAGCGGCAAACTGCGCTTAGAACAGCTGACAGTCATGCTGAGTGATATCGAAGTGTTCGGAAAAAAGCTCGCAAAGTCACGAAACTTAAAGGATTTGGCTAGGTTTAAAGGACTGGTGAAGCGCTTTGTGAAAGAGACAGTCGATAATGGACTAAATATAGAAACATCAAGGAGCTTTGACATTTATGGCAACACACGTACACTTGCTTTGGTCAAAGCCTTAGATGAAAAGCTGATTGAATTAACCGAGGAAATGATGGATCAAGAAAAACCATCTATTGATTTGCTTGAACGTATTGGAGAAATAAAAGGTTTATTGATTAACCTTTACACATAGAGAGTGATAACATGGCAATTAGCTGGGATGACATGAATGATTTGCAGCCGCGCGTCATGCGGCTGATTTTTAATAGTATTGATAAAGACCGACTTGCGCACGCCTACTTATTTGAAGGAAAAAAAGGAACCGGAAAACTGGATGCAGCGATGCTTTTGGCTAAAAGCTTTTTTTGCTTGGAATCAGGAGTGAAACCATGTGAATCCTGTCAAAACTGCAAAAGGATTGCATCAGGAAACCATCCCGATTTACATCTTGTGCAGCCTGATGGCCAATCAATTAAGAAGGCGCAAGTGCAGGCACTGCAAGAGGAATTTACAAAAGCCGGTGTAGAATCTCACCGGAAAATGTATATTATTCTTCATGCGGACAAAATGACGGTCAATGCCGCGAACAGTTTATTGAAGTTCCTAGAGGAGCCTAATCGGGAAACGATGGCGGTTTTAATCACTGAGCAATCGCATAAAATGCTGGATACGATTATTTCAAGATGTCAGATGCTCAGCTTTCAGCCGCTGCAGCCACAATCCTTGGAGCAGCAGCTTTTACAAGAAGGCGTATCTCAGCATCTCGCAAGGCTTTTGTCGAATTTAACCAATAATTTAGCAGAAGCACTCGAATTAAGTCGAAATGATCAGTTTGCAGAGTCTAGAGCGAAAGTGATAAAATTGTATGAAGTCTTACACCAGCGAAAAGAACATGCATTTTTTTATATACAGGATCAATGGATGCCTTTTTTCAAAGAGAAAGACCTTCAAGAAACAGGTCTGGATATGCTTTTATTTATATATCGTGATGTATTGTCGATTCAAATAGGAAATGAAGATAAAGTCATTTATCAAGACTTATTCCAGACAATGAAGCAGCATGCGCTGCATTCCACACAGCAGATGGTGACCAGCCAGATCCTTGCTGTATTAGAAGCGAAAAAGAGACTTCAATCCAACGTGAATGCCCAAGGGCTGATGGAGCAATTGGTGTTGATGTTGCAGGAGGGATAAGCTTGTACAACGTAATTGGTGTTCGCTTTAAAAAAGCGGGCAAAATCTATTATTTCGATCCTAATGGATTTCATATAGAAAATGATAGTTGTGTCATTGTAGAAACGGTCAGAGGGGTTGAGTACGGACAAGTGGTCATCGCTAACAAAAAAGTAGATGAACACGATGTGGTTCTCCCTCTGCGTAAAGTCATTCGTGTAGCAGACGAACGAGACCGGCTCATCGTTGAGGAAAACAAAGAAGCAGCGATGACAGCCTTTGATACATGTCTTCAGAAGGTAAGTGAACATGGGCTGGAAATGAAATTGGTTGATGTTGAATTTACATTTGACCGAAACAAGGTCATCTTCTACTTCACAGCAGATGGTAGAGTTGATTTCCGTGAGCTAGTGAAGGATCTTGCATCAATTTTCAAAACGAGAATTGAACTTCGCCAGATTGGCGTAAGAGACGAGGCAAAAATGCTTGGCGGCATTGGTCCTTGCGGGCGAATGCTTTGCTGTTCGACATTCTTAGGAGACTTTGAACCAGTGTCGATTAAGATGGCAAAGGATCAAAACCTGTCGTTAAATCCGACAAAAATTTCCGGACTATGCGGCCGTTTGATGTGCTGCTTGAAATATGAGAATGATGAGTATGAAACAGCGAAGGAACAATTACCGGATATCGGCGAAACGATTCAAACGTCTAATGGCTCTGCAAAGGTAGTAGGGCTCAATATTTTAGAACGAATTTTGCAAGTTGAATTAACCGGGCAAGAAAAAGTGATAGAATATACATGGGAAGAATTATTACAAGAAGGCGTTGTATCTGCACAAACAACTGAGTAACGAGGTGTGCCACCTTGGATAAAAAGGAACTATTTGATACGGTGATTAATTTAGAAGAACAAATCGGTTCTCTTTATCGCCAGTTAGGTGATTTGAAAAATCATATCGGTGAAGTGATTGAAGAAAATCATCAGCTGCAGATGGAGAATCAGCACTTGCGTGAACGTCTGGATCATTCCGATCGAGACAAATCGTCTGAGGCAGAGAATGATTCTGCCCAGAAGCCAAGTCATTCTGATATAGGAGAAGGTCATGATAACCTGGCCCGGTTATATCAGGAGGGCTTCCATATTTGTAATGTACATTATGGAAGCATTCGTAAAGAGGGAGACTGTTTGTTCTGTCTGTCATTTTTAAATAAAAAATGAGAAAAGGCTTCCGCTGAATCGGGAGCCTTTTTCACAGGAAAAGAAAGGATACATCATGGTTTCGTTAAGAGAAGATGAACGTTTAGATTACCTGCTCGCCGAAGATATGAAGATTATACAAAGTAAAACTGTGTTTGCCTTTTCATTGGACGCAGTGTTATTAGCTAAATTTGCGTATGTACCGATCCAAAAAGGGGAGATCATTGATCTTTGTACCGGAAACGGTATCGTGCCATTGCTGCTTTCGACTCGTTCTAAGGCCTCGATTACGGGTGTTGAAATTCAAGAACGGCTGTTTGATATGGCAAAAAGAAGTGTGGAGTATAATCAACTTGCGCACCAGATTGAATTGATTCATGGTGATTTGAATGATATGCCGGAACGCTACGGCAACCATAAAGTTGACGTGATTACATGTAACCCTCCATATTTTAAAACACCTTCTAAGGATGAAATCAATGAAAATGAATATTTGGCGATTGCACGGCACGAAATTCATTGTACATTAGAAGATGTTGTTCGTGTTTCTTCCACGCTGCTAAAGCAAGGGGGAAAACTGGCGATGGTTCATCGACCAGGACGGCTGCTTGAGATTGTGGAATTAATGAAGGAATACCGAATTGAGCCAAAACGAATTCAATTTGTTTATCCCAAACAAGGGAAAGAAGCCAATACCATCTTGGTAGAGGGCATAAAAGATGGAAAACCAGATCTGAAAATTCTCCCGCCTCTTTTTGTTTATGGGGAAGATCAGGAGTATACAGATGAAATCAGGACGATACTGTATGGAGAAGCATAATCATTACTTCTATGTATTAAAATGTGCAGATGGCAGCCTGTATGCGGGTTATACAAATGATTTACAAAAGAGATTGATGACCCACAATAGTGGAAAGGGAGCAAAGTATACAAGAGCGAGACGGCCGGTTGAGCTTTTTTATCATGAATGTTTTGCAACCAAAAGAGAAGCCATGCAGCAAGAATATCGTTTCAAAACGTGGACGCGGAAAAAGAAAGACATTTATATAGAAGAAATGCGAATAGAAAAGGAGGCGGCACATGAAAAAGACACAGAAAAGCTTTGATGGTCAATCTGGTATGGGGATTCTTTATCTTGTCCCAACCCCGATCGGAAATCTAGAAGATATGACGTTCCGAGCGATACAAACATTAAAAGATGTAGACTATATTGCCGCAGAAGATACAAGGCAAACGAAAAAGCTTTGTCATGTATACGAAATTGATACACCCTTAACCAGTTATCATGAGCATAACAAAGACAGCAGCGGCCAAAAGTTAATCGAATGGCTAAAAGAAGGGAAAAGTATCGCACTCGTGAGTGATGCCGGTTTACCGACGATTTCAGATCCAGGGGCCGAAGTGGTTCGAGATTTTACTAGCATTGGGGGCTATGTCATTCCGTTACCTGGCGCTAATGCTGCACTAACGGCACTCATTGCATCAGGAATCGCGCCTCAGCCATTTTTCTTTTACGGTTTTCTCGACCGTCAAAAAAAAGAAAAGAAAAAGCAGCTTGAAGCCTTGAAGAAACGCCAAGAAACGATCATTTTCTATGAAGCACCCCATCGATTAAAAGAAACGCTGACTTTGATGAAGGAAGTGTGGGGGAATCGGAACATCGCAATTACGAGAGAACTGACGAAAAAATTCGAAGAGTTTATTCGTGGAGATTTAGAGTCTGTGCTGACATGGGCTGCGGAGAATCAAATCCGAGGTGAATTCTGTCTTGTGGTACAAGGAAATGATCAAGCTGAAGAAGAGCTGAATGAAGATGCTTGGTGGACGTCCTTATCTGAAAAAGAACATGTGATCCATTACATAGAGGAAGGATTAACGTCGAAGGAAGCCATTAAACGTACAGCTGTCGAACGTGGTGTACCAAAGCGCACGATATACGATGCCTATCATATTGAACAATAAAGAAAGGTTCTTGCAAACGGTGCAAGAACCTTTTTTATATGAACCTTATTTTTGTGATTGAAGTTGGTTTTGAATTTCGTTAATGATTTGCTCTGCACCTTCACGGCTAAGAACTAATTTACCATTAGCAAGCTTAAGGTTATCGTCTGATACTTCACCTGTTACTTGGCAAGTCATGTTTGGTTTATATTTTTTTAGGATAATTTTTTCATCATCAACATAAATTTCCAAAGCGTCTTTTTCAGCGATTCCTAACGTACGGCGAAGTTCGATTGGAATCACCACGCGTCCTAATTCGTCAACTTTACGTACAATACCTGTAGATTTCATCTTCATTCTCCTCCCAAAAAGAACTTATTCTTAATATAATATTATCTTCGTCATTATTCGACAAATTCCTTACATTCCTAGCATAACAAGGTTTCCATAAATCGTCAATCATTTTGTTTACTATTGTTTGTAAAATATGACTCTTAAAGTCAAAAGACCTTGAAACTACTGGTGTATAAGGATTTTGTAGGCTTTTTCTATGAAAATATAAGAAATGACGAGATCAGATTAACAAGACTTTTGCCCTAATTTAGCCAATTGTAAATCTGGAAATAGATTTCATACGACAATATTCGACAAAATGTCGACGGGTTTGTCGTTTTTTTCGAAAAACTCATCTTTTTCGATCATTTCATCTTGTTCTATGTATATATGCTTGATCTTAAAGGCTAAGATGGTATCATAGAGAAAGCACAAGTGCAAAATTGAATGAATTGATCTGACACATTTTCATGTAATGATGATAACCGCTCTCGTCCATTGGGCGGGAGTTTTTGACATTTACACATACGCAGGAGGTTCCGACATGCCAGAAAAGAAAAAAACGTTTTATCTGACAACACCTATTTACTATCCGAGCGGAAAATTACATATTGGACATGCTTATACGACAGTAGCAGGAGATGCTATGGCTCGTTATAAACGTCTTCAAGGCTATGATGTGATGTATTTAACGGGTACAGATGAGCACGGACAAAAAATTCAGCAAAAAGCTGAAGAACAAAATATCACACCGATCGAGTATTTAGATCCAGTCGTTAAAGACATTCAATCATTATGGAAGAAACTCGACATTTCTAATGATGACTTCATCCGTACAACGGAAAAAAGACATACGAAAATCATTGAGCAAGTCTTTCAAAAATTGCTTGATCAAGGTGATATTTATTTAGATCAATATGAGGGCTGGTACAGTATTCCTGATGAGACATTCTATACAGAAACACAGCTTGTTGATGTTGAGCGTAATGAGAAAGGGGAAGTCATTGGCGGGAAAAGCCCTGACAGCGGCCACCCTGTTGAATTAATTAAAGAAGAATCATATTTCTTCCGCATGAGTAAGTATGCGGATCGTTTGCTCGATTATTACGAAAAAAATCCATCGTTTATTCAGCCTGAATCAAGAAAGAATGAAATGATTAATAACTTCATTAAACCAGGTTTAGAGGATCTAGCAGTATCAAGAACAACCTTTGATTGGGGAATTAAAGTTCCTAACAATCCAAAACACGTCATTTATGTATGGATTGATGCGTTATTCAACTATTTAACTGCGATTGGCTATGGAACAGATCAAGATGAAAAATATAAAAAATATTGGCCTGCCAACGTTCATCTCGTAGGAAAAGAAATTGTACGCTTCCATACGATTTATTGGCCGATTATGCTGATGGCATTAGATCTGCCTCTGCCGAAACAAATTTTCGCACACGGCTGGCTACTCATGAAAGATGGCAAAATGTCTAAATCAAAAGGGAATGTGGTAGATCCGGTCACATTAATTGATCGCTATGGCCTCGATGCCCTTCGTTATTATCTGCTTCGCGAAGTACCATTTGGTGCGGATGGTGTGTTTACACCAGAAGGATTCGTGGAACGTGTAAACTATGACCTTGCCAATGATTTAGGTAACTTGCTTAATCGTACAGTTGCGATGGTGCAAAAATATTTTGACGGCACTTTAAGCAGCTATAAGGGTCCTGTTAATGAGTTTGATGAGGAGCTGAAAGCAGTAGCTGAGCAAACAGTCAAAGCCTATGAAGAAGCGATGGAAAATCTTGAATTCTCTGTGGCTCTTTCAAATGTTTGGACATTAATCAGCAGAACCAATAAATATATTGATCAAACAGCTCCATGGGTGCTGGCAAAGGATGAAACAAAACGAAAAGAACTGCATTCTGTTATGTATCATTTAGCAGAATCACTTCGAATCACTGCAGTACTCTTAACGCCGTTCCTAACGAAAACACCTGAGAAAATCTTCTTCCAGCTTGGGATTGAAGAAGAGAAGCTCAAAAGCTGGGATAGTATCCTATCATTTGGTGCGATTCAACAAGCGACGGTACAAAAAGGAGAGCCTTTGTTCCCGCGTTTAGAGGTTGAAGAAGAAGTAGCCTACATTAAAGAAAAAATGCAGGGAAGTGCACCTAAGGTAGAAGAAGAAAAAGTGGAAATCGAAGAAACGGAATTACCTGAGCTGGGAGCAGAAATTGCATTTGATGATTTCTCAAAAGTTGATCTTCGAGTTGCACAGGTATTGGAAGCAGCCCCAGTGAAAAAAGCGGATCGTCTCTTAAAGCTTCAGCTTGATTTTGGATTTGAAAAAAGACAAATAGTCTCTGGGATTGCCAAGCACTATCAACCAGAGGAATTAGTAGGGAAGAAGCTTGTTTGCGTAGCGAATCTTACACCAGTTAAACTCCGAGGGGAAATTTCCCAGGGAATGATTTTAACTGGAGAAACTGGCGGGAAATTGCAGGTTCTTGAAGTAGATCAATCTCTAGCAAATGGAACAAAAATTTTATAAATTAACAAAGGTGTTCCACGTGTAACATTTCGTCGAACACCTTTTGTTTTTAGGAGAATTGTCGAAAGGAGCAATCAACCATGTTATTTGATACACATGCCCACTTAAATGCAGAACAATACAATGAAGACTTAGAGCAGGTGATTGAAAGAGCGAAAAGCGAAAAAGTTGAGAAAATCGTGGTGGTAGGGTTTGACCGCCCAACCATTACGAGGGCGATGGAGTTAATTGAAGAGTATGATTTCATATATGCAGCTATCGGCTGGCATCCAGTCGATGCTATAGATATGACAGATGAGGATTTGGCTTGGATCAAAGATTTATCTCAACACGAAAAAGTGGTTGCGATTGGAGAAATGGGTCTGGATTACTATTGGGACAAGTCGCCAAAAGATGTGCAAAAGGAAGTATTTAGACGCCAAATTGCTCTTGCGAAGGAAGTGAATCTTCCAATCGTTATTCATAATCGTGACGCAACGGAAGATGTCGTGACGATTTTAAAGGAAGAGGGAGCAGCTGAGGTTGGAGGTATTATGCACTGCTTTACTGGCAGTCTGGAAACTGCAAAAGCGTGTATGGAAATGAACTTTTATATTTCATTCGGTGGACCCGTGACATTTAAAAATGCCAAAAAGCCAAAGGAAGTTGTAAAGGAGATACCAAGTGACAAGCTTTTGATTGAAACAGACTGCCCATACTTAACGCCAGTGCCATTTAGAGGGAAACGTAATGAGCCAAGTTATGTCAAATATATCGCAGAACAGATTGCGGAGCTGAGAGAAATCAGCTTTGAAGAGCTTGCTGAATTGACAACAAAAAATGCAAAAAAAGTTTTCCGTATAAACTGACAGTATATGATGTCAATCCTTGTTTAAGCTTGTCCAATTGTGAAACATAACGAAAAAGTT
This sequence comes from Bacillus sp. FSL M8-0049, assembly GCF_038593355.1. Classification (NCBI taxonomy): domain Bacteria; kingdom Bacillati; phylum Bacillota; class Bacilli; order Caryophanales; family Bacillaceae; genus Bacillus; species Bacillus sp. FSL M8-0049. Next base: position 50,790 of record NZ_CP151986.1, read on the forward strand.
CTACACGTTTGCGCCTCCTCATAGGATAAGTTGTCGATAAGTCTTTCTTCCCTTCCTTCCATAAATCTCCCATAATAGGTTTACAATCGAGCATTTTTGTACAGTGGGTGGAAGGGTTGACAGGTTTTGAGATACTCTATATAATCTCTCCGAGGAGAAGGAGGCGTTTTTCATCGTACAAAAAATGAAAAATCTGTTTTCTGTGAAGCTAGGAAAAGGCAAGGTTTTATTACTAGTTGTTTGCTTGCTTTTAGCTGGAACTGGAACGGCTTACGGTGCGCATGAGCTCACTAAGCAGTCTATTACCATTTCAATCAATGGTAAAGAGAAGACAATTCGTACACATGAAGAGACAGTAGCTCAGCTGCTTTCAGACCTTGGCATAAGGACCAAGGCGGAGGATCATATCTCTCCAAGTCTAAATACAAAGATTCAAGACAATATGAACATTGTGTATGATGCGGCTATACCGGTTCATCTGACCCTAGATGGGAAAGAGAAAACGATATGGACTACAGATCAGACGGTTGGAGCATTATTGAAGAATGAGAAGATAGATATAGGGAAGCACGATCAAGTAACTCCAGGAAAGAATGACAAGGTAAAAAAGGATATGAATCTTGTGGTTCAGCAGGCCTTCCAGGTCAGCTTAAATGATGGAGGAAAAGATAAAAAAGTGTGGACCACTTCGACTACGGTCGCTGACTTTTTAAAGCAACAAGAGCTGAAGCTCAAGAAGCACGATAAGATCAAGCCTGCGTTACATAGTAACCTTTCTAAAAAGAGCGCAGATATAAAGATCACTCGGGTGGAAAAAGTCACCGATGTAGTGGAAGAGAAAATTGCTTTTGATACCAAACATAAAAAGGATCATTCTCTTGAAAAAGGGAAAGAGAAGGTACTTAAAAAAGGTGAAGAAGGTAAATTGAAGAAGCACTATGCCATTGTGAAAGAAAACGGCAAAGTGGTGTCTAAAGAATTGATTAAAGAAGTGACCGAAAAAGATAGTAAGGACCGATTAGTGGCTATTGGTACACAAGTGGCCAAAAAGGAACCTACAGCGTCCCCTGCGGTTTCACGAAGCAATGAATCGTCAGGAAAAGAATTTTATGTGGCATCAACAGCCTATACAGCGAGCTGTGCTGGATGTACGGGCAGAACGTCTACAGGCTTTAATTTAAAAGCAAATCCAGGTGCAAAGGTTATAGCAGTTGATCCGAGTGTCATTCCGCTGGGCTCAAAAGTGTATGTGGAAGGCTATGGATATGCCGTTGCATCAGACACTGGATCTGCTATAAAAGGGAATAAAATTGATGTGTTCGTCCCAAGTAAGTCGGCAGCTTATCAATGGGGAAATAAACGAGTAAAAATTAGAGTACTCAAATAAACACATCAAATCATTTATATGAACAGAGGGCTTTGCGCACCCTCTGTTTTTTTGGTTATAATAGAAGCACTGTTTTCTAATTAATTAGACGCAAAAGCAGCATGAAAGGTTTCGTTTTTTTAACCAAAAAATGTAGATTGTTTTTGCAAGCGGAGGAATACATGAAAATCAAAGAAATCATTGTGGTGGAGGGTCGTGATGACACTGCCAGAGTGAAGATGGCAGTGGATGCAGATACGATTGAAACAAACGGATCTGCCATTGGCGATACAGTCATTCAACAAGTGCGTCTTGCTCAGGAGACGAGAGGGGTCATTATTTTAACAGATCCTGATTTTCCTGGTGAGAAGATCCGTAAAACCATCGCAGAGGCAGTTCCTGGCTGTAAGCACGCTTTTTTGCCAAAACATCTTGCGAAGGCGAAGCGGGATAAAGGAATTGGTGTCGAGCATGCTTCCTTGGACAGTATTCGGGAATGTCTTGCCCATGTCCATGAAGAAATGGAAGTAACGGAAAGTGACATTACTTTAGATGACTTATTTGACGCAGGCCTTATCGGAGGCGAAGCATCGAAACGCCGCCGCGAACGACTAGGAGTGCTTTTAAATATAGGATATACCAATGCGAAGCAGCTGCAAAAGCGCCTTCACATGTTCCAAATAACCAAACATGATTTTATTGCGGCCTTAAAGACCGTCATGCAGGAGGAAGCCGATGAATAAAGATATTGCGACACCCGTCAGAACGAAGGAAATACTGAAGAAGTACGGTTTCTCTTTTAAAAAGAGCTTGGGGCAGAACTTCTTAATTGATACAAATATTTTAGATCGCATTGTCGATCACGCGGAGGTTACAGATGAGACCGGCGTCATTGAAATTGGACCTGGTATCGGCGCATTGACAGAGCAGCTCGCTAAACGTGCAAAGAAAGTCACCGCTTTTGAAATCGATCAGCGTTTATTGCCTATTTTAAACGATACGCTTTCTTCATATGATAATGTCACGATCATTCATCAAGATGTATTAAAAGCCGATGTGAGAAAGGTCATCGAGGAAAATTTTGCTGACTGTAAAGAAGTGATGGTCGTAGCCAACCTTCCATATTACGTGACAACACCGATTATTATGAAATTGCTTGAAGAAAACCTTCCATTGAAAGGGATTGTGGTCATGCTGCAAAAAGAAGTAGCAGATCGTATGGCAGCTGCCCCTTCATCAAAGGAATATAATTCACTGTCTATCGCAGTTCAATTTTATACCGAAGCAAAAACGGTGATGGTTGTGCCTAAAACGGTTTTTGTTCCTCAGCCCAATGTTGATTCGGCTGTGATTAAGCTGACTGTTCGTGAAACGCCTGCTGTCTCAGTAGAAAATGATGCGTTTTTCTTTCAATTAATCCGAGCAAGCTTTGGCCAGCGCCGGAAAACATTGATGAATAATTTGATGAACAATCTCCCTGATGGAAAAAAACATAAAGCCATCATCGAAGAAGCACTTCAAACAGCAGATATTGATGGAAAGCGACGCGGAGAATCATTATCCATTGAGGAATTTGCCCGTTTGTCGAATGTTTTACAAAAAGCCCTATCGTAAGGGCTTTTTTCTTTTGTTTTTCACCACTTCAACTGTTCGGGCATAGGCTAGAAAGAACAGCATATATGAAAGACGATACCAACAGGATATGAGCCTGATTGTGGAGTGAACAGCATGCAATTTCAAATAGGAGATATGGTGACGAGGGCATCCTATCAAATGGATATTATGTTTCGAATCATTCGAATTGATGAGACAGATCAGCACGAAGCCACTGCCATATTGCATGGGAATGAAGTGAGGCTGATTGCTGATGCTAAGATGTCGGATCTCGTCTTGATTCAAAAAGAGGAGCAGCTGACAAGGGAAAAGGACGACGAACGGAAAATTAACGAATCGCTCGACTTACTAAGACAGGATTATCAGCTGCTGCGTGAAAAACAAGAGTATTATACTTCTGGACAATATCAGCATCAGGAGCAGTATTTTCACATGCCTGGAAAGGTCCTTCATTTAGATGGAGATGCTTCATACTTAAAGAAATGCTTAGATGTATATGAACGAATTGGTGTACCTGTGTACGGAGTGCATTGTCATGAGAAGAAAATGCCAAGCGTGATCGATTCGTTACTTGATCAATATCGGCCTGATATTTTGGTCATTACAGGGCATGATGCGTATTCCAAGCAAAAGGGCGGCGTAAATGATATCGGTGCCTATCGCCATTCTCGTCATTTCGTTGAGACGGTTCAAAAAGCAAGAAAGAAAATTCCTCATTTAGATCAGCTTGTGATCTTTGCAGGCGCCTGTCAATCTCATTTCGAATCATTGATCCAAGCAGGTGCCAATTTTGCAAGCTCACCTTCACGTGTGAACATCCATGCGCTCGATCCCGTCTATATCGTTGCGAAGATCAGCTTCACTCCATTTGTAGATCGAATCAATGTGTGGGATGTGCTTCGTAATACATTAACAAGAGAAAAAGGTCTCGGAGGCATCGAGACGAAGGGTGTTTTAAGGGTAGGTATGCCATATAAAAAAGACCATGAATCGACATAACCCGACTGATTTCAGTCTGGTTTTTTTTATGTGTAAAAAGAAATTTCAAACGGATACATAATTCACCGGAATTTGAGAAAAATAGGGAGGAGAAAAGGTAGAAGTTTGTCAAAATTATTTTGTTGACAATGGCTCGTGTTGGTTGATATAATTTAATTTTTATTTGACAAAAATGGGCCGTTGTTGTATAATTATCTCAGTGAGGTGGATGCAATGGCGAAGACTTTGTCCGACATCAAAAGATCGCTTGATGGTAACTTAGGTAAACGTTTGACGTTAAAGGCTAACGGAGGCCGCCGTAAAACAATTGAGCGTTCGGGCATTTTAGCTGAAACGTACCCTTCTGTATTTGTGATTCAATTAGATCAAGATGAGAATTCGTTTGAAAGAGTTTCTTACAGTTATGCAGATATACTGACTGAGACGGTCGAATTAACGTTCGATGATACCGCTAGCTCAGTCGCCTATTAATGGGCAGTGAACTTCTTGTTTACTGCTTTTTGTTTTGCCTTTTTTTCTGAATGGGAGTCTGTCCATTTTTTGAAAGGGGTAAAAGAAAGGATTCGATACAAAATAAGAAAGCCACAAAAGCAGTGGCACTGATTCGAATTCTCGACTAAAGGGGCTGTTTCGTTTGGGTAGACGCCGAGGCATTATGTCAGATGAGTTCAAATACGAGCTGGCGAAGGATCTTGGATTTTATGATACCGTCAAAAATGGAGGCTGGGGAGAAATTCGTGCGCGTGACGCAGGTAATATGGTCAAACGTGCCATCGAATTAGCTCAGCAGCACATGGCTCAGGATGAGAATCAACGATAGAAAAATGGTCAGGGATACCTCAGGTGTCTCTGGCTTTTTTTGCTGAAAAAGTCAGTGTGCTGGGCGTAAAAGCCAATATTCATCAGATCCATCAAATGTGATACAATATTGATACTTATGTTTAGATGGAGAAGTAGGTGAAATGTTTGCGTATTTTAGAAAAAGCACCGGCAAAAATTAATCTCTCACTTGATGTTCATGGAAAAAGACCGGATGGATATCACGAAGTAGAGATGGTGATGACAACAATAGACCTTGCAGATCGACTTGAGCTGACGGAGCTGGACAAAGACGAAATCCGTGTATCATCTCATAATCGATTTGTGCCAGATGATCAGCGTAACTTGGCTTATCAGGCGGCTAAATTACTCAAAACAAGGTTCGGTATTCAAAAAGGAGTATCGATTGTCATCACAAAAACAATACCTGTTGCAGCAGGTTTAGCTGGAGGCAGCAGTGATGCTGCAGCAGCGCTTCGCGGTTTAAACCGTTTGTGGAAGTTGAATCTCACGTTAGATGAACTAGCTGAGCTTGGAGCGGAGATCGGCTCAGATGTGTCTTTTTGTGTACACGGAGGCACAGCACTAGCGACAGGACGTGGAGAAAAACTGAAGCATATCGCGACACCGCCGCATTGCTGGGTGATTTTAGCGAAGCCGGTGATTGGGGTATCTACAGCTGAAGTTTATAGACAATATGACGCAAGCAAAGTAGAACACCCAAATGTACAGCGTATGATTGAAGCCATTGAAGCGAAAGATTATAAAGAGATGTGCGGCTCACTCGGTAACGTTCTGGAGTCTGTGACATTAAAGATGTATCCGGAAGTAGATATGATCAAAAGACAGATGAAGCGTTTCGGTGCTGATGCTGTATTAATGAGTGGGAGCGGCCCAACTGTATTTGGCTTGATTCAATATGAATCGAAGGTACAAAGAATATATAACGGACTGAGAGGATTTTGTGATCAAGTATACGCTGTCCGCATGATCGGCGAACAAAATGCCCTTGATTAAATCCGTATATTAAGTTATATTATTCATAAATTATTCGGGTTCTGGGGGTAAGTTCATGAAGTTTCGTCGAAGCGGCAGATTGGTGGACTTAACAAATTATTTGTTAGCCCACCCGCACGTACTAGTACCTTTAACTTTTTTTGCAGAACGTTATCAATCTGCAAAGTCCTCCATTAGTGAAGACTTAACGATTATCAAACAGACCTTCGAACAGCAGGGAATAGGCACATTGCTTACTGTACCTGGCGCTGCTGGCGGAGTGAAATATATTCCTAAAATTCACCTAAAAGAAGCAGATGACGTAGTAAACGATATCGGAGAGGCATTATCAACTCCTGAACGTGTACTTCCTGGCGGTTATTTATATTTAACCGATGTTTTAGGTAATCCATCGATTCTTGCGAAAATCGGTAAGCTGTTTGCGACCATCTTTGCGGACCGTGCGATTGATGTCGTCATGACCGTTGCGACAAAGGGTATTCCAATTGCCTATTCTGTTGCGGGTTATTTAAATGTGCCTGTTGTGATCGTTAGAAAAGATAATAAGGTAACCGAAGGATCAACAGTCAGTATTAATTATGCGTCAGGTTCGTCTAACCGAATTCAAACCATGTCCCTTGCAAAGCGCAGCTTAGATAAAGGCTCCAATGTGCTGATCATTGATGACTTTATGAAAGCGGGCGGAACCATTAACGGCATGATGAATTTGCTTGAGGAATTTAATGCAAATGTTGCAGGGATCGGTGTTCTTTTAGAAGATGAAGGCGTAGATGAACGTCTTGTCGATGAATATGTCTCATTGTTAAAGCTTTCAACCATTGATATGAAGCAAAAAATCATTGAGATCAATGAAGGCAATTTCCACGAGTTTTTTCATCCGAAAGCGTAAGCTTTGATTAAACATGTATTTGAATGGGAGAGATTGATATGACAAAAGTTGTTCAAACCAAACATGCACCAGCAGCCATTGGACCTTACTCTCAAGGAATTATTGTCAATAACATGTTTTACAGCTCAGGGCAAATTCCATTAACCCCAGCTGGAGATTTTGTCAATGGAGATATTAAAGAACAAACACATCAAGTATTCCGTAATCTTGAGGCTGTACTTGAAGCAGCAGGTGCTTCCTTTGAAACAGTCGTGAAAGCAACTGTTTTCATCAAAGATATGGAACAATTCGCTGAAGTGAATGAAGTGTACGGTGAGTATTTCCATACACATAAGCCAGCTCGTTCATGTGTGGAAGTGGCAAGACTTCCAAAGGATGCGCTTGTAGAAATAGAAGTAGTTGCATTAGTGAAATAAACAGGCACTCTCAATGAAAGCCGTTTGGTTTCATCATATGCAGGGAAAGACATCATCATGATGTCTTTTTTTATGCTGAGAATGTAAGCGTCGTCACGAATATGACAAATAATGTATAAATATCCCGATATTTCAAAAAAAGTTTAAAAAAAGAGCAGGAGAATCACCACGATCGTTGAATACCTAAGTAATGCTTTTATATTGGGAAAAGGTGGTGAACTACTGTGGAAGTTACTGACGTAAGATTACGCCGCGTGAATACCGATGGTCGCATGAGGGCGATTGCATCCATCACGCTGGACCACGAATTTGTTGTTCATGATATTCGTGTGATTGATGGAAATAATGGGTTGTTTGTTGCAATGCCTAGCAAACGCACGCCCGATGGAGAGTTTCGCGACATTGCACATCCAATTAATTCAAGCACTCGGGGTAAAATCCAAGATGCTGTATTAAATGAATATCATCGCTTAGGCGAAGAGGAAGAAACAATTGAATATGAAGAAGCTGGAGCTTCTTAATCATACGTGAACCTAAAAAGACAGCTTTAAGAGAAAATGAATGTTTTCTTTTAAATGCTGTCTTTTTTGCGTTCTTTCTCTTGTTTCTTAAGTCTTTCATCTGTTAGAAAATTATTGTACTTCCTTATGTATCCTTGAAATCAGTCTTTATTTAGGATATATTTTTCTATGGATAATAGGGATATTGGAGGCCAATCAATGGATAAGCGGTTCGCAGTGATTTTAGCAGCGGGAAAAGGAACGAGAATGAAGTCAAAGCTATATAAAGTACTTCATCCAGTTTGCGGAAAGCCAATGGTCGAGCATGTGGCAGATGAAGCGTTAAAGCTTTCTTTAGCCAAGCTAGTGACGATTGTCGGTCATGGTGCAGAGGACGTGAAAGAGCAGCTTGGAGACAGAAGTGAGTATGCACTTCAAGAAGAACAGCTGGGAACAGCCCATGCCGTTAAACAAGCAAAGTCGTTTCTCGCGCAGGAAAAGGGAACAACCATTGTCATTTGTGGTGATACGCCATTATTGACAGCGGAAACAATGGAAGCCATGTTAAGCGAGCATCAAAAACATCAAGCAAAAGTCACTATTTTAACAGCACATGCGGATGATCCAACAGGCTATGGCCGTATTATTCGTGACGAAACAGGTGCTGTCGTGAAAATTGTGGAGCATAAAGATGCGAACGATGCAGAGCGTCAAGTGAATGAAATTAATACAGGGACTTATTGCTTTTCAAATGAAGATCTCTTCCGTGTGATTGAGCAAGTGTCGAATGAAAATGCTCAGGGTGAATACTATTTGCCAGACGTTATTGAAATTCTAAAAAATGAAGGGCAAACAGTTGCAGCTTATCAAACACCGCATTTTGAAGAAACACTTGGAGTTAATGACCGTATCGCTCTATCACAAGCAGAGCAATTCATGAAGCGACGTATTAATCATCAGCATATGAAGAATGGTGTGACCTTGATTGATCCTGAGAACACGTATATTTCGCCAGATGCTGTCATCGGTGAAGATACAGTTATTTATCCTGGGACGGTCATCAAAGGGAATGTAAAAATCGGTGCAGACGCCACTATTGGGCCAAACACTGAAATTGTTGACAGCATCATCGGAGATCGAACAGTTATTAAGCAATCTGTCGTCTGCGATAGTGAGGTTGGAGTTGATGTGACAATTGGACCGTTTGCTCATATTCGCCCGTTGTCGAAAATTGGCGATGAAGTAAAAATTGGGAATTTTGTCGAAATCAAGAAAACAGTTTTCGGAGACCGTAGCAAAGCATCTCATCTAAGCTACATTGGAGACGCAGAGGTCGGAACTGATGTAAATCTTGGCTGTGGTTCCATTACAGTCAACTATGATGGGAAAAACAAATTCTTAACGAAGATTGAAGACGGCGCATTTATTGGCTGTAATTCAAATCTCGTTGCACCAGTCACTGTCGGAAAAGGGGCATATGTTGCAGCCGGTTCAACGGTTACAGAAGATGTACCGCAGGATGCATTGTCTATTGCTAGAGCAAGACAAGTCAATAAAGAAGATTATGTGAAAAATATTCATAAAAAATAATCCAAATACCCGGAGGTTTACCATGTCTAATCGTTATGCTGATGCGAATTTAAAGATATTCTCTTTGAATTCAAACCCTGAACTTGCCAAAGAAATTGCCGATCGTATCGGAGTTGATGTAGGAAAGAGCTCTGTTAAACGCTTTAGTGACGGTGAAGTCCAAATCAATATTGAAGAAAGTATCCGCGGCTGTGATTGTTATGTTATTCAATCAACAAGTGCGCCAGTCAATGAGCATATTATGGAACTGCTCATTATGGTGGATGCGCTAAAACGCGCTTCTGCGAAAACTGTCAATATTGTGATCCCTTATTACGGATATGCACGTCAAGATCGTAAAGCAAAACCTCGTGAGCCAATCACTGCGAAGCTTTTTGCAAACTTGCTTGAAACAGCAGGTGCTACACGTGTGATTGCGCTTGATCTTCATGCGCCGCAAATCCAAGGTTTCTTCGATATTCCAATCGATAACTTAATGGCTGTGCCAATCTTAACAAACTATTTCGAACAGAAGAATTTGAATGATATCGTTGTTGTGTCTCCTGACCACGGTGGTGTGACACGTGCGCGTAAAATGGCAGACCGCCTGAAAGCGCCAATCGCAATTATCGACAAACGCCGTCCAAAGCCAAACGTTGCTGAAGTCATGAACATTATTGGTAACATTGAAGGCAAAACGGCCATTCTAATCGATGATATCATTGATACAGCTGGTACTATTACACTTGCTGCAAATGCGCTAGTCGAAAATGGAGCAGCTGAAGTATATGCTTGCTGTACGCACCCAGTCTTGTCTGGACCAGCAGTAGAACGCATCACAAACTCTAAAATTAAAGAATTAGTTGTAACAAACAGTATTCAATTAACTGATGACAAGAAAGTTGGAAAATTCATTCCGCTTTCAGTTGGGCCTTTGCTTGCAGAAGCCATCATCCGTGTACATGAAGAAGAATCTGTGAGCTACCTTTTTAGCTGATTATCTGATTAAAAAAGGCCCTAGGCATCAAGCTTAGGGTCTTTTTGCTATCATCATTCACGGCAAATAGGTTTAAAATGATTCGGTTATGGGTAATTATGAGAGTAGTGACAAAAAAGAAATAGGATGGTGCTGAATATGGCAACTTTAAAAGCAAATAAAAGAACTGATTTCAAACGTTCCACACTGCAAAAAATCCGTCATTCAGGACACGTTCCTGGTGTCATATACGGAAAAAATACAGACAATCTGGCTGTTTCATTAGACAGCATCGATTTATTAAAAACCTTACGTGATGAAGGGAAGAATACAATCATCACCTTAGATGTGGGTGGTGAAACGAAATCTGTGATGGTGACAGAATTACAAACAGATCCGCTGAAAAACGAACTTGTTCATGCTGATTTCCAAGTCGTTGACTTACAGCGTGAAATTGAGGCAGATGTACCAATACAGCTGATTGGCGAGTCTAAAGGGGTAAAAGATGGCGGTGTGCTTCAGCAGCCACTATTTGAACTATCTGTTACAGCGAAACCAAAAGATATTCCGCAGAATATTGAAGCTGATATTACAAACTTAGAAGTCAATGATGTCTTAACAGTTGCTGATCTGCCTGTTCAGTCATCTTATCAAATCAATAACGATCCAGAAGAAGTCGTTGCCTCCATTCTGCCGCCTCAGCAATCAGAGGTTCCTGAGCCAGATAGCGAAGAAGAGCCGCAAGAGCCTGAGGCCATTAAAGAAAAGGATGACGATGGAGAATAACTGGTCATTTAGAGACGTAACCCTCCCGCGGTTGCGTCTTTTGTGCTAGAATGAAAAGAATTCATACGTTTTTACATGAGGCAATCTGATTGGCTCATTTTTTAGGCGTGTGCTGTGTGACAAAGGAGGTTATTGGTTTCATGATTGCATTCGTTGGATTAGGCAATCCAGGAAAAGAATATGAAAAAACAAGACATAATGTCGGGTTTATGACAATAGATGAATTATCAAAAAAATGGGACATTCCTTTAAATCAATCAAAATTCCATGGACAATTTGGAACTGGGTTTGTTTCGGGGCAAAAGGTTCTACTTGTAAAGCCGCTTACATATATGAACTTATCAGGAGAATGTGTGCGTCCGCTAATGGACTATTACGATATTCCCCTTGAACATTTGAAAGTGATCTATGATGATCTTGATTTGCCAACTGGCCGGATTCGCTTACGTACAAAAGGAAGTGCAGGCGGGCATAATGGAATCAAATCATTAATTCAGCATTTAGGTTCACCTGAATTTGACCGGTTCCGTATCGGCATTGGACGTCCTCAAAACGGCATGAAGGTCGTTGATTACGTACTAGGACGTTTCTCAGAAGAAGAACAGCCTGACATCGCATCAGCCATTCAATCGTCTGTCGAGGCTTGTGAAGCGGCTTTAAAAAAGCCGTTTTTAGAAGTGATGAATGATTTTAACAAGAAGGTATAAGAATGATAAGCGAAGCACATACTGATCATAAAATCTCAGCATGGGAGGATCACGTATGGCTTTGCATTATTACTGCCGCCACTGTGGTGTAAAGGTTGGCAGTCTAGATGAATCTGCTGTCCAAAGTGAAGCACTTGGATTTCATCACTTAACAAATGAGGAAAGAAACGATATGATTTCTTATAGGGAAAATGGTGATTTACATGTACAAACCATTTGTGAGGATTGCCAAGAGGCGCTTGAAAGAAATCCTGATTACCATCAGTATCATACTTTTATTCAATAAAAAAGCTTTGGTGTAGATATTAGACCAAAGCGTTTTTCTGTTTTAAACAAACAGGGAGGAGGAGCCAAATGAAAAACATACAATCATTTATCAAACAAAGTGATGATTTTCAGTCTATTTTTAATGGACTAAAGGAAGGGTTAAAAGAACAGCTGCTTGCCGGACTATCAGGCTCCGTCAGATCTTTATTTACAGCCGCGATATCAGACGAACTGAAGCGGCCAATGTTTATTGTGACTCACAATTTATATCAGGCGCAGAAGGTAACAGATGATCTAGCAAGTGTGATGCCGGATCGCTCGGTTCTTCTCTATCCTGTCAATGAACTCATCGCTTCAGAAATTGCAGTGGCTAGTCCTGAGCTGAGAGCGCAGCGTTTGGATGTCTTGAATCGACTTGCGAATGGAGAAAACCCCATTATCGTCACTCCCGCTGCTGCGGTTCGCAGGATGCTTCCGCCAGTTGAGCTCTGGAAGGAGAGTCAGATCCATTTAAAGATCGGTGAAGAAATTGATTTGGAGGCGTTTTCAAAACAGCTCGTACAAATTGGTTATGACCGGACGTCGATGGTTGCAGCGCCCGGAGATTTTAGTGTGCGCGGAGGAATTATCGACATCTATGCATTAACGGAAGATCATCCAATCCGTATTGAACTGTTTGATACAGAAGTAGACTCGATTCGAACGTTTCATTCGGATACACAGCGTTCATTAGAAACCCTTCAAGAAATCAAAATAGGTCCTGCAAAAGAGTTAATTGTGAGAGGTCCTGAACGAGTGAGAGCCATTGAACAGCTTGATCAAGGGCTGGCGAAGAGCTTAAAGAAATTCAACTCAGATCAGCAAAAAGAACTGCTTCATCAAAATATTTCTGCTGATCGCGAGAAGCTGCTTGAAGGCATCGTGACACAGGAAATGACGAAGTACCTGTCCTATTTCTATGAAAAGCCTGCTAGTTTGCTAGATTACACATCGCAGGATACGATTATTATTTTAGATGAAATCAGCAGAATTCAGGAGATGGAAGAACAGCTTGAACAGGAAGAAGCCGATTGGACAATTAGTCTGCTTGAAGAAGGCAATATTCTTCATGATTTATCTCTATCTTTCCCGTTCCAAGAACTGATCAATCAGCAATCGAGATCCATTCTGTACTACTCTTTGTTCCTGAGACATGTCCAGCAGACAAATCCGCAAAATATCGTCAATGTATCTAGTAAGCAAATGCAGAATTTCCACGGGCAGATGAATGTGCTGGCGAGTGAAATTGAACGCTATAAAAAACAGCAATACACGGTTGTCTTCTTAGGTGCTGATGAAGAGCGGACAGAAAAGCTGTCGTCTGTTCTGCATGATTATGACATTGAAGCCGCTCTTGCTAAACCGGACGCTGAGCTTGTGAGCGGACAGGTGTATATTTTACAAGGTGAGCTGCAAACGGGCTTTGAATTGCCGTTATCAAAAATTGCTGTAATCACAGAAGGTGAACTCTTCAAGAAACGTGTGAAAAAGCAGGCACGTAAGCAAAAGCTGACCAATGCAGAGCGAATCAAGAGCTATTCAGAGCTTCAAGTCGGCGATTATGTGGTGCACATTAACCACGGGATCGGTAAATATTTAGGAATTGAAACGCTTGAAATCGGCGGCATTCATAAAGATTATTTAAATATTCATTATCAAGGAAGCGATAAGCTTTATGTACCGGTTGAACAAATTGATCAGGTGCAGAAATATGTAGGATCAGAAGGTAAAGAACCAAAGCTGTACAAACTAGGCGGCAGCGATTGGAAACGTGTGAAGAAAAAAGTGGAAACATCTGTACAGGACATCGCAGATGATCTGATTAAACTGTACGCAGAACGCGAGGCAAGCAAAGGATATGCTTTCTCGCCTGATCATGAGATGCAGCGCCAGTTTGAATCCGCGTTCCCTTACCAGGAAACAGATGATCAAATCCGTTCAATTCACGAAATTAAACAGGATATGGAGCGGGAACGTCCAATGGACCGTCTGCTTTGTGGAGATGTGGGTTACGGAAAAACGGAGGTGGCTATTCGTGCGGCCTTCAAAGCGATTGCTGACGGGAAGCAGGTAGCCCTGCTAGTTCCGACAACCATCTTAGCGCAGCAGCATTTTGACACAATCATGGACCGATTCCAAGACTACCCTGTCAAAATTGCGCAGCTGAGCCGTTTCCGTACAAGAAAAGAAACAACTGAAACGTTAAAGGGGCTGAAAAACGGAACGATCGATATGGTTATCGGCACACACCGTCTTCTTTCAAAAGACATCGTCTACAAGGATTTAGGACTGTTGATCATTGATGAGGAACAGCGTTTTGGTGTGACGCATAAAGAGAAAATTAAACAGATGAAAGCCAATATCGACGTACTGACATTAACGGCTACGCCAATTCCGCGTACGCTTCATATGTCCATGCTAGGCGTGCGGGATTTATCAGTGATTGAAACACCGCCTGAAAATCGATTCCCTGTTCAAACCTATGTGGTCGAGTACAATGGCGCTCTAGTCAGAGAAGCGATTGAGCGAGAATTAGCACGCGGCGGTCAAGTGTACTTCCTTTATAACCGTGTTGAGGATATTGAACGAAAAGCAGACGAAATCTCCATGCTGGTCCCAGACGCAAAAGTCAGTTATGCACACGGGAAAATGAGTGAGAACGAGCTGGAATCAGTGATGATCAATTTCCTTGAAGGTGAATCAGATGTATTGGTCAGTACCACCATCATTGAAACGGGAGTCGATATTCCAAATGTGAACACGCTCATCGTCCACGATGCCGATAAAATGGGGCTCTCTCAGCTGTACCAGCTAAGAGGACGAGTCGGGCGTTCGAACCGTGTCGCTTATGCTTATTTCACGTATCGAAAAGATAAAGTTCTTTCTGAAGTTGCGGAGAAAAGACTTCAAGCCATTAAAGAATTCACAGAGCTCGGATCTGGGTTTAAAATTGCGATGCGTGATTTAACGATTCGAGGAGCAGGGAACTTACTTGGTGCTCAGCAGCATGGCTTCATTGATTCGGTTGGATTCGATCTCTATTCTCAAATGCTGAAAGAAGCCATTGAGGAAAGAAGAGGCGATACAACGGCTCAAGATAAATTCGAGCCAGAAATTAATCTGCAAATTGATGCTTACATCCCAGACACTTATATTTCGGATGGCAAGCAAAAGATTGAAATGTATAAACAGTTCAGAGCAATTGGATCGATTGAAGAGAGAAAAGAGCTTCAGGATGAAATGATCGACCGATTTGGTGAATATCCGCAAGAAGTGGCTGACTTGTTTACGATTGCGACAATGAAGGTGTACGCTGTCCAGGAACGTGTCGAGCTGATCAAGATGGAGAAAGGCATTGTCAGAATGACCCTTGATGAGAAAGCAAGCGGTGAAATCGACGGCCAAAAATTATTTGAGCTCGGCAGTAAATATGGACGTGAAATCGGATTGGGAATGGAAGGCAGCAAGCTGATTATTTCTGTCCAAACGAAAGGCAAGAAGACAGAGGAATGGCTTGAGGTTGTTCTTAACATGCTTCGAGGCCTTCAAGATGTGAAAAAAGAAACCATTCCATCTTCATAAAATTTTGTTTGTCTCTCGTGTATATTACGTTTGATGTGACGGATACTAAACTCAGGGTCAAGTGGTGAATGTTGCATAAAGTGGACGCTTTTGTTCCATTCACCCAACACATCATCAAACGAAAGAGAGGCAGCAGTGAATGAAAGCAACTGGAATTGTACGCCGCATCGATGATCTAGGTAGAGTGGTTATTCCGAAGGAGATTCGCAGAACATTGCGCATTCGGGAAGGAGATCCGCTTGAGATTTTCGTCGACCGCGATGGAGAAGTGATTTTGAAGAAGTATTCGCCGATTAGTGAGCTAGGAGACTTTGCGAAGGAATATGCTGATGCATTATTCGACAGTTTGGGTCATTCCATCCTGATCTGTGATCGAGATACGTATATTGCTGTATCCGGCAGTTCGAAAAAAGAGTACTTAAACAAATCCATCAGTGATTTACTTGAACGAACAATGGATCAGCGTAATTCTGTGTTAGAAGAAAGCAAAAAAGAAATTCAACTTGTCGATGGTATTGATGATGACGTATCTTCTTATACCATTGCACCTATTGTTGCAAACGGAGATCCGATTGGCGCTGTCGTCTTATTTTCTAAAGAGCGTTCAATGGGAGAAGTGGAGCATAAAGCGGCAGAGACAGCAGCTGGCTTCTTAGCCCGTCAAATGGAACATTAGGTCTAATAACTCTATATCATTTTGATAAAACGAAAGAATGCCGATGAAATCATTTGATTTTGTCGGTTTTTTATATGGAATGAAACAAAACGAGACATGTGCCGTCTACTCCTTAGAAAGGAACGTCTTTTTCACGTATGATATAATGAGTGCGTTTAACTGTAGATCTATTTTAAAGGAGTCATCCATGAAAAATGCTGTGAATCAGCCGCACTGGCTTTTCCAGGGTGCGGTGATTTTGACCATCGCAGGCTTGTTATCAAAGGTACTAAGTGCCGTTTACCGTGTCCCGTTTCAAAACATCGTAGGGGACACAGGGTTTTATATTTATCAGCAGGTATATCCTTTCCTTGGCATTGCCATCATGCTTGGTACAACAGGTTTTCCTGTCATGGTGTCCAAGCTTTTGAGTGAGCATGGGGAAGAGAATCGACGGATCATTACAAGGGTATCCTTGGTCTATATCACTTTACTGAGCCTGGTCTTATTTCTTTGTCTTTACATAGGAGCAGGCACAATTGCGGGTCTTATGGCAGACAGTCAATTAATTCTGCTCATCCAGATGAGTGCTTTTGTGTTTCTATTTCTGCCGCTCACTGTGATGCTGAGGGGAGTTTTTCAGAGTGACGGTCTGATGCTTCCAACGGCTGTTTCTCAGTTGGTTGAGCAGCTCATCAGGGTAGGTGTCCTGCTTGTTTTATCCTTCTATTTCGTGAGGCACGGCTATTCGCTTTATGAAACAGGGGCGGGTGCGGTGTTCTCTTCTATCGCAGGAAGTGCGGCCTCGCTCATTTTGCTTCTTTTCCTTTGGCTGACCTATCGAAAGCAGTCTGCTGCAAGTATGTCAGGCAAACAGGCGACACTTCGAAAAAAAGATGTTATGAAGAGTTTGGTGCTGTATACATTGACGATTTGTGTCAGCGGTTTGCTCATTTTATGGATGCAAATGATTGATGCTTTTCATCTGTATGCGCTGCTGCGCAGCGAGGGTCTCAGTGAAGCGGCGGCAAAGGCGGCGAAAGGTGTATATGACCGAGGCCAGCCTTTCTTACAGCTCGGAACGGTGTTTGCCATCAGCATCGGAACCTCACTTGTGCCATTTTTATCAGCAGCCATGAGGAATGGAGAGCATGAAACGATACGGCAAAAAGTTCGGTCATCGGTTAAGACCACGTCGGTATTAGGGATAGGGTCAGCGGTTGGACTGATTTGTATTTTAGAACCAGTCAATACAATGCTTTTTCGTAATGATTTAGGCACCGATGCCTTGCAAATATTCTGTATATCGATCGCCTTTACATCGATTGCCATTACGCAGACGGCTTTACTGCAAGGGCTCGGGCATACTGTGTACCCTGCTGTTGTGGTGGTCCTCAGCGTGCTGGTGAAATGGATTCTAACGATTGCGCTTGTACCGTTATTTGGCATCCAAGGTGCCGCATGGTCAACTGTATGTGGTTTTCTCACAGCAGCCGTGCTCAATGCCGTTTATTTGAAGCATAAAGGATGGATTTCGTTGAGAGAGCTGTTCCCGGTGAAAATTCTTTTATCAGCCGCCTTCATGGCTGTGGTCTTAATAGGATATCAGGCTCTGTTTTCATGGGTCATCCCCTTTGAAAAACGTCCGTTTTCCGTTTTAGAGAGCCTGACATCAGTTTTTATTGGTGGTTTCGCCTTTTTATATAGTATTCTTAAGCTAGAAGTATTTACGGACGAGGAATGGAGACTCATTCCATTAGGAGAAAAGATTTTATATTTTAAACAGATGAGAGGGAATCAAAATGGCAGGTAAGATTACCGTCGTCGGTCTCGGGGCAGGCGACATGGATCAGCTGACGCTCGGTGTATATAAGCAGCTGAAGCAGGCGAAAGAAGTATTTATGAGAACGCAGGATCATCCGCTTACCGCAGAGTTGATGCAGGAGGTCCCAGCTCTCACCTTTTTTGATGAAATTTATGAAAAGCACGATCAGTTTGATCAGGTGTATCAGGAAATTACCGAAATATTATTTTCAGAGGCAGCGGAAAAAGACATTGTGTACGCTGTACCTGGTCATCCATTTGTGGCAGAAAAGACCGTACAGCTGCTCGTCGCCGGGCAGAAAGAGCGCGGGATTGAGGTGTCTGTCGCTGGTGGACAAAGCTTTCTAGATGCGACATTCAACTCCTTGCAGATTGACCCCATCGAGGGATTACAATTCGTTGATGCAGGGGATATGAGAGCGGATGATCTGAAATTAACCCAGCACGTCCTGATTTGTCAGGTATATGATCAGATGACAGCTTCGAATGTGAAACTCACGCTGATGGAAAAGCTCCCCGACGATTATGAAGTTTATATTGTGACTGCAGCTGGAAGCAGTCAGGAACAGATTACTGCCGTTTCTTTATTTGAACTTGATCGAGATGTGTCGATAAATAACTTAACGAGTGTTTATGTTCCTCCAATTCAAGATGAACAGCTGCTTTATCAGCAATTTGACACCTTCCGTGACGTTATACGTACATTAAGAGGTCCGGGCGGCTGTCCATGGGATCAAAAACAAACAAATGAATCACTCAAACCATATTTAATTGAAGAATGCTATGAACTGCTTGAAGCGATAGATGAAGATGACCCAGATCATATGGTGGAAGAGCTTGGCGATGTGCTGCTGCAGGTGCTACTTCACGCTCAAATTGGCGAAGATGACGGTTATTTCTCAATCGATGACGTCATTCAGCATGTCACAGAAAAAATGATTCGGCGGCACCCCCATGTGTTTGGTGACACGAATGTTTCTGAGGCAGCAGATGTGGTTGCCAACTGGGAAAAAATCAAGCAGCAGGAGAAGCCAGAGCGGACCGGTTCTATTTTGCAATCGATTCCGGCGACACTTCCAGCACTAACAAAGGCATATAAGCTCCAAAAGAAAGCTGCCAAGGTAGGCTTTGATTGGACAGATGTTCAAGATATTTGGAACAAATACGAAGAAGAAAAGCAGGAATTTCTCGATGAAGTGGCAGAGAAGACGGACGATGGTGCAACGAAGCAGATGAAAGATGAATTTGGAGATCTTTTGTTTGTTCTCGTCAATATTGGCCGGTTCTATCACTTAGAGCCTGAAACGGCACTCGCTTCTGCCAACACAAAATTCATACGGCGCTTTCAGCATATCGAACAAAAAGCAAAGGACATAGGCCGTTCATTAGATGACTTAACGCTAGAAGAAATGGACGATCTATGGAACGATGCGAAACGCATAGAAAGAGGTGAAGACACATGAGACTAGATAAATTTTTAAAAGTGTCCCGTTTAATTAAAAGAAGAACATTGGCAAAAGAAGTAGCTGATCAAGGCAGGATTTCTATTAACGGAACACAGGCGAAAGCAAGCTCTGACGTGAAAGAAGGAGATGAGCTGCAAATCCGCTTTGGTCAAAAACTAGTGACTGTTCAAGTCAACGAGTTAAAGGACACGACGAAAAAAGAAGAAGCGGCTGGCATGTATACTGTGCTAAAAGAAGAAAAAACAGCAGAATAGGGCTTGTTCTAAATGACCCTCTTATCACATACAATGCAGTAACATGCAAGTATGAGATATGGGGGATGTATAGATGAATCAATATTATAATCAACCTCAAGGCACGAAGCTGTCATCAGACGCGGAGCATAATGTCACAATGCGAAACAGAAAGCATTTAGATATTACTGGTGTCAAACAAGTGGAAAGCTTTGATAGTGAGGAATTTCTGCTGGAGACGGTCATGGGGATTCTCGCCATCCGCGGAGAAAATCTGCAAATGAAAAACCTAGACGTCGAAAAGGGCGTTGTGTCGATTAAAGGGCGTGTTTTTGATTTAATCTATGTGGATGAGCAGCACGGGGAGAAAGCTAAAGGATTTTTTAGCAAGCTGTTTAAATGACGCTGACAGTCCAGTTTTATACGATGCTTTCCATGGCGGCGATGGGCATCTGGCTGGGCGCATCGCTTGATACGTACAAGCTGTTTGTGAATCGGGAAAAAACAGCAAAATGGCTTTTGGTTATCCACGATCTCCTTTTTTGGATGGTACAGGGTCTCTTATTCTTTTACGTCCTGCTGCTGACAAATGAGGGAGAATTCAGGCTTTATATTTTTCTAGCCGTTGCTCTAGGTTTCTCGATGTATCAGGCATTGATGAAACATCTGTATCTTAAGATTCTCAAGTTTATCATGATGTGTGTATATCAGACCGTTCTCTTCCTGAAAAGGCTGGTCATGTCGATTGTCTTCCAGCCGATCCGCTGGATGATCACATTGGTCATAAGTGCTATACTGTTCTTGCTCCACTCGCTCTTACGTCTAGTTCGTTTTACGTTTCGGCTCGTGTGGAAGGTGCTGTCGATTGTTTGTTATCCGCTCATCTGGTTACTCAATGTGACCATTATTCATCGGATTCCCGAAAAATGGCGAACATCAATGAGATTGTTTTTCTCAAAAGGAGCAGGAATTTTACAAGGGGCCAAGAAATTATCTGGTACCATCAAAACGAAATGGAAACAATTCTGGACAAAGTGAGAGAGGAGGCCTTCAATCTTGAACAAGAGAAAAAGAAATATCGCACAAATTCAAAATGATTACCAAAAACAAATGGAACAGCAAGCGCAGCGCTTAAAACGCAAACGTCGCGGACTCCTTAGAAGGCTTACCGTGTTTGGTGTAATCGTGCTCATGTTTGCTGTCTTGGTGACAAGTGCCCTCTGGTCGCAATCGTCTTCACTAAAGGAAAAAGAAGAGAAGAAGGTTGCGCTCGAAAAAGAGTTGAAGCAATTACAAACAAAGCAGGAAGATATTTCTGATGAAATTAAGAAGCTGAAAAGCAAGGAATACGTACTCGAACTGGCACGACGGGACTATTATATGTCCAAAAAAGGCGAAAAAATCTTTGATGTGGGCAATAAGAGCGATTAGCCTTGTTGACACTTAAAATTCAGTTTATGTATAATTGAACAAATGAGATTTTTTTATAAGTCTAAGGAGGAGCACTTTTTTTATGTCGATTGAAGTTGGCAGCAAGTTACAAGGGAAAGTTACGGGCATTACAAATTTTGGAGCTTTTGTGGAGTTGCAAGGCGGTTCAACTGGTCTCGTTCATATCAGTGAGGTAGCCGATAACTATGTAAAAGATATTAATGAGCATTTAAAAGTCGGTGAACAAGTTGAAGTGAAAGTGATTAACGTTGAAAAAGACGGTAAAATCGGCTTGTCCATTAAAAAAGCAAAAGATCGTCCTCAACAACAATCAAGACCAAGCAGAAATGATTTCCGTCCGAAGGAATCGTTTGAACAAAAAATGAACAAATTCTTAAAAGATAGCGAAGATCGCTTAACATCTTTAAAACGTAACACGGAATCAAAACGTGGGGGGCGCGGAGCAAGAAGAGGTTAACTTGTTGCTGCTTTCTATATATTTTCACAACAAAGCATCTGCTGTGTTCAGCAGGTGCTTTTTTTCATGATCCATACGACATTTTTTGAGATTTCGTCATTTAATTTAAAACTTTCTATTGACGGACAAGCGAATCCTTTGTATTATAGTTCTTGTGCTTCTTAGCGCATTTTCATTATGGCGGTGTAGCTCAGCTGGCTAGAGCGTACGGTTCATACCCGTGAGGTCGGGGGTTCGATCCCCTCCGCCGCTATCCTTTTAACTAGAACATAAAGCAAGGCCCGTTGGTCAAGCGGTTAAGACACCGCCCTTTCACGGCGGTAACACGGGTTCGAATCCCGTACGGGTCATCTTCGAAACAGCTTTCTATAGGAAAGCTGTTTTTTTGTGCCTTCGTAAAATTCTGATGAAAGACATCGACTTTCATGAAAGTATGCCTCTTTGACGAATAAAGCGTCGAACGTTTTATGGAAACGACAACTTCTTTTGACAAAATTTCTTTTTCACCTTCGCTATAATGACAAGCAACGAATATCAGGTGGGGGATGAGAAGATGGAAAAACTAGAAAGAAGAACTGATTTAACAGGAGCGGGGTTTGAAAGAATCAGTGCGGGATTAAAAAAGATGAAAAACCTGTTTCTTCATCACACGCATTCTCTTTTTTTCTATAAAGGGTTTATTTATGTTGTTCTAGGCTTTTTATTAGGACGAGCCTTTATATTATCTGAAATTATGCCGTTTGCTCTGCCTTTCTTTGGCTCCATGCTGCTTATTAAAAGAGATAAGGCGATGCTTGCTTGTCTAGCTTTACTCGCAGGGGCGATGACGATATCACCTCAAAATGCATTGTTTGTGTTTGCGTCGCTGCTCATGTTTCTCCTTATGTCAAAGGTGGTTTCTTTCATCATCAAAGACCCAGTGAAAACATTACCGGTTGTCATTGTTCTCTCAATGCTGATCACCCGAGGAGCGTTTGTTTACCTAGAGCAAGGTGCTGTGCAAAGCTATGATTACGTCATGGCGGGTGTCGAAGCAGGACTTGCCTTCATTTTGACTCTGATTTTTCTTCAAAGCCTGCCGATTTTTACAGTCAGGAAAATTAAACACTCTTTAAAGGTCGAAGAAATTATTTGTTTTATGATTTTAATTGCCTCAGTTTTAACTGGCCTTGCTGGGATCACATTTCAAGGAATGCAGGCAGAGCATATTTTGTCACGTTATGTAGTGCTGACGTTTGCCTTTATTGGCGGAGCCAGTATTGGTTGTACGGTCGGTGTTGTGACAGGATTAATTCTCGGTCTCGCTAACATCGGAAACCTTTATCAGATGAGTCTTCTTGCCTTTTCAGGCTTATTAGGCGGATTGCTGAAAGAAGGGAAAAAAGCAGGGGCAGCCATCGGCTTAATTGTTGGTTCCTTACTCATTTCACTGTACGGGGAAGGATCAGCAGGTCTCATGACCACACTGTATGAATCACTTATAGCGGTTGCGCTCTTTTTGCTCACGCCGCAATCAGTCACCTCCAAGGTAGCGAAATACATTCCTGGTACGGTAGAGCATGTACAAGAGCAGCAGCAATATGCTCGCAAGGTACGAGACGTGAC
This sequence comes from Bacillus sp. FSL M8-0049, assembly GCF_038593355.1. Classification (NCBI taxonomy): domain Bacteria; kingdom Bacillati; phylum Bacillota; class Bacilli; order Caryophanales; family Bacillaceae; genus Bacillus; species Bacillus sp. FSL M8-0049. The sequence goes on from NZ_CP151986.1 coordinate 74,028, forward strand.
AGCAAAAAAGGTAGATCAATTCTCTCATGTATTTCATGCGCTGTCTGAGAGTTTTGCGACATTTTACGAATCTATTCCTGAAGAGAAGAAGCAGGAAGAGGATGTAGATCTTTTTTTAAGTACGATCACAGAACGATCCTGTCAAACGTGCTATAAGAAAAATAAATGCTGGGTGCAGAACTTTGATACAACCTATGAACTAATGAAACAAGTTATGCATGAATCTGATGAAAAAACGTATGAGCATAACCGAAAATTGAAAAAGAAATTTAGTCAGCACTGCTCAAAATCAAAGCATGTCGAGGAATTGATCGAAGAGGAGATCGCTTACTATAAAGCCAATCAGACACTGAAGAAAAAAGTCCAAGACAGCAGACGTCTTGTGGCTGAACAGCTGATGGGGGTCTCGCAAGTAATGGAGGATTTTTCCCGGGAAATAAAACGAGAAAGAGAACAGCATTTTATTCAGGAAGAGCAGATGATAGAAGCGCTTCAGCACTTTGGCATTGAAATCCAGCAAGTAGAAATCTATAGCTTGGAGCAGGGAAATGTGGATATTGAAATGAGAATCCCATATTGCCAAGGGCATGGGGAATGTGAAAAAATCATTGCTCCAATGCTTTCAGATATTTTAGAAGAACAGATTTTAGTCAAAGCAGAGCAGTGTGCAGAGCATCCAACAGGCTATTGCCACGTTGTATTTGGCTCTGCTAAATCATACCGAGTGGCTACAGGCGTGGCACATGCAGCAAAAGGCGGAGGACTGGTATCTGGAGACAGCTACAGCATGATGGAGCTTGGTGCGGGCAAGTATGCTGCAGCTATTAGTGATGGAATGGGCAACGGAGCACGGGCTCATTTTGAAAGCAATGAAACGATTAAGCTGTTAGAAAAAATATTGGCGTCAGGTATCAATGAAAAAGTGGCGATTAAAACCATTAATAGTATTTTATCTTTAAGAACGACGGACGAGATCTATTCAACATTGGATTTATCGATCATTGATTTACAGGATGCGAGCTGTAAGTTCCTCAAAATTGGTTCAACACCCAGCTTTATTAAACGGGGTGATCAGGTGATGAAGGTACAAGCAAGCAACTTGCCAATCGGTATTATTGATGAATTCGAAGTCGAGGTTGTGAGTGAACAGATGAAGGCAGGAGATCTATTGATTATGATGAGTGACGGCATTTTTGAAGGGCCAAAGCATATTGAAAATCATGATCTGTGGGTGAAACGGAAAATGAAAAGCTTTAAAACAGAAGATCCCCAAGAAATTGCTGATTTATTAATGGAAGAGGTCATTCGAACAAGAGCAGGCCAAATTGATGACGATATGACAGTTGTTGTCATCAGGCTCGACCACAACACACCAAAATGGGCTTCCATTCCGACCGGTACATTCTATCTTGAGAAACAAGAGATTTCTTAAAATATCGTATAATATGAATTTCTTCTGGCGATGATGGGGATATAAGCATTCAGTTACAATCCCAGGAGGAATGAAGATGCGAAAAGGTCACGTCAACCAAATCTTATTGATTACAGATGGCTGCTCAAACCACGGGGAAGATCCGCTTGCGATTGCCTCATTGGCAAAGGAACAAGGGATTACAGTCAATGTCATTGGCATTATGGAAGAAAACAGACACGATCATGAAGCGATGAAGGAAGTAGAGGGGATTGCTCTCGCAGGCGGAGGCATCCATCAAGTTGTCTACGTCCAGCAGTTATCTCAAACAGTACAAATGGTCACAAAAAAAGCGATGACACAAACCCTGCAAGGTGTTGTGAATAAAGAATTGCAGCAAATTCTCGGCAAAGATGCTGAAATTGAAGAACTTCCACCTGATAAGCGCGGGGAAGTAATGGAGGTTGTAGATGAGTTAGGAGAGACGGTTCACCTTCAAGTACTCGTGCTTGTTGATACAAGTGCAAGTATGAAACCGAAGCTGCCGACCGTAAAAGAAGCACTCATCGACCTTTCCATCAGTTTAAATTCAAGAATTGGAGAAAATCAGTTTGGGATGTGTGTATTTCCCGGGAAAAACTCAGATGCTGAAATTGTGTTGAATTGGACGCCTCGATTCGATTCATTATCATCTATTTTCCCAAAACTGACCACTGGAGGAATCACCCCAACGGGACCAGCGCTTCGGGAAGCACTTCAGCATTTCAAATCAGTTCGTTCACGCAAAGGGCTGCTTGAAGCAAAGGAAGAGCATGATGATGAATTCGGCTTCTAACATCCCGTTAGGCACGGTGATTCAAGGGAAATGGCACCACCATCATTACCGTATTGTAAAAGAGCTTGGAAAAGGGGCGAACGGTGTTGTCTATCTGGCCGAATCGCCACATGGGCAAGCGGCCCTTAAAGTGAGTGATGACAGTATGCTCATTGCATCTGAAGTCAATGTTTTAAAATCCTTTTCAAAGGCTCCTGTGAAAACCATGGGGCCTTCTTTTTATGATATGGATGATGCGATTTATCCTGGTATGCCTCAAAAACGCTCTTTTTATGTGATGGAATATGTCAGAGGCCCATTACTGCTTGAATTTGTGAAACAAAAGGGTGATGAGTGGATTGTGGTTTTAATGATTCAGCTTTTATCTAGCTTGGCTCATTTACATCAGGAAGGCTGGATTTTTGGTGATTTAAAGCCGGATAATCTCATTGTTTCTGGGCCCCCGGCCACGATCCGGTGCATTGATGTGGGAGGAACGACGAAAGCGGGCAGGGCAATTAAGGAGTATACCGAGTTTTTTGATCGAGGCTATTGGGGATTCGGTACACGAAAAGCTGAACCAACTTATGATTTATTTGCTCTGACGATGGTGATGGTGAACTGTGCGTATAAGAAAGAATTCAAAAAAGGAGCAGAACCAGAAAAGCAGCTTTATCGAGCTATTGAAGGACATCCTTTATTAAAGCGATATGAAAGGGTGTTAAAGGCTGCTCTACAAGGTAAATATCAATCAGCAGCAGACATGAAAAGTGCGATGCTGAAAGAAGGACAGCTGATTGCATCAAGGAAATCGCGCCAGAAGAAGCAGCAGCAAAAAAACGCGCCAAAACCTGCTGTTAATCAAAATCAACAAGTGACTTCACGATCGCGGGCTGCAGCAGCAAAAAGAACGTCAGTGCGTAAAAAATCAGGCGGACTTTTTGAAACCATTCTTATCGTGTGCAGTGTACTCGCTCTTTACTGTGCATATGTGGTTTTGTTCCTGTTGTAGAGCCGGAAAAAAGCAGGCTTCTTCTTTGCTTGGAGCTACTGAAAGTGATAGGATATGTATATCTTTAAATTACCTGCTCTTTTGTGAGGAGGAAGTTGTGAGTAGAATTGAATCTTTTTTGAAAAAACATGATGTTTACCTTGAAAATACGACAGTCATTGTCGGGGTTTCCGGCGGACCGGATTCCATGCTCTTACTGCATGAACTTAACAAGCGTCGCAAAGGTTCCTATCAGCTGATTGCAGCCCATGTAGATCACATGTTCAGAGGAGAAGAGTCCTTCGCTGATTTGGCATTTGTTGAGGCTTACTGTAAGGAGCACGAGATCCCTTTTGAATCGTCCCGCATACAGGTCACCCAATATGCAAAAGAAAACCGCTTAAACAAACAGGCAGCTGCAAGGGAGTGCAGATATGCTTTCTTTCGTCAATTGATGGAGCAATACAACGCTCAATTTATAGCGCTTGCACATCATGGAGACGACCAAGTAGAAACAATGATGATGAGACTTGTGAGAGGGACTGTTGGTATTGGACTCGCGGGTATCCAAGCAAAACGTCCTTTTCAAGGCGGATGGCTGATTCGTCCGCTCATTGGATACTCTAAAGACGACGTGCTAAAAGTTTGTGAAAAAGAACATGTCCCCTATGTCATTGATCAAAGCAATCATACGGATGACTACTTGAGAAACCGGGTAAGAAGACATATTCTTCCCGTGTTAAAAGAAGAGGCACCTCATGTACATGAAAGCTTTCAGTTTGTAAGTGACATGCTGACTGAGGATGAGCAATACTTGCAGGCTTTAACAAAGGAACAAATGAACCAAGTGATAACGAGTCAATCGCCTAAGCAAATTGAGATCAAAACGAAGCCTTTGCTTGACCTGCCTTTGCCTTTACAAAGAAGAGGCATTCAACTAATATTAAACTATCTTTATGAAAACACTCAATCAGCGTTTTCAAACCAGCATATTCTAGGGACTTTAGACTGGTTATCTCATACAGATCAACCGTCTGGATCATTAGATTTGCCAAAAGGTTTACAAGCTGTCAAGTCTTATGATCACTGTATGTTTACCTTTGAACGATCGCATGTATTAGACCAGTCTTATGCTCTTCACTTAAAGGTTGAGCTCGGAGAAGAGCTTTTTCTCCCAAATGGACAGTCTATCGTCGTATCAAATCATGTTCCGAAGGATGCACGGAACGGAAACCATTTTTTCTTGCTTCAAAAAGATCATGTTCGTCTCCCTTTGATCATTCGCTCACGAAAAAATGGTGATCGAATCAAACTTAAAGGGATGAATGGATCAAAAAAGGTGAAGGATATATTTATTGATAAAAAAGTGCCTCTTGCAGAAAGAGACAGCTGGCCGATCGTCACTGACTCGGATCATCAAATCATCTGGATCCCAGGTCTGAAAAAATCCGTTTTTGAAGAAATTGATATGACAAACAGCGATCTCATTGTATTACAATATAGACAGCACGAAAATTTGTAGGGGGCAAGCAAAAGCATGAAACAAGATATTGAAAAGATTTTGATCTCAGAAGAAGAGATCCAGCAAAAAGTGAAGGAACTGGGTGCAACATTAACCAGCGATTATGATGGTAAATTTCCCCTGGCTATTGGTGTTTTGAAAGGGGCTCTTCCATTCATGGCAGACCTGATCAAACACATTGATACATATTTAGAACTTGATTTTATGGATGTATCTAGCTACGGAAAGTCTACCGTATCTTCTGGAGAAGTAAAGATCATTAAGGATCTAGATACTTCTGTTGAAGGAAGAGATATTTTGATTATGGAAGATATCATCGACAGTGGGTTAACTTTGAGCTATCTGGTAGAGCTTTTCCGATACCGTAAAGCAAATTCCATTAAAATTGTGACATTGCTTGATAAACCAAGCGGCCGCAAAGCAGACATCAAAGCAGATTATGTTGGATTTGAAGTGCCAGATGCATTTGTTGTCGGCTATGGATTGGATTTCGCTGAACGTTACCGAAACCTCCCGTATATTGGAGTGTTAAAACCATCTGTTTACGAAGGCTGATCAGCATACGTATACATGAGGTTATTGGTTGTGTTGGAATGATTTTCTATGATACTATTGAACATAGTTGTGCTTACTGTGGGAGGAGGTAAGGAATGAATCGGGTTTTTCGTAATACGATTTTTTATATACTTATTTTATTACTTGTGATAGGGGTCGTCAGTTGGTTAGGATCCCCAAATCAAAAGCCTGAGAACATGTCTTACAGCAAATTTTCGCAAAATCTAAGTGCGGGAAAAGTGGAGAGTATCTCCATTCAGCCTGTAAGAGGGGTTTATGAAATTCGTGGTCAATTAGATGGCGCGAAGAAAGATCAATACTTCATTACCCATGTTCCAGATGGTCAAGGTGTTGACCAAATTTACAGTGCACTGAAGAATACAGATGTAAAAGTAGAACCAGCACCTGAAACAAATGGATGGCTGCAAGTTCTGACAACCATCATTCCGTTTATCATCATCTTTATCCTGTTCTTCTTCTTATTGAACCAAGCTCAGGGCGGCGGAAGCCGAGTCATGAACTTTGGTAAGAGTAAGGCGAAGCTTTACACAGAAGAGAAGAAACGTGTGAAATTTAAAGATGTTGCCGGTGCAGATGAAGAGAAGCAAGAGCTTGTAGAAGTGGTTGAATTCCTGAAGGATCCACGTAAATTTGCGGAGCTTGGCGCAAGAATCCCTAAAGGGGTTTTACTAGTAGGACCTCCAGGTACAGGTAAAACATTGCTTGCGAGAGCATCTGCAGGAGAAGCAGGCGTTCCTTTCTTCAGCATCAGTGGTTCTGACTTCGTCGAGATGTTCGTCGGTGTCGGTGCATCACGTGTACGTGATTTATTCGAAAATGCGAAAAAGAATGCACCTTGCTTAATCTTTATTGATGAGATTGATGCAGTGGGTCGTCAGCGTGGAGCCGGTCTTGGCGGTGGTCATGACGAGCGTGAACAAACGCTTAACCAGCTTCTTGTTGAAATGGATGGTTTTAGTGCCAACGAAGGTATTATTATCATTGCTGCGACGAACCGTGCAGATATTCTAGACCCTGCATTGCTGCGTCCGGGACGTTTTGACCGTCAAATTACGGTTGACCGCCCAGATGTTATTGGCCGTGAAGAAGTACTGAAAGTTCATGCGAAAAACAAACCGCTTGACGAGTCAGTCAACTTAAAAGCCATTGCAAGCAGAACACCAGGGTTCTCTGGAGCAGATCTTGAGAACTTACTAAACGAAGCAGCACTTGTTGCTGCCCGTCAAAACAAAAAGAAAATCGATATGCGTGATATCGATGAAGCGACTGACCGTGTCATCGCTGGGCCGGCGAAGAAAAGCCGCGTCATTTCGAAGAAAGAACGTAATATCGTGGCTTACCATGAAGCAGGTCATACCGTCATTGGTCTTATCCTAGACGAAGCGGACATGGTGCATAAAGTAACGATCGTTCCTCGTGGTCAGGCAGGCGGATATGCGGTCATGCTTCCAAGAGAAGACCGTTATTTCCAAACGAAGCCAGAGCTTCTTGATAAAATTGTCGGCTTGCTTGGCGGTCGTGTTGCAGAGGAAATTACGTTTGGCGAAGTAAGTACAGGCGCTCACAACGACTTCCAGCGTGCAACAGGCATTGCAAGAAGAATGGTTACAGAGTTCGGTATGTCTGATAAACTTGGTCCGCTTCAATTCGGTCAATCACAAGGAGGTCAAGTATTCCTTGGCCGTGATTTCAACAATGAGCCGAATTACAGTGAAGCGATCGCTTACGAAATTGACCAAGAAGTTCAGCGTTTCATTAAGGAGAGCTACGAACGTGCGAAGCAAATTCTCACTGAGAATAAAGATAAGCTAGAAATCATCGCACAGGCCCTTCTAGAAGTTGAAACATTAGATGCTGAGCAAATTAAATCTCTTTACGAAACTGGAAAGCTTCCAGAGCGTGTATACGCAGATGACGAAGAGAAAAACGATGATGTGAAAGTAAACATCAAGAAAAAAGAAGATGAGGAGATCTAATCTCCTTCTGTGAAAGCTGCCGGGATCACCGGCAGCTTTTTTTATTTCGATTCATGAATGGATCGGTTTCGAATTGTTTACAAATGGAACTCAATTCGTGTATGGTATGATAGAAAGTCGAAAAATGCTCTTTTTGAGAAACTATTCAAAGTGGTGATGAAGTTGTTACTCGTGATAGATGTAGGAAACACAAATACCGTTTTAGGTGTTTATCATAATGGCGATCTAAACTACCATTGGCGAATTGAAACAAGCCGTCATAAAACAGAAGATGAATTTGGTATGTCCATCAGGGCTTTATTCGATTATGTGGGGCTGATGTTTGACCAAATAGAAGGGATCATCATCTCGTCTGTTGTCCCGCCTATGATGTTCGCACTTGAAAGAATGTGCGAAAAGTATTTTCACATAACACCCCAAATTGTAGGGCCTGGAATGAAGACTGGATTAAACATTATGTGTGACAATCCAAAGGAAGTCGGGGCAGATCGAATTGTCAATGCAGTAGCAGCCATTCACCTATATGGGGCGCCTCTTATTGTGGTAGACTTTGGAACAGCAACAACCTACTGTTATATCAATGAACAAAAACAATACATGGGTGGAGCGATTGCACCGGGTATTACCATTTCAACTGAGGCTTTATATACAAGAGCGGCGAAGCTGCCGAGAATTGAAATTGTCCGTCCAGATCACATTGTTGGAAAAAACACCATCAGTGCGATGCAATCCGGCATCCTTTATGGATATGTTGGCCAAGTCGAGGGAATAGTGAAACGGATGAAGCAGCAAGCCAAACAAACACCGAAAGTCATTGCAACAGGCGGTTTGTCTACATTGATTGGAAATGAATCAGACTGTATTGATATTGTCGATCCGTTCCTCACATTAAAAGGACTGCAGCTCATTTATGAACGTAATCGTGTCGGTGTATTATAGGAGGTTTAAATCAAATGGATTACTTAGTTAAAGCGTTAGCATATGACGGAAAAGTCCGCGCATATGCTGCAAACACAACAGATACAATCAACGAAGCACAAAGAAGACATCATACGTGGCCGACTGCATCAGCAGCCATCGGCAGAACGATGACAGCAACAGTCATGATGGGTGCTATGCTGAAAGGTGAGAATAAGTTAACTGTCAAAATAGAAGGCGGTGGACCAATCGGCGCCATTATTGCTGATGGAAATGCAAAAGGCAAGGTACGAGGATATGTCTCAAACCCACAAGTTCACTTTGACTTAAATGAACATGGCAAGCTGGATGTGAGACGTGCAGTCGGAACATCTGGAACGTTAAGTGTTGTCAAAGATATCGGGCTGAAGGACCACTTTACAGGACAAACGGAAATCGTCTCAGGTGAAATTGGAGATGACTTCACTTATTATCTTGTTTCCTCTGAGCAAGTGCCTTCCTCTGTAGGCGTAGGCGTCCTTGTCAATCCAGATAATTCAATCCTCGCAGCAGGCGGTTTCATTATTCAATTGCTGCCTGGTACAGAAGATGCTGTCATTGAAAGACTAGAAAAGCGCCTATCAACCATTGAACCCATCTCTAAACTCATTGAAAAAGGGATGACACCAGAAGAAATATTAGAAGAAGTACTCGGTGAAAAACCTCAAATTTTAGAAACTGTACCTGTCGAATTTTCTTGTAACTGCTCAAAAGAACGGTTTGCAAATGGCATTATCAGCCTAGGAAAAGCCGAAATTGATGATATGATTGAACAAGACGGACAAGCAGAAGCTCAATGCCATTTTTGTAACGAAACGTATGTATTTACAAAAGAAGAGCTAGAAGAGCTGCGTGAAGAATTAACCCGCTAAGCTCTAAGCAGCGGGTTTTCTTTTTAGAATGGAAAGGAGACGAAAGATGAGACTAAAAGCAAGAGTGGTATGGACATTTATCCTCGTGTTGCTCATGATTAATGCCGTTGTCATTGCATATGTATTAACAAAGTCACAAATGTCACAGGCTTCTTCTAACGGGAAGAGCGGTGAAGAAATTGCGTCGATTGGAAAAGAGAAGGTGACGCGTCAAGAATGGCTAAAGAAAATGGAAGACCGCTACGGAAAGGCGACTCTTGAACAAATGATCAATCAAAAGGTGGTCAATCAGCTTGCCAAGCAAAACAAGCTGGAGGTGTCTTCGAAAGAGATCAATCGTGAATTGCTCATGCTCAAAGCGGTGTCTAATAATTTCTACGAAGATGGACATACAAGTGAGAAGGAATGGAAAGATCAGATTCGTTATCAAATTTTATTAGAGCAGCTTTTAACGAGAGATGCCGTCGTTTCTGAAAAAGAAGCGAAATCGTTTTATGAAAAAAACAAGGACTTATATCAATATGATGATTCATACCGCATTCGCCATATCGTTGTGAAGACAAAGGGCGAGGCTGAAAATGTATTGAAAGATTTAAAAGGTGGGTCTAGCTTCGAAGCCGTGGCAGCTGAACGTTCAATCGACCGTTACACCTCACCATACGGCGGAGATCTTGGATTTGTGACAGAAGAGCAAGAAAGTATCCCAGCCCTATACATACAAGAAGCTCAAAAGCTTCAGCCAGATGAATGGACGAAAGAGCCGATTCAGACCAAAAACGGGTATGCCATTATTCAGTTAAAAGAAAAATTAAATGGCCGCTCTTTCTCCTACGAAGAAGTCAAAGATCAGATTAAAAGGCAGATCGCTATGGAAGATCTAGGTGAAAAGGCGAATGTCAAAACCCTTTGGAAAGAAGCAAAAGTCACATGGTTTTACGATGGCGAGCAGGACTAAAAGCATTGACAAAATTTTTTGAAATTGATAATTTAATATTAATACAATAAAATTACTCGGAGATAGAGGTGTTAGTGATGGCTCGTATTGCAAATTCAGTTTTTGAACTAATAGGAAATACACCAGTCGTTAAATTAAACCGTTTAGTAGATGAAGACAGTGCGGATGTCTACTTGAAACTTGAATATATGAACCCGGGCAGCAGTGTCAAAGATCGTATTGCTTTAGCGATGATCGAAGATGCTGAAGCAAAAGGTACATTAAAAGCCGGCGATACGCTTATTGAACCAACAAGCGGAAACACAGGAATCGGCCTTGCAATGGTAGCGGCTGCTAAAGGAATCAACGCGATTTTGGTTATGCCAGACACAATGAGTCAGGAGCGCCGCAACCTTTTACGCGCTTATGGTGCAGAGCTTGTCTTAACACCAGGTGCAGAAGGAATGAAAGGTGCCATCAAAAAAGCGGAAGAATTGGCAGAAGAGCATGGTTACTTCATGCCTCAGCAATTTAGCAACGAAGCCAATGCGGAGATTCACCGTCGAACAACTGGGAAAGAAATTCTTGAGCAGTTTGACGGCGAGCTTGATGCATTTATTGCAGGTGTTGGTACGGGCGGTACGATTACAGGTGCTGGTGAAGTCCTAAAAGAAGCCATCCCATCCATCCAGCTTTATGCAGTAGAGCCGACAGATTCCCCTGTATTGTCAGGCGGGAAACCGGGTCCGCATAAAATTCAAGGAATTGGAGCAGGTTTTGTTCCTTCAATCTTGAACACAGAAATATATGACGGCATCATCCAAGTGAAAAACGAAGATGCATTTGAGCTTGCAAGAAAAGCAGCGAAAGAAGAAGGAATCCTTGGCGGTATTTCTTCTGGAGCAGCTATTTACGCAGCGCTTCAAACAGCGAAGAAGCTTGGTAAAGGGAAAAAGGTTCTGGCAATCATCCCAAGTAATGGTGAGCGTTACCTCAGTACACCTCTTTATCAATTCGATTAAACCAATCACCCCAGCATTTGCTGGGGTTTTTTCATGATTTCTGAAAATGGAAAGCAAATACTATTTTCTAAATAAATTGGATTGCATTACAATAAGATTAATGAAAATGAAAAAGGATGATAACATGACACAACGCAGGCCGATGGGCATCAAAATTCCTTTTACGAAAGATGCATTTTTGAAAAGATACGAACAATTAACTGCTCGTGAAACACATCATGTGCTTCTTGAAAGTGCACGCGGCGGTTCATATAGCATCGCTGGTATTCACCCGATCGCTAAAGCGAAGGGGAAAGATGGGATGACGACCATCCATTATCAAGATGAGGTGCTGTTCAAAGAAGGTGATCCATTCAGAGCGTTTACGGATTGGTTTCAAACCCTTCAAACCGAAACGAACGGCGAATACCCCGACTTTCAAGGCGGAGCGATTGGGTTTTTAAGCTACGATTATGCTAGATACATCGAGCATTTTAAGATGCTGGCAATTGACGACCTTAAAACACCAGACCTTTATTTCCTCGTATTTAACGATGTTGCAGTCTTTGATCATGAAGAAAACGCGCTGTGGCTGATCACGCACATAGAGGAAGCGGAATCAGGGAGTGAAGCGAACCAAAGGCTTGAAGAATGGAAGCAAAAATGGACAAGCCCTTCAGAAGAATCAGCACAATCACCTGTCAATGAATCTTCCACAGAATTTGTACCAGCAGCACCTTTCACTGAAGAAACCTTTGGGGAAGCAGTAGAGAAAATTAAGCAATATATCGCAAACGGTGATGTGTTCCAAGTGAACTTATCCATCAGACAAGATGAACAGCTTCACACTCACCCGTATAATTTATACAAAACGTTACGTCAAGTAAATCCATCTCCTTATATGTCTTACCTGCATACGCCTGACTTCCAGATTGTTTGTGGATCTCCAGAGCTGCTTATTAAGAAAAAAGGAACTCAGCTAGAAACAAGACCAATTGCCGGAACAAGATCACGAGGCAAAGACGACGCTGAGGATCAAGCGCTGGCAAAAGAGCTCATTGAAAATGAAAAAGAACGCGCAGAGCATGTGATGCTCGTTGATCTTGAGCGGAATGATCTTGGACGCGTATCCACTTATGGATCCGTAAAAGTGAACGAATTTATGGCGATTGAGAAATATTCGCACGTGATGCATATTGTATCCAATGTACAAGGAGAGCTGCGTGATGAATGTGACGCGGTAGATGTCATGAGAGCTGTATTCCCAGGTGGAACGATTACAGGTGCTCCAAAAGTGAGGACGATGGAAATCATAGAAGAACTTGAGCCAACAAGACGTGGGCTTTATACTGGATCTATAGGCTGGTTTGGATTCAATCAAGATATGCACTTTAATATCGTCATTCGTACTGCGTATTGTACAGAAGGAAAAGTCTTTATGCAGTCAGGTGCGGGGATCGTCATAGATTCTGTCCCTAAACACGAATATAAAGAATCGATTAAAAAAGCCTATGCAGTGAAAAAAGCATTACAGCTGAGCAAAGAAGAGACTATTTTGAGTTAGAGGTGAGCAGAGTATGATTTTAATGATTGATAATTATGATTCATTTACGTACAACCTGGTCCAGTATTTAGGTGAGCTTGGAGAAGAATTGATCGTGAAACGGAATGATCAAGTAACCATTCAAGAAATTGAAGAGCTCAAGCCGGATTTTCTCATGATTTCTCCAGGACCATGCAGTCCTGATGAAGCGGGAATTAGTATGGAGGCGATCAAGCACTTTGCAGGAAGCATTCCAATCTTCGGTGTGTGTCTAGGTCACCAATCCATCGCGCAAGTCTTTGGCGGGGATGTCGTTCGAGCAGAGCGCTTAATGCACGGTAAAACGTCAGAGATTAAACATGATGGAAAAGGTGTTTTTACAGGACTTCAAAATCCGCTCGTCGCAACGAGATATCATTCATTAATTGTCAAAAACGAGACGCTGCCAGAGTGCTTTGACGCAACAGCCAGCACAAAGGAAGGCGAGCTCATGGCGATTCGTCATAAAGAACTGCCGATTGAAAGTGTGCAATTCCATCCTGAATCGATTATGACGTCCTTCGGAAAAGAAATGCTGAAAAATTTCATTGAAACCTATCGTAAAAAGGGGCATGAAGTAAACGCATGATCATTTATCTGAACGGTCAGTATATAGAGGAGAAAGACGCGACTCTTTCTCCTTTTGATCATGGTTTTCTATATGGCATCGGTGTATTCGAAACATTTAGCAGCCTGGCAGGGCAAGTCTTCCTGTTAGATTGGCATCTTGAAAGGCTCAATCAATCATTACGTGACCTTTGCATCGAATCCACAATAGAGAAACCATTTGTACTCGACATCATTCATACTTTACTAAATAAAAACCAAATAGCCGGCGGCCATGCGAGAATTCGCTTGAATGTTTCTGCGGGCAGAGGCAATGGGTTTTCTGCAGACCCTTATGAAGAGCCTGTCGTTTTTGTCATGATCTCTCCATTCCGTCCAGAATCTATTTTGGATGAGAAAAAGGGAGTCATTCTTCAAACGAGAAGAAATACACCAGAAGGGCCAAAACGCCTCAAGTCTCATCACTATATGAACAACCTGCTCGCGAAAAGAGAAGTGGGGAACGACCCGGCGTTAGAAGGCATCTTTTTAACAAAAGAAGATGATGTGGCAGAAGGCATTACCTCGAATGTATTTTGGCGAAAAGATGATGTGGTCTATACACCGTCACTTGATACAGGCATTTTAAATGGGGTCACTCGTCGATACTGTATGGAAACGCTCCACGCGATGGGGGTCTCGCTAAAGGAAGGACGATACCCAGTCTCACATTTGCTCTCAGCTGATGAGGCATGGATGACCAATTCTGTTCAGGGAGTTGTACCTTTCGGGTGTATAGGAGACATCCACTTGCTCAAAAACAGCCGGACCATCTCAACAAAGTTAAGAATGCAATACACAAAAGAACGTCAAGACCATAAAGAGTAGGTGGACACAATGACACAACAATTGATAAAACAGCCTAAAATCATACAGGCCAAGCATCACACCCTTAGTTATGAAGAAAAGACATTGGTCATGGGCATTTTAAATGTCACGCCTGACTCTTTTTCAGATGGAGGAAAGTTTAATCAAGTAGATAAAGCACTGGCTCATGCAGCGCAGCTGATAGAAGACGGGGCGCATATTATTGATATTGGCGGAGAATCGACTCGCCCGGGAGCGGCACTTGTCTCAGAACAAGAGGAGCTTTCAAGGGTCATTCCTGTCATTGAGAAAATCACAAAAGAATTAGATGTACCTATCTCTATTGATACGTATAAAGCCCGTGTTGCAGATGAAGCAGTGAAAGCTGGAGCCTCTATCATTAATGATGTATGGGGAGCGAAGGCAGATCCCCAAATGGCACATGTGGCGGCGAAGCACAATGTCCCAATCATTTTAATGCACAATCGACCAGAACGAAACTACACACATCTGATTTCAGATATGATCGCCGATTTGAAAGAAAGTGTCCAAATTGCCCAGCAAGCGGGTGTCCGTGATGACATGATCATATTAGATCCAGGTGTAGGATTTGCGAAAAATAAAGAGGACAACCTGAAGGTCATGAATGAACTCGAACATTTTTGTCACCTTGGGTATCCACTGCTGCTGGCTACATCTCGAAAACGATTCATTGGTGCTGTCTTAGACCTGCCGCCTGAAGAACGTACTGAAGGAACAGGTGCGACGGTCTGCCTTGGGATTCAAAAGGGCAGTGCGATGGTCCGTGTACATGATGTAAAAGAAATAGCAAGAATGGCAAAAATGATGGATGCCATGCTGAATAAGGGAGGCGCTTATCATCGATAAAGTATATGTAAACGGAATGGAATTTTACGGGTACCACGGTGTATTTGCAGAAGAAAATAAACTGGGGCAGCGATTCCGCGTGGACTTAACAGCTTCACTTGATTTAAGTAAAGCCGGACAAACTGATGACCTCAATGAGACCATCAACTATGCAGAGCTTTACCAAATCTGCAAAAGCATTGTAGAAGGCGAGCCGGTCAATCTTGTTGAAACACTGACAGAAAGAATTGCAAACCAAGTGTTAAAGGACTTTCCGACAGTTCAGGAATGTACAGTGAAGGTGATCAAACCAGATCCCCCAATTCCAGGACATTATCAGTCCGTTGCAATTGAAATGACGAGATCGCGCACATGAACAATACAGCATACATCGCATTAGGCTCAAACATAGGTAAAAAAGAAACCTATTTAAAAGAAGCCGTCAAAAAACTGCATGAACATCCAGAGGTTCAAGTGGAATTAATCTCATCGATATATGAAACAGCACCTGTAGGCTATGAAAACCAAGATGACTTTTTAAACATGGCCGTGAAAATTACCACTTCACTTCGTCCGGAGGAACTACTGTCTCTTACTCAGAAAATCGAGCAGGAGTTAGGCAGAACAAGAGAAGTGAGATGGGGACCGCGAACGGCTGACCTTGACATTTTACTTTATAATCGTGAAAATATTGAAACAGAACAACTTGTAGTGCCGCATCCCAGAATGTACGAACGTTTATTCGTTCTTGTCCCGATGAGTGAGATTTGCCCAGAAATCGGCGAAGTACAAATAAATGCCGTAACAGACCAAGAAGGTGTAAGCATATGGAAAAAGACATGTGGGGTAGAAGAATTCGTGCATACCGAAAGCTAAAAGGGTATACTCAGGAAGGGTTCGCGAAAAGACTAGGCATCTCTGTCTCTGTCTTAGGAGAAATTGAGCGAGGCAATCGATTACCAACAAACCAATTGGTTGGTCAAATAGCAGATGCTTTAAATATAACGGTGGAAGAACTATCGCCAATTCTTGAAGAAGAAAGGAGGGGGAAAAATGTTTAAAATCGGAGATATCGAGATTAAAAACAAAGTAGTGCTCGCACCAATGGCTGGTGTGTGCAACTCTGCCTTCAGACTGACGGTGAAAGAGTTTGGAGCGGGCTTAGTCTGCGCTGAAATGGTCAGTGACAAAGCGATCCTGATCAACAACGCGAGAACAATGGGTATGCTATACATTGATGAACGGGAAAAGCCTTTGAGCCTTCAGATATTTGGAGGGGAAAAAGACACACTCGTCGAAGCGGCAAAGTTCGTAGACCAGAATACCACAGCTGATATTATTGATATCAACATGGGCTGTCCTGTACCAAAGATTACGAAATGTGATGCAGGAGCGAAATGGCTCCTTGATCCAAACAAGATTTATGAAATGGTCTCTGCTGTCGTAGAAGCTGTAGACAAACCAGTTACAGTGAAAATGAGAATGGGCTGGGACGAAGACCATATCTTTGCTATCGACAATGCCCGTGCTGTTGAACGAGCTGGTGGACAAGCGGTTGCGCTTCACGGACGGACACGCGTGCAAATGTACGAAGGAACAGCGAATTGGGATATTATAAAAGAGGTTAAACAATCTGTATCAATTCCTGTCATCGGCAATGGCGATGTCAAAACCCCTCAAGATGCAAAACGTATGCTTGATGAAACAGGTGTGGACGCTGTTATGATCGGAAGAGCCGCACTTGGAAACCCGTGGATGATTTATCGAACGGTTCATTATTTAGAAACGGGTGAACTGAAAGAAGAGCCAAACGTGCGTGAGAAAATGTCAGTGTGCAAACTTCACTTAGACAGACTCATTGACCTGAAAGGCGAGCATGTCGCTGTTAGAGAAATGAGAAAGCATGCAGCATGGTACTTAAAAGGGGTCCGCGGCAACGCTGACGTAAGAAACCAAATCAATCAAAGTGAAACGAGAGCGGAGCTTGTACAAGTTCTTGATGACTTTACGATCGAAGCCGAGGCAAAAGAGCTTCAAAGTATAAAAGTAGGATAAGACTATCTTTCTTTTTGTAGCTCACTGCTAGTGCATGTACTGGCAGTTTTTCTGCTTTTCTCTGCAAAATACATTATTGGAGTGATATAAATGAGTAATGAAGGGCTTAATAACGAAGAATTAAATGACCAATTCCAGGTCAGACGTGACAAAATGAATAAAATGAGAGAAGAGGGTATCGATCCATTCGGTGAACGATATGACCGTTCTCATCAATCTGCGCAAATTATCGCTGAATATGACGAGTTTTCTAAAGAAGACTTAGAAGGAAAAGCGGCTCAAGTAACAATCGCTGGTCGTATGATGACAAAGCGCGGAAAAGGAAAAGCTGGCTTTGCGCATATTCAAGACCTAGAAGGACAAATTCAAATCTATGTTCGTAAAGATAGTGTAGGGGAAGAAGCTTATGAATTATTCAAAAGCTCAGACCTAGGCGATATCATTGGTGTAACAGGAACTGTTTTTAAAACTAATGTAGGAGAACTTTCTATTAAAGCGACTAGCTTTGAGGTTCTGACAAAAGCACTTCGCCCGCTTCCTGATAAATATCATGGATTAAAAGATGTTGAACAACGCTATCGTCAGCGCTACCTGGACCTCATTGTAAATCCAGAAAGTAAGCAGACGTTTATTATGCGAAGCAAAATCATTCAATCCATGAGAAGATACTTAGATTCTAAAGGATACTTAGAAGTTGAAACACCAACAATGCACAGCATTCCTGGTGGTGCATCAGCACGTCCTTTCATTACTCATCACAATGCACTTGATATGCCGCTTTATATGCGTATTGCGATCGAGCTGCACTTAAAACGCCTAATTGTCGGTGGTCTAGAGAAAGTATACGAGATTGGCCGCGTATTCCGTAATGAAGGGGTATCGACTCGTCATAACCCAGAATTCACTATGATTGAGCTGTATGAAGCATACGCAGACTACAAAGATATCATGAATCTGACTGAAAACTTAATTGCTCATATTGCCCAAGAGGTGCTGGGAACAACAACCATTCAATATGGAGAAGATGAAATTGATCTCAAACCTGAATGGAAGAGACTGCATATGGTTGAAGCGGTCAAAGAAGCAACAGGTGTAGACTTCTGGCAGGAGATGTCTGTAGAAGAAGCAAAACAGCATGCTGCTGATCATGGTGTTGAAATCACGAAAAATATGACAGTAGGTCATATTATCAATGAGTTCTTCGAGCAAAAAGTAGAAGAAACATTGGTTCAGCCTACATTCATTTACGGACATCCAGTGGAGATTTCTCCATTAGCTAAGAAAAATCCTGAAGATCCTCGCTTCACAGATCGTTTTGAGTTGTTTATCGTACGCCGTGAGCACGCAAATGCATTCACAGAGCTAAACGATCCAATCGATCAAAGAGAACGATTTGAAGCTCAATTAAAAGAACGTGAAGAAGGAAATGACGAAGCACATCTAATGGATGACGATTTTGTTGAAGCATTAGAATACGGCATGCCTCCAACAGGTGGTTTAGGAATCGGGATCGACCGATTAATCATGCTTTTAACAAATTCTCCATCAATCAGAGATGTACTGCTTTTCCCACAAATGAGAAACCGCTAATACATCAATCAAAGCGCCATTTTATCTATGGCGCTTTTTATTTTTCATAAAATGAAACTTTTTTTAAAAAAACTATTGCAAGGAAAGAATCCAGATGGTATATTATTATTCGTTGCCGCAAAACAGCAACGAGGTTAAAAAAAGAAATTGAAAAAAGTTCTTGACTTTAACCGACGCAAAATGTTAAGATATTAAAGTCGCTTACGAGCGATAACGAAAATGATCTTTGAAAACTAAACAAGACAAAACGTACCTGTTAATTCGAGTTTTTATAAAAAAATCCTATGAAACTTCATAGGTAGTCAGTCAAACTGGCGAAAAGCAAAACTTCGGTTTTGTATTTTTTCGGAGAGTTTGATCCTGGCTCAGGACGAACGCTGGCGGCGTGCCTAATACATGCAAGTCGAGCGGACAGAAGGGAGCTTGCTCCCGGATGTTAGCGGCGGACGGGTGAGTAACACGTGGGTAACCTGCCTGTAAGACTGGGATAACTCCGGGAAACCGGAGCTAATACCGGATAGTTCCTTGAACCGCATGGTTCAAGGATGAAAGACGGTTTCGGCTGTCACTTACAGATGGACCCGCGGCGCATTAGCTAGTTGGTGGGGTAATGGCTCACCAAGGCGACGATGCGTAGCCGACCTGAGAGGGTGATCGGCCACACTGGGACTGAGACACGGCCCAGACTCCTACGGGAGGCAGCAGTAGGGAATCTTCCGCAATGGACGAAAGTCTGACGGAGCAACGCCGCGTGAGTGATGAAGGTTTTCGGATCGTAAAGCTCTGTTGTTAGGGAAGAACAAGTGCGAGAGTAACTGCTCGCACCTTGACGGTACCTAACCAGAAAGCCACGGCTAACTACGTGCCAGCAGCCGCGGTAATACGTAGGTGGCAAGCGTTGTCCGGAATTATTGGGCGTAAAGGGCTCGCAGGCGGTTTCTTAAGTCTGATGTGAAAGCCCCCGGCTCAACCGGGGAGGGTCATTGGAAACTGGGAAACTTGAGTGCAGAAGAGGAGAGTGGAATTCCACGTGTAGCGGTGAAATGCGTAGAGATGTGGAGGAACACCAGTGGCGAAGGCGACTCTCTGGTCTGTAACTGACGCTGAGGAGCGAAAGCGTGGGGAGCGAACAGGATTAGATACCCTGGTAGTCCACGCCGTAAACGATGAGTGCTAAGTGTTAGGGGGTTTCCGCCCCTTAGTGCTGCAGCTAACGCATTAAGCACTCCGCCTGGGGAGTACGGTCGCAAGACTGAAACTCAAAGGAATTGACGGGGGCCCGCACAAGCGGTGGAGCATGTGGTTTAATTCGAAGCAACGCGAAGAACCTTACCAGGTCTTGACATCCTCTGACAACCCTAGAGATAGGGCTTTCCCTTCGGGGACAGAGTGACAGGTGGTGCATGGTTGTCGTCAGCTCGTGTCGTGAGATGTTGGGTTAAGTCCCGCAACGAGCGCAACCCTTGATCTTAGTTGCCAGCATTCAGTTGGGCACTCTAAGGTGACTGCCGGTGACAAACCGGAGGAAGGTGGGGATGACGTCAAATCATCATGCCCCTTATGACCTGGGCTACACACGTGCTACAATGGACAGAACAAAGGGCTGCAAGACCGCAAGGTTTAGCCAATCCCATAAATCTGTTCTCAGTTCGGATCGCAGTCTGCAACTCGACTGCGTGAAGCTGGAATCGCTAGTAATCGCGGATCAGCATGCCGCGGTGAATACGTTCCCGGGCCTTGTACACACCGCCCGTCACACCACGAGAGTTTGCAACACCCGAAGTCGGTGAGGTAACCTTTATGGAGCCAGCCGCCGAAGGTGGGGCAGATGATTGGGGTGAAGTCGTAACAAGGTAGCCGTATCGGAAGGTGCGGCTGGATCACCTCCTTTCTAAGGATATATGGAGCAGCGTACGTTTTCGTCTTGTTTAGTTTTGAAGGATCATTCCTTCAAAACATGTCTCTAGCGAGACAGGATTGTTCTTTGAAAACTAGATAACAATAAGTAATACATTCACATTGAATGCAATGCAAAGTTCATCACACATAGTGATTCTTTCTAAAGTAAGAAATGGTTAAGTTAGAAAGGGCGCACGGTGGATGCCTTGGCACTAGGAGCCGATGAAGGACGGGACGAACACCGATATGCTTCGGGGAGCTGTAAGCAAGCTTTGATCCGGAGATTTCCGAATGGGGAAACCCACTGCTCGTAATGGAGTAGTATCCATACTTGAATACATAGAGTATGAGAAGGCATACCCGGGGAACTGAAACATCTAAGTACCCGGAGGAAGAGAAAGCAAATGCGATTCCCTGAGTAGCGGCGAGCGAAACGGGAACAGCCCAAACCAAGAGGCTTGCCTCTTGGGGTTGTAGGACACTCTATACGGAGTTACAAAGGAACGATATAAGCGAAGAGGTCTGGAAAGGCCCGCCAAAGAAGGTAACAGCCCTGTAACTGAAATGTTGTTCTCTCCAGAGTGGATCCTGAGTACGGCGGAACACGTGAAATTCCGTCGGAATCCGGGAGGACCATCTCCCAAGGCTAAATACTCCCTAGTGACCGATAGTGAACCAGTACCGTGAGGGAAAGGTGAAAAGCACCCCGGAAGGGGAGTGAAATAGATCCTGAAACCGTGTGCCTACAAGTAGTCAGAGCCCGTTAACGGGTGATGGCGTGCCTTTTGTAGAATGAACCGGCGAGTTACGATCCCGTGCAAGGTTAAGCAGAAGATGCGGAGCCGCAGCGAAAGCGAGTCTGAATAGGGCGCATGAGTACGTGGTCGTAGACCCGAAACCAGGTGATCTACCCATGTCCAGGGTGAAGTTCAGGTAACACTGAATGGAGGCCCGAACCCACGCACGTTGAAAAGTGCGGGGATGAGGTGTGGGTAGGGGTGAAATGCCAATCGAACCTGGAGATAGCTGGTTCTCTCCGAAATAGCTTTAGGGCTAGCCTCAAGGTAAGAGTCTCGGAGGTAGAGCACTGATTGGACTAGGGGCCCCTACCGGGTTACCGAATTCAGTCAAACTCCGAATGCCGATGACTTATCCTTGGGAGTCAGACTGCGAGTGATAAGATCCGTAGTCGAAAGGGAAACAGCCCAGACCGCCAGCTAAGGTCCCAAAGTATACGTTAAGTGGAAAAGGATGTGGAGTTGCTTAGACAACCAGGATGTTGGCTTAGAAGCAGCCACCATTTAAAGAGTGCGTAATAGCTCACTGGTCGAGTGACTCTGCGCCGAAAATGTACCGGGGCTAAACGTATCACCGAAGCTGCGGACTGTTCTTACGAACAGTGGTAGGAGAGCGTTCTAAGGGCTGTGAAGCCAGACCGGAAGGACTGGTGGAGCGCTTAGAAGTGAGAATGCCGGTATGAGTAGCGAAAGACGGGTGAGAATCCCGTCCACCGAATGCCTAAGGTTTCCTGAGGAAGGCTCGTCCGCTCAGGGTTAGTCGGGACCTAAGCCGAGGCCGAAAGGCGTAGGCGATGGACAACAGGTTGATATTCCTGTACCACCTCCTCACCATTTGAGCAATGGGGGGACGCAGGAGGATAGGGTAAGCGCGGTATTGGATATCCGCGTCCAAGCAGTTAGGCTGGGAAATAGGCAAATCCGTTTCCCGTAAAGGCTGAGCTGTGATGGCGAGCGAAATTTAGTAGCGAAGTTCCTGATTCCACACTGCCAAGAAAAGCCTCTAGCGAGGTGAGAGGTGCCCGTACCGCAAACCGACACAGGTAGGCGAGGAGAGAATCCTAAGGTGATCGAGAGAACTCTCGTTAAGGAACTCGGCAAAATGACCCCGTAACTTCGGGAGAAGGGGTGCTTCTTAGGGTGTTAAAGCCCCGAGAAGCCGCAGTGAATAGGCCCAGGCGACTGTTTAGCAAAAACACAGGTCTCTGCGAAGCCGTAAGGCGAAGTATAGGGGCTGACGCCTGCCCGGTGCTGGAAGGTTAAGAGGAGCGCTTAGCGTAAGCGAAGGTGCGAATTGAAGCCCCAGTAAACGGCGGCCGTAACTATAACGGTCCTAAGGTAGCGAAATTCCTTGTCGGGTAAGTTCCGACCCGCACGAAAGGCGCAACGATCTGGGCACTGTCTCAACGAGAGACTCGGTGAAATTATAGTACCTGTGAAGATGCAGGTTACCCGCGACAGGACGGAAAGACCCCGTGGAGCTTTACTGCAGCCTGATATTGAATGTTGGTACAGCTTGTACAGGATAGGTAGGAGCCTTGGAAACCGGAGCGCTAGCTTCGGTGGAGGCATCGGTGGGATACTACCCTGGCTGTATTGACCTTCTAACCCGCTGCCCTTATCGGGCAGGGAGACAGTGTCAGGTGGGCAGTTTGACTGGGGCGGTCGCCTCCTAAAATGTAACGGAGGCGCCCAAAGGTTCCCTCAGAATGGTTGGAAATCATTCGCAGAGTGTAAAGGCACAAGGGAGCTTGACTGCGAGACCTACAAGTCGAGCAGGGACGAAAGTCGGGCTTAGTGATCCGGTGGTTCCGCATGGAAGGGCCATCGCTCAACGGATAAAAGCTACCCCGGGGATAACAGGCTTATCTCCCCCAAGAGTCCACATCGACGGGGAGGTTTGGCACCTCGATGTCGGCTCATCGCATCCTGGGGCTGTAGTCGGTCCCAAGGGTTGGGCTGTTCGCCCATTAAAGCGGTACGCGAGCTGGGTTCAGAACGTCGTGAGACAGTTCGGTCCCTATCCGTCGCGGGCGCAGGAAATTTGAGAGGAGCTGTCCTTAGTACGAGAGGACCGGGATGGACGCACCGCTGGTGTACCAGTTGTTCTGCCAAGGGCATCGCTGGGTAGCTATGTGCGGACGGGATAAGTGCTGAAAGCATCTAAGCATGAAGCCCCCCTCAAGATGAGATTTCCCATTCCGCAAGGAAGTAAGATCCCTGAAAGATGATCAGGTTGATAGGTCTGAGGTGGAAGCGTGGTGACACGTGGAGCTGACAGATACTAATAGATCGAGGACTTAACCTATATTCTAATGTGAAGCATGAACATTGTTATCTAGTTTTGAGAGAACATTCTCTCCATCAGGTTTGGTGGCGATAGCGAAGAGGTCACACCCGTTCCCATACCGAACACGGAAGTTAAGCTCTTCAGCGCCGATGGTAGTTGGGGGTTTCCCCCTGTGAGAGTAGGACGCCGCCAAGCTTCTATTAGGATCAGTTCCAGTCGGAACTGGTCTTTTTTGTGTTTTTGAATGACTTGCTTCTATATAATAGGTTCGTAAAGTAAAAATACGTTGTTTCCTCGTTGATTGCTAAATAAATCAAACTTTACTTTCCTTCAATTTAACATTTCAGTCATCATATGAACCAGCAGTTCAAATTATCAAGAGTCAACACTAAAAGCATAAGAAAACCTCTCCTTGGACTAAATAGATGTAAAGAGGTGATGTATAGGGTCACGAGATAGAAAGGCACCCTCACCCCAAAGGGGATAGTCAGCTATTGCTAAATTTTTAACTTAAAAGGAGAAAGAAACAATACTAATATTAATTCTCCTGGTAAAACTTTATATCGATGATAAGACTGTTGAGTGTTTGAAGCAGCAGAAAAATTAATGTGAAACGATTTGTTGAAAAATAGTAAAGACCAGTAATTATTTTTACACTTTTTTAGGCAAAAAAGATTTCTCAGAAAAATAAAATAATAATAGAATTTCTTTTTTGGATGTTTTTTATCCAGAGATATATGAAATAAAACAAGGATATGAAAGCTTCGAAATTGCTGTTTTTGCAATGATAGAGCCATATAAGCGCTCTTTTTAACAAAAAAACATAAAAAAATGAAAAAAAGGCTTTTAAAATGATGAGACAAGTGGTAAACTTCTTTAGGTGCCTTAACGAAAAGGTGAAAAAACAGCTTTAAAATAAATTCAAAAATTATTTTAAAAAAGTCTTTACAAACAATATCTTATCGTTATATAATACTATTTGTCAGATCGAGAGACACTTCGAAACGACACAATATGGAGGATTAGCTCAGCTGGGAGAGCATCTGCCTTACAAGCAGAGGGTCGGCGGTTCGAGCCCGTCATCCTCCACCATATTTATTCTTACATAATGTTAGGATAGATAAAGCCGGTGTAGCTCAACTGGTAGAGCAACTGACTTGTAATCAGTAGGTTGGGGGTTCAAGTCCTCTTGCCGGCACCACTTTCATATGGTAAGATAGACAAGTCGCTTTTAAAGCGAGCCATTAGCTCAGTTGGTAGAGCATCTGACTTTTAATCAGAGGGTCGAAGGTTCGAGTCCTTCATGGCTCACCATGTTTCATGCGGGTGTGGCGGAATTGGCAGACGCGCTAGACTTAGGATCTAGTGTCTTTATGACGTGGGGGTTCAAGTCCCTTCACCCGCATTGCCAAATAAAATAAAGAAATCCTGTAATGCGGAAGTAGTTCAGTGGTAGAACACCACCTTGCCAAGGTGGGGGTCGCGGGTTCGAATCCCGTCTTCCGCTTATACCATCCACGCCGGGGTGGTGGAATTGGCAGACACACAGGACTTAAAATCCTGCGGTAGGTGACTACCGTGCCGGTTCAAGTCCGGCCCTCGGCATTATAAATAAGCGCCCGTAGCTCAATTGGATAGAGCGTTTGACTACGGATCAAAAGGTTAGGGGTTCGACTCCTCTCGGGCGCGCCATTAAGATCGGGAAGTAGCTCAGCTTGGTAGAGCACTTGGTTTGGGACCAAGGGGTCGCAGGTTCGAATCCTGTCTTCCCGACCATCTTTTATGGGGCCTTAGCTCAGCTGGGAGAGCGCCTGCCTTGCACGCAGGAGGTCAGCGGTTCGATCCCGCTAGGCTCCACCAATATGATCTTTGAAAACTAAACAAGACAAAACGTACCTGTTAATTCGAGTTTTTATAAAAAAATCCTATGATACTTCATAGGTAGTCAGTCAAACTGGCGGAAAGCAAAACTTCGGTTTTGTATTTTTTCGGAGAGTTTGATCCTGGCTCAGGACGAACGCTGGCGGCGTGCCTAATACATGCAAGTCGAGCGGACAGAAGGGAGCTTGCTCCCGGATGTTAGCGGCGGACGGGTGAGTAACACGTGGGTAACCTGCCTGTAAGACTGGGATAACTCCGGGAAACCGGAGCTAATACCGGATAGTTCCTTGAACCGCATGGTTCAAGGATGAAAGACGGTTTCGGCTGTCACTTACAGATGGACCCGCGGCGCATTAGCTAGTTGGTGGGGTAATGGCTCACCAAGGCGACGATGCGTAGCCGACCTGAGAGGGTGATCGGCCACACTGGGACTGAGACACGGCCCAGACTCCTACGGGAGGCAGCAGTAGGGAATCTTCCGCAATGGACGAAAGTCTGACGGAGCAACGCCGCGTGAGTGATGAAGGTTTTCGGATCGTAAAGCTCTGTTGTTAGGGAAGAACAAGTGCGAGAGTAACTGCTCGCACCTTGACGGTACCTAACCAGAAAGCCACGGCTAACTACGTGCCAGCAGCCGCGGTAATACGTAGGTGGCAAGCGTTGTCCGGAATTATTGGGCGTAAAGGGCTCGCAGGCGGTTTCTTAAGTCTGATGTGAAAGCCCCCGGCTCAACCGGGGAGGGTCATTGGAAACTGGGAAACTTGAGTGCAGAAGAGGAGAGTGGAATTCCACGTGTAGCGGTGAAATGCGTAGAGATGTGGAGGAACACCAGTGGCGAAGGCGACTCTCTGGTCTGTAACTGACGCTGAGGAGCGAAAGCGTGGGGAGCGAACAGGATTAGATACCCTGGTAGTCCACGCCGTAAACGATGAGTGCTAAGTGTTAGGGGGTTTCCGCCCCTTAGTGCTGCAGCTAACGCATTAAGCACTCCGCCTGGGGAGTACGGTCGCAAGACTGAAACTCAAAGGAATTGACGGGGGCCCGCACAAGCGGTGGAGCATGTGGTTTAATTCGAAGCAACGCGAAGAACCTTACCAGGTCTTGACATCCTCTGACAACCCTAGAGATAGGGCTTTCCCTTCGGGGACAGAGTGACAGGTGGTGCATGGTTGTCGTCAGCTCGTGTCGTGAGATGTTGGGTTAAGTCCCGCAACGAGCGCAACCCTTGATCTTAGTTGCCAGCATTCAGTTGGGCACTCTAAGGTGACTGCCGGTGACAAACCGGAGGAAGGTGGGGATGACGTCAAATCATCATGCCCCTTATGACCTGGGCTACACACGTGCTACAATGGACAGAACAAAGGGCTGCAAGACCGCAAGGTTTAGCCAATCCCATAAATCTGTTCTCAGTTCGGATCGCAGTCTGCAACTCGACTGCGTGAAGCTGGAATCGCTAGTAATCGCGGATCAGCATGCCGCGGTGAATACGTTCCCGGGCCTTGTACACACCGCCCGTCACACCACGAGAGTTTGCAACACCCGAAGTCGGTGAGGTAACCTTTATGGAGCCAGCCGCCGAAGGTGGGGCAGATGATTGGGGTGAAGTCGTAACAAGGTAGCCGTATCGGAAGGTGCGGCTGGATCACCTCCTTTCTAAGGATATATGGAGCAGCGTACGTTTTCGTCTTGTTTAGTTTTGAAGGATCATTCCTTCAAAACATGTCTCTAGCGAGACAGGATTGTTCTTTGAAAACTAGATAACAATAAGTAATACATTCACATTGAATGCAATGCAAAGTTCATCACACATAGTGATTCTTTCTAAAGTAAGAAATGGTTAAGTTAGAAAGGGCGCACGGTGGATGCCTTGGCACTAGGAGCCGATGAAGGACGGGACGAACACCGATATGCTTCGGGGAGCTGTAAGCAAGCTTTGATCCGGAGATTTCCGAATGGGGAAACCCACTGCTCGTAATGGAGTAGTATCCATACTTGAATACATAGAGTATGAGAAGGCATACCCGGGGAACTGAAACATCTAAGTACCCGGAGGAAGAGAAAGCAAATGCGATTCCCTGAGTAGCGGCGAGCGAAACGGGAACAGCCCAAACCAAGAGGCTTGCCTCTTGGGGTTGTAGGACACTCTATACGGAGTTACAAAGGAACGATATAAGCGAAGAGGTCTGGAAAGGCCCGCCAAAGAAGGTAACAGCCCTGTAACTGAAATGTTGTTCTCTCCAGAGTGGATCCTGAGTACGGCGGAACACGTGAAATTCCGTCGGAATCCGGGAGGACCATCTCCCAAGGCTAAATACTCCCTAGTGACCGATAGTGAACCAGTACCGTGAGGGAAAGGTGAAAAGCACCCCGGAAGGGGAGTGAAATAGATCCTGAAACCGTGTGCCTACAAGTAGTCAGAGCCCGTTAACGGGTGATGGCGTGCCTTTTGTAGAATGAACCGGCGAGTTACGATCCCGTGCAAGGTTAAGCAGAAGATGCGGAGCCGCAGCGAAAGCGAGTCTGAATAGGGCGCATGAGTACGTGGTCGTAGACCCGAAACCAGGTGATCTACCCATGTCCAGGGTGAAGTTCAGGTAACACTGAATGGAGGCCCGAACCCACGCACGTTGAAAAGTGCGGGGATGAGGTGTGGGTAGGGGTGAAATGCCAATCGAACCTGGAGATAGCTGGTTCTCTCCGAAATAGCTTTAGGGCTAGCCTCAAGGTAAGAGTCTCGGAGGTAGAGCACTGATTGGACTAGGGGCCCCTACCGGGTTACCGAATTCAGTCAAACTCCGAATGCCGATGACTTATCCTTGGGAGTCAGACTGCGAGTGATAAGATCCGTAGTCGAAAGGGAAACAGCCCAGACCGCCAGCTAAGGTCCCAAAGTATACGTTAAGTGGAAAAGGATGTGGAGTTGCTTAGACAACCAGGATGTTGGCTTAGAAGCAGCCACCATTTAAAGAGTGCGTAATAGCTCACTGGTCGAGTGACTCTGCGCCGAAAATGTACCGGGGCTAAACGTATCACCGAAGCTGCGGACTGTTCTTACGAACAGTGGTAGGAGAGCGTTCTAAGGGCTGTGAAGCCAGACCGGAAGGACTGGTGGAGCGCTTAGAAGTGAGAATGCCGGTATGAGTAGCGAAAGACGGGTGAGAATCCCGTCCACCGAATGCCTAAGGTTTCCTGAGGAAGGCTCGTCCGCTCAGGGTTAGTCGGGACCTAAGCCGAGGCCGAAAGGCGTAGGCGATGGACAACAGGTTGATATTCCTGTACCACCTCCTCACCATTTGAGCAATGGGGGGACGCAGGAGGATAGGGTAAGCGCGGTATTGGATATCCGCGTCCAAGCAGTTAGGCTGGGAAATAGGCAAATCCGTTTCCCGTAAAGGCTGAGCTGTGATGGCGAGCGAAATTTAGTAGCGAAGTTCCTGATTCCACACTGCCAAGAAAAGCCTCTAGCGAGGTGAGAGGTGCCCGTACCGCAAACCGACACAGGTAGGCGAGGAGAGAATCCTAAGGTGATCGAGAGAACTCTCGTTAAGGAACTCGGCAAAATGACCCCGTAACTTCGGGAGAAGGGGTGCTTCTTAGGGTGTTAAAGCCCCGAGAAGCCGCAGTGAATAGGCCCAGGCGACTGTTTAGCAAAAACACAGGTCTCTGCGAAGCCGTAAGGCGAAGTATAGGGGCTGACGCCTGCCCGGTGCTGGAAGGTTAAGAGGAGCGCTTAGCGTAAGCGAAGGTGCGAATTGAAGCCCCAGTAAACGGCGGCCGTAACTATAACGGTCCTAAGGTAGCGAAATTCCTTGTCGGGTAAGTTCCGACCCGCACGAAAGGCGCAACGATCTGGGCACTGTCTCAACGAGAGACTCGGTGAAATTATAGTACCTGTGAAGATGCAGGTTACCCGCGACAGGACGGAAAGACCCCGTGGAGCTTTACTGCAGCCTGATATTGAATGTTGGTACAGCTTGTACAGGATAGGTAGGAGCCTTGGAAACCGGAGCGCTAGCTTCGGTGGAGGCATCGGTGGGATACTACCCTGGCTGTATTGACCTTCTAACCCGCTGCCCTTATCGGGCAGGGAGACAGTGTCAGGTGGGCAGTTTGACTGGGGCGGTCGCCTCCTAAAATGTAACGGAGGCGCCCAAAGGTTCCCTCAGAATGGTTGGAAATCATTCGCAGAGTGTAAAGGCACAAGGGAGCTTGACTGCGAGACCTACAAGTCGAGCAGGGACGAAAGTCGGGCTTAGTGATCCGGTGGTTCCGCATGGAAGGGCCATCGCTCAACGGATAAAAGCTACCCCGGGGATAACAGGCTTATCTCCCCCAAGAGTCCACATCGACGGGGAGGTTTGGCACCTCGATGTCGGCTCATCGCATCCTGGGGCTGTAGTCGGTCCCAAGGGTTGGGCTGTTCGCCCATTAAAGCGGTACGCGAGCTGGGTTCAGAACGTCGTGAGACAGTTCGGTCCCTATCCGTCGCGGGCGCAGGAAATTTGAGAGGAGCTGTCCTTAGTACGAGAGGACCGGGATGGACGCACCGCTGGTGTACCAGTTGTTCTGCCAAGGGCATCGCTGGGTAGCTATGTGCGGACGGGATAAGTGCTGAAAGCATCTAAGCATGAAGCCCCCCTCAAGATGAGATTTCCCATTCCGCAAGGAAGTAAGATCCCTGAAAGATGATCAGGTTGATAGGTCTGAGGTGGAAGCGTGGTGACACGTGGAGCTGACAGATACTAATAGATCGAGGACTTAACCTATATTCTAATGTGAAGCATGAACATTGTTATCTAGTTTTGAGAGAACATTCTCTCCATCAGGTTTGGTGGCGATAGCGAAGAGGTCACACCCGTTCCCATACCGAACACGGAAGTTAAGCTCTTCAGCGCCGATGGTAGTTGGGGGTTTCCCCCTGTGAGAGTAGGACGCCGCCAAGCTTCTATTAGGATCAGTTCCAGTCGGAACTGGTCTTTTTTGTGCTTTTGAGAGGTTTGATACCATATAAATGTGGAAATAATATTGTTAGTTGAGCGATTATCTTGAAAAATCAATCGAAAAAATTTATAGTAAGATTAAAGTCAAATATAGTCAAAGTCAATGGAGGAGGAGGCGGAGTGGCACAAAATATTTCTGATATCATCGAGCAGTATTTGAAGGAAGTCTTGGATCAGAACGGTCGAGAAATATTAGAAATTAAACGCAATGAAATTGCAGATAAATTTCAATGCGTACCTTCACAAATAAACTATGTTATCAATACACGCTTTACGAGCGAGAGAGGCTATATCGTTGAAAGTAAGCGTGGCGGCGGTGGCTATATCCGCATCATTAAAGTCAAAATGAATGATGAAGTCGACTTATTGAACAATATTATTTCCCAAATATATCATCGTTTATCACAGGCTGCATCTGATCATATCATCATGCGTCTTGTTGAAAATAACATATTATCTGAAAGAGAAGCTAAGATGATGATTAGTGTCATGGACCGTTCTGTATTGCATATTGATTTACCTGAACGAGATGAACTGCGGGCTCGGATGATGAAAGCGATGTTAAATGCTTTGAAATTAAAGTAAAGCGGGTGAAAAGATTGATTTGTCAAGAATGTAATGAGAGACCAGCCACTTTTCACTTTACGAAAGTTATAAATGGAGAAAAACAAGAAATGCACATATGTGAACAATGTGCAAAAGAAAACAGTGATTCATATGCTATGAGTGGAAACCAAGGTTTCTCAATTCACAACTTATTATCAGGCTTATTGAATATTGATCCTAGCTTCACCACAAGTGCGAACAAGGGCTCATCTATTTTTCAAGAAGCAAAAGAAGTGGATCAATGTCCTAAGTGTGGCTTAACCTTTCAGCAGTTCAGAAAAACAGGCCGATTTGGCTGTGCAGAATGCTATCGTACATTTGATCAGTATCTGAACCCTGTTTTACGGAAAGTCCATAGTGGAAATACAGTCCATAATGGAAAAGTACCAAAACGAATTGCCGGCAGCCTGCATGTTCGCCGGAAACTTGAGTTAATGCAGCAAGAGCTGAAGCAGCTGATTGAACAGGAAGAGTTCGAAAAGGCAGCGGAAGTTCGAGATCAAATTCGTGCATTAGAGCATGAGCAATCTCAGCAGAGGGAGGGAGATTAACGTCATGTCGCTCCAGCATTTTATTCAAGACGCTCTTAGTCAGTGGATGAAACAAAAAGGACCAGAAAGTGACATTGTTCTAAGCAGTCGTATCCGGCTAGCTCGCAATCTAGAGCATGTTCGTTTCCCAACTCAGTTTTCTCAAGCTGAAGCTGAAGCTGTTCTCCAGCAATTCGAGCAAAAGTTTGCTAGCCGGGAAGTGAAGGACATTGGAAACTTTGTTCTGATTCGAATGAATGAAACGCAGCCTTTAGCAAAGAGGGTACTTGTTGAAAAGCATTTGATCAGCCCCAATTTAGCTGAATCAAGATTTGGCGGCTGTTTGCTTTCTGAAAATGAAGAAATCAGTGTGATGCTGAATGAAGAAGACCATATTCGAATCCAATGCTTATTCCCAGGTTTTCAGCTAGCCAATGCACTAAAAGCGGCTAATCAGGTAGATGACTGGATTGAAGAGCAAGTGGATTACGCGTTTTCTGAAAAGCGGGGATACTTAACAAGCTGTCCGACCAATGTAGGTACAGGTATCAGGGCTTCGGTCATGATGCATTTACCAGCATTAGCGCTCACAAGACAAATGAATCGGATTATTCCGGCCATTAATCAATTAGGTCTTGTGGTCAGAGGAATTTATGGTGAGGGCAGCGAAGCAATAGGGAACATCTTTCAAATTTCAAATCAAATGACACTTGGTCAATCAGAAGAAGACATTGTAGATGACTTGAATAGTGTGACCGCTCAGCTCATTGAACAAGAGCGATCTGCACGAAAAGCGTTATATCAAACATCTAAAATTGAACTTGAGGACAGAGTGTACCGCTCTTTAGGGATTTTGGCCAATTGTCGTATGATTGAATCAAAGGAAACAGCGAAGTGTTTGTCAGATGTGCGGCTTGGAATTGATTTAGGTATCATTAAGGGGCTTTCAAGTAATATACTGAATGAACTCATGATTTTGACTCAGCCCGGCTTCCTTCAACAATATTCAGGAGGAGCCTTAGAGCCAAATGAACGAGATATAAAACGAGCAGCGATTATTAGAGAAAGGCTGCGCTTAGAAATGCATAGGAATGGACAGGAGGATGAAACGATATGATGTTTGGAAGATTCACTGAAAGAGCTCAAAAGGTATTAGCACTTGCACAAGAAGAAGCCATTCGCCTAGGCCATAAGAATATTGGTACTGAGCACATTTTACTTGGCCTTGTACGTGAAGGTGAGGGCATCGCTGCCAAAGCGTTAGAAGCACTGGGCCTTGTTTCAGATAAAATCCAAAAAGAAGTCGAAAGCTTGATTGGAAGAGGGCAAGAGGTGTCTCAAGCTATTCCTCATTATACGCCTAGAGCGAAGAAGGTCACTGAGCTTTCAATGGATGAAGCAAGAAAGCTAGGTCATTCCTATGTAGGGACAGAACATATTCTATTAGGTCTTATTCGTGAGGGAGAGGGTGTCGCTGCCCGTGTCTTAAATAACCTCGGAGTGAGCTTAAATAAAGCACGCCAGCAAGTCCTGCAGCTGCTTGGAAGCAATGAAACAGGTGCATCTGCGGCAGGCTCTAATAGCAATGCGAATACACCAACACTAGATAGCCTGGCAAGAGATTTAACAGCTATCGCAAAAGAGGACAGCTTGGACCCTGTCATTGGCCGAAGCAAAGAAATTCAACGTGTCATTGAGGTCCTAAGTAGAAGAACAAAAAATAACCCTGTGCTGATTGGTGAGCCTGGTGTTGGTAAAACAGCCATCGCAGAAGGTCTTGCACAGCAAATTATTCATAATGAAGTGCCTGAAATCCTGCGTGATAAACGAGTAATGACCCTGGATATGGGAACTGTTGTAGCTGGTACGAAATATCGTGGTGAATTCGAGGATCGTTTGAAAAAAGTGATGGACGAAATTCGCCAGGCAGGAAATATCATTCTCTTTATCGACGAGCTTCATACACTTATTGGTGCTGGTGGGGCAGAGGGCGCGATTGATGCGTCTAATATCTTGAAACCATCCCTAGCACGTGGAGAGCTTCAATGTATTGGGGCGACAACGTTAGATGAGTACCGTAAATATATTGAAAAGGATGCTGCGCTTGAACGACGTTTCCAGCCAATTCAAGTAGATCAGCCGTCTGTTGATGAAAGTATTCAAATCTTAAGAGGGCTTAGAGA
Organism: Bacillus sp. FSL M8-0049; assembly: GCF_038593355.1. Lineage (NCBI taxonomy): Bacteria > Bacillati > Bacillota > Bacilli > Caryophanales > Bacillaceae > Bacillus > Bacillus sp. FSL M8-0049. The sequence goes on from NZ_CP151986.1 coordinate 107,775, forward strand.
CCGGTATGAAGCACATCACCGTGTGTCTATTACAGATGAAGCGATTGAGGCGGCGGTGAAGCTGTCTGACCGTTATATTTCTGACCGATTCCTTCCAGATAAGGCGATTGATTTAATTGATGAGGCAGGTTCGAAAGTCCGTTTACGTTCGTTCACAACACCGCCTAACCTAAAAGAATTAGAGCAAAAGCTGGATGAAGTACGCAAGGAAAAGGATGCGGCAGTTCAAAGTCAAGAATTTGAAAAAGCAGCTTCTCTTCGCGATACAGAACAGCGTTTGCGTGAAAAAGTAGAAGTTACAAAGAAATCATGGAAAGAAAAGCAGGGACAAGAGAATTCAGAGGTATCTGTAGATGATATCGCAATGGTCGTTTCCAGCTGGACGGGAGTGCCTGTTTCGAAAATTGCTCAAACGGAGACAGATAAGCTTCTGAATATGGAACAATTGCTCCACTCTCGCGTGATCGGACAGGATGAAGCGGTTGTCGCTGTAGCAAAAGCGGTGAGACGTGCGCGTGCTGGCCTGAAAGATCCGAAGCGCCCAATCGGCTCCTTTATCTTCTTAGGTCCAACAGGGGTTGGTAAAACGGAGCTTGCAAGAGCACTTGCTGAGTCTATTTTCGGTGATGAAGAAGCAATGATCCGTATTGATATGTCTGAATACATGGAGAAGCACTCTACATCCAGACTTGTTGGGTCACCTCCAGGCTATGTCGGTTATGATGAAGGTGGACAGCTGACTGAAAAAGTGAGAAGAAAACCTTATTCTGTCGTTCTTTTAGACGAGATTGAAAAGGCGCATCCAGATGTATTTAATATCTTACTGCAAGTGTTAGAAGATGGTCGTCTGACTGATTCTAAAGGGCGTACCGTTGACTTTAGAAATACGATTTTGATTATGACATCAAACGTTGGAGCTAGTGAGCTGAAGCGCAATAAATATGTTGGCTTTAATGTGCAGGATGAAAGTCAAAATTACAAGGATATGAAAGGCAAAGTGATGGGCGAGTTGAAACGTGCGTTTAGACCTGAGTTTATCAACCGTATTGATGAAATCATTGTCTTCCACTCGCTTGAGAAGAAACATCTAAAAGAGATCGTGTCTCTCATGTCTGATCAATTGACAAAACGATTAAAAGAACAAGACCTATCAATTGAATTGACGGAAGCAGCAAAAGCGAAGATTGCCGACGAAGGAGTAGATCTTGAGTACGGTGCGCGTCCGTTAAGAAGAGCGATTCAAAAGCATGTAGAAGATCGACTTTCTGAAGAGCTTCTGAAGGGGAATATTGAAAAAGGTCAACATATCGTATTAGATGTGGAAGATGGAGAGATTGTCGTAAAAGCGACGGCTGCTACGAACTAATATAGTAAGAAAAAAGTGTGAGGCATACCAGTAAGGTGTATGCCTCCCTTTACTTATTTTCTGACCAGTATAAGGAGTTGTATTCTTCAATCTATGGCTAAGACAAAATCAAAATTTATATGCCAATCGTGCGGTTATGAGTCAGCCAAATGGATGGGGAAATGTCCAGGCTGCGGCACGTGGAACAGTATGACAGAAGAGGTCGTTCGCAAAGAGCCGGCAAACCGTCGAAGTGCTTTTAATCATTCTGTTCAAACCATTCAAAAACCTTCACCTATATCTGCAATTGAAACATCCGAAGAACCCCGAATTAAAACAAATTTAGAAGAATTTAACCGAGTATTAGGAAGTGGAATTGTCAAAGGTTCTCTTGTTCTCATCGGCGGAGATCCTGGGATTGGGAAGTCCACATTATTATTACAAGTATCAGCACAGCTCTCAGACAAAAATCAGAATGTGTTATACATATCTGGTGAGGAGTCCATTAAACAAACGAAGCTAAGAGCGGACCGCCTTGGCATTGAAAGCGCCTCTTTACATGTTTTGGCTGAAACCGATATGGAGTATATAACGTCTGCTATACAGGAGATGAAACCTGCTTTTGTTGTGGTGGATTCGATTCAAACCGTTTACCAAAGCGATATCACGTCAGCTCCCGGCTCTGTATCTCAAGTTAGAGAATGTACAGCGCAGCTGATGAAGATTGCCAAGACAAATGGTATTCCTATTTTTATCGTTGGTCACGTGACCAAAGAAGGCTCGATCGCAGGTCCACGCCTTTTAGAGCATATGGTGGACACAGTTCTTTATTTTGAAGGCGAGCGTCATCATACGTTTCGTATCTTACGGGCGGTCAAAAACCGATTTGGTTCAACGAATGAATTGGGAATTTTTGAAATGAGAGAGGAAGGGCTCACGGAAGTATTAAACCCATCAGAAATCTTTCTAGAAGAGCGGTCGGCAGGTGTATCTGGTTCGTGTGTTGTTGCCTCAATGGAAGGAACAAGACCCGTACTTGTCGAGATACAGGCGTTAATTTCCCCGACAAGCTTTGGGAATCCGCGAAGAATGGCCACTGGCCTTGATCATAATCGAGTATCGCTGCTCATGGCAGTTTTAGAAAAACGCGTGGGGCTGCTGCTGCAAAACCAAGATGCGTATTTAAAGGTCGCAGGCGGTGTGAAGCTTGACGAACCGGCGATTGACTTAGCTATTGCCGTCAGTATTGCATCAAGCTTTAAAGATGCAGCGCCGCATCAAGCGGATTGCTTTATAGGAGAGGTCGGTCTGACGGGAGAAGTCAGAAGAGTATCAAGAATTGAACAGCGAGTGCAGGAAGCTGCAAAACTAGGATTTAAGCGAATGTTTATTCCTCAGGCGAATATAGACGGATGGAAAAAGCCGAGAGGGATTGAGTTAGTTGGTGTAGAAAATGTAGCGGAGGCACTTCGAATTTCACTAGGGGGATCATAGAAATGGAAAAAGAGAAAAAAGGAGCGAGAGAACTCGATCTCTTAGATATTGTACAGTTTGTGGCACCAGGAACACCTCTGCGGGCAGGGATTGAAAACGTCCTGAGAGCCAATACTGGCGGGCTCATTGTTGTTGGTTATAATGACAAAGTAAAGAGTGTGGTAGATGGAGGATTTCACATTAATTCGGCCTTCTCCCCAGCACATTTATATGAATTGGCGAAGATGGACGGGGCCATTATTCTTAGCGATTCTGGTCAAAAAATCTTGTATGCGAATACACAGCTGATGCCAGATGCAACCATCCATTCATCGGAAACAGGCATGAGGCACCGGACGGCTGAACGTGTAGCAAAGCAGACAGGCTGCTTAATCATTGCCATTTCTGAACGGAGGAACGTCATTACCTTATACCAAGGGAATCGTCGTTATACGCTGAAAGATATTGGCTTTATTTTAACAAAGGCCAATCAAGCCATTCAGACACTTGAGAAATATAAAACCATTTTAGATCACGCCATTTCTGCGTTAAGCGCTCTAGAATTTGAAGAGCTTGTGACCTTTGGTGATGTATTATCCGTGCTGCACCGCTACGAAATGGTACTCAGAATCAAAAATGAAATCAATATGTATATCAAAGAGCTCGGAACAGAAGGGCACTTGATCCGTCTGCAAGTCAATGAATTGATTACAGATATGGAGCAGGAAGCAGCTTTATTTATTAAAGATTACGTGAAAGAAAAGATCAAAGATCCGTATGTGCTGCTCAAACAACTTCAAGATATGTCGAGCTTTGAGCTTTTAGATGATTCCATTCTGTACAAGTTACTTGGATATCCAGCTTCTACAAATATTGACGAATATGTGTACACAAGAGGATATAGATTGCTCCATAAAATCCCTAGACTGCCAATGCCAATCGTCGAAAATGTGGTTGAAGCATTCGGTGTGCTAGATCGAATTATGGAAGCAGATGTACAAGAATTGGATGAAGTAGAAGGAATTGGAGAAGTAAGAGCGAAAAAGATAAAAAAAGGATTAAAAAGGTTACAAGAAAAACATTACATTGACCGTCAGCTTTAAGAAGAGAAATTTTTCTCTATTACGGTTAAAAATGGATGAATATGGGTATATTAATGATGGTTTTGTTTTCTGTTGCTCATGATAGGAAACTTAAACATATATTAATGTCAGATGAAGGTGGATTGACAGATGAAAAATAAAGGAGGTGAAGGTATGTTAAAAAGAATCGTTCAGGCGTTTTTTATCATTTTGGGTGCAGTTGTAGGGATTTTTATCATTCCAGAGTTATTTCTGCTTTTAAATGTAAAGGACATACCTTTCATAACAAATGCTTACTCATCAGCACTAATAGGAGCCGTTGTGTTCTTCATCATTGGTAAATGGTGCACAGGTTATGTGGTAAATTGGGTGAAATGGATCGAGGATTCTCTATTGAAGGCGCCTCTTCCTGATCTTATATCTGGAAGTTTCGGATTAGTATTTGGACTTATTCTAGCATATCTTATTGTAAACGTGATCCCGCTAAACAATATCCCATATCATATTTTTGGTACCATTATTCCGATTTTCCTGGCTTTCTTTTTAGGATACCTTGGATTTCAGGTAGGATTTAAGAAGAAGGATGAAATGATAGGGCTGTTCTCCCGATCTGCAAAGGTCACAAAGAAAAAGGGAGCAGCTGATGATGAACCTGAAATAGAAGATAAAAAGCTGAAAATTTTAGACACAAGTGTTATCATTGATGGAAGAATCGCAGATATTTGTCAAACTGGATTCTTAGAAGGCGTCATGGTCATTCCTCAATTTGTACTCGAGGAATTACAGCATATTGCAGACTCTTCAGATGTATTAAAGAGAAATAGAGGCCGAAGAGGTCTAGATATTTTAAATCGTATTCAAAAAGAATTGGATATCAAAGTTGAAATTTACGAAGGTGACTTCGAAGACATTCAAGAGGTTGATAGCAAGCTTGTGAAGCTCGCTAAATTAACTTCAGGTGTTGTTGTGACCAATGATTTTAATTTAAATAAAGTATGCGAACTTCAAAAAGTAGCAGTGTTAAACATCAATGATCTAGCCAATGCCGTTAAACCGGTTGTACTGCCTGGGGAAGAAATGAAGGTACAGGTCATCAAAGATGGAAAAGAGCATAACCAAGGTGTTGCTTACTTAGATGACGGTACAATGATTGTGGTAGAAGAAGGACGCAATTACATTGGAAAAGACATCGATGTGCTCGTCACTAGTGTGCTGCAGACTGCTGCTGGAAGAATGATTTTTGCGAAGCCAAAACTTCTGGAGAAGGCGCTCTAAAGGGAGAACGAACATGTATTATGAAGTAGTTATTCCGGCTGCGGGGCAGGGGAAACGAATGAAGGCCGGCCGCAATAAGCTTTTTATTGAGCTGAAAAGAATGCCGGTCATCATTCATACACTAAAGGTGTTTGACGCTCATGCGCAATGCAAACGCATGATCCTAGCGATCAATGAAGAGGAGCGTCAAGACTTTGAAAGGCTACTCAAGGTACACGCTTTTCAAACGCCTGTTTCACTTGTCACTGGCGGTGAAGAACGTCAGCAAAGTGTATACGAAGGATTAAAGGCTGTGAAAGATGCGGACATCGTGCTTGTTCATGATGGAGCAAGGCCTTTTATTAAGCATACACAGATTGACTTGCTCGTTAAAGCAGCGATTGAAAAAGGCTCCGCAGTTGTAGCGGTACCAGTGAAAGACACAATCAAACGCGTTCAAGAAGGCAAAGTGGAACAAACCATTGAACGTCAGAGCTTGTGGGCAGTCCAGACCCCACAAGCTTTTCGTCATTCTATTTTAAAAGAGGCGCATGAATATGCGGAGCGGACAGGCTTCTTTGGAACAGACGACGCCAGTCTTGTTGAACAATTACATGGCGAGAATGTGTATATTGTCCAAGGAGACTATACCAATATTAAGCTGACAACACCGGATGATTTATTGGTTGCCAAGGCAATTATGGATGCGGAAAGAGGGTACTAGATCATGTTGAGAATAGGACAAGGTTTTGATGTACATCAATTAACAGAGGGGAGACCTCTGATTATTGGCGGGGTCACCATCCCTTATGAAAAGGGACTGCTAGGTCATTCAGACGCTGACGTACTGCTTCACACAGTGGCAGATGCATGCCTGGGTGCGATTGCTGAAGGAGATATCGGCAGACATTTCCCAGACACAGATCCTGAGTTTAAGGATGCAGATTCTTTTAAATTATTGCAGCATGTGTGGGCACTTGTGAAAGAAAAGGGCTACACACTTGTGAATATTGACTGCACCATCATGGCGCAAAAGCCAAAAATGGCACCTTACATTCAACCAATGTGTGAGAAAATTGCAGAAGCGCTTGAGGCAGATGTCACACAGGTGAATGTCAAAGCAACAACGACAGAGAAACTTGGATTTACAGGAAGAGGCGAAGGAATTGCCTCTCAGGCAACAGTGCTTCTTCAGAAAAAGTAAAATCCATTTTGATGAGAATGGGTTTTGATGATAAAATACGTTTATAAAAAATTGGTGTCAGACAACATGATGCAGATGAAAGGAAGTTAAACTCATGGGAAATGAAGTGCGTGTTCGTTATGCACCGAGTCCAACTGGTCATTTACATATTGGGAATGCTAGAACGGCTCTTTTCAACTATTTGTTCGCACGCAGCCAAGGCGGCAAATTTATTATTCGAATCGAGGATACGGATCAAAAGCGTAATGTAGAGGGCGGGGAGGAAAGCCAGCTTCGCCACCTGCAATGGCTCGGTATTGATTGGGATGAGAGCATTGATAAAGATGGCGGCTACGGTCCTTACAGACAATCAGAGCGTAATGATATTTATAAAAAATATTATGATGAGCTGCTAGAGAAGGACTTGGCGTATAAGTGCTATTGTACGGCAGAAGAGCTAGAGGCAGAGCGTGAAGCACAGATCGCCCGCAGCGAAATGCCTCGATATTCTGGTAAATGCAGTCATTTATCAAAAGAAGAAGAGGACAAGCTGATTGCTGAAGGAAGAGAGCCAAGCATCCGCTTCCGAGTACCAAAAGGAGAAATCATCAAATTTGACGACATGGTCAAAGGTGATATTTCATTTGAAACAGACGGCATTGGTGACTTTGTTATTGTGAAGAAAGATGGCACGCCAACTTATAACTTTGCAGTTGCCGTGGATGATCATTTGATGAAAATGACTCACGTTCTTCGCGGAGAGGATCATATTTCAAATACCCCTAAACAAATCATGATTTTTCATGCATTTGGCTGGGATGTTCCGCTATTCGGACATATGACGCTGATTGTGAACGAGAACCGCAAGAAATTAAGTAAACGTGATGAATCGATTATTCAATTCATCGAGCAATATAAGAATTTAGGCTATTTACCTGAAGCCCTGTTTAACTTCATTGCATTACTTGGATGGTCTCCAGTAGGCGAAGAAGAACTGTTTACAAAAGAGCAATTCATCGACATTTTTGATGTGAACCGACTTTCTAAGTCACCAGCTCTATTCGATATGCATAAACTAAAATGGGTGAACAACCAATACGTGAAAGCACTTGATCTTGATCAGGTTGTGGCACTAACACTTCCGCATCTTCAAAAGGCAGGCAAGGTAAGTGAGCAGCTGACTGAAGAAGAAAACACGTGGGTACGCAAGCTTATTTCTCTGTATCACGAACAATTAAGCTACGGAGCAGAAATTGTTGAGTTGACAGAGTTGTTCTTTAAGGAGCAAATTGAGTATAATCAAGAGGCAAAGGAAGTTCTAGCAGAGGAGCAAGTACCAGAAGTGATGGCATCTTTTGCAGGTCAGCTTGAACAGCTTGAGTCTTTCACACCTGATGAAATCAAGGCTGCCATTAAAGCGGTACAAAAAGAAACAGGGCATAAAGGCAAGAAACTATTCATGCCGATTCGTGTGGCTGTCACAGGACAAACGCATGGCCCAGAACTTCCGCAAAGTATTGAATTACTAGGTAAAGAAACGGTATTAAACCGCATTAAACAAATATAAAGAAATCGTTGCGAGGGAGAAGTACAATGTACTCGTCCATCACAGAAAGAGTCTCCACCGGCTGAAAGAGACTTATGGGCAGACATTGGAAATGCACCCTCAAGACCCTTGAGGAACACGTACGTTAGTATGCAAGGGCGGTACCCTCCGTTATGGGATTAAGTTGAGAAGGCCTCAAGATAAGTGGCTTTCTAAACAGAGTGGAACCGCGTTTTCAAAACGTCTCTGTCATATGGCAGAGGCGTTTTTTATTTGTCCAAAAAAAGAGAGCAAGTCCTAAGAGAGATTGATGGGGAAGAACGGGGGGAGCATGTGTTTTTCAAAATGCTGAAAGAAGATATTGATACTGTGTTTGATCAAGATCCTGCTGCTAGAAGCTATATTGAAGTAGTGCTAACCTATTCAGGGCTTCATGCGATTTGGGCTCACCGTATTGCGCACGCATTTTATAAGCGGAAGCTGTATTTTATTGCGCGGATCATTTCTCAGGTCAGCCGTTTTTTCACAGGGGTGGAAATTCATCCGGCGGCAACCATTGGCAGGCGGTTCTTCATTGATCACGGCATGGGCGTCGTGATCGGGGAAACATGTGAAATTGGAGACAACGTCACTGTTTTCCAAGGCGTGACATTAGGGGGAACAGGGAAAGAAAAGGGAAAGCGGCATCCGACCATTTTAGACGATGCCCTCATTGCGACAGGTGCCAAGGTGCTAGGTTCCATTACAGTTGGAAAAGGAGCCAAGATTGGAGCAGGGTCAGTCGTGTTAAAGGACGTACCCGACCATTCCACCGTTGTCGGTATACCTGGGCGAGTCGTCGTTCAAAATGGAAAGAAAATCAATCGTGATCTCAATCATCAAGATTTGCCAGATCCAATTTCCGATCGTTTCAAAGAATTGGAACGAGAAATGGAAAAGCTAAAAGGTGAGCTGGCTTCATTGAGCAGAAAGGAAGAACAATCATGACAATCAATATTTATAATACATTGACACGTAAGAAGGAAGAATTTGTCCCGCTTGAGCCAGGAAAGGTCAAGATGTATGTGTGCGGACCAACCGTTTATAACTACATTCATATCGGGAATGCTAGACCTGCTATTGTTTATGACACTGTACGTAAGTATTTAGAATACAGCGGTTACGATGTGAACTTTGTATCAAACTTTACAGATGTGGATGATAAACTCATCAAAGCAGCCAACGAACTCGGAGAAGATGTGCCGACAATTGCTGACCGGTTTATCCAGGCCTACTTCGAAGACGTCAGTGCACTCGGCTGCAAAAAAGCAGACCTTCACCCGCGAGTGACGGAAAACATGGATGATATCATTGCGTTTATTGTGACATTGATTGAAAAAGGCTACGCCTATGAAGCAGATGGTGACGTGTATTACAGCACACGCTCATTTGAAGGTTATGGAAAGCTTTCTCACCAATCAATTGATGAACTGAAGACAGGTGCCCGTATTCGTGTAGGTGAAAAGAAACGAGATGCACTGGACTTTGCTCTTTGGAAGGCTGCAAAGGATCAGGAAATCTCTTGGGATAGCCCGTGGGGCGAAGGACGCCCAGGCTGGCACATTGAATGCTCGGCAATGGTCAAAAAATATTTAGGTGATACGATCGATATTCATGCTGGCGGACAGGATTTAACATTCCCTCACCATGAGAATGAAATTGCCCAATCTGAGGCTTTGACAGGGAAGCCTTTTGCGAAGTATTGGATGCATAACGGGTATATTAATATCGATAATGAAAAAATGTCAAAATCACTTGGCAACTTTGTGCTGGTGCATGACATTGTGAAAGAACAAGATCCTGATGTGCTTCGCTTCTTTATGTTGTCGGTTCACTATCGCCACCCAATTAATTACTCAATGGATTTATTAGAAAGTACAAAGAGTGCGTTTAACCGACTCAAAACATCGTATGCGAATTTACATCACCGTCTAGAGAGCAGCACAAATATCACGGAAGACAATGCTGAATGGCTGGCAAAAATTGAAGAGCAGCGTGCAACATTTATTTCCGAAATGAATGATGACTTCAATACGGCAAATGCGATCTCTGTTTTATTCGAATTAGCGAAACAGGCGAATTATTATATGGAAAATGATCATACTTCGGAGGAAGTGATCAAGGCATTTATCGGCTTGTTCCAAGAAATTACGTCTGTTCTCGGCTTCTCATTAGAAGAAAAGCACACGCTTGACGAAGAGGTAGAAGCGTTAATTGAAAAACGCAATGAAGCTAGAAGAAATCGTGACTTTGCCCTATCTGATCAAATTCGTGATCAATTAAAGAACATGAATATTGTGTTGGAGGACACTCCTCAAGGTACTCGCTGGAAAAGAGGAGAATAGGCAATGTTGAATTTTGAAAAGCTGAAAGACGGTAAACAGCTGAACGGACTTGCGCTGGCTTATATGGGTGATGCCATTTTTGAAGTATATGTGAGGCATCACCTCCTCCAAACGGGGGCGACAAAACCAAATGAGCTGCACAAACGAGCAAGCAACATTGTTTCAGCTAAATCACAGGCTGCTATTTTATTTACGCTTCAGCAGCAAGGCTTTTTCACTGAAGCAGAAGAAGCGGTGCTGAAAAGAGGAAGAAACGCAAAATCAGGCACAGTGCCTAAAAACACAGACGTTCAAACGTATCGTTATAGTACAGCGTTTGAAGCGCTCATGGGTTATTTATTTATCGAAAAGCAGGACGAACGCTTAGAAGAGCTGATTGGTCAGGCGATTGAAATCGGAACGTCAGGGAGGAAGACAAATGAGTCAGCAACATGATTATGTCATTGGGAAAAATGCAGTGATTGAGACACTGAAGTCAGATCGGGAGTTATACAAGCTCTGGATGGCAGAAAACACTGTAAAAGGACAAGCCCAGCAGGTCATTGAACTCGCTAAAAAGCAAAATATCACCATTCAGTATGTTCCGAGGAAAAAGCTTGATCAAATGGTTACAGGTCAGCACCAGGGAATCGTTGCACAAGTAGCAGCATATGAATATGCAGAATTGGACGACCTGTATCAAATCGCTGAAAAGCGGAATGAACAGCCTTTCTTTCTGATTTTAGATGAGATTGAAGACCCGCATAATTTAGGATCTATTATGAGAACGGCAGATGCTGTAGGTGCACACGGGATTGTCATTCCGAAAAGGAGAGCGGTCGGTCTAACAACAACAGTTGCTAAGGCATCCACTGGAGCAATTGAGCATATTCCTGTCGCAAAAGTGACTAATCTTTCAAGAGCTCTTGATGAAATGAAAGAAAGAGGAATCTGGGTTGCGGGAACAGATGCGTCTGCTAAACAGGATTACAGACAATTTGATGGCACGATGCCGCTGGCTCTTGTGATTGGCAGCGAGGGAAAAGGAATTGGCCGATTGATTAAGGAAAAGTGTGATTTTCTGATTAAACTGCCTATGGCCGGGAAGGTTACTTCGTTAAACGCATCAGTTGCCGCTGGTTTATTGATGTATGAAGTGTATCGAAAACGTTATCCGTTAGGAGAATAGAGATGGATATCCTCTTAGTCGATGGATACAACATGATAGGTGCATGGCCTCAGCTGCAGCACTTAAAGGAAAACAGCTTTGAAGAAGCCAGAGACGTACTGATTCAACATTTAGCAGAATATCAAGCATACACAGGGTATCGAGTCATTGTCGTATTCGATGCCCATATGGTCAAAGGAATTGAAAAGAAGCGGACCAACCACCGAGTAGAGGTCATCTTTACGAGAGAGAATGAAACGGCGGATGAGCGGATTGAAAAGCTGGCGCAGGATTTAAATAATATACGGACGCAAATTCATGTGGCAACCTCAGATTTTACGGAACAATGGGCTATTTTTGGACAAGGAGCTCTTCGGAAGTCGGCTCGTGAGCTTTTAAGAGAGATTGAAGTGATAGAACGAAAGATTGAAACGAGGGTCAAAAAGATTACTTCTGATAAACCAGCATCTAAGATTGAATTGTCAGAAGATGTATTGAAAACGTTTGAAAAATGGCGGCGCGGGAATCTGGAATAGCTTGACGATATTTCAACCATTAATGTATAATATTTCTATCTAGGTGCGGTCGGGGGGATCGAAGTGAATCTAAACAACAGCAAGGGTAAGTCCATCAGAGAGCAATTTTGCCAGTTGGAAGATGAACAAGTCATTGAAAGGGTTCATGTCGGAGATAGTGATGCGCTAGATTATTTAATAACGAAATACCGCAATTTTGTACGTGCGAAAGCAAGATCTTATTTCTTGATAGGAGCGGATCGAGAGGACATTGTCCAAGAGGGAATGATCGGACTTTATAAGTCTATCCGCGATTTCAGAGAGGACAAGCTTACTTCATTTAAGGCTTTTGCAGAATTATGTATTACCCGCCAAATTATCACCGCAATTAAAACAGCTACTCGCCAAAAACATATCCCGTTAAATTCCTATGTATCATTAGACAAGCCGATCTACGATGAAGAATCGGACAGAACATTATTGGATGTCATTTCCGGTGCTAAAGCGCTTAACCCAGAAGACTTAATTATTAGCAAAGAAGAATTTGATGATATCGAAATGAAGATGGGTGAACTGCTAAGCGAGCTGGAAAGAAAGGTACTTGTGCTTTATCTTGATGGCAGATCCTATCAAGAGATTTCTGAAGATTTAAATCGTCATGTGAAATCAATTGATAACGCACTCCAAAGAGTAAAGAGAAAATTAGAGAAATATTTAGAGCTTCGCGAGATTAGTCTCTAATCAAACCTATATTGACAGCTTTTTCGACACTGTGATAAGGTACTAATGAAATGATGTCGAGAAAATAGGTGTAAATATGAGGAAAAAGATTACTCTAGCCTGTAAAGACTGCGGAAGCCGCAATTATACGACAATGAAAAGTGTTGCTTCAGCAGCTGAAAGATTAGAAGTTAAGAAATATTGCAAGACTTGTAATTCACATAAAACACATTTAGAAACGAAGTAAGATTTGCGTTCTTTAATCTGTGGAGGTCTTTTACATGCGTATTATCAGTTTCTTAAAAAGTGTCGGAAAAGAAATGAAAAAGGTCAGCTGGCCAAAGAAGAACGAAATGGTCCGCTACACAATCACTGTTATTTTAACAGTCGTATTCTTTGCCATCTTTTTCTCTTTTCTTGATATAGGAATCTCACAATTAATCGAATTAATTCATTAATACTTGAATAATGGTCTGCTGAACGTGCTATAATAGATCATAATATGACTTGCCAAAAAACCCGTTTTACGGGTTTTTTCAATTGCTTGAAAATATTTACCGTTACTCGAGATTCGTCAAATAGACATTATGAAATGTGGGGAGGGAAGGACTAAATAGTCCTGAACGAAAATGGAAAAGAATTGGTATGTTGTGCATACGTACTCTGGCTATGAAAACAAAGTAAAAGCGAATTTGGAAAAGCGTGTTGAATCAATGGGCATGCAGGATAAAATCTTCCGCGTCGTCGTACCAGAAGAAGAAGAAACGGATATTAAAAATGGTAAGAAAAAAGTCGTCAAAAAGAAAGTATTCCCTGGCTATGTCCTAGTGGAAATCGTGATGACTGACGACTCTTGGTATGTTGTTCGTAATACACCAGGTGTCACTGGATTCGTTGGATCAGCTGGTTCAGGATCAAAGCCGACTGCGCTGCTGCCAGGCGAAGCTGAAACCATTCTGAAGAGAATGGGTCTTGAAGAACGCAAAACAGAAATCGACTTTGAACTGAAAGAAACAGTTAAGGTCATCGATGGACCATTTGCTAACTTCACTGGCTCTATTGAAGAAATTGACTACGATAAAAGCAAAGTCAAAGTATTCGTTAATATGTTTGGTAGAGAAACACCTGTTGAACTTGAGTTCACGCAGATCGATAAATTGTAATTTAAAAGAGCTTGAAATGAGTGTATAGAAGTGGTAATATAGCAAAGGTACGTCTTGAGTTCACTCAAGATCGCTAGCTAGTTATTTCGTCATTCATATAAAGAATGAAGTTGTTGAGTGGGAGGGGGATTCCCCTATTACCACATCACGGACTTTAAGGAGGTGTGTCTCGTGGCTAAAAAAGTAGTTAAAGTTGTTAAATTGCAAATTCCTGCTGGAAAAGCTAACCCAGCTCCACCAGTTGGACCTGCACTAGGTCAAGCCGGTGTTAATATCATGGGATTCTGTAAGGAGTTTAACGCTCGTACAGCTGACCAAGCTGGTCTTATCATTCCTGTTGAAATTTCGGTTTTTGAAGACCGTTCATTTACATTTATTACTAAAACTCCACCTGCTGCAGTTTTACTTAAAAAAGCAGCTGGTATTGAGTCTGGTTCTGGTGAACCTAACCGTAATAAAGTGGCAACTGTTAAGCGTGATAAAGTACGCGAAATCGCGGAAACAAAAATGCCTGACTTAAACGCTGCTAGCGTTGAATCAGCTATGCGCATGGTTGAAGGTACTGCACGCAGTATGGGTATTGTCATCGAAGATTAATTTTTTGTCTTGTTGGGTTGCGAGTTTGGTTTTGACAAGTTCGCAACCCTTATTCGTGGGAGGTTATTCCGCTAAAACCACATAAGGAGGATTTTTATAATGGCTAAAAAAGGTAAAAAGTATGTAGAAGCTGCTAAGCTGATCGATCGTACTAAAGCGTATGATGTAGCTGAAGCTGTTTCTCTTACAAAAAAAGCAAATACAGCTAAATTTGATGCGACTGTAGAAGTTGCTTTTCGTTTGGGCGTAGACCCTCGTAAAAACGATCAACAAATCCGCGGTGCAGTTGTACTTCCTAACGGAACTGGTAAAACTCAACGCGTTCTTGTGTTCGCTAAAGGCGAAAAAGCAAAAGAAGCAGAAGCTGCTGGAGCAGACTACGTTGGAGATTCTGATTACATCACTAAAATCCAACAAGGCTGGTTCGAATTCGATGTAATCGTTGCGACACCTGACATGATGGGTGAAGTTGGTAAGATCGGTCGTGTACTTGGACCAAAAGGTCTTATGCCAAACCCTAAAACAGGAACTGTAACGTTCGAAGTTGAAAAAGCAATCAATGAAATCAAAGCTGGTAAAGTAGAATACCGCGTTGATAAAGCTGGTAACATCCACGCGCCAATCGGAAAGGTTTCTTTCGAGGACGAAAAGCTTGTTGAGAACTTTGCAACAATCTATGACACAATCCTTAAAGCAAAACCTGCAGCGGCTAAAGGTGTATACGTGAAAAACGTTTCTGTTACATCTACTATGGGGCCTGGCGTGAAAGTGGATCCATCTTCTTTCTCTGCAAAATAATTCTTGACTTATGACAACCATTTTGATAATATCAAAATGTTGTAAAATAGAATAATGTCCATTTATACCGTAGACAGCAGGGGCCTTATGGCTTAATTAACCCGCCGAGGTGTATATGTCACAGTCTTACGTTAACGTATGCTTGTATATACAGCCTCCATGTCTTAGTGGAGGCTTTTTATATGGAGAACCGTTCGTTAGGAACGTGATGGCCTGATCGGTATAAGTGTTACACAAAGAATGTACAGGAGGTGTAACCATGAGCAATGCAATCGATACTAAAAAAGTTGTCGTTGATGAAATTACTTCTAAATTTAAAGATAGTATGTCTACTGTCATTGTAGATTACCGCGGTCTTTCAGTTTCTGAAGTGACTGAACTTCGTAAACAGCTTCGTGAAGCTGGCGTAGAATTCAAAGTTTACAAAAACACTTTGACTCGCCGTGCAGTTGAACAAGTTGAACTAACGGGTTTAAACGATTTCTTAACAGGTCCAAACGCTATCGCATTCAGTAACGAAGATGTTATCGCACCTGCGAAAATCATCAACGAATTTGCGAAAAGCCACGAAGCTTTAGAAATCAAAGCTGGTGTCATCGAAGGAAACGTAGCGACTGTAGAAGAAGTGAAGGCTCTTGCGGAACTTCCGTCTCGCGAAGGCTTACTTTCTATGTTGCTTAGCGTTCTTCAAGCTCCAGTTCGTAATCTTGCTCTTGCTACTAAAGCAGTTGCAGATCAAAAAGAAGAACAAGGCGCTTAATGCGTACTTTACGTTTACGTAAAAAAACTTAAAATGGAGGAATTACAAATGGCTTTAAATATCGAAGAAATCATTGCTTCAGTTAAAGAAGCAACTGTACTTGAGTTAAACGACTTAGTAAAAGCAATCGAAGAAGAATTCGGCGTAACTGCTGCTGCTCCTGTAGCTGTAGCTGCTGGTGGCGGTGCTGCTGCTGAAGAAAAAACTGATTTTGATCTAGTACTTGCTGGTGCTGGAGACCAAAAAATCAAAGTTATCAAAGTGGTTCGTGAAATCACTGGTCTTGGCTTGAAAGAAGCTAAAGAACTTGTTGACAACACTCCAAAACCACTTAAAGAAGGTATTGCTAAAGAAGAAGCTGAAGAACTTAAAGCTAAGCTTGAAGAAGTTGGCGCTTCTGTAGAAGTTAAGTAATCTTCGCCTAATCTTTTGGGAAAGCTCGCTTTTACTGGCGGGCTTTTTCTTTTCTAATCTCCTGAAACGATTGAATCCAGAGGAGGTCCATTCACCATGAGTGACCACTATTATACGGAAAAGCCATCAGTGAAAAGCAATAAACAGACATGGGACTTCACCTTGAGAAACCGTACCTTTACTTTTACAAGTGACAGTGGAGTGTTTTCTAAGAAAGAAGTCGACTTTGGTTCAAGGCTTTTAATTGAAGCTTTCGAAGAACCTGACTTGGATGGCGATGTCTTAGATGTCGGTTGCGGTTATGGACCGATCGGCTTATCGTTAGCAAACGAAATGACTAGCCGTACCATTCATATGATTGATGTGAACGAAAGAGCAGTCGAACTTTCAAAGGAAAACGCTAAACATAATCGCATTGATAATGTTCGCATCTATCAAAGTGATTTGTTCTCGAATGTTCATTCCTCAGCTGCTTTTGCCTCTATACTGACCAATCCCCCAATACGGGCAGGGAAGAAAGTTGTACATGCGATCTTTGAAAAAAGTGCTGATCATTTATTGCCGGAAGGTGAGTTGTGGGTGGTTATTCAGAAAAAGCAAGGTGGACCATCTGCGATTGAAAAATTAGAGCAGCTCTTTGGAGAAGTCGAGGTTGTGCTGAAAAAAAAGGGCTACTATATCATCAAAGCTAAAAAAGTTTGACGCAGTTTCCTAGCTGTGTTAACATTATAAAATGCCAATGTGTATATTTTGCTTGATAGGCTTAAAAAACAACTATTTTGTATAAATTATGCATACTTGGGAAAACTAATAAAATCGGTATTTGTTTTTGGATGTGGTTTTCTTATTTTAGAAACCCTTTTTTCTTTTGTCTTGTAAAAGTATTTCTTTACTGACATTTGAAAGACAGAAATACTTTTTACACATATAATACGCATGATTTGAGGGGTGAATCAGTTGACAGGTCAACTAGTTCAGTATGGACGACACCGCCAGCGCAGAAGCTACGCACGCATAAGCGAAGTGTTAGAATTACCAAATCTCATTGAAATTCAAACCTCTTCTTATCAGTGGTTTCTTGATGAGGGTCTTAGAGAGATGTTTCAAGATATATCCCCAATTGAGGATTTTACTGGTAACCTTTCTCTTGAATTCATTGATTACAGCCTAGGGGATCCTAAGTATCCTGTAGCAGAATCAAAAGAACGTGATGTAACTTACTCTGCTCCACTAAGAGTAAAAGTTCGTTTAATTAACAAAGAAACTGGAGAAGTAAAAGACCAAGATGTGTTCATGGGTGATTTCCCAATCATGACAGACACAGGTACTTTTATCATTAATGGTGCGGAACGTGTAATCGTTTCTCAGTTAGTGCGTTCTCCAAGTGTATATTTCAGTGGTAAAGTAGACAAAAACGGTAAAAAAGGTTTTACTGCGACTGTCATTCCAAACCGTGGCGCATGGTTAGAATACGAAACTGATGCGAAGGATGTAGTCTATGTACGCATCGATCGCACACGTAAGTTGCCGGTTACGGTTCTTTTGCGTGCTCTCGGCTTCAGCTCTGATCAAGAGATTCTTGACCTCATTGGCGAGAATGAATACTTACGCAACACACTGGAAAAAGACAATACAGAGAATGCGGATAAAGCACTTCTCGAAATCTACGAGCGCCTCCGTCCTGGAGAACCGCCAACTGTTGAAAATGCGAAAAGCTTGCTAGACTCTCGCTTCTTCGATCCGAAGAGATATGACCTAGCAAATGTTGGACGCTACAAGATTAATAAGAAGCTTCATATTAAAAATAGACTGTTCAATCAAAAATTGGCTGAAACGCTAGTTGATCCTGAAACAGGTGAAATTCTAGCAGAAAAAGGTCAAATTTTAGACAGAAGAGTTCTTGATAAAGTTCTTCCATACTTAGAAAACGGCATCGGATTTAGAAAGCTTTATCCTAATGGTGGCGTAGTAGAAGATGAAGTAGAACTTCAATCTATTAAGATTTATGCACCGACTGATCAAGAAGGCGAGCAAGTGATTAACGTGATTGGAAATGCATATGTAGAGGAAGCTGTGAAAAACATCACGCCTTCTGACATCATTGCATCAATCAGTTACTTCTTCAATCTTCTTCATGGTGTAGGTGACACAGATGATATCGACCACCTTGGTAACCGTCGTCTGCGTTCTGTAGGTGAACTTCTGCAAAACCAATTCCGTATTGGTTTAAGCAGAATGGAGCGTGTTGTTCGTGAAAGAATGTCGATTCAAGACACAAACACGATCACACCTCAACAGCTGATCAACATTCGTCCTGTGATCGCTTCTATCAAAGAGTTCTTTGGTAGCTCTCAGCTTTCTCAGTTCATGGATCAAACAAACCCGCTTGCTGAATTGACGCACAAACGTCGTCTGTCAGCGCTTGGACCGGGTGGTTTGACACGTGAGCGTGCAGGAATGGAAGTTCGTGACGTTCACTACTCTCACTATGGACGTATGTGTCCGATCGAAACACCAGAGGGTCCAAACATTGGTTTGATCAACTCTCTATCTTCATTTGCAAAAGTGAATCGCTTCGGATTTATCGAAACACCTTACCGCCGGGTTGATCCTGAGACTGGTAAAGTAACACCGAGAATCGATTATTTAACTGCTGATGAAGAGGATAACTACGTAGTAGCACAAGCGAACGCTCAGTTAGCTGATGATGGTTCGTTTATCGATGATAATATCATTGCTCGTTTCAGAGGGGAAAACACCGTTGTTCCTCGAAACCGCGTTGACTACATGGACGTTTCGCCAAAGCAGGTTGTTTCTGCAGCGACAGCATGTATCCCATTCTTAGAAAACGATGACTCTAACCGTGCTCTAATGGGAGCGAACATGCAGCGTCAGGCTGTGCCTTTGATGCAGCCAGAATCACCGATTGTTGGTACAGGGATGGAGTACGTATCAGGTAAAGACTCTGGTGCTGCTGTCATCTGCCGCTACCCAGGTGTTGTAGAACGTGTAGAAGCAAAAAATATTTGGGTTCGCCGTTATGAAGACGTTGACGGACAACAAGTCAAAGGAAACCTTGACAAATACAGCCTGCTGAAATTTGTCCGCTCTAACCAAGGGACTTGCTACAACCAGCGTCCTATCGTAAGTGTTGGAGATGAAGTCGTTAAAGGGGAAATCCTTGCAGACGGTCCTTCTATGGAAAAAGGTGAATTGGCTCTAGGACGTAACGTCATGGTCGGCTTCATGACTTGGGACGGTTACAACTACGAGGATGCGATCATCATGAGTGAGCGCCTTGTAAAAGATGACGTCTACACGTCTATTCATATTGAAGAATATGAATCAGAAGCTCGTGATACAAAGCTTGGACCTGAAGAAATCACTCGTGATATTCCAAACGTTGGGGAAGATGCTTTACGCAACCTTGACGAGCGCGGAATTATCCGTATTGGTGCAGAAGTAAAAGACGGAGACCTTCTTGTAGGTAAAGTAACGCCTAAAGGTGTAACTGAACTAACAGCTGAAGAACGTCTATTACATGCAATCTTCGGTGAAAAGGCTCGTGAAGTTCGTGATACGTCACTACGTGTTCCACACGGCGGCGGCGGAATTATCCACGATGTAAAAGTCTTCAACCGTGAAGATGGAGATGAATTACCTCCAGGTGTAAACCAATTAGTCCGCGTATACATCGTTCAGAAGCGTAAGATTTCTGAAGGTGACAAAATGGCCGGACGACATGGTAACAAAGGGGTTATCTCTAAAATCCTTCCAGAAGAAGATATGCCTTATCTTCCAGACGGAACACCGATCGATATCATGTTGAACCCTCTAGGGGTACCATCTCGTATGAACATCGGTCAGGTACTTGAGCTTCATATGGGTATGGCTGCACGTTACCTCGGCATCCACATTGCGTCACCAGTATTTGATGGTGCGCGCGAGGAAGATGTTTGGGAAACGCTTGAAGAAGCAGGTATGTCCCGTGATGCGAAAACAGTCCTTTATGACGGTCGAACTGGTGAACCATTCGACAACCGTGTATCTGTCGGAATCATGTACATGATCAAACTGGCTCACATGGTTGACGATAAACTTCACGCTCGTTCAACTGGACCATACTCACTTGTTACGCAGCAGCCACTTGGCGGTAAAGCACAGTTTGGTGGTCAGCGTTTCGGAGAGATGGAAGTATGGGCACTTGAAGCTTACGGTGCAGCATATACACTTCAAGAGATCTTAACAGTTAAATCGGATGACGTTGTGGGTCGTGTGAAAACATACGAAGCCATCGTCAAAGGGGATAACGTACCTGAACCAGGTGTCCCTGAATCATTCAAAGTGTTAATCAAAGAACTTCAAAGTTTAGGTATGGATGTGAAAATCCTATCTGGCGATGAAGAAGAGATAGAAATGAGAGATTTAGAAGACGATGAGGAAACGAAGAAAGCAGACGGATTAGCGTTATCTAATGACGAAGAAGCTGCAGACCTCGCACCTGTCGATCTTGAACGTGACGCAGTCACAAAAGAATAGCAGAAACGATTAGAGCAAGTGACTAGGGTATAACCCGAAGATTAAAAGGGAGGTAGGCCCCTTGCTAGATGTGAACAATTTTGAGTATATGAACATCGGTCTCGCATCACCTGATAAAATCCGTTCTTGGTCTTTTGGTGAAGTGAAAAAGCCTGAAACGATTAACTATCGTACACTGAAACCTGAAAAAGATGGTCTCTTTTGTGAACGTATCTTCGGACCGCAAAAAGACTGGGAATGTCATTGTGGGAAGTATAAACGCGTTCGGTATAAGGGTGTTGTATGTGACCGTTGTGGTGTAGAAGTAACACGGGCAAAAGTCCGTCGTGAGAGAATGGGGCATATCGAACTGGCTGCCCCAGTTTCCCACATTTGGTATTTCAAAGGTATCCCAAGCCGTATGGGTCTTGTTCTTGATATGTCACCACGTGCGTTAGAAGAAGTGATCTACTTCGCTTCTTACGTCGTGACAGATCCGGGCAACACACCGCTTGAGAAGAAACAACTTCTTTCTGAGAAAGAATTCCGTGCTTATTTAGATAAATACGGTAATACATTCCAAGCAGCTATGGGTGCAGAAGCAATCAACAAACTTCTTCAAGATATCGATCTTGTAAAAGAAGTAGATACACTGAAAGAAGAGCTGAAAACTGCTCAAGGACAGCGCCGTACACGTGCGATCAAACGCCTTGAAGTGTTAGAAGCCTTCCGTAACTCAGGAAATAAACCATCTTGGATGATTCTTGATGTACTTCCGGTTATTCCGCCAGAATTACGTCCAATGGTTCAGCTTGATGGTGGACGTTTTGCTACTTCTGACTTGAACGACCTTTATCGTCGTGTCATCAACCGTAACAATCGTCTGAAGCGTTTATTAGATCTTGGCGCGCCAAGCATCATCGTTCAGAACGAGAAGCGTATGCTTCAAGAAGCTGTCGATGCCTTGATTGATAATGGACGTAGAGGCCGACCAGTAACAGGACCAGGAAATCGACCATTGAAATCTCTTTCTCACATGCTGAAAGGGAAACAAGGACGTTTCCGTCAAAACTTGCTTGGTAAACGTGTTGACTATTCTGGACGTTCCGTTATCGTCGTAGGACCACATTTGAAAATGTATCAGTGTGGACTTCCGAAAGAAATGGCTCTTGAATTATTCAAACCATTCGTGATGAAGGAGCTTGTTGAAAAAGGATTAGCTCACAACATCAAGAGTGCGAAGCGTAAAATTGAACGCGTGCAGCCGGAAGTATGGGATGTTTTAGAATCAGTTATTCGTGAGCATCCAGTCTTACTAAACCGTGCACCGACTCTTCACAGACTTGGTATTCAAGCGTTTGAACCTACACTTGTGGAAGGACGCGCAATTCGTCTGCATCCACTTGTATGTACAGCCTACAACGCTGACTTTGACGGTGACCAAATGGCGGTTCACGTACCATTGTCTGCTGAAGCTCAAGCTGAAGCTCGTATCTTAATGCTTGCTGCTCAAAACATTTTGAACCCGAAAGATGGAAAACCAGTTGTTACGCCATCTCAGGATATGGTGCTTGGTAACTACTACCTTACACTTGAGCGCAAAGGTGCTATCGGAGAAGGTATGGTCTTCAAAGATACTGACGAAGCCCTTCTAGCTTATCAAAATGGTTATGTGCATCTTCATACACGTGTAGCTGTTGCAGCTAGCTCGTTGAAGAATGTGACATTCACTGATGAACAGCGTTCTAAATTGTTGATTACAACAGTTGGAAAACTGATCTTTAACGAAATCTTACCGGAATCATTCCCATACATGAATGAGCCGACAAAGAGCAATATTGAAGAAAAAACACCTGATCGTTTCTTCCTTGAAAAAGGTGAGGATGTAAAAGCTGCGATCGAGAAACAAGAAATCAATGCGCCGTTCAAAAAAGGTATTTTAGGTAAAATCATTGCAGAAATCTTTAAGAGATTCCATATCACTGAGACATCTAAAATGCTTGACCGCATGAAAAACCTTGGTTTCAGATATTCTACTAAAGCCGGTATTACGGTTGGTGTGTCTGATATCGTCGTATTAGATGATAAGCAGCAAATTCTTGAAGAAGCACAAGCAAAAGTAGATAACGTCATGAAGCAATTCAGACGTGGTTTGATTACTGAAGAAGAGCGTTATGAGAGAGTTATTTCAATCTGGAGTTCTTCTAAAGATGTGATCCAAGGTAAACTGATGAAGTCCCTTGATGAAGTCAACCCAATCTACATGATGAGTGACTCTGGAGCGCGTGGTAACGCATCTAACTTCACTCAGCTGGCTGGTATGCGTGGTCTGATGGCCAACCCGGCTGGACGTATCATCGAACTACCGATTAAATCTAGTTTCCGTGAAGGTTTAACCGTATTGGAATACTTTATTTCCACTCACGGTGCGCGTAAAGGTCTTGCCGATACAGCCCTTAAAACAGCTGACTCAGGTTACCTCACGCGTCGTCTCGTTGACGTTGCACAGGATGTCATCATCCGTGAAACAGATTGCGGTACAGACCGTGGAATCTTGGCGAAGTCTATTAAAGAAGGCAATGAAATTATTGAGAAACTTGAAGAACGTCTGATCGGACGTTTTGCAAGAAAACCAATTGTTCATCCTGAAACAGGCGAAGTCATTGTAGCCGAAAACGAACTAATTGATGAAGATAAAGCACTTGAAGTAGTTGAAGCAGGAATTGAGGAAGTATGGATCCGTTCTGCATTTACATGTAACACGCCTCATGGTGTATGTAAACGATGCTACGGCCGTAACCTTGCAACTGGTACTGACGTTGAAGTCGGTGAAGCAGTTGGAATCATCGCTGCACAATCAATCGGTGAGCCAGGAACACAGCTTACAATGCGTACGTTCCACACCGGTGGGGTAGCAGGAGACGATATCACTCAAGGTCTACCTCGTATCCAAGAGCTATTTGAAGCGCGTAATCCGAAAGGGCAAGCGACAATTTCTGAAATTGATGGTGTCGTTGCTGAAATTAACGATGTTCGTGACAAGCAGCAGGAAATTGTGGTTCAAGGCGAAGTTGAAACTCGCTCATACACAGCTCCTTACAATGCACGTCTAAAAGTTGTTGAAGGTGACACAGTTACTCGTGGTCAAGTACTGACAGAAGGTTCGATCGATCCGAAAGAACTTCTTAAAGTGACTGACATGACAGCTGTTCAAGAATATCTACTTCATGAAGTACAAAAAGTATACCGTATGCAAGGGGTAGAAATCGGAGATAAGCACGTAGAGGTAATGGTTCGCCAAATGCTTCGTAAAGTGCGTG
Organism: Bacillus sp. FSL M8-0049; assembly: GCF_038593355.1. Classification (NCBI taxonomy): domain Bacteria; kingdom Bacillati; phylum Bacillota; class Bacilli; order Caryophanales; family Bacillaceae; genus Bacillus; species Bacillus sp. FSL M8-0049. The sequence goes on from NZ_CP151986.1 coordinate 131,994, forward strand.
TCGCTGATGCAGGGGATACAGACGTATTACCAGGCACACTTCTTGATGTACATCAATTCACTGAAGCGAACAAAAAAGTACTATTCGAAGGCAAACGTCCTGCAACAGGCCGTCCAGTTCTTCTTGGTATTACAAAAGCTTCGCTTGAAACAGACTCATTCTTGTCTGCGGCATCCTTCCAAGAAACGACTCGTGTCCTAACAGATGCGGCGATCAAAGGAAAACGTGATGAACTGCTTGGCTTGAAAGAGAATGTGATCATTGGTAAACTTGTTCCTGCTGGAACGGGAATGCCAAACTACCGTAAAGTTAAGCCGGTTTCGCAAGTGCAGCCGTCTGACGATATGATTCCTGTAGAGTAATCTTTCTCGTGAGATTCCTATAAAATCATCAAAAATGGTGAAGGATGTCAAGATAATCTGTCATACGATATTGACATCCTTCTGCCATGATGATAATATAACCAAGGTGCTCAAAATAAAACCTGTTACTTTGGAGGATATTCGATGTCTTATGATAAAGTATCACAGGCTCAATCCATTATTATCGGTACGAAGCAAACAGTAAAAGCTCTGAAACGAGATTCAGTAAAGGAAGTCGTCGTAGCGAAAGATGCTGATCCTGCTTTAACTGCTAGTGTATTGAAACTAGCACAAGAGAAGGGTGTAGACATTTTCGTGGTAGATTCCATGAAAAAGCTCGGCAAGGCCTGCGGAATTGAAGTTGGGGCAGCAGCTGTTGCCATTATGTTATAACGTACTTGTTTTGTTTTTGCATGCTTAAAATGCAAAAGCATTGTTTTTTGCCTTTTGATGAACCACCTGGGTATGTGGGTTATAAAAAAAGTAATGAAGGGAGGAATAACAACATGCCTACAATTAATCAGCTAGTACGCAAAGGACGCGTGAGTAAAGTTGAAAACTCAAAGTCACCTGCACTTAACAAAGGATACAACAGTTTCAAAAAAGAGCACACTAACGTAACATCTCCACAGAAGCGCGGGGTTTGTACTCGTGTCGGTACAATGACACCGAAAAAACCAAACTCAGCACTACGTAAATATGCTCGTGTACGTTTGTCTAACCTGATTGAGGTAACAGCTTACATTCCTGGTATCGGACATAACCTACAAGAGCACAGTGTAGTACTTATCCGTGGCGGACGTGTAAAAGACTTACCGGGTGTACGTTACCACATCGTTCGTGGTGCGCTTGATACTGCCGGAGTTGACGGTCGTATGCAAGGACGTTCTAAATACGGAACAAAACGCCCTAAACAAAGCAAATAATATAAACAAACATAAGGGTTTTTAGAAGTTGATAACAGATCAGTGGAGTCAGGAAGCTGACAATGATATTGAGATGAGAGACAGATAGAAATCCTTTTAAAAGAGAAGGGAGGCTATTCAGATGCCACGTAAAGGTCCTGTAGCAAAAAGAGACGTATTGCCAGATCCAATTTACAATTCTAAACTTGTATCTCGTTTGATCAACAAAATGATGATCGACGGTAAAAGAGGAAAGTCACAAACTATTCTCTACAAGTCATTTGATATCATCAAAGAACGTACTGGTAATGAAGCGATGGAGGTTTTCGAACAAGCCTTGAAAAACATCATGCCAGTTCTTGAAGTTAAAGCACGTCGTGTAGGTGGAGCTAACTACCAAGTTCCTGTAGAAGTTCGCCCAGACCGTCGTACTACTTTAGGTCTTCGCTGGTTAGTAAACTACGCTCGTCTTCGTGGAGAAAAAACGATGGAAGAGCGTCTTGCTAACGAAATCCTTGACGCAGCTAACAACACTGGTGCTGCTGTTAAGAAACGTGAAGACACACACAAAATGGCAGAAGCGAACAAAGCATTCGCTCACTACCGCTGGTAGGATTTATACCAAACTAAAAAAACTATTCCCTAATGAGGAAGGAGAAATTACCCAATGGCAAGAGAGTTCTCCTTAGACAAAACTCGTAATATTGGTATCATGGCTCACATCGATGCCGGTAAAACGACAACGACTGAGCGTATCTTGTACTACACTGGTCGTATCCATAAAATTGGTGAAACTCACGAAGGAGCTTCACAAATGGACTGGATGGAGCAGGAGCAAGAACGTGGTATTACAATCACTTCTGCTGCTACTACAGCACAATGGAAAGGTTACCGTGTAAACATCATCGATACACCAGGACACGTAGACTTCACTGTTGAAGTTGAACGTTCTTTACGTGTACTTGATGGTGCGGTTGCTGTCCTTGATGCACAATCAGGTGTAGAGCCACAAACTGAAACAGTTTGGCGCCAAGCAACAACTTACGGAGTACCTCGTATCGTATTCGTTAACAAAATGGATAAAACCGGTGCGGACTTCCTTTACTCTGTAAGCACATTAAGAGATCGTCTTCAAGCGAACGCTCATGCAATTCAATTGCCGATCGGCGCTGAAGATCAATTCGAAGGAATCATCGACCTTGTAGAAAACGTAGCATACTTCTACGAAGATGACCTTGGAACTCGCTCTGATGCACAAGAAATCCCTGCTGAGTATAAAGACAAAGCTGAAGAGCTTCGCAGCAGCCTAATTGAAGCTGTCGCTGAGCTTGATGAAGAGCTTATGGAAAAATACCTTGAGGGTGAAGAAATCACAATTCCTGAATTGAAAGCTGCAATCCGTAAAGGAACATTGAATGTTGAATTCTACCCAGTTCTTGTTGGATCTGCTTTCAAAAACAAAGGTGTTCAGCTTGTACTTGACGCTGTGCTTGACTACCTGCCTGCACCAACTGATGTTGCTGCAATTAAAGGTATCCTGCCAGATTCAAATGAAGAGGTTGTTCGTGAGTCTACTGATGACGCACCATTCGCAGCTCTTGCATTTAAAGTTATGACTGACCCTTATGTTGGGAAACTAACTTTCTTCCGCGTATACTCTGGAACACTTGATTCTGGTTCATACGTGAAGAACTCTTCTAAGAACAAGCGTGAACGTGTTGGACGTATCCTTCAAATGCACGCAAACAGCCGTGAAGAAATCTCTACTGTATATGCAGGGGATATCGCAGCAGCTGTAGGTCTTAAAGATACATCTACTGGTGATACTCTTTGTGACGAGAAAAATCTTGTTATCCTTGAGTCTATGGAATTCCCAGAGCCAGTTATCGATGTAGCTATCGAGCCTAAATCTAAGGCTGACCAAGATAAAATGAGTATCGCTTTAGCTAAACTAGCTGAAGAGGATCCAACATTCCGTACACAAACAAACCCTGAAACTGGTCAAACGATCATCTCTGGTATGGGTGAGCTTCACCTTGATATCATTGTTGACCGTATGAAGCGTGAGTTCAAGGTTGAAGCTAACGTAGGTGCTCCTCAAGTTGCGTACCGTGAAACATTCCGTTCTGGTGCAAAAGTTGAAGGTAAATTCGTACGTCAGTCTGGTGGACGCGGTCAGTTCGGACACGTTTGGATTGAATTCGAACCAAACGAAGAAGGCGCAGGATTCGAATTTGAAAATGCAATCGTCGGTGGGGTTGTTCCACGTGAATACATCCCAGCAATTCAAGCAGGTCTTGAAGATTCACTTGAAAATGGTGTATTAGCTGGATTCCCATTAATCGACATCAAAGCAAAATTATTTGATGGATCTTACCACGATGTTGACTCTAACGAAATGGCGTTCAAAATTGCTGCATCTATGGCATTGAAAAATGCTGTCAGCAAATGTAACCCAGTTCTACTTGAGCCAATGATGAAAGTGGAAGTTGTTATCCCTGAAGAATACATGGGAGACATCATGGGTGATATCACATCTCGTCGTGGACGTGTAGAAGGTATGGAAGCTCGCGGTAACGCTCAAGTTGTTCGCGCTATGGTTCCACTTTCTGAAATGTTCGGATATGCTACTGCACTCCGTTCTAACACACAAGGACGCGGTACTTTCACTATGCACATGGATCACTACGAAGAAGTGCCTAAGAGCATCAGTGAAGAAATCATCAAAAAAAATAAAGGTGAATAATTGATTTTGCCTTTAAACTAAAGTATAACTACTATTGAAGATCAGAAAGTGAGAGGTAACTCTTCACTTTCTATCACTCTATACCAAATACAATGAACCTTTAAGGAGGATTTTTAGAATGGCTAAAGAAAAATTCGACCGTTCCAAATCGCATGCTAACATTGGTACAATTGGACACGTTGACCATGGTAAAACAACTCTAACTGCTGCTATCTCAACAGTTCTTCATAAGAAATCTGGTAAAGGTACAGCTATGGCTTATGACCAAATCGATGGTGCTCCAGAAGAGCGCGAGCGTGGAATCACAATCTCAACTGCACACGTTGAGTATGAAACTGAAACTCGTCACTATGCACACGTAGACTGCCCAGGACACGCTGACTATGTTAAAAACATGATCACTGGTGCTGCTCAAATGGACGGCGCGATCTTAGTAGTATCTGCTGCTGATGGTCCAATGCCACAAACACGTGAGCACATCCTACTTTCTCGTAACGTAGGTGTACCATACATCGTAGTATTCCTTAACAAATGTGACATGGTAGACGATGAAGAGTTACTTGAACTTGTTGAAATGGAAGTTCGTGACCTTCTTTCTGACTATGACTTCCCTGGTGACGATGTACCAGTTATCAAAGGTTCTGCTCTTAAAGCTCTTGAAGGAGATGCTGATTACGAAGCAAAAATCTTTGAACTTATGGATGCGGTTGATGAGTACATCCCAACTCCAGAGCGTGACACTGAGAAGCCATTCATGATGCCAGTTGAGGACGTATTCTCAATCACTGGTCGTGGAACAGTTGCTACTGGTCGTGTTGAGCGTGGACAAGTTAAAGTCGGTGACGAAGTTGAAATCATCGGTCTTCAAGAAGAAAACGGTAAAACAACTGTTACAGGTGTTGAAATGTTCCGTAAACTTCTTGACTACGCTGAAGCTGGTGACAACATCGGTGCACTACTTCGTGGTGTATCTCGTGAAGATATCCAACGTGGTCAAGTACTTGCTAAACCAGGTACAATCACTCCACACAGCCGTTTCAAAGCTGAAGTTTATGTACTTTCTAAAGAAGAGGGTGGACGTCATACTCCATTCTTCGCTAACTACCGTCCGCAGTTCTACTTCCGTACAACTGACGTAACTGGTATCGTACATCTTCCAGAAGGTACTGAAATGGTAATGCCTGGCGATAACACTGAGATGGAAGTTGAACTTATCTCTACTATCGCTATCGAAGAAGGAACTCGTTTCTCTATCCGTGAGGGTGGACGTACTGTAGGTTCTGGTGTCGTTTCAACTATCATTAAGTAATAAACATACAAAAGAGACTCCTTGCAAAAGGGTCTCTTTTTTTGCTTTTCCAGATCAGAACGGCTACTATAAGCTATAGAATCTAAATGGAACCGAGAGGATCGCTGGAATGGTAAAGACATACTTGAATAAATGGTCGATCGGCGGGATTGACCAATGGATTATGATGAAAGAAGACCAGTCGAGTGAAACGAAGCCTGTACTTTTATTTTTGCACGGCGGGCCCGGCTCGGCTCAAATCAGTTATATTGATTCCTTTCACGGGGAACTTGATCAGGACTTTACAGTTGTCCATTGGGATCAGAGAGGTGCAGGACTTTCCTATCAAGAGAATCTTCCCGATGCATCGATGACCATTCAGCAATTTATTGAAGACACGATTGAACTGACAGAAAAGCTTCTAACTTATCTAGGTCATTCAAAATTGTATATCGCAGGATACTCGTGGGGATCATTAATTGCCATACAAGCAGTACATAAGCGTCCAGATCTTTATCATGCATATTACGGGATTAGTCAGGTAGTAGATGTGTTAAAGGAAGATATCGTATCGTACGAGCTCCTTTTGAAGAAATATCATCGCAATCGTCTGTTTACTGGGTGTCTGCGATTACTGACGCCTCCTCCATGGAAACGGACATCAGCTCATGCCTTGTTTTCTCTATATAAAGAGTTTGCGAGCGTAGGTCTCACACATAGATGGAAGCCGGTTTTTCAAATACTAAAAGGGTTTCTTTTTAGTAAGCAATATCAGCTGAAAGATAAATGGAAGTTCATAAAAGGACAGAAGTTTAGTCAAGACAAGTTATGGGATCAGCTAATGAATGAGAGTATTCAATACCGAGTTTCTACTATATTAATACCGTGCTACTTTCTCATTGGCGATCACGACATGATTACACCAGCTGCTGTATCAAAACCATATGTTGATCAATTAAAAGCACCAATCAAAGAATGGTTTACCTTTAAAGACTCTGCACATTCTCCGCATATCGAAGAGCCAGATGAATTTATACGTATCATAAGAAAGACTGCTATACATCATCTTCAGGGAAAGCTTGATTTATAGGCTGAATCCCTGTATAATATGAAAAGTGTGCAAATCATAAATTTATCCGATTTATTATTGCAACACGCAGGCCAATTTGGTACAATAGTGCATGTTGGTCTTTGACTGCGATGAAGTGAGAGGTTGCTGACACACCCGGCCGCTTTGCCATGGCGAGGTGATCAGGTTTTTCTCACGGAGAACTGTCTAACGTAAGTAGGCGAAAAGGAGGGAAAATAATGGCAAAACAAAAAATTCGTATTCGTTTAAAAGCATATGATCATAGAATTCTTGATCAATCTGCTGAGAAGATTGTTGAAACGGCTAAGCGTTCTGGTGCTAGTGTATCTGGTCCAATTCCGCTTCCAACTGAAAAATCAGTTTACACAATCCTTCGTGCGGTGCATAAGTACAAAGATTCTCGTGAGCAATTCGAGATGCGTACTCACAAACGTCTAATCGACATCGTGAATCCAACTCCGCAAACAGTTGATGCACTTATGCGTTTAGATTTACCATCTGGTGTAGATATCGAAATCAAACTTTAATTCAAATAGAAAACACATATTATAGGAGGTGTGACGAATGACCAAAGGAATCTTAGGTAGAAAAATTGGTATGACGCAAGTATTCGCAGAAAACGGTGATCTTATCCCTGTAACTGTTGTTGAGGCTGCTGCTAACGTTGTTCTTCAAAAGAAGACTGTTGACACGGATGGCTATGAAGCAATCCAAATCGGTTTTGATGACAAACGTGAAAAGCTTTCTAACAAACCAGAGAAAGGCCACGTTGCTAAAGCGGAAACTGCTCCTAAGCGCTTCGTAAAAGAATTACGCGGTGCGGAGTTAGATGCGTATGAAGTTGGTCAGGAAGTCAAAGTTGATATTTTCGCAAATGGAGATATCGTAGATGTAACAGGAACATCAAAAGGTAAAGGATTCCAAGGGGCTATCAAACGCCACGGACAATCACGCGGACCAATGACTCACGGTTCACGTTACCACCGTCGTCCTGGTTCAATGGGACCTGTTGATCCAAACCGTGTATTCAAAGGTAAACTTCTTCCAGGTCGTATGGGCGGAGAGCAAATCACTGTCCAAAACCTTGAGATCGTTAAAGTTGATGCAGAACGCAATCTTCTATTGATCAAAGGAAACGTACCAGGAGCTAAAAAATCTCTAGTAACTGTAAAGAGTGCAGTTAAATCTAAATAACTCTCTTAGGAAAGGAGGAAACAAGTCATGCCAAAAGTAGCATTATATAACCAAAACGGTTCTACTAACGGTGAAATCGAATTAAACGCTTCTGTGTTTGGAATCGAGCCAAACGAAAGCGTAGTATTCGATGCTATTCTTATGCAAAGAGCTTCCTTACGTCAAGGAACTCACAAAGTAAAAACTCGTTCTGAAGTACGTGGCGGAGGTCGTAAGCCTTGGAGACAGAAGGGTACAGGTCGTGCTCGTCAAGGTTCTATCCGTTCACCACAATGGCGCGGAGGCGGTATCGTATTCGGTCCAACACCACGCAGTTATTCTTATAAATTACCTAAAAAAGTTCGCCGCTTGGCTATCAAGTCAGTATTGTCTTCTAAAGTAATCGACAACAACATCATCGTTCTTGAAGATCTGACTCTTGATGCAGTGAAAACGAAAGAATTCGCAGGCATCCTTAAAGGATTATCTGTCGAGAAGAAAGCGTTGATCGTCACTGCGGATGCAAACGAAACAGTTGCTTTATCTGCTCGTAACATCCCTGGAGTAACAGTTGTTGAAGCTAACGGTATCAACGTTCTTGACGTTGTCAACCACGACAAACTTCTGATCACTAAAGCAGCGGTTGAAAAAGTAGAGGAGGGACTTGCATAATGAAAGATCCTCGTGATGTTCTAAAGCGCCCTATCATTACTGAACGTTCTGCTGATCTAATGACAGAGAAGAAGTACACGTTCGAAGTTGATGTCAGAGCTAACAAAACAGAAGTGAAAGACGCTGTTGAAGAAATCTTTGGAGTGAAAGTTGAGAAAGTCAACGTTCAAAACTACAAAGGAAAATCAAAACGCGTTGGACGCTACACTGGTATGACTAGCCGTCGCAGAAAAGCGATCGTGAAATTAACTGCTGACAGCAAAGAAATCGAAATTTTTGAAGCGTAAATCTTAAAAAGAAGGAGGGAAATTCAAAATGGCGATTAAAAAGTATAAACCAACCAGTAATGGTCGTCGTGGCATGACTACTTCAGATTTTGCTGAAATCACGACTGACAAACCAGAAAAATCGTTGCTTGCACCGCTACACAAAAAAGGCGGACGTAACAACCAAGGTAGATTGACTGTTCGTCATCAAGGTGGCGGTCACAAACGTCAATACCGTATCATCGACTTTAAGCGTGATAAAGACGGTATACCTGGACGCGTTGCTACAATCGAGTATGATCCAAACCGTTCAGCTAACATCGCTCTTGTAAACTATGCAGATGGTGAGAAACGTTACATTCTTGCTCCGAAAGGAATCCAAGTTGGTACTGAAGTTACTTCTGGACCAGAAGCTGACATCAAACCAGGTAATGCTCTTCCACTTATCAACATCCCAGTTGGTACAGTTGTGCATAACATTGAATTAAAACCAGGTAAAGGTGGACAATTAGTTCGTTCTGCTGGTACTTCTGCTCAAGTTCTTGGTAAAGAAGGTAAATACGTTCTTGTACGTTTGAACTCAGGAGAAGTTCGCATGATTCTTTCTGCTTGCCGTGCGACTATCGGTCAAGTTGGAAACGAGCAACACGAATTAATCAACATCGGTAAAGCTGGACGTTCTCGCTGGAAAGGCGTACGCCCAACAGTTCGTGGTTCTGTAATGAACCCTAACGATCACCCACACGGTGGTGGTGAAGGACGCGCTCCAATCGGACGTAAATCACCAATGTCTCCATGGGGTAAACCGACTCTTGGATTCAAGACTCGTAAGAAAACCAACAAGTCTGATAAATTCATTGTACGTCGTCGTAAAAACAAGTAACGGGGTTGTCTACGGTTCATTTAGGACCGTAGTTCAATCACGAAGGGAGGTTCCACAATGGCTCGCAGCTTAAAAAAAGGACCATTTGTTGATGATCATTTGATGGCTAAAGTCGAGAAATTGAATGAAACTGACAAAAAGCAAGTCGTAAAAACTTGGTCTCGTCGTTCTACAATTTTCCCACAATTCATCGGTCACACAATCGCTGTCTATGATGGACGCAAACATGTACCTGTTTTCATTTCTGAAGATATGGTAGGTCACAAATTGGGCGAATTCGCACCAAGCCGTACTTACAAAGGTCATGCTAGTGACGATAAAAAAACAAGACGCTAATGAGAGGAGGCTTTTAAATGCAAGCTAAAGCTGTCGCAAGAACAGTCCGTATTGCTCCTCGTAAAGCACGTCTAGTAATGGACCTGATCCGAGGTAAGCAAGTAGGAGAAGCAGTTTCTATCTTAAACCTTACACCTAAGGCTGCTTCACCAATTATTGAAAAAGTATTAAAATCTGCTATCGCAAACGCTGAGCACAACTACGAGTTGGACGCTAACAGCCTAGTGATTACTCAAGCATTCGTTGACGAAGGTCCAACACTTAAGAGATTCCGTCCACGTGCTATGGGTCGTGCGAGCGCAATTAACAAACGTACTAGCCACATTACAATCGTTGTATCAGAAAAGAAGGAGGGATAATCCGTGGGTCAAAAGGTAAATCCAGTAGGTCTTCGTATTGGCGTCATTCGTGATTGGGAATCTAAATGGTTCGCAGGAAAAGATTACGCTGACTTCTTACATGAAGACTTGAAAATCCGTGAATTCATCAGCAAGCGTTTGTCTGACGCGTCTGTTTCTAAAGTAGAAATCGAACGTGCTGCAAACCGCGTAAATATCACAATCCACACGGCTAAACCAGGTATGGTAATTGGTAAAGGCGGATCTGAAGTTGAAGCACTTCGTAAAGCTCTTAACAGCCTAACTGGCAAACGTGTACACATCAACATTCTTGAAATCAAGAGAGCAGATCTTGATGCTCAGCTAGTTGCTGAAAACATCGCTCGTCAACTTGAAAACCGTATTTCATTCCGTCGTGCACAAAAACAAACAATCCAACGCACAATGCGTGCTGGAGCACAAGGAATCAAAACAATGGTTTCTGGTCGTCTTGGCGGTGCAGATATTGCTCGTTCTGAATATTACAGTGAAGGTACTGTTCCATTGCACACACTTCGTGCTGACATCGACTATGCTACTGCTGAAGCTGACACTACTTATGGTAAGCTTGGCGTAAAAGTATGGATCTATCGTGGAGAAGTCCTTCCAACTAAGAAGAATACTGCGGAAGGAGGAAAATAATATGTTATTGCCAAAACGCGTGAAGTATCGCAGAGAACATCGTGGAAAAATGCGTGGTCGTGCAAAAGGCGGTACTGAAGTACATTTCGGTGAGTACGGTATCCAGGCTCTTGAAGCTTCTTGGATCACAAACCGTCAAATCGAAGCTGCTCGTATTGCTATGACTCGTTACATGAAACGTGGCGGTAAAGTTTGGATTAAAATTTTCCCTTCTAAGCCATACACAGCTAAACCTCTAGAGGTCCGCATGGGTTCCGGTAAAGGTGCTCCAGAAGGATGGGTAGCTGTAGTGAAACCGGGCAAAGTTTTATTTGAAATTTCTGGTGTGTCTGAAGAAGTTGCTCGTGAAGCTCTTCGTCTTGCATCTCACAAATTGCCAATTAAAACGAAGTTCGTAAAACGTGAAGAAATTGGTGGTGAATCAAATGAAAGCTAATGAAATTCGTGACCTTACCACTGCTGAAATTGAACAAAAAGTAAAGTCTCTTAAAGAAGAACTTTTCAATCTTCGTTTCCAATTAGCGACTGGGCAGCTTGAAAATACTGCTCGCATTCGTGAAGTGCGTAAATCAATCGCACGCATGAAAACTGTGATTCGTCAAAGAGAAATCGCTGCTAATAAATAATAATTAGAGGGGAGGCCCCGCAAACATGAGCGAACGTAACCAACGTAAAGTGTATCAAGGTCGTGTTGTTTCTGACAAAATGGATAAAACCATCACTGTTGTAGTTGAAACATACAAAAAGCATTCACTTTATGGCAAACGTGTAAGATACTCTAAGAAGTTCAAAGCACATGATGAAAACAACCAAGCAAAAATCGGAGACATCGTAAAGGTCATGGAAACTCGTCCTTTATCTGCGACTAAACGCTTTCGTCTAGTTGAAGTTGTCGAAGAAGCCGTTATTATCTAATAAAGTTCGGATTTCTTTTTCCGAAAGGAGGTAACATTAATGATTCAACAGGAGACTCGTTTAAAAGTAGCTGACAACTCTGGCGCACGCGAAGTACTAACGATTAAAGTTCTTGGTGGCTCTGGACGTAAAACGGCTAACATCGGTGATGTCATTGTTTGTACGGTTAAACAAGCAACACCTGGAGGCGTTGTCAAAAAAGGTGAAGTTGTGAAAGCAGTTATCGTTCGTACTAAGAGCGGAGCTCGCAGAAACGATGGATCTTACATCAGTTTCGACGAAAATGCATGTGTCATCATTCGTGACGACAAGAGCCCACGTGGAACTCGTATCTTCGGACCAGTAGCACGTGAACTTCGTGAAAACAACTATATGAAAATTGTTTCTCTAGCACCAGAAGTACTTTAATGAATACAATCCGCGACTCAAGGAGGTGCGATTAAATGCATGTTAAAAAGGGCGATAAAGTAGTGGTTATCTCTGGTAAAGATAAAGGTAAACAAGGTGTCATCCTTGCTGCTTTCCCTAAAAAGGAACGTGTTTTAGTAGAAGGTATTAACCTTGTGAAAAAACACTCTAAACCAACCCAAGCTAACCCTCAAGGCGGAATTTCTGAACAAGAAGCGCCGATCCACGTATCAAACGTAATGCCGCTTGATCCTAAAACGGGTGAAGTGACACGTGTTGGGTATAAAGTTGAGGACGGAAAGAAAGTCCGTGTAGCGAAAAAATCTGGGCAAGTTCTAGATAAATAGTAAATAAGGAAGGGAGGTCTTTCTCATGAACCGCCTTAAAGAAAAGTATGTAAAAGAAATTACACCTGCATTAGTTTCTAAGTTTGAATACAAATCAGTAATGCAAGTGCCAAAAATCGAAAAAATCGTGATCAACATGGGTGTTGGTGACGCTGTTCAAAACGCTAAAGCAATCGATACTGCTGTTGAAGAATTAACGTTTATCGCTGGTCAAAAACCTGTCGTTACTCGTGCGAAGAAGTCTATTGCTGGATTCCGTCTACGTGAAGGAATGCCAATCGGTGCGAAAGTAACACTTCGCGGAGAGCGCATGTATGATTTCCTTGATAAACTTATTTCTGTGTCTTTACCACGTGTACGTGACTTCCGCGGGATTTCTAAGAAATCTTTCGACGGTCGTGGAAACTACACGCTTGGTATTAAAGAACAGTTAATCTTCCCAGAAATTGATTACGATAAAGTAACAAAGGTCCGCGGTATGGATATCGTTATCGTTACTACTGCCAATACGGACGAAGAAGCACGTGAGTTATTAACTCAAGTAGGTATGCCGTTCCAGAAATAATCAATGAAAGGGAGGCGAAATCGTGGCTAAAAAGTCTATGATTGCGAAACAACAACGCAAACAAAAGTTTAAAGTTCAAGAGTATACGCGCTGCGAACGATGTGGTCGTCCACATTCAGTTATTCGTAAGTTTAAACTTTGCCGTATTTGTTTCCGCGAACTTGCATATAAAGGACAAATTCCTGGCGTTAAAAAAGCCAGCTGGTAATCCCCATAAATGGGAAGGAGGTTATTAAATAATGGTTATGACAGATCCGATTGCAGATTTGCTGACTCGTATTCGCAATGCGAACATGGTACGTCATGAGAAGCTAGAAGTACCGGCTTCAAAAATCAAAAGAGAAATTGCTGAAATCTTAAAGCGTGAAGGTTTTATCCGTGACGTTGAGTACGTCGAAGACAGCAAACAAGGAATTATCCGTTTGTTCCTTAAATACGGCCAAAACAACGAACGTGTTATCACTGGTCTTAAAAGAATCAGTAAACCTGGTTTACGCGTATATGCGAAATCAAATGAAGTACCACGTGTACTTAACGGACTTGGAATCGCAATTATTTCTACATCACAAGGTGTTTTATCGGACAAAGAAGCCCGTGCTAAACAAGCTGGTGGAGAAGTACTTGCTTACGTATGGTAAAAAAAGTTTAAGATGAATGGAGGTGCTTGGTATGTCTCGTATAGGTAAAAAACTAATCGAGATCCCTTCAGGAGTTACTGTGACAAACAACGATAACACAGTGACAGTAAAGGGACCAAAAGGTGAACTAACTCGTGCATTTCACCCTGATATGGAAATTAAAATTGAGGACAACGTCTTAACTGTAAGCCGTCCGTCTGAAAATAAAGAACACCGTGCATTACATGGTACAACACGCAGCTTGATTGCAAACATGGTTGAAGGTGTATCTAAAGGTTTCGAAAGAGGTTTAGAACTTATCGGTGTCGGTTACCGTGCAGCTAAATCTGGAAACAAACTTGTTCTTAACGTTGGATACTCTCATCCAGTTGAAATCGTTCCTGAGGCTGGAGTTGAAATCGAAGTTCCATCTCAAACGAAAGTAATCATTAAAGGTATCGATAAAGAGCGTGTAGGAGCCCTAGCTTCTAACATCCGCGCTGTCCGTGCTCCAGAGCCTTACAAAGGTAAAGGAATTCGTTACGAAGGTGAATTCGTTCGCCGTAAAGAAGGAAAAACTGGTAAGTAAGATCGCTTAATGTGAAGAAAGGAGTGACTCGGATGATTACGAAAACTAGCAAAAACGCTACTCGTCTTAAAAGACATGCTCGTGTTCGTGCGAAACTTTCAGGTACTGCTGAAAGACCTCGCCTTAACGTTTTCCGTTCTAACAAGAATATCTACGCTCAAGTAATTGATGATGTTAACGGTGTAACACTTGTAAGTGCTTCTACTCTTGATAAAGAGTTAAAGATCGAGAATAGTTCTGACACTGCAGCTGCTACGAAAGTTGGCGAACTTGTTGCAAAACGTGCTGTTGAAAAAGGAATCTCTAACGTGGTATTTGACCGCGGAGGATACCTATATCATGGACGTGTAAAAGCTCTAGCTGAAGCTGCTCGTGAGGCTGGACTTAAATTTTAATAAAAGAAGGAGGGACACATCCGAATGAGTCGTATTGACCCAAGCAAATTAGAGTTAGAAGAACGCTTAGTTACGGTTAACCGCGTAGCGAAAGTTGTTAAAGGTGGACGTCGTTTCCGTTTTGCAGCTTTAGTTGTTGTCGGTGACAAAAACGGTCATGTAGGTTTCGGTACTGGTAAAGCACAAGAAGTACCAGAAGCGATCCGCAAAGCTGTTGAAGATGCGAAAAAGAATTTAATTGAAGTACCAATGGTTGGAACTACAATTCCACATGAAATCATCGGTCGATTCGGTGCAGGAAACGTTCTATTGAAGCCTGCTTCAGAAGGTACAGGAGTTATCGCTGGAGGCCCAGTTCGTGCGGTACTTGAGCTTGCTGGTCTAGCTGATATCCTTTCTAAATCTCTAGGTTCTAATACACCGATCAACATGATCCGCGCAACACTTCAAGGTTTAAGTGAGCTTAAACGTGCTGAAGATGTAGCGAAGCTTCGTGGAAAATCTGTAGAAGACCTGTTAGGATAAGGAGGGAACAATAATGGCAAATAAATTAGAAATTACCCTCAAACGCAGTGTAATCGGTCGCCCTGAAGATCAGCGTGTCACTGTTCGTACTCTTGGTCTTAAGAAAACAAACCAAACAGTCGTACATGAAGACAATGCAGCGATCCGCGGCATGATTAACAAGGTGTCTCATTTAGTTTCTGTTAAAGAACAATAAAACATTTTTAATCGATAAGGAGGTGCCCAAATGAAACTTCATGAATTGAAGCCTTCAGAAGGTTCACGTAAAGTACGCAACCGTGTTGGTCGTGGTATTGGATCAGGTAACGGTAAAACTTCTGGTAAAGGTCATAAAGGTCAAAACGCTCGTTCTGGCGGCGGTGTACGCCCTGGTTTCGAAGGTGGTCAGATGCCTTTATTCCAACGCCTTCCAAAACGTGGTTTTACAAACATTAACCGTAAAGATTACGCGGTAATCAACTTAGACAGATTAAACAGTTTTGACGAAGGAACGGAAGTAACTCCTGAACTTCTTCTAGAGACTGGTGCAATAAGCAAGTTAAAAGCAGGAGTAAAAATTCTTGGCAACGGTAAATTAGAAAAAAAATTAACTGTAAAAGCCAATAAATTCTCTGCTTCTGCGAAAGAAGCGATTGAAGCTGCTGGCGGTACAGCCGAGGTGATCTAACTTGTTTAAGACAATCTCCAATTTTATGCGCGTGAAAGATATACGGAATAAGATTATATTCACACTTTTAATGTTAGTCGTCTTTCGTATAGGTGCTTTCATCCCTGTGCCTAATGTGAACGCCGAAGTTCTCCAGGCACAGGATCAAATGAGTGTTTTCGGAATCCTCAACACGTTTGGGGGCGGGGCACTTTTCCAATTCTCCATTCTTGCAATGGGGATTATGCCGTATATCACTGCTTCGATCATCATTCAGCTCTTGCAGATGGATGTTGTTCCGAAGTTTACTGAGTGGTCAAAGCAAGGAGAGGTTGGCCGCCGAAAATTAGCACAATTCACAAGGTATTTTACAATTGTTCTAGGATTTATCCAGGCGCTAGGAATGTCATATGGATTTAACAATATGGCAGGAGGCATGCTGATTGAAAACCCTGGTGTTTCAACGTATCTCTTAATTGCGGTCGTACTCACTGCGGGAACAGCATTTTTAATGTGGCTGGGTGAGCAGATTACTGCTCACGGTGTTGGTAACGGTATTTCGATTATTATCTTTGCCGGTATCATCGCTGGTATCCCTCAAACATTAAAACAAGTGTACGCTCAACAATTTGTAGGTGGAGATGGACAGCTGTTCATGCAAATCCTTAAAATTGCCCTTATTGTCATTGCCATTCTTGTCATTGTTATCGGTGTTATTTACATTCAAATGGCAGTGAGAAAGATTGCAATTCAATATTCAAAGGGAACTGGCCGTGCACAAATGTCTGCTAGTCAAGCAACGCACCTTCCATTAAAAGTGAATCCAGCAGGGGTGATTCCAGTCATCTTTGCCGTTTCTTTCATTATTACTCCGCAGACGATCGCATCGTTCTTCGGAACCAATAATGTGACAACTTGGATAACCAACAACTTTGACTATACTAAGCCAATCGGTATGACGATTTATGTAGCACTGATTGTTGCTTTCACATATTTTTATGCCTTTGTCCAAGTCAATCCTGAACAAATGGCTGAAAATCTGCAAAAGCAGGGTGGCTATATCCCGGGAGTTCGTCCAGGGAAAATGACTCAAGATAGAATTACGAGCATTTTGTACCGACTCACGTTTGTGGGCGCCATTTTCTTAGCCGTGATTTCAATACTTCCTATCTTTTTCATTCAATTCGCTGGATTACCTTCCGCTGCACAAATTGGCGGCACAAGTCTTCTCATTGTTGTAGGTGTTGCACTTGAAACAATGAAACAGCTTGAAAGCCAATTAGTGAAACGAAATTACCGTGGATTTATGAAATAAAACAGAGGGCTGGGCAGCTGCCCAACCTCTCTAAGTAAGGAAGGGGAAATCCGAAATGAACTTAGTCTTAATGGGGCTTCCGGGTGCTGGTAAAGGCACTCAGGCAGAACGAATTGTTGATGATTATGGGATCCCTCATATCTCAACAGGAGATATGTTCCGCGCTGCTATGAAAGAGGAGACACAACTTGGGCTCGAAGCAAAATCCTTTATCGATAAAGGAGAGCTTGTTCCTGATGAGGTCACAATCGGTATTGTTAGAGAAAGACTTGGCAAAAATGATTGTGAACAAGGTTTTCTTCTGGACGGATTTCCGCGAACAGTCGCTCAGGCTGAAGCTTTAGAAGAAATTCTAAAGGACCTTGGCAGAACGATTGATTATGTCATTAATATTAAAGTCGATAAAGATGCTTTGATGGAGCGTCTGACTGGCCGAAGAATTTGCAAAAATTGCGGAGCAACATATCATTTAGTATTCAATCCACCTGCGAAAGAAAATGTTTGCGACAAGTGTGGGGGCGAGCTTTATCAACGTGCAGATGATAATGCAGAAACCGTATCGACTAGACTTGAAGTAAACTTAAAGCAGACTGAACCTTTACTGAACTTCTATTCAGAAAAAGGATATCTTGTAAACATTGATGGTGCGAAGCACATTAACGATGTGTATGCAGATATCAAGGACCTGCTTGGAGGATTAAATAAATGATTATCTGTAAAACTCCTCGCGAGCTTGAGATTATGAGAGAAGCTGGACGTATTGTCGCACTGACTCATGAAGAGCTGAAGAAACATATAAAACCAGGTATTTCGACAAAAGAATTGGATCAAATTGCCGAACGTTTTATTACAAAGCAGGGTGCAATCCCATCTTTTAAAGGGTATAATGGTTTTCGCGGGAGCATTTGCGTTTCGGTGAATGAAGAACTCGTTCACGGTATTCCTGGTAAACGGGTTTTACGTGATGGTGACATCATTAGTATCGATATTGGCGCAAAGTTAAATGGCTATCATGGTGACTCTGCTTGGACTTATCCAGTTGGGGTAATCAGTGATGAAGACCGCAAACTACTGGAAGTCACAGAGGAATCTCTATATAAAGGCTTACAGGAAGCAAAGCCAGGCGAACGTCTGTCGAACATTTCCCATGCCATACAAACGTATGTTGAAAATGAAAATTTTTCAGTTGTTAGAGAATATGTTGGACATGGGGTCGGACAGGATCTTCATGAGGACCCTCAAATTCCTCATTATGGTCCGCCCAACAAAGGCCCGCGGCTAAAACCTGGGATGGTGTTGGCCATCGAACCGATGGTGAACGCAGGCAGCCGATATGTGAAAACATTGGCTGATAACTGGACGGTTGTAACGGTTGATGGGAAAAAGTGTGCTCATTTTGAGCATACGATTGCGATTACAGATACAGGTTTTGATATACTGACTAAGATTTAGGTCTTCACTGAAGCCTTTCAGGCCCAAATCGGGCAGGTTGTCTGTATAGTCCAAAGAAAGAACAAGATCAGTATACAGGTGTCAGCGGCATTTTCGTTGGCTGCCATGTACTAATCGCAGACGGAGAAAAGCGTAAATTTCATTCTCCTAAGAAAAAATATCAATCATATAACCTTTTATGATTGCGTATCTCCGGAAGTTCAGAACAGTATATTCAAAACAGGTCGGGTGATAGATGGACAATTGAGAGATTCTCATTTGGACATTTGTCAGAGAGCAAGTTACTGATTTGAAGAAGGGAGAACACTTGAATGGCGAAAGACGATGTAATTGAAGTGGAAGGTACTGTAGCAGAAACTTTGCCAAACGCAATGTTCAAAGTTGAACTAGAGAATGGTCATACAGTTTTGGCTCATGTATCAGGAAAAATCCGTATGCACTTCATTCGCATTTTACCTGGAGACAAAGTTACGGTAGAATTATCTCCATATGACTTAACTCGTGGTAGAATTACGTACCGTTACAAATAAAGCAACTCCGGAAGAAGGAGGTTGGAAACACATGAAAGTGAGACCATCTGTTAAACCTATCTGTGAAAAATGTAAAGTGATTCGCAGAAAAGGAAAAGTAATGGTGATCTGTGAAAACCCAAAACATAAACAAAAACAAGGCTAATAACAAGGAGGTGCCCAAATCATGGCTCGTATTGCTGGTGTAGATATTCCACGTGATAAGCGTGTTGTCATTTCTTTAACATATGTTTTTGGAATTGGTCGTACGACTGCGCAACAAGTCCTTAAAGAAGCAGGTGTTTCTGAAGACACTCGCGTTCGCGATCTAACTGAAGACGAACTTGGTAAAATCCGTGATATCATTGACAAACTTAAAGTAGAAGGTGACCTTCGTCGTGAAGTTTCACTTAACATTAAGCGTCTTATTGAAATCGGAAGCTACCGCGGAATCCGTCATCGTAGAGGACTTCCTGTTCGTGGACAAAACACAAAAAACAACGCGCGTACTCGTAAAGGTCCGCGTCGTACTGTAGCTAACAAGAAAAAATAAGTAAAGGAGGTAGTTAAAGAATGGCTGCTGCTCGTAAACAAAATACGCGTAAACGTCGCGTGAAAAAGAATATTGAAGCTGGAATCGCTCATATCCGTTCCACTTTCAACAACACGATTGTAACGATTACTGATGTTCATGGAAACGCAATTTCTTGGTCAAGTGCTGGTGCATTAGGATTCAGAGGTTCTCGTAAATCTACTCCTTTCGCTGCACAAATGGCTGCTGAAACTGCTGCTAAAGGTTCTATCGAACATGGTCTTAAAACACTTGAAGTAACTGTTAAAGGTCCTGGTTCTGGTCGTGAAGCTGCAATTCGTGCACTTCAAGCTGCAGGTCTTGAAGTTACTGCAATTAGAGACGTAACTCCAGTTCCTCATAACGGATGCCGTCCACCAAAACGTCGCCGCGTGTAATTTGTTTGTATAGATTTTGTGTCCCTGTCAATAATGGGTTATGATACAGTTATTTATGAGACGAATACACGACTCGTTGCCTGAGCACATACGGGACTAAACAATGAGGAATTTCGGATGGAATCTCATATGATTCTATTCGAGGTTTCGACGTTTTGAAGGAGGGTTTTATTAGATGATCGAAATTGAAAAACCAAAAATCGAAACGGTTGAAATCAGCGACGATGCCAAGTATGGCAAGTTTGTCGTAGAGCCACTTGAGCGTGGATATGGTACCACTTTAGGGAACTCCCTTCGTCGTATCCTTTTATCCTCACTTCCTGGTGCAGCTGTAACATCGATCCAGATAGATGGTGTCTTACACGAATTCTCAACGATCGAAGGCGTGGTTGAAGATGTTACAACGATTATCTTAAACATTAAAAAGCTTGCACTCAAAATCTACTCTGAAGAAGAGAAGACGCTTGAAATTGATGTACAAGATGAAGGTACTGTAACAGCTGCTGATATTACACACGACAGCGATATTGAAATCTTAAATCCAGATCTTCACATCGCAACTCTTGGCAAGAATGCGAGCTTCCGTGTTCGCTTAACTGCACAAAGAGGTCGCGGGTATAATCCTGCTGATGCAAACAAAAGAGACGATCAGCCAATCGGTGTGATTCCGATCGACTCAATCTATACACCTGTATCTCGTGTGACTTATCAAGTGGAGAACACCCGTGTTGGGCAAATCACAAACTATGATAAATTAACACTAGATGTATGGACTGATGGAAGCACAGGACCGAAAGAAGCGATCGCTCTAGGTTCTAAGATTTTAACTGAACACCTGAATATTTTCGTTGGGTTAACTGACGAAGCTCAGCATGCTGAAATCATGGTTGAGAAAGAAGAAGACCAAAAAGAAAAAGTGCTTGAAATGACAATTGAAGAGCTTGATCTTTCTGTTCGTTCTTACAACTGTTTGAAGCGTGCGGGTATTAACACTGTTCAAGAGCTTGCTAACAAGACAGAAGAGGATATGATGAAAGTTCGTAACCTTGGACGTAAATCTCTTGAAGAAGTGAAAGCGAAACTAGAAGAACTTGGACTGGGTCTTCGTAAAGACGATTGACTAGTTTCATTGTGAACTAGGATTTTCGTGTGTTTTTTATTCATACAGCATCTCTAATTAAGGAGGGGACATCACATGGCATACAGAAAGCTAGGACGCACTAGTGCACAACGTAAAGCAATGCTTCGTGACCTAACGACTGATTTGATCATCAACGAACGCATCGAAACAACTGAAACACGTGCGAAAGAACTTCGCTCTGTAGTTGAAAAAATGATCACTCTTGGCAAACGCGGAGATCTTCATGCTCGCCGTCAAGCTGCAGCTTACATTCGTAATGAAGTAGCTAACGCTGAAACAAACCAAGATGCACTTCAAAAATTATTCGCTGACGTTGCAACTCGCTACGAAGATCGCCAAGGTGGATACACTCGTATCATGAAGCTTGGACCTCGTCGCGGCGATGGCGCACCAATGGCTGTCATTGAATTAGTTTAATCACATATCGTGTATCTAAGAAAGGGCGGGACAGTTCATAACTGGATCTATGCCCTTTTTTAGGTACTACGGCTTTTTTAGGAATAAGCAAAGAAGAGGTTGAGCTGAGAGGAGGTCCGGTAGAGATGGGGAAGACATTAATTGACGTAAAGGACATTGTATTTCGTTATCACAAGGATGCGGACAAGCCCGCTTTAGATCAAGTGTCACTGCATGTGAATCAAAATGAATGGCTCGCCATTGTTGGTCATAACGGTTCAGGTAAATCCACACTTGCCCGTGTGCTGAATGGGCTCATTTTACCGGATGCTGGTACGGTCAAGGTTGGAGAGATTGAGCTCAAAGAAGAAAGTGTTTGGGATATTCGCCAAAAGGTCGGAATGGTCTTTCAAAACCCAGATAACCAATTTGTGGGCTCAACAGTTCGTGATGATGTGGCTTTTGGTTTAGAAAATAACGGGGTTGAGCGGGAATTGATGATAGAACGTGTAGATTGGGCTGTCAAACAGGTCAATATGCAGGAGTTTCTTGATCAAGAGCCGCACCATCTATCAGGCGGGCAGAAGCAGAGAGTCGCCATTGCAGGTGTGCTTGCCGCAAGCCCTGACATCATGATCTTGGATGAAGCAACATCAATGCTTGATCCGATTGGCCGTGAAGAAGTGTTAGAGACTGTTAGACTACTGAAGGAACAAGGAACGGTCACAGTCATTTCCATCACACATGATTTAGACGAGGCTGCCAAAGCAGACCGCGTCATTGTGATGAATGGCGGGAAGAAATTTGCCGAGGGAACGCCAGAGGAAGTATTTGAACTAGATGAACAGCTGGTTCAGATTGGACTTGATCTGCCATTTTCCTATCGATTGAGCAAGCAATTGAAGCAGCAAGGTGTGCCGCTTGCAAATGCCCATTTGACACAAGAAGGATTGGTGAAAGAGCTATGGACATTACGATCAAAGAATTAGAGCATCGTTATCAAATGAAAACGCCGTTTGAGCGTCTCGCTTTGTATGATGTCAATGCTTCCATCAAAGAGGGCAGCTATGTCGCTGTCATTGGTCATACGGGCTCTGGTAAGTCTACATTGCTGCAGCATTTAAATGGATTGCTCAAACCAACGAAGGGGAGCATTGCGCTTGGAAAGACAGTTTTACAAGCCAATAAAAAGCAGAAGGATATGAAACCCCTCCGGAAAAAGGTAGGCATCGTGTTTCAGTTTCCTGAGCATCAGCTCTTTGAGGAAACCATCCTCAAGGATATCTGCTTTGGCCCGATGAACTTCGGCGTTCCTCAAGAGAAGGCAGAAGCGAAGGCGAAGGAGATGCTGAAACTGGTTGGTCTTCCTGAGTCCCTATTATCTCGATCTCCCTTTGAACTAAGCGGCGGTCAAATGAGACGTGTGGCGATTGCAGGCGTTTTAGCGATGGAGCCAGAGGTGCTTGTGCTTGATGAGCCGACTGCTGGGCTGGATCCACGCGGGCGGAAGGAAATCATGGACATGTTCTATGACCTTCATCAAAAGGCAAACCTCACCACGATTCTGGTCACACACAGTATGGAAGATGCCGCTCATTATGCGGATCAAATGATTGTGATGCATAAAGGGACAGTGAAGGCGACAGGCACGCCGAGAGAGTTGTTTGCCAATCGTACAGACATGTCTTCGTTTGGTCTCGACCTCCCAGAAACGATTAAATTCCAGCAGACTGTAGAAGAAAAGCTTGGTATTACGTTTCCAAGGCCGCTTCTGACCATGGATGAAATGGCAGAAGCCTTAACAGCTCTTTATCAGGAGGACACGACATCATGATGGATAGTATGATTATCGGCAAATATGTGCCAGGTTCATCCTTTGTCCATCGTCTTGATCCAAGGACAAAGCTGTTATCAATTTTCTTTTTTGTCTTTATTGTTTTTTTTGCTAATAATTACATCACTTACGGGCTTTTAGGTGTCTTTACCATCCTTGTGGTGATGGTTTCTCAGGTGCCGCTATACTTTATTCTCAAGGGAATGAAGCCGATCCTATGGATTGTCCTGTTTACCTTTATTCTGCATATTTTCATGACAAAGGATGGCGCCTTGCTATTCCACTTTGGTTTTCTGAATATTTATGAAGAAGGTTTAAAGCAAGGAATATTCATTTCACTCCGTTTTGTCTATCTCATTATGATGACGACACTTCTTACGTTAACCACAACGCCTATAGAAGTGACAGACGGGATGGAGAAGCTTCTGCACCCATTCCGTAAAATCAAACTGCCTGTTCATGAGCTTGCTCTCATGATGTCCATCTCTCTTCGGTTTATTCCGACGTTATTAGAAGAGACGGATAAAATCATGAAGGCACAAATGGCACGAGGTGTTGATTTTACAAGCGGG
The DNA here is from genome assembly GCF_038593355.1 of Bacillus sp. FSL M8-0049. Lineage (NCBI taxonomy): Bacteria > Bacillati > Bacillota > Bacilli > Caryophanales > Bacillaceae > Bacillus > Bacillus sp. FSL M8-0049. Next base: position 155,929 of record NZ_CP151986.1, read on the forward strand.
CCTTTAAAGGATCGCATGAAAGCCATCGTTCCTTTGCTTGTTCCGCTTTTCGTCAGTGCGTTTAAGCGTGCAGAAGAACTGGCGACCGCGATGGAAGCGAGAGGCTACCGCGGGGGAGAAGGACGGACGAAGTACCGTCAGCTTGTCTGGGGCATGAAGGACACGTTCACGCTGCTTTTATTCATCTTGTTAACAGCACTCCTTGTGCTGCTTAGAAATTAGGTGATTCCTAGATGAAGGTCAAATGTACCGTATCCTACGATGGGACACATTTTAAAGGCTATCAGGTGCAGCCAGGGCAGCGAACCGTTCAGACGGAGATAGAGTCAGCCCTTGCAAGAATGCACAAACAGGATGAACTGATTCCGATTGTGGCTTCCGGCCGGACGGACAGCGGTGTCCATGCAAAGGGACAGGTCATCCATTTTGACACCCCGCTCTCGATCCCGATGGAGAGATGGCCTTTTGCCCTTAACAGCTTGCTGCCGGATGATATCCGTGTTCTAAAGGCTGAGGAGGTCGATGACTCGTTTCATGCCAGATTTGGTGTTGTTTCGAAGGAGTACCGTTATAAGGTCTCAACGGAAACACACCAAAATGTGTTCACGAGACAGTATGCCTGCCACTATCCTTACCGGCTGGATATCGATAAAATGAGAGAAGCCGCTGAGCACCTGATTGGGACGCATGACTTTACAAGCTTCTGTGCGGCCAATACGGAGGTTCAGGACAAGGTGAGGGTTATTTATGCCCTTGAGTGGAAAAACGTCTCAGACGGGCTTGAAATGCGTGTGAGAGGGAATGGCTTTTTATACAACATGGTGCGGATTATCGCTGGAACGTTGCTTGAAATCGGTTCTGGTAAATTTCACCCTGAGGAGATAAAAGCTATGCTTGCCGCCCGAAATCGCGAAGCGGCAGGCAAGACTGCGCCTAGTCACGGACTGTATTTATGGGAAGTTTTCTATGACAACTAAACCAGGTGTAACATGTTCTTGACACAGGAAGCAGAAAGTTATAAGATATCATATGGTATGTATTTCAACCCCACAAATAAGCCCCGGAAGACTTATCTTGTGTTTTGAAATAGAACGTAGCATTTGATTCAAGGAAAATTCATTGATTTATTTAGGAGGGAAACTCATGCGTACAACACCAATGGCGAACGCAAGCACAATTGAGCGCAAATGGCTAGTTGTTGATGCGGCAGGCAAGACTCTAGGTCGTCTTTCTACTGAAGTAGCATCACTTTTGCGCGGTAAGCACAAACCAACTTATACACCACACGTTGATACAGGTGATCACGTCATCATCATCAATGCTGAGAAAATTGAATTAACAGGTAAGAAATTGACGGACAAAATTTACTACCGTCACACGATGCACCCAGGCGGTTTGAAACAAAGAACTGCTCTTGAGATGCGTACAAACTACCCTGAGAAAATGCTGGAGCTTGCTATCAAAGGTATGCTTCCAAAGGGTCCACTAGGTCGTCAAATGTTCAAAAAATTAAATGTGTACCGTGGTTCTGAGCATCCACATCAAGCACAACAACCTGAAGTTTACGAACTTCGCGGTTAATTATAAGGGAGGTTAACAATTTGGCACAGGTTCAATATTACGGTACAGGTCGTCGTAAAAGTTCTGTAGCGCGCGTTCGCTTAGTTCCAGGTGAAGGCCGTATCGTCGTTAATAATCGTGAAATTACTGAATACATTCCATTCGCTGCTTTAATCGAAGACGTGAAACAGCCTTTGAACATCACAGAAACAGCTAACAGCTACGATGTTCTTGTAAATGTTCACGGTGGTGGATTCTCTGGTCAAGCTGGAGCAATTCGTCACGGTATCTCTCGTGCTCTTCTAGAAGTAGATCCTGAGTACCGTACATCACTTAAACGTGCTGGACTTCTTACTCGTGACCCTCGTATGAAAGAGCGTAAGAAATACGGTCTTAAAGGCGCACGTCGCGCACCTCAGTTCTCAAAACGTTAATCAATTTTATATTGTATGGACGTTTTACAAAGGTTTGTTACAGACAAACCATATATGAAAAGCATCAGCATCCTGCTGGTGCTTTTTTTGTGCTAATTATATTATAGGATTTTTATGGATGTTCTCTACCTTTACCTTTTATCAGAATCTCAAATTGTATGTGAAGAATTAATTATAAAAATTCTCTAACATTGTTAAATAAAAATGGTGTAAGAATTGAAATTTGAAAATCTATAACTATGGGAAATGAACTATTTAGCATTTAGCTAATCAAATGAAATTTTCTTAATTTGAATTAGATTAAGTTATATTAAGTGTGAAAAAATACCTTAGATTAAAATGGACAGATTGTGTTCATGGGTGTAAAATAATGTAATATGAAAATTAGATGATTTATTCAATAAAGTATAAAAAAATAAGGAGTTGGTAATAAGGTTGGAAACTAAATTTAATTTTACTAACCTTCTCGGAGTTTATTTGGAAGGGATAGAATCAGAAGATAAAATGACTGCTTTTGAGATCAATATTAATAATGGTAGATTTGTTTTTATGATGTTTCTGTCGGAAGAGGATAAAGCCAGAAGAGATGAACTTTACATACATATGAGACGCACTAACAAAATTATCAAACTTAAAACATATGGAAATCATTCGAAGGGGAATTTTGAAGTTTGGATAAAGAAGAAAGAAAAAGAGGATATCATTTCTGAGCTAGATCTACAAAAGAAGGGTACTATTTTTAACTTCGAATTATTTCTTAAGCAGCTTAATGATAAGATCCCTAATTCAATTCCTAAAGATGAGAAAATAGCAACGATTAGAGCTAACAAAGGTGTAATTGGTGAATTAGGTATTGATGAGAATGATAAGGTGATACTCATTGGAACAAGACGTTTAACAATTGGCACACCACAAGATAAAACATTGCGAAAGCTCTATGTTTATACAGACAGTGAGCCGAGGGTAGTTGAGGAGTTTATAAAACGTTTAAAGGAAACTAACAGTACAGTTGCATGGACAACTGAAGATAATAGAAAGGACGCTCCTACTATAAGAAATTTAATAAATGGCTTGTAGCTTTGAAAAAATCATTAATTAGTTTAGGGGTATAATAGATGAAAATAAGTGAATACTTTAATCTGAAAAGAAAACAAAATGAATTAGATTTTGTAGATATTGATTTTGAAAATGATATGCCACTTTTTTTAGATCCATATTTTCTATCTATTAGAAATGACAGATGGTCTCAACAAGCAAATGCTACTCTTGAGAATTTTTTTCAATATACCTTAGCGCAGTTTAAAAATGGCAGAGTTGACGAAGTGCGAAATAATTTTAGATTTACAGAGCCCTCTGAAACGTGTCTAGGGTTATCCAAGAAAGGGGTGCAAGGAAAAAGTATTGGAGATGAAGATGCTACTAAACTATATCAACATATTCTAGATAGTAACGCACTTAACGATGGTTTGATTTCTAGTGTTAATGAAATAAAAATATTTGTTGAGAATATTTCTCATGACAAAATATCTGATCTATGCACAAATGTAATCCGAAAACATCTTATCCAGTATACTAAAAGCCAGTGTGAGTTATATGGAATAAAGTTGGAGAAAGAAATTGCGACTAGAGAGTACTGGGACTCAGAAAATTTAGAATGGAAATCAAGCTATGAAGAAATGCTTGTTATAAATGATAAGCCAATACTTCTAGTGCCTAAGTCTATTGTGTGTAGAAAAAAAGGTTTTTTTTATGACTCTGAGAAGTATGCACGTCATTTTGTTTTAAATTTTTTAGTAAGTGAAGAGTTACGATTAAACACAAGCTTAGTTAAAAGAAAAAAGTTAAAGAGTGGAGAAATTAAGAAATCTATTGTCAAAGAAGATGTTGCTAAAAAGCATAATGCTTATAGTAAGAGCTTTTTAAGAACATTCACTAAAAGACACCCCGATTATTTCGATTCATTTAAGGCAACTGCGAAGAACAATTTATCATCATTATCAAATGAAGATATACTTGAGGATTATAGCGATGAATATTACTTGGATATAATTAGAAATCTCATTCAGGGCTTTTCTGATATCCGCCCTGGAACAACGGAGGCAAACAAATTTCATGAACACATTATTGCTTGTATGAATTTTCTTTTTTATCCAAGTCTTACAAATCCAGTAAAGGAAAAAGAGATAAATCAAGGTAGAAAGAGAATAGATCTATCCTATAACAATGCTGCTGAAGAAGGGTTCTTTTTTAATTTGCAAACTGTTAAAGATATTCCTTCAGCATACATTTTTGTAGAGTGTAAAAACTATACGAAGGACGTTGCTAATCCTGAACTGGATCAATTAAACGGAAGGTTTTCACCAAATCGTGGAAAGGTTGGTTTTTTGGTATTCCGTACTAGTCGTAACAAGGAAGTACTTTTTCAGAGATGCGCCGACTATTATGCAGATAACAAAAACTTAATATTACCGATGCAGGATGAAGATTTTATTTCTATTTTGTCTAAAATGAAAGAAAATTCATTTGAAAGGACAAACAGACCACAAGAGGATTTTTTAAATGAACTAGCCCAAAAAATTATCTTAGCTTAATAATTAGTTTGTTTCTAGAAAATAAATTTTATTAAGCTACATCCATCGTTTAGGTTCAAATGATACTATTTTTAAAAACTCATCATATATCGTATTCATCTGATTTTTTAAAATTAATGTATTGAAGCTTTTGATTTTTCAAGTGTACATAATAAAATTCTCAGTTTAAGCTCAGCATTAATTAATTTTATGAATGTTTTTCAGACAAACAGTAACAAAAGCATCAGCTTTATCGGTGCTTTTTTATTTTTCTTATTTCTATGAACTCCAGTAAACTTATTAAGATAAATAATTTTTTATCATTCCAAATATCCCTTCTCTTTCGAATAAGCAGAAGAGGGGCATGGCCATGAGGATCTTTGATGCACATTTCGAGGAAACCAAGAGTACACTCGCTGAGTTATGTGGTGGATGACAGCTGTTTGATGAAAATGAAGCTGATCAAATCTTATATAAGAACGCTCTCAATTGGTATTTTGGCAAGTGAAGACAATTTCCATCCATCCTAGGAGGTGCTTTCATTGAATCTAAATCAATTGACATTTAGAGAAGCCGTGCAAGAAGATCTCGACAGGATCATTTTCATGCTTTCAGATGATAAGTTAGGTCAAAAGAGAGAGCGTTACACTCGCCCGTTATTAGAAAGCTATATCAAAGCCTTTCATTCAATCGATGCTGATCCAAATATTGAACTCATTGTTGCGTGTGACCAGGAAGAAGTAGTTGGTGTTCTTCAGTTAACCATGACGCCATTTCTTACACATCAAGGAGGATGGAGAGCATCCATCGAAGGAGTTCGGACGGCTTCGACCCATAGAGGAAAAGGAGTCGGCTCGCTGCTTATAAAGTGGGCCATTCAACGCGCAAGCGACCGCGGATGTCATATGGTCCAGCTGACAACAGACAAACAGAGGCCAGAAGCACGCCATTTTTATGAGAAATTAGGGTTTGAAGCCACGCATGAAGGAATGAAGCTACATCTGCCCCATGAATAAGGACATCAAGAAGCGGAGGATTCACGAACCTCTGCTTTTTTGTGCCTTTATTTGAAATATTTGTTATATTAAACATGTAAATCCTCTGTTATTTGGAAAGGAGAAACATGTTGCAGAAAATCGGTTTAAAGGAAGCGATGGAAGACCTTTTGACATTTGTAACAAAGAACAAAAAGGAAGTATCAGTGACAATCATTGAAAATGAAGATGTGGTGTTAGAGTGGAATGCTGATCAAAAAACGCCACTTGCAAGTACGGTGAAATTAGTGGTTTTATTTCATTTTGTTAAAGCTGTATCCAGCAGTGGCATCAAGCTAGAGGAAAAAGTGGCATTGTCTGATATAGAACGGTATTATATTGATGGAACAGACGGTGGTTCACACAAGTACTGGCTGGAGGTCAATAATTTTTCTGAGCATGCGACTTTATTAGATGTTGCCAAAGGGATGATGCAATTCAGTTCGAATGCTTGTACGGATTATTTGATTGACCGGCTGGGCTTAGAAAAGATCAATGATCGGATGAAAGAAGCTGGTCTTATAGAACATGATGAACTCATGCCGCTGACGCCAAAGTTGTTGTGGCCCGCTTATGTATCTGATCATGAGCAGGATGCATTAAAGCAAATGAGCGGTGTATCTCATGAGCAATATAAATCTCTAATGAGTGAGATTTTTAATATCATGAAAAATGACCCAGAGCATAAAAAGGTGTTAGAAGAAAAAATGATGAAAAATGACTTATTAAGCTTTCATATTCAATCATTACTGACGCAAAAGTTGACAAAGTCTACAACCAATCAATATGCACATTTTATGAAACGTCTCCAGGATGAGCTGTTAACAATAGAAGAAAAGAGTCTTTTTAGCCAAATCGTACTGGGAGAAACATTGAAAAAGGAAACAGATCAATATCTTTGGTATAAAGGCGGAGCAACATTGTTCGTTTTCACAGGTGCTTTATATCGAAGAACAGATACATCCTCTATATCCATTTCTCTTTTTATCAATGATCTGAAAGCGAACAATTCTCACTGGATTGGGGAAGTATTCAACGAATTTATGCTTACTACAGCAGTGGATCAAAACTTTCGCCAACGATTGATTCAGGCTTTTACTAAATAATCATCAAAAAAACAGAGGGGAGTCTCCCTCTGTTTTATTATTTCTCCATGGGAAACGTTTTGTATACATCTTGGCGTTTCTCTTTTGACTTCACAACTCCATCAACCAGTTCCTTTTGCCAAAGTGTTGTATCGTCTTTGTACTTTTTAAAAGGATGAGGGAGTTTTTTTTCTATCTGTTTTCTTTTAAACGTGACGGACGGCTCGTCTTTCGAGCTCATGTTAAGTGTCACTTGCTCTACGTTATCGACAAGAATAAAAAGTGCGATGGCGTTGTATAAATACGTTTTTTCGATCGTATCCTTTTGATCAAACCAGAAGGCGTCAAACTGTTCTTCTGTATAGCCGGCATTTTCTTTTATCCCATACGTGACGTCTAATGCTTTCCCATCGATGATTTCAAATTCACGAATGACGCCTCCAGGAAGATCTGATAAGATTTCACGAATGGCTGAATTGTCACCGAGATACGTGTTTTTGTGTGTTGAAAGTTGTTTTAAGGATATGTCTGCTATTCCTTTCATATCGCTCTTTTTCTCTGTGGCTTGACTGCTGCATGCAGATAGGACGACTGTTAATAGCAGCAGGATATACATCCATTTCTGCATTGATTTTGCCCCTTTATCATTCTTTCTATATGTAAATGTCTATTTTATCACAATTTTCCATTTCGATCGTTCACAGGCCGTCATTTCCATTTACTGAACTGCATGTTTTGTTCAAACCAACGAACAATACAAAGAAAAAAGGAGTTCAGTCCATGGCAGAAGTGCTTTCATTTTATCAACTGAAAACAAAACGAGATGTCACGCTTGAAAAGAAGCTTTTGCGTACATTGTCTCTTCAACAAGTAACGGCTGCTTCCGAGAAATTCACAAAGAAGCTGTTTCCATTTGCAGATGATCCAGCGGGTATTATGAGTGATGGCTGCATCGATTTCGCCATTGAAGCTTTCTTAGCAGGCGGAAGATACGGTGAGTCGAGTAAATACGGCGAGTCGTTTGACGATATCAAGAAGCGATCCTCCCAGGAGGAAGCTGAGCTGATTGAAGAGCTCGCAGGGTGGTTGCAATCGTGGGGGAATATGTTCCGTATGGAGCGGAAGATGTCATGTTTATATCCATTTGCGAAAGATTTTTTAAGCATGTGGTGGCAGGAAGGCTTTCGTGAATCAGAAAAAAGACACAAGCTTCGGCTGCACTAAGCATATTTCCAGCCCTTGTCCCATATCTATAAAATAATGGTGTATGGGAGGGACAGGGATGAAAAGAAAGCTGAAGTGGACAGGGTTTTTAATTGGGTTTATTGTCCTCTTATTCTTATTCAGGTTTCAATTTCTAAATGATGATTCGTGGAAATCGTGGAATTTGCCTCTAAGCGGGAAGATCATCTATTTAGATCCGGGTCATGGCGGTCCAGATGGCGGGGCTGTAGGAGGAGAGCTGCTTGAGAAAGAGATTGCACTGGATGTTTCCATGAAGATACGGGACTATTTGCAGGAGCAGGGCGCGCTTGTTCTCATGACCCGAGAGGATGATTCTGATTTATCATCAAAGAATACAAGGGGATATGCCCGAAAGAAAGCGGAGGATTTAAGGAACCGCGTAAAAGTCATCAATGAGTCTGAAGCAGACCTCTATTTAAGCATTCATTTAAATGCGATACCATCAAACAAATGGAGCGGGGCGCAGACGTTTTTTTATGGAAAGTATGAAGAGAATGAAAAGGCAGCGAAGTTTATTCAAGATGAATTACGCAGAAATCTTGAAAACACAGATCGAAAGGCGAAGCGGATCAACGGCATTTATTTAATGCAAAATGTCACAAAGCCAGGAGCTCTTGTGGAAATTGGATTTCTCTCCAACCCGAAAGAGGCTGGCCAGCTGGCAACACCTAAATATCAGGATCAAATTGCTGCCTCTATTTATAAAGGGATTTTAAGATATTTAACAGAGCAAAAAGAGCCGCCTGAATAAGGGGCTTTTTCCTTTTGATCGCAGGCAAACAGGACAGACATTGTAAGGATATGTATGATATACTTGGATTGTAAACGAATTCAATAAAGGGTGAGGTTCTGCTATGATCGGACAAGATGATGTGAGAAAATTAGTTGGGAAGATGGACGAACCTTTCCTTCATATACCGCTTGGTGAGCTGGATGCCATCAAGGAAATCAGCCTAAAGCCTGAGAAAGAGCATGTGAGCCTAAAGGTGGCTATTGCCAAAACAGGCACTGCTGAGCAGATGAAGCTGCAGCAAGACATCGTACAAGCTTTGAAAGCAGCAGGCGCTAACACAGTAGGACTTCGTTTTGAGGAACTGCCTCAGGAAACACTTGAAAAGTTTATGCCATCACAAGATGAGGAAGAAACCCTGCTTAACTCTAAAAATCCGCCTGAGTTCTTAGCGATTGCGAGTGGAAAGGGCGGCGTTGGTAAATCGACTGTTTCTGTTAACCTTGCTGTAGCGCTGGCTCGTCTAGGGAAAAAAGTCGGGCTGATTGATGCTGATATTTATGGCTTTAGTGTACCGGATATGATGGGAATCACTGTCAGACCAACAGTTAAAGGGGAAAAAATTATTCCTGTGGAGCGCTTTGGTGTCAAAGTGATTTCAATGGGCTTTTTTGTTGAAGAAAATGCACCGGTTATTTGGAGAGGACCGATGCTTGGAAAAATGTTAAATAACTTCTTCCATGAAGTTGAGTGGGGAGAATTAGATTACTTACTATTAGACCTTCCGCCTGGAACGGGAGATGTGGCGCTTGATATTCATACAATGCTGCCTAGCTGTAAAGAAATCATTGTCACTACACCGCATCCGACAGCTGCCTTCGTTGCAGCAAGAGCAGGCGCAATGGCACTGCAAACAGATCATGAGGTGCTCGGGGTCGTTGAGAATATGAGCTATTATGAAAGCAAAAAAACAGGTGAAAAGGAATACGTCTTTGGAAAAGGCGGCGGGGACAAGCTGGCTGAAGAGCTGCGTGTATCAGTCCTTGGCCAAATTCCTTTAAGACAGCCTGATTGGAATGAGGACGATTTTGCGCCTTCTGTCTATGATGCAAGTCATCCGACAGGAGAAGTGTATCAACACATTGCGAATAAAGTCATTGAACAATTAGCAGTGAAAGCATAATGAAAGCCCGAGTGGATGAATGCCACTCGGGTGATGTTTAACTGTCGCTTCCTTGTGATCCGGATTCACTGCTGCTTTCGGATGCTGCCTTTTTGAGCTCATCTTCGAATTTCTTCTTATAAAGAGGGCTGCTTAATGTTTCCGTAATGACTTTTTCTAAGTGTTTTCTAAACTCTTTGCTTTTTACCAGTTCACCGTATTTCTTTTCCATCTCAGGATCCTTGAGAATATCCATCATCAGCTGTTGATAGTCAGGATCCTTCATTAATTGTTTTAACATTCTTTCATGCTGTTGCTGCATGGATTTTGCGAAAGTCTCGGCAAATTTAGAATCCTCAAAGACCTTCTTCCAGAACTCTTTGCCTTTATCAGAAGTCAGTGTTTTCTCTATCGTTTTTTTCACAGTTTGTTCATCCATTACCAAAGCTTCATTCATTGCCTCGTCATTTAATAACTGTTGAATGGCCTTTTTACCGTCATCTGTCTTTAATATATCGACGACCATTTTTTTTGTTTCGTCATAGTCCATATTAGATGAGGATTGGGTTTTGGGAGCACAAGCTGTTAGAGATAAAAGAAGAAAACAGCTCATTATACGCAAGATGCCTTTTGACATACTGTGGCTCCTTTCGTTACATGTCTTACTTTTAATATGAATGTTTCACGTAAATTTATACATAACAAAAATAGGGGTTGGATCAATTCAATGAAAAGTCGGGATTTAGTTCGTTTTTTCTTCTCTGTGCTAGCTGTTGGAGCGGTCATTACAAGCGTGGTAGGCTTTGCGCTGGAGTGGGGGAAATATCAGAAGCTTTTTATATCGTTTGAAATTCTAGAGATCGCATCTGTGTTGTTTTGGTTCATTGGTGTAGGGATGATCTTTAGTGTCATTAGCCAGATGGGGTTTGTTGTCTTCTTGACGGTGCACCGGTTTGCGTTAGAGATTTTCCGGTCACATTCTTTATGGAATACCATTCAGCTGTTTCTTGTGATTTTTGTGCTGTTTGATTTAGCTTACTTGCGATTTTTGTTTTTCGGGGAGAATGATTCATTTCTTCCATACTTGTGGCTGCCTGTTTTTATCGGTGTGTTTGCATTGATCGTGGCTTATTTTAAACAGCAGCAGTCCTCTAAGAAAACATTTGTTTCTGCAATGTTTCTCATGGTCGTCATCACGTCGTTAGAATGGTTCCCGGCGCTCAGAGTCAATGAAGAGGACTGGCTGTATTTAATGCTGTTCCCGCTATTAGGCTGTAATGCGTTTCAGCTGTTAGCGATGCCGCGGTTTTCAAAAGCGAAAGCTACTTAACTTCTGATGACTTTGTTTTCGTGTTGGAGATCAGTTCGCCAACTGTCACATTTTTTAAATGCTTTTCTTTTATTTGTTTCAAAATAGCGGGTAAGGCTTGAGCGGTTTGGGTTGCTGAATCTGAGGCGTGAAGGAGAACAATGTCTCCGCTTTTCATTCGATCATTTACATTTTGAACAATTTGGTCGACACCCGGATTCAGCCAATCCTGTGAATTGATGCTGTAATGAACAACGGTATAACCGTACTGTGTGGCAATTTTCAGTGCTGTTTCGTTAAACTGTCCAGTTGGCGGTCTTAATAGTTGAATGTCATCTAGTCCAAGCTTTTGAAATGTATTTTGTGCACGGACAAGATCTTGCTTGATTTCACTATCTTCAAGCTGGCTATAATTTTTATAAGCATAGCCGAGGCTTCCAATTTGATGGCCGTCCTCCCTAATTTGTTTCACGATATCAGGATGACGCTCAGCCCAAGAAGCAGACAGAAAGAAAGTGGCGTTCTTTATACCGTACTCTCGAAGGACATTTAAAATAGGAACAGCCTTCTCATCCCCCCAGCCAATATTAAAAGTGAGAGAGACATGTTTTGATGAAGTCTCTCCTTTATAAATGGCTCGGGGTCCATGTTCAGTTTTAAATACCGACAGCGGCGGTGCCTTTTGTACATAAAAAAAGGTTGCGGCTGCAAGGGCTGCTACAAGAATAATGACAACTTGCTTCAGCCGTTTAATAGGCAACACATATAATCGACTCAATTCAAACACTCCTGCCTTGTCCAAGATTGTTACTTGATTGTATGCAGAACAAGGGTTTAAGATGCTTAATAAAACTATTTCAAAAAAAGTTTCGAAAAGGCGTTGACCGAGAGAATGTTTTCGTGATATATTATTAATCGTCGCTGACACACAGTGACAAACACAAAACGCTTCGGGAAATAAACTTGAAAAAAGTTGTTGACATAAGATGAAGCGAAATGTTATATTATTAAAGCCGCTAAGAACGGCGGAGATGATCTTTGAAAACTAAACAAGACAAAACGTACCTGTTAATTCGAGTTTTTATAAAAAAATCCTATGAAATTTCATAGGTAGTCAGTCAAACTGGCGAAAAGCAAAACTTCGGTTTTGTATTTTTTCGGAGAGTTTGATCCTGGCTCAGGACGAACGCTGGCGGCGTGCCTAATACATGCAAGTCGAGCGGACAGAAGGGAGCTTGCTCCCGGATGTTAGCGGCGGACGGGTGAGTAACACGTGGGTAACCTGCCTGTAAGACTGGGATAACTCCGGGAAACCGGAGCTAATACCGGATAGTTCCTTGAACCGCATGGTTCAAGGATGAAAGACGGTTTCGGCTGTCACTTACAGATGGACCCGCGGCGCATTAGCTAGTTGGTGGGGTAATGGCTCACCAAGGCGACGATGCGTAGCCGACCTGAGAGGGTGATCGGCCACACTGGGACTGAGACACGGCCCAGACTCCTACGGGAGGCAGCAGTAGGGAATCTTCCGCAATGGACGAAAGTCTGACGGAGCAACGCCGCGTGAGTGATGAAGGTTTTCGGATCGTAAAGCTCTGTTGTTAGGGAAGAACAAGTGCGAGAGTAACTGCTCGCACCTTGACGGTACCTAACCAGAAAGCCACGGCTAACTACGTGCCAGCAGCCGCGGTAATACGTAGGTGGCAAGCGTTGTCCGGAATTATTGGGCGTAAAGGGCTCGCAGGCGGTTTCTTAAGTCTGATGTGAAAGCCCCCGGCTCAACCGGGGAGGGTCATTGGAAACTGGGAAACTTGAGTGCAGAAGAGGAGAGTGGAATTCCACGTGTAGCGGTGAAATGCGTAGAGATGTGGAGGAACACCAGTGGCGAAGGCGACTCTCTGGTCTGTAACTGACGCTGAGGAGCGAAAGCGTGGGGAGCGAACAGGATTAGATACCCTGGTAGTCCACGCCGTAAACGATGAGTGCTAAGTGTTAGGGGGTTTCCGCCCCTTAGTGCTGCAGCTAACGCATTAAGCACTCCGCCTGGGGAGTACGGTCGCAAGACTGAAACTCAAAGGAATTGACGGGGGCCCGCACAAGCGGTGGAGCATGTGGTTTAATTCGAAGCAACGCGAAGAACCTTACCAGGTCTTGACATCCTCTGACAACCCTAGAGATAGGGCTTTCCCTTCGGGGACAGAGTGACAGGTGGTGCATGGTTGTCGTCAGCTCGTGTCGTGAGATGTTGGGTTAAGTCCCGCAACGAGCGCAACCCTTGATCTTAGTTGCCAGCATTCAGTTGGGCACTCTAAGGTGACTGCCGGTGACAAACCGGAGGAAGGTGGGGATGACGTCAAATCATCATGCCCCTTATGACCTGGGCTACACACGTGCTACAATGGACAGAACAAAGGGCTGCAAGACCGCAAGGTTTAGCCAATCCCATAAATCTGTTCTCAGTTCGGATCGCAGTCTGCAACTCGACTGCGTGAAGCTGGAATCGCTAGTAATCGCGGATCAGCATGCCGCGGTGAATACGTTCCCGGGCCTTGTACACACCGCCCGTCACACCACGAGAGTTTGCAACACCCGAAGTCGGTGAGGTAACCTTTATGGAGCCAGCCGCCGAAGGTGGGGCAGATGATTGGGGTGAAGTCGTAACAAGGTAGCCGTATCGGAAGGTGCGGCTGGATCACCTCCTTTCTAAGGATATATGGAGCAGCGTACGTTTTCGTCTTGTTTAGTTTTGAAGGATCATTCCTTCAAAACATGTCTCTAGCGAGACAGGATTGTTCTTTGAAAACTAGATAACAATAAGTAATACATTCACATTGAATGCAATGCAAAGTTCATCACACATAGTGATTCTTTCTAAAGTAAGAAATGGTTAAGTTAGAAAGGGCGCACGGTGGATGCCTTGGCACTAGGAGCCGATGAAGGACGGGACGAACACCGATATGCTTCGGGGAGCTGTAAGCAAGCTTTGATCCGGAGATTTCCGAATGGGGAAACCCACTGCTCGTAATGGAGTAGTATCCATACTTGAATACATAGAGTATGAGAAGGCATACCCGGGGAACTGAAACATCTAAGTACCCGGAGGAAGAGAAAGCAAATGCGATTCCCTGAGTAGCGGCGAGCGAAACGGGAACAGCCCAAACCAAGAGGCTTGCCTCTTGGGGTTGTAGGACACTCTATACGGAGTTACAAAGGAACGATATAAGCGAAGAGGTCTGGAAAGGCCCGCCAAAGAAGGTAACAGCCCTGTAACTGAAATGTTGTTCTCTCCAGAGTGGATCCTGAGTACGGCGGAACACGTGAAATTCCGTCGGAATCCGGGAGGACCATCTCCCAAGGCTAAATACTCCCTAGTGACCGATAGTGAACCAGTACCGTGAGGGAAAGGTGAAAAGCACCCCGGAAGGGGAGTGAAATAGATCCTGAAACCGTGTGCCTACAAGTAGTCAGAGCCCGTTAACGGGTGATGGCGTGCCTTTTGTAGAATGAACCGGCGAGTTACGATCCCGTGCAAGGTTAAGCAGAAGATGCGGAGCCGCAGCGAAAGCGAGTCTGAATAGGGCGCATGAGTACGTGGTCGTAGACCCGAAACCAGGTGATCTACCCATGTCCAGGGTGAAGTTCAGGTAACACTGAATGGAGGCCCGAACCCACGCACGTTGAAAAGTGCGGGGATGAGGTGTGGGTAGGGGTGAAATGCCAATCGAACCTGGAGATAGCTGGTTCTCTCCGAAATAGCTTTAGGGCTAGCCTCAAGGTAAGAGTCTCGGAGGTAGAGCACTGATTGGACTAGGGGCCCCTACCGGGTTACCGAATTCAGTCAAACTCCGAATGCCGATGACTTATCCTTGGGAGTCAGACTGCGAGTGATAAGATCCGTAGTCGAAAGGGAAACAGCCCAGACCGCCAGCTAAGGTCCCAAAGTATACGTTAAGTGGAAAAGGATGTGGAGTTGCTTAGACAACCAGGATGTTGGCTTAGAAGCAGCCACCATTTAAAGAGTGCGTAATAGCTCACTGGTCGAGTGACTCTGCGCCGAAAATGTACCGGGGCTAAACGTATCACCGAAGCTGCGGACTGTTCTTACGAACAGTGGTAGGAGAGCGTTCTAAGGGCTGTGAAGCCAGACCGGAAGGACTGGTGGAGCGCTTAGAAGTGAGAATGCCGGTATGAGTAGCGAAAGACGGGTGAGAATCCCGTCCACCGAATGCCTAAGGTTTCCTGAGGAAGGCTCGTCCGCTCAGGGTTAGTCGGGACCTAAGCCGAGGCCGAAAGGCGTAGGCGATGGACAACAGGTTGATATTCCTGTACCACCTCCTCACCATTTGAGCAATGGGGGGACGCAGGAGGATAGGGTAAGCGCGGTATTGGATATCCGCGTCCAAGCAGTTAGGCTGGGAAATAGGCAAATCCGTTTCCCGTAAAGGCTGAGCTGTGATGGCGAGCGAAATTTAGTAGCGAAGTTCCTGATTCCACACTGCCAAGAAAAGCCTCTAGCGAGGTGAGAGGTGCCCGTACCGCAAACCGACACAGGTAGGCGAGGAGAGAATCCTAAGGTGATCGAGAGAACTCTCGTTAAGGAACTCGGCAAAATGACCCCGTAACTTCGGGAGAAGGGGTGCTTCTTAGGGTGTTAAAGCCCCGAGAAGCCGCAGTGAATAGGCCCAGGCGACTGTTTAGCAAAAACACAGGTCTCTGCGAAGCCGTAAGGCGAAGTATAGGGGCTGACGCCTGCCCGGTGCTGGAAGGTTAAGAGGAGCGCTTAGCGTAAGCGAAGGTGCGAATTGAAGCCCCAGTAAACGGCGGCCGTAACTATAACGGTCCTAAGGTAGCGAAATTCCTTGTCGGGTAAGTTCCGACCCGCACGAAAGGCGCAACGATCTGGGCACTGTCTCAACGAGAGACTCGGTGAAATTATAGTACCTGTGAAGATGCAGGTTACCCGCGACAGGACGGAAAGACCCCGTGGAGCTTTACTGCAGCCTGATATTGAATGTTGGTACAGCTTGTACAGGATAGGTAGGAGCCTTGGAAACCGGAGCGCTAGCTTCGGTGGAGGCATCGGTGGGATACTACCCTGGCTGTATTGACCTTCTAACCCGCTGCCCTTATCGGGCAGGGAGACAGTGTCAGGTGGGCAGTTTGACTGGGGCGGTCGCCTCCTAAAATGTAACGGAGGCGCCCAAAGGTTCCCTCAGAATGGTTGGAAATCATTCGCAGAGTGTAAAGGCACAAGGGAGCTTGACTGCGAGACCTACAAGTCGAGCAGGGACGAAAGTCGGGCTTAGTGATCCGGTGGTTCCGCATGGAAGGGCCATCGCTCAACGGATAAAAGCTACCCCGGGGATAACAGGCTTATCTCCCCCAAGAGTCCACATCGACGGGGAGGTTTGGCACCTCGATGTCGGCTCATCGCATCCTGGGGCTGTAGTCGGTCCCAAGGGTTGGGCTGTTCGCCCATTAAAGCGGTACGCGAGCTGGGTTCAGAACGTCGTGAGACAGTTCGGTCCCTATCCGTCGCGGGCGCAGGAAATTTGAGAGGAGCTGTCCTTAGTACGAGAGGACCGGGATGGACGCACCGCTGGTGTACCAGTTGTTCTGCCAAGGGCATCGCTGGGTAGCTATGTGCGGACGGGATAAGTGCTGAAAGCATCTAAGCATGAAGCCCCCCTCAAGATGAGATTTCCCATTCCGCAAGGAAGTAAGATCCCTGAAAGATGATCAGGTTGATAGGTCTGAGGTGGAAGCGTGGTGACACGTGGAGCTGACAGATACTAATAGATCGAGGACTTAACCTATATTCTAATGTGAAGTTTGAATATTGTTATCTAGTTTTGAGAGAACATTCTCTCCATCAGGTTTGGTGGCGATAGCGAAGAGGTCACACCCGTTCCCATACCGAACACGGAAGTTAAGCTCTTCAGCGCCGATGGTAGTTGGGGGTTTCCCCCTGTGAGAGTAGGACGCCGCCAAGCTTTTTATTTATATCCTTCCAATGGAAGAAGTTACTTTATCATTCCGCAGTAGCTCAGTGGTAGAGCTATCGGCTGTTAACCGATCGGTCGTAGGTTCGAGTCCTACCTGCGGAGCCATGCTTCCATAGCTCAGTAGGTAGAGCACTTCCATGGTAAGGAAGAGGTCAGCGGTTCGAGCCCGCTTGGAAGCTTTCCTCTATATGTTGATATGACAAGGTTTCTCGATGATGAGAAGGCTTTTTTTGTTTGTTTACATATATATTGAACTGCTCGATGATCAATAGACTGATGACTTTAGGAAAGCGAATAAAACGGCTTGCACAGCATTGTTGCATCGCTTTTTTACTTATCTCCTTCTTTTTGTTCTTGATTCTTCAGTCTCTTTCTTTTATTCTTACTAAAGTGATATCCTCTATATCAAAAGACTCTGTACGTTCCTCTTTTCCCCCGAAAGTGAAGTATCGTTTGTTTTTCCTTTCTTCATCTCCAGGTATAGTTGATCTTCTTTTTCCATGTACGGAATGTATATAAAAAGGAGTAGATGGTTTGAAAGATTTATTTGCAAAGCAAGAATGGTTTGGACATGTACGTCAGGACGTTCTTGCGGGTATATTAGTCGCACTGGCTTTAATTCCTGAAGCTATTGCGTTTTCGATTATTGCGGGCGTTGATCCGAAAGTCGGGTTGTATGCATCGTTTTGTATTGCGATTGTGATTTCGTTTGTTGGTGGACGCCCAGGCATGATTTCGGCTGCAACAGGGGCTATGGCTCTCGTCATGGTTCACTTGGTTGCTGATCATGGGTTGCAATATTTGTTTGCAGCTACGATTTTGACGGGTTTGATTCAAATTGTGTTCGGATTGTGCCGAGTATCTCGTTTGATGAAATTTATTCCGAGGTCCGTCATGGTTGGCTTTGTCAATGCGTTGGCTATTATGATCTTCATGGCTCAGCTTCCACATTTCGTTGGGGAATCATTAGCCATGTATATGATGACAGGTGGTGCCCTGCTGATCATTTATTTATTGCCTATGGTGATAAAGGTGATACCTTCCCCACTCATTGCCATTATTGTAATGACGATATTGGCTGTATTTGGACATATTGATGTTAGAACAGTTGGAGATATGGGAGAGCTTCCTAGTTCTTTGCCTGTTTTTCTGATTCCTCAAGTTCCGTTTAGCTGGGAAACACTTGCTATCATTTTTCCTTATTCTTTAGCACTTGCGATGGTTGGTTTACTTGAGTCTCTTTTAACCGCACAGATTGTCGATGATATGACAGAGACGTCTAGTAATAAGAACAAGGAAGCGAGAGGTCAAGGGATTGCCAATGTGGTTGCGGGATTCTTTGGCGGTATGGCTGGTTGTGCGATGATTGGCCAATCTGTGATTAATACGAAGGCAGGAGGACGAGGCCGGCTTTCTACCTTTGTAGCGGGTGCTTTTTTAATGGTGCTGATTTTTGTACTAGGTGATGTCGTGGTTCAAATTCCGATGGCTGCTCTTGTGGCTGTGATGTTCATGGTTTCCATTGGCACATTTGATTGGAGTTCCTTTCAGCAGCTAAAAAAGAATCCGAAAACAGATTCTATTGTGATGGTTGTCACGGTCGTGACGGTGGTGTTGACTCATGATTTATCAAAAGGCGTTTTTGCAGGTGTACTGCTTAGTGCGGTATTCTTTGTCGCAAAGATATCGAAGCTTCATATTACGTCTAAAGAAAGCCAGGCAGGTACTTGGGAATATCGAGTTAAAGGACAAATTTTCTTTGCTTCTGTCACTGACTTGATCCAAGCTTTCCATCAGGGGAAAGAACTCCAATCTGTTGTGATTGATTTGTCTGAAGCACGTATATGGGATGAATCAGGTGTATCAGCGATAGAACGTATAAAGGAAAGGTATCAAGCAAATGGCGTCCAGGTGGACGTAGTTGGAATGGATACATCAAGTCAAAAGCTTATGAAACAGGTGAGTGGTTCTTAAAAAGGCCTTTCTGTCTGTTACAATAGAAAAGGCAAGAAAGTGAAGGGATGGAGGTGGCCGGCATGCTTGTGCGTTTGAATCAAGTACTCGGCCGGATGATGCCGCTCATTACACCTTTTAGTGTGTTACTCGGTGTTTTATTGGCGGCCTATTTAAAGGATTTTACGTTTTTAGTGCCATGGGTATTTGCTGTTATGACCTTTGCAGGGAGTTTGTCTTCTACTTTTTCGGCTTTAAAGCATACAGTGATGCACCCATTGCCTTTGATTTTATCGTTTATGATTTTGCACGTGTTGATGCCTCTTTATGCTTGGTCAGCGGGACATCTCATATTTGCGGGTGATGCTATGACGATCACCGGTTTGACACTTGCAATGGTGATTCCCACAGGAGTTTCTAGTTTAATATGGGCGGCAATGTATAAGGGGAATGTTGGGTTAACGTTATCCATTATTTTAATTGATACATTGCTTTCGCCATTGATTGTGCCAGCCAGTTTGTCACTTTTGGCCGGTACACAGGTTCATATGGACATGGCCGCGATCATGAAAGGGCTGTTTGGGATGGTGGTGCTTCCATCTATTTTAGGGATGCTCGTTCGTCAATATGCAAAGCCTGCTGTGACAAAAATGATTAGTCAGACACTGTCACCTTTTTCAAAAATAGGCTTGTTTGTAGTGGTGTCGATTAACAGTTCTGTTGTTGCGCCATACTTGCGTGAACTGGATGCCGCATTTTTTAGCAAGGCAGCGACTGTGTTTCTCATTGCGATGAGCGGATATGCGTTTGCATGGTTGATTGGAAAGACGATGAAATGTACTCAAGGAGAGATTGTGGCCATCGTGTATACGGGCGGTATGAGAAACATTAGTGCGGGGGCTGTGCTTGCCATTAGCTTTTTCCCGCCTGCTGTCGCTGTTCCTGTGGTGATTGGCATGCTGTTTCAGCAAGTGCTTGCTGCCTTGTTTGGTTTCTTACTCAATCGTTTTGAGCTGAAAGCACCTGCTGTGACCAAATCTTTCTCATGAAAAAACCTCCATCCTTTGATAGATGGAGGTTTTTTTGTGATCTTAATAGATGAGATATTTTTTTCGTTTCTTTTCGAATGTTTTGAGGTCGTGATGATAGCGTTTCATCATATGTTTGACGGAAGTTCCTTTATTGATTTCTTCTTTCATCCAGCCATTCCCGATGAGTTTATCAAAGCTGCCTGTTTGAAGGAACTCAAAGTCATTAGGGTATAAATCATGTATTGCTTTGATAATGGATAACCCCGTTTTCACCGCTTCGAAGGATGAGCGGTCTGTGACGTATAACTGCACACCATGAGATAGTGTACCGGCATGTTTAGAAAATGTGGGGGTGAATGACACAGGTCTAAATTGAACGCCTTTTAGTTTTAGCTTATTTAAATGATCTGCCAGCTCGCTGCTATTGATATATGGTGCACCAATGAGCTCGAATGGTTTTGTCGTTCCTCTGCCTTCAGAGACATTTGTGCCTTCAATTAATCCTGTGGCAGGATATACAAAGGTACTATCCACTGTTGGCATGTTAGGAGAAGGAAGGACGAACGGCAGCTTTGTATCATCGAATGTCATGGACCGCTTCCAATTTTTCATTTTGATGACTGTTACATCAGCATTGATATGAAACTCTTTGTTAAACAGTTTTGCAAGCTCACCAGTAGTCATTCCATGTCTTAATGGGATGGGATAGAGCCCTACAAATGAGGCGTGTTCAGGCTCTAAAACAGGTCCTTCTACTTTTAGTCCGCCAATGGGATTTGGGCGGTCTAGGACAACAAAGGGAATGTTGTTTTCTTTAGCGGCTTCCATCGCATAGGCCATCGTGTAAATATAGGTGTAATAACGAGTACCAACGTCTTGAATATCAAACAGCAGGACATCTACATTTTTCAGCATTTCAGGAGTTGGTTTTCTTGTTTTTCCATAAAGAGAGTAAACAGGAAGCCCTGTTTTTTCATCGGTATAGGATTCGACGCCTTCTCCTGCTTGTGCATCGCCGCGTACGCCGTGTTCAGGTCCATATAAAGCAGTGAGCTTGATATTTGGATGTTCAAAAAGGAGATCGACACTGCTTTTCATATTTGCATCGATGCCAGTCGGGTTTGTAATGAGACCAACTCTTTTCCCTTTTAGCCATGAAAGATTGCTTGAGAGTAGTGTTTCGATCCCTGTTTTGACTGATGCTTTTTTCCCTTTTGTGACTGTTCGTTCTTCTGCGGGAGAGGCAGCGGTCAATGTGCTCATCATGAGAAAGCTTGCGAGTATGAAACTGACTGTTTTCTTCAAGAGAATCCCTCCTATTTGATCTGTTTCCCTTTCAAGTTGAGGCCATAGCCGAATGGGTAAAGGGTTTGATTTGGATGAGTGACAGATGGGATATCAACTGGCAGTTTCCCTTTAGGTGATGCAGCTCCAAATATCACTTCTAGTCCAGCAGGAATATTTGGCTGATTGAATTGTCCGTTTGAGTAGCCTTTAAAACCGTACACAGCTAGTAAGGCATCGGCTTCTTCAAAATTTGCCGCATCATAAGGATTTCTAAGACTCATGATGACCATTTTTTTGTTTTGTGCTGCTGCTTCTTTCATGACAGCACGAGGAAAGGCGGTTGCCCATTTTTTCGGATCCTGGACATTGTCATCAATTACGCCATCATTCACTGCTGGATCATTTTGGACAACGTAAGAGCCAGTGATGACATAGTCAGCTTCTTGAATCAGTTTGGCTGTATCTTTGGTGAACGTTTTATCCGCAAAAGCATATGACTGGATGCTTACAGGCTTGATCTTTTTTTGTTTCATGAGAGATTCGACTGTGACAGACATTGCTTTTGTCTGATCTTCGTAAGGTGCCATGACCACGATTTTGTCATTCTTTTTAGGCTTGAAAGGTAAGGTTTTTTTGTTGTTTTTAAGCAGGGTGATCCCTTCACGTGCCATTTTTTGTTCTGCTTTAAGGTGCGACTTTTTCCCAACGACTTGAGTGGCTTTTTTGATTTTTTTCTCAAGATTGATTGGTTTTTTGGAGGAAATAATGCCGCGTTTGATTTTCAATTGAAGAATTTTTTCGACAGATTCGTTGATCTGCGACATCGGAATCTCTTTCTTTAAAATCGCTTGTTTGACAGCATTGAATACATTCTCTAGGTTTTTCTCTGTTTTTAATGAGGTGACTGGTGCTGGCATGAGAGCGATGTCGACGCCTGCTTTAATGGCCATCACGACGGCTTCTTCCTGTCCGAAATTATCTGCAATCGCTTTCATATTTAGAGCGTCTGTCACAACAACACCTTGAAAGCCCATCTCTTCTTTTAATAAGTGTGTGATGACTTTTTTTGATAAGGTTGCTGGAACCATGATGTCCTCGCCATCTTTTTTGCTTCGATACGTTGTGTCATCAATGGCAGGAAATTGCACATGAGCGGTCATGACCATATCTGCACCAGCATTGATCGCTTGTTGGAACGGATACAGCTCAACCTTTTTTAAACGATCTAGGTCATGCTCTACGAGCGGCAAGCCGTAGTGACTATCGACGGCTGTATCACCATGTCCCGGGAAATGTTTTAGTGTGGAAATGGTCTTTTCCTTTTGAAGTCCTTTCATGGTTTGAAGGCCAAGTCTAGAGACAAGAGCAGGATCAGAGCTAAAGGAACGAACACCAATGACGGGGTTGTTTGGGTTATTATTCACATCAAGCACAGGAGAGAAGTTTGTATTGATGCCTAAGGCGTTTAATTCTTTTCCGATGATTTTTCCTGTGTCATATGCATTTTTTTTGCTTCTAGAGGCACCAATCGACATATTTCCTGGGAAATGTGTTCCCTTTTGTAACCTTGTGACGATTCCGCCTTCTTGATCAATGGAAATGAGTAAAGGAATGTTTGGTGATGCTTTTTGAAATTCATGGGTTAGTTTCACGGTTTGTTTTGTATCAACGACATTCTCGGCAAATAAGATGACACCGCCTAGATGATATTTTTCTACTAGGTGAGATACTTCGTTATTCATCTTTGTGAAGCCTGTAGGTGCGGATTCATCTTTTGTTTGCCAATTGCGAAAGTCCGGCATGAGCATTTGACCTATCTTTTCATCCAGTGACATGTCTTGAACCATTTGTTTAGCGGTTGGCAGAGAGGCAGAGCTAACCTTTTCCGTTGGAATGGAAGAGGTTAGCAGGGCTAAAACCAGTGCAGCGGGGAAGAGAGCTTTCAACATCGAATTCCTCCTTTTACTGAAAAGATTCGTAGATTGCGGTCATGATGCTTCCATAAGTACCAGTTGGGAACAGGTCACCTTCAAATTGATTAGGATTTGTTTCTGGTGAAACAACGGGTGAATGTTTCTTATTCGTCAGCAACACGACACCTAAATTGTGTTTAGGATCAATCAACGTCATGGTGCCGGTCCAGCCAGTATGCCCATAGGCTTCGTTACTTGCATATTTTCCAAACATCCATTCCATGTCAGTATGACCGTTTTTCCGCCAGCCTAGCCCGTAAGTTGGGTTCGTATCAGATGAGGCTGTAAAGAGATCGATAGAAGCCTGATCAAAGATGGTTGTTTTTCCATAGCCTCCTTTATTAAGCATCAGCTGAAGCAGCACGGCCATGTCTGAGGTATTCGAGAAAAGTCCAGCGTGGCCGGAGATACCTGCCATTGAGTAATATGCTTTCTCGTCGTGTACTTCACCTAGCAGGGTGTACCGTCGGATGTTTTCAAAATCGATGACACCGTCTCGTGAATTGCCTAAACGTTCAGTTGCTGCAAAATGCTTCGGCTTGAACCCTTTTTGCAGTGGATTGAACATTGTATGTTTGAGACCTAGCGGCCGATAAATCGTTGACTCGACATATTGATCAAGAGGCATGCCTGTTTTCTTCTCGATGATCATGCCTAGCAGCATGTAATCAATGTCACTATAAATGTGCTGAGTACCTGGCTTGTATTGCAGCGGTACCTTTGGCAGCCATTTCATCGTTGTTTTTCTGTCTTGAGAATAAAAAGAGCCAGCTGATTCTTTGCTATAAAATAAAACACTGGAAGGGAGACCCGCAGAATGGGTGAGAAGATCTTTTACCCTGAGCTGGTCTTTACCGGTTACTTTTGCATCAGGTTCATCCTGAAAATCTGGAAGGATGGTCTGTATTTTTTCGTTGACATCAAGTTTTTTCTCGTAGACAAGCTTTTGCAGGGCATAGTTGGTCGCATACATTTTTGTATTGGATGCCAAATCGAATAGTGTATCCTTTTTCATTTTTTTATACGATTTGAGCTCTGTTGTGCCATCGTATTTTTGCCGATAGCCATAGGCTTTTTGATGGACGATCTTTCCGTCCTTGATAATGATGAGAGCGGCTCCTGGAAATCCTGCTTTGATGTCATTTTGAATCATTTGATCAACCTTCCTCAGCTGCCTGGAAGAAAAACCTACTTGTTCCGGTCGTTTTGCTTTTTTTAAAACGGGATATTCTTCAGGTGCTGTTTTAGACAAAGACGATACAGGATGGGAGCTAGTTGCAAATGTTTGTACTGGTAACCCAAGGAGCATGAGCAGACATGTGATCAAAAGAAAACATTTCTTCAAGGTCTAAACCTCCTTATTGATTGTGATCCTCGAATTCAACAGCCATATCATCATGAAATCCAAATAAGTATGTGAAGAAAAATCCAGCAACATATGCGATAAATAGTCCAATTAAGTAAAGAAGCATTTGATGTGTGTGAACAATAAAGGTTAATGGAAGACCGGATACCCCGATGGCTTTCGTCGCAATTTGGAAGTAGGCTTGAAATGCGCCGCCGATTCCTGCACCAAGACAAGCGGTGAGAAATGGTCGTCCCAGCGGGAGTGTGACACCGAAAATGAGTGGTTCGCCAATCCCCAGCATCCCTGAAGGAAGTCCGCCAGCGATGGCTCTTTTGAGCTTTTTCTTTTTTGTTTTCATATAAATGGCGAATGCAGCGCCGACCTGTCCTGCACCGCCCATAGCGAGAATTGGCAGAAGCGGGTCATCTCCAATTGAATTGATGAGTTCCATATGAATTGGTGTCAGCCCTTGGTGAAGTCCTGTTACAACAAGTGGGAGGAAGGTAGCACCAAGAACAAATCCTGCGAAAATTCCGCCCATATTCAATAGATAAGTCAGTCCTGAGGTGATGGCATCAGATATAAATCCGCCGACTGGCATGAAGACAACGTACGTGAAAATGCCTGTAATGAGCAGTGTGATGGTTGGTGTGACGATGATATCAAGTGATTGCGGGACGAAGCGTCTAATTCGGGTTTCCACAAGTGCCATAAAGATGGCGGCTAGAAGAACACCGATGAGTCCGCCTCTGCCTGGTAGAATATTTGTGCCAAATAACATAATGTCTGCGGAGGCTGGGTTAATAATGAGGATACCAGCTAATGCGCCTAATGCAGGAGAGCCTCCAAATTCCTTTGCGGCATTTGTTCCGACTAATATCCCGAGATAAGCGAAAAGTCCAGAACCGATAACCGTTAAAATAATCGCAGCTTGAGATTTTTCGTCAAGCCAGCCTGCTTGCACAATTGCTTTTGTTATTCCGGTAATCAGACCTGAGGCAACTAGTGCCGGAATAATTGGAATGAAAATGCTGGCAATCCGACGTAAGAACAGCTTGAACGGTGTGCGGTTCTTTTGTGAAATGGCTTGCTTGTTTTTTTGTGCTTCGTTGTTTAAATCATAAGAGCCAGAGGCATTTAGCAGCTCTTCAAACGCACTTGATACTTGGTTGACAACGCCAGTGCCTAAAATGATTTGAAGCGTTTCTGCTTCGACGACGCCAATGACGCCATCGAGTTCTTTGATTGCTGTGATGTGAACTTTTTCATTGTCGATCGGTGTAATTCGGAGCCTTGTCATACAATGTGTATGGGAAGAGATATTTTCAGAACCACCACAGAGTGAAAGAATATCTTTCGCCAACTGCTGATATTTCTTTTGATGACTCATGTTGAATCCCCCTTTGATTTTCGTTTCATGGAGCGGATGGCATGCCTTGTCTTGTCAATATATTGCGCTGTCTCTTCATATTGACGAGAAGCTAAACTGAGGAACAAGACATCAATTAAGTAGAGCTGTGCCATTCTAGAGGAAGTGGCAGCACTGCGAAAAGGTGCTTCATTGGAACCGGACGTCGATAGGTGAACATCACATAAAGCAGAAACGCTTGTATGACCTGGATGTGTTAAAGCAATGGTTTTCACTTGGTTGTCTTTTGCAAGCTGAAGGGCTTGAATGATGTCTAACGTTTCTCCTGAAAAGGAGATACCAAACATAATGTCATTCTCTCCCGCATTTGCAATGACCGTAGATGCAATGTGCATGTCAGTGAAGGCTGTCGCTGCATAGTTAATTCTGAGAAATTTCTGCTGGGCATCAGCTGCGACGATGCCAGATGCACCAACTCCGATAAAATGAATTTGATTTGCATGCAGCAGTAATTGAACAGCCTTTTCTAAAGCTTCTGGATTTAAAATAGAAGCGGTGTCCTTGATCGATTGAATTGAGTTTCCTGCTGTTTTTTGAATAATGGATTGAAGCGGTTCATCTTGTTCGATATCTCTGTAGCCTTGTTTATCGTCATGCATCAAGTCTCCAGCGATCCGCATTTTTAAATCGTGATAGCCATCCAGCCCGAGAGATTTACAAAGACGGATGACTGCAGAGCTGCTTGCGCCGGCTGCCTGACTGATTTCGTGTACTGTGCTTTTAATGACTTTGTCAGGATGGGCAAGGATATAGTCTGCAATGATTTTTTCAGATTGGGGAAGCTTTGATTTGATTGTGTGTAGTAGGGTAAGTCCACCTGCTGACATGAGCTCTGCCTCCTTTAGGATTGATAACGTGAGATCGCTTTGTCAATATGGCCATTCGTTTTGTTGAGTAAATCTTTGGCTGTTTTCTTGTCTGTGTTTGTTTGGAGCATGACGATGGCCGTTTTGACTTCTAAGTCTGCTGCTTCAAGAGTCTTCACGGCTTGTTCGTAGGAAGCGTTGGTCACATGTTGAATGATGGTGATGGCGCGTTCTTTTAATTTATGATTGCTGACTTTTACATCAACCATCAGGTTTTCATATACTTTGCCTTGTCTAATCATGACAGACGTGGAAAGCATATTTAAAATCATTTTATGAGCGGATGCTGCTTTCATTCTTGTTGACCCAGTGATGGCTTCTGGTCCTACAATGACCTCAATGGCGCAATCTGCAAGCTCGCTAATTTCTGCTTGTTCATTGCAGCTGAGTGCTACTGTTTTAGCTCCAATCGACTTTGCATAGTTTAAAGCGCCGATGATATAAGGTGTCCTGCCGCTTGCGGCAATACCGACGACTGTATCTTTTGATGTCAGGTGGATGTGTACTAAATCCTGTTTGCCGGCTTCTTCACTGTCTTCCACATCTTCGGCAGCTTGAGAAAAAGCTGAGTCTCCGCCTGCCATGATGCCAACAATGACATCAGGTGAGACGCTATAGGTTGGGGGACATTCGACAGCATCCATTACGCCAATTCTGCCGCTTGTTCCGGCGCCTAAATAAATGAGTCTGCCTCCATTTGAGATGGATTCATAAGCAAAGTCACTTGCTGTTTTGACATGTGGAAGTACAAGGTTGACTGCTTGAGCGACCTTCATATCTTCTTCATTGATCATCTGGAGTATTTCAAGCGGATCTGCTTGAGAAATTCCCATTGTGTTGGGGTTTCTTGATTCTGTTGTCAAAGAACGCAGTTGAGATGGCTGCATGTGACATACCTCCTTATTTCTTCATTTTCAGTATATTGAGTATGATATGAAATTTCAATATTATATTTGAATATTGAAATTATATTTCAGTCAAATTGTTGAACGAATAGGGAGTAAATAGTTAGAAAATAAAAAAAATAAAAATCCCCTTTACAAAAGGGGGACAACCTGTATATAATAACTTTTGTCAGCTTCACGGAAACAACAAACTTGACAAACTGGCCCGTTGGTCAAGCGGTTAAGACACCGCCCTTTCACGGCGGTAACACGGGTTCGAATCCCGTACGGGTCACCATGATGTGGAGGATTAGCTCAGCTGGGAGAGCATCTGCCTTACAAGCAGAGGGTCGGCGGTTCGAGCCCGTCATCCTCCACCATATGCCGGTGTAGCTCAACTGGTAGAGCAACTGACTTGTAATCAGTAGGTTGGGGGTTCAAGTCCTCTTGCCGGCACTGTTTTTTCTTTATCAATTCCATATGTGGAGGGGTAGCGAAGTGGCTAAACGCGGCGGACTGTAAATCCGCTCCCTCCGGGTTCGGCGGTTCGAATCCGTCCCCCTCCACCATTTTTGGGCTATAGCCAAGCGGTAAGGCAACGGACTTTGACTCCGTCATGCGTTGGTTCGAATCCAGCTAGCCCAGTTAAGACACCTTTTTGAAAAAGGTGTTTTTTTTTATGTTGGCAGAGGGACTGTATAACTATTCAAAATGTTGTCGAGTTGAGTCAGAAGGCATCAAGAAAGTAAAATATAAGCATGAACGGAAAGGGGATGTACATATGGGAGAGCAAAAGAAGGTCACGATTATTGGAGTTCCAATGGACTTGGGTCAAACAAGAAGGGGCGTCGATATGGGCCCGAGTGCGATTCGTTGTGCAGGCGTAAAAGAAAAATTGGAAACGCTCTCATTTGATGTGGAGGATCTTGGAGATATTCCAGTTGAACAAAGAGATGATGAGAAAGGTTTATATACAAGTGAAAAGCTGAAAAATTTGACGGAGAATGCTGGTGCAAATCAACTGCTTGCTGAGAAGGTTGACAGTATTGTGCAATCTGGTTCGTTTCCGCTCATTTTAGGCGGTGATCACAGCATTGCGATTGGCACACTTGCTGGGGTAGCCAAGCATTATGAAAACTTAGGTGTCATTTGGTATGATGCACACGGGGATTTGAATACGGAGGAAACCTCTCCTTCTGGAAATATTCATGGCATGCCGCTTGCTGTCAGTCTCGGTTTTGGGCATGCAGATTTAACGAACATTGGTGGTTATTCGCCTAAATTGAAGCCTGAAAATGTCGTTATAATTGGTGCTCGATCCTTAGATGAAGGAGAGCGGGCATTGATTCGGGAAAAAGGTATTAAAGTGTATACGATGCATGAAATTGATCGTTTAGGGATGACAAGGGTGATGGAGGAAGCCATTGCCTATCTAAAGGAAAGAACAGATGGTGTCCATCTATCACTTGATTTAGACGGGCTAGATCCAGCGGAATGCCCTGGTGTAGGTACTCCGGTAGCAGGCGGCATTAGTTACCGGGAGAGTCATCTCGCAATGGAGCTTTTAGAGGAGGCGGGTATTTTAACGTCTGCTGAATTTGTGGAAGTAAATCCGGTTTTAGATGAGAAAAACAAAACAGCAGAAGCGGCTGTTGCGTTAATTGGATCGTTAATGGGTGAAAAGCTATTGTAGAGCGGGACTTGTTCCCGTTCTTTTTTGTTTTGG
Organism: Bacillus sp. FSL M8-0049; assembly: GCF_038593355.1. Taxonomy (NCBI): domain Bacteria; kingdom Bacillati; phylum Bacillota; class Bacilli; order Caryophanales; family Bacillaceae; genus Bacillus; species Bacillus sp. FSL M8-0049. The sequence continues at coordinate 185,560 of NZ_CP151986.1, forward strand.
GAAAATTTAAGGATATGTTAAGGTTTTTACCGGTTGATAAGCGTAACACACTGTCAAAAATTTGTTACACTATTTTTTAGAGGAGAATGAAACCTTTTGGAAAGAGGTTCGTATACATAAAGACCGGTGAAGGCAGAGGTTGAATATACTATGGACACAATGATTAAAAAGAGAATTAAGCAAGTGAAAAAAGGCGACCAGAACGCATTTGCAGACATCGTAGACCTGTATAAAGACAAAATTTATCAGCTGTGCTACCGTATGCTTGGGAATGCACACGAAGCGGAGGATATTGCGCAGGAGGCGTTTATTCGAGCCTATGTGAATATCGAAAGCTTTGATGTGAATCGTAAGTTTTCCACGTGGCTGTACCGCATTGCAACCAACCTGACCATCGACCGTATTCGCAAAAAAAAGCCGGATTATTATTTAGATGCAGAGGTGGCAGGAACAGAAGGATTAAATATGTATTCTCAAATTGCTGCTGATGGCATTTTGCCAGAAGATGAGGTGGTATCTCTTGAATTATCGAGTACCATTCAGCAAAAAATTCTAAGGTTACCCGACAAATATCGTTCGGTCATCGTATTAAAGTATATTGATGAACTCTCGTTAAAAGAAATTAGTGAGATTCTGAATATACCAGTTGGTACGGTGAAAACGAGAATACACAGGGGTAGAGAGGCTCTCCGGAAACAGTTGAGAGACCTTTGAGTGAGGTGATTTTGATGAGCTGTCAAGATAGAATCGTCCAGCTTATGCATCAGTATTTAGACGGGGACATTGAGCCCCAAGACGAAAAAGAATTAAAAAGCCATCTGCAATCGTGTGAGGAGTGCCGTACTCATTTTCAACAAATTGAGAAATCCATCGCGCTAGTGCAGAGTACATCTCATATAGAAGCACCATCTGATTTCACTGCAAAGGTGATGGCAGGTCTTCCAAAGGAGAAAAAGCGTGTGTCGGTTCAAAGATGGATCAAAGCTCACCCGCTGATGGTAGCCGCTGCCCTCTTTCTCATTTTGATGGGAGGCAGTCTGTTTACGAGCTGGAATACCGATCATAATTTCAGTGTGTCAAAGCAGCCGAATCTCGTCGTTGAAAATGATACAGTGACCGTACCTAAAGGGGAAACCGTAAAGGGTGATGTCACTGTCAAAAATGGCAAGCTGATTGTAGAAGGCAAGGTTGATGGAAATGTCACCGTCGTCAATGGGGAACAGTTGACTGCTTCTGCCGGACAAGTCACTGGTCAAATTAATGAAATTAATGAAGTATTTGATTGGATCTGGTACAAAATGAAATCAACAGCACAAAACGTAATGCGGGTCATTGGGCCAGAGGAGCAAAAGTAACTCAATCGGCTTAAAGAGCAGTCTCTAAGGGGGCTGCTCTTTTTCTATACATTGCTGAGATTCAAGCATACTAGCAAGTCAGCCAGATATGGCAACTATTTTCCTTGCTGAAACAAAATGTGGTATAATAGCCACGCTATGTATTGATACATAGGCTCTTTTTTTATTAAAAAATGCATCAAACGAAGAATAACTGAAAATTCTGGAGGACGAGGAAATGGCTTTAGGGGATATTCCTTTTTTGCAGTACCTCGGTAATGCTGTTGATATTCTCGTTGTTTGGTATGTGATATATAAATTAATGATGGTCATCCGCGGAACAAAAGCGGTTCAGCTTTTAAAGGGAATTGTGGTCATTGTTCTCGTCAGGATGGGAAGTGCGTATCTCGGTCTTAACACACTTCAATGGCTGATGGATCAAGCGATTACGTGGGGATTCCTTGCGATCATTATTATTTTTCAGCCAGAGCTAAGGAGAGCGCTTGAGCAGCTTGGGCGCGGCCGTTTCTTCTCAAGAAGCGGGACACCTGTAGAGGAACAGCAGCAGAAAACGATCGAGGCAATTACAAAAGCAATTAACTATATGGCGAAACGCAGAATCGGCGCACTGCTGACAATTGAGCGCGATACCGGAATGAATGATTACATAGAGACAGGAATTCCTTTGAATGCAAAGGTGAGTTCAGAGCTGCTCATTAATATTTTCATTCCGAATACACCGCTTCATGACGGTGCTGTCATTATGAAGCGGGATGAGATTGCAGCTGCAGCTTGCTATTTACCGCTGTCAGAAAGCCCTTTTATCTCTAAGGAGCTGGGGACGCGTCATAGGGCTGCAGTCGGAATTAGTGAAGTGACAGACAGCTTAACTGTCATCGTTTCTGAGGAAACTGGCGGTATTTCTGTCGCAAGGAATGGTGATCTCCACCGAGAATTGACAGAAGAAGCGCTTGAAGAAATGCTGATTGCTGAATTTAGTAAGAACAGCAAAGATGCTTCCTCGACCAAATGGTATTGGAGGGGCAAGAAAAATGGATAAGATTTTGAATAATCGCTGGGCCGTTAAGCTTCTTGCATTGGTCTTCGCTTTATTGCTGTATGGTGCAGTCAATTCAGCGCAAGCGCCCACGCCGAAAAAAATCGGTGAATCCTTTTTCCCAACATCGACGACAGATGAAGCAACTTTAACCGACATTCCTGTTAAAGCGTATTATGATGACGAGAAGTACGTCGTCACTGGTGTGCCGCAGACAGTCAATGTCACGATTAAAGGATCAACTAGTGCTGTGAAAACAGCAAGACAAACAAAGAATTTTGAAATTTACGCAGACATGCAGAACTTATCGACAGGTACACATAAAGTGGAGCTGAAGGCAAGAGATGTATCGAAGGGACTCACACTATCGATTAATCCATCTGTGACGACTGTGACGATACAAGAAAAAACGACAGCTGAATTTCCTGTTGAAACCGAGTTTTATAATCAAAATAAAATCAAAGACGGCTATTCACCTGAACAGCCCATTGTGAATCCGAAAAAGGTCACAGTTACTGGATCAAAGGACGTCATCGACAAAATTTCTGTCATTAAAGCTTTTGTAAACTTAGAGGATGTCGATCAGCAAATTGAAAAAGAAGCGAAGCTCACTGTGTATGATAGCAGCGGGAATGAGCTGCCAGTTGAAGTAAGTCCGTCCGTGGTGGATATTACGGTCCCAATCTCAAGCCCGAGCAAAAAGGTTCCTTTTAAAATTGAGCGGACGGGCAGCTTGCCAGAAGGGATCAGCATCTCAAGCATTGAGACAAGCCCGAGTGAGGTCACAGTGTACGGCTCTCAAAAGGTGCTGGATGCACTTGATTTTATTGATGGCGTCAAGCTGGACTTAAGCAAGATCAAAGATGATACGGAGATTGATGCCGAAATTCCCCTGCCAGATGGTGTGAAAAAGGTATCACCCGAAACCGTTAAGATCAAAGTGAAGGTTGCAACAGCTGAAGAAAAAAAGATCGATAATGTACCGATTTCTGTCGTGGGTTTGAGCAAGGATCTCACATCTGATTTTGTGAGCCCCTCTTCTGGACGGCTCACGTTAACAGCAAAGGGATCAAAGAGTGCGATTGATAAACTAAAGGCTTCAGATGTTGAAGCCTATATCAATGCAGGGGACTTGAACGAAGGAACCCATGAGGTCAAAGTTCAAGTGAATGGTCCTCAAAATGTGACTTGGACATTATCGAGATCAAAGGTCAAAGTGAAACTCACTTCTACTGAAACAGAGGATCAGCCGGCTTCGACGAATGATCGGAAGAATCAAAAAGATCAACAAGATCCATCAACTGATGACGATGATCAGGGTGAGAAGAGTAAAGAAGAATCCACGCAAGATAAAGCAAAGAAAGAATCGAGTCAAAGACAGCGGGTCAAAGAAGATAAAAAAGAGGACGAAGCGTCCTCTTGAATGGTAAAAAAGGAGCGATTGAAACATGGGCAAGTACTTTGGAACTGATGGTGTAAGGGGTGTAGCGAATAGCGAATTAACGCCAGAGCTCGCATTTAAAGTTGGGAGATTTGGCGGCTATGTGCTCACGAAGGATAAAGAACGTCCAAAGGTACTCGTTGGTCGAGACACACGTGTATCTGGTCATATGTTAGAAGGAGCGCTTGTTGCAGGCTTACTTTCAATTGGAGCCGAAGTGATGCGTCTAGGTGTGATCTCAACACCTGGTGTGTCTTATTTAACGAAGGCAATGGATGCTGAAGCGGGTGTCATGATTTCTGCTTCACACAATCCAGTTCAAGACAACGGCATTAAATTCTTTGGCGGTGACGGCTTTAAGCTGTCAGATGAACAGGAAAACGAAATTGAGCAGCTGATGGATCAGCCAGTCGATCAATTACCACGCCCAGTTGGAGCCGATCTTGGAACGGTGAACGACTACTTTGAAGGCGGTCAGAAATACCTGCAATTCTTAAAGCAGACAGCGGACGAGGATTTTACAGGTATTCACGTGGCGCTTGACTGTGCACACGGTGCAACCTCTTCTCTAGCGACACATTTATTTGCAGATTTAGATGCTGATGTGTCCACAATGGGAACATCTCCAAACGGATTGAATATCAATGATGGTGTAGGTTCCACTCATCCAGAGGCACTTTCTGCTTTTGTGAAGGAGAAGGGTGCAGATATTGGTCTTGCGTTTGATGGTGACGGTGACCGTTTAATTGCAGTCGATGAAAAAGGTGATATCGTAGACGGCGATCAAATTATGTACATATGTGCACGTTATTTGAAGGATGAAGGCCGGTTAAAGGATGACACCGTCGTGTCAACGGTCATGAGTAACCTTGGTTTCTATAAAGCGCTTGAGAAGCAAGGCATTAAGAGCATTCAAACAGCTGTTGGGGACCGCTATGTGGTCGAAGCGATGAAAAAAGACGGCTATAATGTCGGCGGTGAGCAGTCAGGTCATTTGATTTTCCTTGATTATAATACGACAGGTGATGGCATGCTTTCTGCGATCATGCTTGTGAATACGCTCAAAGCGACAGGAAAAACATTATCAGAGCTTGCAGCGGAAATGGAAAAGTTCCCGCAGCTTTTAGTGAATGTGAAAGTGTCTGATAAATATAAAGTAGAAGAAAATGAAAAAGTAAAAGCGGTGATCCAAGAGGTCGAAAAAGAGATGAATGGTGACGGCCGCATTCTTGTTCGTCCATCTGGAACAGAGCCGCTTGTACGTGTCATGGCAGAGGCGAAAACAAAAGAGCTGTGTAATGAATATGTGGCTCGAATTACAGCTGTTGTGAAAGAAGAAATGGGTATTGAGTAATAGATGAAAGCAAATCGCTAACAGCGGTTTGCTTTTTTTTCGAATAAGCGACATAAATGGATGGATTTGTACGAATCTTATAAGCGAGGGCAATTTGCCGCTGTCTTCATACATAGGAGAGCACATCAAAGGTAGAACGAGACAAGCCTCATCGCATATAGTGTATGGAGGTCTCACTTTCTCAAATGAAGGGGATTACCCGCACATTGTGATTGACGGAGGTCAGACCTTATAGTACAATCATCCTTGTGTTACTGGATTTTTATTCTATCAGGAAAGGCAGGGTAGATGTTCAGAAACTCTCTTATAATTATAGCGCCCGAACTAAGCGATCGGACGAAAGATGCTTAGTTGACGAGGATGGAGGTTATCGAATTTTCGGCGGATGCCTCCCGGCTGATCAAAAAAAGAGATCACAGCCGTAAGTGTTTCTTTAAAGCAAAGAGGTGACTCTTTGTACAAAGGGAATACACATGATCTCCCAAATTAAACATGTAGAGAGGGACGAAGAAATGTCCCTTCTATTTTAGTAGGCTTTCTTTGTCCCTTTCACATGATCGGGAGGAAGAAAATTTATGTGTGGAATCGTAGGTTATATTGGTCAGAATGATGCGAAGGAAATCTTACTAAAAGGTTTAGAGAAGCTTGAGTACCGCGGGTATGATTCAGCAGGTATCGCTGTGGCAAACGAAGATGGCGTGCATGTGTTCAAAGAAAAAGGACGTATCGCTGAGCTTCGTGAAGTCGTGGATGCAAACGTGGCATCTTCAGCAGGAATCGGACATACACGCTGGGCAACTCACGGTGTACCAAGCCATCTAAATGCGCATCCGCATCAAAGTGTTTCTGGCCGTTTTACGCTTGTTCATAACGGTGTCATCGAGAACTATGTACAATTGACACGCGAATATTTACAAGACGTCACACTAAAAAGCGACACAGATACAGAGGTTGTTGTTCAAGTCATCGAACAATTTGTAAACAGAGGTCTTGATACAGAGGAAGCTTTCCGTCAAACGCTTCTTCAACTAAAAGGCTCTTACGCGATTGCCCTTTTCGATAACGAAAACAAAGAAACAATCTATGTGGCGAAAAACAAAAGCCCATTATTGGTTGGTTTCGGCGAAGATTTCAACGTTGTGGCTTCTGACGCAATGGCGATGCTTCAAGTAACAAACGAATATGCGGAATTAATGGATAAAGAAATGGTCATTGTCACAAAAGACGAGGTTATTATTAAAAACCTTGACGGTGATATCATGACACGCCCTTCTTATATCGCTGAGCTTGATGCAAGCGACATTGAGAAAGGCACATATCCTCACTACATGTTAAAAGAAACGGATGAACAGCCGCTTGTTATGCGTAAAATCATCCAAGAATATCAAGACGAAAACGGCAAGCTGTCAGTTGCTGGCGATATCGCAAGCGCAGTAGCAGAAGCAGACCGCATTTACATTGTGGCTTGCGGAACGAGCTACCATGCTGGACTTGTCGGTAAACAATACATTGAAGACTGGGCAAAAGTACCTGTAGAAGTCCATGTAGCAAGTGAATTCTCTTACAACATGCCGCTTCTATCGAAAAAGCCGTTGTTCATCTTCCTTTCTCAATCTGGAGAGACTGCCGACAGCCGTGCTGTACTTGTTCAAGTCAAAGAACTTGGTCATAAAGCATTAACGATCACAAACGTACCAGGATCTACGCTTTCTCGTGAAGCGGACTTCACATTGCTTCTTCATGCAGGACCTGAAATTGCAGTGGCTTCAACAAAAGCCTACACAGCACAAATCGCTGTACTTTCAATCCTTGCATCTGTTGCAGCTGAATTAAACGGTCAATCTCTTGACTTTGATCTTGTGAAAGAGCTTGGTATTGTAGCAAACGCAATGGAAGCCCTTGTGGATCAAAAGGATGAAATGGAACAAATCGCTCGTGATTTCTTCACAGTGACACGTAACGCATTCTTTATCGGAAGAGGACTTGACTACTATGTGTGCCTTGAAGGTTCACTGAAGCTAAAAGAGATCTCTTACATCCAAGCAGAAGGCTTTGCTGGCGGAGAACTCAAACACGGCACAATTGCTTTAATTGAAGAAGGCACACCGGTCATTGCCCTTGCAACACAAGAGCACGTGAACCTCAGCATTCGCGGTAACGTCAAAGAAGTCGTTGCACGCGGAGCAAACCCATGTGTCATCTCACTAAAAGGCCTAGAAGACGAAGGCGACCGTTTCGTCCTTCCAGCTGTACACCCAGCACTTGCACCACTTGCATCTGTTGTTCCATTACAGCTGATTGCTTACTACGCAGCCCTTCACCGCGGGTGTGATGTGGATAAACCACGTAACCTTGCGAAGAGTGTGACGGTGGAGTAGGGGATATCTTTGCACTAAAAAATAAAACTACCAAATTTTTAAACCTTCATTTACAATAATAAGTAATTGAAGGTTTTTTTATCTATTATTTTAGTTGAAGGAGATATTAGGAATGTATATAGACAATATTTACATTAATAAGTATCGTCGTTTTAAAGATACTGAGATTAAATTAGGTAAATATCTCACATGTTTAGCTGGTCATAATGCCGTAGGTAAATCTACATTGCTTGGACTACTGGGACATTGTGGAGAATATAAAAAAAGTGATGCAATTACGGTTTTTGGACAAAATTTCAGAGCTCATTTAAATGAAATAGTGAAGTTTTCTCCTGAATTTGATTTGTCAGGTAATAATCTATACGAAGTTCATTTTAAAGAATTGCCCGAAAGTATTAATGATTTCGATTTTACTGAAGAATTATCTTTTAGAGCGTATTGGGCTGAGAAGAAAAAAAGGTATAAGTTAGTACCAATGAAAACAGATAAAAGACAAACTGAAAAGAAAATAAAGTGGCCAACGTACTATTTGGGGTTAAGCCGTTTGTATCCTATTGGAGAGTCTAGTGAGGTAAATGAAATAAAAAACACAAAAAAACTAGATGAATCAGATAAGAGTTATTTATATAATCATTATAAAATGATCTTATCAAGTGAAGAAAAATACACAAATTTAACTTCTCTAAGTATATCAGAAGTGGATAAAAAGAAATCAATAGGAGTTTCTACTGAACATTATGACTACTTGACTAACTCTGCTGGACAAGATAATTTAGGACAAATTTTAATGAGTGTATTATCTTTTAGAAAATTAAAAGAAGAGGATGAAGAGAAATGGAATGGTGGATTGCTTTTAATAGATGAAATAGATGCTACTCTTCATCCAGCTGCACAAAATAAGTTAATAGACTTCTTATATAAAGAAGCAAAAACTATAGGTATTCAAGTGGTTTTTACAACTCATAGTTTAAGCCTACTGGAACATATAAATAAAAAAATTCAGCATAATAAAGTTGAAGTAAACAATAACATTGAACTGTGTTATTTAACAGTAGCTAATTCGATTCTCGAAATTCATAGAAATCCCAAAATGAGTGGAATATATTATGATTTGACCAACACATATCAAGGTTTAGAATCTAGTAAACAAATATTAATATATTCTGAGGATGAAGAGACACGTTGGTTCTTTAATAAAATAATGGAATATGCAGAAATAAAAGATATCTATAGATACAGTTTGATATCACCCTATTTAAAGATGTTAAAAACAAAAATCGGTTCAAATCAACTACTTACATTATTAACACAGGACTTTGATTATTTCAGTCAATGTATATTTTTATTAGATGGAGATGTTGATAGTAATGTTATAAATAATAAAATAAGGGAATTGCCTTTTGGATATAATGATCATGCCGAAAATAATCAAGTAATTGTTAAATTACCTTGTTCAGAGTCACCCGAAGCAATTTTATATGATTATATTGAAAAATTAGATGATGATACTAATATATTTAATGATTTCTTTCAGTATGGATACTCTAAACGTTCATTAGTAAATAACGGCCCAAAATCAGAAAAATATTCTCGTTTTAAAAAAGATAGAGAGAAATACAAAGAGTGGTTTAAAGATAATAAAATTATACTAGAAGTTATCATAGAGCATTGGATGAAAGACAATTTTAATATCGTTGTAGAATTCTTAATTCAATTTTCACGAACTTTTAATAATGCGGCTAAGAAAAACAATTTGTTAGTGACATCTAATGAGAGTAGACTTATAGAGTACAAAGAAAATAATCTTAATAAAAAAGGCGAAGAAATGCCTGTTTGACCTTAAAATGTAAGTTGTACTATAGGAAGTGAAAAAATGACAAATCCCTCCCCTTTAAGGTATCCGGGTGGAAAATTTAAGACATATAAATACGTAGAACAATTAATAGAGATTAATAATAGTAATATATATATAGAACCATTTGCAGGTGGGTCTGCAGTTTCTTTACAGTTGTTAATTAATAATAAAGTTAAACAAGTGTATTTAAATGACTATGATAGATCAATATATGCCTTTTGGTATTGTGTGTTGTATAAAAATCAAGAATTTATAGACTTAATAAGAGAAACACCTATTAGTATGGATAATTGGTTTAAACAAAAAGAGATACAAAAAAATAAGCATCAAGAATCTTTATTAAGCTTAGGCTTCTCTACATTCTTTTTAAATAGAACAAACAGGTCTGGTATTATAAAGGCAGGAGTTATAGGTGGCATAACTCAAAGCGGTAATTATAAACTTGATTGCAGATATTCTAAAGAAAAGCTTATAGAAAAAGTTAAAATTATAGGTGATAATAGAGACAAATTTAAAATATTTAATGTGGATGCAACAGAATTTATTAGCGATGTGATTGTCGATACAAAGGGCGCGTTTACTTTCTTCGACCCTCCTTATTATCAAAAGGGTCCAGGTCTTTATACAAATTTCTTTAAACATGAAGATCACTATAAATTATCTAAAGTAATTCAGGAAGCTTTAAACGATCAAAAGTGGATAGTTACTTATGATTATAATGAAGAAATAAAAAAGATGTATTCTTCATTATCATATAAAACTTATATATTGAATTATAGTGCTGACAGAAAGAGACAAGCATCGGAGTATATGTTTTTTTCTAATAAAACTAATATACCTGAATCAAAGGCGCTTAAATTTATTGATTGAGCCTATTTAAGCTCTGTAAGAAATTTGCAAAAAGAATTTTTTGTGTATGCTATCATCAGCATCTATAAACCAGTAAGCCCAGTGAACAACCTTCACTGGGCTTTTTTATATTTATAGACCATTCGACCAATAAAAATAAAATCCATTTGAACGAATTCATTCTCCATGTCGTCAAAAGAAGTGATACCAAAACAAATTGGCGTTTGAAAAGGGAGTGGCGTGGATGGATATGAAGATGATATTACCTCTTATTTTGCTGCAAGCGATTTTGATGGTGATTGGTTTGTTTGATTTGCTGAAAAGAGATCCATCGAGGGTCAGAGGAGAGGTGAAGTGGATTTGGGCTTTGGTGATTGTGTTTGTGGCAAGTGCCGGTCCTATTGCGTATTTGATTTTTGGTCGTAAACAATCTTAGTAGGGGGGATTCGTTTGAATATGTTGGAGTGTCACGGGCTGACGAAATCGTATGGACGGCATGAAGTGTTAAAAGAGGTTTCCTTTTCTGTTGGGGAGGTTGGATGTGTTGGTTTTTTAGGGGGCAATGGAGCGGGGAAGACAACGACGATTCGGATTCTGACGGGGCTTGCTCGTCCTACTTCTGGGGTCGTGAAGGTGGCTGGTTTGGATGTCGCAAAGGAGATGGACCAAATCAGTCATGTGATTGGGTATTGTCCGCAGCACCCTGCATTTTATCAGGATATGACGGGGCAGGAGTGGATGCATTGGGTTGGCGGGTTATTTCACTTAGAGAAAAAAATCATTCGCTCCAAAACAGAGGAGCTGTTGAAGCTTTGCCGGGTGTATGAGGCGAAGGATCGTGCCATTGGCAGCTATAGCGGAGGCATGAAGCAGAGGCTTGCCATTGCGCAGGCGCTTATCAACAGCCCGAAGGTTCTCATCTTGGATGAACCTGTGTCTGCACTTGATCCCATGGGGAGAAAAGACGTTCTGACATTGATTGAGCGTCTGAAACAAGAGATGTTGATCTTTATGTCGACCCATATTTTAGATGACATTGAACGTGTGGCAGATCATATTATCATGATCAACAGTGGCAAAATTGAGATGTCTTCTTCCATGAAACAGATCAAAGAAGACTATATCCAGCCAGTGATTGAATTTCAATTAGAACAACAGGATACGAAATTATTGGCTTTGTTAAAAGAGCGGGATTGGGTGGAGGAATGCTTTGAGACAGGAGATGCTTATCAGCTGCGAGTGAACGATCAACAAATAGCATTGAAGGAGCTGCCTCGTCTCATCACTGAATCTGGCGGTGTTCTCCTCCATTATCGACTATCTAAGCTGACGCTTGAAGATATTTTCATGAAGGTTGTGAATGCATAATGATGTTGAAAAAGGAATTTAGGGAGTTATTCACTAGTTATAAAATGTTGTTTGTGCCAATCATTTTTACGATTTTAATGATTACGCAGCCTATTACGCTCAAAATGCTGCCGGATCTTCTATCGAAATCAGCTAATTTACCTGAAGGGTCTACATTTTATATACCAGAGCCTAGTGCAGGAGAGGCTTTGGCGAGTGCATTGAGTAAATTTGATTCGCTAGGTGTGTTTATCCTGATTATGATCGTGATGGGGACGATCGCTGGAGAGCGTGCCTCTGGAGTGACGGCGATGATTATGGTGAAACCGATCAGTCGAACGAGTTATTATGTCTCGAAAATATGCGCCTATGCCTGTTTGACTTTGTTTAGTTTGGTGGTGGCGGTGCTTGCCTCTGTTTATTATGTGGACATTCAATTTGGGCATGTGAATTGGGTCAATGTGTTAAAAGGAACACTTCTTTATTATCCAAATTTATTGCTGATTGTGGTATCGACCATTTGTGCTTCGGCGTTCTTTCAACGTTCTGTCACAGCTGGCGGTGTGTCGCTTTTGATCAACCTTATTCTGTTTACCGTCCCTTCATTTTATGAAGAGACATTAGGGAAGTTTGCGCCTAAAGGCGTGACAAGTGCAGCCGAAGAGATGATTCATAAGGGGACTTATTCGGATCAGGTACTTACAAGTTTTTTAGGTGTATCGGTATTGATTGTTTTCTTTTTTCTCATCGGATGGTTTCTTTTTAGAAAACAAGAATTATAGCAGGCTGTTGCGATTGCTTCTTCAGGTTTACTATGAGCATAAAAATCTGAATAAGGTAGAAAGTTTGATATGATGATAAAAATTGACTGTTTTTTCAGAAAAGGGGTTTTTATTCATGAGAATATCACGTAATCCTGAGACCATTCACCCGCCAGTTGCACCATATACCCATCAAATAGAGACAACAGGGCCACAGCGGTGGTTAACCTTATCAGGTCAAGTGGGGATGGAGGTGGATGGAACAATTCCCGAGAGCCCGTTGGAGCAGCTCGAACTAGCATTAGAGAATGTGAAACGAAATGTAGAAGCGGCAGATATGGCCGTCGAAGATATAACGAAACTAGTTTTTTATCTCGTGGGAGAGTTCGATGCTGAGAGCAGGAAACGAATCATGGGGCAGTTTTTAGGCGATCATCTGCCTTGTATGACAATGATTTATGTGGTGGCATTGGCTTCTCCTGCTTTAAAGGTAGAGGTGGATGCTTGGGCGTGTCAGGAGATCGTTTTGGGTTAATAGATAAAAGATTGGGATACTGCAACCCAATCTTTTTTTATTTTGTACATAATCTATTTTCTTTTTCCGTTGTATATAGAATAGATTACCTCATTCCTATTACCTTGTTATTCTCTATATGGTAATATTAGGGTTAGGGGTTAGTAGGTCTAATGACATTCGTTTTTTGATTTTATAACACACCATAGATAAGCATACATCACTCTAATCAAAGGGAGAGATTTGATGCCATTCATGGAGGTTCAGAATGTAAGCAAACGATATAGCAATGGTGATGGGATAGAAGGTCTGTCGTTTTCCATCGAAGCAGGTGAGGTTGTGGCACTGCTTGGGCCTAATGGTGCCGGGAAGACGACAACGATTCGATGTTTAACGGGTCTATATAAACCAGATGGAGGGGAGATTCTCATTGAGGGTTTCCCGCCTGGTCATGCCCATGTTCAAAAACAAGTCGCGCTTATTCCTGATCACCCCTATTTGTATCCAGACCTAACGGCTGCTGAACATGTTCAATTCCGTGCTCGTGGATATCATAAAGGCTTAAAACAGATCAAGGAAAAGGTATATGAAGCGTTGAAAGAAGTACATATGAAAGAGAAGATGAATGAACTGTGCGGAAGGCTTTCAAGAGGCCAAAAGCAGCGTGTCGTCTTAGCAGGAGCGATTGTTCAAGATGCCTCCCTTTTTATATTAGATGAACCGACTGTCGGGTTAGATATTCCGTCTAAACAGTGGCTGTCGGATTGGCTGAGACAAAAAAGCAGTCAAGGTGGGTCGGTCTTTGTGTCGACTCATAGTCTGGAGTTCGTTCTCGATACAGCCAGTAGGGTGGTATTGATTCGAGACGGTGCCATCATGAAGAGTATGGATGTTCCTCAAATAAAGGAAGAACAGGTTGAGTGGAGGGCAGAAGTCATTCAACTTCTGGGGGAGTGGTCAAGTGAATAACACACTCTCCCTTTTATGGATGAAATCTCAAAGGCGCTTGATCAGTAAAAATCAAGAAAAGAAAATGCCTTTTCTGATCTTACTTCTTTTCATAGCGGCAATTGGTTTTCAGCTAAGCGCAGTTTCAAGTATGGGTGATTGGGATACAAGTGCAGCAGGATGGATTATTGTCTGTTTGTTTGTTCTTTATACGGGTTTTGGTTTGTTTACGAATCGGCTGCCTAGTCAGATGAACGATATCATTTGGTTATATGGAAATGGCGCTTCTTTATGGACGGTTGTTATCAGTGTGTGGATGTATCACATTTTCTGGCGAGGGGCTCTTCTCATTATCTCTGCTTTGGCTGCGGACCTTCTTCTGTTTTTTATGACGCAGCAGTACCCGTTTCTGCTTGGCAAATCACTCATCCTGACAGGGCTGTTATGTATGGTCGAAACTTGGATGATTGCGGTGTCTTGTGCTAGAACCATTCGAGTATACAAGCGTTTGCTCTTACTCGGTTTTGTCTTGATGTTTTTCAGCTTTGCACTGCTTGTTTTGAATCAATTGGTGATGAAACAGCCTTCATTGATGAACATTGCTGATTCTTTGATGTTTCAAGCTGGACGTATGATCGAAGAGTTCTCCATTCTTTCTGTCTTTATTTTTATTGGAGTGATGTTTCTATCTTTCATGATGATGTACAGGGCTAGTCATCGTTTAGAGATGAAGGAGTCTTTAGTCAAAGAGGCAGTATTTTGGGAGGAATTTGAGGGGAAACATATTCAATCAAGTCCAATGGTTCAAAAAAAGGGCAAGACATGGTGGGGACTTCCAGCATTAACGGGCATCTGGGCTTTTCTTTGGATTGAATTATTGCTGATCAAAAAGTATAGGACCTTCCATTTGTTATCTACCATGCTGTTAATTAGTACTTACTATGTCGTCTTTACTTATTTTTCAGATTGGCTGAATCTATTCTTGATCGTCATGGCGGCATCCGTTCTTTTTAGTTCATATTATGCAGGGATTGTAAGACACGCACAAACAGGAGTGCTCTACCTTTTTCCAGGAGCTTTATATCAAAAAATCATTCTGTTAGAAGTGTTTCAAACCTTTTGGCTGTATGCTTTCTACTTGATTTCTCTTTATTTGGTTGAGATTCAGGATGTATTGTATTGGATCTTATTTGGTGGAGGAGTTTATATATGGTTTTTGGCCATACGGCTCTTTGCCTTTATGCAGCCTCTGAGACGAGAAAGGAGTTTTGCTTTGGCCATCTATTATCGATCCTTGCTATTTGCGTCTGTGATCAGTGCTATGGTCATTATTATCGTTCATCTCATCACTGATGGCTTGTTGACTACAATTGTATCCCTAGTGGCTGGGGCTGGATTTTATGTGCTTTGTTATCGATACCGTGCGGTTCATTAAAAAGAGGAGTTGATTGTAAATGAAACCAGAAAATAAGCTGTCTCAATCAGTTCAACAATTGGCCAATACAAATGAAGTAACGATCGTTCAAGCAATAGGAGATTTAAGAAAATATGGAAAAGATGCAGTGCCCGTCCTTGTTGAGGCTTTAAAAGAAAAAGGCTCTCTGCGGAACATTGCAGCAGCTGTACTTGGTGAATTTGGAGCAGATGCGGGGGACGCAGCAGAACCGCTAGCTCGGCTATTAGAAAGTGACGAAGAAGATACAAGAATGGCCGCTGCCATGTCACTCATGAGGATTGGGCAACCTAGCTTGCCATTTCTTCTGGCACTTGCTAAACGTTATGAGGGACCTACTTGTTTCTGGGCATCATGGTGTATCTCTTGGATTGATCCATCAAAAATTGAAAAAAACATGTACGAGTGCTTAAAACAAGAACAAGAAAATCCAACAGGCAGCGTCACTCCTTTTGCTGCTGAGGAAGCATTAGGAAAAATCATCGCCTTTCACCTAAAAGATAAGGGGGATGTATAGTGGGAACGCAGAAACTCAACTGGCCTGAGAATCTTCCTTGGATTTACCCTTCAGATCAAAGGAGTGTACCTAAGGGACAGCATCAGCTTCTTTATTTTTGGTCAGTCAATTGTCCTCATTGTGAAGAATTAACCAATCATATCCTACAACGTGTGAATGAGCTGGGTATTCATTTAACCTGTGTCCATGTTCCATATACAGAAGAGGAAAAATCGGCAGGTGTTGTTTCAGAGTATGCAGAGGAAAAGAATATGAACGCTCCTATTGTATTGGATCAAGATTATGAGATTGTTGCAAAGTATAAGATTCAAGGATTACCTAGCTTTTGCCTCTTTGATCAAGAGGGGCAGTTAATAGATCGAAAAATGGGAGATACCGGCTGGGAAAGAATATTGAAAAAGTTAGAAAAACATTCAATTGGATAAACAGTGGAGGAGAGAGTGTTGTTTCAATCAAACAAAGAATTAAAAAGAAACGTCATTTTTTTCGCAGGTGTTGGAGCGGTTTTGCTGGTTTTAATGATGCTGAAATGGCTGCCGATTTCTGCAGACTTGGAAATGGCGTTGATTTTATTCGGTTTGGGAATTTTGTTTTATTTGAAGCGTGTGTTGCGGGAAGAAGAAAGTCATAAGTTATAAGTATTCAGTATGATACCTAGAATATAGATTCTAGGTTTTTTTATTAAATTTACCTTAAAACGCACTTTTTCACATGGGGATGGAAACCATTTTTTTAAAAGTGTGGTAGGATAAATATGCTTTATCTTTATATTGTCCGAAGGAGCTGTCGTGTTGAAGGGATCTAGAATTGAGTTGATTGATAGTTTACGTGGTTTTAGTTTATTAGGTATTTTGATTGTGAATATGCTTAATTTCCAATATGATTATGATTTTGAGAGAATGTTTGATTCGAGTTTTTGGGGACAGGAATTCGGTGTATATGTGACGGAAATTTTGTTCCAAGGGTCTTTTTATCCGATCTTTTCCTTTTTGTTTGGGTATTCTTTTATCAAGCTGATTGAATCGACGAAGGCCAAGGGATTAAATACGAATGCCATAGTCGTTCGCCGAGGTTTTGGTCTGATTGTGCTTGGGATGCTGCATTACATCTTTATTTGGAATGGTGACATTCTTCTTTATTATGGAGCTTGTACGTTTTTCTTAATGATGTTTTTGAGAAGCCGGATTAAAACAATGCTTATTTGGTCTGGTGTGTTAGGGGCGTTATCTTTAGTCGTTGTGCCATATATGATGAACCTCGTTTATGGGACCGATGAGCTTTTAACTGATGTGTATGCGAAGGGGGCTTATGGGGATATTTTGCTCAGCCGGATTACGGTTGAAGACGATATGATGATTGTGACTATTATTCTGGCGATCGTGACCATTATGTTCATGCCAATACTAGGGTTTCTTTTCGGTACTATGATGGTGGGACCGTTCACCTTGCTAGGCATGGTGATTGGTAAACGAGGGCATCTCACAGAAGAAGATCGAGGGATGACCTATCGCAAAGGCTGGGTCTGGGTCATTGTCGTCGGCCTTGCACTAAAATGTGCGACGTTCATTGATGCGCCTTGGAGTGAATTTGTGATGATTCTTGGTGGTTATGTGCTGGCGATTGGGTATATTCAGGCTTTTATTGTTTTCTACTATTCGAAGGCAGCCGACGGCCTCAAACGTCTGCTTGCAGGACTTGGCCGTTTGTCTCTCTCAAACTATTTGGCGCAGTCGATTATTTGTACAACGATTTTCTATTCTTATGGACTTGGTCTATTTGGACAATTGGGGTCAATGTTTGGGCTGCTGCTTGCTGTCGGGCTGTACACAGCACAGCTGTTCTTCAGCTATCTCTATTTGAAAAAATGGAGAAGAGGTCCTGTGGAGTGGCTAATGGGAAAATGGGTATATTGGAAATAAAGCATTTTGTTAAAGAACCGCATGGCTTAAGGGCTGTGCGGTTTTTTATTTTAAAAAAATGAGGAGAACACTTTTTAAAATGCTTGAATATTCTTTTAGTGTGTATATAATGTATATATAGTGTATATACAATATTTTGTTTCAACTATCTGAAAAAAGAGGTTTTTATATGCAAATTACGATTTCAAACCATTCTAAGGAGCCTATCTATGAGCAAATTACGAATCAAATCAAATCGATGATTTTAACGGGTGAGCTTGCGGAAGGTGCAGCGCTGCCGTCTATTCGAAAACTGGCGAAGGATCTACAAATTAGCGTGATTACAACAAAGCGAGCGTATGAAGAGTTAGAGAAAGCGGGATTTATTTATTCGATTGTAGGC
Source organism: Bacillus sp. FSL M8-0049 (assembly GCF_038593355.1). Classification (NCBI taxonomy): domain Bacteria; kingdom Bacillati; phylum Bacillota; class Bacilli; order Caryophanales; family Bacillaceae; genus Bacillus; species Bacillus sp. FSL M8-0049. The sequence continues at coordinate 203,669 of NZ_CP151986.1, forward strand.
AAGGGATCTTTTGTTGCGGAACAAAACTTAGAAGTGATGAGAGAGAAGAAATTGAAGGTGATCGAGGAACAGCTTGGAGCGGTTGTTACAAACGGGAAAGAATTAGGCTTATCTTTTGATGAATTGCAGCAGTTATTAAAGTTCTTATATGAGGAGTGAGATGAGTGGAGCATGTGATTGAATTCAAAGGAGTATCGAAACGATTCAAGGACTTTTCCGTTCAGGATCTTGATTTACGGGTTAAGAAAGGCTTTGTTACAGGGTTTATTGGAGAGAATGGAGCGGGTAAGTCGACCACCATTAAAATGATCATGAATTTGTTAAAACCCGATTCAGGTGACATAAAGGTCTTTGGATTGGATTATCATACTCATGAAAAAGAGATTAAGGAACGAATCGGATTTGTTTACGATGCCAATGTTTTTTTTCCAGGATTGAATTTAAAGGACATCAAACGGATTGTGGCTCCTGCCTATAAACGTTGGGATGACCAGCTTTTTGATCAATATATTGAACAGTTTGGTCTGCCGCTGAATAAAGCGATTAAAACATTTTCAAAAGGGATGCAGATGAAGGCTTCACTTGCGATTGCGCTGTCACATCATGCAGAGCTGATTATCATGGATGAACCAACTGCTGGTTTAGATCCGGTTTTTAGAAGAGAGCTGCTCAGCACGTTACAAGAATTGATGATTGATGGAAATAAGACGATCTTTTTCTCGACGCATGTGACGACTGATTTAGACCGGATCGCGGATTATATTGCGTTTATACAAAATGGAAGATTGGTCTTTCAACAGTCGATTCATGAAGTGGCAGAAAGTTATACGCTTGTGAAAGGGAGCCTGGAGTTATTGGATCGAGACACAGAAAAGGCGTTTATCCATATTCAGCGTACATCAGCAGGTTTTGAAGCATTATCAGATCGGATTGATGAGGTGAAACTTATTTTTGGGGATGCTCTTGTGATTGAACCGGCGTCGCTTGAGGATATCATGTTTTATTTGAAAGGCGGGGTTGCGCATGTTTCATTTAATTAAGCGTGATGTGATTTTGCAAAAGAAGCAGTTACTTATTTTTATTCCGTTTATCTTATTTTTTATTTTCATGGATGTCCATCCAGTATTGACGTTTCTAGTCGCTAGTGTCTTCATTCCATTTAACACATATGCGTATGATGAAAAGGCAGAAACGAATATTCTATTAAACTCCTTGCCCTATACACGTAAAGAAATTATCGCATCACGTTATCTTGGCGCCATTTTCTATATGAGTATTGCGATCGTGCTGACAAGCGCTGCATTATTTGTGTTTGGGAAGCTGTTTTCGCTGTCAGATATTGCGATTGGCAGCGGGTTGTTTTTATTGTTCGCGGCGTGTACGTTTCCATTGTTTTATATCTTAAAGTCTGGTTATATCACAACGGCAGTGATCATTGGCTTTATCGTATTATCTGCTATGGGACCGCCTGTTGTTCTCTATTTAGCAGAGCAATTTAGTGGGATCACTGATTTTATTATGAATTTATCGATCCCTGTTTTATATACGGGGTCAGCTGTGCTGATTATGATCTTCTACTTGCTGTCTTGGGGACTTTCTACTGTGATTTATCAGAGGAAAGTGTTTTAGGAAAGCAATTGCTGATGTTCCTATAAATTTACAGTTTGAGCTTAGAAGACCGTGTGAGCGGTCTTTTTTTGAAGATTTTTCTGGTTATTGATTATATCAATATAAAACAATTTGAACTTAATTTTATGTCGGAATATTTTGTTAATAGTGTTTTCCTCAAAAAAACAATTGTTTTTTAAGGGTAGATTTATTATGATAATATACATCGAAAGATTGATGTTTCTCAATCAGAATGAAAATTCTGATTTTTATTTTTTATGTTGTTTGTTGATGAGGGGGAAGAAAAGTGGCTCAAAAGGAATTAAAGAGAGGGTTAAGTGCCCGCCATATTCAAATGATCGCTCTTGGCGGCACAATCGGTGTTGGCTTATTTATGGGGTCAGCGAAGGCCATTCAGTGGACAGGTCCATCGGTTCTTCTAGCGTACGCAGTGTGTGGTATTTTTATCTTTTTTATTATGCGTGCGATGGGAGAAATGTTATATCTTGAGCCGAGTACAGGGTCGTTTGCTACATTCGGGCATCAATATATTCATCCGCTTGCAGGGTATATGACGGCTTGGAGTAACTGGTTCCAGTGGGTCATTGTCGGAATGTCTGAAATTATTGCGGTTGGGGCTTATATGAAATATTGGTTCCCAGAGCTGCCTGCGTGGATTCCAGGGTTAATTGCGATGATCATTTTAGGAGCGGCCAACTTGATTTCGGTTAAGTCATTTGGTGAATTTGAATTTTGGTTTGCGATGATCAAAATTGTGACGATTATCTTGATGATTGTTGCAGGTTTAGGCATTATTTTCTTCGGTTTTGGAAATGGCGGAACTCCTATTGGGCTGTCTAACCTTTGGGCGCATGGCGGGTTCTTTACAGGTGGGTTTAGCGGATTCCTGTTTGCATTGTCTCTAGTTATTGCTGCTTATCAAGGTGTCGAGCTGATTGGGATTACAGCGGGTGAGGCGCAAAATCCGCAAAAGACGCTGACAAATGCCATCAAAAGTATCATCTGGCGTATTTTGATTTTCTATATCGGTGCGATCTTTGTCATTGTGACTGTGTATCCTTGGGATCAGCTGAATACCCTTGGCAGTCCATTTGTGGCGACGTTTGCGAAGATCGGGATTACAGCAGCTGCTGGTATTATTAACTTTGTTGTCATTACAGCAGCGATGTCCGGCTGTAATAGTGGTATTTTCAGTGCGGGCCGTATGCTTTATACATTAGGTGTGAATGGTCAGGCGCCTGCTTTCTTTACGAAAATTTCGAAGAACGGTGTACCGTATTTTGGGACATTCGCTGTGCTGATTGGTTTAGCGATAGGAGTGGTCCTGAATTATGTTTCTCCGCCAAACATTTTCGTCTATGTGTATAGTGCGAGTGTCCTTCCTGGGATGGTGCCTTGGTTTGTCATTTTGATTAGTCATATTGGCTTCAGAAAGGCAAAGGGGGCAGCACTTGATCAGCACCCGTTCAAGATGCCGTTAGCACCGTTTTCGAATTATCTCACAATCGGTTTCTTACTGATGGTGCTTGTGTTTATGCTCATTAATCAGGATACTCGAATTTCTCTCATTGTGGGAATTGTGTTCTTGATTGTAGTGGCACTTAGCTTTTTTGTATTTGGGATTGGAAAACGGAAGCCGATTGAAACAGCTTCTACTGATCAAGCGGTGAAATAATCAAAAGCCTTGCGTGATGGACCGCAAGGCTTTTTTTATTTAGAGTGAAGCTTTTACACGGTTAAAGACATCTGGATAGTTGGTGAAAAGACCGGTGACGCCGTATTGCAGTAGACGGGTCATGTCTGCTTCGCTGTTGACTGTATATGGATGAAGGAGGAGTCCGTGGCTTCTGACCTGCTGGACGTTTTCAGGTGTTAATGCTCTGAAATTCGGTCCAACACCCACGGCGTACGTTTTGATAAAGTCGAGCTGATCGTCTGTGATGGATGTCATTTGGTTTCTGTCTAATAGCTGTACTTTTGGCAGGCGTGGAGCTAATTTCTGCAGCTTTATCAGGCTGTCCTGACTAAAGGATTGTATGATAACCTGCCCTTTTCTTGTGTGTTTCCCAAGAAGATGATGTTTCTTTAAGGCGGCCAATAGTTTTTCTTCCATTTGCGGATAAAGGTCTGGTTTTTTTGTTTCAATATAATAATTCTCTCGTTTGCCGAAATAGCGCAGCACCTCATCTAATGTAAGGACTCTCTGTCCGATATAGTTGGCATTTTGTCTGTCGGGATTGGCTTCGTTAAACCATGTACCAGCATCAAGCTGTTTAATTTCAGCAAGTGTGAGGTCTTTGACCCAGCCTGTTCCGTTTGTGGTCCGGTCAACGGTTTCATCATGCATCACGATGAGATGCCCATCCTTTGTCATTTGAAGGTCGAGTTCGAGGTAATCTGCATTCATCTTTGTGGCGAGCTTGTAGGAAGCCAGGGTATGCTCTGGTGCATACCCTGATGCTCCGCGGTGTGCAACGGTTAAGATGCGATCTGGAGATAAAAGGTTTTCATGTGCCGATACGGTGGCCGGCACCCACGCAAAAGACAGTAAAGCAAAAGAGAGCAACACGAAAGCAAGTAATCTACTTTTCTTCATATTTTATCCTCCTTTTACGGTAACTGCCTCCATCATAAGAAATAGATGTAAAGAGCATGTTGGGCGGATATGAATCTTTTATGTGATTTTCATTAAGCTTGCTCTACGCGCTTTCCTGTATTCCATGTCATGGCGAGGAAAACAATCGCAAGCACACAAGAACCAACCAGTAAAATGAAGCCTCCTGTCCAGTCATAGTGATCCACGACGACACCCATCATGGCATTGGCAAAGGCAGAGCCGCCAATGTAGCCGAAGAAGCCTGTCAGTCCGGCTGCAGTGCCAGCCGCTTTTTTCGGAGCGAGATCAATGGCTTGAAGTCCAATGAGCATGACAGGTCCGTAAATCAAAAAGCCGATGCTGATAAGGGCAATGTTATCGACCATTGGATTGCCTGCAGGATTTAGCCAGTAAACAAGAACGGCAATTAACACCCCGGCCATAAAGATGACGCCAGTTGGTGCGCGGCGGCTTCTGAAGAAGCGGTCACTAATCCAGCCGCACAATAATGTACCGGGAATGCCTGCATATTCATAAAGAAAATAAGACCAGCGTGAATGCTCTGGTGAAAAGCCTTTTGCTTCTGTTAAGTAGGTCGGCGCCCAGTCAACAACACCGTAACGGACGAAGTATACAAACACGTTGGCAATGGCGATATACCATAGGAATTTATTGTTGAGTACATATTTAAATAAAATTTCTTTCACTGTTAATTCTTTTTCTTGATCCTCATAGTTTTGTGCCGGATAGTCATTTCGATATTCCTCGATTGGCGGAAGACCAGTGGATTGCGGGGTATCCCGTACAAGAAGAATGATCACGAAGGAGACGATAATGGCAATGATGGCAGGGAAGAAAAAGATGCTTTTCCACGTCGCAAACAGTACAATCCCTAATGTGATAAGCGGTGCGAGAATCCCCCCGCCGATATTGTGAGCGACGTTCCAAATGGACATTTTCGTACCACGTTCACTAACCGAAAACCAGTGCGCCATCGTACGTCCGCATGGCGGCCACCCCATGCCTTGAAACCAGCCGTTTAAGAACATGAATAAAAACATGATCCATACACTGGATGTGACCCATGGAAATGAGACAAATAGGATATTGATAAGAGCTGATAAAAAAAGTCCGGCAGCTAAAAAGTATCTGGGGTTACAGCGGTCTGAGATCATCCCCATGATGAATTTACTAAAGCCATAAGCAATGGATACGGCTGCGAGTACAAAGCCTAATTCACTTTTTGTGAACCCCTCTTCCTGTAGATATGGAATAGCAAAAGCGAAATTTTTGCGCAGCAAATAGTAGCCCGCATACCCGATAAAGATGCCTAGAAAGACTTGCAGCCGCAGCCGCTTATACGTCTCGTCTGTTTTGGCATCATCAAGCCTGTCGATATGCGGAGCAGGTTTAAACCATTTGAACATAATGATCCTCCTTTTGTAGATGTCCGATTGACTGAAGCAAAAGTACGAGAATTGCTTTTGATCCTGTACCTTTTCAGAGACAAAAGAATTGTTAGCGCTTTCTTTTGTACTCCCATCATATCGGATGGAAGAGACGTTTATGATGAGGCTTTTGTCATAAATTTGGAAAAATAGTTCATGAAGTAACAAAAAAATCCGCCATTGTGCGGATTTTTTCTTAGCGGTTATAGAGAAACATTAATTTTCGCAGATTTCTTTAGTTTTTCAATTTCTTTTTGGACTTCTTTTTGCTTTTCTTGAGATTCTAGCTGTTTTTTAATTTGTGATTTAACCTCTTTGTATTCTGGTGCTTTTTGCTTTTGTTTTTTCATTTGGTCTGCGTATTGATCATAGTACGCTTTGACGTCTTTCTCAGAGACGGAGGCTGATTTGATTTCTTTATCGACATATTGGCTGTATTTGATGCTGTCGGCAATGTCACTCTTCAGCTGATCCAATGTGAGTCCGCTCTTTTTAAGTGCTTCTTCGAATTGAGCGTTGTCTTTGAACTGTTTCTTTTCTTCCTTTAGCTGCTTATCTACCTCTTTGTCAGAGGCTTTGAAGCCCTTCTTCTCAGCATCTTGCAGGATGAGCTCTTGTCCTACGAGCGCATCAATGGTTTGTTTCTTGACTGCTTTCTCGCCTTCTTTAGAAGTTGGGTCTTGCCCGGATTGCTGAAGCTGGCCTTGAATGGTAGATAAGGCGCTATTGTATTCACTGCCTGTGATTTTGTCTTTGTTGACGGTCGCAACGACCTTTTGATCATCGATTTTTTGTGCGTCTAATTTCTTTTGCATTTCTTCCATTTGCTTTTGCTGCTCTTTTTGATCAGCCTGTGTTGTTTCCTTGTTTTTGGCTGCGTCGTTTTGCTTATCTTGTTTGGCATCGTTTGACGAGCAGGCTGCAAGTCCAACAGATAACAAACAAGCGATGAGTGTGTATGATACCTTTTTCATCATTTTCTCTCCCTTCGGTATGAGAACGTCTAGTGCGCATTCTAACCGTTTTTTAGGAAAAATAAAACCGTACAGACAATTTGTTAGCGGATTGACATGTTTTTTATCTGTTTGTCCTCATTTTGTCTTCTCATAGTCATCTCATGACAAACTCAATTGTGGAATAATTGTTCCATCACTTCGTCGATATCGGTGATTGGCTGGCGGCAGCTGTAGTTTTCACAAATATACACGGTGGTTTTGCCATCGATTGTTTTGTAATCTTTTGTAAAGGGCGCGAGCTTCGCTAATTCTTTCCCTGTTTCGGCAGTCAATATGATATCAAATGGAACGAAGCGTTTTTGAAGCACCTGTAAAAGCTGTTCTTTTTGAGGGTCGCCGTTTTTTCCGAGAATGATGATTTCTCTTTTCGCCGCATATTGACTTAGGAGCCCTTGTAGAAATGCTGTGTGTCCGCTTGGGTAGGAAGAGACATCCACATAAAAGGCTTTGAACATCTGTTCTAATGTTTTCAGCCAGTCTTGACGTCCTGTCATTGTGCTGAGTTTCAAAAGCTGATGGAGTGCGGTGCTGTTACCAGAAGGCATGGCGCCGTCGTACACTTCTTTTTCTCGAACGAGGAGCGCTTCCGCATCTGATCCCGAGAAGAAAAAGCCCCCTTTTTCCTTGTCCCAAAACAGCTCAAACATGTTCTCGGCAATGGCTGCCGCCTTTTCCAGCCACGCTAACTCAAAGGTCGCTTCGTATAAAGACATATACGCTTTTAGCATATGCGCATAATCCTCGATAAAGCCGAGATGCTTCACGTCACCTTCTCTGTAGCGGACCATGAGCCGCTCATGTTGAACAAGATGTGTTTCTAGAAAAGACATCGCCTGCTTCGCCATATGGATCGCTTCCTCTGCATCAAAGACCCTTCCTGCTTTGGCGAGAGCTGCGATCATCAGCGCATTCCAAGATGTAAGCACCTTGTCATCGACAAATGGTGCGGGTCGCTGCTGTCTGACTGATTGTAGAATTTGCTGGGCTTCTTGCAGCTTGGATTGAAGGGGTTTATCGTTGATCGAAAAAGAGGCCTTGATATCCTCAAAGGAGGTGGAAATGGTATGAGGGATGTTCTCCCCTTCAAAGTTCCCCTCTTCTGTGATGTGATAGACGTCGCAAAATAAAGCGCCAAGTTCCTCCCCTAAATGGGTGATGATCTCATCTTTTGCCCAGACGTAATATTGTCCTTCTTTCCCTTCGGAATCTGCGTCTATCGCTGAATAAAAGGAGCCGCCCTGATTCATCATATCTTGTTTAATGAATTGGATCAGGCGTTGGACAAGTTTTTCATACTCAGGTTTTGAGGTGAGCTGATACGCTTCTGTGTAAGCTTCCATCAGCAAGGCGTTATCATACAGCATTTTTTCAAAATGCGGCACAAGCCATTTTTCATCCGTCGAATAACGAGAAAAGCCCGACCCAATATGGTCATATATACCGCCATTTGCCATGCCATCTAACGTTTTCGTGACTGCATACAGCGCATTCTCCTGCCCTGTCCATTCGTGATAGCGCATCAGAAATGAGAGCATATGAGGTGCAGGAAATTTCGGTGCGGAGCCGAATCCGCCATACAGTGTATCAAAGCTGCTCATGAGCTGGTAATAGGCTTTGTGAATTGCCTCTTGTGACAGCGTGTTTTCTGTCTGCCCTGCTGCTTTGATCCGCAGGTTATTTGTCGCCTTCTCTGCCAATGATTCAATATGATCTCGGTCATTATGGTACGCATCCAGCAATTGTGTCAGTGCTTCGATGAAGCCAGGACGCCCGTATGCACTTCTTTTTGGGAAATATGTCCCAGCATAAAAAGGCTTTTGATCTGGCGTCACAAACACGTTCAACGGCCAGCCGCCTTGCCCCGTCATCATCTGACAAACAGACATATAGATCGAGTCGATATCTGGACGCTCCTCATGATCGACTTTGATTGAAATGAAATGCTCATTTAAGATGTCAGCGACTTGTTGATCTTCGAAGCTTTCGTGTGCCATGACGTGGCACCAGTGACAAGTGGCATAGCCAATGCTGACAAGCACTGGTTTATTTTCACGTTTCGCTTTGTCGAATGCTTCTTGCCCCCACGGGTACCAGTGAACTGGGTTGTGAGCGTGTTGAAGTAAATAAGGAGACTTCTCAGCGATTAATCTATTGGGCTTATTGTTAGTGGGCATTGGATCACCTTCTTTCACTTTTCATTATTTGTTTTTATGTTTACTGTACCATAGTGCAGTTTAGTTTATATCTTATTAGATTATCTAGATTAGATTTTATCTACTGGACTAAGGATCACCAGTCATTTTGCGCACAATTTTTTTGAAAAATAAAGACTTAAAAACATTTTTGGTTTCTTGTAAAGTTCTACTTAATAAAGATTTAGTGAAGTAAACCTATAAAGGTTTAATACAGTTTTTTAAGTCGTTGATTATTTATACAGGAGGAGAGAGTAACAATGGCATATTTATATTTATTGCTCGCAATTATTGGTGAACTTATTGGTTCTTCTATGCTCAAGGCTGCAGAAGGCTTCTCAAAACTTTACCCTACTATTGGTACAATTATTTCTTTTATAGGCTCCCTGCTCTTCTTATCACTTGCAATGAAGACCATACCTTTGAATACCGCCTATGCACTTTGGTCTGGTATAGGTATTATTCTTACTACAATAATCTCGATTTTGATTTGGAAAGAAAAAATTAACGTTGCCAGTGTTACTGGGATTGTTTTGATACTTGTAGGAGTTGTAATATTAAATCTTTTCGGGCCAGGTCATGGTGAAGCACATAGTGTTGAAAACGCAAGCGCTACAACAAACAATGAAGCTGAGTGATTAGAAAAGCATGAACATATATATCAAAGCGGAGGATAACTTTTGTTATCCTCTTTTCTTTTTTTTGCATTTCAACATCTATCATGTCAAGACATGAAAGTATTGCTATTGCAGCAAAGAAATGCAATCAAATTGCTTGCGCGTAGCCAAAATGTACCTAATTGTAAATGGCTTTTTGATCTAATATATTACAATTAATGTAAATATAGTATAATATTATAAATCTGTTGGGTTAATATATCAGATTGAGGCCCTTCATAATTTGTCTGTGAGGTATTCCCAAAATAAAAAAATCAAGGGCTATAAACCCTTGATAGCTACATCAATCGTAATGCTTTAACAAGATGGCTGAATTATGTCCTCCAAAACCAAAAGAATTGGATAGCCCGTATTTCAAAGGAAGCTGTCTCGCTTCTAATACAACATCTAAGTTGCAGTCTGGATCTTGATTCTCTACATTAATAGTTGGCGGAATCATTCCTCGTCTCAAACTTTCCACTAAAGCAATGGCTTCTACTCCGCCGGCAGCACCAAACATATGCCCTGTCATTGATTTGTTTGCCGTTGTTGGAATTTCACCTGAACGTTCACCAAATAATTTCTTAATAGCTAGAACTTCTGAACGATCACCTACTTGTGTACTTGTTGCATGTGCACTAATAACATCAATATCATCTGTTGATATGTTTGCACTTCTCAACGCCTTTTTCATGGCTAAGTAGGCACCTTTACCTTCTGGGTGGGATGCTACCATATGATGAGCGTCTGAACTAGCTCCGTACCCCACTACTTCACATAATATCGGCGCATCTCTAAGAATCGCGTTTTCTAATGATTCTAATACTAAGATACCTGCGCCTTCACTCATCACAAAGCCATCTCTATCTGTATCGAATGGACGGCTGGCCCGACTTGGGTCTTGGTTTCTAGTAGATAGTGCATGTGCGTTTCCAAAACTAGCCAAAGATATCTGTGAGACGGCAGCTTCTGCTCCTCCGGCAAATATAATATCTGCATCATTATTTCGGATCGCATTGAAAGCTTCGCCAATAGAGGTGTTCCCAATAGAACAAGCTGTGACTGGTGACAATGATGGCCCTTGTGCCCCTAATTTAATGCTGATTTGGGCCGCAGCTGCATTTGAAATCATCATGGGGACAAGGCTGGGGCTTACTCTTGAGGGACCACGTTTATCTAATACATTGACATTATCAACAAGCGATTGGATTCCCCCGATTCCTGAACCAACATATACGCCTAAACGTTCAAGATCAACTTGATCTAACTGTAATTGCGAATTTTTTAATGCTTGTTCGGCTGCTGCTAAGGCAAACTGGCTAAAACGATCTAAACGTTTTGCTTCTTTTCTTCCCAATATTTCATCTGCATCGAAATCACGAACGATTCCAGCTATTTTTGTTTTATAATCAGTTGTATCAAAAGAATCAATGAGAGATATTCCCGATTGTCCTTTGATTAGTTGATTCCAAAAGCTATTTACATCATTTCCAAGTGGAGAAATAATTCCCATTCCAGTAATGACAACTCTTTTCATGATCATTCCCTCCTTGTTTTTATTAACTTTATCCATTGTGTTATCCTATTACAAGTTGTTGTTTATCCTAGTATAATTAATACTCTTTTAAAGGGAGATCTAAATGAAACCTGAAACTAGACTTCAAGCGTTATCAGAATTTCTAAAAAACCAACGTTCGAAAATTACGCCCCAAATGGTTGGTTTACCTGTAGGAACCCGCAGAAGAACACCAGGACTGAGAAGAGAAGAAGTGGCTCAACTAGCCGGTGTGAGTCTTACTTGGTATACATGGTTAGAGCAAGGCAGAGATATAAAAGTATCTACTTCGGTATTAGATGCGATTTCTCGAGCATTACAATTAAATAACGATGAAAGGAGATATTTGTACGCTTTAGCGTTAGAGGAAGGAGTGAAACAATCCTTTATCATTGAGAATGAGAAGGAAATCAGTCCGGCTTTAGTGAAAATGTTGCAGGAGCTTCGTTATTGTCCAACAATTATATCTGATAGAAGAAGTCAGATTGTTGGGTGGAATCAAGCAGCAGCTAATGTATTTTTGGACTTTGAACAAATCGTCCCAGCAGAAAGGAATATCATCCGCTTACTATTCGCAAGAAAGGAATTTAAAAGTTTAGCGGTGAATTGGGAGCATTTTGTTAGAGGATATATCGCCATATTTAGAACGTATTATGGACAGTATGTGGCGGATGACTGGTATGAGCAATTTATAGAAGAAATGGAGCAGGCATATCCGGAGTTTCGTAAAATTTGGAATGAAAATGAGATCAGCTATGCGCCTGAAGTATTAATTGAATTTCGTCATGCTAAGGCAGGTAAAATGTTGTTTAATCTCACTTCATTACAAGTGTATGGGGATACTGATTTAAGATGCAGCGTCTATACTCCAGTTGAGGATACTGAAACGGAGCTTAAGTTAAAACGTTTAATTGAAGGGTAGATATCGTTTGGATGAAGTTATTGAGTGTATTTAATATAAAATAGATCCTATGCAAATCAGTGACAAGGGGCATAACCGATGCTGACAAGCACCGGTTTATTTTCACGTTTGGCATTGTCGAAAGTCTTTTTGCCCCCAAGCCTATATCGTTTCTGGTAAATGATGTTTATACATCTCAATAGCATCTGTATGTTCTTTTAAAACGCTCATTGTCTTTGGATGTGGTTTAACATATATCAAAGGATAGTCGACTTCATCTAATTCTTGTTGGGTATGAAAAGCTAATCTTTCATGATCAAGTGAAAATTGAGCATCAATTCCTGTTTTGTTGCCGCGTGCATCTAATCGAATCCATTTATTAAGTGAATGAAAAAATACAGCATTTAATGCGTGAATACAATATCCCTTATCTGGCGTATCGAACAACATTAACCGCTGGTAACAAAAACCTGTAGGTATTTCTTGTGAGCGCAATAGAGCAGCTAATAGGTTGGACTTTGCGTAGCAAATTCCCTCTTTAAATGTTAATACCTCTGATGCATGACAAGTCACTCGTTTGGATTGAATATCCCATGTATGGGGAATTTCATCTCGAACAAACTCATAGGCTACTTTTGCTTTTTCTATTTCTGTCTGCAAAGGGTTGAAAAGTTCATTTGATTTTGCTCGAATAAGAGGATGAGAATAATCAACTTCAGCTAGTTCACATAAATAATCATCAAAATTTTTAGATTCACATGTCAAGTTCATTATAATGTCCCCTTTTCTCTATACTTTTACCGCAGGAGGTCTATTTCTTCACCAACACATATTGTAAGTTTTCTAATTCAAACATATCAATCAGTTCATCGATCCCTTTAAAATCAATATGTTTTCCAAATCGTTTTTTGCTTAGGTCAATTTCTACATCCAATTGATCATCCTTTCCTTTCGTTTCGAGTCCATCTACACAAGAATAGATTTCGATGGTTTCTCCTTTTGACAGCACTTTTTCAATGAATTGAAAAAGTGCACGAAGAGAATGAATGATGTCTAATTCATAAACAAAAGGATGCGTGAATTTGTTTCTTACCGCTTCATAGACGGGATCTAGATAATCAATGTGAATGCCTTCGAAATCCTCTTCTGTTTCAAATACTTCTATCAAAAGCTCTTCTTTTTGATAGATTTTGGGCTTTTTTTGTTTTTTATCAAACGTTCTGATATTGAGTTCAGAGAACGGTTTATAGGTAGGATTTTGACCAATGGTACCAAGCGGCAGTTCTTTGTTTGATCCAATATAATGATGTAAAGTCATGGGCTGTCCTCTTTTCTTCAATGATTTCTCGTTCGTTGATTATTTTCTTTTTATCAATAAATGGTGGAATGTGCAATTCTTTTCACATACATTCTCTACAAAAGAGTAGGGCAAGTCGTTTGACTAAATACCTCTTAGGGTATACTATCTGTTCATAGAAAGAATAGGAAGGGGTACTTGTGCATGGAATATAATCAGCAGATGAAGAACCGTCTTCGCCGGATTGAGGGGCAGATTAAAGGGGTTCTTGCAATGATGGAGCAGGGAAAGGATTGCCGCGAGGTGGTGACGCAGCTGTCTGCATCACGCAATGCCATTGATCGGGCGATGGGTGTGATTGTGAGTACAAACCTTGAACAATGTGTCCGTGAAAGCCTTGAACAAGGCAAGGATACGGAGGGGCTTGTGAAAGAAGCGGTTGAGCTATTGGTGAAAAGCCGGTAAGAAATTCCTCAGCCTTTGGAGGTTGACGGATTTTTTTACTTGTTATAATATACCCTTACCGGTATGTGTATATATTTTTTGTTTTTTATATACCCCCATGGGTAATAATGAAGGAGGAGCAGAATGGAAGAACAGAAAAAACGCACAACGATTGTGCTATTTAGTGGAGATTATGATAAAGCGATGGCGGCTTACATTATTGCCAATGGTGCAGCAGCCTATGATCATGAGGTGACGATTTTTCATACCTTTTGGGGGCTGAATGCCTTGCGCAAGGATGAGATGGTGCCAATGAAAAAAGGTTTTTTAGAAAAAATGTTTGGCAAGATGATGCCGCGCGGGGCTGATCGAATGGGCATTTCAAAGATGAATTTTGCTGGAATGGGTCCGAAGATGATTAAGCACGTCATCAAAAAGCACAATGCCATGACCTTGCCGCAGCTCATTGATATGGCGAAGGAACAGGAGATTAATCTCGTAGCATGTACAATGACGATGGACCTTTTAGGGCTGCAGGAGAAAGAATTATTAGATGACATTCAATATGCTGGTGTGGCGGCGTATTTAGCAGAGGCTGAAATCGGGAATGTGAATTTATTTATTTAGTGAGGTGATGAAATGATTCAAACGATTTTGTTCATCCTGGTGATTGGCTTACTCGTGAGCCGGTTCCTACCAGTACGAGGTGTGAACCAAATGGATGCTGCCGATATGAAGAAAAAGCTGAAAAACAAAGGTCAACAGCTCATTGACGTACGATCTCCAGTAGAATTTCAAACAAACCATATAAAAGGATTTCGAAACATTCCTTTACCTCAGTTAAAAGAACGAGCTTCTCAGCTTGAGAAAAATGAAGAGATCTATGTCATATGTCAAAGTGGAATGAGAAGTATGCAGGCAGCGAAAATATTGAAGAAGCAAGGATTTACTCATATTACAAACATCAAGGGTGGTATGAATGCTTGGCATTAAGCACGCATAAAAATATACCCCCACCCCTATATAAAGGAGGACATCACATGCAGCAACCAACAGTCATTTTAGATGCAAAAGGATTGGCATGCCCGATGCCGATTGTGAAAACAAAAAAACAAATGAATGAGCTTTTGCCAGGAGATGTGCTTGAAGTGCAAGCTACCGATAAAGGATCAGCAGCGGATTTAGCGGCTTGGTCAAAAAGTGCCGGTCATGAGTTTTTAGGAACAAGAGTAGAAGGACAGGTGCTTCATCATTTGATTCGTAAGGGCGGAGCGCAAGAAGAAGAGGGGGAGCCCATGATTTCGGAAATATCTTTGAATGCCTTTCAACAGAAGGTAAAAGAAGATCAATCTCTGTTTATTTTGGATGTAAGGGAGCTGGATGAATACGAAGCGGGGCATATCCCAGGAGCCGTTCATATCCCGCTTGGTGAGGTGGAAGATCGTGCAGAGGAGTTAACAAGAGAATCGGATATCTATCTCATCTGTCATTCAGGCAGAAGAAGTGAATTAGCTGCGCAAAAGCTAAAAGAGAGAGGATTTCAACAATTAATCAATGTGGTGCCAGGCATGAATAGCTGGACAGGAGCCATTGAAAAATAGGAGCTGAATAAAACATGACGGTAAAAGCCATGACTGCAGAGCAGTTAACAAAAAAGATCGTGGGCAAAGAGCCGCTCTTTTTGCTAGATGTGCGAAACCAAGCAGATGTGCAGGACTGGAAGATTGAAGGGGAAGCAATCGTTGATATGAATGTGCCTTATTTTGATCTGCTTGACGGAGTAGAGGGCCTTTTACAGTACATTCCTAGTGACCGTGAAGTGCTGGTGGTTTGTGCCAAGGAAGGTTCCTCTATCCTGGTGGCGGAGATGCTGTCAGAGGCTGGCGTGCCTGTTCATTATTTGCAGGGCGGCATGAAGGCATGGAGTGAGCATATAGAGCCAGTGAAAATAGGTGATTTAAGCGGCGGCGGAGAGCTGTATCAATTTGTACGGATGGGCAAAGGGTGTCTGTCCTATATGATCATGTCCAATGGAGAAGCCGCGGTTGTGGATGCAGCTCGAATGACGGAGGTCTATATTGATTTTGCGAAAAAGCATGATGTCTCTGTGACGCATGTGATGGATACTCACCTTCATGCAGATCATATTTCTGGTGGGAAAAAGCTGGCTGAACTAACTGGTGCTGCCTACTGGCTGCCGTCAAAAGATGCAGAAGAGGTAACCTTTGAATATGAACGTCTTGAAGAAGGACAGCGGATAATAATTGGAACAGCTTCTATTGATATTCAACCCATTTATTCCCCGGGACATACGATCGGCTCAACATCTTTTATCGTAGACAATCAATATCTTCTTTCAGGTGATATTTTGTTTATTGATTCAATTGGAAGACCTGATCTTGCTGGAATGGCGGAGGACTGGGTAGATGATTTGAGAGAGACGCTTTATGAACGGTATATGGCGTTTTCAAAGGAATACATCGTTCTGCCTTCGCACTTCATGACCAAAGAAGAAATGAATGAAGACGGCAGTGTTTGGAAGGAGCTCGGCTCACTTTTAAAAGAAAATCATGGGCTTCATATTGAAGATCAACATGTGTTTAGAAAGATGGTGACGGAAGGTCTGCCTGCACAGCCGCATGCTTTTCAAGAGATTCGTCAAGCCAATATGGGGAAGCTGAACCCAGGTGTGGAAAAGCAGCGGGAAATGGAAATGGGTCCAAACCGTTGTGCGATTCGGTAATGTCCAATAAAATAAGAGAAGAGGAACAATCAAATGACATCAGATCAAATTTTAGACGTAACAGGGCTCGCATGCCCAATGCCGATTATTCGAACGAAGAAAAAAATGAACGACTTGGCGGAAGGTCAAGTTTTAGAAATACATGCAACAGATAAAGGGGCTAAAGCTGACTTGGCCGCATGGGCGAAGTCAAGCGGACATGAATTGATCGCGCAGACAGAAGAAGGTCACGTGCTGAAGTTCTGGGTGAGAAAAGGGTCCTAAAGGATGTAGGGGTATCTGCTGAAGATCCCCTTTTCCTTTTGCAAAGGAGGAGACCAGCGTGGATTTTGCGTTATTGATTACACTTTTTATCATCGGATGTATTGGTTCCTTCTTATCAGGAATGGTGGGGATTGGGGGATCTGTGATCAACTATCCCATGCTGCTTTATATCCCGCCTCTTTTTGGTGTGATGGCACTATCAGCACACGAGGTATCAGGGATTGGCGCCATTCAAGTGCTTTTTTCGACGCTGGGTGGTGTACTCGCTTATCGGAAAAGCGGATTTTTACATCGCTCGCTGATTTTATATATGGGAAGCAGTATATTGGCGGGCAGCTTATTAGGCAGTTATGTATCACATTTTATGCCGGAAAAAGGAATGAACCTTATCTATGGATTACTCGCCATTGTGGCGGTTATTCTCATGTTGATTCCGAAAAAAGGACAGCGTGCAGACGCAGAGGGAGAAGTTACTTTTCATAAAGGGCTGGCATCAGCTATTGCCTTTGTGATTGGCAGTGTTTCCGGGGTATTAGGTGCAGGCGGCGCATTTATTTTAGTGCCTGTGATGCTGTCTATTTTAAAAATTCCTGTACGGATGACGATTGCATCGTCACTTGCGATTACGTTTCTTTCTGCGATAGGCGCATCGACTGGAAAGGTATTGACGGGTCAGGTCATGCTTCTTCCTGCGATTGTGCTGATGGCGGCAAGTTTGGTGGCAGCTCCGATTGGTGCGAAGGTCGGTCAGAAAATCAACGCCGTCTACTTGCAATGGGCACTTGCTGTAATGATTACAGCGATAGCGGTCAAAATTTGGCTGGATATTTTATAAAGAAAAGACCAACAGAGCAAACATGTTGGTCTTTTTTATTTGACGTCATCGTGCTCGATATACGTTTCTAGTGCGGGGTGATACTCTTTTTGATAATGAAGGTTGGGACATGTTTTCACGACTTTGCCTTGCAGGGCATTGGACTTTGAGACTTCTAATGCTGTTCTACATTTAGGGCAGCGTTCGGCAAAGAATGAGGGCCAGCGTTTCATATATCACCACTCCAGTTAAAGTCTTAAAAACCGATTATATTAATAAGAATTATAGGGGATCGTGCAGGTGAGGTCAATGGGTGTTTGGGTCTTTTTAACAAAAAAAGAAGCATCATGAGAGATGCTTCTTATTGTTTATATTCTTAATAGGCTTTCGCCCAGAACACCATATCAGATGCAGGTTTTCCGCAGCAGACACATGTGTCAGAAATGGTTTCCTGTTCGAATGGAATACAGCGTGAGGTCGCACCTGTTCTTTCTTTAATGTCGTTTTCACAGGCTTCATCACCGCACCACATGGCTTTAATCAATCGGTTTTCTGCCGCAAGAATTTGCTCGATATCTTCGATTGTGTGGGCGTGTGATGTCTTTTCATGTAATCGTTCTTTCGCTTTTTCGTACATCGTCCGCTGGATGTCTTCAAGCGTTGCTGTGATGGTTTGTTCAAGTGCATCTAACGTGACAGCTTGCTTTTCACCAGTGTCTCGTCGTGCGAGCATTACTTGTCCTTTTTCGATGTCCTTTGGTCCTACTTCTACACGTAGCGGAATACCCTGCATTTCACATTCGTTGAATTTCCAGCCTGGCTGTTTATCGCTTGCATCGATGTCAGCACGTGCGATGCGGGCGAGGCGATCCTTCAATTCGTAGGCATGATCCAGTACCCCTTCTTTATGAGAAGCGATTGGCACGATACGCACTTGGGTTGGCGCAATATTTGGCGGGAGGACGAGCCCTCTGTCATCGCCATGCACCATGATCATAGCGCCGATAATTCTTGTTGTGAAACCCCAAGAGGTTTGCTGGACATGCTCTAGTTTTCCTTCACGGTTTAAGAATTCGATGCCAAATGCTTTGGCAAATCCGTTCCCGAAGAAATGAGAAGTGGCCGTTTGAAGCGCTTTTCCGTCATGCATCAAGCTTTCAACCGTATAGGTGAAGCGAGCGCCGGCGAATTTTTCCTTCTCGGTTTTTCTCCCTTTAATGACAGGAATGGCAAGGAGATCTTCGCAAAGAGAAGCGTAAGTGTGAAGCATTCTTTCTGTTTCTTCAATCGCTTCTTGCTCAGTCTCATGGCACGTGTGTCCCTCCTGCCATAGGAATTCAAGGGTTCTAAGGAAGGGACGTGTTGTTTTTTCCCATCGGACGACATTGGCCCATTGGTTATATAGCTTTGGTAAATCGCGGTAGGAATGAATAATGTTTTTGTAATGCTCAGCGAACAGCACTTCAGAGGTTGGTCTGACGCAGAGCCTTTCTTGTAATTCGGATTCACCGCCATGTGTGACCCACGCCACTTCAGGAGCAAAGCCTTCGATATGATCTTTTTCCTGCTGCAGCAGGCTCTCTGGGATAAAGAGCGGCATATAGACATTCTCATGACCCGTTTCTTTAATCTGGCGGTCAAGTTCGTCGCGAATATTCTCCCAGATTTTAAAGCCGTACGGCTGAATGATCATACTGCCTCTTACGCTTGAATAATCGACGAGCCGCGCCTTTGTGACAACATCTGTATACCACTGGGCAAAGTCGTCTTCCATGCTTGTAATTTTCTCAACAAATTGTTTTTTTGACATTGCAGGTTCCTCCTTTTTTAAAACAAAAAAGCTGTACTTTAAGTTAGGGACCATTCCTGGTGGTACCACCCTAATTTAAAGCACAGCTTTACACTCAATCATGATAACGGTATGAACCGCTGTATGAAACAGAACTAAATCGGCAGGTTCACTTGAAGATGTCAGTAGGAACTTCTCAGCACCGTTCCCTCTCTGTTAAAGATCGATTCAAGCTACTATTCCAGATCTACGTTGATCCTTGTTCGTTGATTTTTCATCAGTTTACCTGTAAATGGGGGAGAAAGCAAGCTGTTCTGATTCCTTTTACAGCGCCTTTTGTTTAGGTAACGGAATGGCAGTATTTTTCTATTTTTACAGCTTGCGAGTTATGTAAGGCTGTGCTAATATATGTGAAGAAAAAAATAGACTTGTATAACCTCAATAATATGGTTTGAGGGTTTCTACCAGGATCCGATAAATCCTGATTACAAAAGCGCGCTTTCCTTTTTTGTAATCAGGGTTTTTTTGTTTGTCTGCACCCTGTATCAAAAGTGAAAGCGATGATATACAGAAGGGATGTTAGACATGAACTGGAGAGTATATTTATTAGCCGTTTCTACTTTTGCGGTTGGATTAGTTGAGCTTGTGGTTGGTGGCATTCTGCCAAGTCTTGCAGAGGATTTGAATGTGTCTCTTGCAACAGCCGGACAGCTCATTACGGTATTTGCGATTGTGTATGCCATTTCAGCACCCGTGCTGCTGACTGCGACAGCCAAAATCGAACGAAAGCGCCTTTACTTAATCGCGTTATTGGTGTTTACAATAGGAAATGTGTTCACTTATTTTAGTTCGACCTTTGCCCTTGTCATGATATCTAGGGTGTTGATTGCGATGAGTACAGCGCTTGTGGTGGTGTTGTCTTTGACGATCACTGCCAAATTGGTGGAACCAGCACATCGTGCGAAAGCATTAGGGCTGATTTTTATTGGTATTAGCTCCTCACTTGTTCTCGGTGTACCGATCGGTATTTTTATTACAGAGAGCTTTGGCTGGAGAGTGATGTTTTTAGGAATCAGTATTCTTTCTGCCATATCGATGGTGCTGATCTATTTTCTATTGGAAAAAATGCCTGTTGAAAAAGTGACGCCTCTTAGAGAACAGATTCGTTCTTTAGGGCATCCGAAAATTTTTAGTGCACACTTGATCAGTTTGTTTATGCTTGCAGGCCATTATATGCTTTATTCTTATTTCACTCCATTTCTGATGGAAGTTCTGCATATGACCCCGTTTTGGATTAGTATTTGTTATTTGATCTTCGGACTTGCGTCTATAGGCGGGAATGGGTTTGGCGGCTGGCTCAGTGACAAACTGGGTTCAGGAAAAGCCATTTTGCTTGTGACTATGGCGTTTGCGATCGTCATGTTTATCCTTCCTTATACAGCGGGGGTGTTCGCGCTCTTTATGGTCATGGTTGTCCTTTGGGGAGCGCTCAGCTGGGCACTGACGCCTGCTTTGCAGAGTTATTTGATTCAAACAGATCCTGTCACGTCTGATATTCAGCAGAGCTTAAATACATCTGCCTTGCAAATCGGCATTTCGATTGGATCAGCGGTTGGCGGAGTCATGTTTACGATGACCGGTTCATCTGTTGATCTGGCTAAATTCGGTGCTGTGTTTGTACTGATTGCCTTTAGCTGTGCGGTGATTTCGCTGAAGAGACCGCCGCTTTATATGGATCGTCAGCATCATGCTGAATAGCTGCCTATCTTTAGGCAGCTTTTTTATGTTCATTTCAAATTCACAAGAAAAGTACCTTTCTATTCAAAGACGGCCATTTCACCGATTGGTTGGAAGCCGGCACGTTGATAAATATTTTTGCCGTCTGCTGATGCTTGTAAGATGACACATTTTTGTTTATTCTCTGTCTTGGTCAAAAGGTAATGAAACATGTCACTGCCAAGTCCTTTGCCGCGGTGTTCTGCCCTTGTTATGACATCATAAATACCGTAGCTGTCGTTTGTCTCGAATAATAAGCCTGTTGTGACCGGCTTATGGTGTTCATATCCCACGAACATGCGAGCTTTTGAGTGTAATTTTTTAATCGAAAAACGCTGGAAATAATCTTCTAAGGCGGCGGCCTCAGTCGATCCTTTGAATAGTTCAATAAAGATATGTGTGTAATCAAATAGTGTCTGCTCATCAAGTACTTCCTTGATTGTAAGTGATGAGGATGTGACTGGATCAATGTCACCTGTATGCTCAAGCATCATGATGGTATTGCGTTCGACCTCTTGAAGGTGATATTCCTTTAATAAATCAGCCCAATCAGGATGGAGTAAACGGTGATCGACCCATGTGCTGAAGATGAGTTTCTGTGACCGCATGTGTTCAATGGCAGCTTTCACCTTTTTCGGATCTTGAATTTGAGCTGATGTCGGTAAGAGCAAATTGAACGTGTCAGTCGATATTTGAGTATTGGATAGAACGAAATCGTCCGATGCAAGGAAGGTTCCGTTCACAGCAGAGGAAAACAGATGTATCTTTTCTTCTAATTGGCGAATGGCCATTAGTTGTTCAGGTTTCATTTAGCTCACCTTTTCATTATGATAATTTGGATGACATCCCCATGATTATAGCATGTGACAGGATGAGGGGAATCTAGTATAAAAGTACATATACAATTTTAAGGTCTGATGACCTATTATTTTACTAACAACCACATTTCTTTTGACTCCTTTCTTCATTATTAGTACCATTTTATTAACCAGTTAAGAGTGGAGGTTCAGATGGAAACAAAAGAGCAGATTGTATTAAAAGCGATTCAAGATCTGATTATGCATAGGGAAAAGAGACGGAATGATCCAACAGATCCACTGATTACCACGACTGATACACTCAAACAAGAATGGACACTCACACAGCTTCACATTTTATCGATGATTCAAGCCAATCCAAACGAATCAAACAATACATTTCTATCTCAACAACTAAAACTATCAAAGCCAGCTATTACAAAGGCTGTGAAAAAACTAATTGAAAAAGGCATGGTGGACTATTGCCACCGGCAGGGTGATAAGAAATCTGTCTATTATTCTTTGACAGAGGAAGGCAAGCAATTGGCAGCGCTTCATGATGAGCTGCATGAAAAAGCAGTCACGTCCTATTTAGAATTTCTTCAGCAGTTTCATGAGGATGAATTACAAGTAATTGAACGCTTCTTAAAAGCTTGGAAAGAAAAGATATAGATAAAAAACCGAAACCATCGTAAAAAGGAGATGGTTTCGGTTTTTTATGGTAAAATTAACATATATTGATGTTGTTTGAAGCCATGATGAAAGGGAGGGAGCTCATTGGAGAAAGAAATGATAGAAAATTATAAAAAATACGTATTCATCATGCCATTTGTGGGATTGTTTGTCAGCGTGCTATTATTTGTTTATTTTTTTGGTATTGCAGGAGCTGGAGAACCGATTTGGGCTGCTGCTTTGTATTGTGCTCTGCCCTTTTTGGTGAATACGATATGTTTCTTGCCTGTATGTATTTATTTTAAAGTCAGCAAAAAAAGTGAGGAACATACATGATTGTCGTCAGTGCTTGTCTTGCTGGATTGAAGGTTCGTTATAATGGCAGCCATCGATTAGATCAGCGAATTGAGGAGCTTGTTGAGGAGGGAAAGGCAGTCACAGTTTGTCCTGAGCTGCTTGGCGGCCTTTCCACGCCAAGACCTCCCGCGGAAATCATTGGCGGAGACGGACATGATGTATTACAGGGCCTCGCCTCCGTGATTGATGTACATGGAAATGATGTCACGGAGATGTATGTAAAAGGTGCGAAGGCCGCGCTGGAACAGGTTCAGTCTTTGAAAGCGACGGCGGTTGTGTTAAAAGAGTACAGCCCCTCCTGCGGCAGCCGGATGATTTATCGCGGAGATTTTAACGGGGGGACAAAAGCTGGAGATGGAGTGACATCCGCCTTGCTTAAACAGCACGGAATTCAGGTATTTTCTGAGGAGGATGATTGGACTTCACTGTTTTTATAAGTGTGGTGTGAATAGAAGGAGGAGTTAGGTTGAAAAAGTGGATGATTGGTTTAGTCGTCATTATTTTATTAGGAATTGGTATTTATTTTCTAATCAATGCAAAAACATACTCTTTTGATGATGTGGCCTCAATTGATCAAAACAAGGTGACTTCGATTCAAATTGAGCATGATAATGAGCGTGTTATGGTGGAAAAGAAAGCGGATATTCAAAAGTTACTCAAGGAATTTTCGGGTATGAAATTAAAGAAAACGAATGAAACTAAAAAAACTTCAAAAGAGTCTTATTGGATCAGAGTGTATGAGAATGAGAAGGAAACATATGGTCTGACTTTTTACGATCAAACATTTTTAGAAACATATGATTTTTCTAAAACAAAAGATCAAACCAGCGAATATCAAATCGTTGACACCAATCAAGTTGATATAGGAAAATATATCAAATAGCTCAGCCAGAATGTCATGCATGATCAATCGAAAATTCGGGTATAGTGCTTGGTAAGTAAAAAGGAAGCGGAGGTTTGTTTGATGAGTGGATTAACAGATACAGTCACATTAGCAAACGGAGTAAAAATGCCGAAGCTAGGCTTTGGTGTATGGCAGGTAAAAGATGGGGATGAGGCTGTAAATGCCGTCAAAGACGCTCTTGAAGCGGGCTACCGCAGCATTGATACAGCAGCCGCCTATCAAAATGAAGAAGGGGTAGGCAAAGCCATTCAGCAATCAGGTATCTCGCGCGATGATCTATTCATTACGACAAAGGTCTGGAATAATGATCAAGGCTATGAATCAACACTCGAAGCCTTTGAAACAAGTATGAACAAGCTGGGATTAGATGTATTAGATCTTTATTTAATTCATTGGCCAGTTGAAGGCAAATATAAAGAAACATGGAAAGCGCTAGAGAAACTATATAAGGATGGACGCGTTCGAGCGATCGGAGTGTGTAATTTCCATCAGCATCATTTAGAGGATTTATTGGAAGAGGCAGAAGTTGTGCCAATGGTGAATCAAATCGAGCTGCATCCAAAGCTGACGCAGGAGCCTTTACAAGACTACTGCAAATCGAAAGGAATTCATGTAGAGGCGTGGTCGCCATTAGGCAGCGGGAAGCTTCTAAACCATCCTGTTCTCCAGGATATCGCGAAAAAACATGATAAGTCAGTAGCGCAAGTGATTCTTCGCTGGGACTTGCAGCATGGCATTATCACCATTCCAAAATCTGTGACGAAGAGCCGAATCATCGAAAACACACAAGTTTTTGATTTCGAGCTGTCCGCACGTGAGATGGGTGTCATTGATCAGCTCAATGAAGATGAGCGCACGGGTCCAGATCCAGATAACTTTGATTTTTAATCGAAGGAAAAGCACAGGTGCGATGCCTGTGCTTTTTTATTTCCATCTTTAGACAGATTTTTGGGGGTGATAGGTCTCAATGATTTGAATGGCGTCAACAATCTGTTCTTTAGAATAGTCTCCAATCAAACAAAAGGTTTCATCTTTACGTGCCGCATGGTTTGCTACCGTAAGTGCCGCTTCTTCCAGTTGAGTTGTCATACCAAGATCGCGCATATTTCTAGGTAATCCGAGTGTTTGGTAGAGTTCAAGTAATTCCTCAACCTCGGACATTCGGTTTTCTGCGGCAAGCTGGACGAGGATGCCATAAGCTACTTTTTGTCCATGTAACACATGATGCGTTTCTTCAATAAATGTCAATCCATTATGAACGGCATGGGCTCCTGCCATTCTTCCATAGCGTCCCCCATAGCCGCCGACTGTTCCTGCTAACGTAATAATCGTATCTGTCACATCCGCGAATGCTTGGGAAAGCTGACCTGTTTTTAAGCTGTTGACAGCTTCTTCACTATGAGAAAGAAGAATGTCTCGAACATATACCGCCTGCTTTAGTGCTGCATGTACCATGAGCGGCAAGGCGCCTTTTGTGTTACGAATAATCGCTTCTGCTTCATACCATTTTGCCAGCGTATCACCAATTCCGCTTTGAAGATAGGAAAGAGGAGAGGAAAGCAAAAAAGTATGATCAATTAAGGTGAGGTAGCTGGATCGTTTATGATAATCAACTCTCATGAAGTTTCCTTTGTCATCATAAATGACGCTGAGAGGTGTAGACGCAGCACATGTGCCGGGAATCGTTGGCACCATGATGACTTCGATTTGAAGAACGTCTGCAACTGATTTTGCGGTATCTAAAATCGTTCCGCCCCCGATGCCGATGATCACATCTGACCCGTTAAGCTCTTCTGCGATCTGTGTGACCGCATTAGGTGAACTGTATCCTTTGTGCTGAATGAAAGGCCACTCGGACGGCAGCTTTGTGTATTGTGAAAAAGCTTGGTATGAATCATATCCTGTCACTACAGCAGGTGACTGAAAAGGAGAAACAAGGGATTCAAGTTCATGATAGATTCCCTTTTGAGAAATAAATTGGTTAGGGCCGCTTCTGACAATATCTTCTGGCTGGATCATGGATCATTGCTCCTTTACACATCATATTGTTCATAAATCATCTCATTTTACAGAAAGTTCTGTCAAATAGTCAAATATATGAGAAGAAAGGCCCTTCCGTTTTATGGAATTGAGCCGCCGACATTGCCTTTAGGTATGTATTTCCTGTATGATAAAGAATGGTATGTTTTGATTAAATTTAAGAGGTGTTTATATAGATGGAAAAACAATATCGCGTTTTACTTTACTATCAATATGTCCCCATTGAGGACCCAGAGACGTTTACAGCAGAGCATTTAGCATTCTGTAAGGAGCTTGGTTTGTTAGGCCGTATCCTCGTATCAGCAGAAGGCTTGAACGGAACGGTTTCTGGAACTATTGAGCAAACGGACAAGTACATGCAAGCGTTAAAAGAAGATCCGCGCTTTGCGTCTATGCCGATCAAAATTGACGAAGCAGATGGTCATGCGTTTAAAAAAATGCACGTCCGTCATCGGAATGAACTAGTGAACCTCAGCCTTGAGGATGATGTGAATCCGTTGGAATTAACGGGGAAACATCTTAGCCCGGTTGAATTTTACGAGCAAATGCAATCACCTGATACTGTTGTGATTGATGCGCGTAATGATTACGAGTTTGATGTTGGTCACTTCAGAGGGGCAGTTCGTCCTGATATTGAGACATTCCGTGAATTACCTGAGTGGATTCGTGACAATAAAGAGATTCTTGAAGGCAAAAAAATCCTGACTTATTGCACAGGCGGCGTACGCTGTGAGAAGTTTTCAGGCTGGTTAAAGCGTGAAGGCTTTGAAGATGTCTCTCAGCTTGACGGCGGAATTGTCACTTACGGAAAAGACCCAGAAGTACAAGGGAAGCTATGGGACGGTCAATGCTATGTGTTTGATAATCGCTTAACAGTACCAGTGAATCAAACAGAGCATGTGGTTGTCGGAAAAGATTTCTTCACTGGTGAGCCTTGCGAGCGTTATGTGAACTGTGCGAACCCTGCATGTAACCGTAAGATGATTGCCACTGAAGAGAGTGAGCATAAGTATATGCGCAGCTGCAGTCATGAATGCCGCACAAGCGAACGGAACCTGTATGTGAAACAGCACAATTTATCTGAAGAAGAAGTTCAAGAAAGACTAGCTGTTATTGAAAAAGAACAAGCGATTTCACAAGGATAGAGGGAACCCCCCTTTATCCTTTTTTTCTTTACATGGCGTGGGTTAGAAGGGAGAGGAAGTCATTTCCTCTATCTTTTTTGTTTTGTTTTTTTCAAAATAAGGGTAAAGGTAGTTATTCAGTCTAATAGATTGAACAGGTAAAAAAGCGCTTTCTTTTGAAATAAGCATGTTCGACTATTTCAGAAAATGAAGAATTGAGAGATAATATAACAGGCGAAAAAATGAACAAGGGTAAATGTTTATTAGAAGAAATATTTGCCAGTAAAATGAAAAGTGAGCTGCTTTGAAAGAAAGACGCTTGCTTGACACATGCTCTGTATTTTAATCGAAAGGTGTTATGAACATGAATCATTTGCATCGTAGGATGGGAACTTTCGCTTTAATGATGGTAGGTCTTGGCTCAATCATTGGTTCAGGATGGCTCTTCGGTGCTTGGCGTGCGGCTCAAATCGCCGGCCCTGCTGCTATTTTATCCTGGTTGATTGGGATGGTTGTGATTTTATTTATCGCTTTGTCTTATAGTGAACTCGGATCGATGTTTCCAGAGGCAGGCGGAATGGTGAAATATACGCAATATTCACACGGATCTTTTATTGGGTTTATTGCAGCTTGGGCGAACTGGATCGCCATTGTCTCGGTGATACCAGTGGAGGCGGTTGCTTCCGTCCAGTACATGAGCTCATGGCCTTGGGAGTGGGCAAAGTGGACATCTCATTTGGTTACAAAAGGGGTATTGACGACAGAAGGTCTTATGGTTGCCAGTGTGCTGCTTGTGATTTACTTTCTGCTTAATTATTGGACAGTTGGGTTATTTTCAAAAGCAAATACATTCATTACCGTGTTTAAAATTGTCATTCCAGGATTAACAATTGGTGCGCTCTTATTCGTAGGTTTTCATAGTGAGAATTTTACTTCTGGAACAAGTATTGCCCCTAACGGCTGGGCGAGTGTGCTGACAGCTGTTGCGACATCTGGGATTGTGTTTGCTTTCAATGGCTTCCAAAGCCCGATTAACATGGCCGGTGAGGCAAAAAATCCAGGCCGGTCGATTCCAATTGCCATTGTCGGATCGATTTTCATTGCGACTGTGATTTATGTCCTTTTACAAGTCGCCTTTATCGGTGCTGTTGATCCATCTATGATCGTGAACGGATGGGGTCATTTGAATTTCAACTCGCCATTTGCGGACCTTGCCATTGCGCTTGGGATTAACTGGCTTGTTCTGATTTTATATGCGGATGCGTTTGTGTCGCCTTCTGGTACAGGAATTACGTATACCGCAACGACGTCTCGTATGATTTATGGAATGGAAAAAAACAAATACATGCCAAGGGTGCTTGGCCGTCTGCACCCTATTTACGGCGTGCCTCGTCCAGCAATGTTTTTTAACTTAGCCGTATCGTTTATCTTTCTGTTTTTATTTAGAGGCTGGGGTGTACTTGCTGAAATTATCTCTGTCGCTACACTCATTTCGTATCTGACTGGACCAGTGACCGTCATGACGCTGAGAAAGACAGGGACAGATTTATATCGACCGCTTCGAATAAAAGGACTCAGCATCATTGCTCCTCTCGGTTTTGTCTTTGCCTCATTGACACTGTATTGGGCAAGATGGCCGTTAACAGGTCAGGTGCTGTTCATTATTCTCATTGGTCTTCCTATCTATTTTTACTATCAAGCAAAAGCGAAGTGGAAAGGCTTCGGCCGCAACTTTAAGGCGGGTGCTTGGATGGTTGTGTACCTGCTTGTGATGATGACGATTTCCTGTCTTGGCAGTGATAAATTCGGCGGTTATAACATCATTCATTATGGCTGGGACATGGCACTGATTACGGTGGTAGCTCTGCTATTTTATATGTGGGCACTCAAAAGTGGATATGAAACAGAGTTTTTAGAGGATGCGAAAAAAATCAATGATGAGCTGCGTGCTTCTCAGAAGGAAGCTGCAGCAACCAAAGAATAAAGAAACGGCTGCCTGAACACTCGGGGCAGCCGTTTTTATTTGGAGGAAAGGTGCATCACATGCCGTTTCAGCCAAGTGGTGACGCCGCGCAAAACGGCCGCTGTGACAAGTGAAATGAGCACATATCTCCAAAGCTGGCCTAAGCCTTGTCCACTCAGCCAGAATACGATGCCTAGAATGATGAGGGTAAACATGAGCAAGAATAAAAATGATGCAGACCAGAAAAAAGATTTCACAGAAGGTCACCTCCTCAGGAGTATTGTATGCAGGCAATTGAAGGAACAGACCAGCTATGAAAGGGTAGAATCATGGTGAAATCTATTGCAAAAGTCAGATAAAAGCACCAAGTGATTTGACAATTGTGTTAAGATGAGAGCATATTTTGAGTAAAGTTGTTGGTCATAGACGGAGGTGTTTGGAAATGCAGATTCAAAAGGTTCTAAACAATAATGTCATTAGTGTCATAGATGAACATGGAAAAGAAATCGTTGTCATGGGGAGAGGCATCGCTTTCCAGCGACGTCCCGGGGACCCGGTGGACGAATCGTTGATTGATAAAGTCTTCCGCCTGGAGGATCATTCCGTTCACGAGCGGATGAAAATGCTGCTTCAAGAGGTTCCGTATGATGTGGTCAAGGTGACCGAGGAAATGATCCAATATGCACATACAAAGCTGAACCGAAGATTAAACGAAAGTCTGCATGTATCGCTGGCAGACCATATTCATTACGCCATCGAACGGCTGAAGAAAAATCATCTGATTGAGAATTCGCTTATTTGGGAGATTAAACGCTTATACAAAGATGAATTTCTTGTGGCAAAGGACTGTCTTGAGATGATTGAAGAGCGTCTTCATATTGAACTGCCTGAGGATGAAGCGGGTTTTATTGCCATGCATATCATTAACGCAGAGCTCAATGAGGATATGAATACGACGGTCAATATCACAAAGGAAGTCAATGCCATTCTCACCATTGTGAAATATCACCTCAACATGGAATTTGATGAGGACTCACTCAACTTCTATCGTTTTCTCACGCATTTGCGCTTTTTCGTCCAGCGTCTGATCAATGAAACACTCCTTGTCAGCGAAGATCAGGACTTATATCAGCTGATCAAAGTGAAATATCCGAAAGCATACGATTGCGCAAAGAAAATCGCAGAATATGTCTATCAAACCTATCACCGGGATCTCACATCAGAGGAGATGCTGTATCTATCAATTCATTTGAATCGACTGATCAAACGAGAAAAATAAAGATAGATTTTAAAAGAAAGCGTTGACATGAGAAAAGGTGAGTGGTACTATTTGCTCATAAACATAAAAGAATACGGTTTCACAATGATCGTCTTAGAGGATTGTGACTGTTCGGCAGGCAAAACCTAAACGTTCACTGAAAAAGCGCAACAGCAAGCTGCGACTATTTTTGGTGCCCGTTTAGGTTTTTATTTTGCCCAAAAACGTATTTTTTTGAAAAAAAGGGGGTTTTTGCATGAGTTATCGTCAATTAGCAGAAGACATTATCAAACACATTGGTACAGAGAAAAACGTTCATTCATTGGTGCATTGCGCCACAAGGCTTCGTTTCACCTTAAATGACAGATCAAAAGCAGATAAAGCGGCCATTGAAAAATTAAATGGCGTCGTTACCGTTATGGAAAGCGGCGGCCAATTTCAAGTGGTCATTGGCAATACCGTACCAGAGGTTTATCGAGAAATTGGAGAGTTTACGAATCTATTAGAGGATTCCGCTGCTTCATCTGCAAAATCAGGTGAAGAGAGCACAAGCCTTTTCGGGAAATTCGTCGACATTGTATCGGGGATTTTCACACCACTTCTCGGTGTCATGGCGGGTGCAGGTATTTTAAAAGGTCTCTTAGGCATCTGTATCAATGCGAAATGGTTATCTCCTGAAGATACGTCGTATCAAATTTTATTTGCTGCATCTGACAGCTTGTTCTACTTCCTGCCATTATTGCTCGCATTCACTTCTGCTAGGAAGTTTAAAGCGAATCCGTTTGTCGCTGTGACGATAGCAGGTGCACTGATTTACCCAACCATTCAAGAATTGTCAAAAGGCGGCGGAGATGTGACATTCTTCGGGATTCCAGTCGTCTTAATGTCTTATACATCTACGGTCATCCCAATCATTTTGGCAGTGTTTGTCATGGGATATATCGAACGTTTCTTTAACAAAGTCATTCATGAAAGTGTCAAAAACTTTATTACTCCACTGATTTTGCTTGTCACGGTTGTTCCGCTGACACTCATCGTATTCGGACCATTTGGTGTGTATGCAGGGAATGGCATTGCAGCTGTTTTGCTGAAAGTATTCTCCTTTAGTCCTACACTTGCAGGTGCTTTAATTGCGATGGCTTGGCAGATTCTTGTCATCTTCGGTATCCACTGGGGACTTGTGCCAGTGATTTTAAATAATATCGCAGTCCATGGGAAAGATCATATCAAGCCGGCCACTGCGCCAGCTGTATTC
The DNA here is from genome assembly GCF_038593355.1 of Bacillus sp. FSL M8-0049. NCBI lineage: Bacteria > Bacillati > Bacillota > Bacilli > Caryophanales > Bacillaceae > Bacillus > Bacillus sp. FSL M8-0049. Next base: position 235,159 of record NZ_CP151986.1, read on the forward strand.
TCACAAGCCGGTGCTTCAATCGGTGTTATGCTGAAAACAAAGAATAAAAAACTGAAATCACTGGCTGGATCAACAGCAGTTTCTGCTGTGTTTGGGATCACAGAGCCAGCTGTATACGGGGTCACGCTTCGTTTGAAAAAACCATTTATTGCAGCCGTTATCTCTGCTGGGGTCGGCGGTGCGATTATCGGTTATTCACAAAGTATTGCAATTGCGTCAGGCCTTCCAAGTTTACTGACACTGCCGATTTTCTACGGTCAAGGATTTACAGGGTTTATCATCGGAATTTCGGTCTCGTTTGTCCTTTCGATCATCTTAACTTATTTGATTGGATTTAAAGATCCAGTAGATGAAGATGAAACGCCGGCCGCTTCTGCACCGGTAATTGAAAACGAACATGGGGTCAAAGCCGCTCATGTGAAAAGTCCTTTAAAGGGCGAGGTCATCAAGCTGGAGGAAGTGCAGGATAAAGCATTCTCATCTGGTGCACTAGGAAAGGGCGCAGCCATCATTCCATCAGAAGGCAAGCTGTTTGCACCAGTATCAGGAGTCGTGACAACGGTGTTCCCAACAGGCCATGCGTATGGTCTAACTTCTGAAAGCGGAGCAGAAGTACTCATTCACATTGGACTGGATACCGTACAATTAGGTGGAAAACATTTTACCCCGAAGGTTGTTCAGGGGCAAACCATCACAGAAGGCGAACTGCTTGCTGAGTTTGACATAGAAGCCATCCAAGCAGCCGGCTTGTCCGTCACAACACCAGTGATTATTACCAATTCAGGTGAGTTTAGCGATATCATTGAAACAGAAGAGAAACAAATCACACCAGGGCAATCATTTTTACATCTAGTTTAATCAAGAGGAGGAAGAAATCATGAGATATTCAACACTAGCATCATTTCCAAAAGACTTTTTCTGGGGCGGATCTACTTCCGCCTATCAGGTAGAAGGTGCGTGGAATGAGGATGGCAAGGGGCCTTCTGTCATTGACATGAGAGCAAGTTATCCTGAAGGGACAACGGATTTTAAAGTCGCAAGCGATCACTATCACCGTTATAAAGAGGATGTGAAGATGTTTGCGGAAATGGGCTTGAAGGCTTATCGCTTTTCCATTGCGTGGACACGGATCATTCCAGATGGAGATGGGGAGATCAATCAAAAGGGGATTGAATTCTATCATTCTCTCATCGATGAATTGCGCCGCTATGGCATTGAACCAATCGTGACAATGTATCATTTTGATCTGCCTCATGCGCTTCAAGTAAAGGGCGGGTGGTCTAACCGCGGGACAGTGGATGCGTTTGAACGCTATGCAGAGGTGCTATTCAAGGAGTATGGTCAGAAGGTAAACTATTGGCTGACCATTAATGAACAAAACATGATGATCTTACATGGATCAGCGCTCGGTACACTTGATCCAAATTTAGAAAATCCGAAAAAAGAACTGTATCAGCAGAATCATCATATGCTCGTTGCACAGGCAAAAGCCATGACGCTTTGTCATCAAATGCTGCCTGAAGCGAAAATTGGACCAGCACCAAACATCGCGCTCATTTATCCGGCTTCTCCAAAGCCTGAAGATGTGCTTGCTGCGGCGAATTACAATGCGATCCGCAACTGGCTTTATCTTGATATAGCGGTGTTCGGCCGTTATAACAACCTTGCTTGGGCGTACATGAAAGAAAAAGACATTCTTCCTGTCATCGAAGAGGGAGATATGGATATTTTGAAAAGCGCGAAGCCAGACTTCATTGCCTTTAACTACTACACCTCACAAACGGTTGAAGCGAGTAAAGGAGATGGCAACGACGAATTTGCACGCGGCGGAGATCAGCATTTGAAATCAGGTGAAGATGGCGTCTACAAAGGCGGCAACAACCCATTCTTAAGCAAAAATGCGTTTGGCTGGGAGATTGACCCTGTCGGCTTCCGTTCAACAATGCGGGAGATTTATGACCGCTATCAGCTGCCGCTTATTATCACGGAAAACGGATTGGGTGCTTTCGACAAGTTAGAAGAAGATGGATCAATTCAGGATGATTATCGAATTGATTATTTAGAAAAACATATCGAGCAAATCAAATGGGCGATCACAGACGGCGTCGAGGTATTCGGATACTGCCCGTGGTCAGCCATCGACTTAATCAGCACACACCAAGGATGCTCCAAGCGCTACGGGTTCATCTATGTCAATCGCGACGAATTTGACCTAAAAGACCTCAAAAGAATTCGCAAAAAGAGCTCTTATTGGTATGAAACCTTGATTCAGCAAAATGGAGACAACATCGGGAAGTAAATGATGAAAAAGCCAATCACCTTATGCGGGTGGTTGGCTTTTTTTCTGTTCACTTTATTGGCAAGATCATATTGTTCGAGTTGTTCTAACATGATAGTCTGATGATATATTGTAAAAATTGGATAAAAATCCATTATCAGAAAGGGGTTGTTTATATGATGACGATTTTTTTTATGTTCTTCACATTGTTTTTGATTTTTTATGGTTTGAATTATATAGGACAGAAATTAATTGCGAAGGAATATCCAATGAACCATAGATTGATTGTGATACTGTCAGCTGTGGAAGGTATTCTTGTTTTCGTCATTGTTGGTGTGAATGCGAAATTTCCGTTTTTATTTACAGTACTTATGTCTGTTCACATCTAACTCTCTACTATCATTATACCCCGAATTTAATGAAATTTATAGACTGTTTCTCGCCCAGATCAGGCCGTATACTGTTATACGCAAGTCAAAAACGATAAGGGGTGTGGCTGTATGAATGACAAGCAAAAGGTGTTAGATCCCGGGCCGTTTTTTCATGGGACAAAAGCGGAATTGAAGATTGGAGATCTGCTTGAACCGCTTTATTTATCCAATTATCAGGATAAAAAATCGAACCATATCTATTTCACCGGAACACTAAACGCGGCCAAATGGGGTGCTGAATTAGCTAGGTCTGATGCGAAAGAAAGAATTTATATTGTAGAACCGTTAGGCGATTTTGAAAATGATCCAAATGTGACTGATAAAAGATTTCCCGGCAACCCAACACGTTCTTATCGATCGAAATCTCCGTTGAAAATAGTCGCAGAATTAGGTTCTTGGGAAAGACATTCCGATGAAGAAATCAATCATATGCTGAGCTCCTTAAAAAAATTAAGTGAAGAAGGAAAAAATGTCATCTACGATTGATGATGTATATCTAAATAAAAAGGCCGCCTCATGAACTGGGCGGCCTTTTGTTTGATCTTATTGAAATAACGCATCCATCAGCTCATTAAATATTTTGGCTTGCTTGAGGGCGCGAATGCGGTCTGGATTGTCTAGTAAATCGACGGCCTGTTCAAAGAATTGGTTCATGCAGGCAGCGTCATCCTTATGAATCGCTAATAAAAAGACAAGTGATACTTGGTCTCCCTGCCAGTCAATTGGCTGTTTTAAGTGTGCGATGGCTACAGAGGAGGTGCCTTCATTTGTGATAAGCGGGTGCGGCATTGCAATGCCGCTGCCAAGATAAGTAGACGACATTTGCTCCCGCTCAAACACCGAGGACCGAAAAGAAGACGATACTAGCTGATGCGCCTCTAAACGGCTGCATAATATATCTAATACCTCATCCTTGCTGCTTAGATCAGTATTCATGAAAGTCAATCGCTCTTGAAAAAACGCCATCAGCTCTTTTGAGGGTGCCCCGTGCCCATTTAATAAATGAATGACTTCATTCACACGCTGTATATCATGATGTTCAAAAAAGGCGCTGACCTGAATGACTGGTTTCCCCTTTGATGAGAGTGGAACGGTTGTGATGATGACGTCACACGGCAAAGAGGTGCTCATGAGATAATCCTGATAGGAATAGAGCTCAACGATGTCAAGCTCGTGCTGAAAGGCTGCCTTCAATTTAATTTCAAGCAGTCTGGCCGTCCCTAGTCCAGACCCGCATACGATAATAGCTTTCTTTTTTTGCGAGGTGTCGAGCTGACTTCTTTCAATTGAAGCAGCGATATGCAGGGCAACATATGCCGCTTCATCTTCATTTGGCGTCCGCACCAGCTGTAAGGCATTCAGCCCGCTGACAGCCAAATCAAACGGATAAGGATAGGACGTTTTGATCTCATGCAAAAGCGGATTTTGTAATGATACGCCATATTGGATGCGATTTAATAATGGCTTCATATGAAGCATCAAGTCTTGCTGCAGGATGCTGTCATCAGCAAAACGATGGCCGCTTGTTTTTTCAATGTGCTGTAGAAAGACTGTAACCGCCTGTTGAACTTCCACTGTCGTCTGATGCTGGGCGGCTTCTTTCCACGTTTGGTTCGCCAATAGATGCATGACTAAGTAATCTGTTTCATCCTCTGATAAGGTCACATAAAAAGTGTCACTCACCTGCTGTATGATTTTTTGTGCAATTCTCATCAAAACGGGTGATATTTGTGTGCGGACGGTACTGGCGGATATCCGCTGGTTTTTTCGTGTTTGCTGAATCGCAATGGCTAAGTGAATGACTAAATTTTTTAAGGCAATGTCTTTAATGAGCAATGACTCTTGATGCAGGTTCGTCAACACAATAGATCGAATGGTTTCAAGAGATATATCAGGAAAATGGAGCTGCTCCCGCTCGGTGATATGAGAGAGAGCAGGCTCTTCTTCAAGAAGTAAGTCTGCATAGCACGTTCTTTTTTGCAGCTCATCTCCTTCAATCTTTAAGCCAAATCCAGGCTTTGACACAAGGGTCATGCCGTAACGGGCTAACATCTCTCGTCCTTTTTTTAAATCACTGCTGACCGTCATGCGGCTGATAAACAGTTCTTCAGCCAGCTGGTCAATTTTTAAGTAATCTGATTGAAGCAGCAGCTTTCTCATCATAAATCGTACACGCTCTTCTGGCATGACGGGGACAAGAGAGCGGGCAGGAAGCTTTTGCTGATGAAGCCAAAGTAAGAAAGCGTCTTGATCACTCGTTAAAAGAGTATATCCCTTTCCTCGGATCGTTTTAATCATAGCCCCGGCTTCCTTTAAATACTCATTTGCTTCCTTGATTAAATTGCGGATAGAGCGGTCAGATAAGCGAAAAGAGGAAGTGAGCTCCTCCAGCTTCACGAACCCCTTCGTTTCAAAAAGCCGCTGAATCAGCTGATAGGTTCGAGGATCTGCCGTCATCATCATTGCGCGGCTCCTTGCGCCTGCAAGGCATCAGTTCCAAGAGCGATGGCGCCCATTAAACCAGATAATCCATCAAAGGATGGTTTTGTGATAATTTCTTGTAAAGGCTTTGGCAGCTGCAAATAGCCGCGAAGCCGCTTGTCTGTTTCATCAAGAATAAGCGGCAGCATAGCCGGCTGTTTCATCACGCCTCCACCTAGAATGATGCGTTCTAGTGAAAGGGTGAGCAGCAGGTTAGCAGTCATTTGCCCGAGATAGTAAGCATGAAGTGACCAGGCAGGATGATCCTCTGGCAGCATGGGTGCCAGTGTATGATAGCGTCCTTCTATGGCAGGTCCAGATGCCAGTCCCTCTAAACAGTCATGATGTATAGGGCAGCAGCCTCCGTAAGTGTCATGAGGATGCCGCTGAACGGTGATATGACCCATTTCTGGATGCAGCAATCCGTGAATCAGGCGATGTTCAATATAGGCACCGCCGCCTATTCCAGTCCCAACAGTAATATAGACCAAGGAGGCAGGCTTTTCTGCTTCAGTTGAAAAACGGGCTTCTCCGAGTGCTGCACAGTTTACATCGGTATCAAGCTTCATCGGGAGCCCGAGGGCTTGTTTTAAGGTAGAGAGGAAAGGGAATTGGCGCCAGGCTGTTTTTGGTGTGTCTAAAATCGTCCCATAGCTTGGGCTTTGCTCTTTCACATCGACAGGTCCGAATGCCCCAATTCCAATGGCATCGACACGATGCTTTGTAAAGTAATCGATCACTTGCCGGCATGTTTCATCTGGATTCCCTGTTGCAAAGGAAGTCATGTGTTCAATCGTTCCGTCTGTTGTTCCGTAGCCGCAGACAAATTTCGTTCCGCCTGCTTCAATGCCTCCAATTCGCATGATCAATGCCCTCCATTAAAGAGGGGCGGAATCCATTGGATCCCGCCCCTACATGTTCATTTTTTCTTTACAATGTAGGTTTGTACCTGACAAGGTGTAAGCGGTTCAATGTGTAATGATCCATGTTGTGCTTTGAGTATATGTCCTTCAGGTGTTTCTCCTAAATTCGCTGTTTCTCCGTGTTGTAGAGATGAACTATTGATTGAAGCGGCTGTTTGACGCGTTAAATATGGATTGAAGAGACGAATGACAATGCCTGTTCCGTGCTCTTCTTTTTTCAGAGCGCTTAGAATGGCTCCATCTGTCTCGATGTCAAGCAGGCTATAAGTAGATTGTAAGTCTTCTTTTTCATCTCGGAAAGAGAAAATTAAACGACCGTTTAAAAAGTCTGCCCGCTCGTAGCATTGAACAGGTGTGGTATACCGTTTGGCAAGCTGCGCTAAGTGTCCCTCGCTGACTGCATCCTTGCTATAGTGCATACCAAATGTGAATGACAGTGCACCTTGCAGCTGAGCGTCAGGCGTATCCACAATTTTTTCCCCAGATGCGCGTCCTGGACGGTAAAGAAGGTTTTCTTTCCCCATTTTCCCGAAACAGCGGAAGAGCGTATATGCAATCGTTGTATAGCCTTCCCCTGTGATTTGGTATTCTCTCACGCAGTCGGTCAACAGAGCGGCACCATATGCTTCATCACGAAGTGCGACAAAGGATTGCATCGGTTCAATGGTGATCGGTTTTTCTTCCCAATGTTCATTGTTCCACCATTCAAGCTCTTGCGTCAGCTCTGTTGGGCGTTCAATGGTACCAAACTGTTGATCGCTCAGTGATACGTTTGATGCGATGCCTGTATCAAAAAGAACGCGCAGGCGATGATCTAACGCATGGTTGTCCACATCTACATGAAAACGGATGACAGCATCGTCTTTGTTTAATGCCACCTTCGCTGTGATCTGAAGTGAAGTCCCAGCCAATTGCTTAGAGCGCTCCTCTAGGTCGTAAGGGACAGTGAGCTGAAGCTTGATGGTCAGCTCTTGCTGCAGGCCGCTTTTAGCCACTGAGATGTCTGCTGATGAAAGATCCTTGGATGACACATACAGGTCCTCACGAGGGGGTGAATAGTTGTAGGAATCCCCATCATCTCCGTTGTCTTCAAAGATCATTTGCTCAGAGAATGTCCGGCCAGTTTGCTTATCTGTGATGTCCAGTGATCCGTTGTCATTTGCCGCAATGCGGTAATACGTATTTTCAATCACTCGTCCTTCAGTTTGTTCCCATGCCGATTCGCTTGATTCATCGAAGACCATGCTGACCTGTGTATAACCAACTGACGGTAAGTTGATGGCTTCAATCAGCAGAACGGCTTTCCATACTTGCTTTGGCATGTACACTTTTTTACTTGGGTTAAGAGAAATTTGCTGTGCCAGCACATAATCTGTGACATCGGTTTTGCTTTTCACTGTGTACTGAAGCGTTCGTCCATTTGCATCCTTTAGCGTAAATGGACGTTCCGTGATAAAGGTTTCGACTTCAATGACTTCAGAACGTTTTGAAGGCAGTGTATTGAACAACGTGAATGTGATTTCTTGCTCTGTTTGCAGTCGAATAGCGATGAGACGCATGTGCAAGTCCACAAGATTCTCGGCTATTTCCTTTGCCTGTTTGTAGCGGAAGAAGACGTCTTGATTCGTCGTGTCACTATTACAGCCGCCAATGCTGTCATGCGCTGCATTTTCAAACATGAGGTACCAAATATCGCGAACCGTATCATGCGGATAGTCGTGTCCGAGAGAATAGCTGATCGTGAGGATGGGCTCCATCACATTCACGAGATAGTTTTCAATTTGATTGTTTAAGATTTTTAAATCCGCTCGTGTTGAAAAAATAGATTTATGAATCCGCATATGCTTCGCATGAATGAGCTCTCCGTGTAATGTCTCAAAAGATGTCCGCTCTTTTTTCACGGCTGCAATATAATCTTCTAAACTGCTGATTTCATAGTGATGCTCGTCAAGTTCATTGGCTTTTTCTAATAAGTCAGGCAGGTTTTTGCGAATCGGTGCTTGGTCAAAGCCATTCGGGAAATAGACATTCTTTGTGGTTGCCTTTGCTTGCAGCGCACCAATCTTTTCAGATAAAAAGGCTTGTAAGTCCTCATCTTTCTCAGGGATATTTCCACCGTAGTAGTAGCCGAATGGCAGGTTCACAGCAAAGACTTCACTGCCGTCAGCACCGCGCCAATTGAATTCAGTATGGTTCGTCATATGGTCAGAAACGCCGCGCCAAAATGCCGTATCGACAATGCCGAAGCCGCGATAAATTTGAGGCATTTGTGCGGATTGACCGAAGGAATCAGGGACATAGCCGACTTTCATCACGTGGCCGAACTGCTGACAGCGTTCAATCCCATATTGCAGGTTCCGCACAATCGATTCACCTGAAATGACGAGCTGGTCGGTTTGGGTATACCATGGGCCGATGATGAGACGTTTCGCTGTGACAAGCTTTTTGATTCGATTCTCATCCTCTGGACGCCATTTCAAATAATCATCTAATAAGGAAGCCTGGGCATCGAGCATGAAGTAATGGAACCTTTCATCTGTTTCAAGGGTATCTAAGATGTCCATTACGCTTTTCATTAAGTAAATACGGGAGCGGGAGGTGGTGAAATACCATTCCCGGTCCCAGTGAGTATGTGGAATCACATGTACATTGACAGTCATTGATCAACGACACCTTTCTTCGTTCAAATTATCCTTCTAGCACAAGGTCAAAATCGTCTTCTTCTTTCTGCTTCTGATCATGTTCCGGCGTTTTAGGCTCTTTTTTCTCAGAGAAATTCACAAGCAGGTTGGCGCCAATACCGATGACAAGTGCGCCAGTAAGGGCTCCGATTAAATAAGCCCACCAGTTTCCGACTGAGAAGAAGCCGTATAGCCCGCCAATTGGCGGCATGATGTCATGAACTCCTAATAATGCAGCGACCCCGCTTCCAGCAGCACATGCGACAACATTGAGCGGAATCAATTTCAAAGGATTGACGAGGGTAAAAGGGATCGCCCCTTCCGTAATACCGATAATCCCCATGACAAGGCCGCCTCGTCCGGCTTCTCTAAAGGTTGGGGAGAAGTTGCGTTTTCGAATCAATGTCGCAAGCCCGTATCCAAGCGGTGGAATGACAATCGCAATATTGACGAGAATGGCAGGGAGGTAGACACCTGATAGGAAGAGGGCGTTACCAGCCATCCAGGCTGATTTATTCACCGGTCCGCCAAGATCGAATCCAATCATCGCCCCTAAAATGAGAGCGAGCGCGAGTGTGCTTGTTCCATCAGCGACCATGCCTTTGATCCATTCAATTAATGCCGTGTTCAAAGCACCTAATGGTCCGCCCAGCAGAACTGACATAAGAAGCCCGGTTAAGCCAACGGTAATGAGCGGCAGGATGAGCAGAGGGACGAGCCCGGCTGCAGAGCCTTGAATTTGAATTTTTCTTTTCACAAAAAGAGCAACATATCCTGCGAAGAAGCCTGCAATGACGGCACCAATAAATCCAGCATTAGTTGAGCTGGCGAGGGCACCGCCGATAAAACCGGCTGCAAGGCCTGATTTATCCGCTATGGAATAGGCGATAAATCCAGCAAGCAGGACGTTCATTAAGCCAATACCTGTCCAGCCGACCTGCTCCATTAAATAGGCGCCGTGCAGTATGCCGCCAGCTTCCTTATAGGGGTTTAAATCTGAAACGCCAAACCCTAATCCGACCAGTTTTGCTAAACCAACGATAAGTGAGGCGCCGATGATTACAGGAAGAATATAAGAAATACCGGTCATAAGATGGCCTTCAATGACTTTTAATTTTGCTTTCATTTTGCTTTGCTCCTTTCTATATGGCATTGCTCATGTTTATTGAGATTCAGACTTTTTCTTTTCAACAAGTTCTACAGCTTTGGTGATAATTTGCTCAGCATTTTTTAAGGCACGTCCGATCTCGACACGTACAGTGGGTATGCCTGAGAAGCGTTCCGCATCGTTGATATGCTGATTTGAGGCAATGATGCATAGGTCTGCCTGCTGCGCTTCCTCTGCTGTAATGCCGTTCACCTGTCCCATAATCCCCTGCTGTTCGATTTTGATCTCGTGTCCGAGCTGTTTACCTGCATTTTCTAACGCTTTGGCTGCCATTGGAGTATGAGCTAACCCTGCTGGACATGAAGTGACACCGACAATTTTCATTGTGTAATCCCCTCTTTCAATTGTTGTTCAATGACGTCGTAATAGTAATCAGCTGTTTGACCTGGTTGAATCTTCTCGATAAAAGCAGGTTCCATTAGACTGGTCGCAATACCTGACAGTAATTTCAGATGTGTGACATTAGCTTCTTCTAGTGGAACGAGCAGTGTAAATAAATAGCTTGTGGGCAAATCGTCGAAGCTTCCCCATTCAATGGGTTGTTCAAGTTCTAAAAAAAGAAGTGAAGCCGTTTGTACAGCGGAGCTTTTTGTATGTGGAATGGCGAAGCCTTGCTGAAGTCCTGTTGAGACTTCGTCTTCGCGTGTCAACAAATCTGCTAATAGCCCCGCCTGATCGTTTGTAATCTGAAGGTCTTCAGCTTTCTCGGAAATGTATTGTAAAATCTCATTCTTTGATCGTCCGTTTACTTGTGTGAAAACATGATCTTTTTGGAACAAGCTGATCCCTTCTCTCTTGTTTGTTAAGCGCTTACAAGTTGATTGTAATGTACTTTTCAGCATGGTTAAATAGCATCATTTTCCGTTTGAAATGGCAAAAAGTTTATGAAGCTATCCGTCTTGCTGACTGAATATCTCAAATCCTAGCTTAAAACGAGTTTAATTATGTAAAAAACAGATTCTACTAAATGTATTTCTGTGATATTCTTCCAAGGTATCATAAAAGATAAGGGGGTCTTTTCATGTTCAAAAAGCAGGTCAAATCCTGTGTGATCGTACTCATGGCCATCATTCTATGTATGGCAGCATTACCTGGATACGAGGCAGCAGCTGCCACTCATGGAACAAGTGTCAATGAAGCCATTGGGTTAAAAAATGGTGAAGTTATCTCAGGTACATTACAGAACGAAAAGGAAGAGTCGTGGTATCAAATCACGCCATCTGCACAAGAGGTGGCAAAACATACCCACATGCAAATTTCTGTGAAAAGTAAACAAGTGCTGTCCGTATCGGTCTATCCAAGTAAGGACAGAGCGATGAAGGATGACACATATTCAAGATATCGCGTGGACACAGCAAGCGGAGAGACAGAGATCAACTTCCCGCATGCATGGTCAGGTCCCTATTATGTCAAAGTGCTCTACTTAGGGTCGGAGGAAGACAGCCGTGATGAGGAAGAGGATGCGGCATATACAATCGGATATAAAGGAGCTAACCTTCCGCCTTCTGAACCTGTTTTTCCTGAAGAAGATGAGCCTGAAATCATCATTATTGAGAAAAAGTACGGGCGTGAAATTCTTCAATCGATTCGTACAATTGAAGATAAACGATTCAATGAAACGGCAGAAGGTCAAAAGCTTTCACGTCTGTTCCAAAAGACAAAGCCGTTTCTCAAATCAAAGCTCATCAAACATCAAAAAGAGCAGCAAAAGGTATACAACCATCTGCTCACATTAAAAACACTGCTAAGTGACGTAGAGAAAAATGGTGCATTTAGCGGTCATATCGTAACAGAAAAAGAACAACAGGCAATCGGGTCCCTTTTTGATATGCTCAAAGAAGCAAGTCCGGCATATTTAAAAAAGGAATTAGAAGCCGTCAGTCAAAAAATGGGTATCGATCAGCTTGAAGGAAAGTCAGTTGGTTATGTATTAGAGAAACAAAAGCTTGTAAAAGAAGAGAAGGTTAAAACGAATAAGATCATTTTTAAATTAAAGGATGGCCAAACACTTCAATCTGCGAAAAAGAAAATGAAAAGCTACGGCATCCAAGAAAACCGTGTGACCTCACAGTCAGTTAGTCCTTTATTCAAAGGAATGTATGTCTATGATGTGCCAGCAGGGCAAGAATCAGCTGGAAAGACACTAAAAGCAGGCAAAGCGGTCATCAAAAGCACGGCAAGAAAGCTCTCCAGCATGCCGAATGTTGAATTTGCAGAGCCTGTTCAAACCTATCGTGCGCTAAGCAGCGACGCGCAGTATGGTTATCAGTGGCCGCTGAAAAACAGTGCGCAAAACAGCGGGAAAAAAGGCGCTGACGTCAAATTTGAACAAATGAATACACTGATTGGCACAAGCAAAATGAAGCAAACATTAATTGCTGTTGTGGATACAGGTGTAGACAGCCGTTTGACAGATTTAAACGGGACTGTTCGTACAGACTTAGGTGCGAATCTCATTGGACGAAACAAAGATGCGATTGACGACAATGGACACGGTACGCATGTGGCAGGCATCATTGCCGCAAAATCCGATAATCATTACTCAATGGCAGGCCTTAACCAACATACGGGCATCATTCCGGTGAAGGTGCTGGATGCCTATGGCTTTGGCGATACAGAGCATATTGCACTTGGTATCAAACATGCAGTGGACAAAGGCGCAAAGGTGATCAACATGAGCCTTGGCGGCTATTACAGCAGAGTGATTGAATATGCAATGAATTATGCTGCACAAAGAAATGTACTAGTGGTCGTGGCAAGTGGAAATGATGGCGTACCAGAAATGGGCTACCCTGCGACGTCAAAATACGCAATGGCGGTTGGCGCAAGCAACCGTATGGATATTGCCGCTGAGTTTTCAAGCTATGGCAAAGGACTGAGCATGTCAGCACCAGGGTCGGATATTCCGAGCCTCATGCCTGATGGGAATGTCTCATACCTTAGCGGGACATCAATGGCGACACCATATGTGGCAGCAGCAGCAGGGTTACTGCTTTCTAAAAATCCATCCTTAAAGCCAAATCAAGTGAGAAATCTTTTGCAAAGTACAGCAGATGACATCTCATTTAAATCAATCGATGGAAAAGACGACGTTTTCTATGATGAAAACGAGGAGCCAATTGTCGATCCGAAAATCCCAGGAATTGATTGGATGACAGGACATGGCAGACTGAATGCATTTGCTGCATTAAGTGCTGTCGAATTGAATGCATCAGTGAACAAAGTGGAAGATCAGCATCAAAAGGTGACAGGTAAAGCAAAAGCCGGTGCTGCTATTTCTGTGTATAGAGGAAAAACGCTGCTTGGAAAAGGCACAGCAGGCAAAAAAGGAACCTTTAGTGTGAAGATTAAGCATCAGAACAAAAACAAGGTCCTTCACATTAAAATGTCAAAAGGAAAGGCCGCTACGACGCTCAAAACCGTCGTGAAAAAAGGCAAAGCACCAGCTAAGCCGAAAGTGAGCAAAGTAACCATTAAAAGTAAAGCGGTCAAAGGGACTGCGGGTGCAGGCTTGACCATTAAAGTGAAAAACAAATCAAAGAAAGTCATCAAAACAGTCAAAACCAATAGCAAGGGCGCATTTACTGCCCAAATCAAGCCACAAAAAGCCAAAACAGTTTTGTATGTGACCGCATCAGATGTGAGAAAAAGAGAAAGCAAAGCGGTAAAAGTGGTTGTGAAAAAATAAAAAAAGGACTTCCCTTTCTAAAAAAAGGGAAGTTTTTTTGTTTTTAACTGGAAAAATACCAATTAATGTCGATAGTAAAATAGTAGGAAAAAAAAGGAGGATTTATCGATGAAAAAAATCATGTTTGCTTTCGTTCTATCATTGCTTCTCGTATTCCCAAGCTTTGCACATGCTGAAGAAACAGGGGCAGTACCAGCATCCGTTCAAGTAACAAGTGTCACAGCAGCCGATAGTGGAATAGTGAATTACGGCTATGGCAGTAAATATCGCGTGGGTTCTTATTATCCAGCTACGTTTAAAGGAACACTAAAAGATGCAAGCGGGAACCTCATGCCTAATCAGCCGATCAAGCTTTATTTTGAAGCAGCCATCAAATCATATGCTCAAACAGCGACAGGCACAACAGACGAGAATGGACAGTTTTCACTAACGTTTCAAGTTCCTGCAGGTGCAGGCTACCAATCATACAATAATGCAGGCTGGTCAACACATTACTACGATATCGTTCCAGTGACGTTTACGTCAAACGACATCAAACTATCTTCAAATGTCACAAGTGTGTACCATTTGGCATATACATCACGTTATTAATCTCATAGAAAAAAGGATGTCATCAGGTGACATCCTTTTCTTTTTGTTAGCAAACCTGCTGGGCGGCAACCGAAAGAGTCGATAAACAAACACTCATCAGCCGTTATTCCCAGATTCGATCGAGCGTTTAACTTTTCAACTTGAGCTTTGATAGATAAGAACTTTCACACTTGAACTTTGATCCTTGAACGTTCAGCTTTGAGCTTTTATCAAGGATCATCCTAAGATGATCATCAGATGAGGAGGGAATGACCTTTCCCTCGGAGGTGTTTAGTCCTATCGATTTTCGGCTCACTAACAAAATCAATTAATCAATCTGTATTTTCGTTAGTGTATTGCTTTCAGAGAAGGAAAAATCAACTTCCATTTGGAAATCTTCAATTTCTTTCGAAAGCTGTTCAATTTTCACTCGAAGGCGAAGCGGATCGATGATCACCGCCTCATTTTCAGCTAGAAAAGACTTCACGATCTCTTGGTTGGTGGCTGCTTGTGTCTTTCCATCTTTCCCAAACAAGGTCTCTAGATGCTGATCAAGTCTCATTTTCACATCTTCATTCGTTTGTTCAGCTTTGTCGACCAGCTCTTTGTACACCTGTTTCATTTTCCGTAAATAACGAATATCGTAGTCTATCGACGTCTTTCGTTCAATCGCCTCTGCCACCGTCATACGGACACCCGCCACATCAATCATTGTGGTTGCATTTGATACAACTATGGCTGATTTGATGGCATTCCGGCGTTTGATTAAAGCTCGAATCGATTGATCATCAGCCTTTGCCTTTTTTTCAATCTCTTCTTGATTCTGAAATCCGTGCTGTATATGTTTGCCGATCATCAATCCACCGAGTACGGCTTCATCAACGGTTCGGTTGATTCTTTTATCTAACATTTTCAGTTCACTTAATGCTCTTGTAATGGTCATTTCCATATTCACGACAACTCCCTTGGTTCATCCTGAAATCATAGATTCCTATCATATACCAAAGTGTGCTTCTTTTACTAGCGATATCCTTTTTTGTCAGATGAAAAAACCCTGATGTTTATACACCAGGGTTTTCGCGTTTTTTCTGAATCCAAGCTGTCACGTAATAGGCAGCATAGCAGAGCGCAATGAAAGGAATGCTGCAGATGAGGGCAATCCGCTGATTTGGATCAAAGGCAATGCCGATAACAGATGCAAGACATAGGAGGAAGGCTGCAATCGGAACTACTGGATAGAGCGGTGTTCGAAAGGATAAATCATGAAGCTGTCCGCCTTCCTGTAAAAATCTTTTCCGAAACATAAACTGTGAGGCAGCAATCCCCATCCATACGACCACAACGGCCAGTCCAGAGATTGACACAAGGACAAGGTATACCGTTTCTGGTGCGATCACGCTCGATAGCAAAGAAAGAATACCACCGATCATACTTAAAATGAGTGCATTCAAAGGAATGCCTTTTGACGTCAGCTTCGCCAGTTTTTTAGGAAGTGTCCGTTCCTCAGAAAGCGACCAAAGCATACGAGATGATGCGTATAATCCTGAGTTTGCGGCAGATAAGATCGCGGTCAGGATGACAAAATTCATGAAATCTGCGGCATAAGGAATCCCGATACGATCAAATACCACGACAAATGGGCTTTTGATCACCCCGGCTTCTTCTACTGGAATCAAGCCAGCCAACACAACAATCGTTCCAACGAAAAACAGGACGAGACGCAGGACGGTTGTGCGAATTGCTCTTGGAATGGTCTCGTCAGGATTGACGCTTTCACCCGCAGCAATCCCAATCAACTCCGTACCTGAAAAAGCAAAGTTGACCGCAAGCATCGTCATTAAAATTGGTAAAAAGCCGTTTGGGAAAAGTCCGCCTTCGCCAGTGAAATTAGAAAAGAACGGAGCGGCCTCACCGCCCTTTAATGGGATCAAACCAAACATGGCAGCTCCGCCAAGAATAATAAAGAGAATAATAGCCATCACTTTAATACTGGAAAACCAAAACTCTGATTCTGCAAAAAACTTGACTGTAAATGCATTCAGTAAAAAGATGAGAAGAGCAAAAACACCACTCCACATCCAAACTGAAGTGTCTGGAAACCAGCGCTGCATTAATAGTCCTGCGGCTGTAAATTCCGAACCGAGTGCCACTGTCCATGTCAGCCAGTATAGCCAAGCAACCGTATAGCCTGTACCAGGTCCAATGTATTTTGTTGCATACGTATGAAAAGCCCCTGTGACCGGCATTGCGACAGACAGCTCACCTAAACAAAGCATCACGAGGTAGACAATTAAAGCCCCGACAAGATAGGCAAGAATGGTCCCCGCAGGTCCGGCCTGATTGATGGTATACCCAGAGCTTAAAAAGAGCCCTGTTCCAATGACGCCGCCTAGAGAAAGCATGAACAGGTGCCGGCTCGTCATTTTTCGTTGATATTGTTGTGACTGATCTTTTGCTTGTTCCATGTCTTCCCGCCCTTTTGCTTAGAAGTATGTGTGATGATTCATGATGCTACGATGTGGTTCGTTTTAAGATGTCATTGATATCTTCTGGGGTCGTCCGGCAGCAGCCGCCGATGATATGCGCGCCGTCTTTGTACCATTGATGCGCACATTCCCCAAAAGTAAGATGAGACGTATCTCCGTTCCATACTTTTTCTTCAGGATCATATATTTCACCTGAGTTTGGATATACCACAATCGGTTTGCTCGTTCCCTTTTTCATTTCTTGAATAAGAGAAGTAATAAATTGCGGCGGCGTACAGTTCACGCCGACGGCAGCGATTTGTTCATAAGGCTCAAGCGCCTGTACACATTCTCGAATGGAATCACCTTCACTAATGTGCAGGCCATCCTTTGCGCTGAATGTGATCCAAGCAGATACCCCGCTGAATTCATCCTGCAGCAGCTTTGCGATGGCTGTTGCTTCAATCAGACAAGGAATCGTTTCGCATGCAAGAATATCTGCACCCGCTTCTACTAATGCCTGAATTCTTGGTCTGTGAAAATCAATAAGAGCCTGCTCTGAGAGTCCATAATTTCCTTTATATTCTGAACCATCAGATAAATAAGCGCCGAATGGCCCCACAGATCCAGCGACAAATGGTTTTGTCCGTCCTTCACGACGCGCTTCATCCTGCCAAAAAAGGTCGCGTGCCTCTTTCGCAAGAGTGACAGAGCGTTTCATGAGTTCAATCGCTTCTTCTTTTGTATAGCCTTTTTCAGCAAAGCCTTCAATCGTTGTTTGGTAGCTGGCGGTTGTTGCGCAGTCAGCACCTGCTAGGAAGTAGTCCAAGTGTACTTGCTGAATCAATTGTGGCTGTTCAATAAGTATTTTGGCAGACCATAAACGATCGTTTAAGTTACAGCCCTTTCGTTCAAGCTCTGTTGCTAATGCACCGTCTAAAATCAAAGGTGCGTGAGCCTGTAAACGGCTTTGAATAGGATTCATCGGAATCAAACAGCCTCCTTTTTAGATCGGAAATGATGGATATGATATGAGGCAGTAGTTTAAATGACTAAAGTGTTTTTGTCAAGGAGAGGAAAAAGCATCATAGGGCGGAAAAACCCTGAAAACATGCGGGTTTTGATGCATAAAAATGCAGTCAAAATAATAGAAAACCAAGTCATTGACAGCCTCTAAAAAGAGATATATATTATGGAAAGATTGATTTCAGAAAGCTTCATCAAAAGGCGCCGTCTTTTGATTTTTATGTTGTCCAACGACTGTCTTCTTTCGTGCAGAAAGAGGGTTTTTTATATGCTTAAAAAAGGAGGAAAGAAGAAATTGAAAAAATGTGTAAAAGATATAGCGATGATTCTAGTTGGTTCTTTTTTATTTGCCGCAGCAGTGAACATGTTTGTCATTCCGCTTGAATTTGGTGAAGGCGGCGTCACGGGGCTGTCCATTATTTTTTATTATTTGTTTGAAATAGCACCGTGGCTGACGAACCTTGTGTTTAATGCCATCTTACTGCTTGTCGGCTATAAGTATTTAGACAAGAAGACCACGATTTATACTGTGGTTGCCGTCGCAAGTAACTCTCTATTTTTGCACCTGACCACAACATGGGTCGTGAATGTTCATGAATTGATCATTGGAGCGATTTTTGCAGGAATTATCATCGGAATTGGGATTGGTCTTGTGCTCAGAGCAGGTGGAACAACGGCGGGTTCTGCCATTCTCGGAAGAATTGCGAACAAGTATTTAGACTGGAACGTGAGTTATGCCATCTTGTTTTTTGATCTGATCGTTGTATTTGCTTCCTATTTTATTATTGGTGCGGAAAAATTAATGTTTACCATTGTGATGCTGTACGTGGCGACAAAGGTGATGGACTTCGTGATAGAAGGACTTAACACGAAAAAGGCAGTGACGATTATTTCTTCATGCAAAGATGATATTGCGGAAGAAATCAATCACACCTTAGATCGAGGCGTAACGATTTTAAACGGACGCGGTCATTATTCAAAGGAATCGAAGGAAATTCTTTACGCGGTCATTCAAAAGCAGGAGCTCATGCGCCTTAAGAAAATTATTAAGAAAATAGATCGAGACGCATTCGTTGTTGTCCATGACGTACGCGATGTGTTCGGAGAAGGATTTGTGAATATATAAAAATGAAAAGACCCGAAAAAGGGTCTTTTTTTTATTCTCTATACCTCTTGTCACACAATACTATGTAATGTATAGTATGAATAGTTAGGAGTTGTAAACATGAATGCACAATTAAAAAAAGGATTACTGGAATTTTGTGTACTGGCGGTATTAAAGAAAGGCGATTCCTATGGTTATCAAATCATTAAAGATATGTCCCATTGTATTGAGATTTCAGAATCGACATTATATCCGATTTTAAAGCGTTTAGAGCAAAACAATTATGTGGAGACCTATTCTCAGGAACATAACAGTCGATTAAGAAAATACTACCGCATGACAGAAAGCGGGCGGGAGCATATGGCGCAGTTTTTAGAGGAATGGGATCAGGTGATGGCGATTTACGACTTTATTTCTGGAGGACAGGGCAATGAATAAAAAAGAATTTTTGAGCAGCCTAAAGAAGCATCTGCATCTTCTAGGCGAAAAAGACAGTGATCGGTTTATCGAATACTACGATGAAATGATTGAGGATTATCAGGAAGATGGCTACAGTGAACAGGAAGCGGTTCAGCAAGTCGGGCAGCCTGCTATGATCGCTGAAGGGATTATGAAGGAACAAGGTATAAAAACCGTTCAGGTGCCGACGTTTGGAGAAAAAGCGACGAGACTCTCCATTCTCATTTTAGGCTTTCCGTTATGGGGCAGTATTCTAGCAACAGTCTTCCTGCTGATTCTTTCTGTGTATATGGTGATTTGGTGCATTCCACTCGTGACAGGTGCATTGACGCTTACTGGTCTGCTCGGCGGTTTTTGGAGCATCATTGGTTCTCCATTTATTTTTCAGGACGGTTTGCATGTGGTGGTGACGCAGGTTGGCGTTGGTATTCTTCTATTAGGTGTCGGATTATTAAGCGGCATAGCCACGGCGTATTTGACAAAGCTATTTGTGCAAATGACTATTCAAACCACTAAGGCATTCATGGGAATGTTTAAAAAGAAGGTCGTGAGAGTATGAACGTGAATGATTTAAAAAAGCAATGCATCAAATGGGGGATCATCTTCACCG
Organism: Bacillus sp. FSL M8-0049; assembly: GCF_038593355.1. Taxonomy (NCBI): domain Bacteria; kingdom Bacillati; phylum Bacillota; class Bacilli; order Caryophanales; family Bacillaceae; genus Bacillus; species Bacillus sp. FSL M8-0049. The sequence continues at coordinate 255,044 of NZ_CP151986.1, forward strand.
TTGCCGGAGGAATTGTCATGACAATTGGTTTTGGACTATCAGGCTTTGATTTAGATGCATATCACAACAATGACCAGAGTAACGTGTTCCGCACCATCAATTGGAGCAAGCCGTAATAAATGAAAAAACCCGCTTATGCGGGTCTTTTTTTCGCTCGGGTCACAAAGAAGAAATAACAGCAAAGTGCGCCTAGATCACAAAGCATAATGATCAGACCCATTGGAAAGGCTGTTTGGCTTCCGGCTAGTCCGACAAGAGGTGTCATGCAGGCGCCTAGCAGCATTTGCGCCACACCGATCAGTGCAGCTGCACTTCCTGCATGCGCTCCGTGATGCTGCATCGCAAGAGACGGGGCAGAGGTGCCGACAATTCCAACGCTTGAGACAACAAAAAACAGTGGAATCAGAATACCGTACAATCCTGCATCAATTAAGATCATGAAAAATAAAGTGACTCCCCCTAATGCAGCTGTCAGCAATCCAATGCGAAGGACTTTCTCTTCACCAATTTTCGCAGCAACTCGGGCAAATACTTGTCCAGCCGTGATGATCCCAAGACTATTTACCGCAAAGGCCGCACTAAATCCTTGTGGAGAAAGGTTGAAAATATCTTGAAGCACAAACGGTGAACCAGAAATATAGGCAAACATCGCTGCGAAGACTAGACCTTGTGATAGGGCATATCCAACAAAGAGACGATCGCTCGCTAGAATTTTCATCGCACCTAGGATCTGTTTGAAGCCCCCAGTCTGTCTGCGTTCCGCAGGTAAGCTTTCTTTCAATGAAAACATTGATCTTAGGAGCATTAGCGCTCCGAGGATTCCTAGAAGAACAAACACACCCTGCCACGTCGTGAACCGTAACATTTGTCCGCCCACGATAGGTGCCGCTGCCGGAGCAACCCCGTTGACTAACATCAGCAGTGCAAAGAATTTCGTCATTTCTGATCCTTCATAATGATCTCGGACAATGGCTCGTGCAATGACAATGCCAGCTGAACCAGCAAGTCCTTGAATCAATCTAAGAAGAATGAACGTCCAAATCGATGTGACCACTGTACAAAGAAGGGATGCTGCAATAAAAATGATCAATCCAATCATGAGCGGCTTTCTTCTGCCGACTGTATCACTGATTGGACCTGCAATCAGCTGTCCAAGAGCAAGTCCAATCAAACAAGCCATGAGACTTAACTGAGACAGCGCCGTGCTTGCTTCAAAGTCACGGGCGATATTAGGTAAAGCAGGTAAATACATATCCATTGCCAGCGGAGCAAGGGCTGTTAAAGATCCGAGCAATGCGGCAAGGAGAAATCGATTTTTTTTCGATTCTTGGGGATAGGATAAAGAACTCATATGATGACAACACTCCTCGTATACTTCCTCAACACAGCATAATGAATCAAGCGTTCCTTTTCAATGAAAAATTTTCAGAGATGATTCCGTGCAAAATAATTGATCTTTCGAATGAGACTCTTTACATTGAATGAGTAGAGAAAAGAGTAAGGTGATTGCATGCAGAGATTGCATGATACGTATACCCACTAATAGAGAGCAGGAGGTGCTGACATGAAGCAGCAAGAGCTGATTATTCGTCAAGCAGTCAAAGAAGATCATGAGGCCATCACACGCGTGCTGATCAAATCCTATGCACAGTATGAGCCGCAATTTACAGAGGAAGGCTGGCAAAATTATTCTGCCGCGCTTGCAGCAGCTGTAGATAATCCGAACATGGAGCTGATGCTTGTGGCGGAACATGACGGCAAGGTCGTGGGGACGCTTCAAATGTTCCGGTCATCAGAGCAAGCGTATGACAAACCCGAAATGGGCATTACATCAGCCATCGTCCGGTTTTTAGGAGTAGATCCCGATGTGAGGGGAAAAGGCATTGCAGAATCATTGTTGCGTAAAAGTATTGAACTGACGCAATCATGGGGCGAAAATGTCCTGTATCTTCATACATCTGATAAAATGCAGGCTGCCATTCGCCTATATGAAAGAATGGGCTTTGAGCGTGCGCTTGATAAAGAATTTGTGAACCAAAATGGGACACATGTCAAGAGCTATCAATATGTGATCAAGAAAGAACAGCCGGCAGGTTCATCAAATCACGCGTAATAAAAGGAAGAGCAAGTCCTGCACGGGAAGCTCTTCCTTTTTTCAATTTACGCCCACAGTGCCAGCGCCCAATAGGATACCACCCACGAGATGAAACCGAACATGACAAAGAGTTTTAACATGCGTTCATAAGGAGACAGCTTTCGTTCTTTCTTCGTTTTCACCAGCCGCCAATAAAGGACATAGCCGCAAATCATGAGGATGATTTGTCCAAGCTGTGTAAAGTTTTCAAGAATCGTGATTCCGTTCATTTCTTTCACCTCATCATAGGGCTTCCATAAGTAAATGAGGCAATCCTTTATTTCTTCAGAAAAAATCGGTGTATACTGGAAAGAAAAGAGATGTTTAGAGGGAGTTGTGACATGTTGTTTTCGCTGCATGTGGATCGTTGGGATGAAGTCATCGAGAGAAAAATCAAATACGATCAGAAAGTTGTGGAACATACCTGTCAGCTGTTAGATGCACAGGGACAGCAGGCTGTGCTGTTTCATAAGATTGAAGACCCGTTTACGATGAGGGCAGGTGCTGGTTTTCTAACCATTCCAAAAGGGAGCTATACGACCGCTTATTATTGGAAGGATCGTCCATATAACATATATTTCTGGAGAGATGATCAAGGGAAGGAACTAGGATCTTATTTGAATATGGTGGGAGATACACAGTTCAACGCCCAGCTGGTCATGTTTGAAGACCTCATTATTGATCTTCTCGTTCTTCCGAATGGTGATGTCTTTGTGCTGGATGAAGATGAATTGCCGGAGAGTTTAGCGGATTTTGAACACGGTACAGTGCGGCGGGCATTAGAGAGCGTGACAGCTTCGTTAGAAAGCATTCTCAATCAAGTGAGGGCAGATGCCGAAGGGAAATATCATCACAGCTTGTTTGAGCCGATGTTGAGATAGAAAAAAACGATTCCTCGCTGAAAGGAATCGTTTTTTCTATTAAACCTTAATGCGGTTTAATCGTTTTTGTAAATTGGTTTTTGTTTTGGAGGCTTTTAGCTGTTTGACAGCGCTTTGAGCCGCTGCTTTTGTTTTCTTTGTTCGTTTGGCTTCCGCTTTTTTGACCTTTTGTTTAGCGTCTGTCACTTTTTTTTGATAAGCGACTTGTTTTTTGACTTTGTCGAGCCGGTTTTGCAGGCTTGTTTTTTCTTTGCCTTTGTTTAGTTTTTTGATGGCCGTTTGAGCACTTTTAATAGCGCCCTGTGTTTTGTTCTTTTCGGCTGTTTTGACCTTTGCACGTGCTGAGCGGATATCAATGGCTGCTTGGACTTTCTTCACCCGTTCTGTGAGTGCTGTTTTTTGCTTGCTTGCAGTGAGTCGGCCAATTCTTGTTTTGGCTTGATTGACATCTGCCTGCTTTTTAGATGTTTCGGCTGTTTTGACAGCACTTGCCGCAGCCTTTAAAAAGGTGGATTGCGGCACATATTGCACGCGGCCATAGCCGAATTGCGGATCCTTCCCTTTTGCACCAAGATCCACTGTATAGCTGCGCAATAAAGTGCGAAGCTGTGCATTTGTTTTCTTCGGATGAAGCTGCTTTAACAGTGCCAGCATTCCTGTGACATGCGGTGCAGCTTGTGATGTCCCCGTTGCATACCAATATTCATTTTTTAAATAAGTGCTGATGACGTTCTCGCCAGGGGCAGAAAATTCAATCCCTTTCCCTGTATTCGAGATAGATGCAAGTTTGTCTTTGTCAGTCGTTGCAGAAACGGCAATGACACTATTGTAAGCGGCAGGGTAGCTAATATGATTCTTTTTTCCATCATTTCCGCTTGCAGCAACCACGAGCAGTCCTTTTTTATAGGCTTCATCTACTGCTGAACGCAAGATGGGGATATTGTCTTCAAAGCCTAAACTTAAATTAATAATGTCCATCTTGTTGGTAATCGCCCAATCGATGCCTCGAAGCAGACTATACAGGTCGCCTTCTCCCTTTTTATCTAACACTTTCACAGCATACAGCTTCACACCAGAAGCAACGCCGACTGTTCCATAATCGTTATTAAGCGCACCAATCGTGCCGGCGACATGTGTGCCATGTCCTTCATCATCTTTATAAGAGGATGTGTAGTTCACGAATGATTTACCGCCGGATACCTTTAAATCCTCGTGTGAGAAAATGCCAGTATCTAAAACGGCTACTTTTACATTTTTACCAGTGACGCCTTCTTTTATTGCTTGCTTGATATTTAGTTTTTGCAGATTGTAAGATTTTTGTACCAATGCATCCTGATTAGTAGCAGCGGCTGTTTTCTTCACAGTAGAAGCCGCGAGTTTAACCTTTACGTTTTTTGAGACGTAAGCGATGTTTGGGTCTTTTTTGAGTGAGGTGACCGCTTGTTCATCTGCTGTCACAGCGACAGCGGGAAGATGTATGTACTGTGCGTTCACTTTCTCACTTTCCTCAATCGCTGTTTGTTTTCCTTTTTGATTTTTATAGACGATGATGACATCTGTTTCTTTTGGCGGTGCAGCTGCCTGCGAATGGAAGGGCAAAGCAGTTGTCAACGCAAGAAGAAACGCAATGACGATAAGTAATTTCCTTTTCAATGCGTGGCTCCTCTCATCCGATGACCTCGGTCTTTTTTTCTCTATTATATCGGAGAAAGCAGAGGGATGGGATAGTAGAATTGTCGTCTTGTTGAGAAAGTTATTTTTACAAGTAACCTGAAATTGAAATTCATAGAATTCTAGTAGACAATAGAGACATCATGATAAGAGAAAGAAGGACATGCTGATGAACGTAAAAGAGTATATGACGTATGATGCGGCTGGCTTGGCAGCACTTGTGCAGAATAAGCAGGTAAAGCCCGAGGAGCTTATGCAGGCTGCATTTGATAGATTGAATGAGGTCAATCCAGAACTAAACGCTGTGATACGGACGAGACAAGAACAAGTTTTAAAAGACATCAAGGAGTTACATGAGTATCAGCCATTTGCTGGTGTTCCGTTTGTGCTGAAAAATATATCGCAAGGGATTAAAAATGAACCGCTGACAGCAGGAGCTTTGCTGTTAAAGGATGTAAAAGCAAATTCGGATTCGCACTTTGTTGATCGGTTGAAGCAGGCTGGTTTTCTCATGATCGGACATACAAATACACCGGAATTCGGTTTAAGAAATGTGACAGAGCCTGCTTTACATGGTCCAACGAGAAATCCTTGGAATACGGACTATTCTCCGGGCGGCTCAAGCGGCGGGACAGCAGCAGCTGTTGCAAGCGGCATTGTACCTGCTGGCGGAGCAAGTGATGGCGGTGGTTCCATCCGGATCCCAGCATCCTTTACCGGTTTGTTCGGCCTTAAGCCCACGCGGGGAAGAACGCCGGTAGGCCCAGGCGCAGGAAGGCAGTGGCAAGGGGCTTCCATCGACTTTACACTCACAAAAACAGTACGGGACAGTGCAGCCCTTCTTGATCTACTTCAAGTCATTCAACCTGAAGCTGCTTTCCAAACTCCGTTATACGATGGCAGTTACCAAGAGGATCTGGCGAAACGTACATCTTCTATGCGAATTGCTTACAGCGTAGAATCTCCAGTTGGCACGAAGGTCAGTGAGGAGGCGAAGCGGGCGGTTCAGCAGACAGTGAAATGGTTGAGTGAGCAGGGTCATCAAGTAGAAGAAGCCAAGCCAGAAATTGATGGGGTTCATCTCATGCAGCAATATTACGTGATGAACAGCGGAGAAATGTCTGCGTTATTCACTTCCTTGGCTCGTTCGTTAGGGCGTCCAGTAAAGCCGGAGGAAACGGACATCGTGGCATGGGTGCTGGCGGAGGCTGGCAAGAATGTGACCGCTGCTGCTTATACAGAAAGTCTTGATGCCTGGGATCGGGCTGCTGCACAAATGGCATCATTTCATCAAACCTACGATCTCTATGTGACACCAGCTACTGCCTATTCAGCTCCAAAGGTAGGTGAGCTTATGCATTCAGATCAGGAAACAGCCGCACTTTTACGTGTGTCATCCCTTTCAATGCAAGCACAGCAGGATCTTATTTATGACATGTTCCTCAAGAGCTTGACCTACACCCCATTTACACAGCTTGCCAACTTAACAGGTCAGCCATCAATGAGTGTTCCTGTTCATCTGACTAGCGCGGGCATGCCTTTAGGGGTACAGGTGACAGCACCTAAAGGAAAAGAGGACTGGCTGCTCAGGCTTGCGGCGGAAATGGAGACATCCTCGATTTGGAAAGGAACTAGTCAATTAAATCGATAACGCATGATAAGCGACTTTGGTCTATGGAGGGAAAAGAGTGTCACACGTGAGTACGAAGGACAAAATCATTCAAACGGCAGCACTTCTTTTACGTAAACAGGGATACCATGCGACAGGATTGAATCAAATTATCAGAGAGAGCGGCACACCTAAAGGCTCTCTTTATTATTACTTTCCAAATGGAAAAGAAGAGCTGGCTATTGCATCTGTTGAACACATTAGCCAAAAGGTCATTAATCAAATTGAAGAAGGCTTTGCCTATTCGGATGACCCATATATCGCCATCGATCGTTTTATGACAAAGATCATTCGAGGATTTATGGAGAACGAAAGTGAAAGAGGGATTCCAATTGTCTTGCTGGCGGCAGAGTCCAAGCCTGAAAACGCGCAGCTTCATGCTGCATGCAAACAAGAAATGATCTGCTGGCAGGAGCTTGTAAAAGAAAAGCTAATGAACAGCGGGTATGAAGAAAACAAAGCAGAAGAGCTGGCTTCTCTTCTTCACTCAATGGTCATCGGGGGTTTATCGATGACCACTGCACTCAAACAAACGACCCCTTTAGAACACGTAAAAAGTTACCTTAGACACTTATTTATGCGAGAAGAGTAAAATCTCTCGCATATTGTCTATCTATTATATCAATTGGTCTATATAATATAGATAGTCAATTTGTCATGAGGAGTGATGGGATGTCGGAGCAACCGCAATCGATGAAGCAATCCGAAGGTACCTCTTTTTATACCGTGTCTGGTTCCGGAAAGCTGTATGGGCTGGAGAATCAGCTTGTTCATATGCTGGCAGAAGCAAATCAAACGAATCAGCTGTTTGAGCTTGCCTTAATCACAGGGGGGAAAGGAGCTTATTTCCCGCTGCACTGTCATGAGCACTTATTTGAAACTATTTTTGTGCTGGAAGGAAAGCTTGAAGTGATGCTGGACGGTAAAAAATACATGGCCACAGCCTTTGATTATATTCATATCCCGCCCAAAACGATTCATGGCTACAGAATGCATAGTCATAAAACAAGATTTATTTCATATACGCTGGGCGGAAAAATGACAGATGTCTATCAGCAAATTGGAAAGAGGCTTTTTCAGAATGAATGGTCTATGACACATCATGCTTTTGATGCAGCCAGTTTTCAGCAGGCTGAAAAAGAAAGCGATATCATCCTGATGCATGGAATCAGAGAACTGTCTAATACAACGAGGCCCTCCGTTTTATTTCATAGTCAGCTTCCTCACGAGGTACAGCCTTATGTATTAGAGGCTGGTGAAGGGAAGCAATACATCATTGATGGCCAGATTCATGAGCTGATTGCAACAGTAGAAACAACAGGAGGCGGATTCAGTCATTTTGTGGTTGAAGGAGCGAAGGGGAAATATTTCCCGCCGCATTATCATCAAGTTCATACAGAAGCAATCTATTGTGTTGAAGGGAAGATGAACCTTCATTTGAACGGAGAGGATATTTGCTTGATGCCGGGTGACTTTGCCTATATCCCGCCGGATACGATTCACTCTTATGAATTTGTGTCTCATTCAAATAAAATGTTGGTTTTGCTGCTTCCAGGAGAAATTGAGCAGGTGTATGAACAGTTTGAAGAATCTCCAAGCCCAAGTATATGTCCTTATTTTATTCAAGAAGGGAACTTCATGTTCGATCGGGAGACTTCAACTCAATATGATTTGTTTTTTGTCGAAAAAGATTAACTGTGTAACGCGTTACACAACATCATGAGTCTGTCGAAACAATCGACAGGCTTTTTTTGTTTTTTACCTCCTCCACATAAATTGCTCATTTGATGAATGAACCATTCATTCAAGGTGAAGCTATGTAAAGATGATTTGAGCTAAAGGAGGAAGTGCATGTGAGAGCTGTTACTTATCAAGGGAAAAATAGCATTGCAGTGAAGAAAGTAGATGCACCGTCGATTCAAGATCGGGAAGATGTGATCATACGTATTACATCAACAGCAATTTGTGGATCAGATTTACATTTGTATCAGGGGAATTTCCCGCTCCCAATCGGCTATGTAATTGGGCATGAACCAATGGGGATTGTGGAGGAAGTTGGCCCGGATGTCACAGCCGTAAAAAAGGGAGACCGTGTCGTCATTCCATTTACAGTTGCATGTGGTAAATGCCAATATTGCGATCATCACTTAGAAAGCCAATGTGACAACTCAAACCCGCACTACGATTCGGGTGGGCTTTTTGGCTATAGTGAGAAATATGGGAACTATCCCGGAGGACAGGCAGAGTATTTACGTGTACCTTTTGGCAACTACACCCCGTTTAAGATTCCAGAGGATTGTGAGCTGGAGGATGAACAATTGCTCTTCTTATCAGATGTCCTGCCAACCGCCTATTGGAGCGTAGAGCACGCAGGTGTGAAAAAAGGCGATACGGTCATCGTGCTAGGCTGTGGTCCTGTTGGGTTAATGGCGCAGCAATTTGCTTGGCAAAAAGGGGCAGAACGTGTGATTGCCGTCGATTACATTGATTACCGCCTGCGGCATGCAAAACGAATGAGCGGCGTGGAGGTCTTTGATTTTACAGAAGATCCCGACATGGGAGAAACGTTAAAGGAGCTCACCAAGGGCGGAGCCGATGTTGTGATTGATTGTGTGGGAATGGACGGAAAGAAGTCGCCGCTTGAAAAAATTGAGCAAAAACTCAAGCTGCAAGGCGGAACGATCGGACCCATTCAAATTGCCACAAAAGCCGTTCGCAAATGTGGAACAGTGCAGATGACGGGTGTGTACGGCGGCCTGTACAACATGTTTCCATTAGGCGCTTTTTTCGCAAGAAACGTCACCCTGAAAATGGGCCAAGCCCCGGCGAGAGGATACATGTCAAAGCTCTATCAAAAAGTGACAAGCGGTGAAATTGATCCTAGAGCGATTATTACTCACAAATTGCCATTAGATGAAGCTGCTCATGCGTACCACATCTTCAATGACAAACAGGATGATTGTATAAAGGTCGTTTTAAAGCCATAAAAAAGAAGGCTTAGGAGTATTCCTAAGCCTTTAATGTGTGCTCGTCCATCATTTTTTCGATTAATTCAAAAAATGTTTTTTTATCTTCCTCTGAAAGGTGGTTGAACAATTGATTCACAAGCAGCTGGCGATTGTCGATCATTTGTTTAGCAATTTGTTCACCCGATTCAGAGAGTTCAATCCACACAGTACGGCGGTCATTATTATTTCGAGAGCGGATGATCAGCCCTTCGTCTTCTAAGTGATTGAGAGCGGTTGTTGTTGCAGAGGGAGATAATGAAACTTCCTGCAGAATATTTTTCACAGTACATGATTGATGGCGGTAGATGATACGTAAAATAAACCCTTTAACATTCGTGACGTTTTTCGGAATATTTTCTTCATCTATTTGTTTCGTCGCTTTTAAATACTTTGTCAGTGCATGGTCTAACAAACTTGCCTCTAGCTCGAAATGTTGCATTCTCCATACCTCTTTTCCTATTGCATTCGCATTTCCGATCAATTACTAGGTCTATCTTATCATAATAATCAACATGATTTAAACCAAAATGGAAGACGGCTATAAAATTACCTATATTATCAATTAATATAAAGAACAATTCCAAAATGAAATGATTTTACTTTCAGCTGTTTTTATTTTAGAATGTGAATGAGATAAAATCTGCCAACCCAATTCGCTGGAAATTGGCTATTGGAAATCAAACGTTTGGAGATGAAGATATTGAATACTTTACAGGCATTACTCAATGACAGAATGGAACGCTCTTCACAAATTGAGGCGGTAACTGGCGGAGGGGTGTCTTATACATTTGAAGAATATGCAAAACGCATCGACCAGCTTGCTCATTACTTACATCAAAAAGGGATTCGAAAAGGTGACCGCGTTTGCTTTATTTGTCAAAACCATCATCACTTTTCAACGATTATGCTGGCAGCCATTAAAGCAGGTGCAGTCGCAGTTCCGCTTAGCTGGCAGCTTACTTCTTTTGAGCTGGAAGGTATTTTGAAAAAAGCAGAGCCAAAGGCTTTATTTTTTGACCGAGAATTCCGTGACATGATTGCTGCGGTGAATGTGTCTTTAGACAACTGTCTCATGGTGGAATCTGGTGTAAATGCGAAAACAACGCAGCTGTTTGAAGACATATTGGCTTCAAATGATGGCAGTGATCTTGCGGAAGAGGTAACAGAAGAGGATCTAGCGATGATCTTATTTACCTCTGGGACAACGGGGAATCCAAAAGGCTGTATGGTCGGACATGGACGAATCTATCAATTTTTAACAAGACGCGGGAATCGAGGATTTGACTTGAAAGGGAAACGGTACTTGGCGAGTCACCCTCTCTATCATATGAGTTCAATTAATCATCTGATCGCCGCTGCCATTGAGGGGTATACGCTAGTTTTCTTACATGATGCAACACCGAAGCGCATTTTAGAAACGATCGAAAAAGAAAGAATAACGTTCATGATGGCTTTCCCATCAGCTTATACGTACATGCTGGAAGAAATGAAACGCGGTTCGTATGACCTTTCATCCTTTGAAATTGCGATTTCTGGCGGTACGAAGGTGCCGGTCCGTTTGATTAACGACTACAAAGAAGCAGGCATTCAGATGATGCATGGCTACGGAAGCACGGAAGCATGGGTTGTCAGTGCGTGGCACCCTGCGATGGGCGAGGATAAAATGGGCTCTGCTGGTAAAGTGGATCCAGATGTAGAAGTGAAAATCGTTCATCCTGAGACTGAGGAAACACTGCCAGTTGGAGAGATTGGCGAAGTCGTCATGAGAAGCCCATTTTATTTCTTAGGCTATTATCATCAGCCTGATGCTACTGCGAAGGTGTTCAAAGATGGCTGGTTCCATATGGGAGATGCAGGCTATCTAGATAAAGACGGGTTTCTATTTATCACAGGCAGATACAAAGATGTGATTTTATACGGTGGAGATAATATCTATCCTGATCAAGTAGAAGAAGTCATTGAACAAATTCCAGGTGTGATTGAATCAGCTGTCATCGGGGTGCCGGACGAATTGTATGGTGAAGTGCCAAGTGCATATATCGTAAAAGACGAATCCGCCGATTTCTGCGAAGAAGATGTGGTGAACTATTGTCAGGAACGTTTGGCAGATTACAAAGTGCCATCCATTCATTTCATCAGTGAGCTGCCAAAAAACAAGCTTGGTAAAATCATGAAGAAAGATTTACGTGAATTGGTTGTGAATGCTTAGTACCTATTCTGCTATAATGAAATTTGAATGATTTTTTGTTTTTCTAACGTTTTGGAGGGAAAGGGTTTGCGACATATTCTTCGTAAGAAACACATTCACGATTTGTTGGAACAGAGCAGACAGCAAAAGGTAAAGAAAACGCTGGGCGGGCTCGATCTCACGCTTCTTGGTATAGGGGCAGTGATTGGTACAGGGGTTATGGTGTTAACTGGAATTACAGCGGCTAAGGATGCAGGACCAGCTGTCATTTTCTCCTTTGCGATTGCAGCCATTGTGTGCAGTTTGGCAGCACTTTGTTATGCAGAAATGGCTTCAGCGCTTCCTGTATTCGGCAGTGCGTACATTTATTCATATACGACCATGGGCGAGCTTGTAGGCCATTTGATGGGCTGGACCTTATTGTCTGTCTATATGCTGACTGCTTCAGCTGTTGCCAGCGGCTGGTCGAGTTATTTCAACAGCCTGCTCGAGGGATTTGGAATTTCGATTCCGCATCAATTTTTAGCGGGGCCGGAGCAAGGCGGATATATGAATCTGCCGGCGATTATCATTGCTTTACTGATTGCGTGGATCTTATCTAGAGGAACGAAGGAAAGTAAAAAATTTAATAATATCATGGTGTTTGTGAAACTCGGTATTATTGTTCTTTTCATTGTAGTAGGCGGCTTTTATGTACAGCCAGCCAATTGGCAGCCGTTTATGCCGTTTGGCGCAGAAGGCGTCATTGCCGGTGCTGCTGCTGTGTTTTTTGCCTTTTTAGGGTTTGATGCAATTTCTGCTTCAGCAGAAGAGGTGAAAAATCCGCAGCGGAACCTGCCAATTGGGATCATAGGTTCATTACTTATTTGTACGATCATTTACATTGTCGTTTGTTTGGTCATGACAGGCATGGTGCACTATACACAGCTGAATGTCACAGAGGCTATGTCATATGTTCTGCAAAGTGTACATCAAAATAGTGTGGCTGGTATTATTTCGGTTGGTGCGGTCATTGGATTGATGGCTGTGATTTTCGCCAATAATTATGCGGCAACTCGAATTGCCTATGCGATGGGCCGAGACGGACTTTTGCCTAAAGTGTTTTCAAAAACAAACAAAAGTGATACGCCTGTTGCTAGCATATGGATGATTGGCGGAATGACAGCTGTTATTTCAGGCTTTATTGATTTGAAGGATCTGTCCAACTTAGCGAATATCGGTGCGTTATTAACGTTTGCCATGGTCAGTTTATCTGTGCTTATTTTGAGAAAGACACATCAGCAGCTTGAGAGGGGCTTCAGGGTTCCTTTTGTGCCGGTTTTGCCGATTATATCAATGGGCTGCTGCTTGTTCCTTATGCTCAACTTACCAGGCCGGACATGGCTTTACTTTGGGGTTTGGCTGTTAATCGGTGTCGTCATGTATGCAGCGTATTCAAACAAACACAGTGAATTAGCGAAATCTTCATGAGAAAAAGGTGCAAATCCGTTGACGATTTGTGCCTTTTTTCATACGATTTGGGATAAGCTATAAAAGAGATGATGGACGGAACAAGAGGAGGATGAGGGATATGATAAGTGTTAGTCCTTATATTGTTGTAGAAGATGTGAAAGAATCTCTTCAATATTATCAAGGGATTTTTGGTGGGGATATTCAGATCTTAAATGAACATCAGGACCGTGTCCTGCATGCTGAATTGCATCTTGGGGAATCACTGCTTCATTTTTCAGATACATTTGGACGCACGCCAAAGCCAGAGAATCTCAGGTTGATCATGCAGTTTGACAATGAAGAAGAACTAAAGGCTGTCTATGAAGCGCTGGAAGCTGATGGAGATGTACTGGTCGAATTACAGGATACCTTCTTTGGCGCACTTCACGGACAAGTACAGGACCGGAAAAATGGGTTGATCTGGGTGCTGAATTATATGAAATAGACGAAGACCTTCACGAGTGTGAAGTTTCAGCGTGTAGACAAACCCTCGCATTCGGTGTCAGGTCTGCGCTCCGGTGCTCACGAATGTCCAATTCACTCCGCTCCGGTACTCGCCCTTCCTAGACTGCAAAGGTTTTCTATCACGCTGAAAAGAAGACAAAGGGCTAAAATCAAGATCATTTTAGCCCTTTGTCAACAATCTGTACCTTCACGAGTGTGAAGGTTTTTTTGTGAGTGTTTTTATTTTCTGAAAAATGGAAAATATGCTATGTTGGAAGAATAAAAGGACAAGGAGAAGGGTGGCAAAGGAATGGAACAAATTGAGTTTCAATCAATCCAAACAAATGGTGTAACACTTCATACAGCAATGGCTGGACCGGAAAATGGCCCGCTGCTTGTGCTGCTCCACGGGTTTCCTGAGTTTTGGTACGGCTGGAAAAATCAAATCATCCCCTTGGCTGAGGCAGGCTATCGTGTTGTTGTTCCTGATCAAAGAGGCTACCATCTAAGTGACAAGCCAGAAGGAGTCGAATCCTACGTATTAGATAAACTGAGAGATGATATTGTGGGTTTGATCAAGACGCTGAGCCCGAACCAAAAGGCGATTGTCGGCGGACATGACTGGGGCGGAGCTGTTGCTTGGCATTTGGCTTCAACCCGTTCTCAATATGTCGAGAAATTAATCATTGTCAATATGCCGCATCCGCGGGTGATGATGAGGGTTCTTCCTTTTTATCCGCCGCAGTGGAAGAAAAGCTCCTATATCGCTTTTTTTCAGCTTCCGAATGTTCCAGAGGCAGCACTTCAAGAAAATCACTTTCAAAAGCTGGATGAAGCCATTGGGCTGACGGCAAGACCGCATTTGTTCACGAAGGAAGATGTCTCAAGCTACAAGCTCGCTTGGACGCAGCCAGGCGCCTTGACCTCAATGCTGAATTGGTATCGAGCCATCAAAAAAGGCGGCTTTGAAAAGCCGATTTCCAAACGAATTCTCGTCCCTGTTCGCATGATCTGGGGGATGGAGGACAAATTTTTAAGCAGAAAGCTGGCGAAGGAAACGATCAAGATCTGTCCAAATGGCCAGCTGATCTTTGTCGATGATGCCTCTCATTGGATCAATCATGAGAAACCAGAGGTCGTCAACAAACTCATACTTGAATTTTTGACATAAAGAAAAAAGCTCTGATCAGTTGACCAGAGCTTTTTTGATTTATCCGATTTGATTCTTTTTCAATGCCGCAGGTTCATCGTCCCAGCATTCAATTTTCTCATTGTTTGGAACGGCATTTTTATAGAAAACAGGATCTTTACCTTCTTTTTTCTGTCTCGTGTAGTCCTTCAGTGCTGCGAAGGCGACCTTAGACAGCATGGTAATGGCGATGAGGTTGACGATGACCATGAGTCCCATGAAGAGATCGGCTAGACCCCAAACGAGAGGAACAGTGGCAACCGCACCGAACAGAACCATTCCAATAACAGCAATTCGATAGATGTTCAGCCAAATTTTATTCGCTCCAAGGAATTCAATGTTCGTTTCCCCATAGTAATAGTTACCGATCAATGTACTGAACGCGAATAGGAAAATCATGATGGCAAGGAAGCCGGAGGCCCATGGTCCAATGTGCTGACTAAGAGAAGCCTGCGTTAATTCAATTCCTTGCAGGTTTGTTGTTTTATACGCATCAGAAAACAGAACAAGGAAGGCAGTGCTTGTACAAATAATTAACGTATCTGTTAACACGCCGAATGCTTGGATTAATCCTTGTTTAACAGGGTGGCTGGTGACAGCTGTTGCTGCTGCGTTAGGTGCACTACCCATACCGGCTTCATTTGAGAAAAGACCGCGTTTAATTCCTTGTAATAAGGCACCGCCTAGCGTACCGCCAGCGAACTGTTCAAAACCGAAGGCGTGTTTCACAATCGTGCTGATGACACCAGGAAGTTCCGTGATATTTGTGACAATGACAAAGAACGCAATTCCGATATAAGCAACCGCAAGCACAACGACAATGTATTCAGAAGCCTTTGCGATCGCTTGGATTCCTTTGAAAATGATCGCTGCAAAAATGACAGCCATCACAATACCGACGGTTAAACGGTCTAAACCAAAGGAGTTTTTAAAAGCGACAGTGATCGTATTTGATTGAACCGCATTAAAGACGATTCCAAAAGAAATCGTAATCAGGATCGCAAATAAAATCCCCATCCAGCGCTTGTTTAACCCTTTTTCCATGTAATAAGCAGGTCCACCGCGGAAGCCTGTTTTGTCTTTTACTTTATATACTTGAGCTAGTGTACTTTCAACGAAACTTGAGGCAGATCCAATAATGGCTACGATCCACATCCAAAAAATTGCGCCAGGGCCGCCAATGGCAATAGCGATAGCAATCCCTGTGATATTCCCTGTCCCTACACGTGCTGCCATACTGATGGCAAATGCTTGGAACGGTGATATTCCCTCTTTTTCTTTTCTTCCTTCCTTCAGGACACGCAACATTTCTTTGATCATTCTTACTTGCAGGAAGCGTGTTCTATATGTGAAGTACACCCCAACACCAAGTAACAGAGCAATCACAATATAAGTCCAAATAAAATCATTTGTATGTGTTAAATAAGATAGCAAAGCTTTTTCGTTCATAACATCACCTCTTCGAATTCATCACTGTTCTTTTTAAAAAATACTGAGATCCCACTCTTTGGCGAGCTTTTTCAGCATCATGACACCGGTAATACTATTTCCGCAATCGTCAATGGCGGGACCGTAAATGCCAATTCCACAGCCTGTCTGAAACGGGAACTCTCTTCTTGCGCTTGGCGGAACGCAAGCCATAATGCCTCCAGACACACCACTTTTGGCTGGAACGCCTACGAAAGCAGCAAAATTCCCAGACGCATTATACATGCCGCATGTCAGCATCAATGCCTTTGTTAGTCTGGCGATATCCTTTGGGATGACTTGGACTTGTTTAAAGGGATGGTAGCCATCACTTGATATAATCAGTCCAATCAAGGCGATGTCCTCTGTTGTGACCTCGATGGA
Organism: Bacillus sp. FSL M8-0049; assembly: GCF_038593355.1. NCBI lineage: Bacteria > Bacillati > Bacillota > Bacilli > Caryophanales > Bacillaceae > Bacillus > Bacillus sp. FSL M8-0049. Next base: position 271,570 of record NZ_CP151986.1, read on the forward strand.
ACATTGCTTTAAATACACTTCTAACGTGTCCTCGACATCCGATTCTAAATAATTGGTTTCCTTTAAATAATAAGCAAGTGCCCGATTTCGATGTGCAGTTGCCCATTCTGATTGATAAACCTCTTCATTAACAGAAGGACGCTTACCTATTAAGTTTTCGATTAAATCGAAAATATATGCTAGCTTTTCTGTAGAAGTCTTTCCGGGAAGGATGGAGGATACGGTAATAGCTCCAGCATTAATCATTGGATTAAAGGGCTTCCCTGGTTTGTGCATCTCAAGACGGTAGATGGAATTAAATGCATCACCAGTTGGCTCTACATCTACCCGATCCAAGACGTAAGGTACGCCTCTTCCTAAACAGGCAGCTATAAAGCTGATGACTTTTGAGATACTTTGCAGGGTAAAGGGAACGTCCCAATCACCATATCGTACAGATGATCCATCTGGGCCTATCACGCTGATACCAAGTTGAGAGGAATTCACTTTTCCAAGTGCTGGAATGTAGCCAGCATTCTGCCCGTTTGTGTAATACGGACGTATTTCTTCTGCCCATTGATCAACAGAAGACTGGCATGCGTGTTGTGTATTTTTAGAAATTGCTGTTTTCATACGATTCCTCCAATCAAAAATCAAAAAGTACCCTATTGAATTGGCGGATGACAAAAAATGCGATCAAATAGGCACGAAAACATGTTACACATCTTCAAAGAACTTGTCATGCGCTGCTTGCACCACTCCTTTACACCTAAATATATGTACAAATGAAGGCATTGTCGGCGGAAAAACAAAAAGGGTTTTTAGTGAAAATTCAGAAAACGCTTACATATAGTTTCACTAAAATTGTTCATTCAATTTATCTTGGAAACTACACAATCTGACGTAAATCTACAGAAAAACTTACAAATAAAAATCAGTCTGTCGATTATTGTCGTCAATGCTCAAAACACTGAATAGCTGAAAGGTCACCTTGCTGCCCCGGAGAATAGTCATAAAAAAGGGTTTTGAGGATAAAAGGAGCAGTGAAAATTATTTTTTTGTACATTGTGGAGAAAAGAGACTCCTTGTATACTGTGGCTATGTAAACAGGGGAAGGGATGTCAGTCATTTGAGTTTAAATCAGCTTGTCAAAAAGGACGCATTCATTTTAATTTTTATGATGGTCATTGTGCCGCTTGCAGGAGAGCTGAAGTTTTATCCTGTGAATGAGACGTTTCGCATCAGCTTTGGCGCACCTGCGTTTTTCTTTTGCTTATTACTCTTAAGAAAATCTAGACCGCTATTGCCGGGATTTTTAACAGGCGCAGCTATTGTACTTTTTCGGGTAGGCTTAGATTTGATTCAGCAGAATGCTGATCTAGCTTCTTCATTTTATCAGCAATTCCCAAGCTTCTTTTTCTATTTCACTTATGCTTTCCTGTTTTTTGCTGTCCGTACAGGACGCTTTAAACAGCGCTCTATTTTCATTGGGATCATCGGTTTGATGATCGAATTAGTTGCTGATTTTGTCGAGCTGTTTGTACAATTTTTAGTGTTTGATACAACGATGACCTTATCAAAGCTGAGCGATATGTTCCTCATTGCGTTTGCTCACAGCTTTGTGGTGATCAGTTTTTTTAATATGATGAAGCTGTATGAGGCGCAATCAAGAGAAAAGCAGATCATGAAACAAAATGAGCATATGATGATGGTCATTTCGAATTTATACGAAGAAACGGTGCATTTAAAGAAAACGTTAAAACATACAGAGCATATTACACAGGAATCATACCGGCTTTACCGTCTGCTGCATGAACACGAAGCAGGGAAAAAATTGAGTCAGGAGCTGTTAAAGCTTGCAGGAGAAATTCATGAAGTGAAAAAGGATAATCAGCGTATTTATGCTGGGCTTTCAAAGCTGATTTCGAAGGAAAATATGCAAGACTATATGAAGGCGGAAGAGCTCGTTCAAATTGTGATCCGCATTCAAGAGAAATATGCTCTATCTCTTGGGAAAAACATCTCCTTTACATCTGATATAAAGGGCATTCATCTGCATGATTATCATGTGTTTATTTTCTTATCGCTGATTAATAATTTAATGGCCAATGCAGTCGAAGCAATAAAAGATACCGGGATGATCTCACTCGAATTGAAAGGAAGTCATGATAAAATAGAGATTCGGATTGAAGATGATGGACCAGGGATTCCTAAAAAAATGAGAGAGATTGTGTTTGATCCAGGGTATACCTCCAAATTTGATGCATTTGGAACACCGTCTACTGGGATTGGCTTATCCTATGTGAGAGAGCTGGTACAAGAGCTTGGCGGTCATATTCAAATCGAACCAAAAGAAACAAAAGGTACAGCATTTCTGCTTGTCCTTCCTATACAAAATTTAATACAGAGAGGGTGAGTGTATGCGATTCTTCATTGCAGATGATGATCGTGCAATACGCTCGATTTTAGGTCAAATCATAGAGGATGAGGATTTGGGAGAGGTCGTAGATGAAGCGGGTGACGGAGTTGGATTAGAGGCACATTCACTGAACCTCAAGAAAGTAGACATCCTTTTGATTGATCTTTTAATGCCTGCTAGAGATGGCATTCAAACCATCCGCCATATCCACCCTGAATTCAAAGGCAAGGTCATTATGATTTCCCAAGTAGAGGCGAAAGAGATGATGGCAGAAGCCTATGAACTAGGGATTGAATATTATATCCATAAGCCTGTCAATCGCATTGAAATCGTCAGTGTGATTCGAAAAGTCATGGAGCGGATCAAGCTGGAAAAATCGATTTACGATATACAAGCCTCTCTTCGCCACGTGCTGCCATTAGAGCCTGTGATTTCTCAAGGTGCGGGCGCTGAGGCGAAGAGAAGGACGATGAAAGAAGCTGGGGAGTTCCTCTTATCTGAGCTGGGAATTGTCGGCGAGAGCGGCTCTAAAGATTTACTGGAGATACTCATCTACTTACATGAAACACAGTCAGCCAATTCTCATGAGGTCAATTTCCCGCCGCTAAAGCAGCTGTTTATCAAAACAGCAGAAAGAAAACTGGCTCATGATGCAACCGATGTAGAGGTGATGCGGGAAGTGAAAGCGGCGGAGCAGCGGATTAGACGAGCTATTCATCATTCCTTGAATCATTTTGCCTCACTAGGATTAACAGATTTCTCAAATCCTAAGTTTGAGCACTACGCGTCGAAGTTTTTCGATTTTACCGATGTCAGCCAAAGAATGAAAGAAATGCAGAAGACATCTTCTCCCGCAGGATCGACGGGCAGAGTCAATACAAAGAAATTCGTACAAATCTTTTATTTTGAGGCAAAGCAGTTATTCGAAGGAATGAGCTGAGGAAAATCTGTTGGTATGATTGGAGAAAATAAACAGAGGAAGTCTGTCTTTCCTATGATCTATCGTGATCTTCAGGTGTTTTTATAATTTAACTGATCATTCTGATTTTTCTTTTTTCTTGAAAATGAAACCCTCCTGTGCAATCGTTTGTTAAAATAGTGAGGTTAGACTAGAATGTCGGAGGTTTTATTTTGGGAAAAATTAAACGAAATGCGCTCTGCCCTTGCGGAAGCGGAAAAAAATATAAACATTGCTGTGGTCAAAAATCAGGCGGAGAACAAACGTCTGAGCTTGTGTTTAAGGAAGCTGTACAAGTCCAAAAGGATTTAATGAATTATGCTTTTTCTAAGCATCAAAGAGCGATCAATCAATTCATTAATGAGTTTTCTTTCCTTGCAGATATGGATAAAGAAACGCAACAAATCTCAGTTTTCCATTTGAGTGTATGGGGCATCTTCTTCCGTCCATTAACTGATCAGAAAGAGACCATTTTCCAAGAATTCCTGACGAAGAAGGCAGAGGATATTACCCGTCCGAAAACAAGACAAGTGGTCCAGTCTTGGACAGACATGGAGCCATCATTGCTTTTATTAAATGAAAAAACGGACGAGTCTCTTTACTTTGAGAATATGATAACAGCGGAGAAGGTTGAAGTAGATGTAAAACCTGATCAAACGGTACTGCCTGAAAAGGGAAGTCTCGTGCTCGGTTTTCCTGTTCAATTTGAAGAAAAGGCAGAGTTTTTCATTCAATATACGATGTTTGCGAAAGAGTTTACAGATACTCTTCTTCTTCAGGTCCGCCAGCTTGTTGACGCATATGAAGCAAATGGAGGAGCGCGCAGCACATTTATGAGAGAATCATTTCCTGATGTGCTGAAGTGTATGTTTGCGAAGCAAGAAGTAGAAGAATCAGAGACACCTGCTCAAACAGAAGGCGATGCAGGTCTATCAGCAGATCGTATGGACTGGGCAAGTGACGTCCAGCTGGAAACTGCTAAGCTGATTGAAGACGGAATGAAGGAGCACGGTGACCAAAGCCTGACAGATGGTGCTTTAACGGTTTGGAAAGCCTACTGTGATCAGAAATCACCTGTGATCCGTAAAGCAGCGTCATTTGCTGCCGGAATCGAATACTACATTCATTCACTTGCAAGCGATGCCCCGCTATCTCAAGCACAAGTAGCGAAAAAGTATGGTATTAGTGCGTCGACTGTATCGAGCCGTTTTAAAGATATCGAAAAAGCGGTGAAAGAAGAGCAAGAGGCGACAGTATAATCTAAAAAAGACGCGGCACCTTCAGAGGCCAGCGTCTTTTTTAGATTATCTCGTTTTAATAAAACCACTCATGTACTGCTCTGTATTATAATCATTGAGGTCAATTTTCCATTGACCCTCCCCATTACGTTTCATTTTCACTTCATATTCAGCTGGGCTGGAAACGGGAGGAAGTTTTTCGAATTCAGATGCGTACATGTTTAAGCTTTTTTTATACAATTCTTCTTTAGAACGGATTTTCCCGTTGTAAAACTCGTCTCTTTGCTTGTCTAGCTTGTCTTTTAAGTTAGAAGCATCAATGCCTGTTACTTGAGCGACAACCTTTGCTTCGTCATCAGAGATGGTTTTCACACTTGTTTCTACTTTGGCTTTATCCTTCATGGTGTTTTGAATGCGTTTGTACATCGACAGAATATCTCGGTCACTCACTTCATTTCCGTATATTCCTGCACTTCTTTTGAAGTCTTTTACAAACATCTCATGGTATTTATTGACGACATCCGATTGGTTGTCACCCGTTAAATCTGCGAATTCATCGTTCTTTTTATCAAAAACAATAATATCGGTATAAGCGGATAACGCTTTTGCTGGGTTATCCAGCTTTTTTGCTGAATCGAGTATTTTGTTTCCATCTAGGTCGATTTGGATGGAATCACTGTTTTTCTTGATGCTGTCCTGATAAACAAACTGATATTTTTTCCCTTTGTCTACTAGGAAATAAAGTGCTCCTGAAAGTGACTTGCCTTTGTTCAATGAACCAAGGTCAAGACGGTCTTTGCTGCCGTAGAATTTTAAATCAGATACTTTGGCATCGTCCTGATAAAGGGAGAAGTCAGAGTTATATAATGAAAGGGCTTTGTCACCTTTATTTGTGATCGTCAGATTGACTTTTAGTACCAATTCATTGTCTCTCAGGGTAGTTGTTGAGTCTTCTGGTAACGTATATTCGTAGCTATTAACTTTTACCTCTGCTGTTTTCGTTGACTTTTGATCAGCGTCGGTTGATTTGGCTGAGCTCTGGCAGGCTGCAGAGATGATCATCACGAATGAAATCATGAGGAGTGCACTTATTTTTTTAAGATTCACAGTTGATGCTCCTTTGCTTTTCTTTCGTCATTTCATTCCCGCTATCTGACTAAGAAAAAAGAAACAGATAGAATGGTATATTCGGGTGTTAAAGGGGAAAATATCCTAATGACGATTTGCACTATTCATTCTATCGAAATTCATTCATGATGAGGAATAGGTTTTAGTCCCTATTTTTGATCATTTTTAACACAATCATCTATAAAATAAGGAATTAAATAAGCACAATATACTAGTTAATAAGTATTGATTTATAGATTTATTTTAGGTTTTAAATGTTTTTTGTATAAAAATCTTGAAGTGAAGGTAGTTTTTATTTCACGAGGCGGTGCCGGATGGCGAAGACGACAGCCTGTGTACGGTCTTGTGCATTGAGCTTTTGTAAAATACGGTGCACATGCGTTTTTACCGTACTTTTGCTGATAAATAATTGATCAGCAATGTCTTCATTCTTTAAGCCATAGGCCATTTGCTGTAATACATCGCGTTCACGTTCTGTGAATGATTCGTGAAGCAGATGAGTGTGATGTGTATCATTTGCCTGCTGAAGAGCTCGTGCCATCATGTGCTCAGAGGCTGCCGTTCGAAAGACAGATTCACCAGCAAAGGCGGTGCGGATGGCCTCAATTAATTCCTCAGGCATTGTATCCTTCAGCAAATAACCGACTGCCCCTGCACGAATTCCGTCAAAGACGTATTCTTCCGTATCAAAGGTCGTGAGAATCACAACTTTTACATCTGGAAGCTTTTTTAAAATGTGCTCTGTTGCTGTGATGCCATCCATTCCAGGCATTTGTACATCCATCAGCAGTACGTCTGGAGTGTTGGTCGAGCAAAGCGTAACCGCCTCCTGACCGTCTGACGCCTCCCATATGACGTTAATATCCTCTTGAGCGCTTGCAATATAACGAAATCCTTGGCGGATCAGCGGCTGATCATCAATAATGCCAATCTTAATAGGGTTTGTCATGCCTTGGAGTCCTCCTTGATAGGAATTTGAATATGAATACAGAAGCCGTGCGGCTCGCGTATGGACGTCTTGAGGGAACCGCCTGCTGCGTCACACCGTGCCTTCATGCCTGACAGCCCAAAGCCAAATGAAAGATCTTTTTCGCTGGTCAAATATCCATCGTCTTCAATGTTCATCATCAGCTCATGCTGGTGGTTATATAGCGTAATGGTCATCGCGGTCGCCTTGGCATGGCGAATTGTATTGGTGATGGCTTCTTGTAAAATGCGGTAAAGCAGTTCAGAAACGGAGAGCGGCCATTTTTTATACGTAAGCTGCTCTGTATGAAAGTGAATGTCAAGCTCACCCGATATCTCTCCTTGCTTGATGAGGCTGCGAAGTCCGGCAAGTCCGAGACCTGCATCATCTGACGCCATATGATGAACCACAGAACGAACTTCGGTGAGACAATTTTTAGAAATATGGATCAGCTCCTGAAACGTCTGCTCCATCTGCTCTGGTTCTTCCTGCTTTAAACGGTAGGGCAAAGACTGCAGCTGGACAATCATCGAGGTTAATTGGTGTCCGATGCTGTCATGCAGGTCACGTGCAATTCTGCTTCGCTCCTCCAGCACTGCAAATTGGAGAGATTGAACGGTCGCTTCTTCAAGCTCCATATGCGCCTTTTTCAATTGTTCATGGGCTTCTGATAATTCCTTGTGAACCAATTGCAATTCTCCGAAGTGTTCTTCCTTTAATTCCTGTTCACGCCGCCGCATTCTAGAAATCAAAACAAGTGTATACACAAGCAGCTGGAATAGCGGGAGAGTGATCACCATGTTCCAAGAAAAATCGTTTACATAATAGCTGATCCCACTAGTGAAAAAGATGATAGCAAATAGATAGGGGTGATGCGCCTCTGAAAAACGAAAAGCGATAAATCCGATCATAAAAAAGGTCAGTCCAATACTGTCTTGAATCTGACCTGTCACCAGCCACAAGAGATGTGTCAGAATCCACATTAAGAAGAGCATAGAAAATTGCTTCTTAGGTGACAGCTTGCTTTTTGGAAAAAGACAAAGGAGAAACACCAAATAGACGAAGGTTCGAAACACCAATTCGCCTATTGAAAGGGGCTCATACATTTGAATATACATATAGATCAATACAAGGCCTAATACGAATTTTCGCCTTATTTGACCTAAAAGCTTGAGTGGCTGCTGAAGGTTCATATCAAAAACTCCTGTCTGTCAGTTAATAGCAGCAGATGCCTTGATGTTCATATATTTTTTTAAAAGAATAAAACGTAATCCGATCATACTGCCGATTGGAAGGAATGTCAGGCCATTTGCGAAAATAATCAGGGAATGACCGCCATCCTGTACAATTGAACCTACTGTCATCCGGATAAGGATGATTCCAATGAAAAAAAGTGTTCCATAGAGTGAGCTGGCGGCGGTGATACGCCCCGACTGTTGATCATATGTTACTTTGTATAGTTTACCTCTCCATAGCCCGATTGCAAAACCTGTGAGTGCAAAGACAATCATTGCAAGCAGGCTCATCGCCGTAATTTCAATATGCTGGGTAAAGGAATAAGAGAGTGTGCCTAATAAAATGAGCGGTCCTATGAGAAGCCTGATGGGGCGGATTTCTTTTTCCTTGCCTGTTCTTAAAAGCAGAATAATCATAATGATGACAATTTGAATGGTCATGAGAAGATCTCCTTTTCGTTTTAGTCTATCTTCATCATACGCATCTTCTATTTTCGCAGCGTCCACCTGCAGGTTGATTTTTAGAGAGCGGTATACTTGAATGTTGGAAATGATTCGTGGGAAAATAAGGATGATTATGTAGATAAGGGAGATGAGCTTTTGAAAAAGGTAACGCTTGGACGAACTGATTTGCAGGTAAATCCGATAGGGCTTGGTACGAATGCAGTAGGCGGGCATAATTTATTCCCGAATCTAAGTGAGGATGCTGGACGGGAGCTTGTGGAGACGGCTCTTGATCAAGGTGTCAATTTCCTAGATTCTGCTTTTATTTATGGGCTGGGCCGTTCAGAGGAATTAATCGGTGAGATCATTGCCAAAAGAGGCGGCAGAGAAAAGCTTGTCCTTGCGACAAAAGGGGCTCATAAGGAAGTAAACGGCCAAATTGAACTTGATAACAGCCGAGATTTCTTAAGAGGGCAGGTCGAAAATAGCCTGAAACGGCTGCAAACTGATTATATTGACTTGTACTATATGCATTTCCCGGATGGACGCACGCCGCTCGAAGAAGTAGCAGGCACATTAAAGGAATTGAAGGATGAAGGAAAAATCAGGGCAATCGGTGCATCAAACCTTGATTTTGAACAGCTTCAAGCCTTTAATCGAGATGGCTACTTAGACGTGCTTCAATCGGAGTATTCTCTGCTGAAACGTCAGGCAGAGCAGGATCTTCTTCCATACTGCGTCGAGCATGGGATCTCCTTTATTCCTTATTTCCCATTGGCATCAGGCTTGTTGACCGGGAAATTTACAAAGGATGCGACATTTGATGATATTCGAGCAAAGGACCCGCTTTTCCAAGGCGATGCATTCCTTTCAAATCTCGAAAAAGTAGACAAGCTGAAAGCCATTGCCCAATCAAAGAATGCAGAAACAGCACACGTCGCACTCGCTTGGCTCTTAGCGCAGGATGGCATTGATGCTATTATTCCAGGGGCAAAACGAGCAGACCAAGTGCTGCAAAACCTAAAAACAAACGATGTTCAATTAACAGAAGAAGAAATCAATCAAATTGATAAAATCTTCTCTTAACACTAAAAAAAGGTGCAGCTATGCACCTTTTTTTTATGACATGGTGAGAGGGATTTTGATGACGAGCCGCAAATTTGGAGAACGGTAAGTGAAATCAAGTGTACCGTCTGCCTTTTCAACAAGCTGTTGAATGATATACGTCCCCATGCCTTGATGATCGCCGCCTTTTGTCGAACGGCCAAAAGTTTTGAATAAATGATCTAGCACGTGTTTTTCCATACCTTTTGTGCTGTTTTCACAATGGATTAAAAATAATCCGCTCCGAATAGAGGTCGTGACCGAGATGCTGCCCTCTTTTCCGGCTTGCTTCGCTTCAATCGCTGCATCTAGGGCATTATCAAGCAGGTTGCCAGTAAAACTAACCTGATCCGCCTTTGAAAAGGGAAGCGATGAAAAGGGTGCTTGAAGGTCTAGTGAAAGTGCAATGTCCTCTTTCTCAGCCCGCTCCAAAAAGGAGTGTAGGGTAGAGGCCAAATAAGCATTTTCGCCTTTCATCCATGGGAAATGTTTGACGTATTGCTGAATCAAATCTTTGATCTCACGCTCGTCGTTCGACGAGGAAAAGGCATTTAAATGTCTGGCTGTTTCATGATGTTTACTGCGCATCTCAAGAAGTAATTCGTTGGTTCTTGATTCTGCTTTTATGAGCTCTTGAAGCCGTCCATTTAACTGTTTTTCTGTCTGCATCACCTTCAATGAGAGGATATCAACTGTCACCATCATGATGAGCGCCAAAAGATAGGTCAGCCCATTCGGTTGCGTTACAAACAGCAAAAGACCTGCGCAGGTGATGAGTAGAAAAGCGCCTAATATCACATCACCACTCGTATGAGGCAAAAATCTTTTGTACATGAAAAATGTATAAACACACATCGCGCAAAAGGTAAGAAGCCACAACACAATGGATGTTAACGGCAGAAAGGCTTCAGCAGCTGCATGAAACGCAAGACCTAACCATATGAGGGCATAAATGCGAAATCCAAGATAGAAAGCGTTCACGTTCGTTCTCCTTAAAAATAGTATTTCTTAAAGAATTCTAATTGCTGCTTGGTCATCATGGCTTTTTTATCTGTACCTTCAAAAGACACGATATACGAATTTTTAGCATACGCCGAGAAATTCTTAATGTAATGAATATTGATGATAAACGATCGGTGGGATCGGATAAAATCCTTTTCAGCCAGATCGCCCTTTAACTCGTTTAATGTCTGATAGGTCTGAATATCTCCTGTCGTTGTCACGATAGTTGTTGAGCGGCCCGTTCGTTCAACAAAAATGACATCCTTTTTCTGCAGCACATGAATATCTGACTGCTGTTTAATGAGAAGCCGTCCATGAATGCTTTTCTCCTGCTTGGTGGACATATAACGCTCTAAAGATTTCGCAATTCGATCAGCTTGGTAGGGCTTCATAATATAATCATGTACATTCAAATCAAACGCATGGACCGCATATCCACTGTTTCCTGTCACAAAGACCACATCGACATTCAGTGCGTGAGAGTGAATGAGGTCCGCTAATTCATAGCCGGACATTCCAGGCATTTCAATGTCAGCAAACAACAGATCAATGTCTCCTTTTTTGACCTTCTCATATGCATCCTCTGCTGACTGCGTGACAAAGACAATGTCCACAGCCTCCATCCTGCCTACAATGGCGTGCAGCTTTTCTAAATCTACTCGGTAATCATCGACGAGACCTACTTTTATCATAAAAATCACCTATGACTATTCTTATTATTTGTCTATTTTACCATTTGTTTTTTTGAAATAGATCATTTCAAGACAGAAAAAGGACGTTTCGCGACATTTTTATATCAGGCAGGCATTATTTTTTCTATCATAGACTTAGAAAGTAAAGTTGAAAGGGGCGAACCAAATGATTACTCTCAGCGATTGCAGCTGCTGGTTTAAAGATAAGAAAAAAGTCGTGAAAGCGATGAAACACATGACGTTCTCCGTGAAGGAAGGGGAAGTCGTTGGCATCCTAGGAGAAAATGGTGCAGGAAAAACGACATTATTGCGCGCCGTAGCCACATTATTAGAGCCTACACACGGAACAGTCACTGTCGCAGGCTTTGATACAGTGAAAGAAGCAACAGAAGTGAAAAAACGAATTGGTGTCTTGTTTGGCGGAGAGACGGGGCTTTACGACCGTTTGACGGCAAGAGAAAACCTTGAATACTTTGGCAAATTATATGGCTTAGATCAGCATGAAATCAAAGCAAGAATAGAGGATTTGGCAAAGCGTTTTGGAATGAGACAATATATGGATCGCAAGGTGAAAGGATTCTCAAGAGGAATGAAACAAAAGGTGGCGATTGCCAGAACGTTAATTCATGATCCTGACATTATCTTATTTGATGAGCCGACAACAGGCTTAGATATCACGTCGAGTAATATTTTCAGAGATTTTATTCATCAGCTCAAACAGCAAAATAAAACGATCCTCTTTTCAAGCCACATCATGGAAGAAGTCAGCCAGCTTTGCGACAGTGTGATGATGATTCATCAAGGAGAGCTTGTGTACAAAGGGACACTTCCAGAATTATATGCACAGGAACAAAGTGAAGACTTGAACTATATCTTTATGTCGAAGCTCGCTAGGGGGATTTCATAATGTGGAAAACCGTCTTTTTAAAAGAAATGACAGATGCGCTGAGGGATCGAAAAACGTTGCTCTTAACTGTACTGATTCCTCTTTTGACGATGCTTGGGCTGGTGTTCTTTTATGAAAGCATGATTGCAGACCCAGGGGATAAAGCCTATACAGTCGCCATCAATGAACAGCTTCCAGCCGAAATGAACCAAATGATCAAAGAGGTCAAAAACCTAAACCTTGAAACATTTGATGATCCGCAGCAAGCCGTCAAGGATGGGGAGGCAAATGCTTACCTGGAAATGCCGAAAGAAGCAGGTGATATGCTCAAGCATCAAAAGCCATTCGCCATTAAAATTCATGGATATACGACAGATGATGATTCGGTGATCACGGTTCAAATGCTGCAATCATTGCTGGAGCAGTATCAAAACCAAGTAGTCGAGAAGCGTTTAGCAGTCGATCAAATCGACACGTCCGTTATTCATCCATTTGAAGTGCAATCCGTTGATGTAGAAGAAGGTGATGAAGGGGAAAATGGAGTGACCGCTATGCTGTTGTCGATTCTCCTTCCGATGATTTTGGTAACCTCCGTCATCTCAGGAGCTTTGCCGGCTGCGCTTGATATTGTAGCAGGTGAAAAAGACCGAAAATCAATTGAAGCCTTATTCCTGACACCGGCCAGCAGACTCCAAATCCTCATCGGAAAATGGCTCGCTGTCTCTATGTTCGGTATTTTAAGTGGGATTGTGGCGATCGGGATGCTGCTTCTATCCACTTTGCTCTTTACAGAAAAGCTGAAGCAAGCTCTGAACTTTGGTGATCAAATGTGGAGCATTATCGCCGTCATGTTTGCGGCGTTAATCATCTTCTCCTTCATGGTATCCATGATTGAATTGCTGCTCAGCGTGATATCGGGCTCAGTCAAAGAAGCGCAGTCGTACATGTCCATGATCATTACACTAGGTGTGCTCCCAATGTTCTTTACCATGAGAGCAGGTGCTACGCAGCTAGATACGTATTACTTTGCCATCCCATTCCTTAATATTCATGCGCTGTGTAAGCAATTGATGTTTGGGATCATTGATCCAATGTCCATCGCCCTGACACTCGGCTCCTCGGCACTGGCAGTCGTCATCCTGTTTGTCATCGTCAGAAGCTTGTTTATGAAAGAGAAATGGATGCTTGCGAAATAAAGAAACGCCCTCTTTGATAGAGGGCGTTTTCAAGTGAATGCCGATCATCGTATTTTTCAGTTTAAGAAACCGAATTGATCCAAGTTCTCTAAATAAAATTGAAAATACTCGTCATGAATACCATCAGGATATTCTTCTAACCCATTTTCGATAAGTGCACCTTCAATTAAAGCATTTATATACCTATTAAGCTTTTCGCAACTATCTCTTACGGTAAATTCTGAAACATATAATCCATCTTTACTTTCTAAAATGATATCAATTCTTCTACCTTCTTGTTCATCAAGCAATAAGTGATTATACTCCCATTCTTTTACTCTTTTAGGGTTTAACGGATGAAGACGATTATGAAGTACTTGTTCACGATGATCCTTTTTTTCCTCATTCGAAAACAATTGAATCAATATACTCGGATCATCAATGACAAAACATTTATATATCTTAGTATATTCAAAGTGATCATCATTTACTAAATCTAAAATCTTTGTTTTTGAAAATTCTCTAGCTTTAAATTTAGACGTTATCATTTCAACGACTTGTTCTTTAGTAAAAATCAATTGATCTTTTTTATATAAATATTGTTTATATAGCTTTTCGTAATTATACATTATTCACCTCTATTAACTATTTAACAGGACCTCCGTAGAATGAATGAGCCTTTGGAGTTCTTTTATAGGGATGCCAGTGATAATAATAACCTTTCTTCGGCTTACCTTTGTATCTATCTACTTCTTTAAATGGTTTACCTTTTGTATTAGCTCCAGCTGCAACAACTTCTGCTTGACTAGAAGAAATAGACCAAATATCCTTTTTTGACTTCATTCTAGCGATTGCTTGCGATTTACTTAGTCCTTTTCCAACATATACTCCGCCTCGGATAACAGCTTCATAATGATTATATTTTTTTTTGCTTTTAGACCTGTGCTTGTTGGCTTCTGTAGCAATTACATAACCAGCTCCTGCAACAACAATCACTGCACCAGTATGAAATAAAGCAGTCATAACTGCAGGTGTTATTGCTATTCCCACCGGTATTAAAAAGGCGAATGAAGCTGTACCTTCCTCTGAATTATAGGTGAAAATTTCCTCTGTTTCAACATCTTCAAAAGTCGCTTCAAACTCATCGTCTTTAAATTGGTTAATTTTTATTTCATATTCCTTTGATATTTCTTCACCAACTTCATTGAATTCTCTTGTAGTTAAATTAAAACTATCTGCACCAGGTTCTACATTGAGAGTAGCTTCAACCTTATTTCCTTCCGCGTCATTCATTGAAGTATCTAAAACCAATTCATCATTTGATATTTCAAAATTATCAACAGAAATATTTTCTTCAGATAAACTATCTTCTAACATCTCTGAAACAACTTCTTCATCAACAATCATATTATTATCAATTTCTTCTGCCTTGGTATGATTGTTTGGAAATAGACTAGCAACTAAGAAAAACACCAGTAATATTATAATTTTACTTTTAACTTTTAACCACATATAATAATTCCTCCGTTATTTTTTAAAATTGAAATCCTGAATAATCTTACTTTTATTATCCAGCATTTCCGTAGATGAACTCTCCAGATAGGTATAAACCTGTGAAAAGCTCTTTTCATCTTTATTAATTTTCTCTTTATAAAGATAATCGGCAATTACGCCCGTTATGTAAGCTGTCGAATAAGAAGATCCTGTATAAACAGAATTTTCTCCTTTATTATTTAACGATAAAACATTAACACCGGGGGCAAAAAAATCAACTTTTCCTATAGCAGAGAATTGTGGTACTTTATTCTTTGAATCAATTGCCCCGACAGAAATAACATTATCGTATCGAGCTGGAAATTGACTATTTAAACCATAAGTATTACCGCTAGCAGCAACAATAATAATCCCTTTTTTTACGGCATCGTCCACTAACTCCCTTAATTCGGGAAAATCCTTTTGAAAACCTAAACTTAAATTAATTATATCTACATTTTGAGATATAGCCCATTTAAAACCATCTAAAAAACCCTGTCTTTCAATCTTTCCATCATTTTTGATCACTTTAACAGAATATAGTTCGACATTTTGTGTAACCCCGGTAACTTCACTGTCAGTATTGTTTGCTGTAATTATTCCTGCAATTGATGTACCATGACTTAATTTATTTTCAAACTCAATGGATGAATCTATCGGATTAAATTCTTTTACAACCTTACCTTTTAAATCTTTATGATTCTTATTTATTCCACTATCTAATACCGCGACTTTAATTTTTTCATTTAATTCTCTCGTACTACTAGTTTCATTTTTCAAATCATCTTTTAGCAAAAAACTAAACACTCCAAAGTATAAAATCACCATTATAAAAACAAATAAAATGAACCATTTCTTTAACTTTAGAATTTTATCAATCATATTTTCTCACTCTTTCAGTAATCATTTCCTCCTAGCCTTTTTTATTTAAGTTATGATTCTTTTTTTAATAATAATCGATCGTACCCCCCAATAAGTCTTGGTATGTTTCTGAATTTCCATGATAGATATTACTAATGTATCTCTAAAAAAGATCTTTTCGACAACATCAGGTAACTCTTTTTGTTAATCGAGTAATTGATAACATAACTTTTTTCCTCTTCTGTCAACTAACTTATAGTAGGTCTATTAATATTTCATTTTCGAGATTTGAATTGTTGGATAAACAATATTATTTAGTTCACATTAGTATCTATACATTCGAAGGTTTCAGAAGCCAAGACATTTTATTAGACAAGATCATTTTCCATGGTAAATTTTCTCTTTGATGTGGTTACTAATTCTAGCATAATAATAATGATAAAAAGTTTAAAATTACCTTAAAATGAGCATATAGGACCTTTTTTTGAATGTTTTATAAAAATGGAATTATTTATATTTCGAAGAATTTTATTAAGGAATAACTTAAATAGAAAAAAGAGAGGGTGAATGAAAATGATGGTTTACTTTTATAATGAGTTAGGACATAAATTGTATTTATAATATAGTTCAATAGAAATGAAGAATGGGGAGTATTTTTTACTTCGAGTTTACACTTCATCTTTAACACAAATAAGCAGAAAAAAATCTTAAGTACAAAAAAGAATAATCAGGATTGAATATCTCATAGTGATCAAGCTAAAGAAAGGAACACTGATTATAGAAAGAAATGTTGTCAAGGATAAGATAACTTGACTATATTCTGGCTTTTTATGATAGAGGGGGGTCACGTTCGCCAAACCAGATGATAAATCATAACAAAAAACCCCCGGGATCGGGGGTTTTCCTTTAGTTCTTGATGAATTTCTCAACTAATGAGCTTGTTTTGTAATCGTTCAAATCAAGTTTCCATTGGTCGATATCATTTTTCTTCATGTTGACTTCTACTGTTTCTTCAGAAGATGATGGTCCTAATTTTTTAAACTCATCTGGGTAAATCGATAGTAAGTATTTTTGCGCTTCATCATAAGAAGCTGAACGGTTTTTGCTGTAGAACTCAGTTGCTTTCTCTTTCAAACGATCGACAAGCGGACTTGCATCGATTGGTGTAAGAGTGACAGTCACGACAGCTTTATCACCACTGATCGCTTTTGTTTTTGTTGATACTTTTGATTTTTCAGCTAATGTTTCTTTCACTGCTTTTAAAAGCTTATCAAGGTTTTCGTCCTTCGCTGAGCTAGAAGAAATACCAGAAGAAGTGATATAGCCTTGCTTGAATGATTTATCAAATTCGTTCACAACAGTTGATTTGTTATCACCTGTTAGTTTTTCGAAATCGTCGTTTTTCTTACCAAAAATCATCACATCAATATAAGAAGAAAGAGCTTTTGCAGATGCTTGAAGTGTATCTGCTTTTTTCATTAAGTCTTTACCTTTAATATCGAACTCTAGTGTTTTGTCATCTTTTTTAGAACCACTGCCTGGCTCTGTGTACACAAGCTGATAGTCTTTTTCTTTATCAACAACAAAGAAAAGACCGCCTTTTGTGACTTTGTCTGCATTTAAAGAGCTTGAAGATAATACTTCGTTGTAGTCATCTGGAGAGATCGTAGATACCTGTGCGTCATCTTGGTAAAGCGTGAAGTTGCTTTTATCAACATTGAGAGGCTCTTTGCTGATATTTTTTACAGATACATTCACTTTTAGTACATACTGATCATCCTGTACAGATGTATCGTATTGAGGTGGTAATGTGTACTCAGCACTTTCTACCTTTACCTCTGCTGCATCAAGAGATTTTTTGGTATCGTTTTCTTTCGCAGCTGTTTTGTCTTTTCCACCACTACAAGCAGCAGCGACAACAGTGACACACAAGATCAGAAGAAACAGGGATAATTTCTTTTTAAACATGGCGTGTTTTCCTCCTCGGGTTTATGGTGAATTTCATTGAAAAGCTGTAGTTCATATCATTCTTTTTGCACAAAAAGAAAAATACTGTATGTTTTTTACTGTAGAATGAAGCGAAAGTACTGTCAATACCTCAGTGCGTTTCTGAGGTTGATTGGCTTCAAGTAGTAAAAATGACACTAAGTTGAGAGGAGAAACTTGTAATTTATTATTTGATATCTCCTGTAGAAACTCAACATTTTATATTTTAAGGTTTTGAGTCGGATTATTGAATAGGTTCAAATGACTGTTTTTGAAGATGATGTCGCAATTAGAAGGATTTTTATGACTTGTAAATGAGTATATAGTAATGAATATTTCTTCCTGTTATGTATATGGTCACTTGGTTTGAGTGTTGTTGGCAGCGAGACACATGTCCAGCAAATTTAGACAGGCTGCCGACACTGAACATGCTTTTTCATGTAAAAATGGCAGTCATCTACACAGAAACACTACATAAAATAAAAGAGAAACGAACTGGAGGTGGATATATGGCAGTGGTAAGAGCGACAAGCTCTGATATTGATTTAATGGCCAGACTGCTGAGAGCAGAGGCAGAAGGTGAAGGGAGGCGAGGGATGCTGCTCGTAGGAAACGTGGGCATCAATCGTTTGCGTGCCAACTGCTCTGACTTTAAAGGGCTGCGTACGATTCCACAAATGATTTATCAGGAGCATGCATTCGAAGCGGTCACGCATGGTTACTTTTATCAACGAGCACGAGAAACGGAAAAAACACTTGCGCGGAGAAATATTAACGGAGAACGTTTTTGGCCGGCAAAATTCAGCCTTTGGTATTTTAAACCGCCTGGCGATTGTCCGGCGACTTGGTACAATCAGCCGTTTGTGGCAAGGTATAAGTCGCATTGCTTTTATCAGCCAACCGCCGAAACGTGTGAAAATGTCTATAACACCTTTTAGCTTGATGAAACGCACAATCCTCTTAGAGTACGAATACAGAGGGTTGTGTTTTTGTTTTTTCCAAAATGGGTAACCATTGTGTATCAACAAGATGAAGCACGTGAATGGAGGAAATAAAGATGTATCAAGATTTAAAAGGGAAAACAGCCATTGTCACAGGCTCTTCAAAAGGAATTGGACAAGCGATCGCATTGCGGTTTGGACAAGAGGAAATGAATGTGGTTGTGAACTATAAAGGCGATGAAGATGGAGCTGAAGAGACCGTACAAGCCATTCAGAAGCACGGAGGTGGGGCGGTGAAAGTACACGCAGATGTCTCCAAAGAGGAAGGCATCCAAGCCATCATGGATACAGCACTGGAGCATTTCGGTACAGTAGATGTATTCGTCAATAATTCAGGCTTCAACGGCGAAGAAGCGCTGCCGCATGAGATGACGCTGGAGCAATGGCAAAACGTCATCGATGTGAATATCACAGGTGCATTTTTAGGCGCAAAGGCTGCGCTCGCCTATATGATGGAGCATGACATCAAAGGGTCCATTTTAAACATTTCCAGTGTACATCAGGAAATTCCGCGCCCGTTCAATGTTCATTATTCCACTTCAAAGGGCGGAATGAATATGATGACGAAGACGCTGGCTCTTGATTATGCCGAAGCAGGTATTCGAATCAACGCGATTGCGCCGGGTACCATGGCAACCGAATCGAATGATGATTTACAGGATGAATTGAAAAAACAAAAGCAGCTTGAGAAAATTCCGATGAGAACCTTTGGTGAACCGAAGGAGATTGGGTCCGCTGCTGCATTCCTCGTTTCTAAGGAAGCGGCATATATCACAGGCACCACCTTATTTGTGGATGGCGGAATGACACTTTATCCTTCTCAAATCAATGATTAATCCAAAAAACATCCGCCTGTTCATCCGGCGGATGTTTTTTGTCCGTAGCGTTGTGCGGCTTTGGCTGTTTTGCCGAGCAGCATCGGATACTTGCTCAGGAAGGAGATACATGGCACCATGAGCAGCAATGTGCCGATCGTATAAAAAAGTGTCCAAGAGAGCTGTGCTGTATCAGCAATATTGATACCAAGTCCATAAAAAACAAATGCTTTCATGATATCGATGCCGGCAAACTGCAAGACAAGAATGACAATAGAATTTCGCCCTAGATACGTCAAAATAGGGGAAGTTTTCAATTTAAAGCTTAAATAAATCACGGCAGCTGAACCGAGTAGAGCACATGCATAGAAAATAAAGAGATCACCGTAGTCGTTGACGCGCATATCGATCCGTGAATTAAAGCTCTGCATGTAAGCCGTCAGCACAAGCAGACCTGTACATAAAAGAAGGGTTGGATCTGTTTTTAATTCCACAAACCATTGCTTTGCTAAAAATCCAATTGAATAAAACACAACAGCCGTCAAGGCGACATTGGCGTTCCAAGGAAGACTTTGATCTAAAAGCAAGGTAGAGGCATATCCAGCACCTCCGCAAAGAACAGTCAGCAAGATCACGGCAGCGGGTTTTCCTTTAGAAAGACGATGCATAAAGAAAAATAAAATTTCCACTAAAAAGAGCGTTGTTAAAAACCAAATCGCTGGGTTATGTGTGAGTCTTGCTTCATCTGCATTGGATATGAAAATACCTGTAAACGGAACGAAAGGGTCAATATCCGTTTGTCCCTTGAATGCGAAGAAGCGGGTAACAGAGAACCAAAATACATACGTAATGATGGAGAAATAGAGATAGGGCAAGAGTAAGCTTTTGGCTTTTTTCTGAATAAATGACAGAGCAGGGGATGAGGATGATCGAAACATCATGCCTGATAGTAAAAAGAAAAGCGGCATATGAAAAGAGTAAATGAATTGCTTGAGCGAATCTGGAATGGGCACATGCGCCATGACCACGAGCAGAATGCCAATTCCTTTAGCTGCATCTACCCAATCGAGTCTCTTTTTCATGTCTGTCATCTCCTTCTTTCTCAGCGGCGTAAACCGGTCATTGAATATGTACCTCTACTATATAAAAGGTACACCTCTTATGCGTTTACAGTTCGCTAACGATTAGAAGACACATTTGCGATCAGATGACAGACGGAAGGATTTTGACATCTTGATGTTACATTTCCCATTTTTTATGACAATGTAAAAAAGAAGCCTGGAAAGCTGGCTTCAAAATAATTCTGCTATTCTCTTGAAGGAACGTTGTTTTTCAATCGGATCAAAGGAATTGTTCAGAATCATGATGTCATCCGTTTGATAGCGGTCCATCAAGATCTGTAATTGCTCTTTCACCGTTTCCTTTGAGCCGACAATCATCCGCTGGCGGTTTTGCAGCACTTTTTCCTTTTCCTGTGTGGTGTAGTGATAGGCATTTGCTTCTTCTATAGAAGGAACGCGGCTGTCCAGTCCTTTTTCAACACGCAGCAGCCATAAATCTGTACTGCTGGCGATCCTGTCTGCTTCTTCATCGGTTTCACCGCAGATGACAAAGATGGCAAACATAGATTGTGGCTGGCTGGAAAAGACGGATGGAGAAAAGTGTGATCGATACGTCTCAAATGCTTGTGTGCCGCGTGCAGGATGGATAAAGTGGCCAAAAATATAGTTGATTCCAAGCTCCGCCGCCTGCATGGCACTATTTTCTCCCAGCCCAAGCAGCCAAACCGGCGGATGAGCATCAACAAGCGGAGCAGCTTTCACGCCTGCATGCGGATGGCCAGAAGGCAGGCTGTCTGATAAGTAAAAAAGAAGGTCCTTCAGCTGGCGGTCAAACTGAGACAGGTCTTTATGCACGCCGTCCGTCAAAGCGAGTCTCGTCCTTTCAATCCCGCCCGGAGATTTGCCGACTCCGATCTCAATCCGTCCAGGATAAAGGGCTTCAAGCTGCCGCGTGACCTCTGCTACTTTAAAAGGACTGTACTGAGGAAGTAAAATGCCGCCAGATCCGGTACGCAAGGTTGATGTATGAGCCGCAATATGAGCCATTAATATTTCAGGCGCTGTACTAGCGAGCCCTCTTGTGCTGTGGTGTTCAGCAAACCAATAGCGTTCATATCCAAGCGTTTCAGCCAGCTGAGCCAGCTGCGTTGTGTGAATCAATGTCTCCTGCGCTGTCTGACCTTTAGGAATGGCGACTTGATCTAATATATGAAGTGATGGCATCATCAACATCCTTTCATCAACATGCTGAATATAAGTATAAAGAAATCCATAGGTGGAAGGAAACGAAAGGGTTTATCCTTTTATCCTTTGCTTTTATCTTTTCTATATCGACATATGAAACCACATCAATACACTCCTTATCAGCAAGAGCTGTTCATCGGGAACTTTCGACAATGTTTCACATGAAACACTTCATTAACGATATGAACCATTTCCAATGTGCATCTTTCGTTAAAAAAATATAAAGTGTTTGAAACCTATATTGAACATAGATCGTATATACTAGTAAATAGAAAAAAGAGTAAGAGGCTCCAATGTCATTTCATGAATTTTGTCGAATTTTCATGTATGATGATTTTAATAGGGTCCATCGCTTAATAAATAGATTTTTATTATGCTGGAGGAGTGATTGATTTGGCGATTACATTAGAAAAAGGTCAACGTATTGATTTAACAAAAGGGAAAACAGGGCTAACAAATATTCTTGTTGGACTTGGCTGGGACCCTGTATCAAAAGGCGGCGGATTTTTAGGGAAGCTGTTTGGCGGCGGAGGCGGCGCTGATGTTGACTGTGATGCTTCAGTGCTCATGCTGAAAAATGATAAGTTTACGGAAAATAAAGATTTGATTTATTTTGGCAACCTAAAAAGCAAATGCGGCAGTGTGGAGCATACAGGTGACAACCTGACTGGTGAAGGAGACGGAGATGATGAACAAGTCCTCGTCAACTTGAGCAAGGTGCCGGGTAATGTGAATAAATTGGTGTTTGTCGTCAACATTTATGATGCCCTTAGAAGAAACCAACACTTTGGTATGATTCAAAATGCTTACATTCGCATCGTTGATCGTTCAAACAATCAAGAATTATTGAAATATAATTTAAAAGATGACTATGCAGGAAAAACTTCGTTAATCGTCGGAGAACTTTATCGCCACGAGAATGAGTGGAAGTTTGCGGCGCTTGGAAATGGTACAAATGATGCGAAGCTTGCCGATATTACGAGAAACTATATTTAAACAGAAGGGAGAGGTTCCTAGTGGGAATTTCTTTAGCGAAAGGCCAAAAAATTGATTTAACAAAAACGAATCCGGGTTTAACAAAAGTAGTCGTCGGTCTTGGCTGGGACGTCAATAAGTATGACGGCGGACATGACTTTGATCTAGACGCAAGTGTATTCCTTTTAGATGCGGCAGGTAAAGCAAGCTCTCCATCTGACTTTGTCTTTTACAACCAAACAACTGGCGGAGGCGGAAGTGTCGTACATACAGGCGATAACCGCACTGGCGAAGGGGACGGAGATGACGAGCAGGTCAATGTTGACCTTGCAGCTGTACCAGCAAGTATTGAGAAGATTTCATTTGTCATTACGATTCATGATGCAGAAGCACGCAGTCAAAATTTCGGACAAGTGTCTAACGCATATGTACGTATTTTAAATGCAGCATCGAATGAAGAACTCATTCGCTACGATTTGGCAGAGGATTTCTCAATTGAGACAGCCATTATTGTAGGTGAATTATACCGTCATGGCGGGGAATGGAAATTCTCAGCTGTCGGATCAGGCTATCAAGGCGGTCTTGCCCGCATTGCAACGGACTTTGGCTTAGATATCGGATAACGATAACTTCCTATTTTCAAAGACAGGAGAGATACGAATATGGCGATTCAGCTTTCAAAAGGACAACGTGTCGATTTAACCAAAACCAACCCAGGGCTGACGAAAGTGATGATCGGTCTTGGCTGGGATACGAATAAATATTCTGGCGGAGCCGAATTTGATTTGGACGCTTCGGCTTTCTTGGTGGATGCAAATAATCGTTGTCAGCAAGATACAGATTTTGTGTTCTATAATAACCTTCAGCATCCGAGCGGCAGTGTCACTCATACAGGTGATAACCGTACAGGTGAGGGAGATGGAGACGACGAGCAAATTCTCGTTGATTTCTCGAAAATTCCTGCTAACATTGATCGTATCGGAATTACAGTTACGATCCATGATGCAGAGGCGCGCAGCCAAAATTTTGGACAAGTCTCTAATGCATTTGTTCGTGTTGTAAATGAAGAGGGCGGGGAAGAATTGATTCGCTTCGATTTAGGGGAAGACTTCTCAATTGAAACAGCTGTTGTGGTATGTGAATTGTACCGACACGGAAGTGATTGGAAGTTTAACGCGATCGGAAGCGGATTCTCTGGCGGACTTGCAGCTCTTTGTCAAAATTATGGGTTAGAAGTGTAAATAAGAGAAACAAATCAATTCAAGAGGTGCTGTCAAAAGCTCATATGAGGGCCTTTCCTAAGTGAGAAAGAAACAGCGATCAAGAATAGCAGCAGGCGAAAGCCTGCTGATGCTTCTACACTTATAGGAGGAAAACCAGTTGGACATTTTGAAACATATGTTGGATACATATGCCTCGTTTTTTGATTGGCATATGTGGGCAGAGGTATTAACAGACCCTGTCTCTTGGGGGCTTATTGGGACGCTTGTCGTGCTTGAAGGATTGTTATCTGCAGATAACGCACTTGTATTAGCTGTAATGGTGAAACATTTACCAGAAAAGCAGCGTAAAAAGGCATTAACCTACGGATTAATTGGCGCTTATTTCTTCCGTTTTCTATTCATTGGCGTAGGGATGCTGCTTATTAAGTTCTGGTGGATTAAGGTCCTCGGAGCTGCTTACTTAGCATGGCTTGTTATTAAGCACTTCTGGTTAGGTGACGGCGATGATGAAGCGAAGGAACTGAAAAAAGAAGGCTGGATGGTTCGTGTCTTTGGTGTGTTCTGGGCAACCGTTATTTCTGTTGAAATTATGGACCTTGCCTTCTCGGTTGATAGTATTCTTGCAGCATTCGCTGTATCTGAGGAAGTATGGATTCTACTATTAGGCGGAATGCTTGGAATTCTCATGATGCGTACAGTCGCGCAGTTATTCCTTGTTCTCATTGACCGTATTCCAGAGCTCGAGAATACAGCGTTTATTCTCATCGGGATCATTGCGATCAAAATGGGCTTGAGTGCTGCTCACATTGAAATCCCGCATCTTGTATTCTTTGCGATTATTATCCTAGCATTTATCGGAACGTTTATTGTTCATAAAATCAATAAGAAGAAACATCAAGAAGTGACAAACGAAGCTGCGGCTTCAAAAGAAGAATAGGACGATCAAAAAGGAATGGAGTTGATTAGCGGCTCCATCCTTTTTTGAATCATCAAGTCATTTGTTCGATTTTCTCTCAACAACAGGAGGTGGCACAGCATGCGGTATTTTCAGTTTTTATCAGAGGCGAGGCAGCGTGATATTTTTTTCAAACGGCCGGGGGCGATGCATTTGATGACGCCAAGGCACTTACTTGCGCATGCATTAGGTGCTACTTTGTATATGCCTGCGACAAGACAGGATATAGCAGACATGCTGCTGTCGCAGAAATATGAAGCGCTTTGCTCTGTTGTATTTTGTTTAGAGGATGCCATCGGTGATCAAGAAGTGGAAATGGCTGAACAGAATCTAGTGGTACAACTCGCCAAACTGTCGGACAAATTAACGCATACACCTGAAATGGCTGAACAAATGCCGCTTTTATTTATCCGGGTTCGTTCGCCGAAGCAGCTCCTCAAAATGGCAGCTTTGCTTGGTTCATCTCTTCGTTTATTGACGGGTTTTGTATTTCCAAAGTGTTCTATTCATAATGCGAAGGATTATTTGGACAGCTTGAAACAGGCGTCCGCACAAACGAAGACAACGCTGTACGGTATGCCCATTTTGGAAACACCCGATTTATTAGAAAAAGAAACAAGATATACGGTGCTGTCTGAGTTAAAGCAGATCATGCTGAATGATGAAGAATATATTTTGAATATTCGTATTGGGGCAACGGATCTTTGCGGCCTATATGGCATTCGCCGTGATCGCGACACCACCATTTATGAAATCAGATTGATTGCTGATTTGATCACAGATATTATCAATTATTTTGGCCGTTCCTTTGTTGTATCAGGTGCTGTATGGGAGCATTTTGGCCCTGCACGAAAGGAGCAAAAACCTTTCATCCGTGCGCTCTCTAAGGGCGGTGAGCTGCCCTTATCTGAATTCGATGACGTACAAGGTTTACTCAAAGAGACAAGACTCGATGTAGCCAACGGCATACATGGAAAGACAGTGATCCATCCAACACATCTCAAGCCAGTTCAAAGCATGTACGTTGTGACAAAGGAAGAGTACTTGGATGCATTAAGCATTCTGGAACATGCTGACGGTACAGTTGGCGTGATGAAGAGTGCCTTTTCTAATAAGATGAATGAAACGAAGCCCCATTACAGGTGGGCAGAGCACATATTAATTAAGTCAGACATTTACGGGGTGTTTCATGAAAATAGAAGCTATATCGACATACTCACAGAATCAGAAGCGGCATACGCTGAACATCTTGGAACATATGGAGGTTGAGCTTGACCTCAAAGAAGGTGCGCTTCAGCTGGAAAAAGAGCATCTTTTTGAGATGGCGGCAAGGGTGAACAAAAAAAGAGCCTTTTTATTCGTTAGTAAGGTGCTTGGAAAGCATATTCCTGTTCATCCAGTAAAACCGCTTCTTGTCTCGGGTCTTTTAGCGATGGCATATGCCAAAGCGCAAACGGGAAAGACGCCCCCGCACCAAGATCTTATCGTCGAGGCACTCAAGACGGATGATCACACGGTGTTAACGGCAGCCTATGAAACACTCAAAGAAGAAAAGCTTTCAGCTGGCAATGTGCCTGTCGTCATCGGCTTTGCGGAAACGGCAACAGCCCTTGGACATGGTGTGTATGATGTGATAGAAGGCGCATCATACATTCATACGACACGTGAACAGCTGCTGGGTCTTGATCCGTCATTGGTATTTGAAGAAGAACATTCGCATGCAACAGATCAGCTTTGTTATGCAGACGAAGCATTACTTCGCACAGACCGCCCCATCGTGTTAGTAGATGATGAAGTCACGACAGGCCGTACAAATATCAACATCATTCGTGACCTTCATGCAAAGTACCCGAGGCATTCTTATACCATTCTTTCCATTTTGGACTGGCGGACGGAGGAGCATGAGAAAGCCATGTGCCAGCTTGAAGAAGAGCTTGGAATTCACATTACATCATTGTCTTTATTAAAAGGGCAGATGATTTTTCGAGGCAAAACGCTCGATGAGCCAGCTTATTCGTATGAGATTGCGGAGCAAGAGAATCAGCCAAGTCTCTCTTTTCACTCTCTTCAATCTTTCTTTAAGCAAGTGCCGTATTCATTTTCTCATGCAGCGAATTCGGCGGGTCATTCGCCATATATACATGAAACGGGCCGTTTTGGTTTAAAGGCAGCAGATACGGAAGCGCTCGACCAAGCAGCTGCTGAAGCGGGATTGAGGCTGCGGCAGGAACGCAAAGGAAAACAAACACTCTGCTTAGGGACAGGTGAGCTGATGTATGTGCCGATGAGACTGTCTGCACACATGGGGCAAGGTGTTCTCTTTCATTCAACAACGAGAAGTCCTATTCACCCAGTCGAAAAGGATGGATACGCTGTCCAAAATGGGTTTACCTTTATGAATCCAGAGGATGCCCGAATTCAGCACTACGTGTACAACATTCCAAAAGGTGAATATGATGATGTATTTCTCTTTTTTGAGAAAAAGGTTTCTCAGGAGGCATTGCTTCCGCTTGTTCACTTATTTGCTGAGCGGCATGTGAAGCATGTGCATATTGTGACTTTATCAGACGAGGTGAAGGTGAATGGCTAATGTGTATACAAAGATGGGGAGCTATCCAGAGCAGGATGTAACCTTCTTACTCAAAGATTTATCCTCTATTGAGATGGAGAAAAGTACAGAAGAGCGGGAGCGTTCAATTCAGAGCGGTGCACATTATTCAGAAATGCTGCCAATTGAGTACAAACCAACGGCATCTTATATGACTTTATTCTATCAATCTCTTGAAGAAAGTAAGGAAAAGGTAGCAGAAGCAGTAGCTGTTGTAGCAGAACAGATTGTGAAGAAGCGAGGCTTCCAAACCGTGCTTTGCAGTTTGGCGCGTGCGGGGACACCGATCGGGGTGCTGATCAAACGATATATTCGAAAGACGTATGGTGTCGATCTGCCTCATTACAGCATCTCTATTATTCGCGACCTCGGAATAGACGAGAATGCACTGCATTATATGCTGAAAGAACATCCAGGTTTTGAAATTGCTTTTATCGATGGATGGACTGGAAAAGGTGCGATTTCGAAAGAGCTCCAAAAAGCTGTTTTTGATTTTGAAAAAAAGTATGGTGTACGTCTCTCGAGTGAGCTGGCTGTGCTGGCAGACCCCGGCTATTGTACACATGTATACGGAACGAGAGAGGACTTTCTCATTCCAAGTGCCTGCCTGAATTCGACGGTGTCTGGACTTGTCAGTCGTACGGTACTAAACAACCGCTGGATCAATGCCGATGATTTCCATGGGGCAAAGTATTATAAAGAGCTGCTCGATGAGGATGTGTCCAATCTGTATGTGGATACGATTGAAGAAGCATTTTCCAGCCTTGAACCAAATGTACAAGAGAAAGCAGAAACCATCCTTACGCAGGGGACGCCGGCAGATTGGCGGGGAATGGCATCCATTGAAGCAATCGGTCAGGAGTTTCAAATTGAAAATACCCATTTGATTAAGCCGGGTGTTGGTGAGACGACCCGCGTGCTGCTTAGAAGAATCCCGTGGAAAATCTTAATTCAGCCTGGATCTCAGGAGAAGCTGAAGCATATTTTGCTTTTGGCTGAGGACAGAGGTGTTCCTGTCATTGAATATGCCAATATGTCCTACACGTGCTGTGGATTAATTCGTCCACTGGAGCAAACGTCATGAAGACATATGCATTTGCCAGTGATTTAGACCGGACGCTGATTTACTCACATCGAGTGCTTGAGCAGTATGCGTATGAAGGAGAGTACGATTTAGTTGAGGTGCTGGACGAAAGGCCGCTTTCCTATATGTCTGTTGAAACGAAAAAATCTTTGCAGACGATTCATCAATCAGGCTGGTTCATTCCAGTGACGACAAGAACAACTGCACAGTATGAACGAATCACCTTCTTTGAGCAAGAGCTTAAACCGGAGTATGCTGTCACAACAAACGGGGGCTGTATTCTTCATCATGGCAAGCCGCTTGAGGATTGGCAGGCCATTGTTGATGAGAGACTTAGGGAGTGTATGCCAGTCAGAGAGATGCTGAGGGCGATCTCCGAGCTTCCAGTTGCGGCATGGGTGAAGCGTACCCGTACAGCAGAGGGAAGATTCCTTTATTTGATTATGAAAGAGGAGTATCTATCTCACATTCCGCTTGCTGAATTGAAGCTGTGGGGCGAGGAGAGAGGCTGGCAGGTTTCTCTTCAGGGGCGGAAGCTTTATTTTATTCCACAGCCGCTTAATAAGTGGGATGCTGTTGCTTTTCTAAAGGACAGGCTGCAGCTAAAATACGTCTATGGTGCGGGTGATTCCCTGTTAGATGCGGGGCTCATTCGTCAGTCAGATATGGGCTTTGCCCCAAGACATGGAGAAGTTCTCGGCTTTCATCCAGAACTTGAGCCGACAGCAGCATCTGGCATGGCCGCAGCAGATGAAATCACCGCTTGTGTCATCAAGCATATGATGAACGTAAAAAAGCCTTCGATTCGATAGCAGAAGTAGAAGGCTGAATGATATGATAGTAGTAGCTTTCGAGAAAATATAGGAGAAAGGAAGGAGCGGCGTGAGTTATAAAGAAATCAATGTCACCCATACACGGGCGGAGCAGGAAGCCTGGAAAAACGTGCTGAAAAAGCCGCTCCCTGAAAGAGACGGTTATGTAAAGGACGAGCATACGTTGTCCTTGCCGCGTCTCGCCGCCCGGGTCCTTGGAACTCCGCATGATGCAACCGATTATTTTATTTATTTACATGAATTATACGAAACAGACGGCATGCATATTTTAAGTGAAACACTCAATCGCCATATTGAGCCGGAGCATTTTCAAGCACTGCAGCGTATTCATTTGATTAACCAAGAAGAAAAGGGATTGTCCGTAAATCGCTTTGTGGCTTTTTTAGATGGTGAACAGCTGATTGTACGCCATCCAAACCCTGTGATGAACCGGCATATCCGTCTTTCATTGATCAAGGTGTTTGAGCATTTCAAGCAGCTGCACGAGGGTGGATTTCAGCATCCTGATTTCCGCCGGGTCCTGCTGGATGTCGTGAAGTTTTCAAATAATCATCTAGGTCCATGGCTGAAGGAAGTCAATATCGAAGAAAAAATGCCGGCTGTCATTTGGTATGGAGAGGCGAATAAAAGTCAGCTTTATTTTCTTTACTATGTCATGCTGATTGGCTGTGATGTTGTCCTATTTCATCCAGAAGGCAAGGATTCGTTCCGCGAATTAGATCCAGAAGAAAAGCTGACTTTTATTGATCAGTACCCGGGAACTTCAAAGCTTGAGCCGTTCCCTGCTGAAAAGCCTGAGAGGAAATCAACGGTGGCGTACCGCTCGACAAGAGAGCTTGAAGAGGTGCTTCACACGGAAGATTCAATGCTCTATAAGCCGTGGCAATTCAGAGATCATACTCCTCATTCCATTACACTCAAGACAACGTATGATGAGCTGTTTTTAATTGCAAAGGAACGATCCTTTATCCGCCCCAATTTCAAAGCAGACCGGGACACGATACAGATTCCAAATCTCTTTGCGAAAATGATGGGTGTCACACGAGACAAGCGTGAATACTGGGATCGCATTCACACGTTAATGGAAGGGAAAGAGACGAAGACCATTCGCCATTTTCCTTTTACGAAAGAAGTGACATCGAATTATCAATTTCATTATCAGCATGCACTTTCTTCTGCTGGAGAGATTGATCCTGACTTATTAATGAAAAGCAATGTGTGGCAGTTTTCTCATCTATATGAGGGTACGCAGCGTGCGATTGCAGAGGCGATATCTCGAATCTGTCAGCATCCGAAGCTATTAAAAGAAGGCAATGAAACCGAATTAGATGTCCGTATTTATTTATTCAAGCAGGTTCTGCATTTAAGCCAGGATCTCATTGAACTGATTCAAACCTTTGATTACGCACAAACCGTACCGAAAGTGATTTTATACCATACGGAATATAATGGTGAGCTGACTCGCTCTGATGCGGCCGCCCTGATTTTCCTAAATGAAATGGGTGTGGATCTCTTCGTATATCATCCGGCGGGATATCAGTGTATCGAACGGTATATCGATGACCAATTATTTGATACTCATTGGCTTGATGAGATGGTCATGAACCAGGAGTTTAAAGAGCCGTCCATCGTTAGAAAGTTATTTCAATCCATTAAAAACCGATAAGGAGATCAAAGCTTATGACAAATACAAACGGAAATGACATCATTTCAATTGATAAAGAGGAAATCACGATTGAGAAAGCAGACGATATTCGCGTTCAGCTTCGAAATGAACCAGAAGTGCAAAATATTGCGAGACAGATCGATGCGAAAAATCAGCTTGAACTTCTTGAATACGGAAAACAGCCGGCCGTTGAAATCTCTAAGTTCTCTGATCGTATCCTTTCAATGATGCGTTCAACAAGTGTCACTGACTCAGGAACAATGCTGACGCAGCTTGGCAAGATTATGGATCGCTTTGATAAAAATGATTTTGACGAACCGAAGGGTGGTTTGTTGTCAAAAATCTTTAAGCGCGGCGGCAGCATGATTGAAAAGATTTTTAGTAAATATCAAACCCTCGGTGCAGAGATTGAAAAAATTAATGTAGAAATTAGTAAATATAAAGATGAAATGACCAAATCGACTGTGACGCTTGAAGAAATGTATGAGCATAACATTCAATACTATATGGAGCTTGAAAAGTATGTCGTAGCCGGTCAAATGAAAATCGAAGAATTAAAGCAATTGGTTCCTTCATATGAAGAAAAAGCAGCTAGTGGAAACCAGCTGGCGCAGATGGAGCTTGATACGCTTCGTAATGGCATTCAAGCGCTTGAAGAGCGTGTGTATGACCTTGATATGGCAAGAATGGTGGCGCTTCAAACAGCACCGCAAATCCGTTTGCTTCAGCGCGGGAATACGAAATTAATCGGGAAGATCAACTCTGCCTTCATCATCACGATTCCAATTTTCAAAAATGGGATCATTCAAGCTGTTACAGCGAAGAGACAAAAGCTTGTGGCTGATTCTATGAGTGAGCTGGATAGAAGAACAAATGAAATGCTGAAACGAAATGCTGAAAACATTTCAAGTCAAAGTGTGGAGATTGCCAAATTATCTGGCCGTCCAAGCATCGACATTGAAACGATCGAATCTTCCTTTAATACAATTGTACAAGGGATGAAAGAGACGAAACAGATCGAAGAAGAGAACAAGCGATTACGCGAAGATGGAACAAAACGTATGCTTGAGCTTCAAGATAATATTAAGCGGGCTGCCCTGGAGTCCTAAAAAAACAAGCTGTCTGTAACTAAAGTTGCAGGCAGTTTTTTTATGAATTTAAATAAAATTTGAGAAAAAAGGTTTTTATGTGACCATTTTCGGGTAAATCCTGTTCAGGGGAATGGTTCGCCCATGATTCAAAAAAACGCTATAACGAGGATTCGACTTATTTTTTAGTACAATTAGGAATTTCCAGTAAAATATTGTCTGATGAGAGGAAATACCCCGTAAAATATGTAGTTTATGAAGCATTCTATAGGATTTACGAGTAATACGGCGTATAAACTCTAATGACCAGACCTCTATATGGAATTCATACATATTGTGGGGAAATAAGCGAATTCTAAAGATTGTTCGCATCATAACGCTTATGTTACGGTTATAAAGATGCTAATTTGGAGGGAAAATATGAATTCTGAAGAGAGAAATATCAAAATCAAGATAAATAATGTATCTAAAATTTTCGGTAAAAATGCTAAAAAAGCATCTCAAATGCTTGAAAAAGGGAAAACAAAAAGAGAAATCCTAAAAGAGACCGGCGCAACTGTTGGTGTCAATCGAGCAAATTTTGATGTTTATGACGGCGAGATATTTGTCATCATGGGGCTATCAGGGAGCGGAAAGTCCACACTTGTGCGGATGCTAAACAGGTTAATCGAACCAACCTCCGGTGAAATATATATTGATGGGGATATGATAACAAATATGTCAAAGGATCAATTGCGTGAAGTCAGACGGAAAAAGATCAGCATGGTTTTCCAAAACTTCGCATTGTTCCCGCACCGTACAATTCTTGAGAACACAGAGTATGGTCTTGAATTGCAAGGTGTAGATAAAGAAGAGCGCAGATCAAAAGCGCTTGAATCTTTAAAGCTTGTTGGACTTGAAGGTTTTGAAGAGCAATACCCAAATCAATTAAGTGGTGGTATGCAGCAGCGTGTTGGATTGGCACGTGCTTTAGCAAATGACCCTGACATTTTATTAATGGATGAAGCATTCAGCGCACTAGATCCATTAATTCGGAAAGATATGCAGGATGAATTGCTTGAGCTTCATACATCTGTAGGAAAAACGATCATTTTCATTACCCATGATTTAGATGAGGCGCTTCGTATTGGTGACCGCATTGTACTCATGAAGGACGGAAATATCGTTCAAATCGGAACACCAGAAGAAATTCTGATGAACCCATCGAATGAATATGTTGAACGCTTCGTTGAAGATGTTGACCTTTCTAAAGTATTAACCGCTGGTCATATTATGAAACGTGCAGAAACAGTTCAGATCGATAAAGGAGCCCGTGTTGCGCTTACGCTCATGAAAAACCTTGGGATTTCGTCTATCTATGCAGTAGATAAGAAAAAGCATTTATTAGGTGTTATTTCTGCACAAGCAGCGAAAAAAGCAGCAGAAACGGGAGCGTCGCTTGAAACTGTTCTTGATAAAGAATTTACCACAGTATTGGAATCAACGTATTTAACAGAAATCTTTGATGCAGTGTCTGATGCGGCAAACATTCCAATTGCAGTTGTAGATGAGAAAAACAGAATGAAGGGCATTGTGGTCAGAGGTGCATTGATTGGTGCATTATCAGGTAATGATGAATATATCAACATGTCTTCTAACAAGCTAGAGGAAATTAAGACACAAGAGCCTTCTGCACAGGAGGTAGAATAAGATGTTTAGTATGAGTGATTTACCTAGAATTCCGTTCGCGGATTATATCGATCGATTTGTTGACTGGTTAACATTAACGTTTGGTGGTTTCTTTGATGGCATCACAAATGGATTAGCTGGAACAGTAAATGGAATTGTAGCTGCACTTGGCGTCATTCCATCCATTATTTTAACCCTTATCTTTGCCGGCATTGCTTGGTGGATCAGTACAAGAGGAGTTGCTCTTTTCACACTTATTGGATTTTTACTGATCGACTATTTAGGCTACTGGCATCCAATGCTTCAAACACTTGCGCTCGTTCTGACCGCTGTGGTCATTTCTATCGTGATCGGGGTTCCGATCGGTATTTGGGCATCACAGAAGGAAACTGTGCGTAAAATTGTGACACCTATTTTAGATTTAATGCAGACAATGCCTGCATTCGTTTATCTATTACCAGCGATCTTTTTCTTTAACATTGGGGTTGTTCCTGGGGTTGTGGCATCGGTTATTTTCTCCATGCCGCCAACGATTCGTATGACCATTCTCGGTATTAAACAAGTACCAGCGGATTTAATTGAAGCAACTGAAGCTTTTGGTTCAACGACATTCCAGCGTTTATTCAAAGTTCAGCTTCCACTTGCAACAAAAACCATCTTAGCTGGTATTAACCAAAGTATCATGCTGGCTCTATCCATGGTCGTTATTGCCGCAATGGTAGGTGCACCAGGACTTGGTTCAGAAGTATATAGTGCGGTAACGCAGCTGAAAACAGGTATTGGTTTTGAAGCAGGTATTGCCATTGTTATTGTGGCGATTACACTCGACCGTATTACACAAAATATTAAAACGAAAAAAACCAGGGGGAATGCTTAATGTGGAAAAAGTCTCTCTACATTGGGATGACCGCCCTGCTCGTCTTTTTACTAGCCGCTTGCGGTGCACAATCGGATTCAAATGCAAGTGCAGCACAGCAGGTCAATAAAACGATTATTGGGATTGATCCGGGTTCAGGTATTATGGCCCTAACCGATCAGGCCAAAAAGGATTATGGCTTAGAGGATTGGACGGTTGTGTCTGCATCAAGTGCAGCCATGACGGCAACGCTCAAAAAATCATACGACCGTAAAAAACCAATCATTATCACTGGCTGGAATCCACACTGGATGTTTTCCCGCTATGATTTAAAATATTTAGATGATCCAAAAAAATCTTACGGTGAAGCGGAAGAAATTCATACGATTTCACGTAAAGGCTTTGCGAAGGATCAGCCGGAAGCAGCTAAAATGCTTAGTCAGTTTAAATGGTCTCAAGATGACATGGGCGAAGTCATGATTGATATCCAAGATGGTGTGAAACCAAAGGATGCCGCCTTAAAATATGTGAAAAAACATAAAGACCAAGTAGCGAAATGGACAAAAGGCGTGAAAAAGTCGAATGGTGGAAAAGTGAATCTTGCCTACGTTGCATGGGATAGTGAGATTGCAAGTACCAATGTTGCAGCAGAAGTATTGCGTGAACTCGGGTTTAAAGTAACTTTGACTCAGGTTGAAGCAGGTCCGATGTGGACAGCAATTGCAACCGGAAGTGCGGATGCATCATTATCCGCTTGGCTGCCAAATACGCATAAAACGTATGCAGCGAAGTTTAAAGGAAAATATGATGACCTTGGTACAAGTATGAAAGGTCTTCGAATGGGGCTAGTTGTCCCGACATATATGAAGAACGTAAACTCCATTGAGGATTTGAAAAAATAGTCAATGATGTAGTGGTTCCCTTATAATAGAAGGGAGCATGTTGAAAAAGCAGTCTGCTCAAAAAGCGGCTGCTTTTTTCTTATATAGAAGGATGGAGTTGTCGGGCGATGGATAAGTCAATCATGATTTTTCTGCATGGTGGAGGAGTAAGCAGCTGGATGTGGCAGGAGCAGGTTGAAATATTGAAAAACACGTATGAATGCTTTGCCCCTGA
This sequence comes from Bacillus sp. FSL M8-0049, assembly GCF_038593355.1. Lineage (NCBI taxonomy): Bacteria > Bacillati > Bacillota > Bacilli > Caryophanales > Bacillaceae > Bacillus > Bacillus sp. FSL M8-0049. The sequence continues at coordinate 307,371 of NZ_CP151986.1, forward strand.
TCTCATTGGACACGGGACAAGAGCAAAAGAACAGATATTTTCAATGAATGAAAGCACCCGTGAAGTCATCTCATGGATCAAGGAAAACGCGAATGGCCGTCAAGTGATTCTGATTGGATTTTCTTTAGGTGCGCAGATTGCCGTTGATGTGTTATCAAGAGAGCCGGATATCGTAGACATAGCCGTTATCAATAGCGCTCTTGTGATGCCTTTGCCATGGCTCCACTTCATGGTGAGGCCCCTTTTGCCACTGACGTATCCATTATTAAAGAAAGATTGGTTTATTCAGCTCCAAGCCGAAAAGATGGGGCTCCCGCAACATGTACTGCATCATTATGCGGCGGAATCGAAACATCTGCAAAAGAAAACCCTTCTTACGATGTTTCAGGAAAACCTCCATTACAAGCTCCCAGACACGTTTCAGCAAGCGAAGGCACGCATTCTTGTCACAGTGGGAGAAAAAGAAAAAGGCATCATGAAACGGTCAGCAAAAAAAATAACGAATTCACATCCGAAGGCAACAGGCGTCGTTGTTCCCGGTATTGGGCATACATTTACTTTTGAAAAGAAAGAACTTTTTACAGAAATGGTCATAAACTTTATAGAGGCACGTGCATTACCAGTCGAATTAAAGGAAATCCAGTAGCTGCGCCAATCAATAAGTGAAGACGAGCATAAAAGGGGCGCCGGTCTCTTAGAATCTGTATGATATAGGTATAAAACGCTTACAGTTTGTGTGTCCTAGAAGGAGGAGCTATGAGTAAAAACTATATCATATTCGGTGCAAGTCAAGGCTTAGGAGATGCTTTTGTAAAGGGTCTTCCATCAAGTGGAGATACAGTTTGGATTGTGTCGCGAAGTGAACCAAGCAGTTTGAACATAGATGACGGTGTACATAGAATTTGGCTGAAAATCGACTTATCAAGCCAAACACATATCCCTTATATGCTCGAAGCACTTGAGAACAAGACGATTGATGTACTCATCTATAACGTCGGTTTATGGGAAAAACGAGGCTTTGAAGACGATTATTCCTTTGATCACGATCAGCCAGAGGATATTGCACATTTAATCAATGTGAATGTCACCTCAACCATTACGTACATCCAGGCACTGCTTCCTCACGTAAGGAAATCGGAGAATGGAAAAATCATCGTCATTGGCTCAACGGCGGGTCTCGATCATACGAACCTGCCGCAGGTCTCGTTTGTTGCATCTAAATTTGGCCTGCGCGGAATTGTGAATGCACTGAGAGAGCATGTGAGGAAAGATAAAATATCCGTCACCTGTATCAATCCAGGAGAACTTGCGGCGGAGGTTCCGTATGAAGATGGAGCCGAAAAGGCCATCACTCTTTATGATGAAACGAGAATCCCTGTTCAGGATATTGTGGAGCTTGCGAGATGTGTGATTCATTTATCAAGGGTATCTTGCGTGAAAGAAATCAACGTTCCAGCCATGGCAGATCTGAATGCGTAATATAAAGCAGACCACCCGCCCTGAAGAGAAGGCGGGTGGCTTTTTCATTTATGATGAATGCTGCTGGAGTGTTTGATAGACAGCCTCGGTCAAAATCTCAATGCCAGTAAAGATAGCAGAGCGGTCGAAGGTCATATACGGATGATGAAGACCGGGCTTTAAATCACAGCCTAAACCGAGCATCGTGGATTTGATATGCGGAAGCTTTGCTGCGTAAAAGTGAAAGTCCTCTCCACCTGTTGTGACGATCGGGGGATCTAGCTGCTCTTTTCCTAGAACCTGTTCAATTGCATGAGACATGATCTGGGCAGCTTCTTCATTTAAGGTGGCGGCAGGCAGACGATGGTCTGTTGAAAGTGTAATGGAAGCGCCAAAGGCATCCGCTACAGAATGAACCGCTCTTTCAATTTCTTTTTCTAGTTCATCCATCACTTCGTTTGTTTGTGCCCGTACATCTAATGTAAAAGAGGCTTTGCCTGGGATGATGTTTGAGCTGCCCCCGCCAGCATGTAAATTGGTCATTTTGACAGAATGCGCGACTCTTGGATCGACATGGATATGCGCGAGTCTCTGCACGAGGGTTGAAGCCACTTCTATGACGTTGACGCCAAGGTGTGGACGTGCACCGTGCGCTTCCTCGCCAATAATGGTGCCGACGTAATGATTACTTGATCCGTGCAATATAGCAGGAGCGCAGCGTCCGTTTAATGTTTCTTGGATTGGGCGCACATGTACGCCATATAAGAAATCGACATCTGCGAGCACACCTTTTTCAATCATTTTCAGCGCACCGCCGCCTCTTTCCTCGGCAGGCTGAAAGATGAAACGGATCGTGCCGTTCGGGCGTTCTTTTTCCTTTAATGCCATGAAGGTGCCGAGAGCCATTGTCATGTGTGCATCGTGGCCGCATGAATGATTGGCTTGAAACTCACCATCTACTTCCTGCCAAAGTGCATCAATATCGGCTCTCACAGCGACCACTGGTGCGCCTTCTCCAATTTCACCGATCACCCCTGTACAGTCGTCAAATGTTTGAGTTTTGCAGCCCAATTTTTTCAATATATCTTCAATATAAGCAGTCGTTTCTGTTTCTTCCCAGCTGATTTCTGGATGGGCATGCAAGTGTTCAAAGATGTCTGTCACGGTTTGTTTCATTTCGTTTGTCAAAGTTGTCATGAGAAGCCTCCTTGCTGACAGATAATCTGTCAAAACATTATTTTAGTGAAATAATATTGCTCTTAAATATCAACAGTGTTTATAATATAACACATCATTTGATTATTCTGAAAATTAAGTGAAATTCCGATCGGGACAAAGGGGTTTTGACACATGAAAACAGCGACAGTATCAGCACCAGAGAAACAAAAACGAAAACTTCAAATGCCGGATGCGTATGTTCTCTTATTTATGATTGCACTGATTTGTACAATAGCAACGTATTTTGTACCAGCGGGTGAGTTTGACCGAAAGACATCTGGGGAGATCACAACAGCCGTTCCTGGCAGCTATCACCGTATTGATCAATCACCAGTGAGTCCAGTTGGCTTTTTCACAGCGATACAAGAAGGAATGGTAGGGTCCTCTTCTATTATTTTTCTGATTCTATTTACGGGCGGAACCATTGCCATTTTGGAGAAGACAGGTGCTATTAACGGGATGATTCACCATGTCATCAGCCGGTTTCAAACGAAGCAATTATTGTTTATTTGTATTGTTGGGGGATTATTTTCAGTCCTTGGAACGACCGGAATTGTCGTGAATTCTGTCATTGGGTTTATTCCAATCGGCATCATTGTGGCACGATCCTTGAAATGGGATGCTGTAGCAGGAGCCGCTGTCATATACATCGGCTGTTATGCAGGGTTTAACGCAACGATTTTATCTCCATCTCCATTAGGTTTATCACAAACAATTGCAGAGCTGCCGATATTTTCTGGCATCGGCCTGCGTGTCATTATTTATCTTTGTTTTCTTATTTCTAGTATTGTGTACATCTATTTATATACAAGACGTCTGAAGAATAAAGAAAAGGGAAGCATCCTTGGCGATCAATGGTTTCCTGCTAAGGGGCTTGGCGGAGCCGATGCGGAATCTGTGGACAAGCCTGCATTTACTGGCAGACATAAGCTGATTTTAGCGGTGTGCGGATTGTCACTTGGAGGTTTCTTATATGGCGCACTTCAGCTTGGCTGGACCGATAAGGAAATGGCGGGTGTGTTCATTTTTATGGCTATCGTCGCTGGACTGCTCGGCGGATTAGCTGCCAATGATATTGCGAAAACGTTTATTATCGGATGCCAAAGCCTTGTATACGGCGCACTTATTGTTGGGATGGCACGCTGTATTTCGGTCATTTTAGAAAACGGGAAGCTGCTTGATACAGTGGTCAATGGCTTGGCGAGTATGCTGACAGGCTTTAGTCCCATCGCTGGTGCGATCGGGATGTATATTGCGAGTGCGCTTCTTCACTTTTTGATTTCATCAGGATCAGGAGAAGCCGTTGTCTTTATCCCAATTCTTGCGCCGCTCGCTGATTTAATGGGCATCACAAGACAGGTCGCTGTAGAAGCGGTAATGCTTGGTGAAGGGGTGGTCAACTGTATCAATCCGACTTCCGGTGTGTTGATGGCTGTGCTTGCTGCAAGTGGTATTCCTTATGTAAAGTGGCTGCGTTTTATGGTGCCGCTTGCCCTCATTTGGTTTGTCATCGGTCTTGTATTTATTTGTATCGGGGTCATGATCAACTGGGGACCTTATTAAATATGTAGGAAGCTGCCGACGAGCGTTTGGCAGCTTTTTTCTTGTGGAAATATGTATGGAGCCAGCGCTTTGAAAGCACAATAAATGTGTTCACAAATTCGCTACATATTTTTTTTGAGCAGCTCCCTTGCAAAAGTTTGTGAAATGTTGCACAATAAGAATGTGAAATACTTCACATAAGAAAAACAGCCTAGTTTTACTCAGGAGGATGAGATAAATGACAAACGAAAAAGTAAACAAAGTAGCCCTTATTGGAGCAGGTTTCGTCGGCAGCAGTTATGCCTTTACATTAATAAATCAAGCAATCACAGATGAATTGGTTGTCATCGATTTGAATCAAGACAAAGCAATGGGTGACGTGATGGATTTAAACCACGGAAAAGCATTTGCGCCGCATCCTGTGAATACATGGTATGGAGATTATGAGGATTGTAAGGATGCAGATATCGTCTGTATCTGTGCTGGTGCAAACCAAAAGCCAGGTGAAACAAGACTTGACCTTGTTGAGAAAAATTTAAATATATTTAAAGGCATTGTAGAAAACGTGATGAAAAGTGGATTCGACGGTATTTTCTTAGTGGCCACAAACCCAGTCGATATTTTGACATATGCGACTTGGAAATTCAGTGGTCTTCCAAAAGAACGAGTGATTGGCAGTGGTACGACGCTTGATACGGCAAGATTTAGATACATGCTCAGTGAGTACTTTGACGCAGCGGCACACAACGTGCATGCGTACATCATTGGCGAGCATGGAGATACAGAGCTTGCTGTTTGGAGTCATGCAAATATTGGAAGTGTACCGATTACAGAATTAATGAAGAGAAATGATCAATACAAACAAGAAGACTTAGATGAAATCATGGAAAATGTTCGTCATGCCGCTTACCAAATCATTGAGAAAAAAGGCGCCACTTATTACGGTGTAGCAATGAGTTTAGCCCGCATTACAAGAGCGATCCTGCACAATGAAAACAGCATTTTAACTGTCAGCACTTACTTAGATGGAGAGTACGGAGCAGAAGATGTCTACATTGGTGTACCTGCCCTTGTGAATCGAAATGGCGCAACAGAAGTAATGGAGCTCACACTGAACGACACGGAGAAAGAAAAATTTGCACACAGTGTGAATGTGTTGAAAGAGATTTTGGCTCCTCATTTTTAATCAATCAAAAGCAACCTATCTGAGCAGAAAAGGATGAATCACTATGTGGCAGCAAATATATGATCCGTTTGGTAATGAATTCGTCAGTGCATTGGTGGCAATGCTCCCAATCTTGTTTTTCCTTCTTGCATTAACCGTTTTTAAGCTAAAAGGTGTTTTAGCCGCTTGTTTTACCTTAATCGTCAGTTTTGTAACAGCTGTTTTCTTCTTTCATATGCCAGTTGAAAAAGCATTATCTGCTGTGCTGCTCGGTATATCTAATGGGCTGTGGCCGATTGGATATATCGTCATCATGGCGGTATGGCTCTATAAAATTGCCGTGAAATCTGGTAAGTTCGATGTCATTCGTTCTAGTATTGCAGGAATCTCTCAAGATCAACGTCTTCAGCTCTTATTAATTGGTTTTAGCTTTAATGCATTTTTAGAAGGAGCTGCTGGGTTTGGTGTACCGATTGCGATCAGTGCTGCTCTCTTAACAGAGCTTGGGTTTAAACCGCTGAAAGCTGCGATGCTCTGCTTAATTGCCAATGCTGCATCTGGTGCATTTGGAGCTGTGGGCATCCCAGTGATTACAGGGGCGCAAATGGGCAATATGACGCCGCTTGCGTTATCTCAAACCCTTGTATATACGATCCCGTTTATTTCATTCTGTATTCCGTTCCTCCTCATTCTGATTGTAGATGGATTCAAAGGAATCAAAGAAACGCTGCCAGCCTTGCTGGTTGTGAGTGGAACCTATGCCATTTTGCAAGCTGTCACAATGGTGACGATGGGACCTGAGCTTGCCAATATTATTTCTGCCTTGGCAAGTATGGGAGTTTTAGCTTTATTCCTTCGGAAATGGCAGCCAAAACACATTTATCGTGAAGAAGGAGCGCCAGATATTGAACAGAAACAAACGTATCGCGGCGTTGAAATACTGAAAGCATGGTCTCCGTTCTATATTTTAACTGCTGTTATTACAGTATGGAGTCTGCCGGCATTTAAAGCATTGTTTGCTGTAGGAGGACCGCTTAACTGGACGACCATTTTAGTGAAAATGCCATTTTTACATCAGCAAATTGTGAAGTTACCACCAATTGCCCAAACGGAAACACCAATTGATGCGATCTTTAAAATTGATGTCATCAGTGCAACGGGTACTGCCATTCTGATTGCGGTCATGCTGACTGGACTGTTTAGCAGACATATTACATTAACAGAAGGCGCTGTCTGCTTAAAAGCAGCGGTGAAAGAGCTTTGGGTTCCTGTTCTTACTATTTGTTTTGTCATGGGCTTTGCCAACCTGGCAAACTTTGCTGGACTAAGTTCAGCCATTGGACTTGCTCTTGCCAAAACAGGCGATTTGTTCCCGCTTGTCAGCCCGGTGCTTGGCTGGATCGGCGTGTTTATTACGGGATCTGTCGTGAGTAACAACGCCTTATTCGGTAACCTTCAAGCGGTCACTGCTTCTCAAATCGGCTCACAAGCAGGTTTGTTAATTGGGGCGAATACGACCGGTGGTGTGATGGCGAAATTAATTTCTCCACAATCTATCGCTATCGCTACAGCAGCTGTTGGAGAAACAGGGAAAGAATCTGAGCTCTTCAAAAAAACCGTGAAGTACAGTTTCATTCTGCTCGGTATTGTATGTATATGGACATTCATTCTTGCTCAATTTGTATAGGTTGATAGACTAAAAAAGACTGAGAGAGATCTCAGTCTTTTTCTTTATGTAGATTCTCTTGTCACGAGCCGGGTAGGCAGCTGGATATGTTCACGCTGCAATGGTTTTTGGTCTTGCAGGAGTGCGATCATTTGCTGTACAGACCGCTGGCCAAGCTCTACGATCGGTATGTCAATCGTGGTGATCGTTGGAGCTGTCACCTCACATATGTCTTGGTTGTCATAGCCGATGACCGCTAGATCCTTGGGAATTTGATAGCCATATGAAATGGCCTGTTTAATGAGTCCTGCTGCGACTTGATCATTGCCGGTGAAAATGGCATCAGGCGCTTCCTTCATGTGATGGATGACCTCCATTAAGCGAAAGCCGTCTTCAATGGTAAAAGCCTCTCCAAACAGCCAATCGTCTTGAAGCGGCAAACCGTGAGCAGAGAGTGCATCAAGATAGCCCTGTTTCCTTTGCTTCTGCGCTTCACTGCTTTCTGTATCAAAACAAAACCCAATCGATTTTCGCCCCGACCGAATCAAATAGTCCACCGCTTTATAGGCGGCTTCCCGTTCATCGTAACCAATAATCGGGATGTTTGCTGTTTGATGATATTCATTTGCCATGACAATGGGGCCGTTTGTTAAAAATGGCTCGATCTTTTCCCACTGATTTTCTAATGCCCCCAATATGACCCCATCTACTTCTTTTCTTTTTAATAATTGAAGCCCTTCAAGCTCCAATGCTTCTTGATAAAACGTCTGAAGCACGATGGCTTTATATCCTTGATCAAGGGCTTCTTTTGAAATGCCTTTAATCAATTGTGCAAAAAAAGGATGATCCACAGCTGGAACAGACACAGCAATGGTTTTTGTCTGATGTGACCTTAGTGTGCGGGCTGCTGAACTCGGTGTATATTCCATTTCTTTCATCACCTGTAAAATGAGCTGCCGCTTTTCTTCTGACACATATGGGTGATGGTTTAGCACTCTGGAAACGGTGGTGGTTGAAACCCCGCAGCGTTTGGCAATTTCATAAATTGTACACATATTAACAAATCCTTTACACAAAGTTATTGTTCTGAAATCGATAACATCATTTACAATGTGAAACAAGTTAAATATTAACAAAAGGAATTGATTAATTGGAGGGAATGGAATGCAAATATTGACGAAGATATCAGGTAAAAGCAAGGATTATCTTCCTTTGCTGGATATGATCAATCAAGGTGTTCAAGTAAAGGCCGATTCAGTTGAAAAGCATCTAGCAAATGAAAAGCTGGTGACGTTCCTTGAGCAAGATATAGAGCGCACAGGTTTGGAAAAAATTCTCTTCCATTATAAACAAAATAAGGAAAAAAAGATACCGTTTCTGCCAGTTGACAAACTGATTTCAGAAGATGAAATCGATGATATTATGCTGGTGCTGAAGGAAGTATTGAGCTCTGGCCGTTTTACTTCAGGGCCATATATTCCGACGTTTGAAAAGGCGATTGCAGAGTACTTAGGGAAAAAATATGTCATTGCCACGTCAAGTGGAACAGATGCATTGATGATCAGTCTCATATCAGCAGGCGTCCATCCAGGAGACGAGGTGATTTTGCCGGCCAACAGCTTTGCTGCAACAGAAAATGCAGTGCTCGCCATTGGGGCTGTTCCGGTATATGCCGATATTGATCCTGAAACCTACTGCCTCTCACCGAGCGAAATAGAGAAGCATATCACAGATAAAACGGTATGCATTCTACCGGTTCATTTATATGGAAAGCAAGCGGATATGAAGGAGATTTCGGCGATTGCGAAACAGCATGGGCTGAAAATCATTGAAGACGGATGTCAAGCGATTGGCAGCAGCGGCCTTGGCGCTTATGGAGATGGACTTGTTCTCAGCTTTAATCCATACAAAAACCTTGGAGTCTGCGGAAAGGCAGGAGCGATCGCTACAAATGATGAGGCCCTAGCGGAAAAATGCATGGAGATCAGCTATCACGGCTTTGAAGCTGGAAAGAAAAATGTCAAACGCAGTGACTACGGCTTTAATTCCAAAATTGATAATTTGCAGGCAGCGATCGGACTCGAACGAATGAAGTATTTAGGATTGCAAAACTTTAAACGTTTTTATTTAGCCAAGCGGTACATTGACCAGCTGCAACCGCTTGAGGATGAAGGATACATGAAGCTTCCGAAGCTGACGGATGATCATGTCTGGCATCTATTCCCGATCAGAGTGCTGAAGGGAGACCGCGATGAACTGGCAGCGAAATTGCTGGAAATGGGCATAGAGACAGATGTCTATTACCCGGTTCTATCGCATCAGCATCAAACAAATCTTGTTTCTCAAAAATATAGACAAACGACACTTCCACACACGGAAAAAGCAGCACAGCAATTACTTCACTTGCCGCTTTATCCAGGAATGCCGCTGCAAGATCAGGAGAAGGTCATCGAGGGGGTTCAACATGTTATCAAGTCTTCCATTCAATAAAAAACTGCTGAATCAGCCGAAGAATCCGCAGTGGATCGTCTTCTGTGACTTTGATGAAACGTATTATTCTCACGGAATGACAGAGGAGCAGAGAGAGGATATCAAGCGGCTGGAAGCCTTTGTAGCAGAAAAGAGTGAAACGGGACAGCTCTTGCTGGGCTGGGTGACGGGAAGCAGTCTCGATTCTGTCACGAGCAAAATGGAAAAAGGCGGTTTTCATCAATTCCCGCATTTCATTGCGTCGAACTTAGGGACTGAGATTGTATATACGTCGGATGCTCATTTTGGACAGCCGGATGAAGAGTGGATGAAGCGGCTGGATGCGCAGGGCTTTTCAGATGAAAAAATCGAAGACATCCTGAAAACTATCCGAGAAAAGGGAATTTCCCTTAGGCCGCAAACGCAGCTGGGCAGCTCAGGGTATAAGAAGAATTTCTATTATCAGGAGCAGGATGAGCGGACGGATCTTCATCATCTATCATTTATCCAAACACTGGCTAAAGAGCGAGGCGTGGCGGTCAACATCAACAAATGCAACCCGCTTGCAGGAGATCCTGCGGATTGCTATGATGTCGATTTTTTACCAGTCGGAACGGGGAAGGATGAAATTGTCCGCTTTATGCTGAACCAATATGATTTATCAAAAGATCAAGGCTTTGCCTTTGGTGATAGCGGAAACGATTTGCGGATGCTTCAATCCGTCACACACGGTTTCCTTGTCCAAAATGCGACAGCCGAAGCCAAACGGCACCATCACCAAATTTGTCATCATGGGTATGCAAAAGGAATCTATGAAACACTGAAAACAGTGATGTATAAACATGAGGAGGCACATTCATGAAGAAAATTGGAATTGTTGGAGCAGGGAATATTGCAAAAGCACATGCAAAAGCATTATCAACGATCAAAGGTGCAGAATTATCCGGTGTCTATGATTTGCATGAGTCGGTCGCACAGGGATTCATTAAACAGTACGGCGGACGTGTGTATTCAAGTATCGAGACACTGGCAGATGCATCTGATGGGTTGATCATTGCTTCTCCTAATTTTTGTCACAAGGACCATGCCCTTCAGTCGCTAAGAGCAGGACAGCCGATTTTATGTGAAAAACCGATGGCTGTGTCGCTGAAGGAAGCGAAGGTAATGGTGGAGACAGCCAAACAGTTCCAAGTTCAAGCCAGTATGGGCTTTAACTATCGTTATTTATCCTTTGTGAATATATTGAAAAACTTGATTGCTAACGGTGAATTAGGACGCATTTTGACCGTTAGAACTCATTTTAAGAAAAACAGTGCCCTCAGAAGAAAGACATTTTCATGGAGAGACAGCGGCGAAAGTCTGCGTACGAGCGGTGCACTAGGGGATCTTGGCATTCATTTGATTGATATGCTGTGGTACTTATTTGGCAGTGAAATGAAGAAAGAATCACTTAACACCAAGATGCTGACACATGTAAAGGAAAAAGAAGAGAAAAAGGTTCAGGTGGATGATCATACCGAAATTTTCGGGCAGATGGAGAATCAAGTGTTCTTTCATTTGGTGACATCCAAAAGCACGCAGCCTGAGGAATGTGGATTTAGTGTAGAAGTCGTTGGACATGACAAGGTATTCAAATACCATACGAACATGAAAAACGAATATGAGATCAGTGATGGATTGTGTGTGGAGCGTCATCAAATGCCGCAAACTTTGCTGACAGATCCGCCAAATGAATTTTACGGATGGTCCGATACATTCCGCGATCAGCTGATGCATTGGGTGAATACTGATCCATACCCATCTCATATGAAGGTCGCTGATTTTGAAGATGGTTATCGCGCGCAGGCTGCGCTCAATACATGCTTTGAGAGGGAAGAGGCAGTCGTCTCTGCCCAGGCATATTAAAGAGGTGGAGCGGAGGATGTGATGACTCCGCTCCTTTTTAGAGGAAGTGAAAAGATGAAAAAGGTATTTTATTTTGGCTGTGTCTTTTATTTTTTTATTGGGACCATTCATGTGTTTTTTGGCAGCTTAACGCCTTATTTGCTGTCGAGTTACGATAAAGGCCCCGGGGAATTATCATCTTTAATTTTTTTTCAGTTTATTGGTTTTTTGACAGGCGTTCTGTTATCCCCCATTCTAGTGAGAAAAAAAGGCTATGGCGCTGTGCTGACCATGGGTCTTTTGCTGATGATCGGCTCACTTCTGCTGGGGCTATTGGTGCCAGGCTGGACAACGCTTGTGCTGGCAGGTTTTTTTCTTGGGAGCGGCGCAGGCAGTCTTGAGACAACAGCTGGTGCATATGTCATTTCGATGGCAAATAGTGCAAAGCGAATCAGTATCATGGAGGTCTTTTTTGGATTAGGTGCGCTGTTATTCCCGCTAGTGATTCTGCTGACTGTCACAGAACAGACATGGCAGTATGTGTTTTTATTTCAGGTGGGTGCGCTGACATTTTTCCTTATGCTTTGGCTTGTTTTTATGAACAAACTGCCTCACGGACAGATGGATGCTCCTTCCACAGAAGGGACGAGGAAACCGTCCTTGCTTGTTGATCGAAATAATCGAATGATTGTGGTGATCATGATTTGCTTTGCCTTTTTCTACGCAGGGATTGAAACGAACTTTGCGAACTTTTTGCCGTCGATCATGCTGGAAAAAGGGGGAGAAAATTGGGGCCTCTTTGCGGTCTCTACTTTCTGGACAGCGATCGTCATTGGCAGAACCGTAATTGCGAGAAAAGCCGATCAGCTGCATCCGCTGCGTTTTTTAAAGCTAAGCGCATCTCTGATGATTCTGCTGCTTGTGATATTCGCTCTGACAACCCACATCACCGCGCAGCTGATTCTCATCTTTTTCATCGGCCTTTGCGCAGCGGGCATGTTCCCAATCGCACTGACAGCATCTGCCTTAATGATTGAAAATGCCATCGATGAGGCGACGAGTTATTTTATTGCAGCCGCAAGCTTAGGCGGAGCCTGCTTGTCCTTTTTGATTGGATTTAGTCTGGAATGGGCAGGAGCGGCAAGTGCCGTCTTTGTATTTGCCTTCTTAGCTGTTCTTCTGTTTGCAGCTGCGATTCAAATGAATCGTTCTAAGAAAAAAGAAACAATACACGCGCAGCAGTCGGCACTGAAAGCAGACCGCTAAGCATCCGCCTGAAATGATGACAAAGGACTTGTACTAAAACGCAGAAAGTTTGAATAACATGTACAAGTCAGCATCAAAAGGAGGACGTCTATGTGGCGGTGTTTTTTGGTTATATCTTTTTAGGGTTGTCACTTTCAGCGCCTGTTGGGCCAGTCAATGCAGCCCAAATCGACAGAGGGATTAAAAGTGGATTTTGGCATGCGTGGATTTTTGGTGTAGGGGCTATGGCTGCGGATATTGTCTATATGCTTCTCATCTATTTGGGTGTCGCCCAGCTTTTGACTGCACCTCTTGTAAAAACCTTTTTGTGGCTGTTCGGCTTTTTCGTTTTGACCTATACCGGCATTGAAAGTCTGCGTAAAATCAATTTGCAGGAGAGTCCGAAAAAAGACAGCGAAAACACATCAATTGGCAAATCGTTTATGACCGGATTTTTCATTTCTCTTTCTAATCCGCTCAGTATTTTGTTTTGGCTTGGCATCTATGGCAGCATCTTAGCCAATACGATCGAAAAGTATGGAGCTTCCCAAATGCTCATGTACAGTATGGCTATTTTTATCGGCATGCTGATCTGGGATTTCAGTATGGCGCTGCTTGCTAGTTCGTTTAGGCGTTATTTAAGTGAACGTGTTTTACATGGCTTATCCGTTCTTGCAGGTCTATCTTTACTTGGTTTCGGCGCCTATTTTGGGTATCAGGGGATCATGGCGTTGATTGGGTAGAAAAACAGACTGACACATTCAGTCTGTTTCAGCGTGTAGACAAACCCTCGCATTCTTTGTCAGGTCTGCGCTCCGGTGCTCACGAATGTCAAATTCGCTCTGCTCCGATGCTCGCCCTTCCTAGACTGCAAAGGTTTTCTATCACGCTGAATAGAAGACAAAGGGCTAAAATAAAGATCATTTTAGCCCTTTGTCAATAATCTGAAGCAGACTGACACATTCAGTCTGTTTTTTTGTAAGGTTTGACAGACATAACACATTCTTGAATAATGGTGGAATATTAAATGGTTTGAAGGAGCTTCTGCTATGCGTATATTTTTGCCAGTATTCAACTATGTGTGTATGTTGATTTTATCAGTCATCACAGCAACATTCGTTTATACGTTTTTATTCATGCCGCCTGAAGTGGGCTTTAGTTATGTGGAGATGACCAGTCTGTTCATTTTGTCCGCTTATGTCATTTTTGCTGCACCGATTCAGTTTGTTTTACACCGGCATCCTAAGAGGTTTCGAAGCCGTGACTTACTGATTTATTTTATTGCAGCATGGCTGGTTTGTTCGGCTTTGGCTTTATGGATTGATTATGGGCTTGTTGTGTTCATGAGCTATAAAGTCTATCTGTTTAGCTTCTGCGCAGCCCTTATTTATTGGGTGCTGGATTCCGTTTTTTTGATGAATAATCGATCGTAGGTATGACGAAAGGCTCTCTATTAACTTACACTAGTCTGATCATACATAATAGAATAAAAGAAACAAATACCTGCTCAATTTGAATGGAAACCCCATTTTGTCATGCGCTAGGAAAGTCGTGGAAGGACAGTCACCACAGCCATTTGCACCTCATAGGCTATGGAGAAGACGCTAAAACGAGGTGTAAAGAAATGGCCCAGCTGTATGCAAAAAGTTGCCTTGATCAAAATCTACGATCACTAGAAGAATGGAAGCAGGATGCTTTCACACAATTTGGCAAGATGGTAGGAGATGAAGCCGATACATTCCCATGTGTACCCGGAAGACAGGGATTTTTTCTCGATCATTTACGCTATGGGTTTGTCGGTGACCCTAGGAAAGAGGAAGCGGTTGATGAATTAGCCCAGCTGCTGAGAGAATATCAAGGCTGTGCGAAAGAAACCGGTCAATATGCTTCATTTATCTGTTTTTTTGAAACACCGCAGGACTTACAGGAAAGTTCGCTTGAAGAGTTTGAGCAGCAGTTTTGGTCGCTGCTTAAGCGGCTGCATCATAAAGATGAAGAACCGTGGCCTGAGGAGATCCCGTTAGATACTCATCATCATGAGTGGGAGTATTGCTTCCATGGTGAGGCGTATTTTATTTTGTGTTCCACACCTGCTCATAAGCTCAGAAAAAGCCGCCACTTCCCTTATCTCTTGATGGCATTTCAGCCTAGGTGGGTGTTTGAGAAAATGAATGGATCGACCAAGTTTGGACAAAAAATGAGCCAGCTCGTTCGCAAGCGGCTCAAAGCATATGATGAGGTCAGTGTTCATCCATCATTAAAATGGTACGGGGATCCGACCAATCATGAATGGAAGCAATACTTTCTCCCAGATGAAGAGGCGGAGAAACCAGCCTCCGCCAAATGTCCATTTACTGCATTAAAAAACATGATGAAATTATGATGCGGTCTGATCCTGCTTCCACTTTTTCCTCATAAATAGCACCATGATGGCAATCACTGCAATGATCCCAAGGCTGATAAAAAAGCCAGGTCGTCCGCTTGCCTCCGTTAATGTGCCTGATACAGCGGCTCCAATTAAGAGCAGCGCAAGAATCATTTCGCACGTTTGGCGGGTGGATGGCTTGGATAGCTTTTTACTTGAGAACAGAATAAAAATCCATGTGTACAGCAGGGTAAGACCGGCTGCTGTTGTGAGATGCTCGTAGATGTGTTTGGACAAAAAGAGTGCAAGCAAAATCGAGACAATTAAGCCAGCAGCAGTTAAGATAATCGAAGACCATCTCACATGCGATGGATCTTTTTGTTTAAAACAAGCAGGTGCATCTTGATGCTCTGACATTGTGCCGAGCAGCGTTGTGACCGCATAGAGAGAGGCAACCAGTGTCGAAAAACCAGCAATAATGAAAATGCCATTAAAGATATGAAGAAAGATCGATAAATGAAACGGTTCTAATGAAGTAATAAATGGACTGCTGTTCTCATTAAAGGCTGTCACTGGGACAAGCAAGAGAGCAAGTCCGATTGAGACGATATAGATGACTGCTAGAATGATCAGCATGACACGTCCAGCTTTTGCCGCATCCTTCGGGTCCTTTAAATGAACCGCCATCAGCCCCATGACTTCAATTCCCCCAAATGCATAAAATGCGTAAATCAATCCATTCCAAAGACCAAGCGGACCAAGAGGCATCCATTCGTGATCCTTGTTAGGCAGATGAAGGGTCGGTTTATGTTCTGTCAAAATGCCGAATAATACAAGCACCGCAAGAATCATAAACAGAAAAATCGCCGCTGTCTTCAGTACCGCAAGAACATTTTCTGTCTTTTGAAAAGAAGAAAGCCCAATGATAATCACGAGCAGGGCAAGAGCGGAATAAATCGCAGAAAACACCCAAAGCGGAACAGAAGGAAACCAGTGGCGGGTAAACAGAGAAATGGCGGTTAACTGACTTCCTGTAATCAGCATTTCTGCAAACCAATACACCCAGCCATTGCTAAACCCTGCCCAGCGTCCGTATGCTTTACGAGCATAGGAACAAAATGACCCTTTATCAGGATTATCAGCTGTCATCGCAGCTAAATGTTTAAAGACGAGATATGTTCCGACTGCAGCAAGCAAAAAAGAGATGCAGACGGAATAACCGGATTTTGTAATGGCGATGCTGGAACCAAGGAAGAACCCAGTGCCAATTGTACAGCCGACTCCGATGAGAGAAAGCTGCCACCAAGATAAAGATTGTTCTTCTTTCAATGCAAGTGCAACACCTTTCTATTTCAATGACATTAGCTTGTGACCGCGTCTTTTTTTTATACATGATCAAGGGGACATTTTGGGCATACTGTCATGGAAAGGAGTGCATGTGATGAACGGAGAACACGTCATTTTACCAAAGGGTAGACTCGGCTTTCGTTTAGGAAAAGGCCAATGTATGCGAGTGGTTGATGTCGAAGGCCAGCAAGTAGCAGATGTGATGGCCTATCATGAAAAAGATTTTTATGAAAAATTTGACCAAGGTGCGACGATGGACAGTTTGTTCTCGTCTAAAGTGAAAAAAGGCGATAAGCTTTATTCTAATTTATATAAACCGATGTTTACGATCATTGAAGATACAGTAGAATGCCATGATTTATACATGCCCGCCTGCCGGCAAGAGATGTATCAGCTTTTATACGGCCGGACGCACTTAGAGGTCATGCATACATGCTACGACAATTTGCGGACTGCCTTTGAGCCCTTTGGGATTCCAAAGGAGGATATGTACTATCCTTTTAATGCCTTTATGAATACAGTCATTGATGAAAAAGGAAAGCTGTCTGTCGAGCTGCCAAAATCGCTGCCCGGTGACTACATTCGCCTGCGGGCTGAAATGGACCTCATTGTGGCCGTGTCTGCATGTCCTGCTGATATTGGGAAGTGTAATGGATCAAGCTGTACATCCATACGGGTAGAAATCGATTAAAAAAGAAAAGGACCAGTCAAAAAAGACATGGTCTTTTTCACTTGTGAATGTTTGATTATCTAAGAAATAGGGGAACGTCTAACAAAATGTTCTTGATGAAAACATGGTATAATGAAGATTCAAAAAACGTTATTAAATCAATGAATTGTGAGTAAAACCTGTTCTCTTCATGTAGAGGATGCTTAGGAGGAAAAGTGTATGAGTTTGCAGAAAAAGATCAGCCAAGAGTTGCATGTGCAGCCCTCAATTGACCCAAAGCAGGAGATCGAAAAACGGGTTGGATTTCTAAAAGAGTACTTGAAAAAAACCGGGGCAAAAGGATTTGTTCTCGGTATTAGCGGCGGGCAGGATT
Organism: Bacillus sp. FSL M8-0049; assembly: GCF_038593355.1. Lineage (NCBI taxonomy): Bacteria > Bacillati > Bacillota > Bacilli > Caryophanales > Bacillaceae > Bacillus > Bacillus sp. FSL M8-0049. The sequence continues at coordinate 324,773 of NZ_CP151986.1, forward strand.
CAACTCTTGCCGGACGTCTTGCACAGCTTGCTGTCAGTGAGCTTCGTCAAGAAGGAAAAGAGGATGCGGTCTTTATTGCGGTACGCCTTCCGCATGGTGTCCAGCAGGATGAAGATGATGCACAGCTCGCCCTATCATTTATTCAGCCAGACAAGTCGTGGAAATATGATATTGCACCTGCCGTGTCAGCATTCAGTGATCAATATCAAAAGGAAACGGGCGGCCCATTGTCTGACTTTAATAAAGGAAATGTCAAAGCTCGCATGAGAATGATCGCGCAATATGCTGTCGGTGGTGAGGAAGGATTGCTTGTCATCGGTACAGATCATGCAGCTGAAGCAGTAACCGGCTTCTTCACGAAGTATGGTGATGGCGGTGCAGATGTTCTCCCGCTCACAGGTTTGACAAAACGCCAAGGACGGGCGCTTTTAGAAGCGCTAGAAGCACCGGAACGCCTGTATTTAAAGAAACCAACAGCCGATCTGCTGGATGATAAACCTCAGCAAACGGATGAAACAGAACTCGGCATTACGTACAATGAAATTGATGATTACTTAGAAGGAAAACCAGTCTCAGGTCAAGCAGCAGAAGCGATTGAAAAGCGTTATGTTCAATCAGAGCATAAACGCCAAGTACCCGCTTCCATGTTTGATGACTGGTGGAAATAAAAAGAAACCTCTCCGATGATGGAGAGGTTTTTTTATGTCGAATTTCAAGTGGATTTGACAAAATAACCAAAAATTCATTAAATTAGTAGAACGATATACTTAAGTCCATTTAACTAAATATCGATTTTTTTGATCAAAAAAAGCAGACATAATTAGTTCGATTCACTTAATTTCACTTCTATTGACAGTATTTTCAGAAAAAATAATTGACGAACAAAAAGAATGCGCTTACAATGAAACCACATTCCGAAAAGTGAAATTAGATTCCACTGAATGGAATAAAGGGGTGATTCACCTCCAAATAAGAAGCTAAAGGAATGATTCACACAATGAAAAATCGAAGTGCACTGGAAATTTACAAAGAGGGAGGCGCATGGTGGGAGACTGAGATTAGTCATATTCAAAAAAATTCAATTGAACTACGAGGGTATCCGATTGAAGAACTGATTGGTGAATTGTCGTATCCACAAATGCTCTATTTACTGCTTGTTGGTGAATTATTGGATGATTCAAAAGCAGCTCTTTTTGAAAGTGTTCTTGTCGCAGGTGCGGACCATGGACCAAGAGCGCCATCTATTGCAGCAGCTAGAATGGCGGTGACTTGCGGCATTTCGTTTAATTCCTCTGTTGCAACAGGGGTGAATCTATTAGGTGACATTCATGGCGGAGCCGGAGAGAAGGCCATGCGTATGTTATACGAGGCCAAAGCGGTCTACGATGATCAAAAGGATATACAGGCTGCGGCAAAGCAAGTGTGTCAAACATGGTTAAATCGCAAGGAAAAAATTCCGGGAATCGGCCATCAGCTTCATGATGATGATCCGAGGGTGAGACGTCTATATGACCTGAGTCACACATATGTCCAGCAAGGTCTTATCAGCGGCACATATTTACGGTTGGCCGAAGCGATTAGACATGAGCTTGAACAACTGAAAGGGAAGAAAATCACGATGAATATAGATGGTGTATCTGCTGCCATCCAATGTGAATTAAACATTCCAGCAGAAGCAGCAAAAGGCATTTTTTCCTTATCCAGAGGAATGGGCATCGTGGCGCATGCATATGAGGAGCTCACAAAGGGAGCCCTCGTGAAAGGACCTTGTCCGAATGAAGAAAGATTGGTTCGTTATGCAGGACATGGAACGCGGCACTTGAAGGAGGGAGAAAAAATTTGAGTGGTTTAAAAGCGTTGTCATATATAAACGGCGAGTGGCTGGATACCGGTCGTGTGAAAACAGATATCATCAATCCTTACTCAGGAGAAAGGATCGGTACATCTTATCTCGCCTCATCAGAGGACATAGAACAGGCACTTTCTATTGCGCAGCAGGCTAAAAAACAAATAGCGGGAATATCGGCAATCGAACGCTCAAAGCTTCTAACAAAAGCAGCCGCCTTGCTTGAAGAACAAAAAGACCATTTTGCAAAACTGATTTCGCTAGAATTAGGCAAACCGCTTAAAAATACAAGAGATGAAGTTTCGCGATCAATCGAGACACTGGCACAGTCGGCGGAAGAAGCGAATCGATTAATAGGTGAGACCATTCCTGGCAATGTATCATCACGCGGACAGGGAGCAATGGCCATGACATTTAAAGTGCCAGTCGGAGTTGTGCTGGCGATTACCCCTTTTAATGCACCGCTCAACTTAATTTGTCACAAAGTCGGTCCGGCCTTTGCGGGAGGGAATGTCATCATTTTGAAGCCCGCACCGCAAACATCAGCTGTTGCCACAGCGTTTGCCAAACTCCTTCTCGAAGCAGGATTTCCTGAGGCTGGTTTGCAGCTTGTGATTGGCGGGGTCGAGGCCGGGAAACAGTTAGTCACTGATGAAAGAACGAATCTCATCTCTTTTACCGGCGGGGCTGCCGGAGGCGAACACATTACAACCTCTGCGGGATTGAAAAAGGTACTGCTCGAACTCGGAGGGAATGGCGCGACGATTGTTCATCACGATGCAGATATTGAACAAGCTGCATCCATGTGTGCCAAAACAGGCTTTAGTAATTCCGGTCAAAGCTGTATTTCTGTTCAAAGAATTTATGTCCATCAGGAAATGATGCCGTCGTTTACTGAGGTATTAAAACAAAAAGTAGAGCAGCTTGTCGTTGGAGATCCGCTGTCCAGTGAGAGTGATATCGGCTGTATGGTTGATGTCCAGGCCGCGCGGCGTGTTGAGGCATGGATACAAGAGGCAGAGAGCATGGGTGCCCACCTTTTATGCGGGGGGAAAAGAAATGGAGCGAGCATCACACCGGCTATTTTGCTAAACCCTCCGAAACAGGCCAAGGTCGTCTGTGAGGAAGTGTTCGGCCCAGTTGTCAGCATTCTCCCTTATGAGGAGCTGGAGCAGGCCATTAAAGAAGCAAATGATAGTCGATATGGTTTGCAGGCAGGGATCTTTACGAATCAGCTGGATGTGGCATTACACGTAGCAAAAGAGCTTGAAACTGGCGGGGTTGTCATCAATGGGACATCGAATTTTAGACTGGATCATTGGCCTTATGGCGGGATTAAGCGAAGTGGCCTTGGAAGAGAAGGTCCGCGTTTCGCCATTGAGGAGATGACCGAAACCAAAATGGTCGTGCTTCCACAGGGTCTGTGAAAGGGGCGTATGGATGTGAATGCATTTCAGCAAAAGGTAAAAAGTGTGCAGGCAGGCGGTCAGCCAATGATTTGTACGCCGCTCATCGGACAAACAAAGGAAGAATTATTTCATGAGGTCGAGGTGTTAACTGAGAAAAATCCTGATGTGATAGAGTGGCGGGCGGATTTTTTTCATCACCTTCATGACAAGGAACAAGTGATAGAAACCCTTAAGGGAATGGTAGAAAAGGCAAAGGGTATCCCATTTTTATTCACGATTCGCTCTGAAAAGGAGGGCGGCGAAAGTATATCACTCTCAGAAACTGAGAAGGTTTCTCTGCTTGCCGAGCTTTGTTCCACTCAGCTTGTGGACGCCGTTGATTATGAATTGATGCATGATGTGACACATATACAGCAAGTCAGTCAGGCGGCTAAAAGAAATGGGGTCACCTTGATTGTGTCGTATCACGATTTCGAGTGTACCCCTGAGGTAGATCGCCTCGTGCAGCTATTCGTCAATGCAGAATCAGTCGGCGCCGACATCGCAAAAATCGCAGTGATGCCGCATTCCTATGACGATGCATTAACACTGCTCTCAGCGACCAGCCATGCGAAAAAGCAGCTGTCAATTCCCGTTATTTCAATGGCAATGGGAGAATACGGGGCTTTTACAAGAATGATTGGCGGACTTTTTGGATCTGTCATGACCTTTGCTGTAGGGAAAGAAAGCTCAGCTCCCGGGCAAGTGGCGATACAGGATTTGAACAATGTTCTATCTATTGTGTTTTCAAAGAATAAGTGAGTAGCAGATTCATAGCTGCACCGTGAGAGGAGAGAAACATGAAGAAGAATATTTCTACACAGGTTATTCAGTACTTAGAAAATCGGGGAGTCGAGCATATTTTCGGTCTCTGCGGTCATACGAATATTGCTTTTTTATCAGCGCTTGAAAAAAGCTCGATTCAATTTGTCAATGTCAGGCATGAACAGATAGCGGCACATGCAGCTGATGGTTATGCGCGGGCAAAGAAACAGACGGCTGTTGTTCTCAGTCATCTAGGACCCGGACTCACCAATGCGGCAACAGGGGTAGCGAATGCAGCACTTGATTCCATTCCAATGGTTGTCATTGCAGGAGATGTCCCAAGTCATTATTACGGAAAGCACCCACATCAAGAGATCAATCTTCATTCCGATGCCTCTCAATACGAAATTTACCGGCCGTTTGTGAAAAGAGCATGGCGAGTCGATATTCCAGAATTATTTCCAGAGATTTTATCAAAAGCATTTCAGTTAGCTGAAAGCGGCCGTCCTGGCCCGGTGCTTATTTCTGTTCCAATGGATGTTTTCTCAAAGGACCTAGATGTGTCCTTGTTTGAACAAATCAACCATCATACACACACCATTGAAAAACCTTCTATTGATGATCAAACGGCCAATCGGATATTGGATCGATTGCTGCAGGCAGAAAGACCGCTCTTATATGTAGGGGGAGGCATTATATTAGCTGATGCAGCTGAAGAATTAAAGGCATTTTCTGACCATCTGAGTATCCCTGTCGCCCATTCTTTGATGGGGAAAGGAGCCATGCCGGATGATCATCCAATGACTCTTGGAATGACAGGGTTTTGGGGGACAAAATTTATCAATGATCAGTGCAAAGAAGCAGATTATATATTGGCTTTAGGCACCCGTTTTGCTGAAGCTGATGCGAGCTCGTGGGAATCAGATTATACGTTCCGCTTCCCATCAACCAAGCTCATTCATATTGACATTGACCCGAATGAAATTGGACGTAACTATCCTGTTGAAATTGGAGCAGTAGCCGATCTTAAGCAAGCCTTGACTGTACTCAATCGAGTGGCGAGAGAGAGACTGCCAAAAGGGCTGGATCGTCCTGAATTGAAAAAGGAAATTGCGTTATATCGTAAGGATTTTCAGGCTAGCAATCTGACGAATGTTCAAGATGAATCCTTCCCAATGAAGCCGCAGCGTATTTTGCAGGAAGTACGGGAAGTATTGCCGCCAGATGCCTTTATTACAACGGATGTTGGCTGGAACAAAAATGGGGTCGGACAGCAATTTCCTGTGCTCACGCCAGGTACCATTTTAACGCCAGGCGGCTTTGCAACGATGGGATTTGGAGCACCTGCCGCACTTGGGGCAAAGATTGCCCAGCCTGACCGTGTTGTTGTGTCACTCGTTGGAGACGGCGGCTTCGGTCAAAATCCATCCGTTCTTGCAACAGCAGTTGAAGAGAACATTCCTGTTGTGTGGATTGTGATGAATAACAGTGCATTTGGAACAATAGCCGGTTTGCAAATGGCGCACTATGAAACGACGTACGGCACTGTTTTCAGAAAAGGTGGAGAAAGCTATTCACCGGATTTTGCTGCCGTTGCGAGAGGTTATGGGATGAAGGGGATTAAAATCACCTCTGCTTCTGAATTCAAAGAAGCTTTAGCTGAAGCCATTGCTTCTCAGGAGCCTTGCGTTATTGATGTAGCGATGAAAAATGATCCTGTTCCTACGGATGGACATTGGAATATTAATGACATTTATTCACCAAATTCAAAGCGCTCACATGTCAGCGTGAATTAAACAGAACGAGGGAGGAATTAACAATGAAAATTAAAGTATTGAATCCGTTTCAAGATGGGAACCCATTATGGTTAGGCTTAGATCGTCCAGAGGAGCAAATGATTCGAAAGGTATTTCAAACCATTACACCAGATACTGTTGGATCAGAGCATATGATGGCGGGTCTCACCATTTTTGAACCGGGGGAAGCAAGTTCAGTGCACAATCACCCGGGTTCAGAGGAATTTGATTATGTGATTAAAGGATCTGGCGAAGTCATTTGTGATGGAGAAAGGCAGTCCTTTAAACAAAATGATTTCATGTTCATTCCAGACGGTGTTCCGCACCAGCATGTCAATACAGGAGATGAACCTTTATGGCTCATTTGGCTCTACACACCGCAAGGGCAGCTTCCGAAGGATTAAAAACCTGCACCGGTAAGCCCTCCTTTTGGATCATCAGGGCTTTCCGGGTCAATCAGAAAGATGAAAAGGGCTAAAATTAGGAATGATTTTAGCCCTTCATCACTTGAATGAAAGGGAGTCAAGCAATGAATATGAATACACCGCTCGAAGGAATAAAAATATTAGACGTCTCTACGATGATTGCTGCACCCTATGGCGCGGTGCTTCTAGGGGATTTTGGTGCAGAGGTCATCAAGGTCGAGATTCCTGGCAAAGGCGATACGCTGCGGCACGTCGGCCCTTTTGCAGATGGGGAACCACTTAGATGGTCAGGTCTCTCACGGAATAAGAAATCCCTTACACTGGATCTGCACAAAGACGAAGCAAAGGACATTTTTAAAAAACTTGCTGGTCAGGTCGATGTGCTGATTGAAAATTTCCGCCCTGGAACACTGGAAAAATGGGGCGTTGGGTACGATGTGTTAAAAGAAATCAACCCTCGTTTAATTATGATTCGTGTATCGGGTTATGGTCAAACGGGCCCGTTTAAGGACAAAGCCGGATTTGGAACACCAGCGACGGCGTTTAGCGGCTTTACATATATTCAAGGGTTTCCAGACCGGCATCCAGTCAGCCCTTCCTTTTCTCTCACTGATTATATTGCTGGCATCTATGTGGCGTTTGCTACTGTGACAGCGATGTATTACAGGGATACAAATCCAGAAGGAACTGGGCAAATGGTGGATTTGGCCCTCTATGAATCTGTGTTTCGTATGTTAGAGTTTTTGGTTGCAGAATATGACAAGCTTGGGAAGGTGCGTGAGCGTTCACCGGGGCTGAGCGGACATTCAAGCCCTGCCGGTACCTATGAGACAAAGGATGGTCATTATTTGGTTCTTGTGACGAGTACAGATTCGACCTTCAATCGATTGGCAGAGGCGATGAATCGATTAGATTTACTAGAGAATGAAAAATTCGCGGTCAATGCATCCAGGCTGAAGCATAACAAAGAAATGGATGCGATCGTTTCGCAATGGATCGCGTCGAAAACAAGGGATGACGTATTAGAAATTTTAGATACACATGGCGTACCTGTGAGCCCAATCTTAAGTATTCGAGATATTTTTGAGCATCCACAATTTAAAGCACGAGAGAATATCGTCGAGGTGCATCACCCTCGTCTTGGAAAAGTGAAGGTGCCTGGGATCATTCCGAAGTTTGAAAAAACACCTGGAAGTATCCGTCACATTGCACCTGATTTAGGCGAACATAATTATGAGATTTTAACAAATATGCTTGGCTTAACAGAAGAAGAGTGTAAGCAGTTAGAAGAAAAAGGGGTAATTTAATACGCTCAACCGAACCGCACGCTGCGGAAACAAAGGAGGATGGTTATGAAAGTGCATTCAGAACTGAAGGGGAATGAATTGCAGCCCGCATATGTGAAACCAACGAAAGCCCGTTTTGGCATATTGATTCTGTTGTTTTTTATTACCGCTATTAATTATATTGATCGAGCCAGTGTATCCATTGTTGCTCCTGCGATTCAATCTTCATTGCAATTAAATCCTGCCTTATTAGGCTTGATTTTTTCGGCATTTAGCTGGACATATACAGCGATGCAAATACCAGGCGGTTTTATTCTCGATAAATTTGGCTCAAAGGTAACGTATGGGATATCACTCGTTACTTGGTCTATTTTCACAGGCTTACAGGCGTTTGCGAACAGCTTTGCCTTTTTATTCGGCTGCCGTTTGTTTATTGGGATTACAGAATCTCCCGCTTTTCCTGCAAATAACCGTATTGTTACCACATGGTTTCCAAGGCGGGAACGGGCTTTTGCAACAGGTGTTTATACTGCTGGAGAGTATGTGGGTCTTGCCTTTGCGACACCTCTTCTATTTTGGATCATGACGACTTTCGATTGGAGAACCGTCTTTATTACGGCAGGTGCGCTCGGTATCATATTTGCTTTCTTTTGGTACAAGTATTATCACGAACCGAAAGAGCATCCGAAGATAAATGAAGATGAGTTAGAATTAATCCGGCAAGGCGATGGGCTGACAGTCGCATCACAGGAGAAGCTGAAATGGGCGGACTTTGCCGCCCTTCTAAAATATCGTAAATTGATCGGGCTTTATATTGGGCAATTCTCTGTTGCGTCTACCCTTTTTTTCTTTTTAACGTGGTTTCCGACCTATTTGGCAGAGGCGAAAAATATGGCGTTTCTCAAGGTAGGTTTTGCTGCTTCTCTTCCTTACATTGCTGCATTCTTTGGCGTCTTGTTTGGAGGTTATGTGTCTGATTGGCTGCTCAAAAAGGGCGTATCAGTGAATGTAGCGAGAAAGCTGCCAGTAGTGGTTGGCTTGCTGATGACGAGTACCATTGTTTTAGCAAACTTTACAACAAATATCCCGCTTGTGCTGACCATTTTATCCATCGCTTCATTTGCGCAAGGACTGTCTAATATCTCTTGGACGATGCTGTCTGAGGTGGCACCGCGGGAAATGGTTGGGCTGGCTGGCGGCGTATTTAACTTTTTTGCTAATTTAGCTGGGATCATCACTCCGCTGATTATCGGATTCATCGTGTCGGCGACAGGCTCTTACAATGGAGGAATTTTATTCGTCAGTTTAGTCGCTTTAGGCGGGGCATTGTCGTACATTTTTATTGTAGGTAAAATTGAACGAATTCAATTGAAACCATAGTGAGAAAGCAAAAGAGAACTCAAAGGTGAGTTCTCTTTTTTATGTATAAAAGATAATGGTGATGATCGCTGCACATGCGATGCCCATGCTGATATAAAGGCTGGCAAACCATATATTCCAGCGAGTGATACGGTAAGGGTTGACCTTCATCAAATCAGCCAATAAGGAGACAGAAACATTAAAAGGGCTAAACATAACAGTTGATGTGCCAGCAACGATCAGCATGATTGCGATCGGAAGAGCAGGCAGTTCATGGATGACTGGCGCCATCATGCTGACTAACAAAGCAAGCGAGACAAGCGGGTGAAAACCGCAAAGGGCGGTGATCAGAAAATACAACCCAATGACACAATAAACCCAAATGGCATGGTCTGATATACTGACAATAAATGCTTGAATCGGCTGCATACTGTTTGTCGCAAGGAGCATATCGACAAAGAAGCCTGCACTTAAAAATAGACACATATAGTTGGAGAGCTGACGGGTTCTTTCTTTCCAATGAGGCACAGAGACAGCGATATATTGTTTTCTTTTTTTGATAATAGAAGAGAATAATAGAGCAAATGGAATAATCGTCAGTACTACAGCGAATAAATAGCCTTTCCCAATCCATGCATCGACAAGTGAGACGACTGTCATAAAACCTAGCAGCATGAAAGCGAGCTGAAGGGTTTTTCGCTTAATTCGATGAGGATTGGCGTTTGTTTCTGAAGACTGAATGATGTTTGGTAATCGTTTGCTTTGACGAGAAAAAAGCATCCAATCTATCGCCAGCACGACGACCATTAAACCAAAAGTAATAGGTGCAATTTGATAATATTTTAGTTTGGTTGCATCAATGGTGACGCTTACCAGCACTTCAACAGGACTCCAGCTTAAACATAATGCATATGATCTTAAGAGGTTCCGTGTATAAAGATGTTGCTTCACTTGTTCTTTTAGAGATTCGAGCGACGGTTTGAGCGATGTATATAGTAAAGGAATCGTCGCGATATTTAAAAACATGCCGAGAATATGAGTGACAAATGAACTCTTGCGATAAAGCTGGTTTGAGCTCGTTGTATGCAGTGTGAGCAGTTTATTTAATTGTGTATCGAAATGTCCAACATGTATGAGAGAATGAATAAAAGGCAGCATGAAAAAGAGAGAAAGCAAGCCCAGCATGGAATGAAAGTGAAGAAAAAACGTGTGCAATGGCTGGCCGGATAAGAAGAATAAGAACAACCCAATGATGAGAAATACAGCACCTGTTTTCAAATAAAGCCCATTTGCTTTCTTAAAAGAAATGGTGAGCGAGGCAGCGGCCAGCAGACCAACAAAATAGGAGAGTATAGGAGCAGGAAATAGTTGATGAACAATATATAGACTGATAAGAAGTGTAAAAACGAGCAGGTACATTCAAATATCTCCTCCATCAAATATCTTCAAGTGATTTTATTCCGACTGGTGGAATTTGTTTTCTTTTAGTGGAACGTTTAAAATGGATTATAGCAAAATCGATCGTTGATGTCGATAAGAAATCAAAGGGGAAAAGGAGAAAATGAACATGGCTGATAAAAAGTCAAAAGAAGAATCAGGACTGCGTACAGTTCAGCGTGCTTTGGATATTCTTTATTGTTTTAGTGAAGAACGTCAAGAGCTGACGCTAACGGATATTTCAAAAGAGATGAATTTAGCAATGTCTACGACAACGAGACTGCTCAAGGCGCTTGAAATGAATCATTTTGTGGAGAAGAATCAAGAAACAATGAAATACCGATTGGGTCAAAGGCTTTATCTCCTTGGATACATTGCAGGAAAGTCCATTAAATTGAGGGAACTGGCTAAGCCACTCATGTACTCACTTCGTGATGAAACAAAGGAAACCGTCAACCTGTATGTACTGGATTCAACAAGCAGGGTTTGTATCGAACAAGCGGAAGGGCTGCAATCGATTCGCCATCTTGTCAAGATTGGTGAGAAGCTGCCATTGTACGCAGGTGCAGGCGGAAAGGTATTATTGGCTTTTCAAAGTGAAGAATTTCAACAAAAAGTATTAGCGTCTGAGGCTGATCATGTGAAGAGAGATGACTGGCAAGAGGAACGTAAACATATTCTTGACACGTATACTTCTTGCAGTATCGATGAACGAGAGGTAGGATCTGCGGCAGTAGCGGCACCAGTCTTTAACATTCATGGAGAAGTGAAGGCTTGTTTATCCATATCTGGTCCAACCCATCGGTTTACTGAAGAAGTCATTCCTAAGCTGCAGCAAAAAGTGAAAGAACAGGCACAGAGGCTTTCTGAACAGCTCGGATACGTCGTCAAACACAATTTTTAAGATTGCCTATCTTTTCGCGCTCCATTTATCATATAATAGAAACATTATGTAGCATTCCTTGTCGTAGGGAGGACGTGTCACGACCATGAAAATCAATAGAGAAATTCCTGTAAGACAGCGGAATATTGTCCTCATTGGCTTTATGGGTGTTGGGAAAACAACCATTGGGCAGCTGGTTGCCAAAAAGCTATATAGAGATTTTATTGATGTCGATCAGGAGATTGAGAAAAAGTACAACATGACGATTCCAGAGATGTTTCAGCAAAAAGGAGAAGCATTCTTCAGGCAGGCTGAAAAGGATTATATCGTCGATTTATGTGAACATACACAGCTCAAGATCGTTTCCCTTGGAGGGGGTGCATTCAAACAGGAAGAAATCAAACGCGCCTGCTTGAAGCATTGTACCGTTCTTTTCCTTGATCTATCGTGGGAGAATTGGAAGCAGCGGCTTGATATTTTAATCGAAAACCGCCCTGTTCTTCACAACCGGACGCTTGATGAGATGAAAGAGCTGTTTGAAGAGCGCCGGGAGATTTATTCTCTTCATAACTCAAGAGTGGAAACAGATCATTTAGAGGCTGAGGAAGTCGCCAATTATATTGTGGACACACTCAAGCTTGGCTGGGATTTATATTCGAAATAAAAAAAGTCTACCATTTAGGATAGACTTTTTTTCTATTGAATTCTTTTCCTTCGTACATATGATGATGTTTTGACAACCAAAATGTATTTATCCTTTTTTTGGTGTGCAGCCGTTTGGAAAAAGCGGTGATCCTCCTTCAATCAGTTCATGATGATGAGGTTTTTGATATAGATCATTTTCTTTTTCGGAAAAATAAAATAGTATCTAAATTTCAATAAGAGTTTTTTGAATTATTATAATCTTTAAAAAATAATGTTGACAACTTCCGTGAGGACATTCTATGATTGTTTACGTAAACGCTTACGGTAAACGTTTACTATAATCGAATGGGGAGGAATTTGTTGATGAAAAATAAAGAAAAATGGAGCGGTGTATTCCCGGCTGTCTTAATTCCTTTTAAAGATGACTATTCAATTGATGAACCTGCATTTCGCAAGCTTGTTCGCTGGGTGGCGGAGCACAAAGGGATTAACGGGATCGTTGTCAATGGACATACGGGCGAGATTATGACCCTGCTGCCACATGAACGAGCTGAAGCTGTGCGTATTGCAGCCGACGAATTAAAAGGGGAAGTACCTGTCATTTCAGGGGTTTCAGCTGAAGGGACAATTGAAGCAATCCAGCATGCAAAAGCAGTTCAAGAAGCTGGCGGAGAAGGTATCCTTCTCATGCCGCCGCATTCATGGCTGAGATTCGGTATGCAGCCTGAATCACCTGTCCAATTCTTTAAAGATGTTGCAGAAGCGATTGACATTTCAATCATCGTCCATCAATATCCAACGTGGACAAAAACCTCATATACAACGAATCAAATACTAGAAATGTCGGAAATTGAAAATGTTGTCTCATTCAAAATTGGTCAAAGAGACATGGCACAATATGAAGTCGATGTGCGCGCACTGAAAAAGCATGCACCAGATGTATCGCTGCTCACATGTCACGATGAATATTTATTGCCAACATTAGTTCAAGGGATTGATGGGGCGCTTGTCGGTTTCGGCTGTTTTGTGCCAGATTTGATCGCTGAACTTGTGAAATGTGTGGAAGAACAAGACCTTGCAGCAGCTAATAAAGTGTACGATAGAATCTTTGAATTAAAGCATGCTGTATATAAAATGGATGAACCTTCCTCTACCTCTCATCTGCGAATGAAGGAAGCGATGTTCCAGAGAGGCTTGATCAGCAGTTCGCTTGCTAGGAAGCCGGTATTACCTTTAACTCAAAAGGAAAAAGAAGAGATTCGCCAGGGCCTTCAAAGTGTTGGTTTGCTTAAGGAAAACGTCAGTAGATAACAGACCATTGATTTCATGATGAAGGTGAGTCAGGTTATAATAGGGTATAAAACAACAGACTCCCGGAGGTATGAAATGTGTCAGTAAGTATTAAAGATGTAGCATTGAAAGCAGGAGTGTCTATAGCCTCTGTTTCCCGAGTATTAAGTGGTAAACCAGGAGTAGGTGCTCAAACGGCTGAAAGAATCAAACAAGTGATTGATGAGTTAGGCTACCGCCCTAATTTAGGAGCGAGAGGGCTCGTGAAAAGAAAGACTGGGAATATTGCTGTAGTGGTTCCCCGCGGTTCATATATTTTGAATAATCCATTTTTTTCAACGATTTTAGATGGAATAGCGAAGGAATTAGATGAGACCGAATTCAATATGCTGATGTCATTTACATCTGTTCAGCAGCAGCGGTTACTTGAGACGCAGGCTGTAGATGGTGCCATTTTATTTTCTCCAAGAAATGAAGAATTGAGCATGGATTGGCTAAAAAGTTTGGCTATTCCCATTATCGTTGTCGGAAGTTACTTAGAGGATTCACCATTTCCATGTGTCAGGCCAGATGATGAAGAAGGTGTTTGTCAATCTGTAACGGCCTTATTTGATAAAGGTCATCGAACCATTGGGCTGGTCAATGGTCCAATGAGTTCGATGCATAGCGTGAGGTACTACAAGGGGTATGAGCGCACACTGAAACGTTTAGGATTAACAATGAACAAAGAGCTTGTGTTTGAGTTAGATGAATTTGATGGGGGAAAAGTAGTAGAAGTGGTTTCTCAATTTCTCCAAGGAAACCAGCACATGACTGGAGTTGTTTGCTCTTCAGATTTTTTGGCGATAGGGGTCATGAAAGCGGCAGAAAACGCAAATGTGTCAATACCTCATGATTTGTCTGTCGTTGGTGCCGATGATGTGCCCATTGCAAGTTTTCTAACCCCTTCTTTATCTTCTGTTCATGTTGATTTAGTTGGAATGGGAAGAAAAGCTGTTTCTTTACTAACACAGTTGTTGGAAGGAGAACAGTTAGAGGCGATGGAGCATATTTTCCCTATGTATTATATAGATCGGGGCACCACGGGAACGCCAAAAAAGATGTGATAGATGCTGAAAACTCGTATGAACGCTGCAGAATTTCAGCTTGATTTAAAATGTAAGCGATTTCTTCAGCGCTCTTCGGCATGTACTTTTGCATCATTTCCTCTCATAAGGAGGAGATACCATGACGTTAGAACTCAGCGGAAATTCAAATTCTCGTGATGAGCAAGTTGTTGATAGAGCTTCACAGCTATTGACCAGGATGGAAAGTGTGCCTTTTTCGAGGTGGCATTTAAAACCTCGGATCATTATGGGATCTGCTACCTTTTTTGATGCTTTTGATGCGCTATCTTTAGCGTTTGTTCTCCCGGTCCTCATCGGCATGTGGAATTTATCACCTGCACAGATTGGTCTTCTTATTGGGTCTGGTTATATAGGACAAGCGATTGGTGCTATTTTCTTTGGATGGTTAGCAGAAAGGCGCGGCCGTGTTTTTAGTGCAAAATGGACGGTGTTCCTCATGTCTATTATGAGTATCGCATGTGTATTTTCAGGTAATTTTATGGCCCTTTTTATTTTCCGTTTTATACAAGGGATTGGAGTCGGAGGAGAGGTGCCGGTAGCAGCCTCATATATTAATGAGTTGTCCCGAGCCCAAGGAAGAGGTCGATTTTTTATGCTTTATGAGATGATTTTTCCATTAGGATTAATGATTTCAGCACAAATTGGCGCATTCGTTGTACCTAGCTTTGGGTGGAAATGGATGTTCTTGATTGGAGGCATTGGAGGTTTAATCGTCTTTGTATTCTTTTTCATGCTGCGTGAATCGCCAAGGTGGCTTATTTCGAAAGGCAGGTTAGATGAAGCCGAAAGAATTATTGAAGAAATTGAAGCTAGTACTGACAAACGAATGCCTGTCGCAAATCAAGTATCCAGCAGTACTGAAAAAGGCGACTGGAAAGAGCTATTTTCAACTTTTTACCGTAAAAGAACATTGGTCGTATGGGGACTATGGTTTTCTGCCTACTTTGTATCGAATGGTTTAAATAACTGGTTACCGAGTCTTTATAATACTGTTTACCATTTGCCAGTCGGAGATTCATTAAGGGCAGCATCTCTCACAAATATTTTACAGACCATAGGGGTATTCGCTTGTGCGTTTTTAATTGATAAAGTAGGACGAAAGCGCTGGGCAACCATTGCATTTGTATTAACAGGTGTTTTATTAACGGCTTTATGGATCAGCGGACCGACTTCACCAGAAAGCGTCATCTATTTAGGGTCTGCTGCTTACGGAATGATGGGGACAATTACAGTTCTCCTCTATCTATATACACCTGAAATTTATCCGACACGTATGAGGGTGATTGGAACAGCATTTGCTACAGCGTGGCTTAGGCTGGCCTCAGCGATCGCTCCTATTATGATAGGTTTTATTTTAGAGGTAAGCGGTGTTTCAACTATTTTTATTCTTTTTGCAAGTGTGACGGTAGTGGGAGCAATTCTTGCTTTTAAAATGATAGAAACGCGCGAGAAAGTATTAGAGGATATTGCGCCGTAAGTGACGCGTGCAGTGAAGAACTTATTCCAAAGAGGGTAGGTTCTTTTTTTATTCAGAGGATCTAAAATGCCTCACCTATCTTCGTTCATTTATCATATAATACAAACATGATCTAGCACTCCTTGTCGTAAGGAGAGACGTGTCACGAACATGAAAAGCAATACCTGTGAGACAGTGAAGATTAAAAAAGTCTACCGACAATGGTAGACTTTTTCTATAAGGTCAATTCTTGATTCCCTGAATCATTGCAGCTTTTAAACAGAAGGAAATGGGCTGATGCTGTGCATCGAATTGAAGCTGAAACAGCTGCTTTGTGTCAGGGTCTGCGGCTTGAAGGTGGGAAACGATCTCCTTTTGAGTATTCTCTGGCGTGCGTCCACGTATAATCCAGTCCTGATAATCAATATGCAGGTCCCAGGAACGAATCTCTTTCTGAGTCAATTGGTTGTCATCGAAAAGCTCTTTCCATTCTGATAACGAGCTTTCCCGCACATGAGAAGGGTCTCTCAGTCTATTTAAGTGATTAATAAATGAATCCTGTGCAGGGTTTTCAGGTGCATAATGATCGACGAGCAGAAATTGGCCGCCTTTTTTTAAGACTCGGCTGATTTCAGACATGGCTGCCGGAAGGTTTGGAAAGTGGTGAGCAGCAAATCGGCACGTCACTAAATCAAATGATTCATCAGAGAAGGGCAATGCTTCTGCGGCTGCCTGCTCAAAAGTAATGTGGTTCAGGCGGCGTTCTTCCGCAAGTGCTGCTGCAATCTCGATCATTTTTTGCGTGACATCAATGCCGACCCCTTTAGAGATAACGTCTGAAAAGGAAAAAACGGTATGTCCTGCCGCGCAGCCAATATCAAGTAAATGCTCATGTCCCTTCGCATTTGCAGTTGTTTTCATCCATTCCAGCTCTTCTCCGGCCGCAAATATAGGTGAATCTCGATAGTTCTCGGCATTTTGTGAAAATTGGTTCTCGGCTTTAGCATATGGATTCATTTCTTTTCCCCCTTTGTGGTCTCTTTATCGTAGAATTCCTTCTGTTATTTGTCTAAGACATAAAAGATATGACATGGATAGTTAAAACCTATGAGGTGATGAAAGTGGATATACGAATGATGGAATATGTCATGGAAGTGTACCGGCAGCAAAGCTTTACAAAAGCAGCGGATCAACTTCATATTGCACAGCCTTCTTTAAGCCAGCAAATGAAGAAGCTGGAAGAGGAATTAGACACACCGCTATTTATTCGAAAGTATGGACAAGTAACGCCCACACCTCAAGGGAGACGATTCATTAAAAGGGCTGAGAATATTTTGAAGGAAAGAGATGATTTGCTGCGTGAAATGGGAGAGGCAGCTTATGAAATCGGGAAAGAGCTGAACATTGGAGCGCCAGCAGTGACTGGGGGCTATGTCTTGCCCGGTTTATTAAAAACTTTTTGTCAAACGTATCCTCATGTTCACGTTCAACTGATAGAAGAGTCTCCTCGTGAGCTCGAAAAACGTCTATTGGCTGGAAAACTGGATTTGGCTATTTTATCTATGCCTGTCGAGCATGAATCATTGAAAACGAAACAAATGCTGACAGAGCCGCTCCTTCTTGCAGTTCCGCAAGCTGCTCAGCCATGGTTATCAGAGGAATTGAACGAGATTATCAAGCAAGCAGGGCAAAAAGAGTCCGGTCACGAAATCGTTTCCTTTCAGCTTCTTGAAGGTACCCCATTTATTATGCTGAAAGAGGGATACGGTTTTCGGCAAGTGGTCATGGAGCTGTGCCGTCATCACGGTTTTCAGCCAAAAGCGGCTTTTGAAACAAGTCATATTCAAACAGCACAGGCATTGGTCAAAAACGAACTAGGGGTGACCGTTGTGCCGAAAATGGTGGCACAAGAGGATAGGAACGAGATCATTTATTTACACATTGATTCATGCCCCACCCGCACACTTGTGTTTGCATATGTGGAAGAAAGGTATTTAACGAAAGCCGCTCAAGCCTTCATGGCCCTTTATCAGAATCAAGGGAAGGCTTAAACAAACGTTTAATTAAACGCAAAAAGCAGGGGAGCACCCTGCTTTAAGATTGGTGACAAAGGGCTAAAATGATCTTGATTTTAGCCCTTTGTCTTCTTTTCAGCGTGATAGAAAACCTTTGAAGTCTAGGAAGGGCGAGCACCGGAGCGGAGCGAATTTGACATTCGTGAGCACCGGAGCGCAGACCTGACACCGAATGCGAGGGTTTGTCTACACGCTGAAAGCAGGGGAGCACCCTGCTTTTTAATATAAGTCGAGACGCTGATCCGTCATAACCGGAATTTGCTGTCTGACTTCATCCACTAGCTGAAGATCAATTTCCGCATAATAAATATCTTCGTCATCGTTTGTTTCAAGCAGGATGCGGCCGAGTGGATCAATCACCATAGAGTGTCCAGGGAATGCCGTGTCTCTGCTTGTGCCTGTTCTGTTAACAGCAATCATAAATGACTGGTTTTCAATCGCTCTTGCGATGAGCAGGCTGCGCCAATGGTCCACTCTTGCTGACGGCCATTGCGCCGTATTGACGAGCACCTTCGCTCCTTTGTTCACAAGTGTTCTGGAAAGCTGCGGGAAACGGAGGTCATAGCAAATCATTGCACCAATCGTCACATCTTCCCCATAGTCAAATAAACCAAGCTGATCACCAGCGGTTAAATAGTTATGCTCATCCATTAAGCGGAATAAATGAATTTTATCATAATCTAACAAAAGCTCACCTTGGCGGTTAAAGACATACATCGTGTTGGTGATATTTTCATCTTCTGTCCGCTTATTTAATACACTGCCTGCGATGAGATACACTTGATGCTTGCGGGCAAAGGAGGAAAAGAGCTGTTTTGTGCGTTCACCGTTTACATCCGCAAGCTGCTCGGCTTGCTCAAGGGCGTAGCCGGTATTCCACATTTCGGGTAAAATGATCAAATCAGGCTGCTCGCGAACCGCTTCTTCTAAAAACGCTGCTGCTTTTTTAAAATTCACTTCTGGTTCTCCAATTTGTACGTCCATTTGGACAAGGGCGATTTTCATACGAGTTCCTCCTTTATTTGCTATATGTCATGTGAAAATCATGAATGTATGTAATGGTTTATTTTAGTCTTCAAGGCCAGTTTCTTTATCATAAAGGTTTCCATCATCTTTGCCAATAGAAATGTCAGAAGGTTTTGTTAAATGGCTTTCTCACTCAAGAAATCGGTGTTATGATACATATAATGAATAAACAAAGGGGGATACTCGGATATGCAATTGTACGATTTACCACTTGAAGAGCTAAAAAAATATAAACCAAAGAAAACAGCACGCCCTGATTTCTCAGATTTTTGGAAGAAATCACTCGAAGAACTGCGCCAAGTGGAGGCAAAGCCAATACTTGAACCGTATGACTATCCAGTGAAAGGCGTCAGGGTGTACCACCTGACGTATCAAAGCTTTGGACATTCTAAAATTGAAGGCTTTTATGCTGTACCTGATCAAACTGGCCCGCATCCAGCGCTCGTTCGTTTTCATGGCTATAATGCCAGCTATGACGGCGGCATTCACGACATCGTCAACTGGGCGCTCCACGGCTATGCCACATTTGGTATGCTCGTCCGCGGTCAAGGCGGCAGTGAAGATCAGACAGTGACACCAGGCGGTCACGCTTTGGGGTGGATGACAAAAGGCATTTTATCAAAAGAGACCTACTATTATCGCGGTGTTTATTTAGATGCGGTTCGTGCACTCGAAGTTATTCAGTCCTTCCCTGAAGTGGATAAACACCGGATCGGCGTAATTGGCGGAAGCCAGGGAGGCGCATTAGCGGTAGCAGCTGCAGCCCTTTCAGATATTCCGAAGGTCGTCGCGGCAGATTACCCTTATTTATCAAACTTTGAGCGTGCAGTGGATGCGGCATTGGAGCAGCCTTATTTAGAAATCAATTCGTACTTTCGGAGAAATAGTGACCCGGAAGTGGAAGAAAAGGCATTTGCGACATTAAGCTATTTTGACTTAATCAATTTAGCTGGATGGGTCAAACAGCCAACATTGATGGCGATCGGTCTGATTGACAAAATTACCCCGCCATCTACTGTGTTTGCGGCATACAACCATTTAGAAACAGATAAAGACCTTAAGGTATACCGCTATTTTGGACACGAGTTTATCCCGGCTTTTCAAACAGAGAAGCTCTCCTTCTTACAAAAGCACTTGCTCAAATAAAAGAACAAAGAGGCCGCTCTATGAGGGCCTCTTTTTTAATAGCTCGTATTTTGTCTCGTTTTTTCATCAGGTACTAACGCGGTGATAATAAGGGCAAGAGCTGTGATGATATGCAGGATGAATCCAAGTATCGGAATCCAGGCGAGGCAGGATGTGATAATCCCAATGATGCTGCCAATCATTGGTCCTTGGTCTCGCTTCGATAAGACGAGTGTGATAATATGCAGAATAAGCATGACCATGAGCGGTGAATAGCCATTGCTAATAATAAATAGTCCTCCGATGACAGGGACGGCAAGACAGGCTTCAAAAATTCCGGTGATCCATTTCATGATGCGAGATATAGACATGAGATCCAACTCCTTTTTCATATATGTCTTATTCGTATTTTACCAAAACGTGAAGAAGTCATGCAGATTTCTATAGAAAGAGTTGATGGATGATGAGAGAGAGAATCAAGGAAGAGCTGAAAATCATCGAAGAAACGTATGACGTGAAAATTTGCCTCGCGGTCGAATCAGGCAGCAGAGCATGGGGATTCCCCTCGACTGATAGTGATTACGATGTTCGTTTTTTATATGTTCCTCGAAAAGAATGGTATTGGGCAATGGAAGAACATCGTGATGTCATTGAACGGCCGATTGATGATGTGCTTGATATCAGCGGCTGGGAGCTTAGAAAGGCACTTCGCTTATTCAATAAATCGAATCCGTCCATCATGGAATGGCTGTCGTCTGACATCATCTATGCTGAATCCTTCTCTTTGGCAAAGCAGCTAAGAGAATTAAAGGATCGAGCGTTTTATCCTGCCGCATTGATGTATCATTACCTCAATATGGCGAAGCGGAATGAAAGCCGGCATTTACGAGGAGAGCAGGTGCGAATCAAGAAGTATTTCTATGTGCTTCGTCCGCTGCTTGCCTGTCAGTGGATTGAACGATACAGGACGGTTCCGCCGATGGACTTTCATAAACTGCTCGAAGAACTAGTGGAGGAAGGTCCGCTTTTAGCGGAAATCCATGAGCTGCTCAAACGTAAAATGGACGGAGAAGAAATGGATGTAGAGAACCGCCTCGCTTATGTCCATCCATTTATCGACAAAGAGCTCGCGCGATTTGATGAATTGGTGAAAAGCTACAATCAGCCGAAAGACAACCTGATGCAAGAATTAAATGAGCTGCTGCAGTCTACCCTTGATGAGGTGTGGGCGTAAGCAGGGAAGAGCCAGCCGGATCGCGGCAGGCTCTTTTTTATCTCTTATTGTGATAAAACCACAAAAAAAGTCAGAATTTTTGTCATCTTCAAATATTGAGCGGACAGCTTATGAGCTTTACAATAAAGACATAGCTTACAAAGAGTGGGAGGTGCCCTTTATGGAGTCGGTCACAAGAAATTTCTTCTTGTTTTTGTCAAAGAGCAGTCTCTTGAACCATATTGCTCGTAATTGGGGAAGTGCTGTTGCATCTAAGAAAATCATCGGAGGGAAGGACTTTGAGAGTGCCATCCCTGTCATCAAACGATTAAATGACCAAGGAATGGCCGTGACAGTTGATCACCTTGGTGAGTTTGTCACAAAGGCAGAGATTGCCAATGAACGGACGACTGAGTGTATTCAAACCATTCAGCGGATTGCAGAGGCGGGACTCAATTCCCACGTGTCACTCAAAATGACATCACTTGGCCTGGATATTGACGACGACCTTGTGTATCGCAATATGAAACGTATTTTAGATACGGCAGAGAAGCACCGTATCATGGTGACAATCGATATGGAGGATGAACAGCGCTGTCAAAAAACGCTGGACATTTTTAAAGAGATGAAATCTCAATATGAGTATGTCAGTACGGTCTTGCAGGCGTATTTGTACAGAACAGAAAAGGATCTTGATGACCTAAATAAGCTGAAGCCATTTTTAAGACTTGTAAAGGGTGCCTATAAGGAATCTGCCGAAGTGGCGTATCCAAACAAAAAAGACGTCGATCAGAATTATCAAAAGCTGATCGAAAAGCAATTGCTCTCAGGAAACTATACAGCCATTGCGACACATGACGATCGAATAATTGAGTTCACGAAAAATATTGTGAAAAAACACAGTATACAGACAAGTCAGTTCGAATTTCAAATGCTGTACGGCATGAGATCAGAAACGCAGCAGGCACTTGTGAAAGAAGGCTATCAAATGAGAGTCTATACTCCGTATGGACGAGAGTGGTATGGCTACTACATGAGACGTCTTGCAGAACGGCCGGCAAACATTGCCTTTGCTCTAAAAGGGATGACGAGAAAATAATTTGAAACGGGAGCGTGACAAAAATGACAACACCTTACAAACATGAACCATTCACGGATTTTAGCCAGGAAGAAAACCGCAAAGCGTTTGAACAAGCATTAGCTAAAGTAACAGAATCACTTGGTCAAACCTATCCGCTCGTGATCAATGGAGAAAGAATTGAAACGAAAGACAAGATTGTTTCGATCAATCCAGCGAAAAAGGATGAAGTGGTTGGAACCGTATCGAAGGCCGGGAAGGAAGAGGCAGAACAAGCGGTTCAAGCAGCAGCGAAAGCATTCGAAACATGGCGCTACACGTCTCCAGAAGAAAGAGCTGGCGTATTATTCAGAGCTGCGGCAAGCATTCGCCGTAAAAAGCATGAGTATTCAGCCCTTCTTGTCAAAGAAGCAGGTAAGCCTTGGAATGAAGCGGATGCAGATACAGCAGAAGCGATTGACTTCCTAGAATATTATGCCCGTCAAATGCTGGAGCTGGCGAAAGGCAAACCAGTGAACAGCCGCGAAGGGGAACGCAATCAATATGTTTACACACCAACTGGCGTGACGCTCGTGATTCCGCCGTGGAACTTCTTGTTTGCGATCATGGCAGGAACAACAGTAGCGCCAATCGTCACTGGGAATACAGTTGTTTTAAAACCAGCGAGTGCGACGCCTGTCATTGCAGCCCGTTTTGTGGAGGAGCTTGAGCAAGCCGGTCTTCCAAAGGGTGTTGTCAACTTTGTACCAGGAAGCGGAGCAGAGGTCGGGGATTACTTAGTAGATCATCCGAAAACAAGCCTGATTACATTCACTGGATCAAGAGAAGTAGGGACACGTATCTTTGAACGCGCGGCAAAAGTGCAGCCAGGTCAGCAGCATTTAAAACGTGTCATTGCTGAAATGGGCGGTAAGGATACAGTGGTTGTTGATGAGGATGCAGATGTTGAATTAGCGGCTAATGCCATTTTCACATCAGCCTTCGGGTTTTCAGGTCAGAAATGTTCAGCTGGATCTCGGGCTGTCGTTCACGAGAAGCTGTATGACCAAGTGGTTGAGCGAGTGAAGGAAATCACAGAAACGAAAACAACAGCCAATCCACTTTCTGCGGATGTTTACATGGGACCTGTCATTGATCAAGCGTCCTTTGACAAGATCACGGATTATATCGAGGTTGGCAAACAGGAAGGCCGCTTAGTCACTGGCGGAACGAGTGATGATTCGGAAGGATACTTTATCCACCCGACCATTTTTGCAGATCTTGAGCCAACTTCCCGTTTAATGCAAGAAGAAATCTTTGGACCAGTCTTGGCTTTCTCGAAAGTCTCTAGCTTTGATGAGGCACTTGAGGTAGCCAACAACACAGAATACGGTTTAACAGGTGCTGTCATTACGAATAATCGTGATCACATCAACCGTGCGAAGCAGGAGTTCCATGTAGGGAACCTTTACTTTAACCGTAACTGCACAGGTGCCATCGTTGGTTACCACCCATTCGGCGGCTTCAAAATGTCAGGAACGGATTCAAAAGCAGGCGGTCCAGATTACCTAGCTCTGCACATGCAGGCAAAAACGATTAGTGAAATGTTTTAATATGGAAAAAGCATGAACCTGCACTGACGGGTTCATGCTTTTTTTGCCTGCTTGCGACTTGTTTCTATACAAATCTGACTGGAAAGAAGTATGATAAATGTATCACTTAATCAGGGAGCAATCGGGATGGAAGAGATATTAGAAAAGCTTCATACATTTTTTGATGTCGATAAATTAATTGCATTTATTAGCGGATATTTAAAAAAACCAGTCATTTTAGAAAGCACAGAGTGTCAGCTCCTTGCTTATAATTCTTACAGCATTCAGCAGTTTGACCCAGTCAATCAGCAAACGATTTTCTCCAAGGAATGTCCAGGATCTGTGGTCGATTGGTTAAAGAAAACAGGGGTAATTGAGCGGCTTCACAAGGAGTCAAAGCCTTTTTATGTGAGCGGCCATGACGAGCTCGGATTTAATCAGCGGGTGGCTGTGAGCGCCAAGCATAAACAAGAGGTAGTAGGCTTTATTTGGGTGCAGGACATTGAGGACTCCCTCTCTCAGGAGGAGCTGCAATTTTTACACGAAGCTTCCTTTCAGGTTGGAAAAGTGATTTATAAGAATAAGAAACAGCTTGAGAAAAAGGAAGGCAAGATTGAAGAGTTTTTCAAAAAGGTCATGGATGATCATTTTTATACAGAAGAAGAGCTGAAATGGGAGGCTGAGAACTTAAGCATTCCACTGCCAGCCGTATTTACCGTCATGGTCGTGCACGCTGCCGATAACAAAAGTGAGACGGCAGAAGATGTGAAGGATGTCATTCGAACGTATTTGCAGCTAGAGGATAAGGTGAATCACGTCTATTCGGTTCAAGCAGATATCGTCGTCATATTAGGCAGCCTGTCAGACCGGCACTCACCGAAAGCGACTGCCGCTGATGTCATCGCACATCTGCAATCAAAAATGCATGCACATCCTTCCCCTTTGTATATTGGGATGGGAAGAGAGTATCGTGATGTCATGAAAATGAGTACAAGCCGATTTGAAGCGATAGAGGTCGTCAAGGCAGTAAAAATTGTCGGAGGACAAGAACTCATTCCATATGATTATGAGAATTTAGGGGTCTTCCGGTTTTTAGATTCCATTTACAGCCATCAAAAAAAGAAAAACGACTTCAATCCAGATTTGTTACGCTTGAAGGAAAAAGACCGCGAGAGTCAAACCTCGTTTTTAAAAACGCTGGAAGTCTACTTATTGAATAACTGCAAGCTAAAGCCAGCAGCGGAGCAGTTGTTTATTCATCAAAATACATTAAACTATCGAATGAAACAAATTTTTGACATGACCTCGATCGACTTAAGTCATTTTAGCCAGCGGTGTGAGTTATTTATTGAATTGATGCTGATGAAAAAAGATCAATAATGATGATGGAATCCGCAGGTCCACGGGATCACCTGCGGATTTTCATGTGACATGCGAAAATGGCATACAACGGGTGCATTTCGTTGTATGATAGATAAAGATTTTATGAGAAAAGTGAAAGGGGGGCCACTTTTGGGATCAGTCACCTTAGCCATTTTGATTTTCATCATGACCCTCGTCCTTGTCATTTGGCAGCCAGGACGTGTCACCATAGGATGGTCAGCATGTGGAGGCGCCATTCTTGCACTTGCCTTTGGTGTCGTTCATCTGGGCGATGTGTGGGAAGTCACGCAAATTGTATGGAACGCTACCTTTGCCTTTATTGGCATTATTATCATATCGTTAATTTTAGATGAGATCGGCTTTTTTGAATGGGCTGCACTGCATATGGCAAAAGCCGCAAGAGGCAACGGTGTCCGCATGTTTATTTATTTAACATTGCTAGGCGCTGTTGTGGCTGCTTTTTTTGCCAACGATGGAGCGGCACTGATTTTGACCCCAATTGTTTTATCTGTGGTGAGAGCGTTGAAGCTGGATGAGCGCATGGTGCTTCCTTTTGTGATGGCAAGCGGCTTTATTGCAGATACAACTTCTTTGCCATTTGTCATTAGTAACCTGGTCAATATCGTATCAGCCGACTATTTTCATATTGGTTTTCTAGAATATACAGCGAATATGTTCGTGCCAAACCTTGTGTCGCTTGGAGCGAGCATGCTGGTTCTGTATGTGTTTTACCGAAAGCTTATTCCAAAAACCTACGATCTGTCTCAGGCAAAGGAACCGGCATCAGCTATTCGAGATATCCGTATGTTCCGTTTGTCTTGGTATGTGCTCGGCTGTCTGCTTGTTGGTTATTTTGCGGGGGAGCTGATCGGTATTCCAGTGTCCATCATCGTAGGCGGGATTGCCCTTGCTTTCTTGTGGCTGGCGAGAAGAAGTCCGCAAGTGGCGACAAAGCGGGTGATCAAAGAAGCGCCGTGGTCCATTGTGTTTTTCTCGATCGGCATGTATGTCGTCGTATATGGACTGAAAAATGTCGGTCTTACAGAAATATTGGCGGCATGGATCCAGCAAGGGGCTTCACATGGCTTGCTTGCAGGAACGATGTTTATGGGCGTGCTTGCCGCAGTGCTGTCCTCTGTGATGAACAATCTGCCGACCGTTTTAATTGATGCGATTGCGATTGGACATACAGATACAGCAGGTGTCATGAGAGACGGACTGATTTATGCCAATGTCATCGGCTCCAACCTTGGACCGAAAATGACCCCAATTGGCTCATTGGCGACATTGCTGTGGCTTCATGTCTTAAAGAAAAAAGGCGTCCATATCTCTTGGGGAGCGTACATGAAAGCCGGAATCATCCTGACCATTCCAACCTTGATTCTCACTTTACTCGGGTTATATGTATGGTTATGGCTCATTCATTAAAAAGAAAAAAGAGCAGATCTCATGGATCTGCTCTTTTTTTGCTACAGATATTTCGCATAGCGTTTTTCTAAAAAGTCCTGAAGCAATGAGACGACACTGCAAATACCCCAGTAAATGAGTGCGACCAAAATATACATGGTCATATAATCGAATTCTCGTCCGCCTACAATTTTTGCTTGCTGGAAGAGCTCTGGTACAGTAATCATTGCTGCCAGTGAGGAAGCTTTGATCAAATCGAGCATGACATTGGTCAATGGCGGCAGGGCGATGCGGACGGATTGAGGCAAAATGACACCACGCATCGTTTGCCAATAGCTGAGACCTAATGATTTAGCGGCTTCCACCTGTCCACTTGGAACAGAGGAGAGGGCTGCCCGGTTAATTTCTGCAATATAGGCAGCACTATTAAAGCTGAACCCAATAATGGCAGCAGTGACCGCTGTGAATTCAATGCCGATATAGGGGAACCCAAAATAGAGAATAAACAAAATCACTAGAATGGGCACGCCTCGCATGAATGAGATATACAGCCGTGCAGGCAGCCGAAGAATCCAAGAATTCGCCATTCTGGCAAGAGCGATAAAAAAGCCAAGAATGGTACCAAAAAACATGCTCACAAAGGAAATGAGCAGCGTCAGCCAGATGCCTTTCATAACAAATGGAAATGACGCCTTTGCCAGTGCAGGATTAAATATATATTCTAAATGAATATCTCCCACGATTGCGGCTCCTTATTTGGAAATGTCGACATCTTCGACATCAGCATCAATTTTCTTAGAGACGTCTGCATGATTAAAGAATTTCTCAGAAATCTTTTTCATTGTTCCGTCTTTTTTCATGTCGCCTAATACACGATTCAATTCTTTTTGAAGCTCTTTGTTGTCCTTCTTCATAACAAAACCTTGTTCATTCGGCATGTACTTCAAGTCAGGGTGAATCGTAATATTTAATTTAGGAAATGCAGCAAGAGCCAGTGTCTGCAAGTAATAATCATTTAGAATGACATCAGTACGGCCGTTTGCAACATCCTTTAAGTATTGCTCGTTTGTCGCATTATCATAAATGACTTCCTTTGCACCGTACTTACGAGCAACATCCATGTAAATCGTTGTGGCAGCCCCTGCTGCTTTCTTTCCTTTTAAATCTTTTAAAGTTTTAATGCCAGATAAATCATCTTTTCGTACGATAGCCGTTCCGTAGGAATATTTATAAGGGGTAGAAAAGGCAAACTTGTCTTTTCTGTCATCTGTGATGTCGATATCATTTGCAGCAGCATCCACTTGACCAGAATTAATGGCGCTCAGCATCCCATCATAGCCCATTTCTTTAAATTCCACTTTCACATCAAGACGTTTAAACGCTTCTTTGACGACTTCTACTTCATAGCCAGTTAATTGATCCTTGCCATTAGAAGTATCATGATAAGAAGTTGGATAAAGGGTGCCTGAAGTTGCAACCACGATTTTCCCTTTCTTTTTAATCTCATCCCACTTTGTGTCCCCAGATTGAGATGAGCCTGATTGACTGCAAGCAGACATGATAAGGATGAAAGCAGATACAACAAGCATGATCCATATAGGTTTTTTATGATAAAAACGACTCATTTAAGAATCCTCCTCTATTTTTTATACAAAACAAAACATAGCACGCTTTTTCTGTAAGGACAACGTTTTCAGAAGAAAAGTGAAAAAGTAAGAATATTATAAGCAATTTGCGTGTTGATATAATGTATAAAAAAGGAAAGTGAGCGCAAAATAAAGGCGAATAAAGGAGGGAACAACAATGATGAAAAAAATAAGTAGTTTGATCATCTTGTCGATGATGCTGTTATTTGGTTTTCATATAGAAACGGCTCATGGAGAAACACCTCAAATGGAAAAGCGCCCGGTGACACATCAAGTGAAATTAACAGCAGAACAACAAAAACAAATTGAAATCCTTGAGCAGCAAATTCTTTCTAAGCGAAAAGAAGTCATTGAGAAATATGTACAGTACGGCGTGTTAACAAAGGAACAAGGCACACACATCACGAAACGAATGGATGAGCATTACACTCATTTGAAAAAGAACGGATTTGTTCCATTGCTGAAAAAACCACAGCACCATCGCCCATGATAATGATGAAACCGGCAGCGAAGTGCCGGTTTTTTATTGTTGATCAGAAGGTGAGACTTTCCCCATCTTGAGGGACAGAAATGGCTTGATCTGCATGATGCTCTTGAATGTAAGCCTCTAAAGCAGCTCTTGTCAACAAGCAATGATTCACAGCTTCAAGATGACAGGCGACAATTTGAGCTTTTGGCTGAGAACGGTGAACGTCTAGAATCTCTTCCTTGGTCATTGTAATCGGATCGCCTTCTAAAAATTGAGCAGCCCCGCTATTGACCACAATGAGTCTGGCTTGCATGTATTCACAACCTCTTTCGGTTCATCACACCAAACGGTATCACCTGCAATATAAAGGGTAGGTTCATCAGGGTGAGAGAAAACAAAACCGCTCACCTGACCCATCCGCTTCGCCGTTTCTCCCGTCCCATGCTGTCCGCCTGTACGTTTAATATGAACGCCGCAAATGTCCATTTCATCTTCAATGCATGTGACATGCTGAAATCCAGCTTCTTCAACTTCTTTTCGATCCTTCTCCGATTGAGTATAAATTGGCCCATCTTGAGCTAATTTTCTTTTGGCCTCGTCGTCAAAGTGGTCCACATGTAAATGAGTGAGTAAGACAGCATCTGGGTGTAACAGACTGTCTAAATCTATATTTACAGGAAGCTCCACAATAGGATTGTTCAAATGTTGATTGGCTGTATGAGGGAACGGTGGATATGTTCCTTTTGCTGCTAAAAAGGGATCGATTAAAAAAGTTGAATGACCATAGTGAAGGTATAAAGTAGCATTGCGAATGAGTGTAATTTTCATAAAAAGGCCTCCTTTTTTTCTCATTAAGTTTACAGTATATTAAAAGAGTTCTATGTGACAGAGGATCATGAAAGTCTTTCATCGGAAGGGCTTGATTTTTGAAAGAGGTGAGCCAATGCTAGACCAAACAGATATGAATATTTTAAAAGAACTATCAAAGAACAGCCGATTAACGATGAAAGCTCTAGGTGAAAAAGTTCATTTAACCGGCCAAGCTGTTGCAAATCGGGTGTTAAAGCTAGAAGAAGAAGGCGTGATTGAAGCATATACCATTTCAATTGATTGGCAGACACAAAAGACGATTCAAACCTTTTTGCAGCTCTATACCCGTAGTCATCAACATGAACCACTTCTGTCGTTTCTTTATGAAAAGGAAGAAATCAAGAATTTGTTCAAGATAAGTGGTGAGAGCTGTTATATGGCTGAAGGACATTTCTCCAGTCATGATGAACTTGATCAATTTTTAACGGAGCTGACAAATTACGCAAATTACAAACTGTCTATTGCGGTTAAACGTCTCATTCATCAGTAATAGAAGAGACGCAGGAGGAAAAGGAACGATGCAAAAATTAATCGAAAATCAAGCTGAACCGATGACAAAGGAAAGAATCAAAGCAGACTTGGTTCAACTTGGTGTGAAAAAGGGCATGATTTTATGTGTTCACTCATCTTTATCATCAATCGGCTGGGTAAACGGAGGCGCTGTAGCCGTCATACAAGCATTGATGGAAACCTTAACAGAAGAGGGGACACTGATTATGCCGGCACAAACGTTAGAGCTTTCTGATCCCGCCGATTGGATCGATCCGCCTGTTCCTTACTCATGGTGGAAATCGATCAAAGAAACAATGCCTGCATTTGATCCAGCTTACACGACGCCAGCAGCAATGGGAAAGGTGGCAGAAACATTTTGGAAATACCCAGGTGTGGCGAGAAGCAATCATCCCAATTTTTCATTCACAGCCTGGGGGAAAAGAAAACATGAAATTCTGAAACACCATGCGCTTTCCTTTGGATTAGGAGAGCATTCGCCTCTTGGCCGCATGTATGATCTTCATGCTCAAGTGCTGCTGCTTGGTGCATCATTTGAGAGCATGACAGCTTTTCATCTAGCTGAATACCGAATTCCTCAGCAGGACCTCATGACAAGAGGAGCCCCTCTTTTAGAGAATGGATGGAGGGTATGGAAAGAGTACCAAGATATCATCACAAGAGAAGAACTATTTGAACAGATTGGCCGTGATTTTCTGCAATCAGGAGGCATCCATCAGCACAATCAAGTTGGACTTGCCAGTTCATATTTACTGCCCATGAGAGAATCGGTAGACTATGCGGAAAAGTGGCTTGATCTATACGATCAGTCGTAATCTACACTGTTTGGAAATTTACATAATAAACGTCTTGATCAGGCTGCTGTGAGGTGTAGCAGGTAAGCTGATAGTTTCCTTTTGGAATGGAGAAAGACAGCACATGGGCCATGACGCTTGTGATATAAACTTGATCATTTGTAAGCGTAAAGGGAACTGTTATGGCTCTATCAACCGAGACTTGGGGCTCATCGCTATTTAATGTCACAACAATAGACGCCTTTCCATTATTGATTCCTTCAAAGGAAACTCCTTGATCTCCTGTTGCAAATCCTTGAAGAATGTCCTCATCTGTCCAATCAATAACAGGTGGTGTTTCGCTTCCGGTGTATACCGTGATTTGGTGGTAGGAGATAGATAGGGAATAGGCTTGATTTAAGTGATTCATATAAAAAACTCCTTTATTTAAGAATTTTTGTTGGAACGTGAATGGTTGAAAGAGTGATTCTTGAGGAGAAAGTTAGGCAGCAAGACGATTGTCGCCGTCTTGCGCTATTTGGTGTGGGATCTAGATGTGAAATTGCGAGACCATTGCTTTTAAATCTCCTGCTAAATGGGCAAGCGCTTCTGATGAAGCTGTTACTTCTTCCATTGCAGCAAATTGCTCTTCTGTTAAACCGGCTACTTGCTGTGAATGTTCACTCGTTCGTTTCACGCCTTCTGTAATAGACGCAAAAGACTGTTTCGCATCGTTTGTATAAGCTGCGATTTTTTGTGATGCACTTGATAAATGTTTAATGCCATTCGCCATTTCTCTCATCGACTGCTGGATATCATGAAATGATTCCTCTGTATGAGAGATAAGGACAGCCCCTTGAGCCGCTTCCTCTCTTACTCGTTTGATGGCATTCGTCGAATGAGTCATCTCTTTTTGTATTTCAGAAATGAGATGGGAAATCATGTTTGATGATGCTTGAGATTCTTCTGCGAGCTTTCTCACTTCGTCTGCGACAACAGCAAATCCTTTTCCGTGCTCACCTGCCCGTGCTGCTTCAATTGCTGCATTAAGAGCTAGCAGGTTTGTCTGGCTGGCGATATCTGTAATGACTTTGGAAATATGATCGATTTCAGCTGAACGTGTTTCCAATGCTTGAATCGCTGTACCATTTTCTTCAATTGATTTGGCAATAGACGTCATTTGTGAATGAACTTCACCGATATTGTGTACACCTTTTTGGGCCACTTCTTGTGCGGAGTGACTTCTTGAAGCCATTTGTCCTGCATTTTCAGTGATGTTTGCCAGCTCGTTTGATACTTGAATCATTTTGTGCTCACTAGCTGTCATTTGAGCGGACTGTTCTTCTGAAGATTGTGCCACTTCTTGAATCGTGTAGGTGATTTTTTCTGATGCTGCACTCGTTTCTTCTGCGCTAGCTGACAGCTGCTCAGAGGATGTGGCCACTAATTCAGACGTGTTCATGACATTTAGAATGGTTTGATTTAGTTTTTCACGCATCTTATTGAAATGGCCAGCCAGATCAGACAATTCATCACCAGCAGTATCCGTCACATTGATGGTTAAATCACCTTCGCCTGCACTCTTAATGGCAGAAGCCATATGCTTGAGACGTGCCTGAATCCGCTTAGTGAAAATAGAAATAATGATGACCGAAACGATCAGACTTAACAAAAGGACGATGACAAATTGTATATAGAATGACTGAAGCATTTGTGAAATCATGCTTTGATTGGCGCCAGTATAAAAAATACCAATTGTTTCGCCTGCTTCATTTTTGATCGGCATATAAGCCGTTTGATAGTCTTTCCCGGCAACATTTGCTGTGCCGTAATAGTTTTCTCCTTTATCTAAAACAGTGGTCTTCACTTCAGGAGAGACTTCTGTACCTACAGCTCGTTTCCCGTTTAACATGACATTCGTAGCAACGCGGGTATTTCCTTGAAAAATCGTGATGGTATCACCGGTATATTCGGCTAATTGGTCAACTAATGTGTCATGATCATTGATTTGCGTATTTCCTTTGAATAGCTTATCCTCTTTAATCTGCCACGAGCCTTCTACTTTTCCATTCAGGTAGGCGTAGCCTAGTTTTAAATCACCTTTTGCTTTTTCAGTTGCCATTTGCTTGATGTTTTCTGTCATCTCGCGATTCACCACATAACCAACAACTGCGGAAAAGATGATGAGGACACTTAAAAAGATCAGCAAAATTTTGGCACCGAGCCTCAGTTTTCCCTTTTTCTTCATGCTTTTTAACTCCTTTAGGTATAAGGTAGGGTATCCCTCCTTAAGGATTATCGGCATGAAAAAAGTGTTTAAAATACCTGCATGCAGTCATGTGAAAATTTTTTTAATATAGAAAAGGGAAAGGCTGCTAATCGATGATAAATTGGATTCTTGTGCCGTCTGGATCATCCGATAATTGATGACTTACCCACGAGCCTGCGCCTCTATTATCAGAAGGGCGTACATATTTGACAGAAGCTCCTGTGCCTCCTTCTTTGCACATCGCCATTGGCCATTCGTCACGATCATACCCGCGCTTTGTTGGAACGCCATGTAATGATCGATCCCTCTGCTCATCACTATGTTTACGGTCAATTGTACAAATGGACGAATGACCTTCATCAATGGCTTCTTCTATGTGCTTGGCTGTTTCGGGATAGCGGTCTGATGGAAAATGAATCGTTTTGTCATAAGATGAATTCGCTGTCTCTTGTTTCCCTTGCTCCAGCTGGATATAGCCTGTTGCTACACCAATAACAATCAATAAAAGCAAGAGAATCATTTTAAGAAGTTTCATAGGTGCTGGCTCTCTTTCTTGTTTGCGTATTTTGTAAACAGAAGTATAGCAGAATTACTTACCAATTTCCCCTGGTTTTGAAAAAACGCCTTTTAAAATTCAAAAAACAGATTTTACAAGATTTCATGCTTTTCATTTTTGTAGAAATTCATAAAAATTTTAATTTTGTAGATCATAAAACGAATATGCTCATTCAAAATGGCTTTATCACTGCTTTTTGAGCTAATTTCAAGAATTTAACACACAGAAATTTCAAAAAAATAAAATTGACTAGACCGATCTGCTTTAATAATATGGAGTCAAATATCAAAAAATGTCGTAATTTATCAAAATATGATTCTAATTACATTGTAGGAGGGAAGTACAAATGGCGGATGTCTCATACCGGCTCGGAATAGACATAGGCGGAACATTTACTGATTTATCGTTGATAAATGAAGCAACAGGGGAGCTGACTGAACTCAAGACACCCACAGTGACTGATGACCCAGCCCAAGGAATTATCAATGGGTTAAATCTTCTAAAAAAAAGAGGTGTTGATTTATCCAACATTCAATACCTCGTTCACGGAATGACAATTGGTCTTAATACATTATTGCAGCGAAAAGGAGCAGGTTTAGCCCTTTTTGTGACAGAAGGATTTCAAGATATATTGTCACTTCAACGTTTACGACTACCCATTCCTTATGACTTCAATTCTCGTTTGCCAGAACCATTGATACCTCGGAAGCATGTATATCCAATCTCTGAAAGGTTGATACACGATGGTACGATCAAAAACCCTCTCCATCTGCAGCAGTTAGATGATGCAGTCCAGCATGTTATATCTAAAAATCTAGCAGGTATCGTCATTTCTTTTTTACATAGTTATCAAAACCCAGTTCATGAATTACAGGCAAAAGCCTATATCAATCATCATTATCCACAGTTAGAAGTCCTTACCTCATCTGAATTATGGCCTCAAATGAGGGAATACGAGCGTACAGTGATGTCTGTTGTTAATTTGTACATTCAACCAAAGGTGAAACAGTATTTGCAAACACTGAAAAGTCGTTTGAAGGAAGAAGGTGTACCAATTTCTCCATACATTACACAATCAAATGGTGGTTTAATGGATGCAGAAAGTGCGGCAACCTCGCCTGTGAAGACTCTCTTTTCTGGTCCGGCAGCCGGTGTCATCGGTGCGGCTAGAATTGCAGCATCATCTAGTGAACCCAACCTGATCACTTTTGATGTTGGGGGGACGAGTGCAGATATCTCGATTATTCAAAATGGAAAGCCTACAATGGCGCAATCGAATCAGCTTTCAGGCTTCCCAATTATTCTTCCATCTGTTGCGATGTATTCAATAGGAGCAGGAGGAGGTTCGGTAGCATGGATTGATCAGGGCGGACTTCTAAAAGCGGGGCCAGAATCAGTTGGCTCAAACCCGGGACCAGCTTCGTATGGAAAGGGAGAAAAAGCAGCTTTAACTGATGCGTTTCTCATATGCGGTTACCTCAACCAAGAACGTTTTGCCGGAGGACATTTACAATTACAGTTGTCTGCGGCGAAAAAGGCTTTTCAGCCAATTGCTGATCAGCTCAACAAAACGGTTGAAGAAGCGGCTGACCAGCTCATTCAAGTAGCCGTAGCCAATATGTACACAGAATTAAGCAATGTGATGGAGCAGCAAGGGTTTGACCCTAGAGATTTTAGTTTGCTGGCGTTTGGCGGAGCAGGGCCGGTTGTGGCGAATTTCCTTGCGAGAGAAATTCATGCGAAAAATGTGGTTGTTCCTCCAAGTCCGGGTACATTATGTGCGTTAGGTGCTCTGACTGCTGACTTTATTCATGATGCGGTGCTGTCGAAGAAAATATGCTTACAAGACTATTCGATCAACCAACTAAAACAAGATTATGAGAAGCTGTCGCGAAAAGCGACTGATTGGGTCAGCCAGCAAAATATTCAGCATATCAATCAGACATCCATTCTATTATTAGCAGACGCACGTTATCAGGGACAGGCATTTGAGATTGAACTGCCATTATCGATTGATTGGCTAAAGCAGGAACAAAATATCCACCAACTCATTGAAGCCTTTCACAAATTGCATCAGCGTCAATATGGTCATAGGGATGATCAGGCAAAAATCGAATTTACTCATTTACGCGTTCGAGTCATAGGCGAGACGCCTCCGCTGCCTTTTTCACCTGTTCATGAAAGCAGCGGACAGTCTTTGAAACCATATGAATATAGACGAATTTTTATTGAAGAAAAAGAATACGAAGCATCGGTTTATAACCGGGATACTCTGTCAGTAGGTTCTATTGTAAATGGGCCTGCCGTTATTGAGCAGGATGATACAACAACATTAATTTTGCCAAACTGGGCAGGCAGCATTGGTCCATCAGGTAACTTAGTGATTTCAAAGGAGGCGGCTTTACATGAGAACTGACCCAGCAAAGCTTGAGATGATGCGCAGTTATTTTAATGCGATTGCATCAGGTATGGGGCATGTTATTGAACGGACGTCATTTACGACCTTCGTTAAAGAATCTGCTGACTTTGCGACAGCATTAGCCACGCCATCTGGAGATTTCTTTGTTTATCCGAAGACAGTAGGTGTGACGATCTTTTTAGGGCTGAGTCTAAAAAAAGCGATTGAAGAAAGCGGGCCGATGCAGCCAGGAGACATTATCATCACTAATGATCCTTATACGACAGACGGTTTGGCGACTCACCTTCCAGATGTCCATATCATTAAGCCGATTTTTGTAGATGGTGAAATCGTAAGCTATGCTTGGTCTTTTGTTCATGTCAGTGATGTGGGTGGGCTTGTGCCTTCGAGTATTTCACCGACAGCAACGGATGTTCATCAAGAAGGATTAAGAATTCCGCCAGTGAAAATTTATGAAGGCGGGAAAGAGAATCAGGTCGTACGTACCTTTTTAAGAGCGAACAGCCGCGCTAGTCATCTAAATGATGGTGATATTAATGCGATGATTGCAGCAGTTAATACAGCAGATATTCGGTTAAAAGAAATGATTGAGAAATTTGGAAAATACGAAGTGAAACAAGGAATGATAGACTTGCTGAAGCAAGCCGAGGATCGTGCTGGAAAGGTCATTGAAGCTATACCGGATGGGACGAGTGAATTTGCTGATTATTTAGATGATGATATGATCTCAGACGTCCCTATTCGGTTGAAAATCAAGCTAACGATCAAAGGGAAACGGCTGACGCTCGATTTTTCTGAGTGTGATCCGCAAGTAAAAACAGCCTTTAACCTCGTTACCAATGGTCAGAAGCATTCCTTTCTTTATCAAGGATTGATTAATTACATCATTAGTAAGGATCCTTTTATACCGATTAATGGTGGAATAACGTATCCAATTGACGTGATCTCTCCTAAAGGAACGCTGGTGCATCCAGAATACCCGGCTTCTGTCGGGATTCGTCATTCGATTACGATGAGGCTGTACAATGTCGTGCTAGGCGCCATTGGTAAGCTGTTACCTGAAGCGGTGCCGGCAGCAGGTGCAGGTCAATCTGCCATTGTGGTTCTCTCAGTACCTGATGATCAAACGGGTGGCAGGAAAATGTCCGTTGTCGAACCATTAGGCGGAGGCGGCGGTGCTCAAAATGGTACTGATGGAGTGGACGGTATTGACCATTCGTCAGGCTTTTTGAAGAATACCCCAATTGAGAGTTTGGAACAGCATATTGATATTCATGTTCACCGATATGAACTTCTGCCGAATACAGGTGGAGCTGGTGAAAATCGAGGCGGACATGCGATTGGTTTGGAATTTGAAATGATAAAGCCTGAATCAATGGTGACAGCACGAGGAATGGAACGGATGAAGTTTCAGCCTTGGGGATTAATGGGCGGCCGAGCAGGATCGGTTGGTGAGGTCAAGCTGATCAAGACTAATGGTGAGAAACAAGACCAGCCCAAAATAGATGTTCTGCGACTTGAAAAAGGCGATATCGTTCAATTGATTTCACCAAGTGGAGGCGGCTGGGGGAATCCATTTGCCCGAAAGAAAGAAAAAGTCCTTCAGGAAGTGGAAGCAGGTCTATTAAGTGAAGAGAGAGCGCTGCAGCAATATGGTGTGAAAGTGTATTTAGACCAAAATAAATGGAAGATTGATGAGGAGCAGACGAGCAGGGTGCGAGAAAAGGTTGATGTTTCTGCATCTACTGACGTGTGGGATTTCGGAGAACAAAGAGCAGCTTATGAGAAAGTATGGACGGACGAAGCCAGCAGTGCGCTGGCCGTTCAGCTTCGTTCCTATCCGGCTAATGAACGTACGCACTATAAACATGCAGTTCATCAACATTTCAGTCATAGAAATGAGCCGTTAACAAAGGAAGATATTACTCAAGCACTTTGTCAATTGAATGGACAAAAAGGGGGAAATAAATCATGAATAGAAGATTAATTGCTATTTTTGCAGGTATCCTATCAATCGTTGTACTGCTGGCTGCTTGTGGTGGAAATGGAAAGGATCAAGGCAAACAGCAGCAGACTGTGATTGTTGGCGTATATGGAGGCGATTGGGAAAAGAATATCAAACCAATCCTCGAAAAGTTTGAAAAAGATACAGGAATTAAAGTGCAAACCGTCTCTGGGGCGGATTCTGAATGGTTTACAAAATTAAAAGCGTCAAATGGAAAAAATCCACCATATGACTTACTAATCTTACAGCCCGATACGATTCAAAGAGGTATCGCAGCAAACGTTCTTGCGCCTATCGATGAAGATCAAGCGCCGAATGTCAAAAAGCTTTACCGTTCTGTCCAAAAGAAGCTTACTGTTAATGGAAAACAATATGCAGCAGGCTTTAGTATGGGGCAGCTTGGAATTGCTTATAGAAAAGACCTCGTCAAGCAGGAACCAAACAGCTGGACTGACCTATGGAGCAGTCAGCTGAAAGGGAAGGTAGCCATTTCATCTCCGACTTATTCAGCCGGTTTGCAATTTTTCTCTGCACTTGTTCATGCGCAAGGGGGGACAGAATCAAATCCTAAGGATATTGATAAAGCATTTAAAAGTCTCGCGCAGTTAAAAGGTCATGTAGCTGCTTTTCCAGATAACCCAGGATCGATTCAAACTTTGTTAGAACGTGGGGATGTCGCGGCTGTTCCATATTGGGACGGGCGAGTATTTGCACTTGAAGAAGAAGGAATGGATATTGGTTTCTCATATCCGAAAGAAGGCGCTGTTGCAGCTGTTGCGAGCTGGGCTTTAACGAAGGGAAATCAGCACGAAGAAGCGGCGTACAAACTATTAAACTACTTGAGCGGAAAAGAAGCTCAGGAGGCATTCTCGGAAAAATCTTATTATGGCATGTCGAATTCTGATGTGAAATACAATGACAAGATTAAGGGGAAAGTGAAAGTTGGAGAAAATTATTACAGCAAGCTGACTTGGGTAGATTATGAAACAGCGACCTCTGAGCTTGGCAATTGGACAAATCGATGGAACGAAGTATTAGGCGGAGGAAAATAGGTGATCGCATGAGTGGAATTCATTTAGAACACATCAGTCAGCACTTCGGTGAGCAAATTGCTCTCAACGATGTCAGTCTTACGGTGAATGAGGGAGAGTTTTTCTCCCTTCTTGGTCCTAGCGGCTGCGGAAAATCAACGTTATTAAACATCATTGGCGGTTTTTTAGAACCAACAAAAGGTGTCGTCTATATTGGTGATCAGGATGTGACAGCTTTGCCGCCTTACCAAAGAAAAACAGGTATGGTCTTTCAAAGCTATGCACTTTTTCCGCATCTGACTGTATTTGATAATGTGGCGTACGGGCTAAAGGTTCAAAAGAAAAAGAAGGCGGAAATCAAAGAGAAGGTGATGGAAAGCTTGTCTCTTGTTCAATTAGAGGCATTTGCGAAACGGATGCCCCACCAATTAAG
Organism: Bacillus sp. FSL M8-0049; assembly: GCF_038593355.1. Classification (NCBI taxonomy): domain Bacteria; kingdom Bacillati; phylum Bacillota; class Bacilli; order Caryophanales; family Bacillaceae; genus Bacillus; species Bacillus sp. FSL M8-0049. The sequence continues at coordinate 364,395 of NZ_CP151986.1, forward strand.
CGGTGGTCAACAGCAGCGGGTAGCGATTGCAAGAGCGCTGGCGATTCAGCCATCTGTTCTCCTTCTTGATGAACCGCTCAGCAACCTAGATGCCAAACTAAGAAAAAACATGCAGACAGAGCTGCGAAATATTCAAAGGAATGTCGGGATTACAACCATTCTTGTGACACATGATCAAGAGGAAGCCTTAAGTCTTTCTGATCGGGTTGGAATTTTAGGAGAGGGAAGAATTCAGCAGATTGGGACGCCTTTAGAGGTGTACCGCCAGCCAAACAATCGATTTGTAGCTGAATTCATCGGACAGGTGAACATCTTTGAGGCTGTGTACAATGAAGCTGATGCGGCATTTACAGTTCCGCATGTAACCCATTCAAACGGTCAGCATCTTCAGCTGCAGGCTGCGGAACATCAAGAGAAGAGGGAGAAGCAACTGCTTATGCTGCGTCCTGAAAGAATCAGCATCTCTTCTGAGCGGGAGGAAGTAAAGCCGAACCATGTATCAGGCGTGCTGTCAGATGTGAGTTATATTGGGCATTCATTACGTTTGGTTGTGGGACTTGATCATGGTGAAATTATTGTCCATGCTTCTGATGCGGCATTTCCCGAGCTGCCTGAAGTTGGAGAAACCGTCCATATCCATTGGCAGCCTGAAGATATCGTTTTCTTAGATTCGAAGGTGCATACGTGATGCGAATCAAGAAAAAGAATCAACGATTTCATTGGTTTATGCTGCTGCCAGCCTGTTTGTTTCTTATAGTATTTTTACTAGCTCCTCTGGTGATGATGCTCGTTCTCAGTTTTCGCGATGTCGATTCGATGATGAATACATTACAAACGTATAGCTTTTCTCAATATATTCATGTGTTCACGACAGATGCATATGTAAAGGCGATTGGAAGTACTGTGTGGGTGGCTTTGCAGACAACGGTGATTTGTTTATTGATGGCATACCCCGCAGCATACGTGCTCGTCAAAGCACCTAATCCGCGTCTGCGGGCATTTTTCTATATCCTACTTGTGTCGCCGCTTTTGACAAGTGTTGTGATTCGGACATTTGCATGGATTGTTCTTCTTTCGCAAAATGGTCTGATCAATGGCATGTTACTAGATTTACAGGTGATAGAGAAGCCGCTCTCGATGCTGTGGAATATGAATGCGGTCATTATTGCCTATGTCCAAGTCATGCTGCCATTTGCAGTACTGCCGATCGCAACAAGCTTAACCGATATGGATCGTCACTTAAGACCGGCTTCTATGAGTCTTGGAGCTGGCCGGATTCGAACCTTTTTTCATGTCACCTTACCACTGACCATTCCAGGCATGGTGACTGGCGCGATCATCGTCTTCTCACTGGCAGCAGGAAGTTATATCACTCCGCTGTTAGTCGGCGGACGGATGCAGCCGCTGCTGCCGTTGTCAATTTATCAGCAGGTCATGCAGGTGTATAATCTGCCTCTTGCTGCGGCTATGTCCTTTACATTATTGGTTTGTGTGCTTGTGGTAGTCAGTCTATTAAGCTATTTATTGAAACGTTGGGAGGCGAGGATGCATGCGTAAAAAGTCAATAGGTGACCGCTTGCTTTCCATCCTGATTTGGACTGCTGGGTCATTGGTTTATCTTTTTTTAACCATACCTGTTCTTGTGATCGTCCTATCTGCTTTTAGTCCAAATGCCTTTCCTGAATTTCCACCGACTTCGTTCTCTGTTCGCTGGTTTCATGAGGTCGTGTCAAATCCAGAATGGATGGAATCTCTTCGGATCAGTGTGATTCTGCTGTTCATCGTGACGCCTCTCACGGTTCTTTTAGGGACAATGGCTTCGTATGCTTTAGCAAGGCTTTCCTTTAAGGGAAAGGAGGCTGTCCAAGCTTTCATTCTGTCACCTCTCATGATTCCTCAGGTGGTGTTAGGGATTGCGATGCTTTACTTGTTTACGGCTATGGGCTTTACAGGGTCTTTGTGGGCGCTCGTCATTGGTCACGTCATCATTGGTTTTCCCTATGTGGTTCGAACGGTAGGCGTGAGTGTTTCGAATTTAGATCCGCGGCTTGAGCTGGCTTCAATGAATCTTGGCGCAGGACCCATTCGCACGTTTTTTCGAGTCACATTGCCTTTGATTAAGCCGGGAATCATTGCAGGAGGGGTGTTTTCAGCTGTGACGTCATTTGGGGAAATATCGATCAGTTTGTTCGTTTCCTCTCCTCAAACCATTACAATCCCCGTCAGGACCTTTAATTACATTGAGCAGACCTTTGATCCGAGTGTCAATGCGATATCTGTCATATTTATTATCATTTCTATCATTGCGCTGCTCATTATTGAGAAAACGATTGGTCTGTCTAAGGTGATGTAAATATAATGAAGAAACAAGGAGTTGTCATTTGAAATGACAGCTCTTTTTTTGTTGTTTTTACAGTAAAAAAAATTCATTTTTTTAGGGAATATAGTTCTTAAGATTTAAGAATTTGCGGGGAACGCAAGGAGACCTCTATCCTACATTTTCGGTCATATTTTCAAAATTTAAGGGAAAATATGAAATTTTTGCGGTATTTAGTCGATTATTTTCGGTTGAACGCAACTATTATTAGTTATTTTCGGTAAATATCGTCAATTCTCACAGGATCCCTTCGGTATGACGCATGAATCTTTACACCCATTTTTCGGTGAAAAAAACAATATTTTCATATAAAGTGGACGTAAATAGAAAATATCTAAAAGAAAAGAAGAAAAAGGCAAATCTATGGAAACATAGAGACGCAAAGCCATGTCCTAAGGTAAATGATTCTTTTTTTGCTAAGGTCGGCAGGCTACCGAATGAAAATGGGAGTCCCTCCGTTTTATTCGGGGTGGACTCCTTTTCTGTTAAACCGTCTATTTTAATGAAATAGACTTGGTTCTTTTGATATAGAGGGTGCAGGGTGAAATTGGTGGAGAAAACATAGAAGAGGCGGAGGATGAGAATGAATACAGTTTATTACCCCTTAACATATGCGCAAAAGCGAGTATTCTACACGGAAAGATTTTATCCAGGTACAAGTATTTCTAATTTGGGTGGATTCGCCAGGTTGAGATCAGCATCTGGTCTCGATCCTTCTTTGGTCGTCGATGTGCTTCAAGCGTACATTCGACAAACTGACTCTCTTCGTCTGAGGCTCGTGTATCGAGATGAAGAGGAGGAGCCTGTTCAATATATCAAACCTTATGAAAAACAGCCGATTCGCATGGAAAAGGGCTGGAGTGAAGAGGAGGTAAGGGCTTGGGCAAACGAGCAGATTCGTGAGCCAATGCCATTGATTGACAGCCCCTTGATTGAATTTACGGTGTTTCAAATCAGTGATCAAGAGTGCTGGCTGTTCTGTAAAGCACATCATATTGTCGCGGATGGTATTTCCATCATTTTAATGGGAAATCGCATTATTGACTTATATCATGACATGCTGCAAGGAGTAGACATCTCGCCAGTTGAGGAGATTTCCTTCGTTGATCACATCATGAGTGAGCAGACCTATGAATCTTCTAAACGTTTTCAAAAAGACCAAGCTTTTTGGAATGAGCAATTTGCTCATATTCCAGACTTCGCATCGTTAAAACCGCATAAGGGATACGAGATGAGTTTATATGCGGAGCGATTTTCAGGGGATGTTCCAGATTCTTTAAAAGAGAAGCTTCGTGTCTTTTGTGAAGAGCAGAAAGTCAGCATGCTTTCAATGTTTATGTCCACTGTCTATATTTACTTACATCGTTTTAGCGGTATGGAAGATGTCGTTCTTGGAACCTTTATGGGCAACCGGACGAATGCCAAAGAAAAAAAGATGATTGGGATGTTTGTATCCACGATTCCAATGCGTGCATCTGTTCAAGGGTCGCAATCGTTTCTTGATTTCGTAAAGCAGGTCATGGCGGATCAAATGAAGATATTACGTCACCAAAAGTATCCTTACAATCTGCTCATGAATGATTTGCGGGAAAGAGAAGGGTTTACAGGACGCCTTTTTGATATTTCTTTAGAATATCAGGTGATGCAGTGGCAGAAAAAAGAGAATCTGTCGTTCATTACTGAACCGATTTTTAGCGGGAGCGGAATGAATGATATTTCAATACATGTGAAAGACCGCTGGGATACTGATACATTGACCATTGATTTGGATTACCGTACAGATGTATTCACAGAAGAAGAAATGAGTAAGATGTTTGATCGATTCTTGATATTACTAGAAGCGGCCGTCTCTCAGCCTGATCAGCTGATCGGGACACTGCCTTTACTTTCAGCAGGTGAACAAAAGGGGCTGCTGCAATTATCTGAAGGAGAATCGTTTGAAAGGCCAGCAGCAAAACCGGTTCATCACATGTTTGATGAAACAGCTAACAAATATGCAGACCGGACAGCCGTTGTAGCAGAAAATGGAACAATTACTTATGGAGAGCTGCAACAACAGGCAGAAAAGCTGGCACGTTTTTTACAAATGAAAGGTATCTCACGTGATGTGACTGTTGCTGTTTTGATGGAGCGGAAGACAGATGCCATGGTAGCAGTCTTCGGCATACTAAAGGCTGGCGGGGCATATGTACCAATTGATCCGGCATTACCTGAGGAGCGCATTCAATTTATTGTGGAGGATTCAGGTGCTTCTATTGTGTTAACAGATGAATCTTTCATTCAAGAGTACCCAGCCCTCTCGGAAAAATTGATCGTGCAGCAGCAAATATTATTAGATGATGGACAGCTGCCTGAGCTTATAGATCAGACGGCGCCGGAGGATTTAGCCTACATGATTTATACATCGGGTACGACTGGAAAGCCGAAGGGCGTCATGATTGAGCATCTTCAGCTGCATCATTTGGTCCATGCTTTGCATCATGAGATGTATCAAGGGACGAATGAGCTACAAATGGCGCTTCTAGCCCCATTCCATTTCGATGCATCGGTCAAACAAATCTTTGCTGCCCTTTTATTTGGACATACGCTTCATATCATCCCGCGAGAAACGACGAGAAATGGCATGCAGCTAGCGGCTTATTACAGAAAACATCAAATTGAAGCGGCAGATGGAACACCGGCGCATGTACAGCTTTTACTTGCTGCGGATTTGGACGGGATGTCATTGACGCACATGCTGATTGGGGGAGAAGCGCTGCCTGCGAAAGCAGCATGTTCACTCATCGAAGCAGTTCGTATGAGTCAGCCTGATTTTACTCTGTGGAATGTGTATGGTCCAACTGAGACGTGTGTGGATGCGGCGGTGCATCGTCTAGATCTCAGTGAGCTGAGTGAACCAACTGAACAGCGCTATGTGTCGATTGGAAAACCGCTTGGTCATCATCGTATTTATATTTTAAATGAATATGATCAATTACAGCTGCATGGGGCTGCTGGAGAACTGTGCATTGCTGGTATAGGTGTTGGGCGAGGCTATGTGAATCAGCCTGAATTGACGGAGAAGGTATTCACGGCAGACCCGTTTTCTCCGCATGAGCGGATGTATCGAACAGGGGATCTAGTCAGATGGCTTCCAGATGGCACGATTGATTATCTTGGCAGAATGGACGATCAAGTGAAAATAAGGGGTTACCGCATAGAAACAGGCGAGATAGAAGCGGTAATGGAGCAGGTAGATGGAGTTGATAAGGCTGTCGTGCTAGTGGTTGATGAAGCGGATGGGGAAAAGGCGTTAAGTGCTTACTATCAAGCTCGTCAAAAAGGTGTGTCTGTTGACATGCTGCAAGCGGCTATCAAACATCAGCTTCCAGCTTACATGATGCCGCTTTATTTCAAAGAACTCGATGCTTTTCCACTCACAGTCAGCGGCAAAGTCGACCGTCGTGCACTTGCTGCGTTAAAAGGTGATAGAGCGGTTCATGCTGTTTATACGGCACCTAGAAACGATATAGAAACGAAGCTTGTTCATTTGTGGGAAGACATTCTTGATCAAGAGAAGATCGGTGTATATGATTCTTTCTTCGATCGAGGCGGGCATTCGCTCAAAGCGATGACCGTACTTACACAGGTTCAGCGAGACTTGCAAGTGGAGGTGCCGCTGTCCGTTTTATTTGAACAGCAGACGATTGCTGCTTTGGCTGCTTATATTGAGCAGGCAGAAAAGTCTTCTGAAACGGTGATACCAAAAGCGCCGGCTGCTGATCATTATCCATTGTCGCCTCCACAGCAGCGCGTCTACATGGTGAGTCAATTGGAGCAAAGCACTGCATATCATATGCCTGCTGTTGTGAGGTTAAAAGGAACTCTGCAGCTCGAGAAGCTGACTGAAGCCTTTGACAGGATGATCTCACGTCACGATATGCTGCGTACTTCTTTTCATACGATAAAAGGTGTTCCTCGTCAGCGGATAGCATCATCAGTGTCCTTTCAAATAGAACAGCTGACAGGCGGTACGATGGAAGAAAACATGCAGCAATTTGTCAGACCTTTTGATCTTGAGTGTGCGCCGCTTCTTCGAATTGGTTTGCAGTCATTGCATGATCAGGAGCATTTGCTCTTTTTCGATATGCATCATTTGATTTCAGATGGTCTTTCGATCGATTTAATGCTGCGTGAGTTGTCAGATGCTTACGAGGGCTTGGTTAAAGCACCATTGAAGCTTCAATATCAAGATTATGCTGTTTGGCAGCAGGACCAAGGCTTTCAAAAAGAAGAGGCATTTTGGCTGCAAGAATTTTCGGGCGATATTCCGGCTTTACAGCTGCTGACCGATTATCAGCGTCCAGCTGTCCAGTCTTTCGCAGGGGATCGGGTCATCAAAGAAATAGATGAAGTGTTAAAGAATCAATTACAGGAGCTTGCAGCAAACCATCACACGACACTGTATACGGTCTTGCTTTCTGCTTACTATACATTGCTTGCCAAATTTACAGGTCAAAAGGAATTCGTGGTCGGAACACCGGCGGCAGGGCGTGTGCATACAGATTTGAATGACATGATCGGTATGTTTGTCCAGACACTTGCTTTGCGGTCGGAGGTAGATCCGAATGGAACCATGTCTCAGCTGATTGAGCAAGTAAAGGAAAAGACAATGCAGGCATTTGAACATCAGCAATATCCATTTGAACGGCTGCTTGAAAAGCTGAATGTGCCAAGAGATTTTAGCCGTCATCCATTGTTTGACACCGTCTTTACACTCGCGCCGGATCATGGAGCAGCTCAGCATATTGGAGACATGCTGGTCGAGGTTGAAGAAACCAATTTCCATATTGCGAAATTTGATTTAACACTGCAAGCGATGGAGTCCGATCAAGGTTTATCCTTTGTACTTGATTACAGTACGGCTCTATTTAAACGAAGTACGGCAGAGCAGATGATGAAACATTATATTTATCTGCTGGAGCAGATGGTTCAAGCGCCGCAGGAAGCTATTCAATCCTATCGATTACTGTCTGAACAAGAAGCAGAAGCTCAGTTAAATAGGTGGAATCCGTTACCTTCGCCTTATCCAGCAGAAGAAACCATTGTGACGCAGTTTGAAAAACAGGTGCAGCAGCATGGTCATCAGCCTGCATTGCAATGTGAAGATGTGGTTCTTTCTTATCAAGAGCTGAATGACCGAGTGAATCAGCTGGCTCATTATTTGCGTGAAAATGGTTTTGAAAAAGGAATGAAAGCGGCCTTATTCTTTGAACGTTCCAATGAAATGGTGCTCTCTGTTTTGGCTGTGCTTAAGGCTGGCGGTGTCTATGTACCAATTGACCCCGATTTCCCTGATGAGCGCGTGAAGCACTTTTTAACAGACAGCGGTGCACAATTCTTACTGACACATCAAGTGCTGCGCCATCGCTCGGTGCTCACTGCATTTGAGGGAACCATCATAGAAACAGAAGATCAAGCGATTGCTCAGCAGTCAGACAGCCCTATAGATGTTCATATTTCACCTGAGGACTTAGCGAATTTGACCTATACATCTGGTACAACCGGTAAGCCTAAAGGAAATATGGTGACACACCGGAACATTTTGAGAACGGTGAAGCAATCGAATTATCTCACCATTCATCCTGAAGACACAGTGATGAGCCTCTCAAACTATGTATTTGATGCCTTTATGTTTGATGTGTTTGGTGCTCTATTAAACGGAGCGAAACTCATTGTTCTGCCAAAGGATCATATTTTAAACATGAATGAGCTTTCTGGAGCGATTGAGAAGGAAAAAGTCAGTATTTTAATGATCACGACAGCTCTTTTTCACTTACTCATCGATATGAAAAAAGACAGCCTGAAAAACGTAAGAAAAGTGCTGTTTGGCGGAGAACGTGCTTCTGTGCCTCATGTAGTGACTGCACTTGAGACAGTTGGGAAAGACAAGCTTGTTCATATGTACGGACCTTCTGAGAGCACAATTTTCACCACATATTATCCTGTGAATCATATTGAGAAGCAGGCGTTATCCATCCCAATCGGCAAGCCAGTGAGTCAAACGGCTGTTTATATTGTAGATGAGTTTGGACAAGTTCAGCCGCCGGGCGTGGCGGGAGAGCTATGTGTCGCTGGTGATGGACTGGTGAAAGGATATTATAAGCAGCCAGAACTAACAAGCGAAAAGTTTGTCAACAATCCTTTCCGCCCTGGAGAGACCATGTATAAAACGGGCGATCTTGCGCGCTGGCTGCCGAATGGAGATATTGAATTCATTGGACGGATCGATCATCAAGTGAAGATTCGCGGACAGCGTATCGAGCTTGGGGAAATTGAACACCAGCTGCTGCAGCATCCTCAGGTGAAGGAAGCTGTCGTCATTGCTGCTTCGAATGACACCTTATGTGCGTATTTCACAGCGGAAGGATCTGTTTCATTATCTGATTTGCGCGAGCAAGCAGGACGTGAACTGCCTGTATATATGATGCCGGCATTTTTCATGCAATTAGACGAGCTTCCTTTGACGAATAATGGCAAGGTCGATAGGCGGGCGCTGCCGGCACCTAATCTCAGTGAGCAGGGGGCAAATGAATACACCTCTCCTCAAACAGAAACAGAGCGTCTGCTGGCGAACATTTGGGAGGAAGTTCTTGAAGTGCCGCGAATCGGCAGGCATGATCATTTCTTTGAATGCGGAGGCCATTCGCTACGCGGCATGAAAATGCTGAACAGGCTGTATGAAGAGATGCAGGTGGAGCTCACTTTGAAGTCTTTATTTGAATCCCCAACATTAGAAGCGTTCGCCCTTGCAGTTGATCAAGCGGATCAAACGGAGATCAAGCGAGTGGAAGTTGCCAAAGAAGCGGCCTATTATCCAGTGACATCTGCTCAGAAAAGAATGTTTGTTTTGGAGAAAATGACTGATGCGGAGCAAAGCTATCATATGCCGGCTGCCTTAAAGCTAGAAGGCGTCTTTGATGAAAAACAATTTGAAAAGGCAATTGATCAGCTAGTCCAACGTCATGAAGCTTTCCGAACGAGTTTTGATTTTGTTCAGAATGAACCTGTTCAACGGATTGAAACAAATGTCTCTATAGACATAGAAAAAATTGAACAGAACGGCCGAGACATACAGGAATTGATGAATGACTTTATCAGGCCATTTGATGTAGAAAAAGCGCCTTTACTCAGAATAGGGCTGGTTTCTGTCTCCGTAAATGTCCATTATTTACTGATTGATATGCATCATATCATTTCAGATGGTGCGTCTGTTGGCATTTTAATTGAGGAGCTATCAGCCCTGTATCGGGGAGACAAACTAGAGGAATTACCTGTTCAATATAAGGATTATGCAGTTTGGTCAAAAAGTGAGGCATCTGCTGCGCAAAAAGCAGCTGAAGAGGCATTCTGGCTGGATCAATTAGAAGGGGAACTGCCTGTACTGGCACTGCCGGAAGACCTGCCAAGACCAAAAGTGCAAACATTCGCAGGAGACCGTGTCTCATTTACAATCGAAGGTTCGCTTAAAGCGAAATTGGACCAACTCGTTAAAGCGCTCAACAGTACGACCTATACAGTCCTGCTTGCTGGCTACAGTATTCTTTTGAGCAAGCTTTCAAGACAAGAGGATATCATCATTGGTTCTCCGGTTGTTGGCAGAACCCATCCTGATATTCAATCTGTGATCGGCATGTTTGTGAACACGCTGGCACTTAGAACAAGACCAGCAGGACATCAGACAGCTGCTGAATTTGCGTCAAATGTGCATCAGCTTGTGTTAGAGGCAAACGAGCATCAGCTGTACCCATTTGAAGAATTGGTAGATCAGGTGCAAACGGTTCGAGATACAAGCCGCCATCCAATTTTTGACGTGGTATTCTCAATGGAAAATGCGGATATTCGTGATTTATCAATGGATGGGCTTCACATTGTTCCACAGCCATTCGAAGAGAAGATCGCCAAATTTGATTTGACCTTAACTGGAAACGAATCCGCAGATCAAATTGAGCTCGTGTTTGATTTTAATTGTTCTATCTTTCAAAAGTCGTCAATTGAAAAGTGGAAAGAATATTTCCTTCATTTGCTTGAACAAATGGTGTCAGCACCAGATCAATCGTTAGATCAAATGCGATTATTGTCACCGCAGCAGCAGCAAAAACAGCTGAACGAATGGTCAGGGCCAGACCTTGACGTCCCATCAAATCAAACCGTTCATGCCCTGATTGAGGCTAAGGCACAAGAAGCGCCGCACCAAAAAGCGGCAACCTTCTGCGGAACGAGCTGGACGTATAAAGAGCTGAACAGCCGGGCGAATGTAGTCGCTTCAAGACTTATCGCAAACGGCACAAAACCAGGAGACCGCGTCGGTATTCTCACCCGTCCTTCTCTTGACATGACAGCCGCTGTCCTTGGCGTCCTCAAGGCAGGTGCGGCATTCGTTCCAATTGATGCAGACTATCCAGCGCAGCGTATTGCCTACATGCTGGAAGACTGCGGGGCAGAGGTACTTCTAATGCAAAAAGGACTCACTGCACCATCTTCATTTACAGGTCATGTGTTGTTCATAGAAGATGCGGTAGAAGGAGAAGCTCACGAGATTCAGGTTCATATCAAACCAACGGATCTCGCTTATATGATTTACACGTCCGGGACGACAGGACAGCCGAAGGGTGTCATGGTCGAGCACCAGTCCCTTGTGAATCTTGCATTTTGGCACAATGATGCGTTCCAAGTGACGAAAGACGATCGAACTGCGAAATATGCTGGCTTTGGCTTTGACGCCTCCATTTGGGAGATGTTCCCGACGTGGCTCGCCGGCGCAGAGCTGCACATTATCGACGAAGCGATTCGCCTCGATATGATCAAGCTCAATGCTTATTTCAATGAAAAAGGCATCACCATTGCCTTCCTGCCGACCCAGCTATGCGAGCAGTTTATGTCAATGGACAACCATTCTCTGCGTTATTTACTAACAGGCGGAGACAAGCTTAAACAGGTAAAGCCAGTTCCATACAAACTAGTGAATAACTACGGTCCAACTGAAAATACAGTCGTAGCGACAAGCGGAATGATCGATCCAGAAAAAGGCACGATTCCGATAGGAACAGCCATTGCCAATACACGTTTTTACATCATGGGTTCTTTATACGACCTGTCGCCGCCAGGCGTACCTGGTGAGCTCGTCATTGCAGGAAAAGGATTGGCAAGAGGCTACTGGAATCTTCCAGAGGAAACTGACAAACGATTTGTCCCAGATCCATTTTATCCAGGCGAGCGCATGTACCGCACAGGCGATTTAGTGAAATGGACAGAGGATGGTGAGCTGATCTATCTCGGCAGAATAGACCATCAGGTCAATATCCGCGGCTTCCGGATTGAACTGTCAGAAATTGAAGCGCAGCTTTTGACGCTGGATTCGGTCAAAGAAGCCGTCGTGACAACGGTCAAAGATGCGGGTGATCACGACGCCCTTGCCGCTTACGTAATCACGAAGAACGATACAGATACAGAGAACTTAAAAGAAAGCCTAAAACGCACGTTACCAGAATACATGGTGCCATCATGGATCATAAAACTAGATCAATTTCCAATGACGGCCAATGGAAAAGTCGATCTCAAAGCATTGCCAGCACCTGATATCGAAGCGAATCAAACGGTATACGAAGCACCAAGAGACGAAGTGGAAACACTGCTTTGCGGCATTTGGGAAGATGTCCTTGGCGTCAGCCAAGTCGGCATTCACGATCACTTCTTCTTCCTTGGCGGAGATTCGATTAAAGGCATCCAAATGGCAAGCAGACTCACGCAAGCAGGCTGGAAGCTCGATATGAAACTTCTATTCCAGTACCCAACGATTGCGGAGCTGCGCCCATATATCGAGGAAGCTGATCAAATGACAGCAGACCAATCACCTGTCGAAGGAGAAGCCATTTTAACACCGATTCAGCGCTGGTTCTTTGAACGAAACTTTACGAATCAGCATCACTGGAACCAATCGATGATGCTTCATGCGCCAAATGGTTTAAATGAGAAAAACGTTCAGCAAGTACTGGAACAGCTCATGATTCATCATGATGCCTTGCGAATGGTGTATCCGCTCGAAGAAGGGCGCGTCATCCAGCGTCATCGAGGAATCGAGGAAAATAATGTGACAATTGATGTGGTGGAAGTAACAGGAGAGCTGTCACAGCAAATTCAGCAGGTAGAAAAGCTGGCAAATGAAGTGCAGGCGAGTATACCGCTAGCAGACGGGCCTTTAGTGAGACCTGCCATTTTCCGAACGGATCAAGGGGATCATTTATTGCTGGCTGTACACCATCTTGTCATTGATGGTGTGTCATGGCGCATTTTCCTTGAAGATTTCATGGCTCTTTATGAACAGTCGAAGCGCGGGGAAACTCTTACCCTTCCTGAAAAAACACACTCCTTCCAAGAATATGCCCAGAAGCTGACTGAATACGCTGTGTCAGATGAGCTGCTATCGGAAAGAGATTATTGGAAAAAGGTGCTTGCGCATTCCGTTCCTCCACTTCAAAAGGATCATGTCACGGAGGATCAACGAATGCTTCATACACATACCATTCGTTTTACATTGTCTGAAGAGGAAACACGCAGTCTGTTGACGGATGTACATGAAGCCTATCAAACAGAAATCAATGATATTTTGCTGACGGCATTAGGGTTGTCCATGAAAGAGTGGACAGGTGAAGACAGGCACTTTATTCATCTTGAAGGACACGGGAGAGAGGACATCCTTCCTGCAGTCAATGTATCACGGACCATCGGCTGGTTTACTAGTATGTATCCTGTGTTATTGGATATGTCGCATGCAGACGATCTTTCTTATCAGATCAAGTATTTAAAAGAGGAACTCAGACACATTCCGAACAAGGGCATCGGCTATGGCGTTTTAAAATACTTAACACCTGACAAGATGAAGGACGATATCGATTTTCAAGTCACACCAGATATCAGCTTTAACTATCTTGGTCAGTTTGATGAACAGATCGGCGGCGGTGAATTGAGGCGTTCTCCATGGCATGCAGGACAATCGCTGAGCCCTGAATCTGAGAAACCTCATGCGCTGGATATTGTTGGTTTCGTAGAACAAGCAATGCTCCATGTGACGATTTCCTATCATCACCTTGAATTCGAAGAACGTACGATCGAACAGTTCAAGGAACTCTTAGAAAAGAATGTGAAGGCACTGATCTCACATTGTCTATCACAGGATGAGAGTCAGATCACACCTAGTGATGTGGGGGATGAGGATCTCACCATGGACGAACTTGAAAAGCTAATGGATCTATTTTAAGCAAAAATGAAGAGGTGGACTTATGAGCAAGCAGAAAATTCAAAAGGTATATCCTTTAACACCAATGCAAGAGGGCATGCTGTATCATGCCATGCTAGACCCTAATTCCTCCTCTTATTTCACACAGCTTGAGCTTGGAATAAGCGGAGATTTTGATCTCGATCTTTTTGAAAAGAGTCTCAATGAACTCGTACGGACATATGACATTCTGCGTACAGCCTTTGTTTATCAGCAATTACAAAAGCCTCGTCAGGTTGTACTGGCTGAACGTCATTTAAATGTGTATAGAGAAGATCTATCTCATCTGAATCATCAAGAGCAGAAAAAGGTATTGGATCAATATAAAAAGCAAGTGAGAAAGCAAGGATTTCACTTAACGAATGATCTGTTGTTGAAAGTCGCTGTTTTTCAATTAAATGAAACAAACTGGCACCTGATTTGGAGCAACCATCACATTATTATGGATGGTTGGTCCATGGGTGTGTTGATGAAAAAACTGTTTCATTACTATGAATCTTATCGGAACGGCCGAACACCGGATCGCTCACAAGGTAAGCCTTATGCGGACTATATCCAGTGGCTTGGAAAGCAAAACAAACAAGAAGCGGAAGACTATTGGAAGGAGCGGCTGGATGGTGCTGTTCAGCACCAAGGGCTGCTGCAGCAAAAAGAAGCGAACGGACAATATGATCATCGGGAATGGACGTTTACATGGGACGCTCAAACCGTACAAGCCATTCAAGATGCGGCAAGACAATGCCAAGTGACAGCACCGAACCTTTTTCAGGCTGTCTGGTCCGTTCTTTTAGGCACCTATCATGCAGCAGATGATGTCACATTCGGGACAGTCGTATCAGGCAGACCTCCAAGTGTGTCTGGGATTGAGCGGATGGCAGGGCTGTTTATCAATACGATACCTGTTCGGGTGACATTGGATCAGGAGCAGACCTTTAAACAGCTGTTTCAAACGGTTCAGCAGCATGCATTGGAAGCGGAAAACTATGATTTTATGCCGCTTTATGACATTCAGCAGAAAACAGCTGCTGGAGGAAAGCTCTTTGATCATTTGGTTGGGTTTGAAAACTATCCTTTAGATCAGGAGCTGTCTGGTGACACCATGTCTGCACGTCTCGGTTTTGCCATTGATGTAAAGGACGGATTTGAACAAACGAATTTCGATCTCAATGTTCTTGTCTATCCTGGTGAAACGTGGACATTGACATTCAAATACAATGCGATGGCTTTTGAAGAAAAGGTCATTGAAAACATATCAAAACATCTGACCAACCTCATGAAGCAAATCATTCACAATCCTGACGTACGTCTTCATGAAGTGACATGTATTACAGAAGAAGAAAAGCAGCAAATTGAAGCATGGAACCAGACGGAGCGAGATTATCCGAAGCATCTGTCCATTCCTGAGCTGCTCGAGGAACGTATCAAGGCGCAGCCTGACCATCCGGCATTAGTCGAAGGCGAGCGAACATTCACATACGAGAAGCTTGGACAAGAAATCCGTCGTTTAGCCAGCAGTCTTGTTAAAAACGGCGTTCAGCCGGGGGATGCTGTCGCGGTATATATGAACCGATCAGCAGATGCGGTGATCTCTATTTTGGCCATTTTACATGCAGGGGCTGCTTATGTACCGATTGATCCAGCTCAGCCTGAGGAGAGAATCCGTTGGATGCTTGAAGACAGCGGCGTATCCGTTTTGCTCTATGCTGACAGCCAGCCGCCAGTTGATGAAAGTATCAAAGCTGTTTGTGTGACCGGCTTGTCTCATCACTCACAAGCGGAGTTATCAGTCGAGACGTCTCCATCTCAATTGGCATATATCATGTTCACATCGGGATCAACTGGACGGCCAAAAGGAGTTCAAATTGAGCATCAGCATATTGTGAGGTTAGCATGCTCTCAGGAAAAAATAGGCTTGAACACGTCGGATCGTATGGCGCATACAGGAGCTGTCAGCTTTGATGCGATTACCCTTGAAATCTTCACTACGCTTCTGAATGGGGCGACGCTTTATCCTGTTGACCGTGATACTTTATTGGATATTCACCGGTTCGAACAATTTATCCAAACACATCAGATCACAGCGCTCTTTTTAACGACTGGTTTATTTAATCAGCTCGCTCAGCAGCGGCCGCAAATGTTCAAAGGGTTAAAAACATTATTCACCGGCGGTGATGTGATCAATGTGAAAAGTGCGGAGCTTGTGAAAAAGCAGCATCCGTCAATTACCTTGCTGAATGTCTATGGCCCAACTGAAAATACAACCATCTCGACCATTTACGAAGTAAGAGGAGATGAAACGGGTCCGATCCCAATTGGTCAGCCGATCAATCATACGTCAGCTTATATTTTAGATGACTATCAAAGACTGCAGCCGATTGGAGCGCCAGGAGAGCTGTATGTGGGCGGGGATGGTGTTTCAAGAGGGTACATCAAACGTCCAGATTTGACTGATCAAGTATTCATGGCAGATCCTTTTAAGCCGTCAGGACGGATGTATCGAACGGGGGACTTGGCTAGATATGGTGCAGATGGTCAGATTGAATTCCTCGGCCGTGCCGATGATCAGGTGAAAATTCGTGGCTTCCGTATTGAGCTTGGTGAAATTGAATCAGTGCTTCACCAAGAAGCGGGGATAGATGAAGCAGTTGTACTTGTTCAGCAGCTTTCTTCAGATGAAAAGGAAATCATCGCTTACTTCACAGGGTCACTGACAGAAGAAGAGGTACGAGATGTATTCAATCAAAAACTGCCAGCTTATATGGTGCCGCACCATGTGATGAAGCTGGATACCTTTGCACTGACATCGAACGGGAAGGTAGATCGAAAAGCTTTACCTAAGCCTGACGAAGTGCATCGCGAGGAAATCAAAATCATTCTGCCTGAGACTGAGACAGAAAAGGCACTCGCTGACATTTGGGAGGAGCTTCTTGGGAAAACGGTTGGGGTAGACGAGCATTTCTTTATGGCTGGCGGGCACTCGCTTAAAGCGATGATGATGTCTGCAAAGGTTCAAGAAGTGCTTCAAAAGGAAGTGCCGATTCAAGTGATTTTCGAGAAGCCGACGATTCGCTCATTAGCGGCTTACATCGATCAGGATGGTCAAGAAGAAGCCGGACATCCTATTTTGCCAGCAGAGCAGGCGGACGAATATCCGGTATCACCAGCTCAGCGCCGTTTATATATTTTGCAGACACTTGAACCTGACAGCACGAATTATCATATTCCGATCGTCTTAACGCTTGAAGGAACACTCGAATATCAGCGGCTCAAATCAGCATTTAATCAGTTAATCCAAACACATGAAATCTTAAGAACGAGCTTTCATATGAACGGGGAAGACATTGTCCAAAGGGTGCATGAATGGACTGAATTTGACCTTCCTGTTCATCACATCAAGGAAGAAGAGGCGGAGGCATTTCTTACTGAACGTCAATTGCCATTTGATTTAACAGCAGCACCCCTTTTGCGAGCTCAGCTGCTGAAGGTCAGTGAGAACCGTCATCTTCTCGTCTTGGAAGCACATCATCTCATTACAGATGGCAGCTCCATGAAGACATTCATTCAAGATTTGGCGAAGGCCTACGATGGAGAAGCTCTTGCTGAACGAGTCCTTCATTATAAAGATTACGCTGTCTGGCAGCTAAGTGAAGAAGAAACGGAGAAACAGAAGGAGCATGAAGCGTATTGGCTGAAGCAATTTGAAGGAGATTTACCGGTTTTAGAGCTGCCAACTGATTATCCGCGTCCAGCAGAACGTGATTTTTCGGGAGAACGATTCATGTTTGGCTGTGATCAAGCAACGACTCAGCGCATTCATGAACTGCTTCAGAAAACCGATACGACCATGTATATGTTCTTGTTATCCGCCTTTCAAGTGCTTCTTGCCTCCTATAGCGGGCAGGAAGATATCATTGTGGGTTCGCCTGTTGCTGGACGGACACACCCTGATATCCAGGACATGCCGGGGATGTTTATCAACACCATTGCGATGCGCGGAAAACCAGAACAAACCAAAACATTTTTACAGCTGCTTGAAGAAATAAAAGAAACAAGTGTTGACGCTTTTGCACATCAAAGCTATCCGCTCGAAGAGTTAATTGCACATCTTCCATTAGACCGTGATACAACTCGGAGCCCGCTTTTTAGCGTGTCATTTAACATGCAGAACATGGAGGTACCGGCGCTAAAGCTCGGCGATCTGCACATTTCGCCTTATGCCATTCAGCATCACTCGGTCAAATTTGATCTATCTTTAGAAGCATTTGAACGCGAGGGAGCATTAAAGCTGAGCTTTGACTATGCAGCGGCGTTATTTAAAGAAGAGACCGTCCGCCGGTTCGGAACTCACTTCCTGGCGATTATTCGTGAGGCGGTTCGTCATCCAGAGGAACAGATCGGCTTGCTCCATATACTAGATCAGCATGAACAAATAGAGCGTTTGGAGAAAAAAGGCGAAGGGCAAACGAATCGTCATGAGCCATTCTATGTCCAATTTTCACGTCAGGCTAAGGAAACACCGGATGCTATCGCCGTCATGGATGATCAAAGAAAACTCACCTACCGCGAGCTTGAGGATATGTCATATGCACTTAGCTGTGAGCTTAAAAAACGAGGCGTAGAGAAAGAACAAACTGTGGCACTGATTCTTGACCGCTCTGTCTATGTCATCGTCTCCATGCTCGGTGTGATGAAAGCAGGAGGAGCGTTTGTTCCGATTGATCCAGCCTTTCCGGCTGAACGAATCCGCTACACATTAGAGGATTCAGGTGCACAAGTCATCGTGACAAATGAGTCTCTATCAGATTCCTATCAAAATCATAAGTCGATTCAAGTGGTGCAGGTTGAACAAGCAGTGCATCAAAGCCATCCACTAGAATTGCCGGAAGTGTCGGTTGATCAGCTCGCTTATGTCATTTACACATCTGGGACAACGGGGAAGCCGAAGGGTGTACAGCTCACGCATCGTAATCTATCACACTATGTCAGCTGGCTGATAAATGAGGTGACATTGCAGGAATGTGATCGGACGGCACTGCTTTCTTCTTATGCATATGATCTTGGTTACACAAGCATTTTCCCTGTTTTAAAAGCAGGGGGGACACTCTATGTTCCTCGTGAAGACGTATATACAGACCCTGTACGTCTGATGCGGTTGATTGATGAACAAGAGCTGACTTATATCAAAATGACACCATCCTTATTTCATATGATGGCAGATTCTAAGGAACATTCATTTAATGCTTTACGCCTGGTGGTACTTGGAGGAGAACCGGTGATCCCTGAGGATGTTGAGACATTTATGATGCAGCATCCATGCGTGGCAGTCATGAACCATTACGGTCCGACTGAGACAACCATTGGTACAGTGACCAAGCTGATCACAACGCAAGAGCTGGACGCTTTGAAGGAACGATCTTTGATCGGGCAGCCAATTGCTCACACAAGAGCGCTCGTATGCAATCAGCAGCAGCGCCTTGTCCCTTATGGCGCGCCGGGAGAGCTTTATATATCTGGAGAAGGCGTGTCGAGAGGATATTTGAATCAGCCTGAATTAACAGCGGAACGTTTTCTTGAAAATCCATATGATCCTCAAGAGAGAATGTATCGCACAGGGGATTTGGTCAGACAGCATGCAAATGGAGATATTGAGTTTCTTGGACGAGTCGATGATCAAGTGAAAATCCGCGGCTATCGCATTGAGAAACAGGAAATTGAGCATGCCGCACGTGCACTGGCATCTATTCAAGAAGTCTATGTAAAAGTCCTGCACCTGTCCGGGTTGCCGGAGCTTGCACTCTATTACACAGCGCCTGAACACATTGGAACACTGACGTTTAGAGAAAATCTTGCGGAAACACTGCCGGATTATATGATTCCAACGTATTTTGTGAAAGTCGATCACATTCCACTCACCCAAAACGGAAAGGTGGATGCGAAGTCTCTGCCGCTTCCGCATGAGGTGCATATGAACCGTACGGCGCATGCGGCACCAGAAACGGAACTTGAGCAGATGCTGTGTGACATTTGGTCAGAAGTTCTTGGAGTGGAAAAAATGGGCGTTCTTGACCATTTCTTTGAATTGGGAGGTCATTCCCTCAAGGGCATGGTGCTCATTTCGAAGGTGCAAGCGAAGCTGAACAAGCATGTGCCGCTCAAAGTCCTTTTTGAAAAGCCAACCATACGGGCGATGGCAGCCTACTTGGAAGAAACGGATTCTTCAGTGGTGACATCCATTCAGCCGGCGGAAAAGCAAGATTTCTATCCTGTCTCTTCTGCTCAAAAGCGTATGTATGTCCTGCAGCAGCTGCATCCAGAAGCAGTCACTTATCATATGCCAGCCGTGTTAATGATGGAAGGCAGCCTTGATGTGAAGCAGCTGGAAGCAGCGCTTCAAGCCTTGATCGACAGACATGAATCACTTCGGACAGCCTTTGTAGAAATTGACGGCGTACCCGTTCAAAAAGTCTATCGCCAAGTGCCGTTTACATTAGAAGCTGTTGAAATAGAGGGCGATCAGGAGCAGTCTGTCGTCGAGTCATTCATTACACCATTCTCATTACATCAAGCACCATTAATGAGGGCAAAAGTGGCGAAACTTTCTGATGAGAAATATGTATTCATGATGGATATGCACCATATCATTGCAGATGGTGTCACACGCAGTCTGCTCATTCAAGAACTCGCAGAGCTGTATGAGAAAAAGACGTTACCGCCAGTTCAGCTGCATTACAAGGATTTTGCGGTATGGCAGCAGGAAGAAAAGCAGCAGGCGCTGCTTAAGAAACAGCGGCAGTATTGGCTGGAGCAATATGCACAGCCGCCGGAAGACTTAGCACTGCCCCTTGATTTTCCGCGTCCTCAAGTTCAGTCATTTGAAGGAGGGCGAGTCGATAGATGGTTGTCTGCTGAAAAGGTGCAGTCCATCAAAACGCTCATGGCGGAAAAAGGTGTGAGCTTGAACATGGTGATGCAAACGGCATTTGCCATTTTCCTTTCCAAGTTAACTGGGCAGACAGATATCGTCATAGGCGCAGTGACCGCAGGACGTACGCATGCTTCAATCGAGCGGGTTCCAGGCATGTTTGTCAATACACTGGCTCTTCGAAACGAAGTGCAGCCAGAAGAAACGACAGCGCAGCTGCTTGAAAAAATGAAAGATCGCAGCCTGTCAGCCTATGAACATCAAGAATTCCCGTTTGAGGAATTGGTGGCTCAGTTAGATCTTCCGAAAGACACGAGCCGCAATCCATTGTTTAGTGTCATGCTGACAACAGATGACCGTGACCTGACGTTACCGGATTTGAATGGACTCAAGTTGTCGCAAAAGCAGCAAGATACCGTTCATGCAAAATTTGATATAACGCTTGGTGTATTTGAAGAAAATGACCAAGTGGGCTTGCGCTTTGAGTATGCGGCGGCCCTGTTTAAAAAGAGCACCATTCAGCGCTGGAGCATGTATATTGAAAAAATCATAGACGATATGCTGGCTAAGCTGAATCAGCCAATTTCAGCGCTATCTCTCATAACTGAAGAAGAAAAACGAGAGCTGATCAATGAATGGTCAGGACCAGACCTCAACGTTCCGTTAGATCAAACCGTTCATGCCCTGATTGAGGCTAAGGCACAAGAAGCACCGCACCAAAAAGCGGCAACCTTCTGCGGAACGAGCTGGACGTATGATGAGCTGAACCATCGGGCGAATACAGTCGCTTCAAGACTTATCGCAAACGGCACAAAACCAGGCGACCGCGTCGGCATTCTCACCCGTCCGTCTCTTGATATGACGGCAGCTGTTCTTGGCGTTCTCAAGGCAGGTGCGGCATTCGTTCCAATTGATGCAGACTATCCAGCGCAGCGTATTGCCTATATGCTGGAAGACTGCGGGGCAGAGGTACTTCTAATGCAAAAAGGGCTCACTGCACCATCTTCATTTACAGGTCATGTGTTGTTCATAGAAGATGCGGTAGAAGGAGAAGCTCACGAGATTCAGGTTCATATCAAACCAACGGATCTCGCTTATATGATTTACACGTCCGGGACGACAGGACAGCCGAAGGGTGTCATGGTTGAGCACCAGTCCCTTGTGAATCTTGCACTTTGGCACAATGATGCGTTCCAAGTGACGAAAGACGATCGAACTGCGAAATATGCCGGCTTTGGCTTTGACGCTTCCATTTGGGAGATGTTCCCGACGTGGATCGCCGGTGCAGAGCTGCACATTATCGACGAAGCGATTCGTCTCGATATGATCAAGCTCAATGCGTATTTCAATGAAAAAGGGATCACCATTGCCTTCCTGCCAACGCAGCTATGCGAGCAGTTTATGTCAATGGACAACCATTCTCTGCGTTATTTACTAACAGGCGGAGATAAGCTGAAACAGGTAAAGTCGGTTCCATATCAACTCGTCAATAACTACGGTCCGACTGAAAATACAGTCGTAGCGACAAGCGGAATGATCGATCCAGAAAAAGGCACGATTCCGATAGGAACAGCCATTGCCAATACACGTTTTTACATCATGGGTTCGTTATACGACCTGTCGCCGCCAGGCGTACCCGGTGAGCTTGTGATTGCAGGAAAAGGGCTAGCTAGAGGCTACTGGAATCTTCCAGAGGAAACTGACAAACGATTTGTCCCAGATCCATTTTATCTAGGCGAGCGCATGTACCGCACAGGCGATTTAGTGAAATGGACAGAGGATGGCGAGCTGATTTATCTCGGCAGAATAGACCATCAAGTGAATATCCGCGGTTTCCGTATTGAGCTGTCAGAAATTGAAGCGCAGCTTTTGACGCTGGATTCGGTGAAAGAAGCGGTCGTGACAACGGTCAAAGATGCGGGTGATCAGGACGCCCTTACCGCTTACGTGATCACGGAGAACGATACAGAGGACTTAAAAGAAAGCCTGAAACGCACACTGCCAGAATACATGGTGCCAGCATGGATCATAAAACTAGACCAATTTCCAATGACAGCCAATGGAAAAGTCGATCTCAAAGCATTGCCAGCACCTGATATCGAAGCGAATCAAACGGTATACGAAGCACCAAGAGACGAAGTGGAAACACTGCTTTGCGGCATTTGGGAAGATGTCCTTGGCGTCAGCCGAGTCGGCATTCACGATCACTTCTTCTTCCTTGGCGGAGATTCCATTAAAGGCATCCAAATGGCAAGCAGACTCACGCAAGCGGGCTGGAAGCTCGATATGAAACTTTTATTCCAGTACCCAACGATTGCGGAGCTGCGCCCATATATCGAGGAAGCTGATCAAATGACAGCTGACCAATCACCTGTCGAAGGAGAAGTCATTTTAACACCGATTCAACGCTGGTTCTTTGAACGAGCATTCAGCGATCAGCACCATTGGAATCTCTCGATGATGCTTCATGCACCAAATGGATTTGACCTTTCCATTACAGAACAAGTCATGCAAAAACTGCTTTCACATCATGATGCACTGCGTATGGTATACAAGCAGGAACATGGCGGCATCCTGCAATACAACCAGCGGGAGCTCATGGAACCGCTGGCGATTATTTCTCATGATGTCTCAAAAGAGCACGACGTGAAAAAGGCATTTTCCACATATGCCAATGAGTATCAGCGTCAGCTGAACCTCGAAACAGGTCCGTTAATGAAAGTGATTTGTTTCCATGCAGAAGATGGTGAGCATTTACTCATCGTGACACACCATTTAGTCATTGACGGTGTCTCATGCCGGATTTTACTAGAGGACTTTATGTCTCTATATCAGCAGGCAGTTCAGGGACAAAAGCTTGTCCTGCCGCTGAAAACTCATTCCTTTAAAGAATGGGCAGAGGCCATTGAACGTTATGCACAGTCACAGCCTTTAAAAAGTCAGCAGGAGTATTGGGCAGAAATTGAAAGCAAACCATTAACCGCATTACCTGTGGATCATGAAGTGACGAAAAGAAAAGTTGCCGAAACCAAATCGGTTCAAATGCAGCTGACAGAAACAGAAACTGAACATCTTTTGACCGATATTCATCTGCCGTACACAACGGAAATGAACGATATTCTTTTATGTGCTCTCGGTCTTGCTGTTCAAGAGTGGACAGGTGAGTCCCATGTACATGTGCAGCTTGAAGGTCATGGTAGAGAGGATATTTTATCAGGGCTGGATGTCTCTCGCACGATTGGCTGGTTTACGAGTATGTATCCAGTTGTTCTTGAAGCGAAGCCGGATCAGACCATAGCTGATGCTATTAAAGGAACGAAAGAAATGCTGCGGCGTGTGCCAAATAAAGGAATCGGCTATGGGATCTTAAAATACATGACAGCCGCTGAACCGTCAGGGCAGCACGTACATCCTGAAATCAGCTTGAACTATCTTGGACAGATTGATCAGGAAGTGACGACAGAACTCTTTGGGCCGTCGACTTATGATATGGGACGACAGGCAAGCCCTGATTCGGAAGCTGTTTATAAGCTGAACCTTAGTGGTCTTGTTCAACAAAATCGATTCATTTTATCTTGTTCCTATTGTGCACGTGAATATGAAGAACAGACGATACAGCAGTTCATGGCATTGTTGAAGGGGAAAATTCAATCCATCATCACTCATTGCTTAGCGCAGCAAGAACGGGAATTTACGCCAAGTGACTTTTCTGCGGCTGACCTTGAAATGGATGAAATGGACGACATTTTTGACATGCTTGAGGAGAAATTGACTTAACAACACGAGATGAATCATAAAAAAGGAAGGGAGGATGAAATAGATGAGTCAATTTAAAAGGGATCAAGTTCAAGACATGTATTATCTGTCACCGATGCAAGAAGGAATGCTGTTTCATACCCTCCATCATCAAGAAAAGGGCTTTTATGTAGAGCAAATGGATATGAACGTTAAGGGCACACTGCGTTATGACTTACTTGAGAAAAGCATGAATATCATCGTGGAGCGGTACGATATTTTTCGTACCGTGTTTCTCCACGAAAGAGTCAAGCGCCCTGTCCAAGTTGTACTAAAGGAACGTCCTTTTACACTTGATGTTGTGGACTTGCAAGATCTTTCTGAAGATGACCAGCTTGAACGTTTAGAGAAATTCAAACAACAGGATCAGCTGAAAGGATTTGACCTCTCGAAGGATTCTCTCATGCGGGCATCTGTTTTCCAAACGGGACCTGCCAGCTATCGCTGGATATGGAGCTATCATCATATCCTTCTTGATGGCTGGTGCTTTGGACTAGTGGTGCAGGAGTTATTTGCGATTTACCATGCACTTTTACATGACGTCCCTTACAAGCTAGAACCGGTCAAACCATATAAAGAATATATAAAGTGGCTGGAAAAACAAGATAAACAAGCATCACTTCAATATTGGCAGCAATCATTAGCAGGATTTGATGGACAATCGACCTTTAAAGAACAGCGAAAACAAACGAATGAACATGAATTAGGCGAAATTGAATGGTCCATGAGCAAAGAAGAAACGGCCGCTTTATCAGAGTTAGCGCTGCAGCAAAATGCGACGTTAAGCAGTGCGCTTCAATCAGTCTGGTCGGTTCTGCTGAGCAGGTATCAGCGGTCAAATGATGTGCTGTTTGGAACAGTTGTGTCAGGACGTCCGGCAGATTTGGCTGGCGTTGACAGGATGGTTGGGTTGTTCATCAATGTCATCCCAAGAAGAATTCAGCTGACAGATCACATGACATTTCGTGCGCTCCTGTCAGAAACACAGCAGCAGTCTCTTGCAGCCGAGCCGCACCAATATATTCCGATTTATGATATTCAAGCAAAGACAGGCCAGCAGCAGCTCATTGATCATATTGTCGTGTTTGAAAATGTCCCAGCTGCAAAGAAGGACGAGCAAGAGGCACGGTTAGGGTTCACGGTGGAGGATATGAATGTCTATGAAAAATCAAACTATGATCTCAATCTGCTCGCATCGCCTGGAGAAGAATTACTATTGAAGCTTGCCTTTAACCAAAGAGCGTTTGATCCTCAATTTGTTCATAAGTTAAAGGAACAGCTCAGCCTATTGATCAATGAGGCGGTTAAGCATCCCGATCAATCGGTTCATACACTCCCATTCGTCACAAAACAGGAAAAACAGCTGATTCTTGAGGAATGGAATGCACCTGAGCTTGAGCATGACCAGCTGTATTTATCGAAATGGTTTGAGCATAATGTCCGCAAACAGCCAAATGCAGTGGCGCTATCAGCAGAAGAGCAGACAATGACATATGCTGAGCTGAATGAACAGGCCAATCGATTGGCAAGGCATTTGCAAAAAAATGGAGCCGAACATCAAACGGTCATCGCCATTTTAGCCGATCGAACGCCTGAACTCATTGTCAGTCTGCTTGCTGTTTTAAAAGCAGGCGCAGCCTATGTGCCAATTGATCCTGATTATCCAGAAAGCCGCATTCAATACATGCTTAAAGACAGCGGAGCAACACATCTTCTGACTCACTCATCCTTTATTGGTCAGGCGAAGGGACTCGCGTTTGATGGCACGTATCTGTTTGCAGATGATCAGGAGATTTCACTAATGAGCTCAGAGAATCTGCCGCTGGAAGCAGGTTTACACGATACGGCATATATCATGTATACATCAGGCACAACAGGTCAGCCAAAAGGCATCATGACAACCCATTCCAATATTGCCCGGGTGGTCAAAAATACGAACTACTTAACCATTTCAGAAACAGATACACTGCTGTCGCTATCCAACAGCGTATTTGATGGCTTTACCTTTGATGTATATGGTGCGCTTTTAAACGGAGCAAAGCTTGTCCTGCCGAAAAAAGACACCATTTTAGATATGCACGAACTGACGGAGCTGATTAAAAGAGAAAGCATTTCTGTCATGTTTGTTCCAACTGCTTTATTTAATCTTCTTATTGATGAAGAAACTGATTGGATGCGCAGTGTGCGCAAGGTGCTGTTCGGAGGGGAACGTGCATCTGTACAGCATGTGAGAAAAGCCTTTGATGTCATGGGGAAAGGCAGACTAATCAATGTCTACGGCCCAACTGAATCAACGGTTTTCGCCACCTATTATCCTGTAGATGAAGCTCCGCCGATCGAAGCTTATTCTATTCCAATCGGAAAGCCGATTAACCAAACGGGTGCTTATATATTGAGCCAGCAAGGACAGCTTCAGCCGATTGGAATGGTCGGAGAACTTTGTCTCAGCGGCAAAGGACTTGCGAAGGGATATTTGAACCGTCCTGATCTGACAAAAGAAGCCTTTATCACACATCCATTTGCTGCGGGAGAAAGGCTGTATCGTACGGGTGATTTGGCTTATTTTCGAGCAGACGGTCTGATTGAGTATGCAGGCAGAGTGGACGATCAGGTGAAAATTCGCGGACACCGAATTGAGCTGACAGAAATTGAAGCCCACCTTCTCATGCATCCAGGCGTAAAGCAAGCTGCCCTTATAACGGATCAGCATGGCTCGTCGCAGCATACAAGACTGCTCGCCTATATGACGTGTGAGGATGAGTGGAAGGACAAAGTGGATGTGATCAAGTCAGGGCTGAAGGAGAAACTTCCGGCATACATGCAGCCTCATGAGCTGATCAGACTTGAGAAGATGCCGCTGACACCAAATGGAAAAGTTGATAAACGTCAGCTGCCAAAGCCAGAGGCGCCTCAAGGAAACCGCCATGTGAAGCTTCCGGCCAATGAGGTAGAACAAAAGCTGCTTGTCATGTGGCGTGAAGTGCTTGAACGAGATGATATCAGTACAGATGACCATTTCTTTGAGATTGGCGGACATTCTTTAAAAGCGATGTCGCTTTTATCAAAGGTGTCGAAGGAATTCGATGTTCAGGTGCCTATTCACTTGCTGTTTGAGATGCCGACAATTGAAGCCATCAGCCGTTATATTCAACAGCAGGATCATGAAGCTGCCGGCTATCTTGTATTCAATGAATCTCAAACTTCAACAGTCTTTGCTCTTCCGCCATTACCTGGCTACGGCTTTATCTATCAGGAAGCCGCCAAAACGCTTGATAGCGTTCGTTTGATCGCCTTTGACTTTATTGAAGCTGATCACCGCATGACGCAATACGTTCATCATATCCAGCACCTTCAGCCTGAAGGACCGCTGACTTTGATGGGCTACTCTGGCGGCTGCTATCTGGCCTTTGAGCTCGTTCAATCGCTTGAACAAGCAGGACGGACGGTGGAAAAGGTCATTATGATCGATTCCTATAAGAAAATTGGAGAAAGTGATTTAGAAGGACGATCCATCGATGACGATATCGCAGCGATTGTCCATCAATCAAAGCAAAGTGAACTTGCCCAAGAAGAGCTCGTTCAAGAAGCGCTTGCTCAAAAAACGCGGGCCTATTATGAAACATTTGTTAAGGGGGTGAATCAAGGAAAGATACAAGCAGATATTGATTTCATCCAATCAGAAGAGCAAATTGAGATTCCAGATTGGATGGATCATTGGGAAGAAGCGACGACCGGTGCTTATCGCTATTATCAAGGCTACGGTGAGCACGCTGACATGTTCAAAAACAAAGAATGTGCAGCTCAAAATGCCCAGCTGATCCAAAAGATAATTAATCAAAAAAATAGAGAAGCCGTTTTGTAAACTTTAGTTCAGGCAGGGGTGCATATTGGCAGCCCTGCCTGTCAAAAAAGGAAAGGAACTCATATGAAACCATCAATTATGAACGAACCAAATGTACATGAAACAATGGATACGATTTTACAAGATGTACAGAGAACCATTTTACAAACCAACGAAATCGAACGCTTCGCTGTTTTTTCTCGTGAAAAAACCATTCGACCGCGGCCATATCACCTCTCTCATTTATTTCTCGACAATCACATGGAGCAGGAGGCCGCAGCTGAATCGATACAGACGCAAACGGCTTCCCCTGCTTTAGCGGACATGCCGCCCGCCCTTTCCTATGGAGGGGATCTAGATGTTAACGCAGGAGCCCAAACCTTACAGGACGCCTTAACAGAGGCGGCAAAAACGACAAATGGTCTGACTTATATCGTCAATAGTGAGAATGAACTCACGCAATCCTACGCGCAGTTAAAGGAGGACGCTGAGCGGGTTCTGACAGGTTTGAGGGCATTAGGACTTGAACCGGGTGATCCTGTGTTCTTTCAGTTTTCATCCAATCATGCGATGGTAACAGCCTTTTGGGCGTGTGTGTTAGGCGGATTTGTTCCAACACTAGTGTCCGCTGCACCGACCTATCGGGAAATGAATGCCTCCGTGAAGAAACTTCATCATGCGTGGCACCTGCTGGAGCATCCGCTCATTTTAACAGATGACTCGCTGATTGATGAGGTGCAAGGCTTAGCTTTATTGTGGCATACAGACAAGTTACGTGTTGCAGCCGTTGAGCCGATGCTTTCTTTAGAAAGAGATATAGAAACTTATCCCGCGTCACCGGATGATTCAGTCTTTTTTATCTTAACGTCTGGAAGTACAGGGATGCCCAAATGCGTAGAACATTCTCATCGAAACGTGCTGGCGAATGTCAAAGGAACAGTGGCAGCCAATGGGTTTACACAAGAGGATGTGTCGTTAGACTGGATGCCTTTAGATCATATTGGCGGTATTGTGATGTTTCACCTAGTCAATGTGTACACGGGCTGTGAGCAGGTTCGGGCAAGAACAGATGATTTTATCGCTCAGCCGCTGCGCTGGCTTGACTGGATGGACCGCTACCGTGCAACGAAAACATGGGCGCCTAACTTCGCATTTGCGATGATCAATGATTATGAGAAAGACATTTCGTCAGGATCTTGGGATCTTTCTGCTATGACTTGTATGATCAATGGGGCAGAAGCGGTCGTACCGAAGACGATTCACCGATTTTTACACTTGCTGGCTCCGCACGGCTTAAAGGGAGACGTCATTAGACCGGCATTCGGCATGTCTGAAATCTCTTCAGCCGTTGTCTTCTCTTTTGCGATAGAGCGGGGAGATGAAAGCAGCGGGGTTCTAACCTTTGAGGAAACATCACTCACAGAGCAGCTAAGACCAGCGGAGGCACGTGAGATAGGAACCGTCAGCTTTACAGAGCTGGGAAGACCGATTCCGGGTATCACGATTCGTATCGTGAATCATCAGCATGAGCTTCTTCCCGAAGATCATATTGGCAGTGTGCAAATTAAAGGGCCGACGACAATGAAGGGCTATTACAAGAATGACGAAGCGAATCAAGAAGTCTTTCAAACAGACGGCTGGTTTCACACGGGGGATTTAGGTTTTCTGCACGAAGGAAGGCTGACATTAACCGGAAGAGAAAAAGACATGATCATCATCAACGGGAAAAATTATCACAACTATGAAATAGAAGTCATTGCAGAGGAAGTACCCGGCGTCGAAACGAGCTTTGTAGCGGCCTGTTCCGCCCGGATGGAAGCATCTGCATCCGACGAGCTGATTCTCTTTTTTACACCGAAGCTGTATGAACCTTCTTATATCATGAGAGCAAGTCAGGATATTAAATCCCATATTGCGACAAAAATGGGGCTGTCTGCATCGCGCGTGATTCCTGTCCAGAAGCATGCCTTTCCGAAAACAAGCTCTGGAAAAATAGAAAGGGCACAGCTTAAGAAGCGATGGCAGGAAGGCGAATTTGATGAAATCATCAAGGAGCTGGACATTAGACTTGAAAATGAACACACCTTGCCTGATTGGAGTTTACAAAAGGAGTGGACACCTGCTCCGCTTCATGAAGCTGAAAAACAAACAGCAGGGAACATGGTGATCTTTGCAGACACATTAGGGCTGGCAGATCAATTAAAATCCCTTTCAAGCAATGAACAAACGTATATTACGGTTGAACCGGGTCAAGCATTCACACAACTCACACATACACACTTCATCATCCACCCGAATCGGCCGTCTGACTACGAACAACTCTTTGAGACACTCCGTTCGTATGGCGTTTCGGTGAAACAAATCATTCACCTTTGGAACTACACAACTCAAGAAGACACACTTCATGCAGAGTTGGCAAAAGAAGCACAGAAAACTGGCAGCATGAGTGCCTTATATGTAACAAAAGCGATCGCTGCCTATGAGGAGCCGGTAGAGATCACCTTTGTCTCTGCTCATGCGATGAACTTGCCGGAAGATCAAACACATGATGTGGAGAAAGCAACGACAGCAGGACTGATGACAGCTGTTCAGCATGAATGGCCGTTTATCAAGGTGCGATGCCTTGATTTTTCTCTGACAGAACCGGATGCTGGCCGTTCTCATGCATCATCGATCATGACAGAGCTTACACATGACACAAGCCATCATATCGCTGCTTATCGCGAAGGTGTTCGTTATACTCCTCTTTTAACACCGCTTCATCTAGAAAAAGAACAAATGGTGAAGAAACCGCCATTTGAATCTTCCGGGCTTTATGTGATGACAGGCGGGCTTGGCGGCATTGGACGAATGCTAAGTGAGCACCTGCTGACATCCTATCAAGCGCATCTTGTGCTGGTTGGAAGAAAGGCGCGAGAGGCTTTATCTGCGGAGCAGCATGACGTATTGATTTCACTTGAGAATCTAGCGGAAAAGCGCGGCGGCACCGTTCTTTATGAAAAAGTGGACATCACTGACGCAAAAGCCATTGAAGCCCTGATCTCAAGACAGGAGACGGCTTTAGGCAAAAGGCTGCATGGCGTTATTCATTTCGCTGGCATCATTCAAGAAGAACTGCTTCGTGACATGACGTCTGTTTCATTACATGCGATGTACGAAGCGAAGGTATATGGCACGATTTCGCTTCATGAAGCAGCCTCTAAACGGCACAATGTCTTATTCCTTTCCAGCTCGTCAGCTCGAACGTTAAAGGGCGGGATGACCGTTGGCGCTTATTGCGCGGCCAATGAGTTCGTTGAACAATTTGCTCATTATCAGAGGCTGACATCTACTGTAAAGCCGTATTGCTTTAGCTTTAGCATGTGGGATGAGACCGGAATGAGTGAAGGCTCAATGATCAAAGGCATGCTAAAAGAAAGAGGTTATTTCCCGATTCCAAAACGGGCGGGCATTCAAACAATGCTGGCATGCTTGATGACAGATGCTCCTCTCATTTATATCGGGCTGGATCGGTCGAAGCAGGAAATTCAAGAGATGATACAAGGGGAAATACAAACAGAGCAGGCCGTATATGTCTTTTTCAAAACCGATCAAACAAAGGCTTTTGAAGAAAGGCTGTATCAATCCATTTATACGTGTATACAGTCTCGTCTCTCAGGTGAATGTTCCGTCCATCTATATCCTGAAGAATACTGGAAAGAAACAGAGGATGGGATGCCGGACGAAGTGTATTTCAATGAATTAATAGAAGAAAGTGGACATGATTCTGAGGACAGAGCACCTCAAACTAAGACGGAGAAACTTTTGGCACATATTTGGTCCGAACTGCTTGATGTCTCAAACATCAGCTGTGGTGATCATTTCTTTTTACTCGGAGGTCATTCGCTCAAGGCAACGCAAATGCTGTCTGCTGTTAGACAGAAAACGGGATTTGACGTGCCGCTCGCTGTTCTTTTTGAGCATACGAGACTTGGAGAGTTAGCGGACTGGATTGATTCACATGCCAAAGCCGATGAAGCGGTTCCGATACGGAAAATAGAAAAGGGTCAGGAGCTTCCGATGTCCTATGCTCAGCAAAGACAGTGGTTTCTCTATCAATTACAGCCTGATCTGCCATTATACAATAATACGATTTCCTTTCGGATGACTGGACCTTTAGATGTGAAGGTGCTTCAGCGCAGCCTGCAGCAAATGGTGCAAAGGCATGAATCACTCAGAACATCCTTTGCAATGAACGGCGATGAACCGGTACAGATCATACATGAGCATATGACTCTTCCAGCGCTTGAGGTTGTCGATGTATCAGATCTTTCATCACAGGAAGAAAAAGAACAAAAAGCGGCTGAGTGGGCGAAAAAAGAAGCGGGCACACCTTTCCGCTTAGAGCATGATGCACTTTTTCGCGCGAAACTGATTCGGCTGTCAGACACAGATCATTTGCTACTGATGTCCATTCACCACATCGTGTCAGATGGGTGGTCGATTGGCATTGCTGCAAAGGAGCTGTCCGAATGGTATACAGCGATCATCGAAGGGAGAGAGCCTGATCTCTCACCGCTGCCGATTCAATATGCAGATTACGCACTTTGGCAGAAGGAGTATTTGACGGGAGAAACATTGCAGAAGCAGCTTTCCTATTGGAAGGAGCAATTTGCGGTACCTGTGGAAGAGTTGATGTTGCCGTATGACTACACGCGTCCGGCCGTTCAATCCTATAGGGGAAAAACGAAAAAATACCGCTTGTCGAAGCCGCTGTCTGACCAGTTGGCTGCCCTTTCTCAGAAAACAGACAGCACCCTTTATATGACATTACTTTCGGTTTTCTCTACTTTGCTGCATCGATTGTCTTCACAGGATGAGTTTGTCATTGGATCCGTCATTGCCGGGAGAAATAGGACGGAGATGGAGCAGCTCATCGGATTTTTCGTGAATACACTGGCACTTCGGATTGATCATAGCGGCAATCCAGCTTTCACAGAGCTATTAGAGCGAGTGAAGGAAACAACAATGGGCGCCTATGCGCATCAGGATGTGCCGTTTGAGATGGTGGTAGATGAGCTGAATATTGTACGTGAGGCTGGCAAGCAGCCGCTGTTTCAGGTCATGTTTGTTCTGCAAAACCTGCCCCTTGAAGCTTCTCCGATGGGTGAGGCGACATCCGTTTTAGCCATTGAAGATAATGATACGGCCAAATTCGATCTATCCCTGTTTGTTTTTGAAGGAGCGGAGGGTCTTCAATTAAAACTGGAGTATGATGCAGACTTATTTTCTGACGACACGATGGAACGGTTCCTTCGTTACTACGAGCAGCTGCTTGCGTGTATTTGTGAAAATCCAGCACAGCCAATCAGACAAATGAATTACCTGCCAGAGAAAGAGAGGGATCAGCTGCTCTATGAATGGAGCGGCAGCACAGAACAACCAGCAGGCCCGCTTCTCATCACAGAACGGTTTGAAGCGCAGGTGAAAAAGACACCTCATGCGATCGCCCTCGAATCTGGGGGAAAACAGTGGACGTATCAGGAGTTACAAGAGAAAGTCGACCGGCTTGCCGCTTATCTGCAGCAGCGAGGAGTGAAGCCGCATGAACCAGTAGGGCTTCTAATTGACAGGTCGCCTGAAATGATTTTTGGGGTGCTGGCGATTGTGAAAGCAGGCGGGGCCTACGTCCCAATTGATCCTGAATATCCAGATGCACGCATTGATTATATGCTGAGGGATACAGGTATTCAGCTGTTACTGACAAAAAATGAATGGCTGAAACAAGTCTCGATCAGTCAAACCGAGCTCATTTGTCTTGATCAGGGGTATGAAGAGTTTTTATCAGAGGCAGAACTCAAGTCTGCTGCTTTAAAACCTGATGGACTCGCTTATATCAATTACACATCAGGATCAACCGGTCAGCCAAAAGGAGTTTTAATTCCGCATCAAGCGGTCATCCGGCTTGTATGTGAAACAGATTATGTCACCCTTAATGAACAAACGCGTATTTTGCAAATCGCGAGCTTCTCCTTTGATGCCTTTACGTATGAAATATGGGGAGCCCTGCTCAACGGCGGAAGGCTGATACTGACCGATCGAAATACGATCTTATCAATGGATACACTGGCTGACACGCTGACATCTTACAAGATCACAACAGGATTTCTGACAGTACCGCTGTTTAACCGATTAACAGAGGAACATCCAGAAGCTTTAAGTGGATTTGACGCCTTATTGGTCGGTGGTGATGCTTTGTCAGCTGCTCATATCCGTAAAGCGCTACCGTATTTACCTGAAGGCCTATTAAACGGCTATGGACCAACTGAGAATACGACGTTCTCCTGTGTGCATCACATTGGGGCAGTGGATGAGGGGCAGACCTTGGTTCCTATCGGTCAGCCAATTGCTTATTCACAGGCCTATGTACTAGACGACCAGCTGCAGCCGGTTCCGCAAGGTGTCATTGGAGAGATCTACGTAGGCGGTACAGGGCTTGCACTCGGATACCTTGGAGATGAAGAAAAAACATCGCAATCATTTATCCCGCATCCTTTCCAAGAAGGAGCGCGTTTATATAAAACAGGCGATATGGGCCGCTGGCTGCCAAACGGCATCATTGACTGCCTTGGAAGAATCGATCATCAAGTAAAAATTCGCGGACACCGCGTCGAATGCGGAGAAATTGAAGCCGCCATGCTGCGCTTTGAAGACATCATAGAATGTGCGGTCATTCCGCATCAGCATGAGAGTGGTCACAAGCGATTGATCGGTTATTTTGTCCAAAAGGGCAGCATCACCACGCAACACATTCGCCATCAATTAAAAGAAATACTGCCAGATTATATGGTGCCAAGCCTATTAATAGAGCTGGACGAACTCCCGCTCACGGCAAATGGCAAGGTAGACCAAAAACGTCTCCCGCCGCCAGAGTGGAAACAGGAAAAAGTGGAGAAACCGGCTGACAGCGCACTCAGTGAGGAAGAACGCGTACTGGAAAAAGTATGGACTCAGCTGCTCGGTACTCCTTCGATTGGTGTACACGATAACTACTTTGAGCTTGGCGGGGATTCGATTATTGTCATACAAATGGTGGCGCGCTTAGCACAGGAAGGCTATGTCATTCAGCCGAGAGATGTATTTGAAAAACAGACGATTTCACAGCTGGCACTTGCTATGAAAAGGTCAGATGCTGCTGCGTTCTATGATCAGTCGCCTGTCACAGGAGCTGTTCGTCTGCTTCCAATCCAATCATGGTTCTTTGAGCAATCAATGACAAACCAAGATTATTGGAATTTATCAGCGCATATGGAATTCAAGCAATCCATACAGCTAAAGCAGCTGATACAGGTTCTCTCAAAAATTGTCGATCATCACGATATGCTGAGAGCGGTTTATACAAAAGCAGCAGATGGCTCGTGGATTCAAACCATTCGTGCGCCTGGCATCATCCCTTGTGTCACCTTCTTTGATTTGACGGGTGTTTCTCATGAGGAAGCGGTGGAACAAATCCGCATGGAGACCGCCGCTTGTCAAGAAACGTTGTCATTAGAGCGGGGAGAAGTAATCAAAGCCATTCTTTTTCACACAAGTGATGGTACGTCTGAACTCTTTATCGCTGCCCATCATCTTGTGATGGATGGAATCTCATGGCGCATCATACAGGAAGACCTATTAAATGGACTGAAGCAGCTTGCGGCAGGGCAGGAAATCGCGCTTGCAAAGAAAACTGCGTCCTATCAGCAGTGGGCAGATGCTCTTTATGAATACGCACAAACCGATCAATTACAAGAGCAGGTTCCTTTTTGGCAAAAGATCACGAGCCAAGAGGAAGAGGGTTCTCCTTTTCAAACACCTGCACTTTTCAATATAGAAGAACATGCAGAGATTTTGTCTATTCAATTGACGAAGGATCAAACAGATATTTTACTAAGGCAGGCATCACAAGCGTACCGAACAGAGGTAAACGATTTACTCTTATCCGGACTCACGCAAGCCGTTGGAAAGCCGCTGCTCATCACGTTAGAAGGGCACGGACGCGAGGATTTATTTGAACAGATGGATTTGTCACGAACAGTCGGATGGTTTACAAGCTCTTATCCTATTTTTATTCCTTTTATTCAAACCGATATTGAGAGACAAATCAAAGATGTTAAAGAAACCTTAAGAGCTGTGCCGCAAAAGGGAATCGGCTATGGCTTGCTTCAATACATGACAGCATCTCGTTTACTCAAAAAGGCAGCGCCGCAGATGAGCTTTAATTATCTTGGACAGTTAGATCAAATAGACGGTGAAGCACATCTTTATTTAGCAGATGAACGAAATGGACTTGTACATGATCCAAAAGCAGAAAGACAGCATTTGATCGATGTGTACGGATATGTTGTGAACGGTCAGCTTCAGATGAATTTTATGATCCATCGTGAACTGCTTCAGTATGAAGAGGTGCGCCTGTTACCTGAACGGTTCAAAGAAAAAATGGAGGATATTCTGACGCATTGTGTAGAGACAAAAGGCGGCTTTACGCCATCTGATTTTCCAATGGTTCAGCTGACGCAAAAGGAAATCGATGAGCTTCCAGATGGTGTAGTGGATGTGTATCCACTATCTCCAATGCAGCAAGGGATGCTGTTTCATGCATTATTAGATCAAGCGTCACAGGCGTATTTTGGTCAAGTGCATATGACACTCGAAGGCTTAACGGACGGCGCAGCCTATGAAAAGGCATGGAATCTGCTAGTAGAGCGTCATTCGATTTTGCGGACAACATTTGCTTGGGAAGGGCTAAAGGAGCCTGTTCAGTTGATTCAATTAGAAGGAAGTATTCAGCTCACTCAGCACGATGTGCGCCACCTGAGTGAAACGGATCAGAAGGAAGCCATTCAGCAATATTTGCAAACAGATCGGTCAAAGGATTTCAAACTAGAAGATACGGATGAACCGCTGATTCGTATTGCTTTATTCCATCGTGATGAAAACACATGCACGTTTGTTTTTAGCTTTCATCATATTTTAATTGATGGCTGGAGCTTGTTCAGTTTTATTGAAGAATCCTTTTCTTTGTATCGCTCTCTTGTGGATGAACGGGAGGTGGATCTTCCTGCTGTACGTCCATATAAAGATTTTATCGAGTGGCTGCAAAAGCAGGATCAAGAGAAGGCGCTAGAGTTCTGGAAAGGTTATATGTCAGGAGTAGAGGAGGCTACACCGCTTCCAGGAGAAGACGGGCCAGCTTCGGATCAAGAAGCAGGTGTTGATCAGCTAAGTATCAAACTAACGCCCGAAATGCAGCAGAAACTCGAAGAGATGACAGGCACGCAGAAGGTGACAATGAGCACCCTGATTCAAACAGCGTGGGGGCTGCTTTTGCATCTTCATTCAGGATCAGAGGATGTCGTGTTCGGAGTGACAGTATCAGGACGGCCGGCGGACTTACCACAGGTTGAAAGTATGACAGGGCTCTTTATTAACACATTGCCGCTCCGTTTGCCGATCACGCCAGAGTGGACCATTTCCAAGCTGCTGGCACATACGCAGGAAACAGTATTTCAGATGCGGGAATTCGAATATACCGTACTGCCAGATATTCAGCAGCTGACTCACATCCCGAATGGAGATTCATTGTTTAACAGTATTGTCGTGTTTGAAAACTATCCGATTGAATCTATCGAGCCTTACGGTATACGCATTTTAGACATTGCGAGTCATGAAGAAACGAACTATGACCTGACCCTTGTGGCAGTTCCGGGAGAGACGCTGGAGCTGCGGGTCACATACCGCTTCAATCAATATACAGAAAAGCAAATACAATCGCTGATGCAGCAGCTGATCCACACACTTGAAGCGATGACAGAACAAATGGAGACACCCCTCTCTTCCTTCACGATCGTCACGAATGAAGAAAAAGAGCGGATGATCACCGATTGGGCGAAAAATGCACAAGTCAGCGTGCTGTACCCAGATCAAGAAGAGGTCTATTCAGGTGTGCATGATCCTTCCTGTGAAACGGAAATATATGTCCTGAGCGAAGCGCATCAGCTCATGCCGGTAGGATTTCCTGGAGATATTTTTATCGGTGCAAAGGACATCAAAGCACTTTGCGGGGAGCTTGCCGATTGGATGGAGACGCATAAAATTCTGCACCCATTCAAACATCAAACTGGCGAATACCTCTATCCGACAGGGGATGTCGGCGTTTGGACTGAAGAAAACAAGATTCAGATTTTGGATTGGATGTAGGAGGAGAAGAAACGATGTTAGTAAGTAGACGAAAAGGACATGCAGCAAATCATATCGTCAGAATCAACGGAAAACGAATGGATCTCAAAGCATTAGAGCAAGTCATGATGCTTCATTTTCCGCTTAAGGAATGTGCAATCATTCCGAAGAAAAATCAAGAAGGCAGTCTATCGCTTG
Source organism: Bacillus sp. FSL M8-0049 (assembly GCF_038593355.1). Taxonomy (NCBI): domain Bacteria; kingdom Bacillati; phylum Bacillota; class Bacilli; order Caryophanales; family Bacillaceae; genus Bacillus; species Bacillus sp. FSL M8-0049. The sequence continues at coordinate 403,039 of NZ_CP151986.1, forward strand.
TGCTATTTGCACAGGCGAAGGACCCTTCGCTGACAAGAGAGGATCTGATGAAAGGTCCGCTTCATCCTCATGAAGTGCCAGCCGCTCTCGTCTTATTACCTTCTTTGCCAAAGACAGAAAGTGGAGCAGTCGACAAAGAGGCACTGCTTTCAATTGAAATCATAGATCAAGAGGAATTAAGAAAGATAGAAGAGCGCACCAAAGCTATAGATGGTGTAGAGGAAGCGGCTGCTTTCATTGAAAGTCAGCCAGAAAAACGAACGCCCTATCACTTAGATGATCTGTTTCCTGATCGACAGCGTACCCAAGGGAATGTACCGCTTTCGAAAAGTGAAGCGAGCGAAACAAAACCATCATCTGTCCATGAGAAGCCGCCCGCACTTGTGTATGGCGGAGATGTGATCAAAAAACCAGGCACACCTGTCACACTGACAGAGGTGCTGATTCGATCAGCCTTTATGTCACCAGACCGCGGGGTGACCTATATGAAAGAAGACGGGCGTACGTTGACCCAAACCTATCCTGAATTACTAACAAGCGCTGAACGGGTTCTGTCTGGTTTAAGGGCAGCAGGACTGACAAACGGCGATCAAGTGTTACTTCAATTGAAAGATCATCAAGATTTTATCACGGTATTCTGGGGCTGTATTCTCGGAGGAATCATTCCGACCCCGGTCTCTGTGCCTCCTGTTTATGATGAAATGAATCAAGGTGTGAATAAGCTGAAGGGCGTGTTTCAGCTGCAAAATGAACCTTTCATTATTACGAATGAAGCAAGTGCTGAGGACATTGCTGGGCTGCGCGAGACATTTGAAGCAAAGGTCATGCCTATCTTAACAATTGAAGCATTGCTGGCGTATGAACCAGATGAACAGCATTATGAGCCGGAGCCGGATGAGCCTGTGCTGCAGCTCCTGTCTTCAGGAAGTACGGGTGTTCCAAAGTGTATCCGTCATCATCATCAAAGCATTTTATCTAGAATTATTGCTTTTGAGCAGGTAAACGGCTTTACACATGAGGATGTGTCGCTTAACTGGATGCCGCTTGATCATGTTGGTGGAATTGTCATGTTTCATGTACATGACGTCTACCTTGGCTGCCAGCAGATTAGTCCATCCATCGATCAATTTATCGAGCGGCCGATGGTGTGGCTGGATTGGGTAGAAACATACGGTGTCACAAGAACATGGGCCCCAAACTTTGCTTTTGCCATGATGAATGAATATGAGGACGACATTCGTAAGGGGAGCTGGGACCTGTCTACTCTGACTTATATCATGAATGCAGCCGAAGCGGTTGTTCCGAAAGTCACGCAGCGCTTCATGCATATCATGAGTCAGCACGGATTAAGCCGTCATGCGATGGTACCTGCTTACGGCATGTCAGAAACATCCTCAGCCATTGTTCAGTCAAAGAAATTTATGCGGAACAGTGAACAGGATGGACAGCTGACGATCGATCAGACCTCGTTAACAAGTGAGATCGAATATGTGACGCACGATCATCCGAACAAGATGACGTTTACAGAAGTCGGCACGCCGATTCCTTCTGTATGGATTCGAATTGTAGATGAGCATCACGAGGTGCTGCCAGAAGATCAGGTTGGGCGCTTGCAAGTGAAGAGTCCAACAATTATGATGGGCTACTATCAAAATGAAGAAGCCAATCAAGAAGTTTTTGCGGAAAACGGCTGGTTTCACACAGGGGATTTAGGTTTTATTCATGAAGGGCGTCTCGTTCTGACAGGTCGAGAAAAAGACATCATTGTTATCAACGGCGCTAACTATTTGAATTACGAAATTGAAGCGGTTGTTGAAGAGGTGGACGGGGTTGAAGTCACCTTTGCCGCTGCGTACGGCATTTATAATCCCGAATCAAGCAATGACACGCTTGCCGTCTTTTTTGTCTCACAAAGGGATTCAATAGAGGAACAAATCACGATAATTCAACAGATGAGAGAGGCCATCATTCGAAAAATCGGAATAGAGCCCGATCACATCATTCCGGTGAAAAAAGACCAATTTCCAAAAACGGAGAGTGGGAAAATCCAGCGTGCCCAGTTAGGCGCAGCACTAAAAGATGGAGCATTCCGTGACATTGAACAGGCACTGGATCTTGCTTCTGAAAATGAACAAACACTCCCAGACTGGTTTTTCAAACGCATTTGGGCTAAGGAGCATATCGGTCCAACTCAGCCTTTTGCTGACCATGTTCTCGTTTTCGAGGATGAAAAAGGACTTTATCAATCGCTTTACGCACAATTTGAGCAAAAGAAACAGCCATATATTTCTGTGAGAAAAGGGCATGAATTTTTGCGTCTGTCCAAAGGGATGTACCAGATAAATCCGAGAATCAAGGGGGATTACGTCAGGCTCGTTGCCGCACTTGAAGCAGATGAACTAAAGACCGGGCGCATGCTCCATCTGTGGAATGTGTCAGGCAAAGAAGACATCGTGGATCCTGCGCAGTTCAAAGAGCTGCATGCCAGCACGGGTCAATCCATTTTGTACTTGTATCAAGCATTGCGACAAGCAAATAAAGAGCCCATCCGTCTTGTCGTTGTGACAAAAGGCGGTCAATTTGTGAAGCCTGGAGACGATCTTCATGTGGAGAAAACGACGCTTGTCGGTCTGCTAAAAACCATTCCGCAAGAATGGGAAGGAGCAGAGGTGTCTCATCTTGATATTGAAGCGGAGGATGTAGAACAGGATGCCAAGCATATTGCGGAAGAATTGTCTGCGATTCATATAAAAGCAGAGGTTTCTTACCGAAATGGGGACAGATTCGTACCAAAGCTGGAAAAAGTCAATATGATTGAAGCGCCTCAAACAGGAGGATTTTTAGAATATGAAGGTCTTTATTTATTGACTGGAGGACTTGGCGGAATTGGGTTTGAGCTGTCTAAGCAGATGCTCCAATTTGGCTTAAAGCTCGTATTGATTGGACGGACATCTCTGGAAGACAGCTTGGAAAAGAAAGAAGCCTTCTCACAGCTAAAAGATGTTGGTGACGTCATTTATATCCAAGCAGATGTGACCAACTTACGTGACGTCGAACAGGCGATTTATCAAGCAGAAAAGCATTTTGGACAATCGATCCGGGGTGTGCTGCATTTGGCCGGTGCTGGTAATGTGTCTGAGCATTTTCAGCAGGCGGACAAGTATACACTGGCTCATACGTCAGAAGAGGATTTCACAAAAGAAATGTCAGGGAAAGCAGACGGGGCATGGGTCCTGCAGGAAGCCTTTAAGTATGATCCGACAGTACCGTTTGTCTTTTTTGGATCGGTCAATGGCTTTTTTGGCGGCACAACATTTGGGGCATACTCTGCGGCCAACAGCTTTTTAGATGGACTCGCGCACGCTCTCACCTTTCAAGAAGGAAGACGAGCAATCTCTTTGAACTTCAGTATGTGGGATAATCTCGGTTTGTCTAAGGGGCATACCGGAGCAGCTCTCACCGTTCGCAAGGGATTTCAATTGATTGGAAAGAAACAAGGTCTCCATTCATTATGTTTAGGTGTCCGGCTCAATGAAGCGCATCTATTTATTGGTCTGGACGGAGCAAACCCAGACATCGCCGGGTATCTTCAGCCAGCTCCAATACCGGTCTTTGAGAAAAAGCTTTTTTACACCGTTCAGCCTGGCAAAGAAGTGCATGTTGAAGAGATCACGAGCGCCGCAGCAGGCAAATGGGACATTCAGCAAGTACAGGAAATACCGAAAAAACAAGATGGCTTTATTGATCATGAAGCCCTCAAACTGAATCATCACAAAAATGGACAAAGTCTTGAAAAGCAATTACCAGAAACGAAGACAGAGCAGGTTCTTGCCGCCATATGGCAGGACATTTTAGATGTAGATCGCGTGTACAAAGAGGATCAATTCTTCGACCTTGGCGGACATTCACTAAAAGCGACTCAAACCATTTCCCGGATCAATCATGTATTTTCAATGAAGGCGCCTTTAAAAATATTATTTGAAAGCAAACATCTGGCACATCTTGCGCAAATGGTTGATGACATCAAAGGGGCGCCAGCCGTTCAGGAGGCTGAAATTCCAAAGCTTGAAAAGCAAACAAGCTATGAACTGTCTCATGCTCAGAAGCGTATTTGGTTCTTATCCACATTAGAAAAGAGCCATCATTACAATATATTAGGTGCTTGGAAGCTGACAGGACCATTACACATTCAAGCATTAACAAAAGCGATTGGTCTTTTAACAAAACGGCATGAAGCACTTCGGGCAGTATTTAAATCACTTGGCGGCAAGCCGGTTCAACTCATTCGTGAAGACCTTCCGCCATCTGTGACAGTGGCAAATTTCTCGTTATTTAATGAAAAAACAAGAGCGAGAAGACTCAAGCAGCTCATTCAGCAAGAGGCAGAACGTGTCTATGATTTAGAAAGAGGGCCTCTTGCGCAGTGGACGATAGTAGATATGGGCAAGGAGGAGTATTATCTCCTTTGCGCGCAGCACCACATCATTTCAGATGCATGGTCACTCAGCCTGCTCATTCAGGAATTAGAAGTGGCATATGACGCACTGCTTGCAGATGAAACGCCGCAGCTCCCAGCCTTAGAAATCGAATGGACAGACTATGTACATTGGGAGAATGAACAATTAAAGCATCATCAAAAAGACCAAACCTATTGGCTCAATACGTTACAAGGTGAACTTCCAGTGCTGGAGCTGCCGTTTGACCGTCCTCGTCCGCCGGTTCAAACATTTAACGGTGCTACAGAGCAAATTGTACTGGATGAACCGCTTATCCGACGCTTGCAGGCTTTGTCCAAAAAGCAGGGCACGACCTTGTTCATGACGATGCTGTCCGCGTACTACGTCCTGCTTCACAAGCTGTCCGGACAGACGGATATCATCATTGGATCGCCTATCGCGGGCCGGGATGCCAAGCAATCAGAGAAGCTTGTTGGGATGTTTGTGAATACACTTGCGCTGAGACAGGACGTCTCAACAGCAGAGACGTTCGCTGATCTCTTGGAAAACGTGAAAGAGATGACGTTAAAAGCGTTTGAGCATCAGCATTATCCATTTGACAAGCTTGTCGATGACCTTTCGTTAGATCGAGATTTAAGCCGGTCACCTATTTTTCAGGCGGCTATGGGGTATGTCACCGATTCGCTCGATGTAAACCTTAAAGGGCTGACAAGTGAACATGTGATGGTCCATCATACAGTATCTAAATTTGATCTCACCCTTCATATATTTGAACAGGAAGAGCAGCTGTCGATTCATGTGGAATACAATACGGATTTATTTGATCAAGAGACCATTCATCGTTATATGAACTATTATCTCCATGTGCTAGATGGCATGACGGCACAGCCTGAGCGAACATTTGCTGATTATTGCTTAATGGACAAAGTAGAACAGGCGGCCATGATTCTAGGAAAAAATCAAACAGATACGCCATATCCAAAGCGGACGCTTCAAGAATTGTTTGAAGAACAGGTGAAGCGTGATCCTTATCGTATTGCCTTGTCCTATATGGATGAACACATGACGTATGAAGCCTTGGATAAGAAGGCGACAAAGCTTGCTGCTTACTTGCAGTCAAAAGGAATTGGACCAGGATCCCTTGTACCGATGCTATTTGATCGCTCCTTTGACATGATTGTGTCGGTACTAGGAATCATCAAATCTGGTGCTGCATATGTTCCGATGTCACCTGAATATCCTGATGCACGCATCCGTCTCATCGTTCGTGATACGCAAAGCGATGTGATCATCACTCAGTCTCATCTTGCAGATCGTCTAGTAGACTTTACAGGTACAAAGATTGACATGGACAAGCCAATACCAGAAACAAATGCAGTGTATCAAAGAGAAGCATCCATCATAGGTGAAGACCAGATAGCCTATGTCAACTACACATCAGGCTCAACAGGTACACCAAAAGGCGTGATGCTCCCTCATGCAGGAGTTGTCCGCTTGGTTAGAGAAACAAACTATATCAAGCTCGGTCCAGATGACAAAATGCTACAGCTCTCAAACTATGCTTTTGATGCCTTTACATTTGAATTATGGGGAATGCTGCTGAATGGCGGTCAGCTGATTCTGCTCCCAAAATATGCAGCACTGAATATGGAAGAATTAACGCAATTCATCAAAACGTATCAAGTGACAGCCAACTGTCTGCCAACCACTTTATTTAATCGACTGGTGGAGCACGATCCAAAAAGTGTGGCAGGCTACCGCACATTACTCGTTGGCGGGGAAGCCATGTCTAGTGAGCATGCACGAAAGGCACTGCCGCATATGGAAGGTGTGCTTGTCAATGCTTACGGTCCAACAGAAAACACGACATTAGCCACAACACATCAAGTCACACACGTGCCAGCAGGCGCAAAATCAGTTCCAATTGGTGTGCCGGTGTCGAACTCAACTGTTGTCATACTAGACGAAGCGCTCAATCCAGTACCAGCAGGCGTCAAAGGAGAAATTTATATCGGCGGAACCGGCCTTGCGAAAGGCTACCTTCATGATCCAAAGCAGACAAAGGAGCGGTTTATTGACAATCCTTTTCCTGAACTAAAGGGAGACAAGCTGTATCGTTCAGGCGACCTTGGTACATGGCGGTCAGATGGCACCATTGAATATCTCGGCCGAAAGGATCACCTGGTGAAAATTAGAGGCTACCGTATTGAATGCGGAGAAATTGAGACAGCCCTGCTCAAGCATCCACAAATCAAAGAATGTACAGTCATCGCCAAAACGTATGGCAGCTCAAAACGGCTGGCGGCCTACCTTGTGACAGATGGAGAAAACCCTGTTCCGAGCTGGAAAGCCTTTTTGCAGGAAAGCCTGCCAGGCTATATGATTCCAAGTTACTTTGTCGTACTGGATGAAATGCCGGTGACAACGAACGGGAAGGTTGATCAAAAAGCACTGCCAGAGCCAACAGAAACAATCACCCTTTCACATGATGACGACAAACCGGTCACCGAAACGGAAGAGCGGATTGTCGCCGCTTTCAAGAAAGTGCTTGGTGTGAAGCAAGTAGGTATGTATGACTCCTTCTTTGATTTGGGCGGCGATTCCATTATGAGTATTCAGGCTGTGGCCAAATTAAAAGAAAAAGGTGTTCGAGTTGATCCAAAATGGATTTTCATGCACCCGGCGCCTGCGCAATTAGCCGCACATTTGGACGCAGTGCCAGAAGCCGCTGAGAACGTCGAAAGGTCTCCGAAGGACTACGTGATCGAGCTGAAAAAAGGCGATCCAGCCGAACCGAGAATATTCTTTGCACCGCCTGCTGGTGGAACGGTGATGGGCTATATTGATGTTACTAAGCTCATGACACATCAAGGTGCTGTGTATGCCTTGCAGTCTCCTGGCCTATATGAGGATGAAGAGCCGCAATTCCTCCATTACACGGAGCTTGTAACCCTTTTTATTGAAGCTATTGAGACGTTCTACCGTCCGGGGATTGACTATCTCGCAGGGCATTCAATGGGCGGGCATCTTGCCTACGGAATGAATCAGCGGCTCTGCCATGCAGGGAAAGCACCGAAAGGGCTCATCATTTTAGATACGGTGCCAGTGCTAAGAGATGAGGCAGATCAGGCACTTCATGCCGATATGAACGAAGAAGAAGTGAAAATGCTCGCGCTTGTCCTTGGAATGGGGAATCTGGTCGGCATTCAGCCAGAAGCTTTACAAGGATTGACCTTCCAAGAAGTGAAGCAGAAAATTCTCAAAGAGGCAGAAAAGGATGAAGTTGTTCATCAATTCATGAATGATCAATATTTAGATAAATATTTGCAAATGCAAACGCATAATACGATCATGTCACAAGCCATTGAATTAGAAAAAGAACCATTCCCTGTGCCATTTTATATTGTCCAAAGCAGTGATCACGCAAGCGATTTCCAGAAGAAGTTCGCAGACTGGGAGGCTTATACGAAAGAGTCGTGCTCGTATTACCACATCAAAGGCGACCATGTCACCATGATGAAAAGACCGCAGGCAGATGAACTGGCACGGATTCTTCAAACGATTATAAAGGGGTAAAGACGTATGAATCAGTTATTGAAAACCTTTGAAAAAAAATCAGATCTCATTCAGCTTATTTGTTTTCCTTTTGCCGGCGGATATTCCGCCTCATACCGTCCGCTCTTTGAACAGCTAAAAGACGTGGCCGAAATCACAGCAGCAGAGCCCCCAGGGCACGGCACCAATCTCATGCCGCTTGAATCAAGCATTGACCGGCTGGCAGAGCTGTACAAAGAAGGACTCACGAACAAATTGAACCGCCCATTTATTCTGTTCGGACATTCAATGGGTGGGCTTGTGGTATACAGACTAACCCAGCTGCTAGAAAAGGAAGGAATTTATCCTGCAGCAGTGGTGATCTCAGCCATTCAGCCCCCGCAAACAAAACGGCAGATGCTGACGCATTTATCCAACGAAGCATTTGTACAGCATATTGCCGAAATGGGCGGGATTCCAAAGGAATTACTAGAGAACAAACCAATGATGGATTACTTTACACCGTCCTTACGTGCAGACTACCGGGCACTGGAAACCTTCCAGCACACAGATCAATCGATCATCGACACACCTGTTTATTTATTCAATGGGAAGCAAGATGAGAAATGCATGCAGGATGCAAGCGGCTGGCTAAAATGGGCAAAAACCATCGAGCGCACTAATTTCGATGGAGGCCACATGTATATCAACACACACCTTGAGCAATTTGCAGAAGAGATGAGACATGTCATTGAGCTTACAGCCAAGCAGCAATTGATCAACAATTAAGAAAAAACGACCCATCAATAGGGTCGTTTTTTACTGAGGAATCATACTTGAAAACGCTGATATGGCTAATGAAAATAAGAATAATAAAACGAAAGGAATGAAAAATTTATAGCTTCTATTTTCTTGATTTTTTACGTAAGAATAGCACCACACACTAAATGATACTATGACGAAAATATTGATGTTCCATAAAAATGGAAGTGTAATCGTTCGTTCAGCATTAGATACTTTTAGTAGGTATAAAATAATAACAATCAAGTTGCCTAGCAAAATGTAATAGTAAGCTAATATCCCTTTTTTAAAAATATTTTTATAGGAATCTTTTATTCCGAAAATGATAAAACTTAAAAAAATGACTAATGAAAAAAATAAAACCTCAACCATTGGCTTGAATATTTCTCCAATCACAGCAAGTGAAATACCTATCCACTTACTAATTTCAATTACATCTTGATTCCCATCAAGTTGTAGTTCCAGTAGGTTTTTGTTTATTTCATCCATTTTTATTATAGAAAGGATGAAAGCTATTATACCAGAAAGCATACATACTAATAAAATGTGTTTTTTCATAATAGCACCCTTTAACAATATCAAATTTTTATAAAATAAAATTCAATCATCGAAGCAATAAATAATAAGAAAACGCCGGTTATAAGCTGACTAGCATAGATTTTCCCTTTTGTTTTAAATGAAATTTTGTTTTTAGATATGATATATCCTATAATCTGTCTTGATATATCAAAAGAGACAAAATAAAAAAGGAACAAACCGACAATCTCCATCGGAGCGTGGAAAATAATATAGTATAATGCTATATCAATTCCATATATATAGGTATACGATATAAAAAATGCACCTAGGAAAAAACCATTTAGAAAAATAATCATGCTAGATAACAAACCTAAACTAACTATTCCAGATATTAATATTAGGAGTGACACAAAAAGGTTATTTAAAAAAATTTCTAGATAGCTATGAATCTCAATGTTGTTTTTAAAATCTATACTATCTATAAATGTTGAAGCAAAAATACTTAAACTAAAACCTCCTAAAAATAGTATGATAAAAACTGAAAAATTTTTAAGATAATTTTTCAAAAAATTTCTTTTCGAGTTGATCTTCATGAAAAGTCACTCCTGAAGATTTTTTTTCTGAGTGAATAATACTACCATTATCAATAAAAAGGATTTCATCACATAAGTCTGCAGCAAATTGAATGATATGTGTGGAGAGCAAAATGATTTTGTTGGCATCTCTGAAATTTCTTAAATGTTTTTTCATGTCAGCCATGTTTGTAGGATCAAGACCTGTAAATGGCTCATCTAATAAAATAATGTTTGGATGATGTAATATTGTTAAAATAAAAGACATTCTTTGTCTCATGCCTCTTGAAAGAGCAGAGGAACGGCGGTGAATTTGCTCTTCTAATCCATATTTGCTCAATAAATCCTTGATTTGTCCATTTTCTAAAGGTTCTTCTACAAGCATAGATTGATATTTTACAAGTTCAAAACAGGTTAAGTTTTCAAATAGAGTTGGATCGTCTTCCATATATCCGACAGAAGAAAAATTTTGCTTTTTATGATTTATTAATATTTGACCTTCATCAGGATTTATTAATCCAGCTACCATTTCTAAAATAGTCGTTTTTCCAGCACCATTTTTACCTAATAGTCCGATTATTCTACCCTCTTGGAAATGCATCTCAGGGATCATAACTTTAAAGTTAGACTCTTTGTATTCTTTAATTAGACCATGAATTGATAACATACAATCCCTCACTCAAATAATGTTTTAAATGATTTGTAGTTTTTATTGATTGTTCTATCCCAAAATTTAATCATTAAAAATAAAATGATGAATGAACAAGCAGCCATAACAGAATTTGTTAAAATGAAATATACTGTGCTGTATGAGGAAATCACTGATAAAGCTAGAATGAAACCATAACAAATATTTAAAGTCAATTTACTAAGAGAACTTGGAACTTGATAAACAAATTCCCAATTAAAATAAGGAAATACAACAGTAGAACCGACAGTACAAATACTGACGAGAATGCAAGTGTTTATTAAAGTAATCATCACGTAAAAAGGCTGATCTAGTTTTAATACAAAGCTTGAAAAAATGATATATAAAATACAAAAAAACAAGTGTAATATAATAGATAAAATAATCTTATTTTTAATTTTATTTTTCACTAAGTTAGGTAGATTCTGTTTCAAAGGAAGAATGGGGCCATCAATATCAAAAGAGACATATGGTTGTATGGCATTCGATATAATAATCATTGGAAAAATTACACTAAAAATAAATAAAAAATCATTTTCTATATTCAATGTTTCAAGTTGATTTGTATTAACACCATAAAGAATGAGACCAAATAACCCCCCAGATAATGTTAATATAAATAATAATACTGACCATTGAATAGGAGGATTTCTCATGAGAAGTGTAATTTCATAAAACAAAATATGATTAAACTCTCTAGATGTTCTTGTTCGTTTTTCTTTTAATTCTTTTTGGGAATTAAAAATTGGTACATTACGAACATTTCTCTTCCAATTCATCAATAACAATAAACTAATGAATGTGAAGATTAAAATAAAATATATTGAATAACTAGATAAAGAATTTGTTAATAAATTGAATCTAAATACAGTGAATACCCATAGAGCAATGAGGCCTGTAGTTATATAACCAATGCTCGATGAAATTGAGAAAAACTTTGGATTAGAAAGTAGCAACAAGACGTGTAATCTAAGTAAGTAACCAAAAATAAAAGAAGTGGCGGCCAGAGCTGCTATTGTAAAAGCTCCCTCGTACCCATTTATAATTAAATTTGCTAAGTAAGACCCTAAAATGAAGAATAATACACCCACAATAGTGCTGAAAAACTTACTCATATCTTTGCCGAAAATATATTGATCTAGATGAACTTTTAAAATAGCCATCTGTTTTTTATCAGAGGAGAAAAGTATTCTCATCAAACTCTTATCAATATTAACTGTAAACATAAATATAAACAGCGATAAATAAATTATTGATAAATCCTTAAAGAAAAAAGGAGTTAATATACCTAGTAATAGTGGTGTTATTATGTATAAAAAAGCAAAAAATACAAAAATGAGAGCATCTTTCCGATGATGTCTTCTTAAATCATTGATTAACAAGATTTTTGTATATGTTAAATATTTATGCATTTACAACACTTCCATTTTAAAGGTGTATAGAGAAGGCTGTTACACCTTCTCTATTAAATCTTTTTTAGAAAGAAATAGCGTATTTCACTCCGTATTTTCTAGCATAACTAATGACCAATGAAGCAATAGCACCAAGTCCAAAAGTACCTAAGACAGCAGCAACAGCACCCACTGTACCTGCTGCATTTAGAATTGCACTAACAGAAGTTATAGCCCAGCCAGGTATTTGAGGATAGTTTGCTACTAGATTTGCAAAAGGTGTAACTGGTTCAAGAGTCAATAAAATCATAGTTGTTAGAGTTAGAGTGAAAATAAGACTCAAGCCTACAATTGCAAAAAATCTATTTTTTAAACTCAATTCCATAATGAACACCCCCTCCCTTGCTTATATGCCCATATTATACAAAAAAAGGATATTTAATAAATGGGTTTTTTATACTGTATTTTATTTCTCTGTAACGAAAGATTTAGTAGTATTTTGATGGAATGAGAAAGGGTAGTAAAATTACTCGAGAATTAATAGCTCCTAAATCGTATTTTTTATATTGATAATGACATTACTTGAGTAACTAGCTATGAAATACAAGGTGAAATCACTTATTATATTAAATATGATATTTAATTTGGACGAAAAAAGATGCTTATACAAGACAATCAACAATTAATAAGACATAAGAAAAGCGGCCTCATTAATGAGGCCGCTTTTACTTATGAATGCTGTTTCTTCACCACATTCCCGCCAATCACCCCGCCAATGACCAGCACCCCTCCGATGAGATGATACCAATCAATCGTTTCGTGTAAAATGAGAACCCCGGCGGCGACCGTGATAAACGCGGATAAATTGTTAAAGATGCTGACCTTTGCCGCTTCTAGTTGTGAGAGTGCATAGTTTGATAAATATGCGGTAAGAAGAGATGAAAGAATACCTAAAAAGAGCATCGACCATACAAAGGATGCTTCTGTAAATGGACTGAAAAACTCCGGCAATGACCCATTGATCGAATGCCGGGTAAGCGCGGCGGCATTGAAAAAGACAAAGCCAAAGAAGGTCATCACAAAGGTGAGTTCGATCACATGGAATCGTTTTGTAATCACTCTGGCAAACACACTATATGCACTGGATGACAGGGCTGAAAGTAAAATCAGCACATAGCCGATGAAGTGAGAATGCTTGACATCAATTCCCTTCATGACAAAGAGAAGCATCACCCCGCACACAGAAAGAAAGGTAAACAGCACTTGTATCCATGTCGCACGTTCCTTTAAAAACCAGGCTGCCAGCAGCATCGTCAGAATGGGAATCGTCGCTTGAATGATGCCAGCCTCTGAAGAAGATGTATACATCAATCCCCACACTTGAAAAGCAAAGAACAAAACAGGATAAAGCAAGGAAAACGGTACGATATAAATGAGATCACGCCATTGAATGGATATGCGATACTTTTTCCGTAGAAACGGATACAGCAATAGAGCGGCTGCAAAAGAAACGGTAAAGCGGTGTGCCAATAAATCGATTGGGTTTGCTGATTCTAATGCTATTTTGACAAACAAAAAGGAAAAACCAATGATAGAGGCGTATGCGATCGCAGCAGCATACGCTTTTTGTTTTGACATATTCACAACGTGACTCCTTACATGAGCATGCATGCTTCAAATGAATTGACCGGTTCTGTTCTTCTATCGTAATCGGATCATCTAACGTGTACAATAAGAGAACGTGATATCTGTACCGGTACAAGGAGGAAAAGGTGTGAGGAAATATGATCAGCTTGTCTTGAGCTTAAAAGAAAAAATGGATTCTGGTGAGTACAGTGCTGGGATGAAAATTCCATCCATTCGCCACTTAGCGGCTCAATATGCAGTGAGTAAAAGCACTGTCATCAAGGCGCTGGATACATTGGAGCGTGAACATCTGCTGTATTCTGTAGAAAGAAGCGGTTATTATGTCGTGAAAACGAAGCAGCGAGCAGGCAAGCAGGACGGCACATGGATTGATTTTGCTTCATCTGCACCTGATCCCGTTGTGTTTCCATATGTCGATTTCCAGCACTGCATCAACCAAGCGATCGATTTATATCAAAATGACTTATTTATTTACGGCACAGCCAACGGCTTACCATCGCTGCTGCCAGTCATTTCAAAGCGATTAATGGATTATCAAGTGTTTGCTCATCCAGAACAGATCGTCATGACCTCTGGTATTCAGCTCGCTTTATCCATTTTAAGCACCATTCCTTTTCCGAATGGAAAACAAACCATACTAGTCGAACAGCCGGGTTATCACTTATATCTCCAATATTTAGAGAAAAATCAATTGCCTGTGCGCGGAATTCAGCGGACGGAAAAAGGGATCGATCTTATCGAATTAGAGCATATCTTTCGAGAAGAGGAGATTCGTTTTTTCTATACGATGCCAAGATTTCAAAACCCGCTTGGAACGAGTTTATCAAAACGAGAAAAAAGAGCGATTGTAGCCCTTGCTGAGAAATATGATGTCTACATTGTTGAGGATGATTATATAGCAGATTTAGAATTCGACACAAAAAGAGACCCGATCTACTCGTACGATCAGGCTGGAAAGGTCATTTATTTGAAAAGCTTTTCTAAAATCATTTTTCCGGGGCTGCGAACAGGAGCGGTCGTCTTACCTGAAGAACTGATTCGGCCTTTTAGCGAACACAAACGGCTGATTGATATCGACAGCTCCATGCTGTCCCAGGCAGCCTTAGAAATATATTTAAAAAGCGGGATGTTTGAGCGGCATAGAGACAGGATGCGGGCGACCTATCGAAACCGCTCCAAGCAGCTCGTGGCAAGTTTAAAAAATGATCAGAGCGCTTATCAGCTGGGAGAACAGGAGCCGGCTACCCATACACATTTACGTGTCGACCGGTCGATTCCCATGAACCAGATTATTCAGCAGCTGAAAAAGGCATCTGTTTCCATTCAGCCAATTGACCGTTATTACCTGTCGGCCTATCAAAAGGACCCCATTCTTCAGCTGAACATTTGGCAGGTGAAAGAAGAGCAGATCACACGCGGAGTCGATCTATTAAAGACGGTATTTCAGCAAAGCACGCGTTATTAAAGGCGGGACAGTACATCGCTGCAAGTGAGTCTCTCAACGCTTTCAGCCGCAGCAGGTTTTCGTGTGCATACCGCCATTTGGTAGGCAGGGTCAAGTGAGTATGTTTGAACAAAGCAAGGCGCTTCATGATCAGGTAATGTTAACGCAGCCTGTCCATCCTCTGACAGACGGGCTGTAAAGGACGAAAGCCCATAGGATAATCCTTTTCCAGTCAGCTTGATAAAGGCCTCCTTCATTGACCAAAGATGAAAGAAATAGGCTTCCTGCCGTTCTGCCGGCTGTGAGAGTAAATCCTGATACTCATCCGCTGAAAAAAATCGTTTGGCAATCGCCAGATCAATAGGCTTGATTTCCTCAATATCAATGCCCACAGGTGCATCATCTACTGCGCAAACGACCCAATCGCCAGAGTGAGAAAGATTAAAATGAAAAGAAGAAAGCTGCCGGACGACAGGTTTGCCATTGCCCTCTGTTTCAAAAACGATCTCGTCCATAGGCAGCTCGTACATATCATGGATCGTTTGACGAACCAGCACTTCACCTAACAAGGTTCTTCTTGCATCGATCAAAAAACGAAAGCGTTCAGCGGCAGCACGCTTTTCAGCTGAAACAAAGGGTTTCAGACGATCTATTTGTTGTCGTGCATCAATTTCATCTAAGTGTTGTAATTGAATAGCAAATATCTTCATAACAAACCTCTAATTTTTTACATTGATTGTACCATTGGAGAGCGGCGTGCAAAAGGGTCCATTAACGATTTACGATGTGAACACCATTCGGATCAGTTGTATCAACTCCATCAACATCCGTCATGATCACGTCAAGCAGGGAAAGCCGTTCTCCTTTTTGCCAGTGAATGGGCTGATGCAAAGGTGATAGCAGCTGATCGACTTTAGGTGTCTGTGACAAATCAGGAACAGCAATTGTCATAGCATGCAGCGCATCGGTTCCAGTTTCAATGACATCTGTACGGCGCTGTAATTCAAGCCTTAAACGAAGAGGTGTCGAAAGAAACGTTCTCCGTTCCCCAGCTTGGATTGGCCAGTTTAGTTCTTTAGCTTGTGCAAGCAGTTGATCATATTCTTCGTCTGAGACAAGAAAGCCGATGTGATCAAAAAGGACTTTTTTGCTATAGCCAAATGTGATATTGATCTGTCCTTTTCTCATTTCGATGATTCGAAAAGTCGGCTGCTCTTCTCTAAAATCATCCCATGTCAGCGGGGGATGATAGGCGCCATCCTTTGTGAAACGGCCTTTAATCTCAAAGCCTAGCGAACGATATGTTTGTTCTGTCTCTTCAACAAATGGTGTCCAGTAATGATAGTGGAAAAGCTGCATAGGTCTCATCTCCAGTATGTGAATATTCTGTTTATTTATTTTAGCACAAGAAAAGCCATTCTAATTATAGAATGGCTTGCTTTCATCTTGTAAGGGTTTGAACAGGTTTTTCTGCTGTTTTTGTAATGAGCAGCTGCAGGAGCCGTGTTGATTGCGGCAAGGAGAAACGAAGGACAAGACCTGTGAAGATCGCAGTCAAAATCGTTCCAATGCCAATCGGTCCACCGAGCATCCATGCAAATAAAAGCACTGTTAACTCAATGCCATTTCGCACCCACTGCACGTTCAGCCCCGTTTTCGCTGAGATGAGCAGCATTAATGAGTCCCGTGGCCCAGCGCCAAGATTGGCTGAAACATAAATGCCAACGCCATATCCAGAAACAACAACACCTGTAATAAATATATATAAGGCCGGAAAATAACCGTGTGGCGCAGGTAATATCGCATTAAAGAAATCAATAAACACGCCAATCAGCACCATGTTCAGTAATGCGCCGACCTTTGGAAATGATTTCGTAAAAACAGAAGTCAGTGTCACAATGAGTGCACCAATAATGATGGACCACTGTCCAATCGTGAGTCCAAAATGCTGAAACAGTCCGTAGTGGAAAGCGTCCCAAGGACCAATCCCAAGGATCTTCCCTTTCACTGTCAGCGATAGTCCAAAAGCTAATACGATCAATCCAACAAAATAAAAAAACCAACGTAAAAGATGTTCCCGCTTCAAAAGCATTCCCTTCTTTCTTAAACACTCGATTTCCATCGTAACATACTCTCACTCCCCTTTAAATGGCTTTGCTCAATTGTAATCGCTTACTTCAAAAAAAGAATTTTGTCGAATTGTAAGGGTCAAAACATCAAAACAGGCAGCAAGACTTTCGGATTGTTTTTTTTAGCAAAAGAAGCCATTAATTTCCGCATTTTAAGAGAAAAAGAAAATAATTCAATATATTTTCCCAAAAAAATAATCTGCACCAATTAAAGAATAATTATCTTTAAATAGAAGAGATTGTATATAAATCATGTCATTAGACCTGTTTGGAGGAAAAGGAAAATGCGAAGGTATACGATAAAAAAGGTCATTTTATTGGAAAAAACATAGGTGAATCAAACATCGAGAAGTGTATGTTACTAAATGACTATTTTTGTCGAAAATAGTCATTTAGTCATGTTGAGGCATTTGAAATGTTACTGATATTCTTTACCAAAGTGTGGGAGGTGAACTGGTACATACCATTACGATATGAAGCGAGAAAAAGGGGAGGTCAAAGAATGAACTTATTAAAAAGAACGAGTCAATTATTTCTTATATTGGTGCTGATCGTTGGAAATCTATTAACGGTCTCACCAGCTGTTACGAAAGCCGCTGGGACGGTTGTTGTCAATAACACGGATTCTTATATTATTGGGAGTAGGCCACTGGTTCTTCAGCAGCTCGATGGAAATAATCCAACAAATGTAAAAGCTAGTGTAGAGGTGAAAGGAATCGATATGGGTGCAGTGAATGGTGTTGCTGTAAGTGATCGAGAAAATGTTGTGTATGCAACTGCAAATAGCACGACCCCTACTCTATATAAAATAAATGCGACATCAGGGCAAGCAGAGAGCGTAACCCAATTACCAGAAGGTGCTTCTAATGCCGTTGTGTATCAAGATAAATATATCTATTCTTATGCTTCTAATGGTGAGTATTTCCTTGGAACATACGATTTAGTTACGGGTCAAAAATCGTCTAAAAAAATTGTCGGATATGACATCGGGTCTGGCGTTGGCGGAGATCTTGTCGTTGATAAGGACGGCTATCTTTGGTTCGCATCAAATGGCAGTGGGGCCATTGCGCAAATGAACCCTGATACAGCAGAAGTCATTCGTGTCATTCCGATTAAAAATGCAGATGGTAGAACGATTGACGGAGGCGTTCGGGGGATTAGCTTTTTGCCCAATGGACAAATGCTATTACAGTCAGGATTAAATGACTCCATTGGCCATTCCACTCTTTTTACACTTGATGCGAAAACATTAAGTACAACATATATGGGCACTGTAGGTGATTCATTATCTTACGATTTAGCTTCGCGGGTTAAGCCAGAATTTGATCCATATCCTCCAGAGCTTGAATCGGAAAAATCAGTTGTTTTACAGAAAAAAGCAGAGGGCAACACAGATGAGAAGCATCCAGAAGTAGGCGACACGTTACTTTATACAATTAAAGCAAAAAATACCGTGCAATATGGTATTGTCAAAAAACTGATCATATCAGATAAGCTGCCAAGCAGCCTAACGTATGTTTCAGGGTCTCTTAAGGTGGATGGAACGAGCGTAACAGATGCAAAAGATCAAGACAAAGGTGATTATACAAACGGCACTGTTTCAGGTCAAATAGGTGACGTGAAAGATACCGATTGGCACACAGTGACATTTGAAGCGACGGTAGGCAAAGGTCAGGCAGGCAAAGATATTCAAAATACCGCGAATGTCAAAGGGGAAAACGCACCTCCGGATGAACCAACAACAAACATAGAAATTTACCCGCGTGACCCAAAGCTTGAATCAAAAAAATCAGCGGTCTTACAGAAAAAAGCAGAAGGTAACACAGATGAGAAGCATCCAGAAGTAGGCGACACATTACTGTATACCATTCAAGCCCGTAATGCGATTGAAGACAGCGTCATTGAAGATCTTGTGAT
This sequence comes from Bacillus sp. FSL M8-0049, assembly GCF_038593355.1. NCBI lineage: Bacteria > Bacillati > Bacillota > Bacilli > Caryophanales > Bacillaceae > Bacillus > Bacillus sp. FSL M8-0049. Next base: position 422,138 of record NZ_CP151986.1, read on the forward strand.
TTCTGACAAGTTACCTCAAGGGTTATCATATGTACCAAATTCACTTCAGGTAGATGGAAATCCAGTCACAGATGTAAAAGATGATGACAACGGGGATATGACAGACGGAACTGTCACTGGGACGTTCGGTGAAGTAAAAGATGCGAAATGGCATACCGTGACGTTTGAAGTCACAGTTGAAAAAGGTCAGGCAGGCAAAGACATTCAAAATACAGCGAGTGTCACAACCGGTAACACACCACCAGACGAGCCGACAACGAATGTAGAAATCTATCCTCGTGACCCGAAATTGACTTCTGAAAAATCTGCCGTCTTGCAGAAAAAAGCAGATGGTAATACAGATGAGAAGCATCCAGAAGTAGGCGATACCCTGCTTTATACAATTAAAACAAAGAATACGATAGAAGACAGTCTCGTTGAAAACTTAGTGATCTCAGATGAACTGCCGGAAGGATTGGCATATGTACCGAATTCACTTCAGGTGAATGGAGATGCAGTCACAGACGCAAAGGATGACGATAACGGAGACTTTACAAACGGAACCATCTCAGGACAATTTGGCGACATTAAGGATACAGATTGGCATACCGTGACGTTTGAAGTGACGGTTGAAAAAGGACAATCAGGCAAAGACATTCAAAATACAGCCAATGTCACAGGCGGCAACACACCGCCAGATAAGCCGACAACAAAAACAGAAATCTATCCGCGTGATCCAAAGCTTGAATCAGAAAAATCAGCGGTTTTGCAGAAAAAAGCAGAAGGTAACAAAGATGAGAAACACCCAGAAGTAGGCGATACCCTGCTTTATACAATTAAAACAAAAAACACGGTAGAAGACAGTCTTGTTGAAAATCTAGTGATTTCAGATCAATTACCAAAAGGGTTGAAGTATGTCACCGGGTCCCTTCAAATTGATGGGGAATCTGTCACAGATGTGAAAGACGACGATAGCGGTGACTACACAGATGGAAAGGTTACAGGTTCTTTTGGTGATGTGAAGGACACGGACTGGCATACTGTGACGTTTGAAGTGACAGTTGAAAAGGGACAGGCTGGTCAAGACATTCAAAACACAGCTGAAGTAACTGGCGAAAACACGCCGCCAGATGATCCAACAACGAAAACAGAAATTTATCCTCGTGAACCAAAACTAGCATCTGAAAAGGCTGCAAGTATTCAGAAAAAGGCAGAAGGCAACAAAGATAAAAAGACACCACAGGTAGGCGATACCCTTCTTTATACAATCAAAACAAAGAATCTTGAAGAAGACAGCATCGTCAACAATCTTGTGATTTTCGATGAACTGCCAGAAGGTCTTGAATACGTCGAAGGATCATTAAAAGTAGATGGACAAGCCGTCACAGATGCAAAAGATGACGACAAGGGAGACTACACAAAAGGTACGGTGACCGGTCAATTTGGCGATATCAAAGATACGGACTGGCATACAGTGACCTTTGAAGCGAAGGTCGCTAAAGGCCAATCAGGTAAAAGCATTCAAAACACAGCCAAAGTAACAGGCGATAATACACCGCCAGACGAACCAACAACCGAAACACACATTGATCCAAGAGATCCAAAGCTTGAATCAGAAAAAACATCAGAAATCTCTCAAAAAGCAGAAGGCAATACCGATGAAAAAGAAGTACAAGTAGGCGACACCCTTCTTTACACCATCAAAACAAAAAATAGTTTAGAAGACAGTATCATCAAAGATCTAGTGATCACAGATAAACTGCCAGAAGGTCTTGAATATGTTGAAGGGTCGTTAAAAGTAGATGGACAAGCTGCCACAGATGCAAAAGATGACGATAACGGAGATTACACAAAAGGCACAGTCACCGGTCAATTTGGCGATATCAAAGATACGGACTGGCATACAGTGACCTTTGAAGCGAAGGCTGCCAAAGGATCTGAAGGGAAAACCATTCAAAATATCGGAGTCGTGAAGGGTGAGAATGTAGATGAGCCAGACAAACCTGAAAACTCAACGACAGTAGAACCACCAAATGTGCCAGAAGTCCCAGCAAATCCAGATCAACCTTCTGAGCCACAACAGGATACACCTGGTCATCATCTTCCGAATACTGCAACAGCAATGTACAACCTTTTACTAGCAGGATTTGCCCTTGTATTAATAGGTGCATCCCTTATTGTATGGAAAAGAAGAAAAAGAAACGGATAATCGTCCATGGTTCAAAAAATCATCTCAACTCTATTGATTACAGCAGGTATTTGTCTTGTGATCATAGGATATATAAGGATCGTTGATGGACAAAGGCAAGTAGATCAATCTTTCCAGTCTGCACAAGCAGCCATTCAGCAAAAGGGGGAAACGGATTCCCCTTTTGTTCCAAAGGCTGGTGAAACCATTGGACTCTTACACATTCCAAAGTTAAACGCTGAGTTACCAATTGTAGAAGGAACAGAAGCAGAGGACTTGGCAAAGGGTGTTGGTCATTATCATGAGAGCAATTTACCAAATGAACAGGGACAAATCGTTTTATCTGGGCATCGTGATACTGTGTTTAGACGAACAGGAGAACTTGTGAAAGGGGATCAACTCGTCATTGAGCTTTCATACGGTCGGTTTACCTATGAAATTGAGAAAACAAAGATTGTAAAAAAAGATGATCAAAGTATTATTACACTACAACAGGAAAAGGAAGAACTTGTCCTGACAACATGCTATCCTTTTTCTTTCATTGGTCCTGCACCAAACAGATATATCATATATGGAAAGCGTGTTTAAGCACTGGATCAGCCTGCAACTTATCCTTTCACTAACCGATTAAAGCGCTTCATTCCTTGATAGAGAGGGAATTGCCTATATCTAGAGATGCAGGAGGGGGTCAATTTGTTAAATCAAGACTATGTAAGATATATAGATAACTTTGGAAGAATTGTTCTTCCGACAGATATAAGAAAACGGCTAAAAATTCTTCCGCAAGATTTTATGGAGATTTATCGAGAAGAAGACCAAATTGTGATGAAGCCATATTGGCAGGACAAACCTTGTATCGTCACAGGGGAAGTGACAAACTCCAATAAGGTGCTATCCGGCGGGGTGGTCATCAGTCCAGAGGGAGCGAGACTGCTCCTGCAAGATTTACTGGCGCTACGCCTGCAAAAAGAGATATAAAAAAAGGCTGTTCTCACCACGTGAGAACAGCCTTTTTTCATCATACTGGATTCAAAATCCGGTTTAAGAATTGTTTTGTTCGTTCTTCCTTTGGTCGTTTGAAGATTTCCTCTGGAGGACCTTGTTCGACGATGACGCCGCCATCAATAAAAATCACTTCGTCTGCTACTTCTTGGGCAAACTTGATTTCATGTGTGACAACCGCCATGGTCCAGCCTTCCTTCGCTAGATCCTTCATGACCTTTAAGACTTCTCCGACAAGCTCAGGGTCAAGCGCAGAGGTAGGTTCATCAAAAAGCATGAGCTCTGGCTGAATGGCAAGTGCACGGGCAATCCCGACACGCTGCTTTTGACCGCCTGAGAGCTGGAATGGATACAGATCCTTTTTATCTTCCAGACCGACCTTTTGCAAGAGCTGAATGGCTTCTTTTCGAACCGTTTCCTTTGGACGGCGCTGCACTTGGACAGGGCCTTCCATCACATTTTCAAGCACTGTACGGTGAGGAAACAGGTGATAATCCTGAAACACCATTCCTGATTTCCGGCGTAGCTTCAGCAGATCAGCTGATTTATTTTTTTTCGAAAAATCAATCGAGAAATCATCGAAGGTAAAGGAGCCGCCATTTGGTATTTCAAGTGCATTTAAACAGCGAAGCATCGTTGTTTTTCCTGAACCAGATGGACCGAGGATGGCCACAACCTGCCCTTTGTTGATCGAAAAATCAATCGACTTTAAAATCTCATTTTCACCAAAGGATTTCTTTAAGCCTTTGACTGTTAGCATGTCGTTCCCTCCTTACCTTGCGACATATCGATCAAGTCGTTTTTCAATTTGATGCTGAACGAGCGATAGAATGAAGCAGAATACCCAATAGATGAGGGCTGCTTCCATATAAATAAACAAGATCTGATCCAAGTTCGCCGCAGCAATCTCCTGTGATTTACGGAACATCTCTGCCACGAGAATTTGGGAGGCAAGGGATGTATCCTTCACCAAACTAATAAATGAATTAGAGAGCGGTGGAATCGATACACGCACAGCCTGCGGTAAAATCACGCGGACGAGCGTTTTGCGATGTGTCATCCCAATGGAATAACCTGCTTCCCATTGCCCTTTTGGAACAGACAGGACGGATGCACGGATAATTTCCGACGCATACGCACCTACGTTTAATGAAAAAGCAATAATGGCACTTGGATATGGATCCAGTGTGATATTAAATGTCGGAAAGAAATAGAAAATAATAAACAATTGCACAAAAAGCGGCGTTCCGCGAACGGCCGACACATAGATGGAGAAAATCCATCTGAGGGCTTTCATTTTAGACATTCTAGCAAGAGCTGTCACAAGCGCGATAAAAATACCAATAATAAAGGCAATGATGGCGAGGGGAATTGTATAATAAATCCCCTGCATCACCATTGGCCAAAAAGATTGCTGAAGAAGATCCCAAGGAATGACGACTCCTAGGATGTTATTTTGTAACATCTTCACCAAACCATTTCTTAGAAATCTTAGCGAGTGTACCGTCTTTTTTCATTTCTTTTAATGCGCCATTCACTTTGTCAACGACTTCGCCGCTGCCTTTTCTGAATGCGAAATACGTTTCTTGAGGATCTCCTGTTTCAAATGCAACTTTTAGGTTTTTGTTACCGCTTGTTTTCAAGTAATTCAATACAGCCAATTTGTCATTGAACGTCAGATCAGCACGTCCTTGCTGAATCAATTGAATGGATTGTGCAAGACCTTCAACGCCTTCAATCTTAGCGCCAGCATCTGTTGCTAGTTTATTGTAGTTACTTGTTAATGATTGTGCTGCTTTTTTGCCTTTCACATCAGATAGTTTCTTGATGTCGTTGTTATCTGATTTTGTCACAACAATAGCTTGAGATGTCGTATATTTATCAGAGAAATCGTATTGATTTTCACGTCCAGTTTTCCCAACTTGGTTCGCTACCACGTCAAAACGTTTTGCATTCAGTCCAGCAAACATACTGTCCCATTGTGTTTCTTTGAATTCAGGTTTTAAGTCAAGACGTTTTGCTACTTCTGTGATGACTTCTACATCATAGCCAGTTAATTTATCTGTCTTTTTGTCATGGAAGGTGAAAGGAGCATAAGTACCCTCAGTTCCGATGGTTAATACACCTTTATCCTGAATGGATTTCCAAAGGTCGCCTGATTCCTTAGACCCAGATTGTTTATTCGCGTTGTCGCTTGCACCAGATCCACATGCCGTGATCAATGCAACACAAACGCCTAACATAATGGCAAAGAACATTTTTTTCATTTTATTCCCCACTTTTCTTGTTGGTATTTACAACATATGATCTTACAGAGAAGCAACCTAAAAGTAAAGCATTTGAAACTAGCTTGAGCGAATCTCACCAACTTTATGCCCTCAAACGGTCGAACGGACAAACGATAGAACTATACCCAAGTTAAAAGGTGAATAAAACCATACACAAGTTCAAGATGATTTGATTGGTGGAAAGTTAGATAAACGATTCGGGTAAAATATGCTATGATCATCCCAACGAAATTTTCCAATCGATTCAATTGACTTCTAAGAAACAAAAGGGAAGTGTGAACATTTGCATACATCGAAACAAAAACCTGTCATGATCTTAATACACGAAATATACGGAATAAATGATCATATGAAGAGTATGATCCATTATTTCGACAAAGCTGGATTTGAGGTTTATTGTCCTCATTTATTGGGACAGGCGAAGCACTTCCCTTATGTCAGTGAAAATGAGGCTTACGACTACTTTATGAATAAAGTTGGTTTTGATAAGCCGGTAAAGAGTGTACTGAATCTGGCAAAAGAGTTAAAGACGAAGAATGCCGCGATAGATATATTTCTGCTAGGTTTTAGTGTGGGGGCAACAATTGCCTGGCGATGCAGCCAAAATGATCAGCTGTTTAGAGGAGTTATTGGATTTTATGGTTCAAGGATCAGAGATGACGTCGATCTTGCGCCCGCCTGCAAAACGCTGTTATTTTTCCCGGAGATCGAAGCATCCTTTCATCCCAGGGAGATTGCGAGTGTTTTGGAGAAAAAGAAAAAGCTTTGCGTGACAATAGTAGAGGGAGAGCATGGATTCGCCAATCCTTATTCTGCGGCTTTTCACGCTGAATCTAAAAATCGCTGCTTTCAGGAAATAGATGAATTTATCAAAGTGTGTTTGCTAAAAGCAGAATGACTTGTGACAAAAGTGATCATAAGAACTGTCTAAAATGAGACTCGAAAAGAATGAAACGAAACCAGTGTGCAACGATAAAGTTTCATGCTGGTTTTTTTGTGCAATATTTTAGATATATGGCATCCTATCAAATGGTTTGATCCACCACATAGTTGTGCGAACATTACTAAAATAAAGACTTTGAGACAGTGACCATAGAAGGAAGCATATTTATTATAAAAGATGTATAATTAGTAGGTTGTTTTGAAAATGGAATGAATCACATGGAGACATGTTTTGATAACAGAGCATCTTAGAAGAAGGAGGGCATCATTGTGGATGTTGGACAAAATCAGCCTGAACAATTGAAAAGGGCGATGACCTCCCGCCATTTATTTATGATTTCACTTGGCGGTGTCATTGGGACAGGCTTTTTCTTAGGAACGGGCTATACGATTGGACAAGCAGGACCGGTCGGAGCCGTTCTTTCATATATTGTGGGCGGATTGATCATGTATTTAACCATGCTGTGTCTTGGGGAGCTGTCTGTTGCACTTCCTGTGTCGGGGTCGTTTCATACGTATGCGACGAAATTTGTCAGCCCGGCAGCGGGTTTTGCTGTTGGCTGGATTTATTGGCTCGGCTGGGCGGCAACGGTCGCCCTTGAGTTCTTATCAGCAGGACAGCTGATGAGGCGCTGGCTCCCGCAGGTGGATGTATGGATTTGGTGTCTCATATTCGGACTCTGTCTTTTCTTATTAAATGCCCGGTCAGCGAAAGCGTTCGGGGAGTCGGAGTTTTTCTTTTCTACCATTAAGATTATTGCGATTTTACTCTTTATTGGCGTAGGCGGAGCGGCGATGTTTGGGTTTATTGATACAACGAGCGGTGAACCCGCGCCTTACTTCAGTCATTTTGTGAATGATGGGCTGTTTCCAAATGGCCTGCTTGCCGTTGTGGTCACGATGATCACGGTGAATTTTTCGTTTCAAGGAACAGAGCTGATCGGGATTGCGGCAGGAGAAAGTGAAAACCCTGAGAAAACCGTTCCCCGTTCGATCCATCAGACCGTATGGCGTACACTTGTCTTTTTCGTCTTATCTATTTTTGTCTTAGCCGGTATGGTGCCTTGGAAGGAAGCCAGTGTGCTGCAAAGCCCATTTGTTACTGTGTTTGAGAGAACGGGCATTCCTTTTGCGGCAGACATCATGAACTTTGTCATTATCATTGCTTTATTATCTGTTGCGAACTCTGGCTTGTATGCATCAACGAGAATGCTGTATTCCTTATCGAAGGAAGGAATGGCAGGAAAAGCATTTAGACGCGTCAATCAGCGCGGTATTCCGATGAATGCCTTACTGCTCACCTTCCTATTTACAGGGATTTCGCTGTTATCCGGCTTCTTTGCAGAGAAAACGGTATTTGCCTGGATCGTGTCCATTGCCGGCATGAGTGCCCAGACAGGCTGGATCACGATTACATTATCGCAGCTGCTTTTCCGTAGAAAATACTTGAAAGCAGGCGGAAAGCTGGAAAACTTAAAATTTAAAACGCCTCTTTATCCTGTGCTGCCGATCATTGCAATTACACTGAATACCATCGTATTGGTCAGTCTTGCCTTTGATCAAGAGCAGCGCATCGGGCTATATGTCGGCGTACCGCTTATGATCATTGGATATGTTGTCTATCACCGCTATGTGAAAAAGCATCAGGCACAAAGTGAGCCGCTGAAGCTGCAAATCAATGGAGATGACGAGATCCGGTTTTAAACCATCAAAAAGAAGCCAACCCAATCGGGAGGCTTCTTTTTTTGATTCAATGAACGCCTTTCATCGCTTTCTTAATCACTGGTGTCAGTAATAGCATCACACCGCATAAAACGATGGCAAGGAATCCGATGATACCGAAATAAACGGTTTCCGGCACTTTATCAAACAGTTTGACTACTTGCGCATTGATCGCCTGTGCCATCGCATTTGAAAGGAACCAAAGGCTCATCGTTTGTGCTGAGAAGGCAGCAGGTGCCAGCTTTGTTGTCGCTGACAGTCCAACTGGTGATAAGCAGAGCTCTCCGATCACGACGAGGAAGAAGCTCAGAACGAGCCATAATGGGCTCACAAGTGTGTTCGGACCAGACATGTATGCAGGAATGATCATGATGATGAAGGATAATCCTGCAAACAGAAGGCCGAGTGAGAACTTAATCGGGGTAGACGGCTGTTTCTTGCCAAGTCTGACCCATAACCAAGCAAACACTGGAGACAGCAGCACAATAAAGATCGGGTTCAATGATTGGAACCACGAAGAGGCTAGTGTCATCCCAAGGAAATTCAAGTTTGTTCGTTGATCTGCATATGTCGCTAAAATGTTTGAACCTTGTTCTTGAATCGCCCAGAACATCACCGCAGCAAGGAACAATGGAATATAAGCGAGAACTCTGGATCGCTCTACTTCGCTCGTCTTTTTACTGAAGTACATGATAATGAAATAAACAATCGGAATGAGCACACCAAGAACACTGACAAACCAAGTGAATAGATTAATCGTGAGTGCGCCTGTTTGAATGCCAATGACAGCAAAAACTGCGAGCAAGATCACAACCAATGATCCGTAAATTTTGAAGTTCTTACGTTCGGCAGCTGATAATGGATTTGTCACATAAGTGCCGGCAAGACCAAGGTTCGGTTTTTTTGTGACCACAAATGTAATGAGTCCAACAAGCATCCCGACGGCAGCAAGTGAGAACCCGAGGTGGAAATTCACTTTTTGACCGAGTGTTCCGACAATTAATGGGGAGATAAAGCCACCCATGTTGATCCCCATGTAGAAAATACTAAATCCAGAGTCCCTACGTGGATCTGTTTTTGTATACAGGTCGCCAACAATGTTTGAAACGTTTGGCTTAAGAAGACCTGTCCCAATAATAATCAGTCCCATACTAATAAAGAGCGCTGTTGCTCCACTTGGCAAAGCCAAAATCACGTGGCCAAGCATAATGAAAACTCCGCCATAAAACACCGTACTGGACGAACCAAATACCCGGTCGGCGAGCCATCCGCCAATAACTCCTGACATATAGACAAGCGCACCGTAGACAGACATGATCGAATTGGCTGTCGTCTGGTCAAAGCCTAGACCGCCTTTTGTCACCTCTGTGTACATATAATAAATAAGCAGTGCACGCATGCCATAATAGGAGAAACGCTCCCAAAATTCAGTGAAAAACAGCGTGTAAAGTCCTTTAGGATGTCCAAAAAACCCTTTTTGAGGAACACTTTTAACAATTTTATCGTGGTCAATTGTAGACATGGCATAGATCCTTTCTTAAAAAAAGAGATATGAGAAAAATGATATTCTTGTATAGTTCTTGTGTCAATATAAAACTATTCTAAAACAGGAAAATGTTAGTTCAATAGGCGTAAAGACTCAAAAAATGAAAAATTCATTGAAGTAAAAATTATCGGAAAGTTATTCCGGAAGAATTTATTTAAAATTTGAAGCAATGTACAAGCAAACCTTTGACACATGCATAGGATGACGAGAGAACATGTGTGAAAAGGAGTGATTTAGGTTGGGGGAATTGAATGAAGCTGATCTAAAAAAACCTGTTGTCAATGTACTAGATTTTGGCGTAATTGCTGACGGGAAAACGGATTGCACAGCTAAGCTCAATGAATGTTTAGAGTGGACAAAAGCACAGGGGTATTCCCATGTCTGGCTGCCGAGCGGCACGTATTTAATCGATGCGGTGTACAGAGGTGATTCATTTTTTCCTTTTCGAGGTGCGGGTATACGGGTGCTAAGTCATATATGCATTGAGATGGCGTCAGACGCTGTGATAAAGGTAAAACCAAATGATTCATGGGGGTATGCAGCCTTTTATATAGGAAAGGTTCAGCATGTGACCATCCGAGGCGGGCGTATTGAAGGGGATCGTCATGAGCATGTATACAAGCCGCTCCCCGCTGAACGAAGAACCCATGAATGGGGCTTTGGGATATGTATTGAAGGTGCCTCACATGTGGAGGTGAATCATGTCCAAATAAAAAATTGTACGGGAGACGGCATCATTGTCAGTCCCCATGGTTTATTGACAGAGGGTGAACCTTACTCTCCTGCTTCATCTATTGATATTTCTGGCTGCACCATCACAGATTCGAGACGCAACAATATTTCGATTACAGGCTGTGATGGGGTTATTGTGGAGGATTGTCTCTTGGAAAGAGCAGGAGTAAATGGGGTCGAGCCAAGAATGGGCATTGATATTGAAGGCTATGGAGAAAATGCCGTTAATATGGAGGAGCCTCTGAATATTCAGATTCGCAACAACATCGTCAGAGGAGGTGCTGCAAGCTCCATCTATAACTTTAACGGCTATGGTGTGATCATTGAAGGCAATCATACAGATAGCAGTATCTCCTATGGCTTCTCCACCGAAACGATCATTGCCAACAATTTGATTCGTGCAGTAGGAGGAGGTGTGACAAAAGCAGGGATTACGAGCTTAGGCGTCTCACTTGGCCAAACGGAAAACAATGTAATGATTATTGGCAATATGATTGAGGGGTTTGAAAAAGGAATTGATGTGAGAGGAGACAGCGTTCACATTACAGGCAATAAGATTAGTCTTTTTGAAGATGCGGCTGTGTCCGTTTATATGGCGAATCGTATTCTAATAGAAGGAAACCATATTGAATCAGGAACGAATACCGGAAAAAGAAGCGCCTCGCTGCGTATCTATCAATCGGATAGTGTCGTCTTTTCAAACAATACGGTCTACTCTGTTATCGATGCGGCCGTGGTGAGAGGAACGAATATCCTGATCCAGCACAATCAATTCAAAGAATTCAGCAGAGGAATCTGGGTGCAGGAAGGGGAAGCTGGGCTCAACGGCAACCACTTTATTCAAGAAGGACACCCGGAGCTTGGGTCTTCGTATACGATCAGTGTCACTGGAAATGCAAAGGCTTTCATTTGGCATAATCGCTTTAAGCACTATCAAAACTACGCTGTATACAGCAGCACGACGGGGGCATTAGAGATTAAAGATAATTCCTTTGAAGAAACATCCTTATATGTGGTGATGTATATTAAAAATGGTTCACCACAAATTGGAGATAACCGTTTCTATTTAAATCGATCGATTGGACAGCCGACGGCGATCTTTATTGACCAGGCCGCCTCAGCCCGTGTGCTGCGCAATAACATCATCAATATTTCTCCTCAAAAAGCAATTGCCGTCCGCACCGCCAATTCCACTCATTCTGTCATCGCTCACAACATGCTGGAGCGTAGTCAACTGGTGACACATACCACAGACAGGCTCATCGGAAATATTGAGATTGATACACCGTCATGAGTGTTTGAAATCCCTTATTTTGGAGGTTCAGAAGGCGGTTGACAATCCTGTAAAAAGGGCATATAGTAATAATTATTTTTCATTTTTCGCAACATTTGCCCTTTTTTTTATTAATAAAACCGATTAATTCAATCAGAAAAATGTATCTAAGGACTTCGGTTTGATACATTTAGGATATAGAAAGGATGAAGAACAAGTGTCACAGCCGAAAAGGAAGCTCAAGCTAGGCGTATTCATCGCAGGAACTGGACATCACGTTGCCTCTTGGAGACATCCGAATGCAGTACCAGACGCAGCCATGAATCTAGATTATTTTAAACAATTAGCGAAAAAGGCAGAGGAAGGAAAGCTGGATTTGCTCTTTTTAGCCGACAGTTTATCCATTAATCAAACCTCTCATCCGAACGTATTAACAAGATTTGAACCGCTCACGCTGCTTTCATCTATTGCTGAGTCTACTTCAACCATTGGTTTAGCAGCAACAGCTTCTACTACATACAGTGAGCCTTTCCATATTGCAAGGCAGTTTGCCTCCCTTGATCATTTATCAGGCGGAAGAGCGGCATGGAATGTGGTCACATCTTCTATTGAAGAAACAGCGAAAAATTTTAGCGGAGAAGAGCATTTAGCACACCATAAACGATATGAGCGGGCAGAAGAGTTCGTCGAGGTCGTCAAAGGTCTCTGGGATTCTTGGGAGGAAGACGCCCTTGTCAGAAACAAGGAAACGGGAGAATTCTTCGAATCTAGTAAGCTTCATGAGCTCCAGCACAAAGGTGAGTTCTTCTCAGTAAGAGGTCCTCTCAACGTATCACGCACGCCGCAAGGGCAGCCCGTGATCATTCAAGCAGGATCTTCTGAAGATGGCCAAAAGCTTGCAGCAAAAACAGCAGAGCTCATTTTCACTGCACAAAACGATCTCGACAAAGCGAAGGAATTTTATCAAAGCTTGAAGGGGAAAGTAGAGGCTGCTGGCCGTGCTAGAGAGGACGTCAGCATCATGCCGGGTATCTTTCCGATCATTGCTGATACAGAGGAAGAAGCCCAAGCGAAATATGAAGAATTACAGGAGCTGATTGTTCCTGAGATTGGACTGAGCATTCTGCAAAATTACTTAGGCGGGATTGATCTGTCTCAGTATCCTTTAGACGGACCGCTTCCAGAGATTGATCCGAGCACGTCAAATGCGGTGAAAAGCCGTTTTGATCTCGTGATGAATATGGCGAGAAAGGATAACCTGACCATTCGCCAGCTCTATCAATCGGTTGCCGGCTCACGCGGTCATAATATTTTCATTGGAACGCCGCAGCAGCTGGCAGATGTGATGGAAACATGGCTTCGTGAAGAAGCAGCAGACGGCTTTAATGTCATGCCGCCGCTCTTGCCAGAAGGGCTGGATGTGTTCGTAGACCGCGTCGTCCCAATCCTTCAGGAGCGAGGCTTATTCAAAACTGATTACACAGGACAAACCTTACGAGAAAATCTTGGATTAACAGAGCCAAAAAATCGCTACACGATATAAGGGTGAGGTGACTAACGTTGGGATACACGTTTCGTCTGGCAACAGAGGCAGATATAGAGGCGCTGCTTGAACTGACAACAAGAGCATACGAGCCAATTCGTGAGCTCGGCATCCAGTTCCAAGCAGCACATGCTGATTTCGCTCTCGTTCAGAAAAATGTACAAAAGAATCTTTGCTATGTGATGGAAGAAAACGGAGAGCTTCTATCCACCTTATCACTCCGTATGCCTTGGGGAGAGCAGCCAGGACCGTTCGGCGTCCCTCATATCTGGTGGTTTGCCTCAGAACCAGCCGCCAAAAAAGGCACAGGCTCAGCCTTGCTGGAATGGGTGGAAACCGAAGTGCTAAGGGATACACTGAAGGTGCCGTACGTGTCGCTCGGTACAGCTGATAAGCATCCATGGCTGATAGAGATGTATGAGCGTAAAGGCTATGTCAGAGCAGGAGAAAAAGATTTAGGCAAAGGTCATATCACGGTTTATTTCAAAAAACAATTAAGATCAGATATCACACAACCATAAGAGGAAGAAGGGTATACAAACATGAAAAACAAAAAGTGGCTAGTCGTTCTATTTGCAGCAATGCTGGCAGTTTTAGCAGCTTGCGGCGGCAATCAGAGTGAAGGCAAAGACGAAAAAGTGTTAAAAGTAGGCGCTACAGGACAAAGCTATCCGTTTGCTTATAAAGACAATGGCAAGCTTGTCGGATTCGATGTTGAAGTAACAGAAGCCATTGCGAAAAAGCTTGGCTACAAACTAGACTGGCAGCTGAGTGAATTCAGCGGACTGATGGGACAGCTGACGTCTGGTAAGCTCGATACAGTGTCAAACCAAGTTGCCATCACAGACGAGCGTAAACAAACATTTAACTTTACAGATACGTACGCTTACGCAGGAACACAAATCATCGTGAAAAAAGACAACAACGACATCAAAGGTCTTGACGATTTAAAAGGAAAAACAGTGGCGGCGGTTCTTGGCTCTAACCATGCTAAAAACTTAGAGAGCAAAGACCCGGACAAGAAAATTAAGATTAAAACATATGAAACGCAAGACGGCGTATTAAATGAAGTGGCAAATGGCCGCGTAGATGCTTATGTCAACGGACGAAGTGTATTACTTGCTCAAATTGAAAAAACAGGTCTGCCGCTGAAAATCGTAGGCAACCCAATTGTATATGAAGAAGTAGGCTACCCATTTGCGAAAGATAAAAAGCATGACAAACTAAGAGAAGAATTTAACAAAGCCATCAAAGAATTAAGAGAAGACGGGACACTTAAGAAATTGTCTGAGAAATACTTCAAAGACGATGTCACAGTGCCAATTAAAAAATAAAGACAGCGGCGGTGAAGAGCAGACATGAACAAAATTGATTGGCAGTATATGGTGACGGTGTTTCCGACATTGCTTCAATACTTGCCGATAACGATCTTCATGGCGATTGTCTCCATGGTATTTGCCATTATTATTGGTGTGGTATTCGCTCTCATTACGAAAAACCGGATACCTGTTTTATACCAATTTGCCAAGCTGTATATTTCTTTCTTCAGAGCGGTTCCAACCTTGGTTCAGCTCTTTCTCATTTATTTTGGTCTCCCGCAGCTATTCCCTGCGATGACCTCAATGGATGCTTTAACAGCGGTCATTATCGGATTAAGTATTAAAAACTCGGCATACTTAGCAGAAATTTTCAGAGCAGCTCTGAACTCAGTGGATGAAGGGCAGCTGGAGGCATGCTTATCTGTCGGTATGACAAGATGGCAGTCTTACGTTAGAATTATTTTCCCGCAGGCCATCAGAAATGCAATTCCAGCGACGGGGAATACCTTTATCGGTCTTTTAAAAGAAACATCTCTTGCCTTTACGATTGGTGTGGCAGAAATGTTTGCACAAGGGAAGATGATTGCATCGGCGAACTATAAATACTTTGAAACCTATTTAGCCGTAGGGATCGTGTATTGGGTGATGACGATCATTTATAGCTTCCTGCAGGACCTGTTTGAACGAAAAATCAGCAAACCTTACCGGAATTAAGGAGGTGTGGACATGATCAAGCTCACCAATTTGAAGAAATCATTCGGCGACCTTGTCGTCTTAGACGGAATCAATCTCGACGTGAAAAAAGGGCAGGTTGTGGCCATTATCGGACCTTCTGGCTCCGGTAAATCCACTTTGTTGCGCTGTTTAAATTTATTAGAAACGCCTGATGAAGGCACGATTGAAATTGGCGATGCGAGGCTCGATGCGTCCAAATATTCACGTAAAGAAGCCCATCACCTGCGTCAACAAACGGCCATGGTGTTTCAAAACTATAATTTATTTAAAAACAAGACAGCACTGCAAAACATAACAGAATCATTGCTTGTGACGAAAAAAATGACGAAGCAGCAGGCGAATGAAATCGGTATGAAACTGCTGAAGCAGGTAGGGTTAGAACAAAAGGCTGACAGCTATCCAGTCACGTTATCTGGCGGACAGCAGCAGCGAATTGGGATTGCCCGCGCGTTAGCGGTTGATCCACATGCGATTTTGCTGGATGAACCAACGTCTGCGCTTGACCCAGAGCTTGTCTCAGGTGTGCTTCAAGTCATTAAATCCATTGCGATCCAAGAAACAACGATGATCATCGTCACACATGAAATGGCGTTTGCAAGAGAAGTGGCAGACCATGTGATTTTCATGGCGGATGGTCATATTATCGAGCAGGGGACGCCAACTGAGCTATTTGATGAAACGAAGAATGAACGGACGAAACGATTTATCCAAAAAGAAGCAGCGGCTGAAGAAGCATAAGCTGCTTTTTATTCTTTAGAGGGGTGAGTGTCTAGTGAAATCAATAGGAAATGAAGATTTAAACAAACGTTTGATTCATATTCGCCGAGCGCTTCATGAGCATCCAGAGCTGGCGTTTGAAGAATATGAAACGACAAAGAAACTGCGCCGCTGGTTAGAAGAGGAAGGGATCACTGTACTTGATATCCCAGCACTTCAAACAGGTGTTGTCTGTGAAATCAAAGGAGAACAAGAAGGGCCGACAATTGCTTTGAGAGCCGATATTGATGCACTTCCGATTGAAGAGGCATCTGGCGAACCATTTTCTTCAAAGCTACCGGGTAAAATGCATGCATGCGGTCATGATTTCCATACAGCTTCTATTTTTGGTGCGGCTCTTTTATTAAAAGAGCGGAAACACGAGATCAAAGGAACGGTCCGTATTTTGTTCCAGCCGGCTGAGGAAGTTGCTCAAGGGGCGAAACACGTCATAGAGGCAGGCGTTTTAGATGGAGTCGATGCAATTTTCGGTATGCACAACAAACCTGACCTGCCAGTTGGCACGATTGGCATTAGAGAAAAAGCATTGATGGCGAGTGTGGACCGGTTTGAAATCGATATTAAAGGAGCGGGTGGCCACGCCGGTATTCCAAATCACACGGTAGACCCCATTGCCATCAGCGGGCAGATCACAAGCGCCCTTCAGCAAATCGTCAGCCGCCGCATCAGCTCCTTGCATCATGCGGTTGTCAGTATCACACGTATCCAAGGCGGTACATCATGGAATGTCATACCCGACCGTGTTGAGATGGAAGGAACCGTTCGGACGTTTGAGCCTGAAGTAAGAGCGATGATTCCGGAGCTTATGAAACAAATCGTCAGCGGAATTGCAGAAGGATTTGGAGCAGAGGCTGAAGTAAGATGGCATCCTTATTTGCCATCTGTCATGAATGATGAGCGTCTGACAAAGGTGGTTGAAGAAACGGCTGGTTCGCTTGACTTACATGTCGTGCAGGCAGAGCAGTCACCGGGCGGAGAAGATTTTGCCCTTTATCAGGAACGCATTCCAGGATTTTTTGTATGGATGGGGACTAGTGGTACGAGGGAGTGGCATCACCCTGCGTTTACATTAAATGAAGACGCACTTCCAGTTTCCGCTGCTTTCTTTGCTGAGCTTGCCGTTCGGGCATTGGAGTCTCGATCATGGAATTAACAAAACAACTGGCAGAAGCAGTGCTTTCTGCTGATCCGCTTCAAGATGAACGGGCCATTCAAATGGCGAGAAATGCACTGTTAGACGCTGCGGCATCAGCGCTTGCTGCGAAAGAGGATGAAGGGATTCAGAAGCTGATGCAACTTGTTGAACAGGAAGGCGGAACCGCTCAGATTCCTGTCATTGGACAAGGAAAGAAGGTGAGCCGCCAATCCGCAGCGATGCTGAACGGCTACCTCATCCATGCCCTTGATTATGATGATGTGCACTCAGATGTGAGAGGACATCCAAGTGCGGTCATCATTCCGGCGCTGCTATCACAGCTGACAGACGGCAAAGGGTATGGCGAGCGGTTTTTAGCTGCCTATATCACTGGTGTTGAAGTGATGGCAAGACTTGGCGAATCCATCGGCAAGGCGCATTATGAGCGGGGCTGGCATAATACAGGAACACTCGGAGCCATTGCGGCAGTATGCGCGATTGGTTATTTGAAACAAGTCACACGAGAAGAACTGATGAAAGCAATCGGCTTTGCCGGAGCGCAATCAGCCGGAATGCGGAAGCAATTTGGCTCTGATATGAAACCATTACAAGCCGGCTTAGCTGCTAAAACAGCCGTTTGGTCTATGGACTTAGCTTGT
This sequence comes from Bacillus sp. FSL M8-0049, assembly GCF_038593355.1. NCBI lineage: Bacteria > Bacillati > Bacillota > Bacilli > Caryophanales > Bacillaceae > Bacillus > Bacillus sp. FSL M8-0049. The sequence goes on from NZ_CP151986.1 coordinate 439,978, forward strand.
TCAGGTTTTGGCGGGAATGACTCGGTTCTTGATGGCGCACTTGGTTTCTTTTCACTCTATGGAGATCTTGAACTTGCGGAAAGCCGTTTACTAGAGGGCTATGGTTCTACATGGCGTATCGTTTCACCGGGGCTGTGGTTCAAAGTATATCCATTCTGCTCAGCAGCCCACCATGCAGCAGATGCGATCCAATCTTTAACGAAAGAGCGGGCTTTCTTGCCGGAGCAGGTGAAACAGGTCGATGTCATATTCCCGCCAGGCGGAGATGCAGCGCTTATTGAGCAGACACCTTTGACTGGAGAAGAAGGACGTTTCAGTGTCGAATACGTCATCGCACTGGCAGTGTTTGGACAGACGCTTACGCTGGATGCCTTTACGAAAAAAACCATTCCATCAGACATGCGGACATGGATGAAGCGGGTAAGCAGAGGATATGATCAAACGATTGTACCTCATTCCGATGCTGTTCCAAAAGGCCGCTTTACGATTGTGAAGCTCACCTTATCTGACGGCACCACCATCAGCAAACGTGTTGATGTTCCGCAGGGAGCACCCGGACACGCGCTATCGACAGATGATATCATGAAAAAATTAAACAGTGTGACAGACGATTCTCATGCCCAGCTTATGCGGCAGGCAGTAGAAGAGGGGAACGCTTCTTCCTTTTTGCAGCTTTTGGTATGATCACGAATGAGGCTCATCCATCGGGATGAGCCTCAGCATGTAGACAAACCCTCGCATTCGTTGTCAGTCCTGCGTGCCGGTGCTCACGAATGTTTCATTCGCTCCGCTCCGGTACTCGTCCTTCCTAGACTGCAAAGGTTTTCTATCACGCTGAAAAGAAGACAAAGAGCTAAAATAGAGATCATTTTAGCTCTTTGTCAATCATCTGAGGCTCATCCATTGAGATGAGCCTTTCTTTATGGAGTCACAAAATCACAACTTATTCATTCTTGGTAAACGTCAATCCAATATGAGCAAGTGCCTGTGGTAAGTCTTTCCGGATGGTGATGTCTTTAAACGATATATTGGATTGAATCGCACTTAAAGCAAGGTCTTGCTTAATGCCCGTTAAAACTGCCGAAATTCCTAAAAGTCTCAGTGTTTGTGCATAGCTGACCAAATATTGAATGCTTTGTTCATTCAGGCTTTTTGTTCCCGATACATCAATGACCAAATGAGAGAGCGACAGCCTGTAGCTTTCCTGTAAAATGGTTTCCAAAATATGCTGAGCACGTGTCTCTTCGATATCACCAAGCAGAGGAAGCACGGCGACACCATCAACAACAGGTACGATCGGTACAGACAATTGCTTAATCTGCCGGTTAGCACGGTCTAGTTCGAGAACGTAGCTTAATAAAGAAGCCATCGTTTCAAACATATACACATGCTCTTCTGTGAACTGCTTCGGTCTCAAATCAAGTCCGCAAATCGTCCCGTAGTTCGTCCCATCTGTAAAATCAATGGGAACCCCAATAAACGAGCCGCTTTGAAGGTGTTTCGTGACCTCTAAGTATTTAGAACGGTCATCCCTCGAAATGTCAGGGATCACAAGTGTATCCTGATGATCGACCGCCAGCTTGCAAAATGTTTTTTCATAAGGAAGTTCTTCTCCTTCTTCAAGAAGCTGCTCGTCATGATTTAGCACCTTTACAATCTGATTGGTGTTTTGATCATTTTTAGCAATAAACAGTGTATTCACATCAATGAATTGACTCATCATGTTTAAAATACTAGTAGAAGCATCATGAAAATTGCGAAACTGTTTTAATAGTTGTTGACGAGGCATTGTTTTAGGACTCCTTGTAGCTCCGAACATAGGCCGGAACGTGTAGTTGATGTGTCTCTATCATACAAAATCAAATAAGAAATAGATACACTTTAATGCGCAAAAACACTCTGATCGTCGAGATGAAAAAGACTGCCGATCCAAAGATCTGGCAGTCTGCTGATTAAAGAGAGACAGGGACAGTAGACATGGAGAAAAATTCCTCATACAAGGCTTGGACAGCTTCTTTTTCTTGCGCCGCTTTGACGCCAAACATCATGCTGACCTCTGAAGAGCCTTGATTGATCATTTCAATATTGACCTTCGCTTTTGACAGCGCCTTTGCCGCTCTTGCTGTTGTGCCAACATTATGACGCATCGCTTCTCCTACAACCATAATCAGCGAGAGATTTCGCTCTAAAACGACCTCATCTGCATCAAGCACGAGCTTCAAGCGGTCTAGCAGCTCCTCTTCAATATGCTGCTCCTCCAGCTGATCCTGCCGTAAAATAATGGTCATATCATCAATGCCAGAAGGTACGTGCTCATACGTAAGCCCGTATTCCTCTAATGTTTGCAGCACCTTACGTCCAAAACCGACTTCTCTGTTCATCAAATATTTACTAATGTAAATGCTGCAAAATCCATTGTCTGAGGCGATTCCAACAACAGGTCCATTTGTATGGTCCCGCTGATTTACGATTTTTGTCCCTTTTGCCGACGGGTTGTTGGTGTTTTTAATCTGAACTGGAATACCTGCACGGAAGGCAGGAATAAGTGCTTCATCATGGAACACAGAAAAACCAGCATAGGACAGCTCGCGCATTTCCCGGTATGTCAGCTCTGTAATCTCTTTCGGTTCATGAACAATCGTTGGATTGACGGCATAGACAGCATCGACATCTGTAAAGTTTTCATATACATCTGCCTTCAAACCGTTCGCCAAAATGGAGCCGGTAATATCGGAGCCGCTTCGCGAAAAGGTGACGATGTCTCCCGCGAGACTAAAGCCGAAAAAGCCAGGGAATATAATAATGCCAGAGCGCTCTCTTAATTTGTACAAATGATCATAAGACTCCGGCAGAACTTGCGCTTGGCCAGGCTCATCGCTCACAAACAAACCAGCTTCCTTTGGATTCACATAATGAGCTTCAACACCCTGGTGGCGGAAATAGGCGGCAATGAGCTTAGCGTTATTGTCTTCACCGCTTGCTTTAATGGCATCAAGATAGCACTCAGGGCGGGATGAATCAGCCTGTAATAATGTGTCTAGATCTTGCCTGATGGTATCGATAATGTCTTGACCTAATCCGAGTTCATCCGCTATTGAGGCATACCTCTCGATGACTGCTTCCTTTAAATCATGTGCTTCGCCTAAACGTAAATATTGTTCGCCGCAGCTAATTAATAGATCGGTGACCTTCGTATCCGTTGAATGCCGTTTTCCTGGTGCGGAAACAACGACTGCTTTTCGAGCTGGATCTGCTGTTACAATGTCAAATACCTTTTGCAGCTGCTTGCCAGATGCAAGTGAACTGCCACCAAATTTAACGACCTTCAATGCATACATCTCCTATAGTAAAAATTTTCTCACAAATTGAATAGTTCCTATTATCAACTCTTTTCCTTAAATTATCAAGGTTTTTCTTTACTAGAAATACAAATGTGTTTTCAGAGAGGACGATATTGTATGAGTATATGAAAAAAGAGCCGGCCATATGCCGAGCTCTTTTTCTTATGAAGAAGACGAGGAGGAAGATAGCTCCTGCTTCATCACTTTATTCTCACGTTTTTTTTCCTTTAAGAAAAAAGAGAGGACGAGTCCAATGACCGCAATCAGACCAGAAATGAAGAATGACGTATTCATTCCATGAACGGCCGATTTTAATGGATTGGCCAATTCTGCATTTGCAGCAGAGGTGCTCATGATGGAAACAAGCACAGCCGTTCCAATGGAACCGCCTATTTGTCTCATCGTGTTATTCATCGCTGTCCCATGAGGGATCAAATGAGGCGGTAAAGAGTTAATACCTGCGGTTGTCAGCGGCATCATGATCATCCCAACCCCAATTAAGCGAAGTGTGTAGGCGACCGTAATGAGGGCGATTGATGAATCAAGGGTGAGCAGCATAAACGGCAGGGTGGTAACGGTGAGTATCGTAAAACCGCCTAATGCCAGCCCTTTTCCGCCGACTTTATCAAAAATCCGTCCGATAATCGGTGACAGGAGTCCCATGAAGAGAGCACCTGGCAGTAAGATAAGCCCTGTATCAAGTGCAGACAGCCCTCTGACATTCTGCGTATAAAGCGGCAGAATCGTCTCTGTACCAATCAATAAAGCAAAGACAAGCATCCCAAGGAAGGTTGTTAAGCTAAAGATCGCAAATTTAAATACACCAAACTCAAGCATCGGTCTTGTTAAGTTCGACTGGCGCAAGATAAAGAAGAACAAGCTCACAGCGCCGACAATCAGCGAAATGAGAACCGTTGCACTCGTCCATCCATATGTGCCGACACTAGAAAATCCGTAAAGCAGCCCGCCGAAACCGAAGGACGACAAGATGACAGATAAGACATCAATACGTGTCTCTCTTTGCTGCGTCACATTTTTCATTAAGAAGAAAGCAAGAATGAGATCAATGATACCGATTGGCAGAACAATATAGAACAAGAACTTCCAGCTGAAGGAGTCAACAATCCAGCCGCCAAGTGTTGGCCCAAGTGCAGGTGCGAACGAAATGACAAGTCCGACCATGCCCATTGCCTGCCCGCGTTTTTCTTTCGGGAAAATGGTTAAAAAGATCGTTTGCATCAGCGGCATTAAAATCCCTGCACCGGCTGCCTGCACGATACGCGCAGCAAGTAACACCGGGAAATTTGTTGCAAATGAAGCAAGAATTGTACCGGCTGTAAAGATGCTAAGTGCCGTTAAAACTAAAGAACGGCTTGAAAATTTCTCAATGAGGAAAGCCGTAATAGGGATGAGAATCCCGTTTGTCAGCATAAAGGCTGTTGTAAGCCACTGTCCTTTGCTGACCTCAATATTGAAATCTTCCATGATATGCGGGATCGCTGGAATGAGAAGCGTTTGGTTTAAAATCGCAACGAATGCCCCAACGAGGAAAATCCCAACAATCACAGATCGATTATACGATGTAGTTGATTGGTTCATGTTATCCCTTCTTTATCTATAAAATGATGCTTTTCAGCTGTGACACGTTTTGTGATAAAACGCTGTTTTTGCCTAAATAATCGAGCAGTGAGCTGACTAAAAAGGTTCTCGGTTCATCCTTTGATAATTCTTGATTGAGCAGCTCATACGCAGAGAGGAGATCGTCTTTTTCTTCTCCGTTTGACAGTGCGTGAAGCTCTTGTTTGATCTTCGTTAAGTACGAGATGACAAGTTTTTCTTCATCATATCCGTCCTGTGAGGAAAACAAATAGGATTCCATCAGCTGATCTGTTAACACAGGCTCAATTGAGCAAGGTTTTTTCGATACACGGTCCATCACACCGATAATCATCTCGGCAGCATTTTCTAATTTGATGTTCTTGTGCTCAATCGCCAGCATTAAGATGAATTCTCTCATTAATCCATTGAGAACAATCACGAGATCCCAGACATAAGGAGCGACGGATTCACCATATGTGCTCAAAATAATGTCTCTGTGCCGCTGCATGATAATGGAGCGTGTCTCCCGTAAGTGTTTAATGACAATAGGCGAATGCTGAGAAAAAGCTTCAAAGGACAGCATGTTCAAAAATTTATGATTCTCTTTAAACTCTTCAAGCTCAAGCTTGATCTTCTTTGTGAATTTTTCCTTTTTGGACAGCGTCGTTTCTGAATGAATGATGCGGGAAATCTCTCTCATTTTGCGCTGATTGTATTTAATCAGTTCTAGTAGAAGAGCTTCCTTTGAATCAAACAGTTTATAAATAGACGCTTTTGATATTTTACAGGCATCGGCAATTGACTGCATGGAGACACTCATATAGCCTTTTTGAGAAAATAATTTCTTTGAAACCCGCAAAATCTCTTCTTGCTTTTCGTTCATCTTCATAAGTCCTTTCCGAATCGGCAAAACCATAGGGTCACAATGGAAACCGAGTGGTCACTTTTGCTATGATAACAAAACCAATGCCCTAAGACAAGAAAATGAACTTAAAAAAATACCCGTCTGCATGACAGGTATTTTATCCTTCCGCATGTGCGACATATATTTTTGTTTTGCCGTGAAGTTCGATGACCAAAATGTCTTCTCTCTCTTTCACAGAGTAAATAGCGGTCCCTTTTTGCAGCCTAGAAGCTGTACCATGTTCAAAATTTTTGGCGGCTGTTTTCTGAATGACACCTACTTGCTGATGTTTTGTGACGTGTAAGGATGTCGTCCAATCTACATTTGTTTCATAGACCGTTCCTTCCCATTGAAATAAATCTGCCTGCTGATCCATAGCTAATAACTCTTCCGCACTAGGTGGTTTTGACTGAGAATATTGGACGGACTGGCAGGCGCAGAGGAAGATCGCGAGAATCATCATCAATAAACTAATCCATATATTATGTTTCAAAATGGGTTCCTTCCCTTCAGACAGTCTCATGAATAATGGACGTTTGTGAAGCCATATCGTTACTTGACTAGTCAGCTTCAGGTGAATGAGATTGTATGTTGGCACAAAATACGATACATTTATTGTATGACGAATCCAAACCATCCAAACAAAGAAGATATGAGACTGATTTCTGTGCTGCACGCATTGGCTGATCCAATCCGGTTAGAAATTGTCCGCTGCTTAGCAGAGGCGGGGGAGAGGACATGCGGCACGTATGAGATGAATATTGCCAAATCCACGCTTTCCCATCACTTCAAAGTGCTGAGGGAGGCAGGCGTCGTGAAAGTGAGAATTGACGGGAAGCACCGTTACTATTCTTTAAGAAAAGAAGACATCGAGACCGCTTTTCCTGGACTCATGTCATCGATTCTAGCTATAGATAAAAAGCGGTGGTAAGCCAGCTGTCTGTGAAGGGCAGCTGGCTGTTTTATTTCCCGAAAATGGCGTCATACAGCCGTTTCACTGCCGGCTGAATATCCTCTTGCTTCATATGTGAGAAGCCGAGGACGAGCGGAACAAAGCCTGGCTGATGCCCCGGCAATTGCTCATCAAGGGTAAAGCGATCCATTCCGTACATTTTCAGCTTTCTTTCTTTCGCTCGCTGTAAAATCTCATGCTGCGTTCGATTTGAGCGAAACTCTGCAATAAAATGAAGCCCGGCATTTTCTCCAATAATCCGCACATTGTCAGCAAAAACCGTATTGAGCTCTTCAATAAGCTGCTTCCGTTTTTCCTCATATAAACCATTCATTCGTTTAATATGCCGTTGATACGCCCCATCTTTTATAAAATGAAGAAGGGTGTATTGTGTAAAAAGATTAGCTGTTTGAATGAAAAAATGCTGTTCCTCCTTATAGCGTCTCAATAAATGCTGAGGCAGCACCATATAGCTTAGCCGCAAGCCGGGCAGCAATGATTTTGAAAAGGTGCCCATATAAATGACTTTGTCATATCGGTCAAGACTTTGCAGCGCCGGAATGCTGTCTGTGCCATATTTAAATTCACTGTCATAATCATCCTCAATGATATAACGGTCTGGCTGATCAGCTGCCCAGTTTAAAAGTTGAATGCGCCGGGAAATCGGCATAATCACCCCTGTTGGAAATTGATGTGAAGGGGTAATGATCAACACATTCGGCTGTTTTTTATGAATGTCGCTCATCCGCACACCTTTTTGGTCAATGCCAATCGTTTCAATTTGGTGATGATTGTTTTTCAGCATTTGATAGAGCCGGCGGTAGCCGGGGTTTTCTAGCCCATATACTTGATCGGCTGGAAGAATGCTTGATAACGAATGGATCAGTGACTGTGTGCCTGCACTTAAAATGAGCTGTTCTGGATAGCATTTGACTCCTCGCGCAAGTCCGATCAGCCGGGCAATCGTTTCCCTCAGCTCATACACACCTTGTGGATGCGGAAGCTCACCGAAGGCATCTTGGTGGAGATGGATCGCCTTTTGTTCACTTTTCAGCCAGCTTTTAAATGGAAAGTTCGCTGTATCGACGGAGATATGTGAAAAGGAATACCAGTCGTCTCGTGCAATCGGTTCTTCCTTTAAATCTACAGGAAGAGAAGAGGGTTTTAGCTGACCAGATTCATGAAACGTTTCTAGTGATTCCACGAAAAACCCTTTGCGTTCAATCGAATATAAATATCCCTCGGCAAGCAGCTGCTGATAGGCGCCATTCACTGAATTAACGCTGACGTTTAATGTATCGGCTAACTCTCGTTTGGACGGTAATTGATCTTGCGGCTGAAGGTTGCGGTTTAAGATTTCCCCTTTAATTTTCATATAAATTTGATGATAAATATATCCGTTTTGCCCTGTTTGATCTAGTTGAATTGTCAGCATCTCATCATTCCATCCTCTCTGGTACCATGAAAAAAATGATATTGGTACTTTCTATCATACCAAAAAATATTCAGAATAATAAAAAAGGATATAAAGGGGATGGATGACAATGAGTCAAACGACAACAAACCGTTTTTCAACTGAAGAATGGCAGGGGAAAAGAGATCAATACGTCGCAAGAGGCGTGAGTAATGGCAACCGTCATCTTGCAGCGAAGGGGAAAGGAGCCGAGCTGTTCGATATTGATGGGAACCGATTTATCGATTTTGCAGGCGCCATTGGCACATTAAACGTAGGACATTCACATCCAAAGGTCGTGGAAGCGGTCAAAGCACAGGCAGAGAGCCTGATTCACCCAGGATTCAACGTGATGATGTACGAATCGTATATCGAATTGGCAGAGAAGCTGTGCCATCTCACACCAGGGGATCATGATAAGAAAGCCATTTTTCTTAATTCAGGTGCAGAAGCTGTTGAAAATGCGGTGAAAATTGCACGTAAATATACGAAAAGACAGGCCGTTGTGTCGTTCACAAGAGGTTTTCACGGCAGAACGAATATGACAATGAGCATGACGAGCAAGGTTAAGCCGTATAAATTTGGGTTCGGGCCATTTGCATCTGAGGTGTACCAAGCACCGTATCCTTATTACTATCAAAAACCTGAAGGATTAAGCGATGCTGCTTACGACGAGTACATCATTGATCAATTCAATCAATTCTTCGTCGCAGCCGTTGCACCAGAAACCGTTGCTTGTGTGGTCATGGAACCAGTCCAAGGGGAGGGCGGATTCATTGTGCCATCGAAGCGCTTCGTTCAGCATGTCGCTTCCTTCTGTCAGCAACACGGGATTGTCTTTGTTGCAGATGAAATCCAAACCGGTTTTGCAAGAACAGGGAAATACTTTGCGATTGAGCACTTTGATGTGGTACCGGACTTAATTACTGTGTCAAAATCTCTTGCAGCTGGCTTACCGCTGAGCGGTGTCGTTGGCAGAAAAGAACTGCTTGATGCGGCAGATCCAGGGGAGCTTGGGGGAACATATGCAGGAAGTCCGTTAGGCTGTGTGGCTGCACTGGCTGTCCTTGATATCATTGAAACAGAACAACTGAATCAACGATCTGAACATATTGGACAAGTCATTGAGGACAAAGCCAATGAATGGAGAACAGCGTATCCATTCATTGGGGAAGTCCGCCGGTTAGGGGCAATGGCGGCAATTGAAATTGTGGAAGATCAAACAACGCGTACACCAGATAAGAAAAGAGCCGCAGCGATTGCAGCATATGCAAATGAGCACGGGCTGCTTCTTTTAACGGCAGGGATTAATGGGAATATCATTCGCTTCTTAACACCACTTGTCATCACAGATGAGCTGCTTCACGAAGGACTAGGGATCATCGAGGACGCCTTCAAAGCACGCTAAACAACAAAGGGGGATGGTTGTATGCAAAAACAACAAATGGCAAAAACCATGTCGCAGTCTGACGTACTGTTTTTGTCCATTGGTGCAATGCTTGGCTGGGGCTGGGTTGTACTTTCGGGAGATTGGATTTTAACAGCTGGATTTTTAGGCAGTGTGATTGCTTTCGTTATAGGCGGTATTCTCGTCATCTTTATCGGACTTACGTATGCTGAGCTTTCGTCTGCGATTCCAGAGACAGGCGGAGGGCTCGTTTTTGTCCAGCGGGCATTTGGGATGAAAGCAGCGTTCGTCTCAGCATGGGGCGTATTATTTGGTTATGTGTCTGTGATTACGTTTGAAGCTGTCGCCTTGCCGACCGTCATTGATTATGTGATTCCAACACAGCATGCTGGCTTCTTATGGAATATAGGGGGATGGGACGTTTATTTCACGTGGGTATTGATTGGATCTGGCGGTGCATTGTTTTTAACAGCGCTGAATTACATTGGGGCGAAGCCTGCTGCCATTTTTCAGTCCGTGTTCACAGTGGCGATTATTCTGACAGGTTTTCTCCTTTTAGGCGGCGCAACATTTAATGGAGATTTTGCAAACCTTGAGCCGATGTTTCAAGGCGGGGTTGGCGGTCTTATGGCGGTGTTAGTCATGATTCCCTTTTTATTCGTTGGGTTTGATGTCATTCCGCAAGTAGCGGCGGAGATTAACGCACCAAAAAAAATCATTGGGAGAATCTTGATTATTTCCATCGTGAGTGCGGTCATTTTTTATCTGCTTATTGTTTTTGGGGTAGCTGCTGGAATGTCAAAGGGACAGCTTGAAGCCTCTTCATTAGCAACAGCAGATGCGATGGTTCAGCTTCTCGGTCATCAAGCGTTTGGAACAGTGCTGGTTATCGGCGGTGTAGCAGGGATTGTGACGAGCTGGAATGCTTTTATTATCGGTGCAAGCCGTATTTTATATGCTATGGCGGAAAGAGGTATGATTTCCAAATGGTTTGCGTATATTCATCCAAAGTATAAAACACCGACAAATGCCATTTTATTTCTTGGGGCTTTGGCTTTTTTCGCTCCATTACTAGGGCGCCCTGCCCTCGTATGGATTGTCAATGCAGGCGGTGTCGGAATCATCGTCGGGTACTTAATCGTATCCATTGCCTTTATGAGACTTCGGAAAACAGAACCTGAGCTGGAGCGTCCATACAGCATTAAATATTGGCGGACGACAGGTGTTTTAGCCATCGGACTGAGTCTTCTTTTCCTTTCATTTTACTTTCCAGGAATGCCGGCCTCCTTATCCTGGCCAGCTGAATGGATATTGCTTTTAGGTTGGGTACTCATTGGGTATATACTATATGTAATGAATCCAAGAACGAAGGAGACGATAGAGCATGACAAACGAACTCAAAGTGTATAATCCTGCAACAGGAGAAGAAATTGCTTCAGTTGCTCAGCATACAAAAGAACAGATCCAAGACGCAATTTCCCGCTCACATAAAGCATTCAAATCATGGGCAAAAACGTCAGCACATGAACGTGCCAATATCATTCGCAAGTGGTTTGATCTGATGATTGAGCATAAAGAGAGGCTTGCGAAAATCATCACAGAAGAAAACGGAAAGCCGTATCAAGAAGCATTAGGAGAAATCGTCTATGCGGCTGGTTATATTGAATGGTACGCAGAAGAAGCAAAGCGAATCTACGGCAGAACCATCCCGTCACATACGACGAACAAACGCCTTTTCGTCACAAAACAGCCAGTTGGTCCTGTTGCTGCCATTACTCCGTGGAATTTCCCTGCGGCGATGATTACGAGAAAGGCAGCTCCTGCGCTTGCAGCAGGCTGTACGTTTATTGTAAAACCTGCTGAAGACACACCGCTAACAGCTATTGAACTAGTAAAATTAGGTCATGAAGCCGGCATTCCAGAGGATGCACTGCAATGGGTTGTGGGAGACGGCAAAGAAGTGGGTGAAATCTTCACAGATAGTCTATTGATTCGAAAAATCACGTTTACAGGCTCAACGCCCGTCGGGAAGCACCTGATCAAAAACAGTGCCAGTACAGTCAAACACGTATCAATGGAGCTTGGCGGTCATGCTCCGCTCATCGTAGACAAGGATGCGAATCTTGAACTAGCTGTCAAACAAGCAGTGGCATCTAAGTTTCGGAACGCAGGGCAAACCTGTGTCTGTGCCAACCGCTTAATTGTGCATGAAGACATTCATGAAGCATTTGCGCAAAGATTCAGCAAAGAAGTAGAAAAGCTGAAAGTAGGAAATGGCTTTGAAGAAGGCACATCCATCGGTCCAATTATCAACAAGCGCGGCTTTGATAAAATTGTCGGTCAAATTCAAGATGCAGTGGATAAAGGGGCGAAAGTTCTTGTCGGCGGCGAAACGCATTTCGACGATGACAAATCATATTATTTTGTCCAGCCAACGGTTCTTACACATGTGGACCCTTCGATGAACATTATGCATGAAGAGACCTTTGGTCCAGTGGCACCTATTACGACATTCAAAACGTTAGACGAGGCAATTGAATTAGCCAACGATACACCTTTTGGCCTTGCAGCTTATTTCTTTACAGAAAATTATCGGAACGGACTCTACATTTCAGAACATCTCGATTATGGGATCATTGGCTGGAATGATGGCGGTCCATCGGCTGTCCAAGCACCTTTTGGCGGTATGAAAGAGAGCGGAATTGGCCGAGAAGGCGGCATCGAAGGGATCGAGCCTTATTTAGAAACAAAATATGTATCCATTGGTTTAGACGAATAAACGTGAAAAAGACTGTCAGAGGAATCTCGGCAGTCTTTTTTATGTTATACAGCAGGCGGGAAAAGCTGATCCACCGTTTCTTTCGTTTCTTTCAAAATTTCATGTATGTAATCTGCAGATGCCTGCTCCATGCTGCTGAACAAAAGCCGTTCGACAGGCTGAACGCCAATAAAATTGAAGACTTCAGTATCGGTTGTCATGTGATGGGAGGAGGTGGAAATCTTATTGGAATTAAGAAAAGTCCTCGGTGTATCGTGGGTGTTGATAATGACACCTTTTTTGTGCCGAAGCAGATTTTCAATCTCTCCATCCTCACTGATCTGATAAGCAAAACCTTCAGAAAAGACGCGTTCTACATATCCTTTTAGCATAGCCGGCAAGCCTGTCCACCATATTGGAAAAATAAACGTCAGCACATCCGCTTGCTGAATCAGCGTCTGCTCTCTTTGAATAGCGATTGGGACATCACCGCATTTGATGGCAGCCTTTTCTGCAATGGTGAGCTCTGGCGAAAAACCTAGGGCATAGACATCACGAACAGTCACTTTATGACCATTGTTCAATAGAGTGCTCACAACAAGATCTAATAAGGTTTGATTTAAGCTTTGCTGGGGATGAGCAAATATGATTACATGGTTCATCTCATAGCCTCCTATGTGGTCATCTGTCTCATTATGTCACGCAGCTTTATCCTATTCAATCCTATATTGGTAATAACAAGTTGGGAAAATGGAAAATAATTGATCGTCATAAAAGTAAACAGTGCGATTTGTACATGTGTAAAGGAAGAAAAAGCGATCGTTTCTAAGAAAACGATCGCTCATACACTTTTATTTCTTTCTAAAAGCAAGTCCAAGTGCAATCAGTGCCACGACTAGAGCAGCAATGGACAGACCAAGGACAAGTGGTGAGGAAGAAGCAGTGGCTGTTTCAGAGGCCTTTTCTTCTTTTGGTTTTTCCTGGCCATGTGAATCCGTTACAGTATTAGATGCCACAATGTTTGTGATGGAATGAGGTTTATCAGCATCTTTATCGCCAGTCCATTCAACGACTGTTCCATCCTTATAATATTGATACGCATCCCAAGCAGCTTCACCTGCTTTTTCAGGGTTTTTCGCTACAAAAACGAATTGCTGGAATTGTCCAGCAAGCACACCTTTACCTGTTGCTTCCCAAGTCACTCTTGTTACCTTGCCATCTTTCTCTTCAGTTGATGTTTTCCAGCCAGGTACTGGCTCATATTGCTGGAATTCTACGCCTTTAGGAATTGTCACGACAACCTTAGTCGTCGGGCTGTCACTCTCAGAAGGAACCTTTAATGTATAGGTCTCCCAAGCATTTGTCGCAGATGTATCAGGCTTGACTGTTACGTGCGCACTCACAGGAATCGCCAATAAAAATGAAGCGAGAAGCATTGGTAATAAAGCTTTAACGTATTTTTTCATATGTGATAACTCCTTTTAGTTTCTTCTAATAAATGTGGTATCGATATTCTTAAAAGAACCAGTTAACGCATGGATTTCAATTTTCCATGTGCCTTTTTCATTTAATAAGAGATTTTCAGCAGAGAAATGACCATTTTTTAATCGTTTCAGCTGAAATTCACTCGGTGTCTCATCACCGAATAAAGCCACCTTATGGATTTTGGCTGTCACAGATTGAATATCAGTGATCGTTTCGCCATTCTTCTTTGTAAATGCCACTTCGAATGAGTTTTTCCCCGGGGCATTCGGAGTAATGCTCAAGGACACAATATCACGATGCTCGACCTGATTTGCGCCAAAGAAGGGCTCTGGTGCAGGCGGAGGAGGGCTCGGAATATTGGTAAAGACAGCCGTTAATAACAAAATGGCGATCCCGATCATCCCTTCAGCTCGTAAGGAAATGCTGCGTTTCTGCTTCTTTTCCCATCTCAGCATCAAGTAATGCATAAGCCCAAGAAGGCCCATGATAATAAATAAACCAAGCTTGATTAAAAAGGTGCGTCCGTATGCTGATTGGAAAAGAGCGTCAAACGATTGCAAAATAAAGATCGCATTCACAAATCCTGAAAACACAATGAGTCCAACAGAGAGCAGTGCCCAAGGATGAAATGCTGCTAGCGTACTCCGTATGAGCGGCTCATCTTCATTTGGCAGTTTCTTTATCAATAGAAGGACAATGGCTGTTAAACCACCGACCCAAATCGAAGCAGAGATGAGATGGATGAAATCAAGTGATGTTGTGAGTATTTTATTGTCTGTTGCGGCTGGATGTCCGATTTGTGCCTTCAGCCAAAGAAGCACTATGAAGAGAAGCAGTGGAAACAGCCAAACTCGAAAAGAAGAGAAATCCCCTTTTCTCACCGCCACAATCGTCCAGATGGTGAGAAGAACAAATGACGCCATAAGCATCATCCACAGACTACCGCCAGAAGTGGACGCAATCGTTTCTTGTAAAAGCGAAGGCTGAAATGCCCCCCAAAAGGACACGTCTGCCGCTGATTTTGTCTGAATCGGCAGCTGGAACACAAGTGCTCCGCCCATCATGATCAATGACACGGTCAAAAGCCGCTTCATTCGTTTCTCCAATACAGGTGAAATCGTATTCTTAAACCAAAGCAGTCCAAACAAAATGGTCCCAAGGAATAAGCTGAATGACGTATAAAGAAAGGCTTTATCAATAGTTGAAGCCATATCTATGGATTCATCCGTTTGGCCTTGCCCTAATTGGTCAAAACCGCCGTCCGCTTTTCCAATACTAAACGGAATCATGCCAGAGACAGAGTGTCCGTCCGCTGATACCGCATTCCACTGAATGGTGTAAATCCCTTTTGGTAAATTCTTTTTTAAAGCTGCTTCCATGATCTTTTGATCTTTAATGACCGTATCTCCTTTATCCACACGATCACCTTTTGCATTTAACACCTTAATGGCATGAAAGCCGCTTTCAATTCCTTCACTAAATGTGATCGAGACTGAAGGAGGCTGCTGATCCAGCTCTTCATTTGCCGCTGGGTTCGAGCTCACGACGTATGCGTGAGCAAATGCTTCCTTTGGAATGAAAAAAGCGAACATGACCATAAGAAGCAGAAGCCACTTACTATTTTTAAACAAGGTGAATAACCGCCTTTCTACCTATGAAAATGTCTCATGTATCAGAAAGAAAGCGGCAGTAAACTGTGAGTCACAGAAAAAACCGCTCTTCCTATTGTACCGCCCTCTTTAAAAGGTAAACGAAACAAACAGCAAGATGGTTCACTTTTTCTGTGTCATGTCTGCGCAGACATTTCTTAATTGAATAGGTTTGATCAATTATAAGCCTATTCGATTTAAGAAGAGGAAACAAGAAGAGACCATTTGAAAGTTGTGAAATTCCCATGAATTTTGTTTCAAAACAACGGCAGATCAACCTTTTCGCCCCTTTTGTATTGGGATCTGAAGGTATTTTCACATCATTTTTCAATTTTGTCACACACTATGTGACAAAGTGACATTTAGTTTCAATTGAAGAGAAAGTGAAAGCGTTTTACGATAGGCATAAGGGCTTCACTGAATCTTGTTCTTATATCTTTTGACCTATAAAGCCCTAAATAAAGGGAGAGAAGAAAGGAGTTTTCATAGATGCAGGAAAAAAGCGGATTTCGAGTAAAAGTACAGCGCTTTGGAAGCTATTTAAGCGGTATGATCATGCCGAATATTGGAGCGTTTATCGCTTGGGGACTCATCACCGCATTATTCATTCCAAGTGGTTATTTTCCAAATGAACAATTAAATACACTTGTTGGTCCAATGATCAACTACTTGCTGCCGCTCTTAATCGGTTACACAGGCGGGAAGCTCGTATATGACCATCGAGGCGGGGTACTCGGTGCAACCGCTACGATTGGGGTTATTGTCGGTTCGGACATCCCAATGTTTTTAGGCGCAATGATCATGGGACCGCTTGGCGGTTATCTCATTAAGAAAATCGACCAGCTGTTTAAAGACCGAATCAAATCAGGTTTTGAAATGCTGATTAATAACTTTAGTGCAGGTATTCTAGGTGCCATTTTAGTCGCCATTGCTTTCTACGCCATCGGTCCAGTGGTTCTAGGCCTGAATAAAGCCCTTGCGGCAGGTGTAGATATCATTGTTAATGCACATTTACTTCCGCTGGCAAGTATTTTCATTGAACCAGCGAAAGTATTGTTTTTAAACAATGCAATTAACCAAGGAATTTTAGGTCCATTAGGGGTGGAGCAAGCGGCGAAGACAGGCCAGTCCGTTCTGTTCTTGCTTGAAACAAACCCAGGACCAGGTCTAGGTGTTCTTCTAGCCTACATGTTCTTTGGGAGAGGGACTGCAAAGCAGTCTGCACCGGGTGCGATTGTCATTCAATTTTTAGGGGGAATCCATGAGATTTACTTCCCATACATCTTAATGAAGCCAAAGCTCATTTTGGCGGTTATTGCTGGGGGAGCAAGCGGCGTTCTGACCTTTACACTGTTAAATGCAGGCTTAAAGGCTGTGCCGTCACCTGGAAGTATCATTGCTCTTATGCTCATGTCACCAAAAGGCGGCCACCTTGCTGTTCTAGCAGGTGTTGTCGTGGCAGCGGTCGTATCGTTCCTTGTCGCTTCTGTCATTTTGAAAGCGTCTAAAGCAGTGGACGAAGACTTAACAGCAGCAACTGAAAAAATGCAAGACATGAAAGGCAAGAAAAGTGCAGCAGCAGCTGCTCTTACAGCACAAAAAGAAGGTGCTGAAGCAAGCGAGCAAGCAGCATCTCCAGATGAAATCAATCCAGATAACGTGAACAAAATCATCTTTGCCTGTGATGCAGGAATGGGCTCAAGTGCGATGGGTGCGTCCGTTTTAAAGAATAAAGTCAAAAAGGCAGAGCTAGATATTGATGTAACAAATACATCCATCAGCAACATCCCAGATGATGCCGATGTGGTCTTTACTCATAAAGATTTAACAGATAGAGCCAAGGCAAAACTGCCAGGAGCTGTGCATATCTCAGTTGATAATTTCTTAAACAGCCCGAAATACGATGAGCTGATTGAGAAATTGAAAAAATAACATGACGAAACGGGTTGAGTCCAATTTTTCCTAATTGAACTCCCCGTTTTGGTTGTTTTCTGATTTTCCATTCTAAAAAAGGTGTGTGATCTTTCATGAAACAAGTACTTTCAAAAGACAATATTTTCCTAAACGAACAAGCGGGCTCTAAAGAAGAAGCCATTAAAAAAGCAGGCGAAGTCTTAGTGGCAAACGGTTATGTCACAAGTGATTATGTGGACAAAATGTTTGAAAGAGAAAATATTTCTTCTACATTTATGGGCAACGGAATTGCCATTCCTCATGGAACAGAGGATGCGAAAGCGGCTGTCCTTCATTCAGGAATTTCCATTATCCAAATTCCAGATGGTGTTGAATATGGCGAGGGGAATATTGCCAAAGTTGTATTTGGTATCGCTGGTAAAAACAATGAGCATCTCGATATTCTTTCTCAAATTGCGATTGTCTGTTCAGAGGAAGAAAACGTAGAGCGTATCATTCATGCAAAGGATCAGGATGAACTGATCGCCATCTTTAACGAGGTGAACTAACATGAAGGCAATTCATTTTGGAGCAGGCAATATTGGCAGAGGATTTATCGGATCTTTGTTAAAAGCATCAGGCTTTGAGCTCGTTTTTACCGATGTAAATGAAGCGGTGATCAACGAGCTGAATGAAAAAAGAGAATACACAGTGGAACTCGCAGCTCCAGGGCAGCAGCAAGAAGTAGTCGGTCCAGTGTCCGCCATCAATTCCGCAAAAGATCCAGCTGCATTAACTGAGGCAGTTGCAACAGCTGACCTCATTACAACAGCTGTTGGACCAGCTGTTTTGAACATCATTGCTTCATCGATTGCTGAAGGTTTAAAACAGAAAAAGCCTGATCATATCATCAACATTGTGGCGTGTGAAAATATGATTGGCGGCAGCTCTCATTTAAAGGAAGCTGTTTTCTCTCATTTAACAGCTGATGAACAAGAAGCGCTTTCACACACAGTTGGTTTTCCAAACGCTGCGGTTGACCGCATTGTCCCCATTCAGCACCATGAGGACATTTTGAAAGTATCAGTCGAGCCATTTTTCGAGTGGGTCATTGATGAGACAGGCTTTGTTGGAGACGTTCCTCAGATCGATGGAGCGACCTTTGTACAAGATTTAACGCCTTATATTGAGCGTAAGCTCTTTACTGTCAACACAGGACATGCACTAGCTGCTTATGTAGGGTACGAGAAAGGCGTTCAAACGATTAAAGAAGCTGTCGATACACCAGAGATTCGTCAAGTGGTCGAAGGTGCACTACACGAAACGGGCAGTTATTTAATCGCCACCTATGGCTTTCAAAAAGAAGAACATGATGCGTATATTCAAAAAATCATCAAACGATTTGAAAATGCCTTTATCTCTGATGAAGTCACGCGTGTCGCACGTTCCCCGCTTAGAAAGCTTGGAGCAAATGACCGTTTAATCGGCCCAGCGAAAAAGATCAGACAGCCAGAGTATTTAATTAAAGGCATTGTGGCAGCTTTGGCTTACGACTTTACTGAAGACGAAGAAGCTGTTCGTCTGCAGGCATTAAGAAAAGAAAAAGGCATTGAAGGTGTGCTGGAAGAGGTATGTGGACTCTCGCCAGCAGACGATCTTTATCAAGCCATTCTTAAAGAAGCAGCTCATTAATCAGAAAATCCCTTTCCATTGTGAGAAAGGGATTTTTTCTATGACTTTTTTAATACTTTTCCCTGCATGACGATATATAAAGTAAGGGGGAATTTGTACATGAAAAAGAAAGCGTTTGCGTCAAGAAGTGTCTTTTTTCAATTAATGTCTGCCATTATCGTGATCACGATTTTAACAGGTGGACTAGTTGGAACAACGGGTTATTTGTTAGCGAAACATGTCTTAATTGATGCAGGGAAAGCAGATTTAAAGCACATCGTCAGCGGAGCGATGGCCACACTTGAACAGTTGAATGACCGTGTGGAGAAAAAAGAACTGACGCTTGAGCAGGCGCAAGAACAAGCCCGGCTTTACTTGAGCGGGCCCAAAAATGACAACGGGAAGGGATACCAATCTCAAAAATCAGATTTTATCTATAAAAATAAAGGCTATCTGATCGCTTATGGCACTGACTATTCTACCCAGGTTCATCCTGTCAACGACATCGGTGTCATTCCAGATAACACGACCAATCGTGAAAAAATGGTCGCTGGCGCCAATGCAAAAGGCGAGGATGCACACTATGTGACCTATATGGATAAGGACGATGCAACCGGCGAAGAAAAAGAAAAGCTCGCCTATATGAGCCAGTTTACACCGTGGAATTGGAGTGTAGGTATCGCTGTCTTCCAGGACGAATTTTATAAAGAATTAGAGCAGATGAAGCTTTATATTATTCTCATTACAGCGGGTGTCGCCCTTCTGAGTCTAGGCGTCTTTTATTTAGCTGCTCGAGGAAAAGTCAGACTGCTGAAGCAAGTCACTGCTGCTTCAAAGGAAATTGCGGCGGGGAATATTGAACGCACGAGCTTAAAGGAAACAACGGATGAAATCGGACAGCTGGCAAAAGGCTTTAACCATATGTCAGGAGAGCTCAGAACACTGGTGAGCGGTTTACAGGAAACGAGCAGTCAGCTTGTTGAATCAGCGACAGATTTATCGGCGATATCTGAAGAAACCTCAGCCAGCAGTGAAGAAATTGGACCAGCCATCGGAGATATTTCGACTGGAACACTTCATCAAGCATCTGATCTTGAAGTAGCCAATCAACAAATGACCCAGTTTAATCAATCGATTGAGAATGTCAAAGAACAGAGTGATCAAATTAAACGGATTTCCGACCAATCGAGTCAATCATCACAGCAGGGCCAGCAAATCGTACAGCAATTAAAACAATCGAATGAACAATCGATTCAGGCGTCTCAAGGCATTAGAGCAGGAATCGAGCAGTTAAGTACAAAAGTACAGGATATCTCTCAAATCACAGATACGATTGAGAGCATTTCAAATGAGACGAATTTACTGGCACTGAATGCAAGTATTGAGGCAGCACGTGCAGGAGAGCATGGCAAAGGCTTCTCAGTTGTGGCGAGTGAAGTGCGGAATTTAGCTGAACAGACAAAACAATCAGCCGTTCAAATTCAGCAAATGATTCAAGGCATTAAAGAAGAAACGACGGCAACAGCCGGCATCATGTCGAGCACAATGGATCGTTTTGCCGAGCTGGATGAAGCGGTGCATAAAACAGAACATGAATTCAATGCCATCTCTACATTGATTTCACAAACCATCGTTGAAACAAACGCGATGGCAAAAGAGCTGAATACACTGCTGGAGCAAAACGACCTCATCACAAAAGCCATGCACGGCGCAGCACATGTTTCTCAAGAAAATGCGGCGGCGATCGAGGAAATCACTGCATCCACAGACGAACAAGTGACAGCCATCTCTAATGTGGCAAAAGCAGCAGAAAGACTTAATGAGCTTAGCATGCGATTGAATCAGGACATTGCGCGTTATCGTCTATAAATCATTTTGACGATGTATCACCTGTCAGGTACGATGAAGTTAATCAAAACCTTGCTCACGCAATCAAAAGGAGTTTTCCGGTCATGAAAAAGAAGATATTGATGTTCTTACCTTGTGGCTATGGATATTCCACTGCTGTTTTCTTTTAGGATAGATAGAAATTGGTGAAGTCTATCTACAAAACGAAGAAACTAGCAGAAAAATAAACGTGAGTGAGGGACATATCATGGAAAAAATCACGAGAAAAAACCCAGAAAGTATGCCGAAACCTGTTGGTCACTACAGTCATATCACAAGGGTGCCAAAGGGTGCGGGATTATTTGTTACATCGGGTCAGGTAGGGACAGATATAGATGGGCAGATCCCATCAAGCTTAAACGACCAAGTAACGAATACGTTTGAAAACATTAAAAAAATCCTTGAATCAGAAGGATTGAATGAAGAACATGTGATCAAGGTCAATATATGGGCAACAGAAGAAATCGACTTGGACCATCTATATCCTCAGTGGGATACGATCTTCAAAACAGCTTACCCATCAATGACGGTTGCTTATGTATCAGCTTTAGGATGGCCGGAGCTGAAAATTGAAATTGAACTATGGTGTGCGGAAATATGATTTTAAAAAAAGAACAGCGATGCTGTTCTTTCAAATTGTGGACAAAGGGCTAAAATGATCTTTATTTTAGCCCTTTGTCTTCTTTTTTCAGCGTGATAGAAAACCTTTGAAGTCTAGGAAGGACGAGTACCGGCTCGGAGCGAATTTGACATTCGTGAGCACCGGCACGCAGACGTGACACAGAATGCGAGGGTTTGTCTACACGCTGAGCCGCTTTGTGATCCATCCAGCAAGGAACGTAAAGACGGTGTAGACGATGACCCAAATGAGAAAAGATACATTCCCGCCAATAGAGGTGAACATGAAGATCAAGCTTGCTAACAGCACAATCAAAGTAGGCATCCAAACATTCTTCAAAAAGAGCGTGCCCAATATGCCAATCAGCACAGAGATAATAGGAAAGCCAAATACAATGAATAGAATAAAAACAGCCATATTGCTAACTCCTTTTAATAAGTGTTTACATCAAAACATAAAAGACCGAAGCAGCCATGTGCGGAAGTGCAAAAATCATCACAAGAAAAGCCGTATCAAGGCTCCACATGCGGTGTTCTTTTGTTTCAGAATGATAGGCTGCTCGTGTCTCTTCTCCACTTGTCCAAGCACCCATTAGCACCCCAGACATCACGACCCCAATAATAGAAATCCCGCCGCTGACAAACCCAATCCATTCAAGGTGCTGCAACATCATAGCGGCACTGCAAATCACAATCATTGAGCAAACACCGGCGAAAAAAGCATGTTTTTTTCTCATTCTGGTTCACTCCCTTCAAAGCCCATTAGGAGACCGCATCACATATTTCAATGAAATGACCATCAGGATCAGACACATAAGCGACTGTTTGACCCCATGGTTTTTTTGCAGGTTCTTTGATGATCGAAACCCCTTTTTCCTTCATTGATGCAATCGTTTGCTCCACATCATCCACAACAAAGCCAATTTCAAACGTTTGAGACGCTTGATTTGCTTCAGGGACAGGCAATCCGAGTGCTTCTTTGACATCTTGGCGTGAATTAATCGATAACGTCACGTCTCCAGTGTCAAACTCAACATAGGATTCAACCCTCAATTTTATTGGGAAACCAAGTACTTGCTGATAGAAATGAATACTCGACTCCACATCGTTTACATATAAAATGGTATATTTCATTTTCATGTGAAAAACTCCTCTCTTCATATACGTGTCAAAAACGGAAAGGTTTCCCACTCATTGTACCATATAGGATATAAGGTGTATTTCGTGCCAAAAAAATCAAAATATTTAGCTCGATAGTCTTGAAAAACAAAAAGTGGTGACATATGATAAAATTGTAAAATTAGAAAAAATAGGGGGATCTTACATGTTGAAAAAAATCATGGTGGCTGTCTTGTCTTTAGGTCTTTTACTAAGCTTTACACAAGTCGACACCCACACAGCAGATGCAAAGACAGTGAAGTACAAAAACTGTAAAGCGCTGAACAAGGTATATAAAGGCGGCGTAGCAAAAAGCAAAAACACGAAAAACAAAGGCGGAAAAACAAAGTACAAGCCATATGTATCAAAAGCACTTTATCAAAAAAACATGAAGCTTGACCGCGACAAAGACGGCATTGCGTGTGAACGCTAAGCACATGTGAAAAGACCTGTAATAAGGTCTTTTTTCTATGGGATCAAACTCGTCCCTTTGTGCCAGCTTCCTCTTTATATTAAAATAAAGATAGTTTCAAAAATCGATACAAAGTGGGGTACTCAATTTGTCAACACAAGCTCATAAGAAAGACATCCGATTGATTGCCATTGATATGGATGGCACGCTGTTAAACAGTGAGCACATCATTCCAGAGGAAAATAAACAAGCCATTAAAGAAGCTGAAGCAAAAGGGGTCCATGTGGTCATTAGCACAGGGCGGACACTGATGACATGCCGAGAGCTGGTTGAGCCGCTCAAGTTATCGTCTTACCTCGTGACAGCAAACGGAAGTGAAATCTGGGATTCAAATTTTCAGCTGATCGAACGAGATCTGCTGCATCCTGATCACGTCCAAATGATGTGGGATTTAAAAAATAGGTACGAAACCGATTACTGGGCTTCGACTGTGGATAAGGTGTGGAGAGGTGAATTCCCTGAACGGATTCATGACCATGAATGGCTGAAATTTGGCTTTGATATTCATGATGATGACGTTCGTGAGGAAGTACTCAATACATTGAAAACAAATAAGCACCTAGAGATCACAAACTCAAGTCCAACGAATATCGAAGTTAATGCAGCCGGCATTAACAAAGCGGCAGCTCTTGCAAAAGTAGCAGAACGCATTGGCTGTACGATGGACAACGTCATGTCACTTGGCGACAGCCTCAATGATATGGCCATGATTCAAGAAGCCGGATTAGGCATTGCGATGGGAAATGCCCAGGAAGTGGTGAAAGAGGCGGCTGATTGGATTACGGCTCCTAACACAGAACACGGTGTTGCAAAAGCCATCCAACATTGGGTGCTGTCTAAATAAAGTGCACTTCATTACAAGAAAAAGTGAGAGGACTTTGCCTCTCGCTTTTTTTGTTTTCTCCTAGTTCGAATGTTATATTTTCTGCCAATTTCATGTGTAGTCTATCCAAAGTTGATATAATCAATATAAATTCGAATATTCGGACTTTATATTCCGTATTTCGGAACAACAAGGAGGGATTCTATGTATCAAGTGGATATCAACTGTGATTTGGGAGAAAGCTTTGGTCAATACACAATCGGTGCAGACGAACAAATCTTAGAATATGTCACCTCAGCCAACATTGCTTGCGGTTTTCATGCAGGAGATCCAACGGTCATGAGAAAGACAGTTAGAATGGCACTGGATAAAGGGGTCAAAATTGGTGCGCATCCGGGTTTGCAAGATTTGGCCGGCTTTGGCAGACGTCCAATGGCTATCTCCGCAGAGGAAGCCTATGATCTTGTCATCTATCAAATTGGCGCTCTATCAGCCTTTCTCAAGGCCGAGGGCGGCACGATGCAGCATGTCAAACCACACGGCGCCCTCTACAACATGGCGGCTGAAAATACTGAATTATCTGAATCGATTGCGCAGGCTGTGTATGATGTGGATCCAAACCTTGTGTTATTTGGTCTGTCAGGCAGTGAACTTGCGTTAGCAGGTGAACGAATAGGTTTGCAAGTGGCACATGAAGTGTTTTCTGATCGGACGTATCAAACAGATGGGACGCTGACATCCCGCCGCGAACCACATGCACTCATTGAAGAGGATGAACGGGCCGTCCACCAGGTTGTTCGTATGGTGAGAGAAGGCAGGGTTCGTACAGTTCAAGGAGAAGATATCGAGCTCAAAGCAGATACGGTCTGCATTCACGGAGACGGCAGCCATGCGCTTCAATTTGCAAAAACCATTACAGCGAAGCTAAAAGAAGCCGGGATTCATCTCAAGGCCTTTCAATAAAAATCGTCATCAAAGGGGGAAACAGCATGAAAACAGAGAAAGTCAAACACATGAAGGCACCAAAGGGGAATCGTTCTATGCTGATGGGCGCTGCCTTTTTAATGGCGACGTCCGCGATCGGACCGGGATTTTTAACACAAACAACCGTCTTCACACAGCAGCTTGCGGCTAGCTTTGGGTTTGTCATTTTGATCTCAATTTTATTAGATATTTTTGCACAAACAAATGTATGGCGCATCATTGCCGTTTCAGAAAAACGAGGTCAGGATATAGCGAATATGGTGCTCCCGGGTCTCGGGTATGTGCTGGCCTTTTTGATTGTCATTGGAGGACTTGCCTTTAACATCGGAAATATCGCTGGAGCTGGTCTCGGTTTTCAGGTGATCTTCGGTGTCGATCCGCGAATCGGCGCAGGGATCAGTGCTGTGATTGCCATTCTCATCTTTGTGATCAAAGAGGCTGGGAAAGCGATGGACCGTTTTACGCAGGCAGCAGGCTTTGTCATGATTGGCCTGATGCTGTACGTGGCGATTTCAACAGCGCCGCCAGTTGGAGAAGCAGCCGTGAGAACATTTGTCCCAGAGACGATTGATATTTTATCCATTGTGACACTTGTGGGCGGAACGGTAGGCGGCTATATCGTCTTTGCTGGCGGGCATCGCTTGCTGGATGCAGGTATTAAGGGGAAGGAAGCACTGCCGCAAGTGACGAAAAGCTCTATTTTCGGTGTGTTAATTACATCTGTCATGCGTGTGGCACTCTTTCTTGCCACATTAGGAGTTGTCTCAAAAGGCTTGCAGATAGATCCATCCAACCCGCCTGCCTCTGTTTTTCAATTAGCTTCAGGAAATATCGGATATAAAATGTTCGGGATTATTATGTGGGCTGCGGCTATTACATCCGTCATTGGAGCAGCATACACATCTGTTTCTTTCTTCAAAACCTTCTCACCAAAAATTGAGCAAAACCAGCGTGGTATCATCATTGGCTTTATTGCCCTCTCGACCCTTTGTTTTATTACGATCGGAAGACCAGTGAACATCTTGATATTAGTTGGAGCGATCAATGCATTGATTTTGCCGCTCGCCCTTGGCACATTACTCGTTGCGGCCTATAAGAAAGACATTGTCGGCGATTACCGTCATCCATTCTTTTTGACAGTGTCAGGTGCATTTGTTGTGGTCATCATGACGATGATGGGCGGCTATACCATCATCAATGAAATCCCAAAACTATGGAGTTGATTCAAATGAATGTCTATCAAACATATGAGCCATCACAGATAAGAGAATTGATTCGCAAAAAAAAGATCACAGGCCCAACGGCTGGCTTTGCAGAGGGCTTTGCGCAAGCCAATTTAATGATTGTTAAAAAGGAACTTGCCTTTGATTTTCTTTTATTTTGTCAGCGGAATCCGGCTGCATGTCCATTGCTTGATGTACTGGACCCAGGTGATCCAGTGCCAAGACGGTCGGCGCCTCAAGCGGATATTCGTACGGACTTTCCTAAGTACCGTATTTACCGAAAAGGGATTCTTGAAGAAGAGGTCACAGATATCTCTGCTTATTGGGAGGATGATATGGTTGGCTTTCTCATCGGATGCAGTTTTACGTTTGAGCACGCGCTTATGCTGAATGACATTCCTGTCCGCCATATCGAAGACAGTCATAACGTACCCATGTATCAAACGAATATAGCTTGTGAAAAAGCAGGAGTCTTTCATGGCCCGATGGTGGTCAGCATGAGACCCATTCCGGCGCATCAAGTCACAAGAAGTGTTCAAGTGACATCTCGATTTCCATCAGTCCATGGCGGACCGATCCATATAGGGGACCCAGCGGTGATTGGCATTTCCGATATAGGTCAGCCTGACTTTGGAGAACCATCTGTGATCAAAGAAGGAGAAGTCCCGGTGTTTTGGGCATGTGGTGTGACGCCGCAAGCCATTGTCATGCATACAAAACCCGATATTGCGATCACTCATGCACCCGGTCATATGTTCATCACAGATCGAAGAGATCAAAAGCTAGGTGTACTGTAGAAAGAGAGGTGTTCTCAAGTGGCTTTTTCAACGATAAAAGATTCCATCACCTACCACCCGCTGGGAGATGCAGCGATCGTCATCCAAGCTGGAGCTGACATACGTGAGGAGATTCATGTACGTGTTGAGCAGCTGTTTGCATGTATTGAACAGCACCCATTTGAAGGATATGTAGAAGCGGTTCAAGCCTTTACAAACGTGACTGTTTTCTACGAGCCTTATACCGTTCATCAATCGGCCCAGCTTCAAAC
This sequence comes from Bacillus sp. FSL M8-0049, assembly GCF_038593355.1. Lineage (NCBI taxonomy): Bacteria > Bacillati > Bacillota > Bacilli > Caryophanales > Bacillaceae > Bacillus > Bacillus sp. FSL M8-0049. Next base: position 467,304 of record NZ_CP151986.1, read on the forward strand.
ACATGACCTATCTCCATATGAATGGGTCAAAGGCTACATTGAACAACTTCTTGAAGACAAATGGCAGGAGGGAGTTCAGGTAAAGCGCCGCATCGTTGACATTCCAGTCTGTTACGGGGGAGCGCTGGGCCCTGATTTAGAAGAGGTTGCCCGTATCAATGGTTTAACGCCAGAGGAAGTCGTGCGTATTCACACTGCGGGCACGTACCTTGTCTATATGATTGGATTTGCCCCAGGGTTTCCGTTTTTAGGCGGGCTGTCTGAAAAGATCGCAGCACCACGCAGAGAAACACCAAGATTGTCCATTCCAAAAGGCTCTGTTGGTATTGCAGGAAAGCAGACAGGCGTTTATCCAATTTCTACACCCGGGGGCTGGCAGCTCATTGGACAAACCCCGCTGCCGCTTTTTCGCCCAGACGATGAAATTCCGAGTCTATTGAAAGCAGGGGACGAGGTCAGATTTGTCCAAATGTCTGAAAAGGAATTTTTCAGCATGAAGGAGGCAGAATGTTGAGTATTCATGTCATCAAGCCAGGGATGTACACAACCATTCAAGATAAAGGGCGTCAAGGCTATCAAAAGTATGGTGTCTTAACGAGCGGCGGCATGGACCCGCTCTCACTTAGAATCGCCAACATTCTCACTGGCAACCAAGAAAACGAAGCCGTGCTGGAAGTGACGTTGATGGGGCCGGGGCCTGTGTTGACATGTGAAAAAGATCAGCTCATTGCCGTCACTGGTGCTGATGTTGAGATTGATATTGATGGAGAGCGGGCACCATTATGGAAGCCGCTTTTTGTCCGATCAGGAAGCACGATCACCTTTGGTCTTTGTAAGAGAGGCTGCCGAGTTTATCTTGCTGTAGCAGGTGGATTTGATGTGGAACCAGTCATGCAGAGCAAAAGCACTTATGTCAGAGCAGGAATCGGTGGACTGAAAGGACGACCGCTTGAAAAAGGCGACATTCTGCCTGTTGGAGAGCCGTCTATCGTAGCGGATCATTTGTTTGATAGGCTAAAAAATAAAGTGAAGCAGGCGGGGTACGGCGCACCCGATTGGACAGTGAGTCATGATCATTTTTTGCCGCTGCGGAAATCGCCAGTGATTCGCGTGCTGGCAGGCAGGCATCTTTCTTTTTTTCAAGAAACATCTCAAACCGCTTTTTTTGAGCAGCCTTATCAGGTCACACCCCAATCAGATCGTATGGGCTGCCGGCTGAAGGGGGAGCCGGTTCATTTAAAAGAAAAGCTGGAATTGATCTCAGAAGCTGTCGCCTTTGGATCTATTCAAATTCCACCCGATGGCCAGCCGATTATTCTGCTGGCAGATCGGCAGACGACAGGCGGATACCCGCGTATTGGAGAAGTAGCAACTGTTGATCTGCCGCTTATTGCACAGGCGATGCCTGGGGCAAAGCTGTATTTTGAACAAATAGATCACCGGGATGCAGAGCAGGCGTTATTTAAGCAAGAAGCAGAACTGAGGGAGCTGGCCGCAAGAATCAAGCTGGAAGCATTCTCGTTTAGAAAAGGTGAAGAAGATGCAAAACACAAATAAAACGGTTGTGAAATCAATGGAGATTTTGCGGCTGTTTATCGCTCACGATCAATTAACATTAAATGAAATGATCGAGCTTTCCGGTATGCCGAAAACATCTGTTCATCGTATGGCGAGCTCTTTAGCTGATATGGGGCTGTTAGAAAAGCAAGAAACGGGTGTTTATCGATTAGGCTTAATGTTCCTTGAATACGGTCAGCTTGTGGCGGACCGCCTTGATATTCGAAGGATTGCAAGACCATTTATGGAAAGCTTACGGGATGAAGTAGGAGAAGCTGTACAGCTCATTGTTCGTGAGGGCGACGAAGCCATTTACGTGGAAAAGATTGAAGGTACGCAGCCTGTTCGTCTCTACACCGCCGTCGGCAGACGGTCCCCCCTATATGCGGGTGCCTGTGCGAGAAGTATTCTCTCCTTTTTGCCAGAGAGCGAGAGACTTGCCTATATTGACTCAATTGAGCTGGGGAAGATCGGAATTGGGACCATCACAGATAAAGAGGTTCTAAGAAACATGCTGGAAGAATCAAATGCACGGGGATATACGCTAAGCTATTCTGAGCTTGAAAACTATACAGCTGCGATTGGAGCCCCAATTTTCAATCATCTGGGGGAAGTGGTAGCAGGTATTAGCATAGCAGGATTTGAAGCAGGATATCAAAAAGAACGCTTACCTTACTTAATTAAACAGGTGAAAAAAGCCGCCAGTGATATTTCGAGGGAATTAGGATTTTCATCTGAACAAATAAAAAGCCAATGACCGTAAAGATCATTGGCTTTTTGCGTGCAGTTATTAGAAAGTTTTTCCTAAAGCTTTCGCACGTTCGATTGCATCTGCTTTAATTTGCTCTGCTTTCGCAGGCTCAGCATTGTGACCTTCAACGATAAGACCTTCGAAAGAAGGAATTCCGAAGAAGTTAGCGATTGTACCAAGGTAACGGTGACCTGCTTCAAGTTCAGCAGCAGGACCTTCAGAGTAGTATCCGCCACGTGCTTGGATGTGAAGAGCTTTTTTGTCTGTTAATAATCCAACAGGACCTTGCTCAGTGTATTTGAATGTTTTACCAGCTACAGCAACAGAGTCGATGTATGCTTTAAGAACTGGTGGGAATGAGAAGTTCCAAAGTGGTGAAACAAATACATATTTGTCAGCAGAAACGAATTGATCACTTAATTCGTTTAGACGAGCAACTTTCGCTTGCTCTTCAGCTGAAAGTGTATCGAAACCAGCGCCAGATTGAAGTTTGCCCCAGCCAGCGAATACATCTGCATCAATGTGAGGGATGTTTTCTTTGTACAAATCGATATGTACAACCTCGTCACTTGGATTTGCTTCCTTATAAGATTCGATAAATGCCTTAGCAGTAGCCATACTGTAAGAAACTGTTTCATCATGCGGATGTGCAGTGATGTATAAAACTTTTGCCATGTTCATTCAATCCTTTCTGTTTCGGTTATTTTTTTAGCGTATCCCAATGATACACTGAATATGTGGCATCTTTAATCATATTGGAATGCTATGAAAAAGATGTAACAAGCACAGTTACATGAAAACTGATATTTTCATTGTAATCACAATGTAGTTTGAAGTCAAGGTATAAAGTCTCGAAATCAAGATAAAAAGTTTGTAAATTTTTCTGGAACGCGTAAATACGCAGTTTTCAGCGCAAAGAGCTTACTCTTATTGAACAAAAAATCGTTCGATATCGCAAGTAAAGAGTTTGTAAAGGCACTGCATCTTAAAAAAAGATGGATGCCCCTAAGTCATCTGCTACAAGCAACTGTTCTCCGAATTCGTATATATAAGAGAAGGCAGGAGAGAGTGAGGGATAAGAGTGGGACGATCCTATGTTGCGATTGGAGATTCCTTAACAGTTGGGGTGGGGGCACGTTTATTTGGCGGAGGTTTTGTTCAGCGGTTTTGGTGGATGCTTGAAAAAAAGACACATGCACCGGTCGAGCTGTCCGTATTTGCAAAATCAGGGTTAACGACTGATCAGATTTTACAGCTTTTCAAACGGTCAGAGGTGAGACGTGCGATTGCAGCAGCAAACATCATCACCATCACAGGCTGTGGGAATGACCTTGTTCAAGCTGTTCAGCAGTATGAAGAAGGTGAAGATGAAAAGAAACTGCTGCAAGCAGTCATACATTGTCAGGCGAATTTTAGCAAGATGATTCAAGAAATTGCTCAGATCAAAAAAGGGCAGCATCAGCCTTACTACGTATATTTCATGAATTTATATAATCCATTTCCGCAAATACCAATAGCCGGGCGGTGGCTTCAGCAATATAATCAACAACTTCGTTTGCTTGCTGCGAATCCGCATGTAGAAGTTGTGGATGTGTACCGAGCGTTTGAAGGGCATGAAAGAGCCTACTTATCGATTGATCAATTTCATCCGAATCCTAAGGGGTATGAAGCAATGGCAGAAGCATTGTTTAAGGTATACTGTAAACAGCTGTAATCCGTGGGATTGCAGTTTTTTTCATCCTTTTCAATATATGACGGTTTCGATATGATAAAAGAAACGAAGGCGAAAGAGGTGTGGAGGCATGGAGGAGATTAGTGCATATTTTCAAGAGATGACTGGAACGGCTTATGAAGTGGGAAAACAGCAGGCTGTCTGGCTTAAGGAGAACCCGCTGCTAAAGACACAATATATTCGGACAGAACCGGTAACACAACAGGCTGTGAAAGAAACGAAGCAGCTGATCCGTCCCTTTCTTCCTCAATTAGATGAAGAGTTTGCTGGGTTTTGTGATGAAATGCAATTACATGAGCGTTATTTGACCTTTTTCTATTCATCTCATCTTCAGCCAGGCTGTTCCCACTGTGTGAGGCAGGGGGATATGGCGGCAGGCCAACAAACGGTCATGCTTCGTAACTATGATTTCTCCCCGATTTTTGATGATATGCGTCTTGTGACGACACATGTAAAAGGCTCGGCATATCATACAGGCTCGTCACTGCTCTTGTTTGGCAGATCTGATGGGATGAATGAGCATGGTCTTTCTGTAACTTTCTCTGCTTGCGGTCCGCCGGTTGGCAATGAACCCGGTTTAAAGCCCCCAGCAGTCGCCGGTTTGCAGGTGTATCATGTGATTCGCTCTGTTCTGGAAACCTGTCAAACGGTCGAGGAAGCCATTCGCTCTATCAAGGAAATGCCCGTTGCCTCAAATGTTCACATCATGCTTGCGGATCGAAAAGGAGAGGCGGCTGTGATTGAAATCATTGATGGTCAAAAAAGAGTGAGAAGACCGGAGAGAGGTTATATTGCCGCAACGAATCATCCGGTAGCTGATCAAACAGCAAAAGGGATGACCAAACATCATTCTGTTGTCAGATACGATATGTTAATGGAAGCGTTAAAAGAACAACGATCAAGTGATTCTCTTGTGAAACTGTTCCAGACAGAATATCCTGATGGTCTGGCTGTGCACAATTATGAGGAGCTGTTTGGAACGATGCGAACCGTCATGTTCCGTCCGGAAGAAGGCACAATCGATTATTGCTTTGGCTCTCCAGTATACAATCCGACTTATTCTTTAAAAGCGGGGGGTTCACTGCCTTTTCAAGAACAAAAGGTTCAATTTCATCAAAAGGATTATGGACCTTCATTTTGGAGAAGTGTCTGATGATCCCTTGTTTATATTTTGTCACAGCCGCTGTGCCAAATTCAGATCAACTTAAGATTGCAACGCTCGTTGAAAGCGTTTTATATTAAGGTGTGACAATAGACCTATTTATACAGAAGGAGGCATTTCATGTACATAACGGCACGAGAACAGAAAGTCATTAAATACATCATTCAGCAAAATCGTTATGTCACCATTCGTGAGATAGCCGATTCTGTTCAGGTAAGTACTAGAACGATCCATAGAGAACTAAAATCCATTAAACCAATATTGAAAGATTATCATCTTTCATTAGATAAACAGCCGGGGAAAGGCTTGAAGGCAGTCGGCGAACAGGAGGATAAACAGCGGCTTCTTGCTCATATGTCAAATGAGGATCAAATCGAATATAGCTCAGATGAACGAAAGCTCTTAATTCTATGTGCGCTGCTTGAAGCGAAGGAACCGGTGAAATTATACACACTCGCAGCTGACTTGCAGGTAACAAATGCGACGATCAGCTATGATTTAGATGAACTGACGGAGTGGATTGCTCCATACGGTTTGCAGCTTATCCGCAAGCGCGGGTACGGCATTGAATTAAAAGGGCCGGAGGAAGCAAAACGAAAAATTGTCGGCAATCTCATTGTTGACCGGCTCGACATTCAATTGTTTTTAGAAACGATTGAAATGAATATCAAACATCGAACGAAAGCAACGGAAAAGGTGTTTGGCGTTGTCAGCAGAGGACAGCTGCTAAAGGTAGAAAGGCTGCTCTTTCATTTGAAAGATCGACTGTCACTCTCCTTATCTGATAGTGCCTATATTGCACTTGTTGTTCACTTAACCTATGCTATCGAACGTATTCAGCTTGGGGAAACCATTCGAATGGAAGAGGAGGAGCTGCTGGAATTAAAGCGGACGAAGGAATTTGAATCATCACTTCGAATGGCAAGAGCGCTTGAACGCATGTTTAATGTGGAGATCCCTGAAGCGGAGGTCGGATATATGACCATCCACCTTCGCAGCGCAAATCGCAGCTTTCAGACTGAATACCGTATTGATGAAATTGAGCTGGATATAGCGCTGAGAACGAAAAAGCTCATTGATTTTATTTCAAATAAAACCGGCTATCATCTCAATGAAAATGATTCATTGTATGAGGGGCTCGTGTCTCATCTTGAGCCTGCCATGAACCGTCTAAAGGAAAAGATGAGAATCTATAATCCGCTCACACAACAAATTAAAAAAGACTACTTTTTGCTGTTTATGGCGATTGAAGAAGGAGTCGAGCGTTTCTTTCCAGAGATTGAATTTCCAGAGGATGAAATTGCCTTTCTTGTGCTTCACTTTGGCTCAGTGCTTGAAATCAAAAAAGAAGAAACAAAAATTCATGCGCTGGTTGTTTGCTCAAGCGGGATTGGTTCCTCGAAAATGCTCGCCTCCCGGTTGAAAAAAGAATTGCCGGAGATCGCCAAATTCGATCTATCCTCTTTGATGGAGCTAAAGGAAATCGATGCATCGAGCTATGACATGATTGTCTCGACCGTTCCAATCCCATATGAGCATATCGATTACATCATGGTCAGCCCGCTTTTAAACGAGGATGATGCTATGCGTGTGAAGGCTCATATTAAACGGAAGATTCCTTATATCATCGAGAAAAAAAGAATAAAAGAATCTCCTAAAGAATTGGTGCAAGAAACCGTTGATATGATGGCGGTTGCAGAGCAGGTGACGAACTATATGTTTGTGATTCGCAGCATCCTGTCCCATTTTACCATCGAAAAAAGAGAGACGATGCCGCAGCATGATGAAACCATTAGGCAGCTGCTTCGTCAGCTTGAAGAGGAAGGATTTATCATACATGCAGATGATGTGGCGGGCGGCCTTTTGGAACGTGAACAGCAAGGCGGCTTAGGCATACCTGGCACTGAATTTGCTCTTTATCATTTAAAGCATACATTCATCAAGGAACCAATCTTTCATATTTATGATCTTGATCAGGCATACGAGGTTAAAAGCATGGATGGCGGGCAGCAGCAGATGTCACGAATGCTCATGATGCTGGCGCCGCAAGAGCTTGGCAAGGAAGGGTCAGAAATGTTTAGTCTGATCAGTTCATCCATCATTGAAAGTGAAGAAAGCATGGCGCTTTATGGACAAGGAACAAAGGAAAACATTGAACAGAAATTACATCAGCTTTTCTATCAATTTGTCAAAGAGGCAAAGTGGTAAGAAAAAGGCCGAGAGCTTATTCGCTTCTCGGCTTTTTTGCTGTGACACAGACGGCAAGGGTAGGGCGAATTTCTTCATACTCAATAGAAAATTCGTCAAACCCTGCAAACTGCAAGTCATTTAATATGTTTTCACCCATCTCTTTTGTCCGATTGGCGTCAGCTCCTTTTTCTCTTGGCTGCATCACAATAGCGAGTGTCCCGCCTGGTTTTAAGGTGTGATAAAGATTGAGTAAGCCCGTTTTTGGATCATCCCAAATCGTAAAATTGTTAACAGACAGTACTTTGTCATACTGCTCTCCGGGAAGACGTGTTTTCTCGATTTTGCCGACATACAGACGAACCTGTTTGTCTTTTGCCCGTTTGCTGACGCGGGACTGTGCTTGCTCCTGCATGGTGGAAGAAGCATCCAGCCCATCAATGTGAAGGTCTTGATAATGCTTGAGCATATGTTTGATACTGTAGCCGGGTCCATAGCCAATTTCCAGAATGTTTTCACCATCTGTCAAATCTAAGTGGCGGATGGCCCACTGATTCAATGCTTTATTTTCATTTGCCATAATGAGTCCAGCAATGCTTCCGAGCCAGCCTTTTGGTCTGCTAAAGGTTTTCGAAATAGTAGACAGCATGTGAGAACGCTCCTTTTTGATGATCATGTAACCGATTTTTCCCCTCTTCAAACATGCTGATTTTCGGGAACACATCAATACAGCTTCATGATGTTTGAGTGAAAAAATGAGGTGGTAATGAAAGGATACATCAACAAATCAAGGAGGAGCTTACACATGGATTTACGTGAATATTTAACAAATGGCATTCCGCGCCAAACGCAGGATCAGCAGCCAGGCAGTGAAAGAGAAATGAATCCAGCGCCGATCTTTGAGGATGAATCATATCAAGGTTCTGGCAAGCTAAAAGGAAAAGTGGCACTGATTACAGGTGGAGATAGTGGAATTGGACGGGCAGTATCTGTTGCCTATGCAAAGGAAGGTGCACATGTTGCCATTGTGTATTTAAATGAACATGAGGATGCAGAGGATACGCAAAAACGTGTAGAACAAGAAGGCGTTAAATGCTTAACGATTGCAGGAGATGTCGGTGACGAAGCCTTCTGTGAGAAAGCAGTAGAAAAAACAGTTGAAGCCTTTGGTCAATTAGACATTTTAGTAAATAATGCGGCTGAACAGCATCCGCAAGAACGTATTCAAGATATTTCGAGTGAACAGCTTCACCAAACCTTTAGAACCAACTTCTATTCCTATTTCTATTTTACGAAAAAGGCACTGGATTATTTAAAACCGGGAAGCTCCATTATTAACACAACATCCATTAACCCATATAGAGGTAACCCAGTGCTGATTGATTATACGGCAACAAAAGGAGCCATTAACGGCTTTACGCGTTCTATGGCACAATCGCTTGTGAAAGATGGGATTCGGGTGAACGGTGTAGCGCCAGGTCCAATTTGGACGCCGCTCATTCCATCTACATTTGATGAAGACAGTGTGGAAAGCTTCGGAGCAGAAACTCCGATGGGAAGACCAGGACAGCCTGTTGAGCATGTCGGCTGCTTTGTCCTGCTGGCTTCTGACGAATCGTCTTATATGACAGGACAGACACTTCATGTCAATGGCGGTTCCTTTATGAATACATGATCTACCGCGGCACCGCCCAGCTTTGATTGGGCGGTGTTTTTAGTATTTCTTGCGATTTTTCTGCACAGATATGACAGACCATACGATTATGCCTACAACAACTGCCGCAATGACAAGTGAGCTCAAATGAAACATCGTTTCATGATGCATGTTCAATTTCTCCCTTCATTGAACCTGTTTTTTATAGCATCAGCCAGAAGGTCTCTTTTTATGAAAAACACATTTCTTTGTTTAATGAATGGGCTGTCGTGGAAACCTACGTATACGGATGAAATTTTGAAGGAGTGAAACGATATGTCTCAAGGAGAATTAAAACAAAAGGTATTAAACCTGTTAGATGAACAAAAGGTGGGAACACTAGCGACTGTTGAACAGGATAAGCCGCATACCCGCTATATGACTTTTTTTCATGAAGGGCTGACGTTATATACACCAACGAGTAAAGAAACACATAAAGCAGAAGAAATTGAAAAAAACCCGAATGTTCATATTCTCATTGGATATTCAGGCGAAGGATTCGGTGATACGTATGCAGAGATTGCAGGCACCGCAACATTAACCGACGATCCGGAACTGATTGACCGTCTTTGGTCTGATGAGATGGAGAAATGGTTTAAAGGAAAAGATGACCCAAATCTAGTGATCCTGAAGATTGACCCAGCCTCCATTCGTTATATGAATGAAGGAAGCCGTACACCAGCAGAATTATCACTTTAACACTTGCGCAAGCAGGGGGAATGTGTTATAGTTTGATATTAAGTGTTGAAATAAGCAAATAAATAAAGAAAGTAAACTTTCTTTTTTCTATGACATAATGAGAAGCAATAGAGCTTCTACTTGATAAGAACGAGACGCTGTCAAAGCGAACAAACTTATTCTTTTCCTTCTGCCACCGCCCCCCTATAAGAGCGGAAGAATGGAAAAAAGACGTTTTGATTTACAATTCACACTGGCACGGCTTCGGAGCCGTAAGGACGAATGAGAGGTAGGGCTTTCGTTGTCTTGTTATCCAGAACTTCCATGGCGTTTACTTTCAAACGTAGGTTCACTCGGAACACATATGACACACTGATATGATCGAATCTTAATTCATACACTCCGTAACGGAGATTAAACATTGATTATTTATTTGCATGAAAAGAGTAAGGAAAAGGCTGCCATCTATTTGGCAGCCTTTTTCATTAGGTCAAACAATAGAACCCCGAAACCAATGAGCACAAGAAAAGGAAAAACAAAGGTCGCAACCATTCGCATAGCGTCCGCCCCAAAAGGGTTTGACACTAAAAGCAGGCCGATAAATGCACAAATAATCAGAGTGAATAAAGCGAGCTTCATGATCATTTACTTTGTCCTTTTTTCTGATACCGCCAAATCCGCTCAATAAAAAAGAACATGACCGCAAACAAAATAGAAAACATGAACATATCCAGCAGTGTCACGCCTCTATTTGGATGCACAAGACCAAACCAAATGAATTGAAGAACAAAAGAGATCGCAAAATATAGAATCAATTTTTTCATCATTTTCCTCTTTTCACTTATTTTTTTGCCTCTTAAGCCACATCAGCCAAATGATGAAGGAACCAATCACACATGAGAGCAATGTGACAGGCGGCAAGGTGTGCCAGCTAGTCAGCCCCTTTACAAAACACATATAAAAAAAGAAAATGGAAATGGATACGAGTACCCATTGCTTGAACCAGCGAGGGACACGCAGCCAAGCCGCTAGAATGATTGATGATAGCTTATCCAATGAGATAACTCCTTTTTTGAATCTGATTGGATTTTATCGTAAACAACAAAGTTTGTAAAATATGGATTTCAGAGGCTTTGATGGTATTCTTCTAGCATGAAACATTTTCGCTGTACTGACGTATAAGTTTAAGGAACCTCATGAAAGGAAGCGATCAAGTGAAAAGAATACCAATCATCTTCCTCAGATATATTGTCTTCTTTATTCCAGCGATCATTCTTAGTGTCTTGGTGTGGAACCATTACCAAGATGATTTGTCAGATGGGAAAGTAACAGAGTATGACGTCAAAGGAATGTTTACATTTGATGAAGGAAAACGAGTGGTGAGTGCTGTATCAAAAGACCAGCAGCTCCATTTTGCAATGTATGATCCTCAATCAGGAAAAAGAATTAGTGAATGGACCACAGAAAGTGATACGTTTCATGAAATGCTACCATCCATTCAAGGAAACAATCTCTTACTGACTTTAAAAAATAAAGACGGGCAGCTGTTGATCGAGAAACTAACACCAAGCGGAGAAAAGAAAAAGCTCGTTCAAAATACCCTGCAGATTCCCTCATTTCTAAAAACGAATACATACCAATGGAATGGACGGCTCGTATTTACAGGAGAAATGGATGGTGCCGCTGCAGTCATCGGTGAGCTGAAGGATGGTCAGTTTCATGTGCACAATCTAAACGATCTAAAGCTGCCAGCAAGACCCGTTTCTATCGATGTCGTCATGAATTCCTTTAGAGGGCAGACGCCAATTCCTATGTTTGAATTGGCTTTGAAAAATGACCAGAAGGCGTATGTCAGCGGAATCTCAAACGAGAAGCAACAGCTTGGGGTTTATGTCTCCAAAAACGCTGAACCGTTCAGTCTCATTGAAGATAAAGTGGAGCAGCAGCTGGAGAAAACAATCGGGACATCACAAAACTTTGCAGTCGCTGTCGAATCTAACTATCCAAAAAGGGCAAGGAAAGTGAATGCAGAGGGAAGGCTTGGGGAAGTCGTTCCAACACCAAAGCCGATTTATCAAACCTTTATTTACCAGCTTAATGAAGAAGAAGTTCTTCTTGCAGGCTCTACAGCAAAGGACGAAGCAAAAGGCAATCTGACAGGTTATATATATAACCATCGCACGAATAAGGCGACGTCTGCCAGCAAGCTTTTGCAGTCGTTTTCATATGAATCTTTACAAAGAGAAGGGCTCTCTTTCAATAAAAATGTGAAGAGCGACTGGCTCTATTATTCATTCGAAAATCAATTAACGGGTGCATTTGAGACGAAAAGCAAAGAGCTAAAGGAATTTCCTTTGCAAAAGGTCATCTCAATTGAAAACGCCAGTCCGGCCCACCAAACGTCTGTTGATACCTTTACGCAATATGTTATGAAGGGCGGACCGCTCATTCTTAACTGGGCGATATGGATCTTGATCCCGCTATTATTATTTGTGCTAGCGATCTTCCTGCCGCCGATTTTGAGACTGGTGAGGAGAAACAAGATAAAGGACAGTGTCACATTAGAAGCCAATATTGTGTCTGTTAAAGAAACGGGCACCTACATTAACGAACAGCCAGTTGTCAGCATGCGGCTTCAATTTGAATATGAAGGGCAGCGCATAGAAAAGACGGTTAAAACGGTTGTATCCTACACCCAGATACCACAGCCGGGACAGCGTATTGTCATTCACTATGATCCAAAGAAGAAAAAAGCGATGCTCTTAAAAGAGGGTGACTTCTCGCAGCCAAGCGAGCCAAAGTTTATCAAAGGCGCTGTTTTAAGAAACATAGAATCATATGGAACTGTAGGACGAGGCACCGTCTTATCACTCACATTTGAATTAGATCAGAAAACGTATATCATTCCGATGATTCAAGCCGCCGGTTTTGAATTTAGAACAGGAGAAAAAGCCGATCTTGTCGATATCAACGGCCAGCTCAAAATGGCATCCTATGGCCATGAAGTGCGGAATCGATCGGGGAAAGATGTGACGTTAACAGGAACGATTCAGCGTGTGAAGCAATATCCAGTGGCCATCCATGAACAAAAGCCTATTCAGCTTGATGTGTCGGTTTCAAACGGCGATGAGTCCATCACAAAAACGGTCAGCCAATTCATCCCTGATCATATGCAGGTCACAGCCGGCACTCAAATCACGATCCAGACAAAAAAAGAAGAGCTGGATAGAGAAATGGGTCTCATGCAAGAGAAACAAGGAAGTGCAAAAGTGACCAATGTTGAATTTGCTAGCGTCATCGGCAATCTGCCGTTAGCAATCATTCAGGTTGAGAGAAATGGCATGATGTATGAAGTGAAACAGCCAATCGATCCAATCACTAGCGTCTTGCCTGGTGATGAATTATGGGTGGCGTATCACGACATGACGCGTCAAGCAGCCATTGTGAAATATGCATCGATATAAAAAAGCGTTCCCCAGCGTGGAAAAAAAGGGCTAAAACGAATGTCGTTTTAGCCCTTTTTGATTAAGCTTTTGTATCATATTGGCGGAGCACCTTATCGTAGGCGAAGTTACCGAAAGGAATGAAAGCCGCAAAAAAACCGGCGATGGACCATTTCAAATGCCAGCGAACTTTAAAAGTCACATATGCCAAAACGAGCATATAGATGACAAACAATGCGCCATGAAGAGAGCCTACAATAGTGACTGCCATCGGAATATCCGCAAAATATTTTAGAGGCATGGCAATTAAAAGAAGGGTTAAAAGAGACATACCCTCAATAAAACCCGCCTGTCGAAGACGGCTAATACTTGTATGCATATACAAATCCTCCTGTATAAAAGCTAGTTTCTCATCTTCTAATATAAACGAAAGATCGTCTGGACATGCTGAAATCTACGAAAAATTCAAAATATGTTCATGGAATGCTTAAAAAATGGGAAAAGCCCTTTATTCTTTGTTTGTTTTAGAGAGTACTTGCTTTAAGTGCATAACATCATGTAATAAGTGCTCTGTCATTGCTTGAACCGCTTCTATGGAGCGGCGCTCTTTTATTTCAGAATAGATGGCTATATGCTCTCTTTGAATGGTTTCAGCACGAGCCCCGCCGCTAAAATGGAAGATGCGGCAATAGTGAATGAGTGCATTCACGTGATTCAATTGTTTGGATAAGCGGTCATTGTGACTCGCCAACATGATTTTTTGGTGAAAGGCTTCATGTAACTGGACGATCTCTTTAGATGGCAGCTGCTGCTTGATCGCTTCGTCCGCCTGTGTGAGAACCTGCTCAATTTCATCCATTTCTCTTTGCGAGGCTTCCTTACAGGCAAGTTCAACAGCAAGTGTTTCTAAGGCCGCCCGAATTTGATAAAGCTCCTCAACATCTTTTTCTGTTAACGTATAGACGGAATAGCCTGAGCGATGATCCGCGATTAAAAGCTCGTCTTTTTCTAACAGCCTCATCGCCTCTCTTACCGGTGATCGGCTTACGCCAAATTGCTTGGCAAGCTGCGTTTCATTGATGCGCTCTCCTGGCTGAAACTGGCCATCAAATATCATTTGCTTCAGCTGTTCATAAAATTGCATGTGATACGGTGCTGGTCTTTCCATCTCGAATGAATTCATCCCATCATTCCCTCTTTTATTCATCATCTTTTGTCTCATGTTATCCAAGTTTTTCCCTCTAGGCAAGCCTGCATCGAAAAGTCAATATCGTACAATCCAAGAGAAAAAGGGTGTGCTACACTAATGATCAGTTCAGTGAAAAGAGGGATCGACATGAACACACAAGAGGAACGAACTGTACATTTTGATCAAGACTTGCAAATAGAGGCGTATCGCTTTCATGGCATCATGCAAAAGTTCCCGAATCATTTTCATACATATTATGTGATTGGATTTATTGAAGATGGTCAAAGACGTTTGATCTGCCAAAATCAAGAATACATCATTGAAAAGGGTGATATCCTTCTTTTCAATCCGTATGATAATCACGCATGTGAACAAATTGATCACAGGACACTCGATTATCGCTGCTTAAATATTGAAGCTGAGGTGCTGGAAAAAATCTTTCAGCACAAGCCGCATTTTAAAGCCCCTGTGTTTTCACAAAGTGAACGAACAAAGCCGTTATATGATCTACATCAAATGATCACAGAAGAAGCGCCTGCTTTGAATAAACAGGAAACCTTCTATTTCTTTATGAAACAATTGATTGAAGCCTATGCTGATACCTCAGGGGAAAAAATATCAGCCGCACATGCCAACGAACAAAAAGTCCAAGACGTACAGCAATATATCGAAACACACCTCACGGAAAATATCTCGTTAGATGACTTAGGTGAGCTTGTGTCCATGAACAAATATTCATTGCTGCGTGCTTTTACAAAGTTCAGAGGGATTACACCGTACCGTTATTTACAGACAGTCAGAGTGAACTATGCGAAGGAACTTCTCGCCCAAGGAGTGAAGCCTGTAGATGCGGCTGCCTCCGCTGGATTTTCTGATCAAAGTCATTTCAGTCATTTCTTTTCAGAATTTATTGGGCTCACGCCAGGGCAGTATCAGCAAATTTTTGTAAAGCAGGTAACAGCTGATGAAAAATAAACAGCTGCTTGGTCATTTAGCGGCCATGTTCACCATTTTTTTATGGGGATCCACCTTTATCTCTACCAAAATATTATTAACGGCTTTTTCTCCAACAGAGATTTTATTTTTCCGTTTTTTTATAGGGTACTTGGCTCTGGTGATCATCTATCCAGTCACCATGAAGGTGCGAAATAAAAAGCATGAAGGGATGTTTGCGCTGGCAGGTTTATGCGGTGTGGTCTTATATTACTTTTTAGAAAATGTCGCACTTACTTATACGTTTGCTTCGAATGCAGGTGTCATCAGCTCCGTTGTCCCATTCTTCTCTTTTCTATTGTCTTATTTTTTATTAAAAGATGAGCCGCTGCACAGCCGGTTTTTCATAGGCTTTTTCATCGCGATGACGGGAATCGTGCTGATCAGTATGAATGGAATGGCGACGTTTCAATTGAATCCACTCGGTGATGCGTTAGCATTAACGGCCACTATCGTCTGGGCATTCTATTCCATTTTATCGAAGATGATCAACCAATATGGCTACCATATCATTCAGGTAACAAGGCGTGTCTTCTTTTACGGACTGCTATGGATGATTCCACTGATCTGGCATTTTAAAATTCGTTTAGACTGGGAACGATTGACGAATCCATCGTTTGCCTTCCACTTGCTGTTTTTAGGCCTTTTCGCATCTGCCATTTGTTTTCTGACATGGAGCTTTTCCGTGAAAACGCTCGGTGTGGTGAAATCGAGTGTGTATATTTATGGAGTGCCCATTATTACGATGGTCATTTCAATGATCGTTCTTCACGAGAGATTGACCTTCATGTCTGCGCTTGGAACGGTACTGACCTTAGGAGGTTTGCTGCTTTCAGATAAAAAAAGTGCGGGAAGAAAGAAAAAGAAGCCCCGTGTGCTGATGCAGGATAAAAAGGCGCTTTGATCAAAAAAGCGTCTTTTGTCCATTGTAAGAACAGACACTCTCTAGTAAACTCGAATTAAATGGTCGACGGTCGACCGATGACGAAGGGGGAAAAATCAATGAAGCATGTTTCAATTGCAGCAATTCTAGGAGACGGGGTTGGAAAGGAAGTTGTGCCTGAAGCCATCCGAGTTTTGAAAGCGATATCAGATGTGCATGGCGGTCTGTCTTTCACCTTTCAGGATTTTCCGTGGAGCTGTGAATATTATTTAGAGCATGGCGAAATGATGCCAAAGGATGGATTGGAACAACTGAAAGCCTTTGACAGCATTTTCTTAGGGGCAGTCGGAGATGCCAATTTAGTGCCGGATCATGTATCGCTTTGGGGATTGCTGATTAAAATTAGACGTGAATTTGAGCAGGTGATTAACGTTAGACCTGCAAAACAGCTGAGCGGTATTCGCTCCCCGCTTGCTCAGCCAAAGGATTTCGATCTTCTTGTTGTAAGAGAAAACGGTGAAGGCGAATATAGTGAAATCGGAGGCCGCATCTATCAAGGGGAAGATCAGCTTGCCATTCAAAATGCTGTTTTCTCCAGAAAAGGGACAGAGAGAGCCATGCGCTTTGCTTTTCAATTAGCAGAAAAAAGACGAAAGCATGTGACAAGTGCAACCAAATCGAATGGAATTGTTCATACAATGCCATTTTGGGATGAAGTGTTTCAAGACGTAGCAAAGGATTATCCAGAGGTGACAGCAGACTCGCAGCACATTGATGCGCTCTCAGCCTTCTTTGTGACAAGACCAGAGAAATTCGATGTGATTGTTGCCAGCAATTTATTTGGCGATATTTTAACTGATCTTGGGGCTGCGATTATGGGAAGTATTGGCGTGGCGCCTGCCGCCAACATCAATGTAAATGGCAAATATCCATCCATGTTTGAGCCTGTACACGGATCAGCCCCAGACATTGCAGGGAAAGGAATTGCCAACCCAATCGGTCAAATTTGGACCGCTAAACTCATGCTTGATCATTTCGGAGAGGAAGAACTAGGTACACACCTGCTCGAAATCATCGAGTCAGTCACAGCAGACGGCTTTTTAACGGCAGACATCGGCGGGGCTTATCAAACACAAGAAATCACAAACGAAATTATCACGCGTTTGAAGAAATAATCCGTTATTAGAACCGCATCTCCACGTCTGCTATAATAAAAGGATGGATAGAAGAAAGAGATGTGAAATCTAGTGTCAAAAACAGTTGTATTAGCAGAGAAACCTTCAGTAGGACGTGACTTAGCGCGTGTACTGAAGTGTCATAAAAAAGGAAATGGTTTTTTAGAAGGAGATCAATACATTGTCACGTGGGCCCTTGGCCATTTGGTCACACTGGCTGATCCAGAAGGCTACGGAAAAGAATTTCAATCCTGGCGTTTAGAGGATTTGCCGATCATTCCAGAGCCGCTCAAGCTTGTCGTCATGAAAAAGACAGGAAAACAATTCCAAGCAGTAAAAGCACAGCTTGCAAGAAAAGATGTAAAAGACATTGTCATCGCAACAGATGCTGGACGTGAAGGGGAGCTTGTCGCAAGATGGATTCTTGAAAAAGCGCATGTGAAAAAGCCGCTAAAACGACTATGGATCTCATCTGTTACGGACAAAGCCATTCAAGAAGGCTTCAAACGACTAAAAGACGGCAGAGAATATGATAATCTGTACCGCTCAGCGGTTGCACGTGCTGAGGCAGACTGGATTGTAGGGATCAACGCAACAAGAGCGCTGACGACCAAGTTCAATGCGCAGCTTTCCTGCGGACGGGTACAAACACCAACGATTGCCATGATCGCCAAACGAGAAGAAGACATTCAGCAATTCCAGCCGAAGCCGTTTTATGGAATGACTGCACAAGTAGATGGACTTACCTTGACGTGGCAGGATGCCAAAACAAAGCAAAACCGCACATTCCAAGAGAATGTCATAAAAGAGCGCTTGGCAGGCTGCAAAGGAAAACCAGCAGTGATCGATGCATTGAAAAAAACAGCGAAAAAAGCTTTTGCTCCAGGGCTGTACGACCTCACTGAATTGCAGCGTGATGCGCATAAACGCTACGGCTTCTCAGCGAAAGAAACATTATCTACGCTTCAACGGTTGTATGAGCAGCATAAGCTTGTAACATATCCGCGTACAGATTCACGATTTATTTCAGCGGATATCGTTCCTACATTAAAAGATCGATTAAAAGGAATGAATGTCAGACCGTACGCTCAGCATGTGAACCGCATTTTACAATCAGGCGTGAAAGCACACAAAGGCTTTGTCAACGATGCAAAAGTGTCAGATCACCATGCGATCATTCCAACCGAGGAAGAACTGTATCCTGGTGCATTAAGTGATAAAGAGCGTAAATTATATGATCTGATTGCCAAACGATTCCTTGCTGTACTCATGAATCCTTTTGAATACGAGGAAACAACGGTGATCGCCAAAATAGGCAGTGAAACATTCACAGCAAAAGGAAAAACTGTGCAATCAGCCGGCTGGAAAGCTGTGTACGATGAATCCTATGAAGACGAGGAATCAGCCGAAGCAGATCAGCATCTGCCGGTACTTTCCGAAGGGCAATCACTTGAAGTACGCCAGCTGAAAGAAACAAAAGGAGAAACGAAACCTCCTGCTCGTTTTAATGAAGCAACCCTGCTATCTGCTATGGAGAACCCAGCTGCATTTATGCAGAATCAGGAAAAGGATTTAGTGAAAACCCTTGGTGAAACAGGCGGACTAGGGACAGTGGCCACAAGAGCCGATATCATTGAAAAACTGTTTAACAGTTTCTTAATTGAGAAAAAGGGCAAAGACATTTTCATCACATCGAAAGGGAAGCAGCTGCTCTCCTTAGTGCCTGAAGACTTAAAGTCTCCTGCGTTAACAGCGGAATGGGAACAAAAGCTTTCTAAAATCGCAAAAGGACAGCTGAAGGCTTCTCAATTCATGAGTGAAATGAAGTCCTATGCAAAACAAGCCGTATCTGAAATCAAACAAACGAACCAAACCTTTAAGCATGACAATGTCACTGGCACCCATTGTCCGGACTGCGGAAAACTGATGCTGAAAGTAAACGGAAAACATGGCACAATGCTCGTGTGCCAAGACCGAGAATGCGGCCACCGTAAAAATGTGGCGAAGAAAACAAACGCACGCTGCCCGAACTGTCATAAAAAGCTCGAGCTGCGCGGAGAAGGCGATGGCAAAATCTTTGCTTGTGTGTGCGGCCATAGAGAAAAACTGTCTGTTTTCGAAAAACGCAAATCACAATCCAATCAAAAGAAAGCCAGTAAGCACGATGTGTCTAAATATATGAAGAAACAAAAGAAAGTGGAAGAACCAATCAATAACGCACTGGCTGAGCAATTAAAGAAATTAAAATTAGATCAATAGTATTATAAAAACCCATGCGGAAACGCATGGGTTTTCCAATGTAATCAAGCATATCGACATATTGTTTTTCTGAAAATGGGAATGTCTATGCGAAAAGACTCGTAATTTGGTATAAAATATTTATTTAAATTTAAACAGAAACAATCTATAATAAATCGTTAGAATGCTAAGAGAACGGGAGTTGAAAGGGGACACGAATGGATACACCCATACATCGCATAGGTATTGTTTTACTCATTGTCATTCTACTAGGTGGATGTACCTGGAAGCAGCAGACGGAATCAGCTTATCCAGTATCACCACAGCCAGTATTGCCCGGAGAATATTTTATTACTCATCACCTCATGACAGATCAAGGCTTGATCCGCACTTCATTTGCAGAGCAGCACATCTACTTATCCGAATCGCTGGGGCTTTGGATGGATTATCTTGTTCGAAAAAAAGACCAAAATTCGTTTGACCAACAATTTGGTGTCCTGCAAGATGAATTTTTACTAGACCATCATCTTCTCAGCTGGCAAATCGAATCTGATCAAAAAAGTAAGGCTAATGCTCTAGTTGATGATTTACGGGTAGTGGCGGCACTTCAAAAGGCAGATCGTTTATGGAAGAATGCAGCGTATCAAACAACAGCAAAAGAAATCGCACAAGCGTTAAAAGACAAAAATATGTATAGAGGCATCTTGTCCGATTATTATGATGCATCAACAAATCGAACTTCACACACAATCACACTCTCATATTTAGACCCAAAAGCAATCAAAGAATTGGAATCCCTCAAAATATTCACGAAACAAATGACGAGTAACCAATTGGCCATTCTAAAACAAGCACCGAGAAAAAAAGGATTCTTTCCTAAATCCTATGACATAAAGAAAAAAGCCTATTCATTTGATCGAGAAATCAATATGATTGATCAACTCTATACGGCTCTACATGCCGATCGTGCAAAGGTGAATACGTCCGCGATCATGAAATGGCTTAAAACGACTTTTACAAAAGAAGGAAAATTGTACGGTAGATATAAACTGAGCACATTGCAGCCAGCAGTGACGTATGAATCGCCTTCTGTATATGCGCTGGTCATCTTGTATGCTCTTAAACAAAACGAACCGGAATTCGCAAAAGAGGTGTATGACCGCATGAAAGAATTACAAATTCAAGATCCTCTCAAGGATTATTATGGAGGGTACATGAACGAAAAAGACACACACTCATTTGACAATTTATTGCCTCTCATTGCAGAAAGGGAGCTTTTTAATGAATCGGTTATTCAGTAATACGTATCGTTTATATTATTCTCTGCTCCTCACGTTTGCAGGTCTTATTTTGTTTATGGGCTACCTTGGCGTACATGATGCAGAGAGCTTTTTGATGATCACACTGACTTTTGTCGTGTTAGGATGCGGGATTTTATTTGGCATCTTACCAGCATTAATTTTTACCTTGCTGATGTTGTTCTTTATAGGAAGTGCTATGTTCTTTACAGAGCTTGGCCACACAACCCCCTTCTTTACCAATCAAACATTGCAAGATGTGGTGATTTGGGGCGCAGCCCTCCTCTTTTTCGCGATTTCAGCAGGAAGCTTGCATGAGCGGATTAAGACGATGCGGCAAACCATTGAACAACAAAAGCAGGCTATGAAACAATTTGTGGCGATTGACTCCACCACTGGATTTGACAATGCAGAACGGATGAGGCTGGAATTGTCTGAGGAAATGAAACGGGCAGAACGCTACAAACAGCCATTCGTATTTATCCTTCTTCACATTCATTATGCAGCAGAATTCAAATCGTTATATGGAGAAAAAGAAATGCAGCACCTATTTCAGCAATTAAGTAACAAGATTCGCGAAAGTGTCAGAGAAACCGATAAGAAATTTCGATTATCTGAAGAACGAATAGGCCTGCTGCTTACTCACACACCAGAAGAAAATGTCTCTGTCGTCCTTGAGAAGCTAAAGGATAAATTGAAAAAGCATGTGCTGTTAAACGGCCGTGAAGTCACCTTGACATTTCATGTCTGTCATTTAACAAGCAGTTCGGATTATCGCACGCCAGAACAATTTTTAGAAGAACTAGAAAAAGAGATGATGATGAATGAACTTTAATTCTTTGATGAAATGCTGCTTGATGATTGCTCTCTTTTTGATTCTTTCGTTTCAATACATGGCTTCAGCCGACGCTCTTGCCAAGCCAGATACCCTGATCGTTTATTCAACAGATTCAGGAGAAGCGACTCCAGCAGTGCATATGCTGGATCTACTCGCTGGACATTTTTCCAAACAGACGACGATTGTATCTGATGAACATTTGGCTGAAAAGAAGATCAGCGAATTTCAGCAAGTCATCTATCTAGGGGAAATAAAGAGAACCTTACCAAAACAGACCATTCGTGTAATGAACGAAGCACAGAAGATCATAGCCATTGGATACAATGCGGAACAGCTGCGCCCATTTTCCGCGCTTACTTTTCACAAACAAGATCACACGAGTCAAATCAAATATACAGATGATAAAGCATACCGTCAGCTAGAGAAAAGGATCAGTGCGTTAACGGTTCAAGGGGCAGACTTGCAAAGGGAATTTCTATTGAAAAAACATAAAGCTGATCTTCCATTTGTGATTCAAACAAAGGAAGGTGCCGCCTATATTGGAATCCTAAATGTCGTGCAGCACAGCGAGCTTCTTGCAGAAGTGCTAGAAAAACGCCTTCCTTCTTCTAATCAACTGACCACAAAATACTTAAGGCTTGGGAACATCAGTCCTGTCACTGACGAAAAGAAGCTGCTTGAGCTTGGACAATACGTATCCACTCAGCATATTCCGTTTCTAATAGCGGTAACCCCTGTTTGGGTGGATCGAACAACAGGCGATGAAGTGACACTGAGTGACCGCCCGAAGCTTGTAAAAGTGTTAAAACAATTGCAAAGCGATGGAGCCAGCATCATTCTCCATGGATTTAGCCGTACGTATCGCACGGAGGATTCTGGTCAGGACTTTGAGTTCTGGGATGCAAAGAATGATCAGTCCATTACGTCAAATGACCCTAAAAAAGCTGAGAAGAAGCAAAGTGAAAGCCATTTTTCGAATGAAAAAGACTTCCATGCTTATACGAGATCGAATCAGCAGCAAGAAACCATCTATACAGAAGAAAAACTGACAAAAGGCATTGAGTTTCTTGCGCAGCAAGGTCTCTATCCACTGGCATTCGAGGTGCCGCATGATGCCATATCTCAACAAGGCTACGAAGTGATATCAAGGCATGTGTCCAGTCTGTTTGGACAGGTACAGCTGTCGGATCATACTTGGAAAACAGCCGGTGCTCCGCCGCTCGTGACGAAACCCGACATGCTTCATGGCATGACTTTATATCCTCAGCAATCAGTAGAGCCAGCGTCTGACGAAGAAGGTTCAAATATTTTAACAGAACAAAAGATTCAATCCATCCAGCATCTTCAATCAGCCGCAATCGGGCTGTCCTATGATGTGGAATCCGGAATAGCTGGATTGCAGAATCTGATGACGCAGATGGATGCAATTCCTTCTAGTGAATGGCTGGATTTAAAGAAAACAAAACAGACAGTCCAAACACCACATGTACAGATCAAAACATCAGGGGATGGACATATTCATGTAGAACAATCCAATAGAGCGGAAACCACAACAGTTAAACGAAGCGGCATGGAAAATATGCTGCGAATTCTCACCGTCGTGGTGATGCTGTTTATTGCGGCATTTGCTTTTTACACATTGTATTTAAGACTGACAATGAAAAAACGTATTTTTAAGGAGAGAAAATTAGGTGGCTGATGTCTTATTTTATCTTTCATTAATACTGATTTGGATCATGCTCCTATACCACATGTTTCTCATGCAGGGCGGCTTTCAGCACTACCTGACCTACGAAAAAGTGCTGCCTGAATGGACGAAACAAGGGAAAGAACTGCCGACCGTCAGCATTCTGATTCCTGCTCATAATGAAGAAGTTGTCATTCGGCAAACGCTAAAAGCAATGGTCCAGCTATCCTATCCTAAACATCTCCTTGAAATCATTGTGATTAATGACAATTCCTCCGATGGCACAGGGGACATCGTGCAGTCATTCAGTGAGCAATATGATCATGTCCATATGATTGAAACGAAACCGCCATTTGCAGGAAAGGGAAAATCAACTGCACTGAATGAAGGCTTAAAGGCTTCAACAGGAGAAGTCATCTGCGTATACGATGCAGATAACATGCCTGAACAAAAGGCCGTCTATCATTTGGTTCTTGGTTTATTGAATGACCCAAAGGCAGGCGCTGTTGTCGGGAAATTCAGGGTCATCAATGCAGCCAAAAATCTGCTGACCAAATTTATTAATATTGAGACCATCTGCTTTCAATGGATGGCGCAAGGCGGAAGATGGAAGTGGTTTGGCATTGCGACAATACCGGGCACCAACTTCGCCATCCGCCGGCACATTTTAGAAGAGCTTGGCGGCTGGGATGTTCATGCGTTGGCTGAAGACACCGAATTAACGATCCGTGTCTATAACCTTGGCTATGTCATTCGATTTTTCCCAGCTGCGATTACATGGGAACAAGAGCCTGAGACATGGAAGGTCTGGTGGCGGCAAAGAACGCGCTGGGCTCGAGGCAATCAATATGTTGTCCTCAAATTTTTAAAGCAGTTTATGAAGCTGAAACGAAAACGAATGATTTTTGATTTGTTTTATTTCTTCTTTACGTATTTCTTATTTTTCTTCGGTGTCCTGCTCTCAAATGGCATCTTTATCGTGAACCTATTTGTTGACCTTCACTTATCTGTAGGGGCTGTTGCACTGATCCTGTGGGGATTGGCCTTCTTCCTCTTTCTAACAGAAGTGATGATTACACTAAGTATTGAGAAAACAGAGCTCACCAAACAAAATATACTCATTGTGGCGCTCATGTACTTCACTTATTCTCAAGTATGGATTGCGCTAGTCGTGTACTCCTTATGTGTAGAGGCAAAGAGCCGTTTATTCAAACAAGAAGTGAAATGGTACAAAACTGAGCGTTACGATCAACAACAAAAGAAAAGCGGGTGACAAATTGAAATCGGTAAAATGGATGATTTTTATATTGATGATATCCCTTGCCATTCAGCCTTTTTTCATGGCGGGTCAAGCAATGGCGCAATCAAATCGAGTACAAGTGAAAGATGACTGGATTCGCTCATCTAAAGGAAGTCAAACGGAAACGCAAGCATTATCAGAAGATGTAGTAACCTTGTATGGACAAGAAGACCGCACTGAATTTTCCTATCAAATAGAGAGAGGAAAAGTTGAGTCTAGCAACCTTACATTAAATATAGAGGCTTCACCATTACTTATTTCGCCATCTTCGTTCACAGTCATGATTGATGGAGAGATTGAAAAGACCATTCCCGTATCAGGGAAAAATCAAAAGAAATCAATTCAAATCAAATTGAACAAAGCGCAATTGAAAAAAGGTTCTCATCAAATTCAGCTCACATTTTATGGCGTGTTAAAAGAAGGTGTGTGTATCAACCAAGAGACACCTGCCAATTGGCTGAAAGTATATCCTGAAAGTGAGCTGGATTTCAAAGGAACTCAAACGAAAGACGTGACGTTAGACAGCTTCCCTTCATTTTTCATTCAAACAGGTGATCAGAAAGAACAAACAGATATTGTGATACCAAATTCACCGGAAGCAGCTGAATTAGAAGCGGCTATGAAAGTATACCGGACGTTGAAAAACAAAGACCGCCAAGCAGACCTCAAACTCGTCCAAGAAAAGGACCTCAAGCAAATTGCTCATCCAACCATTGCTGTGGGAGCAAAAGGAAACTGGGATGGACGAGTGAAATCGATCGAGCAAGCTGCGAAAATGAAAACAGCAAGCAATCAGCTCACATTAGCGGTGAGAACCTTGACAGGAAAGAAAAAAGAACAGCCCATTTTATTTGTCACTGCTAAGCAGCCAAAAACAATTGCTGAAAAAATCAATGTCCTGACTCAACCAGAACTGACAGGTCAGCTCACTGGGACAGATTTACTCCTTCAAAAGGTTACTGTTAAAACATCAAAACCATCTCATCAAATTCGTTTAAAAGATTTTGGTGGTGATGATGTCACGGTTGGAACCAAAAAGACGGCATCTGATCATTACTATTATCCAAAGGCATTGATCGCTCATCAAAAATCAGGAGCTAAACTAAATCTATCATTTAAAAAATCTGATACAGCGAACAAAGCGGAACGCTTAACAGTCATGATCAATAACGAACCGCACGACGTACCGTTAACAAAACTAGGAAACAAAGATGAGAATGGATTCTATCATGTGTCAATTCCAGTAGATTCACAAGTACTCCAAAAGAACGAATATATTGATTTGCAATTTGTTACTACAGGCTTTAAAAACATGGAAGCCTGCAGACATACGGATGAAGAAGGCTGGATTTACATTGATAAGAACAGCTCTCTTCAAATACCAGAAGGGACGACTAGTGATACACCGGATTTAGCTGCATGGCCGCTTCCTTTCACATCAAAAACGCAGCAAGGAAAAACATTGATCATCATGCCAGATCAAATCAAGCAAGAAACGATCAATCAAATGGCGATGCTGACAGAATCATTTAGTCAGCCGGAAGCTGCCCAATATCATTTGATCGAAGCTTCAAATGTGACAAATGATCAATTGAAAGATCACTCTCTCATTTTCATCGGGGGCATTCAAACGTTCTCTCTTTTAAAAGAAAAGGCAGACGATCTCATCGTTCCAGTGAAAAAGGATCAGTATGATGTATCCTCCTTTGGCATGATCAATGAAACGACTGCTCGTATTGTATGGACGCAGCCATCTGTATGGAATAAAGAACAAACAATGACCGTCTTTTCCGGAATGAATGCAGCTGACGCTGATCTTTCACATGAAGTGATTCATTTCCTGCAAACAAATACGGAAACGGCAACAGTTGCAATCGAGAGCAAAAACAAAGACATGTTCTCTAATCATCAAACGGTCAGCAGCACAACAAATGATCTCCCAAAAGATGAAAAGCAAGGCATCAATGATTCTTGGATTTACTTTGCATGTATCGCTGCACTGATTATTTTTGTGGTCGTGATGATTATTTATTTCGTGCGAAAAAACCGCAAAAAGACTGATTGATAAACGATCAAAAGACCTTGAAAAAATGTCTTTACTTTGGTGTTAAACGGGAGTATGATCTCTTTTATAAAAGACCAATCGCTGAATCATTTCGATGAGCGGGGGAACCATTGGTGGTGCAGGACACCACGTGGGGTGAATCCTTTTTAGGTAGGGCAAAGTCTCATGCGCCCGAATCCGTCAGCTAACCTCGTAAGCGTTAAAGAGAGCAAAGACCAACCTGTGATCTAAACAATAGACGCAGGGGCATTCTATTGCCTCTGTGTCTTTTTGGCGATCCATCTTTTGTAATTTAAATCGTTTGACACTAAAGGAGCGGGCATCACATGTACAGTTTGATGAAGCGTATTTTAATTGGGAAACCATTAAAATCACAGGCAGCAGGAGAACAAAAACTATCAAAAATCAAAGCGTTGGCATTATTGTCATCAGACGCATTGTCATCCGTTGCATACGGTACAGAACAAATCTTGATAGTTCTTTCAGTCGTTAGTGCAGCAGCATTTTGGTACTCACTCCCGATTGCAGGTTGTGTATTAATTCTTTTAATGGCGTTAATTCTATCTTACCGCCAGATTATTTATGCTTATCCAGAAGGCGGCGGAGCCTATGTCGTCTCTAGCAGAAACTTAGGTGAAAAACCAGGACTGGTCGCAGGCGGATCATTGCTTGTAGATTATATTTTGACTGTAGCAGTGAGCATATCAGCGGGTACCGATGCCGTCACATCGGCTTTTCCGGCACTATATCCATATCATGTGCTGATTTCAATTGTATTGGTCATCTTGATCATGGTGCTTAACCTTCGTGGATTGACAGAATCGGCATCTATTTTGGCTTATCCCGTATACTTGTTTGTCATATCACTTCTTATATTAATTGGAGTCGGCGGTTTTAAATTATTAACAGGAGGCGTTCCTCCAGCACCTGAGCATACAGCGATAGGCACGCATGTACCTGGCATTACATTGTTTCTTTTATTAAAAGCATTTTCGTCTGGCTGTTCTGCACTGACTGGGGTAGAAGCCATTTCAAATACCATTCCATCCTTTAAAAAACCAGCTGCACAAAATGCAGCGAGAACATTATTGATGATGGGTGGATTACTAGCTGTTTTATTTGTGGGTGTGACATTGCTTGCGTTTGGTTTTGGCATCTCACCAAAGCCAGAAGAAACGGTTGTATCACAAATTGCATCAGATACATTTGGACGTACATTTTTCTATTATGTCATTCAAGCTGTCACAGCTTTAATCTTGATATTAGCGGCAAACACAGGTTTTTCCGCCTTTCCTTTATTGGCGGTCAACTTAGCAAAGGATAAATATATGCCGCGCATGTTTACTGTAAGAGGGGATCGACTCGGTTATTCTAATGGCATTATCTTTTTAGGTGTAGCTTCTATGCTGCTCATTTGGTTGTTTGATGGGAAAACGGAACACCTCATTCCGCTATATGCTGTAGGTGTATTTATTCCATTTACGTTGTCACAGACCGGTATGTGTGTGAAGTGGATTCGTGAAAAACCGCAGGGCTGGAAAACGAAAATGCCTATCAATATAGTCGGAGCACTGATTTCTTTCACCGTTCTCATGATTCTCATTTTGACCAAGTTCCATCTTGTATGGCCAGTATTTGTTTTCATGCCAATTGTGCTATTGATCTTTCATTCCATTAAAAAGCATTATCTGTCTGTTGGAGAACAACTGCGTTTAATGAATGAAACAGAGCCTGTTGAGATTAAAGGAAATGTGGTCATCGTGCCAATTGCCGGTGTAACACGTGTCGTCGAGCAATCTGTTCAATATGCAAAATCCTTATCAGATCAAGTCATAGCAGTTCATGTATCCTTTGATAAAGAAAAAGATAAGAAAATTGAAGCGGATTGGGAAAAACTGAACAGCGGTGTGCGGCTTGTGATATTGCATTCGTCTTATCGAAGTCTTATTCATCCGCTTGATAAATTTCTTGAAACGGTTGAGGCAAAAGCAAATGCGCATCAATATAAAGTGATGGTGCTCGTGCCTCAATTTATCCCGAAAAAAAGATGGCATACGATCTTGCATAACCAATCTGCCTTTTTATTAAGGTTCCGTCTATTATGGAAACGGGATATTGTGGTCGCCACCCTTCCATATCATTTTAAAAAGTAGCAGCAAGTTGAAACGTTTGATCAAAAGGGTGCGGTGGTATGGAGTAAGAAAAAAGGAGTTTTCTCACATGCCGCAAAGAACCGCAGGAAAAGAAGTAACAGCGCTACTGGAAGAGTGGGGCGTAAAACATATTTATGGAATGCCCGGCGACAGCATAAACGAATTGATTGAAGAGCTTAGGCATGAATCAAGCCAAATACAATTTATACAAACGAGACATGAAGAAGTGGCGGCACTCTCAGCGGCGGCTGATGCGAAACTAACAGGTAAGCTCGGTGTCTGCTTATCCATCGCTGGACCGGGTGCTGTCCACTTATTAAATGGACTATACGATGCAAAAGCAGATGGCGCACCCGTTTTAGCAATTGCAGGGCAGGTTGCGTCGAATGAAGTAGGAAGAGACACATTTCAAGAAATCAAATTAGAGCGGATGTTTGACGACGTCGCTGTCTTTAATCAGCAGGTACAAACAGCAGAAGCTCTGCCTGATTTATTGAATCAAGCCATTAAAGCAGCTTATACCCATAAAGGGGTGGCTGTTCTCACCGTATCAGATGACTTATTTTCTCAAAAAATTAAGCGTAAGCCAGTTTATACATCTCCTCTTTATGTTGAGGGAGAGGTACGGCCAAAGAAAGATCAACTGCTGAAGGCAGCACAGCTAATTAACAATGCGAAGAAGCCGGTCATCTTAGCAGGTAAAGGATTACGAAATGCAAAAGAAGAGCTTCTTTCATTTGCAGAAAAGGCTGCTGCACCTATCGTCATCACACTTCCTGCTAAAGGGGTTGTGCCAGACAGGCATCCATACTTTTTAGGAAACCTAGGTCAAATTGGAACGAAGCCAGCTTATGAAGCAATGGAAGAGTGTGACCTCTTAATTATGCTTGGAACTTCCTTTCCATATAGAGACTACTTACCAGAGGACACACCTGCCATTCAACTGGATATTAAACCAGATCAAATCGGTAAAAGATATCCAGTAGACGTAGGAATCGTGAGTGACAGCAAGAGTGGTTTGCAGGAACTGACCTCCTACATTGAATATAAAGAGCAGCGTGGTTTCCTTGAAGCTTGTACAGAGCATATGATGAAATGGCGGGAAGAAATGGATAAGGAAAAATCCGTTGCCACATCACCGCTTAAACCGCAGCAAGTCATTGCTAGACTAGAAGAAGCAGTTGAAGACGACGCCATTCTTTCTGTTGATGTAGGGAATGTGACCGTATGGATGGCACGCCATTTTGAAATGAAACAGCAGGATTTCATCATATCCAGCTGGCTTGCCACAATGGGCTGTGGTTTGCCTGGAGCGATCTCTGCTAAGTTAAATGAACCGAATCGTCAAGCGGTTGCTGTCTGTGGCGATGGTGGCTTCACAATGGTCATGCAAGACTTTGTGACAGCGGTAAAATATAAACTGCCGATCGTTGTTGTGATCTTAAACAACAACAACCTTGGAATGATCGAATATGAACAACAGGTAAAAGGAAACATCAATTATGGTATAGAGCTGGAAGATATTGATTTTGCTAAGTTCGCAGAAGCATGCGGCGGCAAAGGAATCTCCGTGTCATCACATGAAGAACTAGCTCCAGCTTTTAGTGCAGCCCTTCAATCAGATAAACCCGTCATTATTGATGTTGCTGTCACCAATGAACCGCCGTTACCTGGGAAAATTACGTACACACAAGCAGCTGGTTTTAGTAAATACTTACTGAAAAAATTCTTCGAAAAAGGCGAGCTGGATATCCCTCCACTCAAGAAAAGTTTAAAACGCTTTTTCTAAACAAAATGTAGTCGGTCCTCTCAAAAGAGGACTGACTTTTTTTAATGAAAGGAAAAAACATTTCAATTATCACTTGTTTTATTTCCTCTAAAAATATATGGAAATTATTTTTGTAACTTAAAGCCTATTTTTCCAATTCGCTGAGAAAGGTAAAATAGACTTTATGATCAATAATGGAGGGAGTGACTTCTTCTGGGCAAGATACTTGATGCAAAAGCACTAACCAGTGCCATGGACACAAGGGCAAAACACTACCAGGAACTCCGCGAACAAATGGTAGATTTAAAAAAGGCATTACAAGGTGTTGCCAACCTCGGTGATGATTTCACTGGGAAAGGAGCCGATAATATTAAAAGTTTCTATAAAGAGCTCGCTGGAAATGTAGACATGTTTATCAGCTTCATTGATAAGCAAAAAGCCTTTCATGAAGGTGTTTCTGGGACACTGGATGATACGAGCTTTGGCGGCGATACCTTTGTAGAAGAACACTTTTTAGACAACGCAGTACATATGGGCATCAAGAATGCTAAAAGCATTGTGAAGGATCAAAAAAAGGCACTCAAAACGATTTTTCAAGACATTGATGACCTCATTTCCCTAGAAGTATTTGATAGCCAAACCTTTGATGAAAAAATAGAAGATGCGGAAGATGAACGAAAAAAGACGGTCAAAGAACTAAGAGAGCTTGATCAAAATTTAAAAGATGAATATGCTTTGTCAGAGACGGAACAGCAAGCTACAATGGCATTGTACGCTGAAATGATGAATGCGACAAATGACGGAAAAGCGATTTCGCCTATGAATTTTGACAAGAAAGCGTATCAAAATAGCGACATCTACAAGGCAAAAAGCGATATTGAGAAGCAAACTGCTGAATATCTGAAAATCAAAAAAGAACAAGAAGAAGCCCGAAAGATTGCGAAGGAACAAGAAGCACTCGCCAACCGTCCTTGGTATGAAAAAGCCCTAGATTATGGCGGAAATATTGTCAATGAACTAACAGGTGTGAACGATGCAAAACGTGCCGCAACAGGCGTCGATCCAATCACAGGGGAGGAACTCACCGCAGGCCAGCGAGTCGCGGCAGGCGGCATGGCAGCAGCAGGCTACATCCCAATCGTCGGCTGGGCAGGCCGCATTTTCAAAGGCGGAAAAGCTGTCTATAAAACCACCCAAGCCACATCAGCTGCAGTCAGGGCAGTCGATATCTACAAGACATCACAAAAATCCTTTGACGCCCTGAAAACATCTCAAAAAGGACTATATGGCCTCACCGCCACCAACGGCTTCAGCGAAGCGATTACAGGCCGAGACATGTTTGGAAATAAGATCTCCAAAGAACAGCAGGAAGCGAGTATGAACGCGGCGCTTGGAATGCTTTTACCGTTTGGGGCGAAAGGGTTTCATGGTAAGATGGGAGTTAAGAGTGCTGTTAAAAATGGAGATAATGGTACAGTGTGGAGAAATATAAAAATTACTCAACCACATTATGAAGGTACAAAAATCCCAAAATCATTTGAATTAGCAACATCAGATGGGAAGTTTTGGGTGCATCCGAATGGAACGAAACATATGGTTGAGTATATAACAAGAGATGCAACTACACATGGTATGCCGATAAATAGCCAAACTTTATTGTCGAGTTTCCAAAGCTCTGTTAACAATGCTGCTAAGCAAGGAATTAAATACGAAGAAATTATGAAGATAGGAAATTGGGAATTAATATTTAGTAAACCCCGCGGAGACGGATTACTACCTGTAATAAAGCATGCTGTGTATATGCCTTAGAAGGAGACATGATGATGTTAAAAGTAACAGAATACAAAGACAGTCAGTCTATAAATATTGAATATGATCTTTATACACCGATTAATATAGAATTTGGTAGTTGGAATATATCAAAAGAGCCAACGATATATTGGAGAACTGGAGATTTTAAGAAATCTTTAATTGAAATAGGTATAGGGAAATATACAGGCAGCCTTCGTTCAATTACACTAACATTAAGTGAAAATGTACACAAAATGGAAAATTTTAAATTGGATAACAAAAATATAAATGTGATTAAAGGAGTACCAAATTTTCAAGTAGAAGAACATAATGATAAGACCTATATAGATGAGAAAGGTAAATTAGACGTATATATAGGGTTAGATAAGGTTTTAATTTTATTTTCAGAAAATGATACAGTGTCTGTTTTACAAAACGATACAGTAGGATTTGCTTTGGACAAAGATGAGGTAGTATGTGGCATTATCATAAGTGGTGTGTTAGAACATGAAAAGAAAACATTAGAAGATGCATTGAATTAGAGAATTATGAAATACAAAAAACCTTGATGGCTAAAAACCTTTCGAGGTTTTTGTGTTTCAGGGGAAAAGTGGGTTTAAAACCTTATGCTATTGATTCTGGTGATACAGTAAATAGCATTAGTTAAGATCAATGACAGAACATTTTTCGAAGTGAATCCTTTTTGAAACAGACGCAAATTTAGAATGCGAAAAGAAAGTGTTAGGAATGATTTCTTGAGCAGTGGGTAAGGAGATTTCATTTTAGTTAACCTAGATTTTCATTTTGCTGAAAGTTAGAAAACTGAAAGGGTTTTTATATGTTAAATGATATATTGTCAAAGAAGATAGTTCTAGAAAATGGTACTGAGTTTGAAAAATCTCTAGAGTATGGGGGACCCTACGAACTAGCAATTGTGGAATATACTTCAGGAGGGGAAGAACAACTCTTTACTGGACTAGCGTATGATATGTACGAAAACGGACATCTTGAAAGTTATTTCTATGTAGAGAAAGGTATTAAACAGGGGAAGTATGTGGAATTTTATCCAAATGGCTTTGTGAAAAAAATAGGGTATATGAGGAAGAACGCTGTGGATGGATATCAAGTCGAGTTTTTTGAGAATGGAAATAAAAAATATGAATGTGAGTGTATTGCTGGTCGAGAGATGACTTATATAAAATATGATAAAGAAGGTAATGTGAAAGAACTTAAGGCAGAACCTAGTGAATCAGATCTCATTTATGCTGAAAAGTTCAATGGTTGATCAATGTTCAAATGAATTTTTAGTTAAAGAAGTTTAAAATGAGAAGAAAAGAGATAAAAACATTTCAAATCGTAAAGGAGCTAAAACCATGCTATGGATTTTCACACAAAACCAGCAAAGTTTCGTTCATGTCCACGAAATCA
This sequence comes from Bacillus sp. FSL M8-0049, assembly GCF_038593355.1. Lineage (NCBI taxonomy): Bacteria > Bacillati > Bacillota > Bacilli > Caryophanales > Bacillaceae > Bacillus > Bacillus sp. FSL M8-0049. The sequence goes on from NZ_CP151986.1 coordinate 501,313, forward strand.
CAGTAGCCGGCAAAAAGATTGAAGGGATGATCGCAGGAAGCGATACTTGGGTCAAGACGCTTGGTAAGTATGACTCAAACGATCGTGCATCAGAGGTCCTTCAAGACATTGTGAAAACGATTGAAGCCAATCAAGATGCCACTGTGACTTACAGAATGCCAAATCAATAAAAAAGAAACCACCTTTCCATTGCGAAAAGGTGGTTTTTGTTTATGATGGTGTTTTTGTAAAGGCTAAAAATAAAGGAATGCCTGTGCCGACAAGGGTTGTGGCAAATAGGAACATACCGCAAATGAATAGAAAATGGCTGGCTGAAAAGACAAGTGCCAGAATGAGAAAAACGATGCTGAGTCCTGCCATGCTATATGATGGGACAAAGCGGCGTTTGTAGGTGGCTTTCTTTGTTAAGAATGAGAAGAAAATGCCAAATAATAAAGGGACAATCCATAAGTAAAATAAAATAATAAGAGACATACTTCATACCTCGATTTTTCCTTCTATTTTATCAGATGCTGATCGCAACCGATACTACAAAGCTTCACTTTGTAAAATAATTCATGCAATCGACACAATTACGTGGGCTGATTCATAGAATGCGTTTTTTCTTTCATATATTCAGGCTGCAAAAGGGCGTATACACAATGATCCGTAAAGCGGTCGCCCAGCCATTCACATTGTCTCAAAATGCCTTCAAGCGAAAAGGATAAACGCTCTGCGATGCGTCTGCTCTTCAGGTTATCGACAGCAGCCCTGATTTCAATGCGGTGCAGTCCACAATCTTCAAATAAATAATGAATGACTGCTTTGCACGCTCTTGTCATGATGCCTTTTCCTTGATAGCCTTCTCCGAGCCAATAGCCAATTGAAACAGTCCTGTCGATCCAATGAATTTGGTGGGTGCCGATGATCCCGACAAGCTCTCCATGTGACCAGATGCCCGCTTGAAAACCGTTGTTCTGCAAGGCTTGCTGCATTGCGCCTTGAATGAACGCCATGCTGTCTTCCTCTGTTTTCGTTGAATCCACCCAAAGCATCCATTCACGTAAATGCTCTCTTGACCGCTGGATGAGCAAATATAGACTTCTTGCGTCTCTTGGCTCAAGCAGCCGCATAGCTATCTCTTGATCCTGATAAAAAAACATGTGCCCACATCCTCTCAGGGGAATTTTACCATAACCATATGAAAAGAAAAAGACAGCATCACTACTGTCTTTTACATAAACGTATCCACAATTAAAAAGAGATTGAGTGCGACAACAAGAGCTGCTATCACCCAAGATATTCCTGTTACCCAGCGGGCATTCGTTAATTCGCCCATAATTCGTTTTTTACTTGTAAATAAGATGAGCGGAATTAAAGCAAAGGCAATACCAAAGGATAAGACCACCTGGCTCATCACAAGTGCAGATGTCGGATTCACCCCAGATGCAATGATCACAATAGGGGGGATCATAGTAATCAGCCGGCGGACATACAGCGGAATCCGGTATTGAATAAAACCCTGCATAATGATATCGCCTGACAATGTACCGACAGAAGAGCTTGATAGTCCGGCTACAAGCAGTCCTACACCAAATAAGATAGCTGATACAGGACCTGCGAGTGTGCTAAAATGCTGGAACGCAACATCCAGATCTTCAACAAAGAGACCATTTTTATAAAATAAAGCGGCTGCCACAATCAACATACTGGCATTGATGGCTCCAGCGACTAGCATCGCAATAAGGATATCTAAAAACTCAAAGCGGAAAATCTGTTTTTTCTCCTTTTCCGTTCTGCCGACGACTCTCCTTTGGGTTAATGCTGAATGTAAATAGATCGCGTGCGGCATCACAGTGGCACCTAAAATTCCAGCTGCAAGCAGCACACTATCTGCGCCATCAAATTTTGGAATGAAAAGCCCGCCTGCGACACTTGCCATATCAGGCTTGGCGACAAAGGTTTGCACAGCAAAAGCGATCACGACAACGAACAGCATGCCGGTGATGCCGGCTTCTAATGCGCGATATCCCCGTCTTTGCAATTCTAAAATCGCAAATGATCCGATAGCTGCAATAATGGATGCTTCAAGCAGCGGGATCCGAAAAAGCAAGTATAAACCAAGTGCAGCCCCGATAAACTCGGCTAAATCTGTGGCAATAATGACGAGTTCGCCCTGAATCCATAAACCGATGGAGACGGGTTTTGGAAACTCTTCACGTGCGATTTCAGGTAAGTTTTTACCTGTCGCTATTCCAAGCTTTGCGGACAAGGATTGGATGAGCAAAGCCATGAGATTTGATATGAGAATGACCCATAAAAGGAGATATCCATATTTAGAGCCAGCCGCAATGTTGGTGGCAAAATTTCCTGGGTCAATATATGCAATGGCAGCGATAAAAGCAGGGCCTAGAAAAGGAAGAAGCCTTCTAAATCCTTTGACCTTACCTTCAAGTGCACGCTCAGCTGCCGCTGACATGTGTGCCTGTGCCTCGATGTATTTGTTTGTCATATGTCATCACCTAGATTCTACAAAGTTTTGCTTGGGCACAAAAAGTTTCCTTGATGCAATTTTTAATCATCATATGCCCATATTCATGAAAAGTCAACTATCTGAACTAATAGGTTTGTTTATCATATGTAAGTGAAAAAAATAGATACCTTGTCAACGAGCAACATAAAAAACACCGCCTTTTAGACGGTGTCCCTACTGCTTCCTCTGTTATTTGTTTTTTAAGATACCCTTGATCCCACACTGCGGAAGATCAGGCTTAAAATAATGACAAAGATCGCTGCTCCTAAGATTGCTGGAATGATCGCAAAGCCTGCCAGACTAGGACCCCACGTTCCCAGTAATCCATGACCAATCCAAGCGCCTACAAACCCGGCAATCATTGAACCGATCCATCCTCCTGGTACACTGCCCCCAGCGAGTGCACTCCCAATGAGACCGATGACAATCGCCACAACTAATGAAATTAGAAATCCTAACATGTTGACCACTCCTCTTTTGTTTGTTTATTAAGCAATAACCGTTTTGAAAAAGATTAAAACCTTTCGGAACCGCTTCAATGTTCTATACGTATGATGGACAAGGATTGTGTATAATAACAGACAAATACTTCAGCGACATCTAAGGAGGCATATGCATGGAGGAAAGAGAGTGGCTAAAAGCACAATTAAAGGAGATTGAAAAATGGGAGAAAGACCAGCAAAAGGTATGGTTTTGGGAGAAACTCAGCCGCCTTCCATTTCAAATGCTGGACAAGCTGACGCCTGCTTTTATTCAGAAAAAAATCGGTGTGCTGCTAGATGAAATGGGTCATTACATTCAGTCTGGCGGTGCCTATTTGACGTCGGAAAAAGGCATCATTCATCAATTTCAAAAGAAGTGTGAGGGCGAATCCATCCAGCGTATAGAGGATATTGGAAAGGCCCCAATCGAATTGATGGATGCCATTAGTGAACATATGGGGAAAAACAGAACGAATCTCGCGACGGTACAAGGGGCGACAACTGGTGTCGGCGGAATGTTTACGCTAGCTGCTGATATTCCTGCGGTCCTGGGCCTCTCTCTGAAAACATTGCAGGATATTGCCGTCACCTATGGCTATGATCCTAAAAACAAAGAGGAGCGGGTCTTCATCATTAAATGCTTGCAGCTGAACTCTGCTGATGTCGTTGGAAAGAAATCGATTCTAAAAGAGCTGAAAAGCTATCATGCATCCGAAGGGAAGCATGAAAACATGATTTCTCAAATCCAAGGGTGGCGTGAGGTCGTCTATAATTACCGGGATTCGTTTGGCTGGAAGAAACTGTTTCAGCTTGTGCCCATTGCTGGGATTTTGTTTGGTGCCGTTTCGAACCGCTCACAATTAAAAGGAATTGCCGAAACAGGCATGATGCAATACCGAAAACGAAGAATTTTAACAAGATTAGAAGAGCTCACGCAGCAAGAACAGAGTGAGTCCGGCGCATAAAAAAATCCCTTATCAAAGGGATTTTTTTATTTGCTCTCATCCTCTTCCTGAAAAGCATGAATAGGTGAGTGTTCATAACGTGCACGCAGTTCGCGGATCTGTTTGATGAGGGTGGAGCCGATCGTTTTTTCGGCTTCATCATACAAAGGATCAAGGGCTTTCATCCATTTTTGTCTTTCTGCTGGCGTCAATTCATGAATGGCAATCGGCGATTCACGTTTAATGTCCTCCAGCTGATCTTTGTTCATCTGTTCTGCATGCTTTTCATTCCAAGCCGTTGTTTCTTCCATGGCTTCAAGTAAAATTCGTTTCGTTTCGGGTGTCTGGCGGTCAAAGAAGGATTGATCTGTTAAGACCACATAGCCTAAATACCCGTGATTGCTGATCGTCATATAGTCTTGTATATGATAGAATTTTTTTGAATAAATATTTGAAATGGTATTTTCTTCACCGTCTACTTTTTTGGTTTCTAATAGCTGAAACGTGGAATTAAATGATTCCTGATAGGGCTTTGCGCCAAGGAGTTTGAATTGTTTTTCAATCATGTCGCTTTGCATAATGCGGAGAGACTGGTTTTTTAAATCAGCCGGCTGTTTGATGGGTCCTTTATTAGAGGTAATTTGCTTAAAGCCATTTGTCCAATAAGCCATTCCCTTTAATCCATCTTTTTGCAGCGTGCCAAACAACCTTTGTCCAATTGCACCGTGCAGGCCTTCTTGAACCGCGCTGTAATTTGAAAAAGCAAAGGGAAGATCAAGTGCCAGCCACTCAGGAGACAGCATGCCGAGCTTCGAGGTAGACGGAGCGATAAATTGAACTTGATTCTCTTTGAGTGCATTAATTTCTTCAATATCAGAATAAAGGCTTCCGTTGGAGAAAATTTGAATGCTGATCTTTCCATCGGATTTTTCGTGCACGAGCTCAGCAAATTTCTTTGCGGCAAGTCCTTTAGGTGTATTGTCTGCCACGACATGGCTGAATTTGAACACAAGCTGGTCCTTCAGTCCTGTCTGTTCATCATCAAAGGTTGTCGCTGATTTTGGCATCATATGATAAAAACCAAAGTATAAAGCGGTTACAAAACCGATCATGAGCAAAAGTGTATAAGCGAGTAAATTCTTCATGCGTCAGATCCCCCTTATGTCAAGCATACTTGACAGAGGAAGAATTCGTAAAGATACAGGTGAAAAAATGATGAGAAATCGATTGAAATTACAACAATTATCTATTAGATGGAAGCTTACCATCCTCACATATTTCGTTGTCATTTTCGCCCTTTTAATCGGAGGAATTGTCCTTGTTGGGGGAATTCAGCAAACAGAGGAACGGGAGCTTCGAAAAAGACTCATGAACACGGCGAGAACTGTGGCTGAAATGAATGAGGTGAAGCAGGCGTTAGCTGATCAGACAAAGGAACGTGATCGATTACAGCATGCGATCGAAGAGATTCGGATTATTCAAGACGCTGACTATATTGTTGTGATGGATATGGATCATGTGAGATTAACGCATCCAGTGAAAACGAGGATTGGCCAGCGCTCAGAAGGAACTGATGAAGAGCCGGCTTTTGCAGAGCATATTTATTTCTCAGAAGCAGAGGGAGAGCTTGGAACAGCCATCAGAGCTTTTTATCCAGTCAAGGATGATCAATTTAATCAAACAGGGGTTGTGCTTGTAGGAAGAACTCTGCCAAGTATGGCAGATATATTAGGAGAAATGAAGCGCGATATCCTCATGATCCTCCTCTTGACGCTCAGCTTTGGGCTTGTGGGTTCATTTTTACTCGCCCGTCATATTAAACAGCAAATGTTTAAGCTGGAGCCGCATGAGATTGTCAGAATGCTAGAGGAACGCACTGCAACCTTTCACTCTATTAATGAAGGGGTTATCGCCATTGATAATCAGCACATGATTACCATTTTTAATGAGAAGGCGAAGCAGATTTTTGGCGTGACGGGTGATGTCGTGGGCCGGAATATTTGGGATGTGCTGTCTGATACAAGACTTCCTGAAATTATCGATCGCGCAGAACCCGTCTACAATGAAGAAATTCATATGAGCGGAAAGCGGATCATGAGCAGCCGGATTCCGATTGTGATGAAAAAGAAGATCATCGGAGCAGTTGCCATTTTTCAGGACCGGACGGAAGCGGCAAAATTGGCGGAGGAGCTCACAGGGGTTAAGAACTTTGTGGACGGTTTGCGGGTGCAAAACCATGAGCATATGAATAAGCTTCATACGATTGCCGGTCTGATTCAGCTGGGTAAAGCCGATCAGGCGCTCGATCTGGCCTTTCAAACGACAGAGGAGCAGGAACATGTGACGGACTTTCTTCACCGCGTCATAGAGCATGATGCTGTCTCAGGGTTATTGATGAGCAAAATCAGAAGGGGCAAGGAGCTTGGCATCATGGTCGAAGTAGATGAACATAGCTGTCTGCGTGATTTCCCTGAACGGCTTGATCAGCATGATATGACGAAGCTGCTCGGAAATCTCATTGAGAACGCCTTTGCTTCGTATGATACTGTAGAAAGAGACACAAAAGTCATTTCCATTAGTATCGATCAAACGGAGGATGTCCTCGCGATTTTAATTGAAGACAATGGCTCCGGGATCGAAGAAGAAATGATACCTTCTATTTTCGATAAAGGCTTCACACATGGCAAAGAGGGCGGAACAGGCTATGGCCTGTATATTGTAAAAACGATTATCGACAAAGGGATGGGAAGTGTAGAGGTCACATCAAGCATCGGCATTGGTACCACCTTCTCAATCGAATTCCCAATGACCATAGAGGAGAGAGACAGATGACTCAGATTAAGGTGCTGTTAATTGAAGATGACCCGATGGTGCAAGAAGTGAATAAAGAGTTCATTATGAGTGTTCCTGGCTTTCAAGTAGCAGCTGTCGCTGGAAATGGGGAGCAGGGCATCCAGCTGATCAAAGAGATTCGTCCAGACCTCGTGGTACTTGATGTATATATGCCAAAAAAGGATGGCGTCAAAACGCTGCAAGACATCAGAAAACAGAAGATGAAAGTGGATGTGATTGTCATTTCAGCAGCGAAGGACAAAGAGACCATCGGCATCATGCTTCAAAATGGTGCGCGGGATTATATTATTAAACCATTCAAATTTGAACGAATGAAAGAATCACTTGAAAGCTATAAGGCGTTTAAATCAAAAATCCAAACCGCAGCAGAATTTTCTCAGGAGATGCTCGATGATATCATACGAAAGCCTGCTGTTAAGCAGGAAGATACTTGGCTTCCTAAAGGGCTGAATGTGCATACGATGAACGAAATTAAAGCTTATATGGGCTTGCAGGAAGGCGCCCAGTCTGCAGAGGAAGTTGCAAATGCACTTGGCATAGCCCGTGTCACGGCACGCCGGTATTTAGACTTCCTCGTCAAAGAAGGCGAGCTGAAATTAGATATGCAATATGGGGGGATTGGACGTCCTGTGAATAAATATATCGTACATTCTGACTAAGAGACCAAAAAGACCAAAATGTACGATATGTCCATAAGCTTCACAGCCTTTGATGAAATCGCTATCATTTATCTACAGATAACAGTTAAGCGTTTACATCAAAGGGTGAGGGAGTTGATTTTTTATGAAAAGGCTTTTGAAGAACCTGACATTTCAGGTGATTGCAGCTGTCATCATCGGGATCATTGTCGGGATGGTTTGGCCAAACGTCGGAAAAGAAATGAAGCCGCTTGGTGACACCTTTATCAATGCCGTTAAAATGGTCATAGCACCAATTATTTTCTTAACCATTGTTCTTGGTATTGCCAAGATGGGGGATATGAAAAAGGTTGGAAAAGTTGGGGGAAAAGCATTTATTTATTTTGAAGTCGTCACGACACTTGCTCTGGTCATCGGTCTTTTTGTTGTGAATATCATGAAGCCAGGTGCAGGTCTTGACTATAGCAAGCTTGAAAAAGGGGATGTCTCACAATATACCCAAAATGGCGGACAGGGTATCGACTGGATGGAATTTGTTACACACATCGTGCCATCTAACATGGTTGATGCTTTCGCAAAGGGTGATATTTTACAGGTCTTATTCTTCTCTATTTTATTCGGTGTTGCGCTCGCTGCTCTTGGCGAGAAGGGGAAAGGCATCATCGAATGGCTTGATAAGCTGTCACTTGTTTTCTTTAAAATCATTGGATATATCATGCGTGCTGCGCCGCTCGGTGCGTTTGGGGCAATGGCTTATACGATCGGACACTTTGGTTTGGCATCGATTAAACCGCTGGCGAGTCTGATGCTCTCCGTTTATATGACCATGTTCTTGTTCATTTTCGTTGTACTGAACATCATTTGTAAAATGTATGGCTTCAGCCTGCTCGGTTATCTGCGGTTTATCAAGGATGAAATTTTGATTGTTCTTGGCACAAGTTCTTCAGAATCCGTGCTGCCAAGAATGATGGATAAAATGGAACGCTACGGGTGCTCTAAGTCTGTTGTTGGTCTTGTCATTCCAACAGGTTATTCCTTTAACCTAGACGGAACTTCAATTTATTTATCAATGGCCGTCGTCTTCTTGGCACAAGTGTTTGGTGTAGACTTGTCGATCGGTCAGCAGATCACTATTATCCTTGTTCTGATGCTTACATCAAAGGGAGCAGCTGGGGTGACAGGAAGCGGATTTATCGTGCTTGCATCTACTCTTGCGGCACTACAGGTCATTCCGTTAGAGGGTCTAGCACTGCTGCTTGGGGTTGACCGCTTCATGAGTGAAGGAAGAGCGATTACAAACCTCATTGGAAATGGAATCGCAACAATTGTTGTCGCGAAGAGTGAAGGTGAATTTGACGAAGCGAAGAGCAAAACAGCACTTCAGGAAATGCGGAATATGAAGCAGGCTGTTTAGTATAAAAACAACCAAAAACCGAAACCTTATGTTCTACATGGGTTCGGTTTTTTTGTGTAAAAAAGAAAAAACAATAAAATTAATACAAATCGTAAGACCTCTTTGACCTTTTATTATATAATTTACAGAAAGATCCGATATAATGTATATCAGATACGATGAAAAATAGACTTTAGTCCTGGCAGGTGTGTAACGTAATGACGGCATTTTTAAAATTGTTCGAAAAACCCGGTGTTAAGCGGTTTTCAGTATTTGTAGTATTAGCCACAGCATTATATCTATTAAGAGGAATGATGAATTTAATTCTTTTGACCTTCATTTTCACCTTTTTGATGAATCGGTTGGAAGAGGTCATTAGAGGCTTTTTAAATCGCTTCCTGAAAATAGGACAGAAATCGGTCATTACCATTTTGTATATTCTTCTGGCTGGCGGATTGACATTTGGCGGATTCGTTTTTGTGCCAATCATCGCCAAACAGGTAGAGCAGCTATTTCATTTAGGAAAGAAAATTGCAGATCATCCACAAGATTTACCCTTCTTTGACGTCATCACGAACGTATTCGGAGATTTCAAAATATCAGCTTTCTTTGAGAAAGGGTTTAATTTCCTCTATACATACATAACCGATTTCAGCACATTCAGTATCCAGGTCATTATGTCCTTAATATTAAGCATGTTCTTCCTGTTCGAAAAAGAACGCCTCATTCAATTCATGAACAAGTTCAAAACGAGTAAAATCTCCGTGTTCTATCATGAAATTGCCTTCTTTGGACGTAAATTTTCCCGAACGTTTGGAAAAGTACTTGAAGCTCAGTTTATTATTGCAACCGTTAATTGTGTGCTAACGACCATCGCGTTAGGCATTATGGGTTTCCCACAGTTATTTGGATTAGCGGTCATGGTCTTTTTGCTAGGCTTAATCCCAGTAGCGGGTGTAGTGATCTCTCTTATTCCACTCAGCATCATTGCGTATACACTCGGAGGCGGAATGTATGTCCTGTATATTGTGCTGGTGATTGTAATTATCCATGCCATTGAAGCATACTTCTTGAATCCGAAGCTCATGTCAGCTAAAACAGAGCTCCCTATTTTCTTCACGTTTATTGTGCTAATCTTCTCTGAACACTATATTGGCATTTGGGGACTTATTATCGGTATCCCAATCTTTGTGTTTATTTTAGATATTCTTGAAGTGACAAATAGGGAAGAAAGTAATTAAAAAGTTCATATGAACCTGTTTACAATTTTCTAAAAATAAGGTATAAATGGTATGAAAATATCATATTACCACACGCTTAATCCTTCTAAAGGAATGGGGGACCCATGTTTTTGGGGTGAATTTTTCTTATCTGAGAAAAAAGGACATCTCTTCGTCCTAACCCGTCAGCTAACCTCATCAGCGTGAAGAGAGTAGACAGTGGTACATGTATGGACACGCAGGCCCACGAGAAGACTCTCTCGTGGGCTTTTTGACGAGGAAGGGGAGATTTTATTGAAGCTGGCGACGAAAATTATTATTGCCTTGTTTGTAGGTGCAATCACAGGATTGCTGCTCAACCTTTTTGCTCCAGATGTATTCAAAGTGTTAGACCCTTATTTATTTACACCACTAGGTCAAATCTTCTTAAACCTGATTAAAATGCTGGTTGTGCCCATTGTATTCTTTTCGATCACGCTCGGTGTAGCAGGCCTTGGTGATCCGAAGAAGCTAGGCAGAATCGGCGCAAAAACCATTACTTATTTCCTGCTCACTACGACTTTTGCCATCATCATTGGCATCTCATTAGCCTTATTGATCAAGCCGGGAGCCTTCGGCAATTTTGATACAAAAGCGGCTGATTATTCCGCAGAGGAAGCCCCATCAATGGCAGACACACTACTCAACATCATTCCAACCAATCCAGTCCAATCGTTAGTTGAAGGAGACATGCTTCAAATTATCGTCTTCTGTGTATTTTTAGGTCTTGGCATAGCCATGCTTGGTAAAAAAACGGAAGGCTTGCTGAAACTGTTTGAACAAGGAAATGAATTAATGATGTATCTTGTCGGTGTTGTGATGAAATTTGCACCGTACGGGACATTCGGTTTGATTGCAACGGCAATCGGCAGTCAGGGGCTGGATGCCATGAAAGCGATGGGACTTTACTTCTCGGTCGTGTTAATTGCGCTTATCCTGCATTTCTTCCTGACATATGGATCAACCATTGCTATCTTAGCTAAACGAAATCCAATGGCATTCTTTAAGGGATTTTCCCCAGCGATGGTTGTTGCATTTAGTACATCAAGCAGTAACGCAGTGCTGCCGGTATCAATGGAAACAGCGCAAAAGCGTTTAAAGGTGCCAGAGCCGATTTCAAGCTTTGTGCAGCCGCTGGGTGCAACCATTAATATGGATGGCACAGCCATTATGCAAGGTGTTGCGACCATTTTTATCGCTCAAGTGTATGGGGTTGAACTGACGCTTGTTCAAATGCTGACGGTTGTCTTAACAGCTGTTTTAGCAAGTATCGGTACAGCGGGTGTCCCAGGGGTAGGGCTCATCATGCTGGCCATGGTGTTAAATTCCGTGAATCTTCCTGTTGAGGGAATAGCGCTGATCCTTGGCATAGACCGCTTATTAGATATGGCAAGAACCGTAGTTAATATTACAGGTGACGCAGCATGTGCGGTGATTGTTTCTGAAACTGAAAAGAAGCACGAGAAAGAAGCACCGACACCTAACTTATCACTGTAATAAGCAAGAAGGGCTGACTGGATCAGTCCTTTTTTTCATGGATTGATTTGTCTCGCGTGATATACTTTTTACAGGATGAGCGGTCATAACTGCCGCCACAGGCTTTACATCAGAAGGAGGAACCACTTTGCAGTCTGCTGTTTTAAAAGTAGAGAAAGTCGATAAACTAATTGGCCGGAAAATGATCTTGCAGGATATTTCTATAGACATTGGGCAAGGAGAAATTGTCGGATTACTTGGTCCCAATGGATCTGGAAAAACAACTTTGATTCGATTGATCGTTGGCTTGATGAAAAAAAACAATGGCAACATCATGATCAATGGATATTCACAAGATGAGGATTTTCTTAAAGCGATGTCATCTGTTGGTGCGATCATAGAAAACCCAGAATTTTATTCGTATTTAACAGGCTTTGAAAACCTTGAAATGTATGCAGCGATGCACGATGGCGTGACGGAGGAACGCATTCAGGAAGTGGTGGAAAGAGTTCGTCTGGAGGATGCCATTCATCAGAAGGTCAAGACGTATTCACTAGGGATGAAACAAAGGCTTGGGATTGCACAAGCTATTTTGCATCGTCCGAACCTGCTCATTTTAGACGAACCGACAAATGGACTGGACCCTGCAGGAATGAAGGAATTCCGGGAGCACTTACAAATGCTTGTAAAGGAAGAAGGAACCTCGGTGTTATTTGCGACGCATTTATTGCATGAGGTAGAGGAGCTATGTGACCGAATGATTATCATTCAAAAGGGACAGATCAAAGCTAGTACTCATCTCCGGGATATGGAGGGGAAAGAGCAGGTGCTGATGAATGTTCAGCCAGTAGAAAAGGCGGTCTCATGGCTTGACGCACACGACTATACATATGAACGAAATGGAGCGCGTGTACTGCTTCAACTGAACAAAGAACGTGTGCCAGAGCTGAACAAACAGCTTGTGCTGGCGGGGTTTGATGTACTTGAATTGATGCCTCAAAAGCAGTCAATTGAAGAGGCATTTATAAAATGGACGGAAGGCGGGACGACAGATGCTTAACCTCATCAAGAATGAGCATAAGAAAATCATGAAGAAAAAGATCACACTCATTGCTCTTTTATTGATCGTTGTATTTCAACTGGCCATGGCTCTAACCTTAAAACGAGTCATATCAAGCTTTGGCGGACAAGACACAGTCGCGAACTATTTTGCTTATTCCACGAACGTCGTGTTTATTTTGCAGGTGCTTGCTGTTGTTATTGGCGCGACCTTGATCTCAACAGAGTTTCAGAAAAGGACGATCAAGTTTCTATTGATCCGGCCAAAAACAAGACTGCACATTTTTCTGTCAAAATACATCACACTTGTGCTGACAGTCATTTATTTGTTTGTTTTTTATTATGTTTTGGCTTTTCTATTTGGTCTTATTTTCTTCGGTACTGATTTTGATGAAAGAACAGGGCAATTATTTCAGCATACGTTTGCCGTCATTGGATCTCAGTGGGTGGAAGTGATCATGATGGCAAGCTTTGCTTTTATGTGTTCCAGTTTGTTTAGAAACAGTCTTGTTGCCCTTGTGACCTCGTTTTTTGTTTTATATGCGGCGAAATCACTTGTGCCGATCATGTCTCTCTTAGAAAATCAGTGGGGGAAAATCCTCCTTTTCGCGAATACGGACTTTACTCAGTACAGCTTTCAAGCACCGCCGCCTTTTCATGGGATGAGCATTTTGTTTTCTCTATTTATAGTAGGGGCGCATTTTGTTTTCTTTATTGGATCGGCTTGGATTCTTTTTTGGAAACGTGATGTAAATGTGTAAAAATTGTGTCAAATAACAAGAAAAATTCGTGACATCTTTGTGAAAACGAGTCTGTATTTCACGATAACCTGCTGATTTTGTCTTATAATAAGAAAGAGTCATGGAGGTGGCACTATCGTGAAAAATTTCATTACGGCTTTACCAATTTTGCTGCTGCTGTCGTTTTCGTTTGTGTCTTTTGCCTTCCAATTTGATCATCTTGTTTATTTCAGACTAGCGCTGGGGATTTTTTCGTTAGCGGGTCTTTTCTTTCTGTATACACTTAAAAGAAATATGAAATGGTTCATGGTCTATTTATATGCGAGCTGGATCGTTCTTGCTGCCGTCACGACATTTGAGGAACCAGTCTTTTCTCAATTTTTCTTCGGTGGTTTAACGATGACAATGGGTTATCTCACATATATGCTCATTTATTTAGGTATGAAGCAGGACCGTGTAGCGAAATCACATTAAAACAAAAGCCGATAAAATCGAATAACAGATTTTATCGGCTTTTTTATTTTGTTGAAGCAGACAAAAGAGCAGTCAGTGATGACTGCTCCTCTCATAGTTATGATTCACGCCCAGCAGCTGCAAGCTGCTTCTGGTGTTTTTTGTCGATGGTTTCGTAAATACTTTCCATCATTTGAGGATCGCGCATGATGGCCTTTTTGTTCTCTTCAATCAATTGCTGGTAGGTTTTAATTTTCTTCTTAGACATGTGACTCATCGCTCCTTAATAAGAATGGACGTCTATAGGATTTCACATAGATGAAATTGATAATCATTTTCAATTAGCAATTCCATTATACAAAGACAAATGTCAGAAGTAAAGATTCAATTCAGAAAATTCACGTAACCGACATATTCCAAGCTGGTTCGACGCTGCATTCTTTCCCAGGAAATAATGTTGTCGTGACTTGTCGTAAGTGAAACATCAATTTGAAACGTTTTGGCTGTGCAGCTCGTCTTATGAAGAGATTTAAAAAGAAAAAAGACATCAGCAAGAGTTTGCTGATGTCCTTCGTTTCATCAATTAAGAAACGTGCTCTTGAAGAAATTCTGTCACTTCTTCAGGCGATTTTGCATTTGCACTGTGTAAATGACCTGTTTTTTCACCATTTTTGAAAATTAACAGGCTTGGAATGCCCATTACCTGATACGTTTCAGCTAATTCAGGGAAATCATCTTTATTTATTTCAAACCATTCATGGTGAGCATAAGCTTCTAGGATGTCTGGAATGAACATGTCCATTCTTGTACAGTCAGGACACCATGTTGCAAAGAATTTAACGATGACTTCTTTGTCTGATTGAATCATTTCATTGAATTGTTCAGTACTTGTGATTTTTTTCAATTTGTCACAACTCCTTTTCATTGTCATTTTAATATAAAATAAAGGCGAATGACATACAAATGCTCGGGAGGCGCTTACAACCTTTACAAATCATTTCAATTACGTAACAACAAAAATTAATTAGAGCATTTTTGCTTGAAAGTGATAAGATAGTAAAGATGAATTTTAGTGGGGGGAGTATCCATTGAAAATAAGTTTAGGATTGATTTACGGCGGAAAGTCAGCCGAACATAATGTATCACTGCAAACAGCCCTTGCAGTTACAAAAGCACTTAACACTGAGAAGTTCGATATACATCCAATTTATATTACAGAAGAGGGTGAATGGTTAAGAGGAGAAAAACTCACTGAACCAGTATCAAACGTCAAAATGCTTCAATTTGAACAGAACGCAAAGACGTTTTTACCAACTTCTTTAAATGAAAGCATGTTTCCACAGCCTGCATCGGCTGATGAGAAAATTGATGTTGTCTTCCCGTTGCTGCACGGACCAAATGGAGAAGATGGCACAATGCAAGGATTACTTGAACTGTTAAATATCCCGTATGTCGGCAACGGCGTTCTCGCGTCTGCCGCGGGTATGGATAAAGTCATGATGAAAGATGTTTTTGCACAAGCAGGACTTGCACAAGCAAAGCACCTTTCTTTCAATAAAAAAGACTACGAGAAAGCGACACCAGACAGCTTAGAACAGGTTGAAAAAGTACTGGGCTATCCATGCTTTGTGAAACCTGCCAACATGGGATCAAGTGTTGGAATTAGCAAATGCCGCAGCAAAGAAGAACTGCAGAATGCATTTGACCTCGCTTTCCAATATGATCGTCGTGTGGTCGTAGAAGAAGGCGTCGTTGGAAGAGAAATCGAGATTGGTGTATTAGGCAATGATGAGCCGAAATGCTCTGTCGTTGGTGAGATTGCGCCTAAAACAGATTTTTATGATTACAAAGCAAAATATGAAGATGGCGATACAGATTTGATCATTCCGGCAAGTGTGTCAGAGGATGAATATAAAACGATTCATGACATGGCGATTAAGGCATTTAAAGCCCTCGATGGATCTGGTCTCGTACGTGCAGACTTCTTCCTTACAGAAAAAGGTGAAGTGTTGATCAATGAAGTGAATACAATGCCTGGATTCACACCATTTAGTATGTTCCCATTACTTTGGAAGCACACTGGTGTAGAGTATCCAGAGTTAATTGAAAAGCTGGTGTCACTTGCAATTGAACGCCATCAAGAAAAACAAACCATTAAAACAACTTTTTAATGTGAGCAGCAAGCAGACACTATCCTTAGGTAGTGTCTCTTTTCCTTCAAACGTGAAATGAGAAAGAGAGGCGAAAAATCATGATCAAACGTACAGTGAAACAAATCGCCCAAATGGCTGGTGGAACCCTATCTAATCAAGCTTTTGGCGAAGAACAGATTCACGGAGTGACAACAGATACACGAAAAGTATCAAACGGCGCCCTGTTTATCCCGCTTATCGGAGAACATTTTAATGGTCACACATTTGCTTCGAAAGCAGTGGAGCTTGGAGCATCAGCTGTTCTTTGGAATCAAAAAGAAGCCAATCCGCCAGAAGGCATTCCGGTAATTCTTGTAGAGGATACACTAGCTGCCCTTCAACAGCTGGCGAAATCATACTTAAAAGAAGAAAACCCTAGTGTTGTCGGTATTACAGGAAGTAATGGGAAAACCACAACGAAAGATATGATTCATTCCGTCTTGCAAACAGCGTATCGAGTTCATAAAACAGACGGTAACTTTAATAATCATATCGGTCTTCCGCTCACCATTCTTGCAATGCCAGAAGGAACCGATATTGCGGTTTTGGAGATGGGCATGAGTGCAAAAGGCGAAATCGAATTTTTATCAGATCTCGCTGAGCCGGATGCAGCGGTCATCACAAATATCGGGGAATCTCATATGCAAGATTTAGGATCAAGAGAAGCCATTGCTGATGCAAAATGTGAGATCGTAAAAGGGTTAAAAGAAGACGGCATCTTTTATTACTTAGGTGATGAGCCTTTGCTTCGCGAAAGAGCAAGTTCACTTTCTCAGCGTGTGAAAACCTTTGGAGAAGCAGAGGACTGTGATATCAAGGTAACGCACATCAACCAGCTTGCAGAGGGAACAGAATTTCAGGTCGAAGGGTATGCCCAAGGTTTTCTCATTCCTGTATTAGGGAAACATAATGTGAAGAATGCACTTGCTGCTATTGCTATAGGCCAGCATTTTGGGCTGAATGAAAGACAAATTGCCCAAGGACTGATGCAAACGAAGTTGACGGGGATGCGTCTTGAGCTGTTTAAAACAGACAAAGGAATCACTGTCATTAATGATGCGTATAATGCAAGTCCTACTTCTATGAAAGCAGCCATTGATCTTGTGGGAGATATGGACGGTTTCGCCAATCGTATTCTTGTACTTGGAGATATGCTCGAAATGGGCAGTGAAGAAGAAACGTATCATTATGAACTTGGCCGTTACATCAAGCCGGAATTTATTGATCATGTCATGACGTATGGCCGTCTAGGTGCATTCATTGCTGAAGGAGCGAAAAAATCATTCGGGGCTGAGCACGTCTTCTCCTTTATGGACAAAGAGGATCTGAAGAAAAAACTAGCTGAAGTGGCAGGGCCTGACGATGTTGTGCTTGTCAAAGCCTCACGCGGTATGAAATTGGAAGAAGTCATTACTGCACTATAAAAGTGAGAAGGTGACAGAATGATTGGCTGTTTATGTATCCACGGTTTTACGGGTGCCCCTTATGAAGTAGAACCGCTGGCGCAATATTTAAAACAGACGGCAGATTGGGAAGTGCAGTCTGTCACGCTTCCGGGGCATGGGGATGAGCTTCAGTTAAAAGGCATTCTTTATCAAGAATGGATAGCGACAGCTGAACTCGAACTTTTATCCCTTTATCGAACTTGTGACACCGTGTATTTGGTCGGCTTTTCTATGGGTGGAATGATTGCTTCTTACTTAGCAGCAAAGTACCCAGTTGCTCGTCTCGTTCTTTTAAGTGCTGCGGCCAAATATGTGAACCCAAAACAAATGATGCAAGACACAAGGCAGATGGTAAAGGAGTCCCTGTCAGGGATCATTGATACAAACCCTTTATATGATCGATATCGCCATAAGCTCACAAGCACGCCGCTGTCAGCTGCGATAGAATTTGTGAAGCTGGTAAAGCAGACGAAGAATTCGCTTGAGAAGCTTCATCTGCCTGTGTTAATTGTTCAAGGGGAAAGCGACGGGATTGTGCCTGCTTCAAGTGCAGAATTTATTTATCATAAGGTCCCGTCTCGCCAGAAAGAAATGTTTTATTTGCCCGATTGTAAACATCATGTTTGTCATGAGCCATGTGCCCAGCAATTGTTTGAGAAAGTAGAACATTTTCTAAAAAAAGCAATTTAATATATAGAAAAGCTAAAATGTGGCTAAACTAATATAAATTGAATCCCACTTGTTAAAATTTGCATCATTTTTGTCGAATGTGTGACAGGCCTATGGTACAATAGGAAAGAAAAGGTGGTTGATTCGGTTGTTTCAATATGACGGAAAAACCTTTATCCCGCAGTCTAATTCGAGTAACGGAGAAGTATCAGCAGGAACCATATTTCAATATCGTCAGGACGGAAATATATTAACGGGCACATATCAAGGCGGCAGTATTGTATCTGGCGTACTTGTAGGAACTGTGAATGAGGATGGAACACTTCATTTTAGATACCACCATGTAAGCAAGGACGGCAGCATGAGAAGCGGGGCTTGCGAGTCCACTCCTAAGCAGCTGGATAACGGAAAAATTCAACTGTTTGAAAAGTGGAAATGGATGGACGGAGATCAAAGTGAAGGTGAATCTGTCATTGTAGAGCAGTAGATATATCCATTTCTGTCTTGTTGAAAAACAAATAGTGTAATGGTAAGATATAAGGTAGGGTAATTCGGGCTTTGTATATAATGGACCTGTCCTTTCAGAAAAGGGCAGTTTTTAATGATCATTCACGAGATTACTGAAACAGCAATTAGAAGGAGTTTGAATAAATTGACTATAACGTTTCAAGATTTTCAATTAAGCGAAAGTCTCATGAAGGCTATTAACCGCATGGGATTCGAAGAAGCAACACCGATTCAAGCAGAAACGATTCCTCTCGGTCTTCAAAATAAAGATGTCATCGGACAAGCACAAACAGGAACAGGAAAAACTGCAGCATTTGGTATTCCTCTTGTAGAAAAAATCGACCCAGCGTCTCCAAATATCCAAGCGATTATCATTGCGCCAACAAGAGAATTAGCGATTCAAGTATCTGAAGAGCTATATAAAATCGGCCAAGACAAGCGTGCACGCGTACTTCCTATTTACGGTGGACAAGATATCGGCCGTCAAATCCGTTCGCTCAAGAAAAATCCTCATATCATCGTAGGGACTCCAGGACGTTTACTCGATCACATTAACCGTCGTACAATGCGTCTTCAAAACGTTGAAACAGTTGTGCTAGATGAAGCAGACGAAATGCTAAACATGGGTTTCATCGAAGACATTGAAGCGATCCTTTCAAATGTACCAAGTGAACACCAAACACTTTTATTCTCTGCGACAATGCCTGCACCAATTAAGCGCATTGCAGAGCGTTTCATGACAAACCCAGAACACGTAAAAGTAAAAGCGAAAGAAATGACTGTATCTAACATCCAACAGTTCTATTTGGATATTCACGAACGTAAAAAGTTTGATACATTGACTCGTCTTCTTGACATTCAATCACCTGAGCTTTCAATTGTCTTCGGCCGTACGAAACGCCGTGTGGACGAATTGACTGAAGCACTTAACCTTAGAGGTTATACAGCTGAAGGAATTCATGGTGACCTGACTCAAGCAAAACGTATGGTTGCGCTTCGTAAATTCAAAGAGGGTTCAATCGATGTGCTTGTCGCAACAGACGTTGCAGCACGTGGACTTGATATCTCAGGCGTCACACACGTGTATAACTTTGACGTACCGCAAGATCCAGAAAGCTACGTGCACCGTATTGGACGTACAGGACGTGCTGGACGTACAGGTATGGCGATGACATTCATCACACCACGTGAAAAAGATATGCTTCGTGCGATTGAGCAAACGACTAAACGTAAAATGGATCGTATGAAAGAACCTACACTAGATGAGGCGATTGAAGGACAACAGCAAGTAACAGTTGACCGTCTACGCACGATCATCAGTGAAAACAACTTGAACTTCTATATGACAGCTGCTGCTGAATTGTTGGAAGATCATGATTCTGTGACAGTGGTTGCAGCTGCGATCAAAATGATGACAAAAGAGCCGGATGCAACGCCAGTTCGTTTAACAGATGAAGCACCGATGATTTCTAAACGTCATCGTAACAACCGCAGTTCTTCTAAACGCAGAGACGGCGGCGGTGGCGGAGGCTACCGTGGAAAAGGCAAGAACACCCGTTCATCTTATGGTGATAAAAAGCGTTCTTCAAATGACCGCAATCGTTCTTCTAACGATCGTCGTCAAAAGAAATCTTATAACAACTAACA
Organism: Bacillus sp. FSL M8-0049; assembly: GCF_038593355.1. Taxonomy (NCBI): domain Bacteria; kingdom Bacillati; phylum Bacillota; class Bacilli; order Caryophanales; family Bacillaceae; genus Bacillus; species Bacillus sp. FSL M8-0049. The sequence continues at coordinate 521,582 of NZ_CP151986.1, forward strand.
TACAAGAGCGAATCCTTTGCAGGGTTCGCTTTTTTTAACAGGCTGAAATTGAAACTTTTTAGGCTTTGTTACGTAATATATTGATAGAAAAGTATGAGAATGGGGGAAGAATGTGAGAAAACAGCCGCAACGTCAAATTAGTTTAAATGGTTTAAAGGTATGGCGTCTTCAAAATGGAATTATCTCATTGATTTTCTTACTCATCATCATTGGGGTATTTGTTGCCAGCTACTATTTTCAATGGCCATATTGGATTGGAGCGATCCTTTCTGGTTTATGGGTCTTACAGGTCATTTTTGGCATTTGGCTCATACCAAAAATCCGCCACCACATCTGGCGCTACGAAGTATTCGAAAATGAAATTGAAATACAGCATGGACTCATTCGCGTCACACGTGTAATTGTGCCAATGGTTCGTGTTCAGCATGTTGATACATCTCAAGGACCGCTTTTAAGGCGCTACCGTTTGGCCTCTGTTCAAATTTCGACTGCTGCCACAGTTCATGATATACCGGCGCTAGAATTAGAAGAGGCAGATGAGCTTCGTGATTACATATCTCGTTTAGCAAGGGTGACGGAAGATGATGTCTGAACCAAAACGTGTACACCCCATTTCGATGTTCATTGATTTTATATCAGATGCTGTATCCATGATCAAAAACTTCATTATCCCTTTTTTCGTGTTGATTTTTGTGAACTCGAATTCGAGCATTCGCTTTTATGCATTTATCATTCTTGGTGTGCTTCTTTTATGGAAAGCCGTTTTTACCATTTTAGAATGGAGACGATTCACTTACCGGATGGAAGACGATGAATTTCGTGTGGAATCGGGTGTGATTACGAAAAAGAAAAAATATATCTCGTTAGAACGAATTCAAACGGTCAATACAAGTGAAGGTATTTTCCAGCGAATTTTCGGTTTAGTACGGGTCCAAATCGAAACGGCAGGCGGAACGGATGGTCCAGAAGTGAGCCTGACCGCGATTACAAAAGCAGAAGCGGAACAATTAAAAAAGTCGATTTTCAACCGGAAGAAAAGCTTGCAGGAAGAAGAAATGACGGATGAAGCAGGTGATCTGAATGGCCATTTGACTGCGCAAAAACCTGTGCAGGAAGAAATCAATGTCTCCTATCGTATGGGTGTGCCAGAATTGCTTTTGGCTGCGACCACTTCAAGCGGTATCGGTGTCATTATCTCAGGGTGTCTCGCCATCTACACGCAAATAGATGAAATTCTCCCTTTGGACGGGTTCTTCAAGCAGTTCTCTTTTTTAAGCCATGCGAGCATTGAAATCTATGCGATTTTGATATTTCTTGCCGTATTGATCGCATGGATCTTGAGTGTTGGGGTAACAGCACTTCAGTATGCGAATTTTGCTGCAAAACGAAAAGGGAATGACATCATCATTACAAGAGGGCTCATCGAGAGACATCAAATGACCATTCCACTTGCGAGAATTCAAGCAGTGAAAATCAAAGAGAATATGATCCGTGAGCCTTTTGGTTTTGCGACGGTGATGCTTGTTAGTGCGGGAGGTTCGATTACAGAGAAAGAAACCTCTTCCGTCTTATTTCCGCTCATTCGGAAGAAAAAAATAAATGAATTGCTGTCACAATTCACCGATCATTATCATGTAGCACCAGAAACAGAGCTGAAAAAAGTGCCAAAACGTTCGCTCAAGCGCTACCTGATCTCATATGGCTTTGTGCCGTTACTTGTAGGTATCATCCTGTCGGTACGCTTTCCGCCATGGGGATATTTGGGACTCATTCCGTTACCGCTTGCTCTATTCTTTGGCTATTTAGCTTATAAACAATCAGGATATACAATCAAAGATTCATTGATTCAAATGACATCAAGAGGCATTGGCAAGACCACTGGCATTGTCTTGAGAAAACGAATGCAAAACTATACGATGACGCAATCTTTTTTCCAAAAGAAAGGTCGGGTCGCCAGTATTCACACCTTTGTGAAATCCTCTGCGCTGCTTGATTCCTTTGGTGTGCATCACCTTGAGGAAGAAGATGCGGCACGTGTATTTGATTGGTATTCGTATGAAAAAAATCAATCGTCTTAAACGAAAAATGTCGATCAGCTCCTGCTTGAGGAGTGATCGACATTTTTTATGAGATTAATAGCGTCTTTTTTTCGAATGGAAAAGCAGCGTAATCGGTGCTAGAATCATACCGCCGATCAATCCAAATAAGTGAGCCATGATATTGATGTTCGAATTGACGAACGTCATGATGACAGAAACAGCAAGAATCGTTAAAATCACTTGTGAATTCCCGCGGTCCATCATGTGCGGTTTAAACAGGACAAGGTATAGATAAACCCCAAACAAACCGAAGATCGCACCAGAAGCGCCAACATGTACATACTCTAAAGGCTCCACCCAATAGGTTCCGAGATTGCCAATGAATCCTGCACCGAGATAAATGATTAGAAATCGAACCTTCCCAAGCAAATGTTCAAGCGCTGGGGCGAACAAGAAAAGGGACATGGAATTGAATAAAATATGCGTGAGACTCCCGTGCAGAAAAATAGGTGTGACGAGACGCCACCATTCCCCAGCTGCTACACCATAATTGAAACCGACGAGATGATCCTGTCCAAGCTGTATAATAGGGATAGGAACCGCAAAAATAAGCCACAGGCCGATTTGTAAAGCAAGGATCGCTGTTACGATTGGATACGATCTAATAAATTGTTGAAAGCTCTCCGTTCGAATAAACATAACAAACCCCTTTTGACTAGATAATGGTAAGTTTATAGTAACACGTTTATGAAGCGAACACTCAAATTAGTACGAGTATCATAGGAGGTACCTCATGATCAAAGGAATAGGCATTGATATTGTAGAGATCGACCGTCTTTCGCGAGTGCTCAGCAGACAGCCCCGTTTACCACAACGAATTTTGACTTTAAGTGAACAGGACGTCTTTCTTACACTCAGTGAAAAAAGACAGCTGGAATTTTTGGCAGGACGCTTTGCGGCAAAGGAAGCCTTCGCTAAAGCATACGGAACGGGAATCGGTCAGCATTTAAGCTTTCATGACATAGACATTCAAAAAGACGATAAGGGGAAACCCTTCATCAAAAGCGAGAAAGCAGAGGGAGATCAGGTCCATGTGTCGATAACCCATACAAAGGAATATGCTGCTGCACAAGTTTTAATTGAAAGGTTGTCAAGCTAGTCTGCATATTGTTTGTCCCCCCTTCATATATTGGGTAGTGCGATAAGGAAGGGCGAGTTGCTAACAGGCTTTGATGGTTCGCGGTACGCAGTTAACTCTTGAGGCGTACTGTTAAAGTCAAACAAGCGGTTTCTTCCTTTTAACACAATTAACGAAGGGGTTGAAAAGGGTGAGAAAAAGCTTTGTTTTGCTTGTAACGGGAATCCTTTTTGTACTGATTCTCTCCGCATGCGGTCAAAAATCTCAGAAGGATATCGTTGGAGATTTAAACAAAAAGGCAGAGGAAATGACATCATACAAAGCCAAAGCAAAAATGACCATTGAGACAGGAAATGACCCGCAGGAGTACCAGGTAGAAATTTGGTACAAAAAGCCGGAGCTTTACCGTGTCTATTTAGAAAATCCGAAAAAGGATCAGAGTCAAGTCATTTTAAGAAATGGCAATGGTGTGTTTGTGCTGACACCTTCATTGAACAAGAGCTTCCGTTTCCATAGTGATTGGCCGAATAATAGCAGTCAGGTCTATTTATTCGAATCACTTGTGAAGGACATTAAAAATGACAGTGCAGCTCAGTTCAAAGCGAAAGAGTCAAAGTATGTGTTCGAAACGAAGACCAATTATCAGCACAACCAAATGCTGCCTACCCAAGAGATTACCTTTCATAAGAAAACAATGGCGCCTGCCAGTGTGAAAGTGCTGGATAGCGACAAAAAGCCAATGGTGAAAGTGGAATTCTCTCACTTTGAATTCAATAAATCCTTTGACAAAGATGCATTTGATGAGAAGAAAAACATGACACTCTCTCAAATGGATGTTGCCACAAGTGCAGACCCATCTGACAGCTTTGCGGTGAAAACACCAGTTGATATGCCAGAAGGCGTGAAGAAGATGGAAGAGAAAGAAATGACGACAGATGCTGGGAAGCGTTATGTAATTACGTACGGCGGCAAGAAATCCTTCACACTCATTCAGGAAAAAGCGCGAGTAGCTGAAGCATCTACGCCTGTCACGATGAACGGCGAGCCGGTCGATCTTGGTATGACAGTAGGGGTTCTGACAGATCAATCCCTCTCATGGACATCTGACGGGGTTGACTACTTAATTTCCTCAAGTGATTTATCGAAGGAAGAGCTTTTGATGGTTGCAAAGAGTGTAGAAGGCCAGTCAGCTAAATAGGCGAGAGCCTTAAAAAACAACATATCAGCCCTGTGCAAGGGCTGATTTTCTTTGATTTGTTTCACATTAATCTTGATTTTTAGTATCATATGAGGGGATTGAATCATTCAATAGGGAAGTGTGACTGATGGACACAAATGCCTTTTATAGAGACACATGGGCAGAAATTAATTTAACAGCAATCAAGCATAATGTTTCACATATGAAAGATCATATCGGTCAAAATGTTCAACTGATGGCTGTTGTGAAAGCCAACGCATATGGACATGGAGATATAGAAGTGGCAAGAGCTGCCCTCAAAGCAGGTGCAGACTTGTTGGCTGTAGCCTTTTTAGATGAGGCCATTTCTTTAAGAAATCAAGGCATTAAAGCACCGATTCTTGTACTCGGCGCAGTACCGCCGGAGTATGTCAAAACCGCTGTTCGATACAATGTGATCATGACCGCTTACTCCACCAGGTGGCTGAGGGAAATCGTCGATATGATGAAAGGGCAGATGGGACAACCCATTCGTTTTCATTTGAAAATAGACAGCGGAATGAACCGTTTAGGTGTGAAAACGTTGGAGCAAGTCAGCGAAGTAAAGAAGCTTGTCAGCGAGCATTCTTATTTACAGCTGGAAGGAGTATTTACTCACTTTGCGACCGCGGATGAAAAGGATGAGAACTATTTTGAGCGGCAAGTCGACACCTTTCAAACCCTGCTTCAGCCGCTTCATACGGACGAACTGCTCGTTCATTGTGCCAATAGTGCAGCAGGTTTGAGGTTTAAAGAAGTGTTGTTTAATATGGTTCGCTTCGGCATCAGTATGTACGGGCTGTCACCATCAGAGGAAATCAAAGATGAACTTCCTTTCAAGCTGGAAGAAGCCATGTCTCTTCATACAAAGCTTGCCCATGTGAAGCTCATTCAAAAGGGTGAGAGTGTCAGCTATGGGGCGACGTATACAGCTAATCAAGATACGTGGATCGGGACAGTACCAGTCGGCTATGCAGACGGGTGGATCCGGAAGCTGGCAGGCACGGAAGTACTTGTTGGCGGAAAGCGCCGGAAGATTGCCGGAAGGGTATGCATGGATCAATTCATGGTTGAACTGAAAGAGAATTTTCCTGCAGGGGAGCCAGTCGTTTTGATTGGTGGACAAGGTGATGAAATGGTATCAGTCGATGAAATTGCAAATAGGCTTGAAACCATTAACTATGAAGTCACTTGCTCCATTGGCCACCGCGTCCCAAGAGTTTATATAGAGGACGGCAAAAGGGTGCATGTGCGGAATCCGCTTCTTCAAGGCGGGTCCAGCTTTTTCTAAACAGCTTTCACAGGAACGATCGTCAAACTGACATCGTTCCTTTTTATTCTACAAAGAAGGGGTAAACATTCTCCCTTTTTTAGAGATTTTGGAAATACCGTATGATTTTCGGAAAAAAGCGTATAATGTGAAAGAGGAACTCCATTATCATCTTTGATTTACGGGTGAACAGCCGCTTCATGTTCTAATAAGAAATCATGAAAAAACAGCTTTGCTTGCGCATTGAATAATGGTATGATTAGTCTTGGAATGGATCGAAACGGTATCCGTAAGTTTTGTGGAGGTGTATGTTTTTTGTCTGAATCCAGCGCAACAAACGAAATGAAGATTCGACTACCGGAGGCTTTGATGTCTGAAATCGAACGAGTAGCAGAGCAGGATAAGGTAACAAGAAATGAATTGATCTACCGAGCGACAAAAACGTATATTCGTGAACGTAATATTCGACAAAATCGTGAATCGATGAGACGCGGCTACATGGAGATGGCGAAAATTAATCTGAATATCTCTTCAGAGGCACAATACGCAGAATTTGAGGCTGAGAATACAGTTGAGCGATTAGTCAGCGGGGGTTAAACATTTGATTGTTAAACGCGGTGATGTTTACTTTGCTGATTTATCTCCTGTTGTTGGCTCCGAGCAGGGCGGGGTTCGCCCAGTATTGGTGATTCAAAATGACATTGGAAATCGCTTCAGCCCGACTGCTATCGTTGCAGCCATAACAGCCCAAATACAAAAAGCGAAATTACCGACTCACGTCGAAATTGATGCAAAGCGCTACGGCTTTGAACGAGATTCTGTCATTCTCTTGGAGCAGATTCGTACAATCGATAAACAAAGATTGACAGATAAAATCACACATCTTGATGATGAGATGATGGAGAAGGTTGATGAAGCCTTACAAGTTAGTTTGGCTCTTATTGATTTTTAATATGGTGAGATTTGGTTGCTCTCTTGGGAGCAACTTTTTTTGTGTTCAATTTTTATTAACGTTATAATGAAGAAAGACTAAAAGAAGTGCTGTTTATGTACGTAGGGGGTAAAACATGTCGAATCATATCGTGTTAGCTTTTGCAAGAGAGCATCGAGAGGAATTACAAAAAGAGTGGACGGACATTTTTAGACGACTCGGAGAAATAGAAATGGACATGATGCTGAACGACAATATGTATGAAACCATCTGTTCGGAATATGTTCAATTAATCATTACATCTCTTTCAGAAGGGTATGCTGAAGATTTTGAAGAAAAAGTGCAAACTTTTGCTTTAAAAATTGTTCAAATGGGTATATCACTTAAGTTACTGGCAAATGGTCTAACAGAAATCCGTTCACATTTATATCACAAAATGAACGATGACAAAGATACAACAGAAGAAAGTCATGACCTCATCTGGCAAATTGATCGATTCATCACACCTATTCATAACGAGATCTTAAACCAGTATTCCATCTCATGGGAGAAAACAGTCAACCTTCAAAAAATCGCGCTGCAGGAACTTTCTGCCCCGCTGATCCCAGTATTTGAGCACATTACCGTCATGCCGCTTGTTGGAACAATTGACACAGAACGTGCCAAAAAAATTATGGAGAATCTGCTCAACGGTGTCGTCAAACATCGCTCACAAGTCGTCTTAATTGATATTACGGGTGTACCTGTCGTTGACACAATGGTAGCGCATCATATCATTCAAGCATCAGAGGCTGTGAGATTAGTAGGTGCGAAGTGCTTGCTTGTCGGTATTCGTCCAGAAATAGCCCAAACCATTGTGAACCTTGGAATTGATTTATCTCAAGTTACAACAAAGAATACCCTTCAAAAAGGAATTCAAACTGCTTTGGAAATGACAAATCGAAAAATTGTTTCATTGGAGGGATAACCCAGTGAGAAATCACCCGAAGATTCCAATCTTAAAACTATATAACTGTCTTCTGATTTCGATACAGTGGGAGCTTGATGATCAAACAGCTCTCCACTTTCAAGAAGACTTGCTGAATAAAATTCATGAAACAGGAGCAAACGGTGTTGTCATTGACCTCACATCCGTTGACATGATTGATTCCTTTATTGCAAAGGTATTAGGTGATGTGATCACGATGTCCAAGCTCATGGGGGCGAAAGTTGTATTAACAGGAATACAGCCGGCAGTCGCTGTGACGCTGATTGAACTTGGAATATCGCTTGAAGAAATTCAGACAGCACTAGATCTTGAACAAGGGCTTGAGACACTGAAGCGGGAATTGGGGGAATAGATATGAAAGACCAATCCTGTGTAAGAATATTGACGGAATGGGACATAGTCGCAGCAAGACAATTGGGGCGCAATGTTGCAAAAGAACTTGGATTTGGAACAGTTGACCAAGCAAGAATTACGACGGCCATTTCAGAATTAGCTCGAAACATCTATTTATACGCTGGTAAAGGTCAGATTTGTATAGAAGAAGTGATGGAGCGCGGAAAGCGTGGACTCAAAGTCATCGCAGCAGATGAGGGGCCGGGTATCATGGATATACGTAAAGTAATGGAAGACGGATTTTCAACATCAGGCGGACTCGGAGCAGGTCTTCCGGGCGTCAGACGGCTGATGGATGAATTTAAATTAGATTCTGCACCAGAACAAGGAACGGAGATACAAGCTGTTAAGTGGCTTCGCTAGGAGGGAAACCATGGATTTTAAGGAGGTAATGGAGCAGCGGTACCATCAGCTGCTCAGTCGTTATATCAGTGATTTAACTGAAACATCGCTTTATCAAGCTCAAAAATTTAGCCGTAAAACCATTGAGCATCAAATACCTCCTGAAGAAATAGTGAGTGTTCACCGAAAAGTGATTCAGGAGCTTTACCCTGATTTGCCGGAAGATGTTTTTCATTCACTAGACTTCTTAATTGAAGTCATGATTGGGTACGGACTTGCCTACCAAGAACATTTAACACTCAGAGGCATCCAGCAAGAAATAAAATCTGAAATTGAAATTGCTGCAAATGTTCAGCAAACCCTTCTGGAAACGAAAATTCCAGAAGGAGATACCTTTGATATTGGTGCAATTAGTGTACCGGCAAAACAGATGAGTGGAGATTATTACCACTTTGTAACAGATCACGATACAATCAATATCGCGATCGCAGATGTCATTGGAAAGGGAATCCCGGCTGCGCTCTGTATGTCGATGATTAAATATGCGATGGATTCCTTGCCAGAGTCAGGGAGCGGCCCAACAAAGGTGCTGAAAACCCTGAATCGTGTTGTCGAGCAAAACGTAGACCCAAGTATGTTTATCACGATGTTCTATGGCAGCTATAATAAAGAAACGCATGAGTTTAAATACGCATCGGCTGGTCATGAGCCGGGCTTTTTCTATTGCAAAAAAGAGAACACATTTTACGATTTAGACGCAAAAGGGCTTGTCCTTGGGATCGCACCAGAATTTGACTACAGACAGTACGAGAAGCATTTGGATGCAGGAGACATGGTGATCTTATTCTCTGATGGGGTCACAGAATCCAAGTCAGAGGATGGTTTCTTAGAGAGGGAGGACATCAAAACACTCATATCAGAGCACCTATCCTACTCAGCTCAAGAAATGGTGGATGCCATCTACGCCAGCTTACTCAAACTGCAGGATTTTCAGCTGCACGATGACTTTACTTTACTTGTTCTCAAAAGAAAGGTTTAGAAAGTGAACATGCGGGTATATAAAACTTTAGGAAACAAGAATTTCGAGGTGAATGCATAATGAATATGTCTGTAAAAGAGCATCAAATAGATCAAAAAACGAAAATCAGTGTCAGCGGTGAAATTGATGTGTACTCCGCTCCTGAGCTAAGAGAAACGCTCATGCCTAAAGCTGAGGCGGGAGAGCATCTTGAAATCTGTCTAAAGGATGTTACGTATATGGATAGTACAGGTTTAGGTGTATTCGTTGGGCTGTTTAAAGCGGCTCAAAAAGCAGGTGGCACATTAAAGCTTGAGAACTTGTCAGAACGGCTTGTAAGGTTGTTTGAAATCACTGGATTAAAGGACATCATTGACATTTCTGCAAAGTCAGAGGGTGGGGTACAATGAACGAATCAGTAGATCGAATCGAGATGAAAATACCGGCAAAACCAGAATATGTAGGCATCATTCGTTTGACTCTGTCAGGCGTAGCGAGCCGGATGGGATATGTCTATGAAGAAATTGAAGACTTAAAAATAGCCGTCAGTGAAGCCTGTACAAATGCAGTTCAGCATGCCTACAAAGGTGAAGACGGCGAAGATGGAGAGGTGGCTGTTCGCTTTCTTGTCTACGAGGATCGTCTAGAAATCATTGTCGCTGACAAAGGCGGTAGCTTTGACTTTAAGCAAAAACAGGAAGACTTGGGACCGTACACATCTGCTCATACGGTGGATCAATTGGCAGAAGGAGGTCTTGGTTTATACTTAATGCAAACATTGATGGATGAAGTCGAGGTGCAAGCAAACTCCGGAGTTACCGTGGCGATGACAAAGTTTTTAAACAGGGAGCGAGTTGACCATGACACAACCATCCAAAACTATGAAACTAACTAAAGATGAAGTAGACCGCCTCATCCAAAGCTATCAAACCAATCAAGACGAGCAGGCGCAGCTCACGCTGGTCGAATGCTATACAAACTTGGTTGATATGCTGGCGAAAAAATATTCTAAAGGAAAAAGCTTTCATGAGGACCTCAGACAAGTTGGAATGATAGGTTTACTTGGCGCTATTAAACGATACGACCCGCTCGTCGGTAAATCATTTGAAGCCTTTGCCATTCCAACCATCATCGGGGAAATCAAACGCTTTTTACGAGATAAGACATGGAGTGTCCATGTACCAAGGCGGATTAAAGAGCTTGGACCAAGAATCAAAATGGCAGTTGATCATTTGACAACAGAGACACAGAAATCACCTAAAGTCCAAGAAATTGCAGAATACTTAGATGTAACAGAAGAAGAAGTACTTGAAACCATGGAGATGGGCAAAAGCTATCAAGCGCTGTCTGTTGACCAAGGCGTAGAGGCTGATTCTGAAGGAAGTACTGTGACGATTTTAGACGTTGTCGGCTCACAGGAAGAGGGCTACGAACGTGTGAATCAAAAAATGATGCTTGAGAGTGTGCTTCATGTGCTGTCGGATAGAGAAAAAGAGATTATCAATCTGACTTACTTGCAAAATAAGAGTCAGAAAGAGACAGGCGATTTACTTGGCATATCTCAAATGCATGTATCGAGACTTCAGCGGAAGGCAGTGAAAAAACTGCGAGATGCATTATCAGAAGATGCGTCTATGGAGCTAGGGTAATGAAACAGATTGAACAGCATGAGCATGTAAACGCCATTATCTATCAATCGAATAAAGAAGGAAAACCATGCTGCGGGGACAGTTTTTTTATTAAAGCAGATGATGAAGAACTAATTTGTGCTGTAGCAGACGGATTGGGCAGCGGCCAGTACGCCAATGAATCATCTTCTTTAGTCAGCGAAATTGTCGAAGAATATGGACATGAGGATGTGGCGGCCCTCATCGACAGATGCAATCAGGCTATGAAAAATAAACGCGGGGCCACTGTGGCCATATTAAAGGTGAATTTTTCCCAGCAGCAATTTACCTATTGTTCGGTTGGCAATATTCGGTTTATCTTGAATGCACCTTCTGGCGACTATATTTATCCACTTCCGACATCAGGATACTTATCAGGGAAACCTAGAAAATATAAAACATACACCTATTCATACGAAAAAGGATCGATATTCATTATGTATTCAGACGGACTGAATGTGCCAAACATGCGCATGTGTTTAAAGCATGGACATTCAGTTGAAGACATCGCCAAACAGCTTGAAACATACACACAAGACAAAAAGGACGATCTCACCTATGTACTTGGTCAGCTCACGTAAAATAGCTGACCTTTTTTCTGTTTTGCCGGTTTTTTTGATACACTAAAAGAGAAGACACAGTGAGAGGATGCAAAGTATGAAGACATCTGACTTTTTATTGAAACAAATTGCGACAGAATTAAAGCTTTCAACAAAACAAATTGAAAGTGTGATCAAGCTCTTAGAGGATGGCAACACCGTCCCCTTTATTGCCCGTTATCGGAAAGAGCAGACAGGCTCACTGGATGAGGTGCAAATTCAAACCATTTCAGAGCGCTATACATATATCCAAAATGTCACGAACCGAAAAGAAGAAGTCATTCGCTTAATTGCTGAACAAGACAAACTAACCGATGAATTAAAACAGAAAATTGAACAAGCTCATAAACTGCAAGAGGTCGAAGATTTATACCGTCCATTCAAACAAAAACGTAAAACAAAGGCGAATGTAGCCAAAGCAAAAGGGCTTGAGCCGCTGGCAGAATATATACTCACGCTGCCAAGTGATGAGATCGAGAAGAAGGCCGCTTCTTTTATCAACGAAGAAAAAGAAGTGACAAATGTAGAAGAGGCACTTGAAGGTGCGCAGCACATCATTGCTGAACAGCTGGCAGATGATCCTGATATGCGAAAATGGATTCGCAGTGAAACGTACCAAAAGGGCAGTCTGGTCACATCAGGAAAAGACGTCGAAAGCGATGAGAAAAACGTCTATGAAATGTATTACGATTATCAAGAGCCAATCAAAAAGATTGTCCCGCACCGTGTACTAGCGGTCAACCGCGGGGAGAAAGAGGGCATTTTAAAGGCAGCCATCGAACCACCTGCTGAAAATATTCGCTTCTATCTCGACAAACAAGTTCTAAAAGGCAAACAGACGACGGCGAGACCGTTTATTGAAGCGGCAATCGATGATGCGTATAAACGCCTCATTCAGCCTTCCATCGAGCGAGAAATACGAAAAGAGCTGACAGAAAAAGCAGAGGAACAAGCGATTCATATTTTTGCTGAAAACTTAAGAAAACTGCTGCTTCAGCCGCCGATGAAAGGGAAGCGTGTACTTGGAGTCGACCCCGCATTTCGGACAGGCTGTAAATTAGCTGTCGTGGATGATACAGGCAAAGTCCATCATATTGGCGTCATTTACCCGCATCCGCCCGTGCAGAAAAAAGCGGAAGCGAAACAAAAAGTCAAAGAGATCATTCAATCATCAAACATTGAAGTGATTGCGATTGGAAACGGAACAGCCTCAAGAGAGACAGAACAATTCATTGCAGACTTGATTCAAGAGCTGGATCAGCCGGTTTCTTATTTGATTGTGAATGAAGCTGGAGCAAGTGTTTACTCCGCATCAGCACTTGCGCGAGAAGAGTTTCCAGATCTGCAAGTCGAAGAACGAAGCGCCATCTCAATCGCTAGAAGATTACAAGATCCTTTAGCAGAGCTCGTGAAAATTGATCCGAAGTCTGTTGGTGTGGGCCAATACCAGCATGACGTCAGCCAGAAGCAATTAAACAGCTCGTTAACCTTTGTGGTAGAAACAGTCGTCAACCAAGTCGGTGTAAACGTCAATACCGCCTCACAGGCGCTACTGCAATATGTATCAGGCCTTTCAAAAGCTGTCGCAGGGAATATCATCAAGCGCCGCGAAGAGATTGGGAGATTCACAAGCAGAAAAGAATTGAAGGATATCCCAAGGCTCGGTGCTAAGACATATGAGCAGTGTATCGGCTTCCTTCGCATTACAGATGGACAAGACCCACTTGATCGTACAGGTATTCACCCTGAGAGCTATAAAGAAACAAAACAGTTTTTACGCATGATCAACATGACGCCAGACGACCTTGGCACAGAGCAGTTAAAAGAGAAAATTGCTGAGGTTAAACTGGACAAAGCAGCCCAGCAGCTAGACATTGGGACAATTACACTTCAAGATATCATTGATCAGCTGACAAGACCTGAGCGTGATCCGCGGGATGAAGTACCAAAGCCGCTGCTCAAAACAGATGTGTTGAAATTGGAAGACTTGAAGCAAGGAATGGAGCTGCAAGGAACGGTGAGAAACGTTGTAGACTTCGGCGCATTCGTTGATATTGGTGTAAAGCAGGATGGGCTTGTGCATATTTCCAAGCTAAGCAACCGTTTTGTGAAGCATCCGCTTGATGTTGTATCAGTTGGTGACATTGTGACCGTATGGGTGGACTCTGTTGACCAGGCAAAAGGTCGTGTTGCCCTCTCCATGCTGAAACCAGAGTAAACAAAAAAACGAGGCGCACCTTAGGATGGGGTGTGCCTTGATGTGACTGAATGTTTTTTTCTATAGAAGTACCAGCATTGATTCAGCAATTTGATTTGATAATGATTTTTCTCATAAAATGCCTTCTGCATCTGATTTTTCAGCCAGTTGGGCATCGCCCATTCCTCCTTTGATCGAAACAGTGGATGTACCTTCAATGTATGCATAGGGGAAATTGTCCCGTTCGAGGTTTTTATAGAAAGGAACGATCTTGATTGAACGAGAGAGAGTTACAGCAGTTAACAGAGCACATTTCCCAGCAGTTCTTTGGCAAGGCATTCCGCCATCAGGCTGTTTTTAATGACCGTCTAAAAACGACAGGCGGGCGATATTTACTTGGTACACACAACATCGAACTGAACCGCCGATACCTAGAGGAGCATGGGCGAGAAGAATTAATCGGGATCATCAAGCATGAGCTGTGTCATTATCATCTGCACCTTGAGGGAAAGGGCTATCAGCATCGCGACCGTGATTTTAAAGCGTTATTAAAACAAGTAGGTGCCCCGCGTTTTTGTACACCGCTAAAGACCGTACGAAATAAGCGGCGTGCGGAGAAACGCCATGAATATATTTGCACAGGATGCGGCCGGTCTTTTATAAGGAAAAGACGGTTTGATACCTCTCGTTATGTATGCGGCGTCTGCAAAGGAAAATTAAAGTGGCTGCGCACAATCGATTCATTGTGATAAGCATTCCTCTACGGGGATGCTTTTTTTTGTTCCAATAGATGTGTGGACATATTGAGACAAAAAGAGACGCATGTCTCATTTTGTCTCTTTTTTCATCGGTGTGATTCAGTCAAAGCCTAAGTGTTTATGCGTCGTCATGTTGGCACGATTTTTGCTTGTATAGAAGTGCAAGCAAAAAAGATAGGAGGTTTTACTAAATGGAAATGGCATTGACTAAAGAAAAAGCCGTATGGATGTATCAAAAGATGCAGGAAATCCGCCAATTTGAAGACCGGGTGCACACGCTTTTTACAAAAGGAATTTTGCCGGGGTTTGTCCATCTTTATGCTGGCGAAGAAGCTGTTGCCGTAGGAGTCTGTGCTCATCTGAATGAAAAAGACAGTATTACAAGTACACACCGGGGCCACGGCCACTGTATAGCGAAAGGCTGTGATCTAAAAGGAATGATGGCAGAAATCTATGGGAAAGCCACAGGTCTCTGTAAAGGCAAAGGCGGATCCATGCACATTGCAGATTTTGATAAAGGAATGCTCGGTGCCAACGGAATTGTTGGAGGCGGCTTTCCTCTTGCGTGCGGGGCAGCCCTCACCGCTAAATATAAAAAGACAGAAAATGTAAGCGTTTGCTTTTTTGGGGATGGTGCAAACAATCAAGGAACTTTCCACGAAGGAATCAATCTCGCGGCCATCTGGAAACTGCCTGTCATTTTCATTGCAGAAAACAATGGGTACGGGGAAGCGACACCATTTTCCTATGCTTCAAGCTGCAAATCAATCGTGGATCGAGCGGCCGGTTATGACATTCCTGGGATTCAAGTGGATGGAAAAGATGTGATGGCCGTTTATCAAGCCGCAGAACAAGCAATTGAACGAGCAAAAAATGGAGAAGGTCCGACATTAATTGAATGCATGACATATCGAAATTATGGCCATTTCGAAGGAGACGCCCAGCGTTATAAAACCAATCAAGAAAAAACAGAACACCAAGAAGAGAGAGATGCGATCGCTCTTTTTAAAAATGAATTGATCAAGCAGCAGCTGCTGACGAATGGGGAGCTATCAAATATTGAAGCGGCTGTAGCAGAAGCGATAGATGAAGCCGTTACATTCAGTGAAGAAAGTGAATATCCAGATCAGACCGAATTATTGACCGACGTATATGTTTCGTATCAATAAATCAGAAGGGGGAGAGAAAAATGACAAGAGAAATCAGCATGTCTAGTGCATTAAATGAAGCGATTAAACTTGCCATGAGAAGAGACGAGAATGTCATTTTAATGGGGGAAGATGTTGCTGGAGGCGCTCATGTCGATCACTTACAAGATGATGAAGCATGGGGCGGTGTGCTTGGTGTAACGAAAGGAATCGTTCAGGAGTTTGGACGTGAGCGAGTCCTTGATACACCGATTAGTGAAGCTGGCTATGTAGGTGCGGCCATGGCAGCTGCTTCCACAGGGCTAAGGCCAATTGCAGAACTCATGTTTAATGATTTTATCGGCACCTGTCTGGACCAAGTGCTAAATCAAGGAGCAAAATTCCGATACATGTTTGGCGGAAAAGCAGAGGTACCGATCACGATCAGAACGACACATGGGGCGGGTTTTAGAGCAGCTGCCCAGCATTCACAAAGCTTGTATGCGCTATTTACAAGCATCCCTGGATTAAAAGTAGTGGTGCCTTCTTCACCATACGATGCCAAAGGATTGCTGCTGGCAGCCATCGAAGATCAGGACCCTGTCATCTTTTTTGAGGATAAAACGCTTTACAATATCACAGGAGATGTTCCAGAACGATACTACACGCTGCCGCTTGGCAAAGCAGATGTGAAAAGAGAAGGCTCAGATGTGACCATTTTTGCAGTAGGCAAACAAGTTCATACAGCACTCGAAGCGGCGGAACAATTAGCTGCACGTGGAATTGAAGCAGAGGTGATTGATCCAAGAAGCTTGTCACCGCTCGATGAAGAGGCCATTCTAACTTCAGTAGAAAAAACAAATCGGCTTGTCATTGTAGATGAAGCAAATCCAAGGTGCGGAATTGCCGCAGATATTTCTTCTTTGGTTGCGGACAAAGGATTCGATTTACTTGACGCTCCAATCAAAAAAGTGACGGCTCCTCATACACCAGTTCCGTTTTCACCACCGCTTGAAGATATCTATTTGCCGACACCTGATAAGGTTGTGAACACCGTCTTAGAGATGGTTGGAAAGAGTCACGACAAGATCTTGAACTAAAGAAAGGAGAGAGGGAGATGGCTGTCGAGGTTGTGATGCCGAAATTGGGCATGTCAATGAAAGAAGGAACGGTATCTGTCTGGAATAAAGAGATCGGAGAAACTGTGAATAAAGGGGAAAGCATTGCAAGCATCAACTCTGAAAAAATTGAAATGGAGATCGAATCACCTGCTGAAGGAACCATATTGGATATAAAAGTGCCTGAGGGAGAAGGTGTACCGCCTGGCACGGTCATCTGCTATATAGGTGAAGGAAATGAACAGATCGAGGAAAAGAAAGAAAAAGACCTGCCGCCAAAACAAAAGAAAGAGAGAAAGAAAATCTCCCCTGTGGCACGTAAGATTGCTCAAAGCGCTAATCTGGACATTCATACACTAGTGGGAACAGGTCCAGATGGGAGAATCACGAAAGCGGATGTGCTTCGGGCACTTCCTGATGAAAAAGAAAACCAACAAAATGAACCAAAGCATCAGCCAGTCAGCATGATGCGGAAAACCATTGCCTCGCGAATGATGGAAAGCCTGCAAACAAGTGCACAATTAACAATAACGATGAAAGCGGATGTGACAAAGCTGACAGCATTACAGTCTGAGTTGAACGAAACAGCTGGAGCACGACACGATATGAAATTAACCATGACCGATTTTGTAGCCAAAGCAGTGGTTCTTTCCCTGCTAGAGCATCCTGCAATGAACAGTCAATATCAGAATGATAGAGTCGAAACTTTTGAGTATGTTCATCTTGGAATCGCTGCTGCTTTAGATGACGGTCTGGCAGTGCCTGTTATTCGGCATGCCGAAAAACTTTCACTTATTGAGCTGGCGAAGAGCATCAAATCGAATGGCAAAAAAGCACGTGAAGGCAAACTTCTCCACGATGAAATTGAAGGCTCTACCTTTACAATCACTAATCTAGGCGCCTATGGTGTGGAACATTTCACCCCGATTTTGAACCCGCCGGAAGCAGGTATTCTTGGCGTTGGAAAAACGGATCACATGCCTGTTTATCATGGGAATGAATTATGTAAAGGGACGATCCTGCCACTCAGTCTGACCTTTGATCACCGCGTGCTGGACGGAGCGCCGGCATCACAATTTTTATCAACTGTTAAAACGTATTTAGAAAATCCAGTATCCATTCTTTTATAGGAAGAAGGTGAAATGAATGACGCTTGTCATTATAGGAGGCGGGCCAGCAGGATATGTGGCGGCAATAACAGCCGCCCGTTTTGACAGAGAGATTGTACTAATCGACCAAGGCTTGTTAGGAGGTACCTGCCTGAATGAAGGCTGTATTCCAACGAAAGCACTTTTGCAAAGCGCCGATATGTACGAGCATGTGAAATCAGCTGGACATTTTGGAATTGAGCTTCCAGGGAAGAAGCCTATCATTCATTGGGATGCCGTTCAAAAGCGGAAGCGGTCAGTCGTCAAGCAGCTGACTGATGGCGTTCGTTATTTGATGAATAAAAACAAAATCAGCGTGTTAAATGGGAAGGCATCATTTCTTTCAGCACATGAGCTATTGATAGAAAGTGAAGGGAAATCTGAAATCATTCAGGCAAAACAAATCATTATTGCTTCAGGATCAAAACCTGCTGCTTTACCTTTCGCCCCATTTGATAGAGAGTGGATCATTGATAGTAAGGATGCGATGACGCTCCCTTCAATACCAGATTCGCTTTGTATCATTGGTGGAGGGGTGATCGGCTGTGAGTTTGCAAGCATCTTTAGCCGAATGGGATCAAAGGTTGTCATGGTGGAACAGGCAGCACACATTTTACCTGAAGAAGATCACGATACAGCTAACTGTCTTCAAGATCAGCTTCAAAAAGCAGGTGTGGAAATTTTGACATCAGCAGCAGTCAAACAGCTTGATGCAATCTCAAAAAAAGTGGTGGTTGAGAAGGATCATGGGGAGCGCTGTGAAATCAAGTCCGATCATTGTTTAGTCGCCATTGGCAGAAAGCCGAGGCTGGGAGAGCTGAATCTTGAGCAGATCGGCATTGAATTTGACAGGAACGGCATCTGTGTGAATGAGCATATGCAAACCAATCTCCCGCATATCTATGCGTGCGGTGATGTGACAGGCGGCGTTCAGCTTGCTCATGCTGCTTTTCATGAAGGAACGATTGCGGCATCACATGCATCAGGTGAAGATGTAAAGGTCAATGAACAAGTGATTCCAAGGTGCATCTACACGTCTCCAGAAATCGCTAGTGTCGGTTTAAATGAAGAGAATGCTAGAAAACAATATGGGGAGATTCGAATAGGGAAATTCGCATTTTCTGCAAATGGAAAAGCATTAATTTTAAATCAGCCAGCTGGTCAAGTAAAGGTCATTGTCGAACCGCAATATCAAGAAATTTTAGGTGTATCTATCATCGGACCGAATGCAACAGAACTGATTGGACAAGCGGCGGTAATGATGCATACAGAGTTGACAGCTGATACATTAGAGCAGTTTATTGCGGCACATCCGACACTCTCTGAGGCGATACACGAAGCCTTGCTGCAAACAAATGGACGAGCGGTGCACTGCTGATAGAGAAACTTTCTATCCAAATGACTTCCTGGGTCAGCCAATAATTGAAAGCGTTTTTATAATTATCTATAATGGATAAAAAGCCCCCAGAGGAGAGGATGGAATGAATCCGACGCCTTGCTATTTAAATACTTGGAAACGTTTTGTTCGTGAAGGTTTGCTTGATAGATCTCGTCTGGATAAGAGAGTGATGGAGTCATGGCACAGATGTAAACAAGCAAATGTGAACCCGTATTTAGATAAAGGACAGTCGTTGTTAGAAAAGGAATTATTCAGTATTCAAAAAAAGAAGTACTCACTATTTCTAAATGCCGCTCTTCCTTACTTAAATAAAATCAGTCAGCAATTAAAAGAATCTGACATGATGGCATTACTTATCGATGCAGATGGTTATGTGCTAAGTCTGACAGGAAGCCAAAGGACGCTGGTAGAAGCGAAAAAAATAAACTTTATGGAGGGTGCGCGCTGGACCGAAGCCGATGTGGGGACGAACGCTATTGGAACGGCACTAGTCATTGGGGAAGCTGTAGCGATCAACGGAACTGAGCATTTTTCAGTCGCTTCCCACCATTGGAGTTGTTCAGCGGCCCCTATTCGTGATGCAGACGGCACGATCATAGGAGTCATTGATATCTCCTGTATGGCGGATCAAAGGCATCCTTTTATGCTTGGAATGGCTTCAACAGTTGCATATGCCATAGAGAGAGAAATTCAGGTCCAGCAAAAAAGAAAAGAGATGGAGCTGATCAGTCATTGTCTCCAACAGGTAGAAGCGGACGAGCCGTATGTTGTCTGTAATGAGAAAAAGCAGATTGTTTTGGCAAGTAAGCCGATTAGAGACCGATTTTCAGACTGGTATGGAATGGATGTTGAGCTGCTCATGGACGATACATTTGTTACACGGGACAAGCAGATTATTCAGTCAGAACAAGACGGAAAGCTGCTTGGGATGTCTTTTTCTCTTGAAGAAGCAGCGAAGAGCAATATAACCGTTTCTTTTGCTCAATTTCCCGGGGAATCTGGAACAAGTACGGCATTTCAGCAGACGCTCAGCGAATTGAAACGAGCGGCACAAACAGATGCAAATGTCTATATTTGGGGAGAAACAGGTACAGGGAAAGAACTGGCCGCTCGAGCGATTCACTTAGCTAGTGAAAGACATAAAGGACCGTTTATTGCCGTGAATTGCGGAGCCATACCTGAAAGCCTGTTAGAAAGCGAACTATTTGGTTATGCGGAAGGGGCTTTTACAGGGGCAAAACGTCATGGAGCAAAGGGGAAATTTGAACAGGCGCAAAAAGGAACACTCTTTTTAGACGAAATAGGCGAAATCCCTTATGCGATGCAAGTGGCGCTTCTTAGGGTCATTGAAGAAAGAAAAGTCGTACCGCTCGGCGGGACACACGAAACCCCTTTGGATATTAGAATCATTACAGCGACACACCGGAATATGAACGAACTGCTGAAGGAAGGAAAAATACGTGAAGATTTGTATTACCGTCTTCATGTCTATCCAATCAACATCCCGCCGCTTAGAGAAAGAAAAGAAGACATTGTTGATTTATATCGTTATTACCAAAAGAAACACCAATGGAATGCGACATTTCCTGAATCTTTTTTTCGTAAGCTGGAAGCGTACCATTGGCCAGGAAACATACGAGAGCTTTTTAATCTGTTTGAACATATAAGGGTACTGTTTCCTAAAGGAGGATGGATTGGTGAATCGCAATATGCGGCGGTATTAGAGACGGTGGATCAGAAAAAGCAGAAGTTGCATCTACCAG
Organism: Bacillus sp. FSL M8-0049; assembly: GCF_038593355.1. Taxonomy (NCBI): domain Bacteria; kingdom Bacillati; phylum Bacillota; class Bacilli; order Caryophanales; family Bacillaceae; genus Bacillus; species Bacillus sp. FSL M8-0049. The sequence goes on from NZ_CP151986.1 coordinate 542,693, forward strand.
AATATACCGAGAATCCAAAAGAACTCACGCTAAGGGAACGCATTCAAAAGCAAACAGTGATAGAAGCACTGCACAAAACGAAAGGTCATGTGTCAGAAGCTGCGAGGTCAGCAGGGGTGCCTAGAAGCACGTTTTACAAGTGGATGCGGAAGTATAAGCTGTCATGAACCCATAGAGAGCGCAGCAGCAAGGAGACCTTGGTCTTTCAATTAGAGGTCGGGGTCTTTCTGTCATGTCTAAACAGAAAACAAAAAGGAAGGAAGAAAGGCTTGACTGTTATATTAGTATATGTTAAATTATAAAAGCCGTCGCTAATGAGACAGGAATGAAACACTTAAAAATTCTTGACACATTTTTCTGGCATAGATATAATGAAACATGTCTTATTATTCCGCAGTAGCTCAGTGGTAGAGCTATCGGCTGTTAACCGATCGGTCGTAGGTTCGAGTCCTACCTGCGGAGCCATAATGGAGAAGTACTCAAGTGGCTGAAGAGGCGCCCCTGCTAAGGGTGTAGGTCGCGTAAGCGGCGCGAGGGTTCAAATCCCTCCTTCTCCGCCATTATTGTATGGCCCGTTGGTCAAGCGGTTAAGACACCGCCCTTTCACGGCGGTAACACGGGTTCGAATCCCGTACGGGTCATGTTTTGTTTTTTGATTCGTTGGGCTATAGCCAAGCGGTAAGGCAACGGACTTTGACTCCGTCATGCGTTGGTTCGAATCCAGCTAGCCCAGCCATTTTTTATATATGTTTTTCTGCATAGCAGATGAGCCATTAGCTCAGTTGGTAGAGCATCTGACTTTTAATCAGAGGGTCGAAGGTTCGAGTCCTTCATGGCTCACCATTGTCACGCGGGTGTGGCGGAATTGGCAGACGCGCTAGACTTAGGATCTAGTGTCTTTATGACGTGGGGGTTCAAGTCCCTTCACCCGCATTGTTTTTTCAAACAGTGCACTTATCAATATATGAGCACATCATACACGCGGTCGTGGCGGAATGGCAGACGCGCTAGGTTGAGGGCCTAGTGGGTGAATAACCCGTGGAGGTTCAAGTCCTCTCGGCCGCATTTCAAAAATACCAAGGGTTTAGACCTTTGGTATTTTTTTGTTTAGACTGAAATATTTATTATTCACCGCATGCAATAGTGGTTATAACCATTTCACTAAAGTAGGAGGCGGTGGGGATGGCGAATATGAAACGGTTGGATTGCACCGGAGGGCGAACGATTTAGAGCTGTATTTTAGAAGTATGCCCGTCAGGAAGGTGTTTTTGATCAAGTGAATATTATTTTATGACGCTCACCATGCAAGAAAGTGGTGGGCGTTCTTTAGATATCATGCAAAGTTCTGAAAGTATCGGCTTACCTCCCAACTCCATAACTGACCCAGAACGTTCGATTGAAGTCGGCATTAAACATTTTAAGAAGGTTTTTAAACAGGCTGGCGGTGATTCGTTTAACTTTACAGGCATACAACTTTGGTTCTGGATTTATAGACTATGTGAAAAAGAATGGCGGGAAATACACAAAGAAACTGGCACTCGCTTTTAGCCGATTGCAAGCTTTTAAAATGGGCTGGAAAAGCTATGGTGACCCGAGCTTTGCTAATCATGTCATGAGGTATGTAAAAGGCTCTGATAAAAATGTGAAGCCTGTGAATGGTTCTATGGATTTCTATGAAACGGTCATGAAGGAAGCTTTGAAATATGAAGGGCAACCGTATGCCTGGGGTGATTCAAATCCGAAACTGGATTTGATTGTTCGGGCCTTGTTCAGTGGTCTTTTGCGAAAGCTGGAATCACTCTTTTTAGAACATCACAAGAACAACATGGGGCAACAAAGAAAATAAGTGAAAAAGAAGCGACTGTGGGTGACTTGGTGTTCTTTGGTGGCACATATGAAGGAAAAGCCATTACTCATGTTGGCATCTATGTAGGCAATGGCAGAATGTTTCATTCAAATGACAGTCGAATCCAATATTCTGATCTGAAATCAGTTTATTGGAGAGATCACCTTGTATCTTTTGGACGAATTAAATAACTAGGAATGAAAACATGAAAACACATATTGCATGGGCTTTGTCTTGTTTGTTATTAATATTACTGACAGGAAAATTTTGCTACTGAAATTGGACATTACTTTCATCATCAGGGAAATTTAGAGCAATCAAATGAATATTATCGTTTTAGAATTGAGGCGAGGCGAAAAATAAAGAAAGGAGAGATTATAAATGGAGATCAGCCGAATTCTATTGACAGTAATGGTGTTAAGTAGCATCTTAGCATTTACTCACTTTTCAGATAATAATGGTGCTTCAAATGGTGGTTTCAAAATTGCCGCAGATCGAGTTGGTGCGTAAAAGGAAGAGGATTGATTAACCTCTTCCTTTTTAGTCAGTTGTTCTATTTGAAATAAATCCTTTTATAATCACGGTCGCTAATAAAAAAACAAAGCAAATATTTATATTGAACATAATTATTAATTTACTAAAAAGTGCTACCCCAATACTCATACCAATAAAATTACACAAATTAAAAATACCAATATATATTTTCTTGGATTCTTTAAGTGCGGAGTCTAAAAGATAGTTTAAAGCAATTTGTACAAGAGAAAAAGCAATGAAGCAACAAATACTTGTTGAAATACATGCTATGAGGATCTTCGAATCGAAAATACTAATTAAATAACCTATTGAAAAAATGTATAATCCTATTTTGTAGAGATTTTTAACATTTTTGTTGCTTATCCTCTTCCCAATTACTATACTTGCCATACCTCCCATTAAAGAACTGATAAAAAGTATCCCTCCGGACTGTATCGAATTTAATTTTAAAATAGATGAAAATATATAAGAGAGAAGGAATACATTTGCTCCCAGCAATAAAAATAATAAAAAGCTGAGACCAGTTATTCTAACAAAAGATGAATTATTAAATATCTTTTTATTAATAATTGGATAAGAAATAATGCTGATATGGCGAATAAATAATAGAGAAAAAATAATACACAAAACAATAAAAAGAAAACTAATGTTCAAGGCACATAATAAAAAGAGGATACACATTATTAAATAGAACATTCCCAGCCAATCAAATGGACTCTTTTTTTCTAAATTTATTTCTGGAAAAGTGAGATATAAAATGGGTATAAAAATAATTGCACAACTCATAAATAAATATAATATGTGCCAATTAGTTAGAGAAAGGAGAATACCACTTAGTAAAGGACCTAGACCTGATCCCAAGGCCATAGCAAAGCTAATAAAAGCTAGACCTATTGGCAATAATGATCGATCAAGTACATCCATAACTGCAACCATTGTTAATGATATAAAGGCTGCCCCTCCAGCCCCTTGTGCTAGTCTACATAAAATAAGGAAATAAAAATTATTCGTAAAATATCCCAAAATCGAGAATGAAACAAACATAACTAAAGCGATTAGATATAATTTTTTTAACTGAATATTTTCAGCGAGCTTACTATATACTATTGAGCCAATTGTAACCATAACTGTATACCCTAAGATAAACCAACTGCTGAAAGCTATAGAGATATTTAAGTCTTTTGAAATTGGAACAATGGCTATATGAAAGAAAAAACTATTCATCACTCCAAGTAATACAGTGCTTAGTAAACAAAACAATGTTATCTTATCCCTCAAACTAACCCTCCGTTTAACCTATTTATAAAAAATAACTTCTTTTCTATACTTGAGTTATAGTTCTAGTAAAAAAATAAATGAATCGCGATCAGGATAGTCATATTTAATGGGTAAATTCTCTTTTGTAATCTTCTTAAATCCTACCTTTTTATAAAAACTGTGTGATCTAGTCGCTTGAGATGGGGTATCTAAAATCACCTTAGAAAATCCTTGATTCTTTGCAAAATCAAGCAAAGCTTCATAAAGCTTTTTTCCTGTCCCAAGTTCTTTGCCTCGATAGTCTTTATAAACAAAAAATTTCTTTAGTATGGCTATCTCGTCGGTTTTCTTTTGTAAACCAATAGAGCCTATAACCTCACCGTTATCGTTTAATGCCACCCAAAAGTTCCCCCCATCATTTATATAATTTGATGGAATATCCAGAATATCTGGTTGTTCTTCTATACTAATTCCAACACCTGCTTCAACATTTTGAATGTACAATATTAAATTAATGACTTCTTCTTTATATTGATCGTCGTAAACCGTAATCATTTATTAACTCCTCCTAATATGTATATAAAGGTAATTCTATTTAGAATTAAGGTTTTCTTTCTTTATTTTAATGACAGCCATTGTACATCTAGAAATACAAATAAGCTTGTCTTTCTGCTCGTCTGTAATCTTAATTTCCCACACCATGGTTGTTTTCCCTTTACGGATGGGTGCCTCTGTTGCTTTCACGATTCCTTCATTCTTTCCATGTATATGATTTGCGTTAATCTCTAATCCAACTCATATTCTTTCTCCATATCTAAGAGATTCCATGTGCCTACACTTGCCACAGTTTCAGCTAAGACCAACAGAAGCTCCCCCATGAAGCTGTCCAAAGGGTTGTCTGGTTGCATCATGAACAGCCATCGTTGCCATAACCTTTTCATTTGATACTTCAACAATTTCAATTTGAAGTGCATCCAATATTGTCTTCAAATAAAGCCTCCTTTTCCCTTATCCTACTTAAACATTAAAGTGTAACTAAATATTAGTAAAATTGAAGTTTGTGAAATTATCCATTGATTTTTTTGATACTATAGAAGAAAAAGAAAAATAAAAGTGGGTGAAATCATGGAGATACGACATTTTGTAACGTTTAAAAAGGTCATTGAAATGGGGAGCTTCACACAAGCAGCCGAACACTTAGGCTACACTCAATCAACGGTGACATCACACATTCAAGCACTTGAAGAGCATTTAGGTGCACCTTTGTTTGATCGAATGGGCAGAGCGATAAGAGTGACAGATATAGGTAAGAAGTTGTTGCACTATACATACGAGATGTTAGAAACCTATGGGAAAATTGAAAACATTGCAATTGAAGAGAAGGATATTCGGGGAGAGATAAAAATAGCTGCTCCTGAGTCTTTAACAGTATATCGTTTAGAGCCAATTTTAAGGGAATACAGAATGAAGTTTCCTCATGTAAGCATCATTTTAAGTAACGCTAACTGCGGAGATAACAAAAGAGCAATACTTAATGGTGATGCAGATATTGCGTTTGTCATGTTGCCACCATTGCAGGATTCTGATTTGATTGTCCATTCATTGTTAGATGAACCTATTGTCCTTGTTGGAAGCCCAGATTGTTCACTAAATTTTTCAGGCGAAAGGTATGAAAAACAGAATTTAAGCGATTGTTTGATTGTCAACGAGAAAGAATGTAGCTATAGGAAATTGTGTGAAGAATACCTCCTGGAACGTGGAATCGTCCCTTACAACACGATGGAGCTTTGGAGTATTGAAGCGATGAAACGTTGTGTAATGAGCGGGCTTGGAATTGCTTGTTTACCTTTAATGACTGTAAATGATGAAATTAAGGAGGAGAAGTTAAAGGTTATTCCTTGTGGTGATAATTTTAAACAGATTTTCTCCCAAATTGCATATCATAAGAATAAGTGGGTTTCCCCAGCTTTATCCATGTTTATTGATATTACGTTGAAACATGCAAAAGACTGGTCATGTTAGGAGAACACTTAGTCTCTTAAAGTGTAATGAGATGGTAAGTTATTTTATTTAAATTAACAGATTCGTTTGTTTAATAAGTAGTATGAAAGAACCGGTAAGCATAGATATTCTAATAGAAATTGCACCAAGCTCGGGATGGATTTTGTTTATTTTTCATAAAAAAAGAGATCAAGCCATTGTTTGATCTTGGAGAATATCATGCATCATTTTAAGTCTTACATTAAATAAAGGAAAAGAAATGGAGTAGACATTGGGTCTACTCTTCTTTTGCTTAGATTCAAAAGCTCACTTCTATTGCCACTTCAACCAACTTTTATTTTATAAGCTAAAAACCATTCAATAATATTAAGACTTTTAATGCTTCAGAGAGTAGCTATTTCGTTTAAATATTTTGTCAGAGTCTCTGCCTGTGAAAAAAGGAGAATGATCTGCATCAATACTGAATGTATTTTCAAAAGGTATTTGTTTATACATTTCTCTTTGTACTTCGATAGGTAGGACGAATGTTCATTATTTTGGCTCACCATTTTTTAAACATAATTAATATAAACGTATAGAAATGATGTTAAATGAATATAAGGAGTGTAATGAAAATAAGCTTTCATGGGCACGTTTCCACCCAGCATACAATCGATGTATCGATTGTTGTCCATAAAAGAACTGAATAAGCTCTTTTATTCAGCTTCTAGTTTCCTTTCACCTTTTATATTGTTAAATAAAGGTGATAATGAGATAATTTGATAAAAAGTAATTAAGTAGCATAAGATCAACCAAAGGAGTTATAACATGATAAAAAGGTTTTCTCTAGTTTTACTTACTTTCATGATGTCTATAGTTATTTTGCTAGTGGCTGCCAAAAATTCCCCTGGGGATAATGTCATTTCATTTGATCAGCCTCACATCTTAATAATATCAATTGGAATAATGGTATGTTTATTCATTCCTCCGTTAGTGATGTCTTTTTTCAGTCATTTGATTGTGAGAACTATATCTGGTATTTATCAATGTTTTATTGTTCTATCTTTTCTAGGGCTCATTCCAATAGGATTTCTTATTCCAGATTTTTTGACAATTGTTGTTTCTGTTGCAGGAACTTTAGCCAGCGTAGCTAGTCTTATAGTAACTTTAAGAATTGATAGGAATAAAGATGCTAATCTTAACTAAAATAAAAATGACATCAATTTCTAAGAATACAGTGATGTTTCGTTATTACTCACTTTTAACTAAAACTGAAAGATGTCTGAAAAATGGATTGACGTGATGAACTTGTTTAATCCTTTCGTGATTGAACGCCCATTTTGTAGAAGAAATATCTTAAAGTTAGAGAAGAACAAAAGTAAGTATGATCGTTGATTTTGTCCTTTTAAATCCTAAATTGCAATTATTTCCGATTCGTGTTACAATAAGAATAATTATTTTTGTTCGGCGTAAAGGATAGCATGAAGAAAGACTTTTCGTCTTGAGGATACTTTGGGCAAGGATAGTATAATACATTGTGTGGTATACGCACGAGGAGGCAACAAACATGGAACAAGGTACAGTAAAATGGTTTAACGCAGAAAAAGGTTTTGGATTTATCGAACGTGAAGAAGGCGACGATGTATTCGTACATTTCTCAGCTATCCAAGGTGACGGATTCAAATCTTTAGACGAAGGTCAAAAAGTAACATTTGACGTAGAGCAAGGTTCTCGTGGAGCTCAAGCTGCTAACGTTCAAAAAACTGCTTAATCTTCATCCTTTTAAAACAGGTTCTCTGTAGAGAGCCTGTTTTTTTATGCTTTCACGCATTTTTTCAATAAAAAACCCTACTCAGCGTACAAGTAGGGAGATGTTACAAGGTAATCGTAAAAAAATTCATGCTTCAAAGGTTTATCAACAGTATAGCATATTGGATTTACAATATGCGGAATTTGCCTAAATAAATTCTTTTTTTCTTTAATAAATTGCAGGATGGAAATGTCCGTAGAGAACATGTATTCAAAAATGGTGAGTGTGGAAGAGGTTCTTAACAGAAACTTTTGATTTGCTTTTCTGTGATCCCTTTGATGACTTCTAATTCACTTAGCAAAAATTCATGGGCATCATCTAGCATTTTCTTTTCACTTGCATTGAGTGCTTTCTCTTTCTTCATACGCATCAGATCACGCACAACTTCAGCACCTTCTTGGATGTTACCCGTTTTTATTTTGTTTGTGTTAATTGTATGCCGTTCTTTCCATGTCAGTAATTGATCTGATTTGCCATGCTGGAAAATGTGCATTACATCCTTTAAAGCCAGTATATCTGTAACAGGTCTAATACGTGAACCTGACATTTTACGTGTTGGAATCATTACTTTCATATGACTGATTGCCATTTTAATCACATAATACTGTTGTTTTTCATCAGAGAATTCTTTTTCTTCTATGGCTTCAATTATACCTGCTCCGTGCATTGGATAAACAATGTTATCACCAATTTGAAACATATCATCCACCTCCATAATGTATCTACTTTAAGGGTACCACACTTAGGGGTTAAATAATCAAATTTTTAATAATAACATGTTTATTTATTTGTTGTCAACAAATTTTGTTCTAAAAAAGAGAGGTTATTTTGTGGAAATTTTTGATATGATTTTTTTAATTTGAACATATCCTCCTCGCTATAAGAAAAACAGGATATCCACAATTACTGCTCGGACTCCACCCTTTATATCCGTCATCCTAGTCTTTCAAACGTAAACAGCTGTTTGTGAGGAAATTATGTTAAATAGCTGCAATATAAAAAGACCAGCCATTGAGCCAGTCTTTCAAAATAGAATCCGATCATAATGTCGAAATATCAATCACAAACCGGTAACGCACATCACTTTTCAGCACCCGTTCATACGCTTCATCAACTTGATTAGCGTTGATGACTTCAATTTGTGGTGCGATGTTGTGAGCAGCTGCGAAATCGAGCATTTCTTGTGTTTCTTGGATGCCGCCAACGAGTGAACCAGCTATGCTGCGGCGGCCAGAAATTAATGAAAAGACGTGGAATTGATCCGGCTTAGGCGGTGCACCGACGTTCACCAAGGTTCCATCTACACGGAGTAAGGACAAATAGGCATCCACATTAATGTTGGCAGAGACCGTATTGAGAATAAGGTCGTACTGACCAGCTAGTGTCTGAAACGTATCAGGATCACTTGTAGCAAAATAGTCTTTTGCGCCAAATGACAGTGCTTCTTCTTTTTTATTCAAAGAGCGGCTCAATACTGTCACTTCAGCGCCCAGAGCACTCGCGAATTGAATAGCAACATGGCCGAGCCCGCCCATTCCGACGATAGCAACCTTCTTGCCAGGACCTGCCTTCCAGTGCTTTAATGGTGAATAAGTTGTAATGCCAGCACAGAGAAGAGGGCTTGCGGCATCAAGGGGCAGTTGATCAGGAATGCTGACGACAAATCGTTCAGTCACGACAATTTTTTGACTGTAGCCGCCATAAGTCGGCTTCCCGTCATAGTCACGGCTGTTATACGTTTGGACGACTCCTTTTGTGCAATACTGCTCGTCTCCATTTTGACAATATTCACAGGTGCCGCAGGAATCCACAAAGCAGCCAACGCCCACACGGTCTCCGATCTGAAACTTCGTCACATCATCCCCTACAGCTGCCACGACTCCAGTGATCTCATGACCTGGAACCATCGGGAAAATGCCGCCGCCCCATTCATCAAAAGCGCTGTGGATATCTGAATGACAGATCCCGCTAAATTGAATATCAATTAAAATATCATGTGGACGAAGCGCTCTTCGTTCAATGGTCGTCCGTTCAAAGTTTGCTTTGGCATGTGATACACTTAAAACGTTTGATTGGTGCGTCTGACACATTCTTGATCATCCTTTCAAAAATAAGATTCGATTCTTTCCTCTATACTGTACGTCTTAAAGTGAACTATAAGTCAACAGAAAACCTTCTTTAATAATAAATTCAGGCGTTACAACATTCTTGATATCAAGAATTGAGCCAAAAGCATCTTGCTTTCTTTTTCAAAATGGAGATGATGAGGAAAGGGAGATCGGAAGGTAAGAGAAAGAAGGAGGGCACAATGAAAATAGCACAAGCAGCAAAACAGCTCGATTTATCCACTGCGACACTTAGATATTACGAAAATATTGGTTTGATTAGGGAAATCAAACGTGACGATCATGGGATTCGTGATTATACGGAGGATGATCTTCAATGGATCGAATTTATCAAGTGTATGAGAAATGCAGGGCTCTCGATTGATGCGCTTAGAGAATATACAGCCTTATTTTTTGAGGATGATGATCATACGTTATCTTCGCGAAAAAACATTTTGGTCAATGAACGAGAAAGACTCGTCCAAAAACAAAAGGAAATCGAAGAGACCATTAAACGATTGGATTTCAAAATAGAAAGTTATGAAGATATTATCCACAATCATGAGAAAAAACTCGCTCATCAGCTGAAAACTCATTCTAATTAAACGAAGAAAAACCTGTGAAAAATCACAGGTTTTTTTGATAGAGTTATCTTTTTGTGTAACGCACCCAGTTATAATGTGCGTGGAGTGGGGTAACACCGTTGTAGGAGCCGAGCCATTCATCGACACCTGCACCATTCCACAGGTTCATCATAATTTTCCCTGGTGTTTGAGGAATTTGAGTGGTGGCGGTATGTTTTAATTGTCCATCGACATACCATTTGATAGAGTTTGGCTGCCAGTCAAATGCATACGTGTGATAAGAGTTCGCTGCATCGAAACCAAGGTTGACGATCTTTTCATGATTTCCTACACCATTGGTATAGTAGTTAAACTGTACCTTTGTTGTATCTTTTCCTAGAAATTCAATGTCAATCTCATCCCAAGGCGTGCCATCAGTCGGTCCCGTATAAGTGAAGAAAGAAGAGACGATCCCCACATTTTTGGCTGGCTTCATGTTGACTTCGTACAGCCCGTAGCCGTAAGTTTGTGTGGAGCGGTTTTCTCCGCAGTCAAACTTGTTATAGGCGGGACTTGTGAGCGATAAACGCATTTCACCTGATGAGGTCATCGACACGTTATTTGCACGCCACGTACAGTTAAACATGTTTCCATTCGAGTATCCATCGGCTTTTTGCCACAACCCCGTATTATAGTTATTAAAAGGTTCATAAAACGATCCACCCGTTTGTGCCGAGGCACCAGCTGTAAATGTGGACAAACTCAAGACTAATCCAGTGACAAGCAGCATCAACATTCGTTTCATACGGTACATATTCGCATTCTCCTCTCCTTTTATGGAAGCGCTTTCTTTATTGATCATACATGATTTTTTCAAAAGGGAAAATCGGTCTAATATATGATATTAAAGGAGACTTTTTGCTAGATTCTTCTCTTCTTTTATGAGAAGTTATGAAAGAGAATGGTATAAACAGAAAAAGGCCAAAAACTCATAAAGGATAGTTGAGTTTTTGACCTTTTTTATTTTAAAAAACTTTTGCTTTTTCTTTAGCTTGATCAACTGCCGCTGTTTTAATCTCTTCGGCTAAATGGGGTGTATAAGACATGCCTTCTACGAAGATCTTGTCAAAGGAAGTTACACCAATGAAGTTTAAAACGGTTTGTAAGTGTCTGCTGCCAATTTCCTTGTCCTGCTGGGGTCCGGTCGTATAGATGCCCCCGCATGCCTGAATGTGAATTGCTTTTTTGTTATTTAATAGTCCAATAGGTCCATGTTCTGTATATTGAAAGGTTTTACCGCGCATACAAATGGCATCAATGTAGGCTTTCATGACAGGTGGATGTGAAAAATTCCACATAGGATTGACGAACACGTACTTGTCGGCCTGACAGAATTGATCAAGCAAATGTGCAAGGGCCTCTAGTTTTTTCTGATGATCTGGCTGTAATTCATCAAATGATTGTCCAGATTGAAGCTTTGCCCAAGATTCAATCACATCTTGATCAATTTGCGGGATGTCTGTTTTATATAAATCAAGGCGAATGATTCGATCTTCTGGATGTGCTTCTTGATAGGCGCTGATGAATGCTTCTCCAACAGTTAAGCTGTATGATGCAGAAGGACTGCTTGGGTGTGCGGTAATATATAAAAGGGTACTCATAATGTTTCTCTTCCTTTCAAATGTAGTTTAAAGGGCAAATTGTGCGATTCCGTCTCCATAAGACCAGTTATCCTGAGTTACTTCGATCAAATTGATAAATAGATCTTCTGTTCTTACGTTGGCGGATTGGTGCAATTGTTTGCTTAATTCTTTATAAAATTCCTTTTTCATTTCTGTTGGACGGCCAATATTTAAAAATATTTGTACGATCAACAATTCGTCAGATCGTTCAATTTCTAAACAAGTCGGATGAAAATTGAAGTTTTCTTTCTCGAGTTCCTCTATAATTAAAAAACGATCATCACTAGGAACCTTTAGATGGTCAACAATGACCTGTCCAATTATGTCTCTTATTTCGTTTTTAGCCTCAAGGGAACGACCTTTGATCATAGATACACGGGTTAAAGGCATATTCATCACTCCTATTGTTTGATGGGTACATGATGATGTTACCGCTAGAGAGGAATTTTAAGAATGTAGGTTAGTTCGTGTTTGTTCGTCTGAATAAAAGAAAATTGAATCTGGGTGATAAAATGACAAACCATGAAGCTTGGATTGATCAACTCATAAAACAATTAAGGACAAGACCGGCCCGTAATGCCAGCACAAAAATGAGGCAGATCGATTTAGCAAGGTTGATCGGTGTAGATACTAGAACTGTACAGTTATGGGAAAACGGTGAGCGTATGCCAAGTGTAACGAACTTAAAAAAGCTCATTTATACCTTTTTGATAGAAGAAAAGTTTATAGAGGGTCAAGAAAAACAAGAAGCTCAACACCTTTGGGGAGCAGCAAAACGAGCGTTTGAGGCAAATTCTTTATCAAACCGCTCCTTTCCTTCATTCGATGATGTTTGGTTTGATCATCTGCTCACTCAGCGTGAGATAAGTGATCTGAACCTGATTGACACGCCAACGGAGACTTTACATACAGCTTCATTACAAACTGTGATGGGGAAAAGAATGGACCACTTTATCGGCAGAATCAAGGAAATAGAGGATCTACATCGTTTTCTAGCGACGCCTCAATGTGTAACGATTGTAGGCCCTGGAGGAATTGGCAAGACATCTTTAGCGATGAAAACAGCTCAAACTCTGTCAAATCTATATGAAGATGGTATGTATGTATTGGAGCTCTCCTCACTTCAAGATCCAACTTTATTCACACATTTTCTTTATTCACAGCTAGAAATAAAAGAAAGGTCCAATCAGCCAGAATTACAATCCATCCTCGAGTTTATCGGTCATAAGAAACTATTGTTCATTTTTGATAATTGTGAACACCTGATTCAAAAATGTGCAGAACTCATAGATCAGCTTCTGTCTGCTGCACCAAATATCAGTATTATCGCAACGAGCCAGGAGCCGCTCAATATTCAGGGAGAGCGGATATATCGGCTTTCTCCCTTAACAAAACCAAAAAAAGATGAAAGCTATCAGATGGAACATCTACTAGAATTTGAAGCGGTTCGTCTTTTTATTGAACGTGCGAAATCCATTGTTCCTGATCTCGTTATCTCTCAACACAATATACAATTCATCGCTGATATATGTACAAGGCTGGACGGGATACCATTAGCTATTGAATTAGCTGCTTCCCGTCTGAATATCTTGACACTAGAACAGATCCTAAAGCGGTTAGATCAATTGCTCTCCTTCCTAACACAAGGAAACCGAACGGCAGCCCCGCGTCAACAGACTTTAAAGGCTGCGATTGAATGGAGTTATCAATTGCTGACACAAGAGGAGCAAAAATTACTTAGAAAAATAAGTGTGTTTGTAGGCAGTTTTACTTTAGAGGCCGTTGAAGAGGTTTGCGGATCATCTTCTCTAATAGAGGTAAAGAGTGACGAAGTGTTACATTTGGTTTCTAGCTTAGTGAATAAGTCATTGCTTTCGATTGAACAGTCAATAGACGGGCGTCGAGTGAGGTACTTTTTATTAGAAGGAATTAAACAATATGCACAAGAGCAGTTCAATGCATTAGAAAGTGAGGAATGTAGAAAATTCATTCGTCGTCAATATATGACGTACTATCAACAGTTTGTTCTTGAAATGGATAAGAAGTTTAGAACATCAAGCCGAGATATTATTCTAGCATCTATCAGAGATGAATATGCTCACATTCTTCATATCCTCACATCCTGCTATACACAGACTAATGAACAAGAGAAGAGCATAGGTTTGAGTATAATTGGGGCGATGTATTGGTTTTGGGTGCATGAAGGCAGCGCAGATGAAGGAGTTCTTTGGTTTGAGCGCTTTCTCAGTGTACTGCCATCAGCAGACGATGGGCATGAATCATTGCTGGCAAAAGTATATCATGGACAAGGCGTCCTGCTCTTTATTTTGGGACAGGATAATCAGTCACTGATCAGTGCATCTAAAAGTTTAAAAATAGCCCGGAAATATAAAATGTCTTCTTATATTTCATCTTCTCTGCGCTTAATGACCTATATATCTTTAAAGACTCACTCCTTAGAGGCAGCCGAACGTTATATTAAAGAAAGCATAGAGGTAGCTAAAAGGGCAAAGGATGGATGGAATATAGCTAGTTCTTATAATGCGTATGGTTTGATTCAAATGAAGCAAGGAAATGATGAGCAAGCAGCTAAACTGTTCAAGAGCAGTATTGAGTACTTTGAAGAAGTAAACGATAAGTGGGAGCTGTCAGCCCCATATGAGAACCTAGGTTATCTCGCTTTGAAACAAGGCCATACTAAACAATCTATTCCGTATTTTAAAAAGGTCCTGACGCTGGGATTAATGTATCAAGGCGCGTGGATTTTCACTCGTGGATTAATGGGAATCATTCTTTCATTAGTGTCAGGACAATGCTATCACGAAGCAAGTATCATGATTGGCGTATTTCAAAAAATAAATAGAGCTTCATTTCAACAGCCTGTGACTGAAGATTATCAGCAGGCACTCATTCTTATCAGACAGAACCATGATCACCATCTGATAGAAGAAGCAGTAAGGTATGGGGAACAGCTTCATAAGGATGAGCTCATCACATGGTTGGATGAATATGAGAATAAGACAAAGGGCTAAAATAAAGATCATTTTAGCCCTTCATCAAAAATCTGAAAGGGTCTTTGTCTAAGGCCTTTTTTGTATGCTATTTCATGTCTTATTGTGGATGCGCAATGTCAACTAGGCACTCCACAAACTCTTTCTTTCGCGAGTAAAAAGGAAAATGATCAGCATCAAGGGTATAAATACGCTCAAAAGATCTAGTGGCATACATCTGTCTTTGCAAGTCAATCGGAATGGAGCGGTCTTTTGTTGTTTCAATATAGACGCTAGGCACATGTCCAAAGCGTATATTTGTTAGAGAGACCTTATCTTCAAAAGGCTGAACAGGCTGTGGGCGTATATTCCTTTTGAACAATTGCAGATCTTCCTCCGAACTTTCGTTGAGCATATCCTCTGCAATGAATTCTTCAATTAATGTGAGGGTCTGATCCTTTTCGTTAAACGCTGCTTTAGGACCACCTGATGCAATATCACTGACGGCTTGTCCATTCTCTGGAACAAAGGCGCAGACGTATACAAGTTTTTTGATCTTCTCTGGTATTTCCTCTGCTGCTTGTGATATGACCATTCCGCTCATACTGTGTCCTACTAAAATGACAGTCTGGTCTATTTTTTCAATTGTTGAAACAACTTTTTTTACATAGCTTTTTAGTGATACGTCCTGTGGAGGCGTAACATCTTCGCCGCTGCCAGGTAAATCAATAGCAACTACTTTATGACCTTTTTGTTGAAGAGCAGGTGTTATTTGGTCCCAGCACCAGCCACCTTGAAATGCACCATGAACGAATAGGAATGTATTCAATGAGATCACCTCTATTGTTTGATGTAACTATTATAGTTACACTTAGAGATCCAGTCAAATGATATCGATTAAAAAAGAATGATTGACAAAGCGGACAGTTGTCCGTAAGATAATACCGTTACAATTGTCCTAAAGAGAAGCAAAGAAATTTGATTTACACATAGAGATACGTGCAATGTGGATGAAGGTAAAGAAGGTGAACATGGTGGAAAAGGATATTGGGGAAGAAATTGAAGAGATCGCTTTCTCCTTGTTTCAAGAATTTGGTGTAGAAAATGTCAGTATGCATAAAATTGCGAAAACAGCTGGTGTTGGGCAGGGTACTCTTTACCGCCGCTACGCCAATAAAAGTGATTTGTGCCTTTCTATCCTTGGGGAGAGATTTGAACAGCTGATTCCAGCTTTGCATCTTTACTTGAGCAAAATAAGTGATCAGCCGGTTCGTGAACGTTTGCGCTACGTTCTCGAAGAAATTCATCTGATCGTCGGTCACCATTTAGACTGGATTCGGATGCTCACAATCTCTGGGAATTTAGAGCAGACAAGTAAAGTGTATGAGAGTCATTACAGTCAATCGCTTAGACAAATCATTCGTGATTTGCTTGAAGAAGCGAGAGAAAAGGGAGAAGCAAACATACAGGATATAGAACTGACAACGTTATGTATGTCCTCTCCAATGACGCCTGAGCTCATGTTTTATATACATGAATCCGGCTATTCAATCGAAAAAATTGCTCAATTTGCTGCAGAAAAACAGATTTTATCCGTCTTTCAATAGACATGAAAGTGGCTCATTTCTGACCACCCTGACTTCCTAAGGTTCATCTAAATTGAAAAAGAAAAGGAGCCAACTTAATATGAACAAACAGAAAGCAGCAGCTTCTGACATTCGAACGCTGCCTATTATTATTTCTTTTATCACAGCTGGATTTATTGGCCTGTTCAGTGAAACGGCATTAAACATGGCGCTGAGAAGTTTAACGTTAGACTTTGGAATTGAAGCGACGACTGCTCAGTGGCTGACAACAGGATATTTATTAACACTTGGTATTCTCGTACCGATTTCAGGACTCATTCTTCAATGGTTTACGACAAGACAGCTTTTCATTACATCGCTCGTCTTTTCAATCATCGGAACATTTATTGCGGCGGTTGCGCCGGTCTTTAGTATTTTAATGGTAGCACGTGTCGTGCAGGCAGTCGGCACAGCATTGCTTCTGCCATTGATGTTTAATACGATTTTGGTCATCATCCCGCCTCATAAACGAGGCAGATCGATGGGGATTATTGGTCTTGTGATCATGTTTGCACCAGCTGTCGGTCCGACCGTCTCTGGTCTTATTCTGAAATCGCTGACGTGGCATTGGATTTTCTGGATTTCACTTCCTTTATTAATGGCTGCACTCGTATTTGGTTATATCTTTATGCAAAATATTACAGAACCAACAAGACCGAAAATCGACATCTTATCAATTGTGCTTTCAACCATTGGTTTCGGCGGAATTGTATATGGCTTTAGCAGTGCCGGTGAAGGCGGCGGCTGGAGCAGTATGCATGTCATCGTTGCAATTGTAGTTGGTGTCATAGGGATTCTTGTGTTCTCCTTAAGACAGTTGAACATGAAAGAACCAATGTTGAACTTAAGCCCGTTTAAATATCCAATGTTTGTCATTGGGTTACTTCTGATTTTAGTGTGTATGATGGTGATGTTGTCTGCTATGATGATTTTGCCATTGTATCTGCAAACGTCCTTGGCGCTTTCTACATTTACAGCAGGTTTAATGCTATTGCCAGGTGGAATTATCAACGGACTTCTATCTCCAATCATGGGTGGTCTATTTGATAAGTTTGGTCCAAAATGGCTTGTCATTCCAGGTCTTGTCATTGTCGCAGCGACGATGTTTGGCTTTACGAATCTAAGTGTGAATACGTCGATTGGATTCATTGTAACCCTTCATATTACCTTAATGATCGGAATCGCGATGATCATGATGCCTGCTCAAACAAATGGATTGAATCAGCTGCCGCCAGAGCTATATCCGCATGGTACAGCGATTATGAATACATTGCAGCAGGTGGCAGGAGCCATTGGTACTGCGATCGGTATCTCGATCCTTTCATCAGGAGCCCGCAGCTTTATGGAAAATGTGTCTGATCCCGCAAATCCGGTGAATCAGCTGCTCGCCTTCACAAATGGCGTCCAGCATGCATTTATCTTTGCAGTGATCATGACCGTCATTGGTTTAATCATCGCTTTCTTCATTAAACGAGTGAAGGTAGAACAACAAGTATCATAAGAGAAATGAAAAGCACTGAGGGCATAGCGCCGCAGTGCTTTTTTATTTGCTCCATGCTTGTTTCAAAGAGAGTGAAAACGGGGAGATAGGTAAAAAGTGAATTATTGATAATTTACTGCTGGTTCAGTAGAGGAAAAGAGGAAAAGGAAACGAATGAGTAACTAAGAAATGAATAAGATAGGAGTCTGAGATCATGAACTTAGAAGAACAAATCAAAATCGCTGCTTCATTACGCCAGCCATCTGAAGACTCATTAGCGAGTCAATCGGAACTAAAGCCAGTAAATCCTCCTGAAGTGAACAAAATGGAATATGATATTCCAACAAGTGCTGGTGAAACAAAGGTGTGGGTATTTAAGCCGGTGAACACATCAAAACAGCTGCTTCCTGTTTTTGTGAATTTACATGGCGGCGGATTTATCATGGGCAGTGCTGAAATGGATAATCCATGGTGTCCAGTTATTGCAGACAGGGCGCAATGTATTGTCGTCAATGTCGAGTATCAGCTTGCCCCAGAGCACCCATTCCCAGCCGCTCTTCATGAATGCTATGATGTCCTGAAGTGGCTGTATGAACATCCTGACGAGCTTCAAATCGATCGGAATGCATTAGCCATTGGTGGACATAGCGCAGGAGGAAACTTGGCAACGGCTGCATGTCTATTGAATATTCAAAAAGGAAATACAATCCCAATTGTCTATCAAGTGCTTGATTATCCGCCGCTTGATCTAGCCACTGATCCAGCAGAAAAGCCAGCGTTTGAAGAAGCAATCCCAGTTGAATTGGCGAGACTCTTTAATTCCTTCTATCTGCAAGGCCAAGATCCGCACAATCCGCTCGTTTCTCCGGTTTTTGCAGATCGTTCATCCTTAGCACAAATGCCTCCAGCTCTCGTCATCACAGCAGAGAAGGATTCGCTGGCTGAAGAAGCCGAGCAATATGCTGCCAAGTTAAAAGAAGCTGGGGTAGACGTCACGTACAGACAATTTAAAGGCGTTCCACACGGCTTCACGCACGCCGGAGATTTAGCCATAGCTGAAGAGGCTTGGCATTTGATGGGTGATCAATTAAAGAAAGCGTTTGAATAAAAAAGCAGAGTGACTCAAAAGCACAGGAGACAATGGGCCTGTGCTTTTATTACTGTTTCTGAAAAAGAAAAGTGAATGTAAAAAGGGTCAGATATCTTTCCTCAAGGAATTATCCCTGGCTACTATATGAATAAGACTCATTGGAATTCCATTTACCTTGATGCAGACATTCCATCCTCATTTGTAGAGGAGTTAATTGAACATTCCTACCAATTGGTTTTTCAAAAATGAACAAAAAAATCTCAACATGACATCCTCCAAAATGATTCAAAAGGAAGTGACTGAGGAGCTGTATCTAAGTTAGACAAATGCCCTTTGACTCTCTTCAAAATTGACTTGCATGAAATGCTGTCGTTATAATTTAACCAGTAAGAAGACATGAATAGGGGGATATAAAATGGGCTATACAGTCATTACAGGAGCAAGCTCGGGTATTGGATATGAGGCGGCTCTCGCCTTTGCAGCACGAGGGAAAAATCTTATATTAGCTGCACGCCGGCTTGATAAACTCCAAGAATTGAAGAAGAAGATTCATGATCAATATCCCGATATCAAAGTAGTCATACAGTCAGTCGATTTAACAAACATAGAGCAAGTGTATTCATTTTATGAATCATTGTCAGATTATGAGCTGGATACGTTCATTAATAATGCAGGGTTTGGTCACTTTGGCTCTATAGGAGAACAAGATTTAAGTAAAATTGGGGATATGCTTCATCTGAATATCGAAGCATTAACGATTCTATCCACCTTATTTGTTCGTGATTATGAGCAAGTAGAGGGAGCGCAGCTCATTAACATTTCTTCACGAGCCGGCTATACAGTCGTCAGCAATGCCGTCACCTATTCGGCCACGAAGTTTTACGTGAGTGCCTTTACAGAAGGACTGGCACTAGAGTTGAAAGAAAAGGGAGCTAAGTTACAGGCAAAAATATTAGCACCTTCCGCGACAGAATCAGAATTTGCAAAGCGTTCATTGGATGTAGACGAATTTGAATATGAAGGCAATTTCAAGAAATATCATACATCAAAAGAAATGGCAGCTTGTCTGCTTGAGCTTTATGACAGTGAAAAAACAGTCGGTATTGTGGACGGAAAGACATTCGAATTTGAATTGAAAGATATGATCTTTTCACACGCTGGTACAAGTATGAAATAACAATTCTCATCACTGAGGTAGATTTCCTTAGTGATTTTTTTATGGCATGATTGGCTGTGTGGTCAAGCATAGGAGAAATGTAACAAGTGAAGGCGATTAAGCATTACAAAATTGCCCTTCGTCACTTTACAGAAAAGGATTTTGTAAGTCCTAAGAAGATCGCTCAAAATGGATATCGATTATTTGATGAGAAAAATGCTTTAAAGAAACTAATGAAAAAAACACCTTCGCGTTAGGTGTTTTTTTCATGCATTCTTTGATAAAACAAAGAATCACAAGTCCAGTAGATAAGACTGCTCATGATGATGATGGGTAAAGACGCCTGGCTCCCAATACCATCAATGAAAAAGAGCATGACAACCATTGCAATCAATAAATAAGCAGCTAAATAAAGAGGATGGAAAGCCTTTGGCTGCAAAGAAAACAATAACTGCAAAGGAACCGCAAAGACGAAATAAAAAACAAAAAAGATAGGAATATAAAATATCAGAAACGCAGGCTCAGCTTGAATAGGTGGAAATAAGCAGACAAACAAGCCGAGTAAAATAGAGCTGATGAATAGTGTGATTAGGATTTTGTAAAAGGGTCGAAGCGAATGCAAAATGTATACTCCTTTTTTGTAAAATTTACTATATTTTATCATAAATTCATTATCAAGCATCGGTTATTTTGAAAATACGCCACCTTCAATACTCAACTTAATTACAGCAAATTTAGGTATTAAGAATTGAATAAATCATTAATATAACGCCCTTTTTACCTTTATTTGGTTATATATCTTTAGCCTCATGCCGATGAATGAATGTATGGTATAAAGTAAATCCTATAGATAGAGTTTAGCCATGAATCCATCAAATGAGGAAAAGAGATGATCCAATGAACATGACAAAATGGTTAGGTGCTGTCCTTCTTTCTGTTTTATTACTGGTGACAGCAGCCTGTGCGAACACGGGCACTCAAGAGAATAGTCAAAATGAAAAAGAGAACGTATCGAGTGAAACAAAAGAGAAAAACAAGGCGGTTGAAACAGGGAATAAGTCCTTATCTAATATTAAGGTATTAGCCACGGGCGGGACGATTGCTGGCAGTTCAGACAGTGATACAGATACGACGGGCTATAAATCTGGTTCACTCGGCATTGATAAAGTCATTGATTCAGTTCCACAGCTGAAAGATATTGCAAATGTCACGGGTGAGCAGGTTGCGAATGTCGGCAGTGAAAATGTTGATAACGCTCTTCTTTTAAAATTAGCCAAGCGAGTGAATGAACTATTAAAAGATGATCAAGTAGATGGCATTGTCATCACGCATGGAACAGATACACTTGAAGAAACAGCTTACTTTTTACATCTGGTTGTCAAAAGTGATAAGCCTGTGGTGGTCGTTGGCTCAATGAGACCAGCATCGGCAATCAGTGCGGATGGTCCGCTCAACTTGTATCATGCGGTGAAAATTGCATCAGCCAAAGAAGCAAAGGGCAAAGGGGTCATGGTCACATTAAATGATCGAATTGCTTCGGCTCGATTTATTACGAAAGCAAACACGACCACAACCGATGCCTTCAAGTCACTTGAGCAAGGATACATCGGAGTAGTTACTGGTGAAGTGGTGTCCTTTTATAACGAACCGACAAGAAAACATACGACTGAAAGTGAATTTGATGTATCAAAGATAAAAGAATTGCCGCAAGTTGATATTTTATACGGCTATCAAAATGATCAAAAATATATGTATGATGCCGCAGTCAAAGCAGGTGCGAAAGGGATTGTCGTGGCTGCAGCAGGAAATGGAACGATGTCAACAGAAGCCATCAAAGGGGCAACAGACGCAGTGAAAAAAGATGTCGTTGTTGTGAGATCAAGCCGTACGGGGAATGGGATTGTCACCCGCGAAAAAACGGATGATGAACATCACTTTGTGTCCTCTGATTCATTAAACCCGCAAAAAGCACGTATTCTGCTCATGCTGGCACTGACGAAGACAAAAGATCCAGTTAAAGTGCAAAGGTATTATGAACAGTATTAATGAAGAAAAAGACCCGAGTCATATTGGGTCTTTTTTTATGCATGTTCCTGATGTTCAGCACGCTCCTTTAAAGAGAGTAAAATATCTCGCCAAATATCGTCTACATCAGTAAGAAAGTGCCCTGCTTGATCTATATAATGGGTTTTGACGTTTGGAATCGCCTGAGCTATTTTTTCTATTTCTACAAATGGAGCCATTGTATCTTCTTTTCCGTGCCAGACATCAACAGGGATTTGAATATCTTTCATATCGAATGCCCATGGTTTTGAGAGTAAAATGGGTTCACGAATACATTCATCCACCGATTGACGAGTCGCTTCGTATAAATGTGTCATCATCATCTCTAACTGCTCATCGGTTTGAAGGAATTGCCGATCCCACGGATGTAAATGCTTGTTCCCGTTTTTGGCCAGCTTCTTAAATTTCTCTGGTTTGTTCTCAATCATTTTTTTCTGGGAACGATAGCTTGCTTTCAATAGCCAAGGAAACTTCTTACTAAGGAAAAAGGCTAATTTATTTTCTTTTAGCATACTTTTCGGCGGTTTTCCGCCTTGAAAAGGGGTTGTACTTGAGATCAGAGCGGCTGAAAGGACGCGATTCGGCAATTGATAGGCACAACCAGCTGCGAATGCGCCGCCTCCAGATACACCCATCACTGAAAAATGTTGAATGCCAAGATCATCTGCCACTTCCAGCACGTCTTTTGCCCAGTCTAAAATTGTACGGTCAGGGAGAGGGGTGGATAAACCGAATCCAGGTCGATCCAAACAGATGAGACGAATGCCGAGCTTTTGAGAGATTGGATCATCATCTAAAAACATCACTCTTGATCCAGGTGTTCCATGAAAAAAGAAAATTGGAAACCCCTCAAGATCACCGTATTGAGTCAAACCAATGTACCGGCCATCTTGTAAATGAATGCTTTGCATATTTTCATCTCCTTAATAGTTTAGTTAACTTAAATGTTAGTGAGAGAAACACCGTATTAAGGCGCTTCTTTTGCAATCTGATAGATCTTTTCGTATAGAGATAGTAATGTTTTTAAATCTTCTTTTGGAAGCTTTGCATAATATTTTTGAATAAGGTGCAATTGAATGTCTTCCGTATTCTTGTGATAGTCATGGCCCTTTTGAGCAAAATCAACAATGATTTCTCTTCGGTTATGTGGATTAATTTCTCGTTTGACATAGCCGAGCTGCTCAAGCTTTGATACAAGCTGGCTAGCTGCGCTGGCAGAAATCGAAAAGTAATCAGCTAATTCATTGATTGTTCTCGTATTCGTGCGCAATAGCTCAAGTGTCAACTCTTGTTTGGCTGATAAATCTGCATACTCATGTTTTAAAAATCGTTGATACTCTTCTACATAAATTGAGCCTAGAGCATTCGAGTATTCAATGATCTTTTTACCGTAATGAATGATTTCCTCATCCAATGACATCACCTCTCTTCTATTATAGGCAATCTTTATATTTAAGTGAAATTAAATATAAAGAAAAGTTAAATGAATGACGGATATACTTGAAAGGGAGATCACCGGTATATCCACTTTTTCATCAAAAAGGGACATAGTATACTTCCCATGACCCCTGCACATTCATAAAGTGTCGTTGGCTTGAATTTGAACACGTAGTACGCCAAAGCAGCCATGAAAAGGTCGCAGAAGAAAAATACATATAAGTCCTTTTTGGTGATAGCACAAATGACTGTTCTATTTGTTTTCACATGAATCACTCCTTATGAAGTCCAATGCCTTTTTCATTGTATTATGAGGAAAATCCATTTATAATAAAAAAATAAACCAACTGGTCGGTTTTATTTTGTCCGTATGAAGAAATGCAGGGTAGAAAGGGATTGTGACACATGACAAGTACACAAAGCGGGGCTGGAAAGAGTGAGAAGACGAAGCAAAAAATCGTCACCGCTTCTCGTGATTTATTTGCAAAAAAAGGTTATTCAGAAACATCCGTGCGTGATATTTTAGAGGCTGCTGAGGTGAGTAAAGGCAATCTCTATCATCATTTCAAAGGAAAAGAGTTTTTGTTTCTTCATATTATGGAAGAGGATCATCGTTTGATGATGGAAACGTGGCATGAGGAGAAGAAAACACTGAACCGAGCTATCGACAAGCTTGCCGGGTTTGCAGAACTGCTCAGCCAAATGGGCATTAACTACCCATTAATGAGAGCGAGTGAGGAATTTTGCGCCAGTGCCTTTACATCAGACGAAGTCATGGAACGGCTGAACAAGATTGATGTCGATTTTGATGATGTGATGAGAGATATCTTACTTGAAGGAAACAAAGATGGCAGCTGGTCGATCCAGCAGGTGGAGTCAAAAGTGAAAATATTACTTTCCGTTTTTTATGGATTAGACGTGTTATATAAAAATGACACCATCGAGCAGAAGAAAGAGTTACAAAAAGAGGCGATCTCATTGTTTATTCACGGAATCAACCATCATGAGTAACAAGTGAGTCAGTAAAGGGGAAACAAACATCATGCAAAAACCGATTCGTGAGCAAAAAGCAGTACTCGTTATTTTATTAAGTAATATATTTATTGCGTTTTTAGGCATCGGTCTCATTATTCCTGTCATGCCGCTATTCATGAATGTCATGCATCTAACAGGAAGTACAATGGGATACCTTGTGGCGGCGTTTGCCGTTGCTCAGCTCATCGCATCACCTATTGCAGGTAGATGGGTAGACCGCTACGGAAGAAAGATTATGATTGTGTCTGGGCTGTTTCTATTCGCATTATCAGAACTCGTTTTTGGTCTTGGTACACACGTGTATGTTCTGTATGTTGCAAGGCTTCTAGGCGGTATTAGTGCGGCATTTATTATGCCGGCTGTCACTGCGTATGTCGCAGATATTACGACCGTTCAAGAAAGATCAAAGGCGATGGGTTATGTCTCTGCGGCCATTAGTACCGGTTTTATCATTGGCCCGGGAATTGGCGGGTTTATTGCAGAATACGGCGTACGCCTGCCATTCTTCTTTGCGGCAGGGATTGCGTTTATTGCCGTTATTTCGTCTATGTTTATGCTGAAGGAGCCTTTAACAAAAGAAGAGCGAGCGAAGCAAATGAATGAAGTGAAAGAATCGACTTTCTTTAAAGATTTGAAAAAATCAATTCATCCAAGCTACCTCATCGCCTTTATCATTGTGTT
Source organism: Bacillus sp. FSL M8-0049 (assembly GCF_038593355.1). Taxonomy (NCBI): domain Bacteria; kingdom Bacillati; phylum Bacillota; class Bacilli; order Caryophanales; family Bacillaceae; genus Bacillus; species Bacillus sp. FSL M8-0049. The sequence continues at coordinate 568,028 of NZ_CP151986.1, forward strand.
TGTCCTCGCATTTGGACTATCTGCATATGAAACAGTCTTTAGCTTGTTCACAAATCATAAGTTTGGATTTGGTCCAAAAGATATTGCCGTGATCATTACCGTCAGCTCGATTGTGGCTGTCATCATACAAGTACTTGTGTTTGGTAAGCTGGTAAATGCCCTAGGTGAAAAAAGAGTCATTCAGCTATGTCTGATTATCGGGGCTGTCCTTGCTTTCGTTTCAACTGTTGTTTCAGGCTTTTTGGTTGTTCTGATTGTCACATGTGTCATTTTCCTTGCCTTTGATTTATTACGTCCAGCATTAACGACCTTCTTATCTAAAATCGCTGGCAACCAGCAAGGATTTGTCGCAGGAATGAACTCCACCTACACAAGCCTAGGTACGATTTTCGGGCCGGCACTTGGCGGCATCTTATTTGACCAAAATATTCACTTCCCATTTCTATTCGCAGGTGTTGTCTTATTTCTTGGATTAGGCTTAACCCTGATTTGGAAGGGAAAAGTGTCAGAAGAGGCAGCGGCAGAATAATGTCATGCAGAAGTAAGAGACCTTTTAACTAAGGTCTCTTTCTTTAATTGCGTGATTGATGCAGAAGAATTCATTTTGCTGAAAAGAGACCTGAATGTCAGCAGCTTTTTCTTTATAATGGAAGGGAAGGAGGAGAAATCGTGCATTTCTTAGAACGGCAAAAGACACCATCAATGAAAAAAGGAATTCGGCAGATCGATCCGGCATATCCAGTGTTTGTAGATGCGGTCATGGATGGCGTCATACAAGGACATCTTTATGTAGATGATGAAGCGCATCCGCTTGTTTATTTTCTCGAAGCTTCATGCGGCATTTATTATGTGGCAGGAAGGAGTGAAGCGGAGCTGTTACGCTGCTCAGCCTTCATTGTGGATATGTACGAAAGGCAGAAAAGACAAAACGGCCGATTCACCTTATTTTCAGCAAATTCATTAACAGATGCGATGATGAAAAAATGTCTTGGGTCACATCTGAATGAAATGGAAAGACATGCGTACGTTTATTCACAGGCATATTCTCATGCCACTCAGCCTCATCCAGGCTATAGAGTAGAGCGGACAAATGAGCGGGTGATGACTGCAAGCAGGGCTTTTCCTCCTAACTATTACGAAGCCTATTGGGGAGAAACAGCTCGTTTTCTATCAAAGGGAATCGGGATTGCCATTTTAAATGGAGAGAACGTGGTGAGTGAATGCGTCTTTATTTTTTCAAGTATGGATCGTGCGGAGATAGATATTTGGACAGATGAGTCTTATCGCGGAAAAGGTTTGGCGCTGCTGGCAGCTCAGCATATGATCAGCACCTGTCTTGAAAAAAAGAGGACACCGCATTGGGATTGCGATGTCCATCACCTAGCTTCAATCAAACTGGCAGAGAAGTTAGGCTTTCAGAGGCTCAAAACCTATCGATTGTTTTATGGTTCAAGATGAGAAGGTTTTGAGATACCAAGCATCCATTGCAGAATGCTCAGAGCCTTCAAGCGGTTCTGAAAGAAGAGAAAAGCCATACCGCTGATAAAGGCCTATAGCCGCTGTTAATTCCCGGCGGGTCTCTAAATAACACGCTTCGTAGTATGTAGAGGCATACTCCAGCGCCGTATCCATCAGTTTTTTGCCCGCACCTTTTCCTTGTGCTTTTGGACTTAAATAAAGCTTTTGTAATTCACATACTCCATTTGTAAATGGAGCAATCCCTACACCGCCCACAATCTCACCCTGCTCTTCAGCAATCCAATAGGCTGCATGAGTCAATGATTGATAGTATTCGAAAAGCTGGTCAAGTTGGGGATCAGTGTAGGCTGTTCCTTCAATCGCTAGATTCGCTGATTCTAGTGACTGGCGGATAATCGCTGCGATATACGGGTTGTCTTTTTGCTCAATGGGTCTAATGTTCATTTGAAGTACCTCCATTTTTATGGGTTAGGAGTTGATATCACATGTTCTGGCTGCAAACCGCCTTTTTTACAATCGTTGTCTTGTGTCTCTCATGGTGGGCAGGGAAAAGACGCCGGCAGCGCCATGCGGGGTTCATTGTTCCTATATGCTTGATTTTATTTGGTTTGGTTTTATTGATTGTTAGTTTTTTTATTGGCAGATGGGAAGGCATGGCGCTTAGTCTAGCGAGTGTCTCTATCGTTCTCTCTTCCATCATTTGTTTAATCATCGTCACTGGGATTCAATTTTTTAAAAAAGACGACTTTTCTTAAGCAGGAGCATCTGTATTCATCATGTGTTTATATTCTTCTCGAAGGATGCCCATGATGATGACATCTGAGTATGTACCGTTGAAATAGAGCGCTTGGCGTCTTTTTCCTTCGTATTGAAATCCGGCTTTCTCATAGCTTCGAAAGGCCCTTGGATTGTGGGAAAAGACTTCAAGCTCAAGACGGTTGAGTTCTAATGTGTTAAAGGCAAATGCTTGAACCATCCGAACAGCTTCAGTGCCATAGCCTTTTTGAAAATACTCTGGCCCGTGAAGCGCAATGCGGAAGCTTGCCGTATGATTGATTGGATCAATGTCCACAATCGCCGCATCTCCAATCATCTCTTTCGTGTCTAGTAGACAAATGGCGAAATCTCGTCTGCTGTCATCCTGCAAAAAGCGGGTATAGGCGGAGCGAATTTCTTCTAGTGTGAACGTTTTGCGTGTGCCAGTCATATAAAGTGTTTCTGCATGCTGGCATCCTCTTTGAATACCAGGATAATCTTGCTCTTCAATCGGTCTCAAAAATATACGAGTCATGACGGATCACCCTCCTCTATATATCGAGAGATTTCAATTAAATTCAGATCAGGATCACGGATATAAACAGATTCAATTGGACCTAATGTACCTGTGCGTCTGACCGGCCCCTCTTCAATGGGGACCACTTGCTTCCGGAGGTGCAGCAGCAAACTGTCCATGTCTAAATCGGTGATAAAGCACAAATCATGAGAACCAGGAAGAGGATGAGCCGCTTTTGGCTCAAATTCATGACCAGCTTCATGAAGGTTGATCTTCTGTAAACCAAAACGAAGCGCTTTACGGCCTTCACCAAAAGTTTCTTCCTTCATCCCTAATACGTTTGTATAAAAGCGAATGGTGTCCTCCATATGTTGTACAGTCAACACGATATGATCAAGTCGTCGTATCATCAGTCTCTCCTCCAAGTATGATCATTGATTGAACTGACTCTATTATATCATCACCTGAAGAGGATACCTTATTTAATCACGGTTTTATAGCTCCAGCTTTCCAAGGACATTTCCTTTCCACGCAGTACCCTTTCATCAAACTCCATCCAGCCATTTTTTCGGTAGAAATGACGATTGGCCTCGTTGTGCGTCATCAGTGTGAACAGTCCGCCGCCTTGCCGGGCGATAAAGGGAAAAAGGCATTGCTTTAACATGCGGCTTCCGAGTTTTTTTCCTTGCTGGTCTTTTGCCACGACAAGTGCTTCTAAATACCAGTAAGGCTGCTTTAAGGAAGAACATGCCTTTTTCGCCTCCTTTAACACACGGAACACATGCTGAACCGCCGATATACCGCCAATGAAGAGCAGCTTTAACCCACCTGACAACACATAATCCATGACGCTTGGTTCAGGAAGACGCGGATGCTTTAAAAGGGCAGCAGACACAATGTTCTCGTTTTCAACCCCGACCAAACAGATTTGATGCTGAAAATACACCTTTGTATTGACCAAATGCAGCTGACGAGCGAAAGCAGACCGGTTTGAGACCTTTTCACATAATAGGTCAAAAAATGAATAGTCCTGAAACGAATCATCTAACAACTCTGCCACTTGAGGCAGTTCATCCTCTCTAGCAAGTCTAAAATGAAACATATAATGGTCCTCCTTTACTGAACACATATAGATTATTGAACATGTGTTGAGTATAATAAGAAGTAAACCAATCGAACATCGGCAATGGATGAGATCCTGTTCATAAATAGACATTTGGCGCCTGATTGTTCAACAATGGAGGGGATGTCATGAAGGACAGACGAACAATCAAAACAAAAAGAGCCATTCGGGAAAGCTTCCTTGAGCTGTTAAAGGAAAAGGAAGTGCAGCAGATTACGGTATCAGAGCTATCAAGGAAAGCGGATTTAGGCAGGGGAACCTTTTATTTGCACTATCAAGATGTGTTTGATTTATATGAACAGCTTGAGAAAGAACTATTCGATCAGCTCGGGGGGTTATATGATGAAACCTTTCCAAGTCAGGACCCTCTTGATATGCTTTCCTTTTTAAACAAAACGACGGAGTACTTGAAAGAGAATCAATATATGTTGACGTTATTTGTAAAACCAAATGGTCCAACGACAAACCAATTCAAAGCATTTTTCAAAGAAAAAATCATGAAAGAGTGGCAGCTTGATCAGCGGCCGATTACAGAGAATGAGCAAATAGAGGCCTCTTTTGTCGTGTCTGGTGTCGTGGGTGTACTCGAGGAATGGATTCACGAAGAAATGACTATTGATGCCGGCAAGCTCGCGCATAAATTATACGAGCTTCTCCTCAAGGTGGAACAGGAATCGTAAAAAGTTATGTAGCCTTTGTCTTTCCTTTTTGATAAAATAGAATATATGTTCTTATTTGAAGTAAGGGAGTGGTGGGAGTGAGTGAGAAAAGGAAGCTGCTTTTTTATGGGGCGATGAGTATCGATGGATATTTAGCGAGAGAGGATCACCGGCTCGATTGGCTGATAGGGACAGAGGGCGAAGAAGAAACGAGCTATGACACCTTTTATGCGTCAGTCGATACACTGATCATGGGGCGCAATACATATGAACAAGTTCTTCAGCTGTCACCAGATGGGTTTCCTTATGAAGGAAAGACTTGTTATATCATGTCACGTACGTTACAAGACAGTCTGGAAGGAACCCATATCATTCGCGAAGATGTCTTATCATTTGTGAAAAAATTAAAGAATGAAACAGGCCGGAATATTTGGATTGTCGGCGGCGGGGGACTGCTTCAATCTTTCATAAAAGAAAGATTGGTTGATGAGCTTTTTCTTCAAATCGTACCTGTCATCATTGGAAGAGGAATTCCTCTCTTTTCGCCGGCGGATCTGGAATCCAAGTTTTCATTACAGGAAGTAAATCAATATAAACAAATTGCTGAAATGCATTTTATCTTAAAAGAAGAGGATCACTGAACCAAGGTGGTCTTTTTTTTATGAAATAAACTCGTTGACAAGAAAATATCCTAGTGTTAGGATAAATTTATCCTAGTTTTAGGATTTCTTGAAAAAGGAGTAGTTGCCATGGTGCAGCATGATCATGAATTAGATTTAAGGCTATTCCGCGTGTGGATGAAAGCCTATCAAGCCCTTTTTACAAATATCCAAAAAGACATTGAACGTTATGATATCGGATTTGAAAACTTTCAGATCCTTGAATTGCTCTACAGTAAAGGGCCTCAGCCTGTTCAAAAAATTAGCGATATCCTCTCAATCCCAAGTGGAAGCATGACATATGTCGTGAACAAACTAGAAAAACAAGAACTGGTGAAAAGGCAATGTGCGCCTTCAGATAAGCGGGTATTTCATGTACGGCTGACGGAAAAAGGGAAGCAATTGTTTGACGATATTTTCCCTAAACACACAGAGGTCATTTCGCAAAATCTAGCCTTTATTGAAAAAGAAGAAAAAGAGCAGCTCATTGAATTACTGAAAAAAATCGGTTTAGGTGCAAAACAACTTCGCGAAAAGGGGAAACAAGATGACACTCAGCTTTGATACGTTGGTACGTGAAAGACGATCCGCATCAAATTTTTTGCCAAATATCTCGATTTCGAGAGAAGAGCTTAACAGCATATTTGAAGAGGTCAAGCTGGCACCATCCGCTTTTAACTTGCAGCATACACAATATGTTGTCGTCCAAACAGAAGAGCTGAAAGAACAAGTAAGAAAAGCGGCATTTGGACAATATAAAGTGCACTCTGCTTCAGCAGCGATCATCGTACTCGGAGATCCAAAAGCTTATGAGCACGCAGGGAACATATATGAAGGCCTAAAAATGCTAGGCATTATCAATGCGCAGCAATATGAAGAAATGGTCAGAGAGACCGTGAGCTTTTATGTGCAGAGAGGAGCCGATTTCCAGAAGGAAGAGGCGATCCGCAATGCTTCCTTATCTGCCATGCTGTTTATGCTTGCCGCTAAAAATAAAGGCTGGGATACTTGCCCGATGATCGGATTTGATCCCGAAGCAATGAAAAAGGTATTAAACATTCAATCAGATTTGGTTCCTGTGTTAATGATTACACTCGGAAAAGAAAAAGTAGAGAGCAGACAAGCGAGAGGCTATAGAAAGCCAGTTTCTGAATTTGTGACATATTTATAAGACAGGGGGTTCCCATCATGGAACTAGGAATTAGTACATTTGTTGAAACAACACCCGATTTTCAAACAGGAAAAACAGTCAGTCACGCACAGCGTATTCGAGAAGTAGTAGAAGAAATTATTTTAGCAGATCAAGTCGGTCTCGATGTATTTGGCGTAGGTGAGCACCACCGTGAGGATTTCGCCGCATCGAATCCAGCTGTCGTCTTAGCAGCTGCAGCCACACAAACAAAAAATATTCGTCTGACAAGTGCAGTGACAGTCCTTTCATCAGCAGATCCTGTTCGTGTATTTCAGGATTTTGCAACGCTGGATGGACTATCAAACGGACGTGCAGAAATTATGGCAGGCCGTGGTTCATTTATTGAATCATTCCCGCTCTTTGGCTATGACCTTGATGACTATGAAGAATTATTTGAAGAAAAGCTTGATTTGCTGTTGAAATTACAGCAGTCAGAGCGTGTAACATGGAGCGGAAAGCATCGCCCGTCCATTCAGGATGTTGGGGTATACCCAAGACCTGTTCAAGATCCGCTTCCAATCTGGATCGGCAGTGGAGGAAATCGTGAATCTGTCGTACGTGCTGGATTACTAGGGTTACCGCTTGTACTTGCCATCATTGGCGGAAGTCCTAGACAGTTCGCACCGCTCGTTCAGCTGTACAAGCAAGCGGCAATGCACGCTGGACATGACCCTGAGAAATTAACTGTAGCATCACATTCTCATGGATTTGTTGCGGCAGAAACAGACCTGGCAGCAGATCAATTCTTCCCATCTACACAGCATGTGATGAACACATTAGCGAGAGAGCGCGGCTGGGGACCTTATACTCGTTCTACGTTTGATGCAGCGAGAACTTTAGAAGGGGCGCTGTATGTAGGAGATCCAAATACAGTGGCAGAGAAAGTCATTCACCTTAGAAAAAATGTAGGCATCACACGTTTTATGCTTCATGTACCGGTTGGTTCAATGCCGCATGATCAAGTGCTGAAAGCCATTGAGCTATTTGGAAAAGAAGTGGCTCCTAAAGTAAGAGAAGAGGTTGCCCGCTGGGAAGCAGAGCAAAAATAAATAAAAAGGCCGACCAAGAGAATAGGCTTGATCGGCCTTTTCTTATGCTTAAGGATCAGTGATACATGGTTTTACTGTAGGGCATTTGGCAGCAGAAGCAAATGGTGTGATCGCCAAGGAGAAGAGGAAAACAAGTTGAAAACAGATGAGCCATTTTTTCATGAAATCACCTCCGTTCACAATTGTTTCACTAGATTGAGGTGAGGATAAATGCATAGAAGTATGTAACGCACTCTATCCAGCATAAGACAATGATATCATAATTTTCAAAAAAATGAAAAAATAAACTTACAAAAGTTCTAAATTATGGTATAGTTTATACGTTCAACAAAAAAGGGAGGGATTTTTTTGTGAAAAAGGTCATGTCTTCTGTTTTGGTTGGAGTAATTGTCTTAACGGGTGCTGGGGTCACAACTGCTCCAGTGGAAGCAAAGGAGCAAACAAACAGTGAAGTAACGGCTCAGGCCAGTCGAACTGTTTCAGTAACAAGAACATATACGACATCAAACATCCCAGAAAGTATTGTATATGCAGAGGATGGCTGGGTCGGGATTTTAAAACAAACCTCTATTGAAGAATTAGGATTAGGAAAATATAGAGTCACATTTACTGGAACAGTGGTACGCGATCCGGGATTTAATTAAATAAAACGCAAAGCTGACAGGTGGACAAGCCTGTCAGCTTTTTTCATGAGGATAATAAAGAATCATTTGCATCCGTACCATTTGTTCTCCGGTTTGTTTATACGTGTGCGTCCGGTCCGCTTTAAAACGAATAGAGTCTCCGGCTTTTAAGGTGTATTGTTCATCACCAATGGATAAATCAAGGACTCCCTCAAAAACAGTGATCAATTCCTCTGTTCCCCCAATGTGTTCACTCGCACGAAGCGACCCGCCTCGATCAATTTCCACTCGGTACATTTCAAATTTCCCCCGGTCGTCAAAAGGGAAAGTCGTGTATACACGATATTTTCCATCATCTTCAGTTAAAACCTGTGCATCTTCCTTGCGTACTACCTTGATTTCAGGCTGTGGTGCGTGAATGAGCTCACTAAAAGATACCTTTAATCCGTTGGCGATTTTCCACAAAGTCGTGATGGTAGGGGTCGATTCTCCTCTTTCAATTTGTCCAATCATCGTCTTGCTGACACCAGTTAATTCTGCCATCTTTTCGAGGCTTAATTTTTTTTGATCTCTCAGAAGCCTCACATTTTTAGAAATAATCGATTGTACGTCTTCCATGAAAAAAGCTCCTTTCTCTATTTACTTTATAAAGACCGAACGTTACAATAAAACGTAATGTACGCAATAAAGTAATTAAAGTCTAAATAACGTATAAGGGAGGCGGCATTTTGATTGTATCCATGTTGATCTATGCTTTTGTTAGCAGCTTTACCCCAGGGCCCAACAACATCATGGCCATGGTCTTTACGAATAAATATGGGGTCAAGCAAACATTTCGATTTTGTTTAGGTGTAGGTATCGGATTTCTCGTCATTTTGTGTTTGAGCTGCTTCTTTAATCTCATCCTTTATCAAGTGATGCCGAAAATAGGATGGGTCATGGCGTTCATCGGAGCTGCATACATGATTTATTTAGCGGTCAAAATCATGAAAAGTAAAGGCGGGGATGACGAAACACTTGATCGCTACAATCATTTTATCCCTGGTATGATGCTGCAATTTATCAACCCAAAAGCGATTTTGTATGGATTGACTGTGATTTCAACATTTGTTTTGCCATATGGACAATCTAATATGCAGTATGTCATATGGACGCTGATTCTCGCACTCATTGGCTTTCTTGGTACATTCAGCTGGAGCTTATTTGGCTCTTTGTATAAGCGTTTTTTGACTGCTTACGAAAAACCGTTCCAGTATGTGATGGGGCTGCTTCTGATATACAGTGCGATTTCGATGATATGGGGCTATGTGATGTAAGTAGTCAGGAGCTTGGCAGCTGTCTGCCCATCACAACAGTATCATAATATAATCCGTCACTCAGCCGTTTATCGTTTTTTAATACGCCTTCAATCAAAAAGCCGTGGTTCTCATATAACCGAATAGCTTTTTTGTTCGTTTCCAGCACTTGAAGTGACATCTTCTGTATACCCTGCTGATCTGCCCAGTCGATTGAAGCGGCTAAAAGCTCTTTCCCGATGTGATAGCCCCAAGCATCTTTCTGGATGGCGACGCCAAATGTCACTTTGTGAGCAAATCGCTTGAGTGAATGGCCCTCGCATCTTGAAAAACCGACAATTTTTCTTTCAATAGCAGCGACCAAAAATAAATGCCGGCTTTGCTTGCTATCCTCTTGAATCAAAGCCTCAAATGCTTTTTCATCAAGAAAGGCTTCGCCCGGTTCACGGTCTAAATACTCTGTTTCACCATCGATTTTCAGTCTGAGAGCTGATAACTGTTTGGCATCGGCCGCTGAAGCGGACCGAATATGATAGGTCAACCCACGAACTGTGAAAATCTTTTTAGAGATGATCATTAATGAGAACACCCACCCTTCTTTCCAGTATGTCTATCATACCTGAAACGTGTACATCGCACACTCAGATGTTTTGTATCTTTCAAAAAGGCTAAATGAATAGTATCAAACGTGGAGGTGGAACAAATGAGTAAAGAAAAAGGACATATGGATAAAGCGAAAGGAAAAACAAATCAAGTCAAAGGTCAAGTCAAAGAAAAGCTTGGTGAAGCAACCGATCATCAAAACTTGAAAGCAGAAGGGAAAAAGGATCAAGCAAAAGGAAAGCTTCAAGATAAAAAAGGGGATGTCAAAAATAAGCTGAACGAGTAGAACCGAAACAAGTGCGTTGCTTCATGTATTCCTCATCACATGTCTTTCATCAAAAAAATGAATAGATGTGTGAAAAGAATTGATTATACGTTCTCACGATCATCATGTAGACTTGAGAGAGAAGACATGATCAAGGGAGATGGATGAAATGGAGCACGTGTGGGGAAAAGTTGACGAGTATATCACAGACAAGTTGATTCCTAAAGATGATGTATTGGAGCAAACCCTTACTCATAATAAGCAAGCGGGTCTGCCAGAAATTGATGTGTCACCAGCCCAAGGGAAAATGCTTTATTTATTAGCAAAAACGAAGAATGCAAAGCGCATTTTAGAAATCGGGACACTCGGTGGATACAGTACTATTTGGCTGGCTCGTGCTCTTGAAGAGGATGGGGAACTCATCACATTAGAGGCTGTCAGCCATCATGTACAGATCGCACAGCAAAACATCAGCAGAGCGGGCTTATCAGAACGGGTGAGCATTTTGGAAGGAAAGGCATTAGATACGTTATCTCAGTTAAAAGAGAAGGCTGCGCTTCCATTCGATTTCATTTTCATTGATGCAGATAAACCGAACAATCCGAAATATCTGAAGTGGGCGTTAGATTTCTCGAAAAAGGGAACAGTCATTATTGCAGACAATGTCGTCAGAAATGGTGCAGTCCTTCATGACTCTGATGAGGATGAACGAGTACAAGGAACTCGTGAATTTTTCGATTTACTCAAACAAGAGCCGAGAATAGAGGCAACAGCGATTCAAACTGTTGGGGAAAAAGGTTATGATGGATTTGTATACGGAATCGTCAAATGAAACAAAGCTTAACCACATGTGGTTAAGCTTTTTCTTTTAGAAAAACCATCTAGCAGTGCCCATCAGCATGACGCCGGCAAGAACAGTAAGTGACAGGCTTTTTGTCCAAACAGCAATGAGTACAGTAGGAGTCAAGACAGCCAGATACATCCAGTGAATGGTGACGCCTGTGCCTGTTGATGTATGGATGAAGAGATGCTCTGCAATCAAAGCTGTAAAGATACAAATAGGAATAAACGATAACCATTTCAGCACCACTTCAGGCAGCTGAATACTCCGTACAAATATAAAGGGTACGACTCTCGGAATGACGGTGACGATCATACAACCAACAATGAGCCATAACATAAAGCTGCTAATCATTTATCTGTCACCACCCCAATAGTTGCGACAAGTACAGTTGCTATGAGAACAGCCACATGTGATGGAACAAAATGAAGCAGAACAAACATAGCAATGACCATATACAACACAAGCGACAGGCGATGAGTTAACTTATTTTTGGGTACTGTCTGTAACGAAAGGACTAACAGTGCAGCAAACATCGCTGATAAAGCAAAATCAAGACCAAGCGCTTCAGGATTTGAAATCCAATGTCCAAAAATGCCGCCAAGTATGCAGGCCGCAATCCAGCATAAATACGCCGTTAAGTTCAGTCCGTGCATCCACCTGTTATTCAGCTTTCCTTTCTGCGCTAATTTATTTATCGCTACACCGAAGGATTCATCAGTCAGCAATAGACCGAATCCTATATTTTGTTTCACAGAGTAGCGTGTGAAATGAGGAGCAAGCGTCAGGCTGAGCAATAAATGCCGCAGATTGACAATAAATGTGGTGAAAATAATAGCGGAAAGGGGACTCCCTGTCACAAGCAGTGCACAGATAATAAACTGTGAAGCACCTGCGTAAATAAAAATCGATAAAAGCGCAATGTCCCATATACTTAACTGTGCGCTAATTCCAACAATTCCGAAGGCAAACCCAATACTCATATAACCGAGCAGGGTTGGCACACAATCTTTTATTCCCTCGAGAAACGGTTCATGTTCCGTGCTGGGAATGTGTTTCCTCGCTTCAATATCCAACGTCCTCTACTCCTTTTCTCCGTGGCCACCTATAGTTTTACTTACTATATGAAAACGAATTCAGCATGTCAATACCCGTTTATCTTCTATTATATGAAGAAAAATGGTGACAAAAAAGGATTGAAGTCAACCAGAATTTGTTATAAAGTAGTCTGAAAATAAAAATAAATGAGGTGACGACAATGCTATGGAAGCCTTTATTTGAACATGATGTACCAAACACCCTCCGTCCATAACGGAGAGTGATCTCCGTTTGTGGATATGGCGATCAATATATCCAGTAACGGAGGGGAAAAGATGAAGGAAAAATATATAGGCGCCCTTTACCTAGCAATCGCTGCAAGTATTTGGGGCGGCATGTACGTTGTTGTCAAAGTAACAGTAGCGGTGGTTCCGCCGCTTGAGCTTGTATGGATGAGATATGCTGTAGCAGGAATCGTGCTGGTGTGCACCATTTGGCGCTTGGGCTATTCCTTTCGATTAGATAAAAAAGATATCCCGCTTGTTGTCATGATCGGATTGATCGGAAATTTCCTATCAATTGTGACCCAAGAAATTGGCACCATGTATACGTCGGCACAAATGGGGGCTGTGATCACATCTGCGACCCCTGCTTTTATGGTGCTGTTTGCTTTCTTTCTATTAAAAGAAGCCATGACTGTTCGAAAGTGCGCATCCATCCTGCTTGCTACAGCAGGTGTATGGCTCATGATTGGACCAGTCGCAGTGCACTCAGATGAATTTGTTGGCGGTCTTTCATTAGTTTTCGCTGCTTTAACTTGGGCACTGATGTCTGTTTTGCTGAAACGAGTTCCAGGAAAATACCCTCAAGTTGTGACGACCACATATGCGATCATCATTGCATTCATTGTCTTAACACCAGCTGTTTTATTTCGCTTACCTCATCTAGATGTGGAGCAGATGGCAAGGCCAGAGATTTGGGGCGGCATTCTCTATCTAGGCATCATCTCAACAGCTCTAGCATTCTTTTTGTGGAATAGAGGGCTTCAATTGATGGATGCCTCGAGCGGCGGTCTGTTCTTTTTCTTTCAACCGATCGTAGGGGCAGCTCTCGGCTGGCTGCTTTTAGGTGAAGAGATGGGGATACGCTCATTCATTGGGATTCTATGTATCTTTGCAGGAGTCTATACTGTACTGCGTCAAAAGGAATAAGAAGAGATGTCCCTTATAAAAGGGGCATTTTCTTTAAAATGGACAGGGAAGAGAGTAGAGGTTGGGGGGAAGCAGAATGATACAATTTCCGCATTTGCAAAAAGGACAAACAATTGGCGTCACAGCACCTTCCTCAGGTGTACAGCCATCTTTGCATGACATGTTTCAGCTTTCATGTGAACGAATGAAACATAGAGGATACGATGTCATATGTGGAGAGACTGTCTGGCAGCAGGAAAAGGCAAAATCTGCCCCTGCGATAGAACGAGCAAACGAACTTCAGTACATGATGACATGTGAGGAGATTGACCACATCATCCCACCATGGGGAGGACAGCTGCTTATGGAAGTGTTAGAGCACCTTGATTTCTCATCCATGCAAAAAAAGTGGATTCTAGGTTACTCAGATACGAGTGCACTCCTGCTGGCGCTCACATTAAAAACAGGCATTGCCACAGCGCATGGACCGAACTTAGTCGATCTAAGAGGAGAAGAGCTTGATCAAACGACTGCCATGTGGGAGCGAACACTTTCCGCAAAAGGGGAGACGGAGATAACCCAGTTTTCTTCATCTATGTATCAAAAGGAATGGCAGCATGACAACCCGAGTAAACATGTCTTTCATTTAACAGAACCTACCGCTTGGCATACGGTTGATCAACAAGAAAAGATGGTAAAGGGCAGACTGCTGGGTGGCTGCATTGATGTCATACGTCATTTAGCAGGGACACCTTATGGGGACGTCAAAACTTTTCAGAAAACATTCATAAAAGAGGAACCGATTCTCTGGTATTTCGAAAACTGCGAATTAAATGCTGCAAGCGTGAAGAGATCGCTTGTTCAATTAAAACTAGCAGGTTGGTTTGATCACTGTTCAGGTATGATGTTTGGGCGTAGTGCAGTAAATGTGCCTGTTGAAGGGTATCAGTATCAGGATGTATATGAAGAATTACAAAAGGAATTACAAATCCCCATTTTTTACGACATAGATTGTGGGCATGTCCCGCCGCAAATGACGCTGATTAATGGGGCATATGCAGAAGTACAGCTGCATCCTCAAGGAAAAGCCGTACTAAAGCAAACATTTTTAGCATAAAAAAGGAAAGGGCGAACCCTTTCCTTCATATCACATTACATCCCTTTTGTTTCTTCACCTGCTTTTGGAACTTCCCACGCCGACTCACGGAATACTTTTTCCCATTTAGATACGACAATACATGCAACGGCATGCCCTGGAACATTCACGCCTGTTCGTGCCATATCCATAATTCGGTCAACACCGGCTATGATGGCAACGCCTTCTGCGGGAAGACCTACTGCATGAGCGGTTGCCAAAAGAACAACGAGTGAACCGGATGGCACAGCTGCAATACCTTTACTCGTTAACACAAGAACAAGCATCATTAAAAGCTGCTGTGACAGACTCATGTCGACACCAAACGCTTGTGCAAGGAATACGCAGGCAACCGATAAATATAAACTTGATCCGTCACAATTGAGAGAAAGACCAGATGGAATCACAAAGGAAACAATTCTTTTTGGACACCCGTATTTCTCCATTCGTTCCATCAATTGAGGAAGGACAGTTTCAGTACTCGTAGTAGAGAAGGCAACAAGGAACAGATCCCAAATCATTTTTAATACTTCGAAGTAGTTAAAACGGAAGATCAGTGCGACCAGAGGGAATAAAGCAAAGAGAATAATGAATAATCCTAAAAATACTGTTCCGACAAGCTTCATCATTGGGATTAATAAAACAATGCCATATTGGCCGACAGAAGCAGCCATTAATGCAAGAACCCCAATAGGTGCTGTCACCATCACCATCTGTGTGAGCTTAAACATAATTTGTGCCACTGATTCAAAGAAGGTGAGAACAGGAGCAGAGGCTTTACCGATGCCGCTTGCCGCTACACCAAATAAGATGGCGAAGAAAATGACAGCAAGTAAATCATTCTGAGCCATAACATCGACGATATTGGTTGGAATGATATCTAATACCATTTGTTTAAAGTCAACGACCTTCTCCGTATAACCATCTAATTCCCCAATATCTTTCTTAGCTAATTTAGAGAAATCGAGGCCAACGCCAGGCTTTAGCCCGTTTGCCAATAATAATCCGATCCCAAGAACGATGGTTGTGATGACCTCAAACCAAATGATCGTCTTTAATCCAAGGCTGCCCATTTTCTTCATGCCGCCGCTGCCGGCTGCACCAATAACAATGGTAGAGAAAACGATTGGAACAACGATCATTTTAATCAGCCTGATGAATCCATCTCCAATTGGCCTGAGTGCCATTCCGAAGTCAGGGAAGAAATGGCCGATAAGAGCTCCTATCACCAAAGCGATCATGATTTGAAAAGCGATAAACTTTTTCATCATCTCCTACCTCCTTTAAATGTCTGGAAAAGTTTTAAGAATTTTCCAATAAATAAAAATTCTATGTGGCCATGTTTTGTCCTCCTTTGTATTTAGAAAGATTTTATTTAAGAATCATTGGAATTATGAAGAAAGAGAAGAAAATAGGGCTATTACATGTCTATTGATCTAAGAAAAAATCAATTTTAAAAAACATGAAACTTTTTTAGAAAAATGTATTGACCCTTTTATGTGATTCATGGTATATTTTTATTCGTCGCTGATGACGTATTTGAAACGAAGACGTTCACACACATGCGGCAAACAAATTTTAAAAAGATGTTGACTTAAGAAAAACGATATGTTAAGATAATTAAGTCGCCTGATTAAGCGCCCGTAGCTCAATTGGATAGAGCGTTTGACTACGGATCAAAAGGTTAGGGGTTCGACTCCTCTCGGGCGCGCCAACACAAACCACGCGGGTGTAGTTTAGTGGTAAAACCTCAGCCTTCCAAGCTGATGTCGTGAGTTCGATTCTCATCACCCGCTCCATTTTGAACATGATCTTTGAAAACTAAACAAGACAAAACGTACCTGTTAATTCGAGTTTTTATAAAAAAATCCTATGATACTTCATAGGTAGTCAGTCAAACTGGCGAGGCAGGAAATGATCACATGCTAAGTTCGCTACGTCGTGTAGCAACGCATGTGTGATATGCATCCTGCATACCTCGGAGAGTTTGATCCTGGCTCAGGACGAACGCTGGCGGCGTGCCTAATACATGCAAGTCGAGCGGACAGAAGGGAGCTTGCTCCCGGATGTTAGCGGCGGACGGGTGAGTAACACGTGGGTAACCTGCCTGTAAGACTGGGATAACTCCGGGAAACCGGAGCTAATACCGGATAGTTCCTTGAACCGCATGGTTCAAGGATGAAAGACGGTTTCGGCTGTCACTTACAGATGGACCCGCGGCGCATTAGCTAGTTGGTGGGGTAATGGCTCACCAAGGCGACGATGCGTAGCCGACCTGAGAGGGTGATCGGCCACACTGGGACTGAGACACGGCCCAGACTCCTACGGGAGGCAGCAGTAGGGAATCTTCCGCAATGGACGAAAGTCTGACGGAGCAACGCCGCGTGAGTGATGAAGGTTTTCGGATCGTAAAGCTCTGTTGTTAGGGAAGAACAAGTGCGAGAGTAACTGCTCGCACCTTGACGGTACCTAACCAGAAAGCCACGGCTAACTACGTGCCAGCAGCCGCGGTAATACGTAGGTGGCAAGCGTTGTCCGGAATTATTGGGCGTAAAGGGCTCGCAGGCGGTTTCTTAAGTCTGATGTGAAAGCCCCCGGCTCAACCGGGGAGGGTCATTGGAAACTGGGAAACTTGAGTGCAGAAGAGGAGAGTGGAATTCCACGTGTAGCGGTGAAATGCGTAGAGATGTGGAGGAACACCAGTGGCGAAGGCGACTCTCTGGTCTGTAACTGACGCTGAGGAGCGAAAGCGTGGGGAGCGAACAGGATTAGATACCCTGGTAGTCCACGCCGTAAACGATGAGTGCTAAGTGTTAGGGGGTTTCCGCCCCTTAGTGCTGCAGCTAACGCATTAAGCACTCCGCCTGGGGAGTACGGTCGCAAGACTGAAACTCAAAGGAATTGACGGGGGCCCGCACAAGCGGTGGAGCATGTGGTTTAATTCGAAGCAACGCGAAGAACCTTACCAGGTCTTGACATCCTCTGACAACCCTAGAGATAGGGCTTTCCCTTCGGGGACAGAGTGACAGGTGGTGCATGGTTGTCGTCAGCTCGTGTCGTGAGATGTTGGGTTAAGTCCCGCAACGAGCGCAACCCTTGATCTTAGTTGCCAGCATTCAGTTGGGCACTCTAAGGTGACTGCCGGTGACAAACCGGAGGAAGGTGGGGATGACGTCAAATCATCATGCCCCTTATGACCTGGGCTACACACGTGCTACAATGGACAGAACAAAGGGCTGCAAGACCGCAAGGTTTAGCCAATCCCATAAATCTGTTCTCAGTTCGGATCGCAGTCTGCAACTCGACTGCGTGAAGCTGGAATCGCTAGTAATCGCGGATCAGCATGCCGCGGTGAATACGTTCCCGGGCCTTGTACACACCGCCCGTCACACCACGAGAGTTTGCAACACCCGAAGTCGGTGAGGTAACCTTTATGGAGCCAGCCGCCGAAGGTGGGGCAGATGATTGGGGTGAAGTCGTAACAAGGTAGCCGTATCGGAAGGTGCGGCTGGATCACCTCCTTTCTAAGGATATATGGAGCAGCGTACGTTTTCGTCTTGTTTAGTTTTGAAGGATCATTCCTTCAAAACATGTCTCTAGCGAGACAGGATTGTTCTTTGAAAACTAGATAACAATAAGTAATACATTCACATTGAATGCAATGCAAAGTTCATCACACATAGTGATTCTTTCTAAAGTAAGAAATGGTTAAGTTAGAAAGGGCGCACGGTGGATGCCTTGGCACTAGGAGCCGATGAAGGACGGGACGAACACCGATATGCTTCGGGGAGCTGTAAGCAAGCTTTGATCCGGAGATTTCCGAATGGGGAAACCCACTGCTCGTAATGGAGTAGTATCCATACTTGAATACATAGAGTATGAGAAGGCATACCCGGGGAACTGAAACATCTAAGTACCCGGAGGAAGAGAAAGCAAATGCGATTCCCTGAGTAGCGGCGAGCGAAACGGGAACAGCCCAAACCAAGAGGCTTGCCTCTTGGGGTTGTAGGACACTCTATACGGAGTTACAAAGGAACGATATAAGCGAAGAGGTCTGGAAAGGCCCGCCAAAGAAGGTAACAGCCCTGTAACTGAAATGTTGTTCTCTCCAGAGTGGATCCTGAGTACGGCGGAACACGTGAAATTCCGTCGGAATCCGGGAGGACCATCTCCCAAGGCTAAATACTCCCTAGTGACCGATAGTGAACCAGTACCGTGAGGGAAAGGTGAAAAGCACCCCGGAAGGGGAGTGAAATAGATCCTGAAACCGTGTGCCTACAAGTAGTCAGAGCCCGTTAACGGGTGATGGCGTGCCTTTTGTAGAATGAACCGGCGAGTTACGATCCCGTGCAAGGTTAAGCAGAAGATGCGGAGCCGCAGCGAAAGCGAGTCTGAATAGGGCGCATGAGTACGTGGTCGTAGACCCGAAACCAGGTGATCTACCCATGTCCAGGGTGAAGTTCAGGTAACACTGAATGGAGGCCCGAACCCACGCACGTTGAAAAGTGCGGGGATGAGGTGTGGGTAGGGGTGAAATGCCAATCGAACCTGGAGATAGCTGGTTCTCTCCGAAATAGCTTTAGGGCTAGCCTCAAGGTAAGAGTCTCGGAGGTAGAGCACTGATTGGACTAGGGGCCCCTACCGGGTTACCGAATTCAGTCAAACTCCGAATGCCGATGACTTATCCTTGGGAGTCAGACTGCGAGTGATAAGATCCGTAGTCGAAAGGGAAACAGCCCAGACCGCCAGCTAAGGTCCCAAAGTATACGTTAAGTGGAAAAGGATGTGGAGTTGCTTAGACAACCAGGATGTTGGCTTAGAAGCAGCCACCATTTAAAGAGTGCGTAATAGCTCACTGGTCGAGTGACTCTGCGCCGAAAATGTACCGGGGCTAAACGTATCACCGAAGCTGCGGACTGTTCTTACGAACAGTGGTAGGAGAGCGTTCTAAGGGCTGTGAAGCCAGACCGGAAGGACTGGTGGAGCGCTTAGAAGTGAGAATGCCGGTATGAGTAGCGAAAGACGGGTGAGAATCCCGTCCACCGAATGCCTAAGGTTTCCTGAGGAAGGCTCGTCCGCTCAGGGTTAGTCGGGACCTAAGCCGAGGCCGAAAGGCGTAGGCGATGGACAACAGGTTGATATTCCTGTACCACCTCCTCACCATTTGAGCAATGGGGGGACGCAGGAGGATAGGGTAAGCGCGGTATTGGATATCCGCGTCCAAGCAGTTAGGCTGGGAAATAGGCAAATCCGTTTCCCGTAAAGGCTGAGCTGTGATGGCGAGCGAAATTTAGTAGCGAAGTTCCTGATTCCACACTGCCAAGAAAAGCCTCTAGCGAGGTGAGAGGTGCCCGTACCGCAAACCGACACAGGTAGGCGAGGAGAGAATCCTAAGGTGATCGAGAGAACTCTCGTTAAGGAACTCGGCAAAATGACCCCGTAACTTCGGGAGAAGGGGTGCTTCTTAGGGTGTTAAAGCCCCGAGAAGCCGCAGTGAATAGGCCCAGGCGACTGTTTAGCAAAAACACAGGTCTCTGCGAAGCCGTAAGGCGAAGTATAGGGGCTGACGCCTGCCCGGTGCTGGAAGGTTAAGAGGAGCGCTTAGCGTAAGCGAAGGTGCGAATTGAAGCCCCAGTAAACGGCGGCCGTAACTATAACGGTCCTAAGGTAGCGAAATTCCTTGTCGGGTAAGTTCCGACCCGCACGAAAGGCGCAACGATCTGGGCACTGTCTCAACGAGAGACTCGGTGAAATTATAGTACCTGTGAAGATGCAGGTTACCCGCGACAGGACGGAAAGACCCCGTGGAGCTTTACTGCAGCCTGATATTGAATGTTGGTACAGCTTGTACAGGATAGGTAGGAGCCTTGGAAACCGGAGCGCTAGCTTCGGTGGAGGCATCGGTGGGATACTACCCTGGCTGTATTGACCTTCTAACCCGCTGCCCTTATCGGGCAGGGAGACAGTGTCAGGTGGGCAGTTTGACTGGGGCGGTCGCCTCCTAAAATGTAACGGAGGCGCCCAAAGGTTCCCTCAGAATGGTTGGAAATCATTCGCAGAGTGTAAAGGCACAAGGGAGCTTGACTGCGAGACCTACAAGTCGAGCAGGGACGAAAGTCGGGCTTAGTGATCCGGTGGTTCCGCATGGAAGGGCCATCGCTCAACGGATAAAAGCTACCCCGGGGATAACAGGCTTATCTCCCCCAAGAGTCCACATCGACGGGGAGGTTTGGCACCTCGATGTCGGCTCATCGCATCCTGGGGCTGTAGTCGGTCCCAAGGGTTGGGCTGTTCGCCCATTAAAGCGGTACGCGAGCTGGGTTCAGAACGTCGTGAGACAGTTCGGTCCCTATCCGTCGCGGGCGCAGGAAATTTGAGAGGAGCTGTCCTTAGTACGAGAGGACCGGGATGGACGCACCGCTGGTGTACCAGTTGTTCTGCCAAGGGCATCGCTGGGTAGCTATGTGCGGACGGGATAAGTGCTGAAAGCATCTAAGCATGAAGCCCCCCTCAAGATGAGATTTCCCATTCCGCAAGGAAGTAAGATCCCTGAAAGATGATCAGGTTGATAGGTCTGAGGTGGAAGCGTGGTGACACGTGGAGCTGACAGATACTAATAGATCGAGGACTTAACCTATATTCTAATGTGAAGCATGAACATTGTTATCTAGTTTTGAGAGAACATTCTCTCCATCAGGTTTGGTGGCGATAGCGAAGAGGTCACACCCGTTCCCATACCGAACACGGAAGTTAAGCTCTTCAGCGCCGATGGTAGTTGGGGGTTTCCCCCTGTGAGAGTAGGACGCCGCCAAGCTTGTTATCTTTATATCATCGCGGGGTGGAGCAGTTCGGTAGCTCGTCGGGCTCATAACCCGAAGGTCGCAGGTTCAAATCCTGCCCCCGCAACCAAAATGGTCCGGTAGTTCAGTTGGTTAGAATGCCTGCCTGTCACGCAGGAGGTCGCGGGTTCGAGTCCCGTCCGGACCGCCATTTTTATGACTTGTAAACGAAAACGTATAGTTTCGTTTTTTTTTATGTCTTTTTCTTTCTACAAGTGCCCAAGTTGCAATGAAATGATTTGTGTTTGGCTACACTATAAGAAAGAATAGATAGATTACCTCAACTCAGCCTGGTTTTTTCACACCAGGCTTTCTTTATATCATTTTTAGTTGGAACTGAGACTTATATTCGCTACACTAATACTAACTGTGTTTGACCTCATGTCTACTTAACCAATTGATTGCAAGAAGGGGCTGTCTTTTTATGGATGAATTTGATCTTATTCGCCGAATCACACCAAAAGATACATATCAGCGCTCTTTGATCATGGGCATCGGTGATGATGCAAGTGTTTATCAACCTCATTCACATTGTGAAGAGGTCGTTTGTGTTGATACAATGGTGGAGCATATTCATTTTCGTTTTGACTTTTCCACACCATTTGAAGTTGGCTTTAAGGCAGTGGCAGTCAATGTCAGTGATATCGCTGCAATGGGAGGGACCCCAAAGTATTATCTTGTTTCAATTGCGATCCCGCCTCATGGTGATGAGACAATCGTCACGGAACTTTACGAGGGAATGAAAGCGTTGGCTGACTCTTATCATATGGATTTGATTGGTGGAGATACAGTGGCCACCCGCAGTGACTTTGTCATTACCGTGACTGTGATTGGTGAGGTTTCAAAGGGAAAAGCTTGTTATCGTCACAGTGCGCAGACTGGAGACGTTGTCTTTGTCACAGGTGAACTCGGTTCATCAGCTGCTGGGTTATCAATCTTAAACAAAGCAGCCTCTTCTAAGGCGGTCGATACTGATTTTTTTCTTAAGCGTCATAAAATGCCTCAGCCTCATATTGCTGCTGGACACATTTGTTCAAGTTTCCCGCGTGTGACCTTGAATGATGTGAGTGATGGACTAGCGAGTGAGTTGAATGAAATAGCCGAAGCGAGCTGTGTGATGATCGAGATAGAAGCTGATAAGCTTCCAATTCATCCAGATCTACAGGTGCTCCGCAAAGACTGGCTTGAATGGGTTTTGTTTGGGGGAGAAGATTTTGTTTTGACTGGTACGATACCAGAATCTGATTGGGAAAGCTTTGAATCGCAATGTCAAAAAGAAGGCATTCAGATCACACGTATTGGACAAGTCAAAGATGATCAAGCAGCCAGTGTTATGTTAAAAGACAATGATCAACAAACAATGTTAATGAAAAAAGGATATAATCATTTTAAGAAATGAGGTGACATCACCGGTGAAATTAACATGGACGACAAAAGGTGCGGATGAGACGAAACGAATTGCCGCTGCTTTGGCCAAACTTGTGATGCCAGGCGATGTATTGACATTAGAAGGAGATTTAGGTGCAGGCAAAACCACTTTTTCAAAAGGTTTTGCGGAAGGCTTAGGAATTACCCGTATCGTCAACAGCCCCACCTTTACAATTATTAAAGAATATACTGATGGCAGACTGCCACTTTATCATATGGATGTGTATCGCATGGAAGATGCAGATGAAGAGATCGGACTCGAAGAATATTTTGAGGGTGAAGGTATATGCTTGGTTGAATGGGCACATCTTATTGAGCCTCAATTGCCTTCTTCCTATTTAAAAATAGAAATGCTGAGAACAGAACGTGAAGAAGAACGGCATCTCACGTTTGATGCAAAAGGGGAGCGTTATGAGACCCTTTGTAAGGAGATGAAAGAATTTGACCATACTGGCCATTGATACATCAAACCATACACTAGGAATTGCTCTTGTAAGAGATTTCACTGTGATTGGCGAGAGCATTACGTATTTAAAAAAGAACCATTCCGTCCGAGCGATGCCTACTGTTGAAGCATTGATGAAAGAATGTGGTGTATCACCAAGCGAATTAAGCAAAATCGTTGTAGCAAAAGGACCTGGTTCTTACACTGGCGTCAGAATCGGTGTTACCATCGCAAAAACACTTGCGTGGACGCTGTCTATCCCGATATCAGCTGTTTCGAGTTTAGAAACACTTGCGGCAAATGGCCAATATTTTGATGGGTATATCTCACCTCTATTTGATGCGAGAAGAGGACAAGTTTATACCGGACTATATATGTTTGAAAAGGGTAAGATCAAAGAGGTAGAACCAGATCAAAATATCTTGCTCACGGATTGGCTTCATGAACTGAAGCAGACAGGAAAGCCTGTTCTATTTCTTGGACAAGATGTGCATCTTCATGAAGAGAGCATTCGCTCCATTTTAGGAGAAACGGCTGTACTGGGAGAGGGGACATTTCATAACCCAAGACCTTCAGTGCTTGCATTTTTAGGCGCAGATCGTCCTGCTGAAGATGTCCATCAGCTTGTTCCTAACTATATTCGTTTGGCAGAAGCGGAAGTGAAATGGCTTGAAGGACAAAAATAATCTTCACATAGCAGAGATACGACAAATGACAGTAGCGGATATTCCAGAGGTGTATACGATTGAAGTGCATTCGTTTACAGCGCCTTGGAAAAAGGAATCGTTTGTCTATGAGATTCTTCATAACCAATACAGCCATTATTTCCTCATTGGAGAAGATAAGCAGCCTGTTGGGTATTGCGGGGTCTGGATTGTCATGGACGATGCACAAATTACGAACATTGCGATTCTCCCTGAGCATAGAGGAAAAGGCTACGGGGAAGCATTGCTTCGATATGTCATGGAATTTTGCAAAGAAAAAAAGACAGATCATCTTTCTTTAGAGGTGCGGGTTTCAAATACACTAGCACAATCCCTCTATGAAAAGCTCGGTTTCAGACCAGCTTCTATTCGAAAGAATTATTATACGGATAATGGAGAAGATGCATTAGTCATGTGGGTGAATATAAATGAGTGAACAAACAGATCGATTCATATTAGGTATAGAAACAAGCTGCGATGAAACAGCTGCGTCCATTGTCAAAAATGGAAAGGAAATCGTGGCGAATGTGGTCGCCTCGCAAATAGACAGTCATAAACGATTTGGCGGAGTTGTACCCGAAATTGCTTCAAGGCATCACGTGGAGCAAGTCACCATCGTATTAGAAGAAGTGATGGCACAGGCGGGTATGAGCTTTAAGGATTTAGATGCGATTGCTGTCACAGAAGGACCTGGCCTCGTGGGTGCTTTGCTGATTGGTGTCAATGCAGCAAAGGCACTGAGCTTTGCCCATCAAATTCCTCTTGTTGGTGTTCATCATATTGCAGGGCATATTTATGCAAACCAGCTTGTTGATGAATTGGAGTTCCCATGTTTAGCTCTTGTTGTCTCCGGCGGACATACTGAGCTTGTTTTAATGAAGGAGCATGGATCTTTTGAGGTCATCGGAGAAACTTTAGATGATGCAGCTGGAGAAGCGTACGATAAAGTGGCCCGGACGATGGGTCTCCCGTACCCAGGCGGACCTCATATTGATCGGTTAGCACATGAAGGAGAGCCGACAATTAAGCTTCCTCGTGCATGGCTTGAAGAAGGGTCTTATCACTTTAGCTTCAGTGGTTTAAAATCAGCTGTGATCAACACGTTACACAATGCGTCACAAAAGGGAGAAACGATTGCCCCAGAGAATTTGGCCGCAAGTTTTCAAGCAAGCGTCATTGAGGTGCTTGTTGGGAAAACATTGAAAGCGGCTGAAGCCTATGGCGTGAAGCAGGTCGTTCTAGCTGGAGGAGTCGCTGCCAATAAAGGACTAAGAAAAGCTTTAACCTCAGCATTTACGAAGCTGCCAGAAGTGAAAGTCATTATTCCGCCATTATCTCTTTGCACAGACAATGCAGCCATGATCGCTGCCGCTGGAACCATTGCGTTTGAAAAAGGAATCAGAGGCGATATGGCGATGAATGGCCAGCCAGGGCTACCGCTAGTCTCATATGAATGAAAACTCCTGTGGATTACAGGGGTTTTTATTTTTTATGAAAGCGATTTATTCACATGTAAACGTTATATATCCACAATTGTTAGAAAATTTTGTTTTAAAATGAAGAGGATGTGTATAAATATGATCTTTTTTGTGGATATGTGATTAAAACTCTGTGGATAAAGTGGATAAGTCTAATGTATTTAAGAATAATCAAGAAGTTATTGTGGGTATCATTGTGGATAATAAATTTTCTTTGAAAGAAAAAAGAGTACCTTTTAGGGCACTCTTTAAGCTTCTGACAGCTCTTCCCACTCCGCAAAAAGTGATTCCAGCTCTTGATTGAGCGTATCATTTTCTGTCTGAATGGCTTGGACCTTCTCGTGATCTTGAAAAATATCAGGATCACATAGCAGCTCTTCATTTTCACCGAGCTTGTCTTCGACGACAGCAATGCGTTCTTCAATTTCTTCGATTCTGCGCTGCTTTTGTCTTTCTTTCTTTTTCAGTTCTTTTTCTTCCGCATAAGAAAGCTTTGCCTTTTCTGCTGGCTGTGCAGCTTGTTTTTTAAGCGGCTCATTTTCTTGAAGTGCTTCCAGCTCTAATTGTTCATTTTTCTTTTCAAGATAGTAGTCATAATCACCGAGATATTCTCTTGTTTCTGTAGGCGACAGCTCAAATACTTTCGTAGCAAGACGATTGATAAAATAACGATCATGCGAAACAAATAAGATGGTTCCTGGATAATCGATTAGTGCATTCTCTAAAATTTCCTTACTATCTAAGTCCAGATGGTTTGTCGGCTCATCGAGAATAAGAAAATTGGCTTTTTGGAGCATCAGCTTTGCCAGTGCAAGGCGTGCTTTTTCTCCACCGCTTAATGCATGGACAGGCTTTAAAACGTCATCACCGGAAAAAAGGAAGTTTCCTAAACATGTCCGAATTTCTTTTTCATTCATATGAGGATAGTCATCCCAAAGCTCATTGAGCACTTTTTTCGAGGATGTCAGTTTGGCCTGCTCTTGGTCATAGTAGCCGATCGTGACATGAGATCCAAAAGTGATGTCGCCTTTTACTGGTGTTAATGTGTTCGTTAACGTTTTTAAAAGGGTTGATTTCCCGATCCCGTTAGGACCAATGAGTGCCACACTATCCTCGCGTTTAATCTGAAAAGAAAGAGAGGATAGGAGCGGTGTTTTTTCATCATAACGAATATCGAGATCATGCACCTTCAGCACATCATTGCCGCTTTGTCTCGTAATATCAAAATGAAAGTTTGCGGATTTTTCGTCTCCTAAAGGCTTATCTAAACGATCCATTCGTTCGAGCTGCTTGCGTCTGCTTTGAGCGCGCTTTGTAGTTGAAGCTCTTGCCAGGTTGCGGTCCACGAAATCCTGAAGCTTTGAGATCTCTTCTTGCTGCTTTTCGTATAGTTTCATATCCCGCTCGAGCTGCTCTGCTTTCAGCTCAAGATACTTACTATAGTTCCCTGCAAACTTTTTCATCGAAGTTCTTGAGACTTCATAGACGTGGTTTACGACTTTGTCTAAGAAATAACGGTCATGGGACACGATGAGAATGGCACCTGTATAATTTTGCAAATACTGCTCCAGCCATGATAAGGTATCAATATCTAAATGGTTGGTCGGCTCATCCAGAATTAAGAGTTCTGGTTTCATTAATAAGAGCTTTCCAAGCGCTAGACGGGTTTTCTGACCGCCGCTTAAGGATTGGACGGTTGTCTCATCTTCAAAATGACTAAAGCCGAGTCCATGAAGAATGGAGCGGACATCTGCTTCATATTGATAGCCGCCTTGATCTTTAAATTCCTGCTGCAGCCTGTCATAGGTTTTCATCAAGGCATCCAGCTCAGAACCTGTGGAAGAAGCCATTTTCTCCTCAATGGTTCTCATTTCTTGTTCCATCTCTTTTAAATGATCAAAAACCGATAATAATTCGTCTTTTAACGTACGTGTAGACGTTACATCGGTATGCTGTGCTAAATAGCCGATCGATAGGTCTTTTGGTTTGATGATCTCACCTTGCTCGTAAGACATTTGACCGGCAATGATTTTTAAAAGCGTGGATTTGCCTGCGCCGTTACGACCTACAATGGCAATGCGATCCCTTGCTTTGACTTCCAATTTTATATTCGTTAAAACGGTATCAGCGCCAAACGATTTGGACAGCTGATTCACTTGTAGAATCATCATGTAACTTCACCTCTGCTATAATATGTTAAGTGTAGCTTATCAGCAGTAAACCGGCAAATGTTACATACAATCGCCATATTCAAATGAAAGACAGATAGGAAAAAATAGTGTATCATTTGAGTGAGGGAGCGTTGAAAGATGAGTCAATTTAGCCACTTTAACGAACAGGGAAGAGCAAAGATGGTCGACATTAGTGACAAATCGTCTACAGTGAGAACCGCCGTTGCTGTTTCAAGTGTTCGTATGATAAAAGAAGTGTTTCATAAAATAGAGCAACGTGAAATTGGAAAAGGAGATGTGCTGTCTGTTGCACAGGTTGCTGGCATCATGGCAGCAAAGCAAACATCTACCATCATTCCAATGTGTCATCCGCTTGCACTAAAAGGCGTGGATATCTCCTTTCATTGGGAGGAAGACGGAAATGCGCACATCCTGAACATACAAGTACAGGTAAAAACAAAAGGAAGTACGGGTGTGGAGATGGAAGCGCTCACTTCTGCTTCAGTATGTGCACTGACCGTTTACGACATGTGCAAAGCGATTGATAAAGGCATGATCATCGGTCCTACCTATCTAATTGAAAAGACAGGCGGGAAAAACGGTGATTTTCACAGAGCATCTGATATTTAAGTTGGAGGACCTTATATGAATATAGATCAGTCAAAAATTCCACAAGCGACAGCCAAACGTTTGCCGCTATACTACCGTTTTTTAAAAAATCTGCATGCATCAGGAAAACAAAGGGTGTCATCGGCAGAGCTTAGTGATGCAGTCAAAGTGGATTCTGCCACCATTCGCCGAGATTTTTCGTACTTTGGTGCACTTGGGAAGAAAGGGTATGGCTATAATGTCGATTATCTCTTGACCTTCTTCAGAAAGACCCTTGACCAAGATGAAATGACCAATGTCATGCTCATCGGTGTCGGGAATTTAGGGACTGCTTTTTTACACTATAATTTCATAAAAAATAATAATACAAAAATTTCAATGGCTTTTGACGTCAATGAGAGTAAAATAGGAAGTGAGATAGGCGGCGTGCCTGTCTATGATTTGGATAAGCTTGAAGAGCATGTTCAAGAGGTAGGAGATATCCCTGTTGCGATTTTGACAGTACCTGCCGTAGCAGCTCAATCCATTACAGATCGTTTGATTGCCCTTGGCATCAAAGGAATCCTTAACTTTACGCCGGCTCGATTGAATGTGCCGGAACACATTCGAATTCATCATATAGATTTGGCGGTTGAACTTCAGTCTCTTGTGTATTTCTTAAAGCATTACTCTGTTACGCAGGAGGACTGACGAAAAGGGGTAAAGGGGGTGGAGCAAATGGGTCCGATCGGTCCTGGGAGTTTGATTCTGATTGCGATTGTAGCGCTCATTATTTTTGGGCCGAAAAAGCTTCCTGAATTAGGAAGAGCAGCAGGAGATACACTACGTGAATTCAAAAATGCCACAAAAGGCTTAGCTGATGATCAGGAAGAAAAAAAGAAAAAAGAAGATCAGTAGAATAGGATGAGCTTCATGAATGTCAAAGATATGCCGCTTATGGAGCATATTGTGGAACTGCGAAAACGTTTAGTGATCATTGCGATGTTTTTTGTCGCCTTTATGGTGGCTGGTTTTTTTCTCGCGAAGCCGGTCATTGTGTATTTACAAAATACCGATGAAGCGGCAACACTCACGCTGAACGCATTTAAGCTTACAGATCCACTGTACGTGTTTATGCAGTTCGCATTTGTCATTGCTTTGGTTTTGACGTGTCCCGTTATTTTATATCAGCTGTGGGCGTTTGTGAGTCCTGGCTTATATGAAAAAGAAAGAAAGGTGACACTTGCTTACATTCCGATTGCACTGCTTTTATTTTTGAGCGGTGTGGCTTTCTCTTATTTTATTTTGTTTCCGTTTGTCGTCGACTTTATGATGCGAATGTCGAATGATTTAAATGTAGAGCAAGTCATTGGGATTCATGAGTATTTTACATTTCTGATGCAGTTAACACTTCCATTTGGCTTTTTGTTTCAGATGCCCGTCGTGTTGATGTTTCTCACAAGACTTGGTATCATCACACCGATGTTTTTATCAAAAATACGGAAGTATGCCTATTTTGTCCTCCTTGTCATTGCCGCACTTATTACACCGCCAGAGCTTGTTTCTCACCTCATGGTCACCTTGCCAATGCTCGTTTTATATGAAGTGAGCATTATCATTTCGAGAGTGACCTACCGCAAAATGCAGCAAACAGAGGAGAAAGAAAAACATTATGTTTCATAAAAAAGCATCATGATCCAATGAGGATCACGATGCTTTTTCTATTGTATAAGAAATTGATTGATCGCGTGAAAGAGGTGCTCATAATAGGCGGGCACATGCGGGACAAAATCATGAACACCCACTTCGATGCTTTCCTCACGTCGTTCTTCGTTTGCATCAACTTGAAAGCCCTCGATTCGAATTCTTTCACATGTCCCTGTTAACAGCTGCTGCGCATCAAGCAGCTTTGCTCTGTACAGACCAGCGACTTCTTCTTTCTGTAGATGAACTTCCATGTGCTCAACTTGATTCATATAAAGGTACACATGGCAGAACTCACGATCGATGAACGAAGGCATATGGATTTCATCCTGTATGACACCTGCAAAGGTGAGGTTCTCAAAAGGGATGGAAAGACCAAGTTCTTCTTCTACCTCTCTTAAGCCACCAGAAGGCTGTTCATCTGCGAGAAGATGGCCCGCTGCGGTGATATCAAACAGAGAAGGAAAATCCTTTTTTGCGGGACTTCTTAACTGAAAATAGAGATACATGGTGTTATGCTCTTTTTTAAGAAGCCAGAAATGAAATGTTTCATGCCAATGGCCTTGGGCGTGGACAACTGAACGAGCGGCAGCTCCAATTGTTTCATGCTGATCATTGAATATACGAAGTTTTTCATGTTCCATGAAGATACATCCTCCATAAAAAAACCATTTTCCAACAGTGGAAAATGGTTTTTAATTTATTTTTGCTGCTGTTTTTTGAGTTTGACAGAGAAGGCAAACATTTTAAGCGCGATATTGATATTATAGGCCGCAAACACCATCAGCAAAATACTGTAAAATGACCACATGTCACCTGGGTTTTGAATGGCCATATAGGTGAAAGCCACACCTACGGCAAAATAAATGATGCCCCATACGACTGGGTTTCTCATGAGAAAAAGCCTCCAATAATCATTTGCATGGTTTGAGATTGTTCTTCAATCATTTTTTTCACTGGCTCAATCTGCACAAGAACGACAAGTGAATTCATCAGCATGTGAGCGCCGATTGGAACAATGATTCGTTTTGTTTTCGCATATAAAAAGGCAAAGGTAAAGCCCATTGCGGTATAGAGCAAGATATGGGGAAAATCATAGTGTACAGCAGCGAAAACCACTGAACTGGCAAGTGCTCCAATGAAGAAATTCGTTTTTTCATAAATCACACCAAAGATGATTTTACGGAAAATGATTTCCTCTAAGATTGGACCAATCAGGGCGATGACAATGACAAGCCAAGGAACGGCATCCATAATGGATAAAATGGTTTGCGTATTTTCTGACTCACGGCCAATGCCGAATCCATATTGTTCAATCGCCCCCGCAATCGATTGTGCAAAGAGAGAAAGAAAGAAACCGCCAATGATCCATGCGATAGCAGAACCGATTGAAACTGGCGCTTCATTTCGCAGTGAAGCTTTTGGGACGGTTCGAAGGATGAGCAGAATAATGATCAATCCGATACAAAAACTGATGATTGTCCACGTTCCTGATAATTTTGAAAGCTCTGTTTGAGTCATCGGTGATTGAATGAATCCCAGCCATTTCATAATGAGCACATAAGGAAACGCAGAAACCTGCACCAATATATACGTTAAGATGATGTACCAATATTGTTTTTTCAAGTAACGAAAACCCCTTTACTAAAAGAACTAGATTTATTGTAACACAAGTCTCCTTTTTCGATGAAAAGGAAAGAATCTGAGATCAAAAAAGATCGTGAAAGCGTAAAAATTTTTAAAGGTTTTTACTTGAAATTGCAGAAGACATTCTTTATTATAATAAATGTGTTAGCACTCTCTGGTGATGAGTGCTAAAAAAGACTACATATAAAAATTGAGGAGGTTGTTTCTTATGTTAAAGCCATTAGGCGATCGCGTAATCATTGAACTCGTTGAATCTGAGGAAAAAACCGCTAGCGGTATTGTTTTACCGGATTCTGCAAAAGAAAAACCGCAAGAAGGTAAAATTGTTGCAGCAGGTTCAGGGCGTGTACTTGAAAGTGGTGAGCGCGTTGCGTTAGAAGTAAGCACAGGCGACCGCATTATCTTCTCAAAATATGCAGGCACTGAAGTGAAATATGAAGGCAAAGAATATTTAATCCTTCGTGAGAGCGACATTTTAGCCGTTATTGGCTAATCACATAAAAAAATTGAGATAAATTTTTAAAAAGACTGAGGAGGTTTCGTTATTATGGCAAAAGATATTAAGTTCAGTGAAGAAGCACGTCGCGCGATGTTACGCGGTGTAGATGCACTTGCAGATGCTGTAAAAGTAACTTTAGGACCTAAAGGACGTAACGTGGTTCTTGAGAAAAAATTCGGTTCTCCACTTATCACAAATGATGGTGTAACGATTGCAAAAGAAATCGAATTAGAAGATGCATTTGAAAACATGGGTGCAAAACTTGTGGCTGAAGTTGCAAGCAAAACAAACGACGTAGCTGGTGACGGTACTACGACTGCAACAGTTCTAGCTCAAGCGATGATCCGTGAAGGTCTGAAAAACGTAACAGCTGGTGCAAACCCTGTTGGCGTGCGTAAAGGGATCGAAGAAGCAGTGAAAGTAGCACTTGAAGGCTTGCACGAGATTTCTAAACCAATCGAAGGCAAAGAATCAATTGCTCAAGTTGCGGCTATTTCTGCAGCAGATGAAGAAGTCGGCAGCCTAATCGCAGAAGCTATGGAACGTGTAGGTAACGACGGAGTTATCACAATTGAAGAATCTAAAGGATTCACAACTGAGCTTGAAGTGGTTGAAGGTATGCAATTTGACCGCGGATATGCTTCACCATACATGGTGACGGATTCTGATAAGATGGAAGCGGTTCTTGAAAATCCTTACATCTTAATTACGGATAAAAAGATCACAAACATTCAAGAAATCCTTCCTGTACTTGAGCAAGTTGTACAACAAGGAAAACCATTATTGCTCATTGCTGAAGATGTAGAAGGCGAAGCACTTGCAACTCTTGTTGTGAACAAACTTCGTGGTACATTCAACGCAGTGGCAGTAAAAGCACCTGGATTCGGTGATCGTCGTAAAGCAATGCTTGAAGACATCTCTGTTCTAACTGGCGGAGAATTAATCACAGAAGACCTAGGACTTGACCTGAAATCAACTGAAATCGGTCAGCTTGGCCGCGCGTCTAAAGTTGTTGTGACAAAAGAAAACACAACAATCGTAGAGGGCTCAGGAGATTCTGCTCAAATTGCAGCACGTGTGAACCAAATCCGTGCTCAAGTAGAAGAAACAACTTCTGAATTCGATAAAGAAAAATTACAAGAACGTCTTGCAAAACTAGCTGGCGGCGTCGCTGTCATCAAAGTTGGTGCTGCTACTGAAACAGAACTAAAAGAGCGTAAACTACGCATCGAGGATGCACTGAACTCAACTCGCGCAGCAGTTGAAGAAGGTATCGTATCCGGTGGTGGTACAGCACTTGTGAATGTATACAACAAAGTCGCTTCAATCGAAGCTGATGGTGACGTTCAAACAGGTGTGAACATCGTTCTACGTTCTCTTGAAGAGCCAATTCGTCAAATCGCTCACAACGCAGGTCTTGAAGGATCTGTTATCGTTGAGCGCTTGAAAAACGAAGAAATTGGCGTAGGCTTCAACGCAGCAACAAACGAATGGGTAAACATGATCGAAAAAGGAATCGTTGACCCAACAAAAGTAACTCGCTCTGCACTTCAAAACGCAGCTTCTGTAGCAGCAATGCTTCTAACAACTGAAGCAGTCGTTGCTGACAAACCAGAAGAAGGCGGCTCAGGCGGCGGAATGCCAGATATGGGCGGCATGGGTGGAATGGGCGGAATGATGTAACACCCTCGAAAACCCCTTGAAATATAGGGGTTTTTGTTATGTCTTCATGAATTTGATCACATGCAATAAAAAGTATCAGGGCTGCTGAATTGAAACCTTTTCTGCTTTTCAATCGTTAAAATAAGAGTAAGTGATTTCATGGGTTTTTACCCGATACGGTATTTTAAAAAGAAAAGCGGTGATCATATGGGCTTCACTACATGGGTAGCGATTATTGTTGCACTGGCCGTCGTGTTTGGAGTGTTTGGATCAAAGAAGCGTGATAAATAAAAAACCCACTTCCAATTGGAGGGTGGGTTTTTTATTGCAAATACAACATTAATTGGTTATACTGATTTTAGTTGTTTGTTGTAAATGCAACAAAAGGAGACGAGGTACATGAAAGAGATTTTGCGGGAGATCGGCGTGATTGCTCGTGCGCTTGATTCCATAAGTAATATTGAATTTAAAGAATACGATTTAACGAAGGGGCAGTATTTGTATCTTGTGCGTATTTGTGAGGAGCCTGGTATCATTCAGGAAAAGCTGGCGGAAATGATTAAGGTGGATCGAACTACGGCGGCTCGGGCTATCAAAAAGCTAGAACTGCATGGGTTTATTGAGAAAAAAGAGGATCGTGTGAATAAAAAAATCAAAAAGCTGTTTCCAACTGAAAAAGGGATAACGGTCTACCCAATGATCAAACGAGAACATGATTATTCGAATCAAGTGGCGCTCAGTGGGTTTTCTGAGGAAGAAGCGGAACAGATTTATGAGTATCTTCTAAGGGTGCGAAAGAATATAGAAAAGGACTGGGAAGATGTGAAAAAAGGGATAAAGAGAAGCTACTAATTAATAAGGAGGGCGACTTTATGACCGTCAATTTCATTCGGTGCAATGTACAACATGTAAAGGAGCTACAGAAAATAGGGATCAATACGTTTAAAGAAACCTTTCTGGATCAAAACAAAGTGGAACATATCGAAGCTTACGTGAAGACAGCTTTTCACCTAAACCAGCTGTTAAAGGA
Source organism: Bacillus sp. FSL M8-0049 (assembly GCF_038593355.1). Lineage (NCBI taxonomy): Bacteria > Bacillati > Bacillota > Bacilli > Caryophanales > Bacillaceae > Bacillus > Bacillus sp. FSL M8-0049. Next base: position 602,647 of record NZ_CP151986.1, read on the forward strand.
ATTACAGCACCCTTCTTCACAGTTTTATTTTGTTCAAGTGAATGGGGAAATAGCTGGTTATTTGAAGATCAATATGAATGATGCCCAATCAGAAGAGATGGGCGATGACGCGTTAGAGATTGAAAGAATTTATATCAAGCAATTCTTTCAAAAGCAAGGATTAGGCAAATATTTAATCGATCAAGCCATTGAAATTGCGAAAAATCATCATAAACGGGATGTTTGGCTTGGGGTGTGGGAGCACAATAGAGCGGCCATCGCTTTCTATCAAAAGCATGGGTTTGTTCAAACAGGGGTGCACGCCTTTCTCATGGGGGACGAAGAGCAAATGGATTTCATTATGACCAAAACATTGAGGTGATCAAAAAGGGGGAAGGGTACATGCATGTTCCATCATTTTTTCAAGTGAAAGATATGGAGAAAATCAAATCATTTATTCAATCTCATTCATTTGCAACAGTTGTGACGACATCGAATGGAAAGCCCATTGCGACACATATTCCGTTGAGTTTTCATCAAGTTGACGATTTGTATGTGATCTCAGGGCATATGGCGATTGGGAATCCTCAGTGGAAAACGTTTGAAGAGAGCGAGAAGACGCTCGTCATCTTTCAAGGGCCGCATGCCTACATATCCTCTTCATGGTATGAAAAAGAAGCAGTACCAACATGGAATTACCAGGCTGTTCATGTTTATGGAAAGGCGGAACTGCTTGAAAAATCGGAACTGGTTAAGGAATTAACCACAATGCTGGAGACATACGAAACTCGCAGAGAACATCCAGTGTTATGGGATACGTTGTCTGAGGAACTGTTAGAGAAGCAAATGAAAGGCATTGTAGGTTTTAAGATCATCATTGATGAAGTTCAGGCTGCTTTCAAATTAAGCCAAAATCGCCACGAAAGAGATTATGACCGCATCATTGAAAAGCTGGAGGCAGAGGGTGAAGTGGAAATGGCTGAGGCGATGAAAAGAGAGTTCCGTGTAAGAGGCTTCTCGAAAGATCAGTTATTCTTATGAAGCGCTAAAAATGAATGAGAACGTTACTTAAACACTTTCTTCTAGGAAAGTGTTTTTTTGTGATGATAAATAAAAAAGCCCTCATCATTCAAGGGCTTTAATGAAACAAATTATTTTACTTTAACTGTGAAGGTTACATCTTTACTATTCATGTAATCGTCAGTTGTGACATTTCCAAATTTCAGCTTTAATTCTTTGATATTTTTAATGTTGATCTCTTTGCCCTCAGGAGCTAAGAATTGAATAACACCATCTTGTTTAACGCCACCTTCAACTTCGCCACCAATATCACCATCAGTCATAAACATATTGGCATCTAATTGCATGCTTCCAGCTACAACTTTACCTTGATCTGGATAGAAGTTTAGAACTTTATCTGTCGTATTTTCGATATTCATCCCAACATTGATTCTATCCTTCATAATTTTAATCTCGCCAAGGTTTACTTTCATTCCTTGAGCAGTTGTTTTGTGTTTGCTCGCATTTATTTTCTTTGAACCATCGTCTTTTTTGTTTTTTGATTGTGTTTTTGTGCTTGTAGACTCTTTTTCTTTAGATGCACCTGTAGACACATCTTCTGTTGAGCCGCAAGCAGCCAGTGTAAATGTTAGCCCTAAAGCTAAAAATAAAGCATAGAATTTCTTCAAAATGAAAATCCCCTTTTGTTTAATTTATATAAGCGTCCTGTGCTTATATATTGATCATGACTATTATAATAGGATAAAAGTACTTGTAAATCAACAAAAAATGATAAAAATAGAAAATAATTGTTTTGGATTGTTTTTTATAAACCAGTTAGCTTAAAATTACATAAAATCCACTTCTTGTGACTTAAAACGAACTTGAATTTCCTTATAATAGAATTATTATAAGGGATTGGGAGTGATTGAGATGGAAGGTTCGTCAATCAAGACGGTTAATAGAGAGGATCAACATGAATTCTTGTTTCTGAATATATCTTCAAATACAGTTGGGGCTCTTTCAAAGGAATCTGCTGAGAGGATTCTAAGTGAGAGGGATACCGATGAAATACACCAATTGATGTATGTTCCTATTGAAATTCATGAAGATCTCAAATGGCTGATTCATTCTTTGCATAAAGCCATCATGGATGAAAAAGATGTACGTGTCGTTCTTGAATTGGCTGATCTACTCTATTTCTTTGTTGTCCCTGCTTACAAAGAAGAATTGATGAGCCAAGAAGATTTGTCACACATGGTGAATGATATATTGTTTATGTTGGATCTTTGGACAGATGAAAACATAATAGAGTTAGTTGATGCCATTCAATATGAATTACAAAGAGTAGAGAGAAAAGGCTTGTAGAGCAATCTCTACAAGCTTTATTCTCTATTTTTATGCAGTTGTGTTATTGACGACAGGCTCTTTTCTAAACACGCCCATGCAGCCTGCAATGATGATTAATACAGCTGGAAGGATGAAGAACATAGAAATAGAAATAATGCCGCCTACAGCAGATACTAATAATAAAATTCCACCAAGCTTTGCTTTTTTCTTTACAATGACAGATGAGACAATGGCAAGAATAGAGAAAAGCATTGCTGCCCAGCCTAATCCTGTAATTTCACTCGTGCCTGAATCGCTAAATGCTGCATCGATTCCTCCGAAAGCAAGAGCGAACATTGCGCCGAAAAATCCAAAAATACCGCCAATTAAACCTAAAACAAATTCAGTTGTTCTTTTCATGATACTTTCCTCCGATATGTAAATAAGAATTATTGGTACTTAAGAACCAACACAATCTTACTAATCGGCATTCTTTTCATAAAGTTAATAGTTTTGTTAAAAAAAACAAGAAAATCCATAAAGGATTTTCTTGTCCAATTATTGGGCTCTTTCCCAAGTGATTTTTGTTTCATTTGTTTTTTTCGTTCCCTTTGCCAGCACCTTGCCGTTTTCTTGTTTCACGGTGATGTTTAGGTCATAAAAGGAATAGAGGGCGCCGAGGCTGTCATTTTCAGGTTTATGCAGATTGTTTTCTTTTTCAGTTGATGCTCCAATGGCCAGCGTTTTTGCAAAGTTTAAACCGATGACTTCAGCGTAATCACTATTGGTATCAGAGGAAGCCGTTACGTTTAAAGAAATGATTTTTTTCTTTTGATCAACGGTGATGTCAGTGTCTTTGATGAGCTTAGACTGCTCCATCACTTCTTTCGTTTCCTTTTGAATGCGTTCATTAATCGTTGGAAGTGCCTTAGATTCTGGTTTTTGTTCTTTTGTCGTATTTGAGCATGCTGCTAGAATGGAGAGACTTGCAACCAGACTCATGAAAACAAGTAGACTTTTTTTCACGTTCGTTCTCCTTTTTTCGTCGAATGTTGTATGTTTATGTTACCACGAATCTTTGTTTTGATTAAAAGAGAAGTGTTGATAAGCTGTGAACAATAAAAAGCACCCAATGGGGGGTGCTTTTTTCTTATTGTGCTGAAAGGCTTGTACTTAATGGGATAGAAGAAATGACGGTGAATTTAGGAGCTGCGGCACCGGATTCTAAATTTTTACGTAAAAGTGACGATTTGATTGACCCGTCCCAATTTTTATAGACACTTCCTGATGTATTTGCACGAAGCTGTACATTCGAAAAGCTTGCTTGTGAATAGCTATTTGTTCCATTATCCTGTACGCCATGTACCATTTTGACAACATCAAGGTTTTTCAGACGGCTAGGGTTGTAAACAGGCTGCTTATAGCGCAATTTCCCATTGACATATAGTGACACCGTGCCATCACCATTGTTGATGAGCTTTAAGTTGACCCGTGCGCCATCTTTAATACTTGTATCGTATTCGCTGTTCCAGTATTTACTGCCGCCTTGTGAGCCGCTGCCTAGAAAAACCTTATAGCCAGAAGACGTTTTTGAAATACCGCTCTCTACAACAGCAGAGCCGAGACCGAGATACCAGTCCGCATAGCCATTTTTAATGGTGGCTGTTTTCGGCAGGACAATATCAGCAGAGATACCTGACCATTTGGCTTCATCTGTTTGCGTCACAATGGCGCCGTGACGAGGACTAGCCGCTGAGGCAGGAAGACTTGAAAACATCAAAACGAAGGCCAAACTTACAATCAAAACGGTGAAACACTTTTTCATGAAAATTCCTCCTTAAATTTGATTCACTTTCATTATATAAAATGAAGGAGGGGGGCTGCTTACAATGTTCTGGCTGTTTATGGTAGTATTTATGAACTTTATCGGTCATAAAGTGGTCAACTTGTATTTGAATTGTAATGTGTCTGTAAAATAACTGGGTTCATCTTCATGTATAATGAGTGCAGAAACCAAAAACGGAGGATTTCTTAATGAATAAAAAGCTTATCACGACAATCGTAACAGTAGCTAGTTTATTTTTAGCATTCAGTTTCTCACATGGAGCAAGTGCAAAAAAAGTAAGCGGCAATATTACTTGGTACAATGGTGTCGGCAAAAAAGGCGCAGATGGAAAAAAACTCGGTCATTGGGATGCAGCAACTAAAATGGGCTTTGACGTACCGAAAAAAGGTACAAAACTAAGAGTGACAACAAAAGCGAAACCACATAAAGTGATTACAGTATATAAATATGATGTAGGCAGAATGCCAAATGCTGTATTAGACGTAAGTCCAAAAGCATTCAAAGCACTTGGGTATAAAACAAGTAAAGGTGTCGTAAAAGGGCATTACACTTATTAATACATAGGCATGCAAAGAAGCGGGAAAAGTTCATTTTCTGGCTTCTTTTCTTGTAGAGAGGGTCTGAAAGGCAATGAAAAAATCAACATGGTGGATCATCACAGTTATTGGCGTCGCAGTGATTGCGGCAGTTCTTTTCTTCATGATGAAGCCGGGGCAAGAGGCGAAACATGCAGGGAAAGTCAAAACAAATCAAGATGCAAAAGACGAATTGCTCGTTTCATTTACAGATCAAAAGTTAAACAATACTTATTACTTGCATGATCGGGCGCTTCATACGGAGAAACTGACAGCATATCCTTCGATTGCTTATGATTCTACGAAACAAGTTTTATATTACACGTATACGGATGAAGACACGCAAAAGGTGAGTATTCGGGAATTAAATGTGAAATCTGAAGAAGAAAAAACACTGTTTACGAGTGATGATTCCATCGACAGTATGAGGCTGTCTGGTGACGGAAAGAAGTTATTTCTAAGGTATAACAAGGATTCTGGAGAGCAATTTTTTGTCGCGTCTTTTGATTTGAACACACACAAAATGAGGGAGCTGTATCCAGAAAAAAGCAAGGATGATACGGTGAGTTCTTTTGCATATGATCCGACTTCAAATGATTTGGCGATCCAGCATTATTCTTTAAAAGAAGATTATCAAAAAACCGATGAAGCGAATGAAAAGGGAAGAGATCCTGAACCAACGACCATGAAGATCACCCTTCAAACAGGTGAGAAGGAGAAACGCATTGCACGTATCTCACAAACGATCAATGATATTTCATTTTCTCCAGATCATAAGAAATTGATTTATACAGAAGTAAAGGTTCGTAAAGAAAAAGAAATATCCTCGATTAAGATGCTTGATGTAGAAACAGGAAAAACGACGACACTCGTTAAAAACAGCCAGGATGTTCATATTTTAAGTGCTGCACAGCCGCAATTTTCTACGGACGGGTCGTCTGTTTATTTCTTAGGTGTTGCAAAAAACGCAAAAGAATTAAAGGATGACACCGGACGAAAGGCGAAGGTAAGAACGATTTTTGAATACAATATGAAGAAGAAAACAGTGGAAGCCGCTTGGGAGAAGGATGGCGGAATCGTTAACAATTTCACTGTCAATCGATAAATGAAACGTTCAGTTATTTATATAACTGGACGTTTTTTTATTTTGTCACTTGAAATGCTGGAGAAATGGTGGATTTATAGAAGGAAAATCAGTTTTTAAGCAGGGATACGAGGGCTATTTTCATATTTTACTTATGTGACAGAAGAAAAGAAAAAGAGTAGTATGAGTGAACATAAAAAAACGAGAGGACTGATGACATCTCGTTTTCTCTGTTTTATTTGTTTTCATCTAATAAGTTCTGAAAGATAAACAGGGCATTAATGGAGTGAGGGAATCCAGCAACCTTTGTACAGTGTTTAATAATCTCCATAATCTCTATGACAGAAAGTCCAATATGTAATGCTTGTTCAAAATGAGTCTTTAAGTCTTCTTCACAATCGCCTTTTGTGATGAGGGAAGATAATGTGCTGATGGCCTTTTGTTTTTCATCTAATATGAAGTGATTGAATTCTTTTTGTTCACTGAGTTCAATGGTTAGTTGTTCAATGTTTGAGCGAATGCTCTCGTTCTCATGGATTGAAAGCTTCTCTCTGTTACCTGCCGCTGTTTCTTGTTTGACCTGGCAAGTCTCTTTTTCTTCATTCAAATTGAACTCCTCCGTTTTTTATCGCAATTTTCCATTTGTTCGTTCATTATGGCTTATGTGCCTTTTGATAGATGTAATGGGTATATAGTAGTATTATCGGTTTGCTGCGTCAACTTTTTAAGTATGGAACGCTCTTCAAAGGAATGATTCATGCGATTTATTTTTCCATTTTGAAATGGATCATAAAAGGGCTAATGAATGGATGTCCGTTAGCCCCTTTGTAATCAGCAGTTTCATAAGTTCTACGCATTTAGTGGAAGAGTGGTTTCATTTTTACTGAATGATATCCATCGGTCTCATCATGTCATAATCTTCATGTTCTAAAATATGACAATGCCACACATATCGGCCGCTGTATGGAACAAATCGAGCAACGATCCGAATGACTTCACCTGCATGCGCCTGAATGGTGTCCTTGTAGCCTTGTTCATGTAAAGGAGGCGCTTCGTTTGGTCCTGTATACACGATTTCTCCTGTCGATTGATAGACTTCTGTATCAAATGGCCTTCTGTCTAAAACCCTAAATTGAACAAGATGCAAATGAATAGGGTGTGTCCCTCTGGTTGGATTGACGATAGACCAAACCTCTAGACTGCCAAGACGAGGATTTTCTGTGACAGGGTCATTCCAAAATTGGTTATCGAGCAATAGGATAGGGCGGCCGTATTTATCCTGTGTGCCGGTAAGTGTGAGTGTACGCTCTCTATCAGCTCGACTTGGCCGAAGCGCTGGCAGCGGTTTGAAAATTGGACGTAAGGTTTTAGGTACTCTCCCTTTTAGCGGGCGTGTGACTTTGAATTGCATAATGTTCGCATCTGTTTCAGGATTCACATCCTGTCCGCAGCCGGCTGTATTTTTGAGAGTGATCGTTTTGTTTTCGTAAGCTGAAAAGTCGATGATGACATCGAAACGTTCAGCAGGTGCGATGCTAAAGGATTGATGGCGAACGGGTCTTGGCAAAAAGCCCCCATCGGAACCAATTTGCAGGATTGTGGCGTCGTTATCTAGATGCAGCTCGTAAGTTCTAGTATTGGACGCATTTAAAATACGAAAACGGTATTTTCGCGGCTCTACTTCTAAATATGGCCATACTTTTCCATTGACTAAAATTGTTTCTCCACAAAAAAAGGGCACGATGGATGGGTCTGGTATGTCACTGTCCTCTGGTGTGTCGTTTGGTCTGCTAGGATAAAACAGTGAGCCGTCCTCCTGAAACGTCCGGTCCATAATCATTAAAGGAATGTCGTAGTCATCTTTCGGAAGCTCTAAAGACTTTTCAAATGCATCTGAGATCAAATAAAACCCAGCTAAACCGGCGTACACATTTAGTCGTGTCAGTGCCATTGCATGATCGTGATACCACAATGTGCAGGCTTGCTGATGATTTGGGTAGACGTAAGTCTCTCTTTCAAAAAAAGGACCGGTTGCTTCAAAGTCCCGTGAGAACCAGGCCTCTGGGTAGCCGTCACTGCTTGCTGGTGTGACGCCGCCATGCAGATGAACGACTGTTTTGACCTCTGGTTCATCGTGATGACCGGAGTGGATGGTGTGATCGACAGGCAGAAAATGTTTCAATGGCAATTTGTTCATCCATTTCACTTTGACCTTTTCATTTCGATTGGCTTTAATGGTTGGACCAGGCAAGCTGCCATTATAGGTCCATAGCTTGGTTGGCGGCAGGTCTCTATGAACTTTTAAGAATACCTCCTCCATAGCAATTTCATAATACGTTTGTCTTGGGTTCTTTTTGACGGGCTCCGCGACTTCTGGAATTGGAAGCTCGTCAACAAATTTTTCTAGGTTCATGTTGACTAATCCTCACTTAAATTCAATTTGATACAGTATAAGTGCGGACATCCAAATAGGTGAATAAAATAAAAAAACCCGCTTTTCAGCGGGAGAATTAAGGGTGTTTATTTTCAAGCGCCGCATTTGCAGGCACTTTTTTATTCGGTTTAAAGATGAAATAAGCAGCCAGTACGCCAAAGGTAATGATACTCGTCAAAATGAGCTGTGGCCGCATGGATTCGATAAACAGCATCGATGCCAAGATGGCGCAAATGACCAAAATGGTAAAGTACGTGAGGTATGGGAACAGCCACATTTTGATTTTGAGCTGTTCTGGATTTTCTTTTTCGATTTTGCGTCGCATTCTTAATTGTGAAACGGCAATGACCAAGTAAACAAGAAGAGCAATGGCGCCAGATGCATTGACTAAGAACAAAAAGATGGTTTCAGGATAAAAGTAGTTCATCATGACAGCAATGTAGGAAAAGAAGGTACCTGCGACTGTAGCCGCTACAGGAACACCACGTTTGCTGATTTTCATAAAGCGTTTCGGCGCTTCGCCTCTTTCTGCTAATGAATAAAGCATTCTGGACGTTGTGTACAAACCGGAGTTTAAACAAGATAGAACAGCTGTTAAGACAATGACGTTCATGACTTGAGCGGCTGATGGAACACCAATGTATTCTAATACCGCAACGAACGGGCTTGTTAAAATACTTGCGGAATTCCAAGGAAGCAAGGTGACAACGACAGCAATTGATCCGACATAGAATACGATAATACGCCATACAACAGAGCGGGTGGCTGTCGTCACAGATTTGACTGGGTCTGCTGATTCACCGGCCGCTATGGCCACAATCTCCGTTCCCATGAAGGAAAAGATGACGACGACGATTCCGAGTAACACAGAGCTGAATCCATTTGGAAGAAAACCGCCGTTCCCTGTTAGATTGGCAAGACCTGAAGTATGATGACCGCCAAAACCAAAGATAAATGCAAAACCAATGAGTAGAAAGAGAATGATGCTGACGACTTTAATTAATGAAAACCAATATTCAAATTCGCCAAAAGATTTAACAGAAAAGATATTTGTTAATGTTAAGAGGATTGTGAGGATAAGGCTTGTGAGCCAAACAGGTGCATCTCCATACCAATATTGAATAATGGCAGCACCGGCAATGGCTTCGATGGCGATGACGATCACCCAGAAGAACCAGTAAAGCCAGCCGATTGTAAACCCGGCCCATGGACCGATGGCATCGCTCGCATATTGTGAGAAAGAACCGCTTGTCGGATAGGCACATGCCATTTCTCCAAGCATTCTCATAATAAAGATCACCAGAAGTCCGGCAAAAGAATAGGAAAGAATGGATCCAGGCCCTGCAGAATGAATGACAGCGCCGCTACCAACAAATAGCCCTGCCCCAATGACCCCAGCAATGGAAATCATCGAAATATGTCTTGTTTTAAGGTTTTTTTGAAGACCGTTTGTCATGTTGGACATTTCTTTACCTCCAAACATTTCTCATGAATAGAGAATTTGTTTTTAGAATATTTTAAATTTTATCATACTGAATTGTCATTCAGCATTGGACAGGTTATCAAACTGACATTTCAAACCTCTTAACATGATGTTAAAAAGTAGAAAGGATTTGAGAGATTATGTTCCCTCTTTTCCCTCTGTTTATTTTTAAAATAGCATAAAAAAGGAAGGAGGGAAGTTGTGTCTCAAAATAAAATTATTCTGATAATTTTCCAAAGAAGAGTGATTTGACGATATGGCCATTTCGAAGAGAATTGGAAAAAGGTTGATGGGAGTAGGTCTTGAGGTCATTTGACCTTGTAAAAATAAGTTTGCTTAGGTCAACACATTTCTATTTATCCTATTTTGCTGACATGAGCGAATCATGTTGCTGTAGACCCACACGGGCTTTGCTTTGTAAGATAAATAATAGAAAAGTGATGTGTGAGGAGGCGCGGCGACATGGAGCGCTATAACGAATTAAGACAAGGTGAAACAGGTGCTTGGGTCAGCATCATTGCCTATGTGATCTTATCTGCGGTCAAACTCATTATTGGGTATGTGTTTCATTCAGAGGCTCTTTCAGCAGATGGATTGAATAACACGACGGATATTATTGCATCCCTTGCTGTGTTGATTGGGCTGCGTATTTCTCAAAAGCCGCCTGATGAAGATCATCCGTATGGTCATTTTAGAGCGGAAAATATTGCGTCTCTTGTGGCTTCCTTTATCATGATGCTTGTTGGACTTCAAGTTTTGCTGAGTGCAGGCCAGTCGTTCTTCTCATCTGAGCATCAAACGCCGGATATGATCGCGGCTTGGACAGCAGCAGGAAGTGCTGTTGTGATGTACGGTGTGTATATTTATAACCGCAATCTGTCCAAACGAATTAATAGCCAGGCTCTCCATGCGGCAGCTGCTGATAATAAATCAGATGCGTATGTGAGTATTGGAACATTTGTAGGAATTATGGCCTCTCAATTTCAGCTGGCATGGATTGATACGCTAGCAGCCTTTGTCATTGGCTTAATTATTTGTAAAACTGCGTGGGAGATTTTCAGAGATGCCTCTCATTCGTTAACAGACGGTTTTCATATCAAAGATATGTCTAAATATAAAGAGACCATTGAAGCAACACCAGGAGTAGGCGATTTAAAGGATATAAAAGCGCGTTATCTTGGAAGTACAGTCCATGTGGATGTAGTGGTTGAGGTCGAGCCTAACTTGAACATAGCAGAAAGCCATGATATTGCAGATGAAATTGAACGAAGAATGAAGCAGGAGCATGATATTTTACACTCTCATGTTCATATGGAGCCGGCAAGTAAGTCAAAAGAAGAGAAGAAGTCTTTCCCATCGTGAAAAGGCTTCTTTTTTATACGTGCTGATGTTATATGTAAATGCACGTTGTATGGTAAAGTTAGACTATATGAAATTTGACAGAAACGTGATAGGAGGATCAGGATGGCATTTGATGAACCGATGCATTCAGATTTACAAAAAATCGTAGATAACATCAATAAAGTCATGGTTGGGAAAAAAGACATTGCGATATTAAGCCTTGTTGCGATTTTGGCGAAGGGGCATGTGCTGCTCGAGGATGTGCCTGGTGTAGGGAAGACGATGATGGTTCGTGCTTTGGCAAAATCCATTGGCTGTGAGTTTAAGAGAATCCAATTCACTCCTGACCTTTTGCCTTCAGATGTAACAGGCGTGTCGATTTACAATAAAAAGACGAATGAATTTGAATTTAGGCAAGGACCGATCATGGGGCAGATTATTTTAGCTGATGAGATCAACCGGACCTCTCCTAAAACACAATCAGCATTGCTTGAAGCGATGGAGGAAGGCAGTGTCACAGTGGACGGAGAAACGATGCCGCTTGCGGATCCTTTTTTCGTCATGGCGACACAAAACCCAGTGGAATATGAAGGGACTTATCCGCTGCCAGAAGCGCAAATGGACCGGTTTTTATTCAAACTGCAGATGGGATATCCGACCATGCTCGAGGAGCTGGAGGTGCTCAACTTGCAGGAGAAGCAATCCCCGATTGATACGCTCCAAGCTGTCATGACAAAGGAACATATCCATGCGTTGCAGCAGGCTGTTCAGACCATTCATGTGGATGCATCCATTAAAGAATATATTGTTGAAATTGCTCAAGCGACGCGTAAACACTCATCTGTTTATCTAGGTGTGAGTCCAAGGGGATCGATCGCCTTGATGAAAGCGGCACAGGCGTATGCACTTTTGAATCAGCGCGATTATGTGATTCCTGATGATGTACAGTATTTGGCGCCTTATACATTACCGCATCGTATGATTTTGACATCAGAAGCGACATATGAAGGGAAGAAGGCGGAGACACTGCTGCGGCAAATGCTTGAGCAAATTGGCGTGCCAGTTCAAAAGTCGATGACTCAATGAAGTCACGTCATCGTGTAACAATTTCATTATGGTTAAGGGTGATGATGCTCATCATTCTCACTGCGGCAGCCTTTTGTTATGCCATGTTTCAGGGAGGGTTTGTGAGCTGGTTCCTTTTTTATGCATTTTTACCATATGCTTTGTATGCTTTGCTGTTTGCACTTGTTCCGCTTCGCGCGACAGCCAAGAGGACAATACAGCAAACACGCTTAAAGGCGGGGGATGTGCTGTCCGTTGACCTTGAAATCAAGCGGACACATCCATTTCCGTACGTTTACGTCATGATAGAGGATGCTCCGCCAGATACCTTTCACTTACAGGAACAGATTGAAATGAAGCAAATGCTTTTTCCCTGGTTTCGGAAAACATGGCGATTTTCCTATCAATTGAATGATGTCATGCGGGGAGAGCATCATTTGACAGCCGTTAGAATCAAAACGGGTGATATGTTTGGGTTTGTTGAAAAAGAAATCATCATTCCGTTAGAGAAAAAGCTGCTTGTCTACCCAAAAGTGCTGGATATCCCTGTAGAGCCTGCTGAGTCAGTGAGTGAAAATGGAGGCAAAGCGGTTCACTCGTGGTTCAATGAACCGGCCCATGTGACAACAGGCGTACGGGAATATCAGCAAGGAGACCGTTTTGCTTGGGTGGACTGGAAGACGACGGCCAGAAGAGGCCAGCTGATGACGAAGGAATTTGAACAGAATCAAGCAAAGGACCTTGTTGTGTTTGCTGATTTTACTGATCAAGCTGTTTTTGAAACAGTCGTCTCTATTGCGGCATCTGTTCTTCAAACGGCTGTGAAAAAAGGAGTGCCGTCAGGTCTTGTCCCTCTAGGAGATCAGCATGCCTTTCGAGTCGATCAAGGAGAACTTCATTTACAGGACATGCTTTATTATTTAACAAGGGTGCAGCTTCAGCCTTCCCGCGCACTAGAATATAAACCGTTAGCAGCGAGTGAGTACCAGCACTCAGGAAAATATGTCGTCACGGGTCAGCTGCAGGAGGAGCTTGCGGCAAGTCTCTTTGGAAATCGAAACAGGAAGAACATCACCGTGCTTTTAGTGAAGAAAGCCGTTGACCATTTCACGACAAAAGAAAAACAGCTTGTAGACCGGCTCAAGGCCTCTGGAATACGCATCACCCTTTTATTTGAAGACCGGCTGCACGAAAGAACTGTGAGGTGACAAACATTTATGCTGCATTCGCATCTGCGGCAAAGCCGTTTTGAATTGTTCATCTATTATGCTGTAGCTTTTCTGCTGCTATGGGAGTGGCTTCGTCCGCTTCAAGATTTTACAGAGACGAGCCATACGTCTTATTTCATCATTTTTATCGGGCTTACGTGTTTGTTTACGTTCTTTCGTCTGAAGTGGTATGTGACGTTTCCTATTTGTGCTGGACTGATTTTGCTCGCCTTATATTTGATCTTTTATCAATCAGCGCCAGGTTATCCGGCTGCTTTGTTTGCTGATATCAAGGATAATATCACGTTAATGAGTATGGGCATGTGGAGTGATATGTACCCGTCTTTCCGCACATTGTTGTTTTATATTTTGCTGTGGCTGCTTGTCTACTTGCTACATTATTGGGTGGTCTATCAGCAGCGTATCTTTTTCTTTTTACTGATGACGATTGTGTATGTCACGATTCTTGATACGTTTACGCCATATGATGCGACTTTTGCAATCGTTCGTATTATGGTATTTGGCTTTTGTTTGCTTGGGTTGCTGTATTTTGATCGACTGCGTTCAGCTGAGGGCGTTCGGGTGTCACAGAAAACACGTCTAAAGTGGTTTTTGCCTATGCTGGCGCTTGTCCTTCTATCAGCGTCACTGGGTGCTTCTTTGCCAAAGTCTGATCCGAAATGGCCCGATCCTGTTCCGTTTTTTAAGGCGGTCACGAATCAAGATGGGACAGCCGGGCAGAATAAAGTGGGATATAGTGCAGATGATTCGGCGCTAGGCGGACCGTTTAGTGAGGACCGCACACCTGTTTTTAAATGGAGCGGAAAGGAGCCATCATACTTTCGTGTAGAAACAAAAAGTATTTACACAGGAAAGGGCTGGGAGGATGCTTCAAATGATACGAAGCCTACTCGGCTAAAGGACGACACTGTGCCGAATCGGTGGTTTACTGAGCGAGTGAAAACAGAGGAGCATGAAACAAGAATTGATATAGAATCGGATTATCGATTTAATCATGCTGTTTATCCTATTGGAACGATCATGCTGACGCCAATGGAAAACATTCCGCTGCAAATCATGGGCAAAACGGAGAAAATTGTCCCGTCTATGCAAAACCCACCCAAAAATTTAGGGAACTATCAAGTCAGCTTTTTATCTCCTACATTTATTCTGGAGGATTTGCAGAGAATCAAAGTACCGACAAAGAAGCAGGTGAATCAGCAGGTTGGCCGTGAATACTTGCAGCTTCCATCTTCACTTCCAGAGCGTGTGAAAACTTTGGCAAACAGCTTAACGGAAACGAAGGACAATATGTATGATAAAGCCAAAGCAATCGAGGATTATTTAGGATCTGCGAAGTTTTCATATGAAACGCAGAATGTCGCTGTGCCTGGTCGTAATGAAGATTATGTGGATCAATTTTTATTTGATACGATGATTGGCTATTGTGATAATTTTTCAACATCTATGATTGTAATGCTTCGATCGATTGGGATTCCGGCGAGATGGGTGAAAGGGTATACGTCTGGCCAGTTATATGAAACACAAATGGATGGAAACAATGTGTATGAAGTGACCAATAACAATGCGCATTCATGGGTAGAGGTTTATTTTCCAAACAGAGGCTGGGTCACCTTTGAACCGACAAAAGGATTTACAAACCCAGAGACTTTTACGAATGAAGCTGTTTCAAGCGATCAAACGGATGATCAAAAAGAAGAAGATCAGTCTAGTTCTGATGCAAGTGAAGATCAGCAGCAAGACCAGCCGAAGCAGCAGGAGACAGAGCAGCCTGCACAACCAAAGGAACAAACAGCGCAGGCAAAGCCAAATATGGTGCATGTTGGTTGGGTTATAGGTTATGCGGCAGTAGCTATTGTCCTGCTTGGTTTCATCAGCTGGATGCTTTATCGATTCAGAACAAGATGGCTGCCATTCTTTATTGTAAGAAAGGTGAAACGTCTGCCAGAGGATGAAGCATTCTTCTATGCGTATGCAGCTCTATTAAAGCAGCTAGGGCGCAGAGGAATCGAGAAAAAGCCAGGTATGACGCTAAGAGAATTCGCTTCGTTGATTGATGAGAAGAATGGAGATCATCATATGTCAGAGCTGACGCAGCTTTATGAACGTGCGCTCTACCGGCGAGAGGATGCCTCGGCGCTTTGGCAGCAATCGGCAAAGTTATGGGAAAATTTAATAAACAGGAGATAGTCTTGACCGCGTACCTTCCTGTTGTTAGAATAGGTGAATATTAAAACCTTCTAAAATACATGAAATTGAAGCGTTCGGATGTGAGTCTGGGCGCTTCAAAAGCGTGATTCACACTGAGAGCAGGTTTTCTCCTCTCATTTTTTCTGTGCGTTTATAAAAAACTATATTGGACATAGAGGTGACACCATGACAAATTTAGTAAATGAAATGATTTTGGTTCTCGATTTCGGCAGTCAGTACAATCAGCTGATCACACGCCGTATTCGTGAATTTGGTGTGTACAGTGAGCTTCATCCGCACACTTTAACTGCTGAAGAAATTAAAGAAATGGCACCTAAAGGAATCATCCTTTCTGGTGGACCAAACAGTGTTTATGATGAAGGATCTTTCCGCTGTGATGAAAAGATCTTTGATCTAGACATTCCGGTTCTAGGCATTTGCTACGGCATGCAGCTCATGACTCACTATTTAGGCGGGAAAGTAGAAGCGGCCAGCCAACGTGAATATGGAAAAGCAGATATTCATATTAACGGAACACCTGCTCTATTCAAAGACCTTCCAACGGATCAAGTCGTTTGGATGAGCCATGGTGACCTCGTTGTTGAAGTACCAGAAGGCTTTACAGTCGATGCAACAAGTGCACATTGTCCAAACTCAGCCATGAGCTTAGCTGAGAAGAATTTCTATGGCGTTCAATTCCATCCAGAGGTTCGTCACTCTGAGTACGGAAATGACCTATTGAAAAACTTTGTCTTCGGCGTGTGTGATTGCGATGGCAAATGGTCAATGGAGAACTTCATTGAAATCGAAATGCAGAAAATCCGTGAAACAGTAGGCGACAAGCAAGTATTGTGCGCACTAAGCGGCGGTGTGGATTCATCTGTTGTGGCGGTATTGATCCACAAAGCCATCGGCGATCAGCTGACATGTATTTTCGTTGACCACGGTCTTCTTCGCAAAGGCGAAGCAGAAGGGGTTATGAAAACATTTAGCGAAGGTTTCAACATGAACGTGATTAAAGTAGATGCGAAAGATCGTTTCTTAAACAAGCTAAAAGGTGTGTCTGATCCTGAGCAAAAACGTAAAATCATCGGTAACGAATTTATTTATGTATTCGATGATGAAGCGGACAAGCTAAAAGGAATCGACTACTTAGCACAAGGAACACTTTACACAGACATCATTGAGAGCGGAACAGCAACGGCACAAACAATCAAATCTCACCACAACGTAGGCGGTCTTCCAGAAGACATGCAGTTCGAATTGATTGAGCCACTCAATACGCTATTCAAGGATGAAGTTCGTGCCCTAGGTTCAGAGCTTGGCATTCCTGATGACATTGTCTGGAGACAGCCATTCCCAGGTCCAGGACTAGGTATCCGTGTACTAGGTGAAATTTCTGAAGAAAAACTAGAAATCGTCCGTGAATCGGATGCGATTCTACGCGAAGAAATTGCCAACTTCGGCCTTGAGCGCGACATCTGGCAATACTTCACGGTTCTCCCAGACATCCGCAGCGTAGGTGTTATGGGTGACGCAAGAACATACGACTACACAATCGGCATCCGTGCTGTTACATCTATTGATGGGATGACGAGTGACTGGGCAAGAATCCCTTGGGACGTGCTAGAAAAGATCTCAACTCGTATCGTCAATGAAGTGAAGCATATTAACCGCGTGGTGTATGATATTACGAGTAAGCCGCCTGCTACGATTGAGTGGGAGTAAATGTAAAAGAGCTAAAAACCTTTGTGTATCAAGGGTTTCTAGCTCTTTTTTATTTTCAACTGCACTTTTTCCTTCCATTTTTTTATTCATCATTCCATCCCTTACACACATCAATCCATTGTGAATAACCGGAGTATTTTTCTAATTGTTTTATTGTGAGTTCAATAGCACTGTTACTGCTCCCGCAGGCTGGATAGACTGTCTCAAAACGTTTGAGTGAAATATCTAAATAAACAGAAACGCCATTCTTTATAGCAAAAGGACATACTCCGCCAATTTCATGACCGACCAAGTCAACGACCTCATGAGGAGAAAGCATTTTAGCTTTTGTTTTAAAATATTCCTTGAATTTTTTGTTATCAACTTTTGCATCGCCAGAGGTCACAATTAAAATAGCTTGTCCCTTTACTAGAAAGGATAGTGTTTTTGCGATTCTTTCAGGTTCGCAGCCCAATGCAGAAGCAGCCAAGTCTACAGTTGCACTAGATACTGAAAATTCTTGAATTCGAGTATCCATATCATATTGTTTAAAGTAATCTTTTACTTGTTTGATGGACATTATCATTTCTCCTCTTTATTATCTATTATTTAATCGATATTGATGTGGTGTTAGGTGATACTTTCTCTTAAATAAACGAATGAAATGCTCTACATTTTGATAACCAACGGCTGCCGCAATATGATCTACTTGTGAATTGCTGCCAGTGAGCATTTCGCAGGCTTTTTCCAATCTTATTTCTTGTCGAATCGCACGAAATGATTTGCCAAGCTTACGAGCTATATATTTTGACAGGTAAGACTGTGAAAGGTTAAATTTCTCTGCCATCTCCTGGATGGTGATATGCTCACAACATTGCTGAATATATTGGAGCATTTCAATAATACGTATATCACGATATTGTTTGACCTGATTGACGTTCATATGACTTGGTTTGAATCTTAATAAGAGACATAATAATATCTCAAACAAATTATTCATAATCAACTGGTAACTAGGAAACCGATTATAATTTTCTGTAAATAGTTGAAGAGAGCAATCTAGCAAATGTTTATCCAAGTGACTATGGAAAATAAGAATATTTTTATTTTCTTTTATATACAATGCATTCAAAAAGAATTCTGAAATGACATTGTTTCCTTTTAACATTTTAAAAAACACTTTTTGAAAAGTACTCTTACGGATCATGATTTGCATGGCGATTGTATTCTCCATTACAATTGGCTTGTGTATGGTGTCAGGTGGAATAAAGGCAATATCTCCTGATTTTAAAGTCATTTTTTTATCTTCCACTTCTACATACATCTCATTTTCCAGAACATAGATCATTTCAAAGAAATCATGGATAGCCGACAATTGAGGCATAAAACGGCTATACTTTCTCACTTCGATATCTTTCTCCTGACCTAACCACATGGTATCTTCCTTTTCAAATTCGTTCTGCCCTTTTTGCAAAAATTCTTCAATATATATTTGTTTATGCATTAAATTGTGTTTATCATAATTCTTCAAAAATAATTGCAATGATTGATTGTCATGCTTTTTCTGTTGGTATTGTTGATAAAAAATTTCTTGCTCGTTATATTCTCTTAAATATTGCATCACTTCATGTTTTTCAAGTTTATCTTTTTCCATCTACATCCAAACCTCTAGTTTATTTACTGCAACCACCAGGGCCTTCACTGTTGCTTCTATAATATCTTTATCAATTCCAGCACCCCAATGCATTTTTCCTTGATATGAAATTCCAATCTGTGCACAGGCTTTTGCTTGGGAATCTTTGCCCAAAGAATTCTGTTCATAGACTTCCAAAACATATTCGAGATGAAAATATGCTTTTAACGCATTACTGATTGCATCTAAACTTCCAGTGCCAGTTCCTTGTATTTCAATTTGTTGATCATCTCTCAGCAAAGTTAAGGTAACTTCCTGCTTCTCTCCTTTATGAAATTGATAATCAAGCAGCTGGAAATGAGGGTGATAATCAACATACTGTTCTTTAAAAACATGATATATTTCTTCGACAGACAATTCCTTACTTGCCTGATCAGATACTTTCTTCGCTTCATATCCCATGGCTTCATTCATTTGATAAGGAAGTTGAATGCCATAATTTGTTTCTAGTATATAGCTTATGCCGCCTTTTCCAGACTGGCTGTTGATTCGAATCACATCCGCTTGATAATTCCTCCCCAAGTCAACGGGATCTACTGGGATATACGGAACGTCCCATTTATCAACTTTATTTTCTTTTCTATATTTCATACCTTTAGATATCGCATCTTGATGTGACCCAGAGAATGCGGTGAAAACCATTTCCCCAGAATAGGGCTGCCTCTCAGGAACGGTGATTTTTGTTAGTTTTTCATATTTTTTACGAATCGCTTCTAGGTTATTGAAATTCAATTTTGGATCATAACCTTGTGAATACATATTCATCGCCAAGGTAATCAAGTCTACGTTCCCTGTACGTTCACCGATACCAAATAATGTACCTTCGACTCTTTCTGCGCCAGCTAGAACACCAAATTCTGCATCACTCACCCCAGAGCCGCGGTCATTATGAGGATGAACAGATAATGTCACACTGTCTCGGTAAGACAGATTTTTGTGTATATACTCAATCTGACTTGCAAAGATATGAGGCATTGAATATTCAACTGTTGTCGGAATATTGATGATCGCTTTATGAGCTCGTGTCGGTTTCCAAATATCTAAAACACTATTACAAATATCTAACGCATAATCAACTTCTGTTCCTGGAAAGCTTTCTGGACTATATTGAAAATAAATATCACTATTTGTTTTTTCGGCAAGTTCTTTTACTAAAATAGCTCCATCAATGGCAATTTGTTTAATTTCATCTTTTGTTTTCTTAAATACCTGTCTGCGCTGCGCTTCTGAAGTCGAATTATATAAATGAACAATTGCTTTCGGTACTCCCTTAATGGCTTCGAAGGTTCGGCGGATAATATGCTCTCTCGCTTGTGTGATCACCATAATCGTGACATCGTCTGGAATCATATGATGATCAATCAGTGTCCGTAACAGCCTAAACTCCGTATCAGAAGCAGCTGGAAATGCGATTTCAATTTCTTTAAAACCTATCTCTACTAGTAACTGAAACATTTCTAATTTTTCTTCTAAGTTCATAGGAATAGATAATGCTTGATTACCATCCCGTAAGTCCACACTGCACCATATCGGAGCACTTTCTAATGTTTCTTTCTTCACCCAATCATAAGTAAGCTTCGGTGGCAAAAAGTATTTCTTTTCGTATTTTTTGTGGTTAAACATCATCGATTCCTCCTAGAAAATAGAATATAAAAAAAGCCTTTCATCCCCAATATTTACCTTGGAGACGAAAGACTTCTTCTTACGCGGTACCACCCCTGTTTCATGATAAACAAACATTATCATGCCCTTATTCGGATACAGATTGTTTGATCTGTATCCTTCCCATATAACGGTGGGGTGCCGACCTTAACTACATCAATACTTTTCATTTCACTAAGGCTACTCTAAGGTGAGTTCCCTGCTTTTTTGTTATTGCTTCTCATCAACCAGCAACTTTCTGAAAACATTTCGGCAAGTACTATTCCTTATCATCGCATTCTCATTTTTCTGATTTTTTCTATTATACCAAGTCTATAAAAAAGAGATAGTGATAGGGATATCTTTTTTAATTGATTTTTTTTGTTCTATGGGTGCTTATCTTTAATCCTCTTCACCAAATAAAATTCCGAGGCCACAAATAAAGGTGAGTGAATTCATAGCGAACAATAAAATCGCACCAATTTTTTTCATGACAATGAACCTCCTCTTAAATTCGATCTGCTAGCCTTCAAAATTTAAATTCACTGGTTCATCCTCTAAATGATCCACAGTATTTTGTTCTGTCACGGGGACACTTTCATCTACAATTTTAAAACTAAGTTCGTCCATCCAAATGTGACCTTGACCATGTAGTAATATGCCAAACGCAATGACTTCACTTTTGACTGGAACATCCAATACTACACTAAAATGATTCCAGCCGTTTGTTCCTGTAATGGGGCGGTTCATCATGTTGTCAAACGCAAGAACTTCACCTGAAGAATGGTCAATCCTCATCCATAAACCAGCTGAACCTTTCACATCTTCGCTTTTGACAAAAGCAGAAAATTGAAGGCGTTCTCCACGGTAACGATCAGACTTAATTTGCTGCATCAAGGTCGCGAATCCTCGTGCTTTTTCATCTTTTGATTTCAGGTAAGCTGAGGTAGTACCACTGTGTACAATTCTGTTATCCAGACCTGTTTCATAATCAGATGGTGTTTCTCCCGTCATAATCCAGCCGGTAGGTGTGTTCTTATTTGCAGCCATATTCATTTCCTCCTTGTCAATGACATTCCTTAGTAATCTCCGATAACGTGCGGGTGACATATCATATATCTTCTTAAAGGCTCTAGTGAAGGACTCCTGTGAACTAAATCGATACTGCAATGCAATGTCAATCGCCCGTTGATCCGTATGAATTAAATCCTTCGCCGCTTGGGTCATTCGACGTTCCCTTATATAATCGACAACTGACTTCTTAATCACTTTCTTGAATATACGGTGAAAGTGAAACCTAGAATAACCAGCGTGTTTCGCTAGAGTTTGAAGCGGTAAATCATCTTTCAGATGCTGTTCAATATAATTTAATGTTTCTTGAATCGTTTTCTCATGTTCTTGATAGGACAACCGAGCACCTCCTTGCCTTACGAGTTTAGTATAGCGGAAATGCTCTTTAGGAAACTTGACTTTTTGTGCTGTGTTGCAATTATAGAATGGACCTTATAGTCCTAGGTTCAGGACTGGGTATCCGTGTACTGGGTGGAGTTTCTGAAGAAAATCTAGAAATCATCCGGGAATAAGATTTAATTCTACTCGAAGAAATTTCCATCTTAGGCTTTGAGTGAGACATCTGACAATATTTTGAGGTTCTCCCAGACATCCACAACAAAGGTGCCATGGATGACGCCAGAATATACGACTAAACAATTGGTATCGGTGCTATCACTTTGATTAATTACAGTTTCAGCAGAACTGCAAAAAATATTTAATTAGATAAATGTAGGTTGAGGGATATTGAAGGAAAATCAGATGTGAAGGGGATACAATGAATGAACAACTTAAAATTATTATTGATCTCATAATTAAAGCAGATAATACAATTGAAAAGAATATCATATTCGAAAAATTTTTTAATAAATCAGATCATATAAAAATATTCAAATATTAATGAAAGTTTTAAAAATAGGGAAATTAACGGTTATAAAATATTTCTCCTGACTATACAAAAATGTGGATTCTTGATAGTAATTATATTGGAGGGGATTACCGAAAATAAAAGTTGGTAAAGTTGTACATTTTGATTTGAATATTTTGACGTATTTAAACAGGTTATTAAATGATTATAGACAAAATATTCAGAAGAATGAATTTCTCGATTATCTAAATTTTTTTAAAAATAATCAATTCAATTATAATATTACTACTGCATTAATGGAACGCTCAATGTCCGATATAAGTGGTGTTGATAAGAATATTTGGAGGGTACTCTAAAAAAACTGTTGAGCCCATTTTAAATACAGTTTGGGATATTTACCATGTAAGATTAATAGAACAATCTTTTTTTATAGATAATAGTAATAAGGAAGAGATATTTTTATCATAATTTCAGTTCAAGAGATGATGCTTTTAATGAGTTATCTAAAATAAATCAAATAAAGGTTTTTGTAATTAATGATGGAAGACCGCTTGCAATTCGAGATATAGGTATAAAAGATATTTGTAACGACGAATTTTACAATGAGCTTTCATTCTTCATTTTTATTGCTATTTTTGGGCATTCTTCTCTGTTTTGATTTATTAGCCATATCGATCCTACAAATATAGACATCCCAAACATCTTTAAAATAAAACTTGTCAAAAATGTATATCCTTCGATTTCAATACCTAGCATAATTGTGGCTATTATGATTCCTATAAAACCAGCTAAGAAATATAAAATCAAAAATACACCTCCTCTAAAAACATCCTACTAAAACATTGAAAAGAACCCCTAACCAGGAGTTCCTTTCTCTATTCAATATTTTCTTAATGGGATATTTCCAATAAAGTTTTTTAGTGAAATTTTATAATGTTGTTCAATGTCACGTCCAAGGTTTTCATGTAATACCTTCATTTGTTCAATTATATAATTAAGATCGAATACATTATATAACTGTTGAGTTTCCCAAATAGTGGTGAGTCGAGCCTTATTATCAAATGGTATTACTGAAATAATGGGGTCGTCTTCCTCATACTCCATTGTGTAATATCTATACTCTGTAACTTTGTTTTTTTTCTTTATCTTTTTAATCCAGTCGTGCAAAGATGCATAAAATTCTAATAAGGCGATATTTTCTTCAAAATATACTTCGCCATTTATAACTATTTTAAACTCTCCCTCTACTCTTAGAGCTGTTGATGGATCTTTCTTCATGTTCTTTGGAATATCTTTCTCATCAGATGTGAACATATAATCAAATTCTACTTGATTGGATAAGCTGTCCATATTTTACCATCCCAACCTATAACTATTTTTATTTTTGTCTCACCTTTTGTTCCGATTTTCTTTTTCAGATTTGCAGTGATGACAAAGGATAGTTTTTTATTATTGTTTATAGTAAACGAAACATTTTTAGATTGTAAAGCTTCTTTTATCCATTTATTTACTGTGCTCTTGCTTTTGGTATCAAATTTTCTGTATCTACCTTTTGCATTACTAAGATGTTTGTTGCTAACAGAAAACTTAGAAACTTTTTTTATACCTTGTTTAATTACCTGTTTTTTAAAAGTTTTTATTATTAGCTTCTTTCCGTATTTTTTAATAGCATATTGAATACCAAACCTAGAAACAATTCCAACTATTATTGCTGGAACAATTGATGACTGAGCTTCTATGGTGCTAACTTTATACTCTTTTCCTGTTTCATCATCCACAAAGGTTGCTGTAAAATCATTTCCTTCAATCTCTTCAATTAACACGTTGAATTTGTTAGTTTCTTTTTCCCCATTTTCTAACTCTGTAATACCATCAACTGTGATTTCACCTGTCTCATGATTAATTTTCATGTCAGTTTGGACATTCATACTCTCAGCTTCAAGCTGAGTAGATATATTAACTTCATCTAGGCTTTCCTTAACTTCCATTAACATATCTTGTTCTAGCTCTATCCCCAATTCTTTTTCAACATTCACTTCATATTCTTTACTAGCATTCTCTTCTATTCTTAAAGCATCAGAATCAATTTCGCCTGATTTTGCACTTGCAAATTCAGGAACAACTCCACACAAAAACAATGTTAACACAAGAATTTTTATTAAAACCTTTTTCAATCTAATTCTCTCCCTTGTTACAAATAATCATCCCATTGCCATACTCTCTGTCATAACCTAGCTTTCCAAGATCAACTGTATTTTTCTTGAGTGTTTGATGAACATTCTCTTTAGATTTGTATTTTTTAGAATACAAACAGCCTATAGCACCTGTTGCAAACGCAGTTGCAAAGGATGTACCTTTTACCTTTGTATATCCTCCGTGTATATCAGTTGTTTTAATATTTACTCCAGGCGCAGAAAAGTCAATTTTTCCTTTTGCTGAAATTGGATCAATTTTTAGTTTTTCGTTAAGTGAGGATATCGATAAGACGCCTTCATATTTTGCAGGGTATTCAACAGTTAGACCTAATGTATTTCCAGAAGCAGCTGTAATTGTTATATTGTTATCTAAAGCAATTTTTATAACATTTCGTAATTCATCGTAGTCTTTTCCAAATCCGAAACTTATATTAATTATGTCTACCTTTTGCTCAATACACCATTTAATCCCTTTGACAACATCTTCAACTTTTCCTTTGCCATTTTTATTTAGTACCTTGACATCATAAATAATGGGATTCTGTGAAATACCTTTTATTTCTTCACCAGTTGCAGCGATTATTCCGGCAATTGCTGTACCATGACCATAATCATCTTCGATAGATTTTTTTGGTTTAATAGCATTGTACTCATAAAAAGTTAAATCTTTAAACTCTTTATGTGACTTATTAATACCGCTATCAAGGATAGCAATTTTGACATAATTCTTATGATTATTAGGTTTTTCATGACCTATAACTTTATATCCCCATAGCAGGTCTTTTTCCTTCTCTGTCTTGTATGATTTACTATTATCCTCAGAAACATCGCCAGATAGTCCCCAACATAATACAATTGCAAGAATCACTAGGCACGAAACAAATAGTAATAAGGCTTTTGACTTTTTCATTCAAGCTTCCTTCTCACATGCAGTATTTAGAATTAATACAGAATATACCTCCCTTCCCTTTTTATGAAATACAAGAATATATTAACCTATATTTATTTTGATGTAAATGTTATTTAAGGTAATATATCCTTATATATTTAAAATTTCCCATGCGTGTACTACTGTAAATATGCCAGTTCTTCTTCTTGACTCGTTTACTTAATAATTATCTATGATTTTTTGATTAAAAATGTTTTGCCACTGCCAACTATGACCTGATAACACAATGAGTTTATTCATTACTTGTTGTAACCTCACTCCAACTCCACATGTCCAACGTTCTCCAAAATTGAAAGCGAAACAAGTAAACGTAAAAATAATGTCACTAAAATAGATTTTGAAAATGAAAAATCTAAATTAATCAGTGAAATTGCAAATGGACAAAAGCTCTTTTTTTGGAATATGAATTATTCCAACTAAAACAGATTAAAGAATAGGCTATTTTTATTTGAATCTTGTACTTAGAAAAGAAAAGTAAGTGAAATAGTGTAATTACTTAAGTGTGGATCTGCATTTTGTTCAAAAATTTTTACTATTACTGATACTATAATTATAGAAAGGGTGTTGAATATTGCTGGAATTGTAAGTAAATTAGAAGGGTTACCATGCAAAGAAACTCTAGTCATAAACTTGACTAGAGGTTTCTTACTGGGTAATTGTGCAATTTTAATTCATTCACTTTAACGCTTCTGTTTAAAAATCATTCAGTTTATTTGAAATCCCTCTTCAAAATCGAATAAATAAACACATCATCAAACCCATTCTGACCAAGATCATACTCCCTTAATAAACCCTCTCGAACAAAATCAACATTCTCCAATAATTGAACAGAGGACGTATTTGCTGGATCAATAATCGCTTCAATCCGATTCAGATACATTTCCTGAAACCCATATCGTAACACCGCAGCAATTGCTTCGCTCATGATGCCTTTTCTCCAATGATCGTGGTGTAATTCATAGCCGATTTCCGTGCGGCAGTGCTGTTTTTCTAGATTGAGAAAGCCGCAGCTGCCGATGATCGCAGGATCATCTTTTAGAGAAATGCCCCAGCGGATGCCTGTTTGTTCTTTGAAGATGTCGTGATACCACTTGATTTCTCCTTTTGTGTCTTCAATCGTTTCATGAGCATCAATGCCCATGTAGCGGCACACGGTTTCATTGGATAAGTAGATGTGCATATCCTCAGCGTCTTCGATTGTTGCTTGTTTTAAGATTAGTCTTTCGGTATGTATGGTTGGAAATGATTGCGGGAATATCAGTTTATGTCTATACATATTTTTCTCCTCGTGCAATTTTATTTAAATTATACCTGTACTGGTCGATTTTGTGTAATGCTTTGGTATAATATGTGAGAATGTGATTGCGGGGATAATTCACAAACAGAATTCGATTAAAAGCAAAAGAGGATAATTGAAATGGGTATTTTTCTAATTATGATCGTCATCGTGATGATCATCGTATCTTTAGCGATCTATTTGTTTAAAAAGGGAATCATCCATTCTAAAGTGTTAGTGATTGTAGGTTCTGTTTTAGGAGGAACCGCACTATTTGTTTGGGTGGCTATGTTTTTTAATTTTCACTCTGTATCTTTAACAAATGAATCGCTAGGTCATTTTAAGATTGGTGAAAAATTTGAGAGAGATCATACTTTTGTGGAGAATACTCAATTCTCCCATCCTAAACAGAGGGTCTATATGGAAAAAGAAAATCAAGATTTTGTAGTATCAGTTGATCAACATCATCGAGTTACATCTATTTACAATCAGTCAAAACAGAAAAAACTCAAAACATCTAAGGGAATCACTATTGGAGACGATTATTCATCTGTGCTACAAACATATGGAGATCAATTCAAGAAGCTCTGGTTTGTCGAAGGGTATAGCAAAGGTATACAATATCAAGATCAATCAAACGGTATCATTCTGGAGTTCTTTTTCAATGACAATAAACTAGCACTCATTGAACTTCGTAGTAAGCGGAAATAAAAAAGTAGAAAGTAAAAACAAGCATTTCAATTGAAATGCTTGTTTTTATGTTTCTTTTCCATAACATGTCTTACAATAAAAAACCCCTTCATTCCTGAGCCAAGCCTTTACCTCTGTCATTCCTCGTCTCTTTGGATAGACCAGCTTGACGTACACTTCTTCGTTTCCTTCTATCTTTTTCTGACAGCTAGCACACGTGGGTTCTTCAAATAGAAACAATCGACTTACTCCTTTTTGTACATATTTCTTCCATTATATCAAATGTTCGACATGTTCTTTGCGGCTCGTTCTTCACTTTCTCTATTTTTATCCGACATATGCTAAGTAAAAGAAATTTCCATTTGTTGAAACCGTTTGAAAGAAAGCTTGCTCTAACAGGTGTAGGAGGTGTGAGTGTGATGAAGCAAGTGCGTCTAATTAAAAAAGCACAAAAAGGGAATGTCCCGGCATTTGAGAAATTAATGCTGATGTATCAAGAGCGTTTATATAAAACAGCTTTTCTCTACACAAGAAATAAAGAGGATTCGTTAGATGCTGTTCAAGAGACGGTATTTAAAGCGTTTAAGCATCTATCTGGTTTGAAAGAACCGGCTTATTTTTCTAGCTGGCTGACGAGAATTTTGATTCATACAATTTTTGCGATGAAGAAAAAACAGCAAGATGTTGTTCCGTTTGAACAGCAGCACGAAAGCGTTGAGCGTCATGATTTTTTGGAAGACAAGCTCGATTTAAAAAATGCACTTGAAGTGTTAGATGAGCAATACCAGGTGGTCATTCAGTTGTTTTATTTTCAAGATTATTCAATTTCGATGATTTCTGAGCAGATGGGTGTGCCTGAAGGAACGGTTAAAACTCATTTGTATCGAGCAAGAAAGTTATTAAAGCAAACATTGGAGAAGGAGGAGAGTGTCGATGAAACGAAAAGAAATGAAAAAGCTTTATGATGAGATTGATGTACCAATGGTTGAAGTAACCTCTGCGATTCGCCAAGCAATAGGAGATGTAAAAGCGGAACAGAAAAGACATTGGTTCAAATGGAACTGGAGAACGCCAATATACTCTGTCATTGTTCTCATCGTCCTTTATTTTTCTTCAGGTTTTCTTTTTCCTTCTCTTAATACAGCAATGGCACGTGTACCGATTATTGGGCAGTTTTATATGATGTTTCACGATAAAGTAGGAATGTCTCTTTTTCAGAGTGATTTGGTGAAGCATGTCAATGAAGGGGCTGAATCAAGAGGGGTGACTGTGAAAGTAAACAGCGTGTACTATGATGCCGGGCGGCTTGTTTATACGTTTACGGTGGAGAATCTCCATACAAAAGAAGATTCTGTATCGTTCAGAGTGAATGCAGAAAAAATCGATGGAAACTTCCAACTTAATTATGATAAAACAGAGTTGAAAAAATTAAAAGATGGCCGCTATGTTGGGCAGACGGAAGTCTATACAAATGGACAAACGATCAAACAAGGTCAGCAAGTGCCACTTGTCATTTCGAAGATTGGGGATATTGCAGGGAATTGGCGTTTCAAGTTACCTGTGGTCAAGCAAAAAACCACCTTACTAGCGGGACAAAAAGACGTGTCTATTTTAAATGGACGTTATCAAATAAGAAACGTAAAGGTAGAAAATGGAGTGAATGGCTCTGCTATTCAATATGCCATTGATTACAATGGTTTTGCCAAAGATGATAGAGTTAGTATTGATAGAATGAAGGATAATTTAGGGAATGAGTATGAGCTTGAGATTGGAACCGTTTTAAGAAAAAAACAACTGACTTCTGACAAAACTAGAAAAGATCATTTGACAATTTTGAATCAGCCGATCAATCCAAAGGCGACTGAATTGACATTTTACACAGATGTGAGATACGAACGAGAATACAGCCACATCATTCCTCTCAAGACAAAGCTGCCTGTTCAGTTCAAAACAAAACACCATGGCATCGGAATCAAAATCATTAAGATAGAGCAAAAAGACCGTTCTGTGATTGTTGATTATCAATTTACTGGAGTAGATCAAAAAGAATTAGATCAGGATGTGATGGAGAATATAGGTGAATTCATTGGATTAGGCGATGTTGAAAAGATGAAATCATGGCCCGATCCACAAGCAGACTATGAAAGCGGATATTACTTGAAGGGGAACCATGCGAAGGTGACGAATTTAAAGACAGCTTCCATGCAATCCACCTTTGAATTTGATGATAAGAATTTAGAGACTTTATCATTAAACCATTTTTCTTTTAAAGAATATGGGCTTTATCTTGATTTGACTGAACTGAACATGTTGGCACCACAGAAAGCGATAAAGGTAACCATTCCAGTCAAAAAAGAAACTTCAAAAGCTAGTCGATAAATAAGAAAGCGAACATGGTTATACATGTTCGCTTTTTGTCTGTTGTTCCACCAGTCGATGACGATTGATCGAATACCGAATCAACATCAACGCCACAAAACTAGCTAATCCGCCAATCCAACTTAAATTAGTCACATTTGTATACTGTATAATCACACCGCCCATTGACGATCCGAGCATCATGCCGATGTTCATAATCGCTGTATTAAAGCTTAGCACGGTTTCTGATGCTTGGGGTTTAAGGGAGATCAGATAAAATTGCTTCGCTGGTGTTGTTGTCCATGTGGCGATGCCCCAAATGGCGAGTGTGATCAAGACGCTAATTGTAGAGAATTGCGTAAAGAATAAGGCAAAGAGAGCGAACATCTGGATCATGATGCTGATCGAGATGGTTCGGTTTGGTCCCCATTGATCAACGGCGAAGCCGCCAAAGCGTGAGCCGATAAAAGCAGAAATGCCTAAGACGAGCAAGGCCATGCTTGTCATTTCAATTGAAAAGCCGGCGGTCTGTCGTAATAAAGGAGAGATATAAGCAAAGACCATCGTGTAGCCTAAGATCCAAAAGACCGTCGTGGCTAAGCCGCTGATCACTCTGCGGTCTTGAAGAATGTGTAATTGCTGCTTTAATGGCAGATGTGAATGTCCCTCTATGCGTGGCAGCAATTGATAAAGAAGCAAGAAGAGACAAGCAGTACCTAGTGCAATGATGAGAAAAATATAGTGCCAATCCACGTGGCCTGATAGAAATGTTCCAATCGGCACACCAAGTACGAGTGAAACAGTGAATCCAGTGATGACAGTCGCCATTGCGCTTCCCTTTTTTTCTGGCGGGGCGATCTGCGCTGCATAATTCGTGGCGACGACAATATATAAACCGCCGCTCATGGCCATGATGACACGAGAGAGCAGGAGCAGCACAAAATGATGGCTGAAAAAGGCGAGCATATTGCCTAAAATAAACACAAAAATAGCTGATAACAAAACCTTTTTTCGGTTCAGCTTCGACGTTGCCATGACTAAAAAGAGAGCGCCCACTGCATAAAAAAGAGAATAGACGGTGATGAGCTGTCCGGCAGCAGGAATAGAGATGTGTAAATCAACAGCAATGATATCTAGAATGCCTGACACAACGAATTCTGACGTGCCTGTGACAAATGAACCGACAGCTAAAAGAATGATTAATAGCTGATGAGATGTGTTTTTCATTTTGAACCCTTCCTTCATGTTGATACGTTGTCTTTAGTTTAAATTCCGTGCTAACATAAGTAAAATTGATGTTTTTCATGAAGGAGATGAGTAAATACTCATGAGCTTTGTTCGCTTTGATATTATCGCAAAAGTTGTGGAGCTTGGCAGTTTTACAGCAGCAGCTGAAGCATTAAACATGACGCAGTCAGCTGTCAGTCATGCAGTGGCAAATTTAGAGTCAGAGTGGGGCGTGTCTTTATTCATTCGTGACCGAAAAAAAGGTATTATGCTGACGGAGATTGGTCAAACGCTTCTCCCGCATATTAGAGAAGTGTTAAATAGAGTGGAGAAAATCCAGCAAGAAATTGCGTTAACGAAAAATATTGAAACGGGCCTGATTCGTATCGGCACATTTGCCAGTGCCTCTGCTTGTTTATTGCCTAAACTGCTTGTGAGCTATCAGAAAAAACATCCGAAAATCGAATTTAAATTCTATGAGGGAACGTATGAAGAAATATTGGAGTGGCTGGATTCTGGCATCATTGATGTTGGATTCGTTGTAAAGGGTCATGCGGATGAAGCCTTTGATTTAATGCCGCTTATGAAAGATGAGATGGTCGTCGCCTATCACCCAAATCATCGATATGAACAGCAGCCCATTGTGGATATAACAGATTTGGCGGGTGAACCATTTATTATGCCGACTGGCATGTATCAATCACATGTAGAGGATATTTTTTCAGAGGCGCAAATGAAGCCGGCTGTTTTATTTGAAGTTCATGATTGTACGACCATTGCCCGTATGGTCGGGGAAGGACTTGGCGTCACGATAGGTCCGGAGTTATTTTTAAAAACGCAGCAGCTTGTGCATATTCGCCAGCTGAATGTCTCTCATCATCGTGAGGTTGCGCTCGCCTGTCCGTCGCTCTCTCAAGCTTCGCCGGCAGTGAAAGAGTTTTTCCATGTAGCCGAAGCGGTTTTTGCAAAAGAGAAGGATTTGGGGAAGGGTGTATAAAGAACTACATGTGAATTTCCAAATTCGTGTAATAAGACGAATGAAGCGGACATTTCTTTGAAAAATGTTCGCTTTTCGTATTGTGTTTTAAAAATGAAGTTGGTACAATAGACACAGAAATCAAATAGATAGAAGTCGTATAATCGCGGGGATATGGCCCGCAAGTTTCTACCAAGCTACCGTAAATGGCTTGACTACGTCAATTCACACTCGTTTGATATAAATCATGCATTGTTCTTGTTTTATGTCACAGTCTGAATTCACATATGGTAGTCAAGCGTCCCAAAATTGTTGGGGCGTTTTTTATTTGACTAGTGAATGGGGCAGGCTAAAGCAAAAGGACATGAAGGGAGTCAGTTGGCTTGAAACAGTTTTTTCAGTTTGATGAATTAGGTACGAATTACCGCAGAGAGATCATCGGTGGTTTAACCACATTTTTGTCGATGGCTTACATTCTGTTTGTTAATCCGATCACACTTGCATTAGTGTCTGTGCCGGATTTTCCAGATAAATTACGAATTGATCAGGGGGCAGTCTTTACAGCGACGGCGTTAGCTTCTGCTGCAGGGTGTATTCTGATGGGATTGATCGCCAGGTATCCGATTGCGATTGCACCCGGTATGGGTCTGAATGCGTTCTTCGCCTTTTCGGTTGTACTTGGCATGGGCATCAAATGGGAAGCTGCACTTTCAGGTGTGTTTGTTTCAGGATTGATTTTCGTTGCTCTTTCTTTAACAGGTTTCCGTGAAAAAATCATCAATGCCATTCCGGCTGAGCTGAAGCTGGCAGTTGGTGCGGGTATTGGTTTGTTCATTACGTTTGTCGGTCTTCAAGGCTCTGGCATTATCGCCAATAATGATAATACGCTCGTTTCGCTTGGAAATATTCATAGTGGTCCGGTTCTGTTAACGGTGTTTGGTATCGTTGTGACGGTCATTTTAATGGTACTTCGAGTGAATGCAGGTGTCTTCATTGGGATGCTTGTGACAGCTATTGCAGGGATGATTTTTGGTCTTGTGCCAGTACCATCTCAAATTGTGGGAAGTATTCCAAGCTTGTCTCCAACCTTTGGTCAAGCCTTGATTCACTTACCAGAAATTTTCTCTATTCAAATGCTTGTCGTGATTTTAACGTTCTTATTCGTTGGGTTCTTTGATACAGCTGGTACACTTGTGGCTGTGGCAACACAGGCTGGTTTAATGAAGAATAATGAGCTGCCTCGTGCAGGAAGAGCACTTCTGGCGGATTCTTCTTCTATTGTTGTAGGTTCTATTCTTGGTACATCTACAACAACATCTTATGTTGAATCTAGCTCAGGTGTTGCTGCTGGTGCGCGTTCTGGTTTTGCAGCTGTCGTCACAGGTATTTTCTTCTTGCTTGCGATGTTCTTCTCACCACTTTTATCCATCGTTACATCGAATGTAACAGCACCTGCTTTAATCATTGTCGGTGCGCTGATGGTCGCTCCGCTGGCGAAGATTGCATGGGATCGTTTTGAAATTGCGGTACCAGCTTTCTTAACGATGATTATGATGCCACTGACATACAGTATTGCAACAGGGATTGCGGTTGGCTTTATTTTCTACCCGATTACGATGATCTTTAAAGGGAAAGCGAAAGAAGTGCATCCAATCATGTACGGATTGTTTGTCATCTTTATTCTATATTTTGCTTTCTTAAATCATTAATTGAACATCCGAAACAGCAGCTCATGGAAGCTGCTGTTTTTTTGTTAAAAAAATCAAAACATAGTTGACTTATAGGAATTATGTGTTTATGATAAAAAGACATAATTCGCTGATTGGATCACCAAAGGCGCTTTGATTTCCTTTTTAATAGAAGGTTTCAGGGTGCCTTTTTTTCTTGCAGACATTCAAAAGGGGAGGAGATGTCTTTTGTCACGCTGGCTTAGACAGGTGATTGAACGAAAAAAGCAGGTGCTGATTCAAAAGCTCCTTTTATGGGGGCATGAAGAAAAGCAGGAAGCGCTCATGCATTATACGATTCATGAGCTGGAAAATGAGGTTCTCTATTTAAAAGAGCGAAAACAAAAATAGGGGGATGAGCGATGGATGAACAAAAGCTGAATTATATTTTATCTGCCTTAAAAGGGATCGACTATGGATCAGTGGTCATCACCATTCATAATGGACATATTACACAGGTTGATACGACCAAGAAGACTCGGTTCCCCGCTCATCAGGAGAATCTCCGGGTCCAGCAAGGAAAGCGGAGTCAATATCGTTGACCATGAATTTCAACATTGATAAAAAGCTGATGGAGGCCGTCAGCTTTTTTGTTTTGTCTTATTTTCTCTCCATTTTAAAACCTCTGCTGCCTTTTATCCGTCTATTCGTATGAACGTCAAGGAATCTTGACTGAATAGAGAGACTCCGCTACTTTAAGAGGAGTCATCCGAACAGTTCATGCACTTTTAGCACTGTAAGGATTGGATAGGAGTTGATATGAGATGTTAGAGAAAGATCAAGATCAGGGGACATCTGAAAAGAAAAACGAAGAGTCATCAATAGATCAAGAAACAAGGCAATCCCGCCTCAGCCGCAGCGCTGCAAAACGAGGAAGAACCTCAAAAACAGCGGATGATGAGCGCTCAGCTATACAGCGTATACTGCAAGGTGTAGGAGGCGCGTTTAAGCGGTATGTTTCATATGGACTGGCGATGTTAAAATCACCGAGCCGGGCCATTAATCAAGCGGAAACATTGCGTATGAAGTACGCCTGGATCTCGATTGTGTTATTCAGCGTGTTTTTTGCTTTAGGCAACTATGTTCAATTAAAGGCGTCAAAGACCCGTTTATTAGGCTTTGGCATTCATTATTCTTTTGGTGACGCCTTTTTGAGGATTGCGGTCTTTACACTCATTTTGTTGACATTGATGATGCTTACCGTCTGGATGCTCGGAAAGTACATGCTAAAAGGAAACATATCACTGAAAGAAGTGATCATGAAGTTTGGTGCTGCGCTTGTGCCGGTGTTGGTTTTATCCATCCTTTGGCTTGTATTTGCCATGCTGAATATTCCATATGTGACCGTCATAATATCTGTGATGATGTTTGTCGGCCTCCAGTTGATTGCGGTCGTGCTCTTTCGCTCGATTCAATCGGAGCATGATGCCGTACGTGGAGATTTGATGTATGTGGGCTGGGTCTTTTTATTGGTTGAGCTTGTCATCATTGCGCTGCTCTGGGGCATAGTCGGGGAGTATTTGATTCCATCACTTGTTCCTGTTCGATTTGGATAAAACACACTGAAAACCTCCTTTTTTGAAAAAGGAGGTTTTCATGTTGAGAAGAGAAAAAAACGGGTAAACTCTTGGTAACAAACACCATCCTTGTTGTCGAAAGATATATGTGTTTTGATCGCGTAAATTTGATTGTATCAAGGTATGTTCTCTAGTAGAATATGGGGTGCTTTATTTGATTTTTTAGTGCAGGGGGTTCGAATCGTGCTTCAACAACTTTTATCCAATGCGTTCACCATGGTTTTAATCATTTTAGTGATTAATATTGTTTATGTTTCTTTTTCCACCATGCGTTTGATTTTAACGATGAAAGGCAGACGGTACGCAGCTGCTTTTGCGGGTACGATCGAAATGCTCATTTATGTCATTGGGTTAAGTATCGTTCTAGATAACTTAGATCAAATACAAAATGTCATTGCGTATGCGCTAGGCTATGGGATGGGGATCATTGTCGGGATGAAAATTGAAGAGAAGCTGGCACTTGGCTACACAACTGTTAACGTGATCACAAAAGAATTGGATGTCGATCTCCCAAGACAATTGAGAGAAAAAGGATATGGTGTCACCAGCTGGGTAGCAGGCGGTCTTGAAGGAGACCGGACAGCATTGCAAATTTTAACACCGAGAAAATATGAACTGCAATTATATGAAACGATTAAGACGCTGGATTCAAAGGCATTTATCATTTCATATGAGCCCAAATCGATTCACGGTGGCTTCTGGGTGAAGGCTGTGAAGAAAAGGAGAATTAAAGAATGACCGCAAAACCAAAGAAGAAAAAATTCTATGTGGAAGACAACATGACGATTGATCAAGTGTTGTCCCAGATGGCAGCGGAAGGCTACTCGCCTGTCCGTCGAATGGAGGAACCGATTTTTCAAGAAAAGAAGGAAAATGGGTCGATTCAGATCATTCCGATTGGGAAAAAAATCGTATTTGAAGGAAAAATAGTCTAAATCCGAACATTAAAACGACGACTTCGTAGATTGTTCGATAAATCCGTTGACATCATGAACATCCGTTGTTAAGATAAACATGAAATCAAAACACGAGCCTCATATAATCTTGGGAATATGGCCCATAAGTTTCTACCCAGTTACCGTAAATGACTGGACTATGCAGGATAGTGAACAAAACTGACATGGCGTTTCAAAAGCGAACAGCGCTTACCATGGCCCGGTTTGTGTTGCTTCCTAACATT
This sequence comes from Bacillus sp. FSL M8-0049, assembly GCF_038593355.1. Lineage (NCBI taxonomy): Bacteria > Bacillati > Bacillota > Bacilli > Caryophanales > Bacillaceae > Bacillus > Bacillus sp. FSL M8-0049. The sequence continues at coordinate 639,315 of NZ_CP151986.1, forward strand.
GCAATACAGACCGGGCCTTTTTGTTCGGCGTTTGACAAGCTGCTTAGGTTTGGGAAGCGTGTCAAACGATACAAAATCGAATAACAGCTTAAAGGTGGGGACAAAATGAAGCCGCTTGTAGGTGTCATCATGGGAAGTACATCTGATTGGGAAACAATGAAAAATGCGTGCGACATCTTAGAGGAATTAAACATTCCGTATGAAAAACAGGTAGTATCCGCACACCGGACACCTGACTTGATGTTTGAATATGCGACTGAAGCAAGAGGTAAAGGACTAAAGGTCATCATTGCCGGTGCTGGAGGCGCAGCACATTTACCGGGGATGGTCGCAGCAAAAACGACACTGCCGGTCATTGGTGTGCCTGTACAATCAAAGGCACTAAACGGGCTTGATTCCTTATTATCCATCGTTCAAATGCCAGGCGGTGTACCAGTTGCTACAGTAGCCATTGGCAAAGCCGGTGCAACAAATGCAGGCCTTCTTGCCGCACAAATGATTTCAGCATTTGATGAAAAGGTCGCAGCTCGCCTTGAAGAAAGAAGAGAGCAGACAAAACAGACTGTACTAGAAAGCAGTGATCAGCTTGGCTAAGCAGACCATTTTTCCAAACGCAACCATCGGGATCATTGGCGGCGGACAGCTTGGCAGATACATGGCTGTCAGCGCAAAGCAAATGGGGTACCGGGCAGCAGTTCTAGACCCAGTCGCACAATCTCCTTGCGGACAGGTTGCCGATAAAGAAATCACAGCCGCATATAGTGACCTTGAAGCGATTCGAAAGCTGGCAGACATCAGCGATGTGGTGACTTATGAGTTTGAAAATATTGATTATGATGCACTCAATCAGCTGAAGGAAGAAGCCTATTTACCACAAGGAAGCGACCTTCTCCTTTTAACTCAAAATCGTGAGACCGAGAAAAAAGGAATTGTAGACGCAGGCTGTGAAGTAGCGCCTTACCGCATCGTTCATGATGAAAAAGAGCTGGAAGACGCAGTGGACGTGCTCGGTTTGCCAGCCGTGCTGAAAACATGCAGAGGCGGCTACGACGGAAAAGGACAGTACGTCATTAAAGAAAAAGGACAGCTTCAGGAAGCAGCTGCACTGCTCACACATGGAACTTGTATTTTAGAAAGCTGGGTTCCATTCCAAATGGAGCTATCAGTGATCGTCACTCGTTCTGTTCATGGAGAGATTGCAGTATTCCCAGTCGCTGAAAACATTCATAAGCATAATATTTTGTTCCAAAGCATTGTACCTGCAAGGGTAGAGAACCGCATTCAGGAGAAGGCGAAAGAACTGGCAACAACACTGGCTGAAAAGCTGGGGCTGGTTGGTACTCTTGCTGTAGAACTGTTCCTGACAAATGACGGAAAGCTGCTCGTCAATGAACTGGCACCACGCCCGCATAATTCTGGTCATTATACACTCGATTTATGTGAGACAAGTCAGTTTGAACAGCACGTCCGCGCTATATGTGGTTTGCCGCTTGGCGGTACAGCCCTTTTATCAGAGGGAATGATGGTGAATTTATTAGGCGATGAAGTGGACATTCCAAAAGAGCATCCTGAGCTTCTCAAAGAAGCGAAGCTTTATCTATATGGAAAGCATGAAGTAAAAGCCGGCCGCAAGATGGGGCATATGACGTTTATGAAACAGCTCGATGATGAGTGGATGACAAACATCACAAAGATATGGACTGAAAGAGATGGAGGAAACGGGAAATGATCGAACGTTACGCACGACCAGAAATGTCAGCAATCTGGACAGAGGAAAACAAATTTAATGCATGGCTTGAAGTAGAAATTCTCGCTTGTGAAGCTTGGGCAGAGCTTGGCGTCATTCCGAAAGAAGACGTTGTGACAATGCGCAAGAATGCAAGCTTTGATATTGGACGTATTTTAGAGATTGAACAAGACACGCGCCACGACGTGGTTGCCTTTACGCGTGCTGTCTCTGAATCTCTAGGAGAAGAAAGAAAGTGGGTTCATTACGGATTAACATCGACAGACGTAGTGGATACGGCGCTTTCATATCTATTAAAACAGGCGAACGATATCCTGCTCAAGGACATTGAGAGATTTGTTGACATACTAAAAGAAAAAGCAAAAGAGCACAAATATACCGTCATGATGGGCCGTACACACGGTGTACACGCTGAACCGACAACATTTGGCCTGAAGCTTGCTCTTTGGTACGAGGAAATGAAGCGTAACCTAGAACGTTTTAAACAAGCAAAAGCTGGCATTGAATATGGCAAAATCTCTGGAGCTGTTGGCACATATGCGAACATCGACCCGTTTGTTGAGCAATATGTATGTGAGAAGCTCGGCATCAAAGCTGCACCAATTTCAACCCAAACCTTGCAGCGTGACCGCCATGCAGATTACATGGCTACTCTTGCTTTAGTCGCAACGAGCATTGAGAAATTTGCTGTTGAAATTCGTGGCCTTCAAAAGAGTGAAACACGTGAAGTAGAAGAGTTCTTTGCCAAAGGACAAAAAGGATCATCAGCGATGCCGCATAAGCGTAACCCAATCGGCTCTGAAAATATGACGGGAATTGCCCGCGTGATCCGTGGATATATGCTGACAGCTTATGAAAATGTACCGCTTTGGCATGAGCGTGATATTTCTCATTCATCTGCTGAGCGCATCATTTTACCAGATGCAACGATTGCACTGAACTATATGCTCAACCGTTTCTCAAACATCGTGAAAAACTTAACGGTTTTCCCTGAGAACATGAAACGCAACATGGACCGCACACTTGGCTTAATTTACTCACAGCGCGTTCTTCTTGCATTAATCGATACAGGCATGGCACGTGAAGAGGCATATGACACGGTTCAGCCAAAGGCAATGGAAGCGTGGGAGAAGCAAGTACCGTTCCGTTCATTAGTAGAAGCAGAAGAAAAAATCACGTCACGCTTAACACCGGAACAAATCGCTGACTGCTTCGATTACAACTATCATTTGAAAAATGTCGATATGATTTTCGAACGTCTAGGTCTTGCGTAAGAAATGGGCCGCCTGCTTGCCAGGCGCCCAATCCTGAAAATTGCCAACATTCAAATTAGGAGGCCAACCTGAATGACTGTGAAACAAGAACTTCTCTACGAAGGCAAAGCGAAAAGAATCTATCAGACCGATGACGAGCATATTTTATATGTCGAATATAAAGACTCAGCTACAGCATTTAACGGCGAAAAGAAAGCCGAAATCGAAGGCAAAGGCAGACTGAACAACGAAATTTCGAGCTTAATCTTTCAAATGCTGCATGAGAAAGGAATCAACAATCACTTTGTGAAACGCCTTACTGAAACAGAGCAGCTCATTCAAAAGGTACAGATTGTTCCGCTTGAAGTGGTTGTACGAAATGTAGTGGCAGGCAGTATGTCAAAACGCCTCGGCATTCCAGAGGGAACGAAACTGGACACACCTTTGATTGAGTTTTACTACAAAGATGATGCGCTCGGCGATCCGCTCATTACAGAAGATCATATCCGCATTTTACATGCAGCGACACCAGAGCAGGTCGAGGAAATGAAACAAATCACAAGACAAGTGAATGAAGAGTTAAAACAAATCTTCTCAGACTGCCATGTGAATTTAATTGATTTCAAGCTTGAATTCGGAATAGATCACGAGAATCGTATTTTGCTAGCTGATGAGATTTCACCTGATACGTGCAGGCTTTGGGACAAAGATACAAACGAAAAGCTTGATAAAGACGTGTTCAGACGAAACCTGGGCGGCTTAACGAATGCATACGAAGAAATTTTCAAAAGACTTGGAGGCCATAAACATGTATAAAGTGAAAATTTTTGTCAGCTTAAAAGAGAGCGTTCTTGATCCACAAGGAAGTGCCGTGCAGCACGCTTTGCACAGCATGTCTTATCAGGAAGTAAAGGATGTCCGTATCGGGAAATACATGGAGCTTGTCATTGAAAAATCAGATCGTGATTTAGACACAGTCGTCAAAGAAATGTGCGAAAAATTACTTGCCAACACGGTGATTGAAGATTACCGCTATGAGGTGGAGGAGGTTGTCGCACAGTGAAGTTTGCAGTGATCGTCTTGCCTGGCTCTAACTGTGATATCGATATGTACCATGCGATTCAAGATGAGTTAGGTGAACAAGTTGAATATGTATGGCACGACGAAACGAGTCTTGACGGATTTGACGGTGTACTCGTACCAGGCGGTTTCTCTTATGGGGATTACTTAAGATGTGGTGCGATCGCCCGCTTCTCAAACATCATGCCGGCGGTGAAAAAAGCAGCTGAGGAAGGAAAACCTGTTCTTGGTGTTTGTAACGGGTTCCAAATTCTTCAGGAGCTAGGCATTCTTCCGGGTGCGATGAGACGAAATAAAGACTTGAAATTTATCTGTCGTCCAGTTGAACTCATTGTAGAAAACAACGAAACGCAATTTACAAGCGGTTATCAAAAAGGCGAATCCATTACGATTCCTGTAGCGCACGGTGAAGGCAACTTCTACTGTGACGAAGACACTTTAGCGAAGCTCATTGAACGCGGCCAAATCGCTTTCACTTACGGAGACGATATTAACGGCAGTGTGAATCGTATTGCAGGTGTAACGAATGAAGAGGGCAATGTACTCGGCATGATGCCGCACCCTGAGCGCGCGGTTGATTCATTACTAGGCAGCGCAGACGGACTTAAATTGTTTCAATCTATCGTGAAAAATTGGAGGGACACTCATGTCACTACTGCTTGAACCAAGTCACAAGCAAATTAAAGAAGAGAAATTGTATCAGCAAATGGGATTGAGTGATGAAGAATTCGCTTTAATCGAATCCATTATTGGCAGGCTGCCAAACTACACAGAAACGGGCATTTTTTCTGTCATGTGGTCAGAGCATTGCAGTTATAAAAACTCAAAGCCTGTTTTAAGCAAATTCCCGACAAAAGGAGAGCACGTCCTTCAAGGTCCTGGGGAAGGCGCTGGGATCGTTGATATTGGAGACAACCAAGCGGTTGTATTTAAAATCGAATCACATAACCATCCATCTGCGATTGAACCGTATCAAGGAGCGGCGACAGGTGTCGGCGGAATTATCCGTGATGTATTCTCCATGGGTGCGCGTCCAATTGCTGTATTAAACTCTCTTCGTTTTGGTGAACTGACTTCACCTCGCGTGAAGTACTTGTTTGAAGAAGTAGTGGCAGGGATCGCAGGCTATGGAAACTGTATCGGAATTCCAACAGTCGGCGGAGAGGTTCATTTCGATCAAAGCTATGAAGGCAACCCGCTCGTAAATGCAATGTGTGTTGGATTAATCAACCATGAAGACATCAAAAAAGGGCAGGCAAAAGGTGTCGGCAACACGGTCATGTACGTTGGTGCCAAAACGGGACGTGACGGAATTCACGGTGCAACATTTGCATCTGAGGAATTTTCTGATGAATCAGAAGAAAAACGCTCAGCAGTTCAAGTCGGTGATCCATTCATGGAAAAACTGCTGCTTGAAGCGTGCCTTGAAGTCATCAAAAACGATGCACTCGTTGGAATTCAGGATATGGGAGCGGCTGGCTTAACAAGCTCAAGTGCGGAAATGGCGAGTAAAGCAGGTTCTGGTATCGAGATGAATCTAGACCTTATCCCGCAGCGTGAAACAGGCATGTCAGCATACGAAATGATGCTGTCTGAATCTCAAGAGAGAATGCTTCTGGTCATTGAAAAAGGCCGTGAACAAGAAATCATTGATATTTTTGAAAAATACGATCTTGAAGCGGTATCAGTCGGTCATGTGACAGACGATAAAATGCTTCGTTTACTTCATCAAGGTGAAGTAGTATGTGAGCTTCCTGTTGATGCCCTTGCAGAAGAAGCGCCGGTTTATCACAAGCCGTCAAGTGAGCCTGCATACTATCGTGAGTTTTTAGAAACAAAAGTTGAAGCACCTGCTATCACAGATGCAGCTGACACGTTAAAGCAGCTTCTCCAGCAGCCGACAATTGCAAGTAAAGAATGGGTTTATGACCAATATGACTACATGGTTCGGACAAATACAGTCGTTGCACCAGGCTCTGATGCGGGCGTTTTAAGAATCCGCGGAACGAAAAAAGCCCTTGCGATGACAACCGATTGTAACGCACGTTATCTGTACCTTGATCCAGAGGTCGGCGGGAAAATCGCAGTCGCAGAAGCAGCACGTAACATTGTGTGCTCAGGCGCTCGTCCGCTTGCAGTAACAGATAACCTGAACTTCGGTAACCCAGAAAAACCAGAAATTTTCTGGCAAATTGAAAAATCTGCTGACGGTATTAGTGAAGCGTGCCGCAAGCTAAGCACACCAGTTATCGGTGGTAACGTCTCTTTATATAACGAATCAAATGGTACAGCGATTTACCCAACACCAGTCATTGGGATGGTTGGTTTGGTTGAGGATACAGCTCATATTACGACGCAGTCGTTCCAGCAGGCTGGCGATGTGATTTTCGTCATTGGTGAGACGAAGGAAGAATTTGCAGGCAGTGAGCTTCAAAAGATGACAGAAGGCCGTATTTACGGAAAAGCACCAGAAATTGATTTGGATGTAGAGCTCACTCGTCAGGAAGCCCTTCTTGCTGCGATTCAAAACGGACTTGTTCAATCAGCTCACGATGTGTCTGAAGGCGGTCTTGGTGTTGCACTTGCTGAAAGTACATTTGGAACAGACGGTCTTGGCGCTCATATCCAAATTGATTTAAACAGCGAAGCTTCACTATTCAGTGAAACACAGTCACGTTTTGTTGTCACAGTGAAACCAGAGCACCGCGAAGCGTTTGCTGCGGCTGTCAAAGATGCGAAAGAAGTTGGAACGGTCACAAATGATGGTGTATTCACTGTCAAAAATCAAAAAGGACAACAATGGATTCATGCAGCGGTCAACGAGCTTGAACGCGCATGGAAAGGAGCGATCCCATGCTTGCTGAAATCAGAGGCTTAAACGAAGAGTGTGGCGTCTTTGGGGTTTGGGGACACGAAGAAGCCCCGCAAATCACATATTACGGATTGCATAGCCTTCAGCACCGAGGACAAGAGGGTGCGGGAATCATTGCAACAGATGGTGAAAACCTGACGGCACATAAAGGCCTTGGACTGATTACGGAAGTCTTTCAAAACGGTGAGCTAAAGGATCTGAAAGGCAAAGGAGCGATCGGACACGTTCGGTATGCGACAGCAGGCGGAGGCGGCTTTGAAAATGTGCAGCCCCTCTTCTTCCGCTCGCAAAACAACGGCAGTCTTGCCCTTGCTCATAATGGGAACTTAGTGAATGCAACGCAATTAAAGCAGCAGCTAGAGAACCAGGGGAGTATATTCCAAACATCTTCTGACACTGAAGTGCTCGCTCATTTAATTAAGCGCAGCGGCTATGTTGAATTGAAAGAGCAGATCAAAAATGCCCTGTCCATGCTTAAAGGCGCATATGCTTTCTTAATTATGACGGAAACAGAAATGATTGTGGCACTTGATCCGAACGGCTTACGTCCGCTTTCACTTGGTATGCTTGGGGACGCGTATGTTGTTGCTTCTGAAACATGTGCATTTGATGTTGTCGGTGCCACGTATTTACGAGATGTGGAGCCTGGCGAAATGCTGATCATTAATGATGAAGGCATGAAATCTGAACGCTTCTCCATGAACATTAACCGCAGCATGTGCAGCATGGAATACATTTATTTCTCAAGACCTGACAGCAATATCAACGGCATCAACGTGCATAGTGCGAGAAAGAACCTTGGCAAAAAGCTTGCCGAGGAAGCGCATGTCGAAGCAGATGTCGTGACAGGTGTACCAGATTCGAGTATTTCTGCAGCAATTGGATATGCCGAAGCAACAGGTATTCCATATGAGCTCGGTTTAATTAAAAATCGTTATGTCGGACGGACCTTTATCCAGCCGTCTCAAGCATTGCGTGAGCAGGGCGTGCGCATGAAGCTGTCTGCTGTGCGCGGGGTCGTCGAAGGAAAACGTGTCGTGATGGTGGATGATTCCATCGTACGCGGAACTACGAGCCGCCGCATTGTGACGATGCTAAGAGAAGCGGGTGCGACGGAAGTCCATGTCCGCATTAGTTCACCGCCAATCGCACATCCATGTTTTTATGGAATTGATACGTCCACACATGAAGAGCTGATTGCTTCTTCTCATTCAGTGGAAGAAATTAGACAGGAAATCGGTGCAGACTCCATTGCATTTTTATCTGTAGACGGTTTAATGGACGGGATTGGCAGGAAGTATGATGATCCGCAGCGCGGTCAATGTTTAGCATGCTTTACTGGGAAATACCCGACTGAAATTTATGAAGATACTGTTCTTCCGCATGTGAAGGAAACAGCACTGACGAAATAATCGAATAAAGGAGCAGCAGTCAAGATGATTTGATATGCTGCTCTTTCATTCTGCTGAAAATAAATGGAAGAGAAGCAGCTAAAAGGAGTGAATGGGATGTCAGAAGCATATAAAAACGCCGGTGTCGACATCGAAGCAGGATACGAAGCCGTCAAACGAATGAAAACACACGTAGAACGTACAAAAAGAGCAGGCGTCATGGGTGCTCTAGGCGGATTTGGCGGTATGTTTGATTTATCTGAGCTGTCATACAAAAAGCCCGTTCTTGTCTCAGGAACAGATGGTGTCGGAACAAAATTAAAGCTTGCCTTTTTAATGGATCAACACGATACGATCGGTGTTGATGCCGTGGCAATGTGTGTGAACGATGTGCTGGCACAAGGGGCAGAGCCGCTCTTTTTCTTAGATTACTTAGCAGTTGGTAAAGCAGATCCGATAAAAATTGAATCAATCGTCAAAGGTGTGGCTGACGGCTGTGAGCAGTCTGGTTCAGCGCTTGTCGGCGGAGAAACAGCAGAAATGCCGGGTCTTTACACAGAAGATGAATATGATATTGCTGGTTTTTCAGTAGGCGTCGTTGAAAAGGATGAAATCGTGACAGGAGAGAGCATTAAAGAGGGGCACTTGCTTATTGGACTCAGCTCAAGCGGAATTCATAGCAATGGGTACTCCCTCGTTCGTAAAGTATTGCTGGAAGACGCTGGTCTGGATCTGCATCAAACGTATGAACCTTTTACAAGACCGCTTGGAGAAGAGCTGCTTGAACCGACCAAAATTTATGTGAAGCCTGTTCTCAAACAAGTGAAAGCTGGCAAGATTGACGGCATGGCACATGTGACAGGCGGCGGCTTTATTGAAAATTTACCGCGTATGCTGCCTGAAGGGCTTGGCGTTGAGATTGATAACGGCTCATGGCCAGTACCGCCAATTTTCTCCTTTATTCAAGAAAAAGGACAGTTAAAGGCTGAAGAAATGTTCAACGTGTTTAATATGGGCATTGGTTTTGTCTTAGCGGTAAAAGAAGATGACCTTGTCGAAGTGATCAGAGGACTTGAAGAAGACGGAGAGAAAGCATTTCTCATCGGCCGTGTTCAAAAAGGAGAAGGTGTCACATTCGGCGGTGGAAGCCTCTCATGAAGAAGTTTGCGATCTTCGCCTCTGGAAGCGGGACGAATTTTCAAGCCATTATGGATTCATTAAAAAAAGAACAGTGGCAGGCAGAGGCCGCCATTGTGATTTGTGATAAACCGGGTGCAAAGGTGCTGGAGCGAGCTGAGAAAGAGGGCATTCCTTCCTTTGCCTTTACCCCGAAGGCTTTTCCGAATAAAGCCGCTTTTGAACAAACGATCATTGAACAGCTTAGGCTGCATGAAGTGGAATGGATTTTCCTTGCTGGGTATATGAGACTGATTGGTCCGACATTACTTGAAGCATTCAGAGGGAAAATTGTCAATATCCACCCGTCCTTGCTGCCAGCCTTCCCAGGGCTGGATGCCATTGGACAAGCCTATCAAGCAGGCGTCAAAGTGGCAGGCATCACTGTCCATTTTGTCGATGAAGGTATGGATACCGGCCCGATTATTGACCAAGCCGCGATTTATATCGAACAAGGGGAAGAGCTTGAATCGATTGAAAAAAGAATGCATGAACTAGAACACACACTATATCCAAAAGTGATCAAATCACTTTTAGAATTATCTTAATGAGGTGACGAAGGCATGACGATCAAACGCGCATTAATCAGTGTTTCCGATAAAACGAATCTTGTACCTTTTGTGAAAGAATTAACAGAACTTGGCGTTGAAGTGATTTCAACTGGAGGTACACATAAGCTTCTTCAAGAGAACGGCATTGATGTCATTGGAATTTCAGAAGTCACTGGATTCCCTGAAATCATGGACGGACGACTCAAAACACTTCACCCGAACATTCATGGCGGACTTTTAGCAGTGAGAGAAAACGATGAGCATATGGCACAGATTGAAAAGCATGGCATTCAGCCGATTGATCTTGTTGTCGTGAATCTCTATCCATTCAAAGAGACGATCTCAAAAGACGATGTGACGTATGAAGAAGCGATTGAAAACATTGATATTGGCGGACCGGGAATGCTTCGTGCAGCATCAAAAAACCACCAAGACGTCACCGTGATTGTCGATCCTCGTGACTATGATACAGTCATTCAGCAAATCAAAGAAGGCGGCGTGTCACTCGAGAAAAAACGTGAGCTCGCTGCCAAGGTATTCCGTCATACGGCTGCATACGATGCTCTGATTGCGGATTACTTAACAAACTTTGTGGGCGAAACAGAGCCAGAACAGTTCACTGTCACGTTTGAGAAAAAACAATCCCTTCGTTATGGAGAAAACCCGCACCAAGCGGCGACTTTCTATGAAAATGCTCTTCCAGCCAAAGGTTCTTTGGCTACTGCAAAGCAATTACATGGAAAAGAACTTTCCTACAACAATATCAAGGATGCAGATGCAGCTCTCCAAATTGTACGTGAATTCACAGAGCCGGCAGCTGTCGCTGTGAAGCATATGAACCCGTGCGGCGTTGGTACAGGAGAAACGATTGCAGAAGCATTTGACCGAGCATTCAAGGCAGATGAAACTTCTATTTTTGGCGGCATTGTGGCACTTAACCGTGAAGTAGACAAACAAACAGCTGACGTGCTGCATACGATTTTCTTAGAAATTGTCATCGCCCCATCGTTCAGCCAAGAAGCCCTTGACGTGTTAACGGCGAAAAAGAACCTTCGTCTATTAACATTAGATGTAGAAGCGGATCTCGGGAAAAAAGAAAAACAGCTGACAAGTGTCCACGGCGGATTGCTTGTTCAGGATATTGACACGTATGGCTTAGAGGAAGCAACTATTTCTATTCCAACGAAAAGAGAACCAACAGAAGACGAATGGAAAGACTTAAAGCTAGCTTGGAAAGTCGTCAAGCATGTGAAATCAAATGCTATTGTCCTTGCGAAAGATCAAATGACAGCAGGGATCGGTGCTGGTCAAATGAACCGTGTGGGCTCAGCTAACATTGCCATTGAGCAAGCAGGTGAAAAGGCAAAAGGAAGCGCACTAGGCTCTGATGCATTCTTCCCAATGGGCGATACAGTGGAAGCTGCTGCAAAGGCAGGCGTCACAGCGATCATTCAGCCAGGCGGATCTATTCGTGATGAAGAATCGATTCAAAAGGCAGATGAATACGGCATCGCCATGGTCTTCACTGGCGTTAGACATTTCAAACATTAAGGGGATGACAGTGTGAACGTACTAATTATCGGCAGAGGCGGAAGAGAGCATACCATCGCATGGAAAGTGAATCAAAGTGAACTTGTCAGCCAAGTATTTGTCGCACCCGGCAATGATGGAATGACAGATGCTGCGAAGCTTGTACCAATCGACGAAGGCGATCATGAGTCATTAATTCGTTTTGCAAAAGAAAACGAAATCGGCTTAACCATTGTCGGTCCAGAGGTTCCTTTAATCGCAGGTGTCGTTGATGCATTTGAAGAAGCAGGTCTAAAGGTATTTGGACCGAATGCAAAAGCTGCGGTCATTGAAGGCTCAAAGGAATTTGCAAAAGATTTAATGAAGAATTACGATATCCCGACGGCTGCTTACGCTACCTTTACATCGTTTGAAGAAGCAAAAGCATATGTGGAAGAAAAGGGTGCGCCGATTGTTATTAAAGCAGACGGGCTTGCCGCAGGAAAAGGCGTCACAGTGGCCATGACGCTGGAAGAGGCGGTCGATTGTCTGCATGATTTCTTAAAGGATGAAAAGTTTGGCGATGCAAGTGCATCTGTTGTCATCGAAGAATTTTTAACAGGCGAAGAATTTTCACTCATGGCCTTTGTCAACGGAGAAAAGGTGTACCCGATGGTGATTGCGCAGGATCACAAACGTGCCTTTGAAGATGACAAAGGGCCGAATACCGGCGGAATGGGCGCTTATTCACCAGTTCCGCAAATTTCAGATGAAGTGGTCCAAAAAGCGGTGGAAGATGTCGTCAAACCGGCAGCTCGCGCGATGGTGCAAGAAGGGCGTCCATTTACAGGCATTTTATATGCGGGCTTAATGCTGACACCAGAAGGCTCAAAGGTGATTGAATTCAATGCACGCTTTGGCGACCCTGAAACGCAGGTGGTTCTCCCTCGTCTTGAATCAGATCTAGTCCAAGTCTTCCTCGATATTCTTGATGGAAAAGATGTGGACTTACAGTGGAAAGACACTGCAGTTGTTAGTGTGGTTCTAGCATCAGAAGGGTACCCTGAGGACTACGCAAAAGGCACACCGATCGGTGCCTTGCAAACGACTGTGCCTGATGTTGTGACCTTCCACGCAGGAACAAAAAAAGAAAACGATCAATTCGTCACAAATGGCGGCCGTGTAGCGAATGTGACCGCATTTGACGACACATTTGAAGCGGCAAGATCAAGAGTGTATGAAGCGGTTGAAGAAATCATACAGCCAGGTCTATTTTATCGCCGTGACATCGGTGCCCGTGCGCTGAAGGCTGCAGGGAAGAACGTTTAATCAAAACACCTTTCTATCTGACGAGATGGAAAGGTGTTTTTTGTTCATGAGAAGGGATGATGATTGAATATGAAGAAGTAGTATGGGATGACGAGTTTATGAGGAGGCAGCATGGTCATTCAAGGAATCATTCTATTAGCAATTGTGTTACTTATTTTATTTATACTGTTCTCCAATCTCATCATGTATGAAGCGAGAAAGCAAAACAAAGCCAAAAAAGGCTCAGCCATTAGGTATATGATCATGTCGATTTTTTCTGGTATCGTCATTGTTTCATTTTCCATTTGGATTTTTTTTATTAGCTGATTTATAAGAGAGGATGAGTATATGGTGCAATTGAAGGAACTTGCAAACGAGCGTTTTTCTGCCTCGATCTGTATTGATTCATTTAATGAGCGCATCCGTTTGGATGACTACAGCGGCAGGGTGAGGGATGTGATTCAGTCGGTTCTAAAGGAAGCGGCAGACTGCAAGGCTTCTAAGGTCATTGTGAAAGTCAGGCGTGAGCATATGCCTCTTTTTTTAGAAAAAGGCTTTCGGCTTGAAGGCGTGTTTTCTCATTATTTCCTTGGAAGTGATGCGTACGGCATGTCGCTCTTTCTGACGGAGGATCGGATGAACAGCCCGTATTGGCTGAAGGAAGATGAAATTGTTGCGTCTATTCAGAAAAAGCCTCTCAAAAAAGACCAAGGCACTTGGCAGGATGAGTATGTGATGAGGAAAGCGGATACGCAGGATATTCACAAGCTGGCAAAGCTCTATGATACCGTTTTTGAAACGTATCCTACGCCAATGAATGAGCCAGATTACATCCAAAAGGTGATGGAGGAAGGGACCGTCTTTTATGCCGTTGAACATGACGGGCACATTGTGAGTGCGGCATCCGCTGAAATCAATGCGCCGTATGGTCATGCGGAATTAACAGATTGTGCGACCCTTCCATCATACAGAAAACTAGGATTCATGCATCATTTGATTCTAGCACTCGAAAAAGAACTTCAATCCATGCACATCTATGTCTTTTATTCTCTCGCACGTGCACTGTCCTATGGAATGAACCAAGTGTTTTATCAGCTCGGCTATACGTATACCGGGCGTTTCCAAAACAACTGCTATATTTTTGACAAAATTGAAGATATGAATCTATGGGTGAAAACGCCGAATGAATCATGAAATGGTTCTCATCTGATCAAGCAGACCAGATAGGCGGTACGCCATGATACTGAGCTGCAGCTTCATCCGGTCATCCGTGGATTTGAGGCTGCAGCCTGTTCTCGTTTCAATTTGTTTTAAGCGATAGCTTAATGTATGCCTGTGAATAAACAATTCCCCCGCAGATTTTTGAATATTTTCATTGTGTGTCAAATACACTTCGAGTGTATGGATCAGGTCAGCCCCCTGTTTTTTCGTATAAAGCAAGGGACTTAACAGCTCCACGTAAAAGTCATGCAAATTCATACCCGCTTCATTCATTTCAAGCAGCATCCCGTACAAGCCGAGCTTCTGATAATGAATGATGCATTCGTCTGTCTTTAAAAGTGGAAGAAGCCTTGCTGCATACTGTGCTTCCTTCGCGCTTTTTGAAAAGAGACCGATCTGGTCATAGGCTCTCCCGATTCCAATCACAATCGGATGGACGGGAAAAAAATAAGACCAAGTGCTCCGGCACTCCTCTGCTGCGCGATACCACTCCGCTTCTTGAAATGCTTTTTTACCTGCTGGCGTAAGAACAAAAATGGAATCGAGCCTTGTTTTAAGTAAAAAAGGAATATGTCTGCGTTCAAATATCGACGTGAGCAATTGAGACAGGCGCTGCATCATTTGGTGATCGAGCTGTGTGTGCTGATGCTGAAATTGAAAGTAGATGACCACCTGCTCATCGCTCATATCGTATTGCAGCTTTGTTGCCTGTTCGACCACATAGCTTTCTTCTGTGTATTGCTGCTGCAAAATATCATCTAACAAATGACCTTGCATTTGGTTTTCTGTATCTTGAATGGCTTTTTGCTTCAGCCATTCAATCGCATACACCGCCCCGGCATGCTCGATGGCAATCGCGTCGAGATGATGCCACGCATCCTTTTTCTTTAAAGATACAATAAATCCGAAAATATCGCCCATCGCAATCACTGGACATGCAGCGAGGACAAACGCACCGCACGTGTCATAAACGAGCCGTCCTTTCTCCTCAGCCTGCTTGAGAAGAGGCGTCGTTTCGATTGGTTCATGATCTGTCAGAAAGCCAAAAGCAGGAGCGTACGTCACTTCATCTTTTATGAGATGAGCTGCTGTTTGATGTAAAAAAACATCAAGCACAACGATGTTCGCCGAAGTGAGGTGTGCCAGCTCATCTGTAATTTGTGTGACATTTTTATTGCTGACATTTAAATGGGTCAGTCTTTGGTGAATGGCTGAAGAATATTTAAGCTGATGGAGCTGGCTGCTGACGATTTGCTCTAGGACGGCTTTTGTAATGTCTGAGAAGTTGACATGTGAAGGAATCTCGATGAGTGGAATGCCGCTGTTTTTGGCAGCTTCGATCAGTGATGCCGGAATTTCTGTTAAGTATACGCCTTTATAAATCGCAATGGCTGATAGACGTTGAGATTGAATCAGCTCCTCAAGCCGGGTGCGCCTTTCCTGATTGTCTGCAAGCCCAAAGCCGGTTGTGACGAGCAGTTCCCCTTCTGAAAGCCTTGAAGTATCTTCGATAATTTCCACAATGGTCACCCACTGAATGAGACGGTCCAGTCCATTTTCCCCAGCAAGCAGCTTTGTTTCTTTCATGATATCGAGCGAGAGTGCATCTTTGACGAGAATCGCCATAGACTCATGACCTCCTTTTGAACACTCTTATACACGATGTATAAAAAATGCGTGTGAAATTCGGGCATGTGGCGAATGGAGGATGACTGCCCTCTTGATTAAGCTAATCTTATAACAAGTATACAAAATTTTCTTGCGATTCATGAAAAAAGAAAGATGCAGCTGCTGACGAGAGAGGGAGGAATGACAAAGTGGAGACCCGGGATTACTTAATCAAACCGATGTTGAATCAGCATTATCCTGTGGCTGTGAAAGGAGAGGGGATTTATTTATATGATCGGGACGGGAAAAAATATTTAGACGGCTCATCGGGTGCTGTCACGGCGAGTATTGGACATGGCATACGAGACATCATTGATGCCATGACAGAGCAAGCGGAAAAGGTGAGCTTTACGTACAGGTCACAATTCACAAATGAACCAGCAGAAGAACTTGCCTATGAATTGAGTACGCTCTGCCCAGGGAACCTGAACTGGTCTTTTTTTGTCGGAAGCGGATCAGAGGCAACAGAGACCGCCATGAAAATTGCCATTCAGCATTGGCAGGAGCAGGGGAAGGCTGAGAAGAATCACATCATTTCAAGATGGATGAGTTATCACGGCATCACACTCGGTGCGCTGTCGATGTCAGGTCATATTGCAAGGAGAGAGCGCTTTGAACCACTGCTCGAAAAACACCCGGTGCTGTCTCCGCCATACAGCTACCGTTCGTGGCTGCCAAAGGAAGAAAGCAAGCAGGTCGAATGGTATGTACAGGAATTTAAAACTGTCATTCAGCGTATAGGAAAAGAGAGGATTGCGGCTTTTATTGCAGAGCCGATTGTTGGAGCAGCGGGCGCGGCGCTTGTTCCGCCAGATGGATATTTTGCGGCGATGAAGCGAGTTTGTGAGGAAAACGATATTTTAATGATTGCAGATGAAGTCATGACAGGCTTTGGACGAACTGGGAAAATGTTTGCCATGGAACATTGGGGCGTCGTACCAGATATTATGGTACTCGGAAAAGGCATGAGCGCCGGCTATTCACCAATTGCGGCAGCTGTCTCAGCGGATCATGTGATTGCACCGATTCTCAGCGGTTCGGGCTCTGTGATGGCAGGCCACACTTATAGCGGCAATCCGCTTTCAGCAGCCGTCTCACTGGCTGTCATTCGATACATGAAAAAACACCAGCTTTCAGAACGGGCTGATCTGTCTGGCCGATATTTAATGAATGCTTTAAAGGATTTGCAAACAAAACATTCCATCATAGGGGATGTGAGAGGAAAGGGACTGCTCATTGGCATTGAGTTTGTCGCAGACCGATTATCGAAAACACCATTTCCTGCCCATGCTCAAATGACGCATTTAGTTGTGGAGACGGCCAAGCAAAATGGTTTGCTTGTTTACCCAGCAAGCGCTGGAGAGGATGGTGTGGGAGGTGCAGCGGTCATGATCGCACCGCCGCTTTCCATTACGCAGCAGGAGATGGATGAACTGATTCATTTATTCGGGCAGACAATGACGCAGGTCGAGCAAGAAGTCATCAATAGAGGGTTTTTCCCATCTGCCATGTAGGGAGGAAAGATGATGAACAAAACAGCGAACTTTGATCAAGTCATCACGCATTTTAGAGACGGAATGACCATCATGTTTGGCGGCTTTGGCGGTGTGGGGTCCCCGCCATCATTGATCGATGCCATCCTAGAAGCCAATATCAAAGACCTGACATTGATCGGAAACGATGCAGGCTTCCCGCAAATCGGTGTTGGCAGGCTGATCACAGAAGGAAGAGTGAAGAAAATCATTGCCTCTCATATTGGCTCAAATCCAATTGCCGGGCAGAAAATGCAGGCAGGTACACTAGACGTTCTTTTTTACCCGCAGGGCATCCTAGCAGAAAAGATCAGGGCAGGCGGGATGGGTTTAGCGGGCATTGTGACAGATATCGGCATGGATAGCCTCAATCTTGATGAGAAACAATTGGTTCAGCTGGATGGAAAGAAGTATATTCTTGAGCCTGCACTGACTGCGGATATCGCGATTGTGAATGCCCTCAAAGCAGATGAAGCAGGCAACCTGATTTTTGATAAAAGTGCACGGAATACAAACCCGATTGTGGCGATGGCAGGAGACTGGACCATTGCGGAGGTAGAAGAGATTGTGCCTGTGGGCGGGCTTCATCCAGAGGAAATCGTCACACCAGGCGTATTTGTGAACCAGATCGTGCAATCAAAAGGAGTGAACTGGACATGGGCATGGGAGACATCGATTTAAGACACCGCATAGCCAAACGCGCGGCACAGGAAATTGAAGATGGCATGATTGTGAATCTTGGGATCGGCATCCCGACCCTTGCAGCTGAGTACATTCCAGCACATTACGAGGTGTGGCTGCATGCAGAAAACGGCATTATGGGAGCAGGCGCTTCACCAGCACGAGGCGAAGAAGATCCGAATTTGTGCAATGCCGGGGGTTTTCCCATTACGTTAACAAAAGGCGGAACATATATGGACAGCACAACCGCTTTTGGCATCATTCGCAAAGGGATGCTGGATATGACCATTTTAGGTGCACTTGAAGTCAGCAGTCATGGGGATCTTGCCAATTGGATTGTACCAGGGAAACGAGTGCCGGGTATGGGTGGAGCGATTGAACTTGCGCAAAAAGCGAAAAAGGTGGTGGTCGTGATGAGCCACCTTGATAAACATGGACAATCTAAGATAAAAGCAGCCTGCACGCTGCCCTTAACTGCTAAGTCTTGTGTAGATCTGATTATTACGGATATGGCAGTCATTGAGGTCAAATCACAGCTGCTCATTTTGCGTGAAGTCATGCCGCCGTTTCAGCCGGAAGATGTCATGAGGGCGACAGAGGCGCCGCTCATTTTAGCGCCTGATGTCAAATCTGTTGTGTAGAAAGGATGACCGACTTGCAGCCAACCACACGTATCAGAAACTGGATGAAAGAGCATAAGGAGGAAGCCGTGACGCTTCTTCAGCAAATGGTGCAATGTGACAGCACACAAGGAAATGAGCAAGAAGTACAGCAAATCGTAGCAAATAAACTTTCTGCCATTGGCTTTGATGTTGACGTATGGGACATTGGCGGGGATGACTTGCTGAACCATCCGTATTTTTATTCCCCGAGGCGTTCCTTTAAAGGAAGTCCCAATGTCGCCGGACGATTGAAAGGTAAAGGAGGCGGCAAATCTATTTTATTAAATGGGCATGTGGATGTTGTCCCGGCAGGTGATCACAAACAATGGACATATCCGCCCTACAGCGGGCATATCATAAACGGGAGACTTTATGGACGCGGGGCAACAGATATGAAAGGTGGAAACGTTTCTTTACTCTTTGCACTTGAAGCACTGCATGCACTTCAGATTCCGCTGAAGGGAGATGTCGTGTTTCATAGTGTTGTCGAAGAAGAGAGCGGCGGTGCAGGCACCCTTGCAGCCATACTAAGAGGATATACCGCAGATGCAGCCATCATTCCAGAGCCAAGTCATATGAAAATCTTTCCGATTCAGCAGGGATCTAAATGGTTCAGACTGCATATTAAAGGAAGGGCTGCTCATGGCGGAACAAGATATCACGGCGTTTCTGCTATTGAAAAGAGCACGATTGTCCTTTCACATATAGCGGCACTTGAAGAAAAAAGAAATCAGCGAATCACCGAGCCGCTGTTTCAGCATATCCCAATCCCGATCCCAATCAATATCGGGAAAATTCAAGGCGGTGATTGGCCATCCTCTGTAGCAGACCTTGTCACAATGGAAGGCAGGCTCGGGGTGATGCCGGGTGAAACGATAGAACAGGCAGAGAAGGAATTAGAAAATTGGATGGCAGGACTCGGAGAAAAAGATGAATGGTTCCAAGAGCATCCTGTTGAGGTCGAATGGTTTGGTGCAAGATGGCTTCCGGGTTCAATCGATACAGATCATCCGCTTTTAGGTTTATTGAAGGAACAATATGAAGCGGTCATGAAGCAGCCGCCGAAAATCGAAGCCGCCCCTTGGGGAACGGACGGCGGATTACTGTCACAAACTGCAGGTATTCCGATCATCGTGTTTGGACCGGGAACAACGGAGCTTGCCCATTTTCCGAATGAATCCATTGACATTGAGCATGTGATTGAAGCAGCAGAAATTATTGCAGAGACAATAGTAGAATGGTGTGAAGCAGTGGAATGAGATGAAAATGATCACAAAAAAAGAAGGCTGCCTTACTCAGCCTTCTCTTTATGTGTGTCCTGCTGCTCACACATATATGTCACTGGACAAAAACGAAGAATGCCAGATCCCAGTTTCATACCGCCAAACATGATGCCCAAAAGCAGCATTTTACTCCATGGTTTTCTAGCATATAAGGATCCAGCCACAGTACATATTGTCATTCCGCAGGCAATTCTAATGAGCGCTTCCATTAAGCCGAGATTAGGTTTCATTGAAGGTGAATCTCCTTTTTTAAATTATTTTAAGTGTGATTTCAAGAAATTGTAACGTTTCATTAATGCGTAACGTAGTTCGTTATGTTACGATAGGGCTAATACAAATGAAGGAGAGTATGTGAATGTCCGAACGTACTTTTAATTGGAGAAACAATGACATCCGCACACAAATCGATGTAGTCGACTCAAAAATAGTTCCAACACTCCTTTTAACGAATGGACTCGTGCTTAACCCGTTTTTGAAGCAATGGGTGAAGGCAAATATTTGGATACATGATGATCGAATTGTTTATGTCGGAGCAGAGCTTCCTCAAAATAAATCAGCTAAACGTGTGATTGATTGTGAAGGGAAATACATTGTGCCTGGGTATATAGAGCCTCACGCGCATCCGTTCCATATTTATAATCCCCAATCACTTGCAGAATATGTGTCTCAATTTGGCACAACAACGATGGTCAGCGATAACTTATTTCTTCTTTTGCAAAGCAATGAAAAGAAAGCGCTTTCCACCCTATGTGAATTAAAAAAGCAGCCATTTCAGTATTTCTGGTGGTCCAGATACGATCTTCAAACGGAAGTCAGATATGAAGATGAGATGCTGCCAGTCAACTACCGGAAGGAATGGATTGATCATCCTGACGTCCTCCAAGGCGGCGAATTAACAAGCTGGCCAAGATTGATGGACGGTGATGATCTCATTTTATATTGCATGCAAGAAACAAAGAAGCAGAGAAAACGAATTGAAGGGCATTTCCCTGGAGCTTCTGAGAAAACGCTAACAAAAATGAAGCTGTTTGGCGCGGACAGTGATCATGAAGCGATGAATGCCGACGATGTGTTAAAACGCTTGTCCCTTGGCTATCATGTTTCATTGCGGCATTCTTCCATCCGTCCAGATTTAGTGAACATTTTAAGAGAACTGCATGAGCGTGACTTTAGACACTATGATCACTTTTTCTATACAACAGATGGTGCTGCCCCTCACTTTTATGAGGAAGGCATGATTAACCGTTTGATTTCGATTGCCCTTGAAGAAGGCGTGCCGATCATTGATGCGTATAATATGGCGACATTTAACATTGCAAAATACTATCAAATTGATGATTTACTAGGCGTTGTTGGCCCAGGCCGGCTGGCTTCTTTGAATATTTTAGATGATCCAATGAACCCAAATCCTGAAACGGTCATATCTAAAGGGGTTATTCTCAAATTAGATGGCGAGAACCAGCATCAATTCCAAGAAACAAAATGGGAAAATGGCGGGCTTGCTCCATTAGATTTAAGCTACGACCTCACGATGAGTGATTTGCAATTCTCTATGCCGCTAGGTGTGAAGATGAGAAATGCTGTCATCATGGAGCCTTATACAGTGGAAATTGATAACTCAATCAACCAGCTGTCATGTGACCATGATCAAAGCTTCTTTAGCCTGATTGACCGAAAAGGTGAGTGGCGTGTGAATACGATGCTAAAAGGGTTCGCAAATAAAGTGCAGGGCTTTGTCAGCTCATTTTCGCTCACGGGTGATATTTTAGTGATCGGGAAAAATAAAGAAGATATGATGCTGGCACATAAGCGGATGAAAGAAATTGGCGGGGGAATCGTACTCACAGAGAACGGGAAAATTTTGCACGAAATTCCGCTGCAATTATCAGGCTGTGCATCGGCTGAACCGTTTGAGACTGTTCTTCAGCAGGAACAAACATTACGCGAGCTGCTCATTGAGCGCGGCTATCCATTTGACTGCCCAATTGATACACTTGTCTTTTTCCAAAGTACACATTTGCCGTATATTCGAGTGACACCAAGAGGAATATTTGATGTCATGAAAAAAACTGTACTCTTTCCGTCTATAATGCGTTAAAATATAACAGAGTGGAGCTGTATCATCTTTGCCGCATTTCTGACTGCTGTTATAGGGCAGAAGTGAGCCATGGTTCTCTTCACTGCCATGTAAGTGATCATGATCTTATGTGGAGCTGTTGACAAAGCAGAGGGCTTTGACATGACGAATGAAGTACTCTAATTGTAAAATGAATTTGCCGGTTACGCTGACCGGCCAACATATTTTGAATAACCCGAGCAAGGCGGGGCGCATATTTGTGGTCTCGCCGAGCTTTCCGTAAAGCCTGTATATGAGGGCAGAAGACCTAACCAAGCAGAATTCATCTTTATACCGGAAGCAAACAAGTTTGTCAGATTGTCATACAAGGAAAATGACAGAACTTGTCGAATTTGTTTACGATAAAGAAGCTTCGGCTTACGAAAGAACCTGACGGCATTTTCAGCGTAGAACCAAACCTGTCATGATCTGTTCAAAGCTCATTGCTGAGGTTTTAAAAAAATTAGTCAGGAAAGATACCGCTTTCTTAGAAGAAGATCGTGCGAAGCGGTGTGGCAATAGTAAAGGAGAAGATGTATTAAGATGCAAATTGATAAATTAAGGGGCAAAAGCTTAGATCAGTTATTCAACTCCATCTTATCCCTTAAAGACCTGGAAGAATGTTATCGATTCTTTGATGATTTATGTACCATCAATGAAATCCAATCTTTATCACAGCGTCTTGAAGTAGCGCGTATGCTTCGTGAGGGAAACACGTATCATAAAATTGAGACGGAAACAGGTGCAAGCACTGCAACCATCTCACGTGTCAAACGCTGCTTGAACTATGGCAACGATGCCTATACGATGGCACTTGACCGCGTAGCAGAACAGCAGGAAAATAACGAAACAAAATAAAGCAGCTTTCACTGTAAACAATCCTTTTCACGAAAAATGGACTTGTTTGCAGTTTTTTTATGAAAAGGCGGGCAGGGGCTGATAAAGTGTCCCTGTTTTTTTACTTTAGCTCGCCCATCAACCATCTTTCTCCTTCATAGGAGATGCCGTCTTCGCTTGAGATGATTTCCTTAAACTCTACTGTTTGCAAACTTAGTACGCGATTGATCAAAAATATTAACAAAAAAGGCGCGTTTCCGCACCTTTTCGAGCTAGACAGATGGCTGTGTGCCTGAGAACATCGGCACTTCGCTTGTCTCGCCATTCTCTT
This sequence comes from Bacillus sp. FSL M8-0049, assembly GCF_038593355.1. Taxonomy (NCBI): domain Bacteria; kingdom Bacillati; phylum Bacillota; class Bacilli; order Caryophanales; family Bacillaceae; genus Bacillus; species Bacillus sp. FSL M8-0049. Next base: position 662,533 of record NZ_CP151986.1, read on the forward strand.
GTCTAAAAATAATATGTTTTTCATTAAAATGAATAGGCGATTCTAGACCCGCAGCTGCGGATAAATTAAACAAACCTTCTCTAAGAGACAGGATATAATTGCACACTCGGTATTTTTTTTCTTCAATCGATAAACCCTTTTGCAGCTTTGGATCAGTCGTGGCGACCCCGACCGGGCATTTATTCGTGTGGCAGACTTGGGCGCGAATGCATCCGACTGAAAACATGAGACCTCTGGCAATATTCACAAAGTCAGCTCCCATTGAAAGGGCAATCGCAATTTTATCAGGCGAGAGAAGCTTGCCAGAAGCAAAGAGCTTCACCTGATGTCTGACACCGTATTCTTTCAATATTTGATGAACCATTGGGAGCGCCGTGAAAATCGGCAGCCCTGCGGAATCCGCCAATTCATGAAAGGACGCCCCTGTACCGCCTTCTCCGCCATCCACTGTAATGAAATCAGGGTGTTTCCCGCTTTTTTTCATATAGCTGGCGAGCTCTTCAATATTTTCTTTATGTCCGACAACAAGTTTGATTCCAACTGGCTTTCCGCCTATACTCCGCAGCTGTTCAATGAAATCAAACATGTCAGGAATGGAGTGGAACATCTCAAAGCGGTTTGGGCTGTCAATGGATTGGTGAGGCGGCAATTTACGGATATTCGCTATTTCTTCCGTCACCTTTTCGCCGTCAATATGACCGCCGCGTGTTTTTGCTCCTTGTGCCAGCTTGAGTTCAAATGCTTTGACTTCCTCGTGTTCGCTTTTTTTCTTGAATTCTTCAAAGGAAAATGCGCCATCCTCTGTTCTAACGCCAAATAAACCAGGCCCAATCTGGCAAATGATATCTGCGCCGCCTTTGAGGTGATAAGGAGAAAGCCCGCCTTCACCTGTGTTCATCCACGTCCCGCCGGCCATTTTTAATCCTGAAGATAGAGCTGTAATCGCCCTGTCGCCTAAGGAGCCGTAGCTCATGGCAGATTGACCGATCAGTCCTTTCACATGGAAAGGCTTTTGACATGTATGTTCGCCAATGACTTGTACATCCTCTTGATGAAGAAAGTAAGGATTTGCTTCGACTTCTTTGACATGTTCACTTCTTCTCAGTAAATTGTCTTGATCAATCTGATACACTTTCGTTTTGATTTTTTCAGATTGATCGATGCGAAGTTCATTTCGCTGCTTTGGAAACAAAACGTTTCGAATGTAATAGCCTGGCTTGTCAAAATCACGTTTTGATCCAAAGCCCATCGTCCGGCTTTTGTACTTCCCTGACATGACCGCCTGCTCGTATTCTCTTCTTGAGAAGGGCAGTTCCTCTCGGTCATTCAGAAACAGATATTGGCGAAGCTCAGGTCCTATTTTTTCAAAGATAAACCGCAGCTTTCCAATGACCGGATAATTTCGCAGAACTGAATGTTCTTCTTGTTTTTCATCCCTCATCCAAATCCAGATCAATAGAATGATTGGGATGATCAAACAAATGACTAGCAATGCGCCGATGACAATTAAAGTTGTTGTCACGAAGATCCCCTCTTTTCTCTTTCATTGCTGTTGTTATTCCACTTTTTAATGAAAGAGAAACCACATCAGCATATTGTGACGTTTAGAAATGAAAAGGCGGGGTAACTTACAAATAAGATCATAAGGGGAGGGAACATACATGAATAAGCGTCCAAATGCGTATGTACTTGCAGGATTAGGGGTTGGAGGAGCTGTGTTATTAGCGGTAAAAAATAAACAGCATCTGAAAAAATGGGCAGGCATGTTCCGGTCAGATGAAAAGGTTCCTGAAAAAGCCGGCCACCCAGATCCATTAGATATCCAAGACAACAAGATGGTCGACGAAGGGGCCATGACATCCGTCCATTATTTTAATGAAGTGAGACAATAATTTGAAAAAACCGTTTTGAAAGATCAAAACGGTTTTTTCTTGTTTATCATTTGACGTTATATCGAATTGGATCGACAATAGTAAAACCGATCAGCCCATTGTGATCAGGTGTTGAGAATTGGAATTCAACGCCTGACAGTTGATAGGTTGAGAGAATTTCCTGATCCGTCAAACGTAAAGAAAGCTCATCCTCATAAACCGGTGTGTTCCGCAGGACTTCGGATTCTTCTGAAAATAACTCCAAGCCAGCCACTCGGCCCTCTTGGTCGATATCTACATTGACACATTCATTTACATCTAATTCAATGGTTTCTTTGATTTTCATATGCTCCGCTTGCGGGGTGATATAGATGTATCCGATGTCTATATTTTGTTCATATGTAATCGTTCTTTTCAACTGAGTCACCTCTGCTTAATAGATGGTTTTTAAATCTATAGTAAAATATTCCTTTATTGTATAATAGCATGTGACAAAGTGCCAAAATAACAACCTCTTTCAGCTCCTCTTTGAGTGAATTTTTTAACTATTCTCCAGCAATTTTTTCTAAAGTCACAATCACCCATTTTCAAAAGAATGAAACTTTTAGCTAAAGGAGGTTACCCATTTTTTGCGGCCTTTGATTTTGTTATAATATTTAAATGGAATGAAACGAATGGAGGAACGTTTTTCATGTATGATGTTACCGAGTGGAAGCATGTCTTTAAACTCGATCCAAATAAAGAAATTTCCGATGAACAGCTAGAAGCGATTTGCGAATCTGGGACGGATGCCATATTGATTGGCGGAAGTGATCATGTGACAGAGGACAACGTGCTTCAATTGATGTCAAAGGTCCGCCGGTTTCTAGTGCCATGTGTGCTCGAAATCTCCACACATGAGATGATTGTGCCTGGCTTTGATCTGTATTTCATCCCGACCGTTTTAAACAGCTCTCATCCTGACTGGATTGTTGGGCTGCATAAGGACGCAATGAAGGAATTCGGTGATTTGATGTCAATGGAAGAGATTGTGCCTGAAGGTTATGTCATCTTAAATGAAGATTGTAAAGCGGCCAAGCTCACAGAGGCAAATACAGCGCTGGATATCGATGACGTCAGGGCATATGCAAGAGTGGCAGAGCATTTGATGAAGCTGCCCGTTTTTTATCTGGAATACAGTGGAACGCTTGGAGACATAGAGCTTGTCAAAGAAACAAAAGCAGTGCTTGATGAAACAGTTCTTTTTTATGGCGGCGGCATCGAGAACGCTAAGCAGGCAAAAGACTTCTCCCAGCATGCAGACGTCGTGGTTGTAGGAAACGTCATTTATGACAATTTCAAAGAAGCATTAAAGACAGTGGATGCAGTCAAAAAGTCATCATAGTCAAATAAGACGAAACGGGTTAAAATAGAACATAAGTTCGAATTGGCGGTGAATGGAATGAATGAAATATCGAATCATCTATTAGAAGGGCTGAATGACGCGCAGAAAGAAGCAGTCAAAGCAACAGACGGTCCTTTATTGTTGATGGCAGGAGCAGGAAGCGGGAAGACACGGGTGCTCACACATCGAATTGCCTACTTAATGGCAGAAAAGCATGTGGCTCCGTGGAACATTTTAGCGATTACATTTACAAATAAAGCAGCACGTGAAATGCGTGAACGTGTCCAAGCTATTTTAGGGCCTGGCGCAGATGACATCTGGATCTCTACGTTCCACAGCATGTGTGTCCGTATTTTAAGACGTGATATTGACCGCATTGGTGTGAATCGCAACTTCTCTATTTTAGACACATCTGACCAGCTTTCAGTTATTAAAAACATTTTAAAAGAACGGAATATCGATCCTAAAAAGTTTGACCCGCGCAGCATTTTAGGTTCCATCAGCAGTGCAAAAAACGAACTCATTGACGCAGAGGAATACGCCAAAACAGCTGGTGATTTCTATGATCAAGTGGTCAGCGATGTCTATACAGATTATCAAAAGCGTTTACTCAAAAACCAATCACTCGACTTTGATGATTTAATTATGATGACAATTCGTCTGTTTGAGCGCATTCCTGAAGTATTAGAGCACTATCAGCGGAAATTCCAATACATTCATGTAGATGAGTATCAGGATACGAACAGAGCACAGTACATGCTTGTGAAACTGCTCGCGCAGCGCTTTCAAAATATATGTGTTGTCGGTGATTCGGATCAGTCTATTTATCGCTGGCGCGGAGCGGATATTACAAACATTCTCTCCTTTGAAAAAGATTATCCATCCAGTGAAGTGATTCTGCTTGAGCAAAATTACAGATCGACGAAACGCATTTTGCAAGCCGCAAATACGGTCATTCAAAACAATGCAAACCGGAAGCCGAAAAATCTTTGGACAGAAAATGATGAAGGAGCGAAGATTGCCTATTATCGTGCAGATAATGAATTTGGTGAAGGACAATTTGTCGCAGGAAAGATTCGTCAGCTTCATCAGAGCGGAAAGCGCAAATTATCCGATTTTGCGATCCTTTACCGGACAAATGCTCAGTCTCGTGTCATAGAGGAAACGTTAATGAAAGCCAACATTCAGTACAATATTGTCGGCGGCACGAAGTTCTATGACAGAAAAGAGATCAAAGACATTTTGGCATACTTACGCCTAGTGGCAAACCCAGATGACGATATTAGTTTTGCACGAATTGTCAACGTACCAAAGCGCGGAATCGGTGCGACATCTGTTGATAAAATTGCAGCATATGCTGAGATGAATGACCTGTCTATGTTTGAAGCACTTGGTCAGGTGGATTTCATTGGACTGAGTGCACGGGCAGCCAATGCGCTTGATGAGTTCAAACAGCTCATTGATCAAATGACGAACATGCAGGACTATTTATCTGTCACTGAATTAACAGAAGAAATTCTAGAGAAAACAGGCTATCGTGAAGCGCTGAAGCTCGAAAAAACGATTGAAGCACAAAGCCGCTTAGAAAATATTGACGAGTTTCTATCCGTCACTAAGAATTTTGAAGAACAAAATGAGGACAAGTCACTTGTGACCTTCCTGACAGATCTCGCCCTCGTCGCAGACATTGATAAGCTGGATGAGAATGAAGAAGAAGATCAGGATGCCGTCATCTTAATGACACTTCACGCTGCAAAAGGTCTAGAATTCCCTGTTGTTTTCTTAATGGGAATGGAGGAGGGGGTCTTCCCGCACAGCCGTTCATTAATGGAAGATGCAGAGATGGAAGAAGAGCGCCGCCTGGCTTATGTAGGCATCACACGGGCTGAAGAAGAGCTTTATTTATCAAGTGCAAAAATGAGAACACTTTTCGGCCGGACGAACATGAACCTTGAATCAAGATTCATTCGAGAAATACCAGCCGATTTATTGGACAACCTAAATGAGAAAAAAGAAACAAAAACACCGTTTGGCCAAACAAGAGAAAGACCGCAAAGACGGGGACCAGTCTCACGTCCGCAAACACAAACGATTCAAAACACAGGCGGCGGCAGTATTGGCTGGGCTGTGGGCGATAAAGCGGCCCATAAAAAATGGGGCGTTGGTACGGTTGTCAGTGTGAAAGGCAGCGGAGACAGCACAGAGCTTGATATTGCGTTCCCAAGCCCTACAGGCATTAAGCGTCTTCTCGCAGCATTTGCACCAATCGAGAAGCAATAAACTGATAGGACAAAACGAATGAATTGAAAGGAAGAAGCAGATGGATAAAGAAGCAGCGAAACGCCGGATCGAGGAACTGCACCAGATTTTGAATCAATACAACTACGAATATCATACACTTGATCGTCCAAGTGTTCCTGACGCTGAATATGATGCGCGGATGCGTGAGCTGATTTCTCTGGAGGAAGAGCACCCTGATTTAAAAGCAGCGGATTCTCCTTCACAAAGAGTAGGCGGCGCTGTTTTAGACGCCTTCCAAAAAGTGCGTCACGGCACACCAATGCTCAGCCTTGGGAATGCGTTTAATGAACAGGACCTTCTTGATTTTGACCGCCGGGTTCGTCAAGCAGTCGGTGACGATATCGCATATAATGTCGAGCTGAAAATTGATGGACTCGCTGTTTCTCTCCGTTATGAAAATGGCGTGTTTGTCCGAGGAGCGACACGCGGAGATGGAACAACGGGGGAGGATATTACTGAAAACCTCAAAACGATTCGTTCCATCCCGCTTAAAATCAAACGCCCTCTGTCGATTGAAGTGAGAGGCGAGGCATTTATGCCAAAACCTTCTTTTGAAGCATTAAATGAAAAAAGAATACAAAACGAAGAAGAGCCGTTTGCAAACCCGCGTAATGCGGCTGCAGGTTCACTTCGTCAGCTTGATACGAAAATTGCAGCGAAACGAAACCTTGATATATTCGTCTACAGTATAGCGGAGCTTGATGAAATTGGTGTTGAAACGCAAAGCGCAGGACTTGATCTTCTCGACGAACTTGGCTTTAAAACAAACAAAGAAAGACGGATGTGCCAAACGATCGAAGAAGTCATCGACCTTATTGAAACATTAAAAGTAAAGCGTGCCGATTTTTCATATGAAATCGATGGAATTGTCATTAAAGTCGATTCACTGGCTCAGCAGGAAGAACTCGGCTTTACAGCAAAAAGCCCGCGCTGGGCGGTTGCGTACAAGTTTCCGGCTGAAGAGGTCGTAACGAAGCTGCTTGATATTGAACTAAGCGTCGGACGTACAGGCGTGATTACACCAACAGCGATTCTTGAGCCTGTCAAAGTAGCAGGGACGACAGTGCAGCGTGCATCTCTTCATAATGAAGATTTGATCAAAGAAAAGGATATTCGCTATTTTGATCAGGTGATTGTGAAAAAAGCCGGCGATATTATTCCTGAAGTCGCAGGTGTCCTTGTCGATCAGCGTACAGGCGAAGAAAAGCCGTTTCACATGCCAACTGAATGTCCAGAGTGTCATAGTGAGCTGGTGCGAATCGAAGGAGAAGTGGCCTTGCGATGCATCAATCCAGAATGTCCTGCCCAAATACGTGAGGGTCTCATTCACTTCGTTTCCCGTAATGCAATGAATATTGATGGGCTTGGCGAGCGGGTCATTACACAGCTCTTCAAGGAACAGCTCGTTTCTCGTGTGTCAGACCTTTACCGATTAACAAAAGAAGAGCTGATTCAGCTTGAACGAATGGGCGAAAAATCTGTCGACAATTTACTGCGTTCGATTGAGCAGTCGAAAGAAAACTCTCTTGAGCGTTTACTATTTGGACTCGGCATTCGATTTATTGGTTCAAAGGCGGCTAAGACCTTGGCGATGCATTTCGAAAACATCGATCAATTAAAGCAAGCAACGAAAGAACAATTACTTGAAGTCGACGAAATTGGTGAAAAAATGGCTGATGCCGTCGTCACGTACTTTGAGAAAGAAGAAATACTTGATCTGCTGAACGAACTAAAAGAGCTTGGAGTCAATATGACCTATACAGGGCCAAAGCCGGTAAAAGCAGAAGAAAGTGATTCCTATTTTGCAGGAAAAACCATTGTGCTGACAGGAAAGTTAGAAGAAATGGCTCGAAACGATGCAAAAGCAGCGATCGAAGCATTAGGCGGCAAGCTGGCAGGCAGTGTGAGTAAAAAAACAGATCTAGTCATTGCCGGAGAAGCAGCGGGGAGTAAGCTGACAAAGGCAGAAGAACTCAATATTGAAATTTGGGACGAAGCTAAAATGCTCGAGGAGCTAAAGAAATAAGAGGAGTGTTTTCTATTGAAAAAGTTGTTATTGCTGCTGACAATGCTCACACTGGTATTGTCAGCGTGTGCACCTTTTGGGGGAAAGGAAGAGGAAGAGGTCACACAAAAAACGGATGAAACGAAGGAAACAAAGGAAACAGCCATCATCCCGATGTACAATATCTCAGACTCCTATTACAAAATGGTGCTGCCGTTTAAACAAGGAGCTGCGAGAGGTTTAACAGCGGAGCGTCTCAACACACGCTTGGACATTGATGAATTTGAAACAGGACTCATGCGCCTCGCAACAGAGTCATTTAATACAAACGACTATCTTTTCCAAGAAGGACAGCATTTAGATGAGGACACCGTTCTCAGCTGGCTGGCACGCAAAAAAACAGGCAGTGATCTGAAAAAGGCAGAAAAAGAAGATAAAGACTTTAAGAATCTAGGCTTAAATCCTGCTCTTCCAAACTCAGGTTCAACAAAGTCTAAAAATGAAAATAGTCCTATCTACTTAGCTTCGATGCTAGAGCATAATTACTTAATTCGAAAAGACAAAAACAGCTTACAGCTTGGCGGAGTTGTCATTGGTCTTGCACTGAACTCTGTTTATTATTACCGTGAAAAGATCGGTGACCCGCAGCAAGAGGTGACCATCGATTCATCGAAAAATTCAAAGAAACTTTTGGCAGAGGGTGAAAAAATCGCTGAACAAGTGGTCAAGCGCATTCGTCAAATGGACGGACTGCAAAAAGTGCCTGTCATGATTGCCCTTTATAAGCAAGCACCAAAATCATCTATCGTTCCAGGCAACTTTATCGCCAAAACGGATGTGAAGGCAGGCTCTGCTGATATCGGAAATTGGGATACGCTCAATGAGGAGAATGTATTCTTCCCTTCAGATAATGCGAAAAGCAGCTACAAAGATGATTCAGAGCGATTTGACCGCTTCAAGACAAAGGTCGAAGACTACTTCCCGAATTACACTGGTGTTGTAGGAAAAGGCTTTTACAAAAACGGCAACCTGCAAAAAATGAAAATCGAAATTCCAATGCAGTTCTATGGAAAAACGGAAGTCGTAGCCTTCACACAATATTTAACCGGTGAAGTCATGGATTATTACAAGAGTACCAATATTGAAATCAACATCACATCTTCTGATCAACAAGAAGCCCTGATCACGAAAAATGCTGAAGACAAAGAACCGACTGTTCATATATATGACTAAATAAGAGGGATTTCCAAACTCTTGTCAAAATATTAGTAGAAACCAAGAAGAAAGGCAGGTATGTTGATGCTCGTATAATGCTGATTACCGTCAAGAACATTTAAAAAGACGATAAAGGAGAATCAGCATGCATAAAGAAGTAAAAGCACGATACGATGAACAGAAAGTCTTAAAGAAAGCGGCTCACTTGTATAAATTTCAGCTTGACCAAGTCACATTTCTAGCCGATGCAGAAAATTATGTGTATGAATATAAGGCAATGAATGGGGAGAATTATATATTAAAAATCACCCATACCATTCGTCGTTCACCCACATATATTTTAGGAGAAATGGACTGGATTCGATTCCTGTCTCATCATGGTATTTCCGTAGCAAAGCCGATTTCATCAGCAAGAGGAAAAGACGTTGAAACCATTCCTGATCAAGCCGGAGGCGCATTTTTACTCCGTGTGTATGAAAAAGCACCGGGGAGAAAAGTGAATGAAGGAGATTGGAATGGGGAGCTGTTTGAAGCGTTAGGGTCCTATACAGGACGAATGCATCAAATAACAAAACGATATCAAGTAAAAGATCCTCTTTATAAGCGTCAAGAGTGGTATGAAGAGGAGCAATTAAAGCTTGATCAATATATTCCGTCTGATCAAACGGTTGTTTTGCGAAGAAAAGATGAACTGATGCAAAAGCTTCACCAGCTCCGAATTTCGAAGGATGTGTATGGGCTGGTGCATGCCGATTTGCATCACGGGAACTTCCATTATCATCAAGGAGAGATTATCGCATTCGATTTTGATGATATTGGATATCACTGGTTTATCAATGATATTAGTATTTTGCTATACAATGTTCTTTGGTATCCAGTGATTCCATATGATGATAAAGCTGAATTTACGGCAGAATTTATGAGTCATTTTTTAAAAGGCTATCGACAGGAGAATGAGCTTGATGACGTGTGGCTGGCAACAATCCCTGATTTTCTCATGCTGCGTCATATGCTTATTTATGGGCTTTTACATCAAGCATTTGATCTCCAAACAATGACTTCTGACCAAAAAGCCATGCTGTCATGTTTTCGAAAGGAAATTGAGCAAAAAACACCAATTACTCCTTTTGACTTTCAACAGCTGGCCCGATAAAAGAAACCCCTTGCTGTGTCAAACAGCAAGGGGTTTTTTATGACTACACCGTATCACACTTCACGCCAACGACGCCTTCTAGATCTTTAATATCAAAGTACACATCGGTTGTATAGCGGTCTTTATGCACTCGTACACGTACTTCCATGATCGGATAGTCCTTTTCTTTTAAATCATCAATTCGTACAGAATGAATGCGGATATTGAGGGCTTTCATTTCTTTTAAAATATCGGTCATGCGGTTTCGGTCAGAAAGAGACATTCTGATGCGGATTTCTTTTTCCTGCAGGCGAATCGGTCCGATCCGCTGGAAGAGCCATGGCAGGAATTCGACACTAATGAGAATAAAGAAAAGACTGAGGAAGGCTTCTTTATAAAATCCTGCACCTGTTGCAACCCCAAGTCCTGCTGCTCCCCATATCATCGCAGAAGTCGTGAGTCCTGAGATGACATCATTGCTTTTTCGAAGAATCACACCTGCTCCAATAAAACCAACACCAGATATAATTTGCGCCGGTAACCTGAGTGGGTCCATTTGAAGCTTAGAGACTCGAGGGAAATTGTAGGCTGCATCAATGCTGATGATGGTTAAGACGCAGGAGCTGACAGCAATGACAATACACGTTTTTAAGCCGAGGGGCTTTTTCTTCAGCTCTCGTTCAAGCCCGATAATCAGACCGATTAAGGTGGCCACGGCTAATTTTAAGACTGTATCCCATTCAATTGTCCAAAACATGCGTATCGCTCCTTTCACTTCATGTACGTTTCACAACATGTATATGATCTTCTCACAGCCCATATGGCTGCACAACTCTTATTTTATTCAGTTTCTGAAGAAAGAAAAGCTTTTTATTTTATTTAAAAAGAGAGTCATCCGCATAGGGCAGATGACTCTTCAATTCTTTATTTTGTTTCTTCTTCAAGATGATCTTCCATTTTGTGAAATAGCTGTTTTGATGCTTTTGACGGCTTACTTGTCAATAAGCTCACAATAATGGCAGCTAATCCACTAAGGGTAAAGCCTGGAATCATTTCATAAATACCTGTGGCATGGTTGAGGCCTGTTGTAATCCATGTCAGAACCACGACTGCACCAACGATCATTCCAACTAGGGCACCGTGATGATTCATTCGTTTCCAGTATAGGCAAAGCAAGATGACTGGACCGAATGAAGAACCAAATCCTGCCCACGCATAACCGACAAGGTCAAGAATGGTGTCACTTGGGTTAAGTGAAAGGCAGAGAGCAATCACAGCGACAACGAGTACAGACATCCGGCCAATCATGACGAGCTCTTTGTCTGATGCTGTTTTTCTAAAGAACGTTCTGTATAGATCCTCTGTCATGGCACTTGCTGTGACAAGCAGCTGTGACGAAATTGAACTCATAATCGCAGCTAAAATGGCAGAAAGTAAAAATCCAGTGATATATGGATGGAACAATACTTTAGAAAAAACGATAAAGATGGTTTCAGGATCAGCAAGATTCATACCCGTTTCATGAACATAGGCAACACCCACTAAACCGACAGACAGTGATCCAATCACTGAAATAATCATCCAGCTCATTCCAATTCGGCGTGCTGGTTTTAAATCTTTAACAGACGTAATGGCCATAAAGCGCACGATAATATGCGGCTGTCCAAAGTAACCTAGTCCCCAGGCAAGGAAGGAAATAATGCCAATGACGCTCGTTCCTCTAAAAATATCAAGCAATTTAGGGTCAATCTGTTGAATATCTTGGAATGTAGCAACAGGTCCGCCTAATTGTGTAAAGGCAACGATCGGCACGAGCACTAATGCTAAAAACATGATAGCTCCTTGGACAAAGTCCGTTAAGCTCACTGCCAAAAATCCGCCGAACAATGTATACAAAATGACAATACTTGACGTCAAAATCAGTCCAAACATGTAGTGAGCACCGAATGCTGACTCAAATAAACGTCCGCCTGATACCATCCCAGACGATGTATACAGCGTAAAGAAAATTAAAATGATGACGGCTGAAACAGCTTTTAATAAAGCAGATGATCCTTTGAATCGTTTATCAAAGAAATCAGGAATCGTAATCGCATCATCCGCAATCTCTGTATAAGAACGTAAACGAGGTGCAAGAATGAGGTAGTTCAAGTAAGCACCAACGATTAAACCAATCGCAAGCCAGGCTGTCGATAAACCTGTTTTATACATCTCACCTGGCACACCCATCAGCATCCATCCGCTCATGTCCGCAGCACCTGCTGAAAGGGCTGTAACGAACGGGCCAAGCCCGCGTCCGCCAAGCATATAATCATTTAAATCATGTGTTTTCCTGAATGCATACCAGCCAATGGCAAGCATCCCGATAAAATAAATAGATAAGGAAATTGTAACTTCAATACTCATTTTCTGTTCTCACCTTTTTCGTATTAATTTGACATCACCTCAATCAAAATATACAGAAGAGCGATGGCAGCTTTTTTGCCTGACTGTCCCGCTCACTGCTATGGTTACTTAACCTAACAGAGTATTCCCAAGTGATCAACCTGCCTAAACCTCTTCATTTTGAAGAAAAAATGGACAGATCGGTGATAAGAACCAGTATGTAAGCGATTACAAAAATAAACAAAAGTAAAAATTTTCTGAAAAATAAAGAGTCACTTGATGAACATTTCATTTATTGGTTTGATAAGAAGACGTTTTCAAGAAAACGAACCTTTCACCGCACCTTCGTAAAGTTGCTTTAGAACAGTAAAATTTGATATGATAAAGTGTATATGACTTATGATCATGACCACGAGTACGCATCATTTTTGGAGGTGAACCTGCATGTCAAGAATTTCAATAGAAGAAGTCAAGCACGTTGCCCATTTAGCAAGGCTTGCGATTACAGAAGAAGAAGCTGAGATGTTTACAGAACAGCTTGATAGCATCATTTCATTTGCAGAGCAGTTAAACGAGGTAGATACGGAAAACGTTGAACCTACTACACACGTATTAAAAATGAAAAACGTCATGAGAGAAGATGTTCCGAATAAAGGTCTTTCCATTGAGGCAGTCGTCAAAAACGCGCCTGATCATAAAGACGGTTATATTCGTGTGCCATCAATTTTGGACTAAAGGAGGCCCGAGACATGTCACTGTTTGATCACAAAATTTCTGAATTAAAAGAGCTTTTACATAAAAAGGAACTGTCTGTTTCTGATTTAGTGGACGAGTCTTATAAACGAATCAATGAAGTAGACGGGAAAGTACAAGCATTCCTTGCACTGGATGAAGAAAAAGCACGTGCGTATGCAAAGGAATTGGACGAGGCAGTTGGTGAAAAGGACGAGCTTGGCCTATTGTTCGGTATGCCGATCGGTGTGAAAGATAACATTGTTACAAAGGATTTGCGTACAACAGCTTCAAGTAAAATCCTGCAAAACTTTGATCCGATTTATGATGCAACCGTTGTGAACCGCTTAAGAGACGCAGAAGCAGTCACAATCGGTAAATTAAATATGGACGAATTCGCAATGGGATCTTCTACGGAGAACTCAGGCTACAAAGCGACGAAAAACCCATGGAATTTAAACACCGTTCCAGGCGGATCAAGCGGTGGATCAGCAGCTTCTGTTGCAGCAGGTGAAGTACCGTTCTCACTTGGTTCAGATACTGGCGGTTCTATTCGTCAGCCGGCATCTTTCTGCGGGGTTGTCGGTCTTAAGCCGACATATGGTCGTGTATCCAGATACGGATTAATCGCATTTGCTTCATCATTAGACCAAATTGGTCCGATTACACGTAATGTAGAGGACAACGCATATGTTCTTCAAGCGATTGCTGGTGTCGATCAAATGGACGCAACAAGCGCAAATGTCGATGTCCCAGATTTTATTTCTTCATTAACTGGCGACATCAAAGGCTTGAAAATTGCTGTGCCGAAAGAATACCTTGGCGAAGGTGTTGGCGAGGAAGCAAAAGAATCTGTTCTTCAAGCGTTAAAAGTATTAGAAGGACTTGGTGCTTCGTGGGAAGAAGTGTCTCTTCCGCATTCTAAATACGCGCTTGCGACTTACTACTTACTGTCTTCTTCAGAAGCATCTGCAAACCTTGCTCGTTTTGACGGCATCCGCTATGGCTACCGTACAGATAATGCAGACAACTTGATTGATTTATACAAAAATACTCGTTCTGAAGGCTTCGGAGACGAAGTGAAGCGCCGCATCATGCTTGGTACATTCGCGCTAAGCTCAGGATATTACGATGCGTACTATAAAAAAGCGCAAAAAGTCCGTACATTGATCAAAAAAGACTTTGAAGATGTTTTCGAAAAGTATGATGTCATTGTAGGACCAACAACGCCGACTCCTGCATTTAACATTGGTGAAAAGACAAGCGACCCGCTAACCATGTATGCAAACGATATTTTAACGATCCCTGTTAACCTTGCAGGCGTTCCAGGAATCAGTGTGCCTTGTGGGTTTGCAAATGGCCTTCCGTTAGGACTGCAAATCATCGGCAAGCACTTTGACGAAGGAACAGTGTACCGCGTGGCTCACGCTTTTGAGCAAGCAACAGATCATCATAAAGCAAAACCTGAACTGTAAGGGGTGAATCAGAATGAACTTTGAAACGGTAATTGGACTTGAAGTCCACGTAGAGCTAAAAACACAATCGAAAATTTTCTCAAGCTCGCCGACACCTTTTGGTGCAGCTGCCAACACGCAAACAAGTGTCATCGACCTTGGATATCCTGGCGTACTGCCTGTACTGAACAAAGAAGCGGTGAACTTTGCGATGAAAGCGGCCATGGCGCTGAACTGTGAAATCGCAACAGATACAAAATTTGACCGTAAAAACTACTTCTATCCTGATAACCCAAAGGCGTATCAAATTTCTCAGTTTGATAAACCGATCGGTGAAAACGGCTGGATTGAAATTGAAGTAGAAGGCAAAACAAAACGAATCGGTATTACGCGTCTCCATTTGGAAGAGGATGCAGGGAAACTGACGCACACAGGCGACGGTTACTCACTCGTCGATTTCAACCGTCAAGGCACACCGCTTGTTGAAATCGTATCTGAGCCAGACATTCGCACGCCAGAAGAAGCGTATGCTTACTTAGAGAAATTAAAATCCATTATTCAATATACAGGCGTTTCTGACTGTAAGATGGAAGAAGGCTCACTTCGCTGTGATGCCAATATTTCTCTTCGCCCAATCGGCCGTGAAGAGTTTGGTACAAAGACAGAGCTCAAAAACTTGAACTCATTCGCTTTCGTACAAAAAGGCCTTGAATTCGAAGAAAAGCGTCAAGAGCAAGTATTGCTTTCTGGCGGCTTGATTGAACAGGAAACCCGCCGTTATGACGAAGCGTCTAAAAAGACGATCCTGATGCGTGTCAAAGAGGGATCTGATGATTACCGCTACTTCCCAGAACCGGATTTGGTGGAACTATACATTGATGACGAGTGGAAAGAACGCGTAAGAGCATCGATCCCAGAGCTTCCAGACGAGCGCCGCAAACGCTATATCGATGAGCTTGGACTCCCTGCATACGATGCAATGGTACTCACGCTGACGAAAGAAATGTCTGATTTCTTTGAAGCGACCATTTCAGAAGGTGCAGAAGCGAAGCAAGCATCGAACTGGCTCATGGGTGAAGTATCTGCTTACTTAAACTCTGCTCAAAAAGAGCTGGACGATACAAAGCTAACGCCGCAAGGACTTGCTGGCATGATCAAGCTTATTGAAAAAGGAACAATTTCCTCTAAGATTGCGAAAAAGGTATTCAAAGAGCTCATTGAAAATGGAGGAGATGCAGAAACAATCGTCAAAGAAAAAGGACTTGTCCAAATTTCTGACGAAGGTGCACTGCTCAAACTTGTCACAGAAGCACTTGATAACAACCCGCAATCCATTGAAGACTTTAAAAATGGTAAAGACCGCGCGATTGGTTTCTTAGTCGGACAAATCATGAAAGCATCGAAGGGCCAAGCTAACCCGCCGATGGTGAACAAGATTCTCCTTGAAGAAATCAAAAAACGCTAAATCTCAAAAAAACCGCCTGATGAAATAGGCGGTTTTTTTGCTTGAAATGACAGGGTCTTAACATAGATTCAGACCACCGCCGTATATCAATTTAGAGAATCTTTTCTTATAATGAAGCATAAGCGAAAGTGCACATTCGAAGGGGGAAAGGTGAGCTAAATCGAAAAACAGCACGACATGTTACTGAAGAAACAGCTTCAATTGCTCCACTGCTCTTAGAACAGCAGGCTCCTCACACTTTTCTAAATTCGTCAGCATTCCTTGGATGACTGGCTTTCGAGGTTCAGCTTTTGCCAGCTCTTCTTCAATCACTTCAATGGATACAACGGTATCATCTGAAAGCAGATGCTCAAGCTTTAACAAGCGAAGCTCCTCTTGAAGGGAAGCAGCACTCGGCGCTTCATCATCCCAAATGCTTTGCTTCAAAATCGGCTTCGTCTGAGAACGAAGCAAGCCGTGAACCAGATCATCAAACCGTTCGAGTATAAAGGATGAGAGCTCATCAAATGATAATTTCATTTGATCCTGTAAAAGCAGAACCTGCACATATGATTGGATAATTCCTTGAATCATGACTGACAGGTCAGTTATATATGGTTCGATTTCCTGTCCATAAGTGGTCAAGATGGAAATTTGAATTTCATCGTTCATTTGCTTTTTCACAGTTTTTGAATACTTTTTAATCTGCTGGTTTTCCGGAATAATGTTCTCGCTGAGGATCAGAATGATAAAATCCTTGTTCTCAGCAAAATGCTGAAACTGTTCAGAGATTTGTTTCTGAAAGATCTCTCTCGGCGCGAGATGCTGATTCTCTTTTCGAATCATTTCGATAGTTTGCATCGAAGTGTCGATATAATATTCAAACGCTCGGTTGAAAAGCTGTTCTTTTGATTTGAAATGTAAATAAAATGCGCCTTTTGATATTCCGCATTCATCTGCAATTTCCTGAATGGTCGTAGAAGAAAAACCCTTTTTCGCAAACAATTGGATGCTTGCTTTAATGATTTTTTCTTTTTTTTCGTTCATGAAATAAGGCCCCTTCAGCTTTAGAATGTTACGTCAAACGCAAGTGAAATGGTTGACGGCATTGTATATCACCGTTTATTATGATATAGAATGACCAGTCAGTCAATACATAAAGGAAAATGGAGGATATAATGAATTCGATCATCAATTTTGTATTAAAGAATAAGTTCGCTGTATGGCTCATGACGATTATCGTAACAGTTGCTGGTCTATATGCCGGATTGAATATGAAACAAGAATCAATCCCTAATATCAACACGCCAGTCATTACGGTTTCTACAACGTACCCTGGCGCAACGCCGGACGAAGTATCAGATAAGGTGACAGATCCAATTGAAAAATCGATTCAAAACCTCAATGGGGTCAGCGTGGTCACTTCTAATTCATTTGAAAATGCATCATCCATTCAAATCGAGTACGATTACAACAAAGACATGGATGAAGCAAAAAAGGAAATTGAAGATGCGATTAGCAATATCGATTTCCCTGAAAATGCAGAAAAACCTAAAATCGCACGCTTTAGTATTAATGCGATTCCAATCCTAGCTCTTAGTGTCTCTGGTGATAAAGAATCATTACAAGACCTTACACAAAAAGTAGAAAATGATCTCGTTCCTTCACTTCAAGGATTAGACGGTGTCTTTTCTGTCGAAACTTCAGGACAGCAAATCAAAGAAGTAGAATTTTCGTTTAAACAAAAGAAATTGAAAGAATACGGTCTAGATGAAGATACCGTCCAAAACATGATCAAAGGCTCTGATGTGAATGTACCATTAGGTCTATACACATTTGGCAACAAACAAAAATCAGTTGTCGTGGACGGCAATATTTTAAGCGTCAAAGATTTGAAAAACATGCGTATTCCAGTCACACCAAGTGCAGGCGGCGGTGCGGGAAGCGCTGGAGCTGGAGCACCTTCTAACGGCTCAGAAAACCCAGGTGCGCAAGGTGCGGAGCAGCAGGCTGGAAGTGCAAGTCAGCAGCAAGCAGGTGCAGCAAGCAGTCAATCTGTAGAGCTGCCGACGATCAAGCTATCTGAGATAGCAGATATTAAAGTCGTAAAAGATGCAGAATCGATCTCTAGAACGAACGGAAAAGACAGTATCGGTCTGCAAATTGTTAAAGGTTCTGATGCCAACACAGTGAGTGTAGCAGAAGAAGTGACAAAAGAGCTTGAGAAATTTAAAAAAGACAACAAAGGCATCAAAGTAAGCACCACATATGATCAAGCAGGACCGATTAAAGAGTCTGTCAGCACAATGCTGAACAAGGCGATCATCGGAGCAATCTTTGCGATCATTATCATTATGTTGTTCCTTCGAGATATCAAATCAACATTAATTTCGGTCATTTCCATTCCGTTATCTCTGTTGATTGCTGTTTTATTATTAAATCAGCTGGATATTACATTAAATATCATGACACTTGGTGCCATGACCGTCGCCATTGGGCGTGTTGTCGATGACTCGATTGTGGTCATAGAAAACATCTATCGACGAATGGCATTAAAGGATGAACCATTAAAAGGCAAGGCACTCGTCAGAGAAGCCACAAAAGAAATGTTTATCCCGATTATGTCTTCGACTATTGTGACTATTGCAGTATTCTTACCGTTAGCATTAGTAGGTGGAATGATTGGTGAACTATTCATCCCATTTGCCCTAACGATTGTGTTTGCGTTACTTGCTTCACTGCTTGTCGCCATTACAATTGTTCCAATGATGGCACACAGTCTATTTAAAAAGAATCTCTACGGCACAGCGAAAAAAGTAAAAGAACATAAACCAAGCAAACTTGCTGGCGGTTATAGACGTGTACTTAATTGGACACTCAACCATAAATGGATCACATCAGGAATTGCCATTCTTATGCTTGTCGGAAGCTTATTCTTAGCACCACTTGTCGGTGTCAGCTTCTTACCACAGGAAGCAGAGAAAACGGCCATGGTGACATACACGCCAGAGCCTGGACAAACGAGAGAGCAAGCAATTGATGAAACGAAAAAAGCTGAAGATTATTTGATGAAACGTGATCATGTCAATACAGTTCAGTATTCACTAGGCTCTTCAAATGCCATGACAGCAAGTGTTGGCGGTAACTCTAACGGTGCATTATTCTTCGTACAATATGATGATGACACGCCAAACTTTGATAAAGAAAAAGATCGCGTGGTCAAAGCTCTGCAAGATAAAGCATCTAAAGGGGAATGGAAATCACAAGACTTCTCATCTGCTGGTGCAAGCAATACGGTGACGTACTATGTGTACGGGGATAAAGCAAGTGATATTGAAGGCACAGTAAAAGATGTTGAGAACATCTTAAAAGATGAGAAAAACCTGAAAAATGTCAGCACAAGCTTATCTGAGAAATACGACGAATATACGTTTAATGCAGATCAAGAAAAACTAGCGAAACTAGGTCTAACTGCTTCACAAATCGCTCAAGCGATTGCACCTCAAAATAGTGAAACAACACTGACGAAAGTCACAGAGGACGGCAAAGAACTTGATGTGAAGCTTCAAACGGAAAAAGATGAATATAAGAGCAAAAAAGATTTAGAAAATAAAAAGATCACCACACCAACAGGGCAAGAAGTCCGTATTGGTGATGTCGTCAAAGTAAAAGATGGTACGACAGCAAATACAGTGACAAAACGTGATGGGAAAATCTACGCAGAAGTGTCTGGTGACATGACAACAGAAGACGTCTCAAGTGTAACGCAGGATGTTCAGAAGAAAGTCGAAAAGCTTGATCTAAAATCTGGCGTAACGATTGACACAGGCGGCGTAAGTGCGGATATTGAGGAATCCTTTACACAGCTTGGCCTTGCAATGCTTGCAGCGATTGCCATTGTGTATCTCGTTCTCGTCATCACATTTGGCGGAGGACTTGCACCATTTGCGATTCTCTTCTCACTGCCATTTACGATTATTGGCGCACTGCTTGGATTGTTTATAGCAAAAGAAACCATCAGCTTAAATGCCATGATTGGATTGCTCATGCTGATCGGGATCGTTGTAACAAATGCCATTGTCTTGATTGACCGCGTAATTCATAAAGAAAAAGAAGGTCTCTCAACAAGAGAAGCATTACTTGAAGCTGGTACAACAAGATTACGTCCAATCTTAATGACGGCACTTGCGACAATTGGTGCACTGCTGCCACTCGCATTAGGATTTGAAGGCGGAAGCCAGATCGTATCAAAGGGACTTGGCGTAACCGTAATTGGCGGTTTAACAAGTTCTACACTTCTCACATTGGTCATCGTCCCAATCGTGTATGAAATGTTAAGCAAGTTTAGACGTAAGAAAAAGTACGCAGAAGAAGAATAAGAGGAAGCCCCGCTCATTGGCGGGGCTTTTTTTATTTTGAAATCTGACAAACAGCTTTTCTCATAAGCTCTTCAAATGCGTGGAAAAAGGCATCACGATCGACATGGTCAATCACTTGAATTGATTTTCCATCTGGATGCTCTTCGGTGCGTCCTTGCTTTGGCGTCTCGGTATAAACGATCGCATTAACTTCTTTCGAACGGGTAAATGATGTAGATGCAAGAGTAATCGTTGTCAGCACATCCCATAAGTAATACGTCGAGTTCGTTTCATGATGAATGAGCGGCGGACAAAAGGCGTAGCACTGTCCGATAAAATCTATTCCAATATGAGAACGAAGAGAAGCCCAGCGCTGACGTACATCAAGTGTAAGCGGGACTTGATTTGTACTCTCAAGTGCGACCATTTCAATAGGAAACGGTTCTTGAAAGACAGTGCTCACAGCATAAGGGTCCCAAAATGCATTCCATTCTGCTGTCCCGTCATGCTCGGGTTCTTCAACATTGCCTTTTTCAAGGAACGTGCCGCCCATCCACACCAATTTCTCAATTTTATTAGAGATAGAAGGATCTTCTTCTAAAGCGCGTGCAAGATCTGTGAGCGGACCAGTAAAGAGCAGGGTGACAGGTTCTTTTGCCTTCTTAACCGTTTCAATCAGATGAAGGTGTGCTGGCAGCTTGGACACCTTTGTATCAACAGTGCCTTTTTCGTTTAAAATTGGCAGAGCATCTACATAAAAAGCATGCATGCGCCACTCCTTCGGAAATGGATTGACGCCTCTAGAAGTTGAAGCAGCGACTTCCATTTCATAAGGGCTGAATCGATCAATGATTTTTTGAGATGCACTGAGAGCAGGCTCTAAATAACAATCAGCAGGAATCACAGACATTCCGATGACTTTCAGATGTTCCATTTGAAGGAGAAGAAATAAAGAGACGAGGTCATCAACACCGCCGTCATGATTAAAATAGACAGGCTTTTTCATCGCATATCATCCTTTACAGCGTTTTCTTTTATCTTATCAGAATGCTTTCTTGCTGCGGGAAATGTGGTAGGAGATTTCACATATTAGGTGGTTGTTTTGTTGCCATTTTCAAATCTCATAGTATAATTAAAGGTTGTTAGTGGTGAAAATAGATTGCATAATGAATATAGGATGATGATGAATGAAACGTGCTCGAATTATATACAATCCGACATCTGGGCGTGAACTCTTCAAGAAGAATTTACCGCAGGTTTTGCAAAAATTTGAACAAGCTGGCTATGAAACTTCTTGTCATGCGACGACATGTGCAGGAGATGCCACGCAAGCAGCAGAAAAAGCCGCACAGAGAGATTTTGATTTAATTGTAGCAGCAGGTGGAGACGGCACGATCAATGAAGTCGTCAACGGACTAGCACCGCTTGAAAAAAGACCAAAACTAGGAATTATTCCAGTTGGAACAACAAATGACTTCGCAAGAGCACTTGGAATTCCACGAGAAGGTGTTTTGAAAGCGACAGATGCCATTATTGAGGGTGTAGCGAAGCCGCTTGATATCGGTAAAGTCAATGGCCATTATTTTATTAATATTGCTGGCGGCGGCCGGTTAACAGAGCTCACCTATGAGGTGCCTAGTAAACTGAAGACCATGCTTGGACAGCTTGCTTATTATTTAAAAGGCATGGAGATGCTTCCTTCTATCCGCCCGACAGAAGTCGAAATTGAATATGACGGCAAATTGTTTCATGGAGAAATCATGCTGTTTCTTGTTTCACTCACAAACTCAGTAGGCGGCTTTGAAAAACTAGCGCCAGATTCCATTTTAGATGATGGGATGTTTGACCTGATCATTCTAAAGAAGGTCAATCTAGCAGAAGCCATTCGAGTGGTCAGCCTTGCACTCAGAGGCGAGCATATTCATGATAACAATGTCATCTACGCAAAAGCGAATCGCGTGAAGGTAGATGTAAAAGATAAAATGCAATTAAATTTAGATGGTGAATACGGCGGCATGCTGCCAGGTGAATTTGAAAACCTGTATCGCCATATTGAATTTATTGTGCCAAAAGCAACAGCTGAAAAAATAGGGTGAAGACTGAACTTGGTTCCTTATGGCGGCCAAGTTTTTCTTTGCAAATGAGGTGATAAAATTGGTGAAAATGAAACCGCCTGTTGAAAAGAATGAATACTACAATGTAACCTTCGAAGACTTAACGCATGAAGGTGCAGGTGTAGCAAAAATTGAAGGATTCCCTGTCTTTGTACCGAATGCCCTTCCTGACGAACAAGGGCAAATCAAAGTTACACGAGTTAAAAAAGGATTTGCTTTTGGACGACTCATGGAGCTGACAAAGGAAAGTCAGCACAGGCAAGATGCGCCATGTCCCATTTACAAGCAGTGCGGCGGCTGTCAAATTCAGCATATGAGCTATGAAGGCCAGCTGCTTTTTAAACAGAAACAAGTAAAGGACGTTTTAGAGCGGATCGGCAAGCTTGATATGAGCCGTGTAAAAGTTCATCCTGTACTCGGCATGGATGACCCTTGGAATTACCGAAACAAAGCACAAGTTCCAATTGGCGAACGCGAAGGCGGACTTGTTGCAGGATTTTATCAGCAGCGTACCCATGAAATCATTGATATGGAAAAATGTTTGATTCAGCAGTCAGAAAACGACGAAGTGGTGCAGGCAGTAAAAGACATATGCAATGCGTTTGGCATCAAAGCATATAACGAAGAGCGGCACAAAGGCTGGCTGCGTCATGTGATGGTTCGCTACGGTATTGCAACAGGTGAAATGATGGTTGTGTTTGTGACTAAAACGGCTGATTTTCCGCAAAAGCAGCAGGTGATTGAGCAGATTATAGCACGCTTCCCACATGTTCGGTCAATTGTACAAAACGTGAATTCAAAGAAAACAAATGTCATTTTCGGAGACGAAACAACCGTTTTATGGGGAGAAGAATACATTTATGACACGATTGGCGACATCAAATTTGCCATTTCGGCCCGCTCATTTTATCAAGTGAACCCAGCTCAAACAAAGGTGCTTTACGACAAAGCGCTTGAATATGCAGAGCTGCAAGGCGAAGAAACCGTCATCGATGCCTACTGCGGAATCGGTACGATTTCCTTATTTCTCGCACAAAAAGCAGGCAGAGTTTATGGGGTTGAAATTGTTCCAGAAGCAATTGAAGATGCAAAACGAAACGCTGCCTTAAACGGAATCAATAATGTTGAATTCGCAGTCGGCGAAGCAGAAACCGTCATCCCAAACTGGTACAAAGAAGGCATCAAAGCAGACACCCTCGTCGTCGATCCGCCAAGAAAAGGCTGTGACGAAGCACTGCTTGACACCATTTTAAAGATGAAACCAAACCGAGTTGTTTATGTTTCCTGTAATCCTGGGACGCTAGCTCGTGATTTGCGTATTCTTGAAGATGGAGGGTATGTGACGGAGGAAGTGCAGCCTGTGGATATGTTTCCGCATACGAGTCATGTGGAGTGCTGTGCGTTGCTAGTTAGAAAAGATAAATCATTTACAAATTAAGAACCCTAAGCTTGTAGATTAAGTCTGCAAGCTTTTTTGTATAGAGGTGCTCGAACATAATCCAATGTTTAATTGGAATTCATCTTTATGTTCCAAAAAATGAAAACCGAAAATTTAGATAGAGGGATAATTGGTTATATATAAAAAAGTTAAAATAAAGATATTTTCGAATTATCTTTTGCGGAAATTCATTGTAGTTAGAATAAGAAGAAATATATGATCTGAACGTAACGCTTCTCTACTTTATGCCGCTACCTGTTCTAGTTCTTTTTGGATTGGTTAACGTGCATGGCGGGGCATTTAAAAGCAAATTAAAAGGGGGGGTTTATTAATCAAGTAATATAAAGCAACTTTAAATGCTGGGGCGTGTTTGTACTCACTATAGCTATTTTTTGATCATCTTTCAGTAGCTCAATATTCCCTGTCAAACTCAAATACTCCTTTGCATGGGAAAATTAAAGATCAGTTTGATAAAGTGTATAGACTGAATGCGCGTTGCACAGAAAACGCATTGAATCAACTAGATCAATCTAAAAGAATAACGGCTCATGGATTGAGGCACACTCACGGGCAATATGAACTGGATCGGCATTGAAATTAGTGCAAATAGTGACGGGGATTTTGAGAAGGCAGTCGAGAACGCTCAATGGTTAATTCGCCAATTAATGATGGATCACCGCATTCCATTGTCAAATGATTTTAATTGATGCATGGTCTTGCTGCTGAAGGCATCTATGGTTCAAAGACTAAAGCAGTATTAGAAAAAGCGTTGAAATAATGAAAAACCCCTCAATTAGAGGGGGCATGCTGTCGAAAAAATCGACAGTCTTTTTCTTTATCATTGGTCAACTTGACCTTTTTTTATATTTTTTTATTGCAAACATTGCAATCCCTATGAAAATTAAAGTTGGTATACCATAAGCAAATGCTTGGAACACAATATCTCCGACTGCCATTCGATACCCCCATAATCTTAGTAGTAAGTGTTACCCTGTGCTTTAGCTTTATCTTTACCTACGATGAGGGAAACACTTCGTGTTATACTGCCTATTCCTCCACCAATAACCAATGTAGCTGAAAGCCTAGCTTCTGCTTTTTTGAAATCAGTTTCTTTCTTTCTGATAATTCTCATCTTTGGATTACTGTAACTACCTGTTACTGTCCAAATGTTCCACTTTCCAGCACTAGAGATTGAATCAAACCCACCTTTGATAATTGAATAGCTGGCTTTAAAACTCAATGAAAATGTACCACTATTGTTGTAATAAACATTCCTGCCTGAGCAGTTAGTGTAACCTGACCCTCCTTGGCACTTTCCTCCATCAATGCCGATATATGCTAGGGTGGAAAAACCAGGTTCATCAACAGCCGATTGAGTATAGGAACCATCAGAAAAAATGTAAGTTATTTCATAACCAGTAGCTGTTTCTTTTTTAATAGTTTCAATAGCTTTTTCTTCCGGTAAAACAAAAGAATCCAGAGCTTCCCCACTAGCAAGTTTCTTTAATAGCTTATCCTGAGTCTCAAAAGATACTACTCCTTCAGTCTGCATGTTTTGTTTCACTTTATCTAGTTGCTTCTTAGTAAAACCACTCTGATCTTCAGGACTATTGTTTTGAGTTTCTTGAGCAGATACTTGTTGTGGTAAAGATAATCCAATTGTCGCAAAAACAATCACAAATAAAAGAACCAATTTTTTCATTTTTCTCTCTCCCTTAATAATTTTTTTCCAAGAGTTTATACCTACATCACAATCAAATCTATAATCAGAATGCAATAAGTCTATAAGCAACCCTCCCTATTACAAACATTAACATGTAAAATATTCAAAAACAAACATTTTTATCATAAAATAGTTAAAAATTTCTATGTCATTTGAAGTCAATTAATCATAAAGACCCTTCTGATAGTTTTTCGATTTGTAAAGAAGCTATAAATTTTCTTATTCAAGACATTCATACAATCATCACTCAATTTATGTTTGTCCGCATAACCGGGATTAAAAATTTGGACTTCAAATATTTTCATCTTTAGCAAATTCCTATTCATCACTCGTCTTCTTTTCGGGAGTCCTTTTTTATTATTGCGGTTTCTTTTCGGTGTGGTGTTATTCCAAAAATAATAATATGTGTCATTATAAGGGATATTAAGGAAGTAGATAGCGGGAGTGGGGAAAATTCTTTCTTCTCAAGTTGGTATCTTGATAAATGATTGGTATAGATTTATAAGAACATTCAACGTGCCGGATGCAGAGATTTTAAAAGAACAGGTTGAAAGAGAAATAGAGAACATGGAAGAGGATCAAGATTTACTACTTTATTATCAATTAATGGAGTTTAGGCATCGACTCATGCTTGAGAGCCTTGAGCCTATTGAAATGAATCAACAACGCCCCACTTTACCCAACTTACTCAAAGAAATAGAGAACAAACAACCTCATGTCAAAGGAACGCTTGACTACTATTCAAACTTCTTTAGAGGTATGCACGAATTCCATCACAAAAATTATGTTGCTGCTATAAATTTTTATAAGATTGCTGAAGAACATTTAAAGAATGTACCTGATGATATAGAAAGAGCGGAATTTCATTATAAACTAGCTGATGCATATTATCGCATTGATCAACATTTCGTATCGTTAAACCATTTGGAAAAAGCAAAAGAAATGTATTCAACAAGCGAGTTTTACAAAGCAAAAGTAGTCGGTTGTAATATCAAATTTGGAGCGAATATGTACGACTTATACCGCTTAGATGAGGCAGAATCTTATTATAGGGAAGCCTTGAGCTTGGCTCAAGAGCTTAATGAGGAAACAGCCCAACGGATTATTGGTGTAATACATCATAATTTAGGTTTAGTGAAAAAAAGAGCCGGAGAAATTGAAACCGCAGAAAATGAATTTCTAAATTCAATTCAAATAAAAGAACATGCCGAAACGATCTCGGGAATTAGAACACTTTATATGTTGTCCTGGGTATTCTACGAACAAGATAAAAAAGATAGAGGAAACCACTATTTCACCATTGGCTTAAATAGAGCTAATTTTGCAGACGATCAAGAATATATAGCTAAATTAAAAATCATTTATGCACTGTTTGAAGAATATAATGAATCGGAGGTAAATGAAAGCCTCAGTTATTTAGAAAGCAAAAGTTTGTGGCAAGATGAAGCGGAGTTATCAGAAAAACTCGCAGATTATCATTATCAAAAAGGGAATTTTGAATTGAATAGAGAATATCTAAAAAAGACCATTAAAGCACAACAACAAATACTAAAAATGGCGGAGGCGTTATGATGAAAAAGTTATTTATCAGTTTAACAATTTTTTCTGTGTTATTCGCTGCCGGTTGGTCACTTGATAAAATCATTACTTCTAACACTTATCATGTAACAGAAAAGGCAATTACAATTTAAAAAGCCCCTCCATAGGGCTTTTTTATTTGAATATCTTTTCATTAGTTTGCCGGATGCTGTACCTGCTGCCCGTCGCGTGACATGTTTACCCTGAAGTAGCTTTTTGAACGCCGTTTACGTCTCCTCAAATTTTTGATATTTTATAAAGTGCTGATAGTATTTTGTTCATTTTATCCTTGTTTTGCGTTGAATCCTTACTAAAGTATATAATGATAAAAATTGCTGAAAGACTTTATAGAAGGACATGCCCTATAAGGCGCTATGTCATGAGAGGAATTGGATGAAAGATGAGTAAAAATTTCTGGCGTGATTTGCCGCGGCCATTTTTTATATTAGCACCAATGGAAGAAGTGACAGATGTTGTGTTTCGTCATGTTGTGAGTGAGGCGGCGAGACCGGATGTGTTTTTTACAGAGTTTACGAACAGTGAGAGTTATTGCCACCCTGATGGTATTCAAAGTGTGAAGGGGCGTTTAACCTTTACAGAGGATGAGCAGCCGATTGTTGCTCATATTTGGGGAGACAAGCCTGAGAACTTTAGACAGATGAGCATTGGAATGGCGGAGTTAGGATTTCAGGGGCTTGATATTAATATGGGCTGTCCTGTCCCAAATGTTACGCAAAACGGGAAGGGCAGCGGCTTGATTCTTCGCCCAGACGTTGCGGCAGAGCTGATTCAAGCGGCAAAAGCTGGGGGATTACCTGTCAGCGTCAAAACAAGACTTGGTTTTACTGAAGTCGATGAATGGCGCGGGTGGCTTAGACACATTTTGGAGCAAGACATTGTGAATTTATCGATCCACCTTCGCACAAGAAAGGAAATGAGCCAGGTGGATGCGCATTGGGAGCTCATTCCTGAAATTAAAAAACTT
This sequence comes from Bacillus sp. FSL M8-0049, assembly GCF_038593355.1. Classification (NCBI taxonomy): domain Bacteria; kingdom Bacillati; phylum Bacillota; class Bacilli; order Caryophanales; family Bacillaceae; genus Bacillus; species Bacillus sp. FSL M8-0049. The sequence continues at coordinate 690,652 of NZ_CP151986.1, forward strand.
CGTGATGAAGTAGCACCTGATACGCTTTTGACAATCAATGGTGATATTCCTGATCGTCAAACAGGCTTAAAGCTCGCTGAGCAGTATGGAGTAGACGGCGTGATGATTGGACGAGGGATTTTCCATAACCCATTTGCTTTTGAAAAAGAGCCGAAGGAACATACAAGTGATGAACTGCTCGGTCTTTTAAGATTACATCTTGATCTCCATGATCAATACTCATCACTAGGTTTGCGTCCATTCAAGGCACTGCACCGCTTCTTTAAGATTTATGTGAAAGGATTCAGGGGAGCGAGTTTCTTGAGAAATCAATTAATGAACACATCATCAACAGGTGAAGTGCGTGCAATGCTGGATGAATTTGAAGCGAGAAATCAAGAACAATCATGACCAACAAGAGGAGGGGGAACCCTTCTCTTTTTTTATAAATAGGACTATTAAACTAGTTATTATAAATGGTAAAATGAGATAGAAATAACAATTGGAGGTATTTTGTTTGAAACCATTTTGGGATAGAGAAAGCGAAGAAACATTTAAGAAAATCAATGAGAAAGGCATTGCAAAAGCGGAAAAGAAGCTAGGCGTCATCCTGCCGGATACATATAAGCAACTGATTCTCGAACAAAATGGCGGGTATACATTGCATAATGCTTTTCCAACAGATCAGCCGAATGGATGGGCAGAGGATCATGTGTCATTTGATCATTTAAGAGGAATTGCCAAAGATGAAGGTATTATGGATAGTGATTATTTAATAGAAGAATGGGAATTGCCTGAGGGACTTGTGCTCATTTGTGGGGATGGTCATACGTGGATTGCATTGGATTATAGAGAAACAAAGGAGCAGCCGCCGATTCACTACTTTGATCTAGAAGATGAGACGGATTTCAAATTAGCGGATTCGTTTGATGAACTGATTGCTGGGCATTATACTGCTGAATAACATGAAAAGGAAAAGGCAGCCGCGAGTAGATATATTTCATTAAAACCGTTGTTATACAGTATTTTTTGAGAGAGACAAAAGAGTCTCTCTTTTTTTGCGAAGCAATATGGATTCTCTCTCCAAAACTGTACCAGTTATGTTTAAGTCCTATTATTCAATTGGTTCACTTTCCACTCACTAAATTTCCTGACGATAATATCTGCCACAATGTAAAATGGCAGAAAGCTGGAGTTGTCCACTTTGTTATATAAGGGAAACGGGGTGCTGCTTACATAGATGTTAAACATGGCATTTTGTGCAAGGAGATTATTCCTTAAAGTGGTCATGCTGATAAATTTGATATGTCTTGTTTTCACCAATTGAATGATTTCATCTAAATTCTTCGATTCACCTGATAAGGAAATGATAAATAAAAGGTCATCCTCACCAAATTCAATGATTCCATCTGTTAAGTCCCGCTTGCTTCGTAATACTTGAGATTTCTTATGCAGTGACCATAGCTGCCGCTGTACATCATTGGCCAAATCGAGCTGTGCTGTTCCTGTCCCATAAATATAAATATACGGTGCACGATCAATCAGTACATTTAATTGATGAAAGTCCAGCTGCTCCATATATTTTCTTGTCTGCTGGATATCTTGATCGAGCAGCTTCATTAAATCTTGTGTTGTCTCTTCAGTGAAAGCATTTAATTTCACATAAGACTTTAAGTCACTGTAGCCGTCGAACCCTATTTTCTTAGCAAGCCGATGGATGGATGAGATGGAAGTATGAGCATAACGGGCAAGGTCTTGAATTTTCATTGTCTTCATTTCTTCAAGATGATCATGGATTGTTTTAATAATGTGCAAGTCATTCTTATTTAAGTCTTCGAAGTATTCATTTACCAGCTTGTCGAGTATCATGCGATGTGCCCTCCAACATGAAAATATTTTCTTCCTGTGAAAATATAATCTAATGTTACAACTTGATTTCTAAATACGTCAAACCTATTGGTTTTTGTAAGCGCTCCCTTTACAGTGGTGTTATGGATCAAGCAAAGGGGTTATGCTTATGAATGCAATCAAGCGGTTTGGCAGTGCTATGGTAGTTCCTGTACTTTTATTCGCGTTTTTTGGTATTGTTGTCGGCCTCGCGACTTTATGTAAGAATCCGGCGATTATGGGGGAAATGGCTGGAGAAGGTACGATGTGGTATAAGGTTTGGTCACTGATTGAAAGCGGAGGATGGACGATTTTCAATCATATGGAATTAGCCTTTGTGATTGGATTGCCCATCTCACTTGCAAAAAAAGCGCAAGCACGTGCGACGCTCGCAGCTTTGATGATTTATCTTGTATTTAACAATTATATTCATGCTATTTTGACACTTTGGCCGTCTACTTTTGGCGTTGATTTATCGCAAGGTGCCGAAAACGTAGCGGGAGTAAAAGAAATAGCGGGTATACCTACGCTGGATACAAGTATCATTGGTGCGGTGATGATATCTGGAATCGTCATTTGGATCCATAATCGTTTTTATGATCAAAAGCTGCCTGAAATGCTTGGAATTTTCCAGGGGCTTGTATTTGTTGTCATCATCGGATTCTTTGTGATGATTCCTATTGCTTTTATCGTTGCTTTTGTATGGCCCTATGTTCAGCAGGGGATTCAATCTCTTCAAGGGTTTATGGCACAGTCTGGTTATATTGGTGTCTGGCTGTTTCATTTCTTGGAAAGGGTGTTAATTCCAACAGGACTTCACCATTTTATTTATACACCTTTTGAGTTTGGTCCAGCGGCTGTAAATGGGGGGTTAAAACCATATTGGATTGCTCACTTAAATGAATTTGCGTCCTCCACTTCCGATTTGAAGGATCTTTATCCATACGGATTTTTATTGCATGGGAATATTAAGATGTTCGGCTGTTTAGGGATAGCTTTAGCCATGTATTTTTCTACACCGAAAGAAAACAGAAAAAAGGTTTTGGCATTGGTATTACCGGCCACATTAACAGCCATATTTGCCGGAATTACAGAACCGCTTGAATTTACATTCCTATTTCTCGCGCCTTATTTATTTGTGATACATGCACTTCTTGGTGCGACCATGGTGACAATTATGAATATGTTTGGTGTTGTTGGAATGATGGGTTCCGGGCTTATTGAAATAGCTGCATTGAACTGGATTCCGCTCTCTTCAAATCATGGAGGGACTTATCTGATCCAAGCGATGATTGGACTTCTCTTTACAGCAGTGTATTTTGTCATCTTTAGATGGATGATTGTGAAATTTGATATTCCATTACCAGGACGAAAACACGAGGAGGAGACGAGGCTATATACAAAACAAGATTATGAGAATGCTCATAAAAAAGGTCATGACCAAAAAGAAGGCCCCGTTTATGCGTCTGAGTATGAAGAGAAAGCCGTTTATTTCTTAGAAGGCCTTGGCGGTAAAGAAAACATTAAAGATGTGACAAACTGTGCCACGCGTCTGCGTATTACAGTGATTGACCCTAGCTTGGTGAAAGATAGGGACTACTTTACAAAAAATAAACGGGCACACGGCATGGCGAAAAGTGGTCAAAGCATTCAAATCATTGTTGGCTTAAGTGTACCGCAAGTAAGAGAGTCCTTTGAGACAAAACTTTCATTAGATTGAAAAAGGAGCTGGATATGATGAAAAAATTTAATATTACCATCGCTGGAGGCGGAAGTACATTTACACCGGGAATCATTTTGATGCTGTTAGACTATCTAGAGGAGTTCCCAATTCATACAATTAAACTCTATGATAATGATGAAGCTAGACAAAAGACGATTGCAGATGCATGTGAGATTATGTTAAAAGAACGAGCAGCAGAAGTACGATTACTGGCAAGCACGGACCCAGAAGAAGCCTTTACTCAAGTCGATTTTGTGATGGCACATATTCGTGTCGGCAAATATGCAATGCGTGAATTAGATGAGAAAATTCCATTGAAGCATGGAGTCGTCGGACAGGAAACATGCGGCCCAGGCGGAATAGCTTACGGAATGCGGTCCATTCCAGGTGTATTAGAACTTGTCGATTATATGGAAAAATACTCACCTGAAGCTTGGATGTTAAACTATTCGAACCCTGCAGCGATAGTAGCAGAGGCAACACGTAAGCTAAGGCCGAATGCCAAGATTTTAAACATATGTGATATGCCAATTGGTATCGAAGAATTAATTGCAAAAAATTTAGGCTTATCTTCGCGGAAAGAACTAGAAGTCGATTACTATGGTTTAAATCATTTTGGCTGGTGGACAGATATTCGAGATAAAGCTGGAAATAGCTTAATGCCTGAGGTAATTAAGCATGTAAGCCAGCATGGTTATGCAACAGATGGAACATCTGAGCTAGAACAGCAGAAGAGCTGGAACAGCACATTAAAAAAGGCCAAAGATATTCAAGCACTTGATCCAAAAACGGTACCGAATACGTATTTGAAATACTATCTATTTCCAGATGAAGAAGTGGCACATTCAAATATTGAGTTCACGCGTGCCAATGAAGTGATGGAGGGGCGGGAAGCTTTTGTTTTTAGTGAATGTCAGGCCATCATTGATAAAGGAACTGCAAAGGAAACAAAGCTGACCATTGATGAGCACGCTTCTTATATTGTTGATTTGGCACGAGCCATTGCTTTTAATAAAAAGGAACGGATGCTGATGATCGTAGAGAACAATGGCGCCATTAGGAACTTTGATCCAACAGCCATGGTCGAAATTCCTTGTATCGTTGGCAGCAGCGGTCCAGAAAAATTAGTAGTTGGAGAGATTCCTAGATTCCAAAAAAGTCTCATGGAGCAGCAAGTGGGCGTAGAAAAATTAGTAGTAGAAGCATTTGAAGAAGGGTCCTATCAAAAACTATGGCAGGCCATCACATTATCGAAAACGGTGCCAAGTGCTAAAGTAGCAAAAGATATTTTAGACGACTTAATTGTGGCAAATCAAGCATTTTGGCCAGAGTTAACATAACACGAGAATAAGCAATATGGGCGTGACAGCGCTCATATTGCTTATTTGTTTTTTCAACCGATGTTTTGTAATGGAGACAAAAAGCCCCCTTACCAAAAGGGGGCCGCCATTCCTTACTCTGCGCTCTCCTCAACCTCACGGCTATCCTCTGTTTCACCAATATAAATAGGGCCGTTTGCGTGGTCGATTCGGATTGGCCATTCGTATGGGATTTGAAGTCGTCTAGCAATGGCTCTCCAGAACTTTGTGGAATCCAATTCGAATTCTTGGAAGTCTTTTAATAAGTCTTTGTAAGACGAGCCATCAAATTGAATGAACATATCTTGAAGGCGCATGAACGCGACGTGTCTCACTTCAAGTGCTGCTGCGGCTTCCATTTCTTCTTCTGTTGCTTCTCCGATGATTGTACCTGCCGGCGGAAGCATGTCGTATACGTTAAATTCCTCTTCTTCTTCGTGTGCTGCATTGTGCTGCTGATCTGACATTTTTCTTCACTCCTTCTCGTTCTCAATCAAAACTTTATTTCGTGCTTACTTCTATTATCGGAAGGAAATGTGAAATGTGGAATGAAAAGTGGAGCAGATTCACAACTCTTGCTTTTTTCTCTTGAATCATCTATGATCAATTACAGATATAAAAGGTCTATAATAGATAGAAAGGAGTTTCCTCATGAAATATTCTAAAGCAACCAACTATGCGCTGCATACGATGGTGTTTTTAACTCTTGCGCCAAAGGGTAAAGCGATTGGCGTTGAGCCTCTTGCTAAGATGCAAGACCTTTCACCAACCTATCTATCCAAAATTTTAACAAAGCTTGTGAAGGCGGGACTGATTGAATCAACACCTGGTGCAAAGGGAGGATACACCCTTATCAAACGAAAGGAAGACATTTCGTTTTTAGATGTCATTCAGGCTGTAGAAGGGCAAACGAATTTATTTCGCTGCTCTTTAGAGCATGACTCCTTCATGCCTCATGATGGCTGTTTGATTGAACAAGTTATGCAGGATGTTGAAACGAAAATGCAGGAGACATTAAGTCAAAAACGGTTAATTGATATTGCGAACCAACTTGAGCAAACAGAAAAAAATCCATTTTTCAACGTGTGATTTTTTTGAACTGATTATAGATATTAAGAGTCTTTAAAGTCTTTGATAAAAGGGAGAGATTGATATGTTATTAGATTGTGCCATTATCGGAGGCGGGCCAGCCGGATTAAGTGCAGTACTTGTTGTAGGAAGAGGCAGAAAGCAGGTCGTTGTATTTGATGATGAGCTGCCAAGAAATCGAGTGACGCAGGAATCACATGGATTTATTACAAATGATGGAATGACACTGTTTGAAATCAGACAAGCGGGAGAGGCAGACCTTCAAAAATACCCTCATATCCAAATCAACCGATGTAGAATTGTTGATATACAAAAGCAAGAGGAAAACTTTACGTTACTAACACACGAGGGGGATGCATTCGAAGCGAAAAAAATCATTTTGGCAACTGGATTGCAGGATATACTGCCAGAGATCGAAGGAATTCATGATGTGTACGGAAAAACATTGTTTAGTTGTCCTTTCTGTGATGGATGGGAATTAAAGGAGAAAGCACTTGCCCTCATTGCAGAGAATCAGCGAGCCTTGCACATGGCTAAACTTCTTTCCAATTGGACAAAGGATTTGATCGTGTTTACGAATGGGCACATGTTAGCTGAAGAAGACAAGACGCTTCTGACGGCACATTCTATTCAAGTCATTGATGTGCCAATTGTGTCGATTGATCATGACAATGGGCAGCTGCGCTCTCTACAGCTTGCGAATGGGGAGATAGTGAATAGGGAAGGCGGTTTTGTCGCAAGTGAATTCAAGCAGTCAGCCCCATTTGCCGAAAAGCTTGGCTGTCAAATGACGAAGAATGCGGGTATTGAAACAGATATTCTTGGACGTACAACCGTCAGTGGTGTCTTTGCATGTGGTGATAATTTAGGCGGTCCTGCTCAGTTAGTTCTCGCAGCAGCAGCTGGAAGCCAGGCAGGAATGGGCGTCATTCATGAACTTGTGCAAGAAGAGTTTCAAGAAAAAACATCTCTATGAAAAGAGATGTTCAGCGGAGAGCGGTTTTTCGTTTTGCTAAGACGTGAGCTGTCCATTCAAAAAGTGCATAGATGACAAAGAAGATCAGGATCCAGCTGCTGACATCGACCCATACATTGGTGATCTGAATGATGTTCGCTTGATCAAGTCCAGCCTGTATCCACATGGTGATCAGTGCTGTAAGGAACACTTGTAAAAACCATTTTGATGTTTTCAATTGGCCACACCTCCATCTCTTTCTATCATATAAGAAATGACAGTTCATTTCCAATTGTTTTCCTATATGTTTCAACGGTAAAATGAAAAATAAAACGAGTGAAAGGAAAGCAAATGAGTGATCAAACAAATATGTTTCTAAAAAGTCATTTTCCTCATCTTATCCTCACGCCGCCGCTTTTTTATGAGTGGCCTATTGGGCTTCGGTTTGAATTGGCAGATTGGTCATTAGGAAAAGAATCGATTGTATTAGAAAAAGCGGGGGATCGTGCTTTAGAGATTGTGAAATATGCTTTTGATCCAGAAGACGAGATGCTGCTTGTAACGGATGTGTATACAGAACATGAACATGAATTAACGAAGCGTCAGCTCTTGGTTTATCAAAAATATGTCAATCGGAAAATGCGTTACCGATTGCGTCATGAGCTTTTGACCTATGTACGTCCAGAAATAGAAGATTCACTGACAATAGAGAGATTTACACTCAAATGCCAGCTGCAAGACATTCGATTGCGTCCGCTTCTCCATGCGATCTGCCAGGAAGACTTCTATGCACCGAATCAAATCTTGAAGGGGAAGCATGGTTATGAAATTTACCTAATGAATCTCTCGAAAAAAATGATTTTTCACTTATATGATGATCGAGGCTGTGATCTCATTGCGGCAGATCCAGAGCGTTTAAGACCAGTCTATGAAGGCTTACAGCACTGGCTATTAGACTATGATCGCCCTCAGATGGACCGCGTGTTTGCAGCGAAATAAGAAAAACCGCACTTTCGACAAGTGCGGCTTCTTTTTATGCTTCTACTTTATTGAAGAACTGCGGCAAATATTCTTTGTGTGCTTCTAGCATTTCATCTAGGATGCTTTTTGCAATGGCATCTGATGGGACAAGCGGGTTGATGGTCATTGCGACAAGAGCTGTGTTGTAATCGCCTGTCACGGCTGCTTCAGCAGCTACGCGTTCAAAGGATTTAATTTGAGAAATGAGTCCTTTGACAGCGACTGGCATTTCACCAACAGCAATTGGTTTAGGACCGTCTTTTGTGATAACACAGTTGAGTTCAACCGCAGAATCATTTGGAATGTCACTAATAGCCCCATTATTAATGGTGTTTACAGGCTGAATGTCATGCTTGTCGTTATAAATGGATGCAATTAAGTTACAAGCGGCATCACTGTAGTAGGCACCGCCTCGTTTTTCAAGCTGTGGCGGCTTGATGTCGAGATCAGGGTCTTTGTAAAGCTCGAACAAATCATTTTCTAATGCGCGAACGACCTCAGCACGAGTTCCTTCATTTGCTGCTGCTTTCTTTTCCTCAGCCAGCATATCACTTGTTTTGTAGTAGTAGCGGTGATACGGACAAGGAATGACGCCAAGCCCTTTTAAGAAATCAGCATCCCACGGAATCGCTTGAATGTTGTTCATCGACATGCTGGAGTTTGGATCAGCCATGTCTTCGATGACTTGATCCATGATGCTCTTGCCGTCTAAGAATACATTGAGTCCAAAGACCATATGGTTTAATCCAGCAAAGCTGACTTCGACTCTGCTTGCGTCGACACCAAGCCCTTTGGCGATTCCCATGCGAATGCCGATCGGCACGTTACATAAACCAACGACTTTGCGATGGTTTGAATAACGAAGAACGGCTTCAGTAACCATACCAGCTGGATTTGTGAAATTCACAAGCCATGCATTCGGGCAAAGCTCTTCAATATCTTTGACAATATCAAGAATGACAGGAATGGTGCGAAGTCCTTTGAATAGACCTCCTGGACCATTTGTTTCTTGACCAATGACATCATATTTTAAAGGAATGCGTTCATCCTTCATACGTGCTTCAAGAAGTCCGACACGGAATTGTGTTGTGACAAAATCAGCATCTACAAGTGCTTTCCTGCGATCTAATGTTAAATGAACCTCGATTGGAAGCCCTGCTTTTTTGACCATGCGTTTTGCAAGATTTCCGACGATCTCAAGCTTTTCTTTTCCCGCTTCAATATCAACGAGCCAAAGTTCGCTAATCGGAAATTCATCGTATCGTTTAATAAATCCTTCTACAAGCTCTGGTGTATAGCTTGATCCTCCGCCAATTGTGACAACCTTTAATCCTTTTGCCATGCTCTGCACCTCCGAATAATGTAACGCGCAATGTTATAATAGAGAAAAGTCTTTTTTATTGTGTACATCAATAGCTTATCGTGAGAGCATCGCGTGCGTAAATGACTTCAGCGTCTTTAGGCAAGGGTGCCCTATTTAGAGATTTGTTACATAAAAGAAACACATTGTGACATGTTGTTGGAGAAAGGGGAAGTCAGATGTTTTCAAGTGAGGTCATTTCCAGCTTTAATGAACTAGAAAGCGCTTTATACCGATATATCATGGAAAACAGTGAAAAGGTCGTGTACATGAGAATTCGAGACCTTGCAGATGCTGCACATATTTCCACCTCGTCTGTCCTTCGCTTTTGCCGAAAAGTAAATTGTGATGGCTTTTCAGAGTTTAAAGTGAAGCTCAAAATGTATTTAGAATCAGAGCAGACACCTTCTTTAAAAAGCACACAGCACTTTCTATATGAATTTATTGAACGAACATTAAAGGGAGACTTTGAGGGGAAAATTAAGGAGGCAGCGAAGCTCATTGCTGAGGCAAAAAATGTGCTGTTTATTGGGACTGGCAGTTCTGGCATTTTGGCGCAGTATGGGGCGAGGTACTTTTCAAGTCTTGAGAAATTTTCATTTTACATCAACGATCCGTTTTTCCCGATGAATATGCAGTATTTAGACAATAGTGTCACCATTGTGCTGTCTGTATCAGGGGAGAACAGTATTACGATTGATCATATTTCGAAGTTAAAAAGAGAAGGCAGCACAATCATTAGTATTACGAATAACCAGCACTGCACGATTTCGCGCATTTCAGATTTAAATATTGCCTACTACGTCACAGATGAACGGGTCCACAGAGCCAATATCACCACACAGACGCCAGTTGTGTATATTTTAGAAGCCATGGCCCGTGACATGTTTGCGATGTTAAAAGAAAAGTAAAAGAGCCGCTGCATACATCAGCTGCTCTCTTTTTTCTGCTTCATAAAAGCAAGGATGGCAATGCCGGAACAGACGAGCACAAACAGACCGCCTAGCAAATACACAGACCTCGCCCCGTATACATCTGCAATCAATCCAACAAAGAAAATAGACAAACCGACCGATACTGAAGAAAGGACGTAGTGAGCCGAATACACCTTTGATAAATCACGTACTGGCGTTTCCGTTTGAAGAATGGTTTGCTGCGAAACATCTCGGATTTGATAAGCAGGCCCCATCAAAATACAAAGCAGCAAAGCAAGCCACGGGAGGCTGTTCAGTGAATAGACAATGGTCAGCACTGCATAAATGAATGAACCAGCTGCCATAAAGAGGAGAAGCTGTTTTTGGATAAACTGACTCATCCATGCAGCTAAGAGCCCGCCTATGATGGCACCTGTATAATAAGCGGCATTGATAAATCCCCACCATTCCTCACCTTGCTTTAAATCATGGGTGACAAAAGCAAGCGTAATTGCTCCGATCCACACAGCACCCGCAATATTTTCACAAACATCCATAAATGTCAGGGTGCGCACCGTTTTATTTCTCCAAATGATCGTCCATCCATCTTTGAAGCTGTTCATCTTATTTGCCTTTCGAACCGTCTCTTCTTGCTTGAGAAGAGGAAAGACAGGGATGAATAATAGATAAGACAACACAATCATGACACAAGTGATCCACATTAAATAAAATGGCCCGATCCATAGGACGAGCATTCCAGTGAACGAATAGCCGGCGATTTGAATCATTTGATGTAAAATGGAGGCTGTACTGTTTGCTTTCACAAGCTGATTTGCTTTCACAAGCATCGGCATGATGGCCTGCATTAAAGGACTGATGAACCCGCCTGTGAGGGAAATCAAAATAAGCGCACTAAACAACCAGACCATGTGCTGCTGAAACAAATGAAATTGGGCTGTAAACACGATGAGCATCCCAAGACGTAAAAGCGGGACCCATTTTAATAGGCGGCCAGCTTGAAAGTAATCGGTTAAAACAGGAGAGAAGAGCCCAGCCAATAGCTGGCATATTGTTCTAATCAGCGGAAATACAGCCGCATAGGCAACAGATTGTGTATCTTGATAAATGACAAACGTGATCGTCATCACAAATAAAATATCACTCAGCATGAGAAGGCTTTTACTGCTTGTATAACACCAAAACTTGTTTCCCATATCAAACCGGCTCCTTTTCAAAAACAAGTTTAGTATAGCATGGTGATGAAGGGTCCATAGGCTTTCCATTGAAAAATACATCTTAAGGATGAGAAGATTGTGATAAGCTAAATGAAGGACATTGTAAGGAAAGGGGTTCAATCGATTGAAAAAATTACCGGCTCATGACTTTTTGGACAAACACGAGATCCCATATGAGATCAAAACATTTTCTGCCGAAACAGAGAAGGGAGCAGCAAATGTAGCGGCAGCTCTTGGTTTTCGTGAAAGACAAATGATTAAAACATTGATTTTTGAAACAGGAGAAGGAGAGTAGCTGCTTGTGATGGTTGGTGCTGACCAGCATATTAAGTCAGGGAAACTAAAGAAAGCCGCCGGCTCCCGTAATATTAAAATGGCTTCACCGGAGAAGGTTCTTGAAGTGACGGGCTATCGAATTGGCTCGATTCCGCCGTTTTGCTGGCAGCCAGAAGGATTCCGCACCATTATTGAGGCTTCGTTATTAGAAGAGGAGATATTAGGTGTTGGGGCAGGCGAATGGGGAAATGAAATCCTCATCACCCCAGAACAATTAGTGAAAGCCTCAAAAGCTGTACCGTTTGACATCGTGCAGCCAGCCGAATAGAAAAAAAGTGCCTGTTTCAGAAGCAGGCACTTTTTTAATTGGCAGCAGGCGTAGTAAATGGACCGATACCTTTCATTTGCAGGAAGGCATCCACGGTTCTATTTTCTTCAAGATCATTCGCCCGTTTGCACACAACAACCGGTCTGACGATCTCAATGCCTTCAATGTACACGCGCCCAATTTCTTGCCGCTTGAGACTGCCATGAACCGCATCACGGGGAACAAGTGTGATGCCATATCCAGCTTTGATCATTTGAATCGCTTCATGAACACCGCTGAATTGTAAATCAACGGTTGGTTTTTTGATCCCTTTCGAGGTAAAAAGAGAAAAGAGTTTATCTCTTGTGGAACTGCCTTCTTCACGCATCAAAAAAGGCTCCTGACTCAGGCGCTCTAGCGGGACAGTTTTTCCGTTCAACGGATGGTCTGCCGGCACAATAAAATCATAGCTTAAATTCGTTAAATGAGAGGTGAGAATCTCCTCATGGTGCAGATCCTCGATCACAGCGATGGCCACATCTGATTCATATTGAAGCAGGCTCTCTAAAACTTGAGCGGAGTTTCCGCTTTTTAATTCAATTTCTGTCTGTGGTGAAGATGTTTTAAAGGCAGCAAGCCAATCTGGCAGTAAAAAGTTAAGTGGTACATAGGTAGAAGCGATGCGGAGCCGCCCCTTTTTTCCGTTTTTTAAAAGTGTGATCTGATATTCTACTTCTTTTTCAGCCTCGAACACTTGCCGGGCATAAGGGTATAGAATTTTCCCCATTTCCGTAAGTGTAATGCCTCTGCCATTTCGTTTAAAAAGACGGAAACCGATCTCACTTTCAATGCTTCTAAGCTGAGCCGTCACAGCAGGCTGTGTCAATGACAGTACGTCTGCTGTTTGTGTAACGCTTTTTGTCTCTGCGACCTTTGCAAAAATCCGAAGGGCATGTAAATTCAACTTTACACCACCTATCAATTATTTTGATGGTTTAATCAAAAACATTCATTAGATTTATTATAAGGCATCCCTTATTGTAAAGATAGCGAAGGGGGAAGAGAAATGGATCATCGTCGAAAGCAAGTGGTGTCAATATCGCTTATCACAGCATTTGCACTGATTGGGGATTCAATGCTTTATATTGTTCTTCCGATTTATTGGAAAGAGATTGGTTTATCGTCTATTTGGGAGGTCGGGCTGCTGCTGTCCATTAACCGATTCATCCGCATCCCGCTAACGCCTGTCGTTTGGTGGCTCTATCGGTTTGTCCCAATGAAGACTGGTGTATTGATCGCTATTTTGATTGCTTCAGTGACCACGATGCTATATGGTGTGAGTGGTTTTTGGCTGCTGCTGATTTGCCGCTGCGCTTGGGGGCTGGCATGGACGTTATTGCGTATGAGTGGAATGAGATTAATTGCTGAGATGGAGGAAAGCTCTCAAGGGCATTATACGGGCATTTATAATGGGCTTTACCGGCTTGGCAGTTTATTCGGCATGTTATTTGGCGGAATATTCGCCAGCCTGATGGGCTTCCAGTCCATGACGTTAGTTTTTGGTTTACTCACATTACTAGGGGTCATTTTTTATGTCTCTTTGGATGAGATTGAAAAGGGAGAAGAGGGGCAGGTGTATCAAGTCATCAAACAGAGGTGGCTTACACGGGATGTTGTAAAAGTATTAATGACAGGTATGCTGATCGCACTTGTGATACAAGGGTTATTCGCATCAACACTCAGTCATGTCATTGAAGCAAGGATCGGTCATGGTGAATTTGCTCTGTTCGGCTTTGTTATCGGAGCTTCGGCTTTAAGTGGAATCATTCAAGCGCTCAGATGGGGGTGGGAACCATTTGTAGCACCGAAAACGGGCAGATGGTTTGATGGGCTTGTGATGAAGGAACGAACGCTTTGCTGGATGTTTCTTTCATTTGGAGGTCTCAGTTTTCTGGCGGTCATGCTGAAGGTAAGCGGCTGGTTTCTTGTGATGCTGCTTTTGATCCAGCTGCTCTCAACAATCTTAACGACATTAACGGACACGCTTGCTTTTCAAAAAGCGTCTGCTCAAACAGATAAAAACCGCTTCCTCGCAAGCTATTCCTTTGTTCAAGATATGGGAGCGGCTTTAGGACCCTTGTGCGGGTATACGATGATTCAGTTTTTTGGATCAAGCAGCGTCTTTTGGCTGATGCTCATCATAAGCTTATTGCTTGTCAGCATGTGGGCAAGAGGCAGGGAGCTGCATGTTTCTTCTGATCCAGCGTAATAAATCAAGCGTTATACAAAAAAATGCCTCATGCGCTGAATGCAAGAGGCAGTCATGTTTTTTTTATTCTAGATCTGAATCATAGGCTTTTTGCGTCAGCTGGCTGACCACCTCTTTTAACCCATTTGGTTTATGAAACTCAACAGGTGTGCTTCCCTTTTCGAAGACGATTTGATCTGCTTCAACGAGCACGACATATCGATTGTTGAGCTTTGCAATATGGATTGATTGGCCGAAGTCTGCTAGAAGACCTTTGATTTCCGTTTCGCCTAGACGCATTTTCATTGTGATATCAGGGGTTTGTTCAACAATATGGGAGGCCGCTTGTGTGACCTGTTCTGTATCGAGTGTTTCTCTAATTTCTCGCTTTTCACTCGCTTCCCATATTTCAAGATCCTCTTCAAACTGCTTTAATTCTTCACTTTCATCCTGTAATGTTTCAAAAACCTGTTCCTGTACCATATTCATGACCTGTGATTTCATGATTTCAGGCATGGATTCACCGTATTCGACGAATTTCAAAAAGTCCTCAAAATAACGAGCGTGTGAAGATTGATGAATTTTCACTTCAGCTTCCTCAGTCATGCCCTCTTCTGGCATAAACGGGTATTGAATTGATTTCATGTTTTTTGTCGTAATGGCCATTTCGACTTTTCTAATCAAGGTAGATGTATCAGCGATAGAAGCCACTTTCTGTTCGAAATCGCATTTCATAATAAAGACAAAGGAATCATCGAAATACTTTTTTGGAACAGCAGAAGCAACTAAAAAAACGCCGCCTCTGACAGCACTTGTATCTAAATATGTGCGAACAAACTGTTCACTGCATTCATTAAACAATTCTTTTGTATCTGCAAATCTCGTTTGATGAAATAGGTTGTAGTTGGGATTTGAATCGAGCTCATGACCGGGTTCTACAATAAATCGGCCAATTTTGGTCGGTACTTGTTCAGATTTAGGGTGCCTGTCCACTTTTCGTTTGACGATTTTTTTCAACTCACCGTCTAAAAAGTCCTTCAGCTCACTTTGTTCAAATTCTTCTTGATCTAGTGTTTGATAATGTTTAAACCGTTTATTTGCTTGTTCATCTTTGCCTTCGATTTCCACGACAAAGAATGATAGAAAACGTATCGTAAAATCCATTGATTGGTCACCACTTTTTCTTCTTCGGATATGTTGAGTATAGAAAAAGGAGTGAAAATCGTCAACGAATGGAGAAATATCGTGTCATTATTTCCCGAGAAATGTTTATTGAAAAACACTTGATAATAATTATCATTCTTGATAGAATGATAAAAGAAAAGAAGGAACCTGCCAGTTCCTTCATCTCAGAGAAAAATAGATTATTTTGTTTCAAATGTTTCGCAATCAGTTTCAGTATTACGAGTCACTTCAGTCATCGTGTTTTTACCAATTTTAATGGTAGAAGCGGTACAGCTGTTTTCAGCCCAAAAACGGCAAGAGTTCACTTCACAAAGAACGTTTTGTGCCATGGAATTCACCTCCGTGATTCATATTGAGAATGAAGCAAGCTGCCACTTGAATTCATTCAATCTAGTAGTCTCTTTGTAGAAAGAGGCTGTTTGTGCTGATTATGCACATGTTTATCATACCATCTACCCTGAAAATATACAATTTAAACTTTGGAAGAGCGAGAATATGAATCTCGCTCTTTTTTTATTTGTAAAAATAGTTAAATGCTAGGTGGCACACTCTCTCATTTCGACATATGAATAGAGTAGATTCAAAACCTGATGTCGGACAAAGTATGAGGGTACATGTACTGATTTTCCGCATAAAGATAGGGTTTTAATCAAAAATCTTCATAGAGAGATGAGGGGAGAAGATGAAAGCAGTCATTCTCTGCGGAGGAAAGGGAACGAGAATGAGTGAGGTCACACAAGCGCTTCCTAAACCACTTGCTATGATCGGAGACCGGCCTATTCTATGGCATATTATGAAAATCTATCAGTATTACGGTGTAGACGAATTTATCCTATTGCTTGGATATAAAGGAGAGAAGATCAAAGAGTACTTTCTGAACTACGACTGGCAGCATCACAGCATGCAGCTCGATATGGCGACAGGAGAAATGAAGCTTTTAGGTAAATCGGAAAACTGGAAAATCACCTTTTTAGATACAGGTGAAAATACGATGACAGGCGGACGTTTAAAGCAGGCACAGGATTACATTGGTGATGAGACCTTTATGATGACGTATGGTGATGGACTGGCTAATATCAATATGTTTCATTTGCTGAAACGTCATCAGGATCTTGGAGCAGCTGCGACTGTCACAGGCATTGAAAAGAAGTCCCAGTACGGGACACTGAAGGTGTATAACGGGATGGCACAATCCTTCTCTGAGAAGACAGACAGTATCGGGATGATCAATGGAGGATTTTTTGTGTTGTCTTCAAAGGTATTTGATTATTTGACAGACGATGATCAATGCGTGTTTGAAGCAGAGCCTCTTCAAAACCTGGCGGATGATGGAGAGCTTGCCGTTTATGAGCATCACGGATTTTGGACAGCAATTGATACGTATAAAAACCTGAAGGAAATCAACGACATGTGGACAGATGGAAAACAACCATGGAAGGTTTGGTGACAGCATGAGCGGATTTTGGAATGGAAAGAACGTATTTGTAACTGGATGTACAGGGCTGTTAGGGAGCTATCTCGTTAAGGAATTGATTGATCAAGGGGCAAACGTGACTGGACTTGTGCGTGATCAGGTGCCTAGGTCGAATTTATATCAAGGCAGTCAATTTGAAAAAATGAATGTGGTGCAAGGCGCATTAGAGGATATGCAGACAATTGAACGTGCGTTAGGAGAATATGAAATTGATACCGTCTTCCATTTGGCTGCCCAAGCCATTGTTGGGGTCGCGAATAGACATCCTGTTTCTACATTTGAAGCGAATATCTTAGGGACATGGAATGTGCTTGAGGCTTGCAGAAGACAGCCGCTGATCAAACGAGTGATCGTGGCATCAAGTGACAAAGCCTACGGTGATCAAGAGCAGCTGCCATACGATGAAGACATGCCGTTAAACGGGAAACATCCGTATGATGTCTCAAAGAGCTGTGCAGATCTCATTTCTCATACGTACTACAACACATATGGTCTTCCGGTTTGTATTACACGCTGCGGTAATTTATATGGAGGCGGGGATTTGAATTTCAACAGAATCATTCCGCAAACCATTCAGCTTGTGTTAGAAGGAAAGGCGCCGGAAATTAGAAGTGACGGGACATTTATTCGTGATTACTTCTACATTGAAGATGCAGTGAAGGCTTATTTGCTGCTAGCTGAGAAGATGGAGGAAAAAGGGCTGGCGGGAGAAGCCTTTAACTTTAGTAACGAGATTCAACTGACAGTGCTAGAGCTTGTGGATAAGATTTTAAAGGCAATGGGAAGTGAACTGAAGCCTCGTATTTTGAATCAAGGAACACATGAAATTAAGCATCAATATTTGTCAGCAGAGAAAGCGAGAAAGCTGCTTGATTGGAAGCCTGATTACTCCATTGATGAAGGCTTAGAGAAGACGATTGAATGGTACCGCGAATTCTTTCAAAAATAGAGGTGTAAATAGATGAACAGCATATATTGTACGGTTCTTTCAAGTGGAAGACTTTATCAAGCCATTGCGTTTTTCTTATCGTTGAAGCAAGTAGAAGATGATGCTGTCATCAAGACGTTATGTATGGATGATGCTGCATTTGATTTGCTTCATCAAATGAATTTTCCGCATGTGGATCTTGTTCATGTACGGGAGCTCGAAACACCAGAGCTGCTGGAGAAAAAAGAGGAACGGGATGCATCGGAATATTGCTGGACCTTAAAGCCGATTTGGATTGAGTGGTTATTTGAACAGGAGCAGGCAGAGAGCGTGACCTATCTTGATGCGGATTTGTTCTTTTATGAGAGCCCTCAGGTGATTTTTCAACATCAGCCGAATGCTTCTGTTTTAATTTCGAGAGGGGATATTGTCATTCCAAGCTTTGATGCAGAGGAAGTGAAGATGCTTCAGAAGCTTTTAGGACGCTATAATTCAGGCTTTCTGCATTTTAAAGGAGATGAAGCCGGACGAAAATGCCTCAGCTGGTGGAAAGAAGAATGCTTAAAAGAATGTAAAAATGCACCGGGAGAAGGCAAGTTTGGCGATCAAGGATATCTAGATCATATGCCGAGGCTGTTTGACAAAGTAGAAGATATTGAGACAAAAGGCGTGAATATTGGTCATTGGAACTATGGGCAGCATTCTTATCGGGAGGAGAATGGACGTATTCTTCTGGAGGATGGGCACCCGCTCATTTGCTATCATTACAGCGGCTTTCGGATTGTGAGCAAGGATGAGATGCAGCAAATTCATGAAAAAGGACGAAATGACCTGCCGTTTTTTCAAGAAGCCTATCGGCAAGTGCTTCGCCACGTGATTGAATCTGTGGAGCAGGTCGACCCGCTGTTTAACGGCTATGCCAAACGGGAGGAGGATGACGCATGAATGAAAAGCCAAAGGTAAGCGTCATTATTCCAAGCTATAATGCCAAAGAGCGTTTAGAGGGAAGCCTTTTTTCTTTAACGCTTCAGGAAACAGATATTCCATTTGAAGTCATTGTTGCTGATAATGGCTCAACGGATGGCACGATGGAAATGCTTGAGAATATTGAGGTGAACTTCCCGTTTAAAAAAGTGCGCATTCCTGTCAATCAAGGGATTGCAAAGGGACGTAATCATGCCATTCGCGAGGCGGAGGGGGATCTGCTCATTTTTCATGACAGTGATATGCTGGCAGAACCGAGATTTATTCAAAAACATGCAGAGGCTCATGCTGACAGGGAGGATCTTGTCATTTGCGGTGTGTGCTGGAAGCGGATTTATCGCTATTTTTACACAGCTTTTGATAAGGATCATATGAAGCGGTTGAAAAAGCAAGGACTGTATAAACGGAAAATGGAGGACAAAACGCCTCTTTTATCATTGGAAGAAGTCGAAAATGGTGCATTTCTAGAGAAAAGCTTCGATTTGCAGTCTGAGTTTATTGATATTCTGAAAGATATTTTGGAAACGTACCACTATGATTTAGGTTCTTATGAGCTGCCATGGCGCTTTTTTATTACAAATAACTCCTCTGTTAAACGTAAGCATGTCATGGCACTAGGGATGTTTGATGAAAATATCGTTCGGTATGGATTTGAGGATTATGATTTAGGAATTCGACTGAATCAGCTTGGTCTCTCCTTTGAATTGCGAGAGGATATTATGAGTGTGCATCAAGAGCATCCAAGTAATTTAACGTCATTTGATGACATCAAATACAACATTTTGTATATGTGTGAGAAGTATAACAATATTGATTCCATTGATGTCCATTTGGCTTTCTCTGGTCCGTTTTCTCACACTGTGACAAATGATATTGTGAAAGAAGTTCGGCAGCTGCGTGAGAATCCAGCATTTGATGACCTGTTATCCTATTTTTTAGAGCTGCTTCATTTGATCACAGAGCGGAATGTAGGCATCAAGCGGGATAAAAAAGATATGCTGACAGCCAAGCATTTTCCTTTGAAAAAGCTGGCAGAAGCGGCGCAGCTTGCACGTGAGGAGTATGGCTGCATGGTGCTTGTAGAAGCCATTCAAGGGCTGACGAAAGAGCTGTTGCGCGTTGATTTGTTCCAAGTGGATGTGTTGTAAATGGCGTCTTATCACTTTACAACCATTGTGTCGAATACCCATGTTTTTAAGCTTTTGGCGCTGATTCATTCGCTTGAACAAAACGCTCATGCCTTTAAGCTGTCCGTTTTATGTGCAGACCCTTTGGCTTATAAGGTATTAAAGGAGTTCCCTCACCCGCATGTTCAATATGAACAGCTTGAGGACATTGAAGATGATACGCTGCGAAGGGCAAAAGAAGATCGAACGTTTCATGAGTATTGCTGGACGTTAAAGCCTGCTTTTCTGCTCAACATTCTTGAGTCCTCAGATGCGGATTATCTTGCCCATCTGGATACGGATTTGTATTTTTATCATGATCCGGAGGCGATTTTTGCAGAGAATCCAAGCGCTCATTTATTTTTGACGGATCATATGAATTCCAAGCGGTTCTATCATTTTTATGAGTTGTCTGGCCGCTTTAATACAGGGTTTGTAGGCTGTCGTAACACAGATGTTGCCATACAGGCAGTCACGCAATGGAAAGAAAATTGTCTTGCCCATTGTACAGTAGAAATGGATACAGAAAAAAAGACGTACGGAGATCAGCGGTATGTGGAAAGATGGGTTGATGATTTTGAAGGGGTTCATATCGTTGCATCTAAAGGAGCCAATGCGGCGATTTGGAACATTGAAAACTACAAGCTTTCAGTTGTAAAAGGAGATATGTATCTCGACGAATGTCCACTCTTGTTCTATCATTTTTCTGCCTTTACGATCATTGACGAGAATACCTTTAACCTTAATTGGTATTACTATATGAAAGAACAGAAGCTTGTGGATCATTTGTATATTCCGTATGCCGACTTGGTTCATCAAAAGATTAAGCAGGTGCAAAAGGTATTTCCAGAATTTAAGCAAGGATTTATTGCGAAGAAGCATGTGCCTGACACGCATTTTTATGAGAGATGAAAAACCGCTCATTGATTGAGCGGTTTTCTTTTTATGATTCATTCCATTTAGAAATGGTTTGGTCGCTAGGAAGTAGGAAGGCTAGGATGCCTAATATCGGTAAAAAGGCAACACCAATCATGGTAGGCGTTAAGCCGAAGGCATCAATGAATGAGCCGAGGGCAACCGATCCGATTGCACCCATACCAAACGCAAGCCCAACAGTTAAACCAGACATTGTGCCAATTTTCCCGGGAAATAGTTCTTGGGCATAAACCACGGTAACAGAGAAGCTTGATGTCAAAATGAGCCCAATCAGCCCGAGTAAAACATAAGCAAAAACCGGTCCGGCAAATGGCAGCAGCAGGGCAAGCGGGAAGGATGCCAATAAGGAAACTAAAATCACGTTTTTCTTGCCAAAGCGGTCTGCAAGCGGCCCGCCTAAAAATGTCCCAATTGCACCTAGAATAAGAAATAAGAAGATATAAGTCTGTGATTCTTTAATCGTCAAACCGTATTGTTCAATCGCATAAAATGCATAGAAATTCGAAATGGCATTTCCATACCAAGAGCGGGCAAAGATGAGAAAGACGATAATGCCAAGTGCAATGAGTGCTGATTTACGATGAATATCAGATCTGACAGCTTTTGCAGGAGCTTTTTTCGCTTCGGCCCGAATGGTTTGAAGCCTTCCTGCGTACCATCTTGAAATATAAAGAAGGAAACCAACCGCCAACATTCCAACAATCGTAAACCAAGCCACGCCTGTCTGACCGAGCGGGACGAGCATTAATGCAGCGATAAGCGGAGCAAAGGCTTGACCTGTATTCCCGCCTACTTGATAGATGGACTGGGCAAGACCTCGTCTTGGACCAGCTGCCATGTTGGCAACACGGGAGCCCTCTGGATGGAAGATCGCAGAGCCGAGTCCGATAAAGACAACGCAAAGCAGAATGGTGGCAAACGACGGAGCAAACGCGAGTCCGAATATACCGACAGCACTTGAAAATAAAGCAATCGGAAGTGCATAAGGCATCGGCCGTTTATCTGTGTACCACCCAATAGCTGGCTGCATCACGGAGGAGACCATATTTAATGTAAAGGCAATCAGCCCTAATTGTGTAAAGGTCAGCCCCATTGAGCGTTCCAAAATAGGGAACATCGCAGGAATAACGGCTTGTAATGTGTCGTTCAGCATATGACAAATACCAATAATCAATAAGATGGGATAAACCGTTGAGCCGGTAACAGAATGTTGAGGTTTATCCTTTGTACGAGCAGCAATGGCCAATGAGACTTCCTCCCTTCATTTATCTGTTTTCTGTTTTTTGTATTCTTCTCATTTTATTCATAAGGTGAACTATAAAACAATAGCAAATTGTCATGATTTAGAAAAAAAGAGACACAAGCATTTGATTGAGCTTGTGTCTCTAAAGAGTTATTTGTAAAAAGAAGCAATGACAGGCTTCATTTTTTGAACGACGAGTCCGCTGCCGCCGCGGTTTTTTACCCCTTCGATCATGCCGACGAGGACGTAATCTTCTTTTTTAGGATTAAACGCAAGTAAAAATCCATTTTCGGTGCCGTCTGTTGCACCTTGTTTGCTTTTTAACTCTGCCGTTCCCGTTTTAGCGGCAATATCCGCTCCTTCGATTTGTAAGGAGTGGGCTGTTCCGTTTGGACTGGTCACGACCTTAGTCAATGCATCTTTCACTGTGTTTGCCGAGCCTTCTTTGATGATTTGTTTTGGTGAAGCTGTTTTTTCATCTTGAATCACTCGAGGATAGACAAGCTTGCCTCCTGTAGCAAATGG
Organism: Bacillus sp. FSL M8-0049; assembly: GCF_038593355.1. Lineage (NCBI taxonomy): Bacteria > Bacillati > Bacillota > Bacilli > Caryophanales > Bacillaceae > Bacillus > Bacillus sp. FSL M8-0049. Next base: position 713,444 of record NZ_CP151986.1, read on the forward strand.
AGAATAGGCATGTACTTGTTCAATCGGTGACATGAGTAATTCGCCTTGCCCATACGCCGAGTCAGCCAGTAAGATATCCGATTGAATGCCATCGTTCGATACTTGTGCAGGCTTCATTGTAAATGGCATGTGTAAGTCTTCGCCAAATCCAAATGTTTTCACTTTTTTCTCGTAGGTGTCTTTGCCTATTTCGAGTGCTTCCTGTCCAAAATAAATATTGTCTGAGTACACAAGGGCATCGACCATATTTACTTTTTCTTTATCGTGAACCCGGGTGATGCGATAATTTCCCCAAGATTGATCCTTTTGCCATTTCAGTCCGTGAATGGTGCGCACTTTGTCAGGCTTTGTGACACCTGTTTCCAGCCCAATGGCGGCTGTAATGGTTTTGAATGTGGACCCTGGTGCATACCGGCTCGCATATCGAGCTTGGAATGGAAGGTCTGGATTTTCACTGTATGCCTGATATTGCTTAGGTGTAATCCCGTTTGTCATGAGATTGACATCGTAGGAAGGGGTGCTGACAAGTGCTAATAAATCACCTGATGATGGATTCATGATCGTGACGGCCCCTTTTTCACCTTTCAGCTGATCATAGGCTTTTTTCTGTAAAGAAGCATCAATCGTCAGCTTCACTGTTTTTCCATCTTTTCGAGCTGATTTTTGCAATGTTTCTTCAATGCCTGTTTCATCATGGACGATGAGAATGCTTCCGCCATCTTGTCCGCGTAAGTTTTTGTCAAATGTGAATTCAAGGCCGGTTTTGCCGATGATTTGATCCGCCTTTAATGCTGGATTTCTTTTGATATCATCAGCATTTGCTTTTCCTACATATCCGGTGAGATGAGCGGCGGCTTTGTTATATGGATAGTAGCGCATTTCCTTTGATTGATAGGTAACGCCATTGACGTCCTTTGGAATTGGCTTTTGTTTTAACATCGATTTGAGCGGGACAAACGTGTCGTCTGTGACCCATGCTTGTTTCAGATGATTGTTGATTAGTTCTTCCTCTATATCAAAAGCTTTGCTGATTTTTTTGATATTGCGTTCTTTTTCTTCTCCTGTTCCGAGCTTGCCCGGGATGATGCCAAGGGCGTTTCCACCAGTTGTTTCTGCCAGAGTACGTCCTTTTCGATCGACAATGTTTCCGCGGACAGCAGGGTCTGATTTGACCTTGATGGTATCTCCTTTCTCCATTTGCGGGAAGATGAGATTTGGTTTCCAGTCCACTTTCCACTTGTCGCCCTCTTCAGAGAGAATGCCCTTGTAAGACAGCTTATGCAGCTTGCCAAGAGACGTTTTCATCGTTACATCATAGGAAAATTGATACCCATTTCCTTTGTCCTGTTTTTCAACGTTGAGCTTTGATATGTTCAGATCATAAGCTCCAATGCCGTTGAAAATATTGTCGTATTTTTCGGCTAGTTGTTTTTTTGAAAAGTCATTGGCTTTCAAAGATGCACTTGTCACCTCATCTGCCAGCTTCGTAAAGTCTTTCTTCTCCATATGTTTCGTAAAGCTTTGAGCGGCTTTTAAAGCCTCTTTTTCTTTTGAGAAAAGAGTATCTTTTAAGAAAAAGAAAGCAGCAGCAACTACGATGATGCTAAGAAGAGGGATGATGACTTTTTTCTGTTTCCAAAATGATTTTTTTTGACCCGTATACAATGAAAACACCTCAATTTTTGATTAGATCCTCTATATTTTACAGTGATTGGTCGTGATTTGTATAGTTTCTCATAGAAACCTTGCTCGTTGGATGAGACAAACGGACCGTGATTTTGCCATTTGGGGTGCCGAATTTCCCTGTGTTAAACATGCCTTTCTACCTGTTCATCGCAAAAAGGAAATCACTTTAGATCATCGAAGGAACATAAGGACGAAATCGCTTGAAAGCGATGACAAAATGGAGGGATGTTTCATCGCATATCAAAAAGTCAATATCATAGGATTATTGCTTGGACCGTGTTTATTTGTCATCCTCATGCTGTTCATCCCAGAGACTGAACTGGCCTATGCGCCTAAGGTGGTACTTGCCGTTACAGCTTGGACAGCTGCTTGGTGGGTGACAGAAGCTTTGCCAATTCCAGCAACATCTCTTTTGCCGATTATTTTGCTGCCAACACTTGGAGGGCTGCCGATGGATGCAGCGGCAAAATCTTATGGTGATCCGATTGTCTTTATGTATATGGGCGGTTTTATGATTGCGATTGCGATTGAGAAGTGGCATTTGCATCGACGAATGGCGCTGCATATCCTCAGCTTCATTGGTACAAGAAGTGATCGTATCGTCCTTGGTATCATGGTATCTACGGCTTTTTTATCATTATGGATCTCAAATGCAGCGACTGCTTTAATGATGCTTCCTGTGGCACTGGCGATCATTAAAGAGGTGAAAGCGAATCAGATGTTGACAGGCCTCTCGCTTGAAAAGTTTAGTAAGAGCATACTGCTGTCCGTTGCGTATTCTGCTTCCATTGGCGGTTTGGCCACACTCGTTGGCACAGTACCAAATGCAGTGTTTGCCGCAATGTCCAAAAAGTTATTGGATCGTGAAGTTATGTTTTTTGAATGGTTTTTATTTGGCTTTCCTGTCACGGTCGTCATGCTGTTTCTTTTATATGTGTATTTAACAAAGATTCAGTTTCGAGTGGAGCATCGGAGTGATATGACAGCACATTTCATTCAAAAGGATTTGAAGGATTTGGGGAGGATTAAACAAGAGGAGAAGTGGGTTCTTGCGGTTTTTCTCATGACAGCGTGTTTATGGATTTTTAAATCCTTTTTGTTTGGAAATCTCTATGTATCTGATACATCCATTGCGATTTTTGGTGCGATGCTGCTTTTTCTCATTCCATCAACTACTGGTGAGAGAATCCTAGAATGGCCTGATATGAAACAGCTTCCTTGGGGATTGCTGCTTTTATTCGGGGGCGGTTTGTCGCTTGCTACTGGATTTGCAGAAACCGATTTGACGGGCTGGATGGGGGAAAAGCTTCAACTGTTAAACGGTCTTTCTTATTTCATGATCGTTGTCATTTTAACAGCGGCTGTTCTTTTTATGACTGAATTTATGTCTAATACAGCTGTTGCCAATATGTTGATACCAATCACTGTGGGGCTTGGTCTCGCAATTGGCATAGAGCCGTATGGTTTAATGGCCGCGGCTGCTTTGGCTTCCTCCTGTGCGTTTATGCTGCCGATTTCCACACCGCCAAACGCCGCTGTCTTTAGTGCGGACGTGCTGAAAATATCTGATATGGTCAGGGCGGGTTTTTGGTTAAATATCATCAGTATTGTGGTGATTGTTCTTGCGGTCTATTTCTGGCTGCCGGTCGTGCTGAAAAGCTGAGCGAATTAAGAAGATGAAGGCTTTGATCGAATCGAGACAACCGGTGTTTTTGTTTCTTTTGGCTTCGGTGTTTGTGTGGATTTTTTGATGCATGTGTCCTTTGGCGTGTAATAGGTTGCCCCAATATTGAGCCTGCCTTGAAGCTGGTCAATAGAAAGCTCCCCAAATTCTAAATGGTAGTCAATTTTGTCCACTCGCAGGGATTCGATATGGATGTGTGTATCCTCTGAGACAGGAGCAGCTGGTGCAGACATTTTTTGCTCAAGAGCGGCGAGTCTTTTTTCTAGCTCAATGACAGATGGGGATGGATTGGATTCAATTTTTTTAAAGAGTGATTGAATGAAATGTTTCAAGTAGACCACAACCTTTTCTTCCGCCTTACTCTAGTCTATGGAAAAGCTGCCCCGTATATACTTATAGAGATGACAAGAAAGGGGAGAAGCATATGCTGCCTACTCAGATTCACATTTCCCATATGAAAACGAATTCGATTGGCACAGGATCATCTATGACGTTTGGCTCGACGTTTGTTCGCAATCATTGCAGTACGATCAAACGAAACAATGGCTTTGGGGAACAGAATGCTGATGGCGTGATCACGATCCTGCCAATTAAAACAATTGATGATCGTGATCAAATAGACGCAGTGAGTATCAATATTCGTCATCTATGATGATAGCCGTCGCTTTTCCTTCATCCTTTTGCAGGCGGATGTAAAGTACACCGTCTTTAAAGGCAGCATTCATTTGACCAAGAATCATTTCTGGAAGGCGGATTTTCTTTTCAAACGGACCATACTTCCCTTGCTTTTGGCGAAAGTCCTGTTCGTTAAAAAAGGAAAAACGCTGTCCTTTCACAACCAAATATTCACCATATGATAACACCTGAACATCTTCCTTTCGGTAGCCAGGCAAGTAAATTAAGTATTGAATTTCTGCATGGGTTTCCACCATGTCGATTGGAGGAAACGACGCATCTGATCCCCGCTGATCCTGCTGTGTGAATGTAAATGGAGATGGACCGTTTGCCATAAAGGGGGATCTTTGCTCATCATCGAAGATCATTTTCCAAAAATCATCTCCATGCATTTGCTGGGCAATATCCATCCACTGCTTCATTTTTTCGAAGTCCATGTGAAGACCTCCCGTTAACATACTTGATGGGTGCTTGCATATACCTATAAAAAGGAGGTTTATCTGTGGTTCAACCAACTCCATATATCAATATTAATATTTTCATGTTAAAAATTAATTCCTTTGAAAATGCGTCGGCGGTGAATGTCGGACAAAATTTGTTAGCAGAGTGGCAAAACTCAGATAAAAAAAATCAGGGTTACGGACAGAATTTTGGAGATGCCAGCGGTTTTGTCGGTACAAAAAGCCATGTAGATGATCGAGATCAAGTGGACTCACCTGCCTCTTTTTCACCAGCAGCTAAACCCATTCAAAGGAAGTGACGTGTGATGTTATTCTCACCCTCAGTCGTCAATGTCGGTGCTTTTAAAATCAATGCAATGGATCGGGGTGCATCACTGACGCTAGGACCTTATCAGCAGATTGATTATTTTCTCTCAATGAAAATGAACCAAGGTTTTGGTGAGGACAATGGAGATTGTTCACCGCTTGTCATTCCGATTTCAAGCGTGCTAGATCCAGATATGGTGGACTCAAATTCAGTCAAAACAGCGTGATTTAAGCAAAAAAAGAGACCGGGAATCCCCGTGTCTCTTTTCTAATGTGTTTCATTGAGATGGCTTTTTCTTCTTGCATAGGTGAAATAGACAACAACACCGATGGCGATCCAGATGAGGAAGGCTCTCCATGTGACCCAAGAAAGTGTTGTCGCAAGTGTGATACAAATGATCGCGCTGATAATTGGAAGCACAGGCACGAATGGCACTTTAAACGCAGCTTTAACATTCGGGTGTTTTTTTCGCAATATGATGACCGCAATGGAAATCACCGTAAAGGCTGCAAGTGTTCCGATACTGACTAAATTCGCAAGCGTCGATAAATTCACAAAACCTACGATACATGCTGCGACTGCCCCTGTCAGCCAAGTGTTGGCAACAGGAGTTTGTGATTTTGGATGAACCTTTGAGAAAACCTTTGGCATAAGTCCATCGCGGCTCATCGCAAAGGTTAAGCGAACCTGTGCATAGACCAAGGCAATGAGTACCGTTGTAATCCCAATAATGGCACCGGCTGATATGATACCCGCCACACTATTCAGACCGACCACTTGAAGAGCAAATGCGACAGGATCACTGACATTCAGTTTCGTATAGTGAACCATGCCTGTTAAGACAAAGGAAACCCCGATGTATAAAATGGTACAAACACCGAGCGCTCCCATAATCCCAATCGGCATTGCCTTTTGCGGATTTTTGACCTCTTCCGATGCATTGGCGATTGCATCAAATCCGAGGTAAGCAAAAAAGACTGTTGCTGCGCCTGCGATCACGCCCTCAAATCCCATTGGCATAAACGGTGTCCAGTTTTCAGGTTTGACGTAAGCAAAGCCTGAAATGATAAAGAGAAGGACGATGGCAATTTTGATCAGCACAATAATGTTATTCAGCTTTGTGCTTTCTTTGACGCCTCTTGAGACGATAAAGGTGATGAGCAAAATAATGAGTGCGCCTGGAAGGTTAAAGACGGCCCCGTCAGCGGCTCCAGGTGCAGCTGATAAAGCCTTCGGTATGTGCAGGCCAAATCCGCTGAGCAGTGATTGAAAATAGGACGACCATCCACTTGCTACAGCAGAGAGCGCAATGACATATTCAAGCATGAGATCCCAGCCCATTAAAAAGGCGAGAAATTCTCCAAGTGTTGCGTAGGAATACGTATAAACGCTTCCTGACACAGGAATGGATGAGGAGAATTCAGCGTAGCAAAAAGCAGCAAGGGCGCATGCAATTGCAGCCAAAATAAAAGATATAATAATCGCAGGTCCCGCATCATTTGCCGCAGCAACCCCCGTAATGACAAAGATTCCAGTCCCGACCACACAGCCAATGCCAAGCAAGATTAAATCAAACGTATTTAACGAACGGCTGAGCCGCTTTGTTTGACTTTCAAGCATGAGCTGGTCGAGAGATTTTTTTCTAAATAAAGAACTCATGTTGACCTCCTAATGGATAAATCTTTTCGTAAGACGAATGTTAGTATATGCGCAAATGACAATTTAGTCAATTGGTTGAAAAACGCTTTAAATCACTAAAGTGTTAAACGTCACAACCGAATAAGTGTATAAAAAGAGACATCCGCCGTGAGATCGAAGGCGGATGTGGTAACAGACGATCTATGTCTGATCAGCAAATATTTTTTCATTGTACATGACACTTGGATGAGTCGGATGATGGGCGGAGGAGGCATGGTGATGTATTTTGGCTTGCTCCAGGTCACCGAGCTGATAATAACAGTAGCAAAGCTGAAGGTGAGGATACCACGTTTTATATTGTGTAAGTGTGAAGGCTGTTTCGTTTTCAGGAGCCTTCAGCGCCTGCTCATACCAAAAGATGGCTGCCTGATGTTTATTTTGTATTTTTAAATGATCCCCGATCCGGCAACAAAATTCTGGCCGGGGCTGATCATATATGAAGGAACGTAATAAGGAGGATAAGGCCGCTTCCTCAAAGCCTGCCGCATAATAGCAGTCCGCTAAATATTGGCATGTGCGAATTTCATCCTCAATCCAGCACTGTTTTGTGTTTAAAAATTCATGATAAAAACGAATCGCTCTGACATGCTGCCCATTGTCTCTTAATTCATTGGCAAAATAAAAGAGATCACGGGGCGTCATGTCCTCTCCTTTTGCCAGCATGTCTTCATAAATTCGCAAGTTGCGCCCAGGCTCACCAGCAGTTGTTTTCTTGCGTTTTTGATGTGTGACGGCGATATCTGCTGGAAAGATGTTTCCATACACTTGAAGAAACTCATGAACGGCCCCGTACCACTGAAAGTTTAAGGAACGCTTCACAAGGCGATTTCTTCTATATTTGAAATTGACTTGACCGCTTTCATCGAAGCCCACATGATAAAACATCGAAACGGCATCCACTGAGGGATCAAATGTCTGCTTGAGTTGAAGCAGTTTTTGGCGGTCTTCTTCAAGCAGAACATCGTCAGCATCGAGCCATAAAATATACTCTTTCGCTGCATGTGAGAAAGCAAAGTTACGTGCTTTTGCAAAATGCTGCACCCATTCAAAATCCAGCACCTTTGCTGAAAAGGAATGAGCGATCTCTTTTGTTTGATCTGTTGATCCCGTATCAACGATGATTATCTCATCGACAATGTCTTGAACAGAAGAAAGGCATTCCGCCAGCACTTCCTCTTCATTTTTCACAATCATACATAAGCTAATGGTTATCATCTTTAGATCACCTCTTCATAGTGTATCGAGCATCAAAAGGAAACATTCTTTTCAGCAGCGGGTTTTTTAAAACTAGTTTTCTGCTACTGGCTGATTTAAAATAAAGGAAGAATCTATGTAAGGGCTGATAAAATGAGTTTATTGAATGTTGAAGGATTATATAAAACCTATGGCGAGAAAACGCTGTTTGATCATATTTCGTTTCATATAGAACCGAAGGAACGCATCGGATTGATTGGTCCAAATGGTACAGGGAAATCAACACTTCTAAAGGTCATCGCGGGACTTGAATCGTATGAGGAAGGTGACATCACGAAAGCAGGGACACTTGATATCGAATTTCTTGAGCAAGATCCTGAAATGACCGGAAATGAAACGATTCTTGACTACATTTTTTCTGGAACGGCACCAATGATTCAAACGATGAAGGCGTATGAACGGGCACTCGCCGATTTAGAGCATGACCCGCAAAATGAGGCAAAACAAGAGGTGCTGATGCGCATGCAAAATCGAATGGATCAGGAAGATGCTTGGGATGCGAACCTTTCAGCTAAAACGATTTTGACAAAGCTTGGCGTGAAAGATGTGAGCCGCTCTGTACATGCATTATCTGGCGGACAGAAAAAACGTGTCGCCATTGCTAAAAATTTAATTCAGCCTGCAGGTTTGCTGATTTTAGATGAGCCAACCAACCACCTTGATAATGCCACCATTGAATGGCTTGAAGGATACTTAAGCCAATACAGCGGTGCTGTCATCCTCGTGACGCACGATCGTTATTTCTTAAACCGGGTGGCCAATCGGATTTATGAGTTAAATCAAGGGCAGCTTTATACGTATAAAGGAAATTATGAAGTCTTTTTAGAAAAAAGAGCGGAGCGGGAAGCAGAGGCTCAGGTGAAAGAAACGAAGCGTCAAAACTTGCTTAGACGAGAGCTTGCATGGCTGAGACGAGGAGCAAAAGCAAGAACGACAAAGCAGAAAGCACGTATCGGCAGAGTCGAAGAGCTGAAAGATCAAAAAGGACCTGATGCGAAGGGAGAGCTTGATTTTGCCATCGGCTCGCACCGCTTGGGGAAACAAGTGATAGAGGCAGAAGACTTATCAATTTCATTTGCTGGCCAGACCCTTGTGGAGCGGTTTACAGATTTAGTCGTGCCGGGTGATCGTATCGGATTCATCGGACCGAATGGAGTCGGCAAAACCACTCTGCTGAACTGTCTAGCGGGTAAGATTGAACCGACCTCAGGACAATTGACCATTGGACAAACCGTTCGTATTGGCTATTACACGCAGGATCACAAGGAAATGAATGATGAGCTGACCATCATTGAGTATATCAAGGAAACAGCTGAGATCGTCAAGACGTCTGATGGCGTTATTGTCACAGCAGAGCAGATGCTAGAGAGGTTCCTTTTTCCAAGATCGATGCAGCGGACGTATATTCGTAAGCTGTCAGGGGGAGAACGCCGCAGATTGTATTTATTGAAGGTCTTAATGGAAGAGCCGAATGTTCTCTTTTTAGATGAGCCGACGAACGACCTTGATACAGAGACCCTCAGTATTTTAGAAGATTATTTAGAGCAGTTCCCTGGAGTCGTCATCACCGTGTCCCATGATCGTTATTTCTTAGACCGAGTGGTTCACCGTCTGCTTGTCTTTGAAGGAAATGGGCGCATTTCACACTTCCAAGGTGCTTACAGCGATTATATGGAACAGGAAAAAGAGCAGAAGCGGACAGAGACAAAGCCTGCTGAGAAACAAGTAGAAGCCGCACCTAAAAAGAGAAAAAAACTTTCTTATAAAGATCAGCTTGAATGGGACGGGATTGAAGACCGGATACAGGCATTAGAGGAAAAACATCAGCAGCTCGAAACCAGCATTGTAGAAGCAGGAAGTGATTTTGGAAAAATTCAAGAGCTGATGGACGAACAAAAAGCCGTTGCGGAAGAACTAGAACAAGCAATGGACCGCTGGACAGAATTATCGCTTATGATTGAGGAATTGAATGAATAAAGATGTGGAAATAAAAAACCTGTAGAATCGCTCTACAGGTTTTTTTGATAGGAGCATTTGGCATACGCATCATGCTGGTGGATGGATTCCTCATTACGGCACTCGATTTGAAAGCTTTTAATCCATGGCTGCTCATATAATTCGATGGCAATTAATCTTGTGATATCTTCTACAAAGCGCGGATTTTCATAAGCCTCTTCCGTCACTTTCTTTTCATCAGGTCTTTTGAGCACGGGATAAAGCGGTGCGCTCGCATTGGACTCGATGATATGTAAAAGAGCGGCCTTGATGTCGTCAGGATGCGATGCTTGTTCAAATAACCCTACTTGAATGGAAACAGATCCGCGCTGATTATGTGCACCATATTCACTGATTTCTTTGGAACAAGGACATAATGTCGTGACCTGTGCATCGCAGCCAACGTGACAGGTCCATCCGTCCTTTTCATGAAAATGGACGTCATATTGGACGGTCGCATGCATCAAGCCTGACTGACCGGTGACTGGGCTCTGTTTTTCCATGTACCATGGAAAGGCAACTTGAATGGAAGCAGAGGGCTGATCCATTTTCCGGGCGAGCGCTGCCGTCCATTCTTTTAGGGCATTCACATTAAGCGGCTTGCTGCTCTCATAAAACGAGTGCAGCTGTTCAGTGAGCCGGCTCATATGAATGCCTTTTTGATGAGCTGGCAGGGAAGTACTCAGTGTAAATTCAGCTGTAGTTGTCTGGCGATGTGGTGCTGTTTTAGATACGATATGCACCGGATAGGACATGCGGCAGATCCCGACTTGTTCAAGATGAAAATAAAAGTTTTGCTCTGTTTTTTGAATGTCCGTCATGTCCTCTTTTTGCCAAGGCTTTGTGCCAAGACTTGGCGGTACAGATCCGAATAGCTGATGCCGTTCTTCTTTAGATGGAAATGAGCGCATATAGTACCTCCTTTAAATCGTAATTATTCCTATTTATTTTGCGATAAAACACGAAGGAAATCAAGGGTTAAAACTTTGACGTTTACGTTAAGGTTATAAAGGTGTATAATAAAACATGAATTGATGAGCAGGAGGCACTGGTGATGGAATGGATGAAAATTGATCAAGTGGCGAAAAGAAGCGGACTGACAAAACGGACGATTCGTTTCTATGAAGAGATTGGTTTATTATCAGCACCAAAGCGGACAGAGGGCGGAGTCAGACTTTACTCAGAGGACGACATGGAAGAGCTAGAGAAAGTGATGCAGGCAAAAGAGGTACTCGGCTTTTCTTTACAGGAGCTTCAATCGTTTATGGAAATCGGAAAGCAGCTAGAGCTGAATAAAGAAGGCTACTTGCTGTCGCTTGATCCGAAGGAACGATTAGAGAAGCTGTTAGATATTGAGGCGCAGCTGACTGTGCAGCATCAATTGATTTCAAAAAAGCTTGAAACCATTCAATCCTTTAAAAAGGATCTTGAAGCGATGAAAGAAAGAGCGGCTCATGCAATTGAGCAATTACAAAAATAAACACCTCTGCGTGTTTATTTTATTTTGTCAACATTTGAAGGAAAGGTTCTGATGGAATGAAGGAAGAAGAAGTGTTGAAACAGCGTACAAGTCTGCTTAGGCAGCCAAAAGCCGTTTGGGCTGTTGCCTTTGCATGTGTGATTTCGTTTATGGGAATAGGACTCGTTGACCCGATCCTGCCAGCCATTGCATCGCAATTACACGCATCTCCAAGCCAGGTGTCTCTTTTATTTACAAGCTACTTACTTGTGACCGGCTTTGTGATGTTTTTTACCGGTTTTATTTCTAGCCGGATTGGTGCGAAATGGACGTTATTAGTAGGACTCATTTTTATTATTGTTTTTTCTGCTTTAGGAGGTACTTCTTCAACGATTAATGAATTAATTGGCTTTAGAGGCGGATGGGGCATCGGGAATGCTTTATTTATTTCAACTGCACTCTCTGTCATTGTCGGTGTGTCTGTTGGAGGAAGTGCGAAGGCCATTATTTTATACGAGGCAGCACTAGGTCTTGGGATATCGGTTGGACCGCTGCTTGGCGGTGAGCTTGGAACAATTTCTTGGCGCGGGCCTTTCTTTGGCGTTGCCGTGTTAATGCTTATCGCTCTTTTAGCGATTACCTTTATGCTTCCACCTATGCAAAAGCCGCAGAAAAAAGTGAAATTATTTGAGGCTGTCGGGGCGTTAAAATATAAAGGGCTTTTAACGATGGCATCTGCCGCTTTCTTATATAATTTTGGTTTCTTTGTGCTTTTAGCGTATTCACCATTTGTGCTCCATCTTGATGAGCATGGACTTGGTTATGTCTTTTTTGGTTGGGGGCTATTTTTGGCTGTGACCTCCGTCTTCTCCGCGCCGGTCATTCATCGTAAACTTGGGACATTGACCTCGCTGGTGGTTTTGTTTGCTTCGTTTGCTGTGATTTTATTCGGCATTGGAATATGGACGTCTCATATTGTGGTCGTGATCTGCGGAATTGTCATTGCTGGGGGAATTCTCGGTATGATCAATACGGTGCTCACGACAGCTGTGATGGGGTCAGCACCGGTTGAACGTTCAATTGCTTCATCCTCTTACAGTGCTGTACGATTTATTGGGGGCGCGATCGCTCCTTGGATTGCCGGAGTTCTCGCTGAATCCTATACAGCAAGTACACCTTACTATGTCGGGGCTGGTGTTGTTCTTCTAGGCATGATTATTCTGCTCCTTGGACGTAAGCATTTGGTGAATATCCAAGCAGGTCATTAATTAGAAAAAAGCCTTATATCTGCAAAAGATATAAGGCTTTTTTGTCGTTATAATACTTTTGTCGTCCAAGATTCGCAATTCCAAGTTTCAGTTGCCACATCTTGATAAAATTCAGGCTCGTGAGAAATCAATAAGACGCTACCTTTATATTCTTTTAAGGCGCGTTTTAGTTCTTCTTTTGCATCGACATCTAAATGGTTTGTCGGCTCATCGAGAACAAGTAAGTTGGTTTCTTCGTTGATCAGCTTACAAAGACGGACCTTTGCTTTTTCTCCTCCGCTTAATACAGACACACGGCTTTCAATATGTTTTGTCGTTAATCCGCATTTTGCAAGAGCGGCTCTGACTTCATATTGCGTGTAAGAAGGGAAGGTGCTCCATACTTCTTCAATACAAGTATTGCTGTTTTGCTCTTTTACTTCTTGCTCAAAGTAGCCAATATGCAAGAATTCTCCACGTTCCACCTCACCAGAAATAGGTGTGATTTCCCCAAGAAGACTTCGGAGCAGCGTCGTTTTTCCGATACCGTTAGCACCGTACAGCGCAATTTTTTGCCCGCGTTCCATTTTCAAATTCAATGGGCGGGAGAGCGGTTCATCATAACCAATGACCAAATCTTTCGTTTCAAAAATCAGTTTCCCAGACGTACGTGCCGGTTTAAAGTGGAATTCTGGTTTTGGCTTTTCTGCTGCCAGTTCAATCATATCCATCTTATCCAATTTCTTTTGACGGGACATCGCCATATTTCTTGTGCTGACACGTGCTTTGTTTCTTGCGACAAAATCCTTTAGTTCAGCCACTTCCTGCTGCTGTCTTTTATAGGCTGCTTCAAGCTGCTGCTTTTTGACTTCGTACACTTGTTTAAATTGATCATAATCACCAACATAGCGCGTGAGCTCTTGATTTTCAACATGATAAATCAAGTTAATAACACTGTTTAAAAACGGAATATCATGTGAAATGAGGATAAACGCATTTTCATATTCCTGTAAATAACGCTTCAGCCACTCAATATGCTGCTCATCCAAATAGTTGGTCGGCTCATCGAGAAGGAGAATTTCTGGCTTCTCTAACAGCAATTTTGCTAGCAGGACCTTCGTACGCTGACCGCCGCTGAGCTCCGTCACATCACGGTCCAGTCCAAGATCCGTTAAGCCAAGACCTCTTGCAATCTCCTCGACCTTAGAATCAATGATATAGAAATCATTGTTTGTCAGTGCGTCCTGAATGACGCCAACTTCCTCTAACAGCTTTTCCAGCTCATCAGGATCGGCTTCACCCATTTTGCCATAAATGTCATTCATCGCGGCTTCCATGGAGAATAAATAATGGAATGCATCCTGAAGGACTTCACGGATCGTTCTGCCCTTTTCTAGCACGGTATGCTGATCAAGGTAGCCGACACGGACATTTTTCGCCCATTCGACTTTTCCTGCATCTGGCTCCAGCTTGCCAGTAATAATATTCATAAACGTTGACTTTCCTTCACCGTTGGCGCCGATTAAGCCGACATGCTCGCCTTTTAATAAACGGAAGGACACTTCGTGGAAAATGGCTCTGTCGCCAAAGCCATGACTTAAATCTTTAACAGATAATATCATTTTTTACACCTCAAATAGATTCAAAACGGCTAGTGCCTCTCATGATTATATCGAACTGTCCGGCTCGATAAAAGCATCAAAAGAAAAATTGCGTTTCAAAGCTGATTTTGAGATACTAAAGGATAGATTGAATGAGGATAAAGGAGATCGACATGACGGAAAATTGGGCATTTTTGAAAGAAGCAAAGCCATTTATTCAGGAAAACTTTCAAGCGGCTGGCTTCGAAAAACCAACAGCTATACAAGAAAAAACAGCAGAGTGGATTACGGAGAAGCGTGATGTGATCGCAGAATCGCCAACTGGAACGGGGAAGACACTTGCGTATGTTCTGCCGCTTTTAAATAAAATTGATGTCAATATTAAGCATCCGCAAGTCTTAATCTTGGCACCTTCAAGAGAGCTTGTGATGCAAATCTTTGATGTCGTGCAAGAGTTTAAACAAGGATCAGACATCAAAGCGGTCTCCTTGATTGGTGGAGCGAACATCAAGAAGCAGCAAGAAAAACTAAAGAAACATCCGAATATCGTTGTGGCGACACCTGGCCGAGTACAAGAATTAATCAAAATCAAGAAACTGAAAATGCATGAAGTCAAAACGATTGTATTAGACGAAGCAGATCAGCTTCTTGTGCCAGAGCATTTGAAAACGATCCAAGGGATCATTAAGTCCACATTAAAAGAAAGACAAATCCTTTGTTTTTCTGCAACGTTGAAAGAAGAAACCGTTCAGCTGATCAAAGAAATGACATCTGAACCAGAAGTATTGAAAATTGCTAGAAGCGAGGAAGAAGCGCAGAAAGTGGGTCACTATTATCTGTTATGTGATCAGCGTGACAAAGTGAAACTGCTGCAAAAGCTATCACGGCTTGAGGACATGCAGGCGCTCGTTTTTGTGCGTGACATTACGAACTTAAGCATTTATGCAGAGAAATTAGCGTACCATCATGTCGACCTTGGTGTCCTTCATAGTGAAGCAAAAAAAGCTGAACGTGCTGTGATCTTGAAATCATTTGAACAGCGTGAATTCCCGCTCCTCCTTGCAACAGATATTGCAGCAAGAGGAATCGATATTGATGATCTGCCATATGTGATTCATGCAGATATGCCAAATGAAGAGGGCTACATCCACCGTTCAGGCAGAACCGGACGAGCAGGAAAAGAAGGCGCAGTCATCAGTCTTGTCACACCTCAAGAGCAATCAATGCTGAAAAAAATGGCGAAAAAGCTGAATCTTTCGCTTGAAGAAATTGTGTATAAGCAAGGCCAGCTGCACCTTGCGCCCAAGCAGGCATAAGAAAAGGACCCTCCACATGGAGGGTCCTTTTTTGTTATGAAATTTTGACAAGCTGTTTTCCGACATTTTCTCCTTTGAATAGTCCAAGGAATGCGTCAGGAATATTGTCAAAGCCTTCTATGATTGTTTCTTTATATGTGAGTTTGTCTTCTTTTACCCATTGTGCGAGATCCTTCGCTGCCTCTCCAAAACGATCTGAATAGTTGGCAACGATGAAGCCTTGCATCAATGCGCTTGTTTTGATGAGTTTTGTTTGCACACGCGGTCCGATGTCCTCGCTTGCGCTAATATTATAAGAAGAAATGGCGCCGCACACTGGAATGCGTGCAAAACGGTTTAAATGATTCATCACCGCATCTGAAATCTCGCCGCCTACATTGTCAAAATACACATCAACGCCGTTAGGGCAGGCTTTTGCAATAGCATCATCTAAATCATTTGTTGTTTTATAATTAATCGTTTCATCAAAGCCCAATTCTTTTAAATAAGCGAGTTTATCGTCAGATCCGGCAATTCCCACGACGTGTGCGCCTTTGATCTTAGCGATTTGTCCCACAACAGAACCAACGGCACCTGCTGCTCCAGAAATGACAACCGTCTCGCCTTCTTTTGGCTGGCCAATCGCAAGCAGGCCGAAGTAAGCGGTTTGCCCTGGCATGCCCAAAATCCCTAAATAATAGGACAATGGCGCAATGGACGGATCAATTTTAGTCAGAGATTCAGCTTTGGCAGTGGAGTATTCTTGCCATCCAAGGAATCCAAGGACAAAATCACCCTTTTCAAATTGAGACGATTTCGACTCAACGACTTCTCCGACAACACCGCCCTGAATCACTTCATTTAGCTTGAACGGAGGTGTATAGGATTTTGTATCCTGCATTCGCCCTCTCATATAAGGATCTACAGAAACATATTTCGTTTGAATCAAGACCTCCCCTTCTTGCGGCACAGGTATATCGACTGTTTCAAAATGAAAAACATCTTTTGTAGGTAATCCTTTAGGACGTTTAGCTAATTGAATTTGCTTTTGTTGACTCATGTCAAATCCTCCCTTTCACTTACAGCCTAGATTTACATTAACATGATGCTTCTTTTCGTTCAAAACATACGGTCTTTTTAAAACACATACAAAAAAGCAGCCGCCATCTTATCGAAGGGGACTACTTTTTCTGAAAAGATACAGAGAGGAGCGGCGGGAGACAGCCAAACAGCTGATACACATCCGCATCACGTTCTTTTAACAAATATTCGTTTGCATTTTGCATGGAGGCTTTCATCATATCGCGCGTCACAAAAGCAAAAAGGATATTCAAGTATGAGGACAACATGTCTTGTGGATCTTGTTCAATTGACTCAATATCTCCAATGTTAATAATGATGGAAAAGAGATAATCAATTGAGATGTGAAAGTGCTGTTCGGCAAACAATGTAAGCGGCTTTGTATTTGCTTCTTCAGGATTCCACTTTTGAAAAAGCTGTTTCACCAAATCACTGACAACCCAAGCATTAAACTGCTGCTCCGCTGAAAAGTAATACATCAGCTCTCCCTCATTTCTAGCCTCCAGTATAAGAATTGTACAACAAA
The DNA here is from genome assembly GCF_038593355.1 of Bacillus sp. FSL M8-0049. Classification (NCBI taxonomy): domain Bacteria; kingdom Bacillati; phylum Bacillota; class Bacilli; order Caryophanales; family Bacillaceae; genus Bacillus; species Bacillus sp. FSL M8-0049. The sequence continues at coordinate 730,412 of NZ_CP151986.1, forward strand.
TCAATAGGATTGAACATGATAATTCAGAAAATTTAGTCACTTTTACAGGATTTTTGTCAAAAATAAGTCGATAGACATGGTACGTCTTTCAAGAAAATTGGATGTGCTCGTGGAAGGTTTAATGTCAAAAGTGACGGGTAAAAGATTCGTAAGACGTTAAAGGAGGAATATAAAATGAAACCTGTTGTAAGAGAGTATTCAAATGATGAAACACTTCAAAAAGATGTAGAGCAATTAAAGGCACTCGGTGTTGCAAGAGAGGACATTTATGTTCTGTCCCATGACGATGATCGAACAGAGCGTATTGCAAATAATGCAGATGCCAATACGATTGGCTCAAGAGAAGTTGGACTCAAACATGCGGTTGGAAACATCTTTAGTAAAAAGGGTGATGAGCTCCGCAATAAAATTCATGAAATTGGTTTCTCAAAAGAAGAAGCTGAGACATTTGAAGAACATTTAGACGAAGGGAAAGTCCTTCTCTTTGTCACAGATCATGAAAAAGTGAAAAACTGGGCGTAAACGCCAACCGAAAAAGCCTCTTACTTTTGTAAGGGGCTTTTTTTCATGCTTCCATGTCTGAAAGAGAGACATATATCTTTTTTACGATAATAAGTAAATACAGAAGTATGGAATAAATAGTAAACTCTCTAATTGAAAATGCCGTTATACCAATGAAAATCATGGAGAATCAAAAAAAATAGTCGAAATATCACAAAAAACCATTCGGGAAATAATCATTGTATCTTTCTATTTTGATTTAAAATTAAATAAAAAACTTGTGTAATTTAGTAGATAAATTTCTTAGTTCTATTGGTTTAAGTTGTATTTTTGTGTAGAAATAAGTGTTTTAAGGTCAAAAAACCACGAAAATTACCTGTATTTTCAATTAGAAAATTCATTTTAATGTTTAGGAAATAATTTGTTGACAAAATAAACTAAAAACAATATATTTGGCTTAATCCAGTCATTATGGAATTAGTTGTTAAATTTCTGGCGGGTTTATTCGAAGCATAATCTAGTGAAAGGGGGTGGCAAGAACCAAAGCGTAAGCGCCTCTTAGATACAAAAATGTCTACTAGAACAGAACAAATCGTCGTTTACTTGAAGAAAAAATGATCGCCATTCTAAACAGTAGATTCATCTTTCTACTAAAAGCATAGTGTAAGAGATTGAAAAAGACGTTAAGTCCTTATAAAAAAGAGAAAGCGGTTTCAATAAGAAATGTGAGTTGATCGAACGGTAAAGGAGGTGAACTCATATGAAAAAAAGAGAGAACAAGCTGAGGCGGTGCGGCCTTCGAACGGCTGCATATGAGGATGAATGCTGAAAAAGAAGAGTGAACATGTGGGGTGCTTCTCTTCTTTTTCAGAAAAACAGATTTTCCTAAAAAATCCATCTTTCATTTTAACATAAGGTTTTTGGCTTGAAAACCACCTTTGCCCGAAAAGAAGATTGTGAATTGAAGGAGGTTTCATGATGAAAAAGGCTTTGTACCATGAAGACAGTGGATTGTATTTAGAAAAGATGCGCATGGCATTCCAAGAGCATTATGAGCAAAGAACAGATATGTGGTCTACTGATCCATCCTTAACAGACGCAGCAGTGATGTCATTAAAGGCATGGCGTTCAAGGGAAAAGAATGCACTTGCTTCTGTGCTGGATATCGGGTGCGGCAACGGCCGTGCACTAGAACATTTAAGCGGGCTTTCCGCATATGTCGGTATCGACCTGTATGAGCATGAGGAGTGGGAAGGATTACAGAAAAGAGAAACAGTTCCTGTCCATTTTGTTCATCAAGATTTTATGTCATGGTCCATGGATCAGGGACGCGGGATGCAGTTTGATTTAATTTTAGATCATGGCTGCTTTCATCATCAACATCCTGATGATCATGAACGTTATTTAAAACAGGTCTCTTCTTTACTTCATGAAGGCGGTGTCTTTTCACTTGTTGTCTGGGGAGAACAGTGGAAAACAGGATTAATCGGAGAAGATGGCCGTTTCCATTTTTCATTTTCAGATTCTCAGCTTGGCGAAAAAATTTGTACATCAGGTCTTGAGCTTGTATCCATATCACCGTTACAAGCGAAGGCTGGAATAAGCCAGCATCATGTCATTGCCGTCAAAATCTAGTACAAAGGTGAGTGATTCAAAGCTAGCAGAGGAGTTCATGGGAAGAAAGAGCGTCTGCCAATCAAGAGCGTTTGCTGCTCTGACAGAAAATAAAGCATATGAACCAAAATTTCTGCTCCTTTGTACTGGAAAAGGACAAGGTCTAAAACGATGAGAGACATCGCACATCCATTTCCTTCTGCGGGAGCACACAAGCTGAGGGGTGCGTACACATATTCATCACTCCATCACTGCGCTATGGGAGTCGATTTGGGTGCAGTGATGAATAGGGGGGAGACTAATGAACAAGTTTGTAGATGAATTACAATCAATGATTCATCATTTTACCTTTCAAGATAAACACTATTTGCTCGTGGGGCCTGTGAATTTGCCAATTTCCATTCAACATGAAGAAGTGCCATTTAAGTGGTATGCCTTCGCGCCTGTTGAACGGGATACAAAACCAACGATCGAATCGATTGTCCAAATGAGTACCGCGCAGCAAACCTTTTCCTCTTGTCTCTTATTTGGCGACTTTGAAAATGAACGGCCGCCGCTTGTGCGAATCCATAGTGTCTGCCAAACAGGAGATGTGTTTGGGTCACTGAAATGTGATTGTGGTCCACAGCTTGCATTATCGCTGAAGAAAATCACCGATTACGGAAAAGGCATGCTTGTGTATATGGCCAATCAAGAAGGTCGGTCTATTGGGCTGATGGCAAAAGCGTTGACGTATAAATTACAGGAGATGCAGCTGGATACTTTTGAAGCCAACCGCCTGATCGGCTGCGGGGATGATGATCGGCATTACGAGGAAGCAGCAGCTGTTTTGCACTATTTAAACAAAGGAAAACCATTGCATTTACTAACGAACAATCCAGATAAAGTCGATTCTATTGCAGCTTTCGGTCTTCCTGTTTTGCGGTTTGATCATACGGTCGAAGCCTCTCTCTACAATGAAGCCTATTTAAAGGCAAAAGCAGCCTCAGGGCATATGGTCGATGAGAAGAAATTAATTAATCAATAGACGAGTTTATTGAAAGAAGGCGGGAGAAAAGCGTGAAACCTGATATCAATTGGATTCAAATCCCAAGCGGCTATGCAACGATTGGAAGTAATGAAGAAGATATGAAAAAGGCAGCAGAATTCTGGAAGGACAAGCTGCTCAATCCAACCTACGGCCGTGAGAAAAAATTTCAAAAATGGCTGTACAAAGAATTTCCGTCCTATCAGCCGTATATCAACGAATTTTTTATCTCAGATACGGTCGTCAGCAATGAACTGTATCAAAGCTATTGTGATGAAACAGGCCAGACATACCCGGAGAGTTTAACGAACGAAGAGCTTGGCGGGGGAAAAGATCATCCAGCTTGGGGCATGGACATTGAGGATGCCTTCTCGTTCTGTCAGTGGCTGAGCGGGAAACTTGGGATTGATGTTTCGATTCCTACTGAAGAAGAATGGGAGTATGCTGCCCGGGGAAACACGAGAAATCAATACCCGTGGGGAGATGAGTTTGATCCTTCTTACTGCAATACGCACGAATCAAATATTGAAAAAACGACGCCTGTCCGTCATTACGAAAAGGGCCGATCCTTATTTGGTCTTTATGATATGGGAGGAAACGTCGAGGAATGGGTCAACACCAAATATCACGTTTATGAAGGCGGCATCGAGGTCGTCGATGATTTAACGGAAACACTCGGAAGTGACTACTACATTTTAAAAGGCGGCTCTTTCGCAAGAGGCGGAGATTTATGCAGAGTCGCAAGAAGACACGGGAAGCACCCAGATCCTGTTTTTCGATTTACTGGTTTTCGTTTAGTGACTCGTCAAAAACAACATATAAAGGTGGGAGTGTAAAACTATGCATAGAGGACCAATTACATCTGTTTTATCAACTCAGCACGACCAAATTGTTTACACTGGCGGCTATGACCGCTGTATTTATCAGTGGAACCGGGCGACGGGAGAAGGAACGTTTATTGGCAGTCACGAGCATATCATTAACTCTTTATCTCTTTCTGAAAACGGAAAGTATTTAGCAAGTGCATCGTCAGACTATACCATTCAATTGTATGATACAGGCACACATACCCGAATCCGCACGTTGTTTGGTCATGCAGATGATGTAGAAGCCGTCGCTTTTGCGAAGCAGGATACTTTACTTGTATCCGTGTCCAGAGATAGAAGATGCTTAGTCTGGGATATCGAAACGGGCGCTATTTTAAGAGAATTCCATGGCCATAGCAAAGATGTATTAGCTGTATGGATACATGGTGATAAAGCTTATACAACAGGTGATGATGGATATGTCCTTGTATGGCTGTATGAAACCGGAGAAATTGTAGGGGAAATCGGCCCGTTTGATTATGAGCTCGATACAATCAGCGGCAGCAATCAAAAAGAAGTATTCGCACTTGGCAGAGATGATGGCACTGTTATTATTTACGATGCAGCTACTTTACAGGAGAAGAAAATCATCAAAGCCCATTTACAGGGCGTCAAGCGCGTGAATTTTTCTCCAAGCGGCAATTACTTGCTGACAGCAGGCTACGACCATTTAATTAAGCTGTGGAATTATGAAACAGGTGATTTAGTCGATACACTGCTGCCTCATAAATATCAGTGGGAGCGCTCACTTGTCTGGACAGAGGATGAGAAGTCAATACTAGGGGCCAGCTTTGGAAAAACATATTGTGAATGGTCGATCGAAAAGGGCAAAGTCATATCAGATGAGATCGAAATGGCGACACCATCTATCAATGATATTGCGCTGACTGATGCGGGTGATATTATTACCGCATCAGATGATGGGAAATTCAGAAAAAATGGGATTGAAATCGCCAAATCGACGGGCGTTTTAACAAATGGAGTAGCTGTTGCACGGGATGGAAGCTATTATGCGTGGGGAGATCATGCAAGTCAGGTGCATATTGTTCATGAGTCATTAAAGCAAATGGTTTCGTTTGATCTTAACACAGGTCCGGTCAACAGCGTGTATTTTCACGAGGAGGATCGTCAATTTTATATTGGAACTTATGGCGGTTATGTCCATGTCATTTCGACAGAACACTTAAAGGAAATCGGCCGTTCCAAAGCACACGATTGTGCAGTTAAAGCATTAAAGGTAGAAGGAGATCTTATCATCACAGCAGCAGTTGAAGGAACCATCTGTCTTTTAGATAAAAAGAGTTTGTCCTTAAAAGCGGAATACATTGGTGCGACAGAGCTGTTAAATGATGTCTTTATTGATAGTAAACGAGACCGTATCGCCATTGTCAGCCGCGACAAGAATGTGAGATTGTTTGATTTGCATACAGGAAGAATTTTAGACCAGCATAACGAACACCAGTATTCGATTAAATCGGTCACAGTCACAGACTCAGGCTATATTGTAAGCGGTGATTATTGGGGCTATATCGTTGTGTGGAATCCAGAGCTGGATGTCAACACCGGCCCAATTAGAATTGCCCAAAATGGGATTAGTGCCATCAGACAATTAGGCAATGATGTATACGCAAGCTCATATGACGGCGGGATTTATCACGTTCGAGAAGATGGGACGCATACCGAAGTACTACGCTTATTTGAACAATTTCCGAAAGAAGTAATCTCTCATTAAGAAAAAGAATGTAAGCGGGGGATTCTCATGATAAGTGTTTGCAAGGAACATATGAAAAAAGGTCTGTCTGTACTCAATTGTCCGCATGTGCTCCTCATTAATAAATATGAATGTCGCAAATGCTGTTTTTGTAAACAACGAGCATCTTATAAACTTTTTTATTCCTTGCCTTACTATGATCGATCTGAAAAGAAACGGATGGAAAAAATATAGCACATGAGAATAGAACTCCTTCATTCCCTGAAGGAGTTCTTTCCCTTGAAAGAGAGGAAAGGAGACTTACATGAAAGACGATGTTTTTTATATGAAGCTAGCGATTGCCAACGCAAAGGCCATGAAAGGACAAACCTCGCCAAATCCGCTTGTCGGGGCAGTGGTAGTCAAAAAAGGTGAGATCGTTGGAATTGGTGCTCACATGAAGGCGGGCGAGCCGCATGCTGAAATTCATGCGCTGCAAATGGCAGGAGAAAAGGCGAAGGGGGCTCATATGTATGTGACGCTCGAACCTTGTTCGCATCATGGAAAAACAGGCCCTTGCTCAGAAGCCATTATAAAGAGCGGGGTGAAACGTGTGATCATTGCCACTGGGGACCCCAATCCACTTGTAGCAGGTAAAGGGGTCACGATGTTGAAACAAGCAGGGATAGAAGTAGAAGAAGGGATATGTAAGCGGGAAGCGGACAGCTTAAATCTTCCTTTTTTTCATTCGATACAATCAGACCTTCCTTATGTCATATTAAAAACAGCCATTTCGTTAGATGGGAAAATTGCAACAGCTCATCAAGAAAGCAAATGGATTACAGGGACAGAAGCGAGGAATGAAGTGCAGCAATTACGTCAAGAAGCAGATGCTGTGATAACAGGCGTTGAAACCATTATTCAAGATGATGCAGGTCTTATTGTAAAAGATTCATTCGTGACACAGCCCATTCGTGTCATTTTAGATTCCACCTTAAGGATTCCGCTTCATGCGAAATGTTTAAATGATCATATGGCAGAAACCATCATTTGTACCTCAAACAAGTATGATCAAAAAAAATACCATCAACTGGTGCAAAAAGGACATCAAGTATTTGTCACAAGCGGAGAAAATCGGACAGATCTTCATGCGGTGTTACGTATGCTGAAAAGGCGCTCTGTGATGTCGGTGCTTGTAGAGGCGGGAGGGAGTGTGAGCGCATCCTTTTTAGAAGCGTCACTTGTGAACGAAGTCATTATTTATATGGCACCATTATTAATTGGAGGGAAAGATGCACCTACTTTCTTTGAAGGAGAAGGTACGAAATCATTAAAAGAAGCCATCCGGCCGGTAGATATGGATTATAGTATGGTAGGAAAAGATTTAAAAATGACGATGAGACTTTAATGAAAGAAGGACCTTGTGCATAAAGTGCAAGGTCTTTTGATTATTTTAAAAAAATAAAAGTGTACATACACCTTTCCCAGTCATGATGAATACGATGGATGGGGGTGATTCCATGAAAAGATGTAGGCAATGTGGTAAGACATATCCAACTCATTCGACAGACCACTACCAAAAAGGAAGCTGGTATGATGCGTATAAGGATGATGGCTGGGAATGTGATAGTTGTAAAAAAGGGATATCAGAAAAGCCAAGGAAACCAGTGAAAAATCCTTGCTGCGGAAAAGATCCTTGTGTTTGTGTGATTCAAGGTCCGCCAGGCGGGAGAGGAAGAAGAGGCCCAGCAGGTCCAGCGGGTGCAGCGGGTCCGGCAGGCCCAGCAGGTCCAGCAGGTCCAGCAGGTCCAATCGGTCCAACAGGCGTAGGTTTAACAGGCATCTTGGCATTTGATCCAGCAGTAGCACCAACCTACCCAGTAGGGCAAGTGGTGACATACGATGGCAGTACGTACGTCGTCAATTCAGTACCGCCATTAGGTACACCGGATACGTCGGCAGATTATACATTATTAGCTGCAGCGGGGGAAACAGGTACAGGGCCAACAGGTGTCACAGGAGATCCAGGTCCAACTGGAGCCACAGGAGCCACCGGCGTGGGTTTAACTGGGGTTGTACCGTATGATGCTGCAGCAGCACCAGAATATCCATTGGGGCAAGTGGTGACATATGAAGGTGGAACGTATCTTGTGAATACAGCATCACCAACAGGTACACCAGATACATCATCAGATTATACGCTATTAGCCGCTGTAGGCGCGACTGGCGTTACAGGCGCTACCGGTACGGGTGCAACAGGAGAAATTGGTCCAACCGGAGCAACCGGCGTCACGGGTGCAACAGGAGAAATTGGTCCAACCGGAGCAACCGGTGTCACAGGAGCAACTGGTGATACGGGAGCAACAGGAGCAACCGGAGCCACAGGGATTACAGGAGCGACGGGAGTAGGTCTAGCCGGCGTCACAGCGTTTGATCCAGCGGCAGCGCCGACATATCCAGTAGGTCAAGTGGTGACATATGAAGGAGGAACTTACCTCGTCAATACGGCGCCGCCAACAGGTACACCTGATACGTCACCAGATTATACGTTATTGGCCGCTGCAGGAGCGACTGGCGTTACGGGTGCAACCGGTACAGGAGTCACGGGTTCCACCGGCGCAACAGGAGTGACAGGACCAAGCGGGGAAGTTGGCCCAACCGGAGCTACCGGCGTCACTGGAGTTACGGGAGAAATTGGCCCAACCGGAGCCACTGGCACAGGAGCAACAGGAGCAACAGGGATCACAGGCGCGACAGGAGAAACTGGTGCAACGGGCGTCACAGGACCAACTGGTGCAACTGGGATAACTGGTGATACAGGGGCAACAGGAGTGACCGGAGCGACAGGTGTCGGTTTATCTGGAGTTGCAGCGTTTGATCCAGCAGTAGCGCCAACCTATCCAGTAGGTCAAGTAGTGACATATGAAGGAGGAACATATCTGGTCAATACAGCGCCGCCAACAGGCACACCGGATACTTCTCCAGACTATACGTTATTAGCAGCCGCAGGCGCGACAGGTGTCACGGGAGCGACAGGAGCAACTGGGGTAACCGGTGATACAGGAGCGACCGGAGCAACGGGCGTCACAGGACCAACTGGTGCAACTGGGATAACTGGTGATACAGGGGCAACAGGAGTAACCGGTGTAGGATTAACTGGTATTCTGACATTTGACCCAGCAACAGCGCCAACCTATCCAGTAGGTCAAGTGGTGACATATGAAGGTGGAACCTATGTTGTGAATACAGCGCCGCCAACAGGCACACCGGATACTTCTCCAGACTATACGTTATTAGCAGCCGCAGGCGCGACAGGTGTCACGGGAGCGACAGGAGCAACTGGGGTAACCGGTGATACAGGAGCGACCGGAGCAACGGGCGTCACAGGAGCCACCGGGGTAACAGGAGATACGGGTGTAACCGGCGTCACAGGCCCAACTGGAGCAACTGGGATAACTGGTGATACAGGGGCAACAGGAGTAACCGGTGTAGGATTAACTGGTATTCTGACATTTGACCCAGCAACAGCGCCAACCTATCCAGTAGGTCAAGTGGTGACATATGAAGGTGGAACCTATGTTGTGAATACAGCGCCGCCAACAGGCACACCGGATACTTCTTCAGACTATACGTTATTAGCAGCCGCAGGCGCGACAGGTGTCACGGGAGCGACAGGAGCAACTGGGGTAACCGGTGATACAGGAGCGACCGGAGCAACGGGCGTCACAGGAGCCACCGGAGCAACTGGGGCAACGGGTGATACAGGAGCAACGGGCGTCACGGGTACAGGAGCAACGGGCGTCACAGGAGCCACCGGGGTAACAGGAGATACGGGTGCAACTGGAGTAACCGGAGCAACTGGGGTAACGGGTGATACAGGTGCGACTGGAGTCACAGGAGCTACAGGTCTCACCGGAGCTACAGGAGTGACCGGTGCAACTGGATTAACTGGAGTAACCGGAGCGACAGGAGTAACAGGAGCCACGGGAGTGACCGGCACAACTGGATTAACTGGAGTAACCGGAGCGACCGGTGTCACAGGAGCCACAGGCTTAACCGGAGCAACTGGAGTAACCGGAGCCACGGGAGCCACAGGTTTAACCGGAGCGACAGGAGTAACAGGAGCCACGGGAGCCACAGGTTTAACCGGAGCAACCGGAGCAACTGGATTAACAGGAGCCACAGGTTTAACCGGAGCAACTGGATTAACTGGAGTCACCGGAGCTACAGGTCTCACCGGCGCCACCGGAGTAACCGGTGCAACAGGCGCCACGGGAGTCACAGGTACAGGTGCAACAGGCGCCACCGGTCCAACAGGAGTGACAGGATCGAGTGCGATCATTCCGTTTGCTTCAGGTACACCTGCTGTCCTGACAACAATTGCAGGCGGTCTCGTTGGAACATCCAGCTTGATCGGATTTGGTAACTCAGCGACAGGTGTCAGTATTTTAGGCGGAGTGATTGATTTAACCGGCGCTGCAGGCACTTTACTCAACATGGCGTTCTCAGTTCCTAGAGCCGGAACAATCACATCATTTGCCGGCTATTTCAGTACGACAGCTGCTCTTTCTTTGCTGGGCACAAGTATTACGGTCACAGCTAGTTTGTTTGCTTCACCAACACCAAATAACAGTTTCACTCAAGTAGCGAGTGTCACTTTAGCACCAGCTTTAACCGGTGTTTTAACGCTGGGTGCAATTGCAAATGGTATTGCGACTGGTCTAAATGTACCAGTCACACCTGAAACACGATTGCTTGTTGTATTCTCCGCATCAGCTACAGGTCTTTCCTTAGTAAATACCGTAGCTGGCTATGCGAGTGCGGGTTTATCAATCACGTAATAGGCATATAGGGACGACTCGATGCCTGAGTCGTCTTTTTTGTTTGAAAGAATTTTCTCTTAACTTAGTAAGAAAAAATGATATCATTTTCTTAGAGTCTATTCGGGTGAATCTACTGAATTAGGGGTTGTAGCGGTGAGGATGGGCAAAAGGAAAGTCACTTTACAAACGAAAATTTTGGGATTAATTATCGGGCTTTTGCTTGTTGTCATTGCATTATTAACCATTTGTTTTGGTTTTTTGCAGACATCAGAAAGGCAGGCACAAGCTGAACAGCTGGCGGTGCAGACCGCTAGAACGATATCATATATGCCGCCCATTAAAGCATCGGTGGCTCTATCAGCGTCCCAAAATGAAGAACAGGCAGTGCTTGAGCAAATGAAGGAGCAAGTAAGAGCTCATGCTATCTTCATTACCAATCGAAAAGGAAAGGTCCTTGTTCATACGAATCATGAGGACGTAGGAAAAACCATCAGTGTATCGGAAGGAAGAAGTACTCTCTTATTTGGAGGAACCTCCATATCAACTGATGATTCTAATGGTGAAACCGTTGTCAGAGGCAGTGCACCCATTATGAAAGAAACAGAGGGGCATGAAGAAATTATCGGCACAGTCACCGTCGAATTTTTAAAAAAGGAAATTGATCAAGCGACAGCTCATCAGCTATTGAAGCTTAGCTATATTGCGCTTCTTGTGCTTTTGCCGGGCATATTCGGTGCAATTTTTTTAACGAAGAGTATTCGCAAAGATACATTAGGGCTTGAGCCGCATGAAATTGCTTCGTTGTATCGAGAAAGAGAGGCGATGCTGCTCGCTATAAAAGAAGGGATTATTGCGTTTGACCAGAAAGGCGCGATTACGATGATGAATACATCAGCTGAGCACATGCTGCGCGTCTCATCAAAGCTGCCCCTTCATATTGATGAAGTCTTGCCAAATGCCAAACTTCTTCTCTATTTAAAGGCAGAGACGATTGAACCTAACATCGAAACCGTCGTCAATGATAAAACCTATGTCTTAAATGTGAAAAAAGTAATGCAGGATCATCGAGTATTCGGAGGGATTGTGAGCTTCAGAGAGAAAACAGAGCTGACGAAGCTGCTGGATACATTAACAGAGGTCAGCCAATATTCAGAAGACCTAAGGGCCCAAACGCACGAATTCTCAAATAAGCTGTACGCCATTTTAGGCCTGCTTGAGCTGAAGCAAGTCGATGAAGCCATCGACTTAATTAAAGAAGAATATCATCTGCAAAACCGTCAGCACGATTTACTCATGAAGCAGATTCGGTCTCCTAAAATACAAGCCATCTTACTTGGCAAGTTAGGGAAAGCATCTGAGAAGAAAGTCCAATTTCACATTGATGAAAATAGCTCACTTGAGCCGCTCCCAGCTCATTTAAGTTTATCTCACTTTATCACCATCATTGGCAATCTCGTAGACAATGCTTTTGAAGCTGTATTAAATAAGGAGAAGCGTGAGGTAGACCTGTTCATCACAGATATTGGGTTTGATATTATCATAGAAGTGTCAGATTCAGGTGATGGGGTGAATGAAGAAGAACTGTCACAGATTTTCACAAGAGGCCATTCGTCAAAGGGAGAAGGACGAGGCTATGGGCTTGCGAATGTGAAAGAAGTATTGGACGAGCTTGGGGGTTGGATTGAAGTTGCGAACCAAAAAGAAGGCGGTGCCATCTTCACTGTATACATACCGAAAGGCACAAAGGGGGAATAGATGGTGATTAAGGTACTCATTGCGGAGGATGATTTTCGAATCGCTGCCATTCATGAATCTTATATTCAAAAGATAGAAGGATTTAAGGTCGCTGGAAAGGCAAAGAGTGCAAAAGATATGTGGGAGGCGCTCCAGAGGGAACAAGTTGATCTCATTTTGCTTGATGTGTATATGCCTGATGAGCTCGGCACAAACCTGCTGCCGCTTTTAAGAGAACGCTGTCCTGAAGTAGATGTGATCATTATCACGGCTGCAACGGAAACGACGCTTTTAAGAGATGCGCTTCATTACGGAGTGGTTCATTATTTAATCAAACCGGTGACCGCACAAAAGTTTGCACAAGTTTTAACCGAATATAAAGAGAAGAAAGACATCATCAATTCAAAGGATGAAGTCAATCAAACGATGATCGATCTGTTTTTTGGACAGATGCAGGAAGAGCCAAAACAAAGGGATGACAGAGATCTTCCCACAGGCATCAATTCACTGACCTTGGATAAAGTGAAAACATTGATGGCATCAGAGAATAGCGGAATTACAGCAGAAGAACTCGGGGAAAAGATGGGCGCATCACGTACAACTGCGAGACGGTATGTAGAGTATCTCGTGACAACAGGGGAATGCCGGGCAGAGCTTGCATACGGAATCATTGGCAGACCTGAACGTAAATATTACCCTGCCAAACAAGCGGAGTCATAAAAGATGAAAAAAGGAATACTTTTTGTAATCGTGCTCTGCCTTTGTATGACGCTCACCTTTAATGAAAAAAAGGCCGGTGATTCTTTCCTGCAGCAAAGCTCCTTATATATTGTGGTGTCGGGTGTACCAGAGGGGGGATTTGACCAAACGGCTCAGGTGATGAAATCAGTGCTTGAACAAGAGAAGCTGGTGAACCGGCCTGTGAACATTCTTTATCAAAGAGGCGGAACGGTGGATAAAGGATGGACATACATGATGGAGCGAGAAGCCAACTATATCAGTTTAAATTCAAGCTTATTGTTAAGCCGTAATTTGCTTGGCAGCAGTAACGTGACGATGAATGATGTGACACCGCTGGCAATCCTTGCAGAAGAGTGGCAGGTCGTCGCAGTCCCAGTGGATTCTCCTTTTTCAAATGGGAAGGAGCTGTTACACGCACTTAAGAAAAAACCAGATTCCTTAAAAATTGGGTTTGCCCCTGATTTTGGAAATGATGATCAAATCTCATTCGCCCGGGCAGCAGAAATGGCAGGAATTGATCCATATCGCATTCAATTTTTGAAATTTGACAGTGCAGATGATTTATTTCAGGCGCTCATCGACCATGAGGTGGATGCAGCAACGACTACCATTACAGAGGTTCGTCATGATTATGAAAAAAAGAGGCTGAAGCTCGTAGCGACGACAACCAGCCAGCGCTTAGATGGATTTGAAGATGTGCCGACATGGAAAGAGCAGGGCATTCCGCTCATCTTTTCCCATTGGCGCGGTGTGATGGGCCCAAAACAAATGAGTCAGCATGAGGTTCGTGAATGGGATCAGCTTCTTCAAAAAATGACGAAAACGAAGTCCTGGAAAAAGCGATTAAAGCAAAAGGGCTGGACAAGTCGTTATATGAACAGCAAAGAGGCAAAGGTCTTTATGGAAGATCAATTAAGGCAATATGAGCAATTGATACAAGGAGAACAAGCGGTCGAGTGAGACCGCTTCCAGCGTGTAGACAAACCCTTGCATTCGGTGCCGGTTCTGTGTGCTGGTGCTCACGAATCTCATATTCGCTCCGCTCCAGTACTCATCCTTCCTAGACTGCAAAGGTTTTCTATCACACTGAAAAGAAGACAAAGGGCTTAAATAAACCCTTTGTTTTTTTCATGGTATTAAAAAGCCCAATGTTTGAACAAAATGAACAAAAAGCATTTATCGACCGAAAAAGAATTAAAATTCATAATATTTACTTCAATTCTCACCTCAGATATGATGACAAAAAGGGTTGGAAATGGGATACCAACACATTAATGAAAGCGTATACAACATAAGGGGTGAACAATATGTTAGCAATCTTAGGATTTCTTATGATGATTGTATTTATGGTTTTGATTATGACGAAACGTATGTCTGTTTTAACGGCATTGGTGTTAACACCAATTGCATTTGCTCTTATTGCAGGTTTTCATTTTACTGAAATTTCAGACATGATTGTCAAAGGTGTGCAGCAAGTCGCACCAACAGCAGTCATGATCATGTTTGCGATTTTGTACTTTGGCATTATGATTGATGCGGGTTTATTTGACCCAATGGTGGCGAAAATTTTAAAAATCGTTAAAGGCGATCCATTAAAAATCGTTGTCGGAACAGCTGTCTTGACGATGCTTGTTGCACTTGATGGTGATGGAACGACAACGTATATGATTACAACAACAGCGATGCTTCCACTATTTACGCTGCTTGGCATCCGTCCAATTATTTTAGCGGGTATTGCCGGGGTCGGCATGGGAATTATGAATACAATTCCATGGGGAGGAGCTACACCTAGAGCGGCGAGTGCACTTGGCGTTGATCCTTCACTTTTATTTGGACCAATGATTCCAGTCATTGGTGCAGGGGTTCTCAGTATGATTATTGTTGCTTATTTTCTTGGAAAAGCCGAGAGAAAACGCCTTGGTGTGATTGAACTTGACCAGCCGATTCATGCAAATGAAATGGCAGCGGCACTGCAAGATGACATCAAACGGCCGAAGCTTTGGTGGTTTAACCTGGCGCTGACTTTGTTATTGGTGCTGCTGCTTGTATCAGGTAAAGTCAGCTTAACTGTTCTATTTGTTCTTGCTTTCTGTGTGGCAATTATCGTGAACTATCCGAACTTAGATCAGCAGCGTGAGCGAATTGCCGCTCACTCAACAAACGTTTTAGCCATTGCTTCGATGATTTTTGCGGCAGGTGTTTTTACAGGTATTCTAACTGGAACGAAAATGGTCGATGAAATGGCGATTTCGATTGTATCTGCAATTCCAGAGCAGCTTGGCGGCTTTATTCCAGTCATTGTCGCATTAACAAGCGGGATCTTTACTTTCTTTATGCCGAATGATGCATACTTTTATGGCGTACTGCCGATCCTATCAGAAACAGCGGCAGCATACGGTGTCGATAAAATTGAGATTGCCAGAGCCTCTATTATTGGTCAGCCGATTCATATGTTAAGTCCACTTGTTCCATCGACTCATTTACTTGTTGGACTTGTTGGCGTATCACTGGATCAGCATCAGAAATTTGGGATGAAATGGGCTGTGCTGGCAGTCGTCGCTATGACCGTCATGGCGGTTCTCATTGGGGCCATTTCCATCTGGTAAATAAAAAAGTGTCTGCTGCGGGCAGGCACTTTTTTTAGGTCATATTGCCGGGCAGGCTCCATTCATTTGCCCTAGACAAAGATATGCCTGTTCCTCCAAAAGATTTATTTTTGAAAAATACTGACACTTTTTCTGTTTTTTTCTTTATAATGCAAATCAACGAAGGGAGAGGATAGCATGTCCAAACGAAAAGGCACGATTCTTTTTGCTGCTGCATGCCTCTTGGCAGGCAGTTTGTCGATGGTGAGCCCAGCTTCAGCTCATGCAGAAACCCCTTATTATGGAAAGAGTTATGAACAGCCGGCTTCAGTGAAAAAGCTATACCCTAAGCCTGGCGAGACGTTTGAAACCCCTGCCTTTCAGAAAAAAGGAGAAGCATTTACGACACAAGAAGAGCTTCAAGCTTTCTTAAAAGACATTGTCCGCAAAAGCCCATATGCCACTCAGAAACAGATTGGAACATCCATTGAAGGCAGGTCCATTCCGGCCCTGTACTTTACAAAGGATCGCTCCATTACTCCACTTTCAAAAAAGCCAACCATCTGGCTCCAAGCACAAATACACGGAAATGAACCAGCCTCCGGTGAATCTGCTCTCGTCATTGCAAAACGATTAGCAGGTGAAGAAGGAGAGCGTATACTCAATCATGTCAATATCATCATTGTTCCAAGAATCAATCCTGATGGTTCTTATGCGTTTGACCGCAGACTGGCAAACGGATTAGACGGAAACCGTGATCATATGACATTAGAATCTCCAGAACTGGCAGCCCTGCATCAAGAATTTAATCGGTATGCGCCAGAGGTAGTTATTGATGCCCATGAATACGATGTGGGTCAAAAGCAGTTTGAAAATATCGGTTCATCAGGCGCTCTCAAATATCATGATTTGCTTATTCTTTCAGGGAAGAATTTAAACATTCCTGAAAGCATCCGGCTGACATCAAATGAGTTATACGTTAACGGAGTTCGTGAAACGCTGACGAATAAAGGATTTTCTAACGATTTGTATTATACAAACACAAGAGGAAAGGATGGAAAGATCGACATCTATGAAGGTGGTACGGATGCGCGAATTGGCCGTAATGCCCTTGCACTTTCGCCAGCCCTGTCATTTCTTGTAGAAAGCAGAGGGATTGGGATTGGAAGAGAGGATTTTGCCCGCCGCGTCGCTGCGCAAGTAGCCACCCATGAAAAAATCATTGAGACCACGGTGAAACATGCCAAACAGGTGAAGCAGCAAATGGTGACGGAGCGGCTGAAGCTGGTCAAAAAAGGACTGCAGCCAAATGATGATGATCAAGTGGTCATTCAAGATGATTTCCAAGCACCTGTCAATGACTCGCTGGAAATGGTTGATATTGAGAAGGGACAAACGACTCAAGTTCCTGTGCGCTTTCATAGTGCGAGCGATGCTGTTCCTGTTTTAACAAGAGAACGGCCGACAGCTTATCTCATTCTTCCGGGGCATGAAGGAGTAGAAAAGAAACTCAGAACATTAGGATTAAAAAGTGTCACATTGCCGGCTGGCATGAAAGTGCCGGTACAAGCCTATCAGGTGACAAAGCGAGAGGAAAAGAGCAAAACAGATATTCAGCTTGAAACAAAACTCGTTGACAAGAAACGTCAGCTGCCAAAAGGAACAAAGGTATATGTCACGGCACAGCCGCAAACCAATTTGCTGTCACTTGCCCTTGAACCAGAATCAAAGGACAGCTATATGTCATCAGGGTTTATTGCTTCAAAAACAGGTGATGAACTGCCAGTCTATCGTTTCGTGCTTCCTCAAAAGACGTTAGGCATTCAATAAAAAAAGGCTAAAATAAAGATCATTTTAGCCCTTTTTCACCAATCTAAAGCGGCACTTGGCGTGCCGCTTTTTTTATTTTCGTCCAGCTCTTATTTCATCTGTCATGCCTTCATATGGTGCTTCTGCGATAATGGTTTCGTCATTCACACCTGCATGATGGATATACGTAATGTCCGCAAATTCTGGGACAACATATTTCGGGTAGGTTTCGTATTTTTCACGAGATTCTTTCATGAAATCGATGTAGTCATTTTGATAGCAGACGGTGATGTCTGGACGTTCATGCACCCATTTAGGGAAGAAGATGACGCCATGCATGCGTTTTTCTTCAGGCATAAAGTTCAGAGAGACGTCTGTCCCAGTTGGTTCTGTCCAAGAGACTTTGTATACGCCTTTTGTCAGCTTCACAATATTTACTTCTTGATCACGGACCCAGCGTCCTCCAACCATTCCGCTATGAATGCGGTAATCAATGGTGTGATCGTTTTTAATGTAAATCTCATATTCCCAGCCATTTTCATACGTATAAATCATATGAAGTCCAACGAATTGATCCATGTTTATTCCTTCTTTCATTAGAATGATGTTTTTTCAAACATGTTGTGATTTACATGTTTATTTTAAAGTCTATGATATACTATTGTCAAAGAATAAGCGTTGGAGGCCCATCATGAGAGTACTAAAATATGCCATTCTTGGCTTGCTGGATCAGCATGAGCTGACGGGATATGATATCACGAAACATTTTAAAGATTCCCTTGGACAGTTTTGGAGTGCGAAGCACAGTCAGATTTACCCTGAGCTGAAGCGTCTCACAGAGGAAGGGTTTATTGAATTTGATATTCACATACAAGGAAAAAAGCTGGAGAAGAAGGTCTATCAAATCACAGCGGCAGGAAAAGAAGAATTGCGTCAGTGGTTAAGAACAAAAGATCCGATTCCGGAAACAACAAAGGATGAATTCATGCTCAAAACCTTTTTCATCTCCTCCATGGACAAAAAAGAAGCGGCTGACCTGTTTGCCTATCAACTTTTAGAGCGCACCAAGAAAGTAGATGTGCTGGAACAAAAGCTCCACGCTTTGACAGAGGAAGACCCTTCTGCTGAATCACTGCATTCAGCGCAATTTGGGCATTACTTAGTGCTGACAAGGGCAATCGAAAGGGAAAAAGGCTATGTCCGCTGGCTCCAAAAGACCCTTAAACGTATTGATTCATCTATGATCTAAGGACAATGGTCGGATGATTTGATAAAAAATGGTTTGAAACGAGTGAATTTATCAATAGAAACCGCTACAATGGATATATTCGTATTAAAGTGAGGCGAGTATGTTTGAGTAATCAAGAAGCGTTGTGGAATGAAGCAGAAGCTTTTATTTCTGTATGCTATGAAGAATTAAACAAGTCAAATGAAGAGAAAGCAGCACGTCTGCATGAAATAAAAAAAGAAATTGAGTCTGAAGGAATTTATACGCATACACTAGAGGAATTAGCTCACGGGGCGAA
This sequence comes from Bacillus sp. FSL M8-0049, assembly GCF_038593355.1. NCBI lineage: Bacteria > Bacillati > Bacillota > Bacilli > Caryophanales > Bacillaceae > Bacillus > Bacillus sp. FSL M8-0049. The sequence goes on from NZ_CP151986.1 coordinate 749,328, forward strand.
AATGGCATGGCGCAACAGTAACCGCTGCATTGGCCGTTTGTTTTGGTCGACCCTGCAAGTGCATGACTGCCGGCATGTAAAGACAGAGGATGAGGTGAAGGAGGCGCTCTTTCATCATATTGAGTATGCGACAAATGGCGGGAAAATCAAACCGTCCATTACGATCTTTCCCCCAGAGAAAAACAGACAGAAGGAAGTCGTCATTTATAATCATCAGCTCGTTCGTTATGCAGGCTATGAAACGGAATACGGTATCGTCGGCGACGAGGCATCTCTTGAATTAACAAAATTATGTGAAGCACATGGCTGGAAAGGGGAGGGCACACATTTTGATATTCTGCCTCTCATGTTTCAGCTAAAAGGTCAGCCGCCTGTTCTGTATGAGCTTCCGAAAGAAATCGTCCAAGAGGTAGAGATCACCCATCCTGAATATGATGGATTCCGTGATTTAGGACTGAAATGGTATGCGGTTCCGATTATTGCTGATATGAAATTAGAGATTGGCGGTATTCATTACAATGCTGCACCGTTTAATGGCTGGTATATGGGCACAGAAATTGGCGCACGCAACCTAGCGGATGAAAACCGCTACAATATGCTGAAAAAAGTCGCTTCTCTTTTAGGACTGGACACAACCAAGAATTCGTCCCTTTGGAAGGATAAAGCCATTGTCGAATTGAACGTGGCGGTTCTCCATTCTTATCGCGAAGCAGGGGTAACCATTGTCGATCACCATACAGCAGCACATCAATTCAAGCAGTTTGAAAAACAGGAAGAAAAGGCTGAACGCAAGCTGACCGGGGACTGGACATGGCTGATTCCGCCAGTATCACCAGCTGCTACCCACATCTTCCACAAGCATTACGACAATACCATTGTGAAACCAAACTATTTTTATCAGGACAAGCCCTATCACAGGACAGAAAAAGCTTAGCGAGAGTTATATGTAATTCCATAAAAAGATGGCTTTTATCATAATACACGTGTCCTCTCATATGATGTTGAACATTTAAATTGATTAAAACAAAAGGGATAGATATCTATCCCTTTTTATTTATTTATGATGACCACAAAAGATCTCTTCCTTACTACAACAATGGGCGAAAGTTTGCGCTCTCGCATTCCACTTCTGGATGACTTTCTCACCCTGAGGCTGTTTATCCTTTTGCATTCCCTGCCAAGTTTGATCCCATGAGGACCATTCCTTGATATTAACAGTTGTTATAACATTCAACTCCAATTTTTATTTTTTGTTTGAATTGCTTGTACTCGGTTCATCCAATTGCTCAGAATATCTGAGCCGCAGACTTATAAATACTAAGACCAATGCAATGACCGTTAGGAAAACCCCCAGCAATCGGAATCCTGTAAAGGTGAACGCACCTCCCATAATGATACCTGTCAACAGTGAAGATAAAATTGTTCCCAAGTATCTTGATGTATTAAATAGGCCAGATGCTACACCAGCAATTTCTTTTGGAGAGCTTTTAAACAAAGCTGCCTGCATACCAACAGCGTTTAGCCCGTTACTAAAACCGAATGCGGCTAATGCCAGGCACACACTGATGACTGGTGAACTTTGCGTCCATGTCACGATCCAGACTGCCCCTACTACCATCAGTAATGAGGATACAATCAATGCAGGTCTGGGTCCTGATTTACCGACCCATTTCCCTGCTATTGGCGAAGCTACAATCGAGCTCAAGCCCAAGGTTAACATAAGATTCCCTGTCTGGAATTCACTGACATGACGTACCATTTGCAGGTATGATGGAATCCCAAAAAAGAGAGAATAATAAAGGAAGTTAACTAGCAAGTATTGTATATTGACCCAAGTCATCCCTGGATATTTGGCGAAGGTGCGTAAAGGAATAAATGGCGACACTGTTTTTAGCTCATGTCGTACGAATATTCCCACCGCAACGAGCCCGATTAGCACAACAACGATATTCCACATAGAGAAATGCCCAGATGATTTCGCTGCCAGCAAGCCAACTAGAAGGGCAATCAGAGCCACCACAAAGAGCAGAATTCCTGGCACATCAATCACACCCAGTAATTTTCGAAACGACATGTCACGTGAAACCGTTGCTGCTGGTCCATCATTAGGAATCATTTTCCAAGCTAATATAAAGCTCGCTACTACAAACGGGGTATTGACGATGAAGATCGCTGGCCAGTCCCACCATTGAATAAGTACTCCTCCGGCAAAAGGTCCTATAGCTGCCGCACCGGATAGGAAAATTGATAAACCTGCTAAAGCATCTGATTGCTTTTCTGTAATATGAATGCGTACTATAGCTGTTCCAACTGCAATCAGCATACTAGTTCCGATGGATTGTACGATTCTGAACACAATAAGCCATCCGAAATTTGGAGAAAATGGAGCCAGAATAGAAGAAACTAAGGATACAACAAGACCAGCCAGAAATATCTTCCTCTGGCCGAATAAATCACTAGCCTTCCCCATGACAGGTTGGGCGATAGCACTAGCGATATAAAATGAAAACACAATCCAGGAAACAGCAGTAAAATCAATGCTATACACATGTTGCAACCTAGCAATAGCAACAGAAATCATTGATGAATTTAAAGGGTTTAATAATATTCCTAGTCCAACGGATATCATTAACCATCTGCTGCGAGAATTCATTTTTTCTCCCCCTTTAAATTTACTTGGAATTTTACATTCATTCCAACGCATTTAAAGTTATGATATCATTGACCAAAAGGAATGATTGGAGAGAAAATGAAATGGAACTCCTTCAACTACAATATTTTCTAGAGGTAGCTCGATTAGAGCATGTAACTGAAGCTGCACGAAGCCTCCACGTTACGCAATCGTCGCTAAGCAAAACGATTCAGCGTCTGGAAGAAGATTTAGGGGTGCCTTTATTTGATCGCACAGGCAGGAAACTGCGTTTAAATGAATTTGGCAACAAATTCATTCGTCGCGCGGAAAGGGCTTTGTTTGAGTTGGAACAGGGAAAACAGGAGATTAGCGATTTGTCTAGAGGAGAATCTGGCACACTAAAGCTTGCGCTAACCACAGCAAGCACTTTGCCTCAGATTATGCGAGAGTTTCGTAAAAAACGTCCTAATATCCAATTTCATGTGCAAATGCTGACCACACTGGAAATGGTCACGCTTTTACATCGAGGCGAAGTCGATTTTTGCTTGTCGTCCTCTCCTTTTCAAGGGGAAGACATCGAATGTCAAGTTGTCTTTGTTGATCCCATTCTTGTAGCAGTTCCTAATGGGCATCGACTGGCAGACCGAACTAGCGTATGTTTAACAGAACTTAAGGATGAATGCTTTGTCGGTGTGAAAAGAGGATACGGCACTCGTGATTTAGTAGACTCTGTATGCAAATCGGCTGGAATTGACCTTAAATATGTGTATGAGGGCGATGAACCTACACGTTTGATCAGTCTTGTAGAAGCTGAAATTGGACTTGCCTTCATACCAAGCACAGCAAAAATATCATGGGGAAAGATTAAATATTTGCAAATTGAGAATCATGAACTTGTACGTGATATCGCTTTATTATGGCATACAAGTCGATACATGACGCAAGCTTCATTGGAATTCCGCAAAGTCGTTCTAGACTATTTTGAGGCAATATCGAACCAGTCCAATTAATCTTATGCATGACTCGTACCGATTCGATGTTTTACGAGGTCTAAGTCCCAACCAGCCTCAAACATATTTCTACAAGTAGATGGTGATGAACAGTTTACTTGACGGAATCAATGTCCCACGCCTCCGTATGTTCTATCCTGGCTACTGATAGATTAAATCTAAATAAAAAAAGTTCAACCAGAAAGTTCTGGCTGAACTATATCATACGAAAGCTCCGTCTAACTATCATGAATAGGAATAATGTTTACAAAAAGCTAGGTTTTTTATGACCGTATTCGAAAATCCTGATAATGAGCAAGCTCGGTGAGCGGCTCCATTTGCATGTCGGTGACTTTTGAAAAAGGACTTCCTTTCCGGACAGTCTCTAAGAAATCAATCACTTTCTGCTGCTCACCCTCTACCTTTAACTCGACATGACCTTCATCTGTGTTGCGTACCCAGCCTTTCATTCCACGATTGACGGCTTCTCCCTGAACAAAATAACGAAAGCCGACTCCTTGCACACGTCCTTTTACAATGGCGTGATAATGAATCATGGTCATCTCTCCTTTTTTCACATCGTACCATAGCCTTCATCTGATCTTCACGCCTCGACTATGATTTGATTGTCAAACGATGTAAAATAAAGGTCAGTAGACAACCAAAGGAGATGGCCATCGTGGGACAAAAGAGATATGACATAGAAGGAATCCAAGTGGGACAACCTATCATTACATATGCGAATGGAAAAGAAATCAAAACAGCCATCAACAAAAGGCGCATTCATGAGCCTCTGTATTTAAGTCAGGTCAATTTTGAAGGAGATGGTCAGGGGGATTTGGTTCATCATGGGGGTTATGATAAAGCCGTCTGCGTCTTTCCGTATGATCATTATGCTCACTTTGAACAATTTTTAGGGGTACCATTACAGGAAGCTGCCTTTGGAGAGAATGTAACAGTACGCCAGCTAGTCGAAACGAATGTGCATATTGGCGATGTGTTTCAGCTTGGAGATGCATTTGTTGAGGTGAGCCAGCCAAGACAGCCTTGTGTGAAATTGTCTCTTAAGCATGGCAACATGAAGCTTGTAAAGGAAGTGCAAAAAACAGGGTATACAGGCTTTTATTTACGTGTACTGAAAGAAGGCATGGTGCCGCCTGATGCATCGCTAGTACTAGTAGAAAAAGCGTCCCATCACATTACGGTCCATGAGGTCAACGAAGTCAAATATCGTCAAACAAGTCCAGAGAGACTGAAAGCCGTTCTTGAAGTAGATGCTTTAGCAGATGTGGTGAGGAAGTCTTTAGAAAAACGAATTCAGCACATTTAAAAAAAGCCGTACATTATCTTAAGATGTACGGCTTTTCAGCGTTTATGAGCTGCGTTTCTTTTGCTCAAGAAGATTTGCAAGGAAATATGTTTTTAAGCTTTGAAGCTTTCTTCCTTCATGCTTAGTCACACCAAGCTTCTTTAATTCTTCGACATACCAGCCTTTGCTACCATAATGCATGATAGAAAACTCCTTTCAATTGAAACTGCCTGCATTGTAACATCTCAAAAAAGGACGTGAAAAGTGTGCAGGTATCAAGAAATGAAAACTGATTCTATCTGCCTATGATCCATGTATATGCTGGAAATATTGATTTATGAATTTGGCGGGTTGAGGGTAACGAGGATCATGCCGACCGTCATAATCATGATGACAACACCAAGATAGGTCATCATGGATTGTTTTTTCTTAATCCCTACAACCGTTAAGATAATACTTTCGATGAAAAAGATAACACCTATGATGATGAACCACATATCAAATAAGACCCCTTTCACATATCTTTGCCTATTTTACCACAGGCTTTTTTGTTTAGTCGTGACAGATTCGTGAAACGGGCATGAAAAAATCCCCTCCAGTGAAGAAGGGGATACAGCGTGTAGACAAACCCTCGCATTCGTTGTCAGGTCTGCGCTCCGGTGCTCACGAATGTCAAATTCGCTCTGCTCCGCTGCTCGTCCTTCCTAGACTGCAAAGGTTTTCTATCACGCTGAAAAGAAGACAAAGGGCTAAAATCAACATCATTTTAGCCCTTTGTCAACAATCTGAATCCCCTCCAGTGAAGGAGGGGATAGCTGGCTTACAGCTTTGTTAAAATAATCGGTTCGTCTTTAGTGATCACAATCGTATGTTCAATCTGTGCGACTAGACTTTTATCTGGTGTTTTAAATGTCCAGCCATCATCAGCCTGATAAATCGATTCAGCATTTGTTGAAATGAAAGGTTCAAAGGCAATGACTGTGCCATTTTTAAACAAAGCATTATCGAATGGATCATAGTAGTTCAAAATATGGTTGGGTGCTTCATGCAGATTCTTCCCAATGCCGTGTCCTGTTAGGTTTTTAATGACAGTAAATCCTTGTTCTTTCGCTGTATTGTAGACCGCACGGCCAATTTGGTTTTGTCTTTTACCGGCTTTTGCATGCTTTAATCCTTCAAGGAACGCATCCTCCGCACACTTACATAATGCTTCAAGACGAGCATCACCTGTTCCTAAAACGAATGAAATACCTGTATCGGAATAATATCCGTCAAGCTCTGCTGAGATATCAATGTTCACGAGGTCGCCCTCTTGTAAAATGGTTTTTTCACTAGGGATACCGTGTGCAACTTCATCGTTTACGCTGATACAAGTGGTACCAGGAAAGTCATATTCCTTTTCAGGTGCTGAATTGGCACCGTGCTCTTCTAATATTTTTTTCCCAATCAAATCTAATTCTTTTGTAGACATGCCTGGTTTCGCTTGGCTTTTCATTTCTTCTCTTGCCAAAGCGACAATTCGGCCGACTTTTTTTAAGGCTTCTAACTCATGATCATGTTTGACAATCACTGTTCATTCCCGCTTTCTATATCTTCATTCTATTCAATAGCTTACCACATTTTACGCAAAAAGAGTAAAGAGCGGAATTCAAATGGATGTGGACAAATTGGTATAGATAACTAGACGTGCATATGATATATTTTTTATGAACATCATGAATGATTTTGGTCATGATGATGACAAAGGGGGGAAATCAGATGGTGTTTCAGTTTTTTCAAAAGCTAGGAAAATCATTTATGCTTCCAATCGCTGTACTTCCAGCAGCAGGGATTATTTTGGCCATTGGGCGGGAGGATGTATTCAATATCCCGTTTATTCATGCGGCAGGGAATGCAATTTTTGCGAACTTGGCTTTAATTTTTGCAATGGGTGTAGCGATTGGTATTTCAAAGGATGGGAACGGGGCAGCGGCATTATCAGGAGCGATCTCTTATTTTATTTTGTCAGCCGGTACAACGTCGATTAACTCAACCAACAATATGGGGGTATTGGGCGGTATTTTATGCGGGCTTTTGGCAGGTTATGTTTACAATAAATTTAAGGATACGAAACTGCCGGAATACTTAGGTTTCTTTAGCGGAAGGCGGCTTGTGCCTATTATGACCGCACTTTTCACCATTCTATTAGCAGCCGTTTTCGGATATGTATGGCCGCCGATTCAAAGTGTGATCAATGATTTAGGGGAATGGATTTTAAGTCTTGGGGCAACAGGTGCAGGGCTGTTTGGTTTCTTTAACCGATTGCTCATTCCATTAGGACTTCACCATGTCTTGAATAACTTATTTTGGTTTCAATTCGGGGAATTCAGCGGGGCAACAGGGGATTTAGCGCGATTCTTTAAAGGAGATCCAAGCGCGGGTGTCTTTATGACCGGATTCTTCCCAGTGATGATGTTTGGTCTGCCAGCGGCATGTCTAGCCATGGTTGTGACTGCAAAGCCTGAGAAGCGAAAAGCAACAGCTGGACTGATGATTGGTATGGCACTTACATCATTTATAACAGGGATCACTGAACCAATTGAATTTTCTTTTATGTTTTTATCTCCACTTTTATATGGTGTCCATGCTATTTTGACGGGGCTTTCGCTTTTTATTGTAAACACTCTTGGGATTCATAGCGGCTTTGCCTTTTCAGCAGGTGCGATTGATTACGTCTTAAGCTTCGGAATTGCGCAAAAACCGATCTTGCTTCTTGTAGTAGGAATCATTTATGGCGTCGTGTACTTTGTCGTTTTCTATTTCCTCATTAAACTATTAAAGCTGAAAACACCAGGCAGGGAAGATGATGACATGGAAGATATCGCAGCGGATGATACGGTGACGGCAGGAGGAGCGAGTATGCTCGTAGAGGGACTTGGCGGCAAAGACAATATCACCACGATTGATCATTGTGCCACACGTCTTCGCTTAACAGTAGAGGATACAAATTTATTAAATGAAGGTACATTGAAGAAAGCAGGTGCCAAAGGGGTCCTGACTTCTGGAAAAACAACCGTACAAATCATCATTGGAACGAATGTAGAATTTGTCGCAGATGATCTCCGTAAGGAAGTCGATCGAGATTAAAAAAAACGTTCAGCCAGGTCAAATGGGCTGAACGTTTTTTTGTTTACGCTGTTCGATCACCAGTACAATGCTGATGACAACAAGTAAAAACCACGAACTGATTTTACCAAGATGGACGAGAGACCAAGCATGCTGCTGATTTGGATATTGCCATGCGCCTAAAAAGGTCGTGACATTTTCGGCCACCCAAATAAAAAAGCCAATCAGGAGAAATGAAACAACAAGCGGCATTCGAAAGGAAGATGGACCAACCTGAAACGAAACCGACGTTTTCCGAAACACAACAACAAGCAGACATGTCAGCCACCACCTGACATCATAGAGCCAGTGATGCGTAAAGAAATTGAGATAAATGCACAAACTGATGCCAATTGAAAGAAATGGATGAGGCCAGTCGGTCACTTTTACATGAAGTCGTGAAAGTGCCTGATAAATATAACTAGCCACACTCGCATACATAAAGCCGCTATAAAGTGGAACCCCAAATATTTTTGTATAAGCTTCTTCAGGGTAGGACCAAGAGCCCATATGTACTTTATACACTTCTAAACAGATTCCTATGAGATGAAATAGACAAATGACCTTTAGCTCCGCCCAAGTCTCCAGCCGCAGCGTCAGCATCAGGATCTGAGCTGCGATGCAAAGCAGTAGAATGAAATCATACCGGTGAAGAAAAGGAATAGTCACCGTCTTTGATAGGGCAAGCGCCGCAAAGATCATGACGGGGAATAGACATGAGATGGCCTGTAAATAAGCAAAATGAAATAGTGTTTTCATACAAAATTAAACCCCTTTTTACTGTCTGAAATGACTTAGACGGTTTTAGCAAGGGAAAAGTTTACCTCAACTAGATATTCATGAACAATTTGTGAATATATATGTGAAAAAGATCACAAATAACATTTCGCATAGTATAATAAGATCATAAAGAAAATGTGAAATATTTCACATAATTTAAAAGGAGGCATCATCATGTTTACAAAATTCTTACAAACGAATGTATGGGCAGCCGTTATCCTTTTGGCAGCAAGACTTTATATCGGATGGACTTGGCTGACATCTGGTATTGGAAAACTAACAGGTGGATTTGATGCATCAGGCTATTTACAATTTGCAATATCTGAACCTGTCGTCAAGGATGGTCATCTAGTGTATCCGTTCTATGTATGGTTTTTAGAAAATGTCGCTTTGCCAAATGCCGGACTATTCAGTGCCATGGTCATGTGGGGAGAAATCTTAGTAGGCCTAGGATTAATTGTTGGATTGTTTACAACAACGGCAGCCTTTTTTGGAAGCGTGATGAATGTCTCTTTCTTACTAGCTGGAACTGTCTCTGTGAACCCGCTGCTTCTGCTCATAGCCATCATTATCATGGCAGCGAAAGGGAATGCAGGCAAATTTGGACTTGATTATGTCGCAGGTCCAGTCCTCAAAAGAACAATGAAAAGAAAGCCGCAGTTAGAAGTGGCATCATAATAAAGAAAAGCATCCTGAGCACAAGCTCAGGATGCTTTCAGCGTGTAGACAAACCCTCGCATTCGGTGTCAGGTCTGCGCTCCGGTGCTCACGAATGTCAAATTCGCTCCGCTCCGGTACTCGTCCTTCCTAGGGCTGCAAAGGTTTTCTATCACGCTGAAAGGAAGAAAAAGGGCTAAAATAAAGATCATTTTAGCCCTTTTTTATTTAAGAATCGGCTTTAATGAGGTTGATATGCAGGACGGTGAGCTCATGCTGACTCATATCTGGATCATGGCCTACGATAAATTCGAGTTCATAATCACCGGTTCGATACACATATTTTTTCTCTTTTGTCTGCGGAATTGTACTCACTGAATCCGCTGGTCCAAGCTGTTTCTTTAGTAACGAAGGGGTCATACCGCCGATATTTGTTTCTTTTTCTACATTTGTACCGAAATAACGGATTTCATCAATTTTGCCTTTCGCATCATAGTGAAAAGCAAATCCAGGATTCCCCATTTCAGCATGATACAAATCAAAGCTGCTTTGACCTGTTTCTGGATATGGATGTCCGAGCTGATGATGAACGTCTTTTTTTGTTTGAACGCCTATTTTCAGTCCCTTCGCATAGTAGGGCATTTGTCCTTTATGTGCCAGCTTATAAATGCTGTTAAGCGCGGCTTTTGGACCTTGAGGAACGGATTGCTCTGCTGCTGGTTTAATCATGGCGTGTGCTGAGACCGCAGGGCTGAAACCGAATAGGGCCGATGAAGCAAGTGAGGCAGTTACGACAAAAGCTGCTGTTTTCTTCATGATAAATCCCTCCTTCTTCTCCTATACCCGGGGCCATCATGATCAAACGTGAAAAGAACCAGCTGATCAAGGATCGGCTGGTTCTTAGCATGAGAACGTTATTTTGAAGAAGAGCTGGATTCATCTTTGGCGGAAGAGGAATCCTTTTCATCCTGTACTTTCTTTGTATAGTCATAATCGTTGCGGTCAATCGGTGTAAAGCCTTTAGGCTTGTAGAAACGGAGTAAATCTTCGGTGACAATCTTATCAGATGTCTCCAGCATCTTTTTCACCGTTTCATTTTCTTGCGATGCCTTGTCAGTTGGCTCGATTTTCTCGCCTGTTTTGTTGCTGTAATAGTTATTGCCTACTTTCGTGTAGTCCTTAGACACGAAGTCACCGTTTCTAAATGGCACAAGCTCTTTAAAGTTCTTCGATAAGATATCAGAACCAGACATTAAATAGTTCTTCGTATCATCGCCAAGCAGGTGCAGAAGAGTTGGTGCGACATCGACTTCACCAGAGTATTTATGAATCTGTCCGCCTTTTACGCCAGGAACATGGATAAAAAGCGGCACACGCATGAGCTGCGCATTTTCATAATCTCCAATTTTTTGTCCAGTCACTTTTTCCATCGCTTCATTATGGTTTTCAGAAATACCGTAATGATCGCCGTACATAATAACGACGGTATTGTCATAGAGACCTGACTTTTTCAAATCGTTGAAGAACTGTTCAATCGCTTCATCTAAATAATGAGCCGATTGGAAGTAGTTATCGACGACAGAGTCTCCGAAGTCACCAGGTTCGAAATCAGTATCACCTTCATCCATTCCAAATGGGAAATGGTTCGATAAGGTAATGAATTTCGAATAAAACGGCTGCTTCATGTTTTTAAGGATTGGCATCGATTCTTTGAAGAACGGTTTGTCTTTCAGTCCATAGTTCTTCGTATCCTGCTCGTTCATATCGTAGTACTCAGAATCGTAAAATCTGTCATATCCAAAGGATTTAAACATTTCATTACGGTTCCAGAAGGTTTTCGTATTTCCATGGAATTCTGCTGACGTATATTGATCCTTCTTCAAAATACCAGGAAGTGCTTGATATGTGTTTTGCGCCTTGTTAATAAAAACAGAGCCCTGTGATAATGGGAATAACCCAGTATCCATCATAAATTCAGCATCAGACGTTTTTCCCTGTCCTGTTTGATGGAAGAAGTTATCAAAGTAAAACGTTTTATTGTCGTGTGCCAATGAATTAAGGAATGGCGTTACTTCTTTTCCATTGACCTTATAATCAATGACAAAGTTTTGCAGAGATTCAAGAGAGATTGTAATGACGTTCATGCCTTTCGCTTTCCCGTAATAAGCAGGGTTAGGATCAGCGCTGTTCGCTTTTAAATAGTTCTCTACATCTGTCACGTCATTTGAATTTGCCAGAGCACGCTGGCTGTTTGATTTCACATTTTGAATGGCATCAAACACAGTAAAGTTATAAGCGCCTAAATATTTAACTAAATAATTGCGGTCGAACGATCTTGATAAAAGCTCTGGACGATCGATCTCTGCAGCCACTAAGTTTAAAACAAAGATCACAACAGAGGACACAAGGACGAGTCTAAACGATTTTGACTTTTGAACAGGTACAGTGGCTGTACTTGTTTGCTGCTGCCTTTTCATGCGGACTGCAAGTACGATCAAAATGATTGTATCAATAAAGTAAAACACATCAGTCCAACGCATGAGTGAAAATGCACTATCACCTAATTGTCCGCCATTCGTTCCTGCCTGCATCACTGTAGGCAGCGTGATAAAGTCATTGAAGAATCGATAGTACACGATGTTTGCGTATAGTAAAAAAGACATGAAAAAGTGAATCACAATGATAGCGGCAGGCTGCCATTTTTTCTTGAACAATAAAGCAAAGCCAAGAAAGAACAAGCTGGAGCTAATAGGATTCACGAAAAGCAAAATATGCTGAAGCACATTTGATATACCAAGTTTAAATTCGATTAAATACGCTGAATACGTTTTGAGCCATAGTAAGACGGCTGCAATCAGAAAGAAGCCGAGACCTCTTTTTTGAATAAATGTTTTCATATAAACACTCCTTTTCTCCGATACACGGAAGAGGCGGAACGAAAGAAAACGAACCATTAGAATATACCACGAAATGCACAAATAGAAAAGTCATAACCAGTGAAGAGCCTTTGGAAGCCTGTCCGAGCAATAAAAGGAGAGAAAATGAAAATATTCGTCCATCGAAAAACTTTTTATGAAAATCGACCTATTATTGACAGAAAATTCAGTAATTTTCCAGTTGCTATATCAATAAAACAGGTAAAAAGACACAAGTCTAAAGAATTAATTTGATTTCTACAATGGTCATTTAGAGAGTATTTCCATTGTTTCTTAATGTTTATGCAGGTTAAGCAAAAAAAATGAGCCATGGAATGGAACAAAGTGATGGATAAAAATTCCTCTCATACAATATATCAATATATTTTTGTGTTTTACGAAAATAATGGTTTTCATGTGTTTTTTAAGGGTTTTATTTATTTTAATAAGTGAACAAATTATCTAAATATACTTAAGTGAACATATTGAGACTATAAACTTCTGAATTGGGGTCGATATAGACAGTGACAGGAAATCTTCCATTGAAAGGATTGATAGTATATGACTGTACGAGCAGAGAACCTCGTTCAGAACTGGTTTCCGAGTGAGGACGGAAATGCAGGAGAGCGTAAAGAACTCATCAAATTGATGGAGCAGATCATTTCAGGGGTCGATGACCTGAAAGATCCCAACCGTGCACACCTTAAAGGTGAAAAGAATCGTGGGGAGGACTTTTACAAAAAGCTTACTGAAACAAGTCAAATTCCGATGAACGGCCAGCAAGCGGAACTTGTGAATGAAGAATTACTGAAGCTTTTACATAACCATCCATACCACACCAAGTATTTCTTCACGAACATTTTGCCAATGGCAAGTACACCAGGAATTTTAGGCATGCTGACAGCGATGCTGGTAAACGGAAACAACCTATGGGATGTTTATGGACCAGCAGGTGCGGAAGCTGAGGTCAGAGTGGTCTCAATGATGTCTAAGCTCATCGGATATGATCCAAATGTGAGCGGGGGATACACAACATGGGGAGGTCAAGGAGCGATTTTTTCAGGACTTCGTTTAGCGATCGCAAAGGCTGCGCCGGAGTCACTGCGAAAAGGAGTTCCGCAAAATCTTTATGCGTTTTGTTCTGATGCTGCACATTACAGCCTATTTAAGTCAATGGAAGCAACAGGACTTGGCACAAACAACTTAATCAGAATTAAGACGAATAAAGATCATTCAATGGATATGGAAGATTTGCGTTGTCAAATGGAACGTGTTGCACAGGGTGGCGGGATTCCCGTTTATATTGTTGCAACAACCGGAACAACAGATGCCATTGCAATTGATGATGTAAAAGGGGTACGTGAAACAGCAGAAGCCATTGCTGAGGAGTATGGTCTAAAGGTGCCGCATATTCATGCAGATTCGGCGCTGGGTGGATTCTTTGCTTTCTTTAATGAGTATGATGTATCGGAAAACCCGCTGCAATTCTCAGAGGGTGTTCTTCGTATGCTAAAAGAAATCAAAGCGAAATTCCAGCATCTGTCTCTTGCAGACTCGATGTGCTTTGATTTTCAAAAGCTTGGCCAAACACCTTACACATCCAGTTTATTCCTAGTGAAAAACGCTGCTGACTTAAAGCGTTTGGACCTGGAAGAACAGGAGACACCATATGTTGGCCATAGAGGCTACGGGGAATACCATACGGGTTATACACTGGAATGCTCAAGAATGGGAAGCTCGATCAGTATGCTGAGTGTGCTGTTAACGTTTGGGATTGAAGGCTATCAGCGCTTGCTTGGTCAATTCTTAGAAGTGAACCTTGCCTTCAGAGAAGCACTTAGTCGGGAAATTCCGCAAGCAGAAGTCGTGAATGATGACAACGTCGGAATGGCTACATTATTTAGAATTTACCTAGACGGCTCACCGCGTTTTCAAGAAGAGATTTCTGGCGAAGCGACTTCAATCGAAATTGAGCGGAACAATGAATTGAACAAAATGCTGTTTGAAAAGCTTGGAGAGAAAAGAGATGAGATGTTCTTTGGCGATACAACGAAGTTTTTACTTGTCAACTCGAAAGAAGGCCAAGAATTCTATCTAAGTGTTAGTAAGTTTTTTGTCATCTCACCTTATACGTTACCAGAGCATATCCCTCATATCGTATCTTATTTAAAAGATGTGATTGCATCTGTTTGTGGACAATTTGAAAATGTACATGCTTAAATCAAATCTGAGAGTGGAGATGTAGGAAAAAATGGCGAAACAAAGGAAATTTGGAGGATACACGATATCCTCTAAAATCATGTCAGTCGTTACCGTAACATTACTCGCAACCGTTGCATTATTCGTTCTAACCTTTTATCTAGTCAGCCAGGATTTATCATCCCAGTTATTAAAGCAATTTGATTATCGATTAACAACAGATATTGATACTGCCAAAAAAGAAATCGATAACATCGATGGAAACGTGCTCAGCATTAGCGGGAAGGATGACCCCATTTATGCCGAGATTAAAACGAAATTCACAGAGCTTCAAAAAGATCATACGCTTGAGAACTTATACGTGTTATCTAATAAAGGCGGTAAAGAAAGAATTATCGTATTAACTGGAGAAGACAATGATTTTGACCAGGATTATGCATTTTCAGATGAGATGAAACAAGCTCTTTCTGAAGATAAAATGGTCAAAAGTGATATTTACAAAGATTCATTTGGTACACATAAATCAGTCTTTTTGCCAATCAAGGATTCAGGCGGTGAGCTGACAGGGATTTTAGGCATTGATTTAGATGCGTCTGTCGTGCCTCAAACAACGCAGAAGCTGACGATCTATATCACAGTGGCATCTGCCATTGTGCTCATCGGTGGATTACTCTTCTCATACTTTATGGGAAGAAGAATTGCGAAACCAGCACGTTCATTGATGGAATCAGCGAACCGAATTGCTGACGGTGATTTAACTGGTGTGGTAGAGGTTGAAAGTAAAGACGAGATCGGCCAGCTTGCCGCATCCTTCCAAAAGATGCAGGGGCGGATCAAAGAGCTCATTTCGAAAATCTCACACTCATCTAGTGAAGTGTCGAAAATGTCTTCACAGCTTCGTACGGTGACGAACGAATCGAGTCAAAGTGCGCAGCAAGTATCAGAAGCCATGACGAATATGAGTGAAGGAATCAATGATTCTGTCGCAAATATTACGGATTGTACGACATCCGTTGCTGAGATCGATACGCAAATCGAAGGTGTCACAAAAGAAGTTGATGAAATGAAATCTGTTTCATCTAACGTACAAGAGCAGTCAGAATCTGGTCAAAAATTAGTGAACCATGTGCTTGATCATCTGAATATGCTACATGACAAGATGACCAACTCAAAGCAGGCAGCAGAAGAATTACAATCTCATTCAACGGAGATTGAAAGTGTCATCTCGATTATTACAGACATTTCAGCACAAACGAATCTGCTTGCACTGAATGCTTCCATTGAAGCGGCACGTGTTGGAGAAGAAGGAAAAGGCTTTGCTGTTGTGGCAGATGAGGTGCGCAAGTTAGCTGAGCAATCAGCGGATGCGGCTAAAACCGTTTCAGACCTTGTCATCGGTACACAGGAAAACAGTCAGCGCGTTCTTGAAAGCGTAGAGGAAAGCAGTAAAGCAGTGGAAGAAGGACGTGAGCAAATGGAAGGCACGTCACAAAACTTCGCTTTGATTTACGACGGTGTGTCCCAGTTTTCAAGAAGAACGAACAATTTGCTTGCTTCTATTAAGCAAGTTGAGAAAGCATATCAAACGATTTCTACATCGATTGAGCAAATTTCTGTTGTATCGGAAGAACATGCAGCCAGCTCTCAAGAAGTAGCGGCAGCAACAGAACAGCAAAGTGCTGGTATGCAGCAAATTTCAAGTGCGATTGAACAGCTTTCTGATATGTCGGATGACTTAGCACAAATGGTCTCAACCTTCAAAGTCGACAATAAATAACGAGAAAGGGCTAAAATATTTTAGCCCTTTTTCTCTTTTCAGCGAAGAAGGGACGAGCACCTGAGCGCAGGATAGACACCGAATGCGAGGGGTTGTCTAGATGCTGAAGCTGGCTCTTGTGAGAGAGCCAGCTTTTTTGCTATGCTTAATCAAATACTTGCGGCGAAAGGAGAAACGCTATGGATTTTGCGCAGAGATTATCAGAAGAACGGATCAAAAAAGCGATGGATAACGGGGCTTTTGAAGGATTATCTGGCTTTGGGAAGCCTCTGCCAAAAGATGATGCTGCTCATGTACCAGAAGAACTTAGAATGGGCTACCGCATCATGAAAAATGCCGGATTTGCTGGGGAAGAAACAGCGCTGAAAAAAGAACTCATGACTGTCAAAGAGCTGCTTCACTCCAGTATAGACGGAGAGGAGAGAAAAAAGCTGTCTCTCATATGTGAAGAAAAACAAAAACGTCTGGATGAACTTACATCTAAGCGCCAAACTTTTGCCCGTCCAGCTTCCTCCTTTTATAAAAATAAGGTCTACGAGAAATTAACGGAGCATAAAAAAAGATGATGACACGCTGCCTCTCCCTGAGCACATTGAGGGGGCTTTTTTTATGTAAGCGCTACATTTTGTTGTTGACTACATGTATATACAAATATAAAATAAGAATCAAACATGTATATACAAGTTTTTTGGTTCTTTTTTCTTATATAAAAAAACGATCTCGGAGGGGATAGTATGGCTGATTATCAGGCAGCAGCAGATCAGATTGTGAAAGCCATCGGCGGCAAAGAAAATATTGATCAAGCGACACATTGTGTAACAAGACTGCGCTTTGTGCTGAAAGATGAAGGCAGGGTGGATGAGAAAGCACTTGAACAAATTGATGAAGTGAAGGGATCTTTCTCAGCGAACGGTCAATACCAAGTGGTGATCGGTCAAGGGGTCGTCAATCGAGTATATGCCGAAATGGTGAAACAGACGGGGATTGGGGAAGCCACAAAAGAGGACGTGAAGCGTGCCTCTGATCAGAAATTGAATCCATTGCAGCGTGCTGTGAAAACGCTTGCGGATATCTTTATACCGATTCTTCCTGCCATCGTCACAGCCGGTTTATTAATGGGGATTAACAATATTTTAACAGCCCCTGATATTTTCTTTGATCAAAAATCGATAGTAGATGTGTATCCGGCATGGGCTGATTTAGCGAATATGATCAACTTAATTGCAGGCACTGCCTTCACCTTCCTGCCAGCATTAATTGGCTGGTCAGCTGTGAAGCGGTTTGGGGGGAATCCGCTTTTAGGAATGGTCCTTGGACTAATGCTTGTACATCCAGACTTGTTAAACGCATGGGGCTATGGAGCGGCTGAGAAGACCGGTGACATTCCTGTTTGGAACTTGTTTGGACTTGAAGTGCAGAAGATAGGCTATCAAGGACAGGTTCTTCCGATACTCGTTGCCTCTTATTTACTTGCAAAGCTCGAATTATTTATTACAAAACGGACACCTGAAAGTATTCAGCTTTTAGTTGTTGCACCGATTACGTTATTAGTCATTGGATTTTTATCATTTATCGTCATTGGACCTGTTACCTTTGCAATCGGTAATGTTTTAACATCTGGACTTGTAGCTGTATTCCAGCAATTCGCAGCACTTGGCGGTCTATTATATGGCGGACTGTATGCAGCATTAGTCATTACAGGAATGCACCATACGTTCCTCGCTGTGGATATTCAATTGATTAACTCAAAGCTGCACGGCACGTTCCTATGGCCAATGCTTGCACTGTCCAATATCGCACAAGGATCAGCTGCACTGGCAATGATGTTTGTCTTAAAAGATGAAAAGCAAAAAGGACTTTCGCTGACATCAAGTATTTCTGCTTATTTAGGAATTACCGAACCGGCGATGTTTGGGGTCAACCTGCGTTATCGATTCCCATTTATTTTTGCATTGATCAGCTCAGGATTAGCCGGTATGTTTATCGCCTCTCAAGGGGTGCTGGCAAGCTCAGTTGGTGTTGGAGGCATTCCAGGAATTTTCTCCATTATCCCGAAATATTGGGGGGCATTTGCAATTGGAATGGTGATTGTACTCATCCTCCCATTCATCGGTACTCTTTTATATGCAAAACTAAAAAAGAAGAAGGATTTTTCAGAAGAACTTAACTAGTGGTGGTGAAGGAAATTGAATCAGCAATCAAATGAACCGTGGTGGAAAAAAGCGGTGGTCTATCAAATTTATCCGAAGAGCTTTTTAGATACAACGGGCTCTGGTACAGGGGATATCAATGGCGTGACGAAAAAGCTTGATTACATCAAAGAGCTTGGGGCGGATTGTATTTGGCTCACGCCAATGTATGAGTCCCCGCAGCATGACAACGGCTATGATATTAGTGATTATACAAAAATCCATGACATGTACGGCACAATGACAGATTTTGAACGCATGCTGAAGGAAGCGCATGAGAGAGGAATACGGGTCATCATGGATCTAGCCGTTAACCATACATCCATTTTCCATGAGTGGTTTCAAGCCTCGCGTGAGTCAAAGGATAACCCTTACCGAGATTATTATATTTGGAAGGAGCCAAAAGCGGACGGATCTCCTCCAAATGATTGGCAGTCGAAATTTGGCGGCCCAGCCTGGGAACTAGACGAAATAACAGGAGATTATTATCTCCATTTATATGATGTCACTCAGGCGGATCTCAATTGGGAGAAGGATGAGGTGCGCAGGAAAGTATATGACATCATGCACTTTTGGTTTGAAAAAGGAATTGATGGGTTCAGGCTGGATGTCATCAACAACATCTCAAAGGATCAGCGCTACTTAGATGATGCCGGACAATCTGTGCAAGGCGACGGCCGCATGTACTATACGGACGGGCCGAGAATTCATGAATTTCTGCATGAAATGAACCAGGAGGTTTTTTCGAAATACGATAGCATGACAGTTGGAGAAATGTCTTCAACGAATATCGCAGACTGCATTCGGTATACAAGACCTGATCGGCAGGAGCTGGATATGACGTTTAACTTCCATCATTTAAAGGTGGATTATCCAAACGGCGAAAAGTGGGCGATCGCACCATTTGATTTTCAAGAATTAAAGTCGATTCTGTCTGAATGGCAGACGAAAATGCATGAGGGCGGCGGCTGGAATGCGCTGTTCTGGTGCAATCATGATCAGCCGCGTATCGTCTCAAGATATGGTGATGATGACACGTATCATCAGCAATCAGCGAAGATGCTGGCGACCACGATTCATCTGATGCAGGGGACTCCTTATATTTATCAAGGTGAGGAAATTGGCATGAAGAATCCTCGCTTTGAGGACATTTCGTCTTACCGTGATATCGAATCACTCAATATGTACGAAGTCATGCTTGAAAAGGGAAAATCAAAGGAAGAAGCACTCGCCATTTTACAGGTCAAGTCAAGAGATAATGCGAGAACTCCAATGCAGTGGACCTCAGAGAAGAATGCAGGCTTCTCAACAGGAACGCCTTGGATTGAGCCAGCCGATAACGACATTTCGGTCGAAGCTGCGTTAAAAGACCGGACGTCCATTTTCTATCATTACCAAGCCCTTTGCAGACTGCGTAAAGAACTTGATGTGATCACATATGGCAGCTTCTCCTTACTTTTAGCAGAAGATCCAAAGATTTTTGTTTATGTTAGAGAAAGCAAGAATGAGAAGCTCCTCGTGATCAACCACTTTTATGCAGGGGAGGCGGACTTTACGCTTCCTGATGAGCTTGTGCAGGCTGTAGATGAGATGGAGGGGCAAGTCCTGTTATCCAATTATGAGGATGTGCCGGCACATATCAAGGGATTTACGTTGCGCCCATATGAGTCAATCGTTTATCATTTAACCAAACGCTAGAAAATGGGGCGGAGGGAAAATGAAAGAGAATAAGTTTCGAGTGATTTATGATCAGCTCGCAAGACGAATTGAGCAAGGTGAATGGCAGGATAAAGGCATCCTCCCATCAGAGCATGAACTTTCTATCATGTACGACACGTCCCGGGAGACGGTGAGAAAGGCATTAAATATTCTTGTGCAAAATGGCTATATTCAAAAAATCCGCGGGAAAGGCTCTGTATTGCTGAATCGGGAGAAAATGCAGTTTCCTGTATCAGGTCTTGTCAGCTTTAAAGAGCTTTCCCAAACGCTTGGCCGAAAGACGGTCACAACAGTTCATGAATTTGGTTTAATCAAACCGGATCAGTATATTCAGTCTCAGCTGAAAATTGATGAACAGACAGACGTCTGGAAAGTCATTCGATCTCGCAATATTAGCGGGGAAGAGGTGATTTTAGACAAGGACTACTTTTTGCAAAAGCATGTCGAAGTATTGTCTAAAGACATATGCGAAGGATCAATCTACGAGTATATTGAGGGAGAACTCGGTGTATCGATCAGCTATGCTCAAAAAGAATTTGTGGTAGAGCCATGTACAGAAGAGGACGCCAAGTACCTTGATTTGAAGGGATTTGACCATGTCGTTGTGGTAAAGAATTATGTGTTCTTAGAGGATACGAGTCTATTTCAATACACAGAAAGCCGTCACCGATTAGACCGCTTCAGATTCGTCGATTTTGCTAGAAGAGAAAAAACGGACAGAGCCTAGGCACTGTCCTTTTCAGGTTTTGGAGAAGCGGGGATATACACAACGACAAAATCTTGATTTACAGGAGGAAAAATGATTAGACTGAATCGACCACTAAAATTACGGGATTTAGAAATTTTTAGCGTGATGAAAGATCATCGAATATTATGTTACGTCATCATTGAAGATACGCGAAAACCGTTTACGGAAGAAGATCGAAAACTAGATCCATTATGTTATATGGATGAAGAAGATATACAAGCGTATTTGAATGTTTTTCATATTTCCATTATCAATGATGAAAAATTAAGTGAAGAAGATTTAACTCTTGTTCAATCGTATTTTGCTGAATTTGTAAATAATACGAATGTAACGAATTTTATTACGAGAGATTATGTTCAAGAGGATTTATATGCCGTCGATGATGAAGATGACATCACATTCTTCAATAGAATGCTGCGTCATATAGGATCAGATGAGGTGAAACAATTTGATAAACGCAATTGGATTTATTTATCTCAAGATTGAGATGAGAAAAGACAGAGCATAGGCTCTGTCCTTTTCTTTTAGGATGATACATTTTTTCTTGTACGCTTGCGCTGGTAGTAATATAGGATACCGCCTGAGGCAAGCATGAGTACGCCAATCAATACAGCTGTATACATCATTGTTGCTGTATTCGGGAGTGTGCCGCCTGGGAGTCCGGTTCCATCTTGGTTTGGATCTGTACCTGTACCTCCGCCTGGCGCTGATGTACCGCCGTCTCCGCCAGTTTGATCTGGCGTTGTTCCAGCTGCCCCGCTTTGGTTGAGTACGGTATATTCGCTGAAGTGTTCAGTTTGACCTGATACGACACCATTTTCGAACGATCCGTTACTTGTTTTTGCATAACGGTTTTTCTTGCGGTCTACATAATATACACCAGGTTTCTTCGCCTTTTGAGGCTCATCTAATGTAAAGGATAGTGTGACAGGATCTTTAAAGGTAGAAACCTTTTTCTGATCTTGTTTGATTTGGAAATCATACGTATCCGTTAATGCATTTTTCACCTTATCCGTCTTTGTCATCCATATATCTGCGCTTTTCTCGGACAAGTTAGAGAGCGGTAATGCGAGTCCCACTTTGTCATGATAGATGGTGACGTTTGGATCTTGCTCTCTTTTCTTCAGCTCGGCTACCTGCGCTTTTGATAGAGACAATTGAACGTTTTTCGCTTCGCTCGCTTTGTCTAAATAGAGCAATGCTTTGTTTGTATGCTGCACATACGTTTGGAATTTCTCATCATCTTGAATGTCATAGGTGCCTTTTCCTTTCGCACGCGGAAGGAAAACTTCTTTCACCCTGTGATCGATGACAGGAGAAATATGCCCGCCGTCTGCCTGTTCAATTTGCTCTTTGAAGATTTCATAGTCAACATAGCCTAAGTCTTCGCCGTGAGAGGCTTCTGTAAAGACACTGTAGCCATCTCCGCCTGTGCCGACAAATGCGTTTGTAGCCACGCGGTATGTTTTCTTATCATCAATGTCTGATAGTTTGCCGTTTTCGTCTTTCAGTTTGACATCAATGAGTCTGCTGCCAGCTGGTTTACTCAGTGTAAACGTATATTCAATGCCGGCTACATGAGGGAATGCGCCGCCGCCTTCCTCAATGCCTGAAAGCCCTTGTTCGAGTGCTTTCTTAATTTGGCTGCCTTTTAGATCTGCGACATAGAGTGTGTTTCCGAATGGCATGACCGTTAAAATATCACCTAAAGTGATATCTCCTTTTTCAATGCTGCCTCGAATTCCGCCGCCGTTTGTGATGGCA
Organism: Bacillus sp. FSL M8-0049; assembly: GCF_038593355.1. NCBI lineage: Bacteria > Bacillati > Bacillota > Bacilli > Caryophanales > Bacillaceae > Bacillus > Bacillus sp. FSL M8-0049. The sequence continues at coordinate 772,150 of NZ_CP151986.1, forward strand.
AGATCAGCACCAGCAGATTCTTGCGCTTTCTTCAGCATGCCGTCAGCAATAAAGTTCCCAAGGTTCGTTTCCTTTGCACGGACATGCTCGCGTTGTCCATCTAAGAGGACATCAGCAGACCCGACTTTTTCCGTTTTTAAATCTTGAATATCTGCCTTGTACTGATCGAGGATCGCTTTTGCATCAGCATCTTCTTTGACAGAGTCATCGATGGTGATGAGATCAAAAGAAGATTCCTTTGGCTGTACGACTCCTTTTTGATTAAAGGCCACGTCTACTTTTCCTAAAAATTGTCCGTAGTCTTTTACCTGTGCGACAATCGTTGGTTCTTTCTTATTGACGACCTTTAATTTTTCAACAAGGGTGTGCGTGTGACCGCCAATGATTAAATCAATACCATCTACTTTTTGAGCAAGCTCAAGGTCACGGTTATAGCCAATGTGTGTTAAAGCAATGATTTTGTTGATTTTTTCTTCTGTTTGAATCGTGTTGACTGTTTCTTTTGCTTTCTTGTATGCATCCTTGAATTGAATGTTCGGACCGCTGCTGGATGTAATGGCCGTGTCTTCAGTGGTTAAGCCGAATACAGCCACCTTTTCACCGTTTACATCAAGCAGGATGTATGGGTAAATCCCAGCTTCTTTTTTCTCACCAGCTTTAAATGTCGCTGGCTTTTTCACTAAGCCGCTCAATTGTTTTTCCTTAGAGACATCAACGTTTGATGACACAATCGGGAATGCAGGCTTTTCAAATTGATGACGGTTTTTCGCATCTACATCTGAAGCATCACCCGTCAGGAATTGACGAAGAACAGTAGGACCTTTGTCAAATTCATGATTACCAAAAGTCATGGCATCATATTTCATTAAGTTCATTAGTTTTAGGTCGGCAAGTCCTTGCCATTTTGTGAAATATAGGTCACCAGAGAAGACGTCTCCAGCATCTAATAAAATGTTGTTTTTGCTTTCGGCTCGAACTTCTTTAATCTTGGTTGCACGTCTTGCTGCATCATCAAGGTGGGCATGTGTATCGTTTGTATGCATCACCGTTAAATTCCAGTTGTCTGATGCAGGCGGTTCTGTTGTGCCATCCTCTTTAAAGGCTAGCTTGTACACGCCAAGACCATCTGTGCTGGCGTTACGAACAAAGTCTACGCTGCTTGATTTTTCAGCAAACGGCTTAGCTAAAAGAGAAGATTCGAATGTGACTGTTGCGCCTTTGATTGGTGCAATGGACCAGTTTTGATCCGCACTTGGGTTGATGGTTTTTTGTTCGATAATATAATCCATCAGTACTTGGCGGTTCTCATCAGCTGAGGCAAGCACCACTTTATCTTGCGTCAGATGCGGGAAGCCTCCGCCGCCAGAAGCTCGATAGTTGTTCGTCACGACTAAAAATTCTTGATTGTCAGAGACTGGTTTCCCGTTGTAGGACAGGTTTTTGATGCGGTTTGCATTTGCATTGACAAGGGTGCCTGTTGTGCTGTACTTAGCAGGCTGCGTCACATCGACTTGATAGGTGACACCATCGATCACATCAAAGTTATACGAGCGGTATTCTTCGTTTAAAATAGGCTGTTCATTTGAATCGTTTGGTTTGATTTGATTAAACTGTCCGGCAGACATCTCGAGCCAGTCTTTGACTTCACTGCCTCTCAGTTTGACAATCTGCACGGTGTTATCGTAAAGGTAGAGATCGCCGATATTTTTAATCGCTAAATCACCTTTTGTGATATTCGTATAATAATTCACACCGTTTCGACCGCCGGCTTTAAACGGGGCGCCTGCAGATAAAATCGGTAAGTTTTTGTACGCGGTATCCTTCATTTTTTCTTGTGCATACCATTTTTGTGCATCTGTCACAATTTGAATAGAAGGGTCATCCATCACTTGAGCAAAAAAGCTGTTAATGTCTGCTTCTGTTTTACCGACAGGTTTTCTCACATAATCAAGTGTGTTTTGATGCGTTGTTTGAATGGCATCTTTCACAGTGCTGTTTTGAGAGGTGACTCCTGCAACAGATTCAATCTTTCCTGTTCCATCTGTGACCTTCCATTTGCTGCCGTCAGGCTCTAATGTTAAATCAATGACTCCGAGGTAGCTTCCCCAGTTTTTTGACATGACGACTGGAATACCGTTGATGGTTCCTTTTGAGACATCGAATTTGTCGACGCCGCTATATTCAGCGCTTGGGAATGTGCCGTGCTGGTGGCCGGACACGATCGCATCGATGCCTTTTGTTTTCGTGGCAAGATCAAAGATCATATTTTCTGACCCTTTAGGCGAAGCGGTTTTTTCAATTCCTGTATGGGCAAGAGCGACGATGATATCTGCCCCTTTTTCCTTCATTTCAGGAATGGTTTCATTGGCAGATTCGACGATATCCTGCACTTGAACTTGTCCATCTAAATGTTTCTTATCCCACGTCATAATTTGCGGTGGAACGAATCCTATGTAACCGACTTTTACAGTTTGTGAAGCTCCGTTTGCATCTTTAAAGGTTTTATCTTGGATCACATAAGGCGTAAAACGGTGTTCTCCATTTAACTTTTTGACGTTCGCATTGACAATCGGGAAGTTAGCGCCGGCAATGGTACCATCAAGAAATGATAATCCGTAGTTAAATTCATGATTGCCAAGTGTTCCTGCATCGTACTTTAGTTTGTTGAGTGTATGAATAATGGGGTGAACCTTTGTTTGATTAATGATGCGGTCTTTCTCATTTTTGTAAACGTATTCTCCAAGAGGGGTTCCTTGAATCAGGTCTCCGTTATCAACAAGGAGTGTATTAGGATTTTGTGAACGGTGCTTTTCTATCAGCTCGGCTGTTTTTGCCAAACCAAATTCATTTGTTTCTTTGTCGCTGTAATAATCGTAATTCATCATGTTGGCATGTACATCCGTTGTGGCTAAGATGCTGACTTTTACGGCATCGCCGTTTTCTATTGCTGCATGAGTAGGTACTGCTGGGAGAATGAGACTAATCATCATAATGGAAGTGAGCAGAATAGACAGGTTTTTCCTTCGTTTAGACCTATGTGCTTGCTTCTTCACCTGATCTCCGCCTTTCAAATTTTTTTGACCACAATACCTATTGTAGAAATGTTTCGTTAACTTTTGTAGTTATTTTTTGCAGATTATTGTAAAGATAACATAAATCATACGAATTACCTTGTTGAGGGAATATAAATAAGTCTAAATGCTTATTTTCATCATAAGGTGTTTTCTGATCGGGATAGGATGTTTGATTTCAATGTACCCGGGTATAGTGTGTAATGTAACGATAATCAAGCAGGAGGGTTTCTACATGGGTAAGAAAATTGCAGTTGTATTAACAGATTACTTTGAGGATGTTGAATTCACCGAGCCTGCAAAAGCCTTTAAAGATGCAGGCCATGAGGTCACAGTGATTGAAAATGAAAAAGGAAAAACAGTGAAAGGGAAGCAAGGAGAAGCAGAAGTGAGAGTGGATGCGTCCATTGATAACGTGAAGCCTGAAGACTTCGATGCACTTCTGATTCCTGGCGGGTTCTCCCCAGACATTCTGCGTGCAGATGATCGCTATGTCCAATTCACAAGAGCATTTATGGACGAGAAAAAACCAGTATTTGCGATTTGTCACGGACCGCAATTGCTCATTACAGCGAAGACGCTGGAAGGCAGAGGCGCGACTGGCTATACATCCATTCAAGTAGATATGGAAAACGCAGGCGCAAAATTCAAAGATGAAGAAGTTGTCGTTTGTCAGGATCAGCTTGTGACAAGCCGTACACCTGATGACATTCCAGCATTTAACCGTGAATCATTAAAACTGCTCGCGAAATAAGCAGTTTTGACAGGATAAACAAAGTCAGCACCTTGCGGGGTGCTGGCTTTTTCTGCGCATGGATGGAAGAAAGCGGCGTAAACCGCAATCCAGTTTCCTTTGCACGATTATTTTCTTAAGTTTTTTAGCTCGCTTGCGATGGCTTGCATTTCACTTGGGCTGAATGAAGATTTTTTCATCACCATTTGGTGTAGAAATTCAATATCTTCGTACTTGTCTGGACTGAAGTCCTCGGCTTTGATGACTCCAATGTTCAGCATATTTAACTTTTGCGAAATGTCTTCAATCAGCTGATTGACTTCAGCCGCTTTTTGCTCTGACAAGGGCGGCACGTCCTTTCCTGCATATGTGTTGAATAATATGTCTATTTTAACAGAAATGCAAAAGAATAAAAGGGCTATTAAGACGACACCGAGATGTTTTTCTCCTTTTTCTCCTGCTTAATCTTATCAATGATTCGTTTAGATTCAAACACGACAACCCCAGATAAACCGATGAGGCCGATTAAGTTAGGAACAGCCATCAGTCCGTTTAGCATATCCGCCACGCCCCAGACGAAATCATTCTTAAACACGGCACCGAAAAAGACAGCAATAACAAACACAACACGATAATACATCACATATGAATCTTTCGCCAAATATGTAAAGCATTTTTCGCCATAATAGGACCAGCCAATAATGGTGGAATAGGCGAATAAAAGTAAGCCGATTGCAACAATGATTGAGCCGATTGGACCAAGGAAATGAGCAAAGGATAACGAGGTGAGTGCATCACTTTTTTCTGTGACGTACATATCGGCCATGACAATTGTGATCCCTGTAATGGAACAAACAATCATCGTATCAATAAAGACTTGCGTCATTGACACAAGCGCTTGACGAGCAGGCATATCTGTTTTGGCAGCAGCTGCAGCGATTGGTGCAGAACCAAGACCCGCTTCATTGGAAAATACTCCTCTCGCCACACCCCAGCGGATTACGGTACCGATTGCACCGCCTGCAACGGCTTGACCTGTAAATGCATCCGTAAAAATGAGCCCGACGGCACTTGGGACAAGATCCGCATTCATGACAAGAATGATCAGTCCGCAAATGACGTAGAATAAAGCCATGACCGGTACAAAAATAGCCGTCACACGGCCAATGCTTTTAATCCCGCCTAAAATCACGAGGGCAGTAAAGGCCGTAATAATAATGCCGGTGATCCATGTTGGAATTTGAAAGGTTGAATTCATGACACCAGAAATCGAATTTGACTGCACGAGATTCCCAATCCCAAAGGCAGCCGTAGCGCCAAAAATAGCAAACAGCACCCCTAGCCATTTTTGCTTCAAGCCATGCTCCAAATAGTACATCGGCCCGCCGGACATTTCCCCTTTTTCATTTTTGACACGGTATTTCACTGCGAGAACAGCTTCAGCATATTTTGTCGCCATTCCAAAGAACGCTGCAAACCACATCCAAAACACAGCGCCTGGTCCGCCGGCAATGACAGCAGAGGCGACCCCTACAATATTTCCCGTTCCAACCGTTGCAGCAAGGGCTGTCATTAATGCTTGGAAGTGAGAAATATCACCTTCTGATGTCTTATCTTGCTTTGAAAATGCCAGCTTAAGCGAATAGGGGAGCAGCCTAATTTGAATGAAGAGCACGCGAAAGGTAAGGTAAATCCCTGTCCCCACGATCAAAAACAAAAGCGGCGGTCCCCATAATACATCATTGATACTGCTGACAATCTGTTCTACCCATCCCATATGTATCCCCCTTTATTTGTTTATTTCTCCTAAAGTGTCACCTTTTTTTGTATAATGTGTCAATGCCGATGGGAGTTTTTCTTGCAAAGTTTTCAAAAGAAAAAGGGCTTGATATGATAGAGAAAAGGTTTCCGAAAGCAGTTCTTAGGGAAAAGATAGGAGGAGAATGAAGGATGATTCATGTATTATTCGTATGTCTTGGCAATATTTGCAGATCACCGATGGGAGAGGCCATGTTTAGAAAACGAGTAGAAGATGAGGGGCTAAGCGAGCACTTTGTCATTGATTCAGCAGGCATTGGCGGCTGGCATCAAGGCAGCCCTCCGCATGAAGGAACACGAAAGCTGCTTGATGAAAAAGGGATCAGCTATGAAGGGATGTCCGCAAGACAAATCATAGATGAGGACATCACAGCATACGACTATATCATTGCGATGGATGCTGAAAATGTAGGGGCACTTCGCAGTATAGCCGGCTATGGGAAACATCACTTTATTGGCCGTCTTCTAGACTTTGTTGAAGACGACGATCGAGATGATGTGCCAGACCCTTATTACACTGGAAACTTTGAGGAAGTACATGATTTAATTGAAAAAGGAATTGATCGTTTTTTGACGTATGTAAAAAAAGAGAAACACCTTTAACTGAAAGGAGATCAGACGAGATGGAAGAAAAAAATCAAATCATGCTTCGTGGAGCTGTGATAGGAGCAGCTTGCGGCGCACTGCTGACATTATTTCATCGGCCAACGAGAATCGCGCTTAAAGACAAATGGGATGACTGTCAGGAAAAGCTGGCGGAATACCGTCAGGAGCCAGCCAGAATTTCTGCTTGCATGAAAGAAAAAATGGAAGAAACGAAGCAGCTGATGCGAACAGTCTCAGATGATTTGTCATTTTTAAATGAACAAGTCAATCAGTTAAAGGAAACAACCCCAAAAGTATTAGAGATTATTGAAGAAACAAAGGATCACTTTCGATCAAAATAGAAAGATTGATCATTGGAGATGAGGCGTATGGGTTTTATTAAAGCGTTAATTGAACGCTTTTTGCTGCATGAAGGACCGGCAAAATCTGCTGAGCTTGCTTACTTCTTTTTGCTTTCATTATTTCCGTTTCTCATCTTCGTGCTGACGCTCGTTGGATATTTGCCGCTGACGTCGAAGGATGTCCTAAGCGTCATCTCTGGTTATGCGCCAGAAGGAGCGCTTTCGATGATTGAATCCATTGCCGAAGAGACACTGAACAGCCGTAACGGCGGATTGCTGTCATTCGGGATTATTGCCGCCCTTTGGTCTGCATCTAACGGGATTAATGCCGTCGTCAGAGCATTTAACCATGCTTACGAAGTTGAGGAAAATCGTTCCTTCATTCTCGTACGTTTAACATCCATCATCTTAACGATAGCGATGGTTCTTACGATTATTTTTGCCTTAATGCTGCCTGTCTTTGGAAAAGAACTTGGCTTATTTCTCGCTGAATTAGTCGGGCAGTCAGATGCCTTTCTCACCATTTGGACGGCCATGAGGTGGATCATTAGCCCGCTGATTTTATTGATTGTGTTTACAGCCTTGTACTATTTCGCCCCAAACATTAGATTGAAATTGAAATTTGTTCTGCCAGGCGCTATTTTTGCCTCGATTGGATGGATTTTGGTGAGCATGCTGTTCTCATTTTACGTAGGCGAGTTTGCTAATTACAGTGCGATGTACGGAAGTATTGGGGGAATCATTATTTTAATGATCTGGTTTTATTTAACCGGCATCATGATCATCCTTGGCGGCGAGCTCAATGCGCTTTTACATAAGCGTAAAATCGTACCAGGCAAGGTGTGAAGAAATCCGGGCATCCTAAAGAAGAACGAACATGTTCAATCTTGATGGATGGGGGAATCACATATGTCCAAACAATCGAAAAAAGGCGGAAGCAACACGAAACAAAACAAAGGCCATCAGCCAAAGCACAAAACAAGCGGCAGTGCAAACGGGCAAAATGGTTATCATTAAATGAAAAAACTCCTCTGCATAGATGCAGGGGAGTTTTTATTTCGACAATCGTATATATCGCTTAAGAATAAAAGCTGTATCAGGTTTTGACTGGTAATGAGGATCATGCTGAAACCCTGCGTTTATCGCTACACGTTCACTTCTGACATGGCCAGCAGGACAAAAAATTTCAATTCCATCGACTTTAGGAGCAAAGGTATCTGTCATATATTTCACGATGGCTGTCACAATGCCCTGTCCCTGCGCGTCTTCATCAATCCAATAACCGATATTGCCTAATTGTTGATCAACAGACGGAACACACCGATTAATTGCTCGTTCAGCTGAATGCCAGCTTCCAACCCTTTTTGTTCATTGTAGGTGGTTTGAGTTGATTGAATAAACGTTTTGACCGCTTCTACGCTTTGGCATTGATGAACCCAAGGCAGCCACTCCCCTAAATGGGCCTTATTGTTTTGAATAAGGCTAAATAGTGAGTCCGCATCATCTAATTGTAGAGATGCCAAAGTCAATTCATTTGTGATGTGATATGTAAACAACGATGTATCCCCCATTTTAGTGACTTTCCAGCACTGCCTGCGTTTTCCCAAATCGAACGCAGCAAAACACAAATAATATCACGATGCTGACAAGGTAAAGTAAATTCATTCCTTCAAACGTTTGCACAAAGAATCCTCCGAGTACCGGCCCGAGAATACTGCCTGCACTAAACGCCATCCCGCACATTAAATTCCCGGCGGGAAGAAGATGCTTTGGCAATAAGTCGGTCATAAAACTGATGCCAAGCGAGAAGGTAGAGCCTACAGCCATTCCAGCGATAAAGAAACAGATGGCCACAGCCAAAACGGATTGAATGAAAATCCCTGCCAAAAGGAAAAAGAATGATCCAGCGAGTGTCACACATAAAATGATGCGGCGCCTGCCAAACCGGTCACTGAGCATCCCAAGAGGAAGCTGAAAGACAATGCTCCCAATGGCAAACGCAGGTAAAATAAACGCAACTGCATCTACTGTCACACCGCTCCTGAGTGCATACACAGGGAAGTTACTATTAAGCGTCGTTTCTAAAAAGCCGTAGCAAAATGGCATCATAAAGGCGACCCAGCCAAATTGAAAGGCCTTTTTAAAGCGCTTCAAACTGTTTGTCTGCTCTGACGTTTGCACTTCGCCTGTATCTGGATATGTATTTTTTAAAACAAACACAAGCAGCCAAATACATAAACTAACGGCACCAGAAACAATAAAAGGCAAGGCTGGATTGATCTCAATGAGCGGCGTTAAAAAAGGGCCGGCGGCAAAACCGAGTCCAAATGATAATCCATACAATGAAATATTTCGTCCGCGATTTCTTGATGATGAAGCATAGGTCACCCACGTCTGTGTAGAGAAATGCAGCATATGGTCACCAATCCCGATCATGAGCCGGAGGAAAAACCAGACGACATAAGATTCAAAAAACACAAAGCTAAACAAGCTTAAAAAGACAGCAGCGCCTCCAATGACGATTAACGGCTTAAATCCAAACCGGCGAAGCGGTGCTTCCATAAAAGGAGACGCAAGCAGCACACCGAGATATAAGCCTGTGGCATGCAGGCCGTTTAACGTAGGAGAAGTGCCGGCATGTTCAAAAATAATGGAAATGACAGGAAGTAATGCACCCTGTGAAAAACCGGATACGGATACCAGTAAAATTAAAATCATAAAGTGAATTCTCGACATAAGATGCTCCTTACAAGTTCATGCTTTCATCGTACAATGGAACCAGAGGGGTTTCAATAGAAAGGTGGAAAAGGAATGAAGCTGACATACGAAAAGGATCATTGGAACGCACTTATTGAGGACAGGCAGCTGCCTATTTCAGGAACAGAAGAACTGGGGTACCGCCCATCTCAATTGCTCACCTCAGCCATTGCAGGCTGCTTTGGAGAAATGCTCATTCATGTATGCCGTAAAAAGCGAATATCCTATGAAGGGATGACGATCACACCTGAAACGACAAGGGCAGGAGCTGTAAACAACATTTCCTGCATTCATTTACATATCTTATTTGAAGACATCAATACATCTGATGAACAAATCGATAAAATGATCACCCTTGCATTGAAGCACTGCTCTATGGTGCAGTCCGTGAAAGAGAGTATTGATATCACCTTCTCACACGCGCGAATCTAAAATGTATACGATGACGGCACTCACGAAAGAATAACAGTCAGACATATGTAAAGGAGAATGGCTGTATGAATCGTTTATTTCTTGTGATTGTCGCAATCGGTGTTCCGCTATCGGTGATTGGCAGTTTTCTTCATTTCCCGCAGGTCATCATGTTTACCGTTTATTGTATCGCCATTATTGGTCTTGCTAGTTTTATGGGAAGAGCCACAGAAAGTCTTGCCATCATTGCGGGACCTAGAATTGGCGGACTTTTAAACGCCACATTCGGAAATGCAGTGGAATTAATCATATCGTTTTTTGCCTTGAAGCAAGGACTGACGGCCATCGTACTTGCTTCATTAACGGGATCAGTCATCGGAAATTTACTGCTTGTGGCGGGGCTGTCTTTTTTTGTTGGTGGATTAAAATATAAGCGCCAAGTGTTCAATGTCCATGATGCAAGGCACAATTCAGGCTTGCTCATGTTTGCCATCATTGTAGCGTTTGTCATTCCAGAAGTGTTTTCGATGGAGATGGCAGAGAATAAGCAGTTTGTTTTAAGCATTGGGATCAGCATTGTGATGATTTTGCTTTATGTTGCAGCGCTTTATTTCAAACTAGTCAGCCACCGTGGTGTCTATGTTGCCAAGCAGGAGAGCGTGCAAGGTGAAGCGGAGACGGAAGAAGAAACACCTGAATGGTCTGGGAAGTTTGCCACTGTCATTTTGCTGCTCTCGACGATCGCAGTTGCGTACATTTCAGAGCGACTTGTTCATACATTTGATACGGTAGGAGAACAGTTTGGCTGGAGTGAGCTGTTTATCGGTGTCATTATTGTGGCCATCGTCGGCAACGCCGCAGAACATGCCTCAGCTGTCATCATGGCGTATAAAAACAAAATGGATGTAGCAGTGGAAATTGCCTTTGGCTCCACACTTCAGGTTGCCATGATGGTCGCGCCAATCCTAGTCATCAGCTCGCTATTTTTTAATAAGCAGATGCCGCTCATTTTCTCCTTGCCAGAGCTCATTGCGATGGCATCCTCTGTGCTGCTCACGGTGATTTTATCAAATGATGGGGATACAAACTGGTTTGAAGGCGCCACATTACTCGCTGCCTATTTTATTATGGCGATTGGATTTTTCCTTTTATAATCTTTTGTGGATAAGGGACGTCTTTGCGGAAAATACTATGGAAAAATGAATGAGAAAGAGTGATGATATGAAAAAGATGCTCCGCATCATGTTTGTTGTTCTCTTATCCTTAAGTTTTCTATACAGCTTTCCTGCGGAGGCGGCAAAGCCATTTAAAGTGCCATCTTCTGTCGCCAGTATCTCCAAGGAGAATACGTATCCAAACGCGTCACAGGATCAGCCGCTGCTCCAGCCGAGCGAGCTGACGGCTGAATTGTTCAAAACAACAAGTGTACCGATTGAGAATACTCATTTGATTAAAATGCTGAATGAATCCAGCATTTCAGGGACGCCATTAGCTGTTGGATACCGTGCGACCATTTTCCTCGGGAGATGGGCGCTGAGCTACGATTCAAACGAAACGGTCGCCAACTGGGAATACAAAAAAGTGAATACAAACCACATTGATAACAGAGGCGGCAATAAAACAGCCATTGGAAAATACGTTCAAAAGCAGCAGGTGAAAGTAAGCGGCGGGCTCACAGCAAAAGTGCCGAACCCAGAAGATGTAAAAACATTGATGATGCAAAAAGCGATTCAAAAAACAAAGCTGCCCCTCGCTTTTGACACTGTGATTGGTGCAGGAACAAAACGAGATCAGTCATACCACGTCTCTCCGAAAAAAGCAGCATCGCTTCATGCCTATGCACCAGCGATTAACGAAAAAGGTAAGGTCACATACGGAGAAGTGTACCTTGTGCTAAAAGGAAATAAACGAAAACTCGTCGTAAAAAACGTGACCTCACAAGGAATCGGCGCTTGGATTCCTGTTCAGGATCACTTGACGTTTGGATTTCAAGGGATGAATTAATCTCCTTTTATTAATAGGGGAGACATTAACGCTTTATCCATGATTTTTAAAGAAAATAAAAAAAGCCATAGTAGAAGTTGAATGAACTCAACGACTACTATGGCTTAAATTTTTTATTCCCCTAAATCCACATTATGATAAACCTGCTGCACGTCTTCAAGCTCTTCTAATACATCGATCAGCTTTTCAAATTGTGCTTTCGATTCATCATCTAATGTCACTTCGTTTTGCGGAAGCATTGTGATTTCAGCGACAGTGAATTCTTCTACGCCGGCTTGTTTGAATGCTTCTTGTACTTGATGGAATTGATCTGGTTCAGCGTACACAATCACCGTTTCATCTTCTTCCATGATGTCACGTACATCAACGTCTGCTTCCATTAAAAGCTCAAGCGTTTCTTCTTCACTTTTTCCTTCGACACCGATGACAGCTGTTTCATCAAACATGTAGGCAACAGAGCCGCTTACGCCCATGTTTCCACCGTTTTTCCCAAATGCTGCTCGAACATCTGAAGCTGTCCGGTTTACGTTATTGGTGAGGGCGTCAACGATCACCATTGATCCGTTTGGACCAAATCCTTCGTAGCGCAGCTCATCGAAGTTCTCTTCCGCACCGCCTTTGGCTTTTTCAATGGCACGGTCCACGATATGTTTTGGGACACTATATGTTTTTGCACGTTCTAGGACAAAACGAAGTGCTTGGTTTGATTCTGGGTTTGGCTCACCTTGTTTGGCAGCCACATAGATTTCACGCCCGAATTTTGCGTAAATACGACTTGTACTGGCATCCCTTGATGCTTTCTTTTCTTTAATGTTGTTCCACTTACGACCCATCTTATTCACTCTCTTTCACTTAGAAAATACACAGTATGAGGGTCCCCATGCTGCATGAAATCATTCTGCTATCTATTATACATGAATCAGTCAAGAGGATAGAAGTAAGAGGGCTGAAATGAAAAGAATTGTTAGCGAATGTTCAAGTGTTCCAAGTTTCTCGCAAGCCCGAGTCAGCCCGGCAACTTGTATATAAAAAATAACCCCATCATATATGAGGTTATTTTGCAGGCTGGGGATAAGCGAGATCCTCAAGCAATTTGACATCATGCTGATGAAGTTGTTTGATCATTTCTTTTCGCACAGCGAGGGCGGCGTCGAAGTATTTTTCGTCTTCGACCATTCCCTTTACTGTGATTTCAATCCCGCGATTCAGCTTATTCAGACCCATAATTCCATGAACTTGAAAGGGTTCAATGGCGTTTTGAAATTCGTCTTTTTTAAGAAAATCATGATGCATTTGATTTAAATTGTCACATGCTGATTCAAGTGCTTGAAAGGCGATATCTGGGTTTTGATTCGCGCTAATTAACACAGATTCCGTAATCCGCATGTAGTGCATGTTATAGTTTTGGATTTGACGGATATCCCCGTTAGAAATGGTTAACAGCTTGCCGCTCCATTCTCTAATTTGCAATGAGCGGAGACCAATCTCTTCAATGGTTCCATTAAAGAGGTTATTCACCGTCACATAATCCCCTTTATGAATCTGACGTTCATAGATGAGGAAAACGCCTGCTAAAATATCACGAATCAGCGTCTGGGCGCCAAAACCGATGACGATCCCAGCAACACCAGCACCCGCAAGGATTTTCCCAAAGTCATGAAAGAACAGAGAAATGACATAGAGCACAAAGCAAATCGAAGCGGTGTATTGCGTGACCGATTTGACCAAGCTCTCGATCGTTTTCTTCTTCTTGTCCTCTATAAACTCAGTTCGTTTAAAGAAAATTTGAAGGGCTTTGTTAATCATAAAGACAGCAAGCCAAAGAATGAGTCCAACAAGGAGAATTTCAATGTATTTGTTTTTGACTACTGTCAGAAATGTATCGTCCATCTATCGGTTACCCCCTGGCTGTACGAGAAGTAAAATCAACATCTTGATAATAGCTGTTTTTCACTAAAACATTCGGACCGAGGCACTGCACGCTTGGGCAATGACAATTCAGTTCTTTTGCTAATTTTGTGTTCATCCAGCGTGTATAGGCTGATTGCAATGTATCAGTTGCAATGTTTCCAAGCGGCGGAGTATCGCCAAAGTCTGTCACAATAATATTCCCATCAAAAATATTCACATTCAACCGTGAACGTCCATCAGGGTCATTTCGTACCGTGACATTTTTCTCCTGGCGCAATCGGTTGAGGAGTCGCTGGTCTTCTTCATCTGTGCTGCATGAATAAAAGGGCAGGGTGCCAAACAGCATCCATGTGTTTTGATCACGAATATCAAGCAGCTGATGAATCGCATCCCGCATTTGCGGAAGCGTCAATGATTCAAGGGCGCTGGCGAAATCACTTGGGTACATCGGGTGAACTTCGTGGCGCTGGCATTTCATTTCCTCGACGATTTGCCGGTGGATGTGTTCGATATATGGAAGCGTGCGCTTATTCAGCATGGTTTCAGCGGATACGGTTACGCCCGCTTTGACAAGTGCCTGACTATTTTCAATCATGCGGTTAAATAATTTCTCGCGCTGCTCAAAGGTTGGTTTTCGATCCATCATGGCAAAACCGACCGTTGCAAACTCTTCGACAGTGCCCCAGTTATGTGAAATGTGAAGGACATCTAAGTATGGAATAATTTCTTCATACCGCGCTAAATCAAGGGTTAAATTTGAATTGATCTGTGTACGGACGCCGCGTTCATGGGCATACTTTAATAAAGGGACGACATATTCCCGTACAGATTTAAGAGAAAGCATGGGCTCTCCACCTGTAATACTGAGTGAGCGCAGAAGCGGAACTTCATCTAAACGGCGAAGCAGTAAATCTATCGGCAGCGCATTCGGATCCTTAGGCTGTAAGGTATAGCCGACCGCACAATGCTCACATCTCATGTTACACAGCGTTGTTGTCGTAAATTCAATATTAGTCAGCTTCATTTCTCCGTAATCCTGCACATCGAGATAGGCTTCCCAAGGGTCGTATGCAGGTGTGATCGGACGAAGTGCTGTTTTTTGGTTCATGGTATCTATCTCCTTTTCATTCGGGCAAACGTAGACCCGCCAACAGTTAATTTTAAGCCTCATCACGGTTATACGCAAGAGGGACACAATTGATTTACAAAGGAAAAAAAGATAAGCTATAAACAAATGCTAAAGGGAGTGTATCGATGGGTAAGGCAGCAGACAGCAAAGAGCAGCAGGTTGATTATTTAAAGAACCGATTAGATATGTTTATGAATGTGATTGATTCATTAGATCCTGAATCAACAGACGTTGAGGATATAGACAGACTGATCCAGATGATTGACGACCTGGAAGCGAAATATGAACGGTTTAAAAATGATTGGAAGGAAGAATAGCTCGCGCGGTGCGGGCTTTTTTCTTTAAATTGGCAGGTGAATCGGTGTATGAGTCTCGGTCTTATTCTGCACAATAGAAGAAAAACCGGGAAGTGACGTAAATGAAAAAATTCATGCTGATCTGTTTATGTGCGCTTTTTGTTTCCATGCCTCTCTCAGAAGCGGAAGCCGTGTCTAATAAGCCCATTAACTGGGGATTTGCGAAAAGTAAAGAGCACAGGCCGCCGGATGCGGGCAAAGAATTGACGGCACTCTTAAAAAAGTATGATGCGTTCTATTTAGGCAACACGAAAAAGAAAGAGATTTATTTTACCTTCGACAATGGCTATGAAAATGGGTACACACCCAAGATCTTAGACGTGCTGAAAAAACATCAAGTACCAGGCACCTTTTTTGTGACAGGTCATTTTGTAAAGGACCAGCCGGGGCTTGTCAAACGTATGGCAGAGGAAGGTCATATCATTGGCAACCATTCTTATCACCATCCTGATTTAACAACAAAGAGTACAAAAGAAATCAAAGAAGAACTGGACCGTGTCAATGAAGATGTTTACAAAATCACAGGAAAACAGGATAACCTCTATCTTCGTCCGCCGCGCGGTGTGTTCAGTGAAAGGGTATTAAAAGAAACAAAACAGCTCGGCTACCAAACCGTTTTTTGGTCAGTGGCGTTTGTGGACTGGCATATCCATCATCAAAAAGGAAAACAGTATGCATACGATCAAATGATGAAGCAGGCACACCCAGGTGCCATTTACTTACTTCATACCGTCTCAAGAGACAATGCAGAAGCGCTGGATGATGCCATCACCGCTCTGAAAAAACAAGGATATTCCTTTAAAAGTCTAGACGATCTCATGCTTGAAAAAGTATGGCATCTGCCTCAGCTATAGAAAGAAGCCTGCAGAAAATCTGCAGGCTTTTTGATTATCCTTCTCTGATTTTACGCTGAAACAAAAGAGGGTGATGACGTGAAAAAGAGTCAAACATTATTTAAAAATCCTAAACCACCCTTTATGTTTAAACCACAAAAGCATCCCCGTGACGAGGAGGCCCATAAAAATCAGCACGCCAAAATAGCCATATTTCCAGTGTAATTCAGGCATGTTGTCAAAATTCATTCCGTACACCCCAACAATAAAGGTCAACGGAATAAAAATGGTCGATACAATGGTCAATGTCATCATGATCGCATTCATCCGGTTGGAATTCAGCGTCTGATAGCTGTCTCGCAAATCGGCTGTCATATCACGGTTTGACTCAACGATCTCGGTTAACTTCAAAAGATGATCATAAATATCATTAAAATAAGCATGGCGGTTTGGATCGCTTTTCATCATATTCGTGTTCACAATACGATATAAAAGGTCCCTCATTGGGATAATCGTTCTTCGCAGTTTGAGCAAATCGGATCGAATCCCAAATACTTCGTTCATCAGCGTGCCATACGTTTTATGCCCTTCTTCATCCTCAATTTCATTCAGCCTGTCTTCAATTTGATAAATAATAGGGAAATAATCATCAACAAGCTCATCAATCAGCATGTAGGCAATATGCTCAGGTCCGCTGTTTCTCGCTTTATCAGAGCCTTTGAGCTTTCGAATCACACGTTCAACGTACGGCGCTTCTTTCAAATGAAAGGTCACGATATAGTTTTCACCAACAAACAGATCGACTTCCTCAGAACGAAGCGTTTTTTGATTAAGGGCATGCAGCACGAAAAACAAATATCCTTCATAAAAATCAAGCTTGGGCCGCTGTAAATAATGAAAACAATCTTCAATCGCGAGTGGATGGAAATGAAAATATTCCTTTAAAAGCGCTGCTTCCTTTTCCGTTGGCGCATGAAAATCAATCCAATACCAGGCGATATCGGGGCTTGAAAGCTGCTGCAATGTTGCATGTTCAATCAAGTCGCCGTTTTTTGTCACTGCAAGTTTTCTCAGCATGTGCACCCCTCCAGACTTGCATTATATCATGAAGCAGCGCCGGTGAACTTATACGTTTTCTTCATAAAAAAAGCCGATCTCATTTTTGAGATCGGTTCAATGTGCGTGTATGATTGATGGATAAAACCGAGAATTAAGGGCGACGGAAGTTGACGAAACCACCATTACGGTCGAACCAGCCTCTAAATGCCCAGTTGATGTAGCCGCCGTCACCTTTGTTTGTGAAAGATCCATTTTCAAATACCCAGACTCCGTACGTAATACTTCCGTATTTCACAGTAGCAAACGTTTTGACGCCGTTGAAACGAGTCTCATAACCTTGACTTAAGTTAAATACCATGACATTGTATTTTGCGCCGGCAGCATAGAAAGCAGACTCCATTAATCCTTTGACAAAGCCTTCACGGTTTGTGTTAGCATTTGCAGCATTGATTAATGCATTTGCAATACCAAGTACATCAAAGTTAATATTAACGTTTCCTGCAGTTGTAGATGCTTTACCTTCAGCAGCTTTGTTTAAGACAGTTTGCTGAAGTGTAGTAGAAACAGGTGCTGAAGTTTTTGGCTCAGCAGCGTCAGCGAATACTGGCAGTGTCGAAGAAACAGCAGTGGCAAGGGCAACAGAAAGAATTGTTTTTTTCATTGGTCGGATCTCCTTTGTTTTTAAATTTTGGGTCTTCTTTTTTGTAAAATGTGAAACTAAGTGAAGCCGGTCATCAATGAGGTAAATATGTTCCTGCAAGATAAAACAAATGATTGCCTAATCCGCTAATTTCTTTGTTCACCTCCTTGATATGTCATAATTATACAAATATTTTTGGAATGGAAGATATCACCCAGAGGTTCTATTTCTAATTTAAGGAAAATGAGCCTAAAATGTTGCAGGATGCTGTCGAATTTTAGCTGAATTCGACTAAAAACTTTCATCTATCCAAAAGGAGAATGACCACAAATAAGGAAGATATAACTGATAAATTCTTGTACTCTTTATGTTTAAAAGTATTCAATCTAGAGAATCATTCATGCAAAATGAAACAATCACATCTGCGTATGTTTGCAGAAAGGAAGAGGACATGTATGTGGGAAAAACAGCTTGCGGTAGAGCCGCCGTATCATTTCGATCAAGTGCTTAGACGCTTATCAAGTGATCCATTAAAAGCAGTCGATTTGAGTCAAAGAGAAATAAAAGTGCCGATCAGATTAGAGCAAAAACCGTACGTGGTCATCGTTCAAGCTACTGGAACAAAAGATGCGCCTATGTTCCGTGTGCGATCAAACGGCCCAGAGGAACCCCTTCTTTCTGAGGTGAAACGGATATTTGGCATGGAGCATCAATTACACATGATTCAAGACCATTTTTCTCAAACCAATCTAGGGTCCATTTTTGAGCAGCATATTGGAACGCCGCTCATGCTGGATTTTCATTTATATCATTGTTTAATGAAATGCATCATTCATCAGCAGCTTAATCTTTCGTTTGCTTACGAGCTCACGAAACGATTTGTCCATACGTACGGCGAGCAAATAGAAGGTGTATGGTTCGATCCTTTACCAGAAACCATTGCTTCTCTTGAAACAGATGATTTGAGAAAGCTTCAATTTAGTCAGCGAAAAGCAGAATATGTCATCGATGTATCGAAACGAATTGTGAGCGGCTCACTTTGTTTAGAGGAATTACACGATTTATCTGATCTGGAGGTGGAAGAGCGATTGCTTCCGATTAGAGGGATTGGACCTTGGACGGTTCAAAATGTGCTTATGAATGGGCTTGGAAGACCAAATCTTTTTCCGGTGGCAGATATTGGCATTCAAAACGCAATCAAACGACACTTCGACCTGCCTGAAAAACCGACAAAAGAAGAGATGGCAGCGCTAAGCAAGGAATGGACACCATATTTAAGCTACGCTTCTTTATATTTATGGAGAAGCATTGAGACAGATAAATAAATGAAAGGCATTTTCTCTCTTTGTCTAAGACGTGGTATACTAATGAGATGGAATAAAATGAAGACAACCTATTAAGGGTTCAAATAGAACGGAGAGAATAAAGTGAAAGAAAAACAGCAAGGTGCCCTTTTGCAAAAGGGACAGCAGTTCCCGCTTACCATTAAACGCCTTGGCATTAATGGTGAAGGGGTCGGTTATTTTAAAAAGCAAGTGGTCTTTGTCCCAGGCGCGCTTCCAGGTGAGGAAGTGGTGGTTGAAGCAACGAATGTCCAAGCAAAATATGCAGAAGGCACAGTGAGAAAAGTGCGAAAGCGCTCCGAGCATCGAGTCAAACCGCCTTGCCCAGTATACGAACAGTGCGGCGGCTGTCAGCTTCAGCATTTGGCGTATGAGCAGCAACTAAATGAAAAGCGTGATATTGTCATTCAATCAATGGAGCGTCATACAAAGCTATCTGTTGAAAAGCTTGATATTCGGCCAACGATCGGCATGGAAGATCCGTGGCACTACCGAAACAAAAGTCAGTTCCAAGTAGGACGTTCTCATAGCGGAGACATCATTGCAGGACTTTATGGACTAAATTCCCATAAGCTTGTACCGATCAAGGAATGTATCGTGCAGCATCCAAAAACGAACAAAACAACAGGCGTTGTCCGCAAAATTTTAGAGAAATTCGGCGTATCGGTCTACAATGAACGGACAAGAAAAGGCGACGTACGATCGATTGTCGTGCGTGTCGGCTTTGAAACAGGGGAAGTACAAGTCGTTCTTGTCACATCAAAACCTGAATTTCCAAAGAAAAAAGAAATAGCCGAAGCCATTCAAAAACGTCTGCCTGAAGTGACGTCCATTATGCACAATATTAATGGTGAAAAAACGTCGGTCATCTTCGGCCATAAAACATCTCACCTAGCTGGCAATATGGTCATTCAAGAATTTTTAGGAGACGTCTCATTTGAATTGAGTGCACGTGCTTTCTTCCAATTGAATCCGAAGCAGACGCTAAAGCTTTACGATGAAGCGAAAAAAGCGGCCAAACTGACAGGCAAAGAAAAGGTTGTCGATGCATATTGCGGCGTTGGGACCATTGGGATGTGGCTCTCAGATGGCGCCAAAGAAGTACGAGGAATGGATGTCATCAAAGAATCGATTGATGATGCCAAGAAAAATGCCAAAAAACACGGCATGAAAAGCGCGACCTATGTAACAGGAACAGCTGAACATTGGCTACCAAAATGGGTCAAAGAAGGCTTCCGCCCTGACGTCATCGTCGTCGACCCGCCAAGAACAGGCTGCGAGCGCACCTTCTTAGACACCGTCAAACAAGTCAAACCAAAACGCTTTGTCTACGTCTCTTGCAACCCATCCACACTAGCAAAAGACCTTGAATACATGTCAAAAGACTACAAAATCGAATACATGCAGCCAGTTGATATGTTTCCGCATACGGCGCATGTGGAGACCGTTGTATCAATGGCTAGAGTGTAAAAAAGTGAAGTAAATAAAACTGTCCGTGATTTGAATACTGGTGTCTAGCTGGTAGGATGATCACGGATTTTTTTTATACTGATCCATAGGTGTCGATCAGAGTAAACCATATGAATGAATAGAGGAGGATAAAGATGAGCCAATTCGAGAGTCTAACAAAATACATACCGATGCTCCGCGAGGACCATATCGGAGAATGGGTGATCGACCAAGAAAATGATGGAACAGCTGAACGCCCAATCCAGATGCCTTTTGTCCATTATTCCGAAACGGTCCGTCACTTTATCGAAGATGTCTATACCTTTGCGGAACAACATCAAGAGCTGGAGCTTATCCGCTACAGAGAAATCCTCAAAGAAAATGGCATTGAAGGTGGATTGAACGATATCGAGAATGTGGACCTCTCACATTTAAATGCGCAGTGTGTTCTTGCACTCATCATGGGGGTTGTGAGAGCTGAGCGATTTAGTGAGGGAGCCATATTCAATTTCTTTAAAAGTGGAAACATGTTGAAGTGTCTTGAAAGATTGGATTGTTTGGAGTAAGAGCGGTGAGCGGTTTATTTCATTTGTTGGAGTGATCAAATGAAAGATAAAACCGATGTAGCCGATACTTTTCCTCCTATGAAAATAGAAGAAATTGATCAAATTTTATTATATGAACTTGATGCAATAAAAATTGAAAAAGAAGATGAACGTATAAAGTTCATTTTACAAGATCCCTATTGTCCTGATAAAAGTCATATTCACAGTGTGTATGTCATTTATAAGAAGTCTATACTCAATTTACTTGAAGGTAGGATTCGTTCTATTCATAGTCATGAATTCATGAGTGCTAAGAAAAAAGATCGAACGATTTCTAAAGAAGATATAGAATATGGATTAGAGATGGCTACAGTTGTGGTTCTTGCAAGTGAAAATAATGGAGTATTGACGAATTATTTTTATAGTGGAAATGGAGAAAGGTTAGAGTATTTTTAATATATGCTTAGGTTATTCAACAGATTTTCAAAAAAAAGAGCATAAAGTAAGTTTACAACGATTTATGAATGATATAAAGATTGTTGAACAGATGGGATTGTTAGAAAAACTTTAATCGATAATAGATGTAAATTTACAAAGTAACTCGAATTGTGTGCATGTAATCAGAATCAAAAAATTAGCAAAACCTAGATTTTAAGAAATCTAGGTTTTTTTGCGTAACAGCAGTTATTTCATGGTGACTGAATGCTTAATAGATAATGAATGCGAAGTTGGAGTCTGCATTCTTCAACTTAATCTAATGATAATACGAATGAATATTAAATTCTTCTATTGACTTTCCCCTTTACTGAAAGGTTTATACTTTGATCAGATCAACAAAACGGAGGAGATGCAGGATGTTCAAGATTGGCGATTTTTCTATGTTAAGTAAAGTCCCTGTCAAAACCTTAAGGTATTATGACCAAATCGATTTATTAAAGCCTAAACAGATCGATCAAGATTCTGGTTACCGGTATTATTCAGCTGAGCAGCTGCTTGAGGTCAATCGAATTTTTATATACAAGGAATTAGGTTTTACGTTAAAGCAAATGGGACAGCTTCTTCGTGAAGATATTTCTGTCGAGCAGATTCAGGGCATGTTTCTCTTGAAAGAGAGTGAGATTCAGCAATTGATCGAGAAAGAACAACAGAAATTAGCGCGTATTAAGGAGCGGATGCACCTCATCAAACGAGAGGGGTGTGTTGAAAAAGAACAAGAGGTCATCATCAAATCGGTTGAAAGCAAACACATCATGTCTTTTCAATCCAACGGAACTGTTGACGAAATCCCTTCCTTCTTTCAAACGTTTCATCATTTGTTACATCCGCAAGAATTGAACTCTGAGCCGCAAATCGTGCTGTGGAGGGAATCAATTGCTAAAGAAAGTGAGTTCGAATTTGAGGTTGGGTATTCCGCGAAAGCGATAAGAGGCTCTCTGCCTCAGGGCATCACAATACGCACATTACCAGCTGAAGAAACCATGGCGACGCTCTTATTTCATTCAGATTCTCCATTTGCACAAACTGCTTGTGTTGACCTGGCGACATGGATCGAACATAACGGATACCGCGTGAAAGAAGATCAGCCGGGCCGAGAGATTTATTACCCGTTGGCTGAAAATGAAGAAGGAAGACTCATTGAAATTCAAATTCCCATTCAACTATAAATCGTCTACATTGCCCAAAGGAGAAAAGCGACTATGAAAAATAAAGCCGTTGTGTATTTACTTGCTTTAGCAGCCTTTTTAATTGGAACGATCGAATATATCATTACAGGAATTATTCAAATGGTCGCAGATGATTTACAGGTCACGACATCTGCTGCTGGTTTATTGGTCACATCATTAGCGCTCTCAGCAGCCATTGGCGCGCCGATTGTCATTGCACTGACCATCAATATCGACCGCAGAAAAATATTATCATGGATGCTGATCATTTTTATTTTAAGTAATATCATCACAAGTGTGAGCCATTCGTTTGAAATGGTGCTGATGACAAGGGTTTTACAAGGAATTAGTGGAGGGACGGCCATTGTAGTGGCAATGGCTGTGGCCACTCGTCTTGTCGAACGAGAAAAAAGAGGAACAGCGATTGGCATCATTTTAATGGGATTAAGCAGTTCCTTGGTTTTAGGTGTGCCCATTGGGACATTTCTAAGCAGCATGATCGGATGGAAAGCATTATTTGCAGCCATCGGCTTGATCACGCTCATTCTGCTGATTGTTGTGTATAGGCGCATCCCTTCTATGAAAGAACAAGAACCGGTGACGCTAGGTATGCAATTATCAATATTAAAAGATAAGAGAATTTTGCTGGCAGTGGCAGTGACACTGTTCTATGTAGGAGGATACTCCACCTTATTTACCTATTTAACGCCCTTCCTGCAAGAATCAGCAAACCTTAGCATCACAGAAATCAGCGGCATTTTATTACTAGCGGGAATATGCAGCTTTTTGGGCTCCAGTCTTGGAGGGGTTGCAGCAGATAAAAAAGGCCCAACATTCACGATTTTCTCCGGAATTATTCTACAAATCATCATGCTGATGCTGCTGGCATTTGTGTCAGGGAATCTCGTGGTCATGGTGGCGGTGATCATGATATGGATGATTGCTACATGGAGCACATCTCCAGCTCAGCAGCTGTATCTCGTCACACTTGTACCCAAATCTCCTGATATCGCATTAAGTGTCAATACATCGTTTATTCAATTCGGATTTGCTTTAGGCTCGGGGTTAGGAGGGCTTGTATTGAGCAGGACATCTATATTGCACCTAAGCTGGATCAGCGCTGGAACGGTTCTTCTTGCTTTACTCATGACCATCTTGATGGTGGCGTTTGACAGAATCTCTCAGCAGAAGAGTTTGAAGGTGATGGAGCAAGGTAGATAACATGATCGATTCACTAGTGAACATACAAATTTAGTATTGTATTGTGGGAACTGCTTATTTCGGGTAGTTCCTTGGCCCATTTCGTGGGCTTTTTTTATAAAAATTCTTATCTCTGCAGTTCTGCTTTATTACTTCTGTAAATACCTGATCTCCTTGTCATACTTTTGAATGAAATTGACTCAATAGAATTGACGTAAGAACCATGAATAGGTGAAGATGAAATAAACTGTAAGATAAAGGGAGACGGATGATGATACATATCATATTTGGGGCGGCAGCTGCCGGTAGTTTAAAACAAGCAGTACGTGAAATGAAGCAAGATCAAATAGATGATATCATCGCTTTTGATGATATTTATTCGATTGGACCACTTCTACATTTACACGAACATAAAGGACAAGCGAACCGTATAGAATGGCTGCGTAATGTGATGTCAAATGAATTTGGCTATTTTGATGACTTGGTCAACGATCAGCATAAAATGCTTCAACAAATAAAGGAGATAAAAGCAGGCAGTCGTATTCTCATCTGGACAGGCAGTAATGCCCATGAGCAAATTGGCTTGCGATATGCCGTCTATTTATTAAAAGAAAAAAGGGTTGAATTGTCTGTAATCAATATAACGACAGCATTTGATCAGCTGTTCAATACAAATACAAGAAGAATGGATATTCGACATTCCGGGGAAATTGCATCTGAAAAATTTAAAATTTTGTACGAGAGTAAAGAGCATATTCACACAGTGACAAAAGAAGAAAGAGAAAGATTACAAAACGAATGGCTTTCATTTGCTAAAGAAAATGATACGCTGCGGATATGGCAAAAAGGACAAACGATCAGCGTACCAGAAGATGAATTTGATGCTTATTTAGTGAAAATGGCTAAGCGGCTTCATCAGTCCGCGCCAGAAGAGGAGTACATCGTAACTCCACGCCTGATAGGGGAAGTCATTGGTCATTTAGATCAGTATATCGGGGATGATTTTATTGAGTATCGACTTAAGATATTAATTGATCAGGGGATTTTTGACATGAAAGGAAAACGAACTTTCATGCGTTATTACTCGATTAAACTGACAGAGTTCGGTCAGAACTTCAAAAAGTGGGTGTGCTGTCGAGAGTTTGTGGATCATCCTTTTGTGAAAATTGAAGGAGATTACGGTGGAGAACCTTTTCAATGCGGGCATTGTCAATGTCATTTAGAAAGAGATGATATACCAGTAAGCGATACCCTTTTCTCAAAGATTTGGAATTGGAATATACAGTATGGTCGCTGGTTTGACGAAGAAACCGATGATTTACTGCCAAATGGCGTAGACATGGAAAGAAAGTTTAATCAAGAAGGAGAGCGAATCACGAAAGAAGTGAAACGTGAATTATCTCCTGCGTATCAAATTGAATACAGCCCAAGTGAAATGACGAGATATTTTATTTAAAACAATAGAATTAATTAAGTAAATGTAGGTTTTCTAAGAATTAGACATTCGTTGAACTGATGGGAAATGAATGTTTAATTCTTATTTTTTATTTATGAAAGAATTTAAGATCCGCAGAAAAACGGAATCTGCAATGGAAAGGGAAAATATTGAAACATTTTTTCGGTAAAATCGTAATAAAGATAGAGCGTTCAACAGAAACATTTAAAACGGAGAGGAGTATTACATGGAACAAGCTGCACTGAAAAAAATGAGGACTAAACAAGTAGTTACCTCTAATTTGCTATTTGGCATGATGATCTTGATTTTTTTTGTTTTGATTCAAAAAGTTGAGATTCAATTTACATATTTTTTTCTTTGTTTAGGAATCTTCATGCTCCTTCAAGGCATTTACGGCTTGATCAAAAAAGGATCAACAAAGTCTATCATTCCCATATTTGAGCAGGTAGCCATTTATGAAAAAGAGAAATTGGGAAAAGAGTGGGAGAAAGAACAAAGAGTGGAAAACATTTGGAAATTGATATTGAGCGGACTAATGTTCTTCCAGTCATTTAGTTTTCAAACGATGCAAGATCCATTTTTTCATATAGAACCTAAGTTTCTCATTTTCTTATTTGTTATGGCTCTAGCCATTATCAATATAAGCATGCTCTTTCGCTTTAGAAAAATCGACCGATCGACGGAAGCGCATGGATTAAAAGGCTTTACAAAGGAATCAAACATGATGGCAATGGCTTTAGGATTATTATCAGTGATTGTCATATTCGGATTTATCGTCATCTTTTTTCTTCCATAAAACAGAATGTTGAGGTGAAACAAATGAATGCAAACATTCAACAACTGATCGATCAGACAAAGGCGAAATTTGGTTTAGATCTTTACTATTTAAAAAGGCACAGTTTTTATCGCTACGTCAATATGTTCAATGAAACGGTTTATACATTGAATATGGAATGGTTTCCCTCTCATGAAGCTGAACCCGAGGACGATGATCTAAACCCGGACGGCACAGCTGTGATTGACGTGAACTTAAATACAGGCCAGATTGAAACGGTCATTTTTGTCATGGACAAAACCTTCGCGAAGAATGGTGTCACATTTAAGAGGCCTTATCCAGCTCATGTCATTCAATGGATCGAAAAAGAAACAGGATTGGTCTATGGTGAGCATTTTCACATGCATCAAAAGGAGAAAGGGGAACTTTTTTTCGAAGAAGCAATAGATGGTGTGAAAGTGACGCCTTCAGGCAGAATCGAAGTGAAATGGGATGAACATGGGCAGCTCATTCACTATATACATCGAGGGCCATTTATGGCAAAAAAACGACTAAAAACTGAAGAATATGTGCTTTCCATTGATAGGATTGAGGATTTAGCCCAGCAGCAAGTGCAGCGGTTTGATTGGCCATTCTTCGAGCAGAATCGAATCCGCCCTATATATGCGTTAGAAGAAATTTATGTCAAGAACGATGGAACAGGAACAATACCGTTTGAAATTGGACGTGAAGAAACGCATTGTATACACATGTATCAGGTCATGGAGTGGAATGAACCGTTAAACAAAGCCTTTGAAAAAAAGGAAATCGATATAAACGAGGACATTACTGCTGAACAAGCCTTGTCACTGGAGCCTTCACCAGATACCTTCCCAATCTCAAAAGAAGAGCAAGCTGCGTGTATCAAAGCGGTTCGAACCTTTTTGGCGCAAAAATATTCAAAGGATACAGGGAAGTGGGTGCTAAAAACACTCCACCGTGATCATGGCTACATCCAAGCGATATTAAAAACGAATGAGCAAGAAGGCTGTGGTTTTATGGATAAGATCAAGGTCTTCATTGACGCCAGCACTTTTGAAGCCATTAATTACATAGATAAAAAAGAGATGTTTCAAGTATGCGGGATACTCAATCCATCTCAAACAGCTAGTGAAATCACCATATCTCCGAAAGAAGCCTTTGAAACATTGAGAGAACGCCTCGAACTTACACCCATCTATGTCTATGACGATGTGCAAAAACAATATGTTTTATGCGGAAAGCTCGACTGTCATGAAGGCGTTGATGCAGTGAGCGGTGAAGTGTTCTCTTTGACAGACCTTTCATAACTTCTAAAAGAACAGTGAGCAGCTGTTCTTTTTTGCCTATTTTCCTCTTTTTAGAATAAAAATGGAATTTTGTAGAAGGAAGTTGTCGTTTCATCACGAAAGAAACAGATAAGAATATGATCATAGGTCCATCGGTTGGAATTCGTATTTCATATAGTAAACGTCATACATATTGAAAACCCATTGCAGTAAAGTTGATCTACAATCTTTTAGAGGAATTCGTGTCTCTAGTAGTAAGCGAAACTAGGCGGACTAAGATCATAGGATGAGTTGAACATGTTTGTTTTTAGGTAAGCTTAAAGCCATAAATAGAAGAAAGTGAGGATATCTACCTTGAGTACATTGGAAGTGTTTCGTCAGTTTTTGGTTGACCATTATCCTGCGTTACAAGATGAGCTTTGGCTGAAAGATGTTGATACCCTTCGAATCTCTCCTATTCTTCATCCTTTTCTGAAAAGCAAGCTGCCAGAAGGAATCGAAAAATTCACTTGTGTCCTATTCACGCAGCAGACAGATCAAACCGCTGCACCGCTCAAAGTTTACCTTTTATTAGATGAATATGAGCAATCGCTTTACGCCATTGATTTGATGAATGAACAAATAGCGCTTCATTAATACAGAAGCAAAAAAGCTGCTTGAGAGCTCCTCAGCAGCTTTTCTTGTGAATATTAGTTTGTCATATCAACCAATCTTGAGTGCAAGTTGTCCAATTCTTTCTTTGTTGGAAAAGAGCTGATCAGCAGTGTAGACCGTCCTAATTGATTAGGAAGCTCAGTATCGGTCACAATCATATCAATCCCAAGTCGATCCATTGTCAGTTCATTTAATGTATTTTCTGGACTTGTGAAAATATGAATGAGAGGAGGCAATCTTAATTTAATTAAATCTGCAATCAACAAACTATGATTATAACCTAATGTTGAAATGACAAAAATGTTCAACACGTTTCTCCGATCCATTTCCAAATGAACAAGCCCCCTCCAGTTAGAAGTAATGATACGAATCAATTCTCGTTCATTTTTCACAAAAGAAGCAAGTATATCGTCTGTTTTTAACTCTTGAATGATATGAGTAATCCTCGAATAGAAGTAAGGAAGCTGTTTTTTTACCTCTGATAAATACCTCGATTTCTTTTTGAAAAGGAATCCATCTCTTACGGTAATTTCCCTAGAATACACATAATATTGGAGAAGAATCAGTGTCATCACCTTGCGATTAGCTATCTCTTGATGAAAAATCAACTCCAATTGATTGATAAAGGAATGAATAGCTTCGAAGAGGTGTGGTGTATGCGATTGAAAGAACGTCAATTTTTCTTCGACAGTTTCAATTGATTTATAATGGCCAATAGCTGGTTCAATCAACAGTAAAAAGACAAATTCGTGACGATCCAACGTAACACCAAAAGTGTCCTTTGTCATTTGGCAAACGTGTTCTTCCAAGTTTTTGATTTGATTATAGATACCTTTAGCTGTAGCTGTTTGTTTTTCCTTATCCATTGAGTACCTATAATTGCGTCGTATTGAAAAATTTTTCCTCACTCGGTGTATGGAAACGGCGAGCCATAGGCAAAATTTATCTATAGCCACATCAGGTAGGTTGACTTCGAGCACCTGAAATAGCTTTTGTAAAAAATCAACTGCATCTTGCTTTTGAATATCATCGAATGGCCAAAGCCTGCTTCCATAGACTTCAAACAAAAATTCCACAAAAAATTGACGAATTTCCTTCTCATTTCCATGGAACTGCATACTATCTGGTCGTAACTCAATGTCATACGAGATAAGAAGCGAATTGATTTTATGAATGGTGTTATACAATGTGGATCTACTGATATTCAGTGTGTCCATCCATTCATAGAAAGACCTGTTTTGTTCAAAGAAAACGCCGTCAATCAATCGAATTTCAATCGTATCTTTTAGAATTTCTTTGATATAGTAGTCGACTCGTATCGTCTGTGTATAACAAATGGATATGCCTTGTCTTGGCTTTATGTGGATTAACGGCTCTCCGTTCTCTGTTTGGAACGACTTCATTTGTTCTAAATCGCTTTGAATGGCACGAACCGAACCGATTTGTTCATTCGATATCTCTTGTAGGCTCCACCACTTATCTTTTGATACAAGCAGTTTTAAAATGTTTATCCATCTCTTTGATTTATTATCAATAAGCTCCATTAAACAACTAACTCCTTCCCTTGGCTTGCCTCTATATGATGAAGTCATCATAAAGAACGTTTTGTTCTCAATATAGCATGAAATGATTGTAATGTTTAGCTAAAGTGTTTTGTCTTCACTTTTAATGATAAAAGAGAAAAAAATTAGACAAAAACAAATGTTATTCGTTGATTCTCCATATTTTTCTTTTAAAAGGTTATAAGTGATCCATTAATCCTATAAAAATGGATCATTTTGTTTATTTTTTTGCTGTTGAAACGGTAAATGTAAGAATAAAACGCAGCAGCTTTTTGATTACCATATGAAAGGGAGTAGAAAGGAATGCGATTTATATAATGCTGAACTGACTCACCTTACATACGATATGATACATGCTTGTTTCTTCATATGAACGAACCATATGTGAATACATGCTTATATATGCATGTACACATCGTTTATTGTTCATTCCAGTATAAATATAAAATTCACATTTAATCTTTTCACGATCCTCTCACTATTCCCCATTTCTATAGACCCCAATCCAGTTACTCTAACCACTACTCATGATGACCTTTCAAGCTCATGATTGATCAACTCATTTTATTCATAGGGTCTTAAGGTGCAATTTTTAGAAAATATTGATCAGAAGCGGAGTGATTGATCTGACAGTATACGAATGATTTTTTTTATCGTTGTTGAAAATTAATTTTAGAAAAGGGTGGATGTATTGAAAAGAATATTGTCGCTGGCACTCATTACAGTGCTAGTCATACAGTCTAGTATATTAGGAATCTTGCCTTTAGCAGGGGCACAAGCAAAAGAAATTCAAGAAAACATTTATGGGGATATTGAGTTTGCTGATAGCGAAGGCAATAAGTTATCAAGCATGGAAGATCAGCAAGTAAGAAAGGCCACTGTACATTGGTCTATAAAAGGAATTGATCTAAAAAAACAATATCCGTATGTTCTCACTCTTCCTTCAGCCATCCAGGTAGAGAAGGAGCAGAAGGAACCCATTACTGTGGGTGACATAACTGTTGGCGAGTATACCGTTTCAAAAGAAAATGAAGTGACGGTGACATTTAAAGAAGATGTCGAGATCGATCCAAATTTAGAAGGGTCAATTGACATCGATGTCACCAGTATAACTCAGCAAGAAGAGAAAACAAAGCAAAATAAGGGTGAAGAAAGCCTTCCAAAAGATGACTCAATCTCATCTGAGAAAGATAAAGCTTCTAACAATCAAGAAGCCGCTCAAACGAAACAAAACGATGAAGATGAATTACTAAAAAACAAAGTGAGCGTGTCCAAGCGTGCAGGGCTGCAAAGTGTTTCAAAACAAATGCTGATACAAGAAAATCTCCTCACTGATGCGAAATTAATATTTGAAGATCAGGAAGGAAATTCAGTTGAAAAGCCTGATATCAACTCACTGATTTCCATTAACTATGAGTGGGCCATCCCGAACGGTCATAGCTATAATGGCGGGGATGAATTCCATTTCAAGGTTCCAGAGGAATTAGTGATTTATGAAAAAATCGATCGTCTTGAGATGAAATTTAATCAGGCAACCATTGGTTATTTTTCTGTAGATGAAAGCGGAAATGCCTCCATCGAGTTCACTGATTTTATTAAACAATATTCAAATATTCATGGAACACTTCAAGTGTGGACGCAATTAGATAAAAAAACTGTCATTACTGAAGAAAAAGAAGTGGTCATTACCCCGATTGAAGGAAAGGATAAAATATCCATCCCGATTAAATACATTCCAAATGGCCCAAATGTCTCTAAAAAGGGAGAACCAAATCGAACTTACAATGCTGAAACCATTCAATGGACAGTAGATTTTAATATGGATTTAGAAGATGTGAAACAAGCGAAACTGTTAGATCCGATTCAAGAAGGTCAGGCGTTGAAAAAAGATTCAATTAAGCTTTATCGTATTGATACAAAGCTAAATGGCGAAACATCGATTGGTCAGCTGCTTGACGAAAACCACTACACAATCGGCCAAACAGCAGATGGTCAAGATTTCACGATTGAATTTAAAGATGACGTTCATCTAGCTTACCGTTTAATGTATGAAACGGATATTACGAATCAGGATCAATCTGCATTTCGTAATAAAGCGTCCCTTGTTTCTGGTGATAAAGTGATCAGTTCAGCAGAAGGAACAGTGAATGTGACAAGAGGCAGTCCTTTAAATAAAAAAGCCGCTCACTACGATCCAGTCACACAAACAATTACATGGGAAATTCGATATAACTATAACGAAAAAAAGCTGGCTCAAAAGGACGCTTTGTTAGAAGACTACTTTAACGGCACACAGGCGCTGATTTCTGATTCATTTCAAGTCAAAGAAGTCACAATTGATCAAAATGGCAACGAAGCAGGGACTAAAGCGTTTGAAAATTATGTAGTTCAACCTCAAAAAAAGGATGAACAAAACGGGTTTACCTTGCAATTCAATCAAGATATTCAATCAGCTTATCTCATCACCTATCAAACGAAAGCAGCCGAGCGGATTTTTGAAGCTGAAGAGATTATCAATACGGTAACAGCTGGCAAAGAGAGCAAACAAGGGAAGCAAAGAATTGACCAGCAAATCCTAACGAAAAGTCATGGAACACCGAATTACAAGAACAAGACCATTCCATGGCGTATCACCTTCAACAAAGATCAACAAACGATGAACAATCTAATATTAAAAGATACGTTTACAAACGAAGGATTGACGCTGCAAAAAGATAGTTTAAAAGTAACGACAGGCAATTCAGTGCTTGAAGAAGGCACAGACTATCTAATCGTTGAACATGCAAATGGATTTGATATTCAATTTATGAAAGAAATAAACACAGAACATACCGTCACATATACAACGGCTTTTGATTATGAAAAAAGAGCAGATAAGGATCAAAAGAACCTGCGTAATCATGTAAAGCTTGAATGGGTAAATGAAGATGGCAAGGATTTGACGAAGGAAAATCAATCTATCTTCACGCCTGACACATACACGCAGTCAAATGGATTCAAGAACGGAACTTATGATGCAAAGAAAAAAGAGATCACATGGAATATCGGTGTGAACTATAACTTGAAACATTTAGAAGAGGCGAAAATCGAGGATTTCATTCAAGGAAATCAGCGTTTGCTTAAAGATTCAATCACCGTTTACTCGCTTGATTTACAAGGCGGGGAAAATGGAGCAGAAGAAAAAGAGGTATTAGCGAAAGAACATTATGACATCAAATTCCTTGAAAATGAAAAGGGAGAAACAGGCTTCGAAGTCATTTTCAAAAAAGCCATTGATTCCCCATACAAAATCACGTATCAAACAAGTGTTGAAGGAATGGATTTAGTACAGAAAACCTACGATAATAAGGCGACCCTTTATGATGGACAGACAAAAGAATCAGACGTGAATGCTGTAGTGTCCATTCCAAATGGAGGGAAATACACGAGCAAATCAGGAAATCAACAAGGGAAAGTCATTGATTGGAAACTGAATATCAACTTTGGTCAATCAACTGTCCAAGATGCGACGATTATAGATCATCCAAGCAGTAACCAAGCCATAATAGAAAACTCATTTCATCTCTATTCGACGACAATAGATGAAAAGGGGCAAGTGGCAAAAGGAGAAGAGCTGGAAAAAGGGAAGGATTATGAGCTAGACCTTGAATTCGATCCAGATTCTTTTCAAATTAAATTTAAAGAAGAAATCACGAGACCATATATTTTAGAATACCAATCTCTCATTTTAGATAAAGTGGGAAGTACACTTCAAAACGAAGTAACGTTTAGAGGTGAAAATGTAAAAGAAATCAAAAAGGAATCCGAAGCCTCAATTGTGGTCAAACGCACAGCTGGCATGGGAGATGGCACAGGAGCGATTGGTGCTTTAACCATTAAAAAGGTAGATGCAAGTACTGGAAAAGCGCTAAAAGGAGCAAGCTTTTCTCTGACAGATGCTGCGAGTGGTATCGTCATTGGAACAAAGGCAACAGATGAAGAAGGAGCTCTTCGATTTGATCGTCTTCTGTATGGTGACTATATCGTGACAGAAGAGAAAGCACCTGATGGTTATATTAAGACGAAGGAACCGATCCATGTAACGATTGATCAGCCTTACGAATCAGGAGATCAAGCGAAAACAGGAAATAGCATGACGGTGCAGAACCAAGAAATACGCCAGCATGTCAAATTAATGAAAAAAGACAAAGAGACAGGTGCTGCATTAGAGAATGCAGAATTTGAACTGAAAAATGAATCTGGAGAGACCGTCCAAACCCATTTGAAAACGGACGAAAAAGGAGAAATTCTTTTCAAACATCTTGAGCCAGGTTCCTATTATTTTGTGGAGACAAACGCACCGAAAGGCTATCAATTAAATCAGCAAAAATGGCCGTTCACCATTAAAGAAAATCAAACAGAAACAACAACTGTAACCGCCGTAAATGACATCATCAAAGGCTCTGCAGAATTGAGCAAAATAGGTGAAGGCGGAGAGAGACTAGAAGGTGCACAGTTCAAGCTATTAGATCAAGACGGGCATGAGTTAAAAGGTTCGCTTGTCACAGGAGAAAATGGCAAGATCACGATAAACGAACTAAGACCGGGTACGTATCAGCTCATTGAAACAAAAGCACCAGATGGTTATGTGTTAGATGAAACACCAATCAAATTTGAAGTACCACTTGATCCAAAGGAACCAGTCGTCATTTCGCAAAAGAACCTATATGAAACAAGTGCATTAGAAGTGATGAAAGAAGGGGAAGATGGCGAGAAACTTCAAGGTGTTCGCTTTGAAGTCACGGATCAAAATGACGAAGTTGTGCGTAAAGATTTGACAACAGATGAAGATGGGAAGCTTTTTGTCGATAACCTCAAACCGGGCAAATATCAGCTCGTAGAGACAGAGAGTATTGATGGTTACGAAAAGAAAAATAAACCTTATCCGTTTACCATCGAAGTCGCACAAAAAACACCAGCAGAGATCAAAGTGATCAATGATCTTAAAACTGGAGCTGTCCAGCTCACAAAGCTCGGTGAAAAGGATGATGTGCTTGAAGGAGCCGAATTTAAGCTTGTAGATGCAAATGGAAAAGAGATAAAAACAGGTCTCGTCACTGATCAGAACGGGAAGATCATCGTCAACGATCTGAAACCTGGAACCTATCAGTTTGTTGAAACGAAGGCTCCATTCGGTCATGAGCTTGACGAAACACCTGTCACTTTTGCTATTCCATTTAACCCTGAGAAGCTGGTCAGTGTGACAAAAGAAAATAGCCGCACTACAGGCGGAGTGCTGTTACACAAAAAAGGAGAAGATGGGAAATCATTAGAAGGAGTTGTCTTTGACCTATCTGATGCCAAAGGAAAGATAGTGGCAGGAGGAGAAGGGATTACAACCAATCAGGATGGAAAGATCACCTTCACAGGTTTAAAACCTGGAACCTATCAATTTGTTGAAAGAAAGAGTCTTGAAGGCTATGAATTGAGTAAGAAACCACTTGCCTTTCAAGTTGAATTAGGTCAAAAAGAATTGATTCAAGTGGAGGCCATCAATCAGCTCAAGAAAGGTTCTGTAGAACTCACCAAAATAGGGGAAGAAAAAGAGAGACTGAAAGGCGCAGAATTTACCCTTTTCAATGACGATGGTAAAGAATTGATGTCAGGTTTAACAACCAATGAGAAAGGCATTATCAGTGTCAACGATTTGAAACCAGGCGCTTACCAATTGGTTGAAACGAAGGCTCCTTTTGGACATAAACTTGATGCAGAACCAGTAGACTTTAAGATTGATTTCAATCCTAAACAACTGGTGAAAGTGACAAAAGAAAATATTCGGACGACAAGTGCTGTGCAGCTTCAGAAAAAAGGAGAAGATGGTCAGTTGCTCAATGGAGTGACCTTCGATCTGCTTGATGAGCATGATCAACGTATAAAGAAAGACTTAAAGACAGATAAAAACGGTCAACTAACAGTCGATCAACTGAAGCCAGGCACCTATCGATTTGTCGAAACAGCAAGCATTGCCGGCTATGAATTGGATCAGACACCTGTCACCTTTACGATTCGATTAGGTCAAGACAAACCAGCAAAAGTAGAAATGATTAACAAGCTGACGCCGGGAGCAGTGGAACTGACCAAAGTGGATGATGAGGGACATACGCTGGAAAATGCAGAGTTTGCTCTTCTGAGTAAAGAAGGAAAAACGTTGAAGAAATCACTTGTAACGGACCAAAAAGGCAAGCTTCACATCAACGATTTAAAACCGGGACAATATCAATTCGTTGAAACGAAAGCACCTCATGGCTATGAATTGGATCATCAGCCGATCCTATTCACAATTGAGAAAAATCAGCAGAAGCCGCTTCAATTAACAGCGAAGAATCACTTGATCTTAGGAAGTCTGCGTATCATAAAGGTAGACCAGCAGACAGATAGAACCTTAAAAGGGGCAGCCTTTGACATTCGTACAAAAGCCGGGAAAACCATAAAATCTGTGACAACAGGAAAAGACGGAGAAGCGATTGTCAAAGGGCTTACACCTGGAGAATATATACTCACAGAGACGAAAGCACCAGATGGTTATGTAGCTTTAAAGAAGCCGCTCGCTTTTACAATTCAAATGGGCGAAGTGGAGATCAAGACAATGATTGTGAAAAATGCACCAGTGAAGAATGAAGAGGATCACACGAATCCTCCAGCTTCAGATAAAGGGGATCAGCATCCGCCTCATGACTCAAACGGTGAGCTGCCAAAGACTGGAGAAGAATGGCTGCGTTATATGATGTATGCAGGGATTTTACTAGTAGTGTCTGGAACTGTTCTCCTTGTTCTTAGAAGAAGAACCATTCAGTAAAAGGAAGGAGTGTATTGATGAAAAAAAGAACCTTATTAGGCAGCTTTTTGGTGGTCGCGGGGCTAATGCTCATCTCCGTTCCTTTTCTATATGAGTGGCGAACTTCTCAAGAGACAGCGGCAATGGAACAGGCATTAAAGATGATTGAAGAAAATGACAGTGATGCTCTTTCTACTGTTCCACATCTAACTGTGTCAGAAGAAGACCTGCGAGATGTGATGGAGCTAGAGATCCCGTCAATTGATTTAAACGAAAAAGTGCTTCCTGTTACAACAAAAGAAAATTTAGGTATTGCACTGACTCAAATTAAATCTCATCAAATGCCAGGTGAAGGGAATTTCACGATTGCAGGGCATAGAGGGTATAGAGGCGACCGGCTTTTCAGGCAGCTGCCAGAGGTGCCGAAAGGAGAAAAGGTCGTCTTACATCATCAAGCGGAAACATACGAATATAAAATTGTCAGCTCAGCTACGATTGAACCGACGGATGTGGATGTACTAAAGGATCGCGGGAAAAATGAACTGACATTGATCACTTGTACACTTGATGGTCAGAAACGATTTGTCTTAAAAGGAATACGAATCAACGCTTCAAAGGGTGAGCAGCCATCGGATGTATAACACCAACATAATAAATGATGGATACGATGGAAAAGCAGCGCTCACGACCAGCATGTTACACCAATTGTTATCAGAGCATTATCCAACTTTAAAAAACGAACGTTGGGATGTTGATGTAGATACAATTCGGGCTTCGCCTATTCTCCACCCTTTATTAAAAAGAAAGCTGCCAGTTGGTATTGAAAAATTCACCTGTGTTTTGTTCGCGCAGCAGACAGCAGCTTTTGGAGAGCCTTTGATTGTGTACTTTTTATTGGATGAGAAAGGCGAATCGATTACGCAATGGATTTCTTGCTTGAGCAGCAAGATACCCATTAAACGAGAAATAAAAAAAGAGGCTTTGATGAACGGGTTCGATTTTAAGGTAGAAAAATAAAATCAGTCATATCATGAGGACTCTAATTCGGATAAGAATTAGAGTTCTTTTATTTATATATAGGCATTTTACTAACTTTATTATCTACTAAAATTAGCATATCAATTGGTAGAAGTCCGCTGCCTAGCAGATAGTCTCCAATGACTGCTCCATATTTTGGATGATAAAGATTTTATAAAATGGATTGAAAACAGAGGTCATAATCACGATTGACGACCAAAGAAGATCATCTAGTTTTTATCCCTTCCCCTGTTTCTTCAGAAGAAATATCAGAAAGTGCTAAAGATAATAATGTGTTGACTCCAAAATACTGATAAAATTTATTTAGATATTCCCTAATTATAGGTGTGGAGGTAGAAGGATGCTAAAAGAAGACCCCCAATATATTTTTCATCATGATAAACGACCAGAAGTTGCTCATGATTTAGCCAATGTAGATGAAAATTCCACTGAGTTGTTAATCACAGGAAAAACAAAAAATATTGAAAGATTGAAATCTTTTTCTAATTTGACGAAATTGTGGATTTACAAAGTGAACCAAAAGGAATTCAATACGATCTTGAGCTTAGTTAATCCCAAAATGCTCTATATGCGTGAACTGAGAGTAGAAGATTTATCAATCATCAGTTCTCTTAAAGATGTTGAGGTATTGGCACTTGAATGGAATACAAAGGCACAAAGTTTATGGGATTTATCAAAAAACACTTTTTTAAAAACTTTATCCATAACAGATTTTTCAAAGTTGAATGACATAGCCCCTTTGCAGAAAAAAACTGATTTAGAATGGTTATAATTGTCAGGCGGTCTTTTTAATTCATTAAACTTAAATACTCTTCAACCTTTAAGATACCTCAAGAATTTAACATATCTGTGTTTATCAAATATAAAAGTGAAGGACGAGTCTTTAGAGCCGATATCGGAATTAGTGGGACTCAAGGAACTTGAAATTTCGAACCAATTCCCGACAGAAGAATATGCCAGGTTATCCGTAACCCTCCCAAATACGAAGTGTGATCGTTTTGCGCCATACATCTTTTTATCAAGTCCTATTGTAGATAAAGATGTGATGGTGATTGGAAAGCGAAAACCGAAATTAAATTCAAAAGTTGATGGGGCAAAGCTGCAAAAATACGAAGAACAATTTAAAGCGTACCAAGAAAAGTATATAAATTAACTTAAAAAGCAATGGAACATCAATTCCATTGCTTTTTCTATTGCTACTGTAATGGCTAATACCATCATAAATTTTTTCTTTCTTGTGATTCAATTACGCAAACAGCTTGAGCCCAACCACACCAATCACAATCAGCAGCAAGCTGAGTATACGAATCATGTTTTTCGGCTCTTTAAATAGAATCATATTAAACAAGACAGAGCCCGCCGTTCCAAGTCCAATCCAGACCGTATAGGCGACGGATACTTGAACGGATGAGAACGAGGCGTATAAAAACAAAAAGGATAAGGCAAACCCGCCGACAAATAAAATGCCTGTCGTGAATTGCTTTTTCTTACTAAACATATTGAGGCCAATGGTTCCGCCGATTTCGCAGGCAGAGGCTAACAGTACAAAAAACCAGCCCATTTATACCGCTTCTCCTTTCTGCTCATGTGCATCTCCATCAGACACTTTCAGTCCGATAATTCCGAGAATTAAAATGCCCATAAATAAGAGCTTCTCTAATGAAAACGAACCGCCGAACAGCGCATAATCCATCAATGACGTACCAATCGTTCCAACTCCGGCAAACACGGCGTACACAGTCCCTGTCGGCAGCTTCTCGCAGGCCTTCATTAAAAAATAAAAATCAACCGGGATCAGGCAGATAATGACCGCCCATTCCCACACAGCATCAGCTCTATTTAAACCAAACACCCAAAGTAATTCGAATAAACAAGTGAGTGCAACATACATCCAGCTTTTTTTCATCGTATTTCCTCCTAAAACTTAAAAAATGACGATTCGTCATTTTGAAACCAAAAAAGAGCGTACAGCAAGTGCTGTACTAAGTTAAGGTGTCTCTAAGCCAAGTGCGTAAAGAAGAAATTGCTTCACCTCTCGCTTTTGAATCAGAACCTCTTCTGTGTCTGTTTCCGTAAATAAATACATTTGCTCAGCAGAAGATTCAAGTAAACCGATAATGAATTTGGCTGCATATTGACAGTTCAAATTCGCACGGACCCTTTTGTCCTGCTTTGCTTTTTCTAAAAAAGCAGCGACCCATTTGTAAATTGGCTCATAAATATCTTCCCATTCCTTTAAATGCTCGGTGGCGGCTAAGCCTGAGTAGGTCAGGGCAAGGACATCACGGTATTGCCTTGTAAAAGCGAAAATGAATTCAACAAGCGCATCTGCTTGATCGAGGACATCTGCATGCTGAGTTAATTCCTTTTCGATCGCAGGCACCATCTGTGCGATCAAATGTTCAGCGATAGCAGGCATGACGGAAAGCTTTGAAGGAAAATATAAATAAAACGTTCCTTGCGCTACTCCTGCTGCTTTCACAATATCCGAAATGGTCGTCTTTTCGATTCCTTTTTCTTTAAACGCATCAATCGCAGCAAGCATAATCTTTTCTCGTTTCGACATATCATCACCGGCCTTAACTGACTGAATGTCATTCATTTTAGCGGGAAAATGACGATTTGTCAATATGGTTTTCTCTTCATTGAATGTGAGAATAAGTGATGAATAGATGCGGGCAAGCCTGAATAAGCTGTAAATATGGTCAAGCATCATCATGTGAGAAAGGGGCAGCTTTCTGTATGACATCCAGTACTATGTTTTCCATTGCTTATTTTCTCCTGCTCGTCCCGCTCTATTTACATATGAGATACAGACAGGCAAAAAAGCACAATCGTTTTATTTATTTGCGGACAGAATTGGTTCTTGCCAGTCTGTTTATTTATACGAATGTTTTATTATATTTGACGGTCTTTCCAAATCGTTTTTCCGCCCCAAGAGATCAGGTGAGTGTTAATCTCTTGCCTTTGCAGTCCATTTATCAAAATCTTCACGCCTACCATCACGGCTATCCAAATCTTGTCTTTTTAAATTTAGCAGGCAACATATTGTTATTTGTACCACTCGGTTTTTTTCTATATCAAGCCTTTCGAACCATGCGCTGGCAAAAGGCGGTTCTTGGTGGCTTTCTCCTGTCAACCATGATCGAATTGCTCCAATGGATGTTCTCACAATCTGGTATCATTACAAGAAGCAGCGATATTGATGATATTCTTTTAAATACACTTGGCACAGCGCTAGGCTGTATCGTGTATCAGATCTATCGAAAAAGGAAGGAGAAAACCTGAGTGAAGCGAGTTTGTATCATTCCATGTGGCGCGAAGAAAATTTGGGACGTCGATCCAGAAGCAGGGAGCCAGCCGGCGAACCTCATTTATTTAAGTCCGCTGCATCAGCGTACGAAAAGCTATGCCCAAACTTTTTTTTCAGACTGGATGATCTTATCAGCGAAGCACGGGTTCTTAAAGGCAGATGATATCATACATGAAAATTATGATGTTGCTTTTGGTACACCCCATGCTAAGCAGATCACACGAGAAGAACTGAGCCAGCAATTTCATCAAAAAAATCTTTTCGCATATGATGAACTGGTGGTACTAGGTGGAAAGAAATATCGAAAAGTGATCGACCCTTTATTACAGCCTCATCAAAAAGCAAATTATCCGCTGGCTCCATATAAAGGAATTGGCTACATGCTTCAGGCGTTACATCAAGCAGTGGAATCAAAAATAGAACTTCCGCCGCATATTTAACACATTCACATCTACCGGTAAGCAGGGTTTTGATCTTTAAAAAGAGAATAATTGAAATAGCGATGCTGATTGTTTCATATCTTTTCAGCAGCCACTAGGATGTCCGTATCGCTCGGGTGAAGTGGCTCAATGAAAAAGGGAGGCGTATGAACATGACAACCATCTATTTAGCTGGTGATTCGACCGTTTCATCATATCCAGATCGTCCTGTTCAAGGAGGATGGGGAGAGTTTTTACACCGCTATACAGCGCAAGGGGT
This sequence comes from Bacillus sp. FSL M8-0049, assembly GCF_038593355.1. NCBI lineage: Bacteria > Bacillati > Bacillota > Bacilli > Caryophanales > Bacillaceae > Bacillus > Bacillus sp. FSL M8-0049. The sequence continues at coordinate 813,638 of NZ_CP151986.1, forward strand.
GAACGTCGAGAACCGTGCCATTGGGGGAAGAAGCTCAAAAACATTCATTGAAGAAGGACGCCTTGATGACATATTGGCTGACATTCAGCCAGGAGACTGGCTTTTCACACAAATGGGGCACAATGATGCTTCCAAGGAAAAGCCTGAGCGGCATACAGATCCTTTCACGACGTATAAAAGCTACCTGTCTCAATATATTCATGGAGCAAGAGCAAAAGGGGCAACACCACTTTTACTCACGCCAGTCGGCCGTTTTCATGAAAAAGACGGAGAATTTATCAATGATTTTCCTGATTACTGTGCCGCTATGAAAGAACTAGCTGATGAAGAAGAAGTCCTTCTTGTTGATTTAAATACGGTAAGCCTTCAGTTTTATCAAATTTCCGGTATAGAGAAAACAACCTCTTACTTTATGCTGTCAACAGGAATTGAGGACCGCACACACTTTACAAAAGAAGGCGCAGATGCGATTGCAAGACTTGTTTCTCTTGAATTAAAAGACCTTGGTTTAACCATTGTATGATGGATGACAGGACGAGTGAGCGCTCGTCCTGTTCTTTTTTTGAAGAAAGCTATTGATTCCCTTCACTAGAGTAGACTACAATAGACACATATGATAATGAGAATCAATATCACTGAAAAATAGATCATTCGATGGAAAACTGGAGGGACTCAAATGACAGATCAGCTTGAATTGTTTGACGTCACCATTATTGGCGGCGGTCCAGCAGGTATGTACACCGCCTTTTATAGTGGGATGCGGGACTTAAAGACGAAGGTACTTGAGTACAACGAAAGCCTTGGCGGGAAAATCCTTCTGTATCCTGAAAAGGTCATTTGGGATGTCGGCGGTTTGCCGCCAACAAGAGGAGAACAGCTGATACAGCAGCTAGAAACACAGGCGAAAACATTTGAACCAGAGATTGCACTGAATCAAAAAATCACGTCATTCGAGCGAGATGAACATAATCATATCCTGCTGACGGCTGAAAATGGTGATCGTCATTTGACAAAGACCCTCATATTAGCGATGGGTCACGGCATTCCAGTTCAGCGGAAACTTGAAATCGAGGATGCAGACCGCTATGAAGTGACAAACCTTTATTACACTGTCCAGGAGCTTAAGACATTTGCAGGGAAGCGGGTTGTGATTTCTGGAGGCGGCGACTCAGCGGTTGACTGGGCCAATGCTCTTGCACCGATTGCTGAAAGTGTCACCGTCGTGCATCGCCGAGACATGTTTGGCGGACATGAGAAAAACGTCGCCAACATGAAGGCAACTTGCAAACGAATTTTAACCCCGCATGAACTAACAGAGCTGCATGGTCAAGGCGACAAAATTGCTGCGGTCACCATTCAAAACATAGAGACAGGTGAAAAAGAACGAATCGAAACAGATGCTGTGATCGTCAATCACGGGATGAAAGGCGATTTAAGCGTGCTATCAGAATGGGGCCTCAAGCAAGGTGAATGGGGACTGATCGAGGTTAATGAAAAAATGGAAACCAATTTACCGGGCGTCTATGCGGTAGGCGACTTGTGTACACATAAAAGCAAGGTCCGCTTAATTGCCGGCACGTTTGTTGATGGAGTCAATGCACTGAATAGCGCAAAGCTGTACATCGAACCAGAAGCTGAAAAAGTGGCGTACGTTTCCTCTCATAACGAACGCTTTAAAGAGAAAAACAAAGAATTACAAACGGCTGGAGCTCGTTAAATCATTCAAATAACATAGCAAAAGTGCTGTCCGCATCGCATGTGGCAGCACTTTTTATATGGGTCCATTAACTGCGAGGCGCAAATAACATCACACTGACTCCAGCCAAACAAATCAAAGCACCCATCCAGTCATATAGATCAGGTGTTTTTCGATCGACCCACCAGCCCCAGAATACAGCAAGAATGACAAAAACACCGCCATAGGCAGCATAAACCCGTCCGAAAGTCGGGAACTGCTGGAAGGTCGGAATGATGCCATATGCTACCAAGATGAGGCTGCCGGCGATCCCGAAGCTGACAGGCTTTGCTTCACGCAGCCAAAGCCATACCAAATAGCCGCCGCCAATTTCTGCTAAACCTGCTAATAAAAAAAGAACAATCGTCACCATCATATACGGACACTCCAATTTCTCCAATTTACACCCTATTATGACATGAGGAAAGAATGCGTTCTACCTCAATTGAATTGAGAGGGAGACGAGAGTTTGCTAAAATCAGCTGATCAGAGAGTGGTCACACATGGATTCTTGACTTTTGTACCACGAGTGATCCAAATGGTCTGTTATGTCGTAAAGTAAGTACATTCTCATGAGGAGCACACTTCCTTTTTCAGCACTCTTTTTTTCTCCTTGAAAAAAGAGTAAAGTACAAGGTAGGCTTATTTCAGTAAATCGAGTGATAAGCAATACGTGAAGGATTTCATGATGAATACGCATGCTCTTTCTCATGAAAAAGGAAGGAGATGACCATGGACACATTGCAAGATTTTGAGCTGTATCAAAAGATCAAATATGATCGTCACAAGCCCTCGCTTGAAGTGCTGTACGATCGCTATGAACGTGTGTTATATTCGTTTATTTATAAAATGACTGGCAACCGTGAGCTCGCGGAGGAAGTGCTTCAAGAGGTCTTCATCAAGCTCTGGCGCGGCACAGGAGAATATCATACGGATAAAGGGAAATTCTCCTCGTGGTTATTTATGATGTCACGCAACACGGCCATTGATCTTATAAGAAAGAACCGGAATGAAACGGCTTTGGAAGATGAGCATATTGAATATTTAGCTGATCATCAAGAAGATATATCAAAAGAAGTAGAATGGAACGAGGAAAAACAAATCATACGTGAAGCAGTATCTACATTGTCAAAAGAACAGCAAACCATCATAGAAGATGTCTATTTTAAAGGAATGACACAAAAGAGCATCGCAGACAAGCTGGGCATCCCTATTGGTACGGTAAAAGGAAGGGTTCGATTGTCATTGAAGCATTTGCGATCGAAACTGTCTCGCGGAGGAAAGGAGGAAGAGGCATGACTCAGTGTAAACATCAAGTGATTGATTATTTCAACGGGCATTTACAAGGAGAAGAAAAAACGCAATTTGAAGAGTACATCAAGCACTGCTCAGCTTGCAAAGAAGAGCTTGAAGAATTAACATCGCTCATGTCTGACATTCCATTTCTAGCAGGTGACCAAACACCTCCGGCAGGGATGAAAGACCGTATTTTATCCCAGGTGTTCGAAGAAGAGACAGTCGAAGAAAAGAACAGCCATAAAAAAGAGCTCAAGCCTGAGCCAAACGAAATCAAACCGCTGCAAAAGAAACGAAACCAGTGGCTCTTACCGCTCGTTGCGGCACTGCTTCTCATATCAGCAGCTGGAAATGTGTATTTCTTATCGAATGGAAAAGAACAGGCGGAAGAACCTGTCAGGGTTGTTGCCACAAAATCATTGGCATCGGCCGCATCACCAAAAACGACAGGTGCTTTTTCAGTAATAGAGCATAACGGCAAAAAAGAACTTGTGGTGAGTGCAGACGGCTTAAAGGGTCAGCTTGATTCATCTGCTGTTTATCAAGTGTGGCTTATTAAAGGAGATCAGCCGGTTCCAGCCGGTGCCTTTAAAACAGATAACAAGGGGGAAGGAACCGTCACCTATGCGTTATCTGAAAAAGAAGCAGGCGAATCATGGGATACCGTGGCTGTTACACTTGAACCAAAAAAGGATAACAAGCTCCCGCAAGGCCCTGTCGTACTCAGCGCTGCTTTTTAAGTTTGATTCATGAAAAGGATGCCTTCTTGGGGCATCCTTTTTTGATAGCGAAGGGGAACATTTTGGCAATTGAAACGTAGTACATACGGAGGTGAAACACATGAAAACATCTATAGAAAAAGACCTATTTCTCTTATCAGTCAGACACGCATTGATTGCCATTTATTTTCTTGTGATCCCATTTGCAGTCCCAATTTTTTATCACCCATCTCCTTTATCGATAGCGCTTATTGCACTATTTATAACTCATAACTTAGCAGAAAGTATCATTTGGTTCTACAAATCGAGAAAAATTAGAAAGCACCAGTCTGCTGATTTATTAAAACGCGGGCAGCTCCTTAGCCAGCTCGTGCAAAGAGTTGAACAGCTCATCATCCTCGGTTTTGTGATTCTTTTGATCAATGAATGGATACAAGGAAGGGCGGATCTATCTACACTCTCATTCACTCTTTTTCTATTGACCGTTGTTTTTCTCCAGCACGTCCAGTTTTATTACGTTCAGCTGTTTTTTAAAACGAGCAGCTGGTTCACTTATGTTCCTTCTTTGCAAAAGGCACGTCCTTCATACATGGCGAGGGAGCGAAACGCCCTGAAAAGGTCATAAATGTGCCGTCATTCGTTTGATCCAGCCATAAACATCAGAAAATTATGATAAAATGTGGAAAGAAAGAATGGAGAAGGGGAGTGCGAACGAGTGAAAGCAGTTGGACTATTGGAGTATTTGCCGATTGAGCATGAGCAAAGCCTGATGGATCAGGAGGTCGAAAAGCCTAAAGCGTCTGGCAGAGATGTACTGGTGAAGGTAGAAGCTGTGTCCGTGAATCCAGTTGATACAAAGGTGAGATCACCGAAGGATCAGAAGGAAGAAAAACTGAAAATACTAGGCTATGATGCAAGCGGTACGGTTGTTGAAGTGGGTGAATCGTGTACATTGTTTCAGCCAGGTGATCACGTATACTATGCGGGAGATATTACGCGTCAAGGCTCGAATAGTGAATACCAGCTTGTGGATGAACGTATTGTGGCGAAAAAGCCTGCCAATCTATCCTTTGCAGAAGCAGCCGCAATGCCCCTTACAACAATTACGGCTTATGAGGCTTTATTTGACCGGATGCATATGAAGCGGAATGCTGAAGGCTCAACCTTGCTGATCATTGGTGGTGCAGGCGGTGTTGGTTCTATCGCCATTCAACTAGCTAAATTAACGAAGGCAACTGTGATCGCTACCGCATCAAGACCAGAAACAAAAGAGTGGTGTCTGTCCTTAGGTGCCGATCATATCATTGATCATCATCAGCCGCTTTTAGCGCAGCTAGAGGAAAAAGGAATCGGCGAAGTGGATTTTATTTTATGCTTAAATGATACAGATGGACATTTCAAAGGCATGGCAGAAGCCATCAAACCGCAAGGAACGATCTGTACCATTGTCGAAAACCAGCACAACCTAGACATTCAATTACTCAAAAATAAAAGTGCGGCATTTGTTTGGGAATTCATGTTCACACGCCCTATGTTTGAAACAGCGGACATGATCAAACAGCATGAGCTTTTGACAGAGGCGGGTGAGTTATTTGAGCAGGGAAAAATAACGCATACTTTAACAAAGGTTCTCAGTCCGATCAATGCTGCTAACTTGAAGCAGGCACATCAAACACTTGAGCATGGAAAGATGATTGGCAAATTTGTACTTGAAGGATTTGAGAAAGGGGAGAACGTATGACGTCATTACAATATCCGATTGGCTTATATGAACCGGTTGAAACAAAAACGAAAGCACAGCTTGAAGCATGGATTGATCAGCTGGCTGCAATCCCCAAAGAGTATGAAGCGGTGACCGCACCGCTTACAGATGCTCAGCTTGATACACCTTATCGGCCGGGAGGATGGACTGTTCGTCAGCTCATTCACCACGTAGCAGACAGCCATCTGAATGCATACTTACGATTCAAACTTGCTTTGACAGAAGATACACCGGACATACGTCCATATGATCAGGAGGGATTTGCCTCACTTCCTGACAGCAAGGCGCCCATTAGTTTATCCCTGCCTTTGATCAGCAGTCTGCATCGCAGGTGGGTCACTTTAATGCGGGGAATGTCAGAGGATGACTTCAACGCTTCTTATTATCACCCTGCCGATCAACAAACGGTGTCCTTATATAATGCAGCAGGAATGTACGTCTGGCATTCAAAGCATCACCTTGCCCATATCACGGAATTAATCAAAAGAAATCAGTGGAATTAAAGGAGTAAACGCATGTCTGGTAGAAGAATTGTCGGCGCCATGTTTATCTGTATGGCGGGATTGTTTTATATAGCGAAATATGTTCTTTTTGAGATACGTTATAGTAACAGCTTAGGCTCAGAAAGAACGATTGAGGAACTTGAACAGCTGCTTCCTGGCGGTACGTGGATCAGCATCTTTTTTCTCATCATTGGCTTAGCCTATCTTTTATGGGATGACAGGGAAGTTCTTCAAAAAAATTTCGTCCTCTCAGATAAACAAGTAGAAGAAATAAAAAAGACGGACCTCAAGTGACCGTCTTTTTTCCTTTTCATATTTAGCCGCGTTCAGGACGCAGTGCTTTTTCTAAGATAGCAAGGCCTTCATTGACTTTTTCTTTTTCCTCGTCATTGAGCCGCTGCAGGGAATTTTTGATTTTTTCGTGTCCTTTTTGATAAATACTTCTGAAAATATTTTTCGCTTCCTCTGTCAGCTCTACGACAATGATTCTCCGGTCACGCTCAGAGTGCTTTCGCATGACAAAGTTAGATTGTTCTAACCTGTCAAGCAGGCCTGTCATATTGGACAAAGAAGCGCCCATTTTTTCAGCGATTTCGGATACTTTGAGAGAGCCATGGTTATTGAGCAGCATGAGCACCTTCATTTGAGGCATACTCATATCAAGCTTCATCCATTCAGAAACATCTCCAAGACCTGCAGCTGTGAGCACTTTCATATAAAGAACCCATGTCTTTTTTTCTTCTGGAGATAGAATCTCTTCTTTTAATACGGTGGTGTCATGAATATTATATTCCACGCTTGTTCACTTCCTTTAAGCGGCTCTTTTTCTTTATATTACTGATTTTTACTTCTAATTGAAAGGTTCGTCAAGCTTTTAAATGTTAAACTGCATGAATCAAGTGGTATTTGTTGTATAATAATGTTCAGTTGAAATAATGAAGCAACCTAGAAAGTTGGGAAAAACATGTGGAACAAAAAAACGGGTATGACGATCTTAAAAATGCTTTTTCCGATCGTCATTATCCTTGTCTTAATCTTCGTTGCGAAGCAGGAGCTGAGCGGACTTTCCATTAAAAAGACGTTTTATATTATTGACAGCTTGAACCGAATGGACTTGTTTATTCTTGTCTTTCTTGGACTTGTCGCGGTTTTATCGATGTCCTTATATGATTTTATTTTACGAAAAAGCCTGAATATGCCGATCAGCGGCTGGAAAACGATACGCATTTCATGGATTGCAAACTCCTTTAACAGTGTTCTTGGATTTGGCGGTCTATCAGGAGCAGGGCTTAGAACGCTTCTCTATAAGGAGTACATAACAGATACGAAAAAATTGCTGAAAGGCATTGCCCTTTTGACTTCCTCTGTCCTTTTGGGCTTATCTATTTTCAGTGATTTGATCTTGGTCAGGGTGCTTCCAGTTGAAAGTATTATCAGCCAGGAGCCGTGGCTATGGGCATTTGTCATTATCTTTGCCTGTATTGTACCGATATATATCGTCATGGCATCCATTCGAAAAAGCTCGATTGAGAGCGGTGAAAATGGACTGAAGCATCCAATTTACGCTTATATCGGAGCATCGTTTTTAGAATGGCTGGCAGCTGGACTTGTCATGTACATGGCTGTCGTCTCTATGGGGATGAATGTCGATGTCCGAATTGTATTAGGTGTATTTGCGATTGCGTCAATCGGCGGTTTAATCAGTATGGTTCCGGGCGGCTTTGGTTCGTTTGACCTTATCTTTTTACTGAGCATGCAATACATTGGTTTTGATAAAGAGATGGTGCTGACGGCGCTCGTCTTGTACCGCTTCGTGTACTCGATTTTCCCGTTTATTTTAGGGCTTTGTCTAGCTGCTTACGATTTAACGGGAACGACGCTTAGACGTCTTGAAGGCAATCCGAAAATGGCACCTGCCATTGAAACAACGAACGTTTTAATTGTTTTGCACCGTGCTTTATTAATCCGTTTATTGTACGGATCTTTATCGATTTTAACCTTTGGAAGCGGCTTGCTTATCATGGCATCTGTTGTGCTTCCAGTCGATCGATTAGGTGTGATTACCAGCATTCCGCGCTTTCTGTTATCAGGATTTAATGGTCTTTCTTTAATGTTCGGAATCATTCTGATGATTTTGTCCATTGAAGTGTATAAAAGAACGAAAAGATCGTACGTGCTGACAATGATCTCCTTAGCAGGCGGTTTTGTGTTTACTTTGTTAAAGGGGTTTAACCTCAGTCTGATCTTTATTTTGCCAGTCATCATGGCTGTGTTTTTCTCTCTTCGAAATCAATTTGTGAAGCAGCAGGCACCTTACTCCTTAAATCAGTTTGTGACGGCTGCCGCTGGTTATTTATTCGTGCTCTTTAACTATAATGTGATTGGCAACTTTATTTGGACAAAAATCGGGCATTTCTTGAGTAAGGATTACTTGGTGCATAATGAACGGCATATCACGATGACAAGCATGATCGCTCTCATCGGTGTACCGCTTTTCTTCTTCATTAGTAAATTGATTTTTAATAAGAAAGCCTTTCCGATTGGAGAAAAAGCAGATGATGAAAAATTAAAAACGTTTTTAGAAGAAAAGGGCGGAAATGCCCTCAGTCATCTTGGCTTTTTAGGCGACAAAAAACTATTTTTCTCAAGTGATGGAGAAGCGATGCTTCAGTTTGGGCGAATTGGCCGCTGCGTCATTGTGCTCGGAGATCCATCTGGACGTGAGGCGTCTTATCCGCTTGTACTTGAAGAGTTTTTACAGGAGACAGAAAAAGCCGGCTACCGCGTCGCTTTTTATCAAGTAGAACGAGAAGGGATGGCTCTTTATCATGACTTAGGCTTTCACTTCTTTAAGCTTGGGGAAGAAGCCATGGTCGATTTAGAAACGTTTACTCTGTCAGGTAAGAAAAAATCAAATTTACGAGCTGTGGCGAATAAATTTGAACGAGAAGGCTACACCTTTGAAATGCTGGAACCTCCCTTTTCAAATGAGTTGATCTCAACCTTAAAACAGATCTCTGACAGCTGGCTCGGAAAGAAAAAAGAAAAAGGATTTTCGCTCGGTTATTTTCAAGAAGACTATCTTCAAAAAGCACCGATTGCGATTCTAAAGGATGAGCAAGGGCAGATCATTTCCTTTGTATCATTGATGCCGATGTATCAAGAAGGGGAGATTTCCATCGATTTAATGCGTCATATGCATGATGCACCGAACGGGATGATGGATGCGCTGTTTATCCACCTGTTTCAATGGGCGAAAGAAAGAGGCTACAAATCGTTTAACATGGGAATGGCACCTTTATCGAATGTGGGGACGTTCCATCAGTCCTTTCTCACAGAGCGTTTGGCGAGTGTTATTTTCAACAATGTCAGATACATGTACAGCTTCAGCGGTTTACGGTCATTTAAACAGAAATATAAGCCCGAATGGCGCGGGAAATATTTAGCGTATAAAAAGAATACGTCACTGCCTGTCACAATGGTGCTTGTCACCAAGCTGATCGGGATGGACCCAAATCGAAAGCGGCGTCCATAAACCAAAAGACCTTTACCTTTCACTAGGTGAAGGTTTTTTTAGACAAAAGAATAGCAAAAGTGGTAAAGTTGAAGGGTAAGGGGGATGTTCATATGACATTAAATGAATGGTTTACAAAGGGATTAGCTGAACGTACATATGTACACAACATGGAGAAAAACCGGGAAAATCTGCTCACGGTGTACAACCAGTATGCAATTCATCAAAAAGAAAAAGAGCTGCTTCAAAAGCTGCAAAAGAAAAAGCTCCGAGCGCTTGTCATCACAGCGGATTGGTGCGGAGATGCGATGGTCAATGTCCCGATTTTCATGCGTATTGCAAATGAAGCACTCATTGATGTGCGCTATTTCATTCGGGATGAGAATCTAGACCTGATGGATCAGTATTTAACGAACGGGACCGCAAGATCGATTCCGATTATCGTCATCATTGATCAGGACGGGAATGAAGTGGGCAAATGGGGACCTCGCTCAGCAGAAGCACAGCGCTTTGTCGATGAGAAAAAACCGGACAAAGATGCACCTGATTTTGAAGAAGCTTTTCAAGTATTTGCGAAAGAAGCCGCACATCACTATACGACCGACCGTTACTTATGGAAAGATATTGAGAAAGAAATAGTAGAAGTTTTGGCAAAAATATAAACCAAAAGACTACTTCGCCGCAATGGGAAGTAGTCTTTTTTTATCTTGTTTTTGCGTTTTACCTACAAAACCACCGCATAAAGATGTAGAAAACCGCAGAATTCTATCAAATACCGCAGAAAACCGCAAAGCACCACGATTTTCCCAACCACTTTTAGTTGAAAAACCTCATATATGCCATAAAATCAATGATTTTGCCCTTATCCAAAGGCTCATATAACGCACAATGGTTGGCTTTTTCCCAATACAAGAGGCCCAGCAACTATAGTAATCTAGTTGTAATCTCCTTTGAACGAACTAAAAAAATGACGGAAAAGGACAGGCGATCAATTTATGAAAAAAATCATTTATCTCGATCAAGAAAAAAAGAAGCTCGCTGAATCGAAAAAAAGAGAACAGCGTTCCATTAAATCACTGAGGCTGCTTGTGTTTTATGACGGACAAAGTCCTGCATGTGCAAAAATGATTGATTTATTAAGATCACTCGATTGGAAAAATCGGATTCACTTTGAATCCTTTAGACACTCGCAGCTGCTCAGGCTGAATAAAATCAGTGAAGAGAAGGCGGAAAAACGAATCGTGTCTATTTCTTTAGCCAAAAATCAGAAGAATTCAGGGATTTATACTTGGCTGCGTATGGCCTGCCATATCCCTGCTTTATGGGGAACGGTCCCATTCATCTTGCTCAGTATTTGGCTTGGCTTTGGACAGCATGCGTACGATTTCTTTGCAAAAAGACGGTATATTCATTCTGTCAAACGGGTGAACCATCATGACACAGATCAACAAGAGACCATTTAATAAATAGAAAAAGCATGACCTTCGATCGGCAGAAGGTCATGCTTTTTTGTAATAGGGAAGATATCCCGCTAAATGATCAAGAAGCTTCTTTGTATAGGACTGATACGTCTGCTCATCAAGCTCAGCACCTGCATAGGTAAGTAAGGTTCTAAGAGCAAACAAATATTCACTGTGCAGCTCATTGTGTTCAAAGTAAGGAAGGGCTGCTTCGACCAAATAGGTTTTCAAATCAAGAGGGTTTTCCTCAATCATCAATTTATAGATTTTGATCATATATAAACAGTTTGGCTGAATACGAGGCTGTTTTAACAGCTCGTGTATGTAGGGAAGTGCTTTTTTGCGGTCATATTCAGCATATAGTGTCGCAATCTCATATAGCGTTTCACAGTAACGATCTTCTATCTGTTCTTGATTAAAGTAATTGAGTGAATCTAGTAAATAAGGCACAGCTGAAGAGAAATCACCTTCACGTTTTAAGAGCACCCCGTAATAAAAATAAGCGGACATTTTAATAAAGGCATCAGGGTGAAGGGACGTGTGCAAAATCACTTCCTTTATATATTTCTTCGCAGTTTGATAGGCTTTTAGTTCAAGTGAGATCACGCCGTGAATAAGTGTACAGTGAATAATCCGCTTGAAATTGTTCTTTTGTCTATATAAATCCATCGCTTGATGTGTCGCTTCAAGCGCATCACCCAGCTGTCCCAAGTTTCCAAGTGCTTTTGCATAGTGATAATACAAATCACTTTGTTCAACTGAAGCGTAGGAAAAGCAGCTTTCAAGCTTTTTCAGCCCATCTTCAAGCTGACCAATTTTAATTTGATGAATGCCGTCAAGATATTCAAAAATTTCTTTTTCCGTTTCAATAAAGGTTTTTTCGAATTTTTTGAGCACGCGGTGTGTTTTTAAGGCAAGCGGCTGTTTATCCGTTAGTAAATAAAATTGAAATAAAGACAAATGATACTGAATGCCTAAATCGAGCGAAAAGAACTGCTCCTCGTGCTGAATGATCATTTCTGCATTTTGTTCAGCTTGATCGAGAGCATAGAAATACATATTCATTTGAAACTCATCCAAAAGTGACAGCAGATGACGCGCCTTTTGTGACAGCTTTTCTTGGCTGATGCCAAGCCGTTCAAGCAGCAGATTGATCGTATCTTGATTGGCCTCCTTTGAGCCATTTTCAATTTTACTTAAATGAGAGACAGAACAAATTCCTTCTGCCAATTCAGATTGGGTCATATTTTGTTTATAACGGTAGAGTTTAATGATTTGTCCAATATTGATTTTCATTCCATCCAGAAGCCTCCCTTCCAATCATGGTTGAAAGCCTTTTGACAAAAAAACAAGATCAGACAAAATGGGAATACTTGAAAATCATTTCATCATCTTGGCTTTTTTCTCAAAATTTGTTTAAAACGTAATATGATTGTAACATTACTTGAAAAAGTCAAACAACTATTTAGCAGACGGGGAGAAGAGATACTTGATTTGCAACTGCACGCGATGACGTTTATAATGTGAATGAGAATCAATTTCAATTAAGTTGATTGAAAGGATGACATTTATGCCAGAAATGAAACAACAAACAGAAGCGTTAACGGTTCGAGACGCTGTCAGATATAGACGATCGATTCGAAAATTCAAAGACACACCGGTGACGATTGAGCAGCTTCAGCCGCTATTAGAGGATGCAGTCTATGCACCTAATCATAAAATCACGGAGCCGTGGCGCTTTTTATATGCGGTGACGGATGAAGCCAAAGCGACTTTTGTAGAGCGCTTCATTGCTTTCTTTCAGCGCAACAACCCAGATGCAAAAGAAGAAAAAATCAATCAATACAGAGAATACTTTTCTAAGGTTCCGGCGCTTTTACTTGTCGTGCTAAAAGAAGACGAGAACCCTGTAGTGAGAAATGATGATTTTGCCGCTGTCAGCGCGCTCATTCAAAATCTTCAGCTACTTGCGTGGGATCAAGGGATCGGTATGGTATGGAAGAGCGGACGTATTTTATACGACAAAGGCTTTCAACAAGACATGGGATTAAAGGAAAACGAACGGTTTGCTGCGATCCTTCATATAGGTTATCCAGAAGAGGTGCCTGAGGAAAAATCACGCCAGAAAGCATCAAGTCTTCTTACTGAAATCAAATAAAAGAAAAGCAGACCGCTGAATAAGGTCTGCTTTTTTACTTATTGTTTTTTGGCGCGCTGATCGGCTGCTTTCATACGTGCCATTGCTTTTACGTCATTCGGATCTGCAAGTTCTTTGGAAAATTCAACATATTCGCCATCCGTCTCTTGTGCCGCGAGCTCGTGGTTGGATTTTTTGTGTTGGTCTTTTTTCAAAGCCTTTCCCTCCTTTACAAGATCACTTTAGTTATGTGCTTGTTGGAGGGGAATATCCGCCTTATTTGTTTCTTTTTTCTGCTGCTCTTTCCGCTTTTTTGAATTCCTGCTGATACAGGACTTCCTGGGTTTTCTTCAGCTTCGAAGTTGGCTGGTGTTCTTTTTTCTTCATCAAAATCGCTCCCTCATCTCATTTCTAATAGGATGGGTGTTTTTGACAACATTTATTCCCCAGATTGCAAAATCGCTTCTTTTAGTTCAGGGTGCAAAAAGTCATAAGAAGAGAGCAGTGCTTTTTTTGGCAGAGCACGCTGGCCTTCTAAAACAAGTAATGACATTTCACCAAGTGCCGTTTTGATCACAAAAGATGGCACCTTCAGCCAATGGGGGCGGCGAAGGGCAGAAGCAATGGTTTGTCCAAGCTGTTTCATTTGAACAGGATTCGGTGATGTCGCATTGAGCGGACCTGACAGGTCGTCATGATGAATCGCATAAGCAATGAGATGTGCCACATCCTCAACATGAACCCATGAAACCCATTGCGAGCCAGAGCCAATTGTCCCGCCGGCAAACAGCTTGTAAGGAAGTGTCATCAGCGGCAATGTGCCTTTTTCGCCCAACACGACGCCAAAGCGTGTGTAGACCGTACGAATGCCGAGGGCTTCAATCTTTTGTCCCTCAGCCTCCCAAAGCCTTGATGTATGACTTAAGAAATCAGAATCCGCAGGAGGTGATTCCTCCGTAAAATCTCCTGTTTGAGATGTGCCATAAATCCCAACAGCACTTGCTTGAATCAGTACAGATGGTTTTGATTCCTGCGCTTCTATAATGCGTTTTACCTCTTGTGTTGATTTGAGACGGCTGGAGAGGATGTCTTCTTTTGCCTTGTCTGTCCAGCGTGTAAAAATGGATTTTCCAGCAAGGTTAATCCATACATCGATGGCAGGCAATTCATGCTCAGGCGCAGCACCTTCGGTCAGCCACTGCACATAATGTAAATGATTTTGTTCGGATTCCTTTGGATTTCTTGTTAAAATATATAGATGATGTCCCTCAGCAGCGAGCACTTTTGTGACATGCTGGCCGATAAAACCGGTTCCTCCGGTAATGGCGATATTCAATTGACATCTCTCCTCTCATATACATACCTATATCTTTCACGATTTTGAATCAGAAGAAACATCCTGACTGTTTTGGAAAAGGAGTGATTACAGGATGCCTTATATTACAAAAATTTCTGCTCAGAAAAACAATACCGAGCGGGTCAACATCTTTCTTGATGAAAAGTACGCCTTTAGCGTTGATTTAGATGTGCTCGTCCAGCACGATTTGAAAAAAGGAAAAGAGCTGGACGAAGCAGATATCATTGAGATTCAATTCGGTGATTCAGTGAAAAAAGGATTTCAGCAGGCAGTTGATTATTTATCCTACCGCATGAGATCAGTGAAAGAAGTCACCGATTATTTAACGAAAAAAGAAATCCCTGCACCTGCTATTAGTGAAATTATACACAAATTAAAGCATTATAAGTATGTAAATGATCTTGAATTTGCAGAAGCCTATGTCAGCACCCACCGGAAAACGAACAGCAAAGGACCGTCCGTCCTAAAAAAAGAATTGAAGCTCAAGGGGATAGACGATGACACGATTGAACAGGCGCTGTCTCAATACCCTGATGACCTACAGCTGGAGGAAGCGGTAAAGCAGGTTCTCAAACTTGTCAAAAAAGAAAAAAATCGTTCTGCAAAAGAGATCGAGCAGCGCATCAAGCTGCAGCTGCAGCGAAAGGGATTTTCGTTTGAGATCATTGATAAAGCCCTTCAAGAAGCCTATGATGGACAAGAAGAGGAAAAGGAAGAAGAAGCCCTCCTTTATATGCTGGAGAAGGCAAAACGCAAGGTAGGATATGACGGATCATTTGAAAAGAAGATGAAAGTGAAGCAATTTTTATTCAGAAAAGGCTTTGATCTCGATACAATTGATCACGTTTTAGACAAAGGGGAATGACAGATGGAAAAACGCTATAGTGAGATGACAGAATATGAATTGAAGCAGGAGATTGCCGCCCTTTCTGAAAAAGCACGAAAGGCTGAGCAGCTTGGCATTGTGAATGAATACGCAGTTTTAGAACGGAAAATTGATATGGCGAAAGCCTATTTATTAGATCCAGCCTTGATTCAAACGAAAACAACTTATCAAATCAAAGACACAGACGAAGAGTTTTATGTAGAATATCTAAATGGCGTTTTTGCGTGGGGATACAGAATATCGGCTCCAAATCAGGAAGATGCCCTGCCGATTTCAATGCTGACGCAAAAGGACTGATCCAAGTGATCAGTCCTTCATCGTGTAGACAAACCCTCGCATTCGGTGTCAGGTCTGCGCTCCGGTGCTCACGAATGTCAAATTCGCTCCGTTCCGGTGCTCATCCTTCCTAGGGCTGCAAAGGTTTTCTATCACGCTGAAAAGAAGACAAAGGGCTAAAATAAAAATCATTTTAGCCCTTTGTCAACAATCTGAAGGACTGATCCAAGTGATCAGTCCTTTTCTTTACTTCGAACGCTGTTTACGGACGTTGTTCTGAAGTACGATGTCGTGCTGCGTTTGCTGCGTTTCTCCGTTGACCTGAGAGGCAGAATGCTTTGCATTTGCCCATGGTTGAGGGTAAGCGGTTGTCCTTAATTGAACAAAGTCTGCCATATACGATTTCCCATTTGAACTCATATCTCAAGCACTCCCTTTGGAAAAATTAGCGTTTCCCTGATGCCCTCATACGTTCCTGTGGACGTGTATTCGTTTCACCATTCGGCCGTTTAGACGCATAAGCATCTGTAGCGCCTGGTTCGCCTTCAAACTTGTGATTTACCTGATTTGGAAAGCCTTTTGCTTTATTACGCATATCGATTCCCTCCAAACAATACAAATCATTTGCGTCTTTTGAAGACGTAAGGGTAGTATATGAAAAAAGAAGTTTTTTTAAAAAGGCACTTTCTGCTAGATGAAGGAGGAACAGGCATGGAACAATACTTTGAGCGACTAACAGAACAACTTATGGAAAAAAACAATATGCTGACATATGACGAAGCACGTACATGGGTAGAGCTGCTTTGGAGTGATTTTGAAACGACCTATGCAAAGGCTGGCCGTAAGTATAAAGGACAGGAAACAACAGAACGAATTGTCCAAGAGTGGATCGAGAGCTACGGAGCGCAGCTGCATTTATTTCAAAATAAACAATCAAAGGCAAACGAGCATCTGCAACAAAACAATCGAGGGCTGCTTCACTAAAAAGGCTGCCCTTTCACTTCCATTCATCTTTTTCAATAAATAGGAAAATATATAAATGAACAAACAATTTTATGAAACAATACCCAGTCTGTGATCAAAATTACAGGCTTTTTACAATGATTAAACTTAAAATTACATTAAATTCATCCTGCTGAAAATCAATGGAAATAAAACTCTGATATAATGAAACGATTAAAGAGACATGTAATTTATGGATAATAAAAAAGGGTTTCGTTTTCTGACAAAAAAGGAATAATGAACATATCAGACTATGTGAAAAAAGTGAAGAGAAGGTGCGATATGGAACGGGAACTGCTCTCTGTTATAATTCCTTCTTACAATGAAGGTGAAAACATCAGACGAATCTTTGAGGCACTCGAGGAAGAGTTTCGCGATTTTCATTATGACTTTGAAATCATCTTTGTGAATGATGGAAGCAAAGACAACACGCTTCAATACATGAGAGAGCTCTCTCGAAAAAGTGCAAAGGTTAAATATATTTCCTTTTCGCGTAACTTTGGAAAGGAAGCCGCTATTTTGGCAGGTCTTGAATATGCAAAAGGAGCAGCTGCGATTATTATGGACGCCGATCTGCAGCACCCGACGTATTTAATTCAGGACTTTGTCAGGGGATATGAAGAAGGCTATCATCAAGTCATTGCCAAACGAAATCGTAAAGGTGACAGCAAGCTGCGCTCTTACCTGTCATCCATGTACTATAAGGTGATGAACAAGGTAGTAGAAGTGGACTTGCGTGATGGCGTCGGGGATTTCCGTTTAATTTCACGCCAAGCCATCGATGCATTGCTTCAGCTGAAAGAGGGAAATCGTTTTTCGAAAGGGCTTTTTTGCTGGATTGGGTTTGAAGAAAAGGTCATCTATTATGAAAATGTAGAAAGACAGCATGGTGATACAAAATGGTCACTGAAGAAATTATTTAACTATGGCATAGATGGCGTCATTTCTTTTAACAACCGCCCGCTGCGAATTTGTTTTTATACTGGCATACTGATCTTATTTCTCTCATTGATTTACATCGTGGCCACCTTTATTCAAATCGTCAGAACGGGCATTATGGTGCCGGGTTATTTTACTTTAATATCGGCTGTGCTGTTCCTCGGAGGTGTCCAGCTTTTGAGTCTAGGTGTGATTGGAGAATATATTGGCCGTATCTATTATGAAACGAAAAAGAGGCCGCATTATTTAATCCAGGAATCAAATGTGATGGAACAAGAGACAAGCTCAAAGGAACAAGACCGAGTGTTAACACAGTTATTTAAATAACGTGGAGTCAAATAACCGGCAAGCACGAATCGCTTGCTGGGTTGTTTTGTTTCAAAGAAAAGTGGATCTTTTGTGGAAAGGATTTAGATGATGAAACGTAGATGGATAATGATAGGAATGTGCCTCATTCTCGCTTTATTAGGACACTCCTTTTTCTTATATGAATATACGCAAGGCCGGTATATGACAGGAGATGGAGACGGAATCTCACAAATGCTCCCATTTAAAAAGCTGCTTTACGATGAATACGTCAAAGGGAACTTCTTTTATTCCTATCAATTCGGTCTAGGCGGCGGTACATATACGCAATTAGGTTATTATTTCACAACGTCGACTGTCTTTATGGTCACAGTCGCTGTCGTCTGGCTGATGAATGCGCTTCATTTCATCCAGTCAACGGACATTCATTTCTGGGCAAATGCCGTCATTTGGCTGAGTGTGATCAAGCTGACGCTTATTCTTTTCATCGCTTACCGTGTGCTTCTTTCAATGGTTCAGCATAGGCTGAGCGCATTAACAGGAGCCGCAATTTACGGATTGTCTATTGTGTATTTTCGGCATCAAACATTTTGGGAGTTTTTCACCGACAGTATGATGTGGCTCCCGCTGCTTGTACTTGGGGTTGAACGGATTTTCAAAACAGGTAAGCCGGCTTGGTTTATTGCGGCGTGCAGCCTGATGCTTATCAACAATTTTTACTTTGCTTATATTCATTTTATCTTTTTAGCGATCTATCTTGTCTTCAGATATATCATCAAGCTTCGAAGTGAGGAGAACGGGTGGAAGGTGTTCTGGACGCTGGCGGTCTCTACGCTGTTATCCTTTGGAATCAGTGCCGCCTTTTTTGTCCCGTCTGTCTATGGCTTTCTGAATAATATAAGGCCGCCATATGATCAATCCATACCTTGGTTTGATCTGCATGATCATCTGCTGTTTACAAGCAGGGTGTATTTATTACCTGTGATCTTTCTCATTTGTATGTTCCTCGTTCCGCTTTACCGGAACAGGTGGTTTTTCATGTTTACATCGATCAGCGTTCTGCTCATTGTTTTTCACTACAGTCCAAAGATGGCGAGCGTGTTTAATGGTTTCTCAGCACCGCAGTACAGATTTGAGTACATTCTTGCCTTTACAGTTGGAGCGGTCGCAGCCATCACCATCAAGCATTTCTCGCAAATCGAGTGGAAGTGGAAAAAGCGTGCGGTCTTAGGCGCTTGGATCGTGTTTCTTCTCGCAGTCATCTTATCAGAACGAGCAAAGGGAAATATGGATGTTGTTGTATTTACAGGCATAGGACTGCTTGTGATCAGCTTGTTTTTCCTTTTGATTCATGCGGAAAAACGCCAGCACCTTCGTCTCTTTTCAGCTGTGCTCATCGTTGTCAGCTTACTGACAGCAGGCGTGTATCAGCAGGGCTACTTATCTGAAAGAAGCAATATTAAGAGCGTATCAGATACGTATCTGAATAGTGAGGCTTATGCTGGACATGAGCAAATGAAGCTCATTCAGCAGATTCAAAGCCGCTCTTCAAAAGATCCGCTTGCCCGGATTGACTGGATGAACGGCGTGCGCAACAACACCCCGTTATTTGAAGGCTTTCAAGGCATGAGTGCGTATTCAAGTATATTGAATCAGCATTTACTCAATTTCTACTGGAATGACCTGCAAATCGATATGGGACGGGAAAGTGTCAGCCGTTATGCAACAATGGGGGACAGAGCGAATTTATACAGCCTGACCTATGGAAAGTATTATATGAGAACGAGCGCGATGCCTTACTCACCGCCAGCTTATTTTAAGCCAATATTGGAAAGCGAACATTATAAAGTGTATGAAAATACACGGCCGCTGCCATTTGCAAGAACAACAAGCACCGTTTATTCAGAAGAATCCTTAAAGGATGCCTCAGCACTTGATAGGGAGCATGCGATGCTGCAAGGTGTGGTTTTAGACAAAAAAGGAAACGCTGAAATTGAGCACGCGCCAGATCGAGTCAAGGATACAAATATTCATACGATACAAGCCATATACGAACATGGCGTGCTTGATGTATACGGAGAAACAGGCGGCCTGAATATCACGCTGCCAGATGATATGGCCCGCGCTGGGGATGTGTATGTGAGCTTTTATGTGAAGCGGACAGACCGTAACGAAGGATTTCAGTTATCTGTTGATCACTACGTCACCTCAAGAAAAAGCAATACATCCATCTACAAAACAGGCGTCAATGAAGTGACGATTCGAGTCCCTGCGGAAAAGATTCTCTCGATTCGAGTACCAAAAGGGACGTATGAGCTGAGTCAATTAAAGCTATATCAAGAGCCTTACCGCGTCCTAGAGAAGGCATATGAAAAAGAAAAACAGGATCATGGCAGCCAGCAAGTAAAGCTCGAAAACAACCGCTTTACGATTTCATATGATAACAAACGCGGCGATGATTATATGGTTCTGCCAGTACCATATGAAAAAGGCTGGGAGCTCACGGTGAACGGACAGCAGACCGATATTGAACAAGCCAATTACGCCTTTATCGGTTTTCCAATAGAAAAAGGCAAAAACGAGATTGTGTTAACCTACTATCCGCCTTATATCAGAATTCTCGGGTTGATTTCACTCGTCAGTTTGATTGGTGCGATCTTATATGCACGGAGAAAACACAAGAAACACCACTTTTCATCATAAGTGGTGTTTTTTTATCTTTCATCTCATACATATGTTTCTTCTTCCCATTTAATATGGTATTCGTTCATCTTTCGATCAATATCGTGTTGAATATTCATATGCTGAAATAACGCATTTAACTCTTCTGTCCTCGTTCTTCGATCCTGTTCATAATAATAGAACGCATCTCGATAATCATGATCCCTCAGCATCTTTGCTATGACCATCGCATCTTCTAGACTATATGATGCTCCTTGACCAACAAAAGGATTAGCCGTATGTACAGCATCACCTACAAGAACAACACGTCCTTTTGACCACACAGAGAGGTCCTTGATTTCATAAATACTTCTTGGGAAAAACATCTCTGTATGATCGATCATGTCAAAAAGGTGCTTCGGAATATTCCAGCCTTCCATTTGTTGATATAATAACTGTCGAATGGTTTCTTTGCTGGCTTTCTCAAAATGTTTTGCAGGTAATTTTTCAGGACGTTGCGAGAAAGCCTGCCATAAAATATTCAATTGATTTGTCGGATGCGCTTTTCCAAAAATGAATTGAAAGTGTTCATCATTGTAAAAATAACTCGTTGCCTCCTCTAAGACAAAATCCTTCACATAGGATACCCCTTGAAGTCCCCAAAAACCGCTATAGTCTAATTTAGCATTAAATGCAACCGCTTCTCTTGTTTTCGAAAAAGTCCCATCTGCTCCTATTACAATATCACCTGTTATCACAGTTTCATCTTCAAAAAGAACCTGAACGGAATGAGGCTGCTGTTTGATCGAGGTTAACTTTTTGTTGTATTTCACTTCGATTCCTTGTCGTTCAACTTCCTTTAAAAGGACGGTTATGATTTGTGCTCTCATGACGTTGATCAAAGGGGCATGATGATATTTTTCGCTATGATTGTTAAAGATTGCTTCCACTTCATTTTCACTGTTTATTTGCTGGATCCTCTTTATCACTGCTGCATTTGCTATCACTTCATTTTTACACCCGATTTCATCCAAAATCTTTACCCCATTTGGAGACAGTAAAAAACCTGCGCCTGTTTCTAATTCTTCATCTGACCTGCTTTCATAAATCGTACTTTCCATTCCAGCCTTTTTTAAAAATAAAGAAGTAGCCAATCCTGCTACACCACTGCCAATAATGATCACATTTTGAGATTTCATCATTTTTCCTCCTTCCATATAAACAGACCGGTCGGTTTATTTTAGTGCAAAAAAATAGGCTTTTTCATGTAGGACAGCGTATGACAATTCCCCCTTTTCATTTGGTAATTAAAGTATATCATAATATGTTTTAAATAATATCGCAAGGATGAACCCTTCCAATTTCTGATCAGCTTCTTTTAAATAAAGTTAAAATAAACCTCAGGAGGATAACAAAACATGAACAAAGACACCGTGATACAACACTATGAACACTCCATTGAATGGGCAAAATCGCTTATGGAAGTAACAGACGAAGAGTGGTGCAGAGCGATCGCTGATGGAAAATGGAGTACGGTTGAAATTATCGCCCATTTCGTTCCATGGGATGAATTTATTTTAAAGGCTCGACTAAAGGAATTTTGGAACGATCGGCCGTTACCGCAGGCACCTGATGTGCACAAAATGAATCAACAGTCAGCTGAAAGAGCGAGAAAGGAAAAGAAAAGCGAGACGATCGGTCGATTTATTGCTGTCAGAACAGAATTACTTCAAGAAATGAAGAAAATCGAACCATCTCGCTGGAATGAACCCTTTTTTATTGGTCGAACCAAGCTGACGTTATTAAGATACTTCCAAGGGCTGATCGAGCACGATACCCATCATATGAAGCAAGTCACTAAGCTTCTTTCTCAAACGAAAACGTCGCATAATCAAACAAAAAATGAAACAACCAAATGCTTAGGGCAAAGAGAATTTCCTCAGAAGTAGACAGTAAAATGCCGCCTACCAATTCATCTGATAAATAGACAGCACCCCAAATAAACAAAAGATGAATTGAAATGGCATAGAAAACGATAGAGCATTTTTTGGAACGGCACTTTCTCACAACTCTCATGAGCACATGCTCCACATGCTCAAAGGATATCCCAAGTATCACATAGATGCCCATAAATAAAAGCATCGATAAAATCGATTGATAAAAAGCACCCGTTAAATGAAAGAACAGCACACAAAACAACAAAAATATGTAACAGACAGCCGACGCCGCCATGAGCCATTTCAGCCCTTGCCATAAAGCGTGAACAGATTGCTGCATAGGTGAACAAACACTCCTTTACATGAAGATACCTGCAAAAAGGACAGCCTTTTTGCAGGAAGTTATATGTTAATCCTCTTTTTTTAGTGCAGCGATCACAGGATGTTTTTCAGTATCAAGCAGTTTTAAGAAATCTTCGCCTTGATCTAAATGATCAAGAACAAGCTGTTTCGGTGTGACCGCAAGCCACTGATTCAGTGAAATGTCTGCATAATGATCGCTCTTAAAGATTTCTAAGAAATAAAGCGGTTCGTCGCCTGTATTTTCTACATAATGCCCCATCGCAAATGGCACATAGCCAACGTCTCCCGCCTGATAGTTGAAGGTTCTCGCATGTCCATCAGAAGCAAATACCGTCATTCGTGCCTTTCCAGAAATAAAATATTGCCATTCATCCGTATTTGGATGCCAGTGCAGCTCGCGAATGGCACCTGGATCAACTTTCACAAGAGCGGATGCAATCGTTTTAGACGCTTTGAAATTGGTAGAGTCCGCAATCCACACTTGTCCGCCGCTTGACGTAATCGGCTCCTGTTTTAACAGCTCATATTTAAAGGAATTCGGGACTTCTCCTTGCTCTGTTTTCACCTTGTCACATTCAAGGGAACCAGGAATTCCTTTTTGGAAAATATACTTTTCTTTCTCTGGCAGCTTGTCAAACTGCTCTTTTGTCATACCGAAGTTCTTAAGCACGACTTCCTCTGGCGTATGGGCAAGCCAATCGGTTACTTGGAACGTACTATTTTCTGAGAATGACCCATCATCAAACACAAGCAAGAATTCAGCTCCCGGTTCAAGTGCTTGGATAGAGTGCGGCAGGCCAGAAGGGAAGTACCACAAATCACCCTCAGTCACATCCTCTGTAAAATTGCGCCCCTCTGCATCAACCGATGTAATCCGGGCTTCCCCATAAATCATGTACGCCCATTCCGCTTCCTTATGCCAATGAAGCTCTCGAATCGCACCAGGCTTTAGCCGCATATTAACAGAAGCAAGACTTTTAGAGATCGGCAGTTCGCGGACTGTTACCTCTCGGGCATAGCCGCCTTTTTCTAAACGATTGTGTGTATCAGAAAAAGAATATTTCAGGTTGGAGACCGTTCCATGATCGGTTTCTGGCGGCGTGAGCATATCTGGATTTTGTCTGTCCCGCTCGAGATTACGTGGAATTTTGACCGTTGCTCCTTTTTCTCCTCGAATCGGCTGTGGTATTCCATTTTGCTTTTCACTCATGATAAAATCCCCTTTCAACATCGTATTGTGTGAGGTGACAAAAGGCCTTTCATTTCGCCCTCGTTTTCATAAGGTGAAACGAATCAAGCAGATGTCAATCTGATTCATCATTTTTTTGAGCAGCGACTAATCGTTGGATGAGCTTGCTTAATTCATCAAACTTTCGTTCAAAGCGTGTCAGCAAGTAAACCGTCAAAATGGCAGGGAAGCCAGCCTGACCGAGTTGCTTCAGCCATTCCTCTGAAAAAAAGGTCTCCATTTGTCTCACCTCCCAGCGGATGCTCGTCTTCTATATAAGTGGTATGAAAGAAGAAAAAGGAAAGTAGAGGGGGATAAAATGAACCATTAGACCCGTTTCACGAAGTTTACTTTTTTTAACTTTTGTCCACTTAATGCTAGTAGAGGGAACAAAGGGGAGGATGCACATGGATTATCGGCTGTTATTGAAAGCAAAATGGAAAGAAATCATTGATCACCCGCTCATTCAGCAGTTTTTAAGCAACCCGAAAAACGAGCAGCTGCTCCGGCAAGTCATGGAAGAGCCAAACGAGGAAAATGCCAAAAAACTAGATTCCGAGTTCAAACAGTTCTATCAGAAAATCCGCATCATCAAGTATATCTCCACAATGATACGCATCTTTTCAGTCGACTTTGACAAACGAGTAAAAAAGAAACAGCAGCGTTTTCCGCTCATACTCGATCATCCTGATACGCAAGAAGTGAAAGATCCTGTTCAAACAGATACGTATGAAGCCGTGCTCTTCAACCAGCAAGACCTAGGGGAGCATCTGCAAAATCAAACATTGTACAAGGCCTACCAGCAGCTCACAGACAAACAAAAAATGGTCCTAACCAAAATCTATGTCGAAGGCCAAACAATGAAGGAAATAGCCGATCAGTTAGGCGAAACAAGACAAAACATCTCAAACATTCACAAAAAAGCGCTCAACAAACTAAAAGAAGAAACAGGGGGAGATGTCCGTGCAAGAAGACAAAATGACCAATGGAGAAATGGAAGAACTCATTGAAACCTTCACACCCATGATCAAAAAGAAACTACAAAACACGGCATATCAAGAAAGAGAAGACCTCGAACAAGAACTCTATATCAAACTCATCGAAAAAGTAGACCGGCTAATTTACCAAGAAGGCCCTGGATTTTGGGAGTTTATTGTGGAATATATGACGAAGTTGTAAGAGTGAAGCACAAAAAAAGACTCGCTCACACAGAGCCGAGTCTTAATTTTTTTTGCAGTTTTTCTTCACTGAAAATCCAGCCGGTATAGGAATTTTTGATTTGGTGGTCCATGTCGATATGGCAGATCGCGACAAAAGGATAATGACCTTTGCTGCGGTAGCGCAAATCAATGAACCGCACCTCATAATGATCCTTGTATTTATCCACTTCCCACCGGTAGACAGGGGAGAAGGAGAGAAAGGCTGAAATGTTTTCATCTTGTTTGGCAATTTTCATAATTTCAGTATCAGGGACCGGCACACGGTTAAAGGTGTCTAAAATGACGACTTCTCCATTCATACTGCGCCCAACATGGAAAGAGGATTTGCATTTCACAGCAATGCGCCATTGTCTGAACTTCATTGTAGGCGAAATAATAATCTCTTCAATTTCATCGAATCGTGCACGCAGCTGACGTTTAATCTGAAGCTGCATGATGACCCTGACGATATAGTAACAGAAAATCACGGCATACAGCGTAATAAACGTATAGCCGGGATGTCCGCCAATCGCCCAAACGACAATGGCGACAAGGTGTGTAAAAAAGATAAACGGATCAAACGTATTAATGATCCCAAGTGCTACCCATTTCTTCGAAAATGGACGAATGGCCTGCGTGCCGTATGCATTGAAAATATCGACAAACACGTGAAGCACAACGGCTAATAGTGTCCATAACCAGAGGTGAAGTAAATTCGCCCCAGGCACAAATGGGAAAATCACAGCCGGAATCAGCAATGACCAAAACAGTACAGCTGGAATGGAATGTGTAAATCCTCGGTGATTTCTTATATAAACCGCATTATTTTTTAGTTTTAGCACAGTATCAATGTCTGGTGCTTGGGAGCCGGCGATGGTCGCGATCATCACGGCGTGTGCCATGTGTGGATCTGCGCTGACGGCTGGATCTAAAAGTGCAAGTCCCCCAAGAGAAATGCCCATTACTACATGAGTACCAGTGTCCAATTGATTACCTCCTAGTTGTCATGCTTAGGAACAATCATACAAAGTATACGTCTCTAATCAAGACTATGTGCAAAATCACTTTTGCTTTATCCCGATTTAATGTAACATGTTAACGTATCTACAAACAGTATACAACAAATAAGGTTCTATTCAGAACGTTAGCCCTCGGTCCAATGAGAAGGAGTATAGATATGAAAGACATTCAAGAAAAGCTGGACCGCAAAGATATTGCGGGCTTTCAGCATGATCTAATTGATTGGTATGAAAAAGAACAACGAACATTACCATGGCGTGAAAATCAAGATCCATACCGCGTCTGGGTATCAGAAGTGATGCTTCAGCAAACGAGAGTAGATACGGTCATTCCGTACTTCAACCGGTTTATGGAGCAATTTCCGACGGTAAAGGATCTCGCTTTAGCTGACGAAGAAAAGGTCATGAAAGCATGGGAAGGTCTTGGCTACTACTCAAGAGTGCGTAATTTACAGGCAGCTGTGAAAGAAGTATATGAATCCTACGGTGGCATTGTCCCTGATACGAAAGAGCAATTTTCAAAGCTCAAAGGTGTAGGCCCATATACGAGCGGCGCAGTGCTGAGTATTGCCTATAACAAGCCGTATCCTGCGGTAGACGGCAACGTGATGAGAGTCATTTCTCGTATTTTGTCCATATGGGATGATATTGCAAAACCAAAAACGAGAAATATTTTCGAATTTGCGGTCGATCAGCTCATTTCCCGGGAAAAGCCGTCAGAATTTAATCAAGGGCTGATGGAGCTTGGTGCGCTCATTTGCACTCCAACATCCCCTGCCTGCCTCATTTGCCCTGTGAACATGCATTGTTCGGCACTCGAGGAAGGCGTTCAGCATGAGCTCCCAGTGAAAAGCAAAAAGAAAAAGCCGACTGCAAAATCAATGGCAGCAGCGGTGTTATTTGATGACGCAGGCAACCTATATATTCATAAGCGGCCAAGTACAGGCCTCCTTGCGAATTTATGGGAATTCCCTAATATGGAAACCGTGAAGGGAAGAAAAACGGAAAAAGAGCAGCTCATTGATTTCTTAAAAGAGGAGGGGGGTGTACAAGCGGAGCTTGGTGATTTAGAAGGCACCATTCAGCATGTATTTACCCACCTCATCTGGAATATTTCTGTTTTCTTTGGACGAGTTACCTCTGTATCTGATGACACGAAGCTGAAAAAAGTCACAATAGAAGAATTTGAGGCATATGCTTTGCCAGTCTCACACCAAAAAATTTGGAAGCTGGCACTTGAGCAGCCTAGTCATATTTAACCGTTGTACCGTGGGTATAATCAGCTTCATTTCGGTGCAGACCCCCGCGGTCTTCGATTTCAGAAATGATTTCTCGATACTTAGATTGCCCTTCTTCATTCAAATAAGGTAAAATTTGTTGGAAAGCATGATGAAAGTAAGCAAGCTCAGTATCTTTCCATTGATCCTTGGACATCATGCCAAGCTGGCTTAAATCGCGTCCGACATACATGAATGTAACCTCCTAATAGAAACTTTCCTATTAGTGTGAAGCGAATGAACGAAAACTATTCAAATCAGGAGATGAATCATAATGAGTCAACGTAAATGTGCATTAATTACAGGAAGCAGCAGAGGAGTAGGGAAAGAAGTAGCCCTTCGCCTCGCTGAAAAAGGATATGACATTGTCATTAACTATGCGAGAAGCAAAAAAGCCGCACTTGAAACAGCGGAAGAAATTGAAGCGATGGGCGTTAAAACATTGGTTGTGAAAGCCAATGTAGGCCAGCCTGAGAAAATCAAAGACATGTTTCAACAAATTGATGAAACTTTTGGCCGTTTAGATGTATTTGTGAACAACGCGGCATCAGGTGTTCAGCGTCCAATTATGGACCTTGAAGAAAATCATTGGGACTGGACGATGAATATCAATGCGAAAGCTTTGTTATTTTGCGGACAAGAAGCGGCGAAACTAATGGAGAAAAATGGCGGCGGACATATCGTCAGCATTAGCTCTCTTGGCTCTATTCGCTACCTTGAAAATTACACAGTAGTCGGCGTATCAAAAGCAGCACTAGAAGCTTTGACACGTTACCTTTCTGTAGAGCTGTCACAAAAAAATATCGTCGTCAACGCTGTATCAGGCGGCGCGATCGATACCGATGCACTCAAGCACTTCCCGAACCGAGAAGAGCTTTTAGAAGATGCGAAGAAAAACACACCTGCCGGCCGAATGGTGGAAATTAAAGACATGGTCGACAGCGTGGAATTCCTTGTATCAGGCAAAGCAGACATGATTAGAGGCCAGACGATTATTGTGGATGGCGGACGTTCTTTGCTTGTTTAAAAAAATCATGAATAGGATCTGCACCTTCTGCACAAATTAATGTGCGTGGAGGTGATAATGATGGATCAACAACAAAACAAAACAAACGCACAACAAGTGAAGAAACAAAACCAAGCTTCTGCACAAGGCGGTCAATTTGGTACTGAATTTGCTAGTGAGACTGACGTACAGCAAGTAAAAAAATACAACCAAAAAGCTGAGCAAAACAAACAACAAAACAGCTAATCACTGAAACAAAGGAAAGCACTTCATATACGAATGAAGTGCTTTTCTTTTTTGCCTCTCATCACCATCCGACAAAACCTGTAAAACCTCTACATAAACAGTCAAAGGATTTCTTCTTTCTTTCAAGAAATGGTATACAGACAAAAAGTGGATTCGATGAAAAGGGAGGAGTTAGATGTCTGATTTCGATCAGCTTGTAAAAGAACAAATGCAGCTCATGGATCAGCTGCTCGATGTGCAGGGAGAACTCGATCTATGCTTAGAAACAGAAAAACAATTGCAGCAGGATGAAAAAAAAGAAGAGTGGCATAGGCTTTGTGATCAGATCAAACAGAAACGTGAGGAACTGCAAAAAGTGCAAACCCTATTTACAAAACAGACAGAAGAGGTCATCAACTCATATAAACAGATGGAAAAGAGTTCTAGCGTGATGTAAGTCAGTGTGCCGTTCAATTGGGTTGAATGGCTTTTTCATTTCATTTTTTAATGATGTAACGGTATAATATAATAGAGACATGTTTAGTTGGGAAATTAGGTCTTTGGACTGTTAGGTTTGTTTGTTATAGAAAGTAGGGGAGAAAATATGGGCTATCCCAAGGAAGGAGAAACCATCCAAATTCAAAGCTATAAACATAATGGCTTGATCCACAGGATTTGGAATGAAACCACCATTCTGAAAGCAACGGAATTGTGTATCATTGGTGCAAACGACCGTACAATGGTGACTGAATCCGACGGCCGTACTTGGATGACGAGAGAACCGGCTATTTGCTATTTCCATGCAAAACAATGGTTTAATGTAATTGGGATGCTTAGAGATGATGGGGTATATTATTACTGCAACATCAGCTCTCCTTTTGCGACAGATGATGAGGCAATTAAGTATATTGATTACGATTTAGACGTCAAAGTCTTTCCAGACATGACGTACAATATTTTGGATGAGGATGAATATGCAGATCATAAGAGGCAGATGAATTATCCAAAAGAAATCGATAGTATCTTAAGAGAGCATCTGAATACATTACTGCATTGGATTCACCAGCGGAAAGGTCCGTTTGCTCCTGAATTCGTGGATATGTGGTATGAACGTTTTTTACATTATACAAAATAAGCAAGAGCATCAAAAAACCTGTTTGGCTTTTTTTAGGCTAACAGGTTTTTGACTGCGTACGGATAAGAGGCACTGATAGATTGGGAAGGAGATTTACATGGGGGTCATTAAACGCTACATGGCTTTTGTAACACCGTATAAAAAACAGATTGCATTGACAATGGTCATCGGAATGATTAAGTTCTCGATTCCCTTAACCTTGCCTCTGCTTTTAAAGTATGTCATTGATGATGTCATTCAAGGCTCGGGGTCAGCTGAAGAAAAGACATCAACTCTACTGATCATAATGGGAATCATGCTTGTATTATTTTTAGTGTTGAGGCCGCCTGTTGAATACTATAGACAATACTACGCACAGTGGACAGGCAGTAAGGTATTGTTTGATATTCGGGAGAAGCTGTTCTCGCATATTCAAAAGCTAAGTCTTCGTTATTATGCCAACACGAGAACAGGAGAAATTATTTCAAGAGTGATCAACGATGTGGAGCAGACAAAGGAATTTGTAATCACAGGTCTCATGAACATTTGGCTGGATATGATGACCGTACTGATCGTGATCGCCATTATGTGTACACTGGATCTGAAGCTCACCATCGTGTCTGTCATTATTTTTCCGCTCTACGCGTTTGCAGTAAAGTATTTTTACGGACGGCTTCGCAAGCTGACAAAAGAGCGGTCACAGGCGCTGGCTGAAGTGCAAGGGCACCTGCATGAGCGGGTACAAGGAATGCCGGTCATTCGCAGCTTTGCGATTGAAGAATATGAACAAGAGAATTTTCATGATGAAAACAAAAATTTCTTAAACAAAGCAATCAACCATACGAATTGGAACGCCAAAACATTTGCCGTCGTCAATACGATCACTGACATTGCACCGCTGTTAATCATTGCATTTGCTGGCTACACCGTGATTAACGGGTCGCTTTCGATTGGGACGATGATCGCCTTTGTCGGCTATATTGACCGGATGTACAATCCAATTCGCCGTCTCATTAACTCATCCACGACTTTAACCCAGTCGGTGGCATCAATGGATCGGATCTTTGAGTTTATTGATGAGCCATATGAGGTCACAGACCGGCCGAATGCAAAAGAAGCCAATCATTTAAAAGGAGAGGTAGAGTTTAAAAATGTGTCGTTTCGTTATGAACACACGCAGGAAGAGATTCTGCACAATATCTCCTTGAAAGTAGAAAAAGGACAAACGGTTGCGCTTGTAGGAATGAGCGGTGGAGGGAAGTCGACACTCGTCAGCTTAATTCCAAGGTTTTATGATGTCACAAACGGGTCACTTGAAATTGACGGCATTGATATCAAAGAGTACAAAGCAAGAAGTCTTCGAAATCAAGTCGGAATGGTGCTGCAGGATACATTCCTATTCAGTGACACGATTAAAGAAAATATTGCGGTTGGTGACCCTGAAGCACCTTTTGAAAATATCGTGTCGGCTGCAAAAGCGGCAAATGCGCATGATTTTATTATGTCTCTTCCTGAAGGATATGACACGAAAGTAGGAGAACGGGGCGTGAAGCTGTCAGGTGGACAAAAACAGCGGATTTCCATTGCAAGGGTATTTCTTAAAAATCCACCGCTTTTGATTTTAGACGAAGCGACGTCCGCACTTGATTTAGAAAGTGAGCATTACATTCAAGAAGCGATGCAAAAGCTGGCGAAGGATCGCACAACCTTTATTGTCGCACACAGATTATCAACCATTACACATGCTGACCAAATTGTGGTCATGGAACAAGGCGAAATTGTGGAAAAAGGAACACACGAAGAATTAATGAACCGAGACAGCCACTATCGTCATTTATTTACCATTCAAACTTTAAATTAGTAGAAGCCTATCCGATTCTAGCGGATAGGCTTTTTTATGTTGTCAAAAACATGACATATTTCCCAGCTTGTCTCAATACAATTTTAAAAAGTATGACGGGGTGGTGAATATGTGAAAGAACAAGACGTGCTGCTAGATGTCAAACAGCTGTCCATTGCGTTTCAGCAGAAAAAGCAAAAAGTGCCCATCGTCCATCACATATCGTTCTCGATTCAAAAAGGGGAAACGTTAGGGATTGTGGGTGAATCAGGCTGCGGGAAAAGTATCACAAGCATGTCATTAATGGGACTGAATCAGCAAACCGATACAACGGGCGAGGTTCACTTCGAAGGGCAAAATCTGCTGTCACTTTCAGAGAAGCAGTGGCGAGAGATAAGAGGAAATGACATTTCAATGATTTTCCAAGAGCCTATGACATCTCTGAACCCATTAATGACCATCGGCAAACAAATGACGGAAGCCCTTTTCACACATCAATCAATCGGTCAGAAAGAAGCAAAAGCGAAGGCGATTGATCTTCTTCAAACAGTTGGGTTGAAG
The DNA here is from genome assembly GCF_038593355.1 of Bacillus sp. FSL M8-0049. Lineage (NCBI taxonomy): Bacteria > Bacillati > Bacillota > Bacilli > Caryophanales > Bacillaceae > Bacillus > Bacillus sp. FSL M8-0049. The sequence goes on from NZ_CP151986.1 coordinate 845,960, forward strand.
CAAGCGGAATCGTTACTTAAAAAATATCCACACGAATTATCAGGCGGCATGCGCCAGCGAGTCATGATTGCGATGGCAATGCTTTGTCACCCAAAGCTCATGATCGCTGATGAACCGACAACTGCACTTGATGTAACCATCCAAGCGCAAATCCTTCGTCTGCTCAAAAAGCTGAACGAAGAGATGAATACTGCTATTTTATTTATTACCCATGATCTAGGTGTCGTGCGGCAAATATGCCAGCGAGTCATGATTATGTATGCCGGTCGAATTGTAGAAGAAGGAACCGTTGACCGTATTTTTCAAAAACCTCTGCATCCCTACACGAAAGGTCTTTTCGCCTCAGTTCCATCGTTTAAAGAGAAAAAAGAAAAGCTCATCTCTATTGCAGGTCATGTGCCTAAGCCAGGGGCCATCCGGTCCGGCTGTCAATTTGCACCACGCTGCCCATATCAAATGGCGCAATGTCTTGAAAAAGATCCAGCCTTACAATCCATTGAACAGAATCACCGCGTGGCATGTTTTCTAATGGAAGGAGGAGAAGACACTGAGTCACCCACTTTTGCAAGTGAATCAGCTGACAAAACGGTATGACACAGCCGCTTTTTTTTCTAAACATAAACAATCGACTTTGGCTTTAAATCAAGTGTCCTTTCACGTGAAGGAAGGAGAAACGCTTGGCATTGTTGGTGAATCAGGCTGCGGGAAATCAACACTTGGCAAAAGCCTAATGAGATTGACTGAACCGACGTCAGGCTCTATTCAATTAAAAGGGCAGGAGATCACCCTTCTAAAAGAACGAGATATGCGTTCCTTAAGAAAAGACATTCAAATGATCTTTCAAGATCCATATGCTTCTTTAAATCCAAGAATGAAAATCAAAGATATTTTAGAGGAACCACTGATTGTCCATCAGCATGGGACGAAAGCAGAAAGACGGAAACGGGTAAAAGAGATGCTGCACATTGTTGGATTTGATCCTTCCTACGGAGAACGTTATGCGCATCAATTCAGCGGCGGGCAAAGGCAGCGTATCGGTATTGCTAGAGCACTTATTACGCACCCAAGTCTTGTCATTGCCGATGAACCAGTTTCGGCTTTGGATGTATCCGTTCAAGCGCAAATTTTGAATTTGATGCTTGAATTGCAAAAGACGTTTTCTCTGACGTATCTGTTTATTTCTCACGACCTTGGGGTTGTCAGATATATGAGCGACCGGATCGCCGTCATGTATGCTGGGCGCATTGTCGAGATGGGGCCTGCCGAAGATGTGTTTCACAGCCCGCTTCATCCTTATACGTCGCTGCTTCTGAAATCCATTCCACATATGGATCACGTACTAGAGGCGCAAGATGTGGCAGCAGAAGAGACCCCAATGACGGAACGCGGCAGCTGTCCTTTCTACAAAAGGTGTCCAAAAAGATGGGAGAAATGCCTGAAAGCAGTTCCTGCTTTGTATGAGGAGGCACCGGGGCACGCAGCCGCGTGTTATTTATATCAAAAGGAGGAACACAATGAAGAAGACATGGTTATTCAGTAGTTTCATTTTTGTGCTGGCACTGGCGCTCTTTTTAGGGGGATGCTCATCTTCACCGACATCAGAAGAAAAGGCAACAAAAGATACCCTCGTATTTGGCAGAGGAGGAGATTCCACTTCACTAGATCCAATCACCACAACAGAAGGCGAAACCTTCAAGGTCACAGAGAATATATTTGAAAAGCTCTTGAATTACGGTGAGAAAGACACGACCATCCATCCTGGCCTCGCAACAGAATGGGATGTTGCAAAGGACGGAAAGTCATACACGTTCTACTTAAGAAAAGGTGTGAAATTCCACGATGGCACAGACTTTAACGCAGAAGCAGTGAAATTCAATTTTGAGCGCTGGATGAATGGAGACGCAGAAAAGTTTCCTTACTATGGTATGTTTGGCGGCTATAAAAAAGATAAAGGGCATGTCATTAAAGACATCATCGTCAAAGGCGAGCATGAAATTGAATTTCAGCTAAAGCGCCCGCAGGCGACATTCCTCAAAAACATTGCTATGTCACCATTTGGCATCGCAAGTCCAGCGGCTGTTGAAAAAAGCGGCGATTCATTTAGAGAAAATCCAGTGGGGACAGGACCATTCAAGTTTAAAGAGTGGAAGCAAAACGACCGTATCGTGTTAGAAAAAAACGAGGATTATTGGCAGAAGGATAAGCCAAAGCTGAATCAAATCATCTTCCGCTCCATTCCAGAAAACTCTGCTCGTTTAAATGCCCTTAAAACAGGCGAGATCGACTTAATGGATGGCGTGAATCCGTCAGATTTAGATGGCATTAAAACCGACAAAGCACTCCAGCTCATTGAAAGACCATCGATGAACGTAGGCTATATCGGACTGACTGTCACAAGAAAGCCGCTTGATAACAAGCTCGTTCGTCAGGCACTCAATTATGCGGTCGATAAAGAATCGATTATTGAGTCATTTTATGGCGGACTTGCTGAGCCAGCAAAAAATCCATTGCCGCCAGCTTTAGAAGGCTACAATGACGACATTGAGCCATATCCGTATGATCCAGAAAAAGCGAAAGAACTATTAAAACAAGCGGGCTTCCCTGACGGCTTTCGCATCAAGCTTTGGGCAATGCCTGTACCGCGTCCATACATGCCAGATGGAATGAAGGTAGCAGAAGTCATTCAGTCAAATTTTGAAAAGGTCGGCGTCAAAGCAGAAATTGTGACATATGACTGGGCAACCTACTTAGATAAAGCAAGTAAAGGGGAAGCAGATGTGTTCTTATTAGGCTGGACAGGGGACAATGGCGATCCTGATAATTTCATCTACACTCTGCTGGACAAAGACAGCATTGGCGGTAACAACTATACATTCTTCGAAAATGATAAAATGCATGACATTTTAATTGAAGCGCAAACAGACACAGATCAAAAGAAACGAAATGAGCTGTATAAAAAAGCGCAGGAAATCATTCATGACGAAGCGCCTTGGATTCCATTGGTGCATTCGATTCCAATGCTTGCCGCTTCTAATGATTTAAAAGGCTATCAGCCGCATCCAACTGGTTCAGAAGCTTTAACTGACGTGTATTTCGAATAAGCAAATCAGGGAGATCTTGTATCTCCCTGATTCAAACAAAGAAAAAGGCGGTGAAAGCTGTTTGTTTGCTTATTGTATGAAGCGGGCAGGAATGCTCATCCCAGTACTCATCGGAATGACATTGGTCGTGTTTTCAATTATTCGTTTTATACCTGGAAATCCAGCGCAGGTCATCTTAGGACAGCGGGCAACGAAAGAGGCAGTAGAACAATTAACGATCCAGCTCGGTTTAGATCAGCCATGGTACGTTCAATACGGTCATTATATGCTTGGCCTTTTAAAAGGGGATTTAGGAACTTCCATTCGAACAGGAGCGGCTATTGCCCAGGAAATGAAGCCCTACTTATTTGCGACGTTAGAATTGACCTTTTTTGCCATGGTGCTGGCGATTGTGGTGGGAGTGAATGCCGGAATCATTAGTGCTTGGTTTAAGCATTCTTTCTTTGATTATGCCGCGATGTTTATTGCACTCATCGGAGTGTCCATGCCGATTTTCTGGTTAGGCTTAATGGGGCAGTGGCTGTTCTCGATCGAATTAGGTATTTTGCCGACAACAGGCCGAGAAGATGTAAGGAATCCAGTCGAGTCGATCACGTATATTCATACACTGGACACGCTTTTGCAAGGCCGGTTTGATCAATTCGCTGACAGCATCAAGCATTTGATCTTACCAAGTACAGCACTCGCAACAATTCCTGCTGCGATTATTGCGAGAATTACAAGGGCAAGTATGCTGGAAGTGCTTCATTCCGACTTTATTCGAACAGCAAAAGCAAAAGGAGTACGTTCATTTTTTATCATTTATCAGCATGGCCTGAAAAATGCGCTCATTCCGGTCTTGACGATTATTGGTCTTCAGACGGGCCTCTTGCTTGGTGGAGCGATTTTAACAGAAACCATTTTTGCTTGGCCGGGAATCGGACGGTATATATATGACGCCATCAGTTATCGCGATTACCCAGTCATTCAAACAGGTATTCTTGTCGTTGCGCTTATATTTGTCCTGATCAATTTCGTTGTGGACATCTTGTATGCGGTCATTGATCCAAGGATTAAATATTAGGGAGGGAGAGTGACAATATGGAAGCACAAAAAGAGCTTGAACCACCTCAGCCAAAAGATGAACGCTCTCAATCATTGATTCTTGAATCAATGAAGCAGTTCTTTCAGCATAAGCTGGCGGTCATTGGCAGTGTGATTGTCTTTTTATTTCTGATCCTAGCAATCTTTGCACCGCTCATTGCTCCTTATGGAATCAATGAACAATCACTCGGTGAGCGATTTAGTGCCCCTTCAGCTGCACACTGGTTTGGTACGGATGATTTCGGCAGAGATATATTTTCAAGAGTTGTGCATGGAGCACGGATTTCCTTATGGGTCGGCTTCTTCTCGGTCCTCGGGTCTGTCATTTTAGGCACACTGCTTGGATTGATAGCAGGCTATGGCGGAAGAGTGCTAGATGCTGTGATCTCTAGATTGTTTGATATTTTACTTGCTTTTCCTAGCATTCTATTAGCGATTGCTATTGTCTCCATTCTAGGCCCCTCCTTACAAAATGCCCTTATTGCCATTGCGATTATTAATGTCCCAACCTTTGGACGGCTCGTTCGTTCAAAAGTGCTGAGTATTAAACAAGAAGAATACGTGCTGGCAGCAAAGGCGGTGGGGATGTCACACCGCCGCATCGTACTGCGTCACATTCTGCCAAATAGTATGGTGCCAGTCATCGTACAGGCAACGCTAGCAATCGGAACCGCAATTATTGAGGCAGCCGCTTTAGGCTTTTTAGGGTTAGGTGCACAGGCGCCAAGTCCAGAATGGGGGAAAATGCTCGCCGATGCGAGACCTTATCTCGTTCAAGCCCCTTGGACATTATTCTTCCCAGGGATAGCGATCATGCTGACGGTTCTAGGCTTTAACCTGATGGGGGATGGATTAAGAGATACACTAGATCCTAAAATGAAGAAAATAAAATAAGACCGATTCTCAGAATCGGTCTCAGCGCGCAGGCAAACCCTCGCATTCGGTGTCAGTCCTGCGTGCCGGTGCTCACGAATACCAATTCGCTCCGCTCCTCGTTCTTCCTAGACTGCAAAGGTTTTCAGGTCACGCTGAAAAGATGACAAAGAGCTAAAATCAAGATCATTTTAGCTCTTTGTCAACAATTTAAGACCGATTCTAGGAATCGGTCTTTTCTGTTTATGCTTCTTTTTCTTCTGTCTCAATTTCACTATCTTTTGGGTGATACGTCTGGAAGCTTGTAATCAATGTATCTAAATGCTCTAATTCATCACGGTATTCGATGATGCTGGACATGACATTCAGCATATTGTAATCGAGCAAGTCGTTTTCTTGGTTTTGCTGATGCTGAATAAATGATTTCGTTAACGTCTCAAGGCGAAGAGAGCATTCATTTTGAAATTCATCGTCCTGCGGCTTCATTTTTCCGACGAATTTCATCAAGGTGCGCTCATGCCAATACAATAAATAATCAATTTCATCCGTTAAGCTTTCCCTGAAATGCTCTGGCATCAAATGAATTTCATTTTCTAATTTATGAAGCTTTTTCAGCAAATACAGAGCGCGATTCGATGTCATAATGGCCTGCCTGAACAAAACAAGCTTTCTTGATTTGACATACGTGGTTTTCTTTAAATAGCTTCGTTCTTCTTTGTATAGCAAGTAAATATGATCTAATTTGATCATGCGTTCTTTTATTTGATCGATGTCATCCTTTAATGTGGAATGATCAGTAGACTGTCTGGAGCTCAGACGGATCCATTTTAAAATCTCCTCCGTATTTTCCATAATGTGATGAACAAGCTTTGTTTCATATTTTGGCGGCAGGAAGATTAAATTCACTAAAAATGAAGAAAGAACTCCTAACACCACAGTAGCTGTTCGGATTAGGGCAAAGGAAAGGAAATGATCCCCTGCACTTTCTAAAATCGCGATGACGGTTACAAGTGCAATCGGAATCGTGTGTTCAATCTTCAGCTTTAAATTAATGGCGATGACCATGACGGCGGTTAAACCGATAATGACTGGTCCTGTGCCAAAAAGCAGACCGAACGTAATGGCAAGCGCTGCTCCAATAATATTGGCTTGCACTTGATCAACAATGGTTAAAAAAGATCGATAAATTGATGGCTGGATAGCAAATACAGCTGCAATTCCCGCGAAGACGGGCGTTGGCAACCCAAGCCATGTTGCCAGGTAAAGCGCGAGTACAATGGCAATACCAGTTTTTAAAATACGGGCTCCAAGTTTCATTGGTTTTGTCCCTGCATTCCTTTCTTTTCGATAATAGATGATCACTCGTCATTTATCATTCATATTTTGATGAAACAACTAAGTAATATACAGCGGTCTTCCGAAATATTCAAGTGATTTTTGAAAGTTCATGAAAACATCTAAAGAAGGTATTGAGAAGAAATGTAACAGATTCGCACGCTTTTGACAAACAAGAGTTGGTAAATAAAAAAACAGGCGCATGTTTTTACGCCTGTTTTGGACTTCATTATGATTGTTTTAGCTGTGCAAATGCATGATCTACTGCTTTTAGCGTCTCAGAAATATCTTTTTCAGTATGTGCGATCGTTAAGAACCAAGCTTCATATTTAGAAGGAGCGAGGTTAATGCCTTGGGCGAGCATTAATTTGAAGAAACGGGCAAACATTTCTCCATCCGTATTTTCAGCCTGCTCGTAGTTCACAATCGTTTCTGTTGTGAAATAAATTGTGAGCGCTCCTTTTAAGCGATTCACTGTAATATTTACTTGATGCTTTTTGGCATGGGCTAAAATGCCTTCTTCTAACATAGAGCCAAGCTGATCAAGACGCTCGTAAACACCGTCTTCTTTTAACACTTCCAAGCAGGCAATACCTGAAAGAATGGATGCAGGATTTCCTGCCATTGTGCCAGCTTGATAGGCTGGTCCAAGCGGGGCAACTTGTTCCATAATTTCTTTTTTACCGCCGTAAGCGCCGATAGGAAGTCCGCCGCCAATAATTTTTCCTAATGCAGTGAGGTCAGGTTTTACTTGAAGCAAGTCCTGTGCACCGCCATACATAAAGCGGAAAGCGGTAATGACTTCATCATAAATCACCAGTGCGCCTTTTTCATGTGTGAGGTCATTGACCTGCTGCAGGAAACCGTCCTTAGGCTCTACGATGCCGAAGTTCCCGACAATTGGCTCGACAAGGACAGCTGCTACTTCATCACCCCAGCGATCTAATGCTTCTTTATAGCTGTCAATATCATTAAATGGAACGGTAATGACTTCATTAGCGATACTTTTTGGTACGCCCGCAGAATCAGGTGTTCCTAAAGTGGAAGGACCAGAGCCTGCTGCCACAAGCACAAGATCAGAGTGGCCGTGATAGCATCCGGCAAACTTAATGATTTTTGTTCTGCCTGTATATGCGCGAGCCACTCGAATCGTTGTCATCACCGCTTCTGTACCTGAATTGACAAAACGAACTTTGTCCAAAGCAGGCATGGCTTCCTTCAGCATTTTAGCAAAAGTGACTTCATGCTTCGTTGGTGTTCCGTAAAGGACACCTGTTTCAGCCGCTTTCGTGATGGCTTTTGTAATATGCGGGTGGGCATGTCCTGTAATAATTGGACCGTATGCTGCTAGATAGTCAATATAGCGGTTTCCGTCAACATCCCAAAAATAAGCGCCTTCTCCTCTTTCCATCGCAACGGGTGAACCGCCGCCTACTGCCTTATATGAACGAGACGGGCTGTTGACACCTCCAACAATGTGCTCCAGCGCCTCTTGATGTAATTTTTCTGATTCTGTGAATTTCATAAATAGCCTCCTATCTCAACGTATCACGTCGTCTAACATTATTTTAACATGCCGATGCAAGCGTCCTTAGTTGAATATCCTCTCAAAATTGGATAGGCTAATTAAAAAATAGGTTGGAGGGATTGTGTCATGACAATCGAAGTAGGGCAGCAGGTACCTGACATTGAATTAACCGGTGACAACGGGGAGAAAATAAAGCTTTCTGATTTTAAAGGAAAACATATTGTTCTTTATTTCTATCCAAAAGATATGACACCAGGCTGTACAACAGAAGCATGTGATTTCCGCGACCGCCATCAAAGCTTTGCAGAATTAGATGCTGTCATTATCGGTGTAAGCCCAGACAGTCAGGACAAGCACCAAAAGTTTAAAGAAAAACATGATTTGCCGTTTCTGCTTCTTGTAGACGATGAACAGAAATTGTCTGAAGCCTTTGGGGTATGGAAGCTGAAAAAGAACTTTGGCAAAGAATATATGGGAATCGAGCGTTCAACGTTTCTGATTAATAAAGAAGGCACGCTTGTGAAAGAATGGCGAAAAGTAAAGGTAAAAGACCACGTAGAGGAAGCGCTTGAGGAATTGAAAGCTCACGCTTAATATCCTAACAGGATGAGATCGGCAGTCATGCCGGTCTTTTTTGTAAAGAAGAATAGGTAAAAAAGAGGATTGTAATTGACAAAGTTTCGGCTCTGGGGGTACACTATTTATAAAGATTATAATATAAGAATATTTTTGAAGAGAGGTGCATGATGAAATGGCTGCTCACGAACTAAAAGACGCTTTAGATGCTCTAAAAGAAACCGGTGTTCGAATTACTCCGCAGCGCCATGCCATCTTGGAGTTTCTCGTAAATTCTATGACTCACCCAACCGCGGACGATATATATAAAGCACTTGAAGGAAAATTTCCAAACATGAGTGTCGCAACGGTTTACAACAATTTACGAGTCTTCCGGGAATCTGGATTAGTAAAGGAATTAACGTATGGTGATTCCTCAAGCCGATTTGATTTTGCGACATCTGACCACTACCATGCGATTTGTGAAAACTGCGGAAAAATCGTAGATTTTCACTATCCTGGCCTTGATGAAGTTGAACAGCTTGCATCCCATGTGACAGGCTTTAAAGTCAGTCATCATCGCTTGGAGATCTATGGAACTTGTCAAGAATGTGCGAAAAAAGAAAATCATTAATGAAAAAAGCTGACCGGTTAAATGGTCAGCTTATTTTTATGACTTTTTTCGATTGTAGGATTCATCAAACTCTTTACCTTCTAATGCTGGATCAAGTGTAAGCGGCTCTCTGCAATGCATGCACATGTCCACCCGCCCAAGCACTTTTGTTTCCTTCTCACAGCCTGGACAAACGACACGTACTGCCTTCGTAGAAAGCATACCAATCCAAAAGTAAACCGCTGTACTTAATCCAATCGATAAGACGCCAAGCAGCATAAAGAAAGTCGACAGCCAGATCGATTCCTTGAAGAACACACCGATATACATGATCAGAAAGCCAACAAAAACCAAACTAAGTGCAAATGTTCTGATTTTATTAATCTTACTGGAGTATTTCGCCATCCCTAGTCCCCCTTATCTCCAATATAGCACATTTTACCTTTCCGTTTGAATTAGTTATAGAGTTTTGTGAATAAATTGCTTATAATGATTCAATGATCTTTTTTCATGTATTGAAGGAATTTTGATTCTATGAGGAGAAATACATAGCATTAGAGAAGAACTTTACACCCGAGTATTGGAGGAATCACTATGGAAAATCTTCTCCGTCCTATTTATCAAGAGAGAGCAAGCCATCCAGACACATTAGCTGTGATTATAGTAGAAAGAAGACATAAAGTATCTTCTGAGACGGATAACTTTGATGCAGCACTTTTGGTCATCGTAAAAGAAGCGGAAGAGCCGTTATTTATCAAGCACTATGAATCCGATCACCAAACAGCTTCTTTAAACGTTGTCACAGATGATCAACTAAAGGAATGGATTACCCTCGGTACTAACCGCCGAATCATCGATTGGATTTTGAATGGAAAAGTCCTTTTTGATCGAAATGAATATATCTTCAACTTAATTGATGAACTAAGTACATTCCCGTTTTCAAACCGCAAGCTCAAAATCGGTTTAGAATATGGCAAGCTCATTCGCAGATATATAGAAGGAAAAGCATTTTTTGAGTCAAATCAATTCCTTGATGCATATAATTCCATTGTGCATGCCCTGCATCACCTAGCACGTATTGAAGTAATTGATAAAGGCTTCCACCCAGAAGTGACCGTTTGGAACCAAGTGCGTCATATGGAACCTGAAGTATACAAACTTTACTCAGAACTGATTGAAAGCCATGAAAGTCTGCATAAACGTTTGGAACTTTTATTTTTAGCAAATGATTTTTTGATCCATTCAAAAGCAGAAATTGGTGCCGCTCATTTGCGTCATGTCATGGAACAGAAGGATATATGGCTTTTTGGTGAGCTTCTTGCACACCCAGATCTAAAGTATTTCACGCCTGACCTTAGCGTCATGATTGATTTCTTTGTGGAAAAAGGAATTGTTCAAGTGGAGCCGATTGAGACAAAGGGTCAAAAAATCTATCATCGAGGATATTTTGTGAAAAAAGATATTGACGCATGAATATTATGATGGTATATTATTAAACGTCGCTAACGAGCAACTGAGTTGCTTTGAAAGAAAAGCTGACAAAAAGAAATTCTAAAAAAACGCTTGACGCACACGGTGCTCAAATGTTATATTAAGAAAGTCGCCTCTGAGCGATAACGAAGATGATCTTTGAAAACTAAACAAGACAAAACGTACCTGTTAATTCGAGTTTTTATAAAAAAATCCTATGATACTTCATAGGTAGTCAGTCAAACTGGCGAGGCAGGAAATGATCACATGCTAAGTTCGCTACATCGTGTAGCAACGCATGTGTGATATGCATCCTGCATACCTCGGAGAGTTTGATCCTGGCTCAGGACGAACGCTGGCGGCGTGCCTAATACATGCAAGTCGAGCGGACAGAAGGGAGCTTGCTCCCGGATGTTAGCGGCGGACGGGTGAGTAACACGTGGGTAACCTGCCTGTAAGACTGGGATAACTCCGGGAAACCGGAGCTAATACCGGATAGTTCCTTGAACCGCATGGTTCAAGGATGAAAGACGGTTTCGGCTGTCACTTACAGATGGACCCGCGGCGCATTAGCTAGTTGGTGGGGTAATGGCTCACCAAGGCGACGATGCGTAGCCGACCTGAGAGGGTGATCGGCCACACTGGGACTGAGACACGGCCCAGACTCCTACGGGAGGCAGCAGTAGGGAATCTTCCGCAATGGACGAAAGTCTGACGGAGCAACGCCGCGTGAGTGATGAAGGTTTTCGGATCGTAAAGCTCTGTTGTTAGGGAAGAACAAGTGCGAGAGTAACTGCTCGCACCTTGACGGTACCTAACCAGAAAGCCACGGCTAACTACGTGCCAGCAGCCGCGGTAATACGTAGGTGGCAAGCGTTGTCCGGAATTATTGGGCGTAAAGGGCTCGCAGGCGGTTTCTTAAGTCTGATGTGAAAGCCCCCGGCTCAACCGGGGAGGGTCATTGGAAACTGGGAAACTTGAGTGCAGAAGAGGAGAGTGGAATTCCACGTGTAGCGGTGAAATGCGTAGAGATGTGGAGGAACACCAGTGGCGAAGGCGACTCTCTGGTCTGTAACTGACGCTGAGGAGCGAAAGCGTGGGGAGCGAACAGGATTAGATACCCTGGTAGTCCACGCCGTAAACGATGAGTGCTAAGTGTTAGGGGGTTTCCGCCCCTTAGTGCTGCAGCTAACGCATTAAGCACTCCGCCTGGGGAGTACGGTCGCAAGACTGAAACTCAAAGGAATTGACGGGGGCCCGCACAAGCGGTGGAGCATGTGGTTTAATTCGAAGCAACGCGAAGAACCTTACCAGGTCTTGACATCCTCTGACAACCCTAGAGATAGGGCTTTCCCTTCGGGGACAGAGTGACAGGTGGTGCATGGTTGTCGTCAGCTCGTGTCGTGAGATGTTGGGTTAAGTCCCGCAACGAGCGCAACCCTTGATCTTAGTTGCCAGCATTCAGTTGGGCACTCTAAGGTGACTGCCGGTGACAAACCGGAGGAAGGTGGGGATGACGTCAAATCATCATGCCCCTTATGACCTGGGCTACACACGTGCTACAATGGACAGAACAAAGGGCTGCAAGACCGCAAGGTTTAGCCAATCCCATAAATCTGTTCTCAGTTCGGATCGCAGTCTGCAACTCGACTGCGTGAAGCTGGAATCGCTAGTAATCGCGGATCAGCATGCCGCGGTGAATACGTTCCCGGGCCTTGTACACACCGCCCGTCACACCACGAGAGTTTGCAACACCCGAAGTCGGTGAGGTAACCTTTATGGAGCCAGCCGCCGAAGGTGGGGCAGATGATTGGGGTGAAGTCGTAACAAGGTAGCCGTATCGGAAGGTGCGGCTGGATCACCTCCTTTCTAAGGATATATGGAGCAGCGTACGTTTTCGTCTTGTTTAGTTTTGAAGGATCATTCCTTCAAAACATGTCTCTAGCGAGACAGGATTGTTCTTTGAAAACTAGATAACAATAAGTAATACATTCACATTGAATGCAATGCAAAGTTCATCACACATAGTGATTCTTTCTAAAGTAAGAAATGGTTAAGTTAGAAAGGGCGCACGGTGGATGCCTTGGCACTAGGAGCCGATGAAGGACGGGACGAACACCGATATGCTTCGGGGAGCTGTAAGCAAGCTTTGATCCGGAGATTTCCGAATGGGGAAACCCACTGCTCGTAATGGAGTAGTATCCATACTTGAATACATAGAGTATGAGAAGGCATACCCGGGGAACTGAAACATCTAAGTACCCGGAGGAAGAGAAAGCAAATGCGATTCCCTGAGTAGCGGCGAGCGAAACGGGAACAGCCCAAACCAAGAGGCTTGCCTCTTGGGGTTGTAGGACACTCTATACGGAGTTACAAAGGAACGATATAAGCGAAGAGGTCTGGAAAGGCCCGCCAAAGAAGGTAACAGCCCTGTAACTGAAATGTCGTTCTCTCCAGAGTGGATCCTGAGTACGGCGGAACACGTGAAATTCCGTCGGAATCCGGGAGGACCATCTCCCAAGGCTAAATACTCCCTAGTGACCGATAGTGAACCAGTACCGTGAGGGAAAGGTGAAAAGCACCCCGGAAGGGGAGTGAAATAGATCCTGAAACCGTGTGCCTACAAGTAGTCAGAGCCCGTTAACGGGTGATGGCGTGCCTTTTGTAGAATGAACCGGCGAGTTACGATCCCGTGCAAGGTTAAGCAGAAGATGCGGAGCCGCAGCGAAAGCGAGTCTGAATAGGGCGCATGAGTACGTGGTCGTAGACCCGAAACCAGGTGATCTACCCATGTCCAGGGTGAAGTTCAGGTAACACTGAATGGAGGCCCGAACCCACGCACGTTGAAAAGTGCGGGGATGAGGTGTGGGTAGGGGTGAAATGCCAATCGAACCTGGAGATAGCTGGTTCTCTCCGAAATAGCTTTAGGGCTAGCCTCAAGGTAAGAGTCTCGGAGGTAGAGCACTGATTGGACTAGGGGCCCCTACCGGGTTACCGAATTCAGTCAAACTCCGAATGCCGATGACTTATCCTTGGGAGTCAGACTGCGAGTGATAAGATCCGTAGTCGAAAGGGAAACAGCCCAGACCGCCAGCTAAGGTCCCAAAGTATACGTTAAGTGGAAAAGGATGTGGAGTTGCTTAGACAACCAGGATGTTGGCTTAGAAGCAGCCACCATTTAAAGAGTGCGTAATAGCTCACTGGTCGAGTGACTCTGCGCCGAAAATGTACCGGGGCTAAACGTATCACCGAAGCTGCGGACTGTTCTTACGAACAGTGGTAGGAGAGCGTTCTAAGGGCTGTGAAGCCAGACCGGAAGGACTGGTGGAGCGCTTAGAAGTGAGAATGCCGGTATGAGTAGCGAAAGACGGGTGAGAATCCCGTCCACCGAATGCCTAAGGTTTCCTGAGGAAGGCTCGTCCGCTCAGGGTTAGTCGGGACCTAAGCCGAGGCCGAAAGGCGTAGGCGATGGACAACAGGTTGATATTCCTGTACCACCTCCTCACCATTTGAGCAATGGGGGGACGCAGGAGGATAGGGTAAGCGCGGTATTGGATATCCGCGTCCAAGCAGTTAGGCTGGGAAATAGGCAAATCCGTTTCCCGTAAAGGCTGAGCTGTGATGGCGAGCGAAATTTAGTAGCGAAGTTCCTGATTCCACACTGCCAAGAAAAGCCTCTAGCGAGGTGAGAGGTGCCCGTACCGCAAACCGACACAGGTAGGCGAGGAGAGAATCCTAAGGTGATCGAGAGAACTCTCGTTAAGGAACTCGGCAAAATGACCCCGTAACTTCGGGAGAAGGGGTGCTTCTTAGGGTGTTAAAGCCCCGAGAAGCCGCAGTGAATAGGCCCAGGCGACTGTTTAGCAAAAACACAGGTCTCTGCGAAGCCGTAAGGCGAAGTATAGGGGCTGACGCCTGCCCGGTGCTGGAAGGTTAAGAGGAGCGCTTAGCGTAAGCGAAGGTGCGAATTGAAGCCCCAGTAAACGGCGGCCGTAACTATAACGGTCCTAAGGTAGCGAAATTCCTTGTCGGGTAAGTTCCGACCCGCACGAAAGGCGCAACGATCTGGGCACTGTCTCAACGAGAGACTCGGTGAAATTATAGTACCTGTGAAGATGCAGGTTACCCGCGACAGGACGGAAAGACCCCGTGGAGCTTTACTGCAGCCTGATATTGAATGTTGGTACAGCTTGTACAGGATAGGTAGGAGCCTTGGAAACCGGAGCGCTAGCTTCGGTGGAGGCATCGGTGGGATACTACCCTGGCTGTATTGACCTTCTAACCCGCTGCCCTTATCGGGCAGGGAGACAGTGTCAGGTGGGCAGTTTGACTGGGGCGGTCGCCTCCTAAAATGTAACGGAGGCGCCCAAAGGTTCCCTCAGAATGGTTGGAAATCATTCGCAGAGTGTAAAGGCACAAGGGAGCTTGACTGCGAGACCTACAAGTCGAGCAGGGACGAAAGTCGGGCTTAGTGATCCGGTGGTTCCGCATGGAAGGGCCATCGCTCAACGGATAAAAGCTACCCCGGGGATAACAGGCTTATCTCCCCCAAGAGTCCACATCGACGGGGAGGTTTGGCACCTCGATGTCGGCTCATCGCATCCTGGGGCTGTAGTCGGTCCCAAGGGTTGGGCTGTTCGCCCATTAAAGCGGTACGCGAGCTGGGTTCAGAACGTCGTGAGACAGTTCGGTCCCTATCCGTCGCGGGCGCAGGAAATTTGAGAGGAGCTGTCCTTAGTACGAGAGGACCGGGATGGACGCACCGCTGGTGTACCAGTTGTTCTGCCAAGGGCATCGCTGGGTAGCTATGTGCGGACGGGATAAGTGCTGAAAGCATCTAAGCATGAAGCCCCCCTCAAGATGAGATTTCCCATTCCGCAAGGAAGTAAGATCCCTGAAAGATGATCAGGTTGATAGGTCTGAGGTGGAAGCGTGGTGACACGTGGAGCTGACAGATACTAATAGATCGAGGACTTAACCTATATTCTAATGTGAAGCATGAACATTGTTATCTAGTTTTGAGAGAACATTTTTAAAATACTCTTGATTTATTTTCAATACATAGTATAATATCTTTTGTCACTAAATTGTCTGGTGATGATGGCGAAGAGGTCACACCCGTTCCCATACCGAACACGGAAGTTAAGCTCTTCAGCGCCGATGGTAGTTGGGGGTTTCCCCCTGTGAGAGTAGGACATCGCCAGGCTTTCTTCATTCCGCAGTAGCTCAGTGGTAGAGCTATCGGCTGTTAACCGATCGGTCGTAGGTTCGAATCCTACCTGCGGAGCCAATTTGGAGAGCTGTCCGAGTGGCCGAAGGAGCACGATTGGAAATCGTGTAGGCGGTAACCCCGTCTCAAGGGTTCGAATCCCTTGCTCTCCGCCACAATTTACATAATAAAGGGCCCGTTGGTCAAGCGGTTAAGACACCGCCCTTTCACGGCGGTAACACGGGTTCGAATCCCGTACGGGTCACCATTTTTATAGAATATACACCAGCATTTTTTATTCGGAGGATTAGCTCAGCTGGGAGAGCATCTGCCTTACAAGCAGAGGGTCGGCGGTTCGAGCCCGTCATCCTCCACCATATCTTTTATATCGTCGCGGGGTGGAGCAGTTCGGTAGCTCGTCGGGCTCATAACCCGAAGGTCGCAGGTTCAAATCCTGCCCCCGCAACCAAAATGGTCCGGTAGTTCAGTTGGTTAGAATGCCTGCCTGTCACGCAGGAGGTCGCGGGTTCGAGTCCCGTCCGGACCGCCATTTTTCAAAAGAATACTTGGCTCGGTAGCTCAGTTGGTAGAGCAACGGACTGAAAATCCGTGTGTCGGCGGTTCGATTCCGTCCCGAGCCACCACTATTTGCCGGTGTAGCTCAACTGGTAGAGCAACTGACTTGTAATCAGTAGGTTGGGGGTTCAAGTCCTCTTGCCGGCACTGTTTTTCAAAAGTGGAGGGGTAGCGAAGTGGCTAAACGCGGCGGACTGTAAATCCGCTCCCTCCGGGTTCGGCGGTTCGAATCCGCCCCCCTCCACCATTTTTTATTTTCATAGGGGCATAGTTTAAAGGTAGAACAGAGGTCTCCAAAACCTCCGGTGTGGGTTCGATTCCTACTGCCCCTGCCAATTTTCTTAATATGATTCATAACATCTATGGCGGTTGTGGCGAAGTGGTTAACGCACCAGATTGTGGCTCTGGCACTCGTGGGTTCGATTCCCATCAATCGCCCCATTTTATTATTGGGCTATAGCCAAGCGGTAAGGCAACGGACTTTGACTCCGTCATGCGTTGGTTCGAATCCAGCTAGCCCAGTTGATGTGCGGAAGTAGTTCAGTGGTAGAACACCACCTTGCCAAGGTGGGGGTCGCGGGTTCGAATCCCGTCTTCCGCTCCAATAATGGCGGCATAGCCAAGTGGTAAGGCAGAGGTCTGCAAAACCTTTATCCCCGGTTCAAATCCGGGTGTCGCCTTTTTTGAAAAGACTGCCGGGGTGGTGGAATTGGCAGACACACAGGACTTAAAATCCTGCGGTAGGTGACTACCGTGCCGGTTCAAGTCCGGCCCTCGGCACCATGTTTTTTAATATAAGATGCGCTCTTTAATGATCATGCCGGTGTGGCGGAATTGGCAGACGCGCACGACTCAAAATCGTGTTCCTCACGGAGTGCCGGTTCGACCCCGGCCACCGGTATCTAGTTTTAGATATTCTTTATTGTCGTCAATTACAGAAAAATTAAGGAATATCAACGTTTAAAACGTCTTTCTACAAATTGTAGGAGGGCGTTTTTTATTTGTTTTTTAGCTGCTTCTTCATACGACAAAATTACTTCAAATCGCGTTCACTGCTGAAAGGGTGAATTAGCTAAGAGGAACATATTAAGGAGATTAACTTTTACTTTATTGATGGTTGTCTTATTATTAAACTAAAGGGGCAGGATAATTGAAGAAGGATTGGATAAATTGTACACAAGAGGTGTTGTAATGATTACGGTTAAAAATGCTGAAAGTTATCTTAAAGATAGCATTAGTGAAGATAACGATGATATAAAAAAGGTTTGGGAAACATTTAAGGCTTTTTCAAAGGAGACAGTTGAGGGCGAAGAAGATAAAGAAATTTTATTTCAGTGTGGTGTCTATGATTTTACAGGAGAGGAACTATTTCATTTTGACTTTGTACGTCAGTTTACAGTTTATGAAGAAGATGATTATTCTCACATGGAACAACTACACTGTGAATTTTTATTTAAACCAACAAGCGAGTTAAAAAAGTTAAAGGTGGTAGAAGAATGGTCAATGGATTATGACGATATCAATCATTTTTTTAATCATATTGAAAGTATTCATGAGTTTAAAATACCTTTGAGTTTAAAGCCGATAAAATCAGAAATATATCAGGAAGAACTTTAATTCTTTTCATTAACAGGGGCTTTACTTTAAGAGGGTATACCTTGCCTTTTTAGAATAATTTATCACGGAGTGCTGGTTCGACCCCGGCCACCGGTATCTTTTAAAATTTTCATGATTGGTTTTTCCATGAACCTAACGTTTCACCCTCGTGGTAAAACGTTTTTTTGTGGTTTAAATGAGTTATTTAGATAAAAAATAGGAACCTATTAGAAAATAATGAGTATGTACTTCTTTTGGCAGAATAATCTTTAGATGATTTGCAACATTTGATAAGATACATTTAACCATGTAAGGAAACAAAATGGAGCAGCACATTCACATAAAACAGTTGTACTACCTTTGAGTAACTAAATGAATATTTGTGGGTACATACACATCTTTAGCTGACATCAACATGGTGACCCAGTTTGAGGGGAGAATTTATGAAAAAACAAAATGATCATGAGGAGTTATTGACAGGTGGCAATGTCTCGAACGTATATCGTTCTGGAGATACGGTTCGTCGAGAAGTAAAGTCAGACAATATCAATATACGAAAGCTGCTAAAGCATTTAGAAAAAAAGAATTTCTCCTATGCTCCAAAGTTTTTAGGGGTTGATGAACAAGGTAGAGAGGTATTGTCCTTTATTGATGGCGTGGCAGGTCATGATCCTTTAAAAGAATACATGTGTACTCACGATGTTTTAAAAGAAATAGCGAGCATGTTAAGGCTTTATCATGATGCTGTTCAGGACTTCTCCATTTCAGATGATTGGGAACGAATGGACAATACGCCTAACAACATAGAGGTTGTTTGCCATAATGATTTTGCGATGTACAACATCATTTTCAAGGATAAAAAACCAGTAGGGATTATTGATTTTGATGTAGCTGCTCCTGGTCCAAGGCTTTGGGATATCGCATATACCCTTTATACATGTGTGCCTCTCAGTAGATTTTTTCGCACTGAAACAGGGGAGGTCGTGAATTATCTTTCATTAGACCATGCAGACCAGATAAAGCATAGAGTCAAACTGTTTTTTGAATCTTATGGCGAGGAAATAGCAGAAGATTATTTGGATATGGTGCTGCTTCGTTTAGAAGGGTTATGTCAGTATATGAAACGACAAGCGTGTGAGGGTGATATCGCTTTTCAAAACATGATTCAAGAAGGACATCTTGAACATTATCAAAAAGACATTCAATTTATTCATGAACATAGAAAAGAATGGATGTAAAGAGGCGGCGTTGTGATCATGCAAACGAAGACGATATTACAGGCTATTATTCAAGACGAGGGAGTAAATGATTATCCTCTTTTTAGACAGTACTGTGTGAGAAAAGAACAGGGCCTGCGTAAAGATGCGCTAAAAGTTCTTCAGGCCTTTATTGAAGAGATGAAAGAGAACGATTTTGAAGAACAGCGTGAATTTGCTGCTTGGCTGTTTGAGTGGATTGAACGGTTTGAGGATGGTCATCATCTGCTTGTGTATCCGCTGGTAAATGGGGTGATCCAGCCTGTTTTTCAAACGTGGGAGAAAGTTGACCCATTGGATGTAAGACTGTATCGCTGGCAAGGTTTGTTTGTACATCAGGGAGAAGGGCTGCCTCATTTATTGAAGGCACTAGAGCTTGGGGGCAGCAAGGAACAGCGTGTGATTGTTCAAATTTGTGAAATCTATTTATCGGCCTTGTGGTATTCGTTTCACCATATACATGAAGATCTTTATTTAAGCACCTATGAGAAGGATCAAGAGAGAATTCAAGGGATTGAAAATGTTATGATGCTGATTCAAAATAAAAGAATTCGTACCAATGTTCAAAAACAAGCCGTCTATTATGGCCAGCTTTTAAAGGACTGGATGGCGTTTCAGCAGACGGAGACAAGAGGCTTTATGACATGGTGTGCGGAGCGTAAGAAACCGTATGAGTGGGTAGAGGCATTTTATTATCAGCAATAGATGAGAAAACGGCAGAGTTCATTCTGCCGTTTTTTTAATGCCATATTCGCTTTGTTTCTATATGATCTGGACTAAAATATTTCAGAATATAGACATCTGGATTGCTTAGTTTCTTCCACTCCTCGAATCCAATCGTTGGATCAGCGTGTTTAAGAAGCAGGCTCATGATATTGCCATGTGTGACGAATAGGGTATGATCTTTTTCTAATTTTATTTGTTCGTGGAGTGCTTCTACAATACGATTCATGGCTTCTTGGCTCGATTCTCCGCCTTCACAGGTCATATGTAAGTCTGTAAAACTGAGCTTTAGCTTCTCAAACCAATCGTCTATTGGTTTGCTGCTTAATACACGTTCAGAGAGGCGCTGATCGATTTTTATCTCGAGCTGTTTTGCATGAGCAAGGGGCTCAGTAGTTTGGATCGCTCGTTTATAAGGACTTGAGATAATTTGATTGAGATGAATGCTGGAAAAAAACTGTGCCAGTTCATGAGATTGAGTGATGCCTTGTGGGGTTAAAGCTGCAGCTTTAGATTGTCCATCTGCTTGGCAGTGTCTGACGATATAATATGTTTTCATTGGATACACCTTTCATTGAGTATAAAAAAATCATCCAGTATTGGATGAGGATTTACGAAGATCTAGGTAAGCTTGTTCGTATCTGTTTCTTTATAGGGATCTATGAGCTTGGAGGTCAGGTCTAGATTGAACAAAAAATCATCGACGGTGTCTGTGCCAAAGGGAAGTGTGGAGAAGTTGACTGGGATGCTGTCTTCTTGCTTTTCTGAAGTGATTTGCTGTGCAGGCTGCTTTTTTCTCCAGTTCTTAAATAAGCGCATGTGAGGCCCCCTTTTCTTTGAAAAAGATGGATTTATACATAATATACGGGGAGAGTTGTCCAGGCGTCAAATGTTTTCTTCAAAAGGAACGATTCAATTGATAAACAAGAGCCACAGGAAAGTGCGGCTCTTGTTGTCAGTTTAGAATGCGCGTTGTAATGCTTGCAGTAATTTACGTTCGCATCTTAAGTTGTATCGCTTCTTATGGAGTTTCTCCGTTTTAAACCTGCCTATGACACGTCGAACATCGGGATCATAAATGATGAGCTCCCTGCAAGTTTGTTCATGTAATAGTGCTTGAAACCAGCTATATTTTTTGAGATGTGCTGCGTTCCTCGAGATCTCCTCTTCATCCACTTGTAGAAAAGGGATATACACAGCAAGTGAAAAGATGTCTAGAATGAATCCCATTTTGCTGCCTCCTTTCATTGTTACTCATTACGTTTAGGAGAAGGCGAGGTTTCATTCAATAAACGTTAAAAACAATCCCAGTGCATAAACCATTCTTTTGATTCTTTGTCATAATAGAAATACATCGTGCCGTTATCACCAATCATGAAACGAGGTTTTTCTTCTGAGGCGATTTGGAGCATGAATTCGCCTTGTTGTTGATGGGGCGGGGATTGAATATACGCCCCATATCCGCCGATTTTTGTGAACGAATAATTTGTGTATTGATTAAAGAAGTGGTTTGTCGCTTCTTCACTTTCGTTTACTTCTGATAAATCGACATATGACCATGCCTCTTCCCAGCAAGGGAAGTCCCTTTGCTCACTTTCGTTCCATTGGATTTGAAAGGGTTTGAGTCCTCTCACTTCTTCAGGAGTCTCAGCTACTTCTAAACCTTCGATTGATGAATATTCAATGAGCTTCCAGCCTTCGCCGTTTTTGGTGAGATCAATCGGAAGTGTATTCTGATTAAGAAAAATTTGAATCAGCTTACATTCATTGAAGCCGTTCATTCCTCCTGGCACTTCTGGTAAATAAATTTGTAAAATCGGAATCATGGCTCCATCTTGATCTATCGGCCAGCCTTGATTAGGATCGATGAAAAAATGACCTGCAAACCAGCTGTGTACAGCTGGATCAGGACGGAAGCCGCCAATTTTGGCGATGGCTGGCGTTTTCCCAAACAGATTTAATTCTTGAAAAGCTTTGATTTCCATGGGTTATTCCTCCAGCCTTTAGCCTGCAATATGTGCATCATGAAATGTGCCATTTATATTTCCTTTGACAATAATGACATGCCCCCAAAATAAATCACCGTCATGATAGTAGACTTCAAACTCTCCCTCAGGGTAAACATGCAGGCTTTCAAGTGAAATGCGGCTTATAAATTGATTCATTGTGAGTTCTTCTTGCTCTTCAGCTGATTCGTCTTGTTCCTGCCAATCCTTTGCTAGATCTATCAGCTGATTCGCGGCAAATGATTTAATAGAAGAATCCCATTTGGCCTGTTCTTGCATGAGGTGGTTTGCTGTTCGAAGAGAGTCATTTATTTTTTCATCTTCTTCGAGGTTAAAGTAGAGAAGGCACTCTTCATTGCTCCATTGGATCGTTTTTTCAAATAAGTCTAGTCCTTTTACTAACTCAAAGGTTCCAAGTATGTCATCATGATAATACACAGGCTTTTGGGCTTCTTCTAAAATTTCTTGAAGCGCTTGATCCTGTGTATCTGTATCAATCAAAGATACAAGCATGAATTCACCTTCGCCTTTTCGGACCTGAAGTGTAACGATTGATTCTTTATGTAATTGTGCCTGTTTTTCCCTTAATCCCTCGTCATCTGTTAACCAGCAAAGTCTTACATTTTCGGTTGTGATACGGCCGTTTTCTTTCCAAGCAATCAGTGGAATAGAAGCGGTCCAAAGAGGTGCCTGTCCTGCTTTTCCTGCCCCTACGCCAGAAGGTCCTGTAACAGCAATGATAGTGACTACATCTTCTGAAAATCTCTTTTCAAAAGTGTTGATTTGTTTGTTCATCTTCATGTGATGTCCTCCAGCCTGATTTTTTTGTCATGAACATATAAGTGTTGTGATCAAGTTCTACCTCTTTATCACACCGCACATCAGTAGGGGAAATCAAGCTTTTTTTGTGTAAAACTGTTTTTTTAGGGAGGTACATGGATTAATGGAGGTTGAGTCACAATAAAAGAAGCATGGATCGAATTTTGTATAAATTTGGGTAAATGAGTCGAAAAGCCTAGGTGATTCTTCCTTTTCTTTATAATTACTTTGACACGAATAGATGAAAAAAGTAAAGTAATACTGAGTGATTTACAAAACCTTCTTCATCCACTAAAACATGAAGTGTGCGTAAATTTAATGTAAATGGATATTTTTCCTTTTATTTACTCGTATTTTTTTTGAAACTTATGATGCTTCTCATTCGTTATATTAAAGGAGCGCATGTATCCGGCGGAGACAGAGCATCGGCATGCTTGGCGAAGAAGATTTACATTTGCAAAATGAATGTAAATTTTTTATGATTTCATTTATATCAGAACGATGATAAGAAAGAAGAGGTTTTATGAAAAAAATATTTGCAAACAAATATAGCTTTTTTGTTTTGGCTGTCCTTTTATTCTGGGCAAAATCGTACACAGCCTACAAAATGGACTTTAATTTAGGAGTAAAAGGTTCTTTTCAAGAGGGGCTTCTATTATTGAATCCATTTAGTTCAGCCATCGTGTTTTTTGGACTTGCTCTCTTTTTGAAGGGGCGTAAATCTGCCATTGTTTTAATTGTTATTGATTTTATTATGACCGCACTTTTATATGCAAATGTAGCGTATTACCGTTTCTTTGATGACTTTTTGACTTTCTCAACAATGAAGCAGGCAGGAAATCTTGGGGGAGGCATGACTGGCGGTGTGTTAGCAAGCATTAAGCCGCATGACCTTTTATACTTCCTTGATATTATCATCTTGATTGCGATTGTCATTTGGAGACCAGAAGTGAAGAAGTTCCAAATGAAAAAGACGTTTGCACTGCTGATTGTAGCTGCAGGTATTGGACTGTTCTTTGTAAACCTTCATTTGGCTGAAAAGGATCGTCCAGAATTATTAACGAGAACCTTTGATCATAAGTATGTTGTCAAATACTTAGGTGTTTATAATTATACGATTTATGACGGGGTACAAGCAGCACAAAACGCAACACAGGTAGCAAATGCAAGCAGTGAAGATTTAACGGATGTTGTGAACTATACGTCTTCTCACTATGCGAAGCCAAATGCAGAGTATTTTGGGAAAGCAAAAGGCAAAAACATTATTAAAATTCATTTAGAAAGCTTTCAGTCTTTCTTAATTGACTACAAATTAAATGGAGAAGAAGTGACTCCATTCTTAAACAAACTGGCTCATGGGAAAGACGACTTTACGTATTTCGATAACTTCTTCCATCAGACTGGTCAAGGGAAGACATCAGATGCTGAGCTGATGATGGATAATAGTATGTTTGGCTTGCCAGAGGGAGCAGCATTTGTGACAAAGGGTGAAAATACCTTCCAATCACTACCTGCCATCCTAGATCAAAAAGCAGGCTATACGAGTGCAGTGCTTCACGGGGACTATAAATCTTTCTGGAACCGTGACACGATTTATAAACATATGGGAATTGATCAATTCTTTGATGCTTCCTATTACAACATGGATGAAGAAAACCTTGTGAATATGGGTCTGAAGGATAAACCGTTCTTCAAAGAATCAATTCCAATGCTAGAATCAATGAAAAAGCCATTTTATGCACATTTAATGACACTGACAAATCACTATCCATTTAATTTAGATGAAAAAGATGCGACAATCGCTAAGGCAACAACTGGCGATAAAACAGTCGATAACTATTTCCAAACAGCAAGATATTTAGATGAGTCATTAGAGCAATTCTTCAAAGACTTGAAAAAATCAGGTATGTATAAAGACTCAGTCATTTTATTATATGGTGACCATAACGGTATTTCTGAGAACCATAACCGTGCAATGAGTGAAATTCAAGGGAAAGAAATCACTCCTTATCAAAATGCACAAAACCAGCGTGTTCCGCTTATGATACGTATTCCCGGTAAGAAGGGCGGCGTGAACCATACGTATGGTGGTGAAGTCGACGTTATGCCAACACTTCTTCACTTACAAGGTATTGATTCAAATGAATTCGTGAATTTTGGAACAGACCTATTCTCTAAAAAGCATGATGAGACTGTTGCCTTCCGTAATGGAAACTATGTGACACCGAAATACACACTTGTCGATAATACCGTTTATGATACGAAAACAGGTAAAGTGGTGAAACAAAATAAAAAGACAGAGGCGATTAAAGCCCGTGTTGATAATCAGTTAAGTCTTTCAGATAAAGTGCTCTATAGGGATCTACTTCGATTCCATAAGTTATCTGATTTCAAACCAGTGAATCCATCGGATTATTTCTATGGTAAAGCAAACAAAGAAAAAGAAGCGGATTCTTCTGCTAACTAACTGAGTTTTGGGCAAGCACAGAAAGGTGCTTGCCTTTTTCTCTCTCTTCGCTTGATTTGTTGGCAAAATATGTTTATATTTAGGGAGAAACAAGCGTGACGCCGGCTGGCAGCTGGTGACACACATTTCGTCCTTGGGGAATTCAGGAGGAGCTTATGACAACAAATACAAAAACACAAAAAAAGAAATCAGAATTATGGGGCTGGATCAAAGCCATCTTAATCGCATTTATTGCTGTTTTTATCATTCGGAACTTTTTATTCGCACCGTATATTGTGAAGGGGACTTCTATGGACCCAACACTGCATAACACAGAGCGGGTGTTTGTGAATAAAACGGTTGATTATTTCGGTGATTATAAACGGGGACAGATCATTGTTCTTGATGGGGAAGACCGCAGCACTCATTATGTCAAACGATTGATTGGTTTACCTGGTGATAAAATTGAAATGAAAAATGATCAGTTATATGTTAATGGAAAAAAAGTGGCGGAGCCTTACTTAGCGTCAAACAAAAAGAAAGCAGCTGCAGATGGCACCTTGCTGACACCTGATTTTGGCCCTTTGACTGTTCCAAAAGGAAAGTACTTTGTCATGGGGGACAACCGCCAAAATTCAATGGACAGCCGCAACGGCTTAGGTCTTTTTACAAAGCGTGATATTCAAGGAACTACCTCATTTGTATTTTATCCTTTCCAAGACATTCGATTACTCAATCATTAATAAACAATAAAAAAGCACACAGCCGTGTGCTTTTTTCTATGTCATTCAGACTGACTTTTTGTCATCGCCTGTTCAAGATCTGCAAGAATATCTTCAATCGCTTCTGTTCCAACAGATAAACGAATGAGCTCTGGTGTGACACCTGTCGCTTTTTGTTCTGCCTCGCTTAATTGCTGATGCGTTGTGCTGGCAGGGTGAATGATGAGGGATTTAGAATCACCCACGTTTGCGAGATGGGAGAAAAGCTGGACAGAATCAATGAGCTTTTTACCTGCTTCGCGTCCACCTTTAATACCGAATGTGAGGATCGCGCCTTGTCCTTTTGGTAAATAGGTTTGAGCAAGCTCATATGATTCGTGACTTTCAAGACCTGGATAGCTTACCCAATCGACAAGAGGGTGATCCTGTAAGAATTGTGCTGTTTTCAATGCATTTTCACTATGCCGCTCAAGACGAAGGTGTAATGTTTCTAAGCCCTGCAGAAGTAAAAATGAGTTGAATGGCGACAGAGCTGCCCCTAAATCACGTAATAGCTGTACTCGTGCTTTTGTGATATAAGCCGCTTCTCCAATTGCTTCTGTATAGGTCAGCCCGTGATAGCTTGGATCTGGTTCAGTCAGCCCTTTAAACTTATCGCTGTCAGCCCAAGGGAATCGGCCGCTATCAACGATGACGCCGCCAATTGATGTACCATGGCCGCCAATAAATTTCGTCGCTGAGTGGACGACAATGTCTGCACCGAATTCAATAGGTCTTAATAAATAAGGGCTGGCGAGTGTATTGTCAACAATAAGCGGGATATGATGCTTGTGTGCAATGGCTGAGATGGCTTCAATATGTAAAATGTCGCCTTTTGGATTCCCAATGCTCTCTGCATAAACTGCCTTTGTTTTGTCAGTGATCGCTGCTTCGAGTTCTTCAAGGTTAGATGAATCGACAAATTTTACAGTAATTCCGAGTTTTTTGAGTGTATGGGCAAATAAATTGTAGGTGCCGCCATAAAGACTGCTTGAGGAAACGATTTCATCTCCGGCTCCTGCGATGTTTAAAATAGAATAAGTCGTCGCTGCTTGTCCAGAAGAAACAGCAAGTGCACCAATTCCACCTTCAAGCTCAGCGATACGCTTTTCAAATACGTCATTTGTAGGGTTCATAATACGTGAATAAATATTTCCCGGTTCCTGAAGACCAAATAAATTCGCTGCATGCTCACTGTCTCTAAAACCAAATGAGCTCGTTTGGTAAATAGGCACGGCTCTTGAATAGGTCGCTGAATCAAGCTCCTGACCTGCGTGAATGGCTTTTGTTTCTAAACGAAATGGACGTTCTTCTGACATGTGTGTATCCTCCTTTTGTTAGATAAAACCAACTGTTTTGATAAGAAATATTTAATAAGACTATAAATCTTGTTCCCTGCTCGGTCAATCATTTTTTAGATAAATCTGAAAAAACAATAAATATAGTTGACAGGTAGGAATAGTGTGTATTAACATGAGCATACTGAAAACACGAACAAGAATGGCTGATCGGTCAACCGAAGGCTCTATCACTCAAATATGAGTGAAGAGCCTTTTTTTATTTGAATGAGAAAGGATGAAGAAGATGGAAAAAAGGAAAAAACGAAAAAAATACAGAAAACATATGGATCTGACACTCGATATCTTGATTGAGCGGAACAAATATGAGATTTACAGTAACAAGGAACGAATAGAAGCGATTTACGATCGGATTGATGAAAAGCATACAAGGACAAAATAACCATTTTATAAATTTGAGTTGATTTATGGGATTAATATGATTTAGGATGGTGCTAACAAATCAATATGATTAGCTGATCGGACAACGCGAAGGCTCTTATCTCTTTTTTGGGATAAGGGCCTTTCTGTGTATTTATCTGATCGTAAGAGGAGTGGAGGTTTCAATGACGATTTCAATTGATATTGTGGATAAATCCTTTTGGAAAGACAAACAGACCATTCGGGTACTTGAAGACTTAAGATTGAGCATTATTCCCGGTGAATTTGTGACAGTGATAGGTCCGAGCGGATGTGGGAAAAGTACATTGCTAAAGATCATAAGCGGCCTCGACACAGCGTATGATGGGCAAATTTTGATAGGAGGCAGACGGATCACAGAACCAGGAATGAAACAGGGCTTTATCTTTCAGGAACACCGCCTGTTTCCATGGCTGACGGTTGAAGAAAACATAGCGGCCAATTTCAATTTAAAACAACAGGATGTACGCCGCAAAGTGGATGAATTGATTGAAATTGTTCGATTAAAAGGATTTGAACATGCTTATCCACATGAGCTTTCAGGAGGAATGTCACAACGGGTTGCCATTGCGAGAGCACTCCTTCGTGATCCGGAGATCTTATTGCTTGATGAACCATTTGGTGCGCTGGATGCATTCACACGAAAGCACTTGCAGGATGTGCTGCTGGACATTTGGCAGGAGAAAAAAACAACGATGATGCTCGTAACTCATGATATTGATGAATCGATTTATTTAGGAAATGAAATTGTGCTAATGCAAGCGAGACCTGGCCGAATCCATAAGATTCTTCCTGTGAACCTGCCTTTTCCGCGTGATAGAACGTCAACCGCTTTTCAAAGCTTAAGACAAAAGGTGCTTTCAGAATTTGAGAAAACAGATGAATTGTTACTAACCGATGGCTTAGGGATTTAGGGAGGGGAAATCGCATGAAAAAGAAACAAATGATCGTTATCTTTTTGAGTCTGCTGCTTGTTTTAGCAGGGTGTGATCAAGCAGCAGACGGCTCGGAAAACAAGGTGAAAGAAATTAGGATTGGGATTCAGCAAAGTTTGAGCCCGCTGCTTTTAGCAAAGAAAAAGGGGTGGTTTGAACAATCATTTGAAAAAGAAGGAGTGAAGGTAAAGTGGGTGGAGTTTCAAAGTGGACCTCCCCAATTTGAAGGACTTGCTGCAAATCAATTAGATTTCACGCAAGTTGGAAACTCACCTGTTATAGCAGGTCAGGCAGCTGGTATTGATTTTAAGGAAATTGGTTTATCTCAGGATGGGCTGAAAGCGAACGGTATTTTAGTGAATAAGAACAGTGAGATTCAAAAAGTAGAAGACTTAAAAGGGAAAAAAATTGCTGTCGCTAAAGGGAGCAGCGGCTTTGACTTTTTATACAAAGTATTAGATCAGGCAGGTTTATCTGCGAAGGATGTTCAGATCATTCAGCTTCAGCCAGATGAAGCGATATCAGCATTTGAAAATGGGTCCGTTGATGCTTGGTCGATCTGGGAGCCGTTCTTATCACTTGAAACGATAAAGAAAGGAGCAAAGCTGCTGGTGAATGGGGAAGCGACCGATTTATATTCTCCAGGTTTCACACTTGTTCGAACTCAGTTTGCTGATCAGCATCCTGAACTAGTGGTGAAATTCTTAAAGGTATATGACCATGCGGTGAAGTGGCAGAAATCACATCCAGAAGAGGCTGTTACTCTATATGCGCGTTTAAAAAATTTAGATAAGAAGGTTGTCACACAAGTATTAAACAATACGGAGCCACTCAATAAGCCCATTTCTAAGAAGATCATCAATGCCCAGCAGCATACCGCTGATTTTCAATACAAAAAAAAGGCGATCCAGCGGAAAATTGATGTTAATCAGGTTGTAGATAATTCGTTTATTGAAAAAATGCTGAAAGAGGAGATGGATGAATGAAAGCTGTATCGAATCCGGCTTTAGCATCTAAAATCGAGCGGGCAAAGAAAAAAAGGAGAAAAGCTTCTTCTTTATATAAGTTAAAGGGACTGGTATTACCTGTTCTACTTATTGCGGTTTGGCAGATCATAGCTGGTTCTCAAATTGTTTCTTCCACTGTACTTCCAGCGCCTGTCTTGATTGCAGAATCTTTTCGAGATTTATTTCGTTCTGGTGAACTGTTTGGCCATCTATACATCAGCATTTATCGAGCGATATGTGGATTTTTACTTGGGGGAGGTTTAGGTCTTTTGCTGGGCGTATGCGTAGGGTTTTCTAAAAAAACAGAGCAGTATGTAGATCCGACCTTGCAAATGCTGAGAACCGTTCCACATTTAGCGGTCACTCCTTTATTCATCCTCTGGTTTGGTTTTGATGAAACAGCGAAAATTTTATTAATTGCACTTGGGGCTTTTTTTCCGATTTATATTAATACGTTTCTAGGTATTCGCAGTGTAGACAATAAGCTGTTTGATGTGGCTCGCGTCTTAGAGTTTAATGTGTATCAAAGCATCACAAAGCTGATTTTACCGGCTGCTCTTCCTCATATTCTTCTGGGCGTGAGGCTGTCATTAGGAATTGCTTGGCTTGGTTTAGTGGTAGCTGAGTTGATGGGTTCAAGCAGCGGGGTCGGCTATATGATTATGGATGCAAGGCAATTCTCTCAAACGGATAAAGTGTTTGTAGGAATTATCATCTTTGCAGTAGTAGGTAAGCTGACAGATTCATTTGTACGTCTGTTAGAAAAGCGTCTGCTCAAGTGGCGCACTAGTTATCAAGGTGAATAATAACAGGGGGCGATGTCATGAATATTTTATGGTTTATTCCAACGCATGGAGACGGCCGTTATTTAGGATCAGCGAAAGGGGCAAGACAGGCAGACTATCCATATTTTAAACAAATTGCTCAAGCAGCTGATCAGCTTGGTTATACAGGGGTCTTGCTGCCTACTGGGAAATCATGTGAAGATCCATGGCTGACGGCAGCTGCTTTAGCTGCGGAAACCACTCATTTAAAGTTTCTCGTGGCTCTTAGACCAGGGCTGATGCAGCCGTCTGTTGCTGCTAGAATGACGTCTACATTAGATCGTCTTTCAGGCGGGAGACTGCTGATTAATGTGGTAGCAGGGGGAAGTAAAGAGGAGCTTGAAGGAGATGGGCTGTTCATTTCTCATGATGAACGCTATGAGGCAACAGAAGAGTTTTTGACGATTTGGAAGCGGTTATTGAAAGGAGAAAATGTACAATTTCATGGCAAACATCTACAAGCAGAAAATGGCCGGCTGTTATTCCCACCAGCTCAAACCCCCCATCCACCAGTCTTTTTTGGCGGATCATCAGCAGCAGGAATTCAAGCAGCCGCCAAGCATACAGATGTTTATTTAACTTGGGGCGAACCGCCTGCACAAGTGAAAGAGAAAATTACACAAGTGAAGAAGCAGGCTGAAAAGGAAGGAAGAACGGTGAAGTTTGGCATTCGTCTTCATGTGATTGTGAGAGATACCGAAGAGGAGGCATGGCAGGCAGCGGAACATCTGATTCGTCATTTAGATCAAAAAACCATTGATGAGGCGCAAAAAGTGTTACAGGGGATGGACTCAGTGGGTCAAAGACGAATGGTGGAATTGCACCAAGGGAGGAAAGACAAACTTGAAATCAGCCCAAATCTTTGGGCAGGCATTGGTTTAGTACGCGGCGGTGCAGGAACAGCACTCGTCGGAGATCCGCAAACAGTAGCAGATCGTATCATAGAATACCAGTCTCTAGGCATTGATACATTTATATTTTCTGGATACCCGCACCTAGAAGAAGCTTATTATTTAGCAGAGCTTGTTTTCCCGCTCCTTCCATTTAAGAGATCTGGGGATACAGGACTCTCTGTGCCAGCCGGTGAAATCATTGGGAACAATCATTTTCCAGATGCAGCCTCTGCTGCTAGTTCCTCATAAATTTGAAAAAGCAAAGCAGTCTGCCATGGCTGCTTTGCTTTTTTTCATAGAATAGGCGAGTCATTTGTTGTGTAGTGCTGAACAAGGTAAGGGCTTTTTTCCCAATCGATTTTCTTGTATATACATATTTTTAGAGTCAAGAGAAGAAGGAAAATGTGCTCACTCTTTTATCGGAATGATCAGTAAATATTTCATAATTGGCATTATTGCGACATATAATCAGGACTTTTATATCTGATATATCGGGGGAATTCTTTCTATCTCACAAAAAGGAAAGAATAAATATGATAGATGATAAATATGGACTATTTGAAAAAAAGAAGAAAAAAGATGGTGAAAATGACATTAAATGGGTCTTGTGGTTCTTATGGGGTGTCAAAATCTAGTAAATAAGAGAGGGTTTAAACAGATGGAAGTGAATAATTGAATAAAAAGTCACATTTTAATCAAATATATGTTCGGTCAAAAATGGGATGTTCTGTAGATGTTTGGCGTGTGACGCCTATGATACGATCATCATAAGCTGGGAGGTGAAAAGTATGACTTATGCAGCGCCGCAAGTTGACTATTCCACTATGGAACCTGCTATTATGGACCAAGCTTGGTTCTTAGTATTTGTTGCTGTCCTTCTTGGATTGGGAGCAACAGTTGTTCTAGGAGCAGCAGTTTGGTGTATCGCAAACGGCAAGGGCAGCTTTACAGGAGCCGTTCAGTGGGAAAGTGGCTTAAAAGTCCAAATTGAATGTAAGTAGCTATACTTAGGATTCATCTTTTTACTTCTTAGATAAGACACCAGGGCTAAACCGTCTGTGGCGGGCGGTTTAGCCTGATCTGTTTTTAAAGAATATGCAGACACTTGGAGGTTATATGTTTACGATCGAGAATTTAACCAAGACGTATAAAAATAACGTGACTGCTGTCAATGATTTTCATTTAAAGATCGACCCTCATCAAATCGTTGCTGTTGCTGGACCGAATGGTTCGGGTAAAACAACGATGATTAACTGTATACTCGGCATTATTAAGCATACAGAAGGAAGGGTTCACTTGCAGGACGTCACAAATGATGAACCATCCTTTAAAAAACAAGTAGCCTATGTTCCAGATGACCTGCTGCTCCCTGAAGCATTGAATGGTGCTGAATATTTAGATTTTGTTTCTTCTATGTATGAATGTAAAACAATTCACAGAAGAAATCAACTAATTGAACTGTTTGATATGGACTCGGCTTTATCAAGACCGATCGAAACCTATTCACATGGGATGAAAAAAAAGACACAGCTGATTGCTGCATTTATGCTTGATAGTCAATTGGTGATCATGGATGAGCCCTTTAGAGGACTTGATATTGAAGCGGTTATAAACACAAAGAAACTGATGAAGCGGTATGCCGAGCACCATGGTGCGATCTTGCTTTCAACGCATGATATGCTTTCAGCGGAAGAGCTGTGCCACAAAATCGCCATTATTTCTAAAGGAAATAAAATGGATGAAGGAACGGTCTCAGCCTTAAAGGAGAAGTATCAATCAAGCACACTGGAACAGGTGTTTCTAAAAGCTTCAATGTTAAGTGATAGGGGTGCACATTTTGATGAAATCATTAATCATTTCTAAAATGATGCTTAAAATGTGGCAGCAGGAGATGCATAAGCTCTTTGATACTCAAACGAAGCGAATCATTGTGGTCTTATTCTTTTTGTTTGCCGTCACAATGGGAGCCATTATCGGATACAGCTTTACAGGTGTCTTTATGAAGGCTTTCTTAAATGGAGATGAACGTTCACTTGGATTACTCGTCGTGTCAATGGCGATCAATGCTTCTATATTTACAAGCTTGTTATTCGTTTTGATCAAGGTCAGAACACCTGAACAAGACCGGTTTTCTATGCAGCTCAGCTGGTTCCCGCTCTCTACCTTTCAGAAAAGTTTTGGATACTTCATTCCGATGGTGACAGTGGTGGCAGGGCTTGTTTTATTTTTTATCGGCATTCTGCTTTTACCTAATTTTATTGCCCAGGGAATTGGTATTTTTTTTATCTTCACTTTCTTTTTGATGGTGCTTTTGCAGTCGCTTTTTGTCTTAATGCTGCTCCAGTTTATTTACAATATCACTTATTTACTCGTTTTGAAATTAAAATTACCGTTGCAAAAATTTGCAGCGATATTTGTTTTATTGGCACTGGTCGTGGCGTATGGATTGACGCATTTTGATATTAGTCAAATTCAGCAATCATATATTCAGTTTGATTATCATTTGATGTATTTGACAGCACCGTTTTTCTTAGCGGCACAAGGAATGCCTCCTGAAGGGGTAAATTATGCCATTTTGATTCTGTTCATCCTCTTATCGGCAGGCGGGGCATTTCTTTCTCTTGCGATGATGCCGATTATGGCAGAGAAAAAAGCGCTAACCTTTTTACACAAGCTGCCGTTCTCTTCTTCAAAGAAGTGGTCGCTTATTGTGAAGGAAATGAAGTCACAGGTGCGAAATGAAGAAAACATTTTAAACTTTCTTATTCTCCTCATTGTGATCTTATTCGTCCGTTATCAGTTTGGATTCCGCTTTGAAGATGAAGCATTTTTTGTTCTATGCGCTCTTGCTGGTTTAACAGCCTTCAATTCGTTTGGCAATGATAAACGAATGCTGGGCATGTATAAAACATTTGGTCTGAGATCTTGGGAAGTGGCTTTATATAAATTTATCGGCCTTCTGCTCGTAGGTGTACTGCAAATTGTTTTATTCATGCTGACAACGCTGACGCTTCCTGATCAGATTTGGCACGCATTGATTGGTGCTGCTGTCTTATGCAATGCCACTGCGCTCTTTTATGTGGTAGGTATCTTACTTCCTCTAGATCGAAACAATCCCTACACAGGCATTTTTTCATTTGGAGCGCTTATTTTACTCATGATTCCGATTGTTTTTATTGGAAACTATGTCATAGGGGCGTCTAGTCAAGCGCTTCAGTGGCTGCTTATGGCTGCATTTGAGGGTCTGCTCATCTTTGCCATATACAAAGGTTTTTCATGGAGGTATTCACATGATTCAACTTCTTAACAATAAGCTAAAGATTGAGCGGGTACCGGCACTAGCGCCGTATGTGACCTTACAAAAGAGGCATCTCACGGATACGCAGTATGGAAGCACACTCCCGATCAATGAAAGTGCCTATCATATGTTAACGAAAGTGGACGGTAAAAGAACTGAAGCGAGTATTACCGCAGAGCTCGCCGATTTGTTTCAGGTCGATGAGTCGGTGATTGCTCGTGACTTTTATCAGCTGATGATGGGATTGAATCAGCATCACTTGCTGTCTATTCATTATCATTCACCATATCGGATTGTGACAGCCTGCTGTCAATTTTTCAAGCAGTATCAAGTCAAAATGAAGGAACGATTTGATTGTACTGGTCACTCGTTCCTTCACATTTTTGGGACGGCTTTGCTCATGGTGACACGTAAAATCATCTTTTTCTGGATGCTTTTCATGGTCATGGCAGGGATCGCTTTTTTATTCATTCCTGATCCGTCGATTGCAGCCATTGCGATTTATTTTACGATTATTTATTTCGGGTTAATTACCGGAACCGCCTTACATGAGGCGGCACATGGCTATGCGCATCGAAAATTTGCAGGGCGGGATGGGCCTCAAGGCTTTTTTGCGAGTGACATGATGTCAGTGAAGTTTGTAAGGCCCGTATTAGATCCATTTCAGAAAAAGCAGGTATGGATTACGCTGCTTGGCCCGCTTGTTCCCGGTGTGATTGGCGCAGCAGGCATCATTGTGACCATTTTATTTCTAAAAGAAAACCCGGTTTCGACAGCTTTTTTCATTTTTTCAATCACATATTTTATTCAATTACTATATCTTCTTCCGTTTATGGGGGATGGTAAGTCTATTATGAAGCAGTTATTGCTTGGGGGAATGGGAGGACAACGATCATGAACGTACAGGCGATGAAACAAGGCGCGATAGTTGGTAGTTTTCTAGGATTCTTAGGCTTTCCGATGCTGACAATCGGTGTACTGTTCTATCATTTATTTCAATCAAAAACGAATGATGCTTTATTATTTAACAGTCTCGCTTTTGAGATGGAAGGCTCTTCCGCATTTACTTTTCAGATCAAGCCAAACTTTTTTATTTATATGATGGTGATTTTTGCTGTGAGTTTTCTCATTGTGGCATTCCTATCAGCCATGAAACAGAAAAAAGCAAAAGGTTAGGAGAATTCTCCTAACCTTTTTTTGTTATAATAGGAAATAAAAAACATCAAAGGGGATCACAATGTTTAAAAAATGGAGCATTCTTATCTTCACTGTTTTTCTATTAGCTGGATGCGGCGAGAAGGCCGAAGTAACCACGACAACCGAGAAGACGGTTTCGACAATAAAAAAAGAGCCTGCCACTAAAAACCAAGTAACCATCGAACAAATGAAACTGACAAAAAAAGAAAAAAACTTACTAGAAGCAGCAACCACTAATGAAAAGGTCGCTCTGACACTGAAAGGATTAACGAAGAAGGAAAAGAGTATTACGTTTATCGGGAGTCATTACAAAAATGGACGATTAGTGAATAAGGAAGCCTCATCTGCTACCTTTACTTTACACCAGGATGGAACCGACCAAACGGTGAATGTACTTCTTCAATTACATCATGAGAAAGATACATATGAATCACAATTTAGTATTTGGTCAAATAAAAAGAATGATGGGATGACGAAAGCGACATCAAGCTTCCCGTTCAAAGTAAGTGACTATGTATTTTCTGCACAATCTGAAACTGTCAAAGTTGCTTCTGGAGGAAAGGCACTGATTGCGTATACAGCGGCGATGGGGAAAGACGGGGGTTCAACAATATTTGAAGAGATTGAGGAGAATCCAAAGCAAGCACTGAAGAATAAGTCACATGCATACTTATTTTATATCCAGCTAGATAAATAACTATCTTAATATATACGGAGAATATGAAGTTTTTTGACGAAAAATTTTCATATTCTCTTGACGAATTGTTAAGAAAGTTGTAACATAATAAAAGTCAACGCGATGACGTTGCTTTTAAAAGATTGATGCGGGTGTAGTTTAGTGGTAAAACCTCAGCCTTCCAAGCTGATGTCGTGAGTTCGATTCTCATCACCCGCTCCAATACATAATTTTGTTTATAACGCAGTATTTCGTTTCTTAGATAAACGAAGTGTTGCGTTTTTTATTATGTCAGTATAATGTGAAAAAGCACTGTCAGGCTACAGTGCTTTTTCAATGAGTTCATATTTGCTTTCTCCGCCATGTATTTGTACAAACATCTTCGTCAAGGATTGAATAAGAGCTTCACTCTTTTCCCGGGAAATAGATGGCGGGAAAAGGATGATTTGAAGAATGTTCTTTGTGTCTTGAGAAATTTGTGCTTTACTTGCTTGAGAAAATAATCCATTCAGTCCTGCGCTGTCCTGCCATTCGATGTGACCAGCCTCATGTTTTGCCAGTGAAAGCGGTCCTTTGATGCGATCGGCATCTAATGTCAGGATAGGTAAGAAATATTTTAGTGAGAAAAATATCGACAAATCCTGTACGGAATTGGTCGAGTCAATAAATTGTTCCTTTTGGATGTTAGAAAGAAGTGGAAGGAAAGGAACGTCTTTTAAAAGATCCGTCCATTCTTTGATGGCTGGTACTTCTTCTAAGACTTTATCTTCGTATTCAAAAAATAAAGATTCTTGAAACAGGCGTAAGCGGCCTTTTAACATTTGAGGTGATGTACCCACTTCAATATGTGAATATTCAATCTGCCCAACATGGATAGACGGGTTTTGAGGTTGAGAAATTTCCATATGTATCTTCACAGTGACTCACTCCAATCGGTCATGATACACTCGTATTATACTGAAAACAACAGAAGAAACAAAGAAAGGAGGTTTGCAAGGTGATTCATGTTGGAGAATTAAAAGAAGAATTGATTCAATATGCGAAAGAAATTGGTGTCGATAAAATTCGATTTGCAAGTGCCGACACATTTGATTCATTAAAGGACCGCCTTATCTTACATGAATCGTTAGGGTATTTGTCAGGTTTTGAAGAGCCTGATATTGAAAAAAGGACAAACCCTTCTTTGCTGCTTCCGAAGGCCAAATCAATTGTTGCGATAGCGCTCGCGTATCCTTCCAAAATGAAAGATGCTCCTCGAAGTACAAAGGATGCGAGACGGGGGATTTTTTGCCGGGCTTCATGGGGAACAGATTATCATGTTGTGCTGAAAAAAAAGCTTGATATGCTCGAAGAATTTCTGCGAAGCAAACATGTCGATATACGGACAAAATCAATGGTGGATACAGGAGAATTATCTGATCGTGCTGTAGCAGAACGTGCTGGCATTGGTTTTAGTGCAAAGAACTGTATGATTATCACGCCAGAGTTTGGATCTTATGTGTATTTGGCTGAAATGATCACAAATGTTCCGTTTGAACCGGATGAGAAAATTGAAGACCAGTGCGGAACTTGTAATAAATGTGTGGATTCGTGTCCAACGGGTGCGCTTGTGAATCCAGGGCAGCTGAATTCTCAGCGGTGCATTTCATTTTTAACGCAGACAAAAGGGTTTTTACCTGACGAATTTCGTTCGAAAATAGGGAATCGATTGTACGGGTGTGATACATGTCAAACTGTCTGCCCGATCAATAAAGGAAAAGACTTTCATCTGCATCCTGAAATGGAGCCAGACCCTGAAATTGCGAAGCCGCTGTTAAAGCCGCTTCTGACGATCAGCAATCGTGAGTTTAAGGAAAAATACGGTCATGTTTCAGGTTCATGGCGGGGGAAAAAGCCCATTCAGCGGAATGCAATTTTGGCACTCGCTCATTTTAAAGATACATCTGCCTTACCAGTGTTAATTGAGTTGATGCACAAGGATCCAAGACCGGTCATTCGGGGAACGGCTGCTTGGGCAATTGGCAAAATTGGCGATGATCAGCAGCTCCCAGAGTTGGAAAAGGCTCTTGAGCGGGAAAGTGATGAAGAAGCGAAAGAGGAGATTGTGAAAGGGATTGAGCTTTTACAGACACCTTTAAATACTAAATAACATCCCTGTGAACATAGAATGAACCAAACAAAGATTTTAAAAAATGTTTGGTGGTGTCTGTGTGAAACAATTATTAGAGAAAACTTTAGAAGACAGGCTGGCGTATTTAATCAATGACCGTGCAATCAAACAGCCGCAGCTTATGTCTGATGTGGAAGCAGTAGAGCGGAAAAAAGAGCTTTTTGCTAGAAGACAGGTTGAGATTGTGAAGGCGAAAGCAAAAACAAAACTTCTCGATTCAGCCATTCAAGATGATGGCGCTCAGCATGTGCAGTACCTTGCTCATCTCACATATGTATGCAAGGATGTAGACGATTCTTTTTATTTAGAGGAACAGGTGGAAAAAAGAGAAGCATTTCTTTATAACAACATGCTTGTCAAAGATCGGATGATGCTAGAAGAGCGGCAAAGCGAAGAGCATATGGATGAGCGCTTTCAGACCGAAGAACAATTCGGCAGAGCCTTTCATTATGACCGGC
This sequence comes from Bacillus sp. FSL M8-0049, assembly GCF_038593355.1. NCBI lineage: Bacteria > Bacillati > Bacillota > Bacilli > Caryophanales > Bacillaceae > Bacillus > Bacillus sp. FSL M8-0049. The sequence goes on from NZ_CP151986.1 coordinate 885,125, forward strand.
GGGCAGCCGTGAAGTATGCGGAGACATATTGGAATAAACGGAATCCAGCCTATAAAAACTTTGAAGATAACTGTACAAATTTTATTTCACAATGTTTGAAAGCAGGGAATGCGCCAACGAGAGGGTATCCGAACCGCGGGTCTGGCTGGTGGGTGCGTCCGCATACGTGGAGCTATAGCTGGACGGTGGCTCATTCGATGAAAAATTATTTAGCGAATTCAAAAGCGGGTTTGAGAGCAAAGAAACTCAAAGAAGCCCACGAGCTTCAAATTGGTGATGTCATTTGCTACGATTTTGAAGGTGATGGAAGGTATAATCATACAACCATTGTCGTTGATCATGACAAAGGCGGAATGCCTCTTGTGAATGCACAGACGTATGACTCCCGCATGCGTTATTGGTCATACGAGGATTCGACTGCCTATACACCTGCTATTCGATATATGTTTTTTCACATTTTGGACGATGCCGCGAAGGATAGTTAGTGGTATAATGTTGAGCGGAAATGAAAATTAGAGGTGAACTTTTTTGGGACTTCATGTCGTTTTATATCAACCAGAGATTCCAGCTAATACTGGAAATATTGCGCGTACATGTGCAGCAACAAATACAACCCTTCATCTGATTCGTCCGCTTGGTTTTTCGACAGATGACAAAATGCTGAAGCGTGCAGGACTCGATTATTGGAAATATGCCAATGTGGTCTATCATGATTCACTTGATGAATTATTTGAGGCACATCCGAAGGGGCAATTTTTCTATATCACAAAATTTGGCCAAAAGCCGCATACAACATTTGATTACTCTCAGCTGGATGAAGACTATTTCTTTGTGTTTGGAAGAGAGACAAGTGGATTGCCAAAAGATTTGATTGAACAAAATATGGACCGTTGTCTTCGTTTACCGATGACAGAGCATGTTCGTTCTTTGAATCTGTCGAATACGGCAGCCATTCTTGTATATGAGGCACTTCGCCAGCAGCAATATCGCGATCTCATATAAGATCATGATTAAAAGCCGAGATACTGATCTCGGCTTTTTTATGTGAGTTAAGAAACAGAAAGATGAAAAATATGACTTAATTATACTTTTTTTGACATGTTAAAAAATAGGTAGTATGATAGATTGTGATCACGTTTTCAAAAAATGATGAATCCATTAGGAGGAATAATGAGATGAAAAAGCTACTGATCACTAGTGCCATTAGCTCAGCAATTTTAATGGGGACGCTTCCAGTCAGTATTCCAGGACTCTCTCAGACGCAGGAGATAGAAGCAGCGCAGTTATCAAAAGGGATTGGCGGGCGTACTTATATCAATAGTAACGGATCCATATTGGTCACAAAAATTCAACTCCCTTCCACAATGAGTGTGTCAAATGGTACAGCTTATATTTATTCTGGATTCACAGGTTCAAAGGAAGCGGATATTGGTCTTCAATACAGTTCAACCTATAATGTGTGGAAACCTACGATGAAAGTAGGAGCAAATAATCAAGAGACATATATCGAAGGAAAAGATGACTTCACGTATACAAAGGGATTTAAACCTGGAAGTACTGTTCAAATGACGATTTATAAAAATTTGAATGGGCATACAAGAGCGACGTTCTGGGGCACAAATAATGTTGGTTATACCGGCCGCATTATTACAGAAATTCAAAACTCAAACATTGGCTCTGTGACCAAGTGGAAACTACTGTCGACGGTAGCAGTAACTGACGATATTTATCGAAAAGACATTCGGGCGAATTTCTCTACTCGTTTTACTGACATCACATTGGATAATCGTGCCGTTACACCTGTGGTCGATACGCAAGACTTTACGAAGGTTCAGGTGTCAGGGAATACAGTGAATATGCAAGTGCTGAAAACAACGAACTAAATGAAAAAGGATGTTCCGCAAATGGAACATCCTTTTTTTCATTTACCAGGCTTGCCTTCGTAGCCAGCAGTGAAAATGGATACTAAAAACGTAATGATGACGCCCATCATAATGACCGTTCTCATATAAGCTCCCCCTTATCCCTTTGTTCCGTTCGCTGCCTGTTTCATATGATGTGAAGTTCACCTTGAAAAGCAGGAGAAGAAAATCATTTTTCTCCTATTTTTCCTTTATTATGAAGGGTCTTGCGGATGGTTGTCAATTCAGTTTGCCAATTCGTCATTTTGAAGAACGAAAGCATGTAATAGGACGCCTCCGCATAGATTGTAAAACAGTATCTGATTTCTAGCTTCAATCTTGAAAGAGGAGGTTCATATGGATATTTTAAAGAAAATCGAACAGCACAGAGAAGAAGAGCAGCGTCTCAAATGGGAAGGCACATTCAGCGATTATTTAGACATTATTAAGGAAAATCCACTTGTCGCTCAATCTGCTCATTCTCGCGTTTATCATATGATTAAAGACAGCGGGATTGAAGAAGAGAATGGGGTCAGAACCTACAAATTTTTTGATCAGGAGCTGTTTGGGTTAGAGGAATCACTCGAAAGATTAGTGGAGGAATATTTTCACCCTGCTGCAAAGCGGCTGGATGTCAGGAAGCGTATTTTATTACTGATGGGACCAGTAAGCGGGGGGAAATCGACGCTTGTCACTAGATTGAAAAGAGGACTTGAAGAATATTCACTCACAGATCATGGCGCAGTTTATGCGATCAAAGGCTGCCCGATGCATGAAGATCCGCTTCATCTCATTCCGCAAAATCTGCGGGAGGATTTCTATAGAGAATATGGGATTCGTGTGCAGGGGAATTTGTCGCCTCTGAACATGATGAGACTAGAAGAGGAATATGGCGGCAGAATTGAGGATGTAAGGGTCGAGCGGATCTTTTTCTCTGAAGATAAACGGACCGGCATTGGTACCTTTAGTCCGTCTGATCCGAAATCTCAGGACATTGCCGATTTAACAGGAAGCATCGATTTTTCAACCATTGCTGAATTTGGATCAGAGTCAGATCCCCGCGCCTACCGCTTTGATGGAGAACTCAATAAAGCAAACCGAGGGATGATGGAGTTTCAGGAGATGTTAAAGTGTGATGAGAAATTTCTCTGGCACCTTCTGTCATTAACGCAGGAAGGAAATTTTAAGGCAGGAAGATTCGCCTTAATTAGTGCAGATGAATTGATCGTCGCCCATACGAATGAAACCGAGTACCGGTCGTTTATTTCAAATAAAAAGAACGAGGCGCTCCATTCAAGAATTATTGTGATGCCAATTCCTTATAACTTAAAGGTCACAGAAGAAGAACGCATTTATCATAAAATGATTTCAGAAAGTGATGTCTCAGATGTGCATATTGCCCCGCATACGCTGAAGGTAGCAGCAATGTTCTCCATTTTGACGAGACTGAAAGAGCCGAAGCGTTCTGATATTGATTTGGTGAAAAAAATGCGTCTGTATGACGGAGAAAGTGTCGAAGGCTTCCAGTCAGTCGACATTGATGAGATGAAAAAGGAATTTCATGACGAAGGGATGAGCGGAATTGATCCGCGGTATGTGATTAACCGAATTTCATCTACCATCATTCGAAAGAATATGGAATCGATCAATGCACTAGATGTCCTTCGCTCCTTAAAAGAAGGGCTCGATCAGCATCCGTCTATCTCCAGCGAGGATCGGGAGCGTTATTTGAATTTCATTTCAGTCGCGCGAAAAGAGTATGATGATATTGCGAAGAAGGAAGTGCAAAAGGCCTTTGTGTATTCCTATGAGGAGTCTGCGAAAACGCTGATGGATAATTACTTAGATAATGTCGAGGCATACTGCAATAAAAACAAGCTGCGTGATCCGTTAACGGGTGAAGAAATGAATCCTGATGAAAAGCTCATGCGTTCAATTGAGGAGCAGATCGGTATTTCTGAAAACGCCAAAAAGGCATTTAGAGAAGAAATTCTGATTCGTATCTCGGCTTATGCGAGAAAGGGAAAACGCTTTGATTATAATTCACATGAGAGATTGCGGGAGGCCATTCAGAAGAAGCTGTTTGCTGATCTAAAAGATGTGGTGAAAATCACGACATCGACGAAGACACCGGATGAACAGCAGCTGAAGAAGGTCAATGAAGTAGTGGCTAGATTAATTGATGAGCATGGCTATAATTCAACAAGTGCAAATGAACTTTTAAAATATGTAGGCAGTCTTCTGAATCGATAATAAATGAAGGAGGCATTATTGGCGCATCAGCACCGGTAATGTCTTTTTTAGAAATGATCGTCAACTTGGATGACGAGCAGCATAGGATAAAGGAATCGATGGCTAGAAGAATTGTGCAAATAGGTGAGGAGGGGGATGGATGTCCCGGCAAGAAAAAAGTCAGTTTATTGTGTCTCAGGAAGACTGGTCCCTCCATCGAAAAGGCTATGACGACCAGCAGCGTCATCAGAAAAAAGTCAAAGAGGCGATTAAAAATAATTTGCCGGATCTTGTTACAGAAGAAAGCATCATCATGTCGAATGGAAAAGATGTTGTGAAAATTCCGATCCGTTCATTAGATGAATATAAAATTCGGTATAACTACGACAAAAATAAACATGTGGGTCAAGGCGATGGAGACAGCGAGGTTGGCGATGTTGTTGCGCGTGACGGCTCAGACAGCAAGCAGGGTCAAGGAAAGGGGCAGGGTGCTGGAGATCAAGCTGGTGAGGATTATTACGAAGCAGAAGTCTCATTAATGGATCTCGAGGAAGCACTGTTTCGTGAACTGGAGCTGCCAAACCTCAAGCAAAAGGAGCTTGACGACATCATTGTTGAACAAATTGAGTTTAACGATATTCGCAAAACCGGGTTAACAGGAAATATCCACAAAAAACGAACGATGCTGTCGGCATTTAAACGAAATGCGATGACAGGCAGTCCTTCCTTTTATCCGATTTACCCAGAGGATATCAAGTATAAAACGTGGAATGAAGTGACCAAACCAGAGTCGAAAGCTGTCGTTTTGGCGATGATGGATACGAGCGGAAGTATGGGGCTTTGGGAAAAATATATGGCGAGAAGTTTTTTCTTTTGGATGACACGTTTCTTACGGACAAAGTATGAGACGGTCGATATTGAATTTATTGCCCACCATACAGAGGCGAAGGTGGTAGACGAAGAACATTTCTTCTCACGGGGTGAGAGCGGGGGGACCATTTGCTCGTCTGTCTATCGAAAGGCACTAGAGCTCATAGACGAACGATACCCGCCGTCGCGATATAATATTTATCCTTTTCATTTTTCTGATGGTGACAATTTGACCTCAGACAACGCCCGGTGTGTGAAACTTGTTTCTGAGATCATGAAAAAAGCCAATTTATTCTGCTATGGTGAAGTCAATCAATACAACCGGCATTCTACGTTAATGTCAGCATATAAACACATTCAGGATGAGAAATTTAAACATTATATTTTGAAGCAAAAATCAGACGTTTTTCTCGCACTAAAAAAATTTTTTCAGCAGGAAGAAGTTCATTCATAACGAGCACATTTGAAAAAACCTTTCAGCATAAGGGCTGAAAGGTTTTTTGTGTGGAGAAGGAAAGGATCGCCAAAAAAAAAGTAAAACTTTCTCTTTGACATTTCAATTTTCATTTATTAATATTTAATCTTGTTAAATATAAGTTTTTCAAAAAAGATGCCGATCGTCTTTTCTTCTTTTTCTGCTCTTTGCTCATAAGTGAACAATAAGTATAAATGGGCTGCACACCATGATAGGGGCGGGAGTAGAAGAAGGGAAAAGGACAGAGTGTTGAGCTTGTTTCATATTCTGTCAGATGATGGGCATTCTAAGTTTGCTAAAGCAGATGACACTATATTTTTATACATGAAAGGAGAAACAAAACATGAACAGAGGGCGTTTATTGCTAACGAACATTATTGGCCTTATTGTGATTCTTGCCATTATTGCCGGAGGTGCTTATTACTACTATGAAAGCACAAACTTTGTCAAAACAGATGAGGCAAAAGTGACAGGTGACATGTATCAAATTACAGCACCAGCAGCTGGACAAATCAAAGGCTGGGATATCAACGAAGGTGACGAAGTGGAAAAAGACAGCACAGTTGCAAAAGTTGAAGGACAAACAAAAACAAACATTAAAGCAGTGGCTGATGGCACATTAGTCAAAAAAGAAGTACAAAACAATCAACAAGTGCAGCCTGGTACAGTTCTTGGTGAAACAATTGATTTAAGCAAGCTTTACATCACAGCAAATATTAAGGAAACAGATATTAAAAACATTGAAAAAGGCGACAAAGTCGACATCGTTGTAGATGGAGATCCTGATACAACATTTGAAGGAACTGTTGAACAAATTGGTTATGCGACAAACTCAACATTCAATATGCTGCCAGCAACTAATTCAAGTGGCAACTATACAAAAGTAACGCAAAAAGTAGCAGTGAAAATTTCAATTAAAAATCCATCAGACAAAGTACTTCCAGGTATGAATGCTTCTGTCAAAATTTCATCTTAATGATGATTGATATCAAAATATGAAAGGAGGTTGTCTGAGATGGCAAATCAACCTGCAGCGACAAAACAGGGAACAGGCTCCTTGTCTTTACTGATCATTTTAATGGCCGGTTTGTTCGTAGCGATTTTAAACCAAACGCTTTTGAACGTAGCTATGCCCCATTTAATGACAGAATTTAATGTGAGTGCAACGACGATTCAGTGGCTGACAACAGGCTACATGCTTGTCAACGGTGTGCTGATTCCGTTGTCTGCGTTTTTAATCACACGTTTTGGACAGCGCAGCTTATTCCTAGTGGCTATGATCTCGTTTACACTAGGTACATTTATTTGCGGCATTGCGCCAAACTTTTCAACGATGCTTATTGGCCGTTTGATTCAGGCTGTCGGCGGCGGTATCTTACAGCCGCTCGTTATGACAACAATCCTTTTTATTTTCCCTCCGGAAAACAGAGGGAAAGGAATGGGGATTTTTGGTCTTGCGATGATGTTTGCTCCTGCAGTAGGACCAACATTATCTGGTTACATTATTGAACATTATTCTTGGCGTATTATGTTTTATGGACTTGTGCCAATCGGTGCGATTGTCATTATCGCGGCTTTCTTTATGTTTAAAAATATTGTAGAGCCTAAAAAAATCAAGCTGGACAGTCTTGGTGCGATTCTTTCAATCGTCGGTTTTGCTTCCCTTTTATACGGAGTGAGTGAAGCAGGAAGTGATGGTTGGACAGATCCGATCGTCTTATCTACGATTATTATTGGTGCGATTGCGATCATTCTCTTTATTTTCCAACAGTTGAAAGTTGATAATCCGATGCTTGATTTCCGCGTATTTAAATACAGCATTTTCTCATTATCAAGTGTCATTAACATCATTATTACGGTTGCTTTATATACGGGGATGTTCTTACTTCCGATTTATCTGCAAAACCTCGTTGGGTTTACGGCATTGCAATCTGGGCTATTAATGCTTCCAGGGGCACTTGCGATGCTCATTATGTCCCCGATTTCAGGGATCTTGTTTGATAAATTTGGACCTCGTCCGCTTGCCATTGTGGGGATGCTCATTACCGTTGTCACGACGTATGAGTTTACGAGGCTGACCATTGATACTTCCTATAGTCACATTGTGCTCATGTATGCAGTACGCGCATTTGGTATGTCACTCTTGATGATGCCGGTTATGACAGCAGGGATGAACCAATTACCGCAGCACTTAAACAGCCATGGTACAGCGATGTCTAATACATTAAGACAAATTAGTGGTTCCATTGGTACGAGTTTGATCACAACGATTTATACGAATCGGACGACATTCCATTATTCCAATATGGCGGATCAAACAAATACTGCGGACCCGTTCTTTATGAATTCATTCCAGGCGGCTGTATCGAATGTGATGCATCATATGGGCATGACAGCAGAAGCTGCTCAAAAATATGTATCTACCCAGCTCTTTACAAAAGCACAGGTTGATTCAAACGTGATGGGCATCAACGATGCTTACATGTGGGTGACATTATTCTGTGCCGCTGGTGTCATTCTCAGCTTGTTCCTGCGAGATGTTCGTAAGGATAAAAAGCGAAAAGAACAGCAGCATAAGAAACAAGAAATATCACTGCTTCCGGCACCTAAGGAAGCTAACCAGGATGCAAGATAAGTGTGGAGGGACCGTACATGAAAATTTATGTTGTATACGATAGTGAAGGTGACCATACAAAAGCACTTGCAGAAGCGATTGCAGCAGGCGCAGGTGAAACAGAGCAAGCTGAAGTATTCATTGATCACGTGAAAGATGCAGACATTCGCAAGCTCGATCAAATGGATGCGATCATTTGGGGCTGCCCTGGTCACTTTGGTACCATTAGTTCTGGGTTAAAGACATGGATTGACCGTCTCGGCTACTTATGGGCAGAAGGAAAACTAATCGATAAAGTCGGTGCTGTTTTCTGTACAACTGCTACAACACACGGCGGTTTAGAAATGACAATGCATAATTTGATTACACCAATGTTCCACCAAGGAATGCTTGTTGTCGGCCTTCCTGGAAATGTTCCAGAGAATGCTTTATACGGCTCTTACTATGGAGCTGGTGTGACATGTCCGATCGATTCAGATGAATTGATTTCGACTGAAGGCATTGAACTTGGAAAAGCACTAGGAAGACGTGTAGCATCAGTCACTGCATCATTTAAGCGATAAGGAGAGGGTTCTTTTGGCGACGATTATTGTAGCGTTAGTAGCTGCTGTTCTAGTCATTATTGGATTAGTAGCGTTCAATGTCAGACACGCATCAGCCGATAAGGAAGAGATCAAAGAAGATGTCTCCAATCAGCCTGACGTGCCGCATAGCGAGCCAGAAGCTGTGGCGAGACCTGTAGAACCTGAAGTTGAAAAAAAAGCGTCAGAGCCTTCTCGAACGGATGATGCTGCGTCTGGCGACGATTTCTATAGACAGGCGCTTCAAAAGTTTAAACAGCCAGAACCACCTGTCAAAGAAGAAGAACCAGAGACAAAAATGAATGATGATATGTATCGTTCTGCTTTGCAGAAGCTAAAGCAGAAGGACAAATAAAAAAGAGAACCTCTCATCAGGTTCTCTTTTTTTTATGGCACAAAAAAACCGCCGGCAGAAGCCGGGCGGTTTTCCTTCACTCTATAAAGTGCTAAAAGAGCAGATGCTCTTAAATTACGCTTTGTTAACGTTAGCAGCTTGTGGTCCACGGTTACCTTCAACGATTTCGAAAGAAACTGATTGACCTTCTTCTAAAGTTTTGAAGCCTTCGCCTTGGATAGCAGAGAAGTGAACGAATACATCGTCTTGACCTTCTACTTCGATGAATCCGAAACCTTTTTCAGAGTTGAACCATTTTACTTTACCTTCTAACATGAAATTTCCTCCTAAAGCGATCTTAACGCTTAAATTCACTATTCTTGCTCTTACACAAACTTCAAAGACGAAAACTCTTTCAAAACTTTCTTCTTAAAGATGATACGAACAAAAATAATTACCTTTACTTTACCAGTGTTTGCGGGAAAAAACAACTGTTATACGAAAACTTTTTTAAAAATAATTAGTGCTAACAAATTGAGGAAAATGCCTATGTCAAATGGTCTTTTTTTCTCTCTGAAAAGCTCACTTGATTTCGGCCAGACTCCTTCGCTTTATAGAGCTCCTGGTCAGCTATAATTGGTAATTGCTTGATGTCTGCACTCGTTCCATGAGAATAAGCACATCCAATTGATACCGTAGTGTGAATGGACATACCATTTTTTAAATAAATCGGCTGATCGGCTATTTTTTTTCGTAAGCGTTCTGCAATCTGCCATGTTTTTTCAATTGTACAATTTGGTAGAAGGACAGCGAATTCTTCACCGCCAATCCGACCAATATAATCAGAGCTTCTTGTGTTTTTAATCAGCCTTGTACCGATTTCTTTTAAAACAATATCTCCCTCATGATGCCCATATTGATCATTGATGGTTTTGAAGTAATCGATGTCTAGGTAAATAAGGGACATTTGATGGATAGGCTGCTTCAACTTCTTAGTAAAAGCTTCTCTTAATACCTCATTGAACTTCCGTTTATTTAAAACACCTGTTAAAAAGTCATAATGAGCTTGGAATTTATATAAATTTAACAGCTGATATGCTTTTGTTTGATGTTCAATGACATAAAAGTTAAACAATCCAGCAATATATGAGAAAATCCAATATGTAGAATGCAGCTGAAATGATGTCTCATGCACGATCAAGATGAACAGGCTTGTGGCAACCACATTACCAATCGTAATGGATAACAGCATTTTCACAACATGATTCATATGACGCTCTGCAATCAAAAAAGAAGAGGCTGCGATAAACATCATGGAAAAAATATTGATGGAAGAAGCGATGTTGGCTTCAATTAATAATCGGCCAATGATCACAATAAAAGCTGCAATCATTGTTTGGGCGATGCCTCCATAAAAGGCCGTTAAAATAAGGGGAATATGTCTTAAATCGATGATCGCTGGCCCTGTTTTAATAGAGAAGAACATTAAAAGGACACCGAGTAACCCAGAAAGCATGCCTTTGCATATTTGCCTGAGCAAGGTATCTTCTTTCTTCAGAAAATTCTCTTTAAACACAAGCATAAATAAATAATGGAAAGTGACAAGAATTGTTAAATTAATAAAGAGGTCTCTTAGCAAAATAGAATCACCTTTTTAAAATTACTAAAATTTGTTGCAAAAGAAAAGGGGAAAAAGGATAATTAATAAAAATTTTAATGATGAGGAATTGAAGAAAATGCGGGGAAAACGCTTTCCAGATCAAACGGACTGGCTTTCTTTTTTTGAAAAAATGCCAGATGCCGGATTTGAAAAAGAAATGCCGGTTGAATATCAAGATTTGACGTTTCGGTTCGAGAATCAGGAGGAGCGATTTGTTGTGAACATGTCGCTTGCTATGCAGGAGTTTACCTTAAAGGTCGTTCGAAAAAAGACCGAATCCGTTTTAGGAATATATGATTTTAAAACAGTCCAGTATGTAGAGATTAAAAAAGATCGGAAGGAAGAAAAGGAGCTGTTGCTGATATTAGAGCATCATGACGACTTCATCACAACAATCGAAATCACATTTCTACCTTCCTTTTGTCTTATGGTCAAAGAACATTTTTCAGGAGAATAAACAGGAGCCTCTTTTTATGAAGGCTCCTGTTATATTATTTGTGCTCGATGTCATTGATGACTTGCTGGATCGATTCATCATCCATCACATTCATCACACTTTCATCAATGTGAAGAGATTGCGCATAAGATTCTCTTGGCTGATGAGTTCTTGATGGTGATTGGTGCTGGTTCGTTTGATTTGGCTGGACAGCTGTGAATGCCTGCTTGATCATTTGGCCAACTTCACCTGTTCCTTTTGATTCCTTATGTGAGCGGGACTCATGGCGAGATGAGTTTTGGTGCTGATGGTTTGCGCCTTTCATCATTGAAGACATATTCATTTGTGTCATGCTTTTCAGTCTTCTTCGTAAAACCGGGGAGAATAATGCAATGATTGCTGTTGATACTGCGATCATTGCGCCAGTGCTCATACCTTTTCTTTTTTTAAACAAACGAATCCCTCCATTTGATCGTGATGATCTTTCATCAAGTTTAGGATGACCAATCACAGCTGAATTATGAATTCATTTTGCGGAAAGAGAGGATATGTGCATAAAAAGCCGGCTGGATGAAAAACCTATGAGCAAAAGGAGGGAATAATTGATGAATAAGAAATGGATGCTATCTTTACTGCTCGTGCCAACATTAATCACCGCTGGGTGTGGAATGAACAACCAAGGCGATGAGCGTAGAGGAACAATGAAAAGGCAGTATGAAAATGTCACATATAAAAATGACAACATGAGACAGGATCAGCCAGATGTTCAAACACCTCAGAAGGTCAAAGTGGCAGATAAGGCGTCAGAGCTTGTAGCCAATATGTCTGAAGTGAAGACAGCAAACGTGCTTGTCACAGGAAAAAATGCATTTGTTGCCGTTGTACTTGAAGGCAATAAAAGCGGTGATGTGACGGACGATCTGAAAAAGAAAATTTCAGACAAAGTCAAATCAACGGATCAACAAATCGACAACGTGTATGTATCTGCTAATCCAGACTTTGTCGATCGTATGCAAGGTTATGGAAAACGTATTAAAAGCGGAGAGCCGATTTCAGGATTTTTCGATGAATTTACTGAAACGGTTAGACGTGTCTTCCCTGAATCAAAATAGCTACGACAAAAGCCGTATGTCATATGCGGCTTTTTTGTTTGGAACCGCACCTCGCGCACCTGACTGCATAAAGTAAAAAATATATCACCTCTTGTTGATCTTTGTTTCTTCATAGAGAGAGAAAGAGGGTGCAGGATGAATTCAGGTGGGGAGCAAATGAAAGCAGGGCCGTCATTGATTCATAAAAAACTTGTAAGCGGGATGATTGCAGCAGGTCTGATTTTTTATGCTTTCACCGCGTACTTGATTTATGTTGCGTTTCAGCTGACAGGACAATATTTGGAGCAGTCTTCTCCTAAAACGGTTATCACGGAGGGACTCAATAAGCAAGTCTATGAACATATTCGAATCTACTATGCAGAGGAAGAGGATGCTTTTGTTGATCTGACAATAGAGGCCATGAAGCAGGCAGAGAAGAGGACAGCGTCAGTGTTTCAATTTGAAGCTGACAGACCTTTAGACGTTATTTATTTTGATGATAAAGAGACGATCGAACAAATTGCTGGTATTAAGCATATTACGGGATTTTACTCCGATCATGATCAAATGATTGGGTTATATCCAGATAAACGGGAAGCATTATTAAAGAAAGAGACACTGCCTTTATACTTTTTCAATACGCTTTTTATTCATGAGTATGCTCATTTTGTTTTCTATGAAAAGGTCCATTCATATGAAGTATCTCCAGGCATTTTTCCGCTTTGGTTCCACGAAGGAACAGCAGAGTGGACGGCCTATGACGTGTTAAATGCTACGTCTGAACGCTTCGATGTAATTCCATTTCAATCTCTTCATTCTGATCAAGACTGGCAGAACTCCCGGGTAACGTATGAGACAGATGTCTATTTACAAAGCTATTATATGATCTATGAGCTGGTGCAGCTTTACGGACGAGACGTCATACATGAGATCATGGAGGAGACTGCGAAAACGGGCCAATTTGCTAGCGGTTTTGAACAGGCGACGGGGGAGAGGCTCACAGATTTTGAAGAACAGTTTAAAATGATGTATCAAAGAAAAAACGGCTGACCGAGAAGGAGGTCAGCCGTTTTTTTAATGAAGAGGCTTTTGTTGATCTGCCTTGCTAGGAGGCATTTGAACCTGCCCCTGAAGCGGTGCAAAAGCTGACGTCATGGCTGTCATATCTTGTTTGGAAAGCTGAGGAACTTGATAGTAGCCATGCTTGTTTTGATACAAGAAAATTTCATATGCCATTTCAATAAAGTTCGGAATCTGCGCAGCAAGCACACGTCTGACAACAGGATTTGTTACTTCTAATGCGGACATGGAAAGTAGCCCAGCGTGTGATTTGACTAGGCTGAGCATATGTCCTGTGATGCCTAAGTCTTTTACATCCTGTAATGACTGATTTGGCTTCTTCGGCTGAGAAGGTTTGATTCCGTATGTCACTTGTGTGTGTTCTTTCATCATATAAGTAGCGGTTTCTTCACTAGGCTTTTGGCCTGTAGAAAAACAATCTACAGTGACATTGTACTGTGATAAAACGAACTGATATTGTCGATCCAGGATGTCGCATAATGCAGGATCTTGAATAAATTGCCGCAGGATCATATATTGATCCAAAATATTAATCGTGCCGGCTAAAATTTCATGTAAATCGAATAACTCATGCCCGCCATGGTTGAGCTCAGGCTGCTGAGCGCTTCCTTGAAACATTGGCTGCTGATCGTTTTGCATTGATATTCCTCCTTCTGTTTATACAATCTGTTTTAATGTGAGGATATTTTCTCGTTTTCATGCAAAAAACATTATTTACAATTAGAGGGTTTTCTTTCTTTTTGTCGAAAAAAAGTATCAGACGAATGAACATGGGGGTACCAGATGCAGGACAAAATCATTAATCGTTTGATAGAAGACGAACATGTGCAGGCACCAGTGATCGGCATCGGTGTTTCGCCGTTTGAACAGCATCATCTTGAGGCTTTTTTTCAATCGTTGCCACATGAATTAAATGCCTCTTTTATTGTTGTGCAAAATCACGTGACAGGCGATTGTATAACAGATTTGGAAGCACTTGTTTTACCGATTGGCTACCGGGCAAAAACGATTAAACATGGTGAGAAAGTCATGAAGAAGACCATCTATTTTTGTCCGCAGCATGCGGCTGTGACGTTAACAGAAGATCATCGGCTTCATGTATCTGAGCAGCTGCCAACAAACAAGGGATGCTCTGTCGACTCGCTTTTTAAGTCACTTGCCAGTGTTCAAAAGGAAGAGGCGTTTGCGATCTTTTTTCAAAAAGGTCATTGTGTGGGGAGTGGATTGCTTCGGTTGGTAGAGCAAGGCGGTACAGCGTTATCGTGCAGTGAGGTAGAGAGTGGTTTTGACAGCATGTATCATCACACATTCAAAAGTCCATCCACCCTTGCAGCTTATATGGCCAATATCATCAATGTCCCGCATGCGGATGAGACGGATCCAGCTTTACTAAGAATCATTGAACGTCTCGAAATGTATAAAGGGATTGCCTTTTCAACCTATGAAAAGAAAAGGCTGCTTTCTGTTATTCAAAAACGCATGCGCACTGCAAACGAACCGATGTCATTATTAACAGAGTACGATCGTTTATTAGAAAGAGAACCAGATGAGCTTGACCGCCTGCATGCCCAGCTCCTAAGCGGCACGACTGCTTTCTTTAGAGATATGGAGGCTTTTCGAGTATGTGAACAGAAGGTGATCCCGTCAATCATTGACCATTCGATGAACAACGGGAAATCTCGGTGCCGAATTTGGATTGCGGGATGTTCGACAGGGGAAGAAGCTTATTCTTTTACGATTTTATTTTTAGAAGAAATGAAGCGAAGAGATGTGTCCATTGAACTTCAAGTCTTTGCGACAGATATCAACCGAAAAGCCATTCAAATAGCTAGTAAAGGTCTTTACTCGATAGAGTCTATGGCAAGCATACCGGAAAAATGGCGGGCGCGATATTTCGAAAAAAAAGGTGACGCTTTTATTGTGAAGCAGTCGCTTAGAAAACATATTGTTTTTGCTCCTCACAATTTATTGATTGATTCACCTTTTATCCACCTCGATTTTATCAGTTGCCGAAATGTTCTGATGTACTTTGAGCCAGAAGTACAAAAACGAGTATTATCCCGATTCCGATATGCTTTAAAAGATCAAGGGGTGTTAATCTTAGGGCCAAATGAAACTGTTCCCAATATTCCTCGATTGTTTCAATTGTTCAATGAGAAGTGGAACATTTACACCTATTCAAATGTTCCTGCATCTAGTGTCCCTTGGGTATATGACGCTCGTGATGCCGAGTTAAAAAAGCGAGCTGCACAATATATGGAAGAAGTGAGCGGAGAATATGACGCATGCATGGTGATCAATGATTGTGACAAAATTCTGGCGATGTCAAATGGGGCCTATTCCTTTTTAGACCGTACAGAAGTGTCAGATCAATCATGTGAATATGTCACACCTGATTATTTGAAAGAGATGTTGAGTCAAACCTTTCAAAAGGTATGGACGGACGAGACAGAGGTTGTGTTTCAGCATGTCCTCATTTCGGAAAAAGGAAAAAAGCAGTATGCGGATTTTATTGTAAAGAGTTTTGATCACCGTTTTAAAGGGGTATACGTCATTCTCATTCGAATGAATGAGAGAGGGAAAATTCAAAAGAACAGCAGGGAAAAAGGGATGCCAGATCAGAATTCAGTTTATCAGCAGCGTATTGTCGATTTAGAAATTGAACTCAATGAAATTAAACAAAAAGAGCAGGAGGCAAGGGCTCAATTAAAAGTGAAAAACACGCAAATAGCGGAGCTTGAGAAAAAACATGAACATTTTATTAATATCATAAACAACTTAAGGGTAACAAGGGAAGAACTGTATAGACCTTCTGTTAAGCCTCAGCTTGTGACGTTGTTTGTGGACCGGGACATGAATATTCGCTATTACACTCCTACAGCCGCCTCTTTATTTACTTCAGCACAAATAAGGCAACAGCAATCCTTTCAGGCGATGGCTAAAAAGCTTACACAGGAAACACTCTATCATGACATACAATCGGTTATCTCGGACAGGCGCGTCATCGAACGAGAAATTGAAACGAATGAAGGAGAACAATTTACTGTTCACATCACACCTATCTTTGATCAAGATCATGAGGGAGCGGTGATGACGTGGATTAAAATGACGGAAATGACAAAAATCAAACAGTCACTCCATCTAGCGGTAACAGCACTGGATAACAGCCATATCCATATTGTTGTTGCAACTGAGGAAGGGGTCATTCAATGCGTGAATCAGCGCTTTTGCCAGTTTGTACAGCAGCATGAATATGACCTGATCGGCAAAGATATTTTTTCTGTCTATCATTCGCTGTGTCAATGTGATGATTTAGAAAAGCAATGGGACGTTTGTTTAAAAGAAGGCAGCTGGACTGGTGAGCTGTACTTTCAGGATTTATCAGGCCGTGAACGATGGGAGAGAGTCTCTTTACACCGAATTGATGATCCTGACAAAATGCAGTCAACCGTGATGCGGATTTCTGAGGACATTACCAATCAAAAGCAGTCAGAGAAGATGCTGATGAAGTCCGAGATGCTGTCCGCAGTTGGTCAGCTTGCAGCCGGCATCGCCCATGAGATACGGAACCCGCTGACGTCGTTAAAGGGATTTTTACAGCTGATGATTCAAAGTAAGAAATATCAGAAGGATTATGCAGATGTGATGATGTCTGAATTTAATCGGCTTGAAGCCATTATTAATGAATTCCTTGTGCTCTCTAGAAGCAAATCGGTGAAATTTGAGCCGGTACATGTCAATCTTCTGCTCGAAGAAGTGATCATGGTCGTTGAATCACAGGCGGTTTTAAAAGGCGTATCTATTCAGAAGAATTTGTCTCCGTCGCTGCCAAACATTCAAGGTATACCAAATGAGCTGAAACAAGTTTTCTTAAACATTCTTAAAAACGGTATTGAAGCGATGGATGGTGTGACAGGTGTCATTCAAGTCACATCCGTATTGGAACATAATCAGATGATGCTGATTTTTGAAGACCAAGGAAAGGGCATACCAGAAGAAGAACTAGGGAAACTGGGTGAACCTTTTTATACAACGAAAGAAAAAGGGACTGGTCTTGGTTTAATGATGACGATTAAAATCATTGAAAGCCATGGCGGCAGCATTCGTTTTGAAAGCAAAAGCTTTGAGGGGACACGAGTGATTATTACGTTTCCAATGAGCTGACAGACATAAGATTTACAAGAAATCCATCTACCATCAATATTTACTTAGTACACTATGAGAGATAAAGCTCGGAAGGGGAGGGTCTAATGAAACGTGTTCGATCCATTCGAATGATCTGCTGTCTGGTTTTACTGATCTTTAGTCTGCAATCCTTACTGCCTGGCATGATTACAGCAGAACAAGCCATTGCGTCTGAAAAGAAGGAAACGGTTTGGAACCAAAAGAAGCCAATGAAAATCAAGAAAGCCCGTCTGCTGATCGGAGAAACGGTGACGGTAAGTGGAATTGTGACAGCAGACCAATCGGCTATAGGCAATGGGAAACTGTCAACGTACATTCAAGACAAATCAGCTGGAATCAATATTTATTCAGCACAGCCCAACAACTTCCCAGAACTGAAAACAGGCATGAAGGTGACAGTAACGGGGAAGATCACGTCTTATAAAGGACTGATTGAAATTGTGCCGGATCGAGATGCCCTGAAGGTAGATGCTGTCAATCAAACCTTGCCAAAGCCAAAGCGAGTCTCACTGAAACAACTAGAAACGGATCAGGCACATAAACATGAAGGAAAACTTGTGAAGGTCAAAGGCTATGTTGAATCAAAGCCAGAGCAGCCGGCTGGCGGTGGATATAATGTCGTGATCATTGATAAAAAATATCACAGCACCATCCTTAGAGTGATGGTGGATACAAGTGCCATTGATAAAGTAAAGACAGGGAAATGGTATGAGTTTACAGGAGTTTTAAGCAGATATGATACGCTGCAGGTGCTTCCAAGACACAAGGGTGATATCAGTCTGCTGAAACGTCAGCCAAAGCCGCCAAAAATCAAGAAAGAATACGAGGCAACGGTTGACCGGGTAGTGGATGGTGATACGATTCATTTAAAGAAGCCTGTGCTTGGTACAACAAAGGTGCGCTTTGTGAATATGGACACGCCGGAAAAGTACCATAAGCCAAAAAATGAATTAGATCAAAACCAGCTGCGTTTTGGACAGAAGGCGGCGGACTATTTAAATACGCTGCTCTCAAGCGGAGATAAAGTCACATTAAAGATTGGTCCTGAAGCGAAGGACGACTATGGACGTCTTTTAGCTCAAGTGAAAACCAAAAAAGGGGTCAATACGAATTTAGAGCTTGTGAAAAAAGGATATGCTCCTACGTATTTCATCTGGCCGGTTGGAGATGAAAAGGACTATCAGATGTTCCAAAAAGCGGTCAAAGAGGCGAAAGAAAAAGGGCTGGGCATTTGGAATGAAGCGGATCCGCTGCTGGAACAGCCGTTTGAATTTAGAGCACGTGAACAGAAAAAAGGACTGACACGCTACGCCGGTGATTCATCAGCGAAAACGTACGTATCGCCTGACAGCTGGAAAGAAATCGCTGTAGATAAACGCATCTTTTTTGCTTCAAAAGAAGAAGCAGAACAGGCTGGCTATCAGCCGGCAGAGGAAGCTGGGGAAGTCCCGTTAACCATTTTAAGCATGAATGATTTACACGGAAAAATTGATCAACAATACGAGCTGGATCTAAAAGGTGATGGCAATAAAGGAACGTACGGACGGATGGATTATGTGGCGGCTTATATGAAACAAAAACAAGCAGCACACAAAAATACGATCACAGTTCACGCCGGAGATATGATTGGCGGCAGCTCTCCAATATCGTCTCTTCTGCAGGATGAACCAACTGTTGAACTCATGGAGAACATTGGTTTTGATGTTGGCACGGTCGGCAACCATGAATTTGATGAAGGGGTGGACGAGCTATTACGGATCATAAATGGCGGAGATCATCCTAAAGGCACAAAGGGATATGACGGACAGAATTTTCCACTCGTTTGTGCAAACTGTGAATACAAGGATACAGGTAAACCACTTTTACCTGCTTATGAAATCATAGATGTCGAGGGAATTCCTGTAGCATTTATCGGTGTTGTGACAAAGTCAGCCGCAGGAATGGTGATGCCAGAAGGGATTAAAGACATTCAGTTTACAGATGAAGTCAAGGCCGTTAATGAAGCCGCGAAGGAATTAAAACAAAAAGGGATCAAAGCCATTGCGGTCTTAGCTCATATGACAGCCTCTCAAAATGGAGATACCATCACTGGAGAAAGTGCGAAGCTGGCCAAAGAAGGCGATGATGAAATTGATGTCATCTTTGCAGGGCATAATCACGAAGGGGTAAACGGAGAGGTCAATGGGAAATTAATTGTTCAAGCCTTTGAATATGGGAAGGCCGTTGGCGAAGTCAATGTAACACTTGACCGCAAAACGAAGGATATTGTCAAAAAGAGTGCAAATATCCAGTATGTAGATCAGTCTGGTATTGAAAAGGACAAGGAAGCAGCCGGCATCTTGGCTCATTACGGGAAAGAAGTTGAGCCGATTATTAGTGAGGTCGTTGGAGAAGCTGGTGTCAAAATGGAGGGCGGCTATTCAAATGATGGAGACACGCCGCTCGGTAATTTGATTGCTGATGGTATGAGGTATTCTATGAAAAGTGATTTTGCCATGATGAATGGCGGCGGCATCAGGCAAAACCTTGAAAAAGGGCCGATTACGTGGGGAGATCTGTTTAATATTCAGCCTTTTGGCAACGTCTTAGTTAAACTTGAGATTAAGGGGAAAGACTTGGCTGAGATCATTGAAGCGCAAATTTCTCCTCAATTTGGACCAGATTATAGCATTTCGGGTTTTTCATATTCCTATGATCCGGTAACATATAAAGTAGTCGACTTAAAGCTGCCAGATGGATCAGACGTTGCGCTCGATCAAACGTATACACTCACGGTGAATAACTTTATGGCAACTGCAACTGGCAGTAAGTATGCACCGATAGGAAGGCTGGGGAAAAATCCTGAAACAGGTCCAGAGGATTTAGAAGCCACTGTCGCTTTTGTGAAGAGCTTTGAAGGAGCTTCCATTGTGTATCAAAAAGAGGGACGCATTCAAAAAGCAAAACAAGAAGAAAAAGCAGCAAGCTAAAGAGCGTTTCATCTAAGGAAATGTAACAGGTAAAGGAGTTTAAGCATGAAAAAGTGGCTTGCACTTACTGTGATGACAGCAGGAATTGTCTTGCTCGGCTGGGGAATTTGGCAAATCGCCTCTACACACCTTCAAACAGCACAATCATTAGAAGCCGCGAAGAAAGCGGTAGCGGACGATCAAAGGATGTCAAAGAAGCAGTTTTCTCCTGAAGTGGGGAAAGCCTCTGGCATCCTGACGATTCCGAAATTAAAAGCAGACCTTCCCATTGTGCAAGGGACAGATGCGGATGATCTTGCCAAAGGAGTCGGGCATTACAGAGGCAGTTATTACCCTGATCAAAAGGGACAAATCGTCCTATCTGGCCATCGTGACACGGTATTTCGCCGAACAGGTGAGCTGGATATTGGCGATCAGCTGAAAATCACTGTGCCGTATGGTGAGTTTCTTTATGAAATCACACATACGAAAATCGTGGATCAGCATGATACATCCATTATTACTTTGCAGAATGAAAAGGAAGAGCTCGTGTTAACGACATGCTATCCATTTCATTTCGTGGGCAATGCACCAGAGCGATATATTATTTATGCAAAAAGAGCATCTGTCTAATGAAAAAAGAGCCTGCATTTAATCAGCAGGCTCTTTTTTTAATGAATGATCTCGTCCATGAGCTGAGCCATATCTGGTGGAAGCGGCGCTTCTATGCTCAGTTGCTCACCTGTAAAAGGATGTGTCATGTCTACTTGTTTGGCGTGAAGAGCGCATCTGTTGATATAAGCGCGAGCACCGCCATAAAGTGAATCCCCGGCTAAAGGATGCCCAAGACTGCTAAGATGGACACGAATTTGATGTGTTCTTCCGGTCTCAAGTTGCAGCTTAACCGCTGTCATTTGCAGACGTTTATTAGTGTCCATAACCTGAAAATGAGTCACAGCACTTTGACCAGTAGGAGAGATTCTTCGTCTGACGGCATGATGCTTGTCACGGCCGATCGCTGCATCGATCGTGCCTTTCTTTTTCTTGAAAAGTCCTTCTGCGATAGCGATGTATGTTCTACGGATCGTTTTCTTAGAAAGCATTTGATCAAGCACAGCATGAGCTAACCTGTGTTTAGCAAAAATGACAGTGCCGCTTGTATCTTGGTCAAGCCTGTGGATATGTCTCACTCGCTTTTCCTCGCCATTTGCTTGAAAATGAAAGGCCACAAGGTTTGCCAGTGTGCCCGTTTGTCCCTTTTCATTCGGGTGCGTTGGCCGTCCAGCGGGCTTTTGCACAATCAATAAGTGCTCGTCCTCAAAGAGCACCTCTAATTCACCATATTCTGGCGTCACATCACTCTCTTCCATTTCAAATAAATCGATCAAGATGTGATCGCCTGTACTGACTTTTGCCGCGTGATGGGCAGGCTTTTGATTTAAACGTATTTTTTGATGCTCCATCCAAAAATGGATAATCGGTTTTGAGGCCGATACGGCTGTTTTTAAAAACTGACTAAGTGAAGTGTCATGATGCTGCTCACCTGCTTTTAGTGAGAGCGTGTGCCCGTTAATATTCATAATATCCGTTCCTCTCTTTGGGTATATATAGGAAACACTTACCTTGGCGAACGCCTTTTTTTCTGTGCTATTCTGAATGGAGAACTAACGACAGAGAGGTAGATGCCACGTGAGAATAATGAAAGCTGCTACAGACCTGCAAGAGCAGGCAATTGAAGAAATATCAAAGGATGTTGAAGATCTTCTATCCCATGCTGTCGGTGAAAACCCAGCTGCGCGTCAACAAGAACGCCCGCTGACCTTTGTTGAAGGGGTTTATAACGGAACGATGGACGATGCTTTTCGTATTTTATCGGGACTTCAGCTATTACATACCATTATTGTAAAACCTAAACGCCATATTACAAAGCGTGATCGTGAGCTATTCGAGCGAAACCGTGAGCAGGTCAATGCATGCGGCTTTTCTTTTCCGTTTGATTTAGACGATTTTGCCAGCCGCCGCCTTCAAAATGCGTAAAAGTTGGTGTGAACTTCCTTGTTAACTTACAAGGCTGCCGCACATACTATTTTTAAGGGAACGGAGAAACCTTTAGATCTGTAATACCAAACCCGCTCTTTTTCAACATTGCCTATATTCTCCACGAATCGGAGCGCTTGGACCTCTTGCAGAATTGAACCGAACACGGGTAGGAGCCTGACAAAATGGTACAGGCTCCTTTTATACATAATTATTTTAGCAGACATTCATCTTTGAAAGTCAATTTTATTCACGATATGATAGCATTGAGTATCATATTAAAGACTTTCGTAAAAAAAGGAGTGGCCTCGTTGGTAAAGGCGATTATATTTGATTTTGACGGATTAATTTTAGATACAGAAACACATGAATATGAAGTTTTACAAGAAATGTTTGCAGAGCATGAGTCGGAGCTGCCTCTTTCTGTATGGGGCAACGTCATCGGGACTCAGGCGGGCTTTAAGCCTTTTGAATACTTAGAAAAGCAGCTAGGAAAGACGCTCGATCATGAGGCACTCACAGCGGACCGGCGTTCTCGTTTTCAAAAGAGAATGAAGGATGAATCAGCACGACCTGGCGTAGAAGCTTATTTACAGGCAGCGAAGGAGCTTGGAATCAAGATTGGACTTGCTTCCAGCTCAGACTATAAATGGGTGTCTGATCACCTGAAGCAAATTGGTCTTTTCGATTACTTTGAATGTATCCGTACGTCAGATGTTGTGGAAGAAGTCAAACCTCATCCAGAGCTTTATTTGCAAACCGCAAGCTGCTTAGGTGTAGAGCCAAAGGATTGTGTGGCATTTGAGGATTCAGTGAATGGATCAATTGCTGCCAAACGTGCAGGCATGAAATGCGTCATCGTCCCAAACAAAGTGACGAGCACGCTGCAGTTTGAAGAATATGATGTCAGAATAGAATCCATGGCTGAAATCGAATTGCTCCAGCTATTCCATCAGCTTGAAAAAGAGGATCAGTAAGGGGGCAAAAACATCATGGCAGAAAAACTCGATTTAACGCGGTTTGAAAAAAGAATGGTGATCCGTAATATCCGGGAAGAAGATATTGACCGAATCATCGCCTTGCAGGAGGTATGCTTTCCGGGCATGGACCCTTGGAAACGAGAGCACCTTGAAAGCCATCTTGAGCATTTCCCAGAAGGTCAGTTTTGTGCTGAATTTGAGGGAGAAATCATTGGCTCTTGTTCAAGTTTATTAATTAACTTTGATGAATACGATGACCGTCATACTTGGCAGGACATCACAGATGATGGGTACATCACTAACCATAATCCAGATGGGATGAATATGTATGGAATTGAAGTGATGGTTAGTCCTGAATACCGCCGCATGAAAATTGGCCATCGTTTATATGAAGCAAGAAAAGACTTAGCGAGAAGATTAAATTTAAAAAGCATCATCATTGGCGGACGCATCCCGAATTATCATAAATACCAAGAGGAAATGACGCCTCGTCAATATGTGGAGCAGGTCATGCTTCACCAAATTTATGATCCTGTTTTATCTTTTCAGCTGTTAAATGAATTCAGCCTCATGCGGATCAATCCGAATTACTTGCCGGATGATAAGGCATCGAGCACATATGCGACGTTAATGGAATGGAATAATGTTGATTATCGTCCGCAATCGAAAAGATTTTATAAATCGGCGTTCCCAGTTCGCATTTGCGTCATTCAATATGCGATGAAACAAATTCATTCCTTCGAGGAATTTATGAATCAGGTGGAGTATTATGTTGATGTCGCATCAGATGCGTCAGCTGACTTTGCCGTATTCCCAGAAATTTTTACAACGCAGCTCATGTCTTATTTAGAGGAGCGCTCCCCAAGTCTTGCAGTTCAGCGGATCACGGAATATACCGAGGATTACATTAATTTGTTTACAGACCTTTCTGTGAAGTACAACATTAACATCATCGGCGGATCACATTTCGTTGAAGAGGAAGGGAAAATCTACAATATCGCTTATTTATTTAGACGTGATGGAACAATTGAAAAGCAATATAAGCTCCATATCACACCGAATGAAAGAAAATGGTGGGGGATTTCAGCAGGTGATCAAGTTCGGGTATTTGATACAGACTGCGGTAAAATTGCGATCCAAATTTGCTACGATATTGAATTTCCTGAGCTTGCTCGGATTGCAGCTGATAAAGGAGCGAAAATTATTTTTACGCCGTTCTGTACAGAAGACCGTCAAGGCTATTTAAGAGTGCGTTACTGTGCACAGGCTAGAGCGGTTGAAAACCAGATTTATACCGTGATCTCAGGAACTGTCGGAAACCTTCCGCAAACCGAAAATATGGATGTCCAATATGCACAGTCAGCGATTTTTGCCCCATCTGACTTTGAATTTGCAAGAGATGGGATTGTAGGTGAGTGTAATCCGAATATAGAAATGGTTGTCGTTGGCGATGTCGATTTAGAAATTTTAAGAAGACAGCGGCAAGATGGAACGGTACGTCAGCTCAAAGACCGAAGAAGAGACGTGTACCATATTGAATATAAGAAATAATGAAGGAAGCGCCTATTGTTGAGGCGCTTCTTTTGATGACATCAGATTTTTTCAATTGACAAAGGGATGCTGGAGAAAAAGACGAATATACTGAAAGGAGATTATGTGTTCAAAAAGGAGAGGAACATGGGGCGACAATCTAAACATTTGTATATCAATTTGCCGGTAAATCATGTGAAGGAATCTATCGCTTTTTTTGAGCGGCTGGGTTTTGACTTTGAGCAGCAGTTCACGAATGATCAGGCGGCCTGTTTGGTCATTGATGACACGATCACCGTCATGCTGTTATCTCTTAGGCATTTTCAATCCATTTCAGAGAAACAATTAGTGGATGCAAAAAAAGCATCAGAGGTGATAATCTCTATGCGCGTTCATTCACGGGAAGAGGTCGATGAGCTGGTGGAGCAGGCGATGGCAGCAGGCGGGTCACCGTTTAAGGAAAAGCAGGATCATGGGTACATGTATGGCTGGAGCTTTCAGGATCTTGATGGTCATTTGTGGGAAGTGTTCTATTTGGATGAAGAGAGAAGCGGCCTTTCATAAGGGTGCTTCTTTTTTATTGTTTAGCAGTGGTATGATTATGAGGAAGAATAGGAATTCATCTAGAGAAAAGTAGGTGCAGCATGGAGTTTTTAATTGTCTTACTGCCAGTGTTCGGTATCTTTCTTATCGGGTATATTGGGCAGAAGGCCATTGGTTTTGACATACATACGCTCTCATCAATGTCTTTATATTTAATGTCACCATTTCTTGCGTTTGAAACCTTTTATCAAAACAAAGTATCGATGGACTATGTGTACCTATCTATTTTTGTCGTCGGACTTTGTCTTTCACTTGTTTTATGCGTTTTTATTTTATCTCGTATTTATGGTTATTCGAATGAAATGTATTGTGCCATGATTCTGTCGTCAGCATTTATGAACAATGGGAATTACGGCACACCCGTTGTCCTGCTTGTCTTCGGAGCTGCTGGTTTAGATATTGCCATCGTTTTAATGGTACTGCAGCAGCTTGTCATGAGTACAATCGGTATGTATTATGCAGCAAAGGGCGGAGAGGATGCAGGAGATGGAAAGGTTGTGCTGAAAAAAGTGCTGCGTATGCCTGTTGCATATGGGGCACTCCTCGGGCTATTATTTCAGCTGCTTGATCTTTCATTACCTAAAGAGGTGATGACGGGTGTCCAGCTTGTGGGGGATGCCGCCATACCGACGATTATGCTTATTTTAGGCATGCAGCTCGCCGTCATTTCTTTTAAGCAAGTGGATTATCGAAATATTTCTTATGCTGTATTGCTGAAGCTGTTTATCTCACCTCTCATCGCATTTGGTTTTACGCTCATTTTACCGGTAGATGATTTGGTGAAACAAATTATGATCTTAGTTGCAGCCATGCCGACAGCAGCAAATACCACGCTGATGGCTGTACAATTTCGAACGAAGCCTGAGTTTGTCTCAAGCACGACATTTCTCAGTACCGTTTTAAGCATCGTGACATTACCAGTTTTATTATGGATTTTATCTATGCACCCTCTGGGATAGGGGATAGGCGGCAAAACAAAGGGGGACATATCAATGAATGCAGATGTTCATTTTCAAGTGAGTGATGTGTTGAAAACAAAGTATTTTGCCCATGCAAAAGTGTTAGCAGGAGAAAAGGGATTGTTTCGGCAGGTCAAATGGGTCCATGTGCTAGAAGTGCCTGCTGTAGAAGATTTGTTAAATGGGGGAGAGCTCATACTAACAACAGCCGCAGGCTTTCATGATCAATTGGATGTGTTTCAAGCATTTTTAAAACAGCTGATCGATTCTGGTGCGGCAGGCTTGTGTATTGAATTTGTTCCGCTCAGATTCGATGTGCCGGAAGAACTGATTGCGTATGCAGAAGAAAGAGATTTTCCGCTGATTCTGTTTACAAAAGAAGTGAAATTCGTCAACATTACACAGCATCTCCATACGAGGATGATTGAACGCCAGTATCAAATGATGGCTGATTTAGAAGCACTGTCATCAAAGCTGAATGAGCTTTTATTGACTCCCCATCCGCAGATGGATATTTTGGATCAAGTGTATCAGCACGTAAGGGGCATTCTTTTACTCATTCCTGTTCAGGGGGAGCCGATTATTTTATGTGATTCCTCTAAACAAACCGAAGAGCTGGTCATGAATTATTTACAGTTTGCTTCCTTGCCAAAAGGATATGAAGTGACCAAAAAAGAAGTGCTTGCACTCAAGCAGACATTTGCAGACCTTGTGCTCATTCATCAAACAAACACACTCTCAGAATTCGAACTGCTCGTTATGGATAAAGGAGCAAATGCTCTTGCCCAGCAAACGCTAAGAGAGCTTTATACAGAAGAATTGAAGAAGACAAAAGAGAACGAATGGCTGCAAAAATGGTTCCAAGAAGAGCATTCAGAAAGAGATATTTTAGAGCATCTTGAAGAAACAGAAGGATTGAAAAAACCAACCGGCTGTGTGGTCATGCTCTTTCAAAAGAATCATCAAATCGAAGAAATTGCAGGAAATCTTTATTTTCTCGTATCGTGCCGCTCCATCTTTCAGCGAGCAGGTTTCCACTTGATTCCGTATGAGCATCAAGGACAAACCTTGTTTATTTTATTGAACACGAGAAAGAAGGAGGACTGGAAAGAGCGTGCAGAGAAGGCGGCAGCTGACATCAAACAATTGTATGATCGGGAGCAGCCACGAGGAACTGTGATCAAATTTGGCATCGGTCCATATTGTGAACAGTTTCAGCATATGAGAAAAAGCTTTCAGGCAGCCAAGGAAGTGCTGCATATAAAGAAAGTGATGCCCCAGCGGGTGGAAAGCCCATTTTATCAAGATTTGCATATGCTCCGTCTTATGCCTGTCATGCAGGAAAGCGGACTGCTTGAATGTATGGTGAAAGAGTATTTGGAGCCTGTGATTTTATATGATAAGCAAAATAGCGGAAGACTCTATCAAACGCTGAATATCTTTTTACAGACAAACGGTTCTAAAAAGGAAACTGCAAGCCGGCTCTATATTGTCAGGCAGACCCTTTATCATAGACTCGATAAACTGCATGCATTGCTTGGTGAGGATATGATGCAGGCACCGAAACGACAGGCGCTTGAATTTGCGATTCTTGCATATGAATTCCTGCAAGGAAATCGTCGTTAACAACGTATGTTAGATTTGCTAAGGCAACCGAGTAGAGTGTCTTATGGTTCTTTTCAATCAGTTGACGATCTGTCTAATGTAATCAGCCCGTCCCCTTTTTTATAATGAAAGTAACGATTGGTTCTCTCTTACGGGCGGCCTAGTTTCAGTTTCATATGCCTCCCTTTTCATCCATATAATGAATGGAGAGGCAGTGTGCTGCTGAACCGGTCTAAGCTTCTTTAATGATGAAAACGGATACATGGGGGCGGGAAGATGAAAATACATGAGCAGGCTCAAAATCTTCAGGCGAAAGATGATCAGTTGATCTGGCACCATATGAAAGGGACAAACAAGGAAAATGAAAGCATGGTCATTCACGAGGCAGAAGGCGCATGGGTGACTGATATTCATGGTAATCGATATTTAGACGGGATGTCAGGTCTTTGGTGTGTAAATGCCGGTTATGGCAGAAAAGAGCTGGCAGAAGCTTCATATAAGCAGCTAAATACAATGCCTTACTATCCGCTGACGCAAAGCCATGTGCCAGCGATTCAGCTGGCTGAAAAGCTAAATGAATGGCTTGGCGGGGACTATGTCATCTTCTTTTCTAACAGCGGTTCTGAAGCCAATGAAACCGCATTTAAGATCGCCAAACAATATCATGCGCAAAAAGGAGAGAGCACAAGAACAAAGTTCATCTCCAGGTATCGGTCGTATCACGGCAATACAGCAGCAGCCCTTGCCGCAACCGGGCAGGCGCAGCGTAAATATAAATATGAACCATTAGGTCAAGGCTTTATCCATGTCGCACCGCCTGATATGTATCGTCATCCTGAGGATCAAGATACATTGGCAAGTGCGGCGGCAATCGATCAAGCCATGACGTGGGAACTAAGTGAGACCATTGCTGGGGTCATTATGGAGCCGATTATTACGGGCGGCGGTATCTTAATGCCTCCGAAAGGGTATTTGAAGAAGGTCAAAGACATCTGTGAGGCTCATGGAGCGCTTCTCATTGTGGATGAAGTCATCTGCGGATTTGGCCGGACAGGGAAGCGGTTTGGTTTTATGCATGAGGAAGTAAAACCAGACATTATCACTATGGCAAAAGGGATCACAAGCGGCTACTTACCTCTTTCTGCAACGTGCGTGAAACGAGAAATTTATGAAGCGTACGCAGGGGAAGATACGTATGACAGGCTGCGCCATGTAAATACATTTGGCGGTCATCCTGCTTCCTGTGCGGTTGCCCTTGCCAACCTAGAGATCATGGAAAACGAGAAATTAGTAGAACGGTCTGACACGCTGGGGCAAGACATGCTCGAACGTTTGCAAGAGTTAAAAGAGCATCCATTTGTCGGTGATGTCAGAGGGAAAGGCCTGCTGTTTGGAATTGAGCTTGTCCAGGATCAACAGTCCAAAAAACCAGCTGATCCACAGGTTGTCGGTCAATTGATTGCTGAATGTAAAAAACGCGGACTGATCATCGGGAAAAATGGTGATACGGTTGCCGGCTATAATAACGTTGCCCAGCTTGCACCTCCGCTAAATATAACAGCCGAAGACGCTTCATTTATTATCAACACGCTAAAAGAAAGCATGGCACAGTTATAGCAGAGAGATTTCTCTGCTTTTTTCTATGGGAAGAGCACATACATTAAGATCTGCTAGGTGAAATCGGCATTGGATACACTAGGTGTATTGAAAAATAGAAGAGATTCTATTACTGTTAGGAGAAGACTGAACCAAAACACTTAGAAGGAGACGGCATATGAGTTTTCATGATCAACCCATTCTACCTGCTGTTCGCAATATGAAGCAATTTGAGGAATTTTTAAAAAGTCCATTTACATATGGGGTCTTACTTGATGTCCATTTAGGCCGGCTAAAGGGCATCATGAATGAGGCAAATGCTCATCATAAAAAAATGTTTGTTCATGTCGATCTCATTCATGGGATCAAACATGATGAGTATGGAACGGAATTTATTTGTCAGGAAATGAAGCCGGCAGGAATTATTTCTACTAGGTCTTCTGTCATAGTAAAAGCCAAGCAAAAGAAGGTATATGCCATTCAGCGAATGTTTTTACTTGATACAAGTGCCATGGAAAAAAGTATGGAGTTCGTAGGGAAACATCGCCCAGATTTTATTGAAGTATTGCCAGGGGTTGTGCCGGATTTAATTACAGAAGTGCGCGAGCGAGCTGGTATTCCAATATTTGCAGGCGGGTTTATCCGCACAAAAGAAGATGTAGAAAGAGCACTTGAAGCAGGAGCTACAGCTGTGACAACATCGAATACAGCCCTTTGGAAAGCGTTCCAAAAGTGAAAAAGATAAAATGTGAAAATTGATTGACAACGTTTTCATCCTCTGATACTATAGCACTAAGTTAATATCATGTGATGGAGAAACGGAGATCCACAACAGCGCTTTACTAGGTGACAAATGACCCTGATGTAAAGTATGTTTGTTGTGGATCTTTTTTCTTTATCTTTTTTTACACATTCATAGGGGATGGCAACTGAACCAGAGGAGGAATTTTCATGACACCATTTTGGGGTGAAGTCGTAGGTACAATGCTTCTCATTATTTTTGGAGGCGGTGTATGTGCGGCAGTCAATTTAAAGAAATCGCTCGCATATCAGTCCGGCTGGATTGTAATCGCTTTCGGATGGGGATTTGCAGTAGCCATAGCAGCTTATGCAACAGGTGGAATCAGTGGAGCGCATTTGAATCCAGCACTAACAATTGGGCTTGCGCTTGAAGGAAGTTTTCCTTGGGCTGACGTACCAATGTATATTGCCGGTCAAATGCTTGGCGCATTAATAGGAGCTATTATTGTCTTTTTACATTACTTACCGCACTGGAAAGCAACAGATGATCCAGGTGCAAAGCTGGGTGTATTCTCAACTGGTCCTGCGATTCCGCATACTTTTGCAAACGTACTTAGTGAAGTCATCGGTACATTTGTATTGGTTCTAGGAATCTTAGCGATTGGTGCAAATAAATTCGCAGACGGAATCAATCCGCTGATTGTTGGATTCTTAATTGTGGCAATTGGTCTTTCTTTAGGCGGAACAACTGGTTATGCAATCAATCCTGCACGTGATTTAGGTCCGAGAATTGCACATGCGATTCTGCCGTTTCCAGGTAAAGGTCCATCGAATTGGAAGTATGCTTGGGTGCCAGTCGTTGGTCCAATTTTAGGCGGCGCATTTGGCGGTGTTTTCTACAATGCAGCCTTTAAAGCGAACATCACTCCAGCCTTTTGGATTGTAAGCGTTATTTTAGTTGTGGTATTGTTAGGACTCTATGTCTCTACGAAAAATCAAACAAATGCTGTAAATGAAAGTATGTAAGGGGAGGAAAACATCATGGCAAAAGAAAAATATATTCTCGCTTTAGATCAAGGGACAACAAGCTCAAGAGCGATCTTATTTGATCAAGAAGGCAAAATTGCCCATACAGCTCAGAAGGAATTTAATCAATATTTTCCGAACCCAGGCTGGGTAGAACATAATGCAAATGAAATTTGGAGCTCTGTTCTATCCGTCATTTCAACTGCTTTAATTGAATCAGGCATTGAAGCAGATCAAATCGCCGGTATCGGAATTACGAACCAGCGTGAGACAGCAGTTGTTTGGGATAAACATACAGGCGCACCCGTTTATAATGCAATTGTCTGGCAGTCTAGACAAACGTCTGGCATTTGTGAAGAGTTAAAAGCGCAAGGACACAATGAAACGTTTAGAAATAAAACAGGTCTTCTCATTGATGCTTATTTCTCAGGGACAAAAGTAAAATGGATTTTAGATAATGTAGAAGGTGCTCGTGAGAAAGCAGAAAATGGCGACTTGCTGTTTGGCACAATTGATACATGGCTCATTTGGAAGATGACAGGCGGTCAATCACACGTCACAGATTACTCCAACGCGTCAAGAACATTAATGTTCAACATTTACGATCTGAAATGGGATGAAGAATTACTTGA
Source organism: Bacillus sp. FSL M8-0049 (assembly GCF_038593355.1). Taxonomy (NCBI): domain Bacteria; kingdom Bacillati; phylum Bacillota; class Bacilli; order Caryophanales; family Bacillaceae; genus Bacillus; species Bacillus sp. FSL M8-0049. The sequence continues at coordinate 917,241 of NZ_CP151986.1, forward strand.
TATTCTTGGCGTACCTGCTTCTATGCTTCCAGAGGTGAAACCATCCTCACACATCTATGGTGAAACAACAGACTATCACTTCTTCGGCAGAAATATCCCGATTGCAGGAGCGGCGGGAGACCAGCAGTCTGCACTATTCGGTCAGGCTTGCTTTGAAGAAGGAATGGCGAAGAACACGTATGGTACAGGATGTTTCATGTTGATGAATACAGGGGAAAAAGCAATTAAGTCGGATCATGGTTTACTAACGACAATTGCATGGGGCATTGACGGTAAAGTTGAATATGCTTTAGAGGGAAGTATTTTCGTAGCTGGTTCAGCGATTCAGTGGCTGCGCGACGGACTGAGAATGTTTAAAGACTCAAAAGACAGCGAAGCTTATGCAAAGCGAGTTGAGTCAACAGAGGGCGTATATGTCGTTCCAGCATTCGTTGGTCTAGGCACACCATACTGGGACAGTGATGTCAGAGGCGCTGTATTCGGATTAACACGCGGTACTTCTAAAGAGCACTTTGTCCGTGCAACGTTAGAATCACTTGCTTATCAAACGAAGGATGTTTTAGATGCGATGGAAAAGGATTCAAACATCTCATTAAAAACGTTGCGTGTGGATGGCGGAGCTGTAAAGAATGATTTCTTAATGGGCTTCCAAAGTGATTTGCTGGATGTACCAGTAGAGCGTCCAGAAATTAATGAAACGACGGCACTCGGTGCGGCCTATCTTGCGGGAATAGCAGTTGGCTTCTGGAACGACCGTTCAGACATTGCAAAACAATGGAACCTTGACAAGCGCTTTGACCCTAAAATGGAAGAGGACAGCCGCGACTCGTTATACAGCGGGTGGAAAAAGGCTGTAAAAGCAGCTCAAGCTTTCAAATAAACCAAAAGTATGGTATACTTCAAGTAAGTTAATAGAACGGTTGGAGAACTGGAGAGACCGCAGGCACCGAAGTGTAGAAATACGCTTTGGGTGTTTGCGGTCTCTTTTTCTTTACCGTACAACATGGGAGGAACAAGAGATGACTTTTTCTAGCTTAGAAAGAGAACAAATGCTGCAGGAAATGACAAAAAAACCATATGATGTGTTTATCATTGGTGGGGGTATAACAGGCGCTGGTACAGCACTTGACGCGGCTTCACGCGGAATGCGTGTCGGTCTTGCAGAAATGCAGGATTTCGCTGCAGGTACGTCTAGCCGCTCAACGAAACTAGTGCACGGCGGACTTCGTTATTTAAAACAATTTGAAGTGAAAATGGTCGCAGAGGTCGGTAAAGAGCGTGCCATTGTATACGAAAATGGTCCTCATGTCACAACGCCAGAATGGATGCTTCTTCCGATGCATAAAGGCGGGACATTTGGTAAGTTTTCAACCTCTATTGGGCTTAGAGTGTATGACTTTTTAGCTGGCGTAAAGCATAGCGAACGCAGAAGCATGCTAAGTGCAAAAGAAACACTTGAAAAAGAACCGCTTGTCAAAAAGGACGGCTTAAAAGGCGGCGGCTACTATGTTGAATACCGTACAGATGATGCACGCCTCACAATCGAAGTCATGAAAGAGGCTGTGAAATTTGGAGCGGAGGCGGTCAACTATGCGAAAGTAAAAGAATTTATTTATGATAAAGGCAAAGTGGTTGGTGTTGTCATTGAAGATGTCATGACACAGAAAACCTACGATGTGTATGCGAAGAAGATCGTCAATGCGACAGGTCCATGGGTAGATCAGCTGAGAGACAAGGACCACTCAAAAGAAGGAAAACATTTACAGCATACAAAAGGAATTCACTTAGTATTTGACCAATCGGTCTTTCCATTAAAACAAGCGATTTACTTTGACACACCTGATAAACGTATGGTCTTTGCCATTCCAAGAGAAGGCAAAACGTACGTTGGAACAACAGATACAGTGTACAAGAAACAGCTAGAGCACCCGCGTATGACAAAGGCCGATCGTGACTATGTCATCCAAGCGATTCAGTACATGTTCCCTGATCTCAATATTACAGAAAAAGATGTAGAATCCAATTGGGCCGGTCTTCGTCCGCTCATTCATGAAGAGGGCAAGGATCCTTCAGAAATTTCTCGTAAAGATGAAGTGTGGACATCATCTTCAGGCTTAATCACCATTGCTGGCGGTAAATTAACAGGCTACCGTAAAATGGCTGAGCATATTGTCGATCTAGTACGTGATGGACTGAAACAGGAAACGGGCAAAGATTATGGACCGTGTAAAACAAAACATATGCCAATCTCAGGCGGCCATGTAGGCGGATCTAAAAACATGGCAGCCTTTGTTCAAGCGAAAACAGCAGAAGGAGCATCTGTTGGTTTAACAGAACCGATTGCACAAAAACTAGCTGAAAAATATGGCTCAAATGTCAGCAGTCTCTTCAAACGTGTCGAGCAGCTTCAAGGGGAAGCAGACAAACGAAATATTCCAGCGTATGTACTGGCAGAGCTTGTCTATGCGATTGAAGAAGAATTAGCCGTTACTCCTGTTGACTTCTTCTTAAGAAGAACAGGAAGCCTATTATTTAATATCAATTGGGCAAAAAAATATGCACAGCCAGTCATCGATTATATGGCAGAACGTTTTGGCTGGGATGAAGCAGCAAAACAGAAATATCAAACAGAATTAGATCAACTATTCCATGAAGCAGTCGTACCGCTTGATGCTGAATAAAAAGAAGACAAAGGGCTAAAGCAAGATCATTTTAACCCTTTGTGAACAATCTGAAAGCCGATCATGTATCGGCTTTTTTTATTTGTGCAGCATTTTTTCCAACTGCTAATGATATAGCATGACATAAAGGATGATTCCATATAAAATAACAGTAGATGTTATTTTATTGATGATAAGAGCTGGGGAGGACGACCATGAGTTGGAAGACGAATTATGAGCGATGGATCAATGAGAAGCACCTGGATACTGAACTAAAGGAATGGCTGGAGACGCATCAAGATGACCACCAGGCCCTTGAAGACTGTTTCTACAAAAACCTTGAGTTCGGCACTGGAGGAATGCGCGGTGAGATTGGTGCAGGCACGAACCGAATGAATGTGTACACTGTTCGTAAAGCATCAGCAGGTCTTGCTGCATATATTGCGAAACATGGAGAGGATGCAAAAAATAGAGGCGTCGCCATTGCATATGATTCACGCCATAAATCGCCTGAATTTGCAATGGAAGCAGCCAGAACACTTGCTTCACAGGGCATTCAAACGTACGTATTTAATGAATTGCGTCCGACACCAGAGCTCTCCTTTGCGGTTCGTGAGCTGCATGCATTTGCTGGAATCGTCGTGACAGCAAGTCATAATCCACCAGAATATAATGGCTATAAAGTGTATGGTGAAGATGGCGGGCAGCTGCCTCCATTTGAAGCAGATCAAGTCATTCAAGAAGTAGATGCAATTGAAAATGAACTGTCGATTTCAGTTGATTCTGAAGAAACGTTGAAACAGCAAGGGCTGATCAAAATAATCGGAGAAGAAATCGACCATGCTTATATTGAAAAATTAAAAACCATTAGTGTGCACCCTGAGCTGGCACATGAGGTCGATGTCAAAGTCGTGTTTACTCCGCTTCATGGGACAGCCAATCACCCTGTCAGAAACGGGCTGCAGGCTCTTGGATATCAGCATGTCACTGTTGTGCCTGAGCAGGAAAAACCAGATCCACAATTCTCAACAGTGACCTCGCCGAATCCAGAGGAGCATGCAGCATTTGAGTACGCCATTAAGCTTGGTGAAAAACAAAATGCAGATATCCTCATTGCCACAGACCCAGACGCTGACAGGTTAGGCATTGCGGTCAGAGATCACGAAGGAGAATTTACCGTCTTAACAGGCAACCAGACAGGCGCCCTGCTGCTTCATTATTTATTGTCTGAAAAACAAAAGCTGGGTCAATTGCCGCCTCGTCCCGTTGTGATGAAAACCATTGTCACAAGTGAGCTTGGGCGCGCTGTAGCATCAGCTTTTGGTGCCGACACGATAGACACACTCACAGGCTTTAAATTTATTGGAGAAAAAATTAAGCAGTTTGAAAAGAGCGGAGAATACACGTTTCAATTCGGTTATGAAGAGAGCTATGGCTATTTGATCGGTGACTTTGCCCGAGATAAAGATGCGGTGCAAGCGGCACTTTTAGCCGTTGAAGTTGCTGCCTTCTATAAAAAGCAGGGCAAGTCCTTGTACGATGCGCTTGTCGATATTTTCAAGCAATTTGGATTTTACCGGGAAGGATTAAAGTCGTTAACCTTAAAAGGAAAAGAAGGAGCAGAGCAGATTTCAGCGATCCTTCATACCTTTAGAACAAATCCGCCAGCTGCCATCGCAGGGCAGCGCATCACAGTGATTGAGGATTATCAATCAAGTCAAAGACAACTTGTGGCTGAAAAGAAAGAGGAAACCATTCACCTGCCAGCATCAAATGTGCTGAAATATTTCCTTGAGGATGGTTCGTGGTTCTGCTTAAGACCTTCCGGCACTGAGCCTAAAGTGAAATTTTATATTGCAGTCAAAGGCACGTCTTTAACAGATAGTGAAGAAAAGCTAAAGCATTTGTCAGAAGAAGTGATGAAAGTCGTTTATGATATTGTGGAAGAAACAGCGAAATAACGAAAGACAAGGCCATCGTGTATGAATGCATGATGGCCTTTTCTCAGCCAAAAGGATGAGAAGAAATCATTCTTTTGGAGAAAGAGCGACGAGGGGGCTCATGGTATAATGAGCGTAATGATAAGTGAAGGCTGCAAATGCCGGGGGTAAACAGTATGGGAGAATACCAAGAGAAGGTTGAAACATTAAAAACGTTAAAAGAAATTGCTGAAAAGCTAAATGAAGGCATGGAAATGAAAGAAACGCTCCATGAAGTGCTCCATATGCTGATGGATGTCACAGGCTTTCATTCAGCATGGATTTATTTTATAGAAAAAGACGGGTCATATGAACTGATGGCAGAGGTTTCCTTACCTGAAGCACTTGCAAAGCATCAAGAGCAGCTCATGTGTCAAAATGATTGTTATTGCATCAACCGATACACAAAAGGCTCGCTGCAATCAGCCACCAATATTATTAACTGCAAACGGATTGAAACGGCAATTGAAGAAAAGCTCGGGGATACAGAAGGAATTACTCATCATGCGACCGTACCGCTAAAAGCGTGTAAGCGTACGTTCGGCTTATTAAATGTGGCGGCAAAAGGAAAAGTCACATTTACGCAAGAAGAGCTGAATTTGCTTGAAAGCATTGCACTTCAAATTGGCACCGCCATTCAGCGGATGAAGCTTGTGCAAAATGAACAGCAGCACGCACTTCTGGAAGAAAGAAACCGGCTGGCACAGGACTTGCATGATTCTGTCAACCAAATGCTGTTCTCTGTGAGTCTGACTGCTAAGGCTGCACGGCAAATGACAAGCGATCAACATTTAGGAGAAATGATTGATTTTATTCAGCATTTGTCACAAGATGCTCTGATTGAAATGCGGTCACTCATTTGGCAGCTGAGACCCAGAGGCCTTGAAAAAGGGTTTACGACAGCAATTGAAGAGTATGCACAGCTTTTAGGATTACGCTGCACTTTATCTTTATCAGGCTGTATAGAAATGGACCATTCTCACAATGAAACTTTGTTTCGGGTATGTCAAGAAGCGCTCAATAACTGTCAAAAACATGCGGAAGTAGAAGAAGTCGAGGTCAAGCTTGAGCAATCAAAAGACACGTTGGAGATGAAAATCATTGACCACGGAAAAGGTTTTCAATATGACGAGCAGATGAGCCTTCCTTCACTTGGGCTGAAAGGGATGTCTGACCGCATCCGAAGAGCAGGTGGTACATTTTGTATCCATTCAGAGTTAGGTAAAGGGACTACGATTCATGTAAAAGTGCCATTTTCACAAGAAAGGAAGGGATCGTCATGAGAGTTGTCATTGCAGATGATCATCATATTGTGAGAAAAGGGCTTGTGTTTTTCTTGCAGACACAGTCTGATGTGGACATCGTTGGTGAGGCGTCCAATGGGCAAGAGGCATTAGAGGTTGTCAGAGAAACCCGGCCTGACATTGTCTTAATGGATTTGTCTATGCCTGTAATGAATGGCATTGAGGCAACGAAACAAATGACGCTGGAAATGCCGGACTCCCGCATTGTGATCCTGACAAGCTATGCGGATAAAGATTATGTCATTCCCGCCATTCAAGCAGGGGCGAAAGCCTATCAATTAAAGGATGTAGCACCAGAAAAGCTGCTTTCGACCATGATTGAAGTTCAAAATGGCACCTACCAGTTAGATGGTCATATCACGACCTTTCTCGTGCAGCATCTGACAGAGCCAAAAGAGCAGAAATGGGCATTGATGAAAGAGCTCACCAATAGAGAGCGAGATGTCTTATTTGAGATTGCAAAAGGCAAAAGCAACAAAGAAATTGCCTCATCGCTGTTTATTTCTGAAAAAACTGTCAAAACGCACGTATCTCATGTATTATCAAAATTAGAGCTGGCAGATCGAACCCAAGCGGCTCTGTATGCAGTGGATTATCAAAAAAATCAGCCGAAAGAGCTGCTATGACAAAAGGAGATCTAGGCGTCATGCTAAAACTTTTAAGCGCACATTCAATTCAATGAATTGAATAAAAAAGAGAAGCATGAACAGTCTAATTTCTAATAGAAAAACCATAAAAGACTTGATGAGTGTATGCTCATCCAGTCTTTTTTTATTTTAAATGAGGGGATGAACCGGTCAATCACAGGTGAATGTAAAATAGGAGGGGATCTAGTGGAGGCATATGAATTAGTAAGTGATTTTCGTCATGATGATGACAAATTAAAAGAGAACTTGAATAAGCTTGCGATCCATACATTAACTCTAACGCTTCCCATTACAGCGCACTGCTAATTGTATATAAAAGGGAAGGGCTAAAAAAAATTCATTTTAGCCCTTTTTCTTTATGTGTACATCGGTTGTGAATAAACTTCAGAAGCAGCAGCCTCTGAAGCATGATCAATGTACTGCAGGAGCCCATATAAACATTTTTCAACATCTGCATCGTTCCGGTTAAATTGATACGCATGTAAGAAATGCTCAATACGTTTCGAGAGCAAATCATCTTGCGTACGTACCATAAGAATAAGTAAATTATCCCATTGCGAGCGATGCGTATAATAAAGTGCTTTATCATAATCCGCCACATTCATTAAACCTTCTCCTTTCCCTTGAGAAGTCTTCATTAGTTTGCTCGGATCATATCGACTTTTTCAGGGGAAAAGTTGGTGTCCGCATCAATCGTGTACCGGGAATTATAGGCTGAATAATTGCTTCATGTATGAAAAAGGACAGGCTTGCTAAACCTAAACAAAACATATATGAAAGTGAGTTCAATGATATCATGCAGCCGAAATGGTGGATGCTTATTGCAGCAGGAATCGTTTTGCTTGGCAGTTTGATGATTCATCCTGCATCAAAAGCAGCAGTGCAGCCGTTTGAAAATTGGGAAAGACTTGCGTACACAGCGTTTAAAGATGAATATAAAGGTGCCGCATTAAATGATTATCATTACATTGGCCGGACAGAAGTGAATGATGAGCAGACAAAAGATGTGTTTCGCGTCACTGTAAAGGAAGGGTCAACTCGCTTTGCCGCACATGCAGAAATTTATTTCCATCCGGTGACTGGTCATTTGATTAGTATTAACGTGTTTCGACTATAAAGAAGCACCTTTTTTTGTAAAGGGTGCTCGAGGCGTTCAGTCAAAAAAGACAAAGGGCTAAAATAAAGATCATTTTAGCCCTTTGTCCAACAATTTTTTCGAAATGGAATTACTTCATGCTACCTTGAAGATAAGCGCGAATATCCACACCAAGTGAATCTGCTAATCGCTGGCCGTAATCTTCATCGGCACGATAGAAGTTGCAGATTGCAAGTAATTTTGTTTGGTCATTCACATCTTTCAAATCAGCTGTTAGGTTTTTAATCAATGCTTGTTTCTCTTCTTCAGAGTAGCTTCGATATTTTTCTCCAGCTTGTTTGAAATCGTTCGGTTTTTCAATTTTTTGTCTCACCATACGGTCACCGTGAAGAACTGGCTCACTTTCTTTGTAGTGAGGGTTTTCTTTTGGCTGATCGGCATAACGGTTTGGTTCATAGTTAATATGACCGCTTGGACGAGTCGTTGTCATAAAGCCATCCTGCTGGTTATTGTGTACAGGTGCATAAGGGCAGTTAACCGGAATGCGCATGTAGTTCGCACCAAGTCGGTGGCGCTGCGTATCAGGATATGAGAACAGACGGCCTTGAAGCAGTTTATCTTCAGATGCCTCAATTCCTGGAACAAATGCACTTGGCGTGAAAGCAGACTGTTCCGTTTCAGCAAAGAAGTTTTCAGGGTTGCGGTTGAGTGTCATGCGTCCTACTTTTTGAAGCGGGTAATCTTCCTCGCTCCACGTTTTTGTTGGGTCACATGGATCATAATCAAGTTCATCATAATCGCTAAGCGGCATAAGCTGAACATATAAGTCCCATGCTGGGAAGTTGCCTTTTTCAATGCGGTCATATAAATCTCTTGTCGCATGCTGGAAATCGTTTGCTTGAATTTCCGCTGCTTCTTCCATAGATAAGTTGCGAATACCTTCAGAAGGTCTCCAGTGATATTTTACATATTTTGCTTCGCCGTATTTATTCACCCATCTAAATGTATGCACACCAGAACCGCGCATTTCAGCATAGCTTGCAGGGATTCCTTCGTCAGAGAAAAGCCATGTGAGCATATGAGTGGATTCAGGCGTTAAGGTCATAAAATCCCAATAACGGTCAGGATCTTGAATATTGGTTACAGGATCTGGCTTGAGAGAGTGAACCATATCAGGGAATTTCAATGCATCACGAATAAAGAAGATCGGCAAGTTGTTACCAACGAGATCATAGTTGCCTTCTTCTGTATAAAATTTGACAGCAAAGCCGCGCGGGTCACGCAATGTTTCAGGTGAACCTTTCGGATGAATAACGGTGGAGAAGCGAACAAAAACGTCTGTTTGTTTTCCTTCTTCACTTAAGAAGGCTGCTTTTGTATGTTTCTCCATGCTGTTTTCTACTTCAAACACACCGTAAGCGCCGGCGCCTCTTGCATGAACGACGCGCTCTGGAATACGTTCACGATCAAAGTGTGCGAGTTTTTCAATCAAATGGTAATCATCAAGAAAGGTAGGTCCGCGGTGACCAGCTGTTCTTGAGTTTTGGTTATCGCCAACAGGCACGCCTTGGTTCGTTGTCAAATTTTTATGATTTGAATTTGTCATTCTTTTCTCCTCCTGTAAACAAAAAAGTGTTTTCTAGCAATCTATATACCCTAATTATATTGAATCAAACATGATAGTCAATATTTATTTATAATAATTTTAAATAAATTATTATTACAAGAAGGTAAAGAAAAAGACGAAAGAATAAATTCTTTCGCCTTAAAGCAGGAGCTCTCTAAGAGCATCTTTGTTTCGTGTTAAATCGTTTAGTGTGTATCGGTCTAGAACGCTTAAATAAGCAGTGAGTGCTTCATGAAGTACATGCTTTAATGAACAAATTGGGGAGATAATGCAGCTGTTTTTCTTTGGATCAAAGCATTCAACCATGACTAAATCATCCTCTGTATAACGGACAACCTCTCCAATATTAATGCTTTCTGGGCTTTTTCCAAGCCTGATCCCGCCATTTCTTCCGCGAATCGTTTCCACATACCCGCGTTTTCCAAGATGATAAATCACCTTCGTCAGATGATTTTTAGAAATGCCATAAACATCGGCGATCTGCTGAATATTTGACAGTTCATTATTTTCTCTCGAAGCTAAATAAATGAGTACCCTTAATGAGAAATCTGTGTAATTCGTAAGTTTCATTTTGACGACCTCTAAACCTAATAGAGTTTTGTATCATCGTAACACATTTTAGACAAAAACTGTTCGAGAAAGTGTAAAATGTGACAACATTTAAAACATGTATTATAAATATTGCTTTTAGAGACTGTCATCCATTACGATAAAGATGTATTTAAAATACTTCTTTTGAAAGAAGGAATGACGATGTTTTCTAAAGATCAAATGAATGCAATAAAGCAATCAGCTCCTCTACTAAAAGCCGAGGGAACCAAACTTGTCACTGTTTTTTATCAAAATATGATTCGCCAGCACCCGGAGCTGCTCAATCAATTTAATAAAACAAATCTGATGAACGGAAGTCAGCCAGAGGCACTTGCTGCGACACTATATCAAGCTGCACTGCACATTGATCGATTAGAGGAATTACTTCCTGCGGTCAAACAAATTGCCCATAAGCATGTCAGTGTCATGGTCAAAAAAGAACAATACCCAATTGTCGGATATCACCTGATTGAAGCGATGAAAGATGTGTTTGGCTTAAGAGAAGAAGATGCCACTTTATTAGCTTGGAAAGCTGCATATGACATCATTGCGAATATTTTCATTACTATAGAAGCAGAAATGATGGATGAAAATGTGAAACAGACAGGCGGATGGGCAGATGTGAAGCCGTTTGTGATTAAGAAAAAGAAGCAAGAATCTCCATCGCTTATCTCTTTTTATTTAGTACCAGAAGATGAATCAGAGCTGCCATTGTATCAAGCAGGCCAATACATTACGGTTCAGGCAGATATGCCAGGAGAGGCCTATATGTGCAGCAGACAATATAGCTTATCAGACGAGCATCATCCATCTTATTACCGTATTACAGTGAAGCGTGACGGTCATGTGTCTACATTTTTGCATGATGAAATGGAAGAAGGGGACGTTCTTCAAGTGAGTATGCCGCAGGGAATGTTCTGCTTGCAAGGAGACACAAAAGAGCCTGTTTATTTCATCAGTGCTGGGTCTGGTGTCACACCAATGATTGGTTTAGTGAAAACTGCCGCACAAAACAGCCAGACATTCACGATGATTCATGCAGATCGATTAGAGGATGTAAATGCTTTTGAAAATGAGTTTGAACGCGTTCTAGCTTCAGCTTCCCATGGGCGCATCATCCTATGTAACGAACAATTTGCGCAGTCTGGAAAGGGTGAGCTTGTTGAGAAAGTGTCTTCCCGCATTGACCGTCCATTTCTTCAATCGGTGATCGGAGAAGGGAAAGGCCAATTTTATCTATGCGGTTCCCCGGTGTTTACACAGGAGATCATTCATATTTTAAAAGAGCTTGGAATTCCATCGCGCAATATTCATTTCGAAGCATTTGGCGGGCAATCCACAAAAGAAATGGAAGTCGTCTAAACGGTTGGCGGAACATCATGTTTTTTTACATACGCTCATATAGTAGGGATAAGTCCGATGAGGAGGGATGGTTTCCTTGAGCGTATCTGAAAAACGTCTTTTACAAAGAGCGATTGATGAAATTACAGAAATTGCAGAAGGATTTGGTCTAGATTTTTATCCGATGAGGTATGAAATCTGTCCCGCGGAAATTATTTATACGTTCGGTGCATATGGAATGCCAACACGATTCAGCCACTGGAGCTTTGGGAAGCAATTTCATAAAATGAAGCTTCATTATGATTTAGGATTAAGCAAAATTTATGAACTGGTAATCAATTCAAATCCTTGCTACGCCTTTCTACTAGATAACAATACGCTCGTTCAAAATAAATTAATTGTGGCTCATGTATTGGCACACTGTGATTTCTTCAAAAATAATTGCCGTTTCCAAAACACAAAACGAGATATGGTCGAAAGCATGTCAGCAGCGGCAGAGCGGATCAAAGAATATGAGCATATCCACGGAACAAAAGAAGTCGAAGCCTTTTTAGATGCCGTATTGGCTATCCAGGAGCATATTGATCCGTCTCTTGTTCGATCAAAATTAAGCTGGAATATGGACGATGAAGAAAGTGAAGATGATAAACCAAAACGTCAAACGCCTTATGATGATTTGTGGGGAATGGATGAGCCGAAAATGCGTGAGAAAAAGAAAACCGTTAAGCAGTTTCCGCCAAAGCCTGAAAAGGATCTTTTACTCTTTATTGAAGCGCATTCCCGGGAGCTGGAGCCATGGCAGCGGGATGTTCTTACCATGCTGAGAGAAGAAATGCTCTATTTTTGGCCGCAGCTGGAAACAAAGATTATGAATGAAGGCTGGGCATCGTATTGGCACCAGCGGATTATGCGGGAGCTTGATTTGGATTCAAGTGAATCGATAGAATTTGCGAAATTAAATGCAGGTGTGGTGCAGCCATCTAAAACAGGCATCAATCCTTACTATTTAGGGCTGAAAATTTTTGAAGATATTGAAGAACGCTATAACAACCCATGTGAAGAATTAAAAAAAGCAGGGGTCAAAGAAGGATCTGGCCGCAGTAAAATGTTTGAAGTCAGGGAAATTGAATCGGATATTTCCTTTATTCGAAACTACTTAACGAAAGACCTTGTGATGAGAGAAGACTTGTACTTGTTTCAAAAGCAGGGGAGAGACTATAAAGTCATTGATAAAGAATGGAAGGCGGTTCGTGATCAGTTAGTCAGTATGAGAGTGAATGGCGGCTTTCCGTATTTGACCGTGATCGATGGCGACTATTTAAAAAATAACGAACTTTATATCAAGCATTGGTATGAAGGCATTGAACTTGATCTGAAATACTTAGAAAAAGTCCTTCCGTATTTATATCAGCTGTGGGGAAGAAGTGTGCATATCGAGTCAGTTCTTGAAGGAAAAGAAGTGATGTTTTCTTATGATGGAAAAGGGGTTCATAGGAAATATCTCGCTTAATGATCATAAAAAAAGATGTCCTCAAACGGACATCTCTTTTATGTGACTGGGGCTGGATTAAATAGACACAAATCGTTATGAATCCCCCAATGATCGGCCCATGTTTCTTTCCGGCCGCTGGCGATATCTAGTATATAATGAAACAGGTCTGTACCGACTTCCTCGATTGTTGCTTCTCCGGTTGCAATACGGCCGGCATCAAAATCAATAAGATCCGGCCATTGTGTCTGTAAGCTGGTTTTTGTAGAAACTTTTATTACAGGTGCTGCTGCTAGGCTGTATGGAGTTCCTCGGCCTGTTGTGAAAATTTGTACATTCATACCAGAGGCGAGCTGCAGTGTTCCGCAAACAAAATCGCTTGCCGGCGTTGCAGCAAATATCAGCCCTTTGGTGGCCGCTTTCTCACCAGGCCCAATCACACTAGATATTGGACTTGTGCCAGATTTGGCGATAGAACCAAGCGCCTTTTCTACGACATTGGATAAACCGCCTTTTTTATTTCCTGGGGAAGGATTTGCACTTCTATCTGCTTGACCTCTGCTTAAATAGTCGTCGTACCATTTCATTTCCCGTATAAGTGCCTGCCTCGTTTCTTCATTCAAAGTTCTTGGAGTTAATAGGTGAATGGCATCACGCACTTCTGTCACTTCTGAAAAAAGAACCGTTGCTCCTGCTTTGACAAGGAGGTCTGCTGCATATCCAACGGCGGGGTTTGCTGTTACACCTGAGAATGCATCGCTTCCACCGCATTGTAAGCCTACCACTAAATCCGATACAGGACATGGGACGCGTGTCCGCCTATTGAGTTTCTTTAGTTTGTGCTCTGCAGCCTTCAGAATGGAGGTAATCATTGAAGAAAAGCCTGATTCCTCCTGTAATGTTAAAATATCGTCTTGCCGCTCTTCTGACACAATGCGTGATGGTATGAGTTTTTCACAGCCTAATCCAATGACGAGCACTTCTCCGCCAAAGTTCGGATGTGTGGCTAAGTTTTGGATGGTTCTGATGGGAATGACCGCATCTGGTGCATGAATGGCCACACCGCAGCCGTATTGGTGGTGGAGGGGAATTACGTCATCCACATTTGGATATTTCGGCAGCAGATCTTCCTTGATTTTTTTGACCGCATAGTCAAGAACCCCAACGACACATTGCACGCTTGTTGTAATCCCGAGAATATTTTTAGTACCAACAGAATGATCTGGATTTCGGTATCCCTGAAATTCATAACCATCAAGCTTTTTAAGCGGAGGACCGCTGTATGTTAGGCATGATAATTTGTCTAAAGGAGGAGGAGCTGGCATTTGAACGAGCTCTTCTTTCACCCAGCTTCCCTGTATGATGGTTTCGTTAGCGTATCCAATGATTTCACCATATCGCACAATTGGTGCATGCTGTTCAATTGTCTTAAGTGCAACTTTATGCCCTTGAGGGATGCGTTCAGTTAACGTCAATCCACTTGAAAAGCTGGTGCCAGCTGGTAGTCCGCCATCATTTACGATGATTGCTACATTATCCTTTGAACTTACCTGAATATATAGGGGTGCTTCCTTTGCTTTTTGATTCAAGAGATCACTCCTTTGAAAGCGCTGTCTTTTTTAAGAGGAGAGGAAGCATATCCGCTTCCGTATCATGGCGTTTGATTTAATCCTTTTAAAATTTTATCACGTACAAACTTCAAATGTTCATGCATATGGAAGTGTGCTTGATATGGGTCTCTAAGCTGAAGCGCTTCATAAATTTTCTGATGATAATTAACGGTCACGTTTTTTTCTCGATAAGGAATTTGGCTGTCAATCTTGGCGTGTGATACTAAAAGCGCCTGAATCATGCCTTCAACAACTGGATTGTTTGCACTTAAGGCAATAATCCGGTGGAATTCTTTATCGGCTTCACCATAGTTGTTATCTGTACTTTCCTCAATCATTTCAATGGTTCTTTCTAATTTTTTTAATTCTTCATCACTAATTTTCTCAGCAGCAACGGTGACAAGGCCTAGTTCTAGTACCATACGAGCTTCTAGAATGGCTGGTAAATTATCTTGAGCCAGTGCGAGCATAACTGAAAATGGCTGATTGCTAATTTTATCATTAAAATATGTACCGCCTCGTGTTTTTCTAGTGATAACGCCTAATGTTTCAAGAGAACTTAAAGCTTCGCGCAATACAGGGCGGCTTACCGATAAAATATCCATGAGTTCCATTTCTGTTGGCAGTTTATCACCAGCTTTTAATTGTCCGCTAGACAATAAATGAACGATACGTTCTATGACTTGTTTTGCTAATGTTTTTCGATTCACTGTTTCAAATTTAAGTTCATCCATACTTTCATTCACGAGTCATTCTCTCCCTTCAGTTGTTCAATTGTAAGACAAAATGAAGGGGAATACAATCATTTACAGTCAAACTACCGAATCAAACACGGTTTTTTCGGGTCGAATGTCCAGCCATTCATGAGATATTGCATCTGAATGGCATCATTTCTTGCACCAAGCTTCATTTGTTTATATAAACGGTTGGCTTCCTCTATCTTTTCTAGATCAATTTGAATACCCAGCCCGGGTTCTTGTGGCACTTTGACACGACCTTCTTTGATTGAAAGTGGGTTCCTTGTTAAATGCTGGCCATCTTGCCATATCCAGTGGGTATCAATCGCTGTTATATGACCTGGTGCAGCAGCGGCAACGTGTGTAAACATGGCCAGAGAAATATCAAAATGGTTGTTTGAGTGCGATCCCCAAGTCAAGCCGTTATCATGACACGTTTGAGCGACTCTAACTGAACCTTCCATTGTCCAAAAGTGCGGGTCCGCCAGTGGAATATCAACTGCATGTAATTGGATGGCGTGTGACAATTGACGGAAATCAGTTGCGATCATATTTGTAGCCACTTGAATGCCGGTAGCTCGTTTGAATTCGGCCATAATTTCTCTTGATGAGAATCCGTCTTCTGCTCCACATGGATCCTCTGCATATGCAAGCACATGTTGTTTTCCTTTGCAAAGCTGAATGGCTTCATCAAGAGACCACGCTCCATTAGGATCAAGTGTGATGCGCGCATTTGGAAAACGTTTTGAAAGAGATTCTACAGCTTCCATCTCTGCTTCCCCGGAAAAGACACCGCCTTTTAACTTGAAATCCTGAAATCCATAGCGTTCATAAGCCGCTTCAGCCAAACGGACAATGTCGATCGGTGTTAGTGCTTTTTGACGCCTTAGCCGGAACCAGCTGCAAGATGAATGATCTTCTTTCAAATAGGGGAGAGGGGTTTTCATTTGATCCCCTATGTAAAATAAATACCCAAGCATGTCAACGACCTGTCTTTGTTGACCTGTTCCTAATAAGGAGGCAACCGGTTCTTCTAAAAATTGACCTAATAAATCCAAGAGAGCCGCTTCTATCGCTGTAACAGCATGTATTGTTGTCCGTAAGTCAAAGGTTTGATTGCCTCTCCCGCTTCTATCGAGGTCTTGATATGTTTGCTGCACCGATTGCAGGATGGCATGATATTGCCCAATTGGTTTTTGGAGGACAAGTCTGGCGGCTTTTTCAAGTGTTTGTCGAATGTTTTCACCGCCGGGAACTTCTCCGACTCCTTGACGGCCACTGCTGTCTGTTAGTATGACAACATTTCTTGTGAAAAAAGGTCCATGCGCTCCGCTTAGATTCAAAAGCATACTGTCATAGCCGGCAACAGGAATCACCTTCATGTCAGTAATGTAAGGGAGATTGTTTGCTCGTTCCTTTTTGACTTCTTTTAAGTATTGATTCATATATATCCTCCTTTATATAAAGCGCTTTCAAATAGAGCTGGATGGGACTTGGGCCGGAGGTGTTGAAGGGGGTTCTTTTAACTTCACACGTTTAATGGGACCCACAAGGAATAAATAACTTAAGATTGCAATAACGGCATTACTGCCGACAAAGACGAGCGCACCACTGAAAGAGCCTGTCGCATTGACAATATATCCAATGATAATGGGTGTTGTAATGGATGCAATGTTGCCAAAGGTATTAAATAAACCGCCGCTTAACCCGGCACATTCCTTTGGGGAGGTATCTGATACAACGGCCCAGCCAAGTGCACCGAATCCTTTTCCAAAGAAAGCAAGCGACATAATCGCAACAACAATCCATGAAGATTCTGTATAGTTGCAGATGATCATACTGCATGAAAGAAGCATGCCGATAATAATGGGTGTCTTTCGTGCGAAAGTAAGCGATTTCCCGCTTTTTAATAAAAAATCGGATAACAAGCCGCCAAGGATTCCGCCTAAAAAACCGCAGAGAGCTGGCAGGGAAGCAACAAAACCTGCTTCGAGAATGGACATTCCTTTTGCTTGAACAAGATACACAGGAAACCACGTCAAGAAAAAATAAGTGAGGGTGGTAATGCAATATTGAGCAATATAAACCCCAATTAACATCCGATTTGAAAGTAATTGTTTCACGTATGGCCATTTGGATTCTTTGTTTTGCTGGCTCTTTTCATCATCCATTGAGGTCAAAGCCCCGCCTTTTGATATGTAATCGAGCTCTGCTGCGTTAATTTTCGGGTGTTGTTTTGGATTATAGACGGTTTTTATCCAAAGAAAAGACAGCAAAATACCGAGGATTCCCATAACAACAAAAACAGAATGCCATCCTAAAGAATGTGTAAGCCAGCCCATAATTGGAGAGAAAATGACAAGCGCAAAATACTGAGCTGAATTAAAGAAAGCAGAAGCTGTTCCACGTTCAGAACTAGGAAACCATGCAGCCACTACACGGCTATTGCCTGGAAAGGAAGGAGCTTCCGCCAGCCCTACTAAAAATCGCAGGGTAAAAAGGAGAATAATCGCAGTACCCGCTGTAAAAAAACCTATGGCACCTTGAAACAATGTAAACAAAGACCAAAAGAAAATACTGCAGGCAATCACCATTTTAGAACCGAATTTATCCAATAAATAACCGCCAGGCAATTGGCCAATGACATATGCCCAGCCAAAAGCAGAAAAGACATAACCCATTGATACAGAGCTAAGACCAAGGTCATGTTGAACAGAATCTCCAGCAATAGAAAGGGTAGCACGATCTGCATAATTGACAGAAGTGACAAGAAACAGCATGAAGACGATAAACCAGCGGACAGACGTTTTTTTATCAGTTTGTGAAGCATGGAAGAGGTTATTTATCATCATTTCTTCTCCTTTTCTAAAATAGAGAATTGAGGAGGGCAGATGCCCTCTCAAATGCTTCAATTTTACGATTTAATGAAAACGGTTTGAATGGCTGTAAAGAATTCCTTTGCCGCTTCTCCTTGTTCACGAGAATGAGAGCTTGATTGTTTCATTCCACCAAATGGTGCCTGTAACTCTACACCAGCACTTTCTGCATTAATTCTAATGAGCCCAGCTTGGATATTCTGAATAAAGGACAGCATACGACCGATATTTTGTGTGAAAATAGAAGCGCTTAAGCCAAAAACCACATCATTGGCAATGTGAAATGCTTCATTGATATCTTGCACTTTGATTAAAGCAATGACAGGACCAAATATTTCTTCTTGAGCGATGGTCATGTCTGAGGTGACATGTTCGAAAATAGCAGGCTCAATAAAATAACCATTCTGATAATCACCATCTGTTAATGGTTCCCCGCCAAAAAGGAGGGTGGCACCTTCTTTTTTTCCAGTTTCAATATAGGAAAGGCATTGATCAAGCTGCTGTTTGCTTGCGATCGGACCCATCCATACGTCTTTTTTTAAACTGTCCCCAATAGTGATCTCTTGCGTTTTTTGAACGAGTTTTACTTTAAAGGCATCATAGATGTCTTCTTGGACAATGACTCGGCTCGTTGCTGTACATTTTTGTCCAGTTGACCGGAAGGCTCCTGTAATGGCTGCTTCTACCGCAAGATCAAGATCCGCATCATTGGCTACGATAACGGGGTTTTTTCCTCCCATTTCAAGCTGATACTTAATCCCGCGATCAAAGGCTTTTTGACCGATGGCTTTACCCGTTGCATTTGATCCAGTAAATGTAATTCCTTGGATATTTGGATGTTCAATCATTCCTTGACCTACGACAGCTCCCGATCCTGTGACCATATTGACTACTCCTTTTGGAAGGTGGGCATCTGCAAAGCAGGCCATGATTTTTGCGCAAGTAACGGCAGTTTCTGTCGCAGGTTTAATGACGACCGTGTTCCCATAAATGAGTGCAGGAGCCATTTTCCAAATAGGGATCGCAATAGGGAAATTCCAAGGAGAGATGATGCCTACAACACCTAATGGAACCCTTTTAGTGAACATGAGTGCCTCTCGGTCAGTAGAAGGAATGACATCGCCTTCTTTGCGCATTCCTTCGCCGGCATAGTAGCGGAGAATGGCTACACCGCGTGCCGTTTCTCCTTTTGCCTCAGGCAGAGTTTTACCCATTTCTTTTACAGCAGTAATGGCAATGTCATCGAGACGTTCTTCCAGCAAATCAGCTGCTTTATAAAGATATTGTCCTCGTTCTGCACCTGATAAATCTCGCCACATCGTCTTTGCTTCATGAGCTGCAGTGATGGCTGCGTTTACATCTTCGAGACTTGAGCGCTGCACATATCCAGCAGCCTCCTCTTTGTCGGCAGGATTTTGAATGGGGATCACTTCTCCTGTGGAAGCCTTTACCCATTCACCATTGATATAATTGAAGTACGTTTTTTGTTTCACTGAAGTGGACATAATATGAGCTCCTTTCTTTCGTTAATTCACAGCCGCTTTTTTCGGGAAGCGTTCCATTGCGTGCTGTAAAATGTTCTCTAGTTCTTGATAGTGTTCTTTTTCTACAGGAACAACAGGCGGTCTTGCTGAATTGCGGACAGAATGTCCCATGATGTTCATGCCGGCTTTAATGAGTGAGACGGCATAGCCCTTTCTCTGTTGGCGAATCCGGTTAATCGGTAGAATAACAGTTGTGTAAATGTCCTTGACCGTTTCTTGATCACCCGTTTTTAGTGCGTGATAAAACATTCTTGAGATGTGCGGGATATAATTAGAAATTGCGGAGGAATAGGAATGAAAACCAATCGGTAAGTAAGCCGGCATTGTGACCTCTGCCATAGGCAATCCATTTATATAGCTGAGCCTGCTGCCTATTGTATAGGAAAGATTCACGTTTAAATCCATATCACCGACCCCATCTTTTACACCAACAAGCTGTTCAAAAGAAGTGAGCCGTTTGATTTGCTGCACAGAAAGAACAGCATTATCTCGTTGATATAAGATGGCATTTAGGTTTGTACTTTCTATAATGGTTTTGGCGTATTCATATAGTCCTTCTTGTTCACCATGAATTAAATAAGGAGGGAGTAATAAGTAACCGTCAACGCCTTTTTCCTCGGAAATTTTCGCCCACTCCAGTGCGGTATTTAAATTTCCTCCAACTCCTGAATAAACAGGGACTTGACCACCGGCAGCTGCAAGTGCCACATCAATCATTTGCTCGTATTCTTTTTGACTAATAGACTGAAATTCTCCCGACCCACATGCAATAAAAATGGCATCGAGCCCTTCGTCTAGTAAGAATTGAATGTTTTGAAATAGTGCTTCCTCAGAAAGCTGACCATTTGCTTGAAAAGGAGCGATAGGAAAACCTAATATGCCTTCTGGTGCTCTTCTACCTTGAATCATTGCTAAAAACCTCCTGTAATTTGTTAAAAAGAAAGGTAAGCGCTACCAAAAACTCTTTTGTTTAATTGTAAGACAAATAAACAATTTGTCAATATCTTTATTTTCAGAAATTTCAACTGGAAGATTGAACAATAAAAAGAGCAGGCATTTTCTACACCTGCTCTTACAATGTTCTTCGTTTTATTGATGAAGTAATTTAAAGATATGTTTTGCTTGATCTGTATTTTCCATCAGACCTTTTAGCTGCTGGCTTGTTGGGCCATACGCAAAGAATGGAACTTCATCACCGGTATGACCAGAAGTTGTCCAGCCTGTATGTGATCTTGTATTGATCACTTCTTCAATCGCATCATCAATTTTAACAGTATCTTTTGTTTCAGCGGCCTTTTGAATAGAGGCTGTTTCTTCTTTTGTGAAATCAAGATTGATATATTGTTTCAGCGCTGACTCAACAGTCATGCCGCTGACAATTTTGTTTGCGATAAAGTCAGGCGTTTTTTTCGCTGCTTTTACCGGTTTGTAATCCCAGCTGCCTGAACCGTCTGCTCCGAAGGAAAGTCCGCCAGTTGAATGATCTGCGGTCGTGATGACTAACGTGTTTTTATCCTTTTTCGCAAAACGAATCGCTTCTTCAAATGCTTTTTCAAAATCCTTCATTTCGCTCATTGCACTGACAATATCATGATCATGTCCAGCCCAGTCAATTTGACTGCCTTCGACCATAAGGAAAAATCCTTTTTTGTTTTTAGACAGCTGTTTGATGGCTGAGGATGTCATATCTTGCAGGGAAGGGGTCGTTTGATCACGATCAATGGCTTTATCGAGACCTCCATCAGCAAAAATGCCTAACACTTTTTCATTTTTGTTTTTTTGTAAGGCGGCTTTATTGGTGACATAATCATAACCGGCTTGTCTGAATTCCTTCGTCAGATCACGATCCTTTCGGACAAAATCGACAAGTCCTCCGCCAAGCATGACATCGACTGTATGCTGTTTCCCGATTTTCTCATCGAAGAAATCATCAGCGATGGCTGCAGTGTTTTTCCTAGACACATCGTGAGCGGCATACGCAGCAGGCGTAGCATTTGTTAATTCAGATGTCACGACAAGACCCGTCGATTTTCCTTTTCGTTTGGCTTCTTCTAAAACGGTTTTTAGTTTTTTGCCGTTTTTGTTTACACCAATGGCATTGTTGTATGTCTTTTTACCAGTGGCCATGGCTGTACCAGCTGCTGCTGAATCGGTAATGTTACTTTTAGAGTCGTCAGGGTATGTTTTATGCATGCCAGTGAGGTAAGGGTCAAACGCTGTTTGCTTTGAAAGGTCACCGTTGTGTTTAAATGAGCGGTAAGTTGAAAGATAAGGTGTTCCCATGCCATCTCCAATCAGCACGATCACATTTTGCACGTCATTTTTCGGCTTCTTTTTAGCCTCAGCTTTGTCAGCTTGTCCAAATTCAATCCCTGAAAAAATGCCAATCGATAGCACAGATGCTGCTGCCACTGCAGCAATTTTCGTTTTCGAGCTTTTCAACACACTCATTCATTTTGCCTCCTCATTGTTTATGTATCGCTCTTACGTTTACAATGGTAGAGCAGAAGTGTGGATTCCTTTTTACAGCACCGTAAAGTTCACTTTAAAATTGTAAAGGTCCACTTTACATAGAATGAACCAAAAAGAGAAATGAATGTATCATTTATCCATGACAAGATGCGATTATTTTGTCATGATTGTGTAATGAAAATGAAATAAAAAGAACCCTAAAAAAAAATAAATTTTGCCGAATTAATAAGCATAATGTCGTAGGAAGTCAAGACTATTTCTTCTGGTATTTGATCCTTATAATAGGGAGTAGATAAAAATTCGGATCAGATAGATACATACAGGAGGAACAAATGAAAAAACAATTGATCACAGCTGCAAGTGCAGTTCTACTTGGGACGACATTATTTGCCGGCGCTGCCTCAGCACAATCAGTAAAAGTTCAAAAAGGTGACTCTCTTTCTGTTCTAGCGAAAAGATACAAAACAAGCGTGAGCAAAATTAAATCAGACAATAAGCTGAAATCTAACGTGATTTATGTTGGACAAACCTTAAAAGTGAATGGCACTTCTTCGAAAAAAGCAGTGAAGACATCAAAAACAACAACAAAAGTAAAAACGGCTTCAGCAACTGCCACTCATAAAGTTGTCAAAGGTGATACATTATCTAAGATCGGCAAAAAATACGGGATGACTGTGAAAGAGTTGAAATCGTTAAATAAACTTAAAACAGACCTCATTAAAATCGGGCAAAAGCTAAAGGTGAAAAAGACGTCTAAAGTAAAGGCGAAACCTGTGAAAGAAAAAACAGTCTCTACTTCTTCCTTAAACACGTCTAAGCTCATAGCAGATGCTAAAGCGCAAAACGGTACTCCATATAGATGGGGTGGAACGACACCGAAGGGCTTTGATTGCAGCGGATTTATGTGGTATATCATTAACAAACAAAAAAAGATTTCAAGACAAACAACTGAAGGTTTCTGGGGATCGATGAAAAGTGTATCCAAACCAAAGGCTGGAGATTTTGTCTTCTTTACAACGTATAAATCGGGTCCATCTCACATGGGTGTCTACCTTGGGAACAATAAGTTTATCCATGCTGCTTCTGACGGTGTAACGATCAGTGATATGACATCAAGCTATTGGAAGCCTATTTATCTTGGAGCGAAAACATTTGTAAACTAATTCATTTTAAGAGACTGCTATGAAGCAGTCTCTTTTTTCATATATCATTTGTGCCGCAGAACTGGTCTTTTTCTCATAGATCACTATCGGTCTAAAGGCTTTAAAATAACATAATTGTGACCCCGCTTTTAAAAAAAGGGTCTTATTTTTGTTGAATAATAAGTATATGAAAAAAATATAATCTTCCATGTTGTATCATAAATAGAGGGAGACAAACTATCAATTGAATAAGGATTGAAGAAAATCTAACCGTTTTATTGACAATATTTTCGTTGATATATAAGAATTTTCACTCTATTTTTTAAAAAAGTGTTTTCATTTTTTAATTTTCATATATAATAATTTTACGCCACCAATTTATTGCGCTAAATTTAATCTAAATATTCAGAAAATATTGTGAATTATATGAATGTGGCGTCTTTAGACTGATACTAAGTTTTGGGAGTGATGGTATGAGCAATTCGTTGTTTAGAAAAAAGAGCATTTCAGAGCTCATTGCGGCAACACAAGGGGAAAAAGCATTAAAAAAGGAATTGGGTTCATTTGATTTAACCATGCTGGGCATTGGAGCCATTATCGGGACAGGGATATTTGTTCTAACAGGTACAGGAGCCGTCACTGCGGGGCCAGGACTTGTGCTATCATTTGTCATCGCAGGTCTTGCTTGTTTGTTTGCAGCACTGTCATATGCGGAATTTGCTTCAACAGTGCCTGTGTCAGGGTCTGTGTATACATTTACGTACGCATCAATGGGGGAATTTCTAGCATTCATCATTGGCTGGGATTTAATATTAGAATATATGCTGGCTGCTAGTGCCGTTTCAGCGGGCTGGTCAGGCTATTTTGTGTCTTTTTTAAATGGGATAGGGATTCATATACCAGTTGAGTTAACAGCAGCTCCAGGTGGTTTAAAGGGGCAAGTGACATATTTTAATCTACCAGCATTTATTATTTTAATGGTCATCACCTTCCTGCTGTACTTTGGTATTAAAGAATCAAAACGAGTAAATAACATCATGGTTATTATGAAAATTGCTGTGATTCTGCTCTTTATTTTAGTCGCTGTGAAATATGTAAAACCTGAAAACTGGACACCATTCGTTCCATTTGGGACATCAGGGGTCTTAAGTGCAGCAGCCCTAGTATTCTTTGCATTTATCGGGTTTGATGCAGTTGCTTCTGCGGCAGAGGAGACAAAAAATCCATCACGCAACCTGCCTAGAGGAATTATTACTTCTTTATTGATTTGTACGCTGCTTTATGTCGTTGTCAGTGCGATTATGACGGGCATCGTTCCTTTTATGAATTTTGAAGGAGTATCACATCCAGTGTCTCTCGTTTTACAAGTAGCCGGACAAAACTGGGTGGCTGGTATTGTGGATGTCGGAGCGATTCTAGGGATGACAACCGTGATGCTTGTCATGCTGTACGGCCAGACACGCGTGATGTTTGCTATGTCTCGTGATGGCTTGGTGCCAAAGGTATTATCAAAAGTTCACCCAAAGCATAAAACTCCTTACATCAATACATTGTTCTTCGGTACATTGTCAGCATTAATGGGTGGATTTATTCCACTTGATGAGCTGGCAAGTTTAGTGAACATCGGGACACTTTCAGCATTCATTTTGATATCAGTGGCGGTCATTGTGATGAGAAAAACGCAGCCGGACTTACCGAGAGCCTTCAGATGCCCGGCAGTTCCGCTTATTCCGATCTTAGCTATTCTATCTTGCGGATTGCTCATTTATAAGCTTGGTGCAATCACCTTTGTACGTTTCTTAATCTGGCTTGCCATTGGGCTGGTTGTGTATTTCTTATATTCAAGAAAGCATTCAGAATTGAATAAAAAATAAATGAAAAAAGCCCGTGATGCTTGGCATTAGTCAAGTAACACGGGCTTTTGCTTTTGAGTGCTGATTAAAAACCTAATTGAAGATCGACATCGATTGATACGATGGCATAGACACAAACAATGACAAAGATATTCAGTACGACACCGAGGAAACCTGGACCCGTACGGCCTTTTTTAATGAACAGTTCAATAATGCCAAATGGAACTGCGGCCATTGCAAAAGGAAGCATTTGAAAAGAATAAAATGTCACGTTGCTGATAATGGCGAGGTTTAGCATGAGCAGGGATAATATCGCTGTGCCGACAGAAATCCAGCCAAATACATTATGCTCTTTAAAAATTCTTACCAATTCCATAATTCCACCTCGCTCACTTTTGCCGTTTTAATGCGTTTTGTCTTTACAAATTTCTCAATCTCTTTTGAAGGCCCAGTGACCACAGAGCCATAAACCGTGACGCCATTTTGATCGATATAGCGTATACGATTAGACAGGTCAAGATCAGGTCTGCCAGAGATCGTTGTTGCCCATGTCGGGTGCTGATTAACATAAGCAAGGGCATCTTTGAATTGATCTACCTCAGTTTTTGATGTGTGCTGAAGCTCTTTTAAAAATTCAGAGTCCTTCCCAGGAAAGCCGATTGGCCGCTGATTTCCACTTAATGAATCCTCTGTTTTAATCGCATTCCACAGCACTTTCATATCGTATTTTTTAGCAAAGGAATAAACATCCTTTGGTGTGTAAGCTCTGTCATAGGATACATACACTTCACTTACTGTTCCTTCAGGAAGCTTGTCTAACGTAGTGAGTGTTTGTTTTTTTGAGGCATCTGCCTGCGCCGAAGGATGGGTAAAGAAATCCTCCGTTTCGCGTGCGCTGTCACCATAATAAGAGATGGTAGGCTGCTTTAATTTATCGAAAAACATCTCGATTTGTTCACTGCCAATAGCTTCTGTTTTATTGCCAATTTGCTTTTGCAGCTTCAATTCGGTGTTCATCCCAAAAAGTTTGACCTGACCTTTTAAATCCTTCATATCAATGGCCACGTTTGGTTTGGTTAAAGCGACGGTGACAGCTGCTGTTTCCATGAAATGATTGCCTTTGCTCTCGGCGCCGCCAACGCCGTAGTATAAATAACTTCCTAATGTACAAAGCGGTAAAATAATGAGTGTCGATATGACAGCAAGTACGGAAATACGTAAATATGACTTTCTTTTTCCGTATTGTAAAATGGCTTTTTGCTTCTCAGGACTGATGGAAAAATCTGTCCAATCTGAGTCGTTCAGTTCCTGGCTTAAGCGTTTTTCGTTTTCTTCAAGTTCTTCTTCAAACGCTATCATTTCTTCCTCATTCATCTCACCATTATTATATTGTTCCCATCGCTTGTTAAACTCTTCATTCATCATTAACACCTCTGTTGTAAAGTGCTTTTAGGCGCTGCCTTGCACGAAATAAAACACTTTTAAAATTTGCTTCAGTAATATTCATGACCTTGGATGCTTCCTTGTAATTTAGCTCTTTTAAATAATACAATGTCAACGCTTCCTTGTAGTTATCTGGAAGCTGCTCCAAATACATGGTGAGAACTTCCTTTATTTCAACCTGTTCAGCAGGGCTTTGTACAGACGTTTGTAAAAGACCGCCAATGAGGTCATCCGATATGGTCACTTCTTTTTTATGTTTCCTGACATAATCAATAAAAGCATTTCGTGCCACCTGAAATAACCAAGGTTTCACTTTGCTATGGTCGTAGGAATGAATATGTATATACGCACGCATAAAGGTTTCCTGCAATAAGTCTTCTGCCAAATGTTTGTCTTTTGTCATGGAGAGCAGAAACCTGTAAACATCGTTCATATACATTTGATAAATTTCATCGATCGTCACTGATTTTTCTCCCCTCTATGTTATACACGCATAAGAAAGGCATAAAGTTGCACGAAACTTCTCATTACCGTACATTACTCATTTCTTTCGCCGAATTAAAATCATTTCTCCTTATCATAGCGAAATTTGCATCATTTATAAAGTATTTTCAATAGAACAAATCAGGAAAAAACATCGAAAAACGACAAAATTGGACACAATTCCTATTCTATTCTCCCCTAAAACCTTGTGCTTGAATACAGTCAGAACGTTCATTTTAAACGAAAAAAATAGGGAGGATTGGACTGCGTACAAATTTTTAGTACCAGGTAATAAAAAATTTGTTATAATAGAGACAAATCCTTCATTCTTCAAACAAAGGAAGTGCACTATGTATAAATTTTCAGGCTATACCGTCAAATTATTATTTGGTCTCCGAGGTGGAATCAAAGTATATCAAAAAGAGAATCTGCCAACTGATCGGGGTTTTGTCATTGCTTGTACACATGAGGGTTTTGTGGATGTTCTTGCATTAGGCGCAGGAATTCTTCCGTTTGAGATCCACTACATGGCGAAAAAAGAATTGTTTGCAAATAAATGGATCGGTGGATTTTTAAAAAAGATTCATGCCTTTCCAGTTGATCGAGAGAATCCTGGGCCAAGCAGTATTAAAACGCCCATTAAATTATTAAAAGAGGGAAAGATCGTTGGGATTTTTCCAAGCGGCACACGTACTACAGAGGATGTTCCTTTAAAAAGAGGAGCGGTTACCATTGCGCAGCTCGGTAAAGCGCCAATTGTTCCAGCCGCATACAAAGGACCTTCAAATGCGAAAAGCCTTTTCAAAAAAGGGAAAATGCGCTTAATCATCGGTGAACCGATTGAGCTGTCTGAATTTGACCATCTGCCGCCAAAAGAAAGATTAGGTGCCATGACAGAAGTATTAAACACAAGAATCAAAGAGCTAGAAGCTCAATTAATGGAAAAGGCATAAGAAAAACGACCGCTTGCTTAGGCAAGGGTCGTTTTTTTCTTAAGAAGCGCCTTCTTCAGCTGCTTCTAATAATTGTTCATTTAACTTTTTTACTTCGATGTATGCCACATGGTGTCCATCGACTTCATTAATAATAAATTCATAGCCTTGTTCACGAATGGCGTCATTTTTCTCTACTTCATATTTCTGAGTAAGGAACCAGCCGCCGATTGTGTCGACCTCTTCATTATCAAGCTGTATACCTAATAGCAGGTTGACTTGATCAACAAGAACCTTGCCATCAAAGATGTAATGGTCTTCTCCAAGTTTACGCACTTCGTTGATTTCATCAATGTCGAACTCATCACGAATTTCACCAACGATTTCTTCAAGGATGTCTTCAACAGTGACAAGACCTGCTGTACCGCCATATTCATCTGATAAAATGGCCATGTGTACACGTTCACGCTGCATTTTGAGCAGTAAATCATGAACAGGAACCGTTTCAATCACGTGAATAATTGGATTTACAAACTTTTCGATCGTATCGCTTGTAGAGCACTCACCGCTAATGCAGGCAGTGAGAACCTCTTTAATGTTAAGAACACCGATAATGTTGTCTTTGTCGCCATCTTCAATTGGATAACGTGTATATTTCTCTACCTTTGTTACCTTCAGCATTTCCTCAATGGTAATATCATATGGGAAGCTGACAACTTCGGTACGAGGAATCATAATTTCTTTCGCCAGACGGTCATCAAATTCGAAAATTTTATTTACATATTTGAATTCAGACTGGTTAATCTCGCCGCTCTTATAGCTCTCTGATAAAATAATCCGCAATTCTTCCTCAGAGTGCGCCATGTCATGCTCAGATACTTGCTGAAGACCGAACGCTTTCGTTAACAAACGAGCAGATCCATTTAATACCCAAATGAACGGGAACATCACTTTATAAAAGATCATCAGTGGTCTAGCAAAAAGAAGGGATACTTGCTCAGCCTTTTGAATGGCGAGTGTTTTCGGTGCAAGTTCTCCAACGACAACGTGTAAAAACGTCATGATACTAAACGCAATAATAAAAGTGACAATAGAACTAGCTGATTGAGGAATGGACAGCTCTGCAAAGAGCGGCGCAAGCATATGCGCAATTGTTTCTTCCCCTAACCAACCAATACCAAGGGCGGTAATGGTAATACCAAGCTGACAGGCTGATAGGTACTCATCAAGATGAGTCGTTACATGCTTGACAGCAACTGCTGTTTTATTACCTTCTGCGATTAACTGATCAATTCTTGAGCTTCTTAAGCGAATGATCGCAAACTCTGATGCAACGAAAAACGCGGTTAAAGCTATAAGTAAAGCGACTATGAGTAAATTAACTATGTCCAATTAAGGCCTTCGTTCTGACTTTGAGAACGAAGGTAACACCTCCTGTTTAGTAAAAATTTTAACTTAACAGCAGTAAAAATGATTGGACAGCCGTCATTTTTTCAGGAGTAAGCTGCTCTTTTAGTTTTTCACGTTGTTCTGGCTGAAGCTGCTTACAACGTGCCAAAATGCGGTCCATATGCTCATTCATCCGATCGATATCAGAGGTTAAATGGACAAGTTCATCATGATCTTCCTTTTGAGAAGGGAATTGTTCATCTAATCTGGATTTGATGTCAGAAAGAGCCAATCTCTGCTGTTTGCAAAGAACGATTAATTGTAATCGTTTTAAAGCATATTCATCGTAATAACGATAATTTGAGCAAGATCTAACAGGCGCAAGCAAACCTAGATTTGTATAATAATCTACAGTTCGTTTCGTCACCTGTGCAATCTGTGCTAGTTCACCAATACGATACTTTTTCTCAGCCCCATCTGAACATCTCCTCCTAACCGTCACGTTATAGTTTATGAAAATAGTTTAATATAATTCTAGTCTGAAACACAAGTTAATTGTTCATATTTCCTGCCAATAAGAAGAAACAGAGGAGGATTTCCCTCAATTTAGTCAGTCATGTCAAAAACAGCATGATGATACAGGAATTTTCAGATTATTTATGGTAAGATAAAATGAATACCGTTTCATATATATGTAGAGAGGCGGAATTTTACGTGAACCGGAGGTGGTTAAGTGGGGCCCTCAATGTAGTCTTATTTAATCAGTTAACCGTTTTGCAAAACATAACATCATCAATCAGGAGGTGACTCCTTGTTCTTCTAAGAAAGAGCAAGGTTAAATGGACGATATTGTTAATCTGAGTATAGTCGGTGTTTTGATTGCTTTAACAGCTTTCTTTGTTGCATCTGAATTTGCCATAGTAAAGGTGAGAAGTTCAAGAATTAATCAGCTTGTTGCCGAAGGATCCAAAAAGGCCATCATGGCGAAAAAGGTGACATCAAGGCTAGATGAATATTTGTCAGCCTGTCAGCTCGGTATTACAGTGACATCCCTTGGTTTAGGGTGGATTGGTAAGCCGGCTGTGAAAGAACTTTTGGTTCGAGGTTTTGGTTTGACAAACATTCCTGATTCAGCAATCAGCCTGATCTCAGCAACACTTGCGTTCTCTATTATTACCTTTTTGCATGTAGTTGTAGGTGAGCTAGCACCAAAAACGCTTGCCATTCAAAAGGCGGAAAAAATGACGCTATGGCTGTCAGGCCCGCTGCATGCATTTTATATCCTTATGTTCCCTTTCATTTATGTGTTAAACGGATCAGCCCGTTTGCTAACTAAAATGATGGGCATCGATATGGGGTCTGAAAAAGAACATTCCCATTCTGAAGAGGAATTGAAGATTTTATTATCTGAGAGCTTAAAAAATGGGGAAATCAACCCATCAGAATATAATTATATGAACAAGATTTTCGATTTCGATAATCGAATTGCCAGAGAGATCATGATACCGCGGAGAGAAATTTGTGCGATTCCAGAAGATATGCCGTTAGATGATATCCTCGCCATCATGACGCAGGAAAAGTATACACGTTTCCCTGTTTTTTCAGGCGATAAAGACCATGTCATCGGCATGCTGAACAAAAAGCAGCTCTTTGCAGATCTTGTGTATCAAGGAGAAAAAGATCAACTGAAAATTCAAGATTATATATATCCAGTGATTGAGGTCATCGACACGATTCCTATTCAAGAGCTTCTCGTTAAGATGCAGCGTGATAGAATGCATATGGCGATCTTAACTGACGAATATGGCGGAACGTCTGGACTTGTCACAACGGAAGATATTTTAGAAGAGATTGTCGGAGATATTCGAGATGAATTCGATGAAGATGAGCAGCCAGTTATTCAAAAAAGAGCCGATCATCATTATGTTTTAGATGGCAAAGTGAGATTAGATGAAGTTCAAGATTTGATCGAGATCTCTTATCATGATGAGGAAATTGATACAATCGGCGGACTCATCTTAAAAGAGAATATTGATATCAGAGAAGGACAATCCGTCTATCTTGATGATATTCGAATGAAAGTGCTGGAAATGGATGGACGCTACGTTAAAAAGATCGATTTGAAAAAAGGCGTCACATCGTCAGAAAAAGGCAGCGCACGCACTGGGCTTGATATAAAGGAGCCGCTTTTAGTAAACGAAATGACCTTGAGCGAAAAATAAGCTCAAGGTTTTTTTAGGTATTTAGTCTCTTTTGAACGAATATATGTTCGGTATATAATAAGAACAAACGTTCGATAGAGGGGGATGGACATGCTTTGGTATGAAACAGCAAGTATCACGGAGAAAAAAACCTCAATGAAACGAATTGAGTTTCATTTAAAGAATTTCAAAAATTATCAAGCAGCGATCTTAAATATCGAAAGGCAGCTTGAAAAAAGAAGCCCGCATCATCTCGACCACATGACTCGGAAAAAGTTAGAAGAACAAAAAAGTCAGTATGAACTCATCGTTGCTTGTATTGAAACGGCATTAAAAGAGTTGGACGAAATAGAGCAGCAGCTCATCGATTACAAATATTTTCGAGATTGGCGGATGGCAAAGTGTGCAATGGAAATTGGCTATAGTGAAAAAACACTCTTTTTGATGAAGCGCCAGCTCATGGATCAGCTGCTCATCAGCTTAGCCGCCATTACCAATATTTAAATAAGATGCTGTCCTATTTGATAAAACGCAGCAAAGAGACATAAAGACCCGATGATTGTGACCAGCAAGTAGACAGCAAGAAGTCCAATTTGCCGCTCATGCAGCATGGACGCAGCTTCTACACTAAATGTAGAGAATGTTGTAAAACCACCGAAAAACCCAGTACCAATGATCATAAGCAGCGGATCATTGTCAGACACTGCACCTGTCAGTAAACCTAAACCGGCAGCGCCGAGTAAGTTGATGAGAATAATACTATACGGAAAACGAGTATGAAACTTGGTTTTCTGAATCGATTGACTGAGGAAAAAACGAAGGGCACTGCCCATCCCGCCGGCAACAGCTGTATAAAATACAATCATTTATCTGCTTCCTTTCGGCTGCTCATTTTGTTGAAAGAGGCGCTGAGCGGTGATCAGTCCACATAAGGCAGCGCCCACTCCAGCAATCACTGAGAGTAGAATGTACATGATACTTGATGTGAACAGTCCATCCTGTAATAAGAGAACCGTTTCTTTAGAAAAAGTGGACATTGTCGTAAAACCACCGCAAAATCCTGTTCCGATCAAAGCAGCAAGATATTTTTTTCCTTTCCGAAACATAAAATATCCTGTTGAAAAGCCAAGAAACAGACTGCCTGTAATGTTTTCAATCAGTGTTGCATAGGGGAATGTCTGGCTGACAACGGATTGGCTAAGTTCATATCTGCAAAGGGTACCAACCAATCCACCGATAAATACGGCGAGATATGCTTTCATTTAATCATTTCTCCTTTAGAAAAAATGGCGGGTGATCCGTCACCACTCCATCAATGAGGTATGTTTTCATCCTGTCGGCTGTTTTTTGATCTTTCACTGTCCATATAAAGACATCCATTCCAAATGAGTGGATGCGGTCAATCCACCATCTGTTGATCATCGTTTTCTTCATATTAAGGCAATTGGCAAAGGAGCTGTACTCCGCTAATTTCCTTTTCGTCAGTTTAAAGGCAGAGGGTTTTATAATAAAAGCTGTTCGAAGAGAAGGGGCGTAAGCTTTGACTCTTTGAAGTGCATTGGCATCAAAAGATTGAACCATGATGTGACGGGAATAGGCAAACCGGTTGATGATGTCGACAACTGCCTTTTCAATCCCAATCTGCCGTTTTGGATGCTTGATCTCAATCAGTATCCCGACACGATGAGCGTACCTTTTAAGAATTTCCTGTAAGGTGGGAATTCGTTCGTTGGCGTACTGTGAATCAAACCAGCTTCCTGCATCCAGTTTCTTCAGCCGATCAAGTGTATAACTTTTCACTAAGCCGCTTCCGTTAGTTGTTCGATTAACGGTATCATCATGGATGACGGCTACGTGCTGATCCATTGTCAGCTGGACGTCTAACTCAATATAATCCGCACCTTGCTGAACAGCTAAATCAAATGCGGCGATTGTATTTTCTGGGGCAGCGCTTGAAGACCCTCTATGCGCGATAATATACACATGCTCCAGCTCCTGACATAAGTTCTGGTCTTATCATATCAAATTTTTGCTGTTTTTCCTTCTTTACTATATGGAACGAGGGAGAGCTGTATGTAATGGAACATGGCGTGTGGTGAGAAAGCATCGTGTATAAAAGGTGAAAAGTTGCAGGAATATCCCAAGCTCTTATTGAGTAAATCTGAACTACATCATTTTTTCTTCGATCAATTTTGTCCAAATCGTCAGCGTTCGTCAAAATATTAGTGCTTTCGTCATGTTGACTGAAAATTCTGATGTTTTATAATGATGAAAAGGAGGCGAGATGATTGGGTAAAGGGAGAATTAGAGTGGAAGAACGTATTAAGGCTGAAACGGATGCTGAAATGTTTAAAGCGACTCTCCTTGATCAGGCTCAGAAGAAAAAGTAGTTTGCTGCCCGTCGATATGTCTCTAGCCAAAATTTCATATTTGAACTTCATGCCTCGGGATCAGTCCCGAGGCTTTTTATGTAGAGGTCAGACATTTAAGAGAGGACATGAACGAAGGTTATATTATAAACTAGAGAGGATTGTTTTAAAGGAGAGAGACAGACATGTTTACACAAAAATGGATGGATACATATTTTACAGTAGATATTGCGATCCAAATTGGTATTAGCCTTTGTATTTTATTGCTTTTTTTATTGCTTCGGAAAGTATTTACGAAGTATTTATTTCAGCTTCTGTTTAGGCTGACGAATCGGTCTAAAACGGAGGTCATTAACCAAATTGTTGTGGCATTTGAAAAACCAGCCAGGCTGTTTTTCGTGGCACTTGGTTTATATTTTGCGTTAAGACAGGCACCATACTTTGAGCATCATATGGATGTCATCGTTAAATTGTATAGATCTTCTATTATATTAATGCTGACGTGGGGGCTTTGTAATTTAACCGCTGCATCTTCTTTCTTGTTTCAAAAGGTCAATTCGAAATTTGAATTAGATATGGATGATATTTTAGCACCATTTTTATCAAAGGTACTTCGTTTCATTATTATTGCACTGAGTATTAGCGTCATTGCACAAGAATTTAATTATGACGTAAATGGACTTGTGGCAGGGCTTGGTCTAGGTGGTTTAGCATTTGCGCTCGCTGCTCAGGATACAGTGGCTAACTTTTTTGGAGGGATAGTCATCATTACGGAGAAGCCTTTTACGATGGGCGACTTTGTGGAGACACCAAGTGTACTTGGGACTGTGGAGGACATTACATTTCGAAGCACAAGGTTTCGAACACCTGCTGAAGCCGTCGTGACCGTTCCGAATTCTACGCTTTCTAAGGAGCCAATCACAAACTGGACAAGAATGAATAAACGTCAGATTACGTTCTCTGTTCGCGTTTCCTACAATACACCAAAGGAAAATATTGATCAGTGTATTAAGCGTCTCAAACAGATGCTTCACGAGCATGATGGGGTGCATAAGGAGACAATCATGGTAAATCTCGATGTACTGGCAGACAGCTATTTGAACTTGTTTTTCAACTTTTACACAAACACGACAGCTTGGTCTGAAAACCTTGATATTAAGCAGGATATTAACTATCGCATCATAGATATTTTCCACGAGGAAGGCGTAGAATTTGCTTTCCCTGGTCAGGCCATTTATATGAAACAAAAAGGTGAGAAGCAGCTGGGTGAATAAAGGAGGAATGGTGCGTGGATCAAACAAAAGTGGAAGCACTAAGAGAGAAATTATCGCAGGCTTCACATATCACAGTACTCTCAGGTGCAGGTATGAGTACAGAATCGGGTATTCCTGATTTTAGATCAACGGGTGGTCTGTGGACAGAAGATACTTCCCGCATGGAGGCGATGAGCCGGTCCTACTTTTTATCAAACCCTCATCAATTCTGGCCGAAATTTAAGGATTTGTTTCAAATGAAAATGAGTGGAGAATACGAACCAAATAGCGGGCATACCTTTTTAGCCAGCCTTGAGCAACAAGGGAAGCATGTGGATATTTTTACCCAAAATATTGACGGTCTTCATAAAAAGGCGGGAAGCCAGCATGTATATGAACTCCATGGCTCCATTCAAACGGCTACTTGTCCATCGTGCCAGGCGGTATATGATCTGCCTTATTTATTGAAAGAAGAGGTGCCGGTCTGTCAAAGGGTTTCCTCAGACGGCAGTACGTGTGGACGTGTGCTAAAAACAGATGTTGTCCTATTTGGCGATATGGTCAAACATTTAGACCAAGTGGAGACATCACTTCAGAAAACGGACATGCTCCTCGTCATGGGGACTTCCCTGGAGGTAGCGCCAGCAAGGTATATTCCAGAAGATGCAGCTCATGATCCTTCCATCTTCATGGTGATGATGAATTTGAGTGAAACAGAATTTGATCCGCTCTTTGATCTTGTCTTTCATGAGCGAATTGGCGATCTCGTGAAAGCTTTATAAATCATTAAAAAACCCGCATCCTAAAGGTGCGGGTTTTACTTTATTGCTGCAGCGGCTTCATTGTTTCATCAAGGACTTCAAATGTATAGCCCTTTGCCTTTAGCTGCGTGATTAAGCTGCTTAAGTATTTTGCCGTCGCCGGCTGATCATGCATTAAGATGATTTTTGGTTCTTTTGGATATTTTGTCTCCAGCACTTGCAGCTGATTTAATACCTCTGGTACATATTTTGAGCTTTTATATTTCCAGTCAAGACTGTCAATGGTCCAGTCCCAGTAGACAAAGCCTTTTTGTTTTAAACGTGCTTTTTGCTGATCGGTTAAATTTGGGGTGCTGCCATAAGGTGTTCTTACAAGATGGGTATACTCACCTGTGACAGAAGCCAAAATGCGCTGATCTTCCTTCATCTCGTTAACAGGAGAATCACTTTTTTGATAAAAGCGTTTCACATCATGGGTAATACCATGAAGCCCTAATTGATGACCTTCTTGATGGAGTCTTTTCACAGCTGCCGGGTGTTCTTTAATCTGCGGTCCGAGCATAAAGAATGTGGCTTTCACTTGATGTGCTTTTAGCACATCTAACAGCTGATTTGAAGTCGCTGATGGACCATCATCAAAGGTTAAAAAGATCGTTTGATCCGTTATATGTTTATTTGAATGGATCTTAAAATGTGCATCTAATGTTTTCCGAGAAGCATCTTTTGCTTTCATACTAGTACTTGTGTCCCTAAATTGACTGCTCGCAGACAATTTCGCCGGCTGATCTGCTGCCTGCATATTGGTTTTGGACATATCCCAAATAAAAAAGAGGATTAGTGTCAGGATGACAAAACCAATCGCCTTTGAGAGCAGCATTGTGTTTGAAGGTGTCTGTTTTTTTTTAACCCGTTGCATTACAATCGCTCCAATAAATCAAAAATTTGTGTCGAATCATGTAGTGGATTCTGTCTTATTTCGCTGTTTTTTGTCGTGTTTATATGGAGTAAGTATACAGGAAAAAAGAGCCTATGAATATAGAAGATGCTAAAAAATTGGAATCTTTTTGGTTATCAAACTATATTTGTTACAATAGAGGGTTATCCATTTCATACGATGTGAAATAATTCTGAATAATCATTGAAACGAACCCATTTATCCGCTAAGATAGCATCAGATTCAACCATTATTGCAAAGCGAAGGGGAGATTCCATATGAAAATATTGTACAATGGAGATTTCATTGAAAAAAAGGATGCACATGTTGATATTGAGGACAGAGGCTATCAATTTGGTGACGGAGTCTATGAGGTCATCCGTGTATACAATGGTACTTTGTTTACGTTAAAGGAACATACAGAGCGTCTGTTCAAGAGTGCAAAGGAAATTGGCATTCATTTGCAAGGTACAGTATCAAATATGGAAGAAAAGTTACAACAGCTCGTCGCTCACAATCAATTAACAGATGGCGGTGTGTATATTCAAGTCACGCGGGGTGTCGCCCCTCGTAAACATCAATATAGTGATTCTCTTACTCCTCAAATCACAGCATATACGTTCCAGGTGAAAAAGCCTGTTCAAGAGCAGAAAGCTGGGGCAAAGGCCATTTTATCTGAGGATCTTCGCTGGTTAAGGTGTGATATCAAAAGCTTAAATCTTTTATATAACATCATGGAAAAGCAGAAAGCATCTGAAGCTGGTGCGTTTGAAGCAATCCTTGTGAGAGACGGTTTTGTGACCGAGGGAACCTCCTCGAATGTATATGCCGTGATTGATGGCGTGATTCGTACTCATCCTGCAAACAATCTCATTTTAAACGGCATTACTCGTAGAAAGCTGCTGGAGGTATGTGAGGAAGAAGGATGTACGGTTGAAGAAACTCGTATAAGCAAAGAAGAACTGCTGCGCGCTCAGGAAATCTTCATCAGCTCGACGACAGCTGAAGTTATTCCGATTGTTGAAATAGATGGCGAGCCCGTAGGGGAAGGCGTTCCAGGAGAGCTGACAAAGCGCGTACAGGAAGGCTTCCAGCAAAAAATTAAACATGAAAGTGAAGCATCCATCTCTTCATAAATAAAAAAGGCTGTAAACCAATGTTTACAGCCTTTTGTGATGCATTTATTTCACAATAAGCACAGGTATATCTGATTTTGCTGATAACTTTTCACTCACACTGCCAAACAGCATTTTTTTCAATCTGCTTTGGTCACGTGCTCCCATGACGATGAGGTCTGCTGATATTTCCTCCGCATATTCGATAATCGCTTCTGCTGGTTCTCCTTCTACAATTTCAATGGCAGCCTCAAACTGCTCCTCATTTAAAAGCATTCGTGCTTCCGCAACGACCTCTTCTGTATGGTCTTCAAAAATCAAGGGACTTTGCTGTTCATCGTGAGGTACATATACAGGGGGAGTTTGAAGATCTGCCGTACCGCCGCCGATATAAGCTCCGCCAGTCATTGGGCGCGGTGCATCAAACACCTGTCTGTCTGTTTTGCCATCATGTGCATAGGTAACGGTCAGCTTGGCATGTAAGGTTTTAGCTAAAGCGATTGCCTTTTTTAATGCTTTCTTACTGTCTTCATGTCCATCAAACGCTACGACCATCCGATCAGCTTGAAACAATGTCCTCATTCCTTTCAAAAGGAGTCTTTACACTCATGGTATACCCGTTAATAGAAAAAGATACACATGAAGGAGAATGATTTTTGTTAGAAAATTTCATTTATTGAAAAATATTTATTGACAAAATAGTGACAGCCACTATAAGATAAAAAAAGATTCAAGAGCCAAAAGGAGGAAATGTCATGTGCAACATTGGAAGAATGAAATCAAACTGCATGAATGGGTTGATTCACGTGACAATTACACCTTCATTGGTCATTGAAAAGGAACTCGTCTGTTCCAATTGATCGGATGAATCAAGGCGTATGTTGCGTATTTGTCAACATGCGCCTTTTTACATGACGAAAAGAGGCGTACCAGCAAGCTGGTGGCCTCTTTTTTTGTTGAATTCATTTCGTATTTCGAAATAAAGGGATGAAAAACAACAAGTAAATGAAGAGGAGTGAAAGCATGTGAACATGCCAAAATCAAGACAAATGACAAAAGCTCAAAAAACGAAACAAGGTGACTTGCAGGAAAATTTAGAAAGCGGCTAGCTTGAAAAGGAGAGACAAACATGTTTTCAGTATTTGCGAAATTAGGCTGGTTCTTTAAAAAAGAGTGGAGGCGTTATACCATTGCTATTACGCTCCTGCTCATTGTGAATGTGCTTGAAATGCTGCCGCCAAGATACCTAGGCCAGGCAGTTGATGACATTCGTTCTGGTCAATTTACAACATCCAGTATTGTGTTTTATGTGACCATTTTTTGCTTACTAGGTGTCGTCGTCTATACACTTACATATTTTTGGATGTATCAGTTATTTGGCGGCGCAAATGTCATGGAGCGTGTGATGCGCGGGAAACTGATGCGCCACTTGCTTAAGATGACGCCTACCTTTTATGAAAAGAAAAAAACAGGCAACTTAATGGCACTAGGTACAAACGACTTGAATGCTGTGGCCTTAACGACAGGTTTTGGCGTTCTGACCTTGGTTGATTCCACTGCTTATATGCTGATGATCTTCTTTACGATGGGGCTGACGATTAGCTGGAAATTAACCTTAATGGCGATTATCCCTATGCCGCTGATGGCGCTCTTGATTGCGTTTTATGGAAGCAAAATCCATGAGCGCTTTACAGTCGCTCAAGATGCATTTGGTGATATGAACGATCGCGTTCTTGAATCAGTGGCAGGTGTCCGGGTCATTCGCTCTTTTGTGCAGGAGAAACAAGATGTCGAACGCTTTCGAGAAATGACAGATGATGTATTTCAAAAAAACATGCGAGTGGCGATCATTGATTCTTTGTTTGAGCCGACAGTGAAATTACTTGTGGGGATCAGCTACTTAATCGGAATCGGCTACGGAGCATACCTCGTGTTCCAAAGTGATTTAACCATTGGGGAGCTTGTTGCATTTAACGTCTATCTTGGCATGATGATCTGGCCAATGTTTGCGATCGGCGAATTGATTAATATTATGCAAAGAGGAAATGCGTCGTTAGACCGGTTAAATCATACACTCGGCTACAAGCCGGACGTAACAGATGCTGCTCAGCCGAAAACGTTACAAGAGCCTGGAGATATTGAGTTTGATCATGTGACATTCAGGTATCCAACTTCATCTAAAGATAATCTCATTGATGTGTCCTTTACCGTTCGAAAAGGACAGACGATTGGGATTACAGGCAAAACAGGAAGCGGTAAAACGACCATTGTCAAACAGCTTCTGCGCCAGTACCCGGCAGGTGATGGGCAAATCTTGCTATCAGGTGTTCCGATCCAAAACATTGAATTAGATCAGTTATTTCAATGGATCGGATATGTACCGCAGGATCATATACTTTTCTCAAAAAGCGTGGAACAGAATATGCGCTTTGGTCATCGTGACGCGAAACAAGATGAGTTAGCACAAGCAATCAAAGATGCTTATTTTGAAAAGGATTTACGCCTTTTGCCAGAGGGTCTGGAAACCATGGTTGGGGAAAAAGGTGTGGCGCTGTCAGGCGGACAAAAACAGCGAATATCCATTGCACGTGCTTTATTAATTGATCCAGACATTTTAATTCTGGATGACTCATTATCTGCGGTAGATGCAAAAACAGAAACCGCTATTTTAGAAAATCTAAGACAAAACCGTCATGGCAAAACGACGTTTATTACAACTCATCGCCTATCAGCTGTTGAACATGCGGATCTCATTCTTGTCATGGAAGAGGGACGCATTGTCCAAAAGGGCACACACAACGAGCTCATCCAGCAGGATGGGTGGTACAAAGAACAATTTTTGCGTCAGCAGCTGACAAATCAGCTGGAAGGAGGGGATGAGGCATGACAACAGGAAGAAGACTCCTTGCCTACGCACTCCTATATAAGAAAGTATTGTCTGTTGCCTTAATCTTTCTAATGATTGCAGTTGGTGCTGAGCTGACAGGACCGTTTATTGGGAAGAAAATGATTGATGATCATATTTTAGGTGTAGAAAAACCGTATGTCGAGGTCAATGAAAAGACAGACAAAACCGTTTATTACCAGGGAAATAACTATATACGAAGCGATCGATTAAATAATGGAATGGATTCTGGAAAGCAAATCAATGTAGTGCAAGTCGGGTTCGGTTACTATTTTGTGAATGAGCCGATTCGTTTTGATGGAAACAGAAAAATATCGGGAGATCAGCTCACCATTGATAATGGAAACGAGCGTGAGACCTATGAGGTACAGCGTTTATCAAAAGAGGAGATTTTCGCTTTTTATCAGCCAGAAATCAGTGGTTTGGTGCAGCTTGTTCTATTTTATCTAGGACTGCTCATCGTTGCGATTTTCTTTCAGTATGGGCAGCATTATTTGCTCCAGAGGATTGCAAATCGAATTATTCAAAAAATGAGGGTAGACGTATTTGAGCACATCCAAACACTGCCGATCCGATATTTTGATAATTTACCGGCTGGAAAGGTTGTCGCGAGAATCACAAATGACACGGAAACCATTCGTGATTTATATGTAACAGTCCTTGCTAATTTCGTGACGAGTGCCATTTACATGATTGGGATTTACATTGCCATGTTTTTGTTAAATGTAAAGCTGGCACTCATTTGTTTGGTAGCAGTACCGATTATTTTCCTATGGTCGATGACTTACAGAAAGTTTGCATCAGTGTACAATCACCGCATTCGTTCGATCATCAGTGAAATTAATGCCAAGCTAAATGAAGCCATTCAAGGGATGACAATCATTCAAGCGTTTCGTCATGAAAAAGCGACGCAAGAGGAATTTGATGAGCTGAACAACAATCACTTTCGATATCAGCGAAAGATGCTGCATTTAAATTCACTTCTTTCACATAATTTGGTTAACCTGCTGCGAAATTTAGCATATGTGGCACTCATTTGGTATTTTGGCGGTGCTTCGTTAAGTGCGACAGGCATTGTGTCCATTGGTGTGCTCTATGCGTTTGTCGATTATTTAAATCGATTGTTTCAGCCGATTACAGGCATTGTGAATCAATTCTCTAGGTTAGAATTAGCAAGGGTTTCCTCGGAGAGGGTTTTCAGGTTATTAGATGAACCAGGAACAGAAGTGGAAGAGCCTGTTCAGAAGAAGCTGGAGGGACACGTTCAGTTCAAAGATGTCACCTTTGCTTATAATGAAGGGAAAAATGTCTTAAAGAACATTACGTTTGAAGCAAAGAAAGGTCAAACGGTTGCACTTGTGGGGCATACTGGTTCTGGGAAAAGCTCGATCATGAACTTGCTGCTGCGTTTTTATGACATTCAGCAAGGAGACATTCTCATAGATGGCGAAAGCATTTATGATCAGTCGCGCCAAACGCTGCGTAAACAAATGGGCATTGTGCTGCAAGACCCGTATTTATTTTCTGGAACAATTGCTTCCAATGTGAGCTTAGGAAATGAAGACATCAAAAGAGAAACCATTGAATCTTCATTAAAGCAAGTAGGCGCAGCAGAGTTATTGAAGCACCTGCCAGAAGGTTTTGATGAACCAGTCGTTGAAAAGGGAAGCACCCTTTCCTCAGGGGAACGTCAGTTGATTTCATTTGCGCGCGCATTGGCGTACGATCCAGCGATTTTAATTTTAGATGAAGCCACAGCCAACATTGATACAGAAACAGAAGCGATCATTCAGCGGGCACTTGATGTAGTCAAAGAAGGAAGGACGACTTTTGTGATTGCTCACCGATTATCCACTATTAAGAAAGCCGATATGATCTTGGTGTTAGAAAAAGGTGAAATCGTCGAGCGTGGCAGTCATGAACAACTCATGCAGCAAGAAGGGCTGTATGCACAAATGTATGAACTGCAAAAAGGTGCTGTTGCCAACAACTGATGAATAGTAGAAAAAAGAGCCTCTTCCAATTGAATGAGGCTCTTTTCCTTTGCATGAAAAAGTCGGAGATTCTGTTCTCGACTTTTATTGATTATATTGTTTTGTTTGGACAGGCTGCATCATCAATAAGCGATGCC
The DNA here is from genome assembly GCF_038593355.1 of Bacillus sp. FSL M8-0049. Taxonomy (NCBI): domain Bacteria; kingdom Bacillati; phylum Bacillota; class Bacilli; order Caryophanales; family Bacillaceae; genus Bacillus; species Bacillus sp. FSL M8-0049. The sequence goes on from NZ_CP151986.1 coordinate 960,125, forward strand.
GACGCGTTGATGTACAAACTCCTTCGAATTTAACTGCTGATATAAAAAGTGTGCGGTATCTTCAACTGAAATTTTCTTTCCATCTATAGGGAGAAAATCTTTCTCATAGCGATATGACCGTGTCACTTCTCCATCTGGTAAATAGGTTGGACAAATAATGGTCCAATCTAGATCAGTCGATTGAAGGATTTCAAACGCTTTCGCATGCTCTTTAGCTGCTCGGGAAGTGGTCCGTCTTGATTCATTTGTTTCAAAACGGTAGAGCTCCGGCTGCTTTCTTGCTTTTAAAATACCTGCTGTACCAATTGTAATAATTCTAGATGTATTTGTTTGCTTCATGGCTTGTACGATATGCTCCATTGAAACAGATAATGTATCGTCACCATCTGTTGATAGACAGCTCACAACAATATCTGCTCCTTTGATTGTCTCAAGCACATCTTCCCGATTTCTTGAATTGCCGGTGACTTGAAACATACCCGCAAGCATTTCTTCTCGGTTTGTTCGAATCAATGAACGAACCATGTAACGATCATCTACTTGAACGAAACGAAGAAATGCTTGTCCTACACGTCCATGAGCACCGAAAAGAGCTATTTTCATCTGTTCGATCCCTCCACTACATACTATAAGTGAAAAGGGCACAAAATGGTACAACTTTTATGTGATGCTTTTTTTATATAAATGAAAGGACCGAATACTATGAGCATATTCACATAATAGAGAGATACCTACAAATTGTAAAAGTTCAAAGTTCATACCAGAAATAATGTCCATGAAGATCCGCTCCTTTCTACTACATGATATGAGCTGAAAGGAGTTTGGTGAGGGATAAAAACAAAAAAAGAAGACACCATAAGAGGTGCCTTCTATGATCCAAATATGAAATTAAGCTTTTGTTCCGCCAAGATTTTGTTGAGCGAAAGACACAAGACGTTTTGTAATTTCTCCACCAACTGAACCGTTAGCACGAGATGTTGTTTCTGCTCCAAGGTTTACACCAAATTCAGAAGCGATTTCGTATTTCATTTGATCGATCGCTTGCTCTGCTCCAGGAACTAGTAATTGGTTTGAACTATTAGAATTTGCCATGATGTGATTCTCCTTTTTGTATATGTTTTGTTTTTTTGGTTGGGTTTGCTGGAATCGCACCAGCGAAATGATCAAGTCATTTGCCACTTGGCGAAACCCAATGCAGTAACTGCTTTGTACTAAGTATTATGGTTATTTCCGAAAAAAACATACGAGAAAAGAACATGGTAAATGTTGTGTTAACATACAAAAAACCATCACCCAATGATGAGTGATGGCGCTGCTTATATATCTTCTTATTCTGCTGAGCGGATGCGCAGCTCCGTATCCGCATCAAAGAAATGGGCTTTGTTCATATTAATTGCAAGAGGGATAGACTGTCCGGCCTGTACATCGGTACGAGAATCAACACGTGCAATAAACGATTGACCATCGATAGAAGAATAAAGCATCGTTTCTGCTCCCATTAATTCAGCTACTTCTACATCAGCATTAATTTTTGTGCCTTCAGACGCCTCTATAAATACTGGTTCATCGTGAAAATCTTCTGGTCTGATGCCTAAAATGACATCCTTTCCAATATAGCCTTGGCTGCGTAATACTTTCATTTTTCCTTCTGGTACACGAATATGTGTTTTTCCAACCGCAATGGCACCGTCAGAGAGCTTTCCTGTGAAAAAGTTCATCGCAGGTGAGCCGATAAATCCACCTACAAACACATTCTCTGGGTTTTCATATACATCTTTCGGCGCTCCAACCTGTTGAATAAATCCATCTTTCATGACAACAAGGCGGGTTGCCATTGTCATGGCTTCAGTCTGATCATGTGTCACATAGATAAATGTCGTTTGCAGACGCTGATGAAGCTTAGAAATTTCAGCACGCATCTGAACACGGAGTTTTGCATCTAAATTAGAAAGCGGCTCATCCAAAAGAAAAACCTTTGCATCACGTACAATTGCTCTGCCAAGTGCAACACGCTGCCTTTGACCGCCAGACAGTGCTTTTGGTTTCCTGTCTAAATATTGCTCAAGCCCTAATATTTTAGCGGCATTTCGTACCCGCTCATCAATTTCTGCTTTCGGAAACTTCCGAAGCTTTAATCCAAAAGCCATATTATCGTACACATTCATATGAGGATATAATGCATAGTTTTGGAAAACCATTGCGATATCCCGGTCTTTCGGTGCTACATCATTCATCCGTTTTCCATCTAACAAAAAGTCTCCTTGTGAAATTTCTTCAAGACCTGCAATCATGCGAAGGGTTGTTGATTTTCCGCAGCCTGATGGACCAACAAACACAATAAATTCTTTATCTTCTATATGTAGATTAAAGTTGTCTACTGCTGTTACCTTGTTATCGTACACTTTGTAAATTTGATTCAGCATCATTTCAGCCATTAGCTGTCAGCCTCCCCAGTCCCTCTTTTTTGAAAGCGCTTTACTAGTAAATAAAGTGTATAAAATGAGGAAGAGTCTGTAAATGGACAACGTGCACAACATCCTATTTTCATTTTTGGGCAGGGTGCTCATGTCTTCGTTCTTTATGAAAGATCGAGTAGAATCATCATCAAATAAGCAGCTGATGCTTCTGGAAAATGTCGTATATCTAGACCAGTGCGCTCAATAAATTTATCAATTCGATATTGAAGACTGTTTCTGTGAACATATAACGCTTTTGCTGCCTTGGATGCGTTTAAATTACATTGCATATAGGTCATGAGAGTGCGATAAACATCCCGGTCAAAGACCGCTTCTTTAAAAGCATCTGAAATAGCGTGAGAGAGTGCAGATGCATCATAACAAATGAACGATGGCAGGCATTGATAAAATGTGGCAGCCCCTGATCTAAGCTTTTCTCGCTGCAGATGGCATAAAAAGAGCTGTTGTTCATTTAATAACCTCATCTGTAAATGGTCATTAGGCAAATGCAGCTGTCCTTGCATAAAGACTGAGTCTGTTAAAAAATCACTTGTAATAGCCAGAGACAAATCATTTAACTGATCTAATTGACTGTTTTCTGATGTGGCGTTTGGTTGAATCAACATAGCTGTTTCAGGGCCTGTCCATATGAAATGAGTATGTTCGAGGCTGTTATTCACAGCCTCTTTTATTTGCTGTCTTTGTTCTTCTTGATGGATCATTTGAAAATAATAAACACGGACGGGATGTTGGACAGTTAGTGGTTTGTTTTCAAAAAGATAGCTGAACCATTTTTGTTCATCCTCGGTCTGCGCTTTTTGAAATAGATCAATTGGTGTAAGAAAAGAGTTGAGAAGAAGTGTTTCTCTTTCTGAAAGCTCCGATTTGTTTACTCCAAATATTTCACCTTCGTCTGTTTGATACCAAAGAATTTGTTTGTCATGAGTAGGTGTGCTGATGATATGGTCTCCGTAAACAAGTTTTAATTTTTCTAACATGGCGGGGCTCCTTAAACAGTTTAATCATAGACATGGAACAGCATTAATTCGTGGATTTCTTCTTTTAAAGTTGGTTCTACTTCATGGGGCGGAAGCTGAGAGCCCCATTCAATGTCACCTGTTTTGTGGTAGATGCCTTCATAGTGTGCACCATTGTGGAAAAAGGATATTTTCCAGCCTGGCAATTGTGCTTTCTTAAAAAGGGGTTTCCATTGAAAATGAGAAATCATATCATCATTGCCTCCTTGCTTTTATTGATGAAACAATAAACAAACACGACAACACGGAAACAACCTTGAACTTGATTTTATTGTATCTCATCTCATGAAAAGAGCATAGAAAAAGCATAGATTTAAGAGCACTGACATGTGACAAAAAAGCGTCAGTAGACGTTCGCGTGATCTGAAGTGGTGAGTGCCGTTTTTGAAAGGTAAGATGCGTAATCCATGATTCTCTTCCCAATCAGCCATTCTGATTTTTTCAAAGAGACATGCTGGAAAATCTCTCGGCCAGGGCGAGAATTAGCTTCGAACATCCAAATTGCACCTGTTTGATCAATGCCTAAGTCAAAACCGATTTCACCAATATGCCCGGTCATTTTTTTATCTATCACTTGGCTAAGCATGATGGCAGTATGAGAAAGCTGCTGTAAAATCTGCAAACGTTTCTTTTCTTCTGGAAAGACAGCATAAAGTGTTTTCACCGTTCCCCCGTGTAACTGGTGAGTCGTGATGGTATGGTCTCCAGAAACCTTTGCTGCTGCTGCTGTGACTGTCCAATCACCTTCTTTATTTTTATTCGTATGAACTCTGAAATCCATCGGTTGATTGTCTATTTGAAGAAGCTCAATGCCTTGTTGTGCAATAAAATCATGAATTGCATGATCCTTTCGCAGCCTTTGAACAAACTGATCTATTGAATCATATGGAATAGAATTTCCGAAATTTGAGGATACAGTGATTCCGTCGTTTTCCTTTTTTAACTGATAAATCCCGTCTCCATGACTTCCGTTTGTCGGTTTTAAGTATATAACTTGATGCAGATGGAGAAGTGTTTCAATTTTACTTAGAGCGTCCACGGGATCTAATTGTACAGAATGTGGGAGAAAGGACCATGTTTTTTCATCTGTTAATAGCTGTTCGTGAATCTCCCATTTATTAAAAAAGTAAGGATTGAACCAAGGGATATCATAGTCTTGGGTGAGTTTTCGCTTCGTTTCTTGAATGAGTGCCGACTGAGCAGCTTTTCTATTTGGAAGCCGGTCATAAATGACTGACGGAAGGGGAAGCTGTTTTTTAACCCATGAATCTTCGTGGTACAACAGTCCTTCTACAATTCCTTTTTCCCAATCAATAGAATGTGACCCAAAAAGATAGGCAAAACCAGGATGCTGCCTGAAAGAGTGCAGCAGTTTGATAAAAAATTCTGATCTCGTTCCTAATGGCTGTGTACTTTGCTCAAAACCTGCAGTGAAAATGCCCATCAACGGCCCTATAAAAAGTGTATGGTCAATGATGATCACATCAGCTTTTGATTGGTAAGGAATCAGTAAACCTCTGTATAAATCTTCAGATAATAAAATTTTATTTGGATGCTGATGATAGGAAATGTTGAAGCCATCTACTAAACGAGATCCTAGAGCAAGAGAATAGATGGCATCTTTCTGTTTATAATGGACGGGAAGATGAATTGTTTTTTCACTTGTAAGGTGTGGGGCGATGATGCAGCGCTTTCTATTCATAAGAAACCTCCTTCGGTTGAGATTTTATCGATTGCGCATGTTCAAGAATGATACGAATCAATTCGTGTTCCTTCTCAGGATAAACATTTAAAAAAGCGGACCGCCCTGGCTTTGATCTGATATTTGATATGAAAAGTCTGCCTTCACTTGTATGAAGTAAGTCTACTGCGAATTCAAAGCAAGGAGAGTAAGTTTTATCTATATAAGCTGGGAGTGATGCCTGAATGGATGCCATATCATCTAAAAGGAGTTCCTTGATGTGTGGCTGCAATGTATTTAGATAGTGTTCAAAGCCTATCACAGGAGCTGATTTTTGTGTATGACTTAAAAGACTATTTTCTGCAGGTGATTTTGTGTGAATTCCCATGCGTTTCCATTGATTTTGTGAATCTTTCATAAGGAAAATCTTGATTTCATTGAATAAAATTTCTTTTTGATCATTCGTGTTGAAAAATTGAAGGAAATACCGGCCTGCATATTTTTTGCACCAGCGCTCCAGCTCTGACGTACGAGAAAATGTAATGGTTTGATTGGAACTTAGTTGAACAGTAAATGTTGATTTGCCATCAAAGGAAATGAAGTAAGTAGATGCTGCATGCTGATGGGAGAGAGGCTGCATTCTACAATAACCGCCAGCCCCGTACTCCCTTACCATATTGATCAGGTCTGAGGGCTCTTTTAATAAAAAGCAGCCAGGTAAATATGGCTGTGAAGCAGAGAGGAGACGGAGCTGCTCAAATAGCACCATTTTATTTGAAATGCCGGTATTCAAAAAATCTGTTTTTGGATATTTTTTTAGCCATTCCATGATGGGTTTTGCTTTTTTAGATTGTGCGTCATGCCGGTAAAGACATCGGTCATAAATCAAGTCGGGAATCGGAAATTGTGCGTCGGCAAACCCTTGGCCATTCGTATATGTTTGGCCTTGTATCATATTTGAAGCCGGCTTTAAATCAAATGGTGTAAAACGAACAACCTCTAAACGATAAGAAGAGGCAGCTTTGGCGAGCTGCCGTGTGAATGCCTCTTCATACTGCGGAGAAAGGCTCGCAATACCTAATGTTTTCATTAAAAAACACCTTCTTTTCAACTTCTTTTTTTACCATCAAAAAACATTTTTTTATGATTTTACATAAAGCTTACGCTCCTTTATCATTACGACAGATCGCTTGATCATATGTCTCGCTGCATGCTTCATTTGCTTGGGAACTTGACAACAACTATAATACGTATAGATCAAAACAATAAACCTCGGGTGTTGTTTGAAAGGTAGATGACGACTTTGAATATATTCACAACGTTTATCTTTATGATTGTTATCGGCGCAGTCATAGGAGCAGCGACAAACCATCTTGCAATTAAAATGCTTTTTCGGCCTTATAAGCCATATTACTTATTCGGAAAACAGCTTCCATTTACACCAGGGCTTATCCCTAAAAGAAGAGACGAAGTAGCCAAGCAGGTTGGTGTCATGGTTATGGAGCATTTGCTCACGCCAGAAGGTATTCAAAAGCGATTTGAATCATCGGAGGCAAAGCAGGAGATCCTGCGTACAGTCCATCAATATATTGACAAAGGCGCAAATATGGAGATCACCGTATTCTCCCTGCTAGAAAAATTCGGCGTTTCACAGGCTGATGTTAAAGCAGATAGATGGCTCCATCAGTGGTCTGACCAGAAGCTCGCTTCATTGCTTGAAACATATAACGAGCAAACTTTATCTGAATTGCTCCCGGTAGAAGTGGAAACCAAAATATCATCAAAAATTCCAGATGCAGCAGATTATATTTTAAAGAGAGGCATTCATTATTTTGAAAGTGATGAAGGCAAAGCCAGGCTTGGCAATATGATTGATGATTTCTTAAAAGAACGGGGAATGCTTGGCAGTATGGTCCAAATGTTTCTAGGGAATTCAAGCTTAATTGATCGTGTACATCCCGAAATCATCAAGTTTTTAAGAAACGCAGAAACAAAAAGATTTTTATCAGATTTACTTGTTCAAGAATGGGACAAGGTGAAGCTATTTTCTCTTCATGAGCTTGATGAAAAATGGAATGTGAAGGAACTTATTTTTAGTGTGAAAAATCAATTGCTTTCTCATTTCTCTACAAAGCTGATATTAGACAAACCAGTTGGAACATATGTCAGTGCTGTAGCGGATGACCTTAAAACACATTTTGCGCCAGTGTTGATTGATAAGGGGATCGAAGCGGCTTCAAATGCTTTAGAGAGTCTGCTTGCAAAGCTGCAATTTGAAGATATCATTCGTGAACAAATTGAACTTTTCCCGCTTGAAAAAATGGAAGAGCTTGTAGTCAGCATCTCTAATAAGGAGCTGAAGATGATAACATTTCTAGGCGGTCTTTTAGGCGGGATGATTGGTGCTATCCAGGCTGTTTTTGTGGCGCTATTCTAAGACAAGCTATAGAAATTTTAATGAATTCATTGTATATATGTGAAACGAAAGCCATAGTTTGTTATAGTGGAGTGGTGTCCGCCGATCATATCGGTGATAACGGATAGAAAGGAGACATAACATGTCTGTAAATCTTTATGATGTTGCATATGACCTTGAAAAAGCATTGCGTCATAGCGAAGAATATTCAACTTTAAGAAATCTTTATGATGAGGTAAACGCGGATGAGTCCTCTAAAAGAATGTTTGAGAACTTCCGTGACATTCAAGTAAACCTTCAACAAAAACAAATGACTGGTCAAGAGATCACACAAGAAGAAGTGGAGCAAGCTCAAAAAACAGTTGCTCTTGTTCAGCAGCACGACAAAATCTCTCAGTTGATGGAAGCAGAACAACGTGTGAGTGTTCTTATCGGTGAATTAAATAAAATTATCATGAAGCCACTTGAAGAGCTTTATGGGAATCCAGAAGAAAACTAATAGAAAGGGCGATGTCATTCGCCCTTTTTTGTTTTATTTTTTCTCCTCAATATCTTTTAAAAAAAGGTTGTCGAAGCACATAAATTCTGCGATAATACTTATATTGAAAGTGCTTTCAAAAGGCGCTCTCAAGGGACAATTGGGTGCGTTTCACTTGGGATTTATGGCGGTGAGCCAAACGAGAGAGAAGCGCTTCTGGGAGAAACGCAAAGCATCATAAGGGGATCTGATATAAGCAATGCTTTGGTGTGTAAATGATAAGGGGATCATGGGGAGCTTCATCACTCCATTGTAACGCATCCAAACCATACATAAAAAAAAGCCTAGGGGTAGGCTTTTTTTATTTATCCATCTATTCATAACCTGGGGCTCTTTCAACTGCATGTTCTAAAGCACCAAGCTAGGGCATATCCTCATCGTAAGTACAGTCATCAAGAAGGGGGATGCCTCAGTGTCAAAAAAACTACTTGCACTCAATATAGATGGGACGTTACTTCGTTCCAATGGTAAAATCCATTCTGCTACAAAAGAAGCTGTGGAATATGTAAAGAAAAAAGGGGTTTACGTGACGATTGTCACCAACCGGCATTTTCGTTCCGCTCAAAAAATTGCCAAGGCGTTGAAGATTCCAACATCAACCCTTGTGACGCATAGTGGTGCATTTATCGCCGATAAACTCGATGAGCCGCTTCATGTGAAAAAATTAACGGAAGAAAAGACATTTAATCTTGTGCAAATCCTTGAAAGCTTCGATTGTAATGTCCGCTTGCTGCATGAAAAATTCTCGATCGGCAACCGGAAAAAAACGCAGTCTCAGCTGATGGGAAAGACGCTCATTCATCCGTCTGATCCCATTTTCTATCCCGTCCAATTTGTTGAATCTTTAAGTGATATGCTGATGGATGAACCAGTCAGTACACCAGTGATTGAAGTATATTCGACCGCGGAGCTTCAGCCTGAGATTCACAGGACCATTCAACAAGCATTCCCATCTGTTGATCTTATTAGGATCAGTGATGAGAAAATGAATATTGTATGCAAAGGGGTTTCGAAGGAAGCGGGACTTTCTCTTTTAACCTCTGCACTCGGTTTTACTTTAGAAGATACGGTTGTCATTGGTCATGGAACAGATGACATTCCAATGCTTGAATTGGCTGGTTTAGGCGTTGCTATGGGAAATGCCTCCAATGATGTCAAGCGTAAAGCCGATTGGGTGACGCGCTCGCATGATGAACAGGGTGTGGCTTATATGATCAAGGAATACTTTAGAATGCAGCAAAGAGAAGGATTTTTACACCAATTCGATATTAAACGATAATACAGTGAAGGCCCTGTTAATCAAGAAATGACAGGGCCTTCGTCTGTTCCCTTCATTGCTTTTCCTACATGAATTTTGTAAAATGAAACAAGTTTGAAGATAAAGGTGATATGATGCGAATTTTAATTAAAGGGCTGTCAGATGAACGATTTCATCGCCCGCTTGTCAATATAGCCAATTTATTTGAAGAAGATAGTGAAGTGATGTTTGAACCAAGTGAACTGGATGAGGGTTTGATCATGGAATTTAGCTGGAAGGAAGAAAATGGCATGGTGGAAGCATCTGGTCATATCGATGGATCAGACATCACCAGTCGTTTTTCGCGGAATGTCCCAGAGAGCTTGAACGATAAGGAGCGCTGGAAACAAATCAAAAACACAGTGCTGTCTGTTTATTTACACTTGCTTCAGGAGCACACAGGAATGACACAAAAGTGGGGGATTCTCACAGGAATACGTCCGACGAAATTGCTCCATAAGATGCTGAGAGAAGGCATGTCAAAGGAAGATGCACATGAGGCATTAAAGCGTGATTACTTGATTCATGATGAAAAAATCAATTTGATGCAGAAGATTGTCGATCGTCAGCTTAAAGCCATTCCAGATCTGTATGACCTTCAGCAGGAAGTGAGTATTTATATTGGCATTCCTTTCTGCCCCACAAAATGTGCTTATTGCACGTTCCCTGCTTACGCCATTAAAGGACAAGCTGGCAGAGTGGGAACGTTTTTGTTTGGTCTGCATTATGAAATGCAAAAAATGGGCGCATGGCTTAAAGAACATGGGATCAAAGTGACGACTGTTTACTTTGGCGGAGGCACGCCAACGAGCATCACAGCGGAAGAAATGGATTTGCTGTATGAAGAAATGTATCGCTCGTTCCCAGATGTGAAGCATATACGGGAAGTGACTGTCGAAGCAGGGCGTCCTGATACGATTTCGCCTGATAAGCTAGAGGTACTAAACCGCTACAATATTGACCGGATTAGCATTAACCCGCAATCGTATGAGAATGAAACACTAAAGGCTATTGGCAGGCATCATAGTGTGGAAGAAACGATTGAAAAGTATCACTTATCAAGACAGTACGGCATGAATAATATCAATATGGACTTAATCATTGGATTGCCGGGAGAAGGGCTCAAAGAATTTCAGCACTCCTTGCAGCAGACTGAAGAGCTCAAGCCTGAATCTTTAACCGTGCATACACTCTCCTTTAAAAGAGCATCTGAAATGACGCGCAATAAGGAGAAATACCAAGTAGCAGACCGAGAAGAAATCACACGTATGATGGATGAAGCGGTCTCTTGGACGAAAGCACATCAATATCACCCGTATTATTTATATAGACAAAAAAATATTTTGGGAAATCTCGAAAATGTCGGGTATTCATTAGATGGACAGGAAAGTTTGTATAATATCATTATCATGGAAGAAGTACAGACAATCATTGGCATTGGGTGCGGTGCAGCGAGTAAATTCATTGATCCACGGACAGGAAAAATTACGCAGTATGCCAATCCAAAAGATCCAAAATCGTATAATGACCGGTATGAACACTATACAGAAGAGAAAATTCAATTCCTTGAATCATTATTTGTTTCTCACGTTTAAACACTGCGATGACGCAGTGTTTTTTTCATTTGTAAAAGGGTATATAAGTGATAAAAAGTTAAAGCAGGTGTACATATGATAGATGTGATCGGAATTGGGATTGGGCCCGCCAATTTAGGATTGGCCGCTTTGTTAGAGGAGTATGAGGATGTCTCATGCTGTTTTTTTGAACAAGAGTCTGAGTTTGCTTGGCATCCTGGTATGCTGATCAAAGGAACGGATTTGCAAGTTTCCTTTTTAGCAGATCTTGTCACAATGGCGAATCCAAGGAGCAGGTATACATTTTTAAATTATTTACATGAATCAAATAGACTTCACCGTTTCTATACATTTGAGCAGTTTGATATCCCGCGGAGAGAATTCAATGAGTATTTATCATGGGTTGCAGGAGAATTAGACAGCTGTCAGTTTGGGATGAAGGTAGAAGAAGTGACGGACTGCCAAGATGGCTATCTTGTGAAAGTCAGACGGCTGAACGATGGTTCGCTTTCTGAATATCGTGCAAAGCATGTCGTGTTAGGCACAGGAAGCAAACCGATGATTCCAGTCGATGTGCCTGAAGCAGCTTACCCATATGTGACCCATAGCAGCCGTTATTTAGATCAGCAGAAAGCACTTCATGAAGCTGAGTCGGTGGCGGTGATCGGCTCAGGGCAGAGTGCAGCCGAAATTTTCTTAGACCTGCTTCAGCATCAAAAGAAAGGACAGCAGCTTTCATGGTTTACGCGTTCTAGTGAATTTAGAGAGCTGGAGACGGCAGAGCTTGGCCAAGAACTTTTTACACCAAAGTATGTCGAGTATTTTCATTCGCTTCCTTATGAAGAACGTATGAACACATTGCCCAGGCTGACAGGATTAAGAAATGGCATCGATGCATCAACGCTTTCGCGCATTTATCAGGAGTTGTATCATCGCTCCGTTTCAGGTGAAGAGCCATCTGTGTTCATTCAGCCAATGACCGAGCTTGAAGCGATTCAAAGAGGAGAGCATCAGCCTTTGGAGCTGCATCTCAAGCAGTGGCAGCTGAAGAAAGAAAAAAGCATAACTGTAGATCACGCTGTATTGGCTACAGGATACACACCGAATATTCCTGAATGGTTTAGCGCATATGAACCTTTGATTGAATGGGAAAGTGATGAGCATTTTAAAGTGACAGACGACTTCAAGCTTGTGTTCAAAGACAAGCGTTCAAATCATTTCTTTACATTCACGAATCTTGATCATTCTCATGGAACAGCGGCGACCAATTTGAAACTATCGATTTACCGCAACCAGAAAGTCATTCGAACCATTCGCGGTGTCGAGGAAGCGCCAGTCAAGCAAATAACTGCATTTCAGCAATTTGAATAAGACATAAAAAAGGGCCCAAGCATAGGACCCTTTTTCATTAGATCGTCGTTTCTTTTTTTACTTTTGGTTTTTCAGGTTTCCATTTGAAGATTTTGTTTAGGATTTGATAGATTTTCTTAGATTCTTTCGTTACGAGCGGTCCTAAGATCGCAAGGATTAAGACATACAATGCAGCAAAGGGCTTCAAAGTAGCGGCAAGTCCGCCGGCGATGCCAAGCTCGGCAACAATGATTGAAAACTCTCCTCTCGATACGATGGTTAATCCAATATTAGAAGAGGCTTTATGAGAAAATCCAGCTCTCCGTCCAGCGAACATTCCGGCAGTGAAGTTCCCAATTAAGGTAAGAATCACAGCGCCGATCGCAAGCCAGAAGGCATCACCCAATGTAAACGGATCGATACTGAGACCAAAGCTGAAAAAGAACATCGCTCCAAAGAAATCTCTAAACGGAACCACGAGATGCTCGATGCGGTCTGAGTGCTCTGTTTCTGAGAAAACAAGACCAAGTAAGAGAGCTCCAATAGCCTCTGCTACATGAATCGTTTCTGAAAAACCAGCGACAAAGAACAAAGCGGCAAAAATCACAATGATGAACACTTCGTTCGAACGGATATCAAACAACTTATTTAATAGTTTTGGCAGCTTCCGCGCAATGATAAAGAAAAGCATCATATAACCAAAAGCGATTAAAATCGATAATAAGGCACCGCCAACAGTAGTGGCATCTCCAAGGACAAGACCTGATACGACGGATAAATAAACGGCGAGGAAAATATCCTCAAACATAATAATCCCTAGAATTAACTCTGTTTCAGGATTCGCCGTTCGTTTCAAATCGACAAGGACCTTGGCCACAATGGCGCTGGATGAAATGGTGATCACCCCTGCCATAATGAGAACCTCAAGGAATCCAAACCCTGTGATAAAACCGTAGAGCAGTCCTAAGCTGAAGTTGATCAAAATATAAATAGATCCGCCGACTGCAATAGATTTACCCGATTTAATGAGTTTTCCGACAGAGAACTCAAGTCCAAGATAGAAAAGAAGGAACAGGACGCCCATTCTGCCAAAAAACGAAATAATCTCCGTGCTTTCGATAAATTTCAAATCAATGATCCCGATAGTTGGAGCATGCGGCCCAACAATCATTCCGAGGACAATGAGAAAAGGGATGATAGAAAATTTAATTTTATTGGCGATTAAGCTGGCGATGGCGATAAGAATTAGCGCCGTCCCAACTTCAAAGACTAAATGATCCATTCATCACTCTCCCCCTCTAGAAAGAAAATCACGTACCAATCGCTTCAAGTGTTTTCTTTCGCCCGAAATGACCATCGTATCATTTGCTTGAATAATCGAATCGGCACCAGGGTTGAGTAATTTTTCATTTGTATGTTTAATGATCGCAATCACGGTGACTTCATAATTTTGTCTCACATCTAAATCACCGAGTGTATGTCCAACCGCTTTTGCACCTTTTTCCACTTTAAACCATTCAATGATCAAGTCGTTGAAGGCCATTTCAATGGTTTCTAGTGCCTGCGGTTTATACACCATACCGCCGATAATAGCAGCGATTTGCCGGGATTCAGCATCATCGAGTGAAATGGTAGACAGCACTTCATCTGGATCATCATCGTCAAAACGATAAATTTCCCGTCTGCCATCATCATGAATCACAATCGTCATCTTTTCTCTATTTCTCGTTTCAATTTCAAATTTCTTTCCGATCCCAGGAAGATCATTTTCTTTAATGTTCATTTTATCCCTCCGAATTTGATAGTCTGTGTTTTTCATATAGTAAATGCGGATGAAATAAAATGAATCAGTAGAGGTAATTAGATTGATACATAACGGGGATCGCACACTTCATTTCCAAAAAACATAGATCAATGGACAATGCAGCTGATGAGGCAGGCTTTGGCAGAAAAGTCTTGGCATCCGCCCTTGATAATCTGTCCTTCAACAGAATGGATGAAGCATGTTTTTTTGAAAACGAAGGTGTCTTCACAGCATTGATTTCTTCATCATAAATGGATGGAGAAATCAGGCTAGGTATACTCGCTTCTGCCTGTGAAGCAAAAACGACATTTGAAAAAGGAGAAAACATGACGATGAAGCTAACCAATATCATGATGGAACATCTGATCAATCATCCTCCTCCTTTCAAATTTATTTTCTTTCTTTTTTTACTATATAAAAATATATTTCTTGTTTCAATCATTATGCTTATTTTAGTATCAATTGATCTTGAAATTTTTTATTTAGAGAAAAAGGTTTTACATGATGAAAATGGAAGTAAGTGATGAGCTTTTAAAAGAAGAGGGGGATGGATGATGACATATATCAATTGTCAGTTAGACGGGGATGTTTTTGAAATCGTTTTCAATAGGCCTGAAGCTTATAATTCTTTTCATGTGGACATGTTTGCTGAATTCAAAGAAGCATGTGATGCAGCGGAGGAAAGCAGTGCAAAAGTCGTTGTCATCAAGGGAGCGGGAAAAGGATTCTCAGCAGGCGGAGATATTGGGATGATGCTCAAGCAGGAAAGTGAAGAAGATTTCCATCGTGTGATGGATTTGATCGAGGGAATTACACTTTCTCTAGCTAGTATGAAAAAAGTGACGATTGCGCTTGTTCACGGGTCAGCAGCAGGCCTCGCTTTTAGCTTTGCTCTAAGCTGTGACTACTTGTTTATGCATCAGGATGCAAAACTCGCCATGAATTTTAATGGAGTAGGATTAATTCCAGATGGCGGGGGGCATTTTTTCCTCACAAAAAGAGTGAGTGAGCAAACCGCTAAACAATTGATTTGGAGCGGACAAAAGCTGCCGGCTGAAGAAGCGTTAAAGCTGCGCCTTGCAGACGGGGTGTTTCAGGATGAGGTCGATACGTACCAAAAAGTGTGTGTGAAGCCATTTATGAACATGCCGCTTCAAGCCTTTATCGAAACAAAGATGATCTATTTCCACCAGTCAGAATCAAAGCTCTTAGCAGTTCTTCAAAAAGAGAGAGCAGCACAGGCAAGACTGAGAAAAAGTCATGATCACAAGGAAGGTATACAGGCCTTTTTAGAAAAAAGACGTCCTGTCTTTCAAAAAGCATAAATGAACATGAGGCCGGCGAAAGCCGGCTTTTTTAACGTTCAAATAAAAGCAGTTTTCCTGCTTGATCAACGAGTCGATGAGAATGCTTTGTGTATTGCTGTTCCATTAAGCGATGACGTCCTAATTCCTTTGCTTTCTCGTCACTATCCGCTGTGATTTTTTCATTTAATAAAGTCTCACCCGACCGGTCAAATACGGTTAAAAAGTATGTCTTCTCCATTCCTCATCTTCCTTTCCTCTGTTTTTAATGTAATTAAACATGGAATAAGACAAAACCTCTTTTTTAGCCCTTAAAAATGTGTTTTTTAGAATGAGAGTGATAGAACGTGCATTCGTAAAAATGGCATGATAAAATATGGACAATGACAGTATCGGACAAGGAGATAGACGTTTGACTAAGCTCACCTTTATTCATGCCGCAGATTTACATTTAGACAGTCCATTTGCAGGAATGTCGACTATACCTAGTTCCATATTTAAGCGGCTCAAAGAAAGTACATTTCAAAGCGCTAAGAACATCTTTGATCTCGCCATTGTGCGGGCAGTAGACTTTGTGCTGCTGAGCGGAGATTTATTTGATGAATCCAATCGCAGCTTAAAAGCACAGCTGTTTTTAAGAAATCAGTTTGTAAGACTGCAAACGCACGGGATTGAAGTCTTTATTATTTATGGGAATCATGATCATTTAGGCGGTGAATGGACACCGATTGAGTGGCCCGAGAATGTACATGTCTTTTCGAGCAGTACACCAAGTGAGCACTCCTATTATCGAGGGGATCAGCTTGTCGCGAGTATTTATGGGTTTAGCTACAAAGAGCGGGCTGTCTATGAAAATATGACATCTCATTATGTCAAAACAACAGATGCTGCCTATCACATTGCGATGCTTCACGGCACATTAGCCGGACAAGAAGGACATGATGCATATGCCCCATTTCAGCTGCAGCAGCTCATAGCGCGGGATTTTGATTATTGGGCGCTTGGACATATACATAAAAGAGCCCTTCTGCATGAAGACCCATATATAATTTACCCTGGTAACGTGCAGGGCAGACATATAAAAGAAACGGGAGAAAAAGGCTGTTACTTGATTCACCTCTCCGAAGATTCACGGGCAGCGGATTTTATCAGCTGTGCAGATATCATCTTTGAGAAACTGGCAATAGACATCACAGAAACAACTCATATGACGGATCTTGTCACACTTGTGGAAGGCAAAATCAATGAGCTGAAAGAGGAAGGTATTCCTCATTTTGTGAGAATTGAATTGACAGGTGATGCGCCTTCTTACTTTGAGCATACACAGCTTGAGGTCCTCGAAGAGCTGATGACTGTTTTTCATGAGCAGGAGGAAGATGAAGATGTGTTTGTTTGGGTGATGTCAATTGATTGCCGAACAAACGAGGATGTCATTTATCCAGAAGATTCCTTTTTGAAGGAACTAACGGCAGAAATTGCACAGTTTGAGTCATATGAAGAACTGCTTTCACCGATCAAGCGTCACCCAACCTACAGGAAGTCAGGAAAAGCGCTCACAAAAGAGGATGAAGTGGATATAAAAGAAGAGGCACAAAGGCTGTTGACGGAACAGCTGAAGCAATTATGAGAAAAGGAGAGGTATGATGAAAATACGTTCACTCCATATAGCGAATTTCGGGAAATTTTCAAATCGAACCTTTCACTTTTCTGATGACGGTTTTCAGCTAGTTTACGGCCTGAATGAATCGGGGAAAACGACATTGAAGGCATTTATTGAGTCGATGTTATTTGGTTTTTCAAAAAACAAGATATACAAGCCGAAACAAGGATCTTTCTATGGCGGCTCCCTCACTTGCTTAGATGAGGAGTTAGGTGTCATTCACATTGAGAGATCGTCCGATCGAGGCGGTCAAGCACAGGTGTTTTTACCGAATGGTGAAGTGAAAGATGAAGCATTTCTACGAACTCTTTTAAAGAGAACAGATCGCAGATTATTCCAATCAATCTATTCATTTGATGTGTTTGGACTGCAAAATGTCCAAGCCTTAAACGAAGATCAAATCGGTGAATTTCTCCTTTTCTCAAGTTTATTTGGCTCAGATGCTGCCTCCAAGATGGATAGCAGGCTGCTTAAGCAGCAGGAGCAGCTGTTTAAACCAAATGGACGCAAGCCGGAATTAAACCAGCAGCTTGATCGTTTAAAAGAGCTGACTGGCCAGCTGAAACAAGCTAGATTGGCAGAAGGCCGTTATACAGAAAAAAAACGGGAGCATTCTGAATTAATAGAGAGTATCGCAGCGCTTCAAAAGGAAATGAAGCAGACAGAAGAACAGATTCAGCAATTAAATGAACACATTCGACTTTATCCCATGATAGAGAAGAAGATGGAGTTAAAAAAAGAATTAGCCCGTTATCCAGAACGAGTCAAACGCTTTAGAGCAGAAACAGAGCATGAATTGGATAAATTAGAATCACACCTTCATCCGAAAAAGGCTCAAATGACTGCACTAAAGCAAAAATTAGACCATTTGCAAACCTCGCTGGCACAAGTTCAACCGCTTCATGACAAGGATACATTACTGGAGATGACACGTGTCATTGATGAATCATCTCATGCTGAACGTATCAAAAACCGCTTAGCAGAATGTAAAGCAGAACGTGATTCATTGAAACAAAAAATGGACGAAGCCGCAGCGAAGCTGAAGTGGCAGCGTTCAGTCAAGCTTGATCAGATTGACGACTCCCTTGAATTTGAGTGGGAATTAAAGGAGGCTGTCAGCCACTACGTTCGTTTAATGGACAGAAAGGCACAGCTGGATGACCGGTTTGATCATGCAAGACATGAGCTGGAAGAAGCGGAAACCGCTTTAAAAGGATTAAAGGAACAGCAGGCCAGATCGGACAGTTCAGTGGAAGCTGGGGAAACAAGAGCAAAAGAGAAACAGGTTCATTCCCGGGCGTGGTTATTCCCTGTGATGGTGATATTTGATGCTGCATTTCTGCTTGTCCTTTTCTTTTTAACAGAGTGGTGGGTTACTTTCTTATTTGCAGGGTTTTCTGTTTTTGTCTTCTTTGCTATTTACCCATTTTTGAAATCGACACAGGTGAAACAGGGAAGCGGCGGGGGAACATTCGATTCCTTCCAAGTACAGGCAGCTTCAGCTGAAACGCTTGTGAGGCAGAAGGAGCTTTTGTACGAAAGGATCATCCGGCAATATGAAGACTGGGAGCAGGAGCTGGAACCTGTCCAGCAGCAAGTAGAGGAAAAGAAAAAACAGCTGGGCTTGTCCTCAGAGCTTTCTTTCCTAGTAGAAGCCTTCCTTATCCTGAAGCAATTAAAAACGAATACAGCGGGATATGAGGAGCTTAGCCGGGAAATAGACGAGCTTGCCGGCCAGCAGTCCAATTATGAGCAAAGGGTGGAAGCGTTAAGCAGTCTTCTGCAGCGAAAGGAAGGCACCATTCAAGAGAACATCTCGGCCTTTCAAGAGATATTGAAAGATGAGGCGAAAAGAGAAAAAGAACGTCAGACATTGGATGTATCGATTCAACATGTGAAACAGCAGATCACGACACTGGAAGGGGAAATTGACTATTACGAAAAACAAATGGACGCGCTTTTTCGCCAAGTAGAGGCAGAGTCCAAAAAAGATTACCAAATTCTTTCTCATCTATCGAAAGAATATCGGGAACGGCTTTCCCATTTGCAGCAGCTGAATCAAGAGCTGCATAGAAGCGGCTGCTTTGATGAGGAAGAATCGATTGTTCGTAAAGGATTGCGCCTTCTTGAAGAAGAGTGTGCGGAAGCAAAGCAGCACCTGAATAACATACAATCGAATGCGGCGAATATGGAAAAACGTCTGGCAGAACGAGCAGTGGAAATCCGGCAAATAGAAGCTTCAGGTACGGTGTCTGATTTGACTCATCAGCTTTCAGCTGAGCAGGAGCATGCAAAGCACCTTGCGAAAAAATGGGCGGCGATTCAGCTTGTCCGCTCCGTCATTCGAGAAAAATTGAATGAACATAAAGAAAAAAGGCTGCCAGAACTGCTGCAAACAGCTTCCCGCTTTATTCAGCCGTTAACGAATGATCGATATGAAGCCATTTTATTTTCACCAGAGGATGACCGGCTGATCGTGAAAAGGATGGACGGACGAATATTCCGCCCAGAAGAGCTCTCGCAAGCAACATGTGAACAAGTCTATCTGGCCATTCGTTTTGCACTCGCCTTGTCTCATCAGCAGGAATGTCAGCTTCCGTTTATGATGGATGACAGCTTCGTTCATTTTGATCATGTTCGTCTAGGAAGAGTACTGGAGTTGATGAATGAACTCACGCGTTATGAAACACAGCTGTTTTATTTTACCTGTCATCAGCTTATGATGCAGGCAGCTGAAGATGGACAGATTACGAGTTTAGCAGTTGAATGATTGACAAATAATGACTTATGTTATACTTATATGAGCAGAAACATGGAAGGAGCTTTTATTGAATGGCTAAAGGGATCATGACCTATGATGTCGGCGAACAAGTTGACCTGCATTTATTAATTAAATCATCTACTAAAGGAATTGCAAGTAATGGCAAACCATTTTTAACGCTCATTCTTCAAGATCAAAGTGGAGATATTGAGGCGAAACTATGGGATGCAAAGCAGAATGATGAAATCACCTATGGACCGCAAACCATCGTGAAGGTAGTAGGCGACATTCATCATTATCGCGGGAGGAATCAGCTGAAGCTTAGGAATATACGCCCTGTTGCTGAAAACGAGCAAATTCGAATTGATGACTTTCTCGAAACAGCTCCTATTCCAAAACACGATATGATGGATACGATTATGCAATATATCTTTGATATGAAAAACCCTAATATTCAGCGTGTTACAAGGCATTTGCTGAAGAAATATGGACAGGAATTTGCTGATTATCCAGCAGCGACAAAAAATCATCACGAATTTGTCTCTGGACTCGCCTACCACGTCGTGTCTATGCTGCATTTAGCAAAATCCATTGTTGACCTATATCCATCACTAGATCGAGATCTTTTATATTCAGGCATCATTCTTCATGATTTAGGGAAAGTCAAAGAGCTTTCGGGTCCAGTCTCCACGACATATACTGTGGAAGGGAATTTAATTGGCCACATTTCCATTATGGTGACAGAGATTGCGAAAGCTGCGGAAGAGCTTAGCATTGATTCAGAGGAAATTCTCATTTTACAGCACTTAGTCCTGAGTCATCATGGAAAAGGAGAATGGGGCAGCCCGAAACCACCAATGGTAAAAGAAGCTGAAATTCTCCACTATATTGATAATTTAGATGCGAAAATGAACATGATGGATCGTGCGCTTGAGCATGTGAAACCAGGAGAATATACAGAACGTATTTTTGCACTTGAGAATCGTTCGTTTTATAAACCAACCTTCCATCACGAATAATCATGTCAAAACGTCCGTTTATGCGGGCGTTTTTTTTCATAACTTGTCTTCTTTTCGCATAAGCATGTAACACAAAGGAAGAGAGGAATGTCCTTAAGAAAAGGAGGCGATGAAAAAATGTTGTTTTTTCCGTGGTGGGTGTATGCATGTATCATCGGCATTATTTTCTGTGCGTATAAATTAATGACAACAGCCAAAGAGGAGCAAGAGATTGATCAATCCTTTATTGAAAAGGAAGGAGAAATTTTTATCGAGCGAATGGAACAGGAAAGAGAGCGCAGACGTCAGGATCAGCAGGTGAAAA
Organism: Bacillus sp. FSL M8-0049; assembly: GCF_038593355.1. Taxonomy (NCBI): domain Bacteria; kingdom Bacillati; phylum Bacillota; class Bacilli; order Caryophanales; family Bacillaceae; genus Bacillus; species Bacillus sp. FSL M8-0049. The sequence goes on from NZ_CP151986.1 coordinate 981,326, forward strand.
GATCGCAGGATACTGCGGCACATGAAGATCATTCGATTGCTTAATCTCGTCATACAAAAACCCCTCTGCACGATGACGGCAGAGAGGTTTTTTGTGATTACTGGCCTTGTTGAGGCTGCTGATTTTGTGCAGGCTGTTCAGATTTTTCTTTGAACGTTTTTTGAAGCTCTTTATCTTTTACTTTCACATCAGCATCTTTTACTAATTTGTTTAAGATGTTTTGGATTTCATTTGTGTCTGCTTGTTTTTGGTCAAGCAGTTCTTTTTTCAAGTCCGCTTTCATGTCATCATATTTACCGCGTTCTTCAGTCTTTTTAATGATATGGTAGCCGAATTGGGATTTTACTGGCTTGCTGATTTCATTTACTTTTAGTTTGAAAGCAGCTTTGCTGAAGTTCTCGTCCATTTGGCCCTCTTTTGCGAACCAGCCTACATCGCCGCCTTGTGCTGCTGAAGCAGTATCAGTTGAATATTCAGAGACAAGGGCATCCCATTTTTCACCTTTATCTAATTTCTTTTCCACTTCGTCAGCTGTTTTCTTATCAGCTACTAAAATGTGACTTGCGCGGATTTTTCCTTTAAGGTCATCGTAATACGATTTTACTTCTTTATCAGTGATTTTGATGTTAGCTTTGGCAGCCTTTTGAGTCAGCAGCTCATATTTCACTTGATCTTTGATGTAATCTTTACCGAATTCATCTTGAAGCTGTTTTAAACGATCTTCACCAAGTGTCTTTTTATATTCTTCCAATTTCTTATCAATTTCTTTATCAGATACTTTGTATTTGTCAGCAAGAACCTTTTGTTGAACAAGTAGGTTTAAAGCATCTCCACCTGCTTGTTTCTTAAGAGTAGTATAAAGTTCTCCTTTTGTGACATCTCCTGATTTTGTTGTGGCGATCACATCTTTATCACCGCTACTGCATGCGCCAAGAGTTAAAACACTTACTGCTGTTACAGCTGCTAAAGCCATTTTTTTCATTCAAAAAACACTCCTAATCTTTCCAATTTATTTATCATTGCTTGTATCATAACATATTGTGACACGCTGTAAAAAGAAATGCAAATGGAAGGGCATTCGTCTAGTCAAAAAATTGCGCGCGACATACACATATAGTGATCACAAAAAGGAGGCTGAATTATATGGGAGCAGGATATTCTAATGGGTTTGCTTTATTGGTCGTGCTATTCATTTTGCTGATCATCGTTGGTGCAGCATATCTTTACTAATTAAATCGCTGTGACAGAAGGGAGCCGTCCTGCCGTGCGTGAGGGCGGTTCTTTTTTCAAACGATGACAGGTGCCTAAACGTTTTTTATTTTTCTGCATACACTGAGCTTAGAACAGAGGAAGAACTGGCAGGAGGTGTTTTCACATGGGAGGAGAAGTCTTTGCTGGCGGTTTTGCACTAGTCGTCGTATTATTTATTTTATTGATCATCATCGGTGCATCTTGGATTTGCTAATGAAAATATACACAAAAAGCTGCCCTCAAACTGGCAGCTTTTGCTTTGATCTTAAATGGAAATGGTAATTTCAACAAATGATGAGATAAGTAAGATCAGTATCGATACATTGATAAAGCGAAACACCTTATCTTGCCGTTCTTCAGGAATCTCTCTGACAAGGCATAATGTATTAGTAAGCCTGTTTATTGAATACACAATAAACGCGGCAAAGACGATGAAGTAAAATAAAACTATCGGAGATCCCCCCTCTCTATGCTATTCCCATACTACATTACCAAATTTTTTATGAAAAAGATAGAAGTTGGCTTTAAAAACCTCATGATGAGGAAGTTTGGTCAACTAAAATATCAAACTCGTCTTGAGCTTGATCGATGATGCAGGATTTAGGTGCTTTGAGCAGCTTCCATGCAAATAAAAAGTCAGGCAAACAATAGCCTGCATGTATACTTGCGATGATGATAAAATAGTGTGCGTACATAGGAAACGCCACGCCTAACAAAAAGTAAACCGGTGAGATGACACAAAACGGGCTGAGAAGTGAAAAAAGCATCACTTTCTTAGGCACGCGCTGCCAGCAATTTCGTTTCATCAATAGCGTCATTTTTTTCTTATTTTTCATCACTGGGATCAAGTGAACCACACGGTGGACAAGCAATGTCACAAGTAAGAGCACGGCAAAAAGTGGTGCGTTATGGCTGCTTAGCCGCGTTTCAGGATGAGTCAGTTGAAAACATAAAAATGCCATAATGAAAAAAAGGATAGCAAGACTTATGGCTGAAATCATCATTCTCGTATAACCATAATCCTTTTCAAGATTAATGGTCTTCCAACAATTCATTTTTCATCCTTCCAATCTAAAAATCGAATTGAATATCTCAAGATAATTTACTCTTCCTGAGGATAAAAATCAATGGTTTTGATGAAAAAAAATAAAATGGTGCCTTCATATGGAATAAAGAGAGGAAACTTTGGGTTTTTCAAGAAAAAAGAACAGAAGGGGGAGGTTCGTCTCTTTCGTCAATGAGTAATTTCGGCTAAAATAGAAGGACTAAGAGAAAGAGGGAACGTACATGAGTATTGAGGAACGAATGAGCCAGCTTGAATATTACATGGAACTTTTATTGACGGCAGCCGATATGAGCCGTTATCCATATTATGCGTTATTGATCAGGCAGCGTGTATCGAAAGAAGAGGCAGAGGAAATTGAGCGTATTTGTGCTGAGCTTTCAGAGGAAATGGATAAGCAAAAAGCACAAGGCTACGTCATGTTTGACGATCTCCTTGCGCTCTTTGCGGGACAGTTAATTGAAAAGCTGGATGTTCATGAGACGATATTTGCTTTGCATGATCAGGGGCTGTTTCAGCCGCTAATGAATGAATTTATAAAGATCATTAAACAATTTGATTTGTTTTAGCCGCTTTTTCTGCTGCCTCAGCTGAGTTTTCAAGTTCCTCAGTCTTTTTTGTGACTTTTCCTCGCTCATTCAAAAAGTCCTTCTCAATGTTTGAAAACGATTTCTCAAAAATCTCCATGAAATCCTCACCATAAATGTTTCGGATAATACACATCATTTCTAAAATCTCAGGGAACTTTCCGTAAATGTCATGAAGCGGCTGTGCGCCTTTGACAATACCAGTTCGTGCCGGGTCATAATCTTCGAGTAGTTTATGGAATGTCTCTTCGCCTTTTGGCGTTAGCTCAATATACGTATTGCGTTTATCGTTTAACTTTTTAGAAAATTTTAAAAATCCTCGTTCCTCCAGTTTCTTGGAGAAGTTAAACGCCGTTGATACATGCATGACGCCAAACTTTGCAATTTCTGATATTGAAGCTCCTTTTAATTGATACGCAATCCACAAAATATGATGTTCATTGATATTTAGGTTATACGGTTTGATCCACTGCTGCCAGTCCTTTTCAATGGATTTCCAAAGAGCTTTGCTCAATTGGGCCATTCTTTGACTGAATAAAAGTGCTTCTTTTACATCGAAAGGCTGTTCCGAATGATTCATCCATTTCACCTACTTCTCTTTTTCTTGTAATTCTATTATGCCAATAAAATAAAGATTAATAAAGCTGAAAATTCAAGAATTTTTAAAAGTCATGAAAAACATTGTCAAAATAACCTTTTTTCAACAAAAAAAGTGCGGGATACGCACCCCGCACACTTTTGTAAACGAATATTTTTTTGTGAGTATATTAGTTTTGTAAGGTTTTCTCCAGTTGTTTGAGCTTTTCTTCAATTTCCTGAATTTCCTTTTGTAAGTCCTGCTGATGAGGTTTGATTTCTTCGCGCCATTGCTGAATCGATGTTTGCAATTCAGACCCGACTTCTTTAATCACCTCTGCGCTTTCTTTTGCTGTTTCCACAATTTGCTCTTTTAAAGCTTGTCCATCTCTTTTTAATTTTGTCAGCGTATCTTCGAATTTGTCATAGCCGTCTTTCACTTTTCCGCGCACATCTCTGCCAGAAGAGGGAGTCGTCAGGAGCACTGCCGCACCTCCGAGGAGACCGCCTACAAATAATCCTGTTAATAAAGAACGTCCACTAGCCATTCAAATCACCTCTAGTCAAATTTTACACATTCGCATGTTCTCTCTGAGCTGACGATCAGCTTCATTGAACTTCCATACATAGCTTGCTTTATTTTAGCATACTTTTGAAGAAAAGGGAGGGGAGAAGGTTGTCTGTCTTTCTGTTCGTTTTTATGTGTATCGGCATCGTTTTTACAGTTGGTTCTATTCATTATGCAAGACAGCTTGGGTATGCAGGGTCTTATCCGCCAAAACATGTCTTAAAGCAAAAAGCACTTGTGTGTGCGGCTGGTGCAGGGATTTCACTCCTCATTTTGCTGCTGACCCTTTTTCTTTTATAAAAGCATGAAAAAAACCTCTTCATCTATCATGAAGAGGTTCCAGCGTGTAGACAAACCCTCGCATTCTTTGTCAGTCCTGCGTGCTGGTGCTCACGAATATCAAATTCGCTCCGCGCCAGTACTCGTCCTTCCTAGACTTCAAAGGTTTTCTATCACGCTGAAAAGAAGACAAAGGGCTAAAATCAAGATCATTTTAGCCCTTATCAACAATCTGAAACCTCTTCATCTATCATGAAGAGGTTCGGTTATTCGTTAAGCAACTTCTATCATTCTTGCACGTCTCAAAATGGACTGAGCAATTGGGAAGACAAATACCATAGCAATGGTATTAATCACGGCTGCTGGCAGGACCACGCCCACAAGAAGTGCCGGTAATGCAGCTGGCAGTCCAGTGATCAGTAAAGCGGCAGATAGGAAAATCACACCGGATACGATGGTTCCAATCGCAGTTAACACAGCGGTCAGCACCACTTTGTTCTTTATCTTTAAGCAAGATAAGAAAAGGGCTAGGAAGATAAAGGCTGTCACTGGTTTATCAATCATATTCGGAATTTGTCCGCCTGGGAATCCCGTTGTTAATGCAGAAATCACGCCAGTCACTAGCGCAATCACGACAACATGCTGAACCTTTGGGAAAAGGATGATGCTTAAAAACATCATGACCAGCATCATATCAGGTTTCATTCCGAAAAAGATGGGCGGGAAAATCGTATGCAAAACAGCTCCCATTGCTGCAAGCAATGACATAATCACTAATTCTTTTGTTTTCATTTCTATGCTCTCCTCTGCTAAGCTCTTATAGGACTCTCCAATAATATGGCTCATCATTTATTGCAAGAGTCATGACTTTATATTTCTCGTTATTATAACAAATTTATTTCCCTATAGAAAAGCCTTTTTACTCATTTTCTTGCTGGAACTTTTTCATAAAGTCCGCAAGCTTTTGGCAGTCTTCTATTGAGACCGCATTGTAAATAGATGCTCTGCATCCGCCGACAGAACGGTGGCCGGCTAGTCCAACCATTTGCTCTTGCTTTGCTTTTTCCACAAAGGAAGAAGTAAGTGCATCATCACGAAGAGTAAAGGTGACGTTCATATGAGAACGGCTGTCAGCACGCGCATGTCCTTGATAAAAACCGCCGCTTTGATCAATGGTATCATAGAGAATGCCTGCTTTTTGTTCATTGCGTTTTTCCGCTGCTTCTACACCGCCAGCATGTTTGACATGCTCAAGGACAAGTGACAGCATATAAATCGCAAAAGTCGGTGGTGTATGATAAAGAGAATTGGCTTTTGCGTGTGTTGAATATTTTAATATTTTTGGCGTGCTGCTTTTCTCTTTCTCTAATAAACGTTTGCGCGCAATCACAATCGTGATACCTGAAGGCCCTAGGTTTTTTTGTGCCCCGGCATAGATGAGATCAAATGAAGAAACGTCTATTTTTTTGCTGAGAATATCACTGGACATATCCGCAATGAGCGGGAGTGACGTGTTCGGGAACGTTTTCCACTGAGTGCCGAAGATCGTATTGTTCGATGTGATATGTAAGTAAGCGCCGTCTGTTAAACCGGATGCATCTACTTCTGGAATATACGAGTAGTTGTCATCTTCACTTGAAGCAAGCACAGATGTCTGCCCAAACCCTTTTGCTTCTGACAATGCTTTTTCTGACCAAGCGCCTGTTTGAATGAAATGAGCTGTTTCGCCTTCATGTAAGAAGTTCATTGGAATCATCGCAAATTGAAGACTAGCTCCGCCTTGTAAAAAGAGGACTTCATAATCTTCTGGAATGTCCATCAGTTCCACTAAAAGCGCTTTTGCTTTATTGTGGACTGCTTCATATTCACCGCTGCGATGAGAAAGCTCCATCACAGACATCCCAGTTTGTTTAAAATCAACAAGTTCTTCCTGTGCTTTTTGAAGCACTTCTAGCGGCAATGCCGCCGGACCAGCATTAAAATTCGTCGTTCGCTTCATCACAATCTCTCCCTATTTCTCGCGTTAATGGATCAAAAGATAAAACCATCCTATCACAAATTTGAAGCATTTGGACAAAAAAATTGAATCGTTCAAAATATCTTACTATTAAAAGGCGGAAGCGATGAAAAGGGGTGAAAATAAGAAAAACCTCATCTGTTAAGATGAGGTAAGCCGCGTGTGGATGGCAGAAGAAATGTCTTTTAAATCCTCTGACGTGTATTGATCTTGATGTGATTTCCATACGGCACCAAAGCCATCACCTTTTCCGTAGCGCGGAATGATGTGCATATGGTAATGGAATACCGATTGTCCGGCTTTTTCACCGTTGTTGTTCAGGAGGTTTAACCCGATTGGTTCAAATTCCTGTTTGATCGCCCTTGCAATTTTCGGAATCGCTTGGAAGTAGTGGTTAGACACTTCTGGTGTCATCTCATAGATGTTTTCTTTATGTATTTTCGGGATTACAAGGGTATGTCCTTTTGTTACTTGGCTGATATCAAGAAAAGCCAATACATGCTCGTCTTCATATACTTTTGCACATGGAATGTCTCCATCAATGATCTTGCAAAAAATGCAGTCGCTCACGCCATGTCACTCCTCATTATTTTTCCTTTATCGTATCACAAAAAGAAGCAAAAAAGAAAACAGGACAAGCGAACTCCTTTGGTCGCTCATCCTGCTCCTGCAGAAGAAATGCTGATGCTTTCATTCGAATGCCTTTTGAATTCTTTATTTACTGAAATAAAGAATTCATATGCCTGCTATTTCTGCCGTAAACACCTCATTTGACGTTTTGGTTTGTCGTATACATATTGTATAGGACACAAAAATCAAGAATCAGTGAAGCAAAACAGAAGCTAAGGTTTTTAGATGAAAAACCAACTTGTCATGCGGTTCTTTGCCTTTAACAAACACCTCATTTACATATTGGTCATCAAGTTCATTTCTTCTACATACATTATGATGACCAAAGCGCCTATTTTTTATTCATGACTCGTCTATAGGTAAACATTTCAAATTATCATTCGTTTTTGTTACTATAAAGGAAAAAAGAAAGAAAGGAACGAATTCATGTCCCTTCTCACTGTAAAAGATGTAACGGGCGGATATACGAAGAATCCCGTTCTAAAAAATATTTCATTTGAATTAGAAAGAAATCAAATCGTCGGTCTCATTGGCTTAAACGGGGCGGGGAAAAGTACAACCATCCGCCATATTATCGGGCTCATGAAACCGCATAAAGGTGTCATTGAATTGAATGGACGAACCCTTCAAGACGACCAAGAGGCGTATCGTTCACAATTTACGTTTATTCCTGAAACACCTGTTTTATATGAAGAATTAACGTTAAAAGAGCATTTAGAGCTGACAGCGATGGCTTACGGTCTATCAAAGGAACAATTAGACGAACGTCTGCCATCATTGCTGAAAGAATTTCGAATGGAGAAACGGCTGAAATGGTTCCCTGCTCATTTTTCAAAAGGAATGAAGCAGAAGGTTATGATTATGTGTGCATTCCTTGTGGAACCAGAGCTGTATATCATCGATGAACCGTTTTTAGGGCTTGATCCTCTTGCGATCAATGCACTGCTTGAACGGATGAATGCTGCGAAGAAAAATGGCGCTAGTGTCTTGATGTCAACGCATATTTTAGCGACAGCTGAGCGCTATTGTGATTCCTTCATTATTTTGCACGAAGGGGAAATCAGAGCGAAAGGAACACTGACAGAGCTGAGAGAACAGTTCAATATGAGAGATGCGACACTCGATGATCTTTATTTGGAATTAACAAAGGAAGAAAGCTATGAGTAAAACTACGCAAACCATTTGGAAATCAAGATTAGAGGAACACGTACAAGAAACAAGAAAATACTTAAAATACATGTTCAACGATCATCTTGTCATTGTGCTCATTTTTTTCCTTGCAGGCGGAGCAAGCTGGTACAGCAGCTGGCTCAAACATATTCCGGCTCACTTCCCATCCTACTGGGTGATGGCAGTTGTTTTCTCATTGGTACTCACAAGCTCATACGTACGTACGTTGATTAAAGAAGCCGATCTCGTGTTTTTGCTTCCTTTGGAAGGGAAGATGGAGCCTTACTTAAAACAAGCGTTTAATTTTAGCTTCATTTCTCAGCTGTTTCCTCTCATTGCTGTATCCATTGTCGCACTTCCTCTTTATTCGGCGGTGTCTTCAGGAGGCATCACGGGATATGTGCTGATACTGGCGCAAATGATCTTAATAAAGGGCCTGAATACAGCCATTCAATGGAGAATCACATATTTTCAAGGAAAACACGTGAGATGGCTCGATGCAGCCCTTCGTTTTCTATTAAATATGATGCTGATCTACACCGTCTTACAGGCAGCCTATGTGATTGCAATCGTTTTTTATCTTATCTACGGTGTCTATCTCGTCTACTTAACAAATGCAGTGAAAAAACAGCCCTTTCAATGGGAAATGCATATTTCTGATGAATTAAAACGGAAGCAGCGCTTTTATCGTTTAGCAAACTTATTTACAGATGTGCCTCACTTAAAGAAACAGGTGAAAAGAAGAGCATACATGGATTGGCTTATGAAGTTTGTTCCTTACGATCAGCGTAAAACTTTTTCTTATATGTATGTGAGGGCGTTTGTACGCTCAAATGACTATTTTGGTCTCGTGTTTAGATTAACCGCCGTGTTTGTCCTGATTATTTTGTATACAGGTGCAGCAGGCTGGGTGGGTGCGTTACTTGTCTTGTTCACAGTATTTATCACAGGTGTACAGCTTGTGCCGTTAACGAAGCACTTTGCTCATCTTTCATTACAGGCACTTTATCCAGTTTCTCAAAAAGAAAAGGATCGAAGCTTTTTTGTTCTCGTCCGTAATGTGCTCATCATCCAATCAATCTTGCTGAGCTGTGCGGTACTTCCAGCGGGAGGCTGGCAGGGAAGCGGACTTGCCTTTCTCATTTCTTTAGCATTTGTGCTTGTCCTCTTTAAGCCTTACGTACAAAGCAGGTTAAAAAAGATGAGATAAGTGGAGATTACAGCGAGCGTATGATGACACCAAGGAGGGAACCGGATGAATGCAGCTGAACGAGAGTTGTATGAAGAAGCCATTCTTTTTCAAACACGTTTTTTAAGAAAACCTTCAAAGATCGAACGGTTTTCAAAAGGAGTTCAGCAGCATGTGAACCGCCGAATTCCTGCCAGGTTTCATCAAGTCATCACAAGTGCAGTCAAAACAATGGTTGAATCCACCGTATCAGGATCACACTTCACTTCATTTTCAGTGATTGATGAACAATTATCTATTGTAGAACGAAATGAACTGGCTAAGGATAAAGTGAAGTATTACCAAAGGGCGGCTGCTATCGAAGGGGTTGGAACAGGTGCAGGCGGTTTATTCCTCGGAATGGCAGACTTTCCGCTGCTGTTAAGCATAAAGATGAAATGCCTTTATGAGCTGGCGTGTATTTATGGCTTTGATTTATCTCAAAAGGAGGAAAGACTCTTTTTGCTCTGTATATTCAAGCTCGCCTTTTCCAGCAGTGCCCATCGTCAAAAAATGATGAAGATCATAGATGATTGGGAAACGAGCCGCGAGGAAATGGATTGGTACAGCTTTCAGCAAGAGTATCGAGATTACATTGATCTTGTAAAGCTGTTTCAATTAATGCCGGTCGTCGGAGCCGCTGTTGGCGGGGTGGCGAATCATCAGCTGACAGGACAGCTCGGAGAGGTCGCACGCCATGTGTTTCACTTGCGAATATTGAAAGAAATGAAATAGAAAAGCCGCTGATGACAGCGGCTTTTTTTATTCATTGTAGGAAAGAACGGCGTTAGCGAGTACCTTTGCTGCGATAGGCATTGCTTTTTCGTTGATATCAAACTTTGGATGATGATGTGGATACACGTCCTGGCTGTTTTCCGGCATGGCGCCTGTGTAGAAGAAGGTACCAGGGACATGCTGAAGGTAGTAAGCAAAGTCTTCTCCGCCCATTTGGGTTTCCGCTTCTTTTACTTCTGTGACACCTTCTGTCTGGTTTGCGATGCCAGCAATATATTCCGTCGGCTTTGGATGGTTTTTGACAGCAGGGTATCCTCTGACGTACTCATATGTGTAGGCAGCATCATGCATCTGGCATACCCCTTTTACCACCTGTTCAATTTCTCGTTCGATAATATGCCGTGCACTTTCTTCAAAGGATCGTGCAGTACCAGTTAAAACAGCTGAATCTGCAATAACGTTAAAGGCATTCTCTGCTACAAAACCTCCAACAGAAACAACAGCAGAATCAATCGGATTGACTTTACGTGCAACGACTTGCTGCAGGTTTGCGACGATTTGTGAACCGATGAGTACGGCATCTTTTGTTAAATGAGGCTGAGCGCCGTGTCCGCCTTTCCCTTGGACTTGAATGGAGAAACGATCGGCCGCTGCCATAAAGTTCCCGCTTTTATAAAGAATCGTGCCACAAGGCTCTGAAGACCAAAGGTGCGTACCGAATATCACATCGACACCGTCTAAACAGCCGTCTTCAATCATTGGTTTTGCACCGCCGGGAGCATATTCCTCCGCATGCTGATGAATGAGGACGATCTTTCCTTTTAATTGATCACGATGCGTATGCAAGACTTTTGCTAATACAAGAAGTGTCGCAGTATGCCCATCGTGACCGCACGCATGCATCACACCAGGCTTTGTTGATTTGTAAGGTACATCTTTTTCATCGTGGATGGGAAGTGCATCAAAATCAGCTCTGAGGGCAATGGTTGGTCCCGGAGAAGCTCCTTCAATAAAAGCGAGTACGCCATGACCGCCCACCTTGGTGCGCGTAGGTATTTGTAATGTATCATAGTAGCTGGCGATGAAAGCGGCTGTTTCTTCTTCCTGAAAAGAAAGTTCAGGATTCATATGGAGATGGCGTCTAATTTCAACCATTTCCTCATAATGTTCATCAAGACGTTCATTGATGCTTTTTTGTAAAGTGGATATTGTCATTGAATCGAAAACCTCCTTCATGCTCTTTTACTGATTGTATGGTAATTGTTAGAATCTTTCAACAGAAGAGGATTTCGTGGTCAGTAGCAAAAGGTCATTTTACATAAAAGTCGAAGTTGATATGAAGCAGGGAAAGGGAGGAGTAGCGTTGGGAAGCTGTCCAAATTGTTCAAAAACATTTTCTTTCGTCGAAAAATTTCATTTATCACATACGAAAATGATGATGTGTCCAAGCTGCCGGCATCAAATTAAAGAAACATTTCTCTCAAAAATGAGTTTTTTCATGATCTGCTTGATTCCACTATTGGTGCTGCTGATTCAATTGAAAGGTGCTTCTCCTATGTTGAAGTGGCCGGTCTTATTAGGTTGGATATTGCTGAATTTCTATGTGCTTCAGCCGATCATTCATCGGTACGAGCTGAAATCAAGCTCATAAAATGAAGAGCCCATCGACTGGGCTTTTTTTGATGAAAAAAAGAAGTGCTGAGAGCAGCACTTCCTTAATTGTCTGTGACGGCATGATAGGATGTGAGGTAAGCTGGACGAGAGAAAATGGAGCCTGTATCCTCGTGTGGCTGAAAGAATGCTTCTGATTCTTGAAAGTCTTGAAATAAGTCCTCTGATTCCCAAAGTGTCAAAATCAAATAAACTTCTTCATCTTTTTTAGGTCTTAAAACGCGAATAGCCTGGAAGCCGCGCTGATGTTCTGAGATGTTCGTCTTTTTCTGAAAGGTGGATTCAAACAGTGCTCTGCTTTCAAGCTTAACAGGGATATGATTCAAGGTGACGAAACCAGATTGGACAAGCGCGCCTTTCGCATAAATCACATCATAGGCATGAGGGGCTTTAAATACAGTCTCACCCTCCGTTTCATGAAAAAGAGCTGCTTGTTCTTTTCCGACCATATAAAGCAGATTTTCCAGATGGTGTTTCTTTGCGATTTTATGCAAAAAATCTGCTGTTCCATATGTAATATAGAAATTCATCTAAACCGCCTCCTGCTTGATAGTATAACAAAAGAATGATATATAATTCTTTGGCAGTCAATCCATAAAACATATTATGAAGCAATACATCCCATACTATCCGTATAAAGGAATGAGGTGACCTAATTTGAAGAAAAAGAAGATAATCATTCCATTAGTCATTGCAGGAAGTACCATCGTACTCTCATTTATTGGCTATCTGACGATTTTATTTTTAGGACATTATGTCATAGATGAAAAGAAGCTTGTTTTTCACGCTTCCTCCAAAATCATTGATCAGAATGGAAAAGAACTCACAAGCATGTATTCAGAAAATCGGGACCCCGTGTCATTAAAAGAGGTGCCTGATAAAGTAGCAAAAGCTTTTGTGGCTGTTGAGGACAAGCGTTTTTATGAGCATCACGGCATTGATGCACAGTCTATTTCAAGGGCGGTTTATCGAGATATATTAGCAGGAGGGAAGGTAGAGGGCGGCAGTACAATCACCCAGCAGCTCGCAAAAAATATTTTTCTCACAAATGACAAAACCTTTCTTCGAAAAACAAAAGAAGTCATTATTGCCATTAACTTAGAAAGAGATTATTCAAAGGATAAGCTGCTTGAGATGTATTTGAATCAGCTATACTTTGGCCATGGTGTTTATGGTATTCAGGCAGCAGCCAATTATTACTTTAGTAAGGATGTCAAAGATTTAACGGTCAGCGAAGGTGCCACACTCGCTGCGATGCCAAAGGCACCATCTTCTTACTCGCCTGTTTTACACCCTGATAAAAATAAACAAAGGCGGGACACCATCCTGAATTTAATGAACGAACAAGGATATTTGTCTTCAACAGAAACAGTAGAAGCAAAAGGGAGAACACTAGGCATTCATTTGAAAAAGAAATCAGAAACGCCTTGGGTGGACAGCTATGTTGATCTCATCATTAAAGAAGCAGAGTCAGAGTATGCCATTTCACATGAACAATTGCTTCAAGGCGGCTATACCATTACAGTTCCGATTGATATGAATCTGCAAAAAACCGCATATGATGCGATGAAGAACAACCGTTATTTCCCGGGAAAAAGCGGTTCTCCGGAAAGCAGCGCCGTATTTATTGATAACGAATCTGGTGGAGTGAAAGCAGCCATTGGAGGACGAGAATATCAGGCGAGAGGCTATAACAGGGTGACGGCTGTTAGGCAGCCTGGATCTGTTTTTAAGCCGATCGCGGTCTACGGTCCGGCAATGCAGGAGAAAAAATTCAGACCTTATTCATTGCTTGAAGACAAAGAAAAAAGCTATGACGGCTATTCACCAAAGAATTACGATGGGCAGTATGAAGGAAGGGTCACAATGGTGGATGCCCTCATGAAAAGTAAAAATACCGCTGCTGTGTGGACGTTAAGCAAGCTGGGCATTGACACGTCGAAATCATATCTTGAGAAAATGGGGATAGATATCTCGGATAAAGGACTAGCCATGGCGCTTGGCGGTTTAGAAAAAGGAGTTTCTCCATTACAGATCGCTGGAGCCTTCCATACATTTGCAAATGAAGGCGTATATAAAAAGCCTTTCTTCATTCAGAAAATCACCAATGATGAAGGAGAAACTGTAGAAAAGAATCGTGGTAAGCAAGAACGAGTGTTTAGCGTGCAGAATGCTTGGAATATGACAAGAATGCTTCAGCAAGTCGTCAAAGGCGGGACAGCCCAGAGCGGTTCATACGCTGGAGATTTAGCAGGTAAGACAGGTACGACCACATATTCAGGTGTGAAAGGTGCAACAAAGGATGCTTGGTTTGCCGGCTATACGCCTAGTACAACGGGTGCGATTTGGATGGGGTATGACAAAACCGATAACAGTCACTATTTAACCGGCGGCAGTCAATTCCCGGTGCAGCTGTTTAAAGATATTTTAACAGCAGCTCAAATCACCAATGAAACGTTTGAAAAACCAGAGGGGATAAAAGAGCTCGAGTCGCCTATCCATTTAGAGGGACTATCAGGATTTGAAGCCCGCTATGCGTTTAAAATCAAAGGATTGTTTACATTAGAGCTGTCTTGGAACAATCAAGAGGATAAACGCGTTGAATACCGCATTTATGAAAAGAGAAATGGAAGCGAGACGCTGATCGACACAGTGACAGGCGTGGGCAGCTATACAATGCCGTATGCCAATGTATTTTCAAATGCAGAGTATAAGGTTGTTCCATATAATACCCAAACGCAAGAAGAAGGCGAAGGCAGTCCATATGTCAAGCCAGAGGCTTTTGGACGTTAATATTCGGCGATTTTTTGAACATTGAGCCGCTTTAGTATACCGTGCCTTGAAAAAACGGTATAGTAAAAGCAGGTTTGAGCCTTGTACAAAAAGAGAGTATAAGGCGAAAGGTGGAATGAAAGGTAATGGGAAAAACGAAGGTTTTTAATGACACGTTCTTAAAGGCGTGTAAAGGGGAAAAAACAGACCATGTACCAGTTTGGTATATGAGACAGGCAGGACGCTCACAGCCTGAATATCGTGCCCTTAAAGAAAAATACGGGCTATTTGAAATTACGCATCAGCCAGAGCTATGTGCTTATGTAACGAGACTTCCTGTAGAACAATATGGTGTAGATGCCGCTATTTTATATAAAGATATTATGACCCCGCTTCCGGCTATTGGAGTGGACGTAGAAATTAAAAATGGAATTGGACCTGTGATTGATGCACCGATTCGATCTAAAGCAGATATCGAACGTCTTGGGGAACTTCATCCTGAAGAAGACCTGCCATATGTGCTTGATACCATTCAGCTTTTAACGAAGGAGCAGCTGAATGTTCCACTTATCGGTTTTGCTGGCGCACCATTTACGATGGCAAGCTATATGATTGAAGGCGGTCCATCTAAAAATTATCATAAAACAAAGGCGCTGATGTACAGTGATCCTGAGGCGTGGATGCTGCTTATGAACAAGTTAGCTGATATGACGATTACGTACATACGCGCGCAGGTAAAAGCCGGGGTCAGTGCATTTCAAATTTTCGACTCATGGGTTGGTGCTTTAAATGCAGCAGATTACCGGACATTCATTAAGCCTGTCATGCAGCGAATTTTCACAGAGCTGAAGTCTGAAAACGTCCCAATGATCATGTATGGAGTTGGAGCAAGCCATTTAGCGAAAGACTGGCATGACCTGCCGCTTGATGTGGTTGGACTGGATTGGCGTATGAGTGTAGACGAAGCAAGAAAAGAAGGGCTCACAAAAACGTTACAGGGGAACCTTGATCCAACCATTTTACTTGCTCCTTGGGAAGTCATTGAAGAGAGAGCAAAAGCTATTTTAGATCAAGGAATGAAATCAGATCACTTTATCTTTAACTTAGGTCATGGGGTATTTCCAGATGTTTCACCAGATACGTTAAAGAAGCTGACAGATTTTATTCACGATTATTCAGCGAAACATAAAAAATCATCCATCTAAACTATTTCAAATGATCTGAAGGAGTGTTGGTTGTGGAGAAAAAGAAAATGGGACTTCTTGTCATGGCATATGGCACCCCATATAAAGAAGAAGATATTGAGCGTTATTATACACATATCCGCAGAGGCAGAAAGCCGGAGCCAGAGATGCTGCAAGATTTGAAGGATCGCTACAAGGCAATCGGCGGTATTTCTCCTTTATCAAAAATTACCGAACAGCAGGCAAATGGTTTGTGTGATCATTTGAACGACATCCAAGACGACATTGAATTTCATGTCTACATTGGCTTAAAGCATATTGAGCCGTTCATTGAGGATGCAGTTGCAGAGATGCACAAGGACGGCATCACAGAAGCAGTGAGTATTGTTCTTGCGCCGCATTTTTCAACCTTTAGCGTGAAATCGTATAACAAGCGTGCACAAGATGAGGCAGACAAGCTTGGCAATCTGAAGATTACGTCTGTGGAAAGCTGGTACGATGAGCCGAAGTTTGTGGACTATTGGGTGAAACAAGTGAAGGATACGTATGCATCGATGAGTGAAGAGGAAAGAGAATCAGCCGTACTCATTGTGTCTGCACACAGCCTTCCTGAAAAGATTATTGCAGCAGGAGATCCATATCCTGATCAGCTCGCACAATCTGCCAAAATGATTGCAGAAGGTGCAGGAATTGAACATTATGAAATTGGCTGGCAAAGTGAAGGCAACACGCCTGATCCATGGCTTGGACCAGACGTTCAAGACTTAACACGGGACCTATTCGAACAAAAAGGCTATAAAACGTTCGTATATGTGCCTGTTGGATTTGTCGCTGACCATCTTGAAGTGTTATACGACAACGATTATGAATGTAAAGTCGTGACAGATGAAATCGGTGCAGCCTACTATCGTCCAGAAATGCCAAATGCGAAACCAGCATTTATTGATGCTCTCGCAACTGTCGTATTAAAGAAGCTTGACGAAAGCAAGTAATTATATAAAAGAAGGCGATCCTATGCATGACAATCAAAAACACCTTGTCATCATTGGCGGTGGCATCACTGGTTTAGCCGCCGCCTTCTATTTGGAAAAGGAAGTCGAAGAAAAAGGTCTTCCCATTCAAATATCTCTTATTGAAGCGAGCCCTAGGCTAGGTGGAAAAATACAAACATTATATAAAGACGGCTACATCATTGAACGTGGACCTGATTCATTTTTAGAAAGAAAGGTCAGTGGACCGCAGCTGGCGAAGGATGTGGGTCTCGCAGATCAGCTCGTCAATAATGAAACAGGGCAGGCATATGTACTAGTCAATGAAACCCTTCACCCGATGCCAAAAGGCGCTGTCATGGGTATTCCAACTCAAATCAGCCCATTCATCACAACCGGTCTTTTTTCAGTTGCAGGAAAAGCGAGAGCCGCAATGGATTTCGTCTTGCCAAAAAGCAAGCAAACAGAAGATCAGTCGCTCGGTGAATTTTTTAGAAGACGTGTCGGTGATGAAGTAGTTGAGAATTTAATCGAACCTCTTCTATCAGGCATTTATGCAGGTGACATTGACCGTCTCAGCTTAATGTCCACCTTCCCGCAGTTTTATCAAACAGAACAAAAGCATCGCAGTTTGATTCTTGGGATGAAAAAATCACAGCAGCATGCGAAAGCGCAGCAAGTGACAGCGAAAAGACAAGGGCAGTTCCAAACGATCAATCAAGGACTGCAAGCGCTTGTTGAAGCAGTAGAAAGCAAGCTCAAGCTGACAACGATTTATAAAGGGACAAAAGTGAAGCAGATTGAAAAAACAGATGGGGGCTACGGTGTGCAGTTAGACAGCGGTCAAACGCTTTTTGCTGATTCAGCCATTGTGACAACTCCGCATCAATCGATCTATTCCATGTTTCCAAAAGAAGCAGGGCTTCAGTACTTGCATGATATGACATCTACTTCTGTTGCAACGGTGGCACTCGGTTTTAAAGAAGAGGATGTTCATAATGAATATGACGGTACTGGTTTTGTCATCTCAAGAAACAGTGATTTCTCTATTACAGCCTGTACGTGGACGAACAAAAAATGGCCGCATACAGCTCCTAAAGGAAAAACGCTATTGCGTGCCTATGTAGGGAAAGCTGGCGACGAATCAATTGTCGAGCAGTCAGACCATCAAATCGTCAGCATCGTGCTGGAGGATTTGAAAAAAATCATGGATATTAAAGCAGATCCAGAACTGACGACAGTGACTCGCTGGAAGACGAGCATGCCGCAATATCACGTCGGTCATCAAAAAGCTATTTCGAACATGCGAGAAACGTTTAAGCAATTATATCCTGGTGTTTATATCACAGGTGCTGCTTTTGAAGGTGTCGGAATCCCTGATTGTATTGATCAAGGAAAAGCTGCTATTTCAGAAGCTTTATCTTACCTATTTTCATAAAAAAACAACTCCCTTTTCTGTCATGGAAAGGGAGTTTTTCATGTTCGAATCAATCGAAAAGAGTTGGGAATCATAAATGTGAACAAAGTTGTTGCATCCGGGGAAAAGGGTGTGGTATATTACTTTCTGTACTTAATGACCAAAACGTTCAAATAGTCATTTTGGGAGTGAGATCATGAGTGTTGATAGGAGACAAATGATTTTAGACGGGGCTACGAAGGCATTTACTCAATTCGGGTATAAAGCCACCACAATGGACCTTGTGGCGAAGCTTGCCAACGTCGGAAAAGGAACTATTTATACCTTTTTCAAAAACAAAGAAGAGCTGTTCGATGAAATTTTCACATCCCTTTTAATGGAGATGAGGAAAATTGCGGATGAAGCAATGGATGAGGAAAAAAGTTTCTCTGAAAACCTTCACTTAGCACTCTTTGCAATATTGGAATTTCGAAAAAACCACCAGCTCACAATCAAAATCTTTCAGGAAAGTGCGGAGCTTGGCACGTCAGCGGTCAAGGAAATGATTGAGAAGATGGAGCAAATGATCATTCGCTATATCAAAACGAAAGTAAAAGAAGCGATTGATAAAGGCGACATTAAGCCATGTGATCCTGAATTGACTGCATTTGTGATGGTGAAACTATATATTGCACTTATTTTTGATTGGGAAAAGCGATACGAGCCTTTAACAAAAGAAGAGGTGGCCGAGTCGCTGGAACTTTATGTACTCAAAGGACTTTTAGCAGCACCATAATTTTTTTTAGTTCAAATGACCAAATTCTAAATTTAGTCATTCATCTATGGGAGGAAAACAGCAATGAATTTAATTCGGAATCAATGGAAAGACATTGTGACGAGCAAAAAACTACTGATCCCGATTTTAGCTGTCTTATTTATTCCGCTGATTTACAGCGGTGTATTTTTAAAAGCGTACTGGGATCCATATGGTACAGTCGATCAGTTGCCTGTAGCGGTTGTCAACTTGGATGAAGGCAGTCATTATGACGGGAAGACACTGCATGTCGGCGATGATTTAGTGAAGGAATTAAAGAAAAACGATAATTTCAAATGGAACTTTGTCGATAGTGAAGAAAAGGCAGTGAAGGGATTAAATAATGAGGATTATTATCTCGTCGTGGAAATACCAAAGGATTTCTCGAAAAATGCAAGTACAGTCCTTGATAAGCATCCAAAAAAATCGAATCTGAAATATTATACGAATCCAGGCGCCAACTATGCGGCGTCACAAATTGCGAATAATGCCATTATCAAATTAAAAGATTCGGTTTCAAAGGAAGTCACAAAAAATTATGCAGAGGTCATTTTTGATAACTTCAAAACGATTGCAAAAGGCTTAGATCAAGCAAGCGATGGTGCGAAGAAAATTGATGACGGAACAAAAAATGCAAAAGATGGCAGTAACAAGTTAAAGGACAATTTAGCAAAATTGGCTGAAGGAACGTTAACCTATAGCGAAGGTGTTCATCAGTTTGCTGGTAAAATGGGTGAACTGAACACAGGGATACAATCTCTTGACAGCGGACTTGGCCAGCTCTTAACAGGCTATCAAACCATCGATCAGAAATTTGGAGAGCTTGGTACAGGAATTGATACATTGACTGAAGGGTTAAACACAAGCCGTGAAGGTCATCAGCAGCTCGCTTCTAAAATGCCACAATTCACAGCGGGTATTGAGCAGCTAAACAACAAAGCACAATCTTTTTCAGAAAAAATTGAAGCAGTAGAAAAAGTCTTGTCGTCACCAGAATTAGCGAACCTTGAAAAGATGGCGCCTAAACTCGATCAGGTGAAAAAAGACGCAAAAACGTTTCGTACAAAACTTGCTTCATTAAAAGAAGCGCTATCGAATCGAGATGCTAAAGTAAAAAGCATCATCCAAAACAGCTCAATGACAGATGAAGAGAAAAAGGCGGCAATGGATCAGCTTGACAGTCTGCCTAAAATCGAACTGCCAGATCTGTCTGGACTTGAACAAAGCTTAGCGGCCTTGCAGGAACTGCCTGATGCAAGTGAGGTTCAATCTGCGGTTGCTTCTGCAAAAGCTCAGCTGCAGCAAGTCAAACAGCTGCCAAAGAAAACGGAACAGCTGTACACATCTACAGTCGCGATACAAAATGCGATTGATCAAATGACATCTGGTACGAATAAATTGTATCAAGGTGCACTTAAGCTCCAAGCAGGTCAAGGCCAATTACAAGATGGTCTGCAAACAGCAAATGGAAAGCTGGATACAGCGAAAAGCGGTGCAGATAAGCTTGCGAATGGTTCAAGCCAGCTGAGTGCAGCGTTAAATAAGCTGGAAAGTGGTTCAACGAATATCCAAAGCAACACATCTAAGCTTGCTGAAGGCTCAAAATCACTCGATAAAGGATTGGGAGATTTAAAGAGCGGTACAGGTAAGCTGTCCGATAAATTAAAAAGTGCCGCTGATGAAACAGGAGAAATTGATGCGGGTCAAGACAATTACAATATGATTGCGAGTCCCGTGAAAACAGAAAATGATACAGCGAAAAAGATCGATAATTATGGTACAGGGCTCACACCTTATATTTTATCGATGGGACTCTTTGTAGGGGCTCTCATGCTCACCGTTGTATTCCCAATGAAAGACCCTGCTGGACGCCCTAGAAACGCGTTTGAATGGTTTTTCAGCAAATATAGCGTACTCCTCTTTGTCGGTATCCTACAAGCAGTCATTGCAAGCTCCATGCTCATCTTTGGGCTTGGTCTTGAGGTGGAAAGCCTCTGGCGCTTCTATCTCTTTGCGATTATCGTCAGTCTGACATTCTTAGCGATCATTCAGCTACTGGCGACAACTATGGGGAACCCAGGACGCTTCATTGCCGTTATTATCTTGGTTCTTCAGCTCGCAGCAAGTGCTGGTACATTCCCGCTTGAGCTTGTGCCGAAATTCTTCCAAGTCATTCATAGTCTGCTTCCAATGACGTATACAATCAACGGATTTAGAACGATCATTGCAAGTGGTGATGACAGCTATTTATGGCACCAAGCAGCGATCCTTGGAACAGTTGCGATCATCATGATGGCGGCAACAACAGCATACTTTGCTTGGAACGTAAGAAAAATGAAACAGGACGAAGCTTAATTCATGAATCCTTTCTCTTTATAGAGGAAGGATTTTTCATTTGAAATTAGACATCTCGAACCTGAAGCGATATATTTTAAGAAGAGATGCTGAAAAAGGCATACATGGAAGGAATTGCTTTCAGACAAAGGAGGAAATGCCGAATGACAACTGAAGTAAACGAAACCGTTCAGCTGATTCAAAAGCTCGTATCAATCCCAAGTCCATCAGGAAATACGGAAAAAGTGATCGGCTTTGTTGAACGTTTTTTACAAGATTTAAATATTGAGACAAAACGAAATCGAAAAGGCGGATTAATTGCCACAATCAAAGGGACAGATGACAAAGAACACCGCATGCTGACAGCGCATGTCGATACGCTCGGTGCGATGGTTAAGGAAATTAAATCAAATGGACGGCTTCGTCTTGCACTCATTGGAGGCTTTCAATATAACTCAATTGAAGGCGAATATTGTGAAATTGAAACAGCATCAGGCTATACATACACAGGGACCATTCTTATGCATCAAACATCCGTTCACGTTTATGCGGATGCTGGAAAAGCGAAACGAAACCAAGAAAATATGGAGATTCGTCTCGATGAAAAGGTGAAAAATGCAGACGATGTCAAAGCACTTGGCATTCAAGTAGGGGACTTTATTTCATTTGATCCGAGAGTGGAAGTGACATCTTCAGGGTTTATTAAATCAAGACATCTTGATGATAAGGCAAGTGTTGCGCTGCTTTTGCGGCTCATCCACCGGATTCAAAAGGAAAACATCACATTGCCGCATACAACGCATTTTTTAATTTCCAATAATGAAGAGATTGGCTACGGCGGAAACTCGAATATTCCAGAAGAAACAGTGGAATATCTCGCTGTTGATATGGGTGCGATCGGTGACGGTCAATCGACAGATGAATACAGTGTATCGATTTGTGTAAAGGATTCGAGCGGCCCTTATCACTATGGATTACGCAAGCATTTAGCTGCATTAGCAGAAGAGAACAACATTGATTACCGCCTTGATATTTACCCTTATTATGGCTCTGATGCATCAGCAGCCATTAGAGCAGGGCATGATATCATTCATGGACTGATTGGTCCTGGTATAGATTCCTCGCATGCTTTTGAAAGAACACATGAAGATTCACTTGTCCATACAGCGGATCTCCTTTACTACTATGTTCAATCACCATTAATCACAGCATAAAAAAAGAACCCCTGATAGATGGGGTTCTTTTTGGTTAGCTTGAAAGCTGTGTTGGCTCAGGTGCCTCTTGTCCAGTCATCACACGATGTCCTTTTTCAGGGTCATACTGCCCTTCCCATTTAGACATGACAACAGCTGCAAGTGCATTTCCTGTTAAGTTAACAACAGTCCGCGCCATATCCATGATACGGTCCACACCTGCAATAAATGCAAGACCTTCAGCAGGTACACCGATCGTTCCTAATGTCGCGAGTAATACAACAAATGAAGTACCAGGAACGGCAGCCATTCCTTTAGATGTTACCATCAGCACAAGAACTAGTGTAAGCTGCTGGACGATCGTGAGGTCAATGCCATATACCTGTGCAAGGAAAAGCGCAGCAATGGCTTGATACAAGACGGAGCCGTCCAGATTAAACGTATAACCGATTGGGATAACGAACGAAACAATTCCTTTTGGACATCCGATGCGCTCCATTTTATCCATGACTCTTGGTAAAACTGTTTCAGAGCTGGATGTACTAAAGGCAAGAAGCATTTCGTCTTTCATGTAAGCAAGAAATCTGAAAATATTGACGCCAATCATCTTTCCGATAATTCCGAATACAACGATAAGGAAGAGAGCGAGCGCAAAATAAACAAGACCTACAAGCTTACCTAATGAAATGAGAGATTCAAGACCAAATTTTGATACGGTTACACCAATGAGTGCAAATACACCAAATGGTGCAGCTTTCATCACAACATTGACGACATGGAACATGGCATGTGATACACCCTCGAAGAAGGCGAGCACTGGTTTACCGCGTTCGCCAATCGCTGAAACGCCAAGTGCAAATAGCACAGTGAAGAAAATAATCGCAAGCAAATCACCTTCCGCCAATGATTGGAAGAAGTTCGTTGGAACGATATGAAGGAACGTATCAGCAACTGATTTGCTGCTTTGCTCTTTTTCCGTTTCAACATACTGACTAATATCTTGCTTTTCCGTATTTCCAAAGTCAACGCCTGCACCAGGCTGTACAAAGTTTGCAAGCACAAGACCAAGGACAATCGCAAATGTTGTGATAATTTCAAAATAAAGAATGGTTCTAAAACCTAGTTTCCCTACTTTTTTACCATCACCCGCACCTGCAACACCTAAAATTAAGCTGGATACGACAATTGGTATGACAATCATCTTGATGAGCCTTAAGAAGAAGTCTCCAATTGGTTTTAAGTATGTCTCGACACCTGGGTTACCGAAAAAGATTGCCCCAACAACAACACCGAGAATAAGACCGATTAGGATTTGAGTAGCCAATCCAAATTTTAATTTTTTCATAGATTTCCTCCCTAACATATTCATTAAAGGAATATTCCCACCATATTAAGTTTTAATATATGAATTAAAGTATAACTAAATTTAAAGAGGTTCGTCCACGATTAAATTATATTAAGAAAATACAAAATTATTAGAAAAAATAGACATTTAGAACCCCCTCCATTGTTTCGAGTCAATAAAAAGTGTCTTCAGAACTAAAAGTCATCATATGAAAATACTAAAAAACCCTTTTGTGACGAGGGTTTTACCTTTTTACCTATTTTTCAGAAAAAATAAAAAGCACCTTTGACTCCAACTGATGACGGAGGAAAAAAGTGCTTTTTTATTCAATTTATTTCCTTATTTAAGATAACTTACTTGTGAGCATTCCTCACATTCATTACCGTAACACTCGTGCTGTTCCATTAAATCATTTCCACATTTTGTGCATTTCTTTGAGGGCAAATTTCTAAAAAACTCTGTGATTTTTCCTAGCATTTGTCATCCTCCAATACGATTTGTTGCTATTATTGTATTATAACAGATTAATAATTGTCAATCTGTTTTGTAACAATAGGCAGGAAGAATGCTTTTTCCTTGAAAAATGGGTATATTGTAAGAAGGGGATTTTTAGAAAAGGAGGGAAAAATGACGATGAACTTAACCGTGATTGGATGCTATGGAGGGTTTCCGGCAGCTGGTGAAGCGACATCAGGCTACCTTTTTGAATCAAATGGCTTTCGTCTTCTTGTAGACTGCGGAAGCGGTGTTCTTTCAAAGCTGCAGCAATACATTGATATAGAAGAACTAGATGCTGTTCTCCTTTCTCATTATCACCACGATCATATTGCAGATATAGGACCACTCCAATATGCAAAGCTAGTGGGATATCATTTAGGAAAAAGCAGCGGCCCGCTTCCGATCTATGGACATACTGGTGATCAAGAAGCATTTGGGCGGCTTTCTGATGATGTACATACAAAGGCAAAGCCTTACCAGCCAGAAGAAGGGATTGAACTCGGACCCTTTCAAATTGATTTTTTGAAAACGATTCATCCGGCAGAATGCTATGCTATGAGAATTCAGGCAGAAGATGCTGTGGTCGTGTATACAGCAGACTCAAGCTATCAGGAGGCATTTATTCCATTTAGCAAGGGGGCAGATCTGCTCATTGCCGAAAGCAATTTTTACGCTGGACAAGATGGATCAGGTGCCGGACATATGAACAGTACGGAAGTAGGGAAGATTGCAAAGGAAGCAAATGTTGGGGAACTCATCATCACCCATCTGCCCCATTTTGGCCGTCATAAAGACCTAGTCAATGAAGCACAGGCGTTATATACTGGCAGTATACAGCTTGCCCATTCAGGGCTTAGATGGAACAAGGAAGGAAGATAGAGATGCTGTTTATCGATAACGAACAACATTATGATCCAATGATTAATTTGGCAATTGAAGAATATTGCTTAAAATATTTAGATCCAGAAGAAACATATTTGCTGTTTTACATCAATCAGCCGTCGATCATTATTGGAAAGAACCAAAATACAATAGAAGAAATCAACACAAAGTATGTGGAAGACAATGGAATCAAAGTCGTGCGCCGCTTATCCGGCGGTGGTGCAGTTTACCATGACAAAGGGAACTTAAACTTCAGCTTTATCACAAAAGATGATGGAGACAGCTTTCATAACTTTAAAAAGTTCACAGAGCCAGTTATCAAAGCGCTTGAAAAGCTAGGCGTTAAAGCTGAATTGAGCGGCAGAAATGACATCATGGCAGATGGACGTAAAATTTCTGGAAATGCCCAGTTCGCAACAAGAGGACGTATTTTCAGCCACGGCACACTGCTATTTGATTCAGAAATTGAACATGTCGTTTCGGCTTTAAATGTGAAAAAAGAAAAGATTGAATCAAAAGGCATTAAATCAATTAGAAGCAGGGTTGCCAATATTAGTGAACTGATGGATCAAAAAATGACAACAGAAGAGTTTAGAAAAATTCTTTTAAGCTACATTTTTGATACAAATGGGGACGTGCCTCAATATCGCCTGACTGAAAAGGATTGGGAAAAGATTCACGAGATTTCCCGAGATCGCTATCAAAAATGGGAATGGAACTATGGCCGTTCACCGAAATTTAATTTGCAGCATTCTAAGAGATTCCCTGCAGGCTCCATTGATTTGCGATTAGAAGTGAAAAAAGGGATGATCCAGGATTGCAAAATCTTTGGTGATTTCTTTGGCGTAGGAGATATTGCCGATATTGAGAAGCGGCTCATTGGCCAGCAATATGATCGTAAAACGATCAGTGACGTCTTAGAAAATATGGACATGCGTCACTATTTCGGCAACGTATCAAAAGAGGATTTTCTTGATTTGATTTATTAATCGCGGGAAAGCACTGCTAGGCATAGCAGTGCTTTTTTGATTGAAGGAAATGAAAGCGATTTACATTTGATCTTGTGGATTTTTTCGATTGTCGATTATAATAGAAAGGAGGAATGTTCGGCCATAAAATGAATGGCCATTCATTCATTGATGACATGTAAGGGGTGGGAGAATGGATTTGATCAAAAATCTTCAGCAGACGGCGATGACGAAGGGAGAAAATATCGCATTGATCTTTGAAGGAAAGAAGTGGACCTATCGAGAGCTGATGACAAGTATCGAGCGTTTTGCAGATGGATTAGTGAGCGAAGGGTTTCAAGCCGGGGATCATATCGCGCTTATTTTAGGAAATTCACCGCATTTTGTCATTTCTTTTTTTGGCGCATTAAAGGCAGGGCTTGTCGTTGTGCCTATTAACCCAACATACACACCTAGTGAAATTGGATATATGCTCATCACAGGTGATGTTAAAGGGATTGTTGCGCCTGAACAGCTTCTGCCAGTGTACGAGCAGGTGTATGAGCAGCTTCCTTCCATTGAAAGAGTCATTATTTGTGCAGAAAATGAAGCGGCGTGCAGATCAAGCTTCAAGGAAGTATCTGATCGGCTTGTTTTCTTTGGAAAGCTTGTGACAGGTGCTGCGAATGAAAACGTACACCCTTCCATTCAGCCAGATGATACCGCTGTTATTTTATTTACATCTGGCACGACAGGAAAACCAAAAGGTGCCATGCTGACTCATTTCAACCTTTATTCAAATGCCAGAGATGTCGCTGAGTATTTATCGATTGATAAAAAGGACAAGGTCATTGCCGCTTTGCCAATGTTCCATGTATTTTGTTTAACAGTCTGTATGAATGCGCCGTTGATTCATGGTGCGACGATTTATGTCTTGCCGCATTTCAGCCCGTCAGAGCTTTTGCGCATGATGGAAAAAGAGAAGCCAACGCTATTTGTTGGTGTGCCCACCATGTATAACTATTTGTACCGACAGGAGGGGCATAATGAAGCGATGTCATCTGTGAGGATCTGTATATCAGGCGGTGCCTCAATGCCTGTTGCCTTACTGCATGGCTTTGAGAAAAAGTTCGGAGTTACGGTCCTTGAGGGCTATGGGTTATCAGAGGCATCTCCAGTGACTGCATTCAATCCTCTTGACGGAAAAAGAAAACCGGGTTCTGTCGGAACTGACATTATGAATGTGAAGAATAAAATTGTGAATGAACTTGGAGAAGAAGTCGGTCCTAATGAAGTCGGAGAGCTGATAGCAAAAGGGCCAAACATCATGAAAGGCTATTATCAAATGCCAGAAGATACGGAAGCTGCACTAAGAGACGGCTGGCTGTATACTGGCGATTTGGCGAGAAGAGATGAAGACGGATATATTTACATTGTCGATCGGAAAAAGGATATGATTCTTGTTGGCGGTTATAATGTTTATCCAAGAGAAGTAGAAGAAGTACTATATCAACATGAAGGTGTAGCAGAAGCCGTTGTCATCGGTGTGCCAGACCCAAACACAGGAGAGGCAGTCGTCTGTTACATTTCCCCTAAGAAACATGCTCACATCAATCAAGAAGACATCATCACACATTGTTCACGCTATTTAGCAAAATATAAGCAGCCCCAAACGATCCATTTCATAGATGATATTCCTAAAAACACAACAGGTAAAATTTTAAGAAGAGCGCTAAGAGAAAAGTATCAAGCAGAAGAAAGTAAATAAAAAAAGGGAGTCTCTGATGAGGAGGCTCCCTTACAAATCCCCGCACTTCAAGGTTTTCTCTCAAAGACATTTTAGCTCTTTTGAATGGCTTCTTTTAACTGTCTCTGAAAAGAATTCGACTGTTTTTGATTCAGTTCATAAAACGTTCCATCAACTAAAAAAACGACCTGTGATCGGTTGGTCCAAAGCTGGAAGGTGGTGCCGTTTGTTCGTCCGAACATCACCTTGGCGATATAATCAGGCTTTTTTAAATTTTTCTTGAGATGATTGCTTGTTTGTTTGCCTTTATTTAATTCTTCAATTAAATCTTCTGCTGTGTCCTTATCATCTATTTCATAAGAGATTGATTCATTCGCAGGTGAGAGCAGCAATTTTTCTGCTCGATTCTCATCAAAGATTTCGCTCGTCCGGCTGAACACATAAAAGAAAGTAATTAATAAAAGTCCAAAAATCACAACTCCTGCAAGGATTTTCTTCATTTTGATCCTCCAACTTACTGTTTTACATGTAGCTTCTCCGATTTTTGAGCCGCATAATCATTTTTTTCGCGAAAGCTTTTTCAGATGGGGCATGCTATGATGGAGCCACATGAGACAGGTTCTAAACGAAAAAATGCGCGACTAGAATAGAGAGAGGGATGGAAAGGAGGCTGACCTGTGCGAGTACGTAAATGGATAGCTCTTGTAACGGTAGCATACATATTGTACGGTCTTTTTATTTATTCGTATTTGTTTCTAATGGGGGATTCATCGGTACCTGAAAGTATAAAAGAGACAAGTGCAGATCCGCATACTTTTATGACAAGCCATGAGCTTGTGATCAGTGAGAATTTCTCGAACATACGGAACCTGCTGTATTTCATAACCATCCCATTAGATTGGTATGTCTTTTTTCTTTTGCTCATTTCAGGGTTTTCACGGAAAATAGCAGACTGGAGCTTGGCAGCAGCCCGTTTCAAGTTTTTAAGCAAACTTGTGTATGTGTTTGTGCTGTCACTTTTAACAATGATCATTTCATTCCCAATTAAATGGATTGGCTATCAGCTGTCTTTACACTACGGAGTATCTTCACAAAGTACGGCAAGCTGGTTGAAAGATCAAACACTGGATTTTTGGATTCAATATCCGCTCCTTGCCCTTTGTGCTATTGTGTTCTTTTGGCTGATTCAAAAGAGAAGAAAGCGCTGGTGGCTGTATGCGTGGTGTTTGACAGTCCCAGTTACGCTGTTTCTCTTCTTTATACAGCCGGTCGTCATTGATCCGTTATATAACAATTTTTATCCACTAAAGGATCAAGCCCTAGAGAAGAAGATATTAACGCTGGCAGACAAAGCGCATATTCCGGCAGATCATGTATACGAGGTCAATATGTCTGAAAAAACGAATACGATGAACGCTTATGTCACAGGAATAGGTGAAAATAAGCGTATTGTTTTATGGGATACAACACTGCAAAAGCTGAAAGACCGCGAAATTTTATTTATCATGGCGCATGAAATGGGACATTACGTCATGAAACATGTCTATATTGGGTTAGCAGGATATTTAGTGCTGTCACTGGCCGGATTTTTTGTAATCGACCGTCTTTATTTTTATCTTTATCAAAAAGGAGCAGCCTCATTTCGACTCAAGGTGTCTAACGACATC
Source organism: Bacillus sp. FSL M8-0049 (assembly GCF_038593355.1). Lineage (NCBI taxonomy): Bacteria > Bacillati > Bacillota > Bacilli > Caryophanales > Bacillaceae > Bacillus > Bacillus sp. FSL M8-0049. The sequence continues at coordinate 1,010,869 of NZ_CP151986.1, forward strand.
GCCGCTCTTCCGCTTCTTTTAATCATCGTTTCCATGCTGTCATTTGCAGCTTCACCTTTTACAAATGCAGTGTCAAGGCATCAAGAACGGGCAGCCGACGAATATGCGGTGAACATGACAAAAGACGGGAATGCAGGCGTAACGTCTTTTCAAAAGCTTGCAAAATCAGGGCTCTCCCAGGTGAATCCACCATTTCTAGTGAAGATTTTCCGCTATGGACACCCGACCATGATGGAAAGAATTATGGATATGGAAAAAGCAGCGGAAAAAGAGAAAACGCCGAAAAAGCAGGAATAAATAAAATCCGGCTGGATCAGCCGGATTTTTATTATCACATTTGGATTAGTTAGAAGCCGCTTGAACGTTGATTAACCCTTTTCCGTAATAGAATGAGTCACCAAGCGGTGTTGCCGTGTTTTCTAAGCGCTGGCGAACCTGAGAAGTTGATAGATTCGGATACTTAGAAAGGATAAGCGCTGCTGCTCCTGCTACATGAGGAGACGCCATAGATGTTCCAGTATAAGAAGTGTATCCACTGCTTGGCACCGTACTTAAAATAGAAGTACCAGGTGCAGAAACATCTAATTCAGGACCTGCGCTAGAAGATGAGTTTCTGACATTGTTACTGTTTACATTGGCAACAGCAATTGTAGAATCGTATTTTGCTGGATAGCCAACGGTGCTAGTAGAGCCAAATGAACCTGAATTTCCTGCTGCGGCAACGACAACTACTCCGCGGTTATTCGCTGTGTCAACAGCATTTTTAAGCGCTGTGGAGCCGTTTGGTCCGCCTAAGCTCATATTGATGACATCCATGTTATTCGCTACAGCCCATTCAATACCGCTAATAATCCAGCTGTATTGTCCGTCGCCATTACGGTCTAATACTTTCACAGCATATAGGGAAGCGCTTGGAGCGACCCCAAGAACACCAATTGTGTTATCAAGGGCAGCAATGGTTCCTGCTACGTGAGTTCCATGTGATTGAAAGTCTTGGGTGGCATTTGGCTCTGAAGGGACGAAGCTCGCACCGCCTGCAACATTTAAGTCAGGGTGTGCAGCGTGGATTCCAGTATCAAGGACAGCTACTTTGACATTAGCACCTTTATAACCTTGAGCGTGTACAGCTGGAGCTTTGATTTGAGGGATTCCATAAGGGACGGTTTGTGCATATGCTTCTGCTTTATGGTCTTCTTCTACGTAAGCAATGCTAGGGTCATGTTCAAGTTTCTTGGCGGCTTGTTCGGACATTTTCACTTGTGCAGCATTAATGAGGCGGTATTGTTTTTCTAGTTTTCCACCATTTTGAATGACAGCTTGTTTCTTAGAGCTGTTTGTGGTGGCAGAGGCTTTAAAACCAACAATATAGCTTTTTTCACTATCTGTTTTGGAGACCGTTTCGGCATTTGCCATGGATCCTCCAAACCCTGCTGAAAACAGAAGAGGGACAGCCAATAAAACACTTGTCATCACATTTTTCTTTTTCACGCACATTCCACATCCCTTTTTTCTTATTTCAGAATAATCATCCGTAGTCTATAAGAATGAACCGTTTGATTATTCTGTATATTCAGTTTAAGGGAAGTAGGCAAATAAGAGTAGACCCGAATTTTTGTGAAAGTCCTAGCGAAAATTGGGGAATTAAGTCACTTGGAACTGGTGGTAAAATATGTTTATTCTATCATTTCAGCGATGTTCTATTAAAAAGGGAGTGTGCTTTTTTTCTCATGATCCATTTCCGGTTAAATATTCGATACCCGAAAAGCCATAAAATAGGTAGAATCGTCTAGCATCTATTTCGAATTTCGATATAAAAAAATATTATTTTATCATTGTTTTTGCCATAAAAAAGAACCTGCTAAGATAACAGGCTCTTTAAGAAGGGGCGGATTGAGTTAAATGGCTGACCACGTTGTAATCACGGACCTTCCATTTACCATCTGACCATTCCACATAATTTAAGCAAGCATTAACAAGTCTCGTGTTCTGTAGACCCATATGTTCATCTGCCAAAGTGGTGAGTAAAGCATGGATAGCAGCTCCGTGAGCCACGATCAGGACATGTTGATCTGGATAGGCGGCTCTGACTTTCTCAATACCTTCTAGCATTCGGTTTTGAATCGTCTCAATTGGTTCCATATTTGGATACTGTTTATCTGGAAACAGCTTCTGACGCTCCTCAAACGACATGCCTTCAGCGTCACCATAATCTCGTTCTATAAAATCATCCATGATGACAAGTGGAGCATGGACATGATTTAAAATCAAGTGTGCCGTTTCTTTTGCCCTTGTTAGTGGACTGGAAATGACAACATCCCAATGGACATCCTTTAAGTAAAGTCCAGTTTGTTCAGCCTGCCATTTACCTGTGTCGTTTAAAGGGATATCTGTTCGTCCTTGAATTCGTTTCGCTGCATTCCAATCTGTTTCCCCGTGTCTGACTAGGCAAATTGTTGTCAATCAAATCCCGCCTTTTCTATCTTTTCTTCTATTATACTAAAGCAGAAGAAAAAAGACTGTATTAGCGATTTGTCAGGCTTGTTAAGGATTCGACGGAGCTTGCAACTTGAGACACCGTTTGTTTGACTTCCTTCAATTCGTTAAGGAAAGTCTGAAGGTCAATTTCAATTTTTCCGTTTTGGTTTTTGCTTAAGTTCATGCTGCTGACGATATCATCGAAGAGTGAATTGATTTGTGTCATTTTTTCTTTACTGTCTGTCACAAGTAAATTCACGTCCGCAATGTGCTGAGAGACAATGGCGATTTGTGAATTGGTATTGTTGACAAGTTCAGATACAGTTGAAACCGTTTTCTTTGTGTCCTCTGATAATTTGCGCACCTCGTTTGCAACGACAGCAAAGCCTTTTCCATGTTCTCCTGCTCGTTCAGATTCGATTGAAGCATTTAAAGATAACAAGTTCGTCTGCTCTGCAATGCCTGTGACAATCCCAAAGATTTGTTCAATTTGTTTGGCGATTTCCTCAAGACGCTTAATTTCTGTTTCAATCTTCGTCATGCTGCCATCAATCTGATTCATTTGTGTTTGCTGAATTTCTAATTCTTTTTTACCGCCGATTGATTTTTCTTCGACCTGTGCTGAAATTTGTGTTCCAGCTTGTGACATGTCCGCCATCTCATCCGATTTTGAGACAAGCTTGTCGACCGCACTTGTTGTGTTTGAGAAGAGCGAAGCAAGCGAATTTGAAGTCTCTGTGATTTTTGTATGAAGCTCCTGCTGCTGCTCTTCTGCTTCATCACGAATTTTAGAATATTCATTTTGGAATGTATCTAGAACAAGCTGCTGCTCTAAATTTAAAATTTTCGTCGTCGCTTTGACCGCTGTCTGATATTCTTTGAAATCTTGGATATGGTTAGCGAATAAATCCATAATTGATAGCAGAAGGTCTTGGAATGCTGCCATGTACCATTTAGGCTGGAGTCCAATCCGTAAATGAACTTGCGCAATTTTAATGCGTTTTGCCACATAGGCTTCGTCAATCACGCCTGCAAACATTTCGCTAATATGAATGCGGAGTGTTTTTTTCAAACGATCGACAGAACTATTGTCTTGAATGATATGCATCAAGGAAGACTCGACTTCTAAATTTTTATAAAACTTATCAACAATATGTGCAATATCATCCTGAACAATTGGATTGAGCTGCTTTAATATCAATAGGTCATGCTGCGTCAGGTCAATCATTTTGATTTGTTTGGCGATGTCCGTATTGTTCGAGAAGTTGATTCGTTTTATCCCATCATCCTGCTGTGTGAAAAAAGCAGTGTTTTTTCTTTTCGGTTCTTTTTTAAATAACAATGTGTTTGTCCCCCCATAATCATCAAAAATATCAGACTTTATGTTTTTTATCGGATAATATTGGATTTTTTAAAGGGGGGGACGAGTGAAATTTTACTGTTCTTTATATGACCTTTTTAGTGGTTTTTTAGCAGGGCCTTCTACTACTTCTCCAGTAATGGAAAAACGTGAACCGTGACACGGACAGTCCCAAGTGCGGTCACTATTATTCCAAGCCACTTCACAGCCTAGGTGAGTACATGTTGTATCGACTAGAAAGACATTCCCATCCTCTGATTTATAGGCGCCGCACTTTTTATGTTCATACGAGATAATGCCGCCCTCACCTGGTTTTAAATCATCGATTGTTTGATCAGTTCGTTTGAATTTACCACTGATCAGCTTGGCAGCGACATTGGCATTTTCTTTAACGAAATCTTTGACGAAAGAGTCAGTAACAGGTCTTGATGGCGTAAAGATTGATTCGTATGGATTCGATTTACCTTCAATTAAATCACCGATAAGAGTGGCAGCGACGTGGCTTGTAGTCATGCCCCATTTTCTAAAGCCGGTTGCTACAAAGATATTCTGGTGGTGTTTGGTCAGGCGGCCAATGTAAGGGATTTGATCCATTGTGACCATATCGTGGGTTGACCAGCGATACAGCACTTCTTCTATTCCGAGGGTGGCATCTCCAAACGTTTCTAGTCCTTCATAGTGAGCGGATTCATCTCCGCCTTGTCCTGTTTTATGGCCTTCTCCTCCGATGAGGACTACTTCTTCTCCGTCCCATTCTGCCGTTCTTAAAGAGTGAGCAGGCTGGTCAATTCCTAGGTACATTCCGTCTGTGAGTGGTTTGGTTGTTTTAGCTGCTACGACATAGGATTGCTCTGGATGAATACGGGTGAAATAAAGTCCTTTTCCATCATAAAAAGGAAAGTGTGAGCATGAAATGACATAGCGCCCTGTCAGATGATATCCGCTTTTTGTGACGACAGCAGGGCGGTTCCCTTCTTTTACATCAACAGCGGTTGTTTGTTCAAAGATACGTACACCTCGCTCTAGGAGCTTGTCGATTAGCGCATTGAGATAATGAAGGGGATGAAACTGTGCCTGATTGGTCATCGCAAGGGCTGCTTTAATGTCAGCGTCAAAAGGAAGCTTTGTTTTCCATTCCCGGTCAATACCAAGCTGTTTGTAGGCATCTAATTCCTTCTTTAACTTTTTTACACCGCTTTCTTCCTTTGTATAAAGGTAAGCATCTTTTATCTCTAGCTGACAATCGATGTCGTGCTCTTTGATACGAGCTTGAATGAGGTCTTTTGCTTTCTCATTTGCTTCTACATACAAACGTGCTTTTGGCATCCCAATTTGTTGAATCAGCTCATAATAGTACACATCATGCTGTGAGGTGATTTTAGCCGTTGTGTGTCCGGTCGTGCCTTGCAGCAATTGTTCGGCATCAATGATGATCACATCTAATCCTCGCTCTGTCATTTCAAACGCCGCAGCGATACCGCTAATACCGCCGCCGACAATGATCACATCTGCTGTGAGATCTTCACTGACAGCAGGAAAAGAATGCTTCTGACTATCCGCCAGCCATAACGATTTTGCCTGTTCCATTCCTTTATGTTCTTGTTCCATGTTGTCGCCTCCATTGATTTGTTGTGTATAATTTTTCCACAATGCTGAAAATCATACATCTGAAAGGAAACAGGGGCGTCATACATAAAAAAGCAGCCAGCACATAAAAATAAACAAGATAAAAGGAAGGAGTGGACTAACGTGTCAACAAAGCAGCCGAAGAAAACATTACCGCCTCAGCACCAAAATGAACGTCCGGGTCTTGAATATAAAATGAACCCTAGACCTGTCTTTGATCGTGAGGTGCAGAATAAAAAGTTAGCAGGAAAAACAGCCATTGTGACAGGTGGAGACAGCGGGATTGGAAGAGCAGTCTCTGTTTTATTTGCGAAGGAAGGTGCCAATGTCGCCATTGTTTACTTAAGTGAACATCGTGATGCCGAGGAGACGAAGGACTATATTGAGAAAGCGGGAGGCCGTGTCATCTTAATTGCAGGTGATTTAGGGGATGAGGCTTTTTCTAATGAGGTCGTCAAAAAAACAAAAGATGCCTTCGGTTCCATTGATATTTTGGTGAATAACGCCGGGGAACAGCATCCACAAAAAAGCATTGAGCAAATTACCTCGCATCAGCTTCTTCGGACGTTTCAAACGAATATTTTTGCCATGTTTTATTTAACAAAGGCTGTTCTTCCTCATTTAAAAAAAGGAAGCAGTATCATTAATACAGCCTCTGTCACCGCCTATAAAGGGCATGAAACATTGATCGATTATTCATCCACAAAAGGGGCGGTCGTTACCTTTACGAGATCATTATCTTTATCGCTCATTAAACAAGGGATTAGAGTGAATGGAGTAGCTCCCGGTCCTATTTGGACACCGCTGATTCCCTCAACCTTTACGGAAAAAGAAGTCTCTGAATTTGGCGGAGATGTCCCAATGGAACGTCCTGGTGAGCCAGTAGAGCTTGCGCCAAGTTATTTATTTTTAGCGAGCGAAGACTCATCTTATATGAATGGACAAATGCTGCATGTGAATGGCGGGACCATTTTAAATGGATAAACAAAAAACTTGCGGTAAAGAGACGAGTTACTGTCTCTCTGCCGCAAGTAAAATCATCATGATTGATGTAAGCAGTGTTCTGCATATTGAGCTGACAAGTCATTGAATCGCTTTTCATCACGCTGATCCAGTGCCTTATCAATCTCTTCTCTTAGGAAGGTTAAGCGCTGTTTATAAAGCGCCTCATCTAAAACCATTTGAATATAGATGTCTAAAATGGTGACGCCGTTTTCTTCGGTTTTTTGGGTGTTGCGGGACTTCATGAGCTCAGCATACGTTTTTTTCTCTTTCATAAAGAATCCCCCCGATGCCTTTTTTATAGTATATGGATTGGCGGAGAAAAAATCAACAAAAATTTATAATTTTTAGACAATTTATTTTTGAGCAGAATCGACACCTTTGTCCAATCGACAGGATGTGATATATCTTTAAAAATGGCTTTTCGATAGATCGAATGGACTAAAAAATATGATAAAAAGATGATTTTTAATAAATTTTAAAAAAATCCTGTCGTTTCTTATATGTTGGTGATAGATTAATAGTATCTCAAATAACCAAATATTAACACAGGAGGAAATGAAGTGTCAGGAATTAGTGAAACACCTTTAGATTCATACGTCATTAATCAAACAACAATGGCGGTCCTTCCAGTTGAAGAAGGAAAAAGAGTATATTCAAAAGTTATAGAAAGAGAGACAAGCTTTTACGTTGAATTAAAGCCCCTGCAAATTATTGAACGCAGCTGCAGATTCTTCGGCTCAAGCTATGCAGGCAGAAAGGCGGGAACATACGAAGTAACAGGAATTTCTCACAAACCCCCAATTGTGATTGACTCATCCAATCATCTGTATTTTTTCCCAACCTATTCATCCAACCGTCCTCAGTGCGGCTGGATCTCCCACAAATACATTCATACCTTCCAAGAATCATCCCTCGGAGACACGGTGGTCACCTTTACAAACGAACAAGCCGTCAAACTTGATGTCTCATATAAATCATTTGAGAGTCAGGTGCACCGGACAGCATATCTCCGAACGAAATTTCAAGATCGTCTCGATGGAGGTCTTCCGAAGAAACAAGAATTTATGCTGTATCCAAAAGAACAGCAGCTCAATCTCGTATACGATTTTATATTAAGGGAGCTTCGAAACAAATATTAGTCAAAAGCCAGCGGCAGAGCAGCCGCTGGACCTCTTATCCAGCATGAATGAAATGCAAAAAGGCGCCGCTACATCATAAAGAAGAATTCATTGAAACCAAATACGTATGTCTCGTCGTCTATTGGTTGTTTGGGAAATGACAGGGAAATGTGAATCCTTAGACATATTTTCATTCATTTATCCATAAATCACAGAAGAGACACGAGCTTGTCTGTTACAATAAAAGAAATCTTATGTGGTAAAGGATGCTTATATTTGACCGATATGAACGAATGGGATGATGAAGAAATGGAGGCTCTGTATGAAAAAACAATCACATTTGGTGCTGCTATTTATCCTAACTTTGACATTACTAGCAGCCTGTCAGCAAGCAGGTCAGCCGCCTTCAAAGCAAGACACAAAAGAAGCTGCTTATGAACAATGGGTGCAGTCTTATATGGATGAGTTAAATAAAGCATATGAAAATATGACCGATCAGTTTATCTCAGATGGACATGGAAAGATCCAAACAAATAAAAAATTGACAGAAGCGACGAAAGCATTTGATCGTGTGATTCAAAAAGGGCTTGATCATCAAGAAGTTCCAGCTGCTTACCAAAAGGCCGATCAACAATTAAAGACAGGCCTTGCTTCATTTGAAAAAGGGATCAGTAAGGTGGAAAAGCTCTTGAAGCATCCCGATCAAGAAAAGCTGTTTATTTCCGCTACCCTTCATTTTCAGGATGGCTTGCAGCAGACAGCCGCATTTATGGAAGAAGTAGGTCAGATTCAGCAATCATCCTAAAAAAGCTTGGAAGTAAACCTTCCAGGCTTTTTTAGATGTGAAGGATTTTCTTTAAACGGCGTACGCCCTCTTGAATCATGCTTTCGTCCGTACAGGCGAATCCTAGCAGTAATCCCTTTCGATTGCTTTCAAAACAATAAGGACTTAATGGATAAATGCCAACGCCAGCTGCTTTTGCTGCCTTCCTCATTTTGTTGATCTCAGGTGTCGGGCAGAAACAAAAGTAAGATGTCCATCTTTCTCTTTCTCTTCCAATTCGTTTAAAATATAGAGAGGAGAGGGGAAGATGAACATGAAAAAAGTGCAGCTTGATGGCGCAGCGTGCAGGTCGCAAGAAGAGCTTCATGACCAGCTAAAAACAGTTTTACACCTTCCTGACTATTACGGAAAAAATCTTGATGCCCTTTGGGACTGTTTGACAGGCGAGGTGACTCTTCCAGTTGAACTGACATGGGTGAATTTTCAAACGAGCAAAGACGCTCTTGGTGATTATGCTGAGAACTTGCGTCAGTTATTTCAAGAAGCAGAAGAAGAACTGAATGGACAATTTCAATTGAATATTCAATAAGAGAAAAAGCAGCCGCTGCCGCAGGCTGTTTTTTGAGTTTTCGTCTTTTTTATACCGCTATTGAATATTTCACTAGATGTGATAATATATGAACTGTCGCTTAATTGATAATGATAATCATTTATGGCGGATAGAGCTTGATAGAAAGTGAGAAACCTGTATGAAGTTGTATCAATTAAGTTTGTTATTTGTATGTTTGGCATGTATATCTCTGTTTGTCGGTGTACAGGATCTGTCCATTTTAGAACTGTTTCATTTAACAGATGAACAAGTGCACACGTTAGTTTCAAGCCGCCTCCCGCGTCTCGTGAGTATTGTGCTTGCTGGTATGAGCCTTAGTTTATGCGGCTTTATTATGCAAAGCATGACGAGGAATAAATTTGTTTCACCAACCACTGCAGGAACGATGGATTGGGCGAAGCTTGGTATTTTAGCAGCAATGCTTGTTTTTACACATGCGAATCCGCTTATGAAAATGGGGATTGCGTTTCTATTTACTTTAGCTGGGAATCTTCTTTTCTTAAAAATCCTGCGGCATATCAAGGTGAATGATACGATTTATGTACCATTAGTCGGCTTAATGTTTGGGGGGATTGTCAGTTCAATATCTACGTTTATAGCCTATAAATATGATTTGATCCAAAACGTATCCGCATGGCTTCAAGGGGATTTTTCTCTTATTGTCCAAGGGCGTTATGAACTGCTCTATGTGAGCGTTCCACTATTGATCATTGCGTATTTATATGCTGACCGCTTTACAGTGGCAGGCATGGGCGAGAGCTTTGCTGTCAACTTAGGTTTAACGTATAAACGTGTGATGGCAGTTGGTTTGGTGATCGTTTCAATGATTACGTCTGTCACCATTTTAACTGTCGGGATGCTGCCATTCCTTGGATTAATCATTCCGAATATTGTTTCGATCTACCGCGGCGATCACTTGAAAAAAAGCCTCCCGCATACAGCTTTACTAGGAGCTATTTTTGTTCTGATTTGTGATGTGCTCGGAAGGGTGATCATTTATCCATATGAAATATCAGTTGGGCTCATGGTAGGCATCATCGGGAGTGCGATCTTCCTGTACATGTTATTAAGGAGGAAACGCTATGCATAAGAAACGTATATTATGTCTGATTGCAGCCATTGCAGCCGTGTTGATCGTAATTTTTATTACCTTTCAAATGGGCTACTGGCCGTACACAGTCCCAAGCCGTTTAAAGAAAGTGCTTGCGATGACATTAACGGGAGGCGCGATTGCCTTTTCATCTGTTGTCTTTCAAACTTTGACCAACAATCGAATCTTAACGCCGAGCATATTGGGCTTAGACGCACTGTACTTGTTTTTGCAAACAGCGATTATTTATGTGTTTGGGTCGACTCATTTAATGATCGTCAATAAGAATCTTAATTTTTTCCTTTGCGTTGGGCTGATGATTCTATTTTCTGTATTGCTGTATACAGTCATGTTCAAACGCAAAAATAAACACATTTTCTTACTTCTGCTTGTTGGAATTGTGTTTGGGACATTATTCAAAAGTCTTTCTTCGTTTATGGAAATGCTGATCGATCCGAATGAATATCAGGTCGTACAGGATAAATCCTTTGCAAGCTTTAATCACATGAACACGGACATCTTACTGATCGCTTCTGTTTTATTTGCGGCGCTGTGTGTTTACATTTGGACATTCCGCTCCAAATTAGATGTCATGTCTCTTGGCAAGGAACATGCGGTGAATCTAGGCATTGACTACGACAGCATCACAAAAAAAATGCTGATCGTGATAGCTGTCCTTGTGTCTATCGCAACGGCACTTGTCGGACCAATTACGTTCCTCGGCTTACTCGCCGTAAACGTCGCACGAGAGCTTTTTCGGACATACCGGCATACATACTTGCTATTAGGCTCTTTTTTTATCAGCGTGATTGCCCTTGTAGGCGGGGAATTTCTTGTAGAAAAGGTATTTACTTTTCAAACGCCGCTTAGTGTGTTGATTGATTTAGTCGGCGGACTGTATTTTATTTATTTACTGTTAAAGGAGAGTCGTTCATGGTCTTGATGAAGGGCGTCAGTAAGGCGTATAACGGAAAAACAGTGCTTCACGACACAACGATCAGTGTGAAAAAGGGACAGCTGACGTCTCTCATTGGTCCGAATGGTGCGGGAAAAAGCACGCTTTTATCCATCATGAGCCGGCTGATTCAGCCAGACTCAGGTGCAGCTTATTTAGAAGACAAGCCATATAGTGCATACCCTCCGCAGGAACTTGCAAAGAAGATGAGTATTTTAAAGCAGGCCAATCATATGAATGTGCGGCTGACCGTTCGGGAGCTTGTCAGCTTTGGCCGTTTCCCTTACTCGCAGGGTCATCTGACAAAAGAGGATGAGAAGATGATTGATGTGTCCCTCCAATACATGAAGCTTGCCGATATCCAGCATCAATATGTAGATGAACTGAGCGGTGGACAAAGACAAAGAGCTTTTATTGCAATGGTGCTGGCGCAGGATACAGATTATATTTTCTTAGATGAGCCTTTAAACAATTTGGATATGAATCATTCTGTCGAGATGATGAAGCTCTTTCAGCAGCTCGTCAAAGATCTTGGGAAAACAATTGTTGTGGTTCTTCATGATATTAACTTTGCCTCTGTGTATTCCGATCATATCGTCGCCTTAAAAGATGGACAGGTCATTAAAGAAGGTGGAGTGGACGAAGTGATTCAAACAGATGCACTTGAACAAATTTATGACATGCGCATACCGATTGAAGTTATTCGTGGTGAGCACATTTGCTTATATTTTTCTTAAAAAAATGAAGAGGTGATTACGTATGAAAAAATGGACTTGGATGATGACTATATTAATAGCAATCGTGGTACTCGCTGCCTGCGGGAACCAAGGGAAAACTGAAGTCACAAAAGGGGAAACCGTCACGGTAAAAGACATACTGAATAAAGATGGTGTAAAGATCAAGAAAAACCCGAAAAAAGTGGTCGTGTTTGATATGGGAAGTCTTGATACTTTAGACAAAATAGGTGTGAATGTAACAGCTTTACCGAAACAAGCGGTGCCTAAATATTTATCAAAATATGAAGGAGACAAATATGAAAATGTCGGCGGATTAAAAGAGCCGAACTTTGAAAAAATTGCAGAAATTAAGCCGGATTTAATCATTATCCAGCACCGTCAAGCAGATGCATTCGATGAATTTTCTAATATTGCCCCTACGATTTATATGGATGTAGACAATGCCAATTATATGGAATCATTTAAAAAGAATGCCAAAACTTTAGGCAAGGTTTTTGATAAAGAAGACAAAGTTAAAGAAGAACTTGCAGCCATTGATCAAAAAGTGGATGCTTTAAAGAAAGAAGCAAAAGAGTTAAAGAAAAATGGGCTGGTGATCATGGCGAACGACAGCAAAATGACAGCGTTCGGACCTAAGTCAAGATACGGTCTCATCCACGATGTGTTTGGTATCACACCGGCAGATCAAAAGCTTGAGCCATCTGATAAACACGGTCAAAGCATTTCGTATGAATACATGGTCAAAACGAACCCAGACTATCTATTTGTCGTTGATCGAGGCGCAGCGATCGGAGAAGAAACGTCTGCGAAACAGCTTGTTGAGAATGATTACGTGAAATCAGTCAAAGCGATCAAAAACAACCATGTGGTGTATTTGAACTCTGACATGTGGTATCTATCCGGCGGCGGGCTTGAATCATTATCTGCCATGATTGGTGAAGTAAAACAAGGTATTAGCCAAAAATAATGAACGAAAGCTGCTCATCTTGAGCGGCTTTTTTATTGTGGATTCATAAAAATATGTTGCGTGCAGGAAACTTTCATCAAAATATGTTATAGTGGAACCTACATTGATAGACTAAGATAGAGTGAGGGTTCGGAAAGGATGAAGGAAAAAAGATCAAAAAGAAGACTAAGGCCTTGGGTAAAAGCCGTGCTGTTTATCATGGCATTTGTCATGGTGATGGCAGTGTCCGTGACTGGATACGCATACTATAAAATTTCAAAAGCGTCGAATAAGGCGCAAGTATCATTAGAAAGAGGAGACACCTCGCAAAAGCGTGTGAAAGCTTTTGATCCAGGAAAGGACAGCTTTTCGGTGCTGCTGCTTGGAATTGACAGCCGTCCAGGTGAAACGGTAGATGAAGCAAGAAGTGATGCGGTCTTACTGGCGGCGGTGAACCGAACAGACAAAACCATTAAGCTTCTCAGTATTCCTCGTGATTCTTATGTAGATATACCGGGAAGAGGATATGATAAAATTGCTCACGCCCATGCGTTTGGGAGTGCAGATTTGTCAGTCAAAACGGTCGAAAACTTGTTGAACATTCCTGTAGACTATGTGATTTCAGGGAACTTTAAGGCGTTTCAAGACATTGTGGATGAGCTAAATGGAATTGACGTAACGATTGAAGATGAAAGCATCGCAAAACAGATGGAAAAGGATTCAAAGGGAAAAGTTCAAGTGCAAACAGGCACTCATAGACTGAATGGCGAAGAAGCTTTGGCCTTTGTGAGAACGAGAAAGGCTGATAGTGATCTCATGCGCGGAAAGCGCCAAATGGAAGCACTTCAAGCCATCTTTGAAAAATCTAAATCGATTTCTTCGATCCCGTCATACGACAACATCATTGATACGCTTGGTGATAATGTCTCAACCAACCTTTCCATGAAACAGTTCATCGGTCTTTTTCCATTACTGAGCTCATTGAAATCAGTGGATACGATTCAGCTAAAGGGCCATGATTATCAGCCTGGGAATGTGTATTACTTTGAGTTAGATGGACCAGGATTAGAAGAAGTTAGAACAGAGCTGAGAAAACAGCTTGAATTATCATAAATAAGAAGGAGCCTGCCGCCGCGGCAGGCTTTTTTTGCATGGGTACCGCGCCGCATTTCAGCAAGAAGTTAATTTGCTTGATGCAGAAAATATGCAGTCAGCAGTTCCTCTACCCGGTGACGTATACGCGGATTAAAGTATTTATGCTTTTCTTCATAGCCATTTATGATAAATAGATACGTTGTAAATCCTTCATCGTGTTCAATTTGCTGTACTTTCATATTTTCTTTACGTAAATGCTGCTTCAGTTCGTAAAGTGCTTTCTGTGCTTCCTTTAACACAGAGGTCACAAGCTGAATGTATGGTTCATTTAGTTTAAATGTTTGATGTTGTTTTAAGTGTGTCAGGTCACGATTGAGGATGGAGATGACCATTGGAAGAAAGATGGCCTGTTCCATCATCTGAAGCTGTATTCTTGATAGTCTTGTCATGTCCAAGCCTGCTTTCTTTATGAATAGAACAAATGTTCTTGTTTATTATATCGAATGAGTCAAACAATCTCAAGGGGGCGAGTGGGATTCATTTGTATATTTTTATGTTTTCCATGTAAAATGAAATGTAGACAAACCTTGAAGGAGTCAAACAAGTTGACATCATTTCTTTTTCTATTTACTCATGAAAATATCACATCATTTTTTGAAAGCTACAAGGCTTTTGGACCAATTGTCGCTATATTGCTTCCTCTGATTGAAGCATTTCTTCCGTTTTTACCACTTGTGGCGTTTGCGGTGGCCAATGCAAATGCATTCGGCCTTTGGGAAGGCTTTTTATTAACCTGGATCGGTGCAAGTGCAGGGTCTATTCTTGTCTTTTTACTGATCAGAAAATTTGGACAGATGAGAATGCTGAACTTTATCAGCAGACACCCTTCCATTAAGAAATTGATGCTTTGGGTAGAGAAGCGGGGATTTGGTCCGTTATTTATTTTACTCTGCTTTCCTTTTACACCTTCTGCGGCTGTCAATGTTGTCGCAGGCTTATCAAGAATTAGCATGTGGCAATTTTCATTAGCTGCTTTAGCTGGTAAGTGTGTCATGCTCTTTATCATTAGTTTTATCGGTTATGATCTTTCTGCTTTAGTAAAGAATCCGTTAAGAAGTGTTTTTGCGGTTCTAGTTATCGTTTTATTATGGTATGTTGGAAAGAGAGTAGAAAATAGGTTGAATATTCGAATGAGCAAGCGTGAGGACAAAGGAGGCTCTTAATGAAAAAGAAGCCATTGCTGTGGTTGATGATTATTACATGCATCGTCTTATTGTTCCAGGTAAAGAATTTCATGTTTGTGAAGTATAAAGTAGAAGGGGTTAGTATGGACCCTACATTTACAGATGGAACAGAATTATTAATCAACAAGTTCTCGCCAAAACTCACGAAAATTAGCCGGTTTGATTATGTGTTATTTCACGGACCCAAAAATCAAATTTTGATCAAACGGGTCATTGGGCTCCCAGGAGAATCGATCAAGTATGTAGATGATCAGTTATTTGTCGATGGGGAAAAATGGAAAGAACCCTATTTAAAAGAGCAGAAAAAACATAAAATGGGGAATGTCCTGACAGGAGATTTTCAGCTGAAAGCTATCACAGGACAAGATAAAATCAAAAAAAACCATTACTTCGTGATCGGAGATAACCGAATACATAGCTTCGACAGCCGGCATTTTGGAACGATTTCAAAGGATCAAGTAGTTGGTGTCAAAAGAAATCAGAATGAATAAAAGAAGAGGCGCTCTGCACATGCAAAGCGTCTCTTTTTTTATTTTGCGGCTTTATATTCAGGATGTCTTTTTGCCCAGACATGATGTAAGAATCGAAAAAACGGTGGCAGCATCGCAATGACAAGAATGATTCTAACGACTTGTACAGCTACTACAAAGGTTGAGTCCTCATGGAGTGTGACTGCTGTTGTTGCCATTTCTGCAATACCGCCAGGCGAAAAGGCAAGAATGGCTGTAATGACAGAAATGCCTGTGACCTCTGCAATGGCAATTGAACTGAGAACCGTTGCAGCAATCAGTCCAGCTGAGCTGACGACGGCCACAATTAACGTGTTTTTTAGCCCGACAAACATCTGTTTATTCATTTTTGAACCGATGGTTGCACCTAGAAATACCTGTGACGCGATATTCGCTTGTGCTGGCCAGTAAGGAATCAAATCATGACCTATGAGAGCACCTGCACCTACTTGAAGAGCTGCAACTCCTAACATACTGCCAATCAGCCAAGGGGCAGGGAAATGAAGACGAACCGCGAGGCGTGACATAAGCCAGGCACCTAAAATAAGTGCGATACTCCACGAGATATTTGACAGGGTGAAAACGCCGGATGAAAAGGCGCTCCCTTGCACGGTTGCAGCTGCATCCGCTGGATTTTTTGTATTTAAATAGAACACCGTAAATGGGATGGTGAGTACCACCATTAATACACGTGTTGTTTGTACGAGACTGACAACGGCTGTATTTGCTCCAACCTCTTGGGCAATCCCTGGCATAGCAGATAAACCGCCTGGTGCTGTTCCGACAAAGCTGGTCAGCATATCTGTTTTACTCAGCTTCCATAAGGCAAAGCCAGAGAGCATCGCCAGTAGAATAGAAAAAACGAGCATGAAACTCACAGGGAGCCAATGTTCAGTGAAAATATGAAGAACTTTCATGTTCATTTTCTGTCCGAGTTCGATTCCGAGAATAAATTGACCAAGGAGTAGCCATCTGCTGTGGATACGCAAGGTGTTGTTTCCTTTACGCTGAAACAGGGCGGGGCGTCGCATGGCAATAAATGCAGCCGTGATTAATGTTCCGATCATCCAGCCAATAGACATTCCTGTTAAAGACAAAAGAAATCCACCTAAACCGCTTATCGCGATCAAAATGAGATCGGTTCGAAGGCTGTTTCCTTGTTTCATCACATGTAAACCTTCTTCCTATAAATTTGTTCAGTAAGTGAAATGTTGTTATCTTCACTATAATACAAAAGTCTCTATAAATAAAATACGAATTTTTTTACCAATTTCATAAGATTATCTTATCGAGAATCAGATTGCCTATTGATATAAATAGGTTCGTAATTTTTACCAAGAAGCAAGGTAATATGCAACGATTTTCCCCTATTTTGGTTATCTGTTGACTATCATTTTCAATTACACTACAATCCTTAGTGTGAGGTGATGACATGAAAATTCCTTCTTTTAAATATAATGAAAAGGGATTGAATCGCTTTTTCGGTCCTTTAGAGGGAAGGATTATGGAGATCCTTTATCAAGGTGAGGGTATGCCGATTAAAGAAGTGCAGCAGAAGCTGTCAGATGAGAAGCCGATTAATTTCAACACGGTGATGACTGTGCTGAACCGCTTAACCGAAAAGGGAATTGTCGAGAAGAAAACAAAAGGGCGTTCATCTATTTATAATCCCATTTTAACAAAAGAAGAATTTCTAAATGAGCAGACAAAATGGATTACCCAAGGGCTGATGGACGATTTTGGTCCACTGGCAGTGAATCATATGGTGGATGCAATTGAAAGTGCTGACCCTGAATTACTCAAAGTGCTTGAAGCAAGGCTGGCATCCAAAAAAGAGGAGCAGCAAAATGAATAAAATGAAATCGAGCCTGCTGTTTTTAGGCGGTATATTGATTGGTTTAACGATTTTTTATCAGATGGGTTATTACGTGCTTTCAAGCTTTTTTGGCTGGAATCAAGCATATAATCTTATTCATGTATGCCAGTCTGTTCTCGAATTCTATGGATTCACTCCTTTGAAATATTTTCTAGATGCTTTAGTCCTCTACACACTGGGATTTGCGATTTTCTATATGACGAAGCAAATCAAAACGTACATTCAATTCAAGCAAAATCTGATGCTTGCAGTCGATTACAACTCGACCGAATCTTTATCTGAGAAATATGCAAATGACATCATTGTGTTTCATTGTCATGAACCGCTTGCTTTTGCCATGGGGATGCTTCACCCAAAGGTTTACTTATCAACGTCTCTCATGGACGTGCTGGATGAAGAGGAGATTGACGCTG
Organism: Bacillus sp. FSL M8-0049; assembly: GCF_038593355.1. NCBI lineage: Bacteria > Bacillati > Bacillota > Bacilli > Caryophanales > Bacillaceae > Bacillus > Bacillus sp. FSL M8-0049. The sequence goes on from NZ_CP151986.1 coordinate 1,028,712, forward strand.
TTGTTTATCATGAATTACACCACAAATACAGCTATGATCCTTTAAAGGCTTTCACATTCTCAATGCTCACAAAAGTTATTTGGTACATTCCAGTGTTAAAGCATATGAGACAAAGCTATTCCGTTTTTCGTGAAGTGATCGCAGATGACTATGCGATTCGGCAGACAGGCACTGAGCTTGGAGTAGGGCAAGCCCTTTTGAAGCTGATTAAAAAGAGAACGCAGTTTCAAAAACAAACGAAGTTTGCGGTATCCTTTGGAGATCGGGCATTGAATTTAAGAATACAGAAGATCTTAAATCCAACATACAATATTCCTTTCAATGTACCCATCATTCCCATTGTCACATCAACCATTCTCATGGTGGCCTTAATGATTATGCTTAACCTAAATTACTAATTTTTTTACTTATTAACATTACATTATGTAGTGTAAAAACAGGAGGAAATCACTATATGAAAACGAATCAAGAAATAGGAACACTTTTTGTACGTGTTATTTTAGGTATTATCTTCTTTCTACACGGACTTCAGGCATATCAAGGAGGTCTGGGGGGAACAGCGGCATTCTTTGGACAAATCGGTGTACCGGAATTTATGGCCTATATTGTAAAGACAATTGAGCTGGTCGGTGGTATCGCCTTGATTTTAGGTCTAGGAACACGTATTTTCGCAGCATTATTTGTACCAATTATGGCTGTGGCGATTATTACGGTTGGTTTTTCTAAAGGATTTGTTGGCGGTTATGAATTTGAACTATCGCTGCTTGTCATGGCCCTTTATTTAACACTCAGCGGCAGTAAGATGCTGTCCATTGATGGGTTGCTAAAACATCAGCAGCAAAGCAATGAAGCAAAATTTCATTAAACGATCATGAAAAAACTCCTTCTGCTATTTGTGGCAGAGGAGTTTTTTTATTTCTCAAATTGTCGTTTTCACGTTTGAAAAAGTGAAAGAGATGAGGGATTTATTGAGAATAGTATTTTATTTGATAGATTGAATGAACAAAAAGCCGATTTCATTTTTTGACGGAACATACGATCTCCTATTAAAATAGGACTATCTAAGACACATGGTGCGTTAAAAGATATAAAAACCATACCGCATGCTGCTGTTCATCTTGAGCGATACGTTTCATCAGCTCTTTTGTTCCTTGATCCCGGACATAATCTGATATCGTTAAGTAAAAATCGACCGTTCTTTGTTCATCTTTAAATGCGAAAAGAAGCCCTTCTCTAAATTGATCTGGACAAGGTTCTGTTACGCTTGGTTTGTGATTTTTACCTGTTAAAGAATAATACAGCTTTGAAAATAGTTGATAGTGTCTGACTTCATCCTGGCGTATTTCTTGAATGATTTTTTTTGCCTCAGGAGTTTTTGCTCTTTGAGCAAGTTTTTCGTAGCATTGGATCGCAGAATATTCACCATTGATTGCTTTTTCAAGGTCTGAAATGATTCTTGTGTTTTGGCGCATGTCATATGGCGGGTAGTCGTAATAACCGTAATACATGATATTGCCAGCCTCCTTTGAGTTCATGATGGTTTATGATATGAGAAGAGTAAGGAAAGGTGCCTATATCTTTTTAGGAAGGAGAAGGGGAAAATAGCTATTTACTTTTATTTTCGCTAGAATATGAGTACATAAGAAAGGTGTTGTGGAGCGTGGAGATTCAGTTTTTAGCAGGCAGATCGGGGAGTGGAAAAACGACTGCAATCTTAGAGGAAATCAAAGAACAGCTTCGGCTTGATCCGTTGGGTCCGCCAATCATTTTTTTAGTCCCGGATCAAATGACATTCTTAATGGAATACGAGCTTGCAAAAACGTCTGAAGCTGGCGGGATGATCAGGGCCAAAGTATTTAGTTTCACGCGTCTTGCTTGGTCTATTTTACAGCAGACTGGCGGAGCGAACCGGCAATTTGTGACAAGCACAGGAATTCAAATGCTTTTAAGAAAAGTGATTGAAGAGGAGAAAGAAAAGTTTAAGGTATTCAAAAAAGCGAGTGATAAGCCGGGGTTTGTCGAGCAAATCGAAAAGACGATGGCTGAGTTCAAGAGATATTGCATGCTGCCTGAGGATATTGAAAAAATTTCATTATCGAGCATGCATTCAGAGTATACAGAAGAAAGACGGGCAGCCGAGAAATTGCATGATCTGCATGTTCTTTATCAGCAGATGGAGCAGCATTTACAAGATGAATATGTGCACTCAGAAGACTATTTGACGCTTCTCACGGAGCAAATTCCTTTATCTGATGAAATAAAAGGAGCACACATTTATATAGATGGTTTTTATCAATTTACACCGCAGCAGCTTCTCGTCATTGAACAGCTTCTGCTGCATGCTGAGAAAATAACGGCTGCTTTCACAGTGGATCGTTCCTATCATGATAAACAGCCAAATGAACTTGATTTATTTCGTATGACAGGTAAAACGTATTTCCAGCTCTATCAGCTTGCTAAAGAGTGCGGCGCGTCCATTTCTGAGCACATTTTGGAGAAAAATAACCGTCATCTTCATACGCCGGATCTTGCTTATTTAGAACGGCAATATGAGCAGAGACCGGTGAAGCCATATCAGGAAATAACCCCTCATCTCACAGTGTCTAAAAGTGCGAGTAAACGAGCTGAAATTGAGGGAGTAGCGAGAGAAATTCTTCATTTAGTGAGAGAAGAAGGACTTAGACTGCGAGATATTTCGATTGTAGCGCGGCATGTAGACGACTATAAAGATACGTTAAAAGAGGTTTTTCGAGATTACGATATTCCATTTTTTATTGATGGAAATGAATCGATGCAGTATCATCCGCTCATTGAATTAATTCGTTCAAGCTTGGATGTCATAAAAGGAAACTGGCGTTATGAGGCCGTGTTTCGCTGCGTGAAGACAGAGTTCTTATTTCCGCTCGAACTTGCCAAAAACAAAGCGAGAGAACAGGCAGACCAGCTTGAAAACTACTGTATTGCTTATGGTGTAAAAGGAGAACGCTGGACAAACGGTTCCCGTTTCCATTACAGGCGATTCCAATCCTTAGATGAGGATTTTGGACAAACAGATCAAGAAATTGAAATGGAACAGATGCTGAATGATGTAAAGGAATGGATCGCACCGCCGCTTTTCCAATTGCAAAAAAGGCTGAAAAAAGCGCAAAAGGTAAAAGACATGGTAGAGGCAGTTTATGTCTTCTTAGAGGAAATACAAGTGCCGGATAAACTTGAAAAGGCTAGGCTGGAAGCTGAAGAAGCAGGTAGATTAGCTGAAGCCATGCAGCATGGACAAGTATGGGATGCTGTTATTCAATTAATGGATGAATTTGTTGAAATGCTCGGTGGGGAGGAGCTCTCATTTCCTTTATTCCAACAGATGATGGATACAGGATTGGCCTCTTTAAAATTCGCTTTAATTCCGCCTTCACTCGACCAAGTATTTATCGGAAGTATGGATTTATCGAGAATGTATCAAGTGAAGTGTATGTTTATCATTGGGGTAAATGATGGCGTTATTCCCGCACGTCCTTCTGACGAAAGTGTTTTGTCTGAGGATGACCGGGAGTGGTTAAAACGAGCAGGAGCAGAACTCGCAGAGACAGGAAAAGAACGGCTGCTAGATGAGCAATTTTTAATTTACCAGGCGCTGTCGAGTCCATCTCATCATTTGTATCTGTCTTATTCAGTGTCAGATGAAGAGGGGCGCTCTCTATTGCCTTCGCCTCTTATCAAGTATTGTCAGGAGCTTATGCCAAATCATGAGCATGCTTTGTATGTGTTAGACCCGGAACAGCTGGATGACAAGGAGCAATTAAAATTTGTAGCGAATGAGCATGTCTCGTTATCGTATACTGTCTCGCAGCTGCAGCAATGGCTCAACCAATACCCCATCAGTGGTGTATGGTGGAGTGTCTATAATTATTTGATGACGTCATCTCATCGGGATGTATCAAAAAACATCTTGTCGAGTTTGTTTTTTACAAATCGAGCGAAGCGCTTAAAACCAAACGTCACAAAAGAACTTTATGGTGATCACATTCAAGGCAGTGTTTCAAGAATGGAGAAATTCAATGCGTGTGCATTTTCTCACTTTGCTTCCCACGGGTTAAAACTAAAGGACCGGCAATTTTATAAATTGGAAGCACCCGATATCGGCCAGCTGTTTCACTCGGCCTTAAAGCATATTTCAGATACGCTTGTTGAACAAAAAAAGGATTGGAAAAACCTAACGAAGGATGACTGTGTCAACTATTCAAGACATGCAATCGAACAGCTTGCACCGCGTCTTCAAAAGGAAATCCTATTAAGCTCTAACCGGCATGCTTATATTAAAGAAAAGCTCCAGAAAATCTTGATTCGAGTCTCTTCTATATTAAGTGAGCATGCAAGAGTGAGTGGATTTTCTCCCGTTGGGCTTGAGTTAGGCTTTGGCGGCCAAGGGCCACTTCCGCCGTTTACTTTTCAATTGAAAAATGGCTGCACGATGGAGCTTGTCGGAAGAATTGACCGGGTGGATAAAGCAGAAGGTTCAAAAGGGCTGCTGTTGAGAATCGTCGACTACAAATCGAGTGAGAAAGGCCTTGATCTAGCAGAAGTATACTATGGGCTGGCCTTGCAAATGCTCACATACTTAGACCTGACGATTACGTATTCAAAGGAGTGGCTCGGTGTAGAAGCAACGCCAGCTGGCATTTTATATTTCCATATTCATGATCCGCTCATTCAAGCACCGATTCCGCTTGCAGAGGATGAAATCGAGCAGGAAATATTCAAGAAATTTAAAATGAAAGGTCTTTTGCTTGAAGATGTAGAAGCGGTAAAGCTAATGGATCAAACGCTTGAATCAGGAAGATCACAAGTCATTCAAGCTGGCTTGAAAAAGGATGGGTCTTTCCGTTCTGACTCTGCTGTTTTAAGTGAAGATCATTTCCATATACTCACACAGCATGTTCGGCGCACGTTTGAAGAGGCAGGCGAAAGAATTACAAATGGCGAGGTAGCGATTAATCCATATAAATTGAAGGATCAAACACCATGCCGCTTTTGTTCATTTAAGTCTATTTGCCAATTTGATGAATCGATAGAGGATAATGAATTTAGAGTGCTTTCATCTGAAAAGGATGATGTTGTGATAGACCGGATCAAAAAAGAAGGGGATCAGTATGCAAATACCAAAACCGAATAACAGTACTTGGACGGATGACCAGTGGGAAGCCATCGTTTCAGAAGGACAAGATATCCTTGTTGCGGCGGCGGCAGGGTCAGGTAAAACAGCTGTTTTGGTTGAACGGCTGATTCGAAAAATGACCCGTCCTGAAGATCCAGTTGATGTGGATCGTCTGCTCGTTGTGACTTTCACAAATGCATCTGCGGCAGAGATGAAGCATCGGATCACAGAAGCACTTGAAAAGGAATTAGCTAAGAACCCCGGGTCCCTTCATATGAGAAGACAGCTGTCGCTCATGAATCGTGCCAATATTTCCACCCTGCACTCCTTTTGTTTGCAGGTTTTGCGCACCTTTTACTATGAGATTGACCTTGATCCAGGCTTTCGTTTGGCTGATCAAACAGAAGGAGAATTATTAGGAGATGAAGTGTTAGATGAACTGTTTGAGGATGAATATAAGGCTGGAAAGCCAGCGTTCTTTGAACTGGTTGATCGTTACACTTCTGACCGTCATGATTTAGATTTGCAATGGCTTGTGAAGAGAATTTATGAGTTTTCCAGATCTCATCCTTCACCTGAACAATGGATGAGGGCATTCCTTTCTCTTTATGATGTAGATGCTCAAACAAAAGTAGAACAATTACCGTTTTACCCATATATCAAAGAGGACCTTTCTCTCGTTTTTCGAAGCTGTCTTGAACTGCTCGAACGAGCTCTCGCCCTATCAAAAGAACCGGGTGGCCCCGCGCCGAGAGCAGAAAATTTTATAGATGATTTAGAGCAGATCAATGAATTAATCAGGCACCAAGATGATTTTGAGAAGCTTTACGAGCTTTTGCCAAACATCAATTTTAAAAGGCTCAAAACATGTAAAGGGGACGAATATGACCCTGTGCTGTTAGAAAAAGCCACAGATGCACGCAATCAAGCAAAAAAACAATTAGAAAAGCTCAAAGATGAATACTTTATGCGCAGTCCCGCCCAGCATTTGAAAAGTTTAGCTGAAATGAAGCCGGTGATCGAAACACTTGTGGAGCTTGTCATCCAATTTGGACAGCGTTTCGAAAGAGCGAAGCAAGAAAAATCAATCGTGGATTTTTCGGATTTAGAGCATTATTGCTTACGCATTTTAGCAGAGCAGGACGCGGAAGGAAATTTGATTGAAACAGAAGCGGCCAAGTACTATCAACAGCAGTTTGAAGAAGTGCTCGTTGATGAATACCAGGATACAAACCTTGTACAGGAAACGATTTTAAGGCTTGTATCTAAAGGGGAACATGCTGCAGAGGGCAACCTGTTTATGGTTGGTGATGTAAAGCAGTCCATTTATCGTTTTAGACTGGCTGAGCCTATGCTCTTTTTAAACAAATATAAACAATTTACACCAGACGGCAAAGAAACAGGGAAGAGAATTGATTTAAATAAAAACTTCCGCAGCCGTTCAGATGTGTTAGACAGTACGAACTTTTTGTTCAAACAGCTGATGGGGGAAACAGTTGGAGAAATTGATTACGATGAACAAGCTGAATTAAAGCTTGGAGCTAGTTATCCAGAAAGCGAAGATACAACGACAGAAATGCTTCTTGTACATTTAGATCAACAGGAAGCAGAAACTGACGAAGAGCGAGAAGAACTAGAGACCGTACAACTAGAAGCGAGAGTCATTGCTAAAAAAATAAGAGAATTGGTGGAGCAGCCATTTCAAGTGTACGATGCAAAACAGCAAATGACCCGTAACTTGCAGTATCGGGACATTGTGATTTTACTTCGCTCCATGCCTTGGGCTCCGCAAATGATGGAGGAATTGAAGAAGCAGGGAATCCCTGTGTATGCGAATCTTTCCTCCGGTTATTTTGAAGCAACAGAGGTGTCTGTGATTCTTTCTCTGTTAAAAGTCATCGATAATCCATATCAGGATATCCCGCTTGCAGCTGTATTAAGATCACCAATTGTTCATTTAGACGAAAATGAAATGGCACTGATTCGCACGAGTGATAAAAAAGGCACTTATTATGATGCTGTGAAGGCATTTATGAGTGTGACTCATTCAGATCACCCTACATGCAAAAAACTAGAACGGTTTTTCAGGTTGCTGCGTAAGTGGCGTGATTTCTCCATGAATCATTCAGTAGCGGAATTGATTTGGGAAGTATACCGCGATACGCAGTATCTAGATTACGTTGGCGGGATGCCTGGAGGCAAGCAGAGACAGGCGAACCTCCGTGCTCTTTATGATCGAGCGAAGCAGTATGAAAAAGCTGCCTTTAGAGGGCTGTTCCGTTTTCTTCGTTTTATCGAAAGAATGCAGGAGCGTGGAGATGATCTTGGTGCGGCAAAAACGTTCAGTGAAACAGAGGACGTTGTTCGCATGATGACGATCCACAGCAGTAAAGGATTAGAATTTCCAGTCGTCTTTACCGCAGGACTCGGCAGAAACTTTAATATGATGGACTTAAACCAGTCCTACTTGCTTGATAAAGAATTAGGCTTTGGAAGCAAATATATTCATCCAGAGCTGAGAATTAGCTATGCAACATTACCGCTTGTGGCGATGAAAAAAAAGATGAGGAAAGAGCTATTATCTGAAGAGCTGAGAGTTCTATATGTAGCGCTCACAAGGGCTAAGGAGAAATTATTTCTGGTCGGCTCTGTCAAAAATCAGGTGAAGGCATTAAGCAAATGGCAAAATGCTGCAACCGGAGAGGACTGGCTCCTCCCTGATTTTGAACGTTATCAATCGAAAACATACTTAGATTTTATTGGTCCTGCTCTCATCCGCCACCAAGCAATGTCATCTATTTTAGAAGAAACAGGTGATGTTGTTCTGTCACACCCATCAGCATTCACGATCTCATTTACTCAAGCTTCCGATCTTCTAAAAGAAGATATGTCACTTGAAAAGAAGCAGCAGGACGAGGTGGTACAAGCTTTGATGGAAGGTCTGCCTGTTGAAAAATATGGTGATGCTGATGAGAAAGTAGCAGAGAGACTTTCATGGAGATACCCATACCTAGCGGCCTCACAAGTCGGCACAAAGCAGTCAGTTTCCGAGATAAAAAGAATGAAAGAAATACAGGATGAGTACAGTGTTCCTTCTTCTCTTCGAAAAGACCGTGCCACGATGTATGACCGGCCGGCTTTCATGAAGAAAAAAACACTCACTGCCGCAGAGCAAGGCACCGCAATGCATACAGTCATGCAGCATATTGCGCTTCCTTCTGACGAGCCCTTCGATGAAATCCGTATACATCAGCTGCTCGATTCCTTACAGCAGCGAGACTTGCTAACAGATGAACAAGTCCAGTCAATTGATCAAGAAGGAATTGCAGCTTTCTTCTCTACTTCTATTGGTCAAAAGCTGCGGAAAGCGGACTGGGTGAAACGAGAAGTGTCATTTAGTATGGTGTTACCTGTTAAAGAGGTATACAGCCATATTGATGCAGAGGGGGAGCCTGTCCTTATTCAAGGGATGATTGACTGTTTGTTTGAAACGGATGGAAAACTATATTTACTAGATTATAAAACAGATAGAGTGCAAGGCAGATATACAGACGGTCTTGAAGCAGCTGTACCTATATTGAAAAAGCGCTATGAAACTCAAATAGCGTTATATGCAAAAGCAGTAGAACGTTTAACAAACAGAACATTAGAGGAGAAAATTCTTTATTTCTTTGATGGTAATTTAGAAATTTCATTATAAATGTATCGGAATGAGAGGTGAATCACATGAGGATTCTGCATACGGCAGATTGGCATTTAGGAAAAACCCTTGAAGGCCGGAGCCGGCTTGATGAGCAAGCACAGTTTTTAGATGAGCTGAATCAAATCGTAAAAGACGAACACATTGATGTCATTGTCATGGCTGGAGACGCCTTTGATACAGTGAATCCGCCTGCTAGAGCAGAACAGCTTTTTTATGAAAGTCTATCCGCCTTATCAGATAAAGGAAAACGTCAGGTCGTGGTCATCTCAGGCAACCATGATAATCCGGATCGACTATCTGCCGCATCTCCTTTAACTAATGATCAGGGGATTCATTTAATTGGTTATCCGACAAATGACATCATCCGCGTCGATGTTCCTTCTTCAAGTGAACGTTTATCCATTGCAGCACTCGCTTATCCGTCTGAAGCGAGACTAAACGAGGTGCTGGCTGAAACATTTGAAGAGAAATTGCTTCGCGATCATTACAATTTAAAAATACAGCAAGCGTTCCAACATTTAAGCACTCAATTTCAAGCCGATACGGTCAATATCGCAACGAGCCATATTTATGTGGCAGGAGGAAGTCAAACAGATTCAGAAAGACCGATTGAAGTAGGCGGTGCATATACCGTTGCGGCAGAAAGCCTGCCAGAAGCAGCCTGCTATGTGGCCCTTGGTCATTTGCACCGCCCGCAAACCATCAAGCGTGCCAAAACGATTGCCCGCTATTCCGGGTCACCTCTTGCTTACAGCTTTTCTGAATCAGGATATGCCAAATCAGTCACAATTGTAGAGGCAAAACCTAATGAAAAAGCAAGCTGGAAAGAAGTGTTGTTATCAAGCGGAAAACCACTTGTGAAATGGAAGGCAACTGAGGGACTGAGTCAAGTGCACGAGTGGCTGGATGAAAAACGGGATCTTCAGGCATGGATTGATTTAGAGATTCATTTAACAGATCAGCTCTCCATAGAAGAGATCCATCAGCTCCGAAAGCAGCATAGCGGGTTTGTCCATATTAGACCGAAATTTAAAGAACTTCAGCAAATGGAAGAACAAAAGCAAGCCGAAAAGCTCTCAATCGAGGAGCGGTTCGTGAAATTTTATGAGCGCCAGACAGGCGGCGGTCTTCCTGATGAAAAAACAGTCAAGCTGTTTTTGGAGCTCGCCAATGAAATGCAAGAGGAGGAAGCGACTTGAAGCCGATTACGCTAACCATTAAAGGACTTCATAGCTTCAGAGAAGAACAAACAATTGACTTTAGCTCATTATGTGATGCAGGTGTGTTTGGCATTTTTGGACCGACAGGCAGCGGAAAGTCGTCCATATTAGACGCCATGACCCTGGCACTTTATGGCAAAGTGGAACGTGCGTTAAATAATACACATGGTATTTTGAACCAAGCGGAAGAGAAGCTGTCAGTTTCCTTTACGTTCGCTTTACAAAAGGAACACCACATTTCTTATAAAGTCGAACGTGCTTTCAAGCGGGCAGATGAAATGAAAGTCAGAACGACACTATGCCGTCTGATTGAAATTGGGGATACACAGACAGTTCTTGCAGATAAAGCGAGTGAGGTCAATCGTAAAATAGAAGAATTACTCGGGTTAACCATTGATGATTTTACGCGAGCGGTTGTCCTGCCTCAAGGGAAGTTTGCAGAATTCCTTTCCCTAAAAGGAGCCGATAGACGACAAATGCTACAGCGTTTGTTTAACCTGGAAAAGTATGGGGATCAGCTCGTTAAACGTTTGCGCGCAAAAGCGCAGAATCAGTATGGACAAAAAAATGAACTGCTTGCTGAGCTGAATGGCTTAGGAGAAGCTGGCCCAGAGGCGCTCGCAAAGGCAAAGGAAGCGGCTGAGCAGGCAAAGGCTATTTTTCATGAGAAAAAACAAGCACGGGATGAAGCGTTCACTGCTTTTACAAAGGCGCAAACAATTTGGCAGTATCAAAAGGAACGAGAAGCCTATGAGACGGAACTAAACCATCTGAATCAACTGGCACCATCAATGGAAGAAAAAAAGGCCAAGCTTCATATTGCTGAGCAGGCAGAGGCATTAAAGCCTTATGCGGATGCATTAACAAAGGCTGAAAATCAGCTTTCTCAAGCATTAAAAGAGAAGCAGGAAGCAGAAAATCAGCTACTGCATCAACGAACGATCTATGATCAAATGACGCAGAACTATGAGCAAGCAAGGCAAAAGAAAATAGAAACTGAGCCAGAACTTCTTCAAAAGAAAGAGCAGCTGCTTCAGCTAAAGGAAATTGAACGGAAAAAAGAGGCGGCTCTTCAGGAAAAGACGGCAATCGAACAGCGAAAAAACGATACAGCGCAGCAATTATTACAAAAAAAAGAAGAAGCAGACAATCTCCAATCTTTGTTAGAACGTGCACTGGCAAAACAAACACAGCTGAAGCGTGAGCTGGAGCAATTACAAGTCTCTGTAAAAGAACGGAAAAGTGTACAGGATGCTTTGCGTTTAAGCGAAAATGTTCAAAGAATACACCAAAGCATACACAAGGAAGAACAAAAGATGGAGGAGCTCAAAAAGCGATCAACACAGACCGCAGCAGCATATGAAAAGCTTCAAAAACAGCAAAAAGACCATCATGAAAAAATAGACCAATCGTTTCAAGCGATTGAACAGCTCTATTTCTATGTATGTGAATTCGAACGGGCTTTTACAGAATGGAGTAAAAGAGAACAAAGTCAGAAGCTCGCAAAATTAAAACAGCGTGATGCTGTTAGGGCGGCAGAATTAAGAAAAGAATTAGCGGCAGAGCTCGTAGATGGTGAGCCATGTCCTGTTTGTGGATCGATTCATCATGATCCAAAGGCATTGGAAAACAATGACCATGAAGAAACAGTGGCACAAATCGATGAAGTGATTCAACGGATGGACACAGAGCTCAAGCAGGCAGAGGAATATACAAGAGACATGTATGCCGCCAAGCAGTTATTGGAAACGCACGCCAATCAATTAGTAAAGCAGTTTGCCTTTTTATCTCAGAAAGCTCCAGGTGCGGAAGTTGCAGCAGCAGTAGAAGCAGTGCAAAAGCCGGAGTCCTTGCAGTATCTCATGCAAGAATGGAAAGGCTTGAAACAAGATATTCAAGAAGTTGAACGTAAACGAGCTCGTTTAATGGATGAAACATACGATCAAGCAGCAGAGATAAGCAAGACGAAAGATCAAATGACATTTGATCAGCAGCGTATCGAAGAATTAGACGGGCTGATCAAGGAGCTTCAATCTGAGCTTTCAGAGCAAACGTCTCAATTTGAACAGGCCTTCCCGCACTTTACATTGCACCAAGTACAAGAGATGCAAAAGCAGATCGACGAAAAGGACCAGCAAGCGGAAGGCTATAAAGAGCGTATTGAGAAAAGTATTTCATTTTTGGAAGAAAAACAGCAGGCAAAAGAACAGCTGCAAACAGCCATATATGATGTAGAGAAGGAACTTGATAAACTAGCGCATCAGCTAGAAAGCCAGCAGCAGCTCATTTATCAATATGAAACAGATTTAGGGAGATATCCATTGAAAGCTGTCTCTATTTCTGAAGAGCTGATCGAGGTTGAACACACGCTTGCTCGTCTCAATGAAATGGAACAGCAATCGTACAAGCAATTACAGCATGCGCAGGAGCTCTTTAGTGAAGCACAAAGTCATTTTTCAAGCTGTGAGCGTCAGCTTCAAGAGGCTGACCGGAGAAAACAAGAAGCAAGTGCAGCATGGGCTAAAGAATCGGAGTCTTCTCCTTTTGATAAGCCTCAAGAGATTGAATCTGCTTTTATGAATCAGGCAGTACGTCACTCGGTTAAACAAGAAATTGACGAATTTGAGGATAAAAGAAAGCAATGTGCCGCAAACTTAAAGCGAATTTCTGAGCTGCTGAAAGATGAGTCACTAGATGAAAAACAGTGGACTGATATTCAACTGAGGAAAGAAGCGGCAGAGAAGGCATTGGAAGAAGCAACAGTGATGAGCGGCTCTGCATATGAACATCTGCGTGTAATGGAAGAGAATCACCAGCGATTTGCAAGTATTCATGAACGCTTGGCGGAGCTGCAGCAAGAAATTGATCGGCTCGATAAGCTGCAAACCGTGTTTAAAGGAAATACATTTGTTGAGTTCTTAGCAGAAGAACAGCTGGAAAGTGTCAGTCGTGATGCATCTGCCCGTCTTGGTATTTTGACAAGACAAAGGTATGCGATTGAAGTTGATTCAGAAGGCGGCTTTGTCATGCGTGATGATGCGAATGGCGGTGTCAGACGTCCAGTGTCCAGCTTGTCCGGCGGGGAAACCTTCCTGACGTCGCTTGCGCTTGCACTAGCTCTTTCAGCGCAGATTCAGCTGAGAGGTGAGTTCCCGCTGCAATTCTTTTTCCTTGATGAAGGCTTTGGTACCCTTGATCAAGACTTGCTCGATACAGTGATTACCGCATTAGAGAAATTACAGTCTCAAAACTTAGCTGTTGGTGTCATCAGCCATGTGGAAGAATTGAAAATGCGGCTGCCGAAAAAACTGATTGTCCATCCAGCAGATCCAAGCGGGAAAGGGACAACAGTCTCAATGGAATTAATGTAAATATTGAGGTGATGACACGGTGGCAAAGCAAACAATTGGATTATGTGAGATGTGCGGAAGACAAGATGTCCTGCTCACAGAACATCACTTAACGCCAAGAGAAGAGGGCGGGGCTTTTTTACCGACTGCCTTCCTATGCATCCCTTGTCATAAACAAGTACATGCCCTCTTTACAAACCAGGAGCTTGCCGCACGTTTGAATACAATTGATGCGCTGAGGCAGGATGAAAAGCTTGCTTCGTACATCAAATGGATTCGGAAACAGCCGGCAAGCAAGCTGGTCAAAACGAAAAAATCGAGACAGCGCAGAAAAAAATAAGCATAAAAAAGCGCTCCTCTATTTGAAATGGGTGTAGAGGAGCTGCTTTATGCATTGCCTACCATATTCTGATCATTTAAGTCAGGATCCACATAGTTGGTGGCGCTAATGCCATTATTTAATATCAAGAAATCTCCGGTATTCCCCGCTCCAGAGCCTAAAGCAGATTTTGACGAACTTTTAGGCGACAGGTAGAATGAGTCACCGACGTTTACGACGCCTCCAGAAATAGAGTTAATGTAAATGGGTCCGACAATTGCTGGCATAATCGACATCCTTTATTCGAAGTCATATCACCATCATATGCGCAGGTAGGTCCATTTGTGAGTTTTGCGGACTTTCATCATTGCTAAACAGCTCTCTAATATGCTTCACTCGCGCAACGCCATTCATTCTACAAGTAGAGCCGATTTGATAGACAGAGGACGATGATACCCCTTCTACATGGATTGAAGACACTTTAATCACAGGCTTTTCATGGTAAAATGCCGTTCTCACTGATCGTTCTGGCAGCATCAATGGAATGGGCTCATAATACACTTCAAATTCTTTCGCATCTAAATTTTCCGCTTCATAGCCATAAAACAAACTAATGGTTCGTTGAACAGCTAAAACCTTGACTGCCGGGCACAGCTCTTGTGTATCACCAATTTGAACCACACTCGAAATCCCGACAGAATTCACCTTTGAGAACTTCACTTTAGATGTGCGCTTGATCATTATCGAGGTGCCAGAGGAACAAACGGGCCAATAATCAGTGATTCTGGCGGTGTATCGAAAATCGAGGATAATTGTACATGGTCTGTGTCCCCGATGATAAACAGGGAAGAGGACGAAACCCCGACTACTTTAATGCTTCCGGTCTCGATGTTGCGGTTGACAACTGTGAAATTCATCCGTTTTCCTCTCCTTTCGTTTCACTTGGAATATGGGCTAAAAAGTGCTCAATCGCCCGCTTTACATCATGCTTCACATATTCAGCAATTTGCTCTGAACGCTGCAGCGGTGTCATTTCTTCCCGGTGTGGCAGCTGTCCCGCATAGTATTTGATCCTGCTGTCAATTTGCTTGCGAATATCCTCAATGATATGGTGTTTGTTGCTTTCATCGAGGGACCCTTCATATCGCTGTTCTAGTTCTTCAAGAAGTTCTGGGGCTTCTTCATTTAAAAATGCATCGACAAGCTGCCGTGTTTGATTGAAAAATTGATCAGCCATTTCTTGCTGCATCATTCCAATTCCCGGGGTTGTTGTTTGGCCCACTTCAAAGTTTTGAACACTGTTTGGATCAGATGGATTGAGGCCGATATTCAGCGTTCCTTCCAGCCGTTCGATTTTCAGTTGATCAAATTGATAATCAATCCGTTCAATATTCGTTGTCGGTTTATCTTTGATCATTTGTATTTCCTGCTGAAGCTCGTTAAGCCTTTTTTCAAGCATCATGATTTGTTGCGAGTGTTTTTGAATGATGCCATATACTTGTGAAGCGTTGCTCTGATAATCATACATTTACATACACCTCCGGGGATTGCAGATGACTTAAGTTGTTGGTGACTGAAGCGGTACAAACGGTGCTGTGCTTGCGCCTTGAGATTCTTCAATTCCTTGTGTACCTGCTGCGGCAGGCGCTGCTTCTACGTAGCTTCCCGTGTTATACAGGTTGGAAAGGGCCTTGATGGATCCAGCACTCCCAATTTGCAGAACAGAGGAGTTACTTACAGACTCTACACGTAAATAATTAATTTGTATCGCTTGATTAATATAGAAGTTCAACGGATCCTCACTCCTTACAAGTTACCAACAAGCGGTTGATCAATGACATCACTGTCGTACGTATTTGTCACACTTTTGTAGTTGCTAATTCGCAATTGATCACCAGTATTAAAACTGCCTGCGCCAGCAAACGTTTTAACCTGACTATTTGGAGAAATAGTGATGCAGTCTCCAACATGAACGACTCCGCTCGTTCCGACGGCATTTACTTTAAAGGCTCCCACAATAGCCGGCATAGCGGTGCACATCCTTTATAAAATTAGGGCACTTGTTTTGGGCGTTTCACCATAGCTTATGATGGGTCTTTTAATGTGTGATTGTCTTTTTGAAAGCTTTTGATGAGAGGAATTAGATGTATCGCTTACCCTTTTTTTGAGCAATCTTTAGAGGTGGATTTGATGCCTTTATTTAAGAGTGTGTCAAGCTCTTGACTGCACCTGATTGTTTCTTCGGCATTCATCCCGAATTTTTTCGCAGTCTCAATTAAATGTAATCTTTTTTGTTCAATTTCATAATTGATCATAACGGACGCCAACTCTCACATTTTTTATCAAATAGAAGGATATGGTTAGTATACCCTATTTTTCTATAAAAAAAGCTGTTTCGTCAATATGAGTAATAAAGTGACAAAATTCGAAAGTGTTCTTACGTACCAAAAATCTCTTTTTTGATCTCAGTCTGTAAATAACGTCGTCTTTTGTTGATATATTGCCGGATTAAGTCCCTTTCAGACTGCAAGATGTCTTTTCGGCCTTTCGTATATGGATCATCTCCAATTCGATCCTCAATCGATTCATGCCATTTCTCGATGATTGGGCAGAGCCGGTCTTCTACAAAATGTGTATCGAGTACATGCTGGAAAAGTGTGTAATAGGCTCTTTTAAACGAAGGGATATCTAGTAATCTAGCAGTTAATGTATTAAACCCGTTTACTGGGATATAATCAAACGGCATTTCTTCTCCATGAATGTCACGACCCCATGTTGCATCATAATCCCAAGGAAGTACTTGAAACCTCCCTTGTTCATTTACATAAAGGGCGTAGTTATGAACAAAACCATCAAAGTTTTGTGTGCATACCACACCGATGAGCCAGCGGAAATATTGTGTCACATCTAGGTATTGTTCAATTTTTTCTGCAAAAGTGTCATCTTTCGCTGTGTTGAGAAAGTAAATAAATTCGCTCAGCTGCTGATCATGTTGAGAAGTCCCCGTTTTTTTCTCATATCCGAGAAGAAGGTGCTTTTTTGGTTTTTTATCAAAAGAACTCAAAAGGGAGAAGTTCGCGTCATCATCAACCGCATAATAAATGCCGCCTCCTGAAAGCTGCCGTTTTTGAAGAAAGAACTCATCGACAGATTCTATTTTCAAATAAATCCCTTCCTTTCTTCCATTTATGGTGAGAAACACATGAGAAGCGGCTGGGCTATGCACCCCCATCTGCTCAAAGAAATAAAAGGACAGCCTGTTTCGGATAAACGACGGATCATTGTACTCTGCATTTAAATGAAAGATGGATTCGCCTTGTCTTTGTTTTGGCTTTCGGTATTCAATTTGATAGGACTTTTTCTTAAGCTTTCTAATGTGCGATCCGCGGTATGAAGCATAAATATGTGATTTGGTTTGGCCGGTTTTTAGAATAGCTTCAACAGGTTCATCGTTCCAAATGTCTTTTTTTAATTCAATCAGGTCCTTTGGATGAATCCACATATCAAGTTGTTTTAAAGGTTCTGTGTTCATATGTTCATCAGCCTCCTATATGCTCTTCTTTACGATATGAAAGTGAAGGAATGTCCTGTACCGGCTGGTAGGTATTCATGGAGTTTTCAAGGAAAGAGGCATTCGTCACGAACACTTGTCTACCGAGTCTCGTAACATAAAGCAGAGAAGATAAACAGCTTTGTCTGTTTGTTTTGTCGAAGATAGACTGGGAGGGGAATTGTTCGTGAGTACATTTGATCATTCACACATTGAACATGCAGTAGCTTCACTTCGAAGTGAGGGACGTGATCATCACTTAGATCGTGAACCAGAATCGAGACGTTCGCATAAGTCAGCTCGTTCTCGTCATTCAAGTCGCGGTCATTGGTTCTTTGGCGGTGGTGGACGCCGTAAATCACGCCGCAGTAAAAAAAGCTACAGAAGCTATCGTTCAAAGAAAAGTTATCGCTCTAAGAAAAGCTATCGTTCGAAGAAAAGCATGAAGAGTAAAAAGTCATATAAAAGCAAAAAATCTTACAGAAGCAAAAAGAGCGAACCGAAAAAGTCACATCGCAGCAAATGCAGATCTCATCATAAGAAGAGCTGCCGCAAGTCACACCGCAGCAAATGCAGATCGCACCATAAGAAGAGCTGCCGCAAGTCACACCGCAGCAAATGCAGATCTCATCATAAGAAGAGCTGCCGCAAGTCACATCGCAGCAAGCACAGATCCCACAATAAGAAGAGCCGAAAGTCGCGCCGCAGCCATCGATCTAAACGTTCTCATCACCATAAACGCAGCCGCTCTTGCCGAAGATGTGGAAAGAAGTCGCATCGTTCCAGAAATAGAGGAAATGTTGAGCGTAAATGGGATCAAGGGAACATGTGGGAGTACCGCCGTTTCCGCTAAGCATTTAATCATCATTTTTGAAACCCTTTTTAAAAGAGAGTATGATAAAAAAGGGTTTTTTTTATTTCGTAGAGAAATAAAATGAGACATCATAACTTAGCGAAATGAAGATTGTGAGGGGAAGACATGAAGTTTTTTACAGGTGAGATACATAGCAGCATGTTTATTGGGGTAGTCATTGATGATGAATGGGTGATGGACGTCAAAAAGGCAGAAGCCAAATTATTTGAGCTTGAGACACTGCCGAACTCTTTATCTGAGTGTATCAAAATGGGGGACAAGTTTGTTGAACATGTAGGACAGCTTCTTGATTGGGCTGAGAAAAAAGAAGAAGACCGCGGTTCTTATGTATATCCGCTTTCGGACGTGAAACTCCATGCGCCGATTCCAAAGCCGTCTAAAAACATCATGTGTGTCGGAAAGAATTATCAAGACCATGTCATGGAGATGGGAAGTGCGGCGGATATTCCTAAAGACGTGATGATTTTTACAAAGGCACCTACTTCTGTCATTGGACACGAAGCGGACATTCTTCTTCATGAAGGTGTGACCAGTGAACTGGATTATGAAGGAGAGCTTGCCATTGTGATGGGCAAATCAGGGAAAAACATTGCTCCTGAAGAGGTCCAAGATTATATATTCGGTTACACCATTTTAAATGATGTGACGGCAAGAGATTTGCAGAAAAAACATAAACAATTTTTCATTGGTAAGAGCTTAGATGCTACCTGTCCGATAGGACCTTATATCGTTCATAAGTCAATGATCGAGGACCATGGTGCGCTCCATGTGGAAACAAAGGTAAACGGAGAGGTTCGTCAGTCTGCCAGTACGGAATTAATGATCTTCACAATTGAAGACATTGTCTCCACTCTTTCAAAAGGGATGACATTAGAAGCGGGTGACATCATTGCAACAGGTACACCTTCTGGGGTAGGGAAGGGCTTTGAACCGCCTAAGTTTTTAGCTTCTGGAGATCGAATTGACATCACAATTGAACCGATTGGAACGCTGACAAATCACGTCAAATAAAGCGCGTGATGACACAGGATTGTCGCTTTGTGTTCGACTTATTTCGTGGTACGATGAGAAGGTACTTGTTCTGATAAAGGGGGAAATCACAAATGGGAACACATTTACATATCACAGCATGGGTGCTGGGGATTATTTTATTCTTCGTAGCCTTTGCTCTTGCAGGTAAAAACGACAAAGGCGCTAAAATTGTGCACATGATCGTTCGCTTATTCTACTTGATCATTATCGCAACAGGCGTAGAATTGTATGTTCGCACAGGAATGAAAATTCCAGGTTTCGGGGGCGAGTATATTGGAAAAATGATTCTCGGTATCCTCGTGATCGGTTTCATGGAAATGGTCCTAGTGCGCAAGAAAAAAGGAAAATCGGTGACTGGTGTGTTGATTGGGTTTATCGTATTTGCGATTGTGACCATTCTTCTCGGTTTACGTCTGCCGATCGGTTTCCATATCTTTTAATATAAAAAGGGCATTGCTTATACGAAGCAGTGTCCTTTTTATGTGGCATCAAATTGTGAAACGATCCGTTGTCCGTCTGAAGTGGTCCATTCAAAACGAATGTGGCTGGCTGCAGGCTCATAGTGACATTGAAGTGCAAGTGATTGCGTATCTGTCGAAAACTGAAAGAAAGAGACGCGCTGCATTGAATAAAAGGAGGAGAAGACACAATCATAGACGGAAAAACCAAGCTGCTCTACCTGTTCAAGGATGTGATCAAAAACGTTTTCCGGTACGAACATGAGAAGATCAAGCCATCCTTTGGCAAGGGACGCCGTATATTGAATGTTTTCTCCTCCCTGTACTTCTATTAGTTGCCCGTTTTCATGAAGAATCATAGAACCGAGCAATTCCCCTTTTGTCCATTGGTCATTTTCCTTCAAACAGATCATTGTGCTTTGAAGACTTTCTGGCAGCATGATCTCTCCTTCTTCATCTTCAATCAGACAATGCCCGTTTTCAATGAGCAAATACCCGTTACACCATCTTCGGCTGCAGCGTTCAAGCTGCTTCATTCGATTTTCCATTTGCAAAAGCTCCTTTCTTCTTTCTTTTCTTACCAAATCAAGCTTGTCCTATACGCCGGGAAAAAAGGACAAATCAACTATCAAGGAAACGATGCATAAACTAAGAAAGGCTGAATGAGAACACTTGAGGAAAAACGGATGGGAGCTGATGATGATGTGTGGAATTACAGGCTGGGCAGACTTTAAAAAGCAGCTCATCCAACAGGATCATGTAATCAATCAAATGACAGATACGTTATCTAAAAGAGGGCCAGATGATACAAATACGTGGAAAAGTGAGCACGTTCTTTTCGGGCATAAAAGGTTAGCGGTGGTAGATGTAGAAGGCGGAAAGCAGCCGATGACATATACACATCAAAACCATGCTTATACGATTGTATACAATGGAGAGCTCTATAACACGGAGGATATAAGAAAAGAATTATTAAAAAGGGGGCACCGCTTTCTTGGGCATTCTGATACAGAAGTTCTTCTTCATGCCTATACAGAATGGAAGGAAGAGTGTGTCTCCCATTTTAATGGCATTTTTGCATTTGTGATCTGGGATAGTGAGCGTGAATTGTTATTTGCAGGGAGAGACCGGCTAGGCGTCAAGCCATTTTTCTATACAGAACGTCATCATTCCTTCTTATTTGGTTCAGAGATCAAAGCACTTCTTGCTCATCCTGATATCAAAGCAAAAGTCGATTATGAAGGGCTGTCGGAGATCTTTGGCTTAGGACCGTCAAGAACACCAGGTCAAGGAGTGTTTAAAGGGATAAAAGAGCTGAGACCTGCACATGCCTTGACCTTTTCAAAAGACGGACTGCGCGTGTGGAGATATTGGAATGTCAAAAGCAAGGAGCATACCGACTCACTTGATGACACCGCACAGCACATTAAGCATCTCTTTACAGATGCCGTGACAAGACAGCTCGTCTCTGATGTGCCTGTATGTACATTTTTATCTGGGGGCGTCGATTCTAGTGCCATTACTGCCATTGCCGCTAAGCACTTTGAGAAAATAGGGGAAGCACCGCTTCATACGTATTCCATTGACTACGAAGGAAACGATCAATTCTTTGAGGCAAATCAATTCCAGCCGAATGCTGACGGCCCATGGATTGATCAAATGACAAAAGCGTTTCAAACGAATCATCACAGCTGTATCATTGGACAAAAAGAGCTCGCTTCCTATTTGAAGGAAGCCGTTGAGGTTCGAGACTTACCGGGTATGGCAGATATTGATTCTTCCTTGCTTTGGTTTTGCCGAGAAATTAAAAAGGACTTCGTTGTTGGCTTGTCAGGTGAATGTGCTGATGAAATCTTTGGCGGCTACCCTTGGTTCCATATGGAAAATGAAACGAATGGTTTTCCGTGGATGAGATCGACTGAAGCGAGAACTCAGCTCCTGCAAGACTCGTGGCAAAAAAAGCTGTCACTTAAGGAATACGCGCAAAGCAAATATGAAGAAACGGTGGCAGAAACGCCTCTTTTAGATGGAGAAACTGGCGTTGATAAAGCCCGTAGAGAACTTTTTTACTTAAATATGATCTGGTTTATGACAACACTGCTTGATCGAAAAGATCGAATGAGTATGGGGGCTAGTCTTGAGGTACGTGTGCCATTTGCAGATCATCGTCTTGTCGAATATGTGTGGAATATTCCTTGGGAAATGAAAATGCATGGAAATCGTGAAAAAGGGGTTTTACGAAAAGCATTAGAGGGAATTTTACCGAATGAAGTGCTTTATCGAAAGAAGAGTCCTTATCCGAAAACACATCATCCAGCCTATACTCAGGCTGTGAAAGAGATGCTAACAGACTGCCTCGCGCAAAAAGACTCTGTACTTCACGAATTTTTAGACCCACATCAATTAAAGCAGCTGATTGAAACGGAAGGAGCTTCTTTTCATGTGCCATGGTATGGCCAGCTCATGAAGGGCCCGCAGTTGATTGCCCATCTTGCACAGATTCATCATTGGTTTGAAACGTATCGAATTGATATAGAAGCGTAATAAAGGGTCGGCTTTCTTGCACTTGTTGAAAGGAAGCCGGCTTTTTTGATACATAACATGAGACTTTTTGAGCACATCAAAAGTTGATCTAATCTTTCTAATTTGTATAATTAACTTAAAGTGAATTAATTTGGAGGAAAAAGGATAATGAAAATCATTGTGATCGGAGCGGGACCAGGGGGCCTTGCAGCAGCTATGATGCTTCAAAGCAAAGGACAAGATGTTCATGTATACGAAAAACAGCCCTTTGTTGGCGGGCGTAATGCTAAGTTTCAACTTGGTGATTTCACGTTTGATACAGGTCCTACCTTTCTCAGCATGATTCATATTGCAGAGGAGCTGTTCACCTTTGCTGGTAAAAATCTTTATGACTATATTGATGTGATTGAATTAAAAGAGATGTATAGATTAATATTTCAAAACAATCAGCTCGATATGATTCGGGATCGCGATGAAATGTACAAACGATTAGAAGCCTTTGCACCTGGTGAGGGCGAAGGGTATCTAAGATTTATGAAGGATACAAAGCGCAAAATGGATCGTTTGACACCAATTCTACAAAGTAAAATGGACCGCTTTCATCATTACCTTCGTCCGAAGGTGATCAAAGCACTTCCACAGCTTTCACTAAATAAAAGTTTGTATGATGTGCTGTCAGACTATTTTTCGAATGAATCAGTGAAATATGCTTTTACATTTCAATCAAAGTACTTAGGAATGTCCCCGTGGGAATGCCCTGGTGCGTTCTCGATCCTTTCGTTTATGGAACATGACACAGGTGTATTTCATCCGAAGGGCGGTGTCAATCAGCTGTCAGAAGCGATGGCAAAGGCCGCGCTTGAAGCTGGAGCAGAGATTCATCTGTCAGCCGGCGTCGAAAAGCTGCTCACGGAGGGAAGGAAAGTAAAAGGCATTCGTTTAGAATCTGGGGAAGAAATACAAGCAGATGAGGTTGTCGTCAATGGAGACTTTGCACATGTGATGACAAAGATTGTCGAGCCAGGACTCTTAAAGAAATACAGCGAGAAGAAATTAAAAAAGAAAAAATTCTCTTGCTCTACCTTTATGCTTTATTTAGGACTGGATACCATATATGATGAGCCGCATCATACCATCGTTTTTTCCGATGATTATGCTAGATTTGTCAAAGGCATTACGAAAACATATGAGCTGCCAGATGACCCGTCTATTTATATTCAAAATGCAAGTGTAACCGATGACTCACTTGCTCCAAAAGGAAAATCAGCTCTTTATGTGCTGGCTCCAGTTGCCAATAACCAAAGCGGTATTGATTGGGGGGCGCATCAAGATGAATTTAGAGAGCTTGTGCTAGATACATTGGAGCGGAAAACAGGCTTTCAGAATGTGAGACAGCATATAGAAGTCGAGCGGATGATCACACCGAAGCAATGGGAGGAAGACCTTTACGTATATGAAGGAGCTACATTTAACCTCGGCCACCAGCTGACGCAGATGATGGTCCTAAGGCCGCACAATGAATTTGATGAATTAAAGCACTGCTGGCTCGTTGGAGGAGGAACACATCCAGGAAGCGGACTGCCAACCATTTTAGAATCAGCACGTATCACGACAAATGCCATTCTTAAAAAAGAGAAACATTCACACAAAACAATGCCGCATCAAGAAAAGGGGAGCGCCTCATGAAAAAACATATATTAATTGCAGGCGGCGGTATTGGCGGAATGATCTCAGCGCTTTATTTAAAAAAAGCGGGACATGATGTCACCCTTGTCGAAAAAAATGAACGGCTTGGCGGGAGACTTGCTTTTGTACGTGAGAAAGGATATAAAGTAGATGAAGGTCCGACCATTGTCCTACTTCCTGACATGTTAAAAGGCATTTTACATGAGGTAGGAATTGACGATTCATCTCTTGATCTGCTGCAGCTTGATCCGCTGTACACAATTCAGTATCAAGATGGAACCTCCTATACGAAATACTCTGATGCACTTCGTCAGCTAGATGAAATCAGACGTGTATTTCCAAAGGAAGATCAAGGGTTCCTGAGGTTTATGGAAGAAATGACAGACCGGTTTCAAGAAGGGCAGCAAGCCTTTCTAGAAAAATCATTTCACGAAAAACGTACATTTTTTACAAAAGCGAATATGAAGATTTTAATGAAATTAAAGGCGTATCGAACGGTACAAAGTGCTCTGAAAAAATATTTCTCAGACGAACGCCTGCGAGATGCATACGCACTTCAAACCCTCTATGTTGGGGGAAACCCGTATGAAGCATCGGCTATTTATTCGCTTGTGTCCTATAGTGAGCACGCGCATGGAATCTACTATTTAAAAGGCGGCTATGCGAGTTTAGTAGATATATTGGAAGGGCAGCTCATCAAAATGGGTGTGCATGTAAGAAAAAATGAAGAAGTCACGCAATTGGTGTTTGAGGGGAAACGGGCAGTCAAAGCAAAAGTAAATGATGAATATGAAACCGCTGATGCATTTGTGATCAATGGAGATTATCCAGCTGCGTTAAAGCAGCTTGGTTTAGACGAACAAGATCGCCGGAAATACGTGCCGTCCTCTGGCTGCGTGATGTTGTATCTCGGGTTAAACAAGATGTATCATGAAGCACCTGTTCATCAATTTTTTATGGGAGAACACTTTGATCAGCATATGAAAGAAGTTTTTCAAACGAAAACGATTCCTCAAGACCCGTCGTTTTATACATTTAATCCATCGATCATTGATCCATCTCTTGCCCCAGAAGGCTGCAGTGTTCTATACATGCTCGTTCCCGTTCCTTCAGGAGATCATATCAACTGGGAAGAGGAGACAGAGTTTGTCGAGAAGATGGTGGATGTCCTTGAGAAAAGAGGCTTTCCGAGATTGCGAGAGTCGATTGTCTGGAAAAAGGTCAGAACACCAAATGATTCCTTGCGAGAAGGATTGTTTGAAGGCGGCAGCTTTGGACTTGCGCCTAATTTGTTTCAATCAGGTGTCTTCCGCCCGCAAGTGAAGGTCAGTGAGACAGATAATCTTTATGCGGCAGGTGCTTCCATCCATCCGGGTGGCGGGGTGCCGATCGTGATGCAAAGTGCGAAGCTTATGGCTTCTGTACTACTAAAAGATTTGAATGATAGAAAGGAAGTGAAGCTAAGTGGTTGATGTACAAACAGCATTAAAAGTGTGTGAGGAAACCATTCAAACCCATTCAAAAACGTTTTACCGGGCCTTTTCCATGCTACCTAAAAAGAAAAGACAGGCCGTCTGGGCCGTATATTCCTTTTGCCGTAGAGCAGATGACATTGTAGATGAATCCCCTTCGCCAAAAGAGGACCTTGCATCCTTTCGGGAGACGTTTGATCGATTTTTACAAGGTGAGGTAGACCGGAATGATCCAATATGGGTGGCGCTAGAGCATACATTTCAAGAGTTTCGGATGGATGAAGCCCCGTTCCGTGACCTGCTCCAAGGACAGGAGATGGATTTAGAGCAGCAGCGATACGAAACGTTGGATGAACTGCTCATCTATTCCTATCATGTTGCTAGTACAGTTGGGCTTATGCTCCTTCCCATTATTGCACCGCGTAAAAAAGAGCAGCTAAAAGAAGCAGCCATTTCGTTAGGGATTGCTATGCAGCTAACCAACATCCTTCGAGATATCGGCGAAGATCAGGCTGAAAGAGACCGCATTTATTTGCCAAAGCAAGTGATGGATCAATTCGGGTACACAGAGCAAGAATTGCAGGAAGGGATTGTGAATCAAGCCTTCCAGCACGTCTGGGAGTACATTGCCTTTGAGGCAGAGGCATACTACGAGGAGTTTTTTGACCATCTTCATGAATTCCCGCTCTATTCACGAATACCGGTGAAAGCAGCAGCCTACTTTTATAAAGCCATTTTAGATAAAACAAGAGAAAACGAATACCGCGTCTTTACAGAGCGAGCATTTATTTCAAAACAGGAAAAAGCACTTATTTTAGAAGATATTACGTAAAAAAGGACTGCACCCGCAGTCCTTTTTATGTGGAAGAAAAACGATACTCCGTCCATACTCTGGAACGCCAGCGCCTATACATGAAGATACCTCTTACCCATTCATCCACAATAAAAGAAATCCAAACCCCGATGAGCCCCATTTCAAACTGAATGCCTAACAAATAAGCGATCGGAAGCCCAATTCCCCACATTGAAATCATCGCCATATACACTGGAAACTTCGCGTCACCAGCAGCCCGCAATGAATTAATAATGACCATATTAAAAGAGCGTCCCGGCTCTAAAATGATCGTCAATAGGAGAAGTGTGGCGGCGATTTCAATGATTTCACGATTGCTAGTGAAAAAGGTAAGCAAATGCGTCGATGATAAAGATAAAGCAGTGGAAGAAAGAAGAGAGATCCCAATGGCCCAGTATAAGCTTTTCATACATCTGCGGTAGGCAGCATCAAATTCTTTCGCTCCAATATGGCGCCCGATTAAAATCTGTGTCCCTTGGCTAATCGCTGCACCAAACAACATAATAAACATCATCAAATTTTGAGTGTAGACCTTTGCGGCTAAAGCCTGCGTCCCCATAAATGTAATAAACAGTGTAATAATCATTTGAGAGCCGTTATAAGAAAGCTGCTCTCCAGCAGAAGGAATGCCAATTTTCAGCAGCTTTTTTAAATGCGTCCGCTGGATGTGAAACATACTCTTCAGTGAAAAGCGCAATCCAATTCGGCGGCGGACAATGAGGATCATCGCCATCAATCCGATCAAACGAGCCAGCGAGGTTGAAAAGGCAACACCCATGACACCTAATACAGGAAAGCCAAACGGACCAAAAATGACCAAATAATTGCCGGCAACGTTGAGCAAATTCATTCCGATGGTGACATACATCGTGTCTCTTGTATATCCGTAGCTTTTTAAAATAGCACTATACGTCATAATGAGTGCTTGAATAAAAGAAAGCAGGCCGACAATTTGTAAAAAGACCGCCGCATCCGGCATGAGTTCACTTGATAAGCCCATCATGTGCAGGATTGGAACAGCTAACACAAACATGAGGAGACTAATGACAAAGCTGATCAAGAAGTTGGTTCCTAGTGAGACATAGGCGACTTGAGTCGCTTCCTGCTTGCGGTCAGCTCCTAAAAGCTGCGCAATCACAATGGTCGTTCCTGTTGTAATGAAGCTGAACATGACAATTAATAAATTCAGGAGCTGGTTGCTTACACCTACTGCGGCCACACTGTTATCGGAGTATTGGCTGAGCATAAGTGTATCAGCGCTCCCCATGAGCATATATAAAGAGATTTCGATAAAAATAGGCCAAGTTAATGCAAATAATGAAGGGTGTGTTTTCTCATCTTTGGCTTGAACCTTTTCATATGACAGGGTTTGAGATTTCATCACATAGCCCCCTTTCGTATAAATCCGATTTATAGTGTACCGTGCATCGACTATAATAAGAAGAGATGAAACCGAAACTTATTGGAGAAATCCGACTTCATAAGGGGATGAATATGGATCGATTTATTACATTTACTGTACCGCCGTTTCCTATTTATATTGCTTCAGGTAAAGGTGTATTTCATCAAGGAGAAAGACATATCTCAAGAACCTTCACTGTATTTGATCTTCTCTATATCACAAAAGGTGAACTATGGATGACAGAGGGCGAGGAGGCTTTTCATGTAAAAGAAGGTGAATATATGATTCTCTCACCGGGCCTGTCTCATGGTGGACATCTGCCGTGTGAAGAGGAAACCCACTATGAGTGGCTGCATTTCTCAATTGACCGATTTGAGCTGACGAACCGGCCGAGAGAACACTGGATTGATATGAAACAAAATCAAGCGACCTTCGAAAAGCCGGCAACCTATGAATTTAGTCTGCCCCGTTTAGGAAAAGTGAAAGGGCGAAGTGTGTTAAAAAAACACCTTTCAGCGATGAGAGCACTAAATCATGATGCATCTGAACTTCCGCTGAAAAAACAGCTATTATTTGAGGAAATGCTCATTCACCTGCAAAAGGAAGCATTCCATATTCCGAGTGCAAAGGAGACTGTCGCATCAGAAGTGGTTCACTATCTTGAGCATCATTTTATGGAGAAATTACACATGGAGCAGCTTGCAGAGAAACTGCACTATCATCCTGATTACATGACAAGATGTATGCAGACGGTGTATGGATTGACGCCAAACCAGTACAGCCATCGTCTCAAAATCGAAAAAGCCAAAAGCATGCTGGCCTCAACGAATGAAAAAATCGCTGCCATTGCAGATCATGTAGGTATTGACGACCCTACTTATTTTTCTAAGCTGTTTCGGCAAAATGAAGGCATGACGCCGATTGAATACCGTCATTTAGCAAAAAGAACGACAAAGTAAAGGAACGTGAACAGATGAAAAAAGAAAAGGAAGAGCTTGTGAACATACGTCCATTAACCGAAACGGACTTAGAGACGGTGTGGCATTTAAAATTTAAAGCATCAGACCAGTCCTATCGAAAATGGAATGCCCCTTATTTTTATGAACACGAAATCCCGCTTGCTGCATTTAAGAAACGGTACTTACAGGAAGAATCCATTCCCCAAAAGCTATATGGCATTGTAATAGATGGTGATATCAAAGGCACCGTATCATATTATTGGGAGAATGAACGTACGAGGTGGCTTGAATGCGGCATTATCATTTATGATTCACGCTTTTGGAGCGGGGGTATTGGGACAAAGGCATTAAATCTTTGGATTGATGTGTTATTTACGCATATTGATATCCCTCGAATTGGTTTAACAACTTGGTCAGGTAATGAACGGATGATGCGGTGCGCAGAGAATTGCGGATTTATCCTTGAGGGGAGACTGAGAAAGGTCCGTTATTATCAAGGGGTTTATTATGATTCAATGCGCTACGGAATGTTGAGAGAAGAATGGAGAAGCCTTCCGCGGAACAATGATAAAATATTTTAGGACAAAAGTATTGTATGTTTGAATAAACTGAAAAAAATCGGTTTTTCAAGCGAATAATAGAAAATGTGTTTTTTTACATAAGGGGGAATTTAAATATGAGATTAACGGGTCTATTCGTTTCACTTGCTGTTGCCATCTATTTATGGTTTGATGCGCCAAAACATAACAAAGACAAATGGCTGTGGGCTGTTTTAGGCGTGCTATTTAGCACCATCGTACTTGGTATTTATTTGATCAAGACAGAGAGGAAGGGGCTGGGCTGGACGATCTTGATTTTAACCATCTTGTTTTATCTCATGCTGCTCATCTCTGTTTTGATCGGTGTTATTCTTTTTTATCAGGCGCCTTCATGAAGAAGGGCCTTTTTCTTTTACCTTTTGAGCCGGTACACCAGCAATGACGATCTGCTCTTCATGAAAGGAACGATTCACCACGGCATTTGCTCCGATTGAAATATGATTTGCAATGTAAATGTCTCCAAACAGCTTAGCACCGGGGCCAACCCATACGTGATCTCCAATGGTTGGTACATCCTTTTCGGAATGGTTTTGGCCAATATTCACCCCTTGATGAATATCACAAAATGCCCCAATTTTTGCGTGCTTATTCACAATTAAGAGACCACTATGATTGATTCTAAGGCCGGGGCCAAAGACGCCAATCGGAATATCAAAGCCAAGCTGCATGCCTTTCTTTTTATGTAAATAGCGATAAAACCATTTGCGCAGTAGAGCGCCGCTATTAGAATAGTACTCATATTTTCGCAAATACCTTTGATATTTCCATATATCGTCCCCAAACCACTTTGGTCTTCTGCGCGTGATCGCTAATGCTTTCTTATCCTGCGTTAAGTAATGGTGAAGATCGTGCTTTGTAAAAATCATCAAATTCCCCTCCATCCCTTTATGTTTCAGAGAAATTATACCATCCAAACCATTTATATCAAGAAAAAATGATGTTACTTCTTCAATTTTCTACCTTCATTTCATCCAAATTTCTTCATAAAATAAGCGCTTTGAGTTGAGTAGAACAAAAGAACCAGGAAGAATGATTTGTAATTTTTTTCAATATCAAACCGTCTCATGCGTTCCATCTCCTTATAGCAGTAAGGTTTGTAAAAATTACTCGAAAATACTCATTAAAAAGAGAATATTGCATTCATGTGCTTTTTGAATCATCTTTTTGAATACAATTGACTTTCCTATCTCACATCCTCTAGGCTAATAAATGAAAATGATAATCTTTATCAATTGGAGGAGTGTTTTATTATGTCCATCAAAACCGTTTCTAAAAATCAGCAATTTTTAGAGCAGCAAAGTCAAAGAGAATCTAATGCAAGGTCTTACCCGAGACGGTTCCCGTTAGCCATGCAAAAAGCCGAGGGTATGATCGTGACAGATGCAGATGGCAGAGAGTTTTATGACTGTCTGGCAGGCGCAGGAACACTTGCACTTGGTCACAATCATCCGGTTGTTATAGAAGCTATTGAACGTATGCTTCATGAAAAAAGACCATTGCATACGTTGGACATAACCTCAGAAATTAAAGAAGAGTTTGTGAATGAAATTTTTTCTCACCTGCCAGAAGAGTTTGCAAAGAGAGCAAAAATTCAATTTTGTGGACCAACTGGCGGTGATGCCATAGAAGCTGCGATTAAATTAGTCAAGACAGCGACAGGAAATCGTTCCATTCTTTCTTTCCACGGTGCTTATCACGGTGCGACACATGGCACGATGTCATTAAGCGGAAATTTGTCTCCAAAGGAAAGAGTGCAAGGGTTAATTCCAGATGTGCATTTCATGCCTTATCCATATGAATATCGCTGCCCATTTGGCATTGGCGGGAAAGATTCACACCGCATTTCCAGCTCTTATATTGAGCGTGTATTAAATGATCCTGAAAGTGGTATTCTACCGCCAGCAGGTATGATCTTTGAAGCAGTGCAAGGTGAGGGAGGTTCAATTCCAGCATCTATTGAATGGATAAAAGAAATGAGAAGAATCACAAAAGAAAAAGGCATTCCGCTCATTATCGATGAGGTTCAATCAGGCATTGGCCGAACAGGCAAGATGTTTGCCTTTGAACATGCGGGAATTGTGCCAGACGTTATTGTATTATCTAAAGCCATTGGTGGAAGCCTGCCGCTTTCAGTTGTGATTTATGATCAAGATTTGGATCAATGGAATCCAGGTGCACACATTGGCACATTTAGAGGGAATCAGATGGCGATGGCTGCAGGAACCGCTACGCTTAAATTTATAAAAGAAACCAATCTGCTTGATCATGTAGACCAGCTAGGGGATCGCATGCAGGCTTATTTAAAAGACATACAAAAAAATGTACCTGCTATCGGTGATGTTCGAGGAAGAGGATTAATGATTGGTGCTGAAATAGTCAATCCAAATGAAAAGCAGGATGTGGATGGAAGTTATCCAGCAAATCCTGAGCTAGCCAGTCTCATTCAAAAGAATTGCTTCGACAAAGGCTTAATTGTAGAGACAGGAGGCCGTTTCGGTAGCGTCATTCGATTCTTACCGCCATTGATCATGACAGAAGAACAGCTTGAACAAGTCATCGCTATTTTCAAAGAGGCCGTTTACGATGCAATCAACTAAAGCTTCTGTGGATTCATTATTTATCAATCAAAGCCAGCTTGGAAGAGAGTCCTTCCGAGCGGCTCTTCATACATCTATCGACAGCTTACTGGATCAGTGGCAAAAAGACCAAGGTCCATACAGCGGAATATTGCCTGGGAAATTAGCGGCTAGTGTCGAATCCTTATTTCAGCTTCAACCGTCTGGCGAATCAATGGAATCTGTCTTTCAAGATATACAGCAGCACCTTTTGCCGCATCTCGTTGATGTATCGCATCCTAAATGCTTGGCACATTTGCATTGTCCGCCGCTTATTCCTGCACTTGCCGCAGAGGTGATAGTGAGCTCCTTTAACCAATCAATGGATTCTTTCGATCAAAGCGGTATTGCATCTTTGGTTGAGGAGGAAATTTTAAAGTGGCTATGTGCGAAGTTTTCTTATGGAAATCTAGCAGATGGGACATTTACGAGCGGTGGCACCCAATCTAACTACATGGGACTGCTTCTTGCAAGAGATGCATTTTGTGAAAACACATGGCAATGGAATGTTCAGCAGAAAGGCTTGCCGAGTGAGGCTCACCGCATGAGAATTCTTTGTTCTAAGAATGCTCATTTCACTGTGAAGAAATCTGCATCCCAGCTAGGCTTAGGGGAGCAGGCAGTTGTTCTGGTAGAGACAGATGAGCATCACCGCATGGACCTCAACGATTTGAAGAAGAAACTTATTGAATTAAAGGAACAAGATCTCCTGCCTTTTGCGGTAGTGGCGACTTGCGGGACAACTGATTTTGGCAGTATTGACCCAGTTCGAGATGTGTATGACATCGTCAAGCCATACGGTCTATGGATTCACGCAGATGCTGCCTACGGCGGAGCGCTTGTATTAAGCGAAACCTACGGGAATAAATTAGACGGTATTGAACTTGCTGATTCCATCACGATTGACTTTCATAAACAATTTTATCAGCCGATCTCCTGCGGAGCATTTTTGCTAAAGGATAAAAGACATTTTGGTTTGATTCATTATCATGCAGATTATCTCAACCCAAAGGAAGATGAACTGGATGGAATACTACATCTTGTCCATAAATCTGTGCAAACGACGCGCCGGTTTGACGCTCTGAAATTGCTTCTTTCTCTTCGTCTGATTGGGGAGGAAGGATTTGGTGACATCATTGACCATACCATTGATTTTGCAAAGGATGTGGCCGCGCTTATTGAGAGCAATGATCACCTTGACCTGATCAATCCTGAGCCAGAAATCAATGCAGTTGTGTTTCGATTTAAGGGGGCGGATGACATCAATAAAATCATCCATCGAACGTTATTCAAATCAGGAACTGCTGTCATTGCGAAAACAGTGGTGGATGGTCAAACATGCTTAAAATTCACTTTGTTAAATCCGAGAACGACAATCACACATATTGAGGAAATCCTTTCTGACATCGTTGATATCGGGATCGCTCATATTCAATCCGGGAGGGTACTACGTTGAGTCAATATAAACAAATGGCTGAAAATGCAACTATGCAAAGCTTTTTAAACTGTTTTTTACGTGAAACAGGAATCGATCGATCTGCAAAAAAAGAGACGAAAGCAGATGGTTCGCTTGTATTCGTGGCAAAACTAGCAAAGCAAGACCTTGAGCTTGTGATTCCGATCCGATATTTTTCATCTGTAGGCCGCCATCTCTTTGATTTTCCGATTCGCTTTCGTCCAAGTGGCAGCGAAAAAGAGGGAACGATCGTCGATTACACGACACTTGTTGCTTTATGTTCAAAGGAGCTCCTCATTGCATATGGCCGCACTGATGCAGAGGATGAATTCATGCTGCGCATCATTTTAAGCTGCCGAAATATTGAACGATTCTTACGGGAGAGAGAAAGTGATCAAGCTGCTTTATCTCAAGCTGATTTTGAGTACATCGAGGCTGAGCAGTCACTTCTCCTTGGACATTTAACACATCCTACACCAAAAAGCAGACAAGGGATGACAGAAGAGGAGGAAGCCGTCTATTCTCCTGAGCTGAAAGGAGCTTTCCAGCTTCATTACTTTAAAGCGCACCATTCGATTGTGCTTCAGGATTCGTCTATTTCACAATCTGCGGCAAGCCTCATGTTAGAAGAGCTTTCGCGTCAGGTGCCAGAAGAAACAGAGAGACTGAATAGGTTAACAGAAAACGGAGAATTTGTGCTCATTCCGATTCATCCGCTGCAAGTCAAAGTGGTCATGGAGAAGGCATTCGTGAAGCGTTATATAGAGGAGGGGAAACTGACTTATTTAGGACCGCTCGGGTCTGAATACACAGCGACCTCATCCTTTAGAACGGTCTATCAAAAGGATTCTGCTTACATGCTCAAATTCTCTGTTCCTGTGAAAATTACGAACTCTTTACGTATCAATAAACAAAAGGAACTGGATCGAGGAGTAGAGATGTCCCGCATCTTAAAAACAGAATTAGGCGTTTCTTTATATGAAAAATTCTCTGGATTCCGTGTCATTGAAGATCCTGCATATCTCTCTATTCGAGGAGATGAAGCGGAATCTGGCTTTGAAGTGGTCATTCGTCAAAATCCATTCTTGCATCGTGAAAAAGGCGCAAGCTTAATTGCTGGGCTATGTCAGGATCATGCGTACGGAGGAAAATCGAGATTAGCAGGAATTATTCATAAACTTGCAGATTCAGAAGGCCGGTCAACAGAAGCGGTCAGCCAAGATTGGTTTAAACAATATTTGACCATTTCGTTAAAACCGATGCTCTGGCTGTTTGAAACGTATGGTCTTGCACTCGAGGCCCATCAGCAAAATGCTGTTGTGCAAATGAAGGATGGTTATCCAGAGACTTTCTATTATCGTGACAACCAAGGCTACTATTATAGTGAATCAAAAAAAGATAAGCTCGCAAATCTAGTTCAAAACTTGAGCGTAAGAAGTGAAACCATTTGTGCGGATGATGTAGCCGTTGAGAGACTCCGTTATTATTTCTTCTTTAATCATTTATTTGGTCTCATTAATGGCTTTGGCACAGAAGGTCTAGCAAAGGAAGAAGATTTGCTGGCACTCGTGAGAGATACATTGCTCGCTCATGAGGAGACGTACGGAGCATCTGATCTGACTAACAGCCTTCTCCGCTCAAAAGAACTTCCTTCAAAAGCGAATTTGCTGACACGATTTGAAGATATGGATGAGCTGACAGGATCTCTGGAAACACAGTCTCGTTACACGGCTGTCTTGAATCCGCTCTTTTTACATAAGGAGGCGCTGATTGGATGAGGCATCGCATCAGGTTTATTCGTGCTGAATATGAAAGAGATGTCCAGCTTGTCCATAAGTGGATGCAAGAAGAGTACGTTCACCCATTTTGGCATTTGAATATTCCATTTCCTGCTTTTGAAAAGCATTTTTATCAGGCCATACATGATCCGCATCAAACCCTTTATTTAGGCACGATTGATGGGACGCCAATGAGTTATTTTGAGGCTTACAACGTCAAAGGGGATATCATTGAATCCTACTATGAGCCTTCTCCGCATGATCAAGGCATCCACCTGTTAATAGGGGAGCCGGATTATGTGGGAAAAGGATTTGCTGCGCCGCTCCTTCAGGCAATGACAGCATTTCAATTTGAGCAGAACAAACGAACAGAAAAAATCGTTGCTGAGCCGGATATTCGCAATGAAAAAATGATTCATGTATTTGAAAAATGCGGCTTCGAACGTGTGAAACCAGTCACTTTACCCGATAAAACAGGTCTTTTGATGTTTTGTGATCGAGAACGATTCGAAAGGAAGTATAACCATGACGCGGTTCAACAAGCAAAATAATATAGTGGATGTAATTGGGATCGGCATTGGCCCGTTTAACCTCGGGCTTGCCGCATTATCTGAAGAGGTAAATGAAATCGACGCTTTGTTTTTTGAAAGAAGTGAAGCCTTTCACTGGCACCCAGGGATGCTCATTGAAGGGACAACACTGCAAGTCCCATTTTTAGCGGACCTTGTCAGCATGGCAGATGTGAAAAGCAAATATAGCTTCCTCAACTATTTGCAGGAACAAAACCGTTTGTATTCATTTTACTTTCTAGAAGACTTCCATATCCCGCGCAAGGAATACAGTCATTATTGCCGCTGGGTCGCTGACCAGTTAGACTCTTGCCGATTCGGCATGAATGTCGAATCTGTCTCACTGATCGAAAAGGCAGGGGAAAAGCGGTATGAAGTGCATGTCCGTCATGTAAAGGACCAAACTGTAGAGGTGTTTGAAAGCAAACATCTCGTCTTAGGAATTGGCACGCAGCCGGCGATACCCGCATCGCTCCAGCCAGCTTTAGGAGAGAAGGTTTTTCACTCAGCTGACTATTTAAAACGAAAGAAAGAAGGCTGTTTCAAAGGGAAATCTGTGACAGTTATCGGCTCTGGTCAAAGTGCGGCAGAAGTGTTTTATGACATTTTATCAGATGATGAGGCGAAGGATATTCACTGGTTCACACGGTCAAAAGGATTTTTCCCAATGGAATATTCAAACCTTGGACTTGAGTATTTCTCCCCTGACTATATTGATTTCTTTTATGAGCTTCCGCAAGCCAAAAAGGATGCGTTATTAAAACAGCAAGACTTGCTGTATAAAGGTATCAGTTCGGCGATGATTCGTGATATTTATCATTTGCTTTATGAACGTTCCGCCTGTGGAAAGCAGCTGAACACAGTGCTTCAAGCCATGACAGAGGTTAACCTGATTGAGGAAACTACAGGCAGATTATCACTTTCATGCACGCAATGGGTCAAGGAAGAATCCTTTACACATGAAACGGATATTGTCGTATTGGCGACTGGCTACCAATCCGTTCTGCCGCCGTTTATCAACCCTATTTCTCATCACATTCAATGGGATGATCAAGGACGTTTCCAAGTTGAACGTGAATATCGTTTGAAAACAAATACGATGGGTGAAAATGATATTTTTGTACAAAATGCAGAGCTTCATACACATGGGGTCGGCGCTCCAGATTTGGGGCTGGGGGCTTATCGAAACAGTGTGATCATCAATGAACTTGCTCGTCAAACCGTGTATCCACTTTATCAAAAGCATGTCTTCCAGACATTTGGTACACACAAGAACGCACACACATTTGAAGAAATCAAAGGATAAGGAGGATGAAGCGATGAGTGTACAAGATGAATTGAAAAAAGCGGTGAATCCTGCTGCTTGGAAAAAGGCAAACCAGCGAATGGTGGCAAAAATGCTGTCTGAATATATGTATGAGGACATGCTTCATCCTGTTGAGCTGGATTGTAAGGATGGCATCGCGCAGTATGAATTAATCATTCACGAACATAAGAAATATCGTTATCTGGCAAAACCTCGGTTGTTTGATAGTTTTGATACAATCGCTGAATCAATTGAGTGCTGTCAAGATGGAAAATGGTCAAAGGATGTCAGTGCCATTGTGTTTTTACTAGACATTCAGCCGATCATTCCAATGTCTTCTGATACAACAGGCCATCTTATCAAAGAGCTTCACCATACTTTGTTAGCCGATGTCCATTTGCTGTCGAAAAAAGCACTTCGTGCGGATGAACTGACAGATACGGATTATGCATGGATTGAAGGAGAAATGACAGGCCATCCTTGGATTGTGTATAACAAAGGACGTATAGGATTCAGCTACGATGATTACTTAGCTTATGCACCAGAACGGCAGGAATGTGTGCAGCTGTCTTGGATTGCTGTACATAGAGAGCTTGCGACATTCCATGCAGTCGATCATGAAAACTATGAGCAGGTGATCGCCAAAGAATTAGATGAAGTCACGATTCGTCAATTTCAGCGTGTGTTAAAGGATGAAGGACTGAATGCAGCTGACTATTATATGATGCCTGTCCATCAGTGGCAGTGGACGCATATGATTATTCAGCATTTCCCGGAAGATTTGGCCTTGCGCCGGATTGTGTATTTGGGAGAGGGACTGGATCAATATATCCCGCAGCAGTCGATCAGAACCTTTACAAATATCTCAAACAAAGGCAAGCATCATATTAAACTGCCAATGAGTATTTTAAATACACTCGTGTACCGTGGACTCCCATCAGAACGTACGGTCATTGCCCCGCGCATTACAGCGCATATTAAAGGGATTGCCGATCAAGACTCATTTTTATCTGATGTCTGCCGCGTCATTTTACCAGGTGAGAATGCAAGTATCAATGTCGATCATCCATACTACAGCAAACTGCCTGGTGCGCCGTATCAATATCTTGAGATGCTCGGTGTCATTTTTAGAGAAAGCATTTATACGTACTTAGAAGAAGGGGAGAGCCCTGTTACACTTGCGGCACTCACTTATGAGGATCATGAAGGTGAGCCGTATATCAAGCAGCTGATTGAAAAATCAGGTCTCTCAGCAAAAGAATGGATGGCGAAGTTTTTCCATGTCGTGATGCCGCCGCTGCTGCACTTTATGTATCAATACGGCACAGTCTTTTCACCGCATGGGCAAAATACAATTCTTGTGTTAAAAAATCATCAGCCGCATCGTTTGGCGATCAAAGATTTCGTTGATGATGTGAATATAAGTGACCAGCCGCTGCCTGAATTAGCTTCATTAGAAGAAGATTTAAGAGAAGTGCTGCGCAGTGAGCCGCCAGAAGGTCTGGTGCAATTTATCTTTACAGGATTATTTATTTGCAATCTGCGTTATGTATCCAACGTATTAGACAATCACAATCTGTTAGATGAAACGACTCTTTGGCGTTTGCTTGCTGAAGAAATTCAGCAGTATCAAAATCAATTCCCGCAGCTAAAAGACCGTTTTGAATTATTTGATCTATTCCAGCCGAAGCTGACAAAGCTTTGCTTAAATCGTAATCGAATGATTGATTATGGCTATGGAGATGGTGATGACCGCCCGCATGCATCAGAGCATGGGAAGGTCACAAATGCACTCGCTCATGTTCTTTCGTCAGTTGGGGAGAAGTAATAGAAAAGCTGTAGACATCAAGTGTCTACAGCTTGTTTGTTTTTTAAGAAAATGCTTGAGAGGCAAGGAAATAGAAAAGGGCGGGATCATTCAGTTTTTCTTTCCCGCGAATCATCATAAAATGCGCTACGTTTGTTTTTGTAAATCCTGCTTCAACAAGTGTTTCATGCAGGCGTTCAGCAGTTTCTTCCTGCATATCTAAACGAATTGCGCCTGAATAAGACGAGATGAGTGATTGGATAAGCGAGAGAGCGGTTTGTTCATCGTTTGCTGTAAGCGGTCCAATCATTAGATTAGCAGGGGTTTCGATGCCAAAGGCAAATCCAGTTGTTTCATGGTGCTCATTCTTTGCAATCAGCCGGAACGATGCTCGTTCCATTCGCTTTCTTATAAAGCTCGATCGATTGGTGCCTGCACCTTTTTCGTCAAGTGCTTCAATAGACGGAAGGTCCGCTTCATCAGCAGGAGAAAGGTGAATCCCGCCTGACACACGAAAAGCCGCTGGATTCGTGGTCTGTGCTTTGTATGTATGAATGTAGCCGGCCGTTTGAAATCCAATTTTTTCGTAAACGGGCTGTCCTTGTACAGTAGCAGTTAAAACGACAGGAACGCTTTGATCGCTTCTGCGAAGCAGGGTGTCAATCATTTTCCGTGCAAGGCCTAAGCCGCGATGTGTCTCAGATACAATAACGGCACCAATTGATGCTGCTTTA
Organism: Bacillus sp. FSL M8-0049; assembly: GCF_038593355.1. Lineage (NCBI taxonomy): Bacteria > Bacillati > Bacillota > Bacilli > Caryophanales > Bacillaceae > Bacillus > Bacillus sp. FSL M8-0049. Next base: position 1,068,129 of record NZ_CP151986.1, read on the forward strand.
TCATATTGGAAAAGTCCTGCACATGAGATCACTTGTCCATCTGTTGTTGAAAAACCTGTAAAATATCCGTTTGTTAAAAGAGATGTAAGCTCATCCGCATTGTAATCAGGCCAGTCGACCTCTTTTGACAATGCGATAAGATCGGGTATGTCATCAAGTGTTAAAGTTCGTTGTACAACGTTTTCCAATACACGCAACTCCTTCTTAGCTGATTTCATCTATATGTATCGTACCATATGAAGGCATAGGAAAAAGGAAAAGGAAGATCCTTTTCCTCTCAGCGTGTATCAAAAAAGAACCCCCAATGACGGAGGGTCCAGTCTTAATGAACATTAAAATATCGAGCTTCAGGGTGGGAAACGACGATCGCTGAAACAGATGCTTCAGGTTCCATCATGAATCCTTCTGTCAGATGGATGCCGATTTTTTCAGGCTGAAGCAGCTTGAACAGCTTTTCTTGATCCTCAAGATTTGGACACGCTGGATAACCAAAGGAATAGCGCTGCCCTTGATATTTCGCTTGGAATCGTTTTTCCATTGTAAAATCGACTGGGTCAGCGAATCCCCATTTGTCACGAATCACTTGGTGGGTTCTTTCAGCTAATCCTTCTGCAAGCTCAAGTGCCAGAGCTTGGACAGCATGCATTTTTAAATAATCTCCTTCCTGCTTAAATTGCTGCGCGACCTCGCGTATACGCGCGCCGGCTGTGACGGCGAATAAGGCAATATAATCTTTCTCGTTTTCATCACTTTTCCGTACATAATCAGAAATGGAGCGGTACGGGAGCTTCTCCTGCCTTGGAAATTGGAACGTTTCAATGATGCGGTCAGGCTCTATGGGATCATAAATATGCAAATCATTTCCGTCTGAACTGGCAGGGAAGAATTGATACACAAATGCTGGCGCAAACCAGTTTTTCTCTCTGCCTTCGTTTAGAAGATCTGTGACAAGCTGTTTTAATTCCAATGCTTTTGGGTGCTTTTCAGCTAATAAGGTTTTGATCTTTCCCTTTAAGCCGAGATGATGACCAATAAGCATTTGTTCATTCACATAAGGCATAATATGATGCAAATCGATGTCCTTCACATAATGGCGTGCGGTATTTTCTGGCGTAAATACCGGTGCCTTCGGGAGTGCTGCGCGTTTTTCTAGTAATTCTATGACAGCTTTCGGCTGCTTTCCTTCTTTTTCCTTGAAAGGTGCCGCTGGCTCTTCTTGCGGTTTTGTTTGAAATTGAAGAGGATTCGCTTTTAACTCATTGGCTAATGATAGTCCGTCCATCGCATCTTTTGCATAAAGAACAGGTCCATCATAATGAGGCGAAATTTTCATTTTCGTAAATTTACGAGAAAGGGCAGCACCGCCGACCAAAATAGGAACAGAAATATTGGCTTTTTGTAAATCTTGAGCGGTTAGTACCATTTGCTGTGCGGATTTTACAAGTAAGCCTGATAATCCAATCATATCTGGTTTTTCCTTTTGCACAGCTTCAATCAATGTTTGAGGTGTCACCTTGATGCCGAGGTCGACCACCTGAAAGCCGTTATTGCTCAAAATGATGTCGACGAGGTTTTTCCCGATATCATGGACATCTCCTTTTACGGTCGCAAGTAGAATCTTTCCTTTCCCGCTCGCATGCTGCTTTTCCATATATTGCTCAAGAAACGAAACAGATGCTTTCATGACCTCAGCCGATTGAAGCACTTCGGCTACAATCAATTCGTTTTGATTAAAAAGACGACCAACTTCAGCCATTCCCTGCATTAACGGGCCATTGATGATATGAAGCGGCGATTCATATTGCTCCAAAGCAAGGGATAGGTCATCGATGAGACCTTCTTTCGTTCCCTCGACGACATAGAGCGCCAGCCTTTCATCAAGTGAAAAGGAGATCTTTGGTTTTTTCTCCGTTTTCTTTTTGCCGCGGTAAAATTGGGTGAATTCAGCCAGTGTTTGATCATTTGTTTCATAAAGCAAGGTTTCAGCCAGTTTGATTTCTTCCTTTGGAATGGAAGCGAAGCGTTCAAGCTTTTCTGTATTGACAATGGCATAGTCAAGCCCTGCTTGCACGCAGTGATACAAATAGACGGCATTTAAGATTTCTCTGCCAACAGGCGGAAGTCCGAAAGATACGTTGCTGATGCCTAAAATGGTGAGGCACTCAGGCAGGGTTTCCTTAATCATTTTAATGCCTTTGATCGTTTCTTCAGCGGCGCCAATATATTGCTCGTCTCCAGTGCCTACGGGAAAGACAAGCGGATCAAAAATGATGTCACTTGCGGGAATACCATATTTCTTTGTTAGTAAATCGTGAGAACGTACAGCAATTTCAAGCTTTCGTTCTGCTGTCACCGCCATTCCTATTTCATCAATCGTGCCAACAACAAGTGCACCGCCATATAGCTTCACAAGAGGAAGAATCTCTTCAAAGCGTTCCTCGCCATCCTCAAGGTTGATGGAATTGATGATGGCTTTCCCTTGAGAGTAGGTCAGTGCCTTTTCAATCAGGTGTTTATCCGTTGAATCAATGACAAAAGGGGCTTTCACCTTTTTCATGGCTTCTTGTAAAAAGCCTTCCATGTCTGCTGCCTCATCACGGTCTGGATCGGCGAGACACACATCAACGACGTGAGCGCCATTTTTCACTTGAGCACGAGCAATTTCTGCTGCTTCTTCAAACTTTTGTTCCGCAATGAGCCGTTTGAATTTGCGAGAACCAATGACATTGGTCCGTTCTCCTACAAAAAGAGGACGCATCGAATCCTCATAAATAAGAGGCTCAATTCCTGATACGGTATGCTGCGGTGATTCGCGGTTGATATGACGCGGCTGAAGCGTGCGTACTTCATCTGACAATGCTTGAATATGCGCAGGTGTAGTTCCGCAGCAGCCGCCGACAATATTTAACCAGCCTTCCTTAGCAAAGGCGGCGATTTTTTTAGCAAGAGAGGCAGGGGATTCATGATATTGGCCTTCTTCATCTGGGAGACCAGCATTCGGATAGCAGCTCACCGCTGACTTTGCAATGGAGGAGAGCGTGCGGATGTGGTCTGTCATAAATTCTGGACCAGTCGCACAGTTAAGGCCCACACTGATTGGTTTCATATGCTCAAGAGAGATATAAAAGGCTTCAATATCCTGACCAGCAAGGGTGGTGCCCATCGGTTCAATCGTTCCTGATACCATGAGTGGTAATTGGATGCCCGTCTGCTGAAAGGCTTCCTGAATCCCTTTGAATCCAGCTTTTACATTCAGCATATCTTGGCTTGTTTCTAAAAGAAGGGCATCACACTTTCCGTCAATTAGAGCGCGGGCCTGCTCTTCATAATTTCTGACGAGCTCACTGAAGGTTGTGCCGCCTGTTACAGATAATGTTTTCGTTGTCGGGCCCATTGCGCCTACAACAAAACGAGGCTTTTCTGGTGTGGAGAAACGGTCAGCTTCTGCCTTTGCCAGCTGCGCAGCTCGAACATTGAGTTCATAGGCAAGGTGCCCAAGCCCATATTCGTCAAGGACGAGCTTTGTCGCGCCGAACGTATTTGTTTCAATGAGGTCAGCACTTGCTTCAAGGTACTCCCTATGGATCTTAGAGATGATGTGAGGGGCTGTCACATTCAAATACTCGTTACAGCCCTCATACTCTTCTCCGCCAAAGTCCTCTGCTGTCAGGTTGGCGTTTTGAATCATTGTGCCCATTGCCCCATCAAGGACGAGGATGCGTTTTTTGAGCTGTTCAGTGATAGTTGACATGGACGTTAGACTCCTTTTCTTTCTGATGGATGTAGGTGGTCAGTTCTGCTGTTAAATCTGATCGAAGGAAAGGAGTAATTAAATAAATGCCATTAAACAATTCGCAGGCTGTATCTAATAAAGAGCGGGCAATCGCTAAGCCTTCTGCTCGCTGCTTTTCTTTATCCTCGCCAGCCTTAGCCATAATGTCACGAATAGAATCAGATAATTTGATGCCTGGAATTTCGTGATGAATAAACTCTGCATTTCGGCTGCTTGTTAACGGCATAATGCCGATATAAATCGGTTTATCCAAGTGGCGGCTTTCCTCATGAATTTTCACAAGCTGTTCCTCAGAATAAACAGGCTGTGAAATAAAATAATCAGCACCGTATTCGATTTTTTTCTCAAGACGTTTCACCGCTTTATCAATATGGCGCACATTTGGGTTAAACGCGCCAGCCACTGAAAAATTGGTCTTTTTGCCAAGGGGCTTTCCTGAGAAAGAAAGGCCTTCGTTAAACTGTTTGATGAGACGAATCAAATCAAAGGAGGTTAAATCATACACAGATGTTGCACCTGGGAAGTCTCCAATTTTAGATGGATCGCCTGTGATCGCTAAAATATCGGTTAATCCAAGGGTGTCGAGCCCCATTAAATGAGATTGAAGCCCAATCAAATTACGGTCGCGGCATGTGATATGAACAAGAGAACGCATATCGAGCTGCTGCTTTAATAATGCGCCGCAAGCGACATTGCTAATGCGCGGAGTCGCAAGAGAATTATCGGCTAACGTCAATGCATCAATGCCAGCATCCTTTAATTCATTTGCAGCAACGAGAAATTTTTCGAAGTTCAGCTTCTTCGGCGGATCAAGCTCTACGATAATCGATCGTTTTTTCACAGCCAGCTCATCAAGACCTGGCTCAGTGCGCTGATCTTGGATGGAAATGATTTCTTCTTTTAACACCTTCACTTCTTTTTCAGTGATCGGTGCTAAATCTTTGACCGCTTCAGCCATTGCGCTAATATGCTGAGGTGTTGTTCCGCAGCAGCCTCCGATAATACGTGCGCCCTGATTTCTAAATTCAAGTGCACTTTTTCGGAAATAATCGTTATCGGTATCATAGACGAGTCTGCCTGCTTCAAGAGAGGGGAGACTGCTGTTAGGATAGACAGATAAATGAGAATTTTCCAAAAGTGGAACGCCTTCGAGTGCCTGAATCATGTGATAAGGGCCCAGCCGGCAGTTGATGCCGACAACATCTGCACCAAGAGATGATAACTCAGATAAACCATCCTTCAGCGGGGTACCATCCTGCAAAACGCCTTGTTCATGCATAGAAACGTTCATGACAATCGGAAGAGTCGTTTCTTTGCGGGCAATTTGGAGAACAGCCTTCGCTTCTTCTATATCATAATATGTTTCAAGCAATATTCCGTCAGGCTCTTCATTTAATAGGATGTACAGCTGCTCTCTAAAGCTTCGTTTGATTTCTTCTATAGAGTAAGCATTTTTGTTAAACGTTCGAATGCCGCCAATTGTTCCGAGTACATAAGCAGAGCCTGCGGCTGCTTTTGCAATTTGTACCGCTTTTGTATTGATGCGTTTCGTTTCTTCCTCTAGGCCGTAGCGGGATAGTTTAATATAATTCGCACCGTATGTGTTCGTTTGGATGATGTCAGCGCCTGCCTGCACATATGCTTCGTGCACGCGTTTCACTTCATCCTCTTTCGATAAATTTAATTCTTCAAAGCAGCGGTCAATGCCGTAAGAGTATAAAAGTGTTCCCATCGCTCCGTCAGCAATCAGTACGCGGTTTTGTAAGTCTTGTAATAGGCCCATTGTATTCCTCCTTATTTCTATGTAACAAAAAAAGCCTTCTGATAAGAAGAAGACTTTTTGGCTGTATCGTAATTCTTCTCCTTATCTTCCAAGCAGTTGCTTGCTGGATTTAGCACCTTGGTCATAGAAATTGGATTTCTACTACACCGGTTGCTGAGGCTTCACAGGGCCAGTCCCTCTGCCTCTCTTGATAAGAAAGCAATATGAACATGTCAATGAATTGAACTTCCATCAACTGTAACGAAAAATGCAGAAATAATCAATGGAAAATTTGAAATTTATCGAAAATTTATAAATTGGACATCAATCGGCAAATCGGCCTTGCGCATAAGAGAAATCACCTCTTGTAAATCATCTTTATTTTTCCCTGTCACACGCACTTGGTCATCCTGAAATTGTGATTTCACTTTGATGCCAGACTGCTTGATAAGCGCGTTGATCTTTTTGGCGTTGTCTTGATCAATCCCGCTGATCAGCTTCGCACGCTGGCGTACTGTACCGCCTAGGGCATGCTCAGTTTTTCCGTAATCGATGTTTTTAGTTGGAACATTTCGTTTGATCAGCTTTGTCACAAGCACATCTTTTAGCTGCTCAAGTTTGAAGTCATCATCAGAAATGAGGACAAGCTCTTCTTTTTCGAGAGAAATATCACTTTTACTTCCTTTAAAATCATAACGGTTTTTAATTTCTTTCAGTGCTGCTTGAACAGCGTTTTGCACTTCAGGCAGTTCAACCTTCGATACAATGTCAAATGAGCTTTCTTTTGCCATCACACATGACCTCCAAGTTTAGATATTGCGTCTATTTTATCATGCAAATAGCAGAAGAAGAAAACTTTATCAAAGAGTAAAGCCGCCAGCCGTATAAATCGTGTCCAGTTTGTCCACTTTAGCTAACAGAACTAGAGATGTTCATGCAGGAAGAAGTATAGTAGAATAGAGTGAATCAAAAGATGAACGAACGCTCTTTTATGGGCAGATAGGAAGGAAGAGAACATGAGACCAGGTGAGCAACTGACCTTGCAAATAGAGAATGAAATGGAATACGGCTACTTTTTGACAGACGGTGAAGATTCGGTCCTCTTACACCGCAGTGAAATGACAGAAGATATTGGTGACCGAGATGAAGTAGAGGTCTACTTATATGTAGATCATGAAGAAAGACTCGCTGCCACGATGAAAATACCTACAATTAACGCACATACATACGACTGGGTAGAAGTCGTGGACGTGGTAGAAGACATGGGCGCATTTGTTGATGTTGGGCTGTCAAAGGATGCACTTGTTTCAACAGAACACCTCCCGCCTTTTGAGGAAGCATGGCCGAAAAAAGGAGACAAACTCTACTGTATGCTGAAAGTTACAAGCTACGGCAGAATGTTCGCAAAACCAGCCACAGAAGACGTGATCAGTGAATTGTTCACAGAGGCACCAGAAACCTTAATGAACAAAGAAATCACTGGAACAATCTATCGTTTAATTGCGACAGGTTCTTTTATGCTGACAGATACAGGCGTGCGTGGGTTTATTCACCGCACGGAACGAAAGGAAGAGCCACGATTAGGATCGACCGTGACAGGACGCGTCATTGCAGTGAAAGAGGACGGAACGGTGAACGTTTCTCTGCTTCCTAGAAAACAGGATGCACTATCTGTCGATGCAGAAGAAATTTTAACCTATATGAGAACAAGAAACGGCGCCATGCCTTATGGGGACAAAAGTGATCCAGAGGATATCCGCGAAAGATTTCAAATGAGCAAGGCAGCCTTTAAACGAGCACTAGGTCATCTCATGAAAAATGATTTAGTTTACCAAAAAGAAGGCTGGACATACGAGAAAAAGTGAGCATTTGCTCACTTTTTTATTTTTGTCTTAAATAATGGATTTTTTCTGTGAAAAAAGTCATGAAAAACCTTCACTAATCATTGAAACAACGCCTCTCAAATCCGATAAAAAAGGAGTAAGGATGATAAAAGGAGTGTGTTTTTGGATGAAAGTGAAGATTTCATTACTTCTGATGGCAGCCATGCTTATGGTGCTCGCCGCATGCGGTAATCAACAGGAGGGGGCGCCAAAATCAACTGCGAAGCATATTGGCGTTATGCTCACAGATGATGGTCTTGGTGATCAATCATTTAACGATTCATCATTTAAAGGATTAGAAAAAGCACGTGATGAGCTTGGCATTGAATTTGATTATAGAGAAATTGCAGAAACTGATACATATGAAAAAGGGCTGACAGAACTCGTAAAAGATGGAAATGATCTTGTCATTGGTGTAGGTTTCAGTATGCAAGAAGACCTGGAAAAAGTCGCAAAGAAATATCCGAAGAAGCAGTTCCTTTTGATCGATGCTGTATCTGAGCTGAAAAATGTGACCTCTGTGACGTTTAAAGAAGAGCAAGGCAGCTATTTAGCGGGAGCACTTGCTGCAATGACAACGAAAAGCGATGTCATTGGATTTGTTGGCGGTGTTGACGCAGATGTCATTCATCGTTTTGAAAAAGGATTTCAAAAAGGGGCCAAATCAGTCAATCCGAAAATCAAGATATTATCCACCTATGCCGGTACGTTTAGTGATGCAGGCAAGGGTAGTAAAATAGCCAAAGACATGATCAAAAAGAAAGCAGACGTTTTATATGCCGCAGCCGGTTATACAGGTGTCGGTGTATTAAAAGAAGCGCAGGCGCAGGGTAAATATGCCATTGGTGTAGACAGCGATCAGTACTATACTGCTGAAAAAGCGGTCATTTCGTCTATGGTGAAAAAAGTCGATGAAGTGGTCTATCAATTCAGTGAACAGCTCGTCAAGAACAATCAAATGAAAAGCGGTCATGTTGTCTATGACTTAAGCAATGATGGAATCGATATGGCAAAAATCCGGATCCTGAAAAATGCTGAGACACTGACCAAAAAATTAAATGGGCTGAAGCAGACGCTTCTAAAAGAAGAGGGGGACGCATCATGAGCTTACGCGTCAAAATTTTACTTAACTCACTTATTTCACTTCTTTTAGCAGTTGGCGTCATCGCCTTTATCATTGTCAGCATGACAAAGATCCAATCATCAAATGAGACAGATGTGCAAACCTTATTAAACGTACAAAAAACGAAGGCAAGCTTTGAAAGTGTCGAGCAAGCCATGACCAATTATTCGATGACACTCTCAGATGAACAGCTAGAGATCGTTCAAAACGATATTTCTACAGCAAAAAAGCAGCTGCAAACGCTAAACAAACATGCAGGAAATATGAACAAAGAGGCATTAACAAGGTTAAATTCAAAATTTGACACGTGGACCAAGGAAGCAAACAACGCCATTGGTGAAAAAAACGCATCGGATGCAAGACGTGTGGCAGCAAGAATTGATGGCGTTTTAAACGATGTGCATACGATGAATAAAAGGGCAGAAGAAGCGTATAAACAAAATCTAGAGGCTGCAGCAGACAATGTCCAATGGATTATCACAAGTGCACTCGTCTCAGCACTCACACTGATTGTCATTGCTGTCTTTTTGAATATTGGATTAACGCGATCCATCGTGACACCCATCAAATCACTATCCTACAGAGCAAAGCAGATCGCAGAAGGCAATCTTGCTGTGGAGCGGATGGATATTCAGCGCAAGGATGAAATCGGCGGCTTGAATGAATCCTTTAATCAAATGACAGATCAGTTGATTAGTCTGATTAAAGAAATCAGCAATGTCTCAAGCCGAGTAGAGACATTCTCGATCCACCTGAATGATGAAAACAAAAAGATGATGGAGTCTGCGAATCAAGTATCTGTTTCGACAGACGAAATGGCCAATGGGTCACAAGCGATTTCAGAAGATCTCCAGCACGGCGTCAGCTTGATTGAGAAAATGGACCATCATGGACGTAAAAATTCAGAACGCTCGCAAACGGTCATCCGCAGTACAGAGGATGCCATCGAAGCCGTAGAAAGCGGAAAGCACACGTTAACAGAAACAAAAACAGCGATTGAAAAAAATACACATGCCACGAGACAAATCGAAGAATCAGCAGGAGAATTTACGCAATACGCCAGCGGAATCTCGGCCATGGCCAAAACGGTTTCTGACATTGCGGACCAAACAAACCTGCTTTCCTTAAACGCAGCCATTGAAGCGGCAAGAGCAGGCGAAGCTGGAAAAGGCTTTGCCGTTGTAGCAGATGAAATTCGCAAGCTTGCTGATGAATCGTCTAATGCAACAAGACAAATCTTTGACATGGTCAGTCATATTGAAAGAGGCATTCAATCCATTAGTCAAACTGTTCAAGAAGGGGTCAAACTTTCACTTCAGCAGCAGGATGCGATGGACAAAACCTCACACTCCTTTGAAGATATAGAAACAAAAGCGCAGCATATTAAACAAGAAATGGCGGTCTTAAATGACCAAATTATGCAATCAACAGAACTTGGCGGACAAGTGCTGCACTCGATTGAAAATATTAGTGCAGTTGTAGAAGAAACAGCAGCTGGCAGCGAAGAAATTTCTGCCTCAGCCAATGAACAGCTGCAATCGTTCCATCAAATGAACAAACAGGTCGAAGAATTGATGAGTATGACAGCGAGGTTAAATGAAACCGTCCAGCGATTTAAACTTTCATAAGAAAAGCACCCTTCCCGTGTTGTGTCAGGGAAGGGTGCTTTTTATGATCATTTGCCTGTAAAAAAGATCGCAAGCGTGCTAGGCCCTGAATGGGACCCAACAGCGGCGCCGATGATCTGAATATCAATTTCCTTTGGATGAAATTCGGCTTCGATCAGCTGTTTCATGTCTTCCGCCAGTGCAGGATCATCACCATGACTAATACCGACCGTTTGGTTCGACCAATCCGTTCCGCGTTCTTTCATTAGTTCAATAATGCGTTTCAGCAGTTTTTTACGTCCGCGGATTTTTTCAAGCGGGATGAGTTTTCCATCTTCGACATGTAAAATGGGCTTAATGCTTAACAAACCGCCAACAAATGCGGACGCTTTACTGATTCTTCCGCCTCTTGCTAAATACGATAAATCGTCTACAGTAAAAATATGTTGTAAAGATTCACAAAAATGCTTTACAGACGTTTCAATTTCTTGTATTGTATTTCCGTCAATGGCAAGTGATTGAGCGTGTTTGACAGCAAGCCCATAGCCGAGTGAAGCGCATTTAGAATCAATGATTCGTAAATCAAAATCCGGGTATTCTTCCTTCACTTCGTTTGCCATCATCACAGCTGTCTGGTATGTACCTGAAAGCTCTGATGAAAAAGCGACATAGATAGCAGATGTATGGGTTTGAGCGGCAGAAACAAAGGTTTCCTTGATCCGGTTTGGTGAAGCCTGTGACGTTTTTGGACTGGCTCCTTGTCTCATCGCATCAAATACTTGTTTTGGTTCAATGGTGATCAAATCCTCAAATTCCTGCTCGCCAAGCAATACGCGGAGCGGAATGAGCGTTATGTTATGTTCATCATAATAAGAAAGAGGCAGATCAGCAGCACTGTCTGCTATGATATGAACAGTCATATAAATCCCTTCTTTCTAAAAAATAAGCCATATTTTACATCTTTTTAGCCTAACTATATCATAGAAATCATCTTTTCGTGTTCAAATTCTAAATTTTAGGGAAAACCATAGAGAGAATGGTAAGTGGAGGAATGACAACATGTTCATTGGAGAAGCAAAAAAACTCATTGTCGTCGTTATTGGTGCATTACTCAATGCGATTGGACTGAATTTATTTTTAATCCCAGCTGACGTATATGCAAGCGGTTTTACAGGGGTAGCCCAGCTGTTATCCAGCTTAATCGATCAATATGCGCCATTTTATGTATCAACAGGGATTCTATTATTTATTTTAAACATTCCAGTCGGCATTTTAGGCTGGATGAAAGTTGGCCGTTCCTTTACTTTGTACAGCATCATCAGTGTTGCACTGACGACCATTTTCCTTGGCATTTTACCAGAAACGAGTGTTTCCCACGATATTTTATTAAATGCTGTGTTTGGCGGTGTCATATCCGCAGTAGGGATTGGGATTACGCTCAAATACGGGGCATCGACAGGCGGACTAGACATTGTTGCTATGGTTTTAGCGAAGTGGAAGGATAAACCAGTTGGCACGTATTTCTTCATTTTAAATGGAATCATCATTTTTACAGCAGGATTATTACAAGGTTGGGAGAAAGCATTATATACCCTTGTCACATTATATGTGACCACAAGGGTCATTGATGCCATCCATACAAGACATGAGAAGCTGACCGCGATGATTGTCACGAAGAAAGCAGATGAAATCAAAGAAGCCATTTACGGAAAAATGGTCAGAGGCATTACGACTGTACCTGCAAAAGGCGCATTCACCAACGAGCAAAAGGAAATGATGGTGATCGTTATTACAAGGTATGAGCTGTATGAACTTGAACAAATTATTAAAGAAGTCGATCCAAAAGCCTTTACAAATATTGTGCAGACAACCAATATTCTTGGATTTTTCAGACGAGATTAAAAGGTGGGTAGCAGATGAAAAAAGGGTTTGTGCTTCTTCTCATTCTATTGGTTTTAGCCGCTTGTGGACAACAAAAAAAGGATGAACCAGACAAGGAGGTATCCGGTCAAATGGGAGAAAAAACGGTTGAGCTCACAGTAGACCCCGTCCAGAAAGGTTCTTCAGTTCAATTTAACATGTCACTGAAAAATGAATCAGATCGAGATTTTGAATTTACTTTTAACACAAGCCAAAAATTCGAGCTTAGTGTGTATGACGAAAACGGGAATGAACAATACCGCTATTCGAAAGACCGTATGTTCACACAGGCCATCCAAACTTTTGTGCTGAAAAAAGGCGAGGCGTATGATTTTCAAGATACATGGTCAAACGGTGTAAAGCCCGGAACATACGAAGCAGTCGTAACGTTTAAAGGAAAAGCAGAAGGGCTGAAACAAATCACGGAGAAGAAAACATTCCAAGTCAAATAAGCGAGGGAATCAGAAAAAGCTGTCCACATTAGGTGAACAGCTTTTTTATGTTAGAGATCATCGAGCAAGTCTTGGAAGGTATGCAGCTGGTTTCTTTCTGCATCTGTCGAATTGGCAAATGCAGAGGATACGGCATTTTTCGCTCGCTTGACTGCCTGCTGACGCTCTAACCCAGATGAAAATGAAGAAGTAAGAGCTTCTTCAGTAAACGATTTGGCTTGATCAAAAAGTTCGTTTCTCACAATGAACCTCCAGAAGCATCAGTCTTCATATTCCCTCTGTCTGACGCTTCTTCAAGTGTCGAACGATAAGGAAAACGTGCGTCATGAAGACTGACTGAATCTTTACCTTGTTGTATAAAGCGTTTCGATTTGCTTCTTTTACCCATTCGGAATCCGCCCCTTTACACAAGCTGACAGGACAACCTGTCTAACGGTAGTATGCCCGCTTTCATCTGCTATGTATGAATGGAAAAATTAAAGCGAGAAGTAATTCGTTAGAAACTTTGCAATCCCATCTTGTTCATTTGTATCAGTGACTTCATTTGAGACACGTTTCACGGCATCAATTCCGTTGCCCATTGCTACACCGCATCCAGCAAATTCAAGCATTTCTAAATCATTGTCTTCATCTCCGAATGCCACAATCCGCTCCTTAGGAACACCGTAATAATCACTGATCTTTTGCAGTCCAACGGCTTTGTTCATGCCTGTTTTAATGATTTCAATCACGTGCCACGGAGCAGCCCAGCGCCTGTGATCAATCACTTCTGCATGAACATCTGATAAATAGCTTCGAATGGCTCCGACGTCCTCTTCTTTTGCATGAATTAACACGCTCGTCACATTCTCTCCAAGGTTGTCCCTAAGGTCTCCAACAGTGACTTTGTTTGCATTCATATTAAAGATATCAATGAGTTTTTCATCATGATAATGGAAATACAAATCGTCTAACACTTCAGCTAAGACATTATGCACTTTATATTCTTCACTAATGTCTACAAGCTGTTTGACTACTTGAAGATCAAGTGACGTATGAAATCTGCCCCACTTTTCATCAAGAGGATGATGGACAAACGCTCCGTTAAAATTCACAATGGGTGAATCAAGCTGTAATTGCTGATAATAAGGAGAGCTGGAACGAAATGGCCGGCCTGTTGATATACAGACGTGATGCCCGCTGTCTCTCACTTTTTGAATGACGTCAAGTGTATGCGCAGAAATGGTTTTATCATCTTTTAATAATGTGCCATCCAGGTCAAGTGCGATTAGATAAGGTTTAGTCTCCATAAAATCTCCTTTGATCTGTAAGTGATAGGAGGCAATTCATGTTAGCGCCTCTTTCTATAGTGTATCTTTATCACATCTTTGTTGTCTACATGTTAAAATAAACAAAGACGGGAATGATAAAGGAGGATTCATAGGCTGTGATCACCATTGATGAGCAAATTACGCGCGATATTCCATTTTTACATATCGTAAAAGCTGAAAATAAAGACAAACCGCTGCCGCTTGTATTTTTTATTCACGGATTTACAAGTGCACGTGAGCATAATTTACACTTTGCCTTCCATTTGGCAGAAAAAGGCATGAGAGTCATTTTACCTGACTGTGCTTATCATGGTGTAAGATCAGAAAACCTCAGCTTAGAGGAACTGGCATCAAAGTTCTGGGAAATTGTCCTGAACGAAATTCGTGAAATCGATATACTCAAAACATACTTTCAAGAAAAACAATTGATTGAAGCCGATCTGATAGGCGTTGCGGGTACATCCATGGGCGGCATCACCACCTTTGGTGCACTTGCCAAGCATGATTGGATCAAAGCCGCTGTCAGCTTGATGGGAAGTCCAAACTATACGACATTTCTAAAAGCACAAATCATGGACATGCGTCACAAAGGGTTGATGAAAGACATTACAGACGAAGAGGTTCATCTGCAATTAGACGCCCTGCGCCCATATGATTTAACGCTGCAAACAGATCGATTAAACAAAAGACCGCTGTTATTCTGGCATGCAGAAAACGATCCTGTCGTCCCTTACCGGCACGCAAAAACTCTATATGATGAGTTAGTAGCCACACAATATAAGCAGGATCCGCATCTGATTCGTTTTATCACTGATGGACAAGCTGGACATAAGGTCTCAAGACAAGCGATGTTCGAAACGATAGACTGGTTTGAGACACATCTGAAAAGCACAAACGTTTAGTCATAAGAAAAAGTACGTTATACTAATGGAAAAAGGAGTGGATATCATGGATGAAGCATTGAAAGAAAATATTTTAGGCGCCCTAGAACAGGTGATTGACCCTGAGCTGAATGTCGACATCGTCAACCTTGGACTTGTCTATGATGTCGATCTTGATGAGAATGGAAAAGCGGATATCACCATGACCTTAACATCAATGGGTTGTCCTCTTGCACCAATTATCGTAGATGAAGTCAAAAAAGCATTAAGTGATCTTCCAGAAGTAAAAGAAACAGAAGTTCACATCGTATGGAATCCCCCTTGGACACGAGACAAAATGTCAAGATACGCAAAAATCGCGCTTGGTATTCAATAAGCACAAAATGAAAAATGCCTGGTATGAGTTGAACTCATGCCAGGTTTTTTTATGAAAAATTAATCTTTTAAAGATATGTGAACTGATGTAGGTACTACTTTTGTACAAATTATTGAATTTTATTAGAAGTTTTCTTAATGTATTATATGGTTTTATTTTGTAGATTGAATTATAATGAAATATATGGAAAATTGGGGGTTTTTAAGTTAATAAGTGGGGTGATCATATGATTAGGCTAAAAAGTGGATATAGTGTATCTAATTTAATTGTAATACTATTAACTATTATTGTCAGCATTGTTCTTTTTTTAATTTCGGAGTTATTGCCTTCACATAATATATGGAAAGCTATAACAAGTAATGTGGGAGCTGCATTACTTATATCGGGTGTATTTACTGGATTTAATGAATACTTTATGAAGGACAAATTAGTAGAAATGATTTTTGATAAATTAAAATTAAAAGAAAACATTCAAAACACGGGAATCAATGAAACATTTCTAGATGTAACACAAATTGATTATGGCTATTACATAAAAAATGCAAAAAATTCAATTGATATTTTTCATACTTATGGCGAAACATGGACAAAAACGAATCATGATCACTTTGTGAATAAGTTAATAAATTCTAATTGTAAAATTAGAGTTTTTTTGTTATCTCCAGAATCTAAATTTTTACCAGCTTTAGCCGCTCAATATGATATATCACCGGATGAATTAAAACAAACAATTCACAAGGTTACGGATTTATGGAAAACCATCTATGGAAGAAAAAGTAAACAAAGAAAAAAAGCAACTCAAAGTGAGTTGCATTTATATTTTCATAATTTTTTTCCTTCAAGATCTATTTATCGAATGGATGACAAAGTAATTGTAGTGGATACTAGAATTTTAAAAGGGAGATCAAGTAAATTGCCAGTTTTAATTTGTTCTAATACAAAAAAAACAAATGATTTCTATGATTATTATGTCAGCGAAATAAATGAATTAGAATCGAGTGCAGAAAAACAATCTTTAAACAAAAATTCATAAGAACAATACAGCAATTATGGCATTTTATATGCTTGGCGGCCTGTTTGCTGATTTCTTTACCGTTTACTTCATTTTTTATGCAAGCTCCATATTATATTTATGCAGTGCACTCATGGTCCTCTATATCAAAAACGAAAGATAAATCCGCATGTCTCATGAAGATATGCGGTTTTTTTGTTGAAAAAAAATGAAAACAAATATTAAATATACAATTGAATTAATTTTTATACATGTTATAATGTTAAATAATTTCACAAAGATCAAGAGGGTGTATTGACGTTGAAAATAGGTATTATAGGTGCTACAGGGTACGGTGGTGCGGAATTGGTTCGTATCTTCAAGCATCACCCGCATGTGGAGGAATGTATATTGTATTCATCAAGTGGTGATGGGCAATCATACAGTCAATCTTATCCGCATCTGACAAACATGACTGACCAAACATTAAAAGCCATTGACCCGGCTGCCATTGTGCAAGAGACAGATGCTGTGTTTTTAGCGACACCAGCAGGCGTATCTAGTGAACTGACACCAAAGCTGATGAATCAAGGAGTGCCGATCATTGATTTATCAGGTGATTTGCGCATTCAAGATGGAGCAACCTATGAAGCTTGGTATAAACGAAGGGCAGCGGATGCAGCATCTGTCCAACAAGCGGTGTACGGTTTATCTGAACTGAATCGTGACAAAATTCAACAGGCTGAAGTGATTGCCAATCCGGGCTGCTTTCCTACCGCAGTTCTTCTCGGTTTAGCACCGCTCATCAAACAGAATGTCATCGATGAATCCATGATTATAATAGATGCAAAAACAGGGGTGTCCGGTGCCGGACGATCTGCCTCACTTGGCACGCATTTTTCAGAACTAAACGATAACTTTAAAATTTATAAGGTGAATGAGCATCAGCATACGCCAGAAATAGAGCAAATATTAAGAGAATGGGATCCGCAGACGGCGAACGTCACATTTTCTACGCATCTTGTCCCGATGACAAGAGGGATTATGGCGACGATGTATACACAATTAAAAACAGATGTCACAAAAGAAGAATTGATGAAGCGAATGAAAGACTTTTATGAAGATTCCTATTTTGTCAGAGTGAGAGATCACGGCGTTTATCCACAAACGAAAGAAGTATACGGCAGTAACTTCTGTGACATTGGCTTTCATTTAGATGAGCGAACAGGGAGACTGACAATCGTGTCGGTCATAGACAATCTCATGAAAGGCGCGGCCGGCCAAGCGGTTCAAAACTTCAACATCATCAAAGGCTTACATGAAGAGGCGGGCCTCACAATGACACCTCTTTATCCATAAGAGAACAGGGGAGACAACAAACATGATCGAATTGAATGAAAAAAGCATTGTCAAAATAGACGGTGACGTATCATCACCAAAAGGCTTTGAAGCGAAGGGGATTCACATTGGCTTGCGCTATTCAAAAAAAGACCTTGGCCTCATCGTCAGCGAAGTACCAGCAGCAAGTGCAGCGGTCTACACACAAAGTCACTTTCAAGCTGCGCCTCTCAAAGTCACACAACAAAGCTTAAAAAAGACAGGACAATTAAAAGGTGTCATTGTCAATAGTGCTATCGCCAATGCATGTACTGGTGAGCAGGGATTAAAAGACGCATACGACATGCGGGCAGCCTGTGCAGATATGTTAGGTGTAGCACCTGATTACATTGCTGTTTCTTCTACTGGTGTCATTGGGGAATGTCTGGAGATGGATAAAATCAAAAAGGGCATCGCCGATTTAAAAGAAGCAAAAGCCGAAAAAGGCCATTTTGAAGAAGCGATCTTAACGACAGATACTGTCATTAAAAATACAGCATACACTCTTACGATAGACGAAAAAGAGATTATCATTTCAGGCGCAGCAAAAGGCTCTGGCATGATTCACCCGAACATGGCGACAATGCTTGGCTTTGTCACAACAGATGCAAATGTTGAACAGGAAGCCTTACAGCAAGCGCTTCGTGACATTACGGATGTGACTTTTAATCAAATTACCGTCGATGGAGAAACTTCGACAAACGATATGGTGCTTGTGATGGCAAATGGCATGGCAGAAAACGATGTACTCAATGAAGAGCATCCAGAGTGGCCATTGTTTAAAGAAGGATTAAAACTAGCTTGCGAGGATTTAGCCAAAGAGATTGCGAGAGATGGAGAAGGCGCAACCAAATTAATTGAAGCAAAAGTCGCTGGTGCTAAAAATAACTTGGAAGCCGGCATCATTGCAAAAAAAATCGTTGGTTCAAGTCTTGTTAAAACTGCCGTATATGGTACGGATGCCAATTGGGGACGAATCGTTGGAGCCATTGGTCATAGCGCAGCATCCGTCACACCGGAAGAGGTAGAAGTCTATTTAGGCGGACAATGTTTGTTCAAACACAATGAACCGCAGCCATTCTCAGAAGAGGAAGCAAAAGCATATCTAGAAAAGGATGAGATTACGATTTTCATTCAAATGAGTGAGGGGAATGGTGAAGCAGCAGCATGGGGCTGTGACCTTACCTATGATTATGTGAAAATTAACGCGAGCTATCGCACATAAAGAAGGAGATAGACATGAATAAAACGATCGTGTTCAAGTGTGGAGGCAGTGTCATTCGAGAACTTTCAGATACCTTTTATGAAAATGTCCGCTCACTTCAAGCCGCTGGATTTAAACTGGCTATCGTGCATGGCGGAGGACCTGAAATCACCGACATGCTGCAAAAATTAGAAGTGAAAACAGAATTTGTTGACGGGCAGCGTAAAACAACGAAGCCTGTGTTAGAGGTAGCCGAAATGGTTCTTTCGGGAACGGTCAATAAATACTTTGTGTCAGAGCTCGCAAAGCATGATATTTCATCTGTCGGCGTATCCGGTAAAGATGGGCAGATGCTTGTCGCCGATTTCCTAGATCAAGACGTTTACGGGTACGTTGGCGAAATCAAAGAAGTTCATCCAGAGATGGCAGAAGCACTCATGGAAAAACAATTCATTCCTGTGATTGCGCCGCTGTCTATGACGGAAGAATGCCAAACCTTAAATGTGAATGCCGATTTAGCAGCATCAGCTGTCGCCGGAGCCATGAAGGCTGATAAGCTTATGTTTGTCACAGATGTTGAAGGCATTTTAAAAAATGGTGAACTATTAGATGTCGTCACCGAACAAGAAGCCCTTTCACTCATTGATGAAGGCATTATTTCCGGGGGAATGATTCCAAAAGTACAATCCGCATTGAGTGCTTTATCAGGTGATGTAGATGAAGTGATGATCGTAAATGGCAAAGGCAGTATCTTTACAGGAGAAACCTTTAAAGGAACAAGAATTGTGAAACAAAAGGAGGCGGTCCTGTGAGTCATCTCTTTCAAACTTATGGACGGTGGAATGTTGAAATTAAAGAGGCAGCAGGTTCTTGGGCAGTCGATACAAATGGAAAAAAATATTTAGACTTTATACAAGGCATTGCGGTTACAAATTTAGGCCACAATCACCCAAAGGTCAATGAAGCCATTAAGGAACAGCTTGACCACGTCTGGCATGTATCAAATCTATTTGAAAATGGACTGCAAGAAAAAGCAGCAGAAAAGCTGGCAGAAAACAGTTCAGGGGATCTCGTGTTTTTCTGCAATAGCGGGGCAGAGGCAAATGAAGGTGCCATTAAATTAGCACGTAAGGCGACAGGAAAAACAAATATCATTACATTTTTGCACTCTTTCCATGGGCGCACGTATGCTGGTATGGCTGCGACAGGCCAAGATAAAATCAAAACTGGCTTTGGTCCTATGCTAGAAGGCTTTCACTACGTACCGTTTAATGATCCAGACGCTATGTCAGCGTGTGAAGTCGATGATGTGGCAGCGGTGATGCTGGAGGTTGTGCAAGGTGAAGGTGGAGTGAATCCAGCGACACCAGAATTTCTAGAAGCCGTTCAAGCATTTTGCAAAAAGCATGAAGCACTGCTGATTGTAGATGAAATCCAAACCGGCATCGGTCGAACAGGAACAGCATTTGCGTACGAAGAGACGTGTCTTGACCCTGATATTATCACTTCGGCAAAAGGGTTAGGAAGCGGCTTTCCAGTTGGTGCAGTCATAGGGAAAAAAGCTCTAGGAGATGCATTCTCGCCAGGTTCACATGGTACAACATTTGGTGGAAATATGCTTGCCATGGCGGCTGTGAATGCGACACTCGATGTCATTTTCAAAGAAGAGTTTCTTTCAGAAGTGAAAGAAAAGGGTGATTACCTGTTAGAAAAGCTGCAAAATGTCAAACAGCTGAATATCGTAAAAGAAGTGCGGGGAAAAGGATTGATGGCAGGTATTGAATGTGATCAGCCAGTCGCCGGCTATATCACAGCTCTTAGAGAACAAGGGCTGCTGGTGCTTCCAGCTGGTCCGAATGTCATTCGTTTATTACCTCCGCTGAATGTGAAGAAAGCAGAGCTGGATCAAGCGATCGAAACAATTGTTCAAGTATTAGCCAATAAAACAGTTTCGGTGTAAATTTTTTTTACAAACAAACGTATAAAAATGCATTTATATCATTAATTATTCAATTTTGGGGTGACATAAGCATGAAGGGTTATTTAAATTTAGAAGATGGAGCCTCTTTTGAAGGAGATCTGACAGGAGAAGCTGGCATCACAGGTGAAGTGGTCTTTTTTACAGGTATGACAGGTTATCAAGAGGTGCTCACAGATCCTTCCTATAAAGGTCAGATCATTGTTTTCACATATCCGCTGATCGGAAATTACGGCATTAACCATGAAGACTTTGAGAGCAAGAAGCCTCAAGTAAAAGCGGTGGTTGTGTACGAGGCAGCAGAGCATTTTTCACATCATCTTGCAGCGGTCAGCTTAAAAGATTATTTACAAAAGTGGAATATCCCGCTTCTGACACATACAGATACGCGCGCAGTCGTGCAAAACATCCGGGCAAATGGAACGATGAACGCTGTGCTCAGTGTAGACGAAAACGAAACACCGCCTGCAATGAAACAAGACAATGTCGTCGCACAGGTGACAGATAGCGAGATCTACACACAAGGCAGCGGTGAGGAGCATGTGGCGCTCATTGATTTTGGCTTTAAAAAATCAATTGCAGATTCGCTTGCAGCGCGTGGCTGTAAAGTAACCGTCATTCCATATAAACAAATGGAAAAGGTATTTGAGATCAAGCCGGATGCGATCCTCTTGTCAAACGGACCTGGAGACCCGAAAACCATGACACCGTATTTAAAAACAATTCATGACATCATGATGTCATTTCCGACACTTGGGATCTGCCTAGGTCACCAATTAATCGCTCTTGCACTTGGCGGAGATACGTATAAGCTGCCATTTGGCCACAGGGGAGCGAATCATCCTGTTCAGGATACAGAATCCAAACGTGTCTTTATGACAAGTCAGAACCATAGCTATGTTGTGAATGAAAAAAGCATGAATGACAAAGAAGTGGACGTGAAATTCCTTCATGTCAACGATGGATCTGTAGAAGGATTCATTCATAAAGAAAAGCTGATTATGTCAGTTCAATTTCATCCAGAAGCACACCCAGGGCCTGCTGAAAGTGAATGGGTATTCGATGATTTTATTGAGAAAGTGAAACAAGCAAGGAGAGAAGTCGCACATGCCTAAAGATCAAAGCATACAAACCATTCTAGTCATCGGGTCTGGTCCAATCATCATTGGTCAGGCAGCAGAATTTGATTACTCAGGAACGCAAGGATGTATGGCCTTAAAAGAAGAAGGCTACAAAGTCATCTTAGTGAATAATAACCCAGCAACCATTATGACAGACGAGTCATTTGCTGATGAAATCTATTTTGAACCGCTTTCAGTTGATTCAGTGACAAGAATTATTGAAAAGGAAAAACCAGATGGTCTTTTAGCCAACCTTGGCGGACAGACGGCTTTAAACCTTGCTGTCGAGTTAGAAAAAGCCGGTGTGCTGAAAAAGCATGGGGTGACTCTGCTCGGAACGTCAGTTGAAACCATTGAAAACGGTGAAGATCGAGAGAAATTCCGTGCTCTCATGAAGCATTTGAACGAACCTGTGCCAGATAGTGAAATTGTGGATAATGCGGTTGATGCTCTTCAATTTGCAAAAGAAGTCGGCTTCCCAGTCATCCTAAGACCAGCATACACACTTGGCGGTAAAGGCGGCGGAATCGCTCTAACAGAGGAGGCGTTTAAGCCGCTCATTGAAGGAGCTCTTTTAGCGAGTCCGATTCACCAGTGTTTAGTTGAAAAAAGCATAGCTGGCTTTAAAGAAGTCGAATATGAGGTCATGAGAGACCGTCAAAATACGTGTATCACGGTATGCAACATGGAAAATATCGATCCAGTTGGTGTGCATACAGGAGACTCGATTGTCGTTGCACCTTCCCAAACATTAACGGATCAGGATTATCAAATGCTCCGTTCAGCGAGCCTGAAAATCATTTCAGCGCTGGATGTAGTCGGCGGCTGCAACATTCAATTTGCCCTTGATCCACTCAGTAAAGAATACTTTGTCATTGAGGTGAATCCTCGGGTCAGCCGTTCTTCTGCTCTTGCATCAAAAGCAACTGGCTATCCGATTGCGAAAATGGCAGCTAAGCTTGCGGTGGGTTATACGCTAGACGAATTGAAAAACCCGCTCACAGGTACAACCTATGCTAGTTTTGAGCCGGCACTAGATTATGTTGTCGTGAAATTCCCGCGCTGGCCGTTTGATAAATTTAAACAGGCAGACCGTCAATTAGGCACAAAAATGAAGGCGACTGGTGAAGTCATGGCGATTGATCGGAATTTAGAGTCAGCCATTCAAAAAGCAGTTGCATCACTTGAAATTAAAACGAAGGGCTTCCACCTGCCAGAACTGAAAGAGCAATCGACAGAACTTTTATTTGAACTTATCAAAACACCAGACGATCGCCGGTTTTTCGCTGTTATGGAGCTTCTTTCAAGACAAGAAACGGTTGAAACGATTCATCAAACGACGAAAATCGATCGATTCTTCTTACATGTGTTCCAGAATATGATTACGCTCGAACAAGAATTGAAAGATCTTAAGGGGACGCTATCAAAAGATACCTTGAAAAAGGTAAAGGAAAAGGGTTTCCTTGATGAAACGATTGCTCTGCTTACGGGTCACACGGAAGAGTCAATCAGGCAGCTTCGTCAAGAATACGGCATTGCTGCTTCATTTAAAATTGTCGACACATGTGCGGCGGAATTTGATGCTAAAACGAATTACTTCTATTCAACCTACTTCGGCAAAAGCGATGGTGAACATCAAGAAAAAACAAAGCAGCGTGCACTCATCATTGGCTCTGGTCCAATTCGAATCGGGCAGGGGATCGAGTTTGATTATAGCGCTGTTCATGGCGTTCTGACCTTGCAAAAGCTTGGATTTGAAACCATCATGATGAACAACAATCCAGAAACAGTCAGTACTGATTATGAGATTGCAGATCGTTTATATTTTGAGCCGATTACATTAGAGCACATCCTAAACGTTGTGGAAGCAGAACAAATTGATTTTGTCATTGTCCAATTTGGCGGACAGACTGCGATCAACGTCGCAGAAGGCTTAGAAAAAGCCGGTGTCACATTGTTAGGTACGTCCTTTGATACGCTGGATGCACTTGAAGACCGCGATTTATTCTATCAGCTTCTTGATGAACTGAATCTTCCTCACGCAAAAGGAGATACGGCTCATTCAAAAGAAGAAGCACTCGTACATGCGAAAAGCATCGGTTACCCTGTATTAATTCGCCCATCGTATGTCATTGGCGGAATGGGAATGATCGTTGTTCAGTCAGAAGCACATTTGGCATCACTGCTTGATCAGCCAGATCATTTGCCATACCCAATCTTAATTGATGAGTACGTCACGGGAAAAGAAATTGAAGTGGATCTTATTTCTGACGGAAAAAAGGCGTTCATTCCAACCATCGTAGAACATATTGAGAAAGCGGGCGTGCACTCAGGTGACAGCTTTGCCATTTTACCAAGTATCTCAATCAGTGAAGACATCAAACAGCAGGTGCATACCGCGTCTGAACAAATAGCGAAGAAATTATCATTCAAGGGCATTATGAATATCCAATTTGTCATCAAAGGGGATCAGGCGCTTGTATTAGAGGTGAATCCGCGGGCAAGCCGGACTGTACCAGTCGTCAGTAAGGTAATGGGCATCGATATGATCCCAATGGCCACTCAATTATTAGCTGGTGCGTCGCTTGAAGAACTAAACCCTGCAACGAAAAACAAAGGGGGGACAGCGGTCAAATTCCCAGTGTTCTCATCACATGCCATTCAAGATATCGACCTCAAGCTGACACCTGAAATGAAAGCGACAGGAGAAGGAATGTGTGTAGGCAAGAACGCCGAAAGCGCATTGAAAAAAGTATTTGCGCCGATCTGGAAGAAAAAAGGAAGCCTTTTTATACAAGGCAGCGAGCAATTGATAGATGAAGCGAAGCATGCAGGCTTTGACGTCTGGACTGGCAGCTTTGAATCTTGGCTGCAGAATGAAGATAAATCCCTTCATATTCATTTAGGAGAAGATGAAGAGGCAAAAGAGCAGCGTGTAAAAGCACTCACACACGGCGTTCAAGTCCTAACCGAATATGAAACAGTTCAAGCATTCCTGCAAGGAAAAAATGGAGATGTATCACCAGTATCGCTCCATGAATTATATAAAAAGGAAGTGACGGCATGAGTCAAGTCGACGTGCAACCGGCATTATACGGAAAAGACTTTTTATCATTAAAAGATTTCTCAATCCATGAGATTGCATATTTAATTGAAAAAGCGGAAGAAATGAAACAAAACCCATATCAAGATTTATTCAAAGGAAAAACGTTAGCGATGATCTTTGAAAAATCTTCAACTAGAACCCGTGTCTCGTTTGAAGCGGGGATGACGCAGCTAGGAGGACATGCGCTCTTCCTCAGCTCAAATGATTTGCAAATTGGCAGAGGAGAAACCATCAGTGATACAGCGCAGGTGCTGTCTGGTTATGTCGACGGTATTATGATTCGAACCTTTGAACATGAGAAGGTTGAAGAGCTTGCACAATACGCGTCTATTCCAGTCATTAATGGATTAACCGACTACTCACATCCATGTCAGGCGCTTGCTGATTTATTAACCATTAAAGAAACAAAAGGTACTTTAAAAGGAATCAAAGTGGCCTATATCGGTGACGGAAATAACGTGGCGCACTCCTTGATGGTCGGCTGTGCGCAGCTAGGCTGTGACATTGCGGTTGCATCACCAAAAGGCTATGAACCACTTCAAGAAGTCACAGACACTGCCCGTGAGTTTGCAAAACAATCAGGGGCAGAAGTGACCGTGACAACAGATCCTGTTGCAGCTGTAAAAGATGCAGATGTTATTTATTCAGATGTGTTTACAAGCATGGGGCAGGAAGCAGAAACAGAGAAACGTCTTGCTGAATTTAAAGAATATCAAGTCAATAACGAACTGATGAGTCATGCAGCAAAGGATTATATTTTCCTTCATTGTCTCCCGGCACATCGCGGGGAAGAAGTGGCGGCAGATATTATTGACGGGCCGCACTCAAAAGTATTTCAACAGGCAGAAAACCGCCTGCATGTGCAAAAAGCGTTAATGAAAGAACTTATGTATCAAACATCCAAATAAATCCAAGTGTCCCTGACTCGTATGAGCAGGGACTTTTTGCATAAAGGATTGGAGAGGCAAGGGACGGGACATAATAACATCAATCGAGAAAGGAGGATGAAAATGGGTCAGCAGCATCAGTTTAAATCAGGGAATAAAGCACCGAATAATGGTGTGTATATCGAGATCGGTGAAACTGGCAGTATGGTGAAAGATCCTTTAAAGATTAAGCTTAAAGCAGGCGATGTCTTTCCTGATAACTCGAACCATAATCGTGTTTGGACCTACCAAAGAAAGCCGTAAGCAATTGACTAAGAGTCAGCAGGAATAAGACTTTAGAGGCATGTGTCATGCCTCTTTTTTCTTTATAATAAAAAACAATTAAGTTCAAATTTTCAAATAAATAGTATGAAAAAAAGAGAACTTAAGGTAAAATATGTAATATATTGTTGAAAGGATTTGTGTGATGGAAAAGATGAATCTCAGTGAAAGTGTTTGGAATAAACGCTTCACCTCATTATTCATATCAAGACTCATTAAAAACACAGGGGAAAGTTTTGCTTTTACATCCGTCCTTTGGCTATTGATTTTAAGAGGGGATGGAGCGCTCGGTACAGGACTTCTTCTAGCAGTAACGGTTCTCCCTTCATCTTTGTTAGCCCCAATTTTAGGACCTCTTATGAAAAAGCACCATTTGTCTAAATGGATGTTCGCTTCAGATGTTGTTCGAGCAACAATTGTACTCATTATTCCACTTCTGCACTTTTCGCATCTATTGCCTCTATGGTTATTGATTTCATTAATGGTTATTCAATCGGCAACAGGTGCAGCATATAATCCAGCTTCGGTGGCGATCTTACCGCAGATTGTTCCAAAGCATCTCATTCAAAAAGCAAATGCAATCCTGCAATCTTCTTTTGAGATTGTTGCACTTGCAGCAGTCATGGTAGCTGGTCTTTTGGTTAAATTAATTGGACCTGCAGATACTCTGCTGATCACCACTGCTTTATTTGTGATTTCTGGTCTGTTTATTATCGGGGTCAAACTAAAGAAAACCGATGAAGAAAAAGCAGCGGGCATTAAACAAGCGAAGAATACATATTTGTATAACTTAAAAAGAGGGTTTCTCGTTGTCAAAAACCATCACATTTTATTTGCGCTCACGCTGTATTGTATCTTAATGAATGTCGCAGCAGCTCCGTGGCAGGCACTGTCAGCGGTATACGTAGCAGAAGCGCTGCAAAGCGACTCCATGGTGTATTCCATTTTAAGAGGTGTTGCCGCAGTTGGCGCGTTTATGATGGGCTTTGCTCTGGCAAAGGTGAAAATTAAGAGATTTGGTTTGTTCTTTATTGTCGCTGGCATGATTGAAGGGGCTGCATTCTTTATGACAGGGATGAGTACATGGCTGCCGGTTGTTCTGCTTGCTTCCTTTATTTTCGGAGCTGCTGTCAGTGCGATCAATGTGCCGGAAATGGTCATTATTCAAACATCTGTTGACCAAGAGGATCAGCCGCAAGTATATGCTGTGATCAATGCCTCATCAAATGTCTTTCTCCCGCTTGCAGCTGTCGTATCAGGCGTCCTGGCAGAAAGATTTGGAGCGGGACCTGTCATTGCTGGCGGAGGAATCCTTGAAATTTTATCAGGTATCGCGATCTTCCTGTTTACAGGGCTTGCGAAAAGCCATTTGACTCAAGACAAACAGAAGTCCGAAACCGTCGAGGTATAAACAATAAAAACCCCCTGTATGTTTAAGGCAGGGGGTTTTAGCGTGCCGCAATCACTCTGAAAAGAAAGAAAAAAGAGCTAAACATCAATTTAGCTCTTTTTCACAAGTCATATTAAGAATGTTTTGTTGAACTTTCCGTTTCTTTCATTGGACTTACTTCAGCAAAGATGAATAAAATAACCGTAAACACAACTGCAAGAATGGAAGTGAGCGTAAAATCATAAGCAGCTCCATTCATAGAGGCAACGATGTAACCAGCCATATGTGTCAGCAGAAAAGTCCAAATGAGGGTGATAATATAATGCATAATCCCACCGTCCTTTATGTAACAATCTATTGATTATCATACCATAGATGCAAGTGAAGGGAAAAGACTGTTTTCCGCCTTTATGTGACCATTTTAAGACCTTCTGCTATAAAAATAAAAAGAATTCTTCTGTCTTTAGGGGATTTCCTTATTCCTACAAGAGTTGTTGTTCATATCATAGAAAGCAGAATCACTGAAAGGAGGCTGGCCATATGGGTGTAAGCGAACGTTTTTTCCAGCTTGGTTCCCAGTGGAACATCATTCACCTTCCTCAAAAACCAAATGGCTTTGGCATTCTAATCCTCGGTGACCGAAATCACTTTGTGCAGGAAAATACATCATTCTGGCTTCAGCATTATGGAAGAAACCAGCTTTTAACTGCCTTAAAGGATGAAGGATATACATTGTTTAATAGTCATCTTCATGGGAATCACTGGGGATGCGAAGATGCTGTTTTTAGTGCCAAGCAGCTCGTGCATCACACACTAAAACAAGAAATATTAAACCGGGAAATTCATGTGCTCGCAGAGGGAATGGGTGCACTTGTTGCTATGAGCCTTGCTGAGGAGATGCCTGAAGTACTAAGGTCCATTGCGATGGTGAATCCATGTCTGAATCTGGATGCACAACGAGAAAGAGAAAAGGAACACAAATTCTTTTATAAGCAGCTGCTCAAAGAGTTAGCAGAGAGCTATGGCTGTTCTGAAAAGGAAGCTGAAACGTATCCACTGCCTTCTTGTCCTGTTCATTCTGCTCATGTACCGATTCATATATGGCAAAGGCTAAACGGCGCACCTTATGCATATGAACTTCACGCAAAGCCTTTTATTGATCAGCATATGAAAAATCCAGAACATTGTCAGGTCGATCTCACGCTGCATATGTTTGATCATCCGAGAAGAATCTTTCAATCCATTCACAAGTTTTATAAATCGCATGAAAGAGAATTGTGATGAATAGGATGATAACAGCCCTTCATAGAAAGGGCTCTTCTTTTTATTCGATATTAAAAAAGGGGACGTGAACATGGAAACAGGACTGATCATAGGTGCAGATGAGTTTTTTGGCCTGACACTTTGTGAATATATGATGAAAGAGGGCATTCAAGTGGATATCACGCGTCCTCATGATCTTAAAGAAGAACAAAAGGCACTGTTAGAAGAGCGGATGATGTGGCTGGGCAGAAATGATCTCGTTCGTGTCATTGACCTTCAGGATAGCAAAGACACGTATGACCTCATTTTTATTCAATCAGAGGAACCGCATAACAGGCAGAAAGACATCAAAGCAGAGCATGGCATGTACCAGATTCTTTATGAAAAACCTGAAAACGAATCAGCGAAACAGAATGTGCCGGCAGTTATTCTTCCTCGCATGTTCGGACCATGGACACTCAATGAAGATCAAACAAAGCGTGCAGATTCACTTTTTGTAGAAGATGTGGCAAAGGAATTGTTACAATGGGCTTCGGACACAGGTCAAAGACAGGACATGACGTATGAATTGAAGGTAGAAAGCCAAACAGATGACAAACAAGCAGAAGACATGATTGCAGAATGGAAAAGACAAAACTCAACATTTTTCGACAAAAAGCAAGAATGATCTTCCATCTTATCTTTTTTCAGTATAAAATAAACCTATATTTAACATACAGGTTCATCACTGCATGTTGTAAAAGGGAGTTGAACATGGCATGAAGTACCAGCGGCTTGTCATGATCTTTTCGTTCCTTCTTCTATTATCTGCCTGCTCGCAGGCGCCTTTAAAAGGAAAAATTGAGAAGGTGGGTTTACTCGTCCCCGATACGATCAATGATCAAGTTTGGGGAACGAAAGGTTATAAAGGCTTATTAAGTATCCAATCAACATTTGGTGTAGATGTTTATTATAAGGAAGGAATGGTCGACAAGGAGAAAATCGTTGATGCCATTGAAGAATTCCATAAAAAAGGAGTCAATTTAATTATTGGCCATGGCAATGAATACAGTGAAATTTTTAATTTGATCAGTGAAGATTATCCAAACATACAATTTATTACGGTCAATGGAAACAAGCCTCAGGCGGGCAATGTCACAAACGTGACGTTTAAAGGTGAAGCGATGGGCTTTTTCGGAGGCATGACAGCTGCACATATGTCAAAAACAAAAAAGATTGGTATTCTTGCTACATATGATTGGCAAAGTGAAGTAGACGGCTTTATCAAAGGAGCAAAATATCAAGATGAACATGTACAAGTATTAGCAGAATTTGTCGAAAACTGGGATGATGCTGACAAAGCGGTGGAGCTCTATCAAAAATTAAAAAAGCAGGGCGTTGATGTTGTGTATCCAGCAGGTGATGGTTATAATATCCCTGTCATTGAACAAATCAAAGCCGATAATTTATCAGCGATCGGGTACGTCACCGATCAATCCAACCTCGGCAGCCATACAGTTTTAACGAGCACTGTACAGCATGTTGATAAGGCGTACAGTATCATTGCAAAGAAGTTTAATGAAGGCAAGCTAAATGAACAAGATGAGTACTCCTTTGATTTTAAAGAAGGAGTGGTCGAGATGGGGAAATTTAGCTCCACCATTGACGACGCTTTTGTGAAAGACATTGAAAGTGATATTGCGTCTTACAAAAAAACAGGAAAACTGCCAAATGAAAAGTGAGGAGACGACGACATGCAGCACGAAAAATCGATGGAATTTTTACAAATTGCCATGAAGTATTTTCCGCAGGCGAAGGAAGAGTTAGATAAAGCAGGGATTCAGCTTGACCCTGAAGCACTTCAGCCGCTTCTAACATTATTTACATCTGTCATGCAGGAAGCATACGAGCTTGGAAAAGCAGATGCAGAATCAGAAAAAGCCACAGAATAGTGGCTTTTTTTATGATAATTTTTTCTTGAAGGCACTAATCATAGGACCAACATCTTTAAACACAGGCTTCAGCTCATCGATGGAGTTCATAATGTTCCCAATTTGATTCATGACATGCATGTAGTCAATTGAGTCCTCACTTGAAGATGTCTCCGCACGTTCCTCCTTTGCCTCTGTCTTGCTTTTCTCCTTCTCAATCGGCTGTCCAAACATCATTGCTGAGAAAATATCTTTTTGTGCCATATCACATGTTCCTTTCTACTATTGGTATATATCATTAATCTATGAAAAAAGTGAGAGGAAAGGTTAGACGTTTGTATTGCCAAGAAGAAAAAAATAAGGTAAAATTAGTACCAGATACTAATATAAGATCACAATATCACATGCTCGTATGAGTAAAAGGAGTCTTATTCAATGAATGCTGGAATTATTGGCCTTGGCCGCTATATACCTGAAAAAGTATTAACAAATCATGATTTAGAAAAAATGGTTGAAACTTCTGACGAGTGGATTCGTACTAGAACAGGTATAGAAGAAAGAAGAATTGCATCTGATGATGTCAATACATCTCATATGGCGCTTGCTGCTGCAAAAAAAGCATTAGCTGCCGCAGATGTGGCTGCAGAAGATATCGATATGATTCTTGTGGCGACAGTCACGCCAGATCAAGCATTTCCGACAGTTGCTTGCATGATTCAAGAGCAGCTCGGTGCACATAAAGCATGTGCAATGGATATTAGCGCTGCGTGTGCTGGCTTTATGTATGGGCTTGTAACTGGAAAACAATTTATCGAATCAGGAACTTACAAACACGTGCTTGTTGTCGGTGTAGAAAAGCTTTCTCGCATTACAGACTGGGATGACCGTAATACTGCTGTTTTGTTTGGAGATGGAGCTGGAGCTGCTGTGCTGGGAGAAGTCAGCGAAGGCAAAGGAATTCTATCATTTGAACTTGGAGCAGATGGAAGCGGCGGGAAGCACTTGTACTTAGATGAAAAAGATCATACAATCATGAATGGACGAGAAGTATTTAAATTTGCTGTAAGACAAATGGGAGAGTCAAGTGTAAATGTCATTGAAAAAGCTGGACTATCAAAAGAAGACGTTGATTTCTTGATCCCGCATCAAGCAAATATTCGCATTATGGAAGCAGCACGCGAACGCTTAGAGCTTCCAGTTGAAAAAATGTCGAAGACGGTTCATAAATACGGAAACACATCAGCAGCATCCATTCCAATTTCACTATGTGAAGAAATCGAAGCCGGAAAAATTCATGACGGCGATGTGATTGTAATGGTTGGTTTTGGTGGCGGATTAACTTGGGGCGCAATCGCTATGCGATGGGGCCGATAAAAGAGTGGGGTGCACAAATTAATGGATAAGAAACGAGTAGTTGTTACAGGATTAGGTGCTTTGACACCTCTTGGCAACGATGTAGAGTCAACATGGAAAAATGCTTTAGCGGGTGTATCAGGGGTTGGACCGATTACACGTGTCGATTCAAGTGAATATACCGCAAAAGTAGCGGCAGAACTAAAAGATTTTAACATTGAAGATTACATGGAGAAAAAAGAAGCGCGGAAAATGGCACGCTTCACACAATATGCAGTCGTTGCAGCTCAAAAAGCGCTGGAAGATTCACGTCTTGAAATCACAGATGAAATCGCACCGCGTGTTGGTGTATGGGTTGGGTCTGGTATTGGCGGGCTTGAAACATTTGAAGAGCAGTTCGAAGTGTATTCAAATAAAGGGGCAAGACGCGTCAGTCCATTCTTCGTCCCAATGATGATTCCTGATATGGCGACAGGCCAAATCTCTATTGCACTTGGCGCAAAAGGGGTTAACTCTTGTACGGTGACAGCATGTGCAACAGGAACAAACTCGATTGGTGATGCATTTAAAGTTATTCAGCGCGGAGATGCAGATGCAATGATCACAGGCGGAACAGAAGCGCCATTAACAAAAATGTCGTTTGCAGGTTTCTGTGCGAACAAAGCCCTTTCGACAAATCCTGATCCAAAGACAGCAAGCCGTCCGTTCGACAAAAACCGTGACGGATTTGTCATGGGTGAGGGTGCAGGGATTATTGTTCTTGAAGAACTTGAGCATGCCTTAAAACGTGGTGCGACCATTTATGCAGAAATCGTTGGTTATGGTTCAACTGGAGATGCCTACCATATTACAGCACCAGCTCCAAATGGAGAAGGCGGCGTCCGTGCAATGAAAGAAGCGATTCGAGATGCAGGGTTGTCTGTGGAAGATATTGATTATATCAATGCCCACGGTACAAGCACACCTTACAATGATAAATTTGAAACAATGGCGATTAAAGAAGTGTTCGGAGAGCATGCGAACCAGCTTGCGATCAGTTCGACAAAATCAATGACAGGTCACTTACTTGGCGCAGCAGGCGGAGTAGAAGCCATTTTCTCTGTTCTTGCGATTAAAGACAGCGTCCTTCCTCCAACCATTAACCTTGAAACACCGGATGAAGAATGTGATCTTGATTATGTAGCAAATGAAGCACGTTCAAAAGAAGTACAAGTGGCTTTAAGTAACTCACTTGGTTTTGGCGGGCATAATGCGACAATTATTTTCAAAAAATACGAAGCGTAATACTTTCTGAGAAAGCGGCGGTCGATAAACAGATCGCCGCTTTTTTGCATATGATGAAAATGGAGGTGTTCAGCGGTATGGGTCTGATCAATACACAATATCTCATTCATCAATCATCATCATTTCAGGAGCTTGCAGCGCGCTTTGTTCCTTATTTTAAAGGGGCCGAGGAAAAAGAATGGTCGTCTATCCTCGCTCACCTGCAGCATCACGGGATGGTTCGGTCTTGGAGCTCGTGCAAAAACATGATCGACAAGCTCAAGGAAAAAGGGTACTTCAAGCTTGTCATGAAAGAATATCAAACGCTTCAAAAGCAGTGGGAAGGTCCAGACATTCCTGTGTTTATTTTACCTGTCAACGAGAGCAGCAGAGAAATCAGAGAGCAATTTTATTATCAATCCGGCATGGCATTTGATGACAAGGTCTTTCTTTTTTTGTCTCCAAATACCCCGAAGGAGCGAATCGGTACATTGCTGACTCACGAATATCACCATGTATGCAGGCTGCATTTTCTCTCAAAAAAAGAAAAAGACTTTACATTCCTCGATACAATCATGATGGAGGGGCTCGCTGAATATGCTGTGTATCATAGATATGGAGAAAACTATACAGCGAAATGGACCACCTTCTATAGCGAAGAACAGCTTCAGCGTATGTACAAGAAATGGGTATCCAGTCATCTTGATCAAAGAGTCCAGGACGACGAAAGGCTGATACAGAATCTTCTTTATGGAAAAGGGAACTACCCTAAAATGCTTGGTTACGCTACCGGGTTTTATATGGTGAAAAAATATTTCAATGAGCACCGAATCAGCGAGGAGTCGATGATTGCAGAGCCAGCAGAAACCTTTTTAAAGGCGATAGAACCACAAAGTGAATAATTCACATAAGAAGAGACATATTACAAATTTACTAAATACTTCTTGATTTCGTCATAGCGATGTAATAATATACAAATAATTCTTTTTATTTTTAAAATACAGAATATTCAGGTTCGATTCTATTGATCTAAGGAGAAAGGGGCGAATGAATGAGCACGCTGCTTGAAGTGCAAAACTTAAAGACATATTTTTTTCGAAAAAAGGAACCGATACCTGCTGTGGATGGCGTTGATTTCAGCATCAACAGAGGAGAAACTGTCGCATTAGTCGGTGAGTCTGGGTCTGGCAAAAGCATTACGTCCTTATCCATTATGGGTCTGATTCATGGCACGGGTGGGAAAATTATGGACGGTTCCATCAAACTTGATGGAAAGGACCTTGTTACATATAGTGAAAAGGAATTATGCAGCATCCGTGGTAATGATGTATCTATGATCTTTCAGGAACCCATGACCTCACTTAATCCCGTCTTAACCATCGGAGAACAAATAACAGAAATCCTCATCTATCACAAAAAACTTTCAAAAAAAGAAGCGGTCAAAAAAGCGGTTGATCTGCTGAAGCTTGTTGGTTTTTCCCGCCCGGAGCAAATCATGAAAGATTATCCGCATCGTTTATCAGGCGGCATGCGGCAAAGAGTGATGATTGCCATAGCGTTAAGCTGTGACCCGAAGCTTCTCATTGCAGATGAACCGACAACTGCCCTGGATGTGACCATTCAAGCACAGGTACTCACATTAATGAAAGATTTATGCTCTACCTTTGGTACATCTATTCTTCTTATCACACATGATTTAGGTGTCGTGTCTGAAGTTGCAGATCGAGTGATTGTCATGTACTGCGGACAGGTTGTTGAAAATGGGACTGTTGAAGAGTTGTTTGAACAGCCGCTTCATCCTTACACAGAAGGGCTGCTTGAATCGATTCCTGTCATTGACGGAGACATACAGCCGTTAACGGCCATCAAAGGGAATGTTCCTGCGCCAGATCAGCTTCCAGCCGGCTGCCGCTTTGCTCCTAGATGTCCGCAAGTGAAGGAACGCTGCCTGGGAGAACTGCCTAAGCTGAGAACATTTGAAAATGGCAGAAGCGTCAGATGTTTCTTATATGAGGAGGCAGACCACACATGACCCTTGCTCAAAATCAAAAACAAATAACGGAATTACCAGAGAAAGAAACGATCCTTGAACTGAAACAGATTCGAAAGCATTTTCCGATTAAAGCGGGCGTCTTTCAAAAGAAAATCGGTGCAGTGAAAGCTGTTGACGGCATAGACTTGAAGATTTATAAAGGTGAAACGTTAGGTATTGTCGGGGAGTCAGGATGCGGTAAATCCACATTAGGACGGACAATGATCCGCCTATACGAACCAACAGACGGTCAAATTTTTTTTAAAGGGCAAGACATCACGCGCGTATCAGAATCAAAGCTAAGACAATCTACACGAAAAAACATCCAAATGGTTTTTCAAGATCCCTTTGCATCACTCAACCCTAGAAAAACACTTCGAAGCATCATCAAAGAACCCTACAAAACACATCACTTATATTCCTTAAAAGAAAGAAATGAAAAAGTAGAACAGCTTTTATCAAAGGTAGGTCTTCATCCAAGCTTTGCGAACCGCTATCCCCATGAATTTTCAGGCGGGCAGAGGCAGCGGATCGGCATCGCTCGTGCGCTTGCCATGAATCCCGACATGATCATCGCAGATGAGCCTGTATCAGCACTTGATGTATCTATTCAGGCGCAGGTTATTAATCTGATGGAGGAGCTTCAGGAGGAATTTGACCTTACCTATCTATTTATCTCTCACGATTTAAGTGTGGTCAGGCATATTAGCGATAGAGTCGGCGTCATGTATCTCGGCAAAATGATGGAGCTTGCCGATAAGCATAGTCTGTACGATGACCCGCTCCATCCGTATACACAGGCTCTGCTTTCTTCCGTTCCTGTCACCCGTAAAAAAGGGCAGACGAAAAGAGAACGCATTATGCTCCAAGGCGATCTGCCGAGTCCTGCAAATCCGCCAAAAGGCTGCGTATTTCACACAAGATGCCCGCACGCGAAAGAAATCTGTAAAGAAAAAGTACCAGCATTTCAGGAATTAAAAACGAATCACTTTGTTGCCTGCCACCTCTACAACGCTTGATCAAGCTTGTATGATCTCATTTTTGAGAGGGGGGATGAAACAGGATTCGGTCATTATTTTTAAAAAAGAATAGGGGGAATTGTCTATGAAAGGTAGAAATAGAAAGTTCATTTTGGTCAGTTTACTGCTGATTTTTACATTAATCCTTGCTGCTTGTTCTGGTGGAAATAAAACGTCTGGAGACAGTGGAAAGAAATCCACAGGTAAACCGGTACAAGGCGGCGATCTTGTCATCGGTTCAATTGCAGAGCCAACATTATTTAACTCGCTGTATTCTACAGATGTGGCAAGCTCTGATATTGAGGAAAGAATCTACAGCTTCTTACTTCAAACAGACGGAAAGCTCAACCCTCAGCTATCGCTGGCAGAGGATATTAAAGAATCTGATGACGGCAAGCAGTTTGATGTCACCATTAAAAAAGGTGTGAAGTTTCATGATGGTGAAGAACTGACTGCTGACGATGTTGTGTTTACATACAGCATTCCAATCAATAAGGACTACAACGGGGAGCGCGGATCAGGCTTTGAAGTTTTAGAGTCTGTTAAAAAGACAGGGGACTACTCGATCGAATTCAAGCTCAATAAAAAAGATCCGTATTTTTATAATGTCACACTAGGAAGCTACGGTATTTTACCTAAGCATATTTTAGGTGATGTGCCTATAAAAGATCTCGGTGAAAACGAATTTAACCGAAAAAAACCAATCGGTTCTGGTCCATTTAAATTTGCAGAATGGAAAGAAGGAGACTACGTCAAACTAGAAGCCTTTGACGATTATTGGGATGGACGTCCTTACCTTGATACTGTCACAATTAAAACAATTCCTGATCAGAATGCAGCGATTGCCCAGCTGTCAGCAGGAGATATTGATTTCTTTGCTGTCCCAGGCTCCGAGCTGCAAACAGCTGAAAAAGTGAGCAACATTAAAATCGAATCTGATCTAGGACTCAATTATTCATACATTGGCTGGAACCAGAAAAATGAACTCTTTAAAAGTAAAAAGGTCCGCCAAGCGCTGACACATGCTATTGATCGTCAAACGATTGTTGACCAAGTGCTAGATGGAGACGGCAAAGTAGCCAACATTCCAGAAAGTCCGCTGTCTTGGAACTATCCAAAGGATGAAAGTGTGCCAGTGTTTGAATTTGATCAAGAAAAATCGAAAAAGATGCTGAAAGAAGAGGGCTGGGAGGATACAGATGGAGACGGCTATCTTGATAAGGATGGCAAGAAATTCTCCTTTGTCATAAAGACCAACCAAGGAAATAAAGTTCGTGAAGATATCGCTGTCGTTGTCCAGCAGCAGCTCAAAGAAATCGGTGTGGAAGCGAAGCCGCAAATTGTGGAATTCAGTGCACTCATTGAGCAGACGACACCGCCTAAGTGGGATTATGATGCGCTGCTGCTCGGCTGGAGCCTTGCGACATTCCCTGATCAATTCAGCATATTCCACTCAAGCCAGTCTGAAAAAGGCTTAAATAACATCTGGTATAAAAATAAAGAGGTCGATAAGCTGTTAGTCGATGCTAAAAACTTAAGCGATCGAAAAGATTATTCAAAGGCATATGAAAAAATTTATAAACTGATCGCAGAGGATCAGCCGTATACGTTCCTTTACTATGCCAATTCACATCGCGCTATGCCATCTAATCTCCAAGGCTACTCTTACCACCCGAAAGATGAGTATTACAAAATCGAAAAATGGTGGCTTGAACAGTAGGCTGATAGTGAAGAAGGGGGATTCTCCCCTTTCACCGTGAGAACAATCCCTTGCATTCGGTGTCAGTTCTCTGCGCGGGTGCTAAAAAGATCACTTCGGCACAGGATTCAAGGGTTTTCAGATCACGCTGAAAAGCAGACAAAAGGCTAAAATAACATCATTTTGGCCTTTTTTTCACAGAATGGCGATCCGATGAAAAAGGAGTTGTGCATAT
Organism: Bacillus sp. FSL M8-0049; assembly: GCF_038593355.1. NCBI lineage: Bacteria > Bacillati > Bacillota > Bacilli > Caryophanales > Bacillaceae > Bacillus > Bacillus sp. FSL M8-0049. The sequence continues at coordinate 1,106,385 of NZ_CP151986.1, forward strand.
GGTTACATATATCATTAGAAGGACATTGCTCTCGATTCCCATCTTATTGGGGATTACCATTTTGTCCTTTGCCATTATGAAAGCAGCACCAGGCGATCCGATGTCACTCATGATGGATCCTACTATTAGTGCGGCAGACCGGGAAGCCTTTATTGATAAGTACGGCTTGAACGATCCTGAATATGTGCAATATATGAAATGGCTTGGCAATATGCTACAAGGTGACTTTGGCACATCCATTGTCAAAAAGGGAACACCCGTGGCTGATTTGATTTTTGCCCGGCTGCCAAATACCCTCATCCTCATGATCTTTTCTACAATAGTTGCCCTGCTGATCGCCATCCCATTTGGTGTTCTTTCAGCAAAACGTCCGTATACAAAGCTTGACTATGGCATTACGGTTACATCTTTTATCGGACTGGCTATTCCAAACTTTTGGTTTGGTCTCATCCTCATTATGGTTTTATCCGTGAACTTAGGGTGGTTTCCAACTGGCGGAGTCTCTACCTTGAATGCTGATTTTAATGTGTTTGACCGGCTCCATCACATCATTTTACCAGCCTTTGTTTTAGCAACGGCTGATATGGCAGGGCTGACCCGGTACACAAGGTCGAGCATGCTTGATGTGATGAGGCAGGATTACATTCGCACAGCAAGAGCGAAAGGCTTTAGAGAAAACAAAGTCATTTTTAAGCATGGTTTAAGAAACGGTCTTATGCCTGTCATAACGATTTTCGGATTAATGATACCATCTTTTATTGGCGGCGCAGTCGTGGTGGAACAAATCTTCACCTGGCCTGGACTTGGAAAGCTGTTCATTGATTCTGCCTTTTCGAGAGATTATCCGGTCATTATGGCAATGACCGTTATTTCCGCAGTGCTTGTGGTGGTTGGAAATTTAATAGCGGATATTTTATATGCGATCGTTGATCCGCGTATTGAATATTAGAAGGGAGCTGAAGCACAATTGGCACAGCCTAATATGGGAACACCTCCTGTTGATATCAAATTAAAGGAGGGCCTTCCGCCAAAGCCAGAGACGATGCTGCGTTTGTTTTGCGAGAAATTTTTCAAAAATAAATTGGCGGTTGCCGGCTCTGTGATCTTATTGATCATTATCTTTTCAGCCATGTTCGCTCCAGTGATCGCTCCATATACACCAGAACAGCAAGATTTATTGAAGCGGCTCCAGCCGCCAAGTGCCGAGCATTTTATGGGCACTGACAAGTTTGGCCGCGATATTTTCTCAAGGGTGCTATATGGCGCGCGGGTCTCTTTATTGGTCGGTTTTGTCTCAGTGCTCGGTGCAATCACCATTGGTACTGTCGTTGGTGCGGTTGCGGGGTATTTCAAAGGGTTTGTTGATTCTTTGTTAATGAGGTTTGTAGATGTCGTGTTGTCGATTCCAGACATTTTTCTATTGATTACGCTCGTCACCATTTTCAAACCGGGCATTGATAAATTGATTTTAATCTTTGCTTTGACAGGCTGGACAACAACGGCCAGACTCATCCGCAGTGAATTCTTATCACTTCGAACAAGAGAATTCGTCCTCGCGGCGAGAACCATTGGAACGAAAAATCATGTCATCATCTTTTCGCATATTTTACCGAACTGTATCGGTCCTATTATTGTGTCAGCTACATTAAAAGTAGGCTCCGTCATTTTAGCTGAATCAACGCTCAGCTACCTTGGCTTTGGTATTCAGCCGCCAACGGCAAGCTGGGGCAACATGCTGCAAGACGCACAAAATTTCTCCATTATGGTGCAAGCTTGGTGGTACCCGCTTTTCCCAGGTTTATTCATTTTGCTGACTGTTTTATGCTTTAATTTTTTAGGAGATGGGCTGAGAGATGCGCTTGATCCTAAAAAGCTGAAGTAAAGTTTAAAGGGGCTCTGCGTTTCCTGAACGAAAGAAAGACATGAAGCTCATCATTCTCAGCTTGAAGTTTTGATAAAGTTGGAATAATTTCTCTATCCCTTGCCCATACTGTGGACAACAGTTTTTATAAAGTGAGGGATTGGTTATGTTATTTCTTCATGACGTATGGGTGAATTGGTTTGAAGGGGAAGAGAATGGCTACAATGTGTGTCATTTTCATGAGTGGCGTAAGGAGGACAGTGTTGAACTGTTAGATCAAGTGCCTTTACTTAAGGTGCAGAGCCCTTTGTTTGATTACATAGAGAATGATCTTTCAGAGCTGCCGAAGACGCTGCTAGAGTCTGTATTTGAGAAATCATATATTCGAAAAAATCATGAACGCCGTAAATTAGAGTATTGCTTTGTAGTCACCGACGGAATTCGAATCATTGCTGTAGATACGATAGGGTATTCCATACCTGTGAGAAAAAGCCGCTTGATTCCAAGGCAGGAGCAATTGGTGTATGAAATGGTGAAAGATGTGAAGGCAGAGGAATATGAATTTTCTAAGGACAGCCTTGAATCGACGAAAGAGTATCACATTCTATCACTGCCGCCGCAGCATATCAGCGGATTAACGAGAAAAGAAAGACAGCTGAAACAGCTGATGTTTATGGCGCTCGATCAATTAAAAGGGCTCAAAAACAGGGCGGAGATTGCGTATTGGTATACGGAATGGAACCCGCGCATGTACAACCAAATCAAACGAATGTCTTTCGAAGAGATTTGGAACATGCTTTACAATGAAACGATTGATGGGTGGTCAGAGAATCATTTAGCCTTCTGTGAAAAAATGATTAAAGGACAGCCTTTTTTCGAAAAGCTTTGGGAAATGGAAAACGAATCAAAAGTAAATTAGAAAAAGCTTGCAGCGGCAGTGCTGCAAGCTTTTTTTATTTGCGTTTTCTGCCAAGACCCATCGCATTCTCCATTTTTTTCAGCATTTTGTTTGCTGCGCGGTTTGCTTTTTCAGCACCTTCGTCTAGAATGCGGTCAAGCTCGTCTGATTCAATGAGTTCGTAGTATCGATCTTGAATTGGTTTTAAAGCATCAATGACAACGTTCGCAAGATCTCCTTTAAACTCACCATATCCTTTGCCTTCGTACTTTTGCTCCAGCTCTGCAATGGATATGTTGCCTAATACAGAATAAATCGTCAGCAAGTTGGCAATTCCAGGCTTGTTCTCTTTGTCATACCTCACGATGCCTTCTGAATCCGTCACAGCACTTTTAATTTTCTTTTCAAGCTGCTTTGGTTCATCTAATAAGGTAATGAAAGATTTTTGGTTCGGATCGGATTTGCTCATTTTTTTCGTTGGATCTGTTAAAGACATAATCCGTGCGCCTTCTTTTGGAATTTTCACTTCAGGCACAGTGAAGATGTCATTGTACTTTCGGTTAAAGCGTTCAGCGAGCGTTCTAGTCAATTCAAGATGCTGCTTTTGGTCTTCTCCAACAGGGACTAAATCAGTACCATATAATAAGATATCGCCAGCCATTAATGGGGGATACGTTAATAGGCCTGAAACAACTGCTTCTTTACCAGCGGATTTGTCCTTAAATTGGGTCATTCTTTCTAATTCCCCAATATAAGCAACACATTGAAGCATCCATCCTGCCTGGGCGTGAGCAGGTACCTCTGATTGGATAAACAATGTCGCTTTCTCTGGATCAAGACCAACAGCTAAATAAAGAGCTGCTAAGCTTCTAATATTTTGGCGGAGAGCTAATCGGTCCTGACTCACTGTAATCGCATGTTGATCCACGACACAAAAATAGCCATTATAGTCATGCTGCAAATCAACAAATTGCTTCATTGCTCCAATATAGTTCCCTAACGTGACAGAACCGCTCGGCTGAATGCCTGAAAAAATTGTCTTCTTTGTCATACTAAAACCTCTTTTCTTCAATATAAAAAGGCCCACCCATCACTTTTCAACAGAAAAGGGACGAATGAACCGTGGTACCACCCTTGTTATTTCACATAGAAATCACTCAAGACGTTGATAACGGAGACTGCTCCGTCTAAGCCTACTCACTTTTTTAGAAGTGTTCGGTTAGCTGCTCCAAAGCCCATTCCATACATGCCATTATCTGCTCACACCGGCCGCAGATTCTCTGTAAATGGTGAATATATGTACTCTTCTTTTTCATCGCAACAATATGTCTATCTATTATAAAGGATGACCATGAAAAAGTCACGAAGCCCTTATGTGACCTTCTCATCATGCCTATTGACACTTAAAATTTTAGATAAAATAACAAATATCTGTCAGAATTTTTTAAAAAAGGATGATTAATTATATGTATAAAACATTATTCCTGCTGAATTTGTTAAATTATTTTAATCAATTTACGCTTTAATTTGTTGAAGTGATTGAGACTTTAGTTTATAAAAATCCCTCTTTATCCCCATTTACGTTTTTAAAAAATATATGAAATTGATATTGCAATAAATTATTCTATTCATTATAATGAATTTGTTCACACGTTTGTGCTAGGCTCTTTACATAGTGAAAATTCAGAAAAAACAAAAGAAATAGAAAGTAAGCTATTCAGGGACTTTTTTACGCTATTTCTTAAATCTGAATCTCATCTTCTATCGAGACCTTTGAACTAAAAACATATTATAAGGGGGAATACAGTTGAAAAAGCGTTGGTCTGTTGTTACTTTAATGCTTATTTTCACACTTGTATTAAGCGCTTGTGGTTTCAGCGGAAACAAATCAGGCGACAGCACGAGCAGTTCTGGAGAGGCTAAAACAACATTAAATGTGAATATCTCCACTGAGCCTTTTTCTCTACATCCGGGATTGGCAAATGATTCAACTTCAGGTAGTGTCATCCGTCAGACTTTTGAAGGGTTAACAAGAATTAACGCTGAAGGAAAGCCAGAAAATGCAATGGCTTCTGATATCAAAACAAGTGCTGATGGTAAAACTTATACATTCACACTTCGTGATGCAAAATGGTCTAATGGCGACCCTGTAAAAGCAGAAGATTTCGAATATGCTTGGAAATGGGCATTAGATCCTAAAAATGAATCTCAATATGCTTACCAGCTTTACTATATTAAAGGTGCTGAAGCAGCGAACAAAGGGAAAGCGAAAGTTGCTGATGTTGGCATTAAAGCTAAAGACGACAAAACGCTTGTAGTTGAGCTAGAAAACCCAACACCGTTTTTTACTGAACTAACTGCATTCTATACTTATATGCCAGTCAACAAAAAAGTGGCTGAAAAGAATAAAAACTGGTACACAAATGCTGGTGAAAACTACGTATCTAACGGACCATTCGTTCTTTCTAAATGGAAACATGGCGGTTCTATCACGCTTGAAAAGAACAATGAATACTGGGATAAAGATACTGTGAAATTGAAAAAAATCAACATGTCTATGATCAAAGATACAAACACTGAGCTTAGCATGTTCAAAAAAGGCGAGCTTGACTGGGCTGGTTCTCCAACTGGAAGCCTTCCAACTGAGTCTTTAAAAACATTGAAAAAAGAAGGCGGTCTGAAAATCCAGACGATCGCTGGTATCTATAACTACAAATTCAACACAGAAGTAAAACCTTTAAACAATGCAAACATCCGTAAGGCCCTTGCATACTCAATCAACCGTCAAGCGATCGTTGACAAAATTACGCAAGGTGAACAAGTTCCAGCAATGGCAATCGTTCCACCAACAATGGAAGGATTCACAGATAACAAAACTGGCTACTTCAAAGATCACGATGTAGATACAGCTAAAAAGCTTCTTGAAAAAGGTGCGAAAGAATTAGGTTATAAGTCTGTTTCTGATCTTCCAACATTGAAACTTTCTTACAACACAGATGAAGGCCACCAAAAGATTGCACAAGCAATTCAAGAAATGTGGAAAAAAGATTTAGGTGTGAAAGTTGAACTTGATAACTCTGAGTGGAACGTATACATCGACAAAATCCACAGCGGAGATTACCAAATCGGACGTATGGGCTGGTTAGGTGACTTCAACGATCCAGTGAACTTCCTTGAGCTTTACAAAGATAAAGACGGCGGAAACAACGACACTGGATGGGAAAGCAAAGAGTACAAACAATTGTTGAATGATTCTGCAAAAGAAACAGATAAAACGAAGCGTGAAGAAATGCTGAAAAAAGCAGAAGAAATCATCATCAACGATATGCCTATAGCACCAATTTACTTCTACACTCAGCTTTGGGTACAAGATCCAAAACTTAAAGGTGTAGTTGTATCTGGACTAGGTGATGTTCAATACAAATGGGCACATTTCGAAAAGTAAGAGTAATAGTGTAAGAGATCTACGGCAAGGATCTTAAGGTATATGGAGGATGTCTCTCCATATACCTTTCTTGCTGATTAGAGAAATTGTTGTAAAATCATGGAGGTGCAATTCCGTTGCTTAAATATATCGGTAAGCGATTAATATATATTTTAATCACACTGTTTGTTATTGTAACTGCAACTTTCTTTCTCATGCAGGCAGCACCTGGTGGTCCATTCTCTGGTGAGAAGAAACTTCCTGCTGAAATTGAAGCAAACCTAAACGAGCACTACGGATTGGACAAGCCCTTATTTGTTCAATATGTAAACTACCTAGGTTCAGTTGCAACATTAGATTTTGGTCCCTCATTTAAATATAAAGGACAAACCGTAAATGACTTAATCAGTTCTGGATTCCCCGTTTCCTTTACCCTCGGAATTGAGGCAATTCTCCTCGCATTAGCATTTGGTGTATTGTTTGGGGTCCTTGCAGCGCTCTATCATAACAAATGGCAAGACTATACGATTGCCATTTTAACGATCTTTGGAATTTCAGTTCCAAGTTTCATTTTAGCGGCGCTACTACAATATGTATTTGCATCTGAGGCAAGTATTATAGCGATCTTCCCAGTTGCAGGATGGGAGTCTTGGGCAAGCACCGTACTACCTTCTATTGCACTTTCCTTCATGCCAATGGCATTTATCGCTAGACTTGCACGGTCAAGTATGCTTGAAGTACTAAATAGTGACTACATTAGAACGGCTAGAGCGAAAGGATTAACAAAATCTGCTGTGACGATCAAACACGCCATCCGAAACGCATTGTTACCTGTTATCACATACATGGGACCAATGGCTGCTTCAGTTTTAACAGGTAGTTTTGTCGTTGAGAAGATTTTTGGTATTCCTGGCTTAGGCTCTCACTTTGTCACAAGCATTACAAACCGTGATTACACCGTCATCATGGGTGTCACAGTCTTCTACAGTATTATTCTATTAATCAGTATTCTAGTCGTTGACGTCCTCTACGGTATTATCGATCCTAGAATTAAACTGACGAAGGCGAAGAAAGGGGTCTAACACATGGAAGAGATGAGAAAAGATTTATTTGTGCCTGCGACAGCTGACGCAGCAGAATCTGAAAAAATTTCTAAACCTAGTCTATCTTTATGGAAGGATGCCATGCTTCGCTTCTGTGCCAATAAACTTGCAATGGTTGGACTTACAATCATTTTTATTATCGTGATGCTGGCCATCTTTGTTCCGATGTTTTCTAAATACGATTACTCTACGACTGATTTGCTGAATGCTGACCAGCCGCCTTCAAAAGAACACTGGTTTGGTACAGATGATTTAGGACGTGACATGTTTGTCCGTACATGGGTCGGGGCAAGAATTTCGATCTTTATCGGGCTTGCTGCAGCGGTGCTTGACGTGATTATCGGTATTATCTGGGGAAGTATTGCTGCATTCAAAGGCGGCCGTACAGATGAAGTGATGATGCGTATCGCAGACGTTTTATGGGCAATTCCAACACTATTAATGGTTATCTTAATGATGGTTGTTCTGCCAAAAGGATTATTAACGATTATCCTCGCCATGACAGTCGTAGGCTGGATTAACATGGCACGTATTGTTCGGGGACAGGTTTTACAATTAAAGAGTCAAGAATACGTTCTTGCAGCACAAACATTAGGTGCGAAAACATCTAGACTTTTATTTAAACACTTAATTCCAAACTCAATGGGACCAATCCTTGTGACGATGACATTAACGATTCCTTCTGCTATCTTCACAGAGGCATTCCTAAGCTACCTAGGGCTTGGTGTACCGGCTCCGTTAGCGAGCTGGGGAACAATGGCGTCTGACGGAATTCCAGCCATGACGTATTACCCTTGGAGATTATGGTTCCCAGCCGCATTTATCTGTATTACAATGTTTGGTTTTAACGTGGTTGGAGACGGACTAAGAGACGCTTTAGATCCGAAGTTGCGTAAATAAGGAGTGATTAGGATGGAACGTGAACGTATTCTAGAGGTGAAAGACCTTGCAATCTCATTTAAAACATATGGTGGAGAGGTTCAAGCCATTCGTGGTGTGAACTTCCACTTAAATAAAGGCGAGACACTTGCTATTGTAGGTGAATCTGGCTCTGGTAAAAGTGTGACATCACAAGCGATCATGAGATTAATTCCGATGCCGCCAGGTTATTTCAAGCGCGGACAGATCCTGTTTGATGGCCAAGATATTGTCAAGAAAACTGAAAAACAAATGCAAACCATTCGAGGAAAAGACATCTCAATGATCTTCCAAGATCCGATGACGTCTTTGAATCCAACGATGAAAGTGGGGAAACAAATTACAGAAGTGCTGTTCAAGCATGAACAAATTTCAAAAGAAGCGGCTGAAAAAAGAGCCATTGAACTATTGGAGCTCGTTGGAATTCCAATGCCCGAAAAAAGAATTAAACAATATCCGCACGAATTTAGTGGCGGGATGAGACAAAGGGTTGTCATCGCCATGGCGCTTGCTGCAGATCCAAAGCTGCTGATTGCCGATGAGCCGACGACTGCACTTGATGTAACAATTCAGGCACAAATTTTAGAATTAATGAAAGAAATTCAGCAAAAGGTTGACACTTCGATTATCTTTATTACGCATGATCTAGGTGTTGTTGCCAACGTCGCTGATCGTGTAGCTGTTATGTATGCAGGACAGATTGTGGAGACAGGGACTGTCGATGAAATTTTCTACAATCCAAAGCATCCGTATACATGGGGACTTTTAGCATCCATGCCGAGTCTTGACACAGATGGCGGAGATGAAGGAAAGCTGACTGCCATTCCAGGAACACCGCCAGATCTGACAAACCCGCCGAAAGGAGATGCATTTGCACTCCGCAGCGATTATGCAATGAAAATTGACTTTGAACAAGAACCGCCAATGTTCAAAGTATCAGATACGCATTATGTGAAATCATGGCTACTTCATCCGAATGCACCTAAAGTTGAACCGCCTGCTTCTGTAAAGGCGAGAATGCGTGAACTAGAAGGTAGCTACGAAAAACCTGTATTAGTAAAAGAGGGTGAATAGCATGGCAGAAAAACTGTTAGAAATCAAAAATTTGAAGCAGCATTTCCATACAGCAAGAGGAACTGTGAAAGCAGTTGATGGGGTTTCATTTGATATTTACAAAGGTGAAACGCTTGGTCTTGTAGGTGAGTCTGGTTGTGGTAAATCCACTACGGGCCGTTCGATCATTAGACTTTATGATGCGACAGATGGTGAAGTTCTTTATAAGGGAGAAAATGTACACGGGAAGAAATCAAGACAAAAAATGCTTGAGTTCAACCGTCAAATGCAGATGATCTTCCAAGATCCATATGCTTCACTCAACCCTAGAATGACAGTGCTTGATATCATTGCAGAGGGCATCGACATTCATGGCCTTGCAAAAACAAAACAGGCGCGTAAAGAGCGTGTGTACCAATTACTTGAAACTGTTGGCTTGAACAAAGAGCACGCGAACAGATACCCGCATGAATTCTCAGGCGGTCAAAGACAGCGTATCGGAATTGCACGTGCATTAGCAGTAGAGCCGGATTTCATCATCGCCGATGAACCAATCTCTGCATTAGACGTGTCGATCCAAGCGCAGGTCGTCAATTTATTGAAAGAGCTTCAAGAGGAAAAAGGTTTAACGTACTTATTCATTGCTCATGACTTGTCCATGGTAAAATACATCAGCGATCGTATCGGTGTGATGTATTTTGGAAAATTGGTTGAGCTGGCACCAGCGAATGAATTATACGAAAACCCGCTTCATCCATATACAAAATCATTGCTGTCTGCGATTCCGCTTCCAGATCCTGATTATGAGCGTAACCGCAAACGAATCAAGTATGATCCATCTGTTCACAAAGGAACAAACACCGAGTTCCGTGAAGTGAAGCCAGGTCACTTTGTGAGCTGCACAGAGGAAGAATTCAAAGAGCTACAGGCGAAACAATCATAAGAAGGAAGAAGCACTGCTAAGTCAGTGCTTCTTTTTTTATTTTACAAAAAAAGAAGATGATGGTAATTTTTAGTTAAGTACAAGCAGATACCGGAGGAAATCAAATGTTAAATTGGAAAACCTTTCGTTATTCATTGCTTCATGTTCTCATTGTATTCATGCTTTTTTCAACGTCTTTTTTCAGGAAACCAAACGGAGGAAAGTGGATGCTCGCGTTTATGGTACTCATTGGGATTGTGTCTTTTTCAATGGAATATATGCTTAACCGAAAGACAAGCGGTCAGAAGCATGAAGCATGGCGCGTAAAATATCTTTATTTCATTATGCTTCAAATTGCGATGACAATTATCCTGTTTGTCTGTATTCAACTCGTCATGAATCGTTCGTTATAAAACTTTTTTTGCGTTAATTGAAAAAAAGTGAAACTACTTAAGACTTTGCTGCGTCTTACTAGTACAGGCGTTTAAATAGCAGGAAATCGGGAATATCTAAGGAAGTGGTTCTTAACTATAGCATAAGGAGCAGATCCATGAATTGGTATGAAAAGCTCAGTGAATACTTCCCGATAGAAGAAATGAAGTCAAAAGAGCATATGGAAGCTTTATTAAAGGAAAGAAGTGATATTTATCATAAGGAGGAAGGACCTCATCATGTGATGATGTACGCCGAATTTGATTCTTTCATCTTTATTGATTATTTATTTGTTTCCAAAGATGCAAGAGGTGAAGGCCTCGGGTCAAAGCTTATTCATAAGCTGAAGGAAAAAAAGAAACCGATCTTGCTTGAGGTCGAGCCTGTAGATGAAGATGATGCAGATACTGCAAAACGCCTAAAGTTTTACCAAAGAGAGCACTTCAAGCATGCAGAATCAATCGGTTATAAACGCAGGTCACTTGCAACAAATGAAGTGAACCGCATGGAAATTCTTTATTGGTCGCCTCTTACAAATCATGAGGAAGAGATCATGGAAGCCATGAGGAAGACCTATGAACGAATCCATACGTATAAAGATGAAGAATGGTATGGACAATCGTATGAGGATGTTGATGATGTATTGAAGATCATTGAAAATAGAAAGCAAAAAAATATTTTCGATCATCTCGAGTAAATGAGAATGTTCTGACATCCAGCAGCACGACAAAATGAATGAAATTGTCTAGTTTTTGTCACAAAAATTGCAAGAAAATCTGTTCACACTTACTTTTTTATAGTATAATCACTATAAAGATTACTTATTTAGAACAATTTTAATTTAAGAATACAGATCAATATTCATTCTACAAATTGAGGAGTGAAGATTTATGGTAACATTATACACATCACCAAGCTGTACATCATGTAGAAAAGCAAGAGCGTGGTTAGAAGAGCACAATATCCCATATCAAGAGAGAAACATTTTTTCTGAGCCTCTTTCAATCGATGAAATCAAAGAAATTCTTCGAATGACAGAAGACGGTACAGACGAAATTATCTCAACACGTTCAAAAGTATTCCAAAAACTAAATGTCAATGTTGAGACAATGCCGCTTCAACAATTGTATAAACTAATCAATGAGCATCCAGGTCTTTTGCGTCGTCCAATTATCTTGGATGAAAAAAGATTACAAGTTGGGTACAATGAAGATGAAATTAGACGTTTCTTACCAAGAACGGTTCGTACATTCCAACTAAGAGAAGCTCAGCGACTTGCTAACTAATAAAAACATAAAAAGCTGCCGATCATTTGGCAGCTTTTTTTATTTATTTTCAGCCGTTTGTTCGTAAAAGAGGCTCGCTAATATGACCACTATGACGGTTAAAAACGGAAGCATCAATTCAAGCGTGGCATGCTGTGCCATAAATTCAGCCAATTTCACATCACGCACAATCATTTCACCCCCTGTAAAGGCCAAGAGAGCACTTCCTCCGTATAAAAGAAACGGAAATTTTGTTAAAGCTGCATGAATCAGCTTGCTTCCCCAAATAATAATCGGTACAGAAATCATGAGGCCAAAAGCGGTCAGAAGCATGTTGCCTTTTGCTGCACCTGCAACTGCGATGACATTATCAAGTGACATAAAGAGGTCAGCAATCACAATGGTTTGAACCGCACGCCAAAGGGAGCCGCTGCTCTTTATCCGAATCGATTCCTTCTTTTGTTCAATTAACAGATTGTATCCTATATAAAGGAGAAAAAGACCGCCAATAAACTGCAAATAAGGGATAGTCAATAAATAAACGGCGGCACCAGTCATTGTAATTCTCATCAACACGGCTAAAAGAGTGCCGATCCAAATGGCTTTATTGCGTTTGTCATGTGATAAACTGCGACTCGCCATCGCAATAATGAGCGCATTATCTCCGCCTAAAATTAGGTCTATGCCAATAATCATCAATAAGGATACGATCCACTCTGTTTCCATCTATTTCACCTCATGTCCCAAATAGAGCTCGTACAACCAATATATGAGGACAATTCAAATATATGTTTCTGCAAGTTTTCTCTGCAAAAAATGCGTTTTTATTTCTTTTATTCATGTTTTATCATAAAATAGACAGTACGAAGCAATACCTCAATTCTTTAAACGGTTAACATGTAGACGGAACGGGTAAAGTGTAGTAAAGTACTATTAATTGGGAGCTTGTATGTCCCTTCAACATCTTATATAGAAGGGAAGGTTGGCAAAATGGAAATCGAAAGAATAAATGAACATACAGTCAAATTTTATATTTCCTACGGTGATATTGAAGATCGCGGATTTGACCGTGAAGAGATCTGGTACAATCGTGAGCGCAGTGAAGAGCTGTTTTGGGAAGTAATGGACGAAGTGCACGAAGAAGAAGAATTTGCAGTAGAGGGACCGCTTTGGATTCAAGTACAGGCACTTGACAAAGGTCTTGAAATTGTCGTGACAAAAGCCCAACTTTCTAAAGATGGACAAAAGCTCGAATTGCCGATTCCAGAAGATAAAAAAGATCAAACAGATGAAGAAAGCTTAGACGCACTGCTTGATGATTTTCATAAAGAAGAGCAAGATCAAGAAGACCATAATGAGAAGGACAAAAAACTTCAACTTCAATTCGTATTGAAAATGGATGACTTTGAAGATTTGATTGCACTTTCTCAATTAAATATGCAGGATTTTACCACAAGTTTATATTCGTTTGAAAACCGTTATTATCTATATGTTGACTTCCACGAGGATTTGTCAGATGAGCAAGTGGAGAATAAGCTCAGCATTTTGCTTGAATATGCTCATGAATCAGTGGTCAGCATCTACAGACTGAAAGAATACGGTCAGCTGATTATCGAAGGGAATGCCCTTGAAACGATTCAACAGCACTTCTCGTAACTAACAAAAAGTCGATTTCTATAGAGGAATCGGCTTTTTTATCTGAATGAATAGGTAAATAAAGAGATCGGCAAGGAGAAAAATGAAATGAGAAATGTAGTCAAAGTTCTATTTTTTCTAATCATTACGGTAGGTGCTTATTTAATCATCCAATTGATTGTCGGTGATTTAGCGGTAAGTGTATTAAGTTCTGTGAGTGTTCTATTTACTTTATCGATTATTTTCATCGGATTTGTTATTTTCTTGGAGAACCGGAATCCGTCTCAAACGATTACATGGCTTGTCCTGCTTGGCAGCTTTCCGTTATTCGGCTTTTTGTTCTACATTTTCTTTGGACGCAATATCAAAAAGCGCCGGCTGTTTGAAAAGAAGGCGGTATTGGACGAGAAGTTAATTCAGGAAGATGAACGTATCCATAGAGAAGCGATTGAAAAAATGACGCATATGGGTGATCATCAGCAGCTCTTATTTAAGCTGGCCCACAGACTCGGACATACTCCTATTACATATCGCACGTCCTCTAAAGTCTTAACCAATGGTGAAGAAACATTCTCTCATATTTTTGAAGAGATTAAAAAAGCAACTCATCACATTCATTTAGAATATTACATTCTCCGCCACGACGACCTTGGCCAAGAATTAAAGGACATTCTCATTGAAAAAGCGAAAAATGGCGTGATTGTCCGCTTTTTATATGACGATGTAGGAAGCTTAAAGCTCTCCCGTCAATATATTGCTGACCTAGAAAAGGCTGGCGTTCAGATCGTTCCGTTTTTACCAGTAAGGCTCCCCCTTTTAAATAATAAAATCAACTTCCGAAATCATAGAAAAATTGTCGTAATTGATGGGGAAGTGGGATTTGTCGGCGGGCTTAACATTGGAGACGAGTACATGGGCAGAAGCAGACAATATGGATTCTGGCGTGATACTCATTTGATGATTAAGGGCGAAGCTGTTCGTGACCTCCAGCAGATTTTCATGCAGGATTGGTACTATATGACGAATGAAAGATGCTCTGGTGTGGACTATTTCAAAGATTTCAGCCACCTTGAGAGTACAACAGAAGGCGTACAAATGATTGCTGGCGGGCCTGACAAGCAGTGGGAGGTCATTAAAAATCTCTTTTTCTCCATGATCATCTCCGCCAAAAAGTCCATCTGGATCGCTTCACCGTATTTTGTGCCGGATGATGATATTTTGTCCGCATTGAAAATTGCCGCATTGAGCGGAGTAGATGTACGGATTATTGCTCCAAAGAATCCAGATAAACGGATTGTTTTCCATGCATCTCGTTCATACTTCCCGGAGCTTCTTGACGCAGGAGCAAAGGTATACGAGTATGATCAAGGCTTTATGCATAGTAAATTTATTATTGTGGATAGCGAGCTGGCTTCGATAGGAACGGCAAACATGGATATGAGAAGCTTTCATTTGAACTTTGAAGTGAATGCCTTCCTCTATAAAACAAAAAGCACCGAGAAGCTCGTCAATGATTTCTTAGGTGATTTAGAGCAGTCACATGAAATTGTTCCAGAAGAGTTTGCAAAGAGACCCTTGGGGGTCAGACTGTTTGAATCAACAGCAAGATTATTATCACCACTTTTATAAAGATTGTATTTTCCCCCTTTTCTATAAGGGGGATTTTTGATTTTACTAAGGAAATGATCAGTAAAATCATCTTTTGACACGATAAAAATTCATTTTGTCTATTCGCTTCCTTAAAGACGAACAAGCTATAATACGCTCATCAAAGAGCGAGGGGCGAACTGAATGAATGCAGCAATTATGGATAACGGTAAGCTTATCCGAATGACACATCATCTATCGAAAAGCCGTCTGGAGCATGTAAGAACGACGTGCAAATTTTATTGTCCTGAGTGCAGGGAGGAGGTGCAATTAAAGCTAGGGGAGCATCGTGTCTATCATTTTGCGCATAAACAGCTGACAGCATGTCCGCTAGCTTCAGGCGAAACGGCTTATCATCAGGCGGGAAAGGAAGCCATTATGAATTGGCTGAAGGGGCTTGGACATAAACCGGCGCTGGAAAAGTATATGTCAAATATTCATCAGCGTCCTGATGTGACCGTCTCTATAGGAAATGAAAACTATGCAATTGAATTTCAATGTGCAAATATTTCCCGGCAAGAGCTTCGCAGAAGAACAGCAGGTCTCCGCGAGGCAGGGCTCTTTCCCATATGGATGATAGGGGCAAATCGTTTAAACCGAAAATCTGCCCAGCTTTTTTCTTTCTCCTCCATTCATTGGGGAATTTTAAGGGAATCAGAGGAAAGGCGCTTGATTTTTTTCTGCCCGATCCAGAAAAGGTTCATCCATCTTGATCAATTCCTCGTGTTTCAACCAACGAAAATATGTGCGGCCATGACTGTCAGACCACCTTCAGCATACCGTGATATTCCGGCACTTCTATCTCTGCCTTCCAGCAAGCGTCAAGTAAACCAACAATGGATTAAATGTATACAGCAATTTAGGCAGCGTCCTCCTCGCAGTTTATCAAATGAAAGCAAACGTTTGAGAAATATTTTTTATGAGCATCATCATACGGCATTCCCTTTTTTGCCAACTGAATTATTTATTCCGGTGCAAGAAGCGTATATCTTTACAAGTCCCGTGTATGTTTGGCAAGGGTGTCTCTATGATTGGATGATGCGGAAAAAAGGAAGCGGAAGAGTGACGATTCAACAGCTGATGATGGAAATCAATCGCTGTGTGCAAATGAAAGAAGTGAAACTCCGATATGGCGATGTTTCAAGAGAAGAAATAAAAGAGGTGGTCACTGCATATGTAAATGCGCTTGTAAGACAAGGGTTTTTACATATGACGAAAGAGGGTAATTATGAAGTATCGTCGAATCAAATGCCTATACGAACACTAGATGAAGTGTTAAAACGAGATGCTTTCTTATTTCATTAGCATGTTTCATGACCACTTTGATCATGATAAGAAAAAGGTGGTGTTGCTATTGAATCAAAAGAAACGCTTTTTCCTCATTTTTTTAGTCTGTTTGGTATTTATTTCTGCATATGATTTGACAAATATAGTTCAAAACAAAGAAGATAAATACAACACCAATTTCTTTCACTTTCCGAAAGGTTGGTTTAACACAACTCATGCAAGGGGGATTCATATGACTTCACAAAACAAAAACAATCATTTACCAGACAGAAGCGAAGTAAAAGAAGAAAACAAATGGCGTCTTGAAGATATTTTTGAAAGCGTCGATGCATGGAACAAGGAATTCGAAGCGGTCAAAAAAGAAATTCCGAAGCTGGCCCAGTTTAAAGGAAAGCTGGCCCATTCTGCTGATGTTCTGTATGAAGCCCTCACCTTTCAGGATCAACTTTCTGAAAAGCTTGGCAAGCTTTATACATATGCGCACATGAAATATGATGAAGATACAACGAACTCATCATTTCAGGCGTTAAATGATAAGGCATCGAATCTATTTACACAGCTTTCTAGTACATCTGCTTATATTGTTCCAGAGATTTTATCGATTCAAGAAGATAAATTGCAGCAATTCATACTAGAAAAAGAAGAATTAAAACTGTATTCACATGCTCTCGAAGAAATTAATAAAGAGCGTCCACATATTTTAAGTGAAGAGCAAGAAGCTTTATTAGCTGAGGCATCTGAACCACTTTCATCTTCATCTACTACCTTTAGTATGTTTAACAACGCCGATATTTCGTTCCCTTCTGTAAAGGATGAGAATGGAGAGGAAAAGAAAATTACCCACGGCAACTTCATCACATTTTTAAATAGTGATGATCGTGAAGTGAGAAAGAATGCCTTTAAAGCTGTGTATAAAACGTATGATCAGTATAAGAATACACTTGCTTCTACACTGAGCGGTTCGATTAAAAAGGATAATTTTTATGCAAAAGTGCGAAATTACAAATCCGCAAGAGAAGCAGCATTATCACGAAACAGCATCCCGGAAGAAGTGTATGACAATCTAATTGATACAGTTCATCAATATTTACCGTTATTACACCGCTATATTGAATTGCGTAAAAAGGTATTAAAGCTTGATGAAGTGCACAATTACGACTTGTATACACCACTTGTGAAAGATGCTGGCATGAAGCTCACCTATGATGAAGCAAAGGATTATATGCTGAAAGGGTTAGCGCCATTAGGAGAAGAATATGTGTCCGTGTTAAAAGAAGGACTCGACAATCGCTGGGTAGACGTTTATGAGAATAAAGGGAAACGAAGCGGTGCTTATTCATCTGGGAGCTATGGTACAAATCCATATATCCTCATGAACTGGCAAAATAATATTGATAATTTGTTTACTCTGGCTCATGAATTTGGGCATTCTGTACACAGCTACTATACAAGAAAGCACCAGCCATATCCGTATGGAAACTATAGTATCTTTGTAGCTGAAGTGGCTTCCACTACAAATGAAGCGTTACTAGGCGAATACCTGCTCAATCATTTAGACGATAAAAAGCAGCGTTTGTATGTGTTAAACCACTTGTTAGAAGGATTTAGAGGAACGGTATTCAGACAAACGATGTTTGCTGAGTTTGAGCATCTTATTCATGTGAAAGCACAAGAAGGAGAGGCTTTAACGCCAGAATTTATGACAAACCTTTATTACGACCTGAACAAGAAGTACTTTGGTGACGGCATGGTGGTTGATAAGGAAATTGGATTAGAGTGGACGAGAATCCCTCATTTTTATTACAACTATTATGTGTATCAATACGCGACAGGCTATAGTGCGGCGCAGGCATTAAGCAAGCAAATCTTACAAGAAGGAAAACCAGCGGTAGAGCGCTATACCGATTTCCTTAAAGCAGGAAGCTCTGATTATCCAATCAATGTGCTGAAAAAAGCAGGGGTTGATATGGCTTCTAAAGAACCAATCGAAGCAGCATGTCAATTGTTCGAAGAAAAACTAAAAGAAATGGAAGAGCTCATCTCCAAAACAGGTGAGTAATGAAAAGACTTCTGTCAGACGTGTGAGTGCTATCTCATCTTTTGACAGGAGTTTTTTTCTCATAAAAAAAGACCTCTTCAGATGTCGAGGCCGTTCCATGTCAATCATCAACCTTTAAAACCTCTAAAGGTCTTACGGTGATTCATTCGATAAAGCGTAAAAAGAATCGAAGCAAATAAGAGTGGAGACGTTAAATAAAGAGGAAGCATCTTCATTAAGCCTAATATATTTAAAAAGAAACATAAGCCAATGGCAACAAGTCCAATAGTTGTGCTGCGCATGCAGATCCCCCCATTTTTTTGTTACTTTTACTATATGAAAGTGACAACCCTCTTATGTTTTGTGACAAAAATATGAACATATAGTATATCTGTTGTCATAAGTCGACAAAATTTGATATACTACAGATGTGAAATTAATCACATACAAACATTACCCCTTTGTTTGACCGTGAAAAATTTCTCCCATCCCCTTTGTTGTCGTTAAGACATAGTGAAACCGCGCTTATCCCGGCGCGGTTTCTTCGTGTTTATAAATGGAACGAATGTTCCTTTTTGGAGTAAAGAAAAACATGGGTCAGCACCCATGTTCATTTTCACAGCGATAGACATCAAGATCTGTATGGTGGTCATTCTCTTTATAGCGCCAAAACATTTCTTGCTGCACTTGTACACGTTCTACCTTTTGAGCGAAAGCCAGCTTCTTCATTTCTCGTTCAACTTCTTCAAGCGTCAGGTCATAGACAACGGCTATCTCTTTTGCGGAAGCAAATTGAAAGTAAGCAATAAACCATTCAATTGGAGGACGTTCTGATGGTGTTGGTTTTTCACCAATCATTTCAAAAAGGATTTCCTCGTATATATCATAAGAGTAGGCACCTGAAATTTTTAATCCTTCATCTCCATTTACGGTATTAAAAAAGGCGAAGGTCGGAAGCTCAGATACGTCCATTTCAGCTGCAATTTTCATATCACATTGCAGTGCTTTCACAGCACTTTGAGAATGAATGTCGCGCTGGAATTCCTCGATGTCCAGACCAGCACTTTTTGCATTTTCTATCAGTACCTGCTCACTTGTGACATCTTGCTGATGGCAAAAAAGTGATTCTTGAATAAGACGCAAAAATTTCATTCCGCATTTTCTGCCTTGAAGCTCCGCTGCTTTTAGTGCGAGTGAGGCGAGGTAGGGTGATGTCACAATTTGTTCAGACAGCATTTGTTCTTTTTTAGTCTGCGTTTTAGTGGCAAATTTCCCCCATGCTTCAGTCAGTAAATGTTTCTTTCTTTTCCGATTCAAAGCATTAATACTAGAACTTGTTACCGTTCGTAAAGTGAAAAAACGGCCATATTTCATTTTCAACTTTTTAATGGATGGCTCTAATAACCAGCAGTCTGGGCTTAGAGGATCAATGAATACATAGATTTCAATCGGCTTTTGAGGATGTCCGTGACAGTGTGAGAAATATTGATCGTGCGTATTGCAGCTCAAGATCGTCCATCCTTTTCAGGTGTTTGGTTGACCATATGACGAGCCGTCAGAGAAAGCCGTTCAAATAAAAAGTCACGAATATCGCCGGTTAATCCTACTTGATCCATTGCATCCTCCATGCATTCAAGCCATGCGTCAGCCCGCTCCTCAGTAATCGGAAAAGGGAGATGTCTCGCTCGCAGCATTGGGTGGCCATGCTCTTCTGTATAAAGCGGTGGTCCGCCTAAATATTGCGTTAAAAACTGTTTTTGTTTTCTTGCTGTTTCTTTTAAGTCATCCGGGAAAATAGGATGAAGCAAAGGATGACACTTTACATTTTCATAAAAAGTATCAACAAGTTGCGATAGAAGTTCCTCTCCAACCGCTTCGTAAGGTGCGTTAAACGATTGTACCATGTTGACTACTCCTTTTACTCGTAGTTAATAGGATGACTCACCCTATTGCGCATTTCATTTATTTCAAAAGTGATATTCAGTTTGTTCTATTTTATTGTTTCTATTCTTGTACTTATTTTAACAACCTCATCTCAATTCCACAAACAAACCGCTTTGGTCTGCTCAAAATAAAGAGAGAATCGGATTCTGTGATCAATTGACCATATCATAACACATTCAGTCAAAAAAGGGGGAAAAGCGACATACAAAAAACCGAAGAGGTTATTCTCTTCGGTTTAAGCGAAATATTGAGCTGTGATTTTCTTGACATAATTTTGTGTTTCTTTAAATGGAGGAATGCCCCCGTATTTATCTACATTTCCTGAGCCTGCATTATAGGCAGCTAAGGCGAGTGAGATATTTCCGTTATATTTATTGAGCATTTGTTTTAAATACTTCGTTCCGCCTTCAATGTTTTGGGACGCATCAAAGGCATTGTTGACGCCAAGTGATTTAGCAGTAGATGGCATGAGCTGCATGAGTCCAAGCGCACCTGCATGGCTGACAGCATTTGTGCGGTAGCCGGATTCCTGCTTGATGACCGCGTGAATCAGCTTTTCGGGAACGCCATGCTTTTGAGCCATTTGTGACACGATTTGATTAATCTCTTTTGATGATGAGCTGCTTGAGACAGCCTTTTGAAGCGGCGGCGTGTAGCTGTTGTTTAAGACATTTCCAATGCCATTCGCTGTATTTAATTGATTGTCATTTGCATATAAAGATTGGGCCTCAAGCTGATCACTGCCGGAAGTGGCAGATAAATATGGGTTTGTACGCGCATATTGCGTGTTTGGAGCCGTTGATGGATCCGTGCCCAAAAAAGCTGAGATGGAAAGCGGGAGACGTGATAATTCTGATCCGCCTAAAAAATCTTGCAGCAGCGACTGAAATGAAGCTTGGGCATTCGATTCTTGACCCCCAGACATTTGCGTTTGTGCTGGATCTGTCTGTAACGTTTTAAGCGCTTGAAGCTGCATAAAGGATTGAAGTTGATTAACGTTCATCATGTTCCTCCTTCAAGGAATTCATCTATTCTGTGTTTTCATTTTTTCTTCATAAAAACGAACGACTTTGTTTTTTGTGTTTCGTACTGGAATATGAAATTTGCGGAGCAATGCGGAGAAAGCGGCTTGTCCGATTTCCAGGTCGCTCACTTCAAATTCAAGTTCATAGTCCTCTACTGTTAAATATCGGCTGTGATCCAAAACAATTAAGCCTTCTTGGATCATTTTTTCTGCTCTTGACGTTTCAAGTGAACCAAAGAACACAATTTGATCCTTTAGAATGTTCAGGTGGTCTAATCTGTCTGCAACTTCACCTTCTGGCAGCTTAAAATCGTCAAGTTGAGAAGGGGGAGCAATCGTTTGGTGGGTTTCGAGCAAGCCTATTTCGTGTGGTTCCTTTAATGTGAGCACCCATTGACCGTTTTTTTCTCTCATTCTTAATGCAGCCAATTGAGATTTTATATCAAATTGAGGTGTATCAAAATAATAGTTGGTTTGCGTATGGAAATCCGCATCCTTCAATTGAAAATGCTGTTTCAGCTGTTCAAATTCTTCTTTCATTAATAATTGCTTTAGTTCGATTTCAATTTCCTGTGCCATTTGACATCAACCTTTCATTAGAGGAAATATGATTATTGTACATGAAGTGTGTTCAACATGTAAAAGACTGTTTTTTTCTCTCTATTTTCTTTAGGAATGGACCAAAATGAATGAAGAATCTTGGGAAAGGATCATTTAAAAGAGAAAAACAGGATTTTCTCAAAAAGTTCGGTTTATCAATATTGAACTTGATATGATAAAATAAAGCTGTACTTTGTTGTAAAGGAGATCATGATGCAAAACAGAATTGAAATCACAGAAGCAACTTTAAAAGAAGACAGGCTGATTTTGACAATCCAGTCAGAAGAGCAAATCCAAAAAGCAAAAGCATCAGGACAAATGCTTGTTGATTCTGATCACTTTGCGTTCGTTTACATACTTGAAACCGAGGAGTCCTTTTCGTATCTTATTTTAGGGGAACATACATGGGCTCCATTAAAAGAAGCAATGAATCGTGACATCCCTGTCTATTTGGCATCAGATGAACATTCACTGGAACTCATTCAGCTTCAACAGGAATTACATTATTTAATCGACAATATTAAAGACAATGCCAATTACGGAGATATGGAAGAGAAAGTGAAAAGCACATTCCTCTGAAATAATTAGGTATATGGAATTGGGGGAAGTTTCATGGACAAAAAACAATGGGATCAATTCCTCGCACCGTATAAACAAGCAGTCGAAGAACTAAAAGTGAAACTAAAAGGCATTCGAAAGCTGTATGAATTCGAGGATGACCATTCACCAGTAGAATTTGTCACAGGCCGAGTGAAACCCGTTGCCAGCATATTAGAAAAGGCAAAGCGTAAAAACATCCCGATGCATGAGATTGAAACGATGCAGGATATTGCTGGGCTTCGCATTATGTGCCAGTTTGTAGAAGATATACAAGTCGTGAAAAAAATGCTCCAGTCACGTAAAGATTTTGTGGTTGTAGATAAACGCGACTATATTGCAGAACATAAAGAAAGCGGATACCGCTCTTACCACCTTGTTGTGTTATATCCGCTGCAAACCGTAAGCGGAGAGAAACAGCTCCTCGTCGAAATCCAAATTCGTACGCTTGCGATGAACTTTTGGGCGACCATTGAGCATTCTCTGAATTATAAATATAGCGGGAACATCCCGGAGAAGGTCAAGCTGCGCCTTCAAAGAGCATCTGAGGCAGCATCTCGTCTCGATGAAGAAATGTCCGAAATTAGAGGGGAAATTCAAGAAGCACAAGTGGCATTTTCCCGGAAAAAGAAAAACGACAGCTGAGCCAGTTTGATCAAATATGATGCTGCCCTCTCATAGCAGCAAGGTGAAAAAGGAGAAGAATTCATGAAATTTGCAGTTTCTTCAAAAGGGAATTCTGTATCTGACACGCTCAAAAGTAAAATTCAGACTTACTTATTGGATTTTGGTATGGAACTAAATGAAGAGGAACCGGATCTTGTCATTACGGTTGGTGGAGACGGCACCCTTCTTTATGCGTTTCACCGTTATAGCGACCGTCTAAATGAAACGGCTTTTGTCGGTGTTCATACAGGTCATCTTGGCTTTTATGCTGACTGGGTGCCGAGTGAAATTGAAAAACTCGTCTTAGCCATTGCGAAAACGCCTTATCATATTGTGGAATATCCGATCTTAGAAGTCATTGTCAGATACAATGACGGCGGCAGAGAAGAGAAATATTTAGCAATGAATGAATGTACAATTAAAAGCATGGAAGGGACACTTGTGGCAGATGTTGAAATCAGAGGCCAGCTGTTTGAAACATTTAGAGGTGACGGTCTTTGTCTGTCTACACCATCTGGCAGTACGGCCTATAATAAGGCACTAGGTGGCGCCATTATTCACCCTTCCATTAGAGCCATTCAGCTGGCAGAAATGGCTTCAATCAACAACCGAGTGTTTCGGACGGTCGGTTCACCGCTTATTTTGCCTGACCACCATACTTGTGTGATTAAGCCGAGGAATGATGTGGATTTTCAGGTGACCATTGATCATTTAACACTGCTTCATAAAGACGTCAAATCCATTCAATGCCGGGTGGCAGACGAGAATGTCCGTTTTGCCAGATTTAGACCGTTTCCGTTTTGGAAAAGGGTGCAAGATTCCTTTATCGGAAAAGGAGAATAAGAAAGAGGTTGTTCCCGCTGGAATACTTTACGTTAAACAAAACCATAACAGCCAAAGAAGAAGGGCTGCTTTTAAAGGAATATTTAATTGATCTTGGCATTTCAAAAAGAATGCTGACAGATATTAAGTTTGCTGGCGGTGACCTCCTTATTAATGGAGAGCATGTTACCGTGAAGTGCGAGCTGCATGAAGGGGACAGGCTCACCATTTTATTTCCCGAGGAAAAAGTGAGTGAAGGACTAAAGCCTGCACCGATTCCACTTGATATTATATTTGAGGACGAGCATGTCCTTGTGCTGAATAAAAGGCCGTATATTCCTTCAATCCCTTCTCGGGAGCACCCTGAGCACAGTATTGCGAATGGATTGCTGCATCATTATGCCAAGCAGTCTGTTCGGCATACGGTTCATTTGGTGAACCGTCTTGATCGTGACACATCTGGCGTCATGCTTGTGGCGAAGCATCGCTTTGCCCATAGCCTTTTATCAAAGGCGCAAAAAAGTGGAGCGGTTAAGCGAACATACAGAGCGTTTACACATGGCATAATCACAGAAAAACATGGAACGATCGCTGCAAAAATTGCCCGAAAAGGGGATAGTATCATCGAGCGGATGGTTGATGATACTGGGCAGAACGCAGTGACGCATTATTCCGTGCGAGCGGTAATCGCTGAGTTGAACATGTCGGATGTGTCTCTCTCGCTTGAAACCGGGAGAACACATCAAATTCGTGTTCATATGCAATTTCTTGGGCATCCGCTCATCGGAGATACGCTGTATGGCGGAACGACCGAGCGGATAGACCGGCAGGCACTGCATAGTGAAACCCTTGTATTTCCTCATCCGATGACAGGTGAGCAAATGACATTTTCAGCCCCGCTTCCTGATGATATGAAATCATTGCTTTTTTAAATAGAGAAACCCGGTCACCTGCAGCGCAGGGCCGGTTTTTTTATGATGTGAAATGCTGAAATCTTGACTCATCATAAGGCATGGATGAAGGAACGGAGACTGTTTTAAGCTCAGGGTATGTGAGGGCAGACAGCTGGTTGCCAAATACGCAGCCTGTGTCAATATTGACGGTTCTGCCAACGAACCGAGGTTCTTTTACTGGTGTATGGCCATACACAATCCACGGTTTTCCGTGATACTCCTTTGCCCAGTCCTTCCGAACAGGCCGTCCATCTGGCCATGTTTCTCCAGTGACGGCACCAAATAATAGATAGGACCGCATCTGTTTATTCGGCTTTTTTCCAATATCCTTTTCCTTCATCGCTGCGTGTGCAATAATCAGCTCATCAGGAATGAGTACATCATAAAGCGGAGCCTTCTCGAATAACTGCTTAAATTCATGTGACAATTTGTTTTGTTCGTGAATTGGCAGTTTTTTTATTTCGTTCACTGTGGTTTCGATGCCATGAAGCAATTTGACGGGATTTCCTTTTAAGTAACGATAAAGCTTAAAGCAATGGTTGCCAGGTACATAGCGGATTGCGCCGTGTGAATAGGCATGAATGACAAATCGCATGACGTCTACTGACTGAGGTCCACGATCTGTTAGATCACCAACAAGGGCCAGCGTTCTCTTATCAGGATGGACGGGTAATCCATGTTTGAGTTCGTATCCTAGTTTGTGTATGAGGGTAAGCAGCTCTTCGTAGCAGCCGTGGATATCGCCAATAATATCGAATTTCATAAGGTTTCCTCCTGATTTTTTTCATCCATTCGTCGGATATAAAGAAGTTTGAATTTTAGAAAATATAACGAATGGCTTTCATTTCATTTGGGCAATTGTTAGAATCAATGCTTTAACGTAAGACTTAAAAAATTAAACATGAATGTTAGGAGGCTTTAGCCAATGGAGCATACATCTGTTTCATCACTCGTTGTCGTTATCATTGTCGCCTTTTTCACCCCTATTTTATTGCACCGATTTAAGCTGACCATTCCGGTCGTTGTAGCTGAAATCATCATGGGGCTCATCATTGGGAAAAGCGGTCTTCAACTGGTTGTCGAACATGATGCGTGGTTAGATACATTATCCATGCTCGGTTTTATTTTTCTGATGTTTTTAAGTGGTCTTGAAATAGATTTTTCTTCTTTTGAGTCAAAGAAGAAAGCACGAGAACTTCCAAATGGTTTAAAAGAACCAAATACATTTAAAGCTGCCACCATTATTTTTCTTGGGGTATTTTGTATTTCTTTTATTCTGTCCTATGCGTTTGTACTCGCAGGGTTTATCCAAAATGCCTTTTTAATGACGCTCATTATCTCTACCATCTCATTAGGCGTAGTGGTTCCAACTTTAAAAGAGGAAAAGTTGATGCAGACAAATATCGGTCAAATCATTCTGCTTGTAGCTGTCATTGCTGATTTGGTCACGATGATTTTACTTGCTGTGTTTTCCTCCATTTATGGAGATGGAACAGGGAACATGTGGCTTCTGCTCTTATTATTTGCTGCAGGCATTCTTCTTTATTTATTTGGCCGCGTATTTAAGACAAAGTCAATTTTTCAGTCGATGTCTAAAGGGACCGTGCAAATTGGGACAAGGGCAATCTTTACTCTCATTATAGTCTTAGTTGCCTTATCTGAATCACTCGGGGCTGAAAATATTCTAGGGGCGTTTTTAGCTGGCGTGCTTGTGTCCCTTCTTTCGCCAAATAAAGAGCTCGTTCAACAGCTGGACTCATTTGGCTATGGATTTTTAATCCCGATCTTTTTTGTGATGGTCGGAGTAGATCTGAATATATGGGCACTGTTTAAGGACCCGACGATTATGATCATGATTCCGCTGCTGTTTATTGCGCTGCTTATAAGTAAGCTCATCCCGATTCTTTATTTGAAAAAATGGTATGACATGAAAAAGGTCATTGGCTCCGGCTTTTTATTAACTTCAACTTTATCTCTCGTCATTGCAGCTGCGACGATTGGTGAGCGGCTCGGGGTCATTGATCATAAAATGTCAGGAGCGCTGATTTTAGTTGCTGTATTAACGAGTATTTTAACACCTGTTTGGTTTAAAGCGCTGTTTAAAAAAGAACAAGCGGCAGCCCATAAGAAGCGTGTGACCTTTATTGGAGCAAATCAGCTGACCTTACCTGTCACGCTTGATTTGCATCAGGATGAATATGACATTCGGATTTTGCATGTTTTTCAAGAAAATAAGGAAGCACTGCTGGCAGACTCTATCTTTGAAGTCGAATCAATTGAACAATACGATGATGAGACGCTGAGAAAGGCAGGCGTCGGCCAAGAGGATGTCCTAGTCGTCGCAACAGGCAGTGAGACGAAAAATAAGGAAATTGCTTTATTTGCAAAAGAAGAAGGAGCGAAACAAGTCATTGCAAGTGTCAACAAAGCTGAGGCGGAGCTGACATTGAAGGAAGCGGGAATTGATACGTTTTCTACTTTCCTGTCATCTAAAACGGTGCTAAGAGCTTTGATTGAAGCACCTGATGCGATTCGATTGCTAACAAATGAGGATTCTTCTTTGTATCAAATTCAAATGAACAATCATCGTTATCATAATGTCATGCTGAGAGAATTTCCTTTCACCGGTGATTTGGTATTTGTCCGCATTTTTAGAGGGGTAGACAGCTTAGTACCACATGGAGATACGACACTTAGAAGCGGCGACCGTGTGCTTGTATCGGGCTCCCGGGAGTATGTGGCAGGACTAAGAGCCCAATTAGAATGACAATGAACCCTTGACCAATGAACAATTCCTGATTAAGATAGAGGTACAACATCATATATTTGATCCACTAGGGGAGTCCTTTAAAAGGGCTGAGATAAAAGTGTTCACTTTTAGACCCTCATTACCTGAACAGGTTCATACCTGCGTAGGGAAGTGGTGCGGTTTTTGACTATGCTTTTTACAAATTCCAAGCCACTTTCCACGCGGAAAGTGGCTTTTTTATATGGAAAAACAGGAGGAGAGGAACATGACGTTTTCAACAGAATGTAAAGAGGCTGCAGCAACATGGTGGAATGGAAGCTTTACACATCCTTTTGTCAAAGGGATTGGAGATGGCACACTTTCACTCGATCGTTTCACCTATTACGTGATGCAGGATTCTTATTATTTAACTCATTTTGCAAAGGTGCAGGCATATGGAGCGGCGATTAGTGAGGACTTACATACGACGGGCAGAATGGCGTATCATGCCCAGGGCACGTATGAAGCAGAGCTGTCGCTGCATAGGAAATTTACAGAGCTTCTGCAGATTTCTGATGAAGCTATTGAGAACTTTAAGCCTTCTCCCACTGCTTATGCGTATACCTCTCATATGTACCGATCTGTAAAAAGCGGTCGGTTTGAAGAGATTTTAGCCGCGTTATTACCATGTTACTGGCTCTATTATGAGGTAGGTGAAAAGCTGAAACAAACAACACCTGACCATCCAATTTACCAAGAATGGATTTTGACATACGGAGGCGATTGGTTTAAGGAACTCGTCTTCGAACAAGTGAACCGCTTTGATGAACTAGCAGAAAAAGCACCAGACCATGTACGGGCCAATATGAAAGAAAATTTCGTGATTTCAAGCTATTACGAATATCACTTCTGGGAGATGGCGTATCAAAAAGAAATGTGGCAAACAGCATGCTTAGATGGGGTTGGTGCAAATGGAACTCCACGCAGTGACAAATGATTCGTTTCCTGCGGATGAACTGATCAAACAAATAAAAGCCATAGCGTCTGAAGTGGATTTTATTCATATTCGGGAAAGGTCTAAAACAGCAAGTGAGCTTGTTGATCTCGTGAAGAATCTCCTTTTAGAAGGTGTGCCGAAAGAAAAGCTCGTCATCAATGACCGAGTAGACGTTGCGCTGCTTACCAATATTCACAGGGTGCATCTGCCGGGCCACAGCTTTTCGCCAAAAGAACTGCGAAAAAAATTTCCTCACCTTCATGCGGGAGTATCTGTCCATTCGATAGAAGAAGCGAAAGCAGCAGAGAAAAATGGAGCAGAGTATGTCATGTTTGGGCACGTATATGCCACCTCTTGTAAACCAGGACTTCAGGCAAGAGGTGTACAGCTTGTGAAGAAACTGACTTCTGCACTAACGATTCCAGTGGTGGCCATCGGCGGGGTGACCCCAGAACGAGTTCCAGAATTGAAACAAGCAAATGTGAAAGGAATTGCTGTCATGTCTGGGATTTTTGCTCATCATCAGCCGCGTATGATGGCACAAGCATTTTCTGAAAAGGTAAAGGAGAATCCTTATGAAAAAGCATTATGACGTTGCAATCATTGGTGGTGGAATCATAGGGGTCTCCATCGCCTATCACCTTGCAAAAGCAGGAAAACAGGTGGTCTTATTTGAAGCGAATGAGATAGGGAAGCAAACGACAAGTGCGGCTGCCGGGATGCTCGGTGCACATGCTGAAGGAGAGGGTCATGAGGATGTTTTCTTTCAGGCAGGCAGAGCAAGCCAGGCATTGTACGAAAAATTAAAAGTCGATCTTCTTCATGAATCAGGCATTGATATTCGAACTTCAGCGGGCGGTATCATGAAGGTCGCCTTTACAGAAGAAGAGAAACAAGCCCTTTGCCGGATGCAGCATTTGTCTACATTTAAATGGCTTGACGCAAGCAGCGTAAAAAAATGCATGCCTCAAGTTACAGATCACATGCTGGGAGCAGGTTTGATTGAAGAGGATGTGCATGTGGAACCTTACGCTGTATGCAGGGCTTTATGGCAGGCGGCTGTCCGGTACGGGGCAGATGTGAAAGAGTGTACACCTGTGATCGAAGTGAAGCGGGACAAAGAAGCGTTAACTGTCAGAACAACGAAGGGCACATTCACATGTGATGACCTGACAGTCGCAAGTGGTGTATGGTCTGGCCGTTTTTTTGAAGAACTCGGATTATCTCATTCTCTTTATCCAGTAAAAGGGGAATGTGTGTCTGTATGGAATAATGGTCCGGCGCTCGCACACACCATTTATCATGATCATTGTTATATCGTTCAGCGAGATAGCGGAAAGCTTGTTATCGGCGCAACAATGAAGCCAAACGAGTGGCAGGCTGTTCCAACGCTTGGCGGCATGGAAGCTGTGATTCAAAAGGCGTCTCAGCTTATGCCTTCTATTAAGGAGATGCCGATTGAAGAGTGCTGGGCAGGCCTTCGTCCGGCGACAAACGATCGGCATCCTTATATCGGAAGACATCCAGAAGACAAGCGTATTCTTTTTGCTGCAGGGCATTACAGGAACGGTATTTTACTAGCGCCGATTACTGGAGAAATCATTCGTGACCTGATATTAGACGAACCGGTCAAAGAGGAATGGCTTCATGCGTTTCGTATTGGACGAAAGGAGGCACTATTCGTATGAAGATTCAATTGAATGGCAGAATCGTTGATTTCGATCAAGAGAATGGAACGATCTATGATCTGCTATCAGCCTATCAGCTTGAAAACCGTGTGGTGATCGTTGAAAAGAACCATGAAATCATTGATAAAGAAGCGTTTCAACAAGTAGAAATTCAACCAAATGACACGATTGAAATCGTTCATTTCGTAGGAGGAGGATGATCCAATGCTGCACATTGGCGGAAAAACATTCACATCAAGACTATTACTAGGAACAGGAAAGTACCCATCATTTGAGGTTCAAAAAGAAGCGGTGAACGTATCGGAAGCCGAAATTTTAACCTTTGCCGTCAGAAGAATGAACATATTCGAAGCATCTCAGCCTAATTTTTTGGAGCAGCTTGATTTATCAAGATATACGCTGCTTCCCAATACAGCTGGTGCAAGTACAGCAGAAGAGGCAGTGCGTATTGCCCGTTTAGCAAAGGCTTCTGGGCTTTGTGACATGATCAAGGTAGAAGTCATTGGCTGTTCAAGGTCTCTTCTGCCAGATCCAGTTGAAACATTAAAAGCATCTGAAATGCTGCTCGAAGAAGGATTTATCGTGCTGCCATATACATCTGATGATGTGGTGCTGGCAAGAAAATTAGAAGAACTCGGTGTCCATGCCATCATGCCTGGTGCTTCACCGATTGGTTCAGGCCAAGGTCTGTTAAACCCTCTGAACCTCTCATTTATAATCGAGCAGGCGAAGGTGCCGGTCATTATTGATGCTGGCGTAGGTTCTCCGAAGGATGCAGCTTATGCGATGGAGCTTGGAGCTGACGCTGTATTACTAAATACCGCTGTCTCTGGTGCAAAGGATCCTGTGAAAATGGCAAAAGCAATGAAACTCGCGATTGAATCAGGAAGACTAGGCTATGAGGCAGGACGTATTCCGCTAAAAAACTATGGGACAGCGAGCAGTCCACAGGAAGGAATGCCGTCATTTTGAGCACTCGTTATTCACGCCAGGAGCTTTTTCAGCCAATCGGAACAGAGGGTCAAAAGAGGCTAAATGACTCAAAGGCGGTCATTATTGGAGCGGGGGCACTTGGAACCGCAAGTGCTGAAATGCTCGTTCGTGCCGGCGTTGGATCTGTTACCATTTTGGACCGAGATTATATTGAATGGAGCAACCTTCAGCGCCAGCAGCTTTACACGGAGCAAGACGTGAAGGATCGACTGCCAAAAGCTGTGGCGGCTGAAAAAAGACTCAAGCAAGTAAACAGTGATGTGCACATCAAAGGAATCGTAATCGATGTGACTGCTCACAATATTGACGAACTTGTCAGCGGGGCTTCAATCATTGTCGATGCAGCGGATAATTTTGAGGTGAGAATGATCGCAAATGATGCCGCTGTCAAACATCAAATTCCGTTTCTTTATGGGGCCTGTGTAGCAAGTTACGGCATTCAATTCACTGTGATTCCTGGTGAGACGCCGTGTTTACACTGTCTGCTTGAACATTTACCCGCACAAGGCATGACATGTGATACAGCAGGTATCATCAGTCCAGTTGTGCAGCAGGTGGCCGCATATCAAGTGGCAGATGCACTTAAATATTTAACAGGACATCAAGTGACGCCAATTTTAAAATCCTTCGATTTATGGAAAAATGAACGGTCTGATATTCGATCGACCGCGTCTTTAAAGAAGAAGCAATGTCCAAGCTGTGGACTGAAGACCTATCCATTTCTTTCATATGACAAGAGAGCGAAGGCGGATGTACTATGCGGCCGCAATACGGTACAAATCCGCAGTGCAGCAGAAACACCGCCGCCTTTACATGAAGTAGCTCTTCGGTTAAAGAGGGCAGGAATGGATGTGCTTGAGAATCCATATTTGCTTTCGTGTCAAAAGGATGAGTTTAAGCTTGTCTTATTTAAAGATGGCAGAGCGCTTGTTCATGGTACGAATGATATTGCCAAAGCAAGAACCATTTATCATCAATGGATTGGCTAATGAGAGGTGTGAAGAAATGACGATCAAAAAAGCATTCACAATCGCGGGTTCTGATTCTGGCGGCGGAGCAGGTATTCAGGCAGATTTGAAAACTTTTCAGGAGCTCGGTGTGTACGGAATGTCTGCGATCACAGCAATTACTGCGCAAAACACACTAGGTGTTCACGGGATATACCCGCTTTCAATTGAGGCGTTAGAGCGTCAAATAGATGCAGTGGCAGAAGACTTACCGCCAGATGCCGTCAAAACAGGGATGCTGTGGAGTGCAGACATGATTAAAATCGTAGCTGAAAAAACGGTTCAATATGAAATGAAGCTGATTGTAGATCCAGTCATGATCGCAAAAGGAGGGGCCTCTTTATTAAATGAAGATGCGGTCTCTGCGATGAAAACACACTTGCTGCCTGTCAGCTATGCTGTAACACCGAATCTTCCTGAGGCAGAAGTACTAACAGGCATACGTATTCAGACGAAAGAGGACCGCTATGTGGCAGCGGAGCGTCTTTATGAGCTTGGCACGAAACATGTCGTGATCAAAGGCGGCCATGGTCCATCTGATGGGATGATTTCAGACCTGCTGTATGATGGAAAAGGCTTTATTGAAGTCACAAATGAACATATTGATACACCGCATACACATGGTACAGGCTGCACGTTTGCAGCAGCATTAACAGCTGAAATTGCGAAAGGATTTTCGATGAAGGAAGCCTTTGAAACAGCAGAAACCTTTGTCCATGAAGCCATTAAATTCCCTTTACGTATTGGATCTGGACATGGACCTACGAACCACTTTGCTTATCAGCAAAACAGAATCAAACGATAACGGAATCGAACCGTCTTCACTTGTGAGGGCGGTTTTTTCGCGAAAATGAAACTTTCTTTCAGCGAAAATTGTCATTCTCTTATGATCTGTGATAATATTATGATCAGGTACTAATACTATGTCTTGAAAAAATAGGAGGCTTTATTACATATGAACTTTTCTTTAGAAGGCCGTAATATCGTGGTGATGGGTGTTGCCAATAAACGAAGCATCGCTTGGGGAATTGCCCGCTCACTTCATGAAGCTGGAGCTCGTTTGATTTTTACTTATGTTGGAGATCGTCTTGCTGAATCGGTAAAAGAGCTTGCAAGCACACTTGAGCGTGATGATTCAATTATTCTTCCATGTGACGTGACAAGTGACGAAGAAATCGAAAAATGTTTCGCTGCAATTAAAGAAAAAGTACAAGTCATTCATGGCGTTGCACATGCCATTGCATTTGCAAACAAGGAAGAGCTTGTTGGCGAATACTTGAACACGAACCGTGAAGGTTTCCTTTTGGCGCACAACATTAGTGCATACTCATTAACTGCTGTAGCAAAAGCAGCACGTCCATTAATGACAGAGGGTGGAAGCATTGTGACGCTTACATACCTAGGCGGAGAGCGTGTTGTATCAAACTACAACGTAATGGGTGTAGCGAAAGCATCACTTGAAGCAAGTGTGAAATATTTAGCAGCTGATTTAGGCGCAGAAGGTATCCGCGTGAACAGTATTTCTGCTGGTCCAATTCGTACGTTATCTGCAAAGGGCATCAGCGGCTTTAATACCATTCTGAAGGATATTGAAGAGCGTGCACCGCTCCGCCGTACAACAACTCCTGAAGAAGTTGGCGATACAGCTCTATTCTTATTCAGTGATCTATCTCGCGGCATGACAGGTGAGAATCTGCATGTTGATTCCGGCTTCCATATCATTGCCCGCTAAACGAATACAAGACTTACAGCATACCGATGAAGGGTATGCTGTTTTTTTATTTTTCTTCTGATTTGAGGCCTCCGTTCATATATATAAGGAATGAATCATTCGGGAGGGATTAGTATGTCAAATAAAGGTGATGAGAATCAAAAGCCGCTGATGTATATTGTTCAGCCGAGCTATCAAGAATCAAAGCCGGCCATGCAAAATATTGTGAGAAAGCGAAAGAAATCAGAAAAACAGCCAGAAAGTGAGACCAATGCAAAAGACGTGATCAAAGAAAGCAAGCAGGAGGAACCTGCAGCTCAAGAAATAGAGCATAAAAAAGAAGCCGAGCCGCCTAAACTTCAACATGAACGAGATATAACACAAGAAGCTGAGTTTACAGAAGAACAAGAGATCCCACAAGAAGCAGGGCCTGCACAGGAACAAGAGGCTACACAAGAAGCCGAGCCTGCGCAGGAACAAGAAATCACACAAGAACCAGAGCTCATACAAAAGCGAGAGCCTCAAGAAGAAGAGGGAAACCAGCCAGAAGGTGTCTTTCATGAAACAAAAGAAGAACCAAGAAGAAAACGAGTGAAAAAGCCTTTAAGTCAGATGAGTATTGATGAAAAAGTCGATTTTCTCACAAGACTGCCTCATAATATGCCAAGGGCTCTTTGTCTCATTGAAGCTGATGGTAAAACATATCGAGGGATCATCATGGATCGAAAAGATGATACTGTGATCATTCGTACAGCAGGCGGGGGAAATCCAGTCGAATTAGCGATTGCTGAGATTTCTTCCATCCACCCGCTAGGTTTTTAATTAATAAAAAAAGTCCCATTTAGGGACTTTTTTTGTTAGCAGTTACGATTGATGAGTCGTGGGTTTAGGCACTCGATTGCGCAGAAGCAGTCAAGGTCTACTTCAACACAATACTTCGATTTTTCTAATCGGAACACATCACATAGGGAATCTTTATCTGTAAAATCTAAAATATGACGGTCTTTGTCAAATGCGATAAGCAAGCTGAGTGTTGCACAGTGATCACAGATATGTTCGACTCTGAAAAATGCAGTACTGAAGCAAGGGCCTGGATCTACTTCTCCGACGTTTCCGAATGCGACGAATGGTTTTGATTTGGATGTAAAGAGAACAAACGGGACAGTGTCACCTAATGAATGTGATGGAGAAAGGAGATTGCTGTAACAGCTGGTCGGGCAATCTTCTTTGACAGCATTTTGCAAGTCGCTAATGTTTTCAACAGCCTCTGTTACACAGCTCCATGAATGATTGCGGCTCATATTCAACCCTCCTATACTAGGAAATTTGTTTGAGTGTTTGAGCACTGTCATCATCTTCAAGCTATCTTTGCCGGCTCGTGCATCTACTTTTAACCAATGCGGAAGCAGCCGCTTCTTATGCTGACTGCTCCGCATGATTGGCTGTCATTCGTGAGGAAGGGGATGCTTTGACTCATGACAAGTTAGATGAGCGGCCTGTTGATTTAGCCGTGGTGATGATGCTTTTTATCTTTTGATGGCATGACTCTGTCGACAAGCTCTGGGTTTAAGCATTGGATTGCGCAGAAGCAGTTTAGATCAACCTCAATACAAAAGTCCGTTTTTTCTAGACCAAAGAAGTCAGGGTCACAAGGGTGACACACGCTTAGCGTATGTCCGTGTACATCAACAGGTCTTAATACAGATAACGTAGCACAGCAGTCGTGTAATTTTTCAACCCGGAAGAAAATAGATTCGAAGCATTGGCAATCGTCAACGAATCCTCCGATGTTTCCGAAAGTAGAGAACAACCCGCCCTTTTTATCAAAAAGTAAAAACGGAATCGTATCTTTTCCAGAAACTGTTGGGCTTAATAAATTACTGTAGCAGCTCGTAGGACATTTATCTTCTACAGCTTCCTGCTCTGCTAAAATCTTATCAACCGCATCGCATACACAGTTTTCATCATGTCGGCCATGGTGTTTTCCGCAGCTCATGGATTTCAGCTCCTTTAACAAGGTATTTGACTTTAGTCCTTAACAACATATGTATGCGCCCTCTAGTTGGTGTGGGTAAATGACCATTTATATTTGATGTATTTTGATAAAAGGAAAAGCAGAGCTTTTCGCTCTGCTTTTGTACATTAGAGGATACCGATTGCAACGATTGTCGCAACAAGTGTTTGAGTAAGTGTTTGGATTGCGATAGAGATGTCCGCATCGATTGTAGATACTGTAACGTTTCTTGAATTTTCGATGACAAGTTTTTGGCGGTTTGTTTGTTTGTGAGTAGCGGCTTGTAAAAGATCCTGCGTAACGCGGTCTGCCAAATCACCGTCAGCGATTGAGATATTTGTAATAGTGATGATCGCTGTTTGAATCGCTACTTGGATAGATGCTGCAACCTGTGCATCAACAGAAGAGACGTTAATGTCACAAGAGTCTCTGACGATAATGACTTCTTCAGATGTCTGCTTTGTGAAACTTACTTGATCCAAGTCTTGTAAGACATCTTCATCATCATAATAGTCGTCACAAAGTGCTTTTCTTTCATAGTTGCAATCGTCGTGGTGTCTGTGGTGTCCGTGATGTCCGTGGTGTGTACAGTTACGATCTAGAGCGACCCAAGAATATGGTTTAGAATCCATTTCTATTCCTCCTTCCGTTTACTTTATTAAATGCTGGAATGCGTGGTTTTGTCTCGGGCATTTACCCTAGCAGGCAACCCATTTTTATTTAATCGTTATTACGCTGCGCATCACGGCGTTGCTGAATACGATTTCGAAGTGAATTTCGTTTTGGACGTACTTTTGGTTCAGGCTCTACTTGTTCCGGCTGTTTTGCTGCCTCAGCCTGCCTTTTTTTCTCCTGCTGCTGTTCTACGAAATCATTTGCTTTCTTTTGCAAGTCCTCCACTAATTTCAAAATCATTCTTCTTTGATCATCTGAGATATTTGCTTTCTGATCATCAGTAATATTGTTTTTGTTTAACACATCACTGACAAGAAGACTTGTTAATGGATCAATATCAGTATTGATTTGAAACTCCTTTTTTTCGTTCTCTTCAGCCACGATGATTTCACCTCTTTCATACGTCATGTTAGAAAAAGAAAGGGTCAAAGAATGCCGGCTTCAACTAAGAGTACATTCAATGTTTGAGTGAGAATTTGGACGGAGTTCATAATGGATGCATCTGATAATGTAATCGTAATGTTATGGCAGTTGATGATTTGAATCACAGTTTTCTTTTGGACTGTCACTTGTTGTGTGGATAAAAGCTGATCTGTGATGTCGGCAGCCACTTCATCGTCTGGTACAAGAATTTGGATTAAAAGAGTAATGATTGTCGTTACGGTCGCTTGAAGGGAGAGTGCAGCTGTTACATCTGTTTTATGAATTGTGACATTTTCGGAATCTTTGATCTCAATGAAATCATCATAATTGCTGATTAATTCGTTTAACAGTTGTGTATATAATATTTCAGCACTTTCTTCAATAGACAATACTTTCACTCCTTTCTTATCTATACATTATTTAATGCAGCAAGGACGCAAGGTGGAATCGGAAAGTGTGAAAAAGTACAACCCAATTTTATTTCCGCTCGATTCATCATGACGATCTTTTTTCTTGCATATATAAAGAAAGGACGGAAAAAGAAGAAAGAAGGAGGTGGAGGCTTCTGAGCGGTGCTTTGTCATTTGTCGTGTTTGCCCTCGCATCCTTTAGACTGACGAGACTGATTGTGTTTGATACCATTACGGCCCCTTTCCGCCGTCTATTTCATGAAGAACAGGAAGAGGTAAACGAACAAGGTGAGGTCGAAACATATATCATCATTAAAGGGGAAGGACTGCGGTCTTGGGTTGGAGAACTGTTAAGCTGTTATTGGTGTACTGGCATATGGTGCACTGCTGCCTTACTTCTGATATACATACTTTTTCCTGTCATCAGCATGTGGCTTAATTTACTATTAGCGATTGCCGCAGCAGCAGGCATCATTGAAGCGGTCGTCTCAAAGCTTGTGAAATAAACAGGCATTCTGATCAGACACGCTTTCAACAAATGCATATACTATCATGGAATAGGAAAGGAAGGGTTGCGATGAAACCAAACGAAACGCCGTCACATACGCTTCAAGGTTATCCAGCGCAGTCAAATCAACAATCTGTATATACGAAGAAAATCAAGAAAACAGGCTGCGGCTGTGGAAACAAAAAGAAACCTCAATAGAAGAGAAAAACAAAAACCGGATTTATCCGGTTTTTTTGTTGCCCTTTTTTTGAGTGGTGCATATGTAAGAGAGAAGGGGTGACCAGAATGGATGCATTCGAACAATTAATTGGTTCCTTGTTCACTAAACCCCATGATGGGAAAGAACAAGCGCACGAGAAGGCTGAAATGGATCTAACGGATAAAGCGAATGATCTTGAGGAGCACTTAAAAGAATTTGGCGTGAAGATGGAGGCTTTTGCGAAAGAAACAGAAGCATTCATGATGCGTCATAGAGAGGCAGATTACGTATTTAAACAGCAGAAATAAAAATTCCGCACTTTTTTATGTGATCGTCCAAACCATTTCTTTCATTTTTCATACTTTGTAAGGGAGAAGAGGAGGTGCTTATATATGAGTTGTTACGGTGGCGGTTCTTGCGGCGGCTACGGAGGTGGCTACGGCGGCGGATATGGATCAACATTTGTTCTTGTCGTTGTGCTTTTCATCCTTCTAATTATCGTTGGTGCTTCTTTCTTTAACTACTAAAAAGTAAGAAGGTGAGGGAAGCAAGGGGGAAGCCTTTTGCTTTCCTTTCTCTTTGATCAAACAAGGCTTTAGGATAGGCACATATCTCGCCTATTTTCATATAGTAAGGTGATTACTCCACAAAGAGGAGGCAAATGAATGGATAATAAATTCTTTAAAAGCGTAGAAAACAAAACCGGTGTGAATATGAATGATGTGTTTAAACTTGCAGGTTCTTTGCAAAATGCCAACTTTAAAGATGAGAATACCGTTCGAGGTGTCATTAAAAAAGTAGCGCAGCTTGCGAACAAACGTGTACCTAAAGAAATGGAAGACAAAATCGTTCAATCGATTACAAGTGGAAAAGAAAAGCTTGATTTCAATACAATCTCTAAAATGATGAACAACAAAAAATAAACAACAGGCTCTCCGTTTAAAGGGGGGCCTGTTGTTTTTGCGTAAATAATTCACGGTTTTTCTTTAGAAGAGGATATAAAAAGCGAGAACGATGGGCCGTTTTTCCTCGTCTAAATGATGGAACAGACAGATAAAGAGATTGTTCAGCTCTTGTCATGGCCACGTATAATAAACGGCGCTCTTCTTCCAGCGCTTCTTCATCACCGTTTCTGAGTTCATCCAGTGAGAAATCATGGGGCAGTGCCCCGTCGACCACACAAGTGATGTATACTGTCTGGAACTCAAGTCCCTTTGCGCGATGGATCGTCATGAGCTGAACACCGGGTTCATCTGTTTTTTCCTTTTCGGCAGACTTCATATGTTCGGCATGTGCGAGAAAGGCTTCAATCGTTTCAAAGCGTTTGGCGGCTGTTTTCACATCACGTACATCATCCGCTCCTTTTTCAAGTACATTCGTATCGTTCACCCGTTTTTTTAAGTAATCCCCGAGTCCCATCTTTTGTTCAATAAATGTCACTGCGTCCGATGGCTTAAACGTCCGTAACGTTCGGAACAAAGGAACAATTGATTGCAGCTTTTTCCGCTGAAACGGCTGTATATCTGTCAGTTTTCCGAGCGCTTCTACCATT
Source organism: Bacillus sp. FSL M8-0049 (assembly GCF_038593355.1). NCBI lineage: Bacteria > Bacillati > Bacillota > Bacilli > Caryophanales > Bacillaceae > Bacillus > Bacillus sp. FSL M8-0049. The sequence continues at coordinate 1,146,379 of NZ_CP151986.1, forward strand.
GAGCAATCTTCTGTGATGGTCAGTGCCTTTAGTGTATTCAGGGTTTGCTGCTTTAAAAAGAAAACCGGCAGTAGCTGTTTTATGGCGGCCACATCATCTGCATTCTGACTTAAAGAAAGAAAGGCGAGGAGAACCCGAACCATTCGTCTGCTGTAGAAGGCTTTGACGCCGGCATCCGTTTCATACGGAATGGCCGATTGATGCAGCCGTTCATAAATCGCACGGCCGCCTGTGTTCGTTCGAAACAGCACGCAGAAGTCATTCGGCTTTGCACCGTTTTTAATTTTCTCCTGAATATCTGCGACAATCATCGTCGCTTCCTCTTCTTCGTCATATGGATAGAAGAGCGTCGGGGGAATTTTCTCCGCGCGCACGGCTTTTAACGTCTTCTCATAACGATGCTGATTTTTCTTAATAATCGCATCAGCACTTGCGACAATCGTATGGTGAGACCGGTAATTCGCATGTAAATGGACGATCTGAGCAGAAGGATAGTCTTGTTTGAATTCAAGAATGAAAGCAGGATTGCTCCCTCTAAAGGCGTAAATGGCTTGATCATCATCACCTACACAAAATAACTGCTCTGATTCTCCGGCTAAAAGCTGAATCAATTGATATTGTACTGGATTAATATCCTGAAATTCATCCACTAAAATATACTGGAATCGTTCTTGATACCGTTTTAGCAGTTCGGGCTGTTCTGTCAGCATATGTAAGCAGGCAATCGCCATATCATCAAAGTCAAATTGCTGATTGTCTCGTTTTTGCTGTTCATATGATTGATAGATCGTCCACATGTGTTTTTCCTTTTCATCCTTCAAATCAGGAAGTTCACCTGGTAAAAAGGCATTTTTCCAATAGCCGATCGATTGCAGTACTTGATCAGTAGGGTAGTCTTTTTCATCAAGCCCTTCATTCATTATGGCTTTTCGAATGTATTGCTCCTTTTGCCAGTCAAACTTGATCAGATGCTGGCCGTTCCATTTGCTTGCGTCATCGTGAAGCAGCATTTTATAAAAAAGACTGTGGAAGGTGCCTGTCACTACTTGGCTGGCTTGTGAAGGATGAAGCTGGTATTGCTTGCGCAGTCTTTCTTTCATCTCATTGCTCGCTTTTGTGGTGAAAGTTACGAGTAAAATATGGTGAGCAGGAATATGATGATGGGACATGAGATAAGCCGCTCTAGCCGTCAGGACTCTTGTTTTCCCGCTGCCGGCACCAGCCAGCACAAGCATCGGACCATCTAAATGTGTGACAGCTTGAAGCTGCGGTGTGCTAAAGGTGATATGCGGGAAGAGGTCGATCGTATGAACTTCTTCATTCTCTTCTAAATGTAAGGCGTCGCTAAATTGAATCGACCTTGGTTCCTGCCAGTCATATGATTCGCTCGTTTGCGAGATGATCTGTTTGCCGGTTGGAAAACGGAAGCCGCCAAGTTCTTTATAAGAATCCCTTTCCTCTTGTTCTGCCGTTTTATTGTGATCTGCTTGTTCTTCAGCTTTTTCACAAATCTCTTGCTGAGACATGTGCTTATGAATAAAGGCAGGTTCATCATGTATATTTAATCTAAAAAAGACCGGTTGTCCGCAATATGGGCAGAATAATTGTCCTTTTTTTCCCTCGTCATGGAGGAATTGATAGTGTTCTCTCGAATACGTATGTAATGAGATCGTTCGATCATGTCGTCGTGCGCATTTCAAAGCTAGTCCTCCAATAGTCAATCAATCTTAAAATGAAACACATCTAATCATATCAAATGAGGCGTGTTTCAAACAGTCATAATTAGGGAATAGTAGAGTAAGAGAGAAGCAAAGGAGGCGTTCTTGATGGGATATATAGCCCCGATTCAGCCGGATCTGTATTTTCAGTATATCAATCGTCCAGCTCCTCAGGATAAAGAAGACTATGCGAAAGTAACAAAGGTTACCCGCACCTTTCATGACAAGATTTACAGAGAGCTGGAGAAAAAAGAGGACTTAGTGACAGAAGCGGAAACGAAAGTACAGCAAAAAAAGCGGGAACGCTTTGTACGAGATATGTTTATGGAGGAAGGCAAGGGCATTCATATCAATACGTATATATAAATGATTGCGCTTTCTTCCATTGGCGAACGATAATGAAAAAGAAAAAGCCAGGGCATCTTGAATGCTCTGGCTTTTCTTTTGGTCAAACAGACAGTGTTTTTGTCATTTTGACATGTTTGATTCCTGCTTCTTCAAACGGTTCAGAAACCGCTTTGTAGCCTTTCTTTTCGTAGAAAGGAAGAGCTTGGATTTGGGCATGCATAACCGCTTCTTTTGCTCCATTTGCAATCGCTTCTGTTTCTAGCGCCTCTAATAGTTTGTGGCCAAGGCCGAAGGAGCGCGCCTCTTTTAACACACAAATGCGTTCAAGCTTTGCCTTTGATCCCTCAATGATCCGCAGTCTAGCGGCCGCCTGAGGCTTTTTGTCATCATTGTAAATGACAAAATGGGTGGCTTTGTCCTCTAGTTCATCTATTTCGATCTCTACTGGAACTTCTTGTTCTTTTACGAATACTTCTTTTCGAACATAATATGCATCTTCTCGTTGTGTTTGTTCTGTTGCGATGACTGTTTTCAAATGTCTTTAACCCTCTTCTCCTAAAATAAATGTTTCATAGACGGTCCAAGATCCGTTCTCTAATTGATATAAAAGGTGGAAGCGATCCACTGTTTCTTCATGGTCAATCTTTCTCAGCTTTAATGTGCCAAGTACGTCTGAATGCTCATCATCGGATAGTTTTTGAGCGACTGTCACATGCGGAACAAAGGCATATTCAGGTGTACCAGCAAGTGGATCTGCGTACAATCTTTCATTGAGCGCCATGATGTCCTCGTTCGGTTCTACTTTCATATAAATGACGTTGTTTACAGGAGCGAATGAACTGAATTTTTTAATACGTAACGTAATAGGAGAAGCATTTTTTGCATAATCTCTTAACGTTGAGACGACCTCAGCCGCTTCTAGATCCGTTAATTCAAAAGGTGTTCTTAATGTTAAATGAGGCGGTATGAGTGCATAGTTCGGATCATAACGCTTCCGGTAAGAGTTCGCAATATCTTGCAATTTTTTTGATGGAAATATAACAACTCCGTATTTCATCATGTTCCCTCCTGAATAAGAAAGTATTTATTATTGTTTATTATAACAAAATTCAGTTGATTAACGAATATGGGAGCATTCTTTTTAACGAAGGCGCAATGAGCGGCTGCCAAAACGTCCATTTATGATCCCCTTCGAATGTCTCAAATAAATAATCCGCACCAGATTGTTCAAGAAGGGCCTTTAAATCTTCGTTCGGCTGAACAAAATCAAGCACCTGGCCATCTGTTGTTTTCACAGCGGTTTCCTCAAGCCCAATTTGATGGATAATGGCATAATGAGAAAGGGCTGTCGACTGTTTGACGGCTTCTAGAACCGACTCGTCAACGTAAGGGGACTGCAAAATCAGCCCGCCAAATAAAGAAGGATAATCAATGGCTGTCATGAGAGAAATCGTCGCACCAAGTGAATCACCAATAAACGTACGACCTGATCCAATTTGATAGGTTGGAAAGTGTTGATCAATATAAGGAACCAGTTCATTTGCTAAAAAGCGTTTATACGCTTCAAACTTTGTGCCGTCTGGATGATACGTGTTCCGTCTTTCCGTGACATTTTCATAAGGAACACCAATGATAATCGAGCGTTCCATTTCTTTGTTTTGCATCAATTCTTCTGCCTGTCTGCCTATTTTACCTAGGCGGAAATAATCATGACCATCCTGGGCAATGATGACATGATATGTATAAAGGGGGGAGTAATTGACTGGCAAATAGATCAAAATGGTCATGTCCGCCCCAAGTTCTTTTGACTGTATGGTTTCTTCTTGAATGATTCCTGTTTTCTTCACCATAATCCATTCCTCCAGCTAACCAAATTCATCATAAAGTGAAACGTTTCCATTCATTGTAACACGAAAAACAGTGTTGTTCCTATATGCTAACATGCAATCAAACCGTATAACATCAATTCTGTTATAAAATACAGAAAATTTTAATTAATCATGACATTTCCCCTTGAAAAATGAGATTTAATGGGTTACAGTATTAAGAATTAGAACAGACAGACAACACATTCTTATCGTGAGAGGTGGAGGGACTGGCCCTTTGAAACCTCAGCAACCGGTATGCATCACTTCATGTGATGTACCAAGGTGCTAAATCCAGCAAGCAGCTTTTTTGCTTGGAAGATAAGAGGAAGCGATTAAACCCCTTCTTCTTATGAAGAAGGGGTTTTCTGTTTTGAAATCAGATTTTTACTTAGGATGGTGTCAAATGACAGAACATGTGGAAACGAAATTAGCGCAGATTGGAAACCGTAGCGAAGAGGTGACTGGCACTGTCAGTCCTCCCGTTTATCTTTCGACAGCATACAGACATAGAGGCATAGGGGAATCTACAGGATTTGATTACATTCGAACGAAAAACCCAACAAGACAGCTCGTAGAGGATGCAATTGCTTCACTCGAAGAAGGGACGGCCGGTTTTGCCTTCAGTTCGGGAATGGCGGCGATCCAAACGATCATGGCTCTATTTGAAAGCGGAGATGAACTCATCGTCTCTTCAGACCTATATGGCGGTACATACCGTTTGTTTGAAAACGAATGGAAAAAGTACGGCTTACGTTTTCTTTATGATGATTTTTCAGATGAAGACTGTTTACGCTCTAAAATCACGCCAAACACAAAAGCGGTCTTTATTGAAACACCGACAAATCCACTGATGCAGGAAGCTGATATTCAAAAAATAGCGAAGATTGCAAAAGATTATGGCGCTTTGGTGATTGTCGATAACACCTTTTACACACCAGTCTTGCAAAAGCCCATTACGCTTGGAGCGGACATTGTCATTCATAGCGCAACCAAATATTTAGGCGGACATAATGACGTTCTTGCAGGGCTTGTGGTGACAAAAGGAGAGCAGCTGTCTGAAGATATGTTCCAGCATCAAAACGCGATTGGAGCGGTTCTATCACCATTTGACTCATGGCTTTTAATGAGAGGAATGAAAACACTGGCTCTTAGAATGCGCCAGCACGAGGCAAATGCGAAGGAGCTGGCACAGTTTTTAGAGGAGCAGCCAGAAATTCAAGATGTGCTTTATCCAGGAAAGGGAGGCATGCTGTCATTCCGAGTAGCCAAAGAGGACTGGGTCAATCCATTTTTGAAGCAGCTGAAAACGATTTGTTTTGCTGAAAGCCTTGGCGGAGTCGAAAGCTTCATTACGTATCCTGCAACACAAACGCACATGGATATTCCAGAAGAGATTCGCATTGCAAACGGTGTATGTAACAAGCTGCTCCGTTTCTCTGTTGGCATCGAGCATGTAGATGATCTGAAATCAGACCTGAAACAGGCACTATCACAAGTAAAAGAGGAGGTACACGCCAAATGACCACACACGATTGGACACTCGAAACACAACTCGTTCATAATGCGTTTAAAACAGACCGTTCAACAGGTGCAGTCAGTGTACCGATTCAGCATGCATCCACATTTCATCAAAGCAGCTTCGATGAATTTGGCCAATATGACTACTCCAGATCGGGAACTCCGACACGTCAAGCATTAGAGGATACGATTGCAGCGCTGGAAGGAGGAACGAGAGGGCTTGCCTTTGCATCAGGCATGGCTGCTATTTCAACCGCTTTTCTTCTATTATCAAAGGGAGATCATGTCCTTGTCACAAGAGATGTGTACGGCGGGACTTTCCGAATGATCACTCAAGTTCTTTCAAGATTTGGAATTGAGCATACCTTCGTGGACATGACGGATTTGAATGAAGTCAAAAGAGGCATTCAATCAAATACAAAGGTCATTTACATGGAAACACCGTCCAACCCAACACTAGGGATTACAGATATTGAAGGTGTCGTCCAGCTTGCGAAAGAGCATGGCTGTCTGACTTTCTTAGATAATACGTTTTTAACACCTGCGCTTCAGCGTCCGCTGGACCTTGGTGTTGACGTTGTTCTGCACAGCGCAACGAAATTTTTAAGCGGCCACAGTGATGTGCTGTCAGGCTTAGCCGTGGTGAAAGATAAGAAGCTGGGAGAGGAACTCTATTCACTGCAAAACTCCTTCGGTGCAGTCCTTGGCGTGCAGGATTGCTGGCTCGTGCTAAGAGGATTAAAAACCCTTCAGGTCAGATTAGAAAAAGCAAGCCAAACGGCATATGAACTCGCTACATTCCTCAAAGAACATCCTGCGGTGAAAAAAGTATACTACCCAGGCTTAGATGACCATCCGGGTGCAGATATTCAGCGAAAGCAAGCAAGCGGAGCAGGAGCCGTTCTCTCATTTGAACTAGAAAACCAAGCGGCTGTCAAAGAATTGGTGGATGCCGTTACATTACCTGTATTCGCCGTCAGCCTCGGCGCCGTTGAATCGATTCTGTCATATCCAGCCAAAATGTCACATGCGGCTATGCCAAAAGAAGAAAGAGAAAAAAGAAGGATTACAGATGGGCTGCTTCGTTTAAGTGTCGGAGTTGAAAACGGAGAAGACCTCAAACGCGACTTCAAACAAGCACTCGATCAACTAAAGCCCGTCCTTGTGAACCAATCATAAAGAAGGAGAGAAAAAAGCCGGCACAGCCGCCGGCTTTTTGACCTTTTTTGAACAAAACCATTGACGACTTAATATGATGGTTATATAATAGAGACTGTCAGTAAAAGAAAGCCCAGAACTGATACATAACCCGATTCCGTAGCTCAGCTGGGAGAGCGCTACCTTGACAGGGTAGAGGTCGCTGGTTCGAGCCCAGTCGGAATCATCGTTGAAACCCTTGCGTAGCAAGGGTTTTTTGTTTTTTTTGACAACGAATATTTGTTCTATTTATTTTAATTGGGGACGAATTGGGGGGCGAACTTTATCCGCCAGATTGTTTCCAGTTGGCAGGAGGTTTTCGATTGCTTGCCTAACAGTCTTCTCGTCTTTACCTGTTTTTCTTTTCAGATCATCAATTGTTGGATTCTTACGGAAGCGGCTCATATTATAAATAATTCGATAAATCTTTCTCTCGAGATCAGACAGACAATCACCACCAAAAATAGTTTGTCAGAATATAAGTTCGTGTTGAAGTTTAGTTAAATGAAATTAGGAGGAAATAAACTTTGAAATCTTTTTGGGAAATAGACGAGGAAGGTTACTATACGTTAAAAAAGATCACCGCAGAAGAAGTAGCTAAGGCTGAAAAGAAACTAGGAGTCACTTTGCCAGATACATATAAAAAGCTCATATTAGAACAGAATGGTGGTTATACCATTCATAATGCTTTTCCAACCACTCATTCTAATTCATGGGCTGAGGATCACATTCAATTTAATCACCTGCTGGGAATTGCTGAAGATGAAGGGATTATGGATAGTGCCTATTTGATAAAAGAGTGGGAGCTGCCAGAAGGGCTTGTTTTGATTAACGGGGATGGCCATACTTGGGTAGCGATGGATTATCGAAAAACGAAAGAGAATCCTTCAATTCATTATTTTGATGTTGAGATGGAAGAAGACTTTAAGTTAGCAGATTCCTTTGATGAATTCATTGAGGGGCTTTATACAGCTGAGTACACTGCCGATGAGGAAGCAGCAGAGGGTGAATATGAACTTTCTGAAGTTCATTTAAGTAAAGAAGAACTTGAAGCCATATTTGAATTGGACGTCCTTGATGAAGAGAATCTTTATAAAATTCAATACTACCCGATGGTTGATTTGAACGAAATTGAATGTTTTTTTAAAAAGATGCAATATCACATTGAAAAAACAAGAGATGAAGATGATCGTTATGAAGTAGCTTCTGCGATTAACAACGTTCTCTTATTGAATCCCAATATGCCAATCAACGATAAAATTAATGGAAATCTAAATCAAATTGCTAAATTTTTAGAAAAAAATAAAGATCCACTTATAGTAAATCTCGGAGAACATATTGCTATGAAAACAAGTTTCCTTTAGTAAGCTTGGGCACAAAAAACAGGCCATACTAGTGGAAGATTTATTTGGAGTATCATCAAATAATAAAAGGCATACCAGAGAGGCGAATTCGTCTCTCTTTTTTGCGGTTTCTTTTCGGTGTGGAATATTCAAACGGATGATAATATATGTAATTATAGGGAAAATAAAGGAATGGATAGGGGGAGGTTTGTTTGGGAGAAAAAGTAGCAAGCCCATTTGTTGCTAAAATGATCGGTGATTGGTACGGATATATAAAGAAACAGGACATTCTAAAGGCTGAAAATAAGAGAAAAGAGATCGTAATAGCCTTTGAAAATATGGAAGAAGATCAAAATGTCTTATTATACTTTAACTTGATTGATTCCAGATACAAAATGTTGGCGCAGGAGTTTGAGGGATCAAAAGATATATTGAAGCAAATAGACATTGAAGAGAAGCAGAAAACGGATGACATGATTCAGTATTATTATTTCTTCTTCAATGGCATGTATGAGTTTTATAAAAAGCGCTTTTCAGACGCTATCAACTATTATCATATTGCAGAGACCCGACTTCGAAACGTTCCTGACGATTTAGAACGTGCTGAATTTAATTATCAGCTTTCGATTGCATACTACGAAATCGCACAAAATCATTTCTCCATTAACCACGCCAAAAAAGCTTTAGAAAGCTTTAAATCAGCAGATTTACAAGAGAGTCGGGTTGCTACTACTCTAATGGTAATCGCATCAAATAAGATGGATTTAAACCAATTTGTACAAGCTGAATCCACCTATAAGGATGCTATCAATTTAGCAGCAGAATCTAAAATTGATTTTCCACAAGCGCTAGGGTATTTCAATCTTGGGATATGTTATGAGCGTCAAGGAAAGCTTCAGCAAGCTTTAGAATGTTTACAAAATGTCTTTTCGGTTGAATTAAAAAAGCCACACAAACCACTGTATATGAGAACAAATTACATGTTAGCGCGTGTACTCTTCCAGTTAGATAAAAAAGCTCAAGGGCTGGATGCACACAACGAGTCACTCATGTTAGCGAATGAATTAGCTGACAATGCGTATATTGCTAAGTTAAATATCATACATTCAATATATGTAACAGATGATGAAATTCAGCTCGACGCAGCTCTTGATGTACTGAAAAATCAAAAACTTTGGACAGATGCCGCAGAATTGTCAATTATGGCAGCAAGATTTTATAAAAAGCAGGATAATTACAAACTGGCATCAAAATACTTTGATGAAGGTTTGGAATCACAGGCCAAAAAATTGACATGGATGGAGGAGGAAGCTGAATGAAGCACCTGAAAGTTATGATATTAAGCCTTACCTTATTAATGGGGATCACAACCACTGTACATATAAATTCCTCAAATGATTTTCAAACCGCAGAAAACGGCTACTTTGGTTAAGCATGAAGTCTATTAATAAAAAAGCCCTTTTTGGGGGCTTTTTTTATTTGAATATTATCTGCTATTTTCATTGCTGTTTCAATTGATCAAAACACAACTTCAAAACGTATAGGCAAAATAAAAACAGACCCTGCAAGGTCTGTTTTTATGGGGACGGATGGGGCCTAATCATTACTATCTTTTTCATTAAGATTAGAAGTTCCCTATACGCTCCATTGCTTTATCAAAACCTTCATAGTCAATACTTGAATTATCTATACAAAAAGAATTTAATTACTGCGATTTTTCTCTCCCCAATCACATAACTGTTCTAAAATTGGTAAAAGTGTTTCTGCCTTATCTGTAAGACTGTATTCCACTTTAGGGGGGACTTGTGGATATTCCTTTCGTATAATCATCCCATCTGCCTCTAAATCTTTAAGTTGTGCACTCAATGTTTTAAAGGTAATCGTTCCAAGTCTCCTTTTCATATCATTAAAGCGAACGGGTTGATTTTCCGAAAGGAGATACAGAATTAGCATTTTCCATTTGCCTCCTATAACTGATAAAGTATATCCAAAAGGTGTCTCTTGGATATTACCCGTTTTTCTATAATCGGCCATACTCATATTGACACTATCCTTTCTGGTAGTAACTATCTAAATAGTGCGTACTTTTTTTCTCTCTATATTCATTTTATACTTACTTTACTTTGAAATAAAGGAGAGAAAACGATGACTAATATTAAAACCTACAATCACAATCTATGGGATCACGGTATTACCCAAGGATATAGCGTTAAAGGAACAATCTACATTTCAGGTCAATTTTCATACGATAAAAATGGTATGTTCGTTGGTAAGGAGAATATTGAAGCTCAGACTCTGCAAACATTTGAGAACCTTGATCGGGTATTGGTGGAATTGGGAGCTACGAAAAACAACATTGCATATGTGGAAATTTTTCTTACAAATCCACAAGAACACTCAGAAACGGTCATAGATCTATTCAAGGAATACTTAGGTCAACACAGACCAGCTGGCAGTCTCATTGGTGTGACATATCTGGCTTTCCCAGAGCAATTGATTGAAGTCAAGGCTATCGCACACACTGATTAAATATGTTATCATTTGACCAATTCTCAATATCAATACAAGGGATAGAATAAGGATTCGAGCCAAACCATCTATGATGATTAAAATGAACAAACTATGCTAGAGTAATGCCTTACAGTATTTTTCTAACCTCAAAAGGTAGCCGAAAAAATGGGATAGACGGCTACTTTGGAGCAAAAATAGAAAATGCGGTCAAACGATTCCAGCTCTTGCATGCTTAGAGCTGATGGTATCTATGGTCCGAAGACAAAAGCAGCTCTTCAAAAAGCATTGAAAATAAGTAAAACCCCCTGTCCTGTGTAGGATAGGGGGTTTTTATGTTTTAAATGATTTAACTCTACTTGTGGTCAAAATTTAATGTTTTGGATTTGTAAACAAAAGTTTTACACCAAAACCTACTAAAACTAGTCCTGTTATTCTGTCAATGGTCATTTGAACTTTTGTTGATAATAGGAATTTCCTGATGTATCCAAGCAGAAATACAATCGTCGTAAACCACAGTATAGATAATAGGGCATAAATAGAGCCCATAATGACAAATTGAAGACTAGTATTGAACTGTGGTGTAACGAATTGAGGTAAAAACGTTAAAAAGAATATAGCAACCTTTGGGTTTAAAGTATTTGAAATTAAACCTTGTTTAAAAGCTGATTGTTTTGGTACTACAACATCATGAAAAGATGTATCGTCTTTCTTTTTCTTGTTGATGAAAGAAGACACGCCTAGATATATAAGATAAATAGCACCTAAATACTTAATGATTTCAAACGCTAAGGCAGACTTCATTAAAATTAAAGAAAGTCCAAATGCTGCGGCAAGTGTATGAATGAGAGCGCCAGATGTAAGACCTAATGCCATCTTCATCCCATCAGATTTTCCTGTTCCGATGGTTCTTTTAGTAATTAACGCAAAATCAACTCCAGGAGAAGCAACGACAAATAAGGTAAGAAGAAGGAAAGTCACAAAGTCATTCATCTCCTCACATCCTTTTAAAAGTGATAATACATACTAACGCAGAAACATTTTCATTGCAACATGAGAGTGCCTTAATTAGCAAAAACATCGAACTAATGAATAAGTAAAACCCTTGGCCATAAAGGTCAGGGGTTTATTTCGGTGTTTATTTTTCAGGAGACGTTTTTCTGAAATCCTTATTCACTATGTTTGATCCCAAAAAAACAAAGGCTCCAAAAGGTGTGTCCAGTTTAAGAGGTTATTTGCAAAATATATAGACTTTTTGCGAGAATCCTCCGAAATGTAATACGGACTTTAAATTTTTTCATTTATAATTCTCTATTTGTCTATACTTTTCATATCGCTGTTGTATTAGCTCTTCCGAAGATAATAGTATCAATTGTTTTAGAGATGAGGCGATTGCAGATTCAATCTTTTTTGCCTGTGATTTTATATCATTTTGTGCTCCACCTTTCATTTCAGGAATGATTTCATCAATAATTCCTAAATGTTTTAAATCTTTTGCTGAAATTTTCATATGTTCAGCAGCTTCTGGAGCATACTTAGCGTCCTTCCATAGGATAGATGCTGCTCCTTCTGGCGAAATGACCGAGTACCATGAATACTCTAACATATGGATATGGTTACCGACACTAATGCCAAGAGCTCCACCACTTGATGCCTCTCCAATTACAATACAAATAATTGGCACTTTAAGTGTAGCCATTTCCAATAGATTTCGAGCTATCGCTTCAGAAATTCCACGTTCTTCAGACCCTTTCCCTGGATAGGCGCCTATTGTATCAATAAATGTAATAATAGGGCGATTAAATTTATCAGCTTGTTTCATAAGTCTTAGCGCTTTTCTATATCCTTCTGGATGTGACATTCCAAAATTTCTTTCTATATTTTCCTTTGTACTTCTACCTCTTTGATGACCAATAACCGTAACGGGCATTCCTTTAAATTTTGCAATACCACCTATCATTGCTTTATCATCACCATATAATCGATCACCATGAAGTTCGAAAAAGTTTGTAAACAATAAAGGTATATAATCCAATGTCGTGGGCCGGTTACGTAGCCTTGCAATTTGAACTCGTTGAAAAGGTGTAAGATTAGAATAAATTTCTTCTTGCATTTTATTTAAACGTTTTTCTAATAAATGAATTTCTGACGATAAATCTACATTATTTTCTTTCATCATTTTCTTTAATTCATCAAATTTCTCTTTTAGTTCAATAATAGGACGTTCAAAATCCAAGCTCATTTTATCCTCCAAAGGTTATGATTTACCTCACTCTAATCAAAAGACTTAGAAATAGAATCAATAAATAATTCAAAACCATCCACAACTATTTTTTGTTCTGATTCTGATAAATTATTGAGGATACGTTGATAAAATGTAAGGGATTGTTCTCTTAAGCGATTAACAGTAATGTGTCCTTTTTCTGTGAGGTGCAAAAAAAGTTCTCTTCTGTTTTTTTCATTTACTTCACGATAAACAAGCCCCATTTTTACTAACTTATCTACCAATCTACTTACAGTTGAAGTATCTAATCTAAGTTTATTGGATAGTTGCCAAACAGTTAATCTTTCCACCTCTAGTTCCTCTAACGCCATCATTTGAGAAGTTGGTAGAGGTTTTTCAAACGGTCCATTTGGCAAATTTTGAGATTCGAAAACCCCAGTTAATATAATCATTTTCTTAATATCTGTTCTTAGTTTTAAGGCATCTTCTCTTTTCAAAAGGTCAACCTCCTACAATTCGTGTATCATACATCAATTGTATTATACATCAATATGATTTTTTCACAAGCTTAACGTAAGCCAATATGACAACATGGACGAGATATTTCTTCTTGTTAAATGTATCTAATTTGTGAAATTAACAATTTCCACAAACTAAAATATATGGAAGTTCAGACTATAGTAGGTAACATAATACTCATTGTTATGGCGAGTATCTAGTCTTGTAAAAGTGACAAGAATAATCATTTTGCATGAATAGGAGGAGATTTTATGATGATTATTGCCATAACTGATGTTACGTACGGTAGTAAAGTTAGAGAGCCAAAAGGTGCTCTGCGTTACTACTAAACACATGCCTTAGAAATCGAAAATTTTAAGGAAGAGCTTCTCATTCAAATGGACTTTACAGATTAGCTCTCGAAAAAAAATTACACGGAGGTAATAGGAAATGAGAATTAACCACAATATCGCAGCACTTAACACATTGAACCGTTTGTCTGCAAACAACGGTGCGAGCCAAAAGAACATGGAGAAACTTTCTTCTGGTCTTAAAATCAACCGTGCAGGAGATGACGCTGCAGGTCTAGCAATCTCTGAAAAAATGCGTGGACAAATCCGCGGATTAGAAATGGCATCTAAAAACGCACAAGACGGTATCTCTCTTATCCAAACAGCTGAAGGTGCATTGACTGAAACTCACTCAATCCTTCAACGTGTTCGTGAACTAGTCGTTCAAGCTGGAAATACTGGTACACAGCAAGGTGAAGACGTAGCTGCAATTAAAGATGAGATCACAGCGCTTGTTGAAGAGGTCGATGGTATTTCTAATCGTACTGAGTTTAATGGAAAAAAATTATTAAATGGTACGTTTAATGGAACAGGCACACCAGAAGTTCCGCCGACAGATCCAGATGATCCAAGTACCGGTACACCTGCAACTGAAGGTGATGCTTTAGTATTCCAAATTGGTGCAAATGCTACACAACAAATTAAGGTAAACATTCAAGATATGAGCGCTGCTGCTTTAGGCGTTACTGACGCAGATGGTGCAGTCGAGACAGGTAAATCTGTTAAAGATATCGATGTTTCTAAATTTGAAACAATCGCAGCTGATGACGATGGTGGATTTGATGATCAGTTAGCAATCGTTGATGGAGCTATTAAGCAAGTTTCTGCACAACGTTCTAAACTTGGTGCAGTTCAAAACCGTCTAGAGCATACAATCAACAACCTTGGTGCTTCTGGCGAAAACTTAACGGCTGCTGAATCTCGTATCCGTGACGTTGACATGGCAAAAGAAATGAGTGAGTTCACGAAGAACAACATTCTTTCTCAAGCTTCTCAAGCTATGCTTGCTCAAGCGAATCAACAGCCACAAAACGTACTTCAATTATTACGTTAATAAACCAAAAGCCCCTATATAAAGGGGCTTTTTTTGTTTGTCTTTATTCAGTTCGATGTCTTATTTTATAGATCGTTCTAAGCCACTTCAACGCCAATGAATACGACAAATAATATTACTATCCAACTAACCAATTCTGCCCAAATATTTGACATGGTAATCATGCCGAACTGACTTAATCTCGATTGAATTACAAGGGAGATTCAAGCAGTAATAAACACAGACTCTTTTTCAACATCAGTTCCAGCCAATGATTCTAAATGATTTTTGATCTCTAATGAAATATCCTTTGGTAAACCATCATTGATAACTTTGGATTCATCAAAGGAGAAAGTTTCAGTTGATTTCACCTTGACAGGGTAGAGGTCGCTGGTTCGAGCCCAGTCGGAATCATATAAAAAGACGTTAATACAGAGCCATTCTTGAGTTATTCGAGAGTGGCTTTTGTATTTCTCAGTGTTGGTCATTATCCTGTTTTTCACAAACAGAGAGCTACATAAAGCAGCTCCCTGACAAGTAATCAATCTTTCTTTTTTTTGTAGTCTTTTATTAAGCTTGAAACAGTTAAACCCATTACACCAAAAGCGACTACATAAAATAAAATATTTGTAACAGGTGTATCGATTTTTCCTAAAATCAACACAATAGCGATAATAGCGGCAGGTAAAGTGATTAACAAACCTTTGGATGCCTTATTTTCCTGTGTCACTAGCCGAGCACCTCCTTGATGTTTCACCATTTAGATGTGTTTTAGTTCATTTTAAAAAACGAACAACATGATGGTTTTAGCAACCCACCATGCTGCATTTTCACTTCCAGTCACTTTAAGAGCGCCTAAGTAAATACCATGTTCAAGAGTGCCTGTATAGTGTTCGAGAGTGATTAAAATGGTTTCTAACCCTGTTACACCGCCTATCATTACTTTCAGTTTTGTTGGTAATTGGTCATAAGCTCCTTTTATTGCTTTTATAGCAGATGTGAATTTACCGTGTAGAGCAGCTTCTCCGTTTGGTTTGGACTCTGCTTCTTTTATTGCTTTTTTGAACTTTGCTGTTTCTTCTTCATTGAGATTCCAATACTGTGTAATCTCATCTATTGTAGGCTCTTTTGATTGATCAAAAGAAGATTTTACAGATGAATAAAAAAAGGACTGTTCTTTTTCGAGAGCTTTAGTAGCATTTGCTTCTGCAAAAGGTGTGAATATAAAAACAGAAATTCCTGCAACCGTTGATAAGATTAAACCTTTCGAAAAACTTAGTTTTTCCATAATAAACTCCTACTTTTGAATATATTTTAGAAAATTAGGCTTTCAACGAATGTAAGGCTTATTTAGTAATGCAATATTTTGTTTTAGCTGTTAGAAATATTCCTCCTATTTTAATGAATGTTATCATTTGTAAATAAAAGAAGTAAATAGGTTATTTGTTATAGGGTTTGAACGGTACAATATGCATGCATATTAATGATGAAAATCATGAATAACAAAAAATGTAAACAAAGATTAAGAATAAAGAGGTAACATTTTTAGCTCTTAAAAAACGAAGGAATACCGGAGGATAAAAAGCGTCTGTAGTAACGGTAGAAGTGTATTAGAGGTGTCACTGGTAATGACAGAATTCTATACCTCTACCTTGACAGGGTAGAGGTGCCGGTTCGATCCATCGTAAAGAATTCTTCTTTGTTAAAGATTAAAGAAGCAATCAGTAAAAAAATATGAAACTATTTTATTTCCTCATCCATCACTTTCTTATATTTCTCAAACTCAGAATCCTTCATTTCTCCGTTCATTTGAAGCAGGAAGTTCCCTTTTGAATATGTGTGAGAGAAGAACATAGATCCAGCATTTCCCAACTCATCATAATAAGATTTGGCTTGGTTAAGGTCAGTTTCATTTCCAAATTTAAAAATCCTTCCACCAGCATTTTCACCTAAAGAAGGAATGAGAATCCTTTTTCCTTCTTCTCTTATATTTCCAAACTCTTTTTGTTCAAGATCAGTTGGTTTTTCTGCTTCAAGCCCAGCACTTTTGAAAGCTTCAATCACGTTGTCTGTGGTGAGTTGTTTTTTAGTAGATGCTGCACTGCTACAAGCTGTTAACAATAATAAACATGTAAAAAATAATACAAAATATTTCTTCAACGTTCAGGTGAATACACATTTGATAAAATAATTAGCGAGGGGGAGAAAGATATGAAGTCATTTTTACTAATTGGACAATCAAATATGGCGGGGCGCGGCTTCAAACATGAAGTTCCTCCGATTTATAATGAAAGGATCATGATGCTGCGAAATGGTAGATGGCAAATGATGACTGAACCCATTCATTTTGATAGGCCGGTAGCTGGCGTAGGACTGGGGGCTTCCTTTGCGGAGGCTTGGTGTAAGGATCATGAAGGAGAGAAGATTGGCCTTATTCCTTGTGCAGAGGGTGGCAGTTCCATTGATGAGTGGTCGCCGGATGAAGCATTATTTCGTCATGCAATAAGTGAAGCTAAATTTGCAAAGGAAAGTAGCGAATTGGCAGGGATATTATGGCATCAAGGAGAAAGTGACAGCCAAGATGGGAAATACAAAGAATACTATGAAAAAATACTAAGATTATTTCATGAACTAAGAACTGAATTATCTGTACATAACATTCCGCTTGTAATAGGAGGTTTGGGTGATTTCTTGGGAAAGGCGGCATTTGGCGCAGGATGTGTGGAATTTTCACTGATGAATGAGGAACTTCAAAAATATGCACATCATCATGAAAATTGTTATTATGTTACTGCGAAAGGTCTTATACCTAACCCGGACGGAATTCACATCAATGCGATGTCCCAGAGAATATTTGGTATAAGATATTATGAAGCATTTCGAAAAAAAGAACATATACATGAGCCAATAACAAATGAACATGAGTTAGTGAATGAATGTCATAATAGAATGAATACCTCAGCGGAGAAAACATATATAGCAATAGAAAAGTTCACGTTAGGCAAGATGACTTACGAAGAGTTGCTGCAGGCTTTATCGTAGGTAAAACTCATGGTAGACTTTGAATGGACAGAAACACATATCTCTTGAAAGGATGATTGTGGTGGTGAAAACAGATAAAGTCTCCTCCTGAATACAGTAAATCACACATTCAGGAGGAGATAAAAAATGTTTAAACAAATAGATGAAAATTATCCGAGAAAAGAGCACTTTCATCATTATATGACGTTAACTCGATGCTCATTTAGTCTGGTGGTTGATCTAGACATCACGACATTGCATTCAATATTAAAAGAAAAAAAGCTAAAAGTATATCCTGTGCAAATTTATTTGTTAGCAAGGGCTGTGCAAAAAATACCGGAGTTTCGGATGGATCTAGTGAACGATGAACTTGGTCACTGGGATCTTCTCCATCCTAGTTATACGATTCTAAATAAAGAAACAAAGACATTTTCAAGTATTTGGACACCTTATGACGAAAACTTTGCTCGGTTTTATAAAAGCTGTGTAGCGGACATTGAAACTTATAGTGAAAGTAACAAACTATTTCCGAAACCTAATATGCCAGAGAACATGTTCAATATTTCAAGTCTACCTTGGATTGATTTTACTTCTTTTAACCTTAATGTATCCACAGATGAAACTTATTTGCTGCCAATATTTACGTTAGGTCAATTTAAGATGAAAGGAGAAAAAATCATCCTACCCGTTGCGATTCAAGTACATCATGCTGTTTGTGATGGCTATCACGTCGGTCAATATGTGGAATATTTGAGGTGGCTTATAGAACATTGTGAAGAGTGGTTAAGCGATTCATTGTATACTTAATTTTCAAAAGGTGTAGTCATTTAGAAAAAGGCAGACTTTGCAGAGTCTGCTTTTTCTGTTGTTAGAAGAAATGTGTAAAATCGCGGTTACTCAACTGTTCTTTTTGCGGTTTCTTTTCGGTGCCTTGTAAACTCATACATGTGATAATAAATGTAATATAAGGGAAATTAGTGGAAGGGGAATAAGGGATGGAGAAAGTTCTTTCTTCACATGTTGGTGTGAAAATAAATAAATGGTATAAAATGATTCGGCAATTCAGTGTACCCGATGCAGAGATTTTGAAAGCTGAGGTAGAACGAGAAATTGAGCGAATGGAAGAGGATCAAGACCTGCTCATTTACTATCAATTGATGTGTTTTCGACATCAGCTTATGCTCGATTATATAAAACCTTCATTCGATCAATCAATTTCCGCGCTAGTCGATAAAATAGAGAATTCTAACCATCAACTGTCTGGAATGTTGCAATACTATAATGCCTTTTTTAGAGGTATGCATGAATTCAGTAAGAAAGAGTATGTACAAGCCATTCAATATTATAAGATTGCTGAGAGGCAGCTGGCGCTTGTTGTAGATGTAATTGAACAAGCAGAATTCCATTTTAAAGTTGCTGAAGCATATTACATTATGAAACAAACCCATGTTTCTATGCACCATATTATAAAAGCCCTAGAGATTTATGATCGTTATGATCTTTATAAGGTGAGAAAAATTCAAAGTCTATTTGTGATCGCAGGAAATTATGATGATTTTAAACGATATGAGAAGTCGCTCCCCCACTTACATAAAGCACTAGATCTTGCTGAAGAAATAAATGATCAAAGATTAATCGCTAAAACTTATTTGAATCTTGGAAATACGTATGACAGGCAACAGGATTATATTAAAGCTGCTTCCTTCTATAAAAAAGGGTTGGATAAGATGACTGAAAACAATGAAGATATTAAACCAAGATTATTTTTTAGTTTAAGTTGGACTTTGTTTAAAAGTGATAAAACAAAAGAAGCACTTGAATATATCGCTAAAGGAATAAAAAGTGCAACAGCAGAAAACAATCTGTTTTATAAAACATTGCTCAATTCATTAAAGACAATTTATGTAGATGAAGGTATTGAAAATATACGAAAAATGTTTAAAGGGTTAGAGGAAAAGAAGTTGTATCCTTATATTGAAGAGTTTGCTTTAAGCCTTGCAAATCTTTATGAAAAAAGGAATGATTCGGAGAGGGTAGCAGATTATTATAGAACTGCCATAGAAGCTCAAACCGAAATCCAAAAAGGGGAGTGTTTATATGAATATTAAAATGAAGATATTGATTAGCGCCACTTTATTGGTAGGTGCTGCTTGCCTAGGTTCTTTTAATTACTCACAAGAATCAACTGATCGAAATATCACTGTATTTCCTCAAAAAACCGATCGAAACACGACGATGATCGATCCAAATTCAACATTTGAAAACTAATAGGCAAAACTAAACAGACCTTGAGGGTCTGTTTTTTTAAAATGGGGACAGATTGGGGACGAACCCTTTCAGTTTTTTATCAGAAATGCACTTGCACATTATAGAACCTTATTAAATCAGTCTTTTTCAGAAATTCTACAAGACATCACAAAAATCCTTTGACGCCCTAAAGACATCCCAAAAAGATTTATACGGCCTCACCGCCACCAACGGCTTCAGCGAAGCGATCACAGGCCGAGACATGTTTGGAAACAAGATCTCAAAAGAACAGCAGGAAGCAAGTATGAACGCGGCGCTTGGAAAGCTTTTGCCGTTTGGGGCGAAAGGGTTTCATGGAAAAATGGGGATTAAGAAAGGTGAGAAAAACTCTTTATCTCCAGGTAATGGATTAGCTATACATGAATCTAGAGGTGGACACTTAATAGAAAGACACGTTGGGAAAACAGATGAAGAACTATTAGAAAGATTGAAAAGTAATCCTAAAATTACGGGTTCTTCTACTTTTAATGATAGAATGACTGCAGAAAAAGTTGCTGATTCAGTTTTGGGTGATCCTAAGAGTGTTGATAAAATACAAAAGTGGTTATCTGACCCCAACAGTAGACCTACATTACCATTAAAATATAAGGGGGATGGAGAGGTAATTGGCAGAAGTGTTTCGAGAAATTCAGAAGTAGTCGAGAATGTTACAAATGCGAAAATTATATTGAAAAAAGATGAGAATGGCGGTTTTATTTTAACAGGATACCCTGTTAAATAGAAAGAAGGATGATAAAATGAATGAGAGTTACAGTTATTTAGAAGAGTTAGAAGATTTTTTAGGTGGCACATTTCATCAGGATATCGATTCACCAGAAGAAGCGATTGATGAGTTTATTCATGAAGCTAGCAAAGAATGTCTGCTGTCTACTATAAAGGATTGTCAGGATTTTTTGAATAGTACTTTAACAATACAGGAAAAAGAAAACTTTATCGAAAATAATGCAGAAATCTACTTTCCGGCGATCTCATTAAACTCTTTACAGTGGTTTAATAAAATAATAGAGGAAATGAAAGAAGCAGTGAAGATGAAGTAACAAAATGAACCTTGATTGGCTAATGCCTTTCAAGGTTTTTTGTGTCTATTGGTCAACAAACCGAGAAAAAGAAGATCTTTTTCTACGTGGATTATCGTATGATATAGATAAACAAATCGAACGTGAATATTTTGTCCAGAAGGAATAACCTGAGGATGCTGACATTGAGCACTTTAAGTGCCTTGTACTTAGCTGGCACTCCAGTCAGATCTTTTTTATATCTACTGATAAATTCTTTATTGGATGAAGGAATTGAACGAGTTTGTAATTTGAGGTTTTAAAATGGTAAATGAGTAGTTGGTCAATGATATACTGATCTCATTAGAAACTAGGAGGTCCCCACTTTGAAACCTTTTTGGGAGAAAGAAGAAGAGAGTCCTTTCACGTTAGAAAAGATAGATGAGGAAAAAATTCGTGAAGCAGAGGTGAGACTCGGTGTCGCTTTACCTGTTACATATAAAAAGCTCATCTTAGAATGGAATGGTGGCTTTACAGTTCGTAATGCTTTTCCAACGGAACAACCGAATTCATGGGCTGAGGGGCATGTTCAATTTGACCATCTAAGAGGAATCGCCCAGATAAGAGATCAACATGTTTTGAATGAAGCAACGACAACAATTCACTCCATCCTTCTGTTAAACCCGGATATGCCAAGGAATGACTGTATCAATCAAGAGGTGAAAGAAATAGCGGAGTTTCTAGAAAATAGTGGTGAGTCTAATACTGCTTTTTTAGGAGAAGTCATTCATCCACTGAAAAAACGATAGTAAAAGAAGAAAAGCCCTTAAAACAGCCTTATAGAAAAGTTCTATTTGAAGGTTGAGGATAAGTTACAATCTATCCAAAATCCATTAGAATAAAGAAAATGGATAAAGGAGCAACCACATGAATTTCAATTTAAATGAAGCTTTGGATATGTTGAGTCGAACTCCTCACATGTTAGAAAGTCTTTTGTCCGGTTTATCGAATGATTGGCTTCACAGCCGTGAAGGAGAGGGAACATGGAATCCAGTTGAAGTCATTGAACATTTGATTGAAGCAGAGAAATTCAATTGGATTCCTCGATTAAATGTGATTCTTGCTGATGGAGAGAATACACCATTTCCTGCGTTTGACCGCTATTCTCATTTGAATCAATCTGAAAGACAGATAGAACAAGCACTATCTGAGTTTCATCATGTGCGGATGGAGAATGTGGCATACATTCAGCGCATGACACATTCAGGCCTTGATTTAGAGAAAAAGGGCGTCCATCCGGAGTTTGGGGTCGTGCAAGTGAGCGAATTACTTTCTGCGTGGGTTGTCCATGACTTCACACATATGTCCCAGATTATTCGGGTCATGGCGGAACGATATCGAACCGATGTGGGTCCATGGAGCGCTTATTTAGGAATTTTGAATAGGAAATAAATGTTTAATGACGCTTAGCGGCCCACTCAGATTGAAGAATGGCATATTGATATTCATCGACCCAATGTCCCTTCGACATATAATTTTGCAGCAAATGTCCTTCGCGTCTCATTTCTAAACGTTCCAGCACTCGAATGGATTTTTCGTTGCGCACATCTGTAAAGGCGATGGTTTTATGTTTGTTCAATGTCATAAAAATATATTCGAAGATTGAACTGAGAGCTTCGTGAATATAGCCCATTCCTTGGTATTCGGGCGCGAGGGTAAAACCTATTTCAACGATTCTAGGTTCACTGTCAAGTGTATGGATGGCGCAATCTCCTATCAGCTGATTGGACTCAGATAAGGCAATAGCGTATTGAAACCACGTCCCCGGTTGATTAGGTTTTTGTGTCATTTGATGTTGAACAAATGATTCAGCATCTTCGTACGTGTAGTTTTCCCAAGATTGAAATTTTGCAATAGAAGGATTTGCTCGATATTGATAAAATGCTTCAATATCCTGTCTATCAAATTGACGAATAACAACTCGGTTTGTTCTTGTAAATATGCTGTTTGCATTCTTCATGTGTTAACCTCACTTTTTAGTTTGTTCTTGATTTGAAAAAGTCTATCAGCCATTCAGATAGCTGCTGTTGTGCTTTGCTGACAAATCGATCTGCATAATAAATTAATTCCAAGTGCCGGACAGGTGCTGGATCAGCAATAGGAATCGAAACAATATTAGGCCACATCGAATGTTGCTTTAGTAATCCTCTTGGCTGAATGGTTGCACCGATGCCGGCTTCAACCAGCTGCAATAGCGAAAACGCGGACCCAACCTCCATGGCAGTGTCCAGTTCAACACCCTGTTCTTTACATACGTTATCTACTAAATCCCTTCCTAGATATCCCTTCGGATACATGACCAACGCACGGTGAGTCAGCTCTTTTAATGACACTTCGCTCTTTTGGGCCAAATCACTTTCTGAATGAACAAATAATTCGTAAGGCTCACTTCCAAGTGGAATTTGAACGAGACGCTTATCCGAAGGCCCTCGCAGTCCGATGCCGAGATCCACTTTATGCGAAAGGACTTCTTCACGAACGAAGATATTTGAATATGCCTTTAGATTGGTTTCTGGATAAAGAGTTTTAAATTCTACAAATAGTGGCACCAGCTGAAAATCAAGATCTGAGGGGAGTACTGCGAGACGGACGGTTCCTCGTTTTTCCGATAATAGTTCTTTCATCGCATTTTTTGCATCTCTTTCAGCTTGAAGCATTTTCACGCCATATTGATAAAGCAGCGAACCAGCTTCGGTAGCAACGACCTTTTTGCCGATTCGATCAAAGAGCGGCATCCCAACTTCTGCTTCAAGCAGTCGAATTTGCTGGCTAAGTGTAGGCTGTGATATGCCTAGCTGCTCAGCAGCCTTTGTAAAATGCAAATGATTGAATACAGCCATAAAATAGGTAATATGCCGGGTATCCATATGTCCACCTTTCATAAATGATAGTCTTTTCCTATCATCATAATACGATTTATTGTATTGATCAATGAATGCGGCAGATTTATACTCAAAGTAACCTTAACAAGATGAGAGAGAAAGAAGGGTATTGATGAAAAAAATATATTATTTAGCCGCTTTATTTTTAGCCGCTTTAAACTTACGTCCGATCATTACTTCCGTGGCTTCCATGATGAGCATGATCCAATCAGAGCTTGGAGTAAACGCACTGACAGCAAGTCTTTTGACCACTTTGCCTGTCCTTTGTATGGGAATATTTGCTCCCGTTGCAACGATACTCAGCCGGCGTTTTGGTTTAGAGAGAACGCTGTTTTTCTCGATTCTTCTTATCACGATTGCCACTGCACTGCGTGGTACTAGCCAATCGGTTGCTATCCTGCTCATGACTGCGTTTGCTGGAGGGGTAGGGATTAGCTTCGCAGGTCCTTTATTGTCTAGTTTTATTAAAAAATATTTCCCGAGAAATCCTGGGATTGTCAGTGTGTATTCAATTTCGATGACAATAGGTGCAGCGCTCGCTTCCGGCTTCACGATTCCGATTTATCTACGCAGTCAGCATCATCTTCCATTTGCATTGTCCTGCTGGGCTATTCTAGGGGTGATCGCCCTTATTCTATGGATAGGTTTAGCTCGCAAAAATGAGCAGAGTGATCTTGTAACGTTGCCGTTAAAATTGCCGCTGCGAAACAAAAAGGCCATTCAATTCACCTTGTTCTTTGGCTTTATGTCCAGTATGTTTTATTCTTTGACGGCATGGATTTCACCGATTGCTCTTAGTTTTGGAAACAGTCCGCAATATGCTGCCATGCTCTTGACCATATTTACACTCATTCAGATTCCGGTGGCACTACTCGTTCCAGCGGTCGTTACTCGGTTAGGAAAACCGAAATTATTTCTCATCTTATGCAGTCTGTCTGAACTCATTGGACTTATCTTTCTTCTTCTGCCAATGCCGATCTTGCCAGCCGTCATTTTCCTAGGTATGGGTGCCGGGGGGTTATTTCCTTTAGCGCTTATGCTCCCGATTATGGAGACGAGTACTCCGGAGGAAGCCGGAACCTGGTCCGCGATGTCGCAGATGGGCGGGTACATCGTGGGTGGATTCGGTCCGTTTTTCATTGGCTTGGTTTTCGATCTAAGCGGACATTTTTATGCTTCCATTGTGGCAATGCTTGTCATCGTCTCGTTAATGATTGGCGTTCAGTTATCAATGAAACTTGGTAGAAAAGAAGAAGTGTCGAGTTAAATGATGCAGCTTCACATTTCAATATAAACGGGGGAATTCTATTGCTCATTCGAGAAGCAAAAACGATCGATTATCCACAATTAAGACAAATCTATTTAGAATCCCGGCGCCAGAGCTTTCACTGGCTCAATCCAGAAGAACTCCATCTGCAAGATTTTGATCAAGATACGCAGGAAGAGCAAATTTTCTTAGCTGAGGACAACAATAAAATTCTTGGATTTATTTCTCTATATGTACCAGATCGTTTTATTCACCTTTTGTTTGTACATCCAGAAGCTGCTGGTCAAGGGGCTGGCGATCTGCTGCTCAAACAGGCTATAAAAGTTTTAGGAACACCGGTCACCCTCAAATGTGTCTCCGACAATCACAATGCTTTATCTTTTTATCAAAAAAGAGGGTGGAAGGCTGTTGTGGAAGAAGGAGAACCTGGGGCGGAATACTGGGTGCTTATTTATGAATAGAAGTCATTTTATCTTATCATTCACAGGGCCCTTATAGGGCCTTTTTGCGGTTTCTTTTCGGTGTCGAATGGCGCATAAAATGGTAATATATGTCATTATAGGGAAAATAGAGGAAGGGGTAAGAGCTGATGGAGAAAGTGCTTTCTTCTCACGTCGGTTTAAAAATCAATGAATGGTATTATCATATTCAAAAATTTAACGTACCGGACGCCGAAGCATATAAAGAGGAAATCAAATCAATGCTTGATTATATGGAAGAAAATCAAGATTTATTTTTGTATTTCTCACTCATGGAGTTCAGACATAAATTAATGCTTGATTACTTGAATCCTTTAGAAAATGGGAAAGAGCGGGCCAACTTCAAGGAGCTCGCAATGAAGATCAAAAGGGACCAAGAGAAATTAACAGGACTGCTCGAGTATTACTTCAATTTTTTCTACGGCATGTATGAATTTGAAAACTATGAATACCTAAATGCAATTACCTTCTATAAACGGGCAGAAAAAAAGCTGTCTCTTGTCAGTGACGATATTGAACGGGCCGAGTTCAATTACAAGATGGCTGAAATCTATTACCACATGAAACAAACCCACATGTCCATGCACCATATCGCACAGGCGATAGAATGCTATCGAGAAAAAGAGACATACACTGTAAGAGAAATACAATGTTCTTTTGTGATCGGATTAAACTATATAGATATGGGCTGCCCCGAAAAAGCAATACCCCATTTTCAACACGCACTAGAAAAAGCCGCCGACAACTCAACAAAACGATTAAAAGGATCAGCACTCTATAATTTAGGGTTGAGTTATTTTCATCATAATGAAATAGCCCAAGCAATTATACATTTTAATGACTCAATTCGAGCATTTAGAGAGCAGGGATACGAACATTTAAATAGAATCTTAGACCCGCTTATTATGTTGTCAAAAGCCTATTTCAAAAAGAAAGAAAAGGATTTAGGTAAGTATGCTTTAAATAACGGCATAGAACTATCTGAAAAGCTGAAAGACCATGTGCTGTTATTGATATTCAAATTTTTAAGATCACTATATGTTGACAACAATTTTGAGCAGTTGGAAACAATAATGGAATCGCTAGAAATAAAGTCAATATATCCTGATCTTGAAGATTTAGCAAAAGATGCTGCAAAATATTATAATGAAATGGGAGATAAAGACAATGCAATGCATTTCTATGAAAAGATTCTTTATTTCCAAACTCAAGTGAAGCGGGGGGATTGTCAGTATGAAATTTAAAACGTTAACAGTCGTATGCGTGATGTTTAGTATCATCAGTATTGTTGGTTATTTTACATCTGAAGTGACAGCAAGTCATGATGAAGCTAGGAGAGGTCATACTGCAAGTATCGGTTATACTGCATAAATAAAAAGCCCCTTAAGGGCTTTTTATTTTAAGACGGAATATATGCTATGAATAAAGAATATTTTTTCCATAGAAAAGATATTGAGGAGGAAGTAAAGTGACAATGTTAAAATCAACATTATTTCGAAGGATTTTCATTATATCTTTTGCTTTAACCTTTATGATTAGCCTGTTCAATATGGCTGTGTTGCCAGGGACGCCAGCGTCTTATTATGTTGGTCTGGTTTGTAAAATGTTGTTTATCAGTTTGTTAAATGGTATGTTTTTCGGAACAATCATCTATTTGATTGGCGTCTTTCTCGGTGCTAAATCTTCAAAGGAAAATCAATAAAAAGTGAGCGGCTATAGTCTGCTCTTTTTTATTTGAAAAAATTTGATATCTAATGAAGAGAAAATGAGTTACTTCATGTACGATCTAGATCGTAAATCCAACATATGTATTTTTCATCATACATTACATTATTTTTAATATCCTACTGCATTCTATTTTAAAGGATGTTACCGTTGTTTGTAAGGAATGATTGGCCAGTCTTCCAATAAAAATTGGAGGGAAATCATGAATTACAAAATTGAAATGTTAACGAATATGAAAATGGTGTATATGAGAAATATCGGATCATATGGCAGCAAAGAGAATTTTGAGATGATGAAGAGATTTAAAAAATGGATTAAGCAACATCATTTAAATGATGAATTAAAGGAATATGGTATATATGGTGTTCCTCAAGATCATCCTGGAAAAATTCCATCAGAAAAATGCAGATATGACCTCATGCTTATGACAAATAGAGATTTCACAAAAGATCAAATGGTTCAGACTGGTCATTTTGAAGGAGGAAAGTATGCTGTGTTCACGGTGACACATACAACCGAAAAAGTGAATTTGTTTTGGAGACAATTGCCTCAAATGATCCAAAACAATCGATTAAACATGCGTCAGGCACCTATAATGGAAAGGTATAGAGAAGAAGAAGGCGAAGATAAGGTGTGTGAATTCTTACTGCCTATCTTTTAAACACTTTATCAAACTGCAATGAAAACAGACCTCATATGGTCTGTTTTCATGAGTATTAAATGTTTAAATATTTTAGGACTCGTTCCTTTAAATATCGGTATTGATCCTCATTCGTATCTTGAAATGCTTCTTCTCGATTTGAAGGGACATCCATATAAACGATTTCCTCCGAGAATTGTGAAGAAGTAAAGTCGATTCTTGTTCCATTCACTACGTTGTAAAAGTGCCATCCGCTAGGTAATGCGGTCTTGTTTATTTTTCCGCCTAAAAGATCATGGACGACTAAAGAAGTGACACCGCATTGTCCATTGGCCGGGTTTTCTTTACTCCATTTTGAACTAAATTGAGAGGACCAGGCTTTATAAAGAGCATCAATGATTTCGTCTGTCGTGTAGAGGTTCATCATAAAAATCCTTTCTATTTAAAAGCGAAATGAATATAGTGTCTGTTTAGTCTATAATAGATTTTTTTTTCGATCAAAATCCAGATGCTATACTTGATTAAACCAATATAACAATGAGGGTCATGACAGGAGGAGCATGGAGTGATATTCATCATAGGCATTGTAATCGCTTTTATTGTGGCTATTTTAGGCTTTACTATTTTCGTAGATGTAGGTAATGGGCTGGGAACGGTTTTTAGCATCATCGGTGCAATGGTCATTTTATGGATAGCGGGTAGGCTGCAAAGGCAAAAAGAAAAGAATGATCCAAATATATTATTAGATAAAATGATGATGCTTTTTCAAGAAGACGGGTTTCAGGCTTCCACATACATCTTTTCACAAAATGTTGATAAAGGCTTTGCGATTGATGATGAGCGAAAGGTAATACGCTTTATTACACATCAACCTGGCCGCTCATCTCGAAAATTCAGGTTTGAAGTCACTGAGCTTTCCTTGAAAGAGTTGAAGCAAGTTGACATGTTAGAAGATGGTGTACCGATTGAACAATCTGTTGAGAGTGATAATAATGAAGAGATCTCGACACTTGAATTGAGATTAACTATGAATGATCAGGAATCATCAACGATTACGCTCACCTTTCTGACATTTGATGTGCCTGTTCGTAAGAGCACTGCCGAATATTTGACTGAACGAGAAAATCTGAAGGAGATTTATCATGAAATTGATTCAATGATGAAATCTGCGGTTTAATAAATGACTGTTCATAAAGAAGAAATCACAGTTTGAGGTGGTTTCTTTTTTTATGTCCATCAAGACAAAAGCTGGTTCAATCATTGCGGTTGAATGTTTTTCTCAAAAATGAATAAAGATAGACTAGACACGAAAACGATCATTGATATCGAAATGACTGGAGGAAACATACATGCAAAAGCTTTGCAGGGAAGTCTGGATCGAGGTCAATCTTGACGCGATTAAAAGAAATATCGAAGCCATTCAAGCGCATATTCCAAGGAAAAGCAAGATCATGGCTGTCGTAAAGGCAAATGCTTATGGACACGGCTCAGTTGAAGTAGCGCGGCAGGCACTAGAAAGCGGTGCGACAGAGCTTGCGGTTGCCAGCTTGGAAGAAGGTATTGTATTGCGGAGAGCAAAAATTGAAGCACCGATTCTGGTCCTTGGATTTACCCCGCTCGACTGTGTGAAAAGGGCTGCAGCCTGGAGAATTGATCTCTCCGGCCTTCGAGAAGACTGGATTGTTCAAGCAAATGAGATCTTAGCGGAAGAAGAAAGTCAGCATCGCCTTGGGATTCATGTCAATGTTGACACAGGGATGGGACGATTAGGTGTACGGACAAAGGAAGAGCTGTTAGAGGTGGTGGAGGCGCTTGAAAAGAGTGAAAACCTGAGGTGGGATGGAATATTTACGCATTTCTCCACTGCGGATGAGCCTGACCCTGATTTCACACTAATGCAGCACAGCATTTTTATTGATTTTCTTCGTTTCTTAAAAAAAGAAGGCATTACTTTGCCCACTGTACATATGAACAATACAGCGGCTGCCATCGCATTTCCTGAATTTAGCGCAGATATGATACGGCTAGGCATCGGACTTTATGGACTGTATCCTTCGCAATACATTGAGAGTTTAGATGCTGTTAAGCTAGAGCCCGCTCTCAGTTTAAAAGCAAGGATTGCATTCGTGAAGGAAATGGTGACAAAGCCAAGGACCGTCAGCTATGGGGCAACCTATGTAGCAAAACCTGATGAAGTTATAGCAACCATACCAATCGGTTATGCAGATGGGTACTCACGAGCATTATCCAATCGAGGATTTATGCTTTTCCGTGGAAAACGAATGCCGATTGCTGGCCGCGTCACCATGGATATGACGATGATCAGTTTAGGAGAAATGAAAGCAAAGCAAGGCGAAGAAGTCGTCATATATGGTCGTCAAAAGGGCGGAGAAATTTCTGTCGATGAAATCGCCGAAATGCTCAATACGATCAACTACGAAGTCATCGCCACCTTAAGCCGGCGCGTCCCAAGGTTTTATCGTCGCGGCGGAAAGATTATTAAAATATCGACGCCGGTGATGTATGTGTGAGGGTAAATAACAGGTGCAATTTGAGGATATTTGTTCTGGTGTACAATGATAAAAATTAAATTTTATTACAAATATGTCGATAAAAGGAGGGATATTTAAGATATGGAGGAAAGAAACGATGAAAAAAGGTTTATTTTTAGTGCTTTTGACTATTTTTATGATGGTCACAATTCATCCGGTAAAAGCTCATGCAGCTGAAACAAATGGGTGGACGAAGCGAGCGGACTTACCGGAAGAGCGTATCGGAGCAAGTGTAGGAGTAGTTGAGGGGAAAATATATGTATTCGGTGGAGCAAGTCAACAGTCTAAATTCAACAATTCAACATATATGTATGATCCTAATACTGATTTGTGGACAGAAAAAGCAAGTATGCCTAGAGAAAGAACGGGCGCTGCTTACGCGACAGTAGGTAAAAAAATCTATGTTATTGGCGGTCTTACTGATACAACTAAAACAGTTCACAAAACCATCGATGTTTATGATACGGAATTAGATCAATGGACAGAAGAACCGATTCAGATGCCTGAGAAATTTATATATACATCCTATATAAATGGTTCCTTAAGAGCAGTTACAGTTGGAGAAAAAATTTATATAGTGGCATCTTTATCAAGCTCTCAAGTAAATTTTTATTCCTATGATACGGTAAGTGGAGAGTGGGAAAGCTTAGATAATTCTCAATTAACTTCTCGTCAAGGGAGAAGTATTGCAGAGATAAATGGAAAGTTATACATTGCTGGTGGTGAGGCTAATGTTAGCCGAACGAATGATAAAGATATTTTAGAATATGATATGGCGCTAGGGAAGTGGCAACGGTTAAAGGATGTTCAATTAAATTCTTTTGCATATGAAGCTGCTTATGTGACATACAATCATAAATTATTTATGATTGGCGGCCAGCGAATTGGAGATAGATCGAGTAAATTACTAAAACAAGTTCAGATATTTGACCCACAAACTAGTCAAGTCAAAGATTCCTTATATGAAATTCCAGAAGGTAGAGTTGGATCTGTGGCAGCTATTGCTGATGATCAATTATATGTTATTGGTGGAAGAGATTATGCTGAATCAATAGGTAGTCATTCTGTCAAAAACAATTTTAAATCTGTTATTTCTATTCCATTAAAAGATCTGCAAAAAGTGTCAAAGGATCAGGATGAAACAAAACCAGGTGATGGAACAAGCGAAGAACCAAAAGATCAGGACGGAACAAAGCCAGATGATGGCACAACCGAAGAACCGAAAGATCAAGACGGAACAAAACCAGGTGATGGTTCAACCGAAGAACCGAAAGATCAGGACGGAACAAAACCTGGTGATGGTTCAACTGAAGAACCAAAGGATCAAGACGGAACAAAACCTGGTGAAGAAGCAGCAAAAGGCATACTTTCAATTACGATGATAAACGGGCTGCAAAAGGATTATCTGCTTTCAATGAAAGAAATCAACGATTTTCTTAACTGGTACAAAGAAAGAAGCTTTGGTATTGGTATGAACTTCTATGAAATCAATGATGAACACAATAAAGGTCCTTTCACAAGTAAGAAGGATTATGTCGTATACCAAAATATCTTAATGTTTGATATCAAGCAATACTGAAATCCATAAATGATAAAGCTGCTGATAAGAGATCAGCAGCTTTTATTTTGATAAATTTGTTAAAATTAGGATTAACGTCATGAAAAAATGTGATATCTTTTAAAAAATCTGCTAAACATCCTATAACCACATCCGATAATAGAATTGTCAGGGTTGATAGGCCCTAGAATAAAGGACTTTTTTCAGACAAGGACGTCTGTCAGGTCCCACATACATGGAGGTAATAGGAAATGAGAATTAACCACAATATCGCAGCACTTAACACATTGAACCGTTTGTCTGCAAACAACGGTGCGAGCCAAAAGAACATGGAGAAACTTTCTTCTGGTCTTAAAATCAACCGTGCAGGAGATGACGCTGCAGGTCTAGCAATCTCTGAAAAAATGCGTGGACAAATCCGCGGATTAGAAATGGCATCTAAAAACGCACAAGACGGTATCTCTCTTATCCAAACAGCTGAAGGTGCATTAACTGAAACTCACTCAATCCTTCAACGTGTTCGTGAACTAGTTGTACAAGCTGGAAACACTGGTACACAAGATAAAGGTACTGACCTTCAATCTATCCAAGATGAGATTAAAGCTCTACAAGAAGAAGTAGACGGTATCTCAAACCGTACAGAGTTTAACGGTAAAAAATTGTTAGATGGTACGTTTAAAGATACTGGTGATCCTGCAACTACAAAAAGTTTGACTTTCCAAATTGGTGCTAACGCAACTCAACAAATTGATGTTAATATCGAAGATATGGGTGCGGATGCAATTGGTGCAAAAAATGCTGGAGTAATTGTTGCTGGTCAAAGTGTTAAAGACATTGATGTGACTAAATTTGCAGATGTAGCTGCTACTGCTGCAGGCGGTTTTGATGAGCAATTAAATATTGTTGATTCTGCAATCAACCAAGTATCTGCTCAACGTGCTAAGCTTGGAGCAGTTCAAAACCGTCTAGAGCACACAATCAACAACCTTGGTGCTTCTGGTGAAAACTTAACAGCTGCTGAGTCTCGTATCCGTGACGTTGACATGGCGAAAGAAATGAGTGAGTTCACGAAGAACAACATTCTTTCTCAAGCTTCTCAAGCAATGCTTGCACAAGCGAACCAACAGCCACAAAACGTACTTCAATTACTACGTTAATAACGGGCCCCTTTATGGGGCTTTTTTGTATTTATTAATTAAAAAATATGGATGATATTTAATTTTTTAATAAAATTTAGGAGTGGGGTATTAAGCGTAATTGTGAATTTAGACAGATAAATTCATAAATTAATCTTGAATCAAGCTAAACATCCTTTAAAATAAACCGATATTTTAATTGTTAGGGTTGTTAAGCCCTAGAATAAAGGACTTTTTTCAGACAAGGACGTCTGTCAGGTCCCATATACATGGAGGTAATAGGAAATGAGAATTAACCACAATATCGCAGCACTTAACACATTAAACCGTTTATCTGCAAACAACGGTGCGAGCCAAAAGAACATGGAGAAACTTTCTTCTGGTCTTAAAATCAACCGTGCAGGAGATGACGCAGCAGGTCTTGCAATCTCTGAAAAAATGCGTGGGCAAATCCGCGGATTAGAAATGGCTTCTAAAAACGCACAAGACGGTATCTCTCTTATCCAAACAGCTGAAGGTGCTTTAACTGAAACTCATTCAATCCTTCAACGTGTACGTGAACTAGTCGTACAAGCTGGAAATACTGGTACACAGCAAGGTGAGGATTTAACTGCAATTAAAGACGAAATGGATGCTTTAATTGAAGAGATTGATGGTATTTCTGATCGTACAGAATTCAATGGTAAAAAACTTTTAAATGGTGATTTTAAAGCTTCTACCCCACCAGTAAATACTGACCCATCTTTAGTTTTCCAAATCGGAGCTAATGCAACTCAACAAATCAAAGTGAACATCCAAGATATGGGTGCAGATGCTTTAGGTGTCGATAATGGAACTGGTGGTATCGTTGCAAACCAATCCATTAAAGATTTAGATGTAACAGCCTTTGCAACTAATGCGGCAGATGCTACAGATGTTGGTTTTGACACACAACTAAAAATTGTTGATTCAGCTATCAACCAAGTTTCATCTCAGCGTGCTAAACTTGGTGCAGTTCAAAACCGTCTAGAGCACACAATCAACAACCTTGGTGCTTCTTCTGAAAACTTAACAGCAGCTGAGTCTCGTATCCGTGACGTTGACATGGCGAAAGAAATGAGTGAGTTCACGAAGAACAACATTCTTTCTCAAGCGTCTCAAGCAATGCTTGCACAAGCGAACCAACAGCCACAAAACGTACTTCAATTACTACGTTAATGAAAAGCCCCTTTATGGGGCTTTTTTTATGCTTTTTTTCTTCGTGTTTTCTCCAGTCTTATGCTTCTTAAATCCCTCTGTTAACTCATGATAAATGACCTTTAATTTTGGCATACTCTAGCGAAACGATCATAGTGAATGAGACTTACTCCTTATTTATCCCTTTTTTGTTAAACATATTCCATTAAAGTTCGATAAATGGATTGTAAGGCTTACAAAAAAATTCTAATTTAGAACTTTTGGATAAGGACGTCCAATTGGTTCAAACACATGGAGGTCATTTAACATGAGAATTAACCACAATATCGCAGCACTTAACACACTGAACCGTTTGTCTGCCAACAATGGTGCAGGGCAAAAGAACATGGAGAAGCTTTCTTCTGGACTTCGTATCAACCGTGCAGGAGATGACGCAGCAGGTCTTGCGATCTCTGAAAAAATGCGTGGACAAATCCGCGGATTAGAAATGGCGTCTAAAAACGCACAAGATGGCATTTCGCTTATTCAAACAGCTGAAGGTGCATTAACTGAAACACATGCGATTCTTCAACGTATGCGTGAATTAACAGTTCAAGCAGGTAACGTTGGGACTCAACAAACAGAAGATTTAACAGCAATTCAAGAAGAACTTACTGCTTTGGTTGATGAAATTGATGGTATTTCTCAGCGTACAGCATTTAACGGAAAGAATCTGTTGGATGGCAGCGTTGAAGAAGGATTCCAATTTCAAATTGGCGCAAACATTGAGCAAAATATCAACGTACAGATTGGCAAAATGGATGCAGAAACTTTAACTGTAAAAGATATTGTAGTTAATGAAGAAGGCTTTAACTTTGACACCGAAGTAGCAAAAATCGACGCAGCAATCGGCGCTGTATCTAAACAGCGTTCAGCTCTTGGTGCAGTCCAAAACCGTCTAGAGCACACAATCAACAACCTTGGTGCTTCTGCTGAAAACTTAACAGCAGCTGAGTCCCGTATTCGTGACGTTGACATGGCAAAAGAAATGAGTGAGTTCACAAAGAACAACATTCTTTCTCAAGCATCTCAAGCAATGTTAGCGCAAGCAAACCAGCAGCCGCAAAACGTACTTCAATTATTACGTTAATGAAAAAGCCCCTTTGAGAGGGGCTTTTTTTATTTCATTCAAATGACAGCAAGTGCTCTAGACGAAAGTCAGGAACCGCTTCATGGAAAAAAGCTCGGTTGCCTTCATCGTTCTTTTGATCCCATTGCTTCCACCATTCAGCGGTTTCTCCAGAGGTGTCAGCTTGAATCATGTTGTGCAGCTGTTCTAAGTTGATGATTTCTCTTGGTTCTAATAAAAAAGAATGCATCCGGTGATACGCCTCAAGACATTCAGGCTGTTTTGTCACAATGGCGAATTGTACGTAGCGATTTAAAAATTCCTGTACGAACGTCAAGTGGGGGATGGTTGCTTCTCCTTTTAACTCGACGCCGTCCCACGCCATATCAGCAATCGCACAAAGCCACCAGCCAAGTTCACTCGCTTGCTGCATTTGTTGTAATGTGTCCTTTTCAAAAGACAGCCGCTCATTTTTTTGTGCTAGTTTGAGCATACGGTCAAGTGTTTGTGCTTCGAGGGCTGCCTTTGTCATGCCCTGTCCATGAATGGGATCTAACGTACACAAGGCATCGCCCATCACCAATAATCCACTTGGCCAATCCTGCATGTGTTCATAGTGATGTCTCACGCAGGAAGGAACTCTAAATCCTTTTGGTTTTGTAAAGGGCGTTAAATGGGTGATGGCTTCTGCTATCGCGGGGTGGGTCAGTGCAGCGGTTTCTGAATCAAATTGATCAGCATCCGTTGTTGGATAATGTGAACCGCCAGCTGCAGAAAGAAGAACAGCCACTAAATCATGATCAACCCGTTCAAACAGTCCTGTTGGAATTTGCTTGTCTGGCTGGCCAACTACGACCATTGATTGCAGGGGTGGGGCCCCTGATGGTATGTGATAATATCTTGTGCTGTAGCCTAGAAACACATGTAACTCATCAGTCTTTGGTAAGGTCCATCCAGCGTCTTTCAGCCATTTTGGCAATTTGGACATTCTTCCAGACGTATCGATCACTAAGTCTGCTTTTATTTCATGAATGCTGCCAGGTTTTACTTGCCGGTCCTTCACAACAAGCCCCATGACTTGATTAGTCCCCTCTTTAAACTGAAGGGAGATGGCTTCATGTTTTTCTAAAAACTGCACACGTTCCTCTTTTACTATTCTTTGCATCAGCACCCACTCTAGCATTGCACGTCTTGTGACGGCGGTTTCTTCTGTATCAGTGAGCGTTAATTCGCCATCTTTTGTGATAAATCGAGAGGTTTGATGCATGGTATTAAATCCGCCCATTGCCAGTAACTCTTTTGTATAACCAGGGAATAGACGTTCAACGATTTGATTGCCAAGTGGCAGCATTCTATGTGGGTGAAAGGCTTGAGGAGTGCCAAGACGATTCTCAGGAGAGTCCGGCAGTTCATCCTTTTCAATCATCAAAACTTGATGATAAAACGTTGATAAAACTTTTGCAGCGAGCATCCCGGTGATACCTCCGCCAATGACGATTGCCCTCTCATATTTCATGGGTTGTGTCACAACATGCGCCTCCAATGAATATACAAAATGGTTACATGACCATTTCATCATATGTCGATTCATTAATTATAGCAAATTTACGTTTGAATATAGAAAGGAAAAGTACTTCTTTTTACTCGTAAATATGAAGAATTTCTTCTAATCATTATCATTATTTTAAAAAGTAACTATTAATTTAAGAGGAACGACCGATAAACTATATAAGGGGGTAGAGAAATTGGATATACTACAGAGTATTGTGACAGCAGCACCTTATATGATGCAGATTTTAAAAAACGAAGTGACGATGGGTGTCATTGATCGAGAGAAATTCTTGCTGTATTTGCCATCGAAAGATGTTGATTTTCAAATTCGAGCAGGAGAACTCATTAAGCCAGATGATTTAAATATGAAAAAAGCGCTCAGAGGTGAGACATCAAGTATGTTTGTGCCTGAATCGGTTTACGGAATACCGTTAAATGCAATGGGTCTGCCAATTTTTGATGAAAATCAACAAGTTATCGGCGCACTCGCTTTAGGTTTTCCACTTAAAAATCAATTAGAGCTTGAAGCATATATGGAGTCATTAAATGACATCATTCAAAGTATTCAAGAAAAGGTGCATGTGGTGGCGGCACATTCAGAAGAGCTTTCTGCGACAAGTGAGGAAATGACCTTACAAACGCAGCAAACACTTGAAAGCTCGAAAAAAACATCTGATATTACAAAAATGATTAAGGGCATTTCGAAACAAACAAGTTTGCTGGGATTGAATGCGTCAATCGAAGCAGCCAGGG
Source organism: Bacillus sp. FSL M8-0049 (assembly GCF_038593355.1). Classification (NCBI taxonomy): domain Bacteria; kingdom Bacillati; phylum Bacillota; class Bacilli; order Caryophanales; family Bacillaceae; genus Bacillus; species Bacillus sp. FSL M8-0049. The sequence goes on from NZ_CP151986.1 coordinate 1,184,194, forward strand.
CAGGAAAAGAGGGGGCTGGATTTAGTGTTGTAGCCAGTGAGGTTCAAAAGCTTTCAAGTGAAACTTCACGTGCAACAGAAAATATTGAAAGTTCACTGCAAGGGATTTCCTCTAATATACATACATTACTTGAGAGTATGGACCATATGAAAGGTTCATCATCAGAGCAGGCTTTACTTGTGACAGAGTTTAGTGAAATTGTGGAACGGCTGACGAGCGTAAGTAAAGAAATGAAAGAATTCATGCAGCATGTGATGTCAACGTAAAAAACGAATCCAAGAGGGATTCGTTTTTTTGATACGCTATTTTCTTTTGTTCCGGTCAAAGCGATAATCGTATGTTTCTCCCTTTACCACATTTAAAAATTCATGCCCAATTTGAACAAGCTGTCCATTTTTCCATTTGATGAGAGGGTCTTTATCAGGGTATTTCCAGTAAATCGTTTTCTTTCTGTGGGTGAGTTTGTTTTCAATTTCTGCTCTAACTGCGTTTTCCTTTAGTTTCCCTCCGCTATGTCGATAGGTGTTGATGATATATGTTCCGTCAGGTGATGTCATCGAGCGGATAAAGGTTCCGTGAGATACGCCTTGAAGAGAAAAGCATTTCCAGTAAATGATGCCAGCGAAGCTAAGGATTAAGATGACAAAGGTGATGGTGGTTTTCTTTTTTAACATGAATTCCTCCAGATGTAGATCACAATATTTCTAATTTATGAGAGAGAATGCAAAAAGATTCATATAGTCCAAAAGTTCTATTCATTTCAATTATCGGTCATTTTTTCTCAAAATTCAACAGATAGCCGAAAAGATAAGGAAAGTTTAAGGATGTATTAAGTCGATAGGTCATGTGAAATCCCTTTACAAAAGAATTTAAGATCAGTAGACTTATGCTCAAATAGAGAAATGGGGAAGATGGAATGACGCAAATCATTGATACATATCAAAGTTATGAAGAGCTTTCCGCTCATGAAAGAGAGGGAATCGACTATCAAATTCTTCACGAGCGGAAAGGAGACCAGCTTTTGGTTTTGTCCCCTCATGCTGGGGGAATTGAATCTGGCGTGAGTGAGCTCATTCATGAAATCGCAAGTGATGATTCTATGTATTTATTTGAAGGCCTTAAAGTGAAAGGCAATCATGTGCTTCATATTACAAGCACACGTTTCAATGAGCCGGTCTGCCTTTCTCTAGTGCATACCCATCATTACACGTTTGCGCTCCATGGCTACGGGGAAACGGAGGTGCTTCAAACATTAGTGGGCGGGACAGACAGAGAAAAAGCGGCAGAAACAGTGAAACGTTTAACGCTTAATGGATTCCCCGCAGTGCTGCTATCTGAATCTGATCGCTATTCTGGAACACATCCTCACAATATTAATAATCAATGTCTGACCGGAAAAAGTGTACAACTTGAAATCAGTCAGGCGCAAAGAAGAGCATTCTTTCAAGACTTCAGACGGCGCTATCGCCGTGAAACGCAAAATGAGCAATTTTATCGGTACACAAATGTACTCAAGCAAGTATTAAACCTTTATGAATAAACCCCTGTCGCCCTATGCAGAAGAGGCTTACGTTTGATAAACAGCTTCTTTTTCCGCGACCTTCTCGGCTTTCATTAAATAAGATGTAAACTCTTGTTGGAAGCGAATGCCTGCTTTCCGCTGTTCGAACAAGGCCAGCCGCTTTTCAGCGAAAGCCCAGGTGACATGAAATGTTTGCGAAATGTGCAAAATGGCTTGCTGCCGAAGGTTTGGAAGCTTCATTTGCATCAGCATAAAGGTCGGCACACAAAAGTGATACATGAATTGTTTAGCCTGAAACTCTTGCAGTTCTCGAAAGAGTTTGTGCATCTTGAAATGATTGCCTGCATGCTTCAGCACATGACAAAGCTCGTGGGCAAAATCCTGCCATTGTTCCTCTGACGATAGAGATCTGTTTAATATAATACTGTAAAGACCTTGATGTTTGATCATCATGCTGCCAGTATCCTCATAGTGGACCCATACATGAAATTCAGAAGCGATCCTTTGCATGTCTCTATAAGCAGGACCGCTTATTTGTAATTTGGCATATAACCGCTTAATCTCTTCTTCTAAATGGGTTAAAAAACCAGTCATTTAAAAACCTCCAAGCAAACGTATGTTCTGTTTTTGGCGTAAAAGAAAAGTCCATATAGGACTAAATAGCTAATGAAGCTATTACTTACTTTTAATATCGGCTTATTTTTAACAATTTTAACATAAAATCAAGGAAAAATGGAATTAATTCCTGTTTTTTTCTTCATTTTTGCGTTTTCCATTACTAAAAAGAGTGGTTTGAATTCAAATTTTACCATAGTCTTATCACTAAAACAAACCTAAGTTGTCTTACGAACGCCACCAATTGATGAGAAAGATCAATTCAATTTAGCAAAAGGGAGTGCAGAACATGGTAGAAATTTATCAAGATTTTATTCCAGTTGGAAACGGGAACCGCCCAGGATACGCCATGACACCGATGTATGTGACGGTGCATAACACAGCAAACACGTCAAAGGGAGCGGATGCGAAAAGTCATGCGGCATATGTGAAACGCCCAACGACAGAAGTGAGCTGGCACTTTACAGTGGATGATCATGAAATCTTTCAGCATCTGCCGTTAAATGAAAATGGCTGGCATGCAGGGGACGGACATGGAAATGGGAACAGAAAGTCGATCGGCATTGAAATTTGTGAAAATGAAGATGGAAATTTCCAGCAAGCGGTCAAACATGCGCAATGGCTCATCCAAAAGCTGCTGAAAGAGCATAATATTCCACTAGCGAATGTGGTCACACATCAGCACTGGTCTGGAAAAACATGTCCGCGTCTGCTTCTCGCTACATGGGATGAATTTAAAAAAGGAATTGAAACGGCAGGAGATCCTGAGACGGTCATCACGTATGTCGTCAAAAGCGGGGATACGTTAACGAGTATTGCCAAAGCTCATGACGTCACAGTTCAAGATCTTCAGAAGTGGAATAACATTAGCGACCCGAATAAGATTCAAATTGGACAGGTTCTCAAAATTTATCGAAATGATGGAAAAATGATGTATGAGCTGCCAGATGGGATTTTAAAGGTGACTTCGCCTCTAACGAAGGGAGAGCACGTACGCCTCGTCCAAAAAGCGCTTGCTGCTGTTTATTTTTATCCTGATAAATCGGCTGCAGATAAAGGCATCGATGGTGTTTACGGAGAAAAAACGGCGAATGCCGTAGCGCGCTTTCAGCTGGTGAACGGTTTGACAAGTGATGGAATATACGGTCCTAAAACGAAGGAGAAGCTGCTTAAACTGTTAAATCAGTGAGTGTTTCTGTTTGTATGATTGGATGGCTGTTTCACTCTTTTCAATTAAACGCTTAGTATATGGGGACGGCTGATATTCGGCAAACTGAACATATCTCAGTTGTTTGATTTTCTTTTTCATTTTGGCACCTCAATCGTTGCAGCGTATAGTGTATTGTATGCAAGTCTATGTGAAAATGGAAGCAGGACGCGGATTTCGTTCCGCGTCCTTTAGTGTAATCAAGCCTTTTTATTTTTATACTCATCCAGAAGCTGTTCATTCTTTTTAAAAATTCGCTCAGTATGGGGGCTTACCTTATAATCGGCCATACTGATATGGCGTTTTTTCTTTAAAATCTTAAAAGGGTTTTTCTTAGGATTGTTGTTATCCCCTTGAAGTGCGTGGTCCATCTTCATCACCTTCCTCTTCGTCAGGCAAGATTAGGTCATAAATTGTTGTAAGTGATGTCATTAATAAATAGTCGAACTCCGTGACAATCTCATCGGAGGTGAGCTTAATGACAAAATGAGCATCTGCTACAGAAAATGGGATGAGCACCAAATGACCGAAATCATCGTAATATACTTCCTGCCTGTCAAGCTTCGCCTGAATAAGAGCCCGCTGGTCAAGTGTCCGAAGCAGGTCGTCTTTTTGTTCCTGCATATCGTATGGACAAAGCACCGCTTGAATATTCATCTTGTCGGCAAAAGAATAAATCAGCCGCTCAATTCCCTCTATATATGCCTCTACACTTCCATAATATACATGGATCGGTTCATTTTTCAATAGGTATTGGTACGTTTTTAGTTTATTGAGGTAAGAATGAAGCAGATCGTTATTTTGTTCAAGGAGTTGATGGGTGTCGGTTTCCAGCTCATGATTTCCGAGTTTTTTAATATAGGAGCTAAGAAAGATGAAAGCATCAGTTAATGCGAAAAATACGGCAATGATCAAGTAGTGCATCCAATCAGTGAAGATAGAAGAGGGGTCATTTGTCCAGTACACAACAGCACCCGCTACATAAATCCAATACCACGTTTTACGAATGGCAAACATCTTTTCTTTTACTTTTTGTTCAAAGCGCCAAACCGCAAATACATACACAGCAAGAGCACCTAGCAATAACCATACAGTCAATTGAAAAAATAATAGCATGTTCTTCTCTCCCATAGACAGATGAATACTTGTTTATTTCTATGGATATGATTGGAAACCCTGCTTCATGAAAAAATGTCCTGTAGAAGGACGGTTTTAAGTGTGCGGGCAAATAAAAAAAGACCTGTCAGACAGGTCTTTGATATTAGAGAATCGCATTTAACACAAAGTATATAAGAGCTCCTAGAGTTCCTGAAATCGGTAATGTAATCACCCAAGTGACAAGCATACGTTTTGCTGTACCCCAGTTAACCCCTTTGACTCTGTGTGCAGAACCTACACCTAGAATAGAAGATGAGATAACGTGAGTCGTACTAACAGGTAAGTGAATAAACGTCGCACCGAAGATAATAGCTGCACCCGTTAAGTCTGCAGATACTCCGTTTACTGGACGAATTTTCATAATTTTACCGCCGACTGTTTTGATAATCTTCCAGCCGCCGATAGAAGTACCGAGTCCCATTGCAAGCGCACAAGAGAATTGTACCCAGAAAGGAATGTCGTCTGTTGTATGCAAATTACCTGCAATTAAAGCCATCGTAATAATTCCCATCGCTTTTTGCGCATCGTTTGTCCCATGGGTATACGATTGCAGTGCAGCCGTTAAAATTTGAACACGTCGGAATTGTTTATTTGTTTTTGCGAGATTGTTGTTTCTAAATATAATTTTGATAATGGTATACACGATATATCCCAATACGAAAGCTAGGATAGGTGAAAGCAAAAGTGCTTGAATGATTTTAATGAATCCCGAATAGTTTAAAGCGCCAAAACCGGCAGAAGCAATAACCGCACCTGCAATTGATCCGATTAATGCATGTGAAGAACTACTCGGAATCCCGTAATACCAAGTAAGCAAGTTCCATGTGATGGCGGCAATTAAAGCAGCCAAGATCACAACAGAGCCGTTTTGAAGCGTAAATGGATCTGCGATATCTTTTGTAATGGATTTTGCCACACCTGTAAATGTCATTGCTCCTAAGAAGTTCATGAACGCTGCCATGATGATCGCATGTCTAGGCTTTAATGCCTTCGTTGAAACTGAAGTCGCAATGGCATTTGCTGTATCGTGGAACCCGTTAATGAAATCAAAAGCAAGTGCACAAATGACAATAAGTATGGTAAGGATGAGTAATGTGTCCATGTTTAACTAACCCCGTTACGCATTCTTCATAATGATTGTTTCTAGATTGTTGGCAACACTTTGACAGGAATCAGCGATTTCTTCAAGTGTTTCGTAAATTTCTTTGTATTGAATCACTTTAATTGGATCTGTTTCTTTTCCAAACAAGTTCTTTAATGATTTACGATGAAGATTGTCACAATTATGTTCAATCTCTTTGATCTTGATTGCGTGCGGATGAATATCTTTCAAGCGATTTTCAGCTAGTAGATCAATTGTGATTAAAATTTCTTTCGCACACTCTCTGATGTAGTGGCTGAATTTGTCGATATGTTCGTCAGAGCTTGTAATTGAGTAAATTTCTAATGTTGCGGAAAAATGCTCAATTCCATCTAAAACATCATCGAGGCTATTCGTCAATTGAAGAATGTCTTCACGTTCAATCGGTGTAATAAAGGCTTTGTTCAGCTCTTTAATCATGGTATGAACATGATTATCACCTTTTGTCTCATATTCCTTCAATGTGTCAGAAAATTCTTTCAGAGTGGTTTGATTTGTTACTTTATAGCTAACAAAATACTCAGCAGTTTCATCTAAATTTTTAGCAATTTCCGTTAACAAGACGGAAAACTTGTCTTTTTTCCTTTTTAACATGTAAAAACCCTCCATTGTATAAATGAGACAATGCACACATCAAATAATTATATATTCTTTTGTCGAAAAAAAACAGGTGTAGTCGAAAATTTCTTCACTTTTTCTATTTGATCTTATTCTGACCTAAAGATGTGATCTCAACACACCTTTTTCTAAAAGGGGAAAAGCCACGAAAAAAGCGGGCCATATTTGGCGCCGCTTAAAGGCTAAGAAGCTGAATGAATCAGCTTAAACCGTTCACAAACAAGAAGCATATCCTCTTTGAATTCTAAACCGTATGATTGGAGTGCTTCTGTGAAAAATTCTTTATGTTCTCTGTACCAATAGTCATAAGATAAGTCGCCTTCACCCTCTGCTTGTGCAAATGATACGGGGACTTCATTCATTGGCATGACATCTACATGTGTAATTTCAATGATGGCTTTTGGCTCTTCTTGGCTGTTCAAAATGACCGCATATTGTCCGGGTTGTGGAAGCGGCTCCTGTTCCTTTTCATAAAAAAGGTGTCCAGAACAAGTGGCTGTTTTTTTTCCTTGCTTTACAAGGTCAAGCAAATGATCAGGATCTGAGCCGAATGCCCACGCCGAAACAAACGCGTCAGCAGGTGCTTTTTCTGATTTCTCTTTCCAATAGTCTTCCCAAAATAATCTGCATTTGTTGTTCAATGCTTTTCCCCCTCTTTGTTGTGTTTATTATACCTTGAAGCTGAATCGTTGGAAATGATGTGTCTTTATTCCTAATGAGTGAGTGCGTCATATGTTTTGAAAAACAATGTTTGATTTGGGAAATGTAGGATGATAGGATGAAAATTTTTGAAATTTTAGAATAATCTATTGTATTCTGGTCAAGAAGTCGGTAAGGTCAAAGTAAGAATATGGAAGGGGTGTTGTTCATGAAACGCATTTCTCTAACTGTTTTGTCCATATGTCTGTTTGTTTTCTCGTTTTTTCTGCCTGTCAGCCAAGTCAATGCGAACGAATCTCATGGGAGTAAAGTAGCTGTTGGGAAAGATGGCATGGTGGCTACTGCTCACCCGCTGGCATCAGAAGTAGGTGCTGATGTATTGAAGAAAGGTGGAAACGCAGTGGATGCTGCTGTTGCCATCCAGTACGCACTGAATGTGACAGAGCCAATGATGTCTGGAATTGGCGGCGGTGGTTTTATGATGGTTTATGATGGAAAGACAAAAGAAACATCCATCATCAATAGTAGAGAACGAGCACCACAGGGCGCAACACCTGACATGTTTTTAACGGACGAGGGAAAAGTCATCCCATTTGCTGAGCGGTCCACACACGGTAATGCGGTTGGCGTCCCAGGGACAGTAAAAGGTCTCGAGGCAGCATTAGATAAGTGGGGAACCCGTTCGATGAAGGAATTGATTGAGCCTTCCATTCAGCTTGCAGAGGATGGATTTGAAATCGATTCTGTTCTGGCAAAAGCCATTGAAGATCATCATGAAAAGCTGAAAAAAACGGCCGCAGCGCCAATCTTTCTTCCAGATGATCAGCCGCTCAAAGAAGGCGATCTGCTTGTACAGCCAGGTCTTGCGAAAACATTTAAGCTCATTGCAAAAAAAGGAAGCAAAGCATTTTATGAAGGAAAAGTAGCAAAAGCACTTGCAAAGACAGTCCAAGATTTTGGCGGAACGATGACAACTGATGACCTTGGTCGTTATGAGGTCAAGACTGACAAGCCTATCTGGGGGGACTATAAAGGATACCAGCTTGCAAGTATGCCTCCACCAAGCTCAGGCGGTGTGTTTATGCTGCAAATACTCAAAATACTAGATCACTTCAATCTATCACAATATGACCCCAAATCATTCGAAAAATATCAGCTGCTAGCTGAAACAATGCATCTCTCCTATGCTGACCGTGCTGCATATGCAGGCGACCCCGAATTCGTAGATGTTCCACTAAAAGGACTACTAGACGATGATTACATTTCAAAAAGAGCTTCTCTCATTCAATTAGATCAAATGAACAAAAACCCGAAAGAAGGAGATCCATGGGCGTATGAGGATGAAAAAAATCCATCCCCAATTGTCCCGCAGCCAGAAGATAAAACCATTGGCGAGACCACTCATTTTACTGTTGCCGATCAGTGGGGAAATGTCGTGTCATTCACAACAACCATTGAACAGTTATTTGGTACAGGAATTCTTGTTCCGGAATATGGCTTTTTCTTAAATAACGAACTAACAGATTTTGACGCAAGACCAGGCGGAGCAAATGAAGTCCAGCCAAACAAACGTCCATTATCCAGTATGACCCCGACCATCATATTCAAAGATAACGAGCCGGTCATGACTGTGGGCTCACCTGGAGGAACGACCATTATTGCTTCTGTTTCACAAACGATCCTAAACTTGCTTGAATACGACATGGAGCTGCAAGATGCGGTGGAAGAGCCGCGGATTTATACAAACAGTCCAACTTCTTACCGTTACGAAGTAGGTGTTCCCCTTGATGTGAGAACGAAGCTAAATGACATGGGTCACCGTTTTGGCAGTTCACCTATTGATATAGGAAATGTGCAAGCCTTACTCATTGATCGGAAAGCAGGGACATTTACAGGAGTAGCTGACTCCTCAAGAAATGGAACCGCTGTTGGTGTCAATTTAAAGCTATCTGCCGATTAAGACCATTTCCCGGGAAAAGAAGCGCCTCTTCAAGATGGCGTTTCTTTTTTTGTTTAAATGAAAAAACAGAGTTGACACCTGTGAATAGTTTGAATAATATAAAGACTGACATCAATCATACATAGCTGATCGGACAACCGAAGGCTCTTGGCAATTTGAAGTACAGAACTGTGATGTATTTCAGGTGGCTAAGGGTCTTTTTTGCGTGTGAAACGGCAAGGTTGGTGTCACTATTATTTGATAACGGGGAGCGGGATAACATGAAAAAGTGGAAATGGGTCTCTATCGTGACCATCATTTTAGTCTTGGCTGTGACGAGTACTGCATGCTCAAACGCAAACGAAGCTTCAAAGCAAAAGGGAAAGGTTGAGCTGTTAAATGTTTCGTATGATCCTACACGTGAATTTTATCAGGAATACAATCAAGCCTTTCAGACGTATTGGAAAGACAAAACTGGTGAGGATGTCACGATCAAGCAGTCTCACGGTGGATCAGGAAAGCAGGGAAGATCGATTATTGATGGACTCGAGGCAGATGTGGCAACACTGGCTTTAGGGTATGACATTGATGCGATTGCAGATCGCGGACTGCTTTCAAAAGATTGGCAAAAAGAATTTCCAAATCAGTCCACACCGTATACATCGACCATTGTGTTTCTTGTGAAGAAAGGGAATCCCAAAAACATTAAAGATTGGGACGATTTGATTCGGCCAGGTGTGTCCATCATTACGCCAAATCCGAAAACGTCCGGCGGTGCGAGATGGAATTACTTAGCTGCATGGGCCTACGCCGATAAAACATTTCATGGGAATGAAGAAAAAACAAAGGATTTTGTCAAAAAGCTATATGAACATGTCGAAGTCCTTGATTCAGGTGCACGCGGAGCCACAACGACCTTTGTTGAACGCGGACTTGGGGATGTGTTAATTGCATGGGAGAATGAAGCCTATTTAACGCAGCACGAACTAGGCAAAGACAAATTTGAGATTGTCACCCCATCAATTAGTATTCTAGCGGAGCCGCCTGTTGCGGTTGTTGATCAAAATGTGAAACGTAAAGGAACAGAGAAAGTGGCGAAGGCTTATTTAGATTATTTATATTCTAAAAAAGGGCAGGAAATTGCGGCGAAAAACTATTATCGCCCTAGAAATCAAGAAGTCTTAAACATATATAAAGACCAGTTTAAAAAGATTGATATGGTGACGATTGATCAAGCGTTTGGCGGGTGGAGAAAAGCGCAGAAAAGATTTTTTGATGATGGCGGCTTATTTGATCAAATATACAGCGGACAAAAATAGGGGGCAATGTGATGAAGAAAACACATGCAGCCGCCAATAAAAGAAAACGTATATTGCCTGGATTTGGTCTGAGCCTTGGGGTGACGCTCGTTTATGTGAGTGCGATTGTCGTCATTCCATTATCCATGGTATTTATTTGGACGGCTTCATTAGGAGCAAAGGGGATTTGGAAGGTTTTTACCGATGCAAGAGTATTGAAGTCGCTTCAGCTGACCGTGACGACTTCCTTTGCAGCTGCTCTCATCAATGCAGGGTTTGGTGTACTGATTGCCTGGGTTCTCGCCAGGTACACATTTCCTGGAAAGAAAATCTTAGATGCTCTCATTGATTTGCCTTTTGCTCTCCCAACCGCTGTTGCGGGTATTGCCCTCACCACCCTTTATTCTCCTAATGGATGGATTGGTCAATTTCTGCATATAAAGGTGGCGTACACACCGATTGGGATTATTTTGGCACTGATTTTTATTGGCATTCCATTCGTTATCCGAACCGTTCAGCCTGTGATAGAGGGGCTGCAGCAGGAAGTGGAAGAGGCTGCGGCGATTCTTGGTGCGACAAGGAGACAGACCTTTTTTCACATACTGCTGCCGGCCTTGTTTCCTGCGGTGATGACTGGATTTTCACTTGCGTTTGCAAGAGCGCTAGGTGAATATGGCTCTGTTGTGTTTATTGCTGGAAATATTCCGTTTAAAACAGAAATTACACCGCTGATGATCATGTCCAAGCTTGAACAATATGATTATCATGGTGCAGCAGCAATTGCATGCTTGATGCTGCTTCTTTCATTTTTCATTCTGTTATTGATTCACGGCATTCAGTGGTATGTTGAGCGGAAAAAACAAGTATACGTGAGGTGAAACCATTGGAGAGAGAGTTTAGTCATCAGCACCATATTCGGTATAAAAGTCCTGTAACCGAATCTAAAGCAGTGAAAATCCTATTGATTACGGTCGTGTATGCTTTTTTGATTTTATTTTTACTTATACCGCTGATCGCCGTTTTTTCAAAGGCATTTGAGAAAGGGTGGAGTTCATACCTTCTGGCCATCTCACATCCAGATACACTAGCGGCGATCAAATTGACCGTTTTCATTGTCGTCGTCACCTTGCCGCTTCAAATGATCTTTGGGGTGAGTGCTGCATGGCTTATCACAAAATTTAACTTCCGCGGAAAACGTTTGTTAACGACTGTGATTGACCTCCCGTTTGCCGTTTCGCCTGTGATTGCTGGACTTGTATTTGTGCTTTTATTTGGTTCAAACGGGCTTTTAGGACCTTGGCTTATGGCGAATGGATGGAAAGTCATTTATTCTGTACCAGGCATGATCCTAGCCACCATATTCGTTACATTTCCGTTTATTGCTAGAGAATTAATCCCGTTTATGCAGCATGAAGGCATTCATGAGGAGGAAGCATCGCTCACACTTGGTGCAAACGGATGGAAGACTTTTTTCTTTGTGACACTGCCGAATATCAAATGGGCTCTTTTTTACGGTGTCATTTTAGCCGGGGCAAGAGCGATTGGTGAATTTGGTGCCGTGTCGGTTGTATCAGGTCATATTCGAGGCATAACCAATACGATGCCGCTTCATATCGAAATTTTATACAATGAGTACCAATTTCAAGCCGCTTTTGCTGTGGCGTCTCTCATGGCGTTTGTGGCAGTCATTACTTTAATCATTAAGCAAATCATTCAGCAGAGGGATCACCGGCTAGGCAAGCGGTCAACATAAATGGAGGGATGTGCCTTGGGGATTACAGCAAAACAAATATCAAAACAATTTGGCCAGACAAAGGTTTTGCAAAACGTGGATTTATCGATAAGAAATGGTGAATTGATCTCTTTATTAGGACCGTCTGGCTCTGGGAAGACGACGTTATTAAGAATCATTGCAGGTCTTGATTACGCCAATAACGGGCAGATTTTATTCGGAGATCAGGATTACACACACATTCCAGTACGAAAACGGCAGATCGGTTTTGTGTTTCAGCAATATGCGCTTTTTCGAAATATGACGGTTTTTGATAATGTGGCATATGGACTGAAAATTAAACCTAGAGGAGAAAGACTGCCTAAAAAAGACATCAAAGAGCGGGTACATGAGCTTTTAGAGATTGTTCAGCTTACGAAGTTTGAGCAGCGGTATCCAGAGCAGCTGTCAGGCGGGCAAAAGCAGCGTGTAGCACTGGCGCGCGCACTTGCCGTTCAGCCGAAGGCACTCCTCTTAGATGAACCCTTTGGCGCACTTGATACAAAGGTGAGGAAAGAATTAAGGCATTGGCTGAAAAAAGTTCATCGTGACTTTCAAATGACCACCATTTTTGTGACACATGATCAAGAAGAAGCATTTGATATTGCTGATCGTGTTGTGGTGATGAATGAAGGAAGAATCGAAAAAATTGGCACAAAGGAAGAAATGGCAGTGCAGACAGACAATCTATTTGTATCTGAATTTTTAGATATAGGAAGCCACATTTAACAAGCAGTATAGAAGATTAGAAGGAAGAGACGCGGTGATGACTGCGTCTTTTTTTATTTAAATTTCCCTAGGGACATTGACTTATAATTTTGAATATTATAATATCTTTACAAAGGTAACAGTATTGAACATTTTTTAGAAAGTATAATTGTAAGCGCTTTATAAAAGGTTCTATTCTAAAAATGTTCTTTCTTTTTGTTACATGTGTTCATATTTATACCAAATGAAAGGGGTGGTTGTTTGAACAGCTTGTTTGAGTTAGATGAACAACTGATTAAGCTGCAGTTCGAAGCATCTTCGAGAGAGGAGGTGACCACATATTTAGCAGGGCGGTTAGAAGCTGGAGGGTACATTAAATCGAGCTTTTTACCAGCAGTGCTTGAAAGAGAAAAAACATATCCTACAGGCCTTCCACTTGCAGCCTTTGGGGTAGCGATTCCGCATACAGATCCTGAGCATGTGAACAAACCAGCGATTAGTGTAGCTACTTTAAAGGAACCTGTCATTTTTCATAAGATGGGAAGCCCTGATGAAACAGTGCAAGCCAAAATTGTGTTTGTCCTAGCAATCTCTGAGCCTAGCAAACAGCTTGTGATGCTGGAGAAGCTGATGACACTTTTTAGAAAAGAAGAAGTGATGACGAAGCTCTCTTATATGACATCTTATGAAGAAGCGGTTGACGTGCTTCAGCAAGAACTAAACCAATAGTCACTCACGAAATTATGTAAGCGCTTTATCTGAAAAATTCAGGAGGTGGATGTATGATCAAGCAAGCCGTCGATTTTATATTAGACCTTGGACCAACTATTATGCTCCCGATTATTATGACGCTTTTCGGTATGATTTTAAGGCAGGGCTTTAAGAAATCCTTCAGGGCCGGTATTACGATCGGAATTGGATTTGTTGGTGTCAATCTTGTCATTAATTTGCTCGTGAGCGGACTTGGGCCAGCAGCAAAAGCCATGGTTAATTCCCTTGGGCTAAAGCTCGATATTTTGGATGTTGGATGGCCGATTGGAGCTGCCATATCCTTTGGTACACCCGTTGCCCCGCTCATGATTCCTCTTGTGCTTTTATTAAATGTCATCTTATTGTCTGTAAACTTTACGAAAACGCTGAATGTGGATATTTGGAACTTCTGGCATTTGATTTTCGCAGCCTCTGTTACTTACTACGCTTATCATAATATGTTCTTGGCTCTTGCTGTTGGCTTGATCGTCTCTGCGATCACGCTAAAGTTAGCCGATTGGACGGCGCCGACAATCGAACACCATTTCGGATTAAAAGGCGTATCGATGGCTCATGCGGAAACGGTCAACTTCGCCCCGCTCATGTATGCGTCCAACCGCGTCATTGATAAGATTCCTGGTTTAAACAAAATTCATGCTGATCCAGAAACCTTGAAGAAACGCTTTGGCATCTTTGGCGAACCGCTTGTGATGGGTCTCATACTTGGTATCATTATTGGTCTTCTCGGCGGCTATGATGCAAAAGGCGTGATGACGCTCGGTATTCAAATGGCGGCAGTTCTTGTCTTAATGCCAAGAATGGTTGCGTTATTAATGGAAGGACTGATTCCAATCTCTGAGGGCGCTCGTTCTTATATTCAAAAGCGTTTCCCTGGGAAAAATGTCTATATTGGTTTAGATACAGCGATTGTGATTGGTCATCCAGCGAATATGGCGGTAGCCCTTTTAATGGTGCCGATTACGATTTTGCTAGCAGTTGTTCTGCCTTACAATGGCATGCTCCCGTTTGCTGACTTATCGGTTCTGCCATTTACAGTTGTCTGGGCAGTAGCAGCCGCTCGTGGAAATATTATTCGCGGCCTTATTAACAGTATTTTTACATTAATGATTGTCTTCTTTATTGCAACGAACCTTGCTCCGCTTGCGACAACCATGGGGAAAGCAGTCGGCTTTGATTTCCCAGAAGGGGCAAACATGATTTCAGGTATTGATCTTGGTTCTCACGTCATTCCTTGGATCATGGTGAGACTTCTTGATCCGAGCAACCCTTACTTTATTGCAGCCATCATCTGTGCTCTGGCTTATGGGCTTCTATGGTACTGGGTGCGAAATGATATTAAAAAGCAGTATGCAAAAGAAATGGGCTTAGATCAGAAAGAACAATAAATGAGCTGGAGGGATTCTAATGGCGAAGAAAATATTAGTATCATGCGGAACGGCAGTTGCAACATCAACGGTTGTCGCTAAAAAGGTAGAAGAGACGTTAAAGGAAAAAGGATATGATGTCGTGGTGGAACAGTGTAAGGCATCTGAAGTCCCGCAAAAAGCGGAAGGCGCCGATTTAATTGTGACGACAACGCCTGTAAGTGATACAAAAGGGACACCTGTGATTCAAACATTATCCTTTTTAACTGGATTTGGTATTGAAGATGATATCGAGAAAATCATTGATCATATCAAGTAGAGGGCTATTTTCTGAAGGAGCTTTTCCGGCTCCTTCTAGTGATTTGAAAGGAGGAAGTCTTATGCAGCATCATGCTTATAGCCGAACGTCTGCAGTGTTGTCTATTTTTCTTCCGGCTGTGCTCATCTGTCTTTTTTTTCTCTGGTCTCTTTATACGTTATGGTCAGCAGGACCTGACCCGTTAGCTGTGTTAGGCGTTTATACGCTGCCTATTCTCATGCTATCTAGTATTACAGGACTGAACCAGCCGACAAGCGTCATCATTAGTGAAGATCAACTGAAGATAGGCGCTTTTGGCAGATGGCACACATATGCAGTTTCTGATATTAAAGGAAAGCTTTTTTTAAAGCCTTATCCTCATATCGGGAAAGTCTATGTCAGGGTGGGGCCATCTCGTATATTCGGAGGGCGTTACTGGATATCCAGTGAGATGAGTGAGTACAAGCAGCTTGTTCAAACGTTGCAGGATTTTGCGAAGGGTGATGAAAAGGAGGATGCCGCTACATGAAATCAGCTGTCTTTTATTCTTCAGAGGACATTCGGTATGAGGAGCGGAACCGGCCAGTCATCGGTGATGATGAAGTTTTGTTAAAGCTGCGAGCCTGCGGCTTATGTGGAACGGATATTTACAAAGCAACACATGAGACAGTACCTCCTGGGACAGTGCTGGGGCATGAAATCGCTGGTGATATTGTCGAGACCGGCAAGCACGTGACAAATGTCCAAACGGGAGACAGGGTCTATGTGGCACATCATGTGCCTTGTTTCACCTGTGACTTTTGTCAAAAGGGTTTTTATACGATGTGTCCGCAGTTTACAGCCACAAATGTAGAGCCGGGCGGGTTTTCAGAATATATCCGTGTACCTGCTTTGCATGTCAAGCACACGATGGGCAAGCTTCCAAAAGACGTATCGTATGAGCAAGGGGCGATGGTAGAACCGGTTGCCTGCTGCCTGCACGGGTTTGAACGAGCTCCTGTTCACCCAGGAGATTCCGTTTTGATCCTTGGAGCGGGGCAAATTGGCTGTATTCAATTGCAGCTCGCCAAATATTATTTGGCTGGGAAAGTGATGATAACAGACGTGAATGAGAACAGACTGCTGCAAGCGAGGAGTTTAGGTGCAGACGTCTCCTTTCATCCAGCAGCCGAGCCGGTGGAAAACCGGGTGATGAAAGAAACAGATGGAAAGGGAGCAGACCTCGTCATTATTTCTGTTGGGAGCAGTGCGCTTTTAAAAGAGGCGTTTCAGGCTGTAGCGCGAGGCGGGACGATTTTGGTGTTTGCTCATTTTCCAAAGGGAGATGTGGCCATTCCTGCTGAACGATTTTTCAATGATGAAGTGAAGGTAGTAGGAGCCTATTCCTCGCATCCATATCATTATCGTGAAGCTCTTGAGCTTTTGAAAGCAAAAGTGGTCAACACTGAAAAGATGGTGACGCATCGTTATCCGTTAAGCCAGCTGCTTCAGGCGATAGAATGTGCGAGGCATCCTGAGGGTGAGAGCGTCAAAATCATGATGTATCCAGATGAATGAGTGTATGAGATTAAAAGAGAAAGAGAAGTTCTTTGGAAAAGGGCTTTCCCTTTCTCTTTTTTTCTGATAAAAGATGAAAACGCTTAAAAACGAGAGAGAAATGCTTGACTTCGATGACACTTAAACGTATGATGATTACAAATGTAACATATAAGAACAAATGTAAAGGGGAGAGAAGAAATGCAAAAACAAATCACTTTGCCTGAACAGATTAGCCATGAGAAATTAGCAGATTTATATAAACAAATGTGGTTAGTGAGATATTTTGATGAAAAGGTCGACCAATTTTTTGCAAAAGGACTTATCCATGGCACCACTCATTTATGTGTTGGACAGGAAGCGTCAGCTGTTGGATCGATTGCCGTATTAGAAGATAAAGATAAGATCGTCAGCACACACAGGGGACACGGTCACTGTATTGCAAAAGGGGCCGAGGTTAATAAAATGATGGCTGAATTGTTTGGACGTGAAACCGGCTATTGTAAAGGAAAAGGCGGCTCGATGCATATTGCGGATTTAGAAAAAGGAAATCTTGGGGCAAATGGAATCGTTGGCGGCGGTATCCCGCTGGCAACAGGTGCAGCGCTCACATCTAAAATGAAGCAGGAAGGCTTTGTTGTTCTTTGTTTCTTCGGAGATGGTGCCACAAATGAAGGCAGCTTCCATGAAGCATTAAACCTTGCGTCTATTTGGGATTTACCGGTTGTGTTTATTTGTGAAAACAACCAGTACGGCATGTCTGGCCCTGTGAAAGAAATGATCAACATTGAAGACATTTCAACAAGAGCAGAAAGCTACGGAATGCCAGGAAAAACGGTTGATGGAAATGACATGGTCGAAATTATGAACACAGTAGATGAAGCAGTCAGCCGTGCGAGAGCGGGAGAAGGCCCATCACTCATTGAAATGAAAACGTACCGCTGGAAGGGTCACTCTAAGAGTGATGCGAAAAAATACCGTACACGTGAAGAAGAGACAGAGTGGAGACAAAAAGACGGAATCAAACGCTTTAAGTCTCTCTTGATTGAACTGAATGTTTTAACAGAAGAGCAGGCAGCAAGCTTACAGGAAGAAGCGAAGCAGGAAATTGAAGCGTCTGTAGAATTCGCCAAAAACAGTAAAGAACCGTCAATTGACACACTATTAGAGGATGTATACGCCTAATTAGGAGGGAAATCACGTGACAAAAACAACAGTGAGAGAGATTTCATATTTAGAAGCCGTTCGAGAGGCTATGAGTCAGGAAATGAGAGAAAACCAAGATGTCTTCATTTTAGGTGAAGATATCGGCGTATATGGAGGTGCTTTTGGGGTCACGCGCGGCATGATTGAAGAATTCGGTCCAGAGCGCGTTCGCAATACACCTATCTCAGAGGCTGCCATCGCAGGTGGGGCAGTCGGAGCGGCTTTAACTGGTATGCGGCCGATTTTAGAACTTCAATTCTCTGACTTTATAACAATTGCAATGGATCAGCTTGTGAACCAAGCAGCCAAAACACGATACATGTTTGGCGGAAAAGGAAAGGTGCCGCTTGTCGTAAGAACACCAGCAGGATCAGGAACGGGTGCAGCGGCTCAGCACTCACAAAGCTTAGAAGCGTGGATGGCGCATATTCCAGGACTCAAAGTGGTTCAGCCTTCAACAGCCTATGATGCAAAAGGACTTTTAAAAGCGGCGATGGATGATGACAACCCTGTCATTTTCTACGAGCACAAGCTTTTATATAAAACAATCGGTGAAGTGCCTGAAGAGCAATATTCCATTCCTCTAGGGAAAGCAGATGTGAAAAGAAGCGGGAAAGACGTCACGATTGTAGCAACAGCGATTATGGTACACAAAGCGTTAGAAGCGGCGAAGGAACTAGAAGCAGAGGGAATCGATGTTGAAATCATTGACCCAAGAACACTTGTCCCATTAGATGAAGAAACGATTATCGAATCTGTGAAGAAAACAGGTAAATGTATCGTGGTTCATGAAGCAGTAAAACGAGGCGGCTATGGCGGAGAGATTGCAAGTATGATAGCGGAAAGTGAAGCCTTTGACTACTTAGATGCTCCAATTAAACGACTTGGCGGTCTTGCGGTCCCAATACCATACAACCCGACGCTGGAAAAAGCGGTCATTCCACAAGTGCCAGATATTATTGAAGCAGCAAAAGAGCTTGTGCGCTCTTAAGTAAAGGGGAGAAGATCATGCCAAAAGAGATATTTATGCCGAAGCTGAGCAGTACGATGGAAGTCGGCACCTTGCTTCAATGGTTTAAAGAAGAAGGAGATTCGGTTGAAATCGGTGAGCCTCTTTTTGAAATTATGACAGACAAGATCAATATTGAGGTGGAAGCCTATGATGATGGTATTTTTCTAAAGAAATATTATGAAGCCGATGATCAAATTCCAGTCAATGCTGTCATTGGATACATCGGAGAGGCAAATGAACAGGTGCCAAGCGAACCGCCAGCACAATCAGATGAAGATTCACCAGGCAGCAGCGAATCGTCTTCATCAGACGCGGCTTCATCCAGTCCTGCTGAAGCCCCAAAAACACCTAATGAAAAAGTACGTGCCACACCTGCGGCGAGAAAAACGGCAAAGGATCATCATGTAGCGATTCATGAGGTATCTGGCACAGGACCTAAAGGCAGAGTTCAAAAGCGGGACGTCGAGGCGGCCGTCCACTCTAGTGAGAAAGATCAGCGCGTGTCTCCGCTTGCAGAAAAAGTGGCTGCTCGTGAAGGAATCGATTTAGCGAATGTTGCTGGATCTGGTGCACACGGGAAAATTATGAAGAGTGATGTGACGGCAGCAGCTGTAAAAACAACAGAGTCTTCTCCAGTGAAAACACAAAAACTAGCTGGTATGAGAAAAGTGATCGCTGACCGCATGTCACAAAGTGCCTTTACAGCACCGCACGTGACATTAACAAGTGAAATCGATATGACAAAAGCGAAAGAAATACGCAAACAGCTATTGCCAGCGATTGAAAAAGAGACAGGCTACAGACTGTCGTTCACAGAAATTATGATTCATGCGGTCAGCAACGTACTCACGCGCCACCCGCAGATCAATATGACATTTGAACAAAATGAGCTCCATTTCCATGATGATGTGCACATTGGTCTCGCTGTCGCTGTAAAAGATGGCTTAATGGTTCCAGTCATTTCTCATGCAAACCAAAAAGGGTTAAAACAGCTGACAAAAGAGGCAAAAGAAATCGGCCGAAACGCACGTGACCAAAAACTGCTGCCAGACCAGCTGAAAGGGTCCACTTTTACCATTAGTAACTTAGGGATGTATGCCATTGATACCTTTACCCCGATTATTAATCAGCCGGAAGTGGCGATCTTAGGGGTTGGGCGCATTCAAGAAAAACCTGTTGTAGTAGATGGAGAAATTCAGGTGCGGCCGATGATGGGTGTTAGTTTATCGTTTGATCACCGAGTGGTAGATGGCGCACCAGCGGCTGCCTTTTTAACAGACCTTAAAAAAGTGCTTGAACAACCATTTGAATTGCTAATGTAGGAGATGAATCGGATGACGAAAACGTATGATCTGGCAGTCATTGGCGGAGGGCCTGGCGGGTATACTGCCGCCCTTCAAGCAGCTGAGCGTGGACGGAAGGTCGCATTGATTGAAGAGGATTTTCTAGGCGGTACTTGTTTAAATCGGGGCTGTATTCCTTCCAAGACACTGCTCAAACATGCAGAAGTCATTGAATCAATTGAGAAGGCGAAAAGCTGGGGAATTGAAACAGGTGATTTGGTCCTTTCCTTCGATAAAATGAGAAAGCGCAAAGATGACGTCATTGAAAAGCTCAGAGGCGGAATTGCCTTTTTATTAAAGCAAGGAAAGATTGATGTATATAACGGCAGAGGTACAGCTGTTACAAAGCACCGGATTGAGATTGAAAAGCAAGATGGTTCAGAATCGATTGAAACGAAAGAGCTCATCATTGCCACTGGATCTTCACCTGCCATTCCGCCAATACCAGGCCTTAAAGACATTCAATTTGACACAAGTGATACGATCTTTGACATCCCAGAAATTCCGGCTTCTGTCGTCATCATTGGCGGCGGTGTCATTGGACTTGAGCTGGCTTGTATCTTCCAGAGTCTTCAATCAAAAGTCACGATTATCGAAGCGGCTCCGTCTATTATTCCACAAGAGGATGAGGAAGCATCTAAGCTGCTAGAAAGAGAATTAAAGAAAAAAGGCATCCATATCGCGAAAAAAACCACTGTAACAGAGGTGACGGAAAGCGAAGGAGTCAAAGCGGTTCATGCATCAGACGATAAAGGAGAGACGCATATCTTTACGGCTGAAAGACTGCTTGTTTGTGTAGGAAGAAGACCTAGCGTTTCTGCTGTCAGCCAGCTTGACCTTCAGCTGGATGGTCCTTTTATCAAGGTGAACGACAAGATGCAGACAAGCGTGGAAGGTGTCTATGCAGTTGGGGATGTCGCTGGCGGCTATCAGCTTGCTCACGCAGCGATGGCAGAGGCCGCTGTTGCGGTCAGTAATATTTGCGGTGAGTCTGAAAAAATGAATGCTGATATCATGCCTAGATGTATTTATACATTACCAGAGGTAGCAAGTGTCGGTCTGACTGAGAAAGAGGCAAAAGCCAAAGGACTTAACGTGCGGGCAGAACGATTTGATTTAGCGGCAAGCGGTAAAGCACTAGCGGCAGGTGATCAAACAGGCTTTATTAAATTGGTATACGATACAGCCTATGGTGAAGTGATTGGCGCGACGATGGTTGGCCCGCACGTCACAGAGATGATTTCAGAAGCTTCCTCCTTTATGTATTTAGAAGGAACAGCAGAAGAGATGGCGAAAATGATTCATCCGCATCCGACCATCTCAGAAGGTTTTTATGAAGCAGCACTTGATATCGTGAGTAAGCTGAGAAAATAATGGCCAAACAAGGGATAGGGAGGAGATGCATGTGCACGTCCAGCTTCATCAGAAAGCGGCACTTGTGACAGGTAGCACAGATGGATTTGGAGAAGCCATCTGCCTGGCTTTAGCCCGGGCAGGTGCACATGTTTTTTTACACACGTTTCATGATGAATCAAAGGCTAAAACCATTCGTGAAGACATTCAAAAAATGGGCGGTCAAGCGAGTATCATTCAGAACCCGCTGGAAACACCGCGTGATGCCGCGCGAATGCTGAGGCAAGTGATTGATACATGCGGTAAACTGGATATTTTGGTCAATCAAGCAGAACAAGGAGCGGACGCGAAGCTTGATGACGTGCGTCCTGATGAGTGGGTGGATGAAGTGGAATCGGCTGTGAATACCGTCTTTCTTTCCAGTCAGGCTGCCGTATGGCATATGGTTGATCGGAGGCAAGGCTGCATCATTAATATATCGTCATCAGGCAGTATTACAGGTGATGGCGGGATCTCGCATGCTACATCGAATTCTATGCTGAATGCCATGACAAAAGGGTTAGCGAGAGAATTTAAAGACAAAGGCATCCGGGTGCTTGCGCTGCTGCCGCCTCCTCTCCATTTGGTTCCTGATACAGAGCAAATCAAGGAGACTGTGGCCCATATGACGGTGTTTCTCAGTACATCCTATGGTGCATTTACAGATGGCGTGGCGATTATGCTTGATGGGGGTGAGAGTGCTGGCTAATGTTCAAAAACCAGTTCTCATCGTTGGCGGAGCCCAAGGGATCGGAAAAGAAATAGCTGAACGATTTTTAAAAGAAGGGCACCAAGTCGCCGTGTCAGATATAGACGAAAAGGGACTTTCGCTCTTAAAGACACAGTATCCTCAGCTGCTGATATTTCAAGCTGACGTTTCATCGTGGGAAAGTGTTCAGCAAATGATATCAGCAGCTGAAAGGGAGCTGGGCGGTATTGCTCACCTTGTGTATTCAGCAGGAATGACTAAATCACTGCCTTTTTTAGAAGTCGATTTTTCACTTTGGAAAAAGACACTAGCTGTGAACTTATATGGTCTTTACTATTGCATCAAAGCGTTGGCACCCTATATGTGTGAGCGGCAGGAAGGCAGTGTTGTCATTATTGGATCGGGATCTGCAATCACCGGCTCAGGCGGCGGTATTCAATATTATGCATCAAAAGCAGGTGCTTTTGGATTGATGCGTTCGCTCGTAAAGGAACTAGGCTCGCATCAAATACGCATCAATGTGATTGCCCCCCGCGTCATTGAATCTCAAATGCTTGATACGCTCTATCCTACTGTAGAGGAGAAACGGCAGCTGCAATCACTCATTCCCATCGGAAGATTAGGAAAGCCTGAGGATATCGCAGGGCTCACTTTATTTCTCACACGTCGCGAGGGGAGCTATTTGCACGGACAAATGATCCTGTTAGACGGAGGGAGAACGTATCAGCCCAAATATACTGAGGGAAAAAGAGCGGAGAGTTAATCGCTCTTTTTGTCATTTTCATAACAATTGTTCCAATTGGAAACGAATGTTTGGTATACTGGTAATCATAGTATATTAAAAGGATGATGTCACATGCTGAATTGGGAAGAAAGACGACAGCTCGTCAAAGTTGCTCATCTTTATTATACAGACGGGTGGACGCAGCAGGAAATTGCAAAAAAGCTCAATGTCTCAAGACCAGTCATTTCAAAGCTCTTACAAAAAGCAAAAGATGTGGGAATTGTTGAAGTGTACATTAAAGACGAAAGCATTCATACGGTGGAACTTGAAAAGCAGCTAGAAACAACCTTTCAATTAACAGATGCGGTCGTTGTCCCAAGTGTCGGGACAATGTCTGAGATGGTGAAGCGGGCAGTCGGTCAAGCAGGCGCCTATTATTTGTCTAAAAACATGAAAAATGCGGAGAAAATCGGCATTTCATGGGGGACGACGCTTGCTGAGCTTGTAAAAGAATATCCGTTTGAACGAAGAAACGATGTGAAGGTCATTCCTTTAGAGGGTGGAATGGGCAGGCAGGCTGTCGACATTCATGCCAATCAGCTGGCATATGAGCTGGCAAAGAAAATGAACGGCACGTGTTCCTATTTATATGCCCCTGCGATTTTAGAAACAGAAGAATTAAAAGAACGGCTTATGGCGATGCAGGACATAGAAGCAGTGCTTGAAGAAGGCAGAAATGTGGATATTGCTCTCATCGGTATTGGCAACCCGCATAAAGGGTCAACTTTAAAAACAGTCGGTTATTTAAAAGAAGAGGACTTATCTGGTTTAAGGCAATCAGGGGCTGTCGGTGATATTGGCTTTCGTTTCTTTGATGGAGAAGGAAAACCTGTCCAAGATGAACTGAATCAAAAGGTCATTGGCTTATCGCTGGAACAATTAAAGAGCGTCAAAACGGTCATCGCTGTTGTAGAAGGAACCCATAAAGCTGAGAGTATTTTAGGGGCTTTAAATGGCGGCTTCATTCAAGTACTGGTGACAGACGAACTAACGGCGGCAGCCATTTTAAAGGAAGCATCCGTCCAATAAAAGGCTGGCAGCGTTCGAATGGTATAACAAGAGCAACATCAAACGAGAAAGGAGCTGTGTATCTTGAAGCAAACCGAAATGGAAGCAAACCTACACTGTACTCGGTGCCAAGAAGAGACCCTCCACAGCATCGTTTATGTGAATGATCAGATGAAAAGCGTTGAGTGTACAGAGTGTCATCAAAAGATCAGTGTGCAAGTCGACATCATGAAGGAATTTTACAAGGAAGTATACGAGAAAATAGCGACAAAGCCAAAGCGGATCACGCAGGAATATAAGTCGAACCTGAATGGATTTATCTCAAGACTCCCAATCCGTGTGCTTAGTAAGCCATACCGGCTCATGAGATATTTAAACGAATCATACAAAGTGATCAAACAATATAAAAAATGAAGCAGAGACCGTTTAGCACTCTGCTTCAGCCTGTAGGCAAGTCAGTCCTCCGCTCCGATACTCGTCTTTCCTAGACTGCAAAGGTTTCTATTACGCTGAGAAGAAGGAAAAAAAGCAGAGCACCGTTTAGTGCTCTGCTTTATTTTGTGTTTTTTTCATATAATAATAAATAGGCAGTCCAGCCATCCCGATCAGCATGGAGATCAGGCAGCTTTTCCAATCGGTGATCATGGTGCTGATTAAAACGAATAATGAACCGATAATCGCAATGATCGGTGTCAGCGGGTAAAGTGGTACACTGTACGCACGCTTCATTCCGCTGTTTTGTTTTCTCAGCTTAAAGACGGCGAAAAAGGCCATCACATAAAAGATGTAGATCATGAAAATCGAGACCTCAGACAGCTTCTCCGGATTACTGACGATCATAAACACAATGGCGATCAAAATTTGCACAAATACAGCGATCCAAGGTGTTTTAAACGTTGGGTGAATCCGCGAAATCGCGTTGGCGAAAGGAATCTGCTTTCGTTCTGCCATCGCAAAAATCACACGTGGGAATGAAAGAACCTTTCCGTTCAAACAGCCAAAGATGCTGATGATGATCCCAATACTAATGATTTTCCCGCCAATTGGCCCAAAGAGCATGGTAGCAGCAGTGCTTGTCGCATTTTCACCTAACTGGACGATTTGATCAGCTGGCAGCACGTGCAAAAGTGCGACATTAATAAAGAGATAACAAGCCGTCACGATTAAAATTCCGCCTGCCATCGCGCGAGGCAGCAGTTTCTCAGGGTTTTTCATTTCACCCCCAAGCGCCGCAAGTAAAATCCAGCCATCATAAGCAAACAGCGTAGCCAAAATCGCTGCACCGAAATTCATTTGAGCGATACTATCGTTGACGGCCATCAAGATGTTTTCGTTACCTTTCCATATGCCAAACACAATAATAGCGGCAATTGGGACAAGCTTTCCGATAGTGGTCAGCCCCTGAACAAATCCGCCGTATTTTGTTCCCATGATGTTGATGATACATAAAAATAAAACGGTGATAATGCCGATCGTTGTAGACCATAAAGTCGAAAGAGAAAATAGATTGGCTAATAATGAACCAAAATAAAGACCAAGTGCACCAATGATGGCGGGTCCGTAAATAATAATCTGCACCCAACCGCATAAGTAGCCCCAAAATTCACCATACACTTCTTCAAGATAGGCGTACAACCCGCCGGTTCTCGGGATTTGTGTACCAATTTCAGCGACAGTCAGTCCGCCTGCAAGGGTTAAGATGCCACCTAGCAGCCAAGCGAATAAGGCGATGTCTGAGCTTCCTGAATAGGAAAGGACGTTGCCTGGCTTCATAAAGACGCCTGACCCGATAATGGTCCCGATGACAAGAGATAGGGCGAAAAATAAGCCGATGTCTTGTTTTAACGCTGGTTGTTCTTTGTTCATTACACACGACCTCCTGCATCACTTTCGTACGTTACTGTGACATGTATTTTGTTCATTGTAATACGATTTTAGGAAAACAAGAATTAAAAAAATTTTCTGATTTTCGTATTTGTATTTGAAAGTGTTCGTTTATTGGAGATATTAGGGTGAATGTTGCGTTAAAAACGAACAATAAAAGATTATTTTCGATTTAATGTTAATTTAATGACCGGAAACCGAACATCCAGTTAACGTGCAGCCAAATGGTTGACTTTTCTTGAAAAATGAACTATTTTATTCATAAGGATATTATCTCGAATTCGAGATATTTTAAAATAGGAGTGAAAATAATGAAAATCAATGGGATTCACCACGTATCTGCGTTAACAGCCAATGCTCAGAAAAATGTTGATTTCTACCGCCAAATCCTTGGCTTAAAACTTGTAAAGAAAACAGTCAATCAGGATGACCCGTCTATGTATCACTTGTTTTATGGAGATGAGGTCGCTTCACCAGGAACGGAGCTAACATTCTTTGAAATTCCAATGCTTGCCCGCCGTTTGGAAGGGACAAATGCGATCACAAGCACTGGCCTTCTCGTTTCTTCTGAAGAGGCACTCACGTTTTGGGAAAAGCGGTTTGAAGATAAAGGCGTGCAGCAAGAAACAGCTTCCTTGAGAGGCGGAAGACCTGCTTTGCGTTTTAAAGACCCAGAAGGGCAGCAGCTGTTTTTAACAGTAGAACCGAATACGCAAGAGGCAGGCTCACCGCCAGTGCATGACGATATTCCGGCAGAGTTTGCGATTAGAGGTTTAGGTCCAGTTGAATTAACCGTTGCAGAAGCTGACAAGACGATCCGTGTTTTAACAGACATCCTTGGCTTCACCGAAAGAGCACGTGAACAATCAAATGATGGTGAGATCGTGACCATTTTTGAGTCAGGAAATGGGGGTGCTGGAACAGAAATTCATGTGATCGAAAAAACAGAAGGGCCTTCTGAACGTTCCGGCAGAGGAAGTGTGCATCACGTCGCATTTCGTGTGAAAGACGCAGAGGAGCTTGAAAAATGGTTTGAAAAAATCTCAAAAGCAGGCTTCACGAACTCTGGTGTTGTAGAACGTTTTTACTTTAAAGCTCTTTACTTTAGAGAGCCAAATGGTATTTTATTTGAAATTTCAACAGATGGCCCTGGATTTACAGTCGATGAAGGGGTGGATGAGCTTGGCGATCAATTAGCCCTTCCGCCGTTCCTAGAGCATAAACGAGCAGAAATTGAACAAAGATTAACGCCAATTCAGTCGTCATAAAAAAACAGCTCATCAACTGAGCTGTTTTTTTATTAGGAACTGACCTGCTTAGATTCAGATTGTGTTAATGTGACCTGCTTAGTTTCTTGTTTTCCGTTTCGAATGAGGGTGATGCTCACGGTGTCCCCTACTTTTGCATTCGTGTATAGCTCATGACGTAATTCACTGCCAGTTTTGATTTGTTTCCCATTGATGCCGGTAATGACATCCTCTGACTTTAAGCCAGCTTTGGCGGCAGGTGAGCCTGCGGCGATATCTTTGACATACACGCCTTTATTGAGCTGACTGGTTTTGAGTCCGAGAGTTTCTTTTTGATACACATCTGGAACTTGTTCGAGATCCAGCATGCTGATGCCGATATATGGACGTTCAATTTTTCCTTTTGCGAGAAGCTGATCAGCGATTGGTTTGACATCATTGATTGGCAGTGCGAACCCAATGCCCTCAACACCTGTTTCAGAGATTTTCATACTCGTGATCCCCACAACCTTTCCGTCTGTCGTCAGAAGCGGGCCGCCGCTGTTACCTGGGTTAATGGCTGCATCTGTTTGAATAACATTAATACTGCTTTCGCCTGCTGATGTGTTCATAGAGACTGTTCGGTCGACACCGCTGACAATTCCTTGTGTCACCGTTCTTGAAAGATCTTCACCAAGCGGGTTTCCGATCGCAATGACGGTTTCTCCAGCACGCAGTGAGGAGGAATTGCCTAATGCCGCAACCTTCGTCACATGACTGCTGCTAATTTCCACAACGGCTAAGTCAGTGAGCGGATCAGCTCCAACCAGTTTTCCTTCAATGGTTTTGCCATCGTGTAAGGATACGGTTAGTTTATTTGCCCCTTCAATGACGTGGTTGTTTGTTAAGACATAGGCTTTATTGCCTGATTTTTTGAAAATCACTCCTGAGCCTGTACCGGTTTCTTCCTCTTGACTGCTTTTGTTTTGCTGTGATTCATCGAAAGGCGTATTGAAATCGCCAAAGCTTGTGTCTGTTTGAGTTTGTGCTTGGTAGTTTGTAATGCCGACAATAGCTGGTGATACATTTTCGACCATACTGGAGATGCTGCTTGATGAATTTGATGTTTGGACGGCTGTTGTTTTTGACGAATTCGTGTGATTTGTCGATACTGCTTCAGTTTTCGCTGCCGAATCATTTGCAGTGTTGTCTGATGAATGCTGAGCATATGGCGTAAGAACGTAGACACCTAACGCTAATGTACCGCCTACAACACCGCTGACAAATGGCTTAAACCAGCCGTTTGGCTTTTTCTGTTTTTGAGGTTGTTCAATTGTTTGTTTGTCATCATTGTGCTGTGTCATTTCAATCACTCTCTTTCAATGATTTTTTCATGTATGTGTTTGGGTGTTTTACCGTATGTGGTGGGGACTGACTTTATCGTATGAAAAAAGTGTGGGATAAAAATGAAAACATTGTGGGAAATTGTTAAAATAAGTAGTGAATCTAAGCAAGATAGAGGAGATTAAACTGTGGAGACAATTGGAATCATTGGATATGGAAGTATGGCTGATATGATGGTGCAAAAGTGGCTGGAAAATAGGGTGCTGGATGCTCATCAAATCATGATCCATACAAGAAGTGAAACGGAGCGCCTTCATCAGCTCAAAGAAAAGCACCAAGAAGTCAACATTTGTTCATTAGACGAACTTTCTGCGTCATGTGATATATTGTTTGTCTGCGTGCCGCCGCTTGCAGTACTTGATGTTCTGGATCAGCTGCCTTCTCAAGCGAGAGCGGTACATATTGTGTCAGTAGCAGCAGCTGTGACATTAGAAAAGTTACAGGCGCATACAACACAGCCAGTGTCTAGATACATCCCAACACTCACGTCAGCTGTTGGGACGGGCGTATCACTTGTTGCGCATGGTGCAGCAGCAGGACGCGAGGAAAAGGAGCGTTTGCACCGTCTGCTTTCAGCTTTTAGCATCGTCAGGGAAGTAGAGGAAGACCGGTTTGATGCGGCGAGCAATTTGACAAGCTCATCTCCTGGTTTTATCGCTGCTCTTTTTGAAGAAATGGCGAAAGCGGCTGTGAGAAATAGTGATCTTTCCTTAGAGGAAGCGAATGAATTTTTAACGTATGCCCTTTTAGGTACTGGCCAGATCCTCGTAGAGCGAGGCCTAACCTTTGCTGAAACTGTCGCTAGAGTGGCGACAAAAGGGGGAATTACAGGAGAAGGTGCTGAGGTCATTCAACAGCAGGCACCTCAGATGTTTGATGATTTATTTACACATACCATGAAGAAATATGAACAGCTGAAATCTCAGATCAACGAAGCGGATAAACACCACTAAAGACATAGTTAGTGGTGTTTTATTTGTTAAAAAAATCCTTTCTAAAAAAGCCTTTTGACCTGTATTATCTGAGTCTAAACTCCTTATTTTCGAACATTGTATTGAAAAATCAATCAAGTTCTCATATAATTTTTTAGAAAATTTAGAAAAATATACACAAATTTTATGTTTAATTAAAGGGGGATGGGAATGAAGCTCTATGTATCTGTCGATATGGAGGGGATTACTGGTCTAGCTGATCATACATTTGTTGATTCGCGCCAGCATAACTATGAGCGGGGCAGACGTATTATGACTGGTGAAGTGAATGCTTGTGTAGAAGCGCTTCTTCAGCATGGTGCCACCGACATTTTGGTGAATGACAGTCATTCTAAAATGAATAATCTTTTGATCGAAGAACTGCATGAAGAGGCAGTTCTCATATCAGGTGACGTAAAGCCTTATTCAATGGTGCAAGGATTGGATCAAACCTATGATGCAGCTGTTTTCTTAGGCTATCATGCAAGGGCATCAATGAAAGGTGTGATGTCGCACAGTATGATTTTTGGAGTCAGACATTTTTACATAAATGATCATCCAATTGGGGAAATGGGCTTTAATGCGTATGTTGCAGGCTACTATGGTGTGCCGGTGATTCTTGTTTGCGGGGATGATCAAGCAGCACGTGAGGCAGAAAAGCTGATGCCTGGTGTGAAAACAGTGGCAGTGAAAGAAACCATCTCAAGATCTGCTGTGAAATGCTTACCTCCTGCCAAAGTCAATAAACAAATCTCGCAGCAAGTGGAAGCCGCGATGAAACAGATTGATCAAATGAAGCCGCTGACGCCTCCTGATCAGCCGCTGCTTAAGATTGAGTTTGCCAATTATGGACAAGCTGAATGGGCGAATTTAATGCCGGGTACTGCCATCATAGAAGGAACAACGACGGTGACGTACCAAGCAGACAATATATTAGAAGCCTATCAAGCGATGCTTGTCATGACAGAGCTTGCCGCACGTACAACATTTTGTTAAGTGAGGGGGAGACAGCAGATGGCCAGCTTTTTGTTCAAGCGTTTTATTGCGATGATTGCTACGATCTTAACGATTACGACTTTAACGTTTATTTTAATGAAGGTCATCCCAGGATCGCCTTTCAATGAAGAACGAAATACAAACGAAACCGTCCAGCGAAACCTTGAAAGCTACTATCACTTAGACGAACCACTCTATGTTCAATATGTCATCTATTTAAAATCCATTGTTACCTTTGATTTTGGTCCTTCCATTAAAAAGCCTTCTGAAAGTGTCAATGATCTATTGGCGAGAGGCTTCCCAGTCTCATTAGAACTTGGTCTTATCTCGATATTGATTGCTGTCATCTCTGGCATCCTGCTAGGGGTCATGGCTGCCCTCCGGCATAATGGTTTAATTGATTACATCGCCATGACCATTGCAGTTTTCGGTATATCCATTCCAAACTTTATCTTTGCTACCCTATTAATTCAGCAGCTTGCTGTCAATTTGAAGCTCTTTCCTACAGCGATGTGGACAAGTCCAATGCATATGGTGCTGCCTACAATCGCCCTTGCTGTCGGCCCAATGGCGATTATCGCCAGGTTAACGAGATCGAGCATGATTGAAGTGCTGTCACAAGACTATATCCGTACGGCCAAAGCAAAAGGGCTTTCTCCCTTTAAAATTGTATTTAAGCATGCGCTTCGGAATGCACTTTTACCCGTTGTAACCATTCTTGGAACACTTGTCGCAAGTATTTTAACAGGAAGTTTTGTCATTGAAAAAATCTTTGCTATTCCTGGGATGGGAAAATACTTTGTCGAGAGTATTAACAACCGTGATTATCCTGTCATCATGGGAACCACTGTTTTTTACAGCATTATTTTAATCACACTTCTCTTCATTGTCGATGTGGCGTATCGTCTCCTTGATCCGAGGATTCAGCTGCATCAGAAAGGAGGAAAGGCATGAGTATACACCTTCAGCATGATCCACCGAACAGGCATCCTGAAGTGCCAGACGAATGGTTTTCTCCACGAGAGCAAAAGAAAACAGAAGCCCATGCCATTAAAAGGCCCTCTCTTTCCTATTGGGCTGATACATGGAGGCGGCTGAAGCAAAATAAGCTTGCGATGTTTAGCCTATCGGTCTTGATTTTTCTTTTTGTCATGGCAGTCTTAGGCCCATTGCTTGCGCCAAATAGTGTGACAGAGCAGCGTCTTTCGATGCAAAATCTGCCGCCTTCGGCTGCTCACTGGTTTGGAACAGATGAACTTGGACGAGATGTGTTCACACGCACTTGGTACGGAGCCCGTATTTCATTATTTGTGGGTGTCATGGCAGCCCTGATTGATTTTGCCATCGGCGTGATTTATGGGGGCATAGCGGGCTATAAGGGAGGCAAATACGACCATGTCATGATGCGGATTGTCGAGGTGCTCTACGGACTTCCTTATTTACTCGTTGTCATTTTATTGATGGTGCTCATGGGGCCAGGGCTTGTCACCATTATTGTAGCGCTCACTGTCACCGGATGGATTGGAATGGCAAGAATTGTGAGAGGTCAGGTTCTTCAGCTGAAAAGCCAGGAATATGTCCTTGCCTCAAAAACCTTTGGTGCCAAAAGCCTGCGGATCATTCGCCGCAACCTGCTGCCGAATACGATGGGGCCGATTATCGTCCAGATGACCCTGACTGTGCCGACCGCGATATTTGCTGAAGCGTTCCTAAGCTTTCTCGGTTTAGGTATTCAAGCACCGTTTGCAAGCTGGGGCGTGATGGCTAATGATGCTTTGCCGACTGTGCTGTCAGACAATGGACATTGGTGGCGTTTATTTTTCCCGGCATTTTTTATTTCACTCACGATGTTTTGCTTTAACAATTTAGGTGATGGCTTGCAAGATGCGCTTGATCCAAAGATGAAGAGGTGAAGCGCTTTGAAAAAAGTTCTACAAATTATCGATCTGCACGTCAGTTTTCGGACATACGGCGGTTCAGTTCAAGCAGTACGCGGAGTGAATGTCGATGTATATGAAAAAGAAACCCTCGCAATTGTGGGAGAATCAGGCTGCGGAAAAAGTGTGACATCACAAAGCATTATGAGGCTTCTGCCTGCATACAGCGCGCAAGTCGATCAGGGAGAAATCTGGTTTCAAGACCGCAACTTGCTGTCATTATCTGAAAAAGAAATGCGCGCCATACGAGGCGTGGATATTTCGATGATCTTCCAAGATCCGATGACAGCACTCAACCCAACCTTGACAATAGGAGATCAGCTGATGGAGGCGGCGAAGGAGCATCAAAAGCTGACGAAAAAAGAAGTGAAAGAAGCCGCCATACAAATGCTTGATTTGGTTGGTATTCCGCAGCCAAAGGAGAGACTAAAGCAATATCCGCACCAATTCAGCGGGGGAATGAGGCAGCGGCTCATGATTGCCATGGCACTGATTTGTGAGCCAAAGGTGCTGATCGCAGATGAACCGACGACCGCGCTGGATGTGACCATACAGGCACAAATTTTAGAGCTGTTTAAAGAGATTCAGAGGAAAACAGGGGTTACCATTATCTTAATCACACACGACTTAGGGGTCGTAGCCCAAGTTGCCGACCGGGTAGCGGTCATGTACGGAGGGAAAATGGTTGAAACCGGAACAAGGCAGGATATTTTTTACAGTCCGCAGCATCCTTATACAAAAGGGCTCCTGCAATCCGTTCCAAGACTTGATATGAAAGATGAACTGATTCCGATTGAAGGAAGCCCGCCTGATTTATTTGCACCGCCAAAGGGCTGTCCGTATACCGATCGCTGCCCGGCTGCCATGAAAGTGTGTGATCATATCATGCCGCACGAAACGCAGCGGTCACCTACTCATACAGTGCATTGCTGGCTTCAGGATGAGCGAGCGAACCAAGCGATGTTATCTTCAACACAAAGGGGGAGTTTTTGATGAGGAAAAAAGGGTGGATCATCAGTATTTGTTTGTTTATCATCATACTGCTCGCTGGATGTACAGCCAATGAGCAAGCAGGTAAAGGCTCATCAAGCAATAAGGATGAAAAGAAAGTATTAACCTTAAATAACGAAAACGAACCGACGTCATTTGACCCGCCGATTGGTTTTAATAATGTATCGTGGCAAGGTCTGAATAACTTAATGGAGGGATTAACGAGACTGAATGAAAAGCACGAACCATCTCCTGCAATGGCGGAAAAATGGGAGATTTCAGAGGATGGCAAAACGTACACGTTTCATTTAAGAGACGGCATCAAGTGGTCGAATGGTGACCCAGTGAAAGCGAGTGACTTTGAATATGCGTGGAAGCGTCTGCTTGATCCGAAAACAGGCTCATCTGCATCCTTCTTAGCATACATGATTGAAGGCGGAGAGGCATTTAACAGCGGAAAAGGAAAGAAAGAGGATGTAAAAGTCAGTGCTGAAAATGACAAAACGCTAAAGGTCACACTGGCATACCCGCAGAAATCGTTCTTAAATATGACCGCAAACCCTGCCTTTTTCCCTGTCAATGAGAAGGTAGCAGAGAAGGATCCAAACTGGGCAAAGGATGCCAAAACCTTTGTTGGGAATGGACCGTTTCAGCTGACACAATGGAAGCATGATGAGAGCTTCACTATGGAAAAAAGTGAGACGTATTGGGACAAAAAATCAGTCAAGCTGGATCAGGTAAAGTGGCTGATGATCAGCGATCGAAACACTGATTATCAAATGTATCAATCGGGAGATTTAGATACTGCCTTCGTTCCAGCAGAACAAAGTGAAAATTTGCTGAAAAATAAAGATGTGCAAATTGAAGATCAGGCCGGACTGTTCTTTTATCGTCTGAATGTGAACATGGAACCTTTTCAAAATAAGAACATTCGCAAAGCCTTTCAAATGGCGATCAATCCGCAAGATATCGTGGATTATGTAACGAAAAATAAAGAGAAGCCAGCCCGCGCCTTCGTTTCACCGGGGATTCTAGATTCAAAGGGTGATGATTTCAGAGAAGCTGGCGGCGATCTTGTCAAACAAGATACGAGTGAAGCTGCGAAGCTATTAGAAAAAGGGCTGAAAGAAGAAAACTATTCAAAGCTGCCGCCCGTCACATTAACATATAGCACAAAGCCTGAGAATAAGAAAAAAGCTGAAGCCATCCAGCAGCAATTAAAAGAAGCGCTGGGTGTGGACGTGAAGCTTGCAAACATGGAAGCCAATGTATTTGCAGAGGATCAAAAGGCGCTGAAATTCCAATTCTCGCAAAGTTCATTTTTAGCAGACTATGCAGATCCGATCAATTTCCTAGAGAGCTTCCAAACAGGGAATGCGATGAACCGGACTGGATGGTCAAACGACACCTATGATCAGCTCATTAAAAAGGCGAGCCAGGAAGCAGATGAACAAAAAAGAAACAGCATCCTTCATGATGCAGAGGCACTTCTCATTGAAGAAGCACCGATCATTCCAATTCATTTTTATAACCAAGTGCATTTGCAAAAAGAGGGCGTGAAGGGAATTGTCCGCCACCCTGTTGGGTATATCGATTTGAAATGGGCACAAGTAGATGGAGAGTAATTGAAGGAAATGAGGAACACGGACGCTTTGAACAAAAGTGTCTCAGCGCGCGGACAAACCCTCGCATTCTTTGTCAGTCCTGCGCTCGGTGCTCACGAATGTCAAATTCGCTCCGATCCGATGCTCGTCCTTCCTAGGGCTGCAAAGGTTTTCAGGTCACGCTGAATAGAAGACAAAGGGCTAAAATAAAGATCATTTTAGCCCTTTGTCAACAATATGGGACGCTTTGAACAAAAGCGTCTGTTCCTTTATTTGTTCATGTTATGGAGAAGATGCCCATAGATTGTAAGAAATAAAGAGAAAGAGGGGATTGGCATGAACCAGCTGCCAGCGGCGCTTCAAACAGGGGATACGGTGGGGGTTATCGCACCAGCAAGCCCGCCTGATGAATTGAAATTAGCAAAAGGGATTGCCTTTTTAGAAAGCCTTGGGCTGAAGGTGAAAAAAGGGAAGTATCTTGATTCCCGGTACGGATATTTAGCAGGTCGTGATCATGAAAGAGTGGAAGATCTTCATGGCATGTTTCAAGATCCAGAAGTCAAAGCGGTTATTTGTGCCTGCGGAGGGTACGGAACTGGAAGACTTGCGGAAGTCATTGACTATGATCTCATTCGCCGGAATCCAAAAATCTTTTGGGGTTATAGTGACATTACGTTTTTACATACGGCCATCCAGCAGCAGACGGGTCTTGTGACTTTTCATGGTCCAATGCTTTCCTCTGATGTGGGACTTGAAGAGGTCCATCCGTATACGAAGGATACCTTTTTGCAGCTGTTCACGCCGAAGGCCTTTACGTATTCGCATCACTTGTCACCTCTTCATACCTTCTACCCCGGCACCGCTTCAGGGGACATCATAGGAGGGAATCTTGCCCTCATCGTGACAACACTTGGCACACCTTTTGAAATTGATACGAAGGGAAAGCTGTTGTTCATTGAAGATATTGACGAAGAGCCTTATAAAATCGATCGCATGATGCAGCACCTCACCTCTGCTGGAAAATTGGATGATGCGGCTGGATTCATCATTGGCGATTTTCATCAATGTGAACCAAAAAAGAAAGACCAGTCCTTAACCTTGGAACAGCTGTGGGAAACCTATATTGTGCCGCAAAAGAAACCCGCACTCGGTGGCTTTCGGATCGGTCATTCATCACCGAACTTTGCCATTCCGATGGGCGTGCAGGCTGCACTAGATGCGGTAGGGAAGAAACTGCACATTTCTCCAGGCGTTGCAGCGAAAGAGGCGATTAAATGAAAATTGTGGATGTTCGTACATGCAGAACGAGTGTGCCGCTAAAAAAGCCTTTCAAAACCGCTTTAAGAACGGTGTATGACGCAGCATCTCTGATCGTCATCATCACATATGATCAAGGTGACGTCAGCTACGGAGAGGCAGTTCCCACATCGGTGATTACAGGAGAAACGCTGGAAAGCATCGACTATGCCATCTTTGAAGTGATCAGACCCATTTTGCTAGGGGCTTCCTTGGCAGAGTATGAACAAATCTTTTCTGCTATGAACCGCGTGCTCGCAAGCAACACAAGCGCAAAGGCTGCAATCGATATGGCCATTTATGATGGCTTAGCAAAGCAGGCAGGACTTCCGCTTTATCAATACCTTGGCGGATATCGTCATCAGCTCGAAACCGACTATACGGTCAGTGTAAACCGGCCGCTTGAGATGGCGGAAGATGCGAAGCAATACGCAGCCGAAGGCTTTCAGACGTTAAAGGTTAAAGTAGGAAAAGATGATATACACACGGATATTCAGCGGATCAAGCGGATTCGAGAAAAAGTCGGTCCGGATATTCAGATCAGGCTCGACGCCAATCAGGGCTGGACGTGGAAGGAAGCGATCACAGCCATTCGAAAAATGGAAGCGCTGAATATTGAACTAGTAGAACAGCCAGTGCCGAAAGAAGATATTGAAGGGCTGCGCCGTGTGACAGAAGCAACTGAAACACTGATTATGGCAGACGAAAGCATTTTCAGTTTTCATGATGCCATTAGGGTGCTTGAAACGAGAAGCTGCGATCTGATCAATTTAAAATTAATGAAATCAGGCGGCATAAAAGAAGCATTAAAAATCAATGCCCTAGCCGAAGCATACGGTGTTCAGTGCATGGTTGGCAGTATGATTGAGTCAAAGCTTGGCATTACAGCTGCGGCACATTTCGCCGCAAGCCAGCCGAATATCACCCGCTGCGATTTTGATGCCCCGCTTATGCTGAAAGAGGACTTGATAGACGGAGGAATCGTGTACAAAGGAAAAGACATATTTTTACCGCTGCATCATGGGTTAGGCATTCAAGGGGTGAAAGGAGTCTCATGATGATATACGAATCAAAGGTTCCAGTCGCTAACGTATGGACAGCGCCGCATTCGCCGAGAGAAATCGATCAGAAGGTACTTCAGGACTCCATCAACATCAAAGAGTGGATTGACCAGCAAACATATGAAGAAAAGCTGGCTTTATGTGAAGAAAATTTGATTCAATCTCAAATACTGCTCGGCGAACGAGTGATTGGATTAGAAGAGACAGATGGCTGGATAAAAGTCGTCATACCGCAGCAGGCCAGCCGGAAACATCCAGAAGGCTATCCAGGCTATATACCTGCTGAGCAATTAAACCAAGTAACTGAGGGAAGTGCGTCAGCTGTATCTCTTATCGTTTGTCAGAAAAAAGCCACGCTATATCAAAACGGGGAACCAGATATGGAGATTAGTTTTTTAACAGAGCTGGCAGCAGCCAAAGAAACTGATGATCAATTTCATGTTGTCACCCCAGTAGGAATAAGAGAAATCAACAAAGCGGATGTACGCCCAGGCTCACATGCTTTCTCTCTGACAGGCAAAGATGTCGTAGACGCAGGAAAACAATTTATAGGCCTTTCGTATTTATGGGGAGGCATGAGCAGCTTTGGCTATGATTGTTCAGGCTTTGCTTACAGCATGTACAAAGCGTGCGGATATCTTTTGCCGAGAGATGCAAGTGACCAAGCTGTTCAAGGAACGCCGGTTACATCAAGCCATTTAGAACAAGGCGACTTGCTGTTTTTTGCAAATGAAAACGGAAAGGGAGCGGTCCGCCATGTAGGGATCTACGCTGGGAACGGGATGATGCTTCATTCGCCTAAAACTGGCAGACAAATAGAGCTTCTCTCCCTTTCTGGCACTTCATATGAAAAGGAATGGGCAGGTGCAAGGCGGTATTTACCAAGCGAGAGGAGGAGCGATCATGACAGTTGAACCACTCTTACAAGTAAACAACCTTAAAAAACATTTTCATCTATCGAAAGGGAGAACCTTAAAAGCGCTGGATGGTGTCTCTTTTCAGCTGAAACAAGGAGAAACCTTTGGTCTCGTTGGTGAGTCTGGCTGCGGCAAATCCACACTTGGAAAAGTGCTCATGCGTCTTTATGAACCTACAGATGGTGAAGCCTTATATGAAGGGAAAAGTCTTCACCACCTTTCTAAAAAAGAATCATTTGATTTCAACCGGCAAATGCAAATGGTCTTTCAAGATCCGTATTCCTCGTTAAATCCAAGACTGTCAGTAAAAGATATTATGCTGGAGCCAATGGAGATTCATCAGCTTTATGGCAGTCAAAAGAAAAGGATTGCCCGCGTGAAAGAACTGCTTGAAGCGGTAGGATTAAGCTATGATTTTGCTACCCGCTATCCGCACGAATTTAGCGGGGGACAGAGGCAGAGAATCGGCATTGCAAGAGCACTTGCCTTAGCGCCAAAATTTATTGTGGCAGATGAGCCGATTTCTGCACTAGACGTCTCTGTCCAAGCGCAGGTCGTGAACCTGCTGAAAAAACTGCAAAAAGAGGAAGGATTAACTTTTCTTTTTATTGCACATGACTTGTCCATGGTGAAATATATTAGTGACCGGATCGGTGTCATGTATTTAGGTCATCTCGTCGAAT
Organism: Bacillus sp. FSL M8-0049; assembly: GCF_038593355.1. Taxonomy (NCBI): domain Bacteria; kingdom Bacillati; phylum Bacillota; class Bacilli; order Caryophanales; family Bacillaceae; genus Bacillus; species Bacillus sp. FSL M8-0049. The sequence continues at coordinate 1,223,223 of NZ_CP151986.1, forward strand.
TGACGACGAGTGATGCATTATATCAAACACCGCTTCACCCATATACACAAGCCTTGCTGTCTGCCATCCCCATTCCAGATCCTGACGTAGAGGACAAGCGCAAAAGGTTTATTTTAAAAGGAGAAATTCCAAGTCCAGTGAACCCGCCAAGCGGCTGTGTATTTCGAACACGATGTCCTGCCGCGATGGATGTGTGTGCTGAAAAAAAGCCGACATTACAAGCGGTGGAAGAAGGACATGAAGTCGCCTGTCATTTATACAATAGAAAATAGGACAAGCCCGATAAAAAGCCAGCAAGTAGACAAACTGTTCTACATGCTGGCTTTTTTAGTGGATGAACGCCGAATAGGCAATGTACAGCATCTGAAAGAGCCGCCAGATTTAATAATTTCCGAAAAGTCCACTTTAATAACGGTGTACCCGTGAGCGGTTAATAAAGCATTTGTTTCTTGGTTGCTGGGCAAGCTGATCACTTTTTTCTGCCCAATGGATAAAACATTTGGTCCAAGTGTGAATTGCTCTTGTTCGCTGATTTCAATCAAATCATAATACGTTTTGAGCAGCTGGAGATCCTTTTGCTTGAACGCTTCAGGATAAATGATTATCTCGTCATGAGACAGAGTATTCATCACACAATCAAGATGCAAAATGTGAGGAGGAAGGTGAATCGGAATGATGTCATGATCCGGCAGTTCCTTTTTTAGCTGGTAGATAGCGGCTGAACTAGTTCTTTTGCTCGTGCCAACAAACACACGCTTCTGATCCACAAGCACATCGCCGCCTTCAATCGTTCCGTCTGTCAAAGTGACAGCTGACCACCCTTTTGCGTGTGCCCATTCTTTTAGGTATTGTTCTTCCCCTTGCCGAACCGGAGCGGCCATACTTGAAACAAACAGTGTCTGTCCAATCGTAAACCCAATATCCCGAGTGAAGACTTGCTCAGGGAAGCGTTCATTCGCCGGGAGCAGGATAGGCCGTACTTGATGATCTTTAAGGGTTTGGATCAATTGCTTATGCTGAGCGACTGCTTTCATTTGAGAAATATTTTCTTTCGCAAAATGTTTCTGGGTTTCGTTAATAATTTGTTTGATTTCCATATAAATAGGACTGCATAAAAGAACTTCTTCTAAATCGTCGTATTCACTCATGCATTGCGGCATTTTGTATAATTGCTCTGCTCTCATAGAATCCATCAAATGGCCTCCTTGTTCATTCATAGTTCTATTATTCCTTCTTCTAGCCATGGTTGAAACATTTCCGAAAGAAAATCTCTCACATAAGACTAAAGCAAAAAGTTTAGACAAACCTAAAAGAATAGTGTTTAATAAAAGTCGTTCCGCATCCACGAAAACAGCAAGAAGGAGCTATGATGATGAGTGAAGAAAATTTCAAATACTGCAAGGAATCGAAAGTTGTTAAAACCAGCAGGGTATTCCCTCTCGATACGAATAACCACCAAACGTTATTTGGCGGGAAATTAATGAGTTATATAGATGACATTGCCTCCATCTCGGCAGCAAGACACAGCCGCAGTGAAACGGTCACAGCTTCAATGGATTCTGTTGACTTTTTAGAGCCGATTGGACAAAAGGAGTCAGTATGCTTGGAATCCTATGTCACATGGGTGGGCACGTCTTCTATGGAAGTGTTCGTCAAAGTCATTAAAGAAAACTTGATGTCTGGAGAGCGCAGACTCGCAGCGACTTCATTTCTGACATTTGTCTCATTAGATGAAAACGGAAAGCCTAAACGAGTCCCGCAGGTGATGCCGGAAACAGAGGAAGAAATCATGCTTCATCAAACAGCGAAGCAGCGGGCAGAGGAAAGAAAAAGCCGCCGAAAGCATAGTAAGGCGCTTGCTGACGCACTTGGGACAGATAAGCCTTGGGCGTAAAAATCACCCTTTAAGCGGTGATTTTTTTCTGTGCCAGTATCTTGCATGGCAAGATAGTGTATGATAAGATAAAGCTATCTTGTGATGCAAGGTACTGGAATCGGAGGAACAATCATGACAACATCCACACAAATGCTAAAAGGAATTTTAGAAGGCTGTCTGCTGTCGATTATTTCTGAGGGCGAAATTTATGGGTATGAAATGACGAAGAAGCTCGCGCATTATGGGTTTGATCAAATTAGTGAAGGCAGTATCTATCCGATTTTGCTGCGTATGCAAAAGGAACAGCTGGTGACCACCGTTACAAAAGCGTCAGCGAGCGGTCCGAAAAGGAAATACTATACGCTCACACAAGCGGGAGAACAAGCGCTCACAGAGTTTATTGAGCGCTGGAATGAGCTTTCAAAAAATGTAAACCGCTTATTACAAAAAGGGAAGTGAGATTATGGTATCAAAAGAAACAAGACACATTCTACTAGAGCTGCAACTTTATCTCATATCAAAGGGAAAAAATCAGGATGAAATCGATGAGCTGATGGATGAACTGACAGCACATGCGGTTGAGGCTGAAAAAGACGGCAAAACAGGTGAGGATGTGTTCGGCGGAGATCCGCGGAGCTATGCTGATGAATTGGCAAAAGAGCTGTCAGGAAACCATAAAGACTGGGTGCCATTCGTCAGTGCTTTCTTAATTGGATCGCTTTTTTATATGATCTTATCAGATGCAATCAGCCAAAACTTATCCTATTCTTGGTTTGCTTTAATTGGATATCCGCTCGTATTAGTGGCCAATGTCATCATGATCATTGTGATGTTTAGAGCGTCTGCCTTTCAAACAAGCAGCCGGGTATTTCTTTACTTTTGGATGTTAGGAATCTTTCAGCTGACAGCGATGGTGACAATCAAACTATTGGATCAAAAGATCGGCACACCACTACTTGTCCTTACTTCTGGCCAGAGGTGGGGCGTCATTCTGCTCATGCTGCTATGCATCGTAGTATTCAATGCAATCTTAAAGGCGAATGTCGTTTCATTGATTCCGATTATCTTTTTCGGACCGCAGCTCATCTTCGAATGGATTGGCTGGACGTCACCAAGTGTGATTTTGCTGCAAAGTCTGCTATCTATTGTGATTTTAATAGGGCTTATGCTCATTGTCCTGCGCCGGGCAAATAAGAAAAATGAAAATACGAATGTAAACTGAGCACATCTCATACGATGTGTTTTTCTTTTTCTAAAAAAATGTAGAAATGGAATTGTATTTTTCATTACAATGGGGAGAGGACAAAAATGAAAAGGGGTTCTGTTTTTGGATATCGTATGGGGATATGTACTCGTCTTTGTATTGGCTGCTTTGCCTTTTTTTGAAGTGATTGGTGTCGTTCCATTCGCAATCTTAAGTGGGCTGCACCCTGTGACAACGGCTGTAATTGGATTCATCGGCAACTTTCTCACAGTTTTGCTTCTCATTGTGTTTGTGGACCGGTTTAAAGCATGGTGGTTAAAGAGAAAAGAAGAGAAAGGTGATGAGAAAGGAGAGAAAAAGCAGCTGCGGGCAAGAAAAATTTGGGAACGATACGGTCTGCCTGGATTAGCGCTCATTGGTCCTTTTATCATCGGCAGTCATTTAGCGGCCTTGATGTGCATGAGCTTTGGAACGAAAAGAAAGCAAGTCGCGGTGTGGATGACCGTCAGTTTAATGATGTGGACAGCGCTGGCTGCAAGTTTAACCGGTGCGGGCTTCCATTACTTTGCCCCAGATTCAAATGGATTGTTCGGAGATATTTTTAGCAAGTAAAAAAGGGGGGATCATCAATGACAGTTCAATCAAGAACAGTACTAGAAACAGAGCGCCTGAAACTGAGAACGATGAATGAACATGATGCGTCATTTTTATATGACGAGCTGTTCCAAGATGAAGAAGTGATGAAGTATTATCCTTCTTTGAAGGATGAACAGCAGACAAAAGAGTGGATTGCATGGAATCAAAAAAATGACCGCATGTACCACACCTCGCTATGGATCATTGAAGATAAAGAAACAAATGAACGTCTTGGACAAAGCGGAATTGTTCTGCAAAATATCGAAGGACAAACGGAGCTTGAGATCGGATATATGCTAAAGAAAGCGGCGTGGGGGAATGGCTATGCTGCTGAGGCTGCAAAAGGCTGCCTTACCTATGGATTTGAAGAAATGAAGGTCAGACGGATGGTCAGCCTAATTCGTCCTGAGAATGAAGCTTCGGTGAAGGTCGCTTTAAAAATGGGCATGAAAAAAGAAAAAACCATTTCAAAATGGGACCAAATCATTGATGTATACAGCATTACCCGTAACGGAGAAAACGGCTCGCTTACCGATTAAGCAGAGCCGTTTTTTTATGCACGCTGTTCTAACTGAAGCAAATATTTCTTCCGTTCAATCCCCCCGCCATAGCCTCCAAGCTCACCACTTGTTTGAATCACGCGGTGGCAGGGAATGATAATCGCCAATTGATTCGCACCATTTGCATTACCAACGGCACGAACCGAATGCGGATCGCCCAGTTTCGCGGCTAGATCACGATAGGATCTCGTTTCGCCTGCTGGAATGAGTGAAAGCTGCTCCCACACCTTCATTTGAAAAGGGGTGCCATGTAAGGAAAGCTGTACAGTAAACTTGGTCAGCTTTTTCTCAAAATATAAAGCCAATTCCTTTGCTAATTGCTGATGGACGTTTGTTTCTCCAACTAAAATGCGGGCATGATGCTTCTTTCTTAATGTTTCAATTTCTTTTTCGAGTCCCCGCCTGTCCATAAACTCCAGTAAATACACATGTGTGGCATCTGTCACACTCATCATGCGCCCGATCGGTGTAGAAATAAAATTAGCATAAAGAATGTGAATCTGCGCTTTTTTAGGGGGATTTCCCATGATTTTCGTAAATGCATCATTGAAGGCGCTTGAAGATTCATAGCCGAAAGTGACCTGCTGATCGATTACTTTTTTTCCGTTCAAAATTTCTTTAAAGGCAAGTCCCATTCGGCGAGATCTTGCATATTGTACAAAGGTCATGCCGTAAATGTCTTTAAATTTTCTTCGAGCTGTGGCAGAGTGAATCCCTAATTGGCGGAAGTCCTCTTCCTTCCAGCGTTTCTCAGGATTTTTTTCTACTGCTGAAACGAGTGTTTTGACTTCTTCAGGAATGCTGTTCGGGTATGTTAATGGTGTGCAGCGCTTGCAAGGGCGATACCCTGCCAGCAGTGCTTCCTCCGCTGTAAAGAAAAACTCACAGTTTTCAAATTTTGGCTTTCTGGCCGTACATGTGGCATGACAGAAGATGCCAGTTGTCTTAATACAGGCAAAGAATGTGCCGTCATATTGCGGATTCTTGTCAACAAGTGCTTGATAAAATTCATGTTTTTGTTCATCGGTCATCATCATATGAATCCACCTCTTAATTTTCTATAAAATGTTTTTCAGCATTATTTGGAGTACAACGGATGATCTGTAAATGCATCATCCTAAAGTTGAACGTTCATCACATCAATCTGATTTTATTATATCAGCGGTGTGATCGTTGCCGTACCCGGAATAGATCCTTCTCCCTCGTATAACAATCAAGCATCATTCTCCTTCTTTTCTCATTTTTCACTTCCTGTTTTAGTTCATATATTTTAGCTGCTTCTGTTTCATTTCTTCATAAAATGCTTCAACTTCTTGTTCGTAAAGTACGGTCTCCATGTCCTTGTATTTACGCTTAATCGTCAATGTCATAAAAAATAAATGAATTGTCATATACGCTCGTTTCCTTTCAGTTCGCAGCATGTGAAACAGCCCGCAGATCTTCTTTATCAGTTGACCTGTTTCTAACCCTTAGTATACGGAGGTCCCATAAAATTTCTTTCGAAAAATGAACAAGTATATTTACGTGTGGCAAGCAAAGCGGTAGACCGGTATTTCGGGGTGTGATACAATTTTGACACACAGAATCTGCTTTAAGTCAGATCTGTTTATTAAGAATTGGTTTTCTAGGGTTCCGTGCGGGTGGCGCAGTCTGGACCGAGAGAAAACACATAAGGTCTACAAAATAGACCGTATGTACACGGAGGGATAAAAGCCCGGGAGATTTGATCAAACGATCGATTTCCGGGCTTTTTTTGTTGGTTGGAATCGTTCAGAAAGGAAGGATTAGATGAAATGGGGAAATGTCTTTATTGCGGCGATCTTTGAAGTCGGCTGGGTGATGGGGTTGAAATATGCTGACTCTTTATTGGAGTGGGCCGCAACCATCGTTTGTATTGTCGTCAGCTTTTATTTACTCCTGAAAGCCACGACTGTACTGCCAGTTGGCACACTTTACGCCGTTTTCACCGGACTTGGGACAGCAGGTACTGTCATAGTAGGTATGGTAATGGGTGAGCCGGTACAGCTAGTGAAATTACTTTTAATCATGGTGCTTTTAAGCGGTGTATTAGGGCTCAAACTGACCACGGGTGAAAAGAAAGGGGAGACTGAATCATGAGCTGGCTTTTACTCATTGGTGCAGGCATTTTAGAAATGCTTTGTGTCACCATGATGAATCAATTCCAGAAAGACCGGCATGTCAAATGGATTTTATTCATTGCAGCTGGATTTTCGCTGTCCTTTCTCATGCTCTCTCTTGCGATGAATACAATTCCGATGGGAACGGCATACGCCATTTGGACTGGCATTGGAGCTGCTGGAGGAGCCATTGTCGGCATGCTGTTTTACGGTGAGTCGAAGGACGCAAAACGTATTTTCTTTATCGCACTGATTTTATCTGCGGCGGTCGGGTTAAAAATCATTGAATAAGAAAAGGGTGGCATCTGTCTGCCAGCCTCTCGATGTAGACAAACCCTCGCATTCTTTGTCAGGGCTGCAAAGGTTTTCTATCACGCGTTAAAAGTAGAAAAAGGGCTCAAATAAAAATCATTTGAGCCCTTTTTTGTTACATCGAATGATGATTGGAATCGTTTTCATTTTTGCGGTAAAGCTGACTCACTAGAAGAAAACAGACACCAAATGTGAGTAAAGGAATGAGTCTCTCACCGGCTATAAAAAGATAAATACCTGTGATCAGACATACGATGCCGAGCCAAAAGCTCACTTTACCAAACAAAGTCATGCTTTTCATCTCCATCACTCCTTTTGTGATAAAAGGTCTACTCATATTATATCACGCTAGGTGCGAAATTGAATGAATATTCAATAAAAAATGGACTCTTCATTGCTTTTTCTCTTTCCAGTCCAGTATAATATTTCATTAGAATGAAAACGTAAATGAGGTCATGATACATGAGAACATTGATTACAGAGAAACTTGAATTACACAGACAAAAGCACGAGCAAAAAGGCAGATTACTTGTCAGCTGCCCGGATCAGCCTGGTATTGTATCAGCTGTTTCTTCCTTTTTATTTGAGCACGGAGCGAACATCATTGAATCGAGCCAATACACAACCGATCATGAAAGCGGCCGGTTCTTTTTAAGAATTGAATTTGATTGGAAAGACATCTCGGCGAATATGGATCAATTGAAAAATAGCTTTGAGCCAATCGCAGCATCATTTCAAATGACGTGGAGCATGTCGCGTGCAAGTGAGCTTAAAAAGCTGGCAATCTTTGTCTCAAAAGAGCTTCATTGTCTGCATGAGCTTCTGTGGGAATGGCAAAGCGGAAATTTAATGGCTGAAATCGCAGTTGTGATCAGCAATCATGAAACGGCAAAAGATACAGTAGAATCGCTTGGAATCCCATTCCATTTTGTAAAGGCGAACAAAGACATTCGCAAAGAAGCTGAAAAAGAGCAGCTCGCCTTATTAGAAAAGTACGACATTGATGCGGTTGTGCTTGCCAGATACATGCAAATTTTAACGCCTGGATTCATTGAAGAGCATCCGAACAAAATCATTAATATTCATCATTCCTTCCTGCCAGCATTTATTGGTGCAAACCCCTACAAGCGGGCATATGAGCGGGGAGTCAAATTAATTGGTGCGACTTCTCATTATGTCACCAATGATTTAGATGAAGGACCGATCATTGAACAGGATATTGAGCGTGTAGATCACCGGGATGATGCGGAAGCCCTGAAAAATATTGGCCGGACAATTGAGCGCAGTGTGCTTGCACGTGCTGTCAAATGGCACCTTGAAGATCGAATTATTGTTCATGAGAATAAAACGATTGTCTTTAATTGACCGCTTGACTTTTCTTTAGCAATTGGTGATAATATAAAAAAATTAACGAGCGTTGAAAAGGAATAGTAAGCAGGAACTGATGCGTAAAGAGAGCAAATGATGTGCTGAAACATTTGCCGCAGACAGCTGCTGAACCTGCCCTTTGAGCCTTAGAGGAAAAATCTAAGCGCGTGCCTGGCGTTACAGGAGTTGAGTGGAATAAGCAGATCGCATGCTTATTCAATGAAGGTGGTACCACGGAAAATCCCTTTTCGTCCTTTACATAAGGAGAAAAAGGGATTTTTTTGTGCCTAAAGGTATAGCGGAGGGAATCAAGGATGAAAAAGCAAAGGATCGTCATAAAAATTGGCAGCAGTTCATTAACAGAGCAAAAAGGAGCCATTGATGAACAAAAGATGCGGGATCATGTAAGAGCCATCGCAAAGCTCAAAGAAGCAGGTCATGAAATCATTTTAATTTCGTCAGGAGCCGTTGCAGCAGGATTTGGCAGCTTAGGCTATCCATCAAGACCTGTGACCTTAAAGGGGAAACAGGCAGCTGCCGCCGTTGGTCAGGGCTTGTTAATGCAGAAATATACAGAGCTTTTTTCACAGTTTCACATGACACCTGCTCAAATGCTTTTAACACGTAATGACTTTTCAGATCGAACAAGATATCGAAATGCTTACGCAACGATGATGGAGCTGCTGGAAAGAAAGATTTTGCCGATCATAAATGAAAATGATTCAGTCTCCATCGAGGAGCTTACCTTTGGGGATAATGACATGCTGTCAGCTCTTGTCAGTGGATTAATCCATGCAGACCAATTGATTATATTAACAGACATCAATGGCATTTATGATGCAAATCCAAATGAGCATCCTGAGGCGAAGCGGTTTGATGTCCTGACCCACATTTCAGAAGAATTGTTTTCATATGCAAAGAGCACCGGTTCAAAGGTTGGAACAGGCGGAATGAAATCGAAGCTGTCTGCTGCACAAACGGCACTTTCACTTGGCGTGAAAGTCTTCATTGGCACAGGCACTGGGGAAGACAAACTGCTTCGCATTCTTGCGGGGCAAGGCGATGGAACGTATATCGGTGAACAGGACTTATCAGCCGTGAACAACCGTCGTCAATGGATTCAATTCCACTCACCGGTCTCTGGAAAGATCATGATTGATGCAGGAGCAGAAGCGGCGATTTTGCATAATGGCAGAAGCCTTCTTCCGGCAGGAGTCATTGATGTCGCTGGTGACTTTTCTAAAGGAGAAGTCGTAGAAGTCGTCGGTCCAAACGGATTAGTTGGTAAGGGACAAACCTTGTACGCCTCCGATGAGCTTCTCGGCATTAAAGGAATGCGAAGTGACGAGCTTTCAAAAGAGAAGCCTGAGGTCATACACCGAGATCACTGGGTACAGCATGTACAAAACTGAGGAGGGAATACGATGAATGAAGTTCTTGAAAAAGCAAAAAAAGCAAGTGCAGCCAAAGATCAGCTGCTTCTAAAAACGACGGAACAAAAAAATGCTGCCCTGCACGCCATCGCGAGTGCACTAAAAGCATCTTCAGCTTATTTAATAGAGGAGAACCTAAAGGATGTTCAGGCTGCTGAGGAAAAGCAGTTCACGCCATCTGTCATTGACCGGATCACACTCACGGAAGAGAGAATTGAAGCCATTGCAGACGCGACCCTTCAACTCATTCAGCTAAAAGACCCAATTGGTGAAACGTTAGAAACCATTCAAAAAGAAAACGGCCTGCTCATCGAAAAGGTCCGTGTACCGCTTGGAACGGTTGGAATGATTTATGAAGCAAGACCAAACGTGACAGTCGATGCTGCGACCCTTTGCTTGAAAACTGGAAATGCTGTGATTCTGCGCGGAAGCTCATCTGCTATTCATAGTAATAAGGCAATTGTAAAGGTGATTCATGAAGCGCTTCATACGACGGATATTCCAGTAGACAGTGTGCAATTGATTGAAGATACTGGCCGTGAAACGGCGAAAACGCTGTTCACCTTAAATGAATACCTGGATGTCCTCATTCCGCGCGGCGGGAAGAATTTAATTGATCTTGTCGTGAGAGAGTCAACTGTGCCGGTGCTTGAGACAGGTGCAGGAAATTGTCATATCTATATTGATGAAACAGCAAAAAACGAAATGGCTGAGCGGATTGTGCTGAATGCCAAAACCCAGAGACCATCTGTTTGTAATGCGATCGAGAGCATTGTCATTCATGAAACATGGGCAAAAACATACGGTGCTTCGTTATTTGAAGCCCTTCAATCAAATGGGGTAGAAATACGCGGTGATGAAGCCGTTTGCGCGCTTGCTCCTAGTGCTGCATTAGCGACAGCAGAGGACTATGCAACGGAGTTTTTAGCACCGATCGTCAGTATTAAAATTGTAGAAAACATAGAACAAGCGATTCAGCATATTCAAACATATAGCTCTAAGCACTCTGAAGCGATCATTACGGAAAGCGATGAGCATGCAGCCCTTTTCTTAACAGCTGTCGATGCTGCCGCTGTTTATCATAATGCCTCTACTCGTTTCACAGATGGCTTTGAGTTTGGCTATGGAGCGGAAATAGGAATTAGTACACAAAAACTTCATGCAAGAGGGCCAATGGGTCTGCCAGCCTTAACGTCTGAAAAATTTGTCATTCGTGGTCAAGGACAAATAAGAGAATAACGAATTTAAAAGAGAGTCTTGTGACAACAGGCTCTCTTTTTCCTTTCATTTTTGTATTTCTCCGGTCAAGTATGATAAAATATGGTAATGTTTTATATTTTGAGAAGATTGGAGAAGGCAACGTATGGCGAAAATCATTCCCTCTTCGGATATTGGAGTGAAAATCAACAAGTGGTATGAATTAATCCGCAGATTTGATTCAGAACAAGCAGAACAGTTAAAACAGGAAATTCGCACCTCTCTTGATTCAATGGAAGAAGATCAGAATTTGCTTCTCTATTTTTCTTTAATGGAATTTAGGCATGAAGTCATGCTCGATTATTTAAAGCCATTAAAGGAAGGAAAGCTTCGCGCCAACTTTTCCGAGCTTTCGAAAGAAATAGATGAGCATCAAACGCATGTCACAGGCATGCTTGAATACTACTATCATTTTTTTAGAGGCATGTATGAATTCGGGCGGAGGGAGTATATTGCTGCCATATCGTCTTATCAAAAGGCAGAGCACAAGCTTTCTTTTGTATCAGATGATATTGAACGTGCGGAATTTCATTTTAAAATGTCAGAAATATATTATCACATGAAACAAACACATATCTCGATGCACCATGCCAAACTAGCGCTGGATGTTTATGTTCAGCATGAACTGTATGCGCTTCGCACAATTCAGTGTGAATTTATTGTGGCAGGTAACTACGATGATATGAGAAGGCATGAAAAAGCATTACCACATCTCGAAAGAGCACTTGCGAGATCAAGAGAGTTTCAGAATGTGCGTTTTATTGCCTCCTCTTTGTTTAATATGGGCAACAGTTATTACCGAATGGGAGACTTGACCCGCGCACTCGAATTAATGAAAGAATCCATCTCGTTATTTGATCAAAATCAATCCGATCATCTTCGTCGATCTATAGACCCTCTTTATACAGCCGCTCAGATATTATACAAACAAGGAAAACACGAAGAAGCATTACACTACAGAGAAGAATGTATGAAGCGAGCAGAAGCTCTTCAAGATGACATTCATCTTCAGAAAACCATATTTCTAGAAGCATTGTATTTAAGACAAGATGCTGAGCATATCAAACGAATTTTCCATTTTTTAGAGTCTGTCTATGCATATCCAGATATAGAGGAGCTGGCATTAGATACCGCAAAGTATTATAATGAAATGGGGGATTATGAAAAATCTTCCATGTTCTATGGGGAAGCGGAACATGCTCGAATCTATATTCAGAGAGGGGATTGTTTATATGAATTTTAAAAAATGGGCAGTCGTCTGTACAAGCATCACCATTATGGCATTGTGGCTGGCAGCAGCAAATGCCGACCCAGATAACAGAAACCATACGCTGGAACAACCGAATCCGCAGCATGACACGATCTAAAGCCCTTGTTAAAGGGCTTTTTTTACTGCCTAAACACCATTCTGCGGGACATGCTCATAAAAAGGAAACGAGGAGGAAAACTTAAAAAAGAGTATTTATTGATTGACTCTACAATTTAAATTGTGTACAATTCAATTGTAGGAAATATTATTGGAGAGAAAGAGGGTTATATTCATGTCAGACGTTTTATTTACAGCAACGGTATCAGCTGTCGGAGGAAGAGAAGGTAAGGTTGTTTCAACAGATGGTGTACTTGAGCATGATGTAGCAATGCCTGGAACACCAAGAGCAAAAAAAATTGAAAAAGCAACAAATCCAGAGCAATTATTCGCAGCAGGCTACTCTGCATGTTTTGATTCAGCCCTTCAAATGGTAGCAAGACAAGAGCGTATCCGTTTTGAAAGTGAAGTAACAGCACATGTCAGCTTATTAAAAGACAGTTCAGATGGCGGCTTCAAACTAGGTGTTCAATTAGAAGTAAAGGGAACTGGAATTGAGCAGTCTGCATTAGAAGAACTTGTTCATAAAGCGCACGGCGTATGCCCATATTCAAAAGCAACTCAAGGAAACATCGAAGTAGAACTAGTAGCTGTCGCACAATAATAGATATCAATAAAAGGCTGAGGGAACATTCCCTCAGCCTTTTGATTGTGTTAAATTTTGCAAAAGCTCATGTAAAGAGGCACGCAGTGTTTTTAGCTCTTCTTCCGATCTTCCTGTCCCAGTCAGCATGTGAGACGGAATCGCAGTGGCTTTTTCTTTTAGCTGCTCTCCATATTCCGTTAAACGAATTTGCACAGACCGCTCATCCTCTTTCGAACGTTCTCGGATAATGAGTCCGTTTTGCTCCATTCGTTTCAGCATGGGCGTGAGTGTACCGGAGTCTAAATAGAGAAGCTCTCCCATCGTTTTCACATTTAATGTTCCATGCTCCCACAATAAAAGCAGTGCCAAATATTGCGGATACGTAATGTTTAATTCTTCTAACAACGGTTTATACTGCTTCGTCATCTCTCGTGAACTTGCATATAACAAGAAACAAAGCTGATTTTCCAGCTTCATATGTTCAAATTCATTTGTCATGTCAGTCACCAACTATTTTTTGTCATACTTATCATTGTATAAGATTTTCTTCTTTTTTAAAATAAATACAGACGAAAAATGAAAAATTCTTCAATGTGCCATAAATGTTTGAGAAATGAAGAGAACGTGAAAAGGATGAATAGATGAAGGAGGAGATGAAGATGAAACCATTATTCACAGCAAAAGTAAAGGCGCAGCATGGAAGAGCTGGACATGTTCGTTCAGAGGATGGTGTGCTCGATCATAACATTGTCATGCCTAACGCTAAGAAAGATGGAGAGACTGGTACAAACCCAGAGCAATTATTTGCAGCAGGCTATGCAGCTTGTTTCGGAGGAGCACTTGAGCAGGTAGCGAAGAAGCAAGGGATAGAAATAGAATCGGAAGTAGAAGGACATGTCAGTCTTTTAAAAGATGAAAGTGACGGCGGTTTTAAGCTTGGCGTAAAGCTGATTGTATCTGCGAAAGGTCATGATCATGACAAAGTGAAAGAGCTTGTCCATGCTGCACATGAATTCTGTCCATATTCAAAAGCAACAAGAGGGAACATTGAAGTAGAGCTTGAAGTGGCTGAATAAAAAAGTTTTCTATCACGCTGAAAAGAGAAACACCTGCTGATGAGCAGGTGTTTCTTTTTTAATATTCTTTCTTTTGTTCGTATGCTTCCCATGCTTCAAATGGCGCAAGGGTTTTTTGAGGTGTCAGCTTGTAAAATGGTATATTTCTTGATTCGTATTCTTTGTTGATTTCTTCATAAATAAATGAGTCATCAAAACCAGAATCCGCTGCATCCTGATGCCCAGCGGCAAAATACACAGCTTTTGGTCTAGCCCAGTAAATAGCGCCAAGGCACATCGGACAAGGCTCGCAGCTTGTGTATAGAGTGCAGTCTTCTAATTGGTATGTATTCAGCGTCTGGCACGCCTTTCGAATGGCTGTGACTTCAGCATGTGCGGTTGGATCATTTGCTGTTGTCACGTTGTTGCTGCCCTCTGCAATAATCTGACCATCCTTGACAATGACTGCTCCAAAAGGGCCGCCAGTACCACTATTGACTCCTTCTACTGCAAGATCAATTGCTCGTTGTAAAAAATCTTCGTGATTCATTGTCTTCCTCCCTTTGTTCGACTGACTTCTCTAGTATAAACGAATCATGCTAGAAAAGAAATCATCATAGCAGGAGATCGAACAGGCCAAATTACGCATAAAAAACCCCTGCCGCGTTCAGCAGGGGAGGGACATTCAATTATGCATGCTGCGCCAGCTTTTTACGAGCGACTTCAGCAGCTGTGACCATGTTTTTCAAAGCAGCAATGGTTTCAGGCTCTTGTCTAGTTTTTAGACCACAATCCGGATTCACCCAGAAGCGATCTGTCGGACAAACGTTCAGCGCATCATCAATGATTTCGCTCATTTCTTCAACAGATGGAACGCGCGGGCTATGGATGTCATAAACGCCTAGTCCAAGTCCTTTCAAATACGGGTGTTTTTCTAAGTAATCGAGGAATCCGCCATGACTGCGTGAATGTTCAATTGTAATCACGTCAGCATCCAAGTCTTCGATTGTATCGACAATATCCTCGAAGTTACTGTAGCACATATGTGTATGAATTTGTGTTTCATTTTGAACGGATGATGTAGATAAACGGAATGACTCTGCTGCCCAGTTTAAATATTCTGCCCAATCACTTTCTTTGAGCGGAAGACCTTCTCTTAGCGCAGGCTCATCCACTTGGATCACTTGAATACCAGCTGCTTCTAAAGCTTCTACCTCTTTACGCAAAGCGAAAGCAATTTGGAAAGCAATGTCTTTGCGAGAGATATCCGTTCTTGGGAAAGACCAGTTTAAGATGGTAACAGGTCCTGTCAGCATGCCCTTGACTTTTTTCTCTGTTAAACTTTGTGCGTATACCGTCTCTTTCACTGTCATTGGCTCTGTAAACTCTACATCTCCATAAATGATTGGCGGCTTCACGCAGCGTGATCCATAGGATTGTACCCAAGCAAATTTTGTAAAGGCAAATCCGGCTAGCTTCTCACCGAAGTATTCAACCATGTCTGTACGTTCAAATTCCCCATGTACGAGCACATCCAGACCAATTTCTTCTTGAATATCAATCCATCGTTTTGTTTCTTTCTTAATAAACTCATCATACTCTGCATCTGTCCACTCATTTTTGCGCCACTTTTGACGAGCACTGCGCACTTCGGCAGACTGCGGGAAACTGCCAATTGTTGTTGTTGGAAGAAGCGGGAGCTCAAGAGATTCGTTTTGGATACGAAGGCGTTCTTCAAAGGCAGCTGGACGTTTAAAATCTTTCGATGAAAGATTGTTGCGTTCCGCTGTTAGATCCGCATTTGTTCCTTTTGCGAACTCTTTTAAGGTAAGAAGTGCTTGTGCTGCTTCGTTAATATCAGCATCAATGGCAGCTGCTCCTTTTGTTAAACCTTCTTTTAGTAATGTCAATTCAGCCAGCTTTTCAGTGGCATAAGACAGTCCGTTTAATAGTTTTTCTTCAAGCTGTTCGCTTGGGTGTTTGGCAACTGGCACATGCAGCAAGCTGCTTGATGGCTGCAGCCACACTTCTTTCGGCTGAACGTCAGCCATGACTTCAGAAATAAAGGATAATCTTTCGCCAAGGTCTGATCTCCAAATATTTCTTCCATCAATGACGCCTGCTGCTAAAATTTTATCTTTCGGGAAGCCGTGCTTTTTCACTTGATCAAGGTTGCGCCCTTGATCATGGACAAAATCAAGACCAATTGCTTCAACAGGATATGTGACAAGCTCTTCATACGCATCTACTGAATCAAAGTATGTTTGAAGAAGAATGTTCAAGCCAGGTACGGCTTCTTTGATCGTTTGATAAATTTCTTTTACGGATTTTACGTCTTCACTGGAAGCTGTGACAAGTGCAGGTTCATCAATTTGAACCCATTTGACGCCTGCTTCTTTAAGTTCTTTTAAAAGCTGAGTATAAAGCGGCACTAGACGCTGCTGGATTTCTTTCACTTCATTTGCTTCATAACCTTTAGAAAGTGAGACAAATGTATATAGACCAAGTACAACCGGTTTTGTTTCAACACCAAACGCCTTTTTCACCTTTTCGTAAGCTTCAAGCGGCTTGTTGTGTGTGAGTTTAAATTCTGTGCTTTTTTCGTATTCTGGAACGATGTAGTGATAGTTTGTATTAAACCATTTTGTCATTTCACTTGAGACGGCATCTTTTGTTCCTCTTGCCATCGCGAAGTATGTATCTAGCGGGTCTTTTAAGCTGCGGAAGCGCTCTGGAATCCAATTGAACATAACAGCGGTATCCAGCACGTGATCATAGAAGGTAAAGTCTCCAGAAGGAACAACATCAATTTGTTGATCGATTTGTGTTTTAATGGCAGTTAAAAATTGTTCATCCAGTGTGCTTAAGAGGGTTTCGCGGTCTGTTTGACCTTTCCAGTAAGACTCAAGTGCTTTTTTCCATTCTCTGTTTAAACCAATGCGCGGAAAGCCTAGATTACTTGTTTTAACAATTGTCAATTCCAATTCCTCCTCTAAATATAAAAAGACATTTACGCTCATGATCATGATTGATGAGGTAAATGTCTGGTTTAAAAGACAAAATGTGTGTGCGAAATAAGGCGTGAGTATCACTGACGCTTTTCCGACATCTCCTATCAACCGTAGGGGGTTTGATGTGATAGAGCGGCTGGTATCCTGGCTGGTGAATCTGCAAGCTTTTCATCCTTCCCATCCTAATGACAGTGGATTCCTGAGAAAAGCTCTCCTCACTCACAGTGGCGGGACCGCGCCGGATTTTCACCGGTCTTCCCAATTAAAATTCGACGTGTAATCGAATTACCGACTCTCAAACTATGAATTTATTGTGTTCGATTATATAACGTTCACTTCATTTCGTCAAAGTAAATTTTGAATAATTTTAATTAAAAAAATCCTGAGAAAATTCTATCTTTTCTCAGGACCTCTATTTAAGCTATAGAGATAAAAGATCTGCTTCTAATGTTTTTTCTAAAAGGACATCAGGCGCAGTTAAATATAAAAATCCATTCCCTACAAGGGCTTTCGACTGTTTTAATGGAAGGGTTCTTCTGACAAGCTGAGCATAAACCTCAGGCTCTGTCAGCTTGCGCTGGAACGCTTCTTCTTCGGCATTTTTAATAATGGCTAGTGCACCGCTTACGTGAGGGGCAGCCATTGAAGTCCCTGTGAGCCTGCCATATTTATGGTTAGGGAGAGTGGATAAAATGTCTTCTCCTGGAGCGACGAGGTCGATTTCTTTATTGGCGTTAGAAAATTCAGAGGATTCTCTAGCAAGGGAAACAGAACCGACGGCAATGACTTCATTGTATGCTGCTGGGTAGGAGAACTCTTCCGTACGCTCGTCCCCGTCCCCTTCATTTCCTGCTGCGCACACAACAAGCACACCGCTTTTTACCGCATTTTGAATGGCTTCCTGCAGGGCAGGCTCATTGCTTGGACCACCGAGAGACATAGAGATAATATCCACCTTCTGCTCTGCGGCATAGTTGATGCCATCAATGATCCACTCATATTTTCCGCTGCCATTTTCACCGCCAAGAACTTTCACGATGAGCAGCTTGGCTTCAGGGGCAACCCCTAAAATTCCGCCATTTTGATCGGTTGCGGCAATCGTTCCTGCTACATGGGTACCATGCCCATTATAGTCTTTTACATTTTCAGCATCTCCATCGTCATCATCGGTAAAGTTCTTCCCACCGATAATCTGATCTTTTAAGTCGGGATGCTCTGTGTCACAGCCTGTATCAAGGACAGCAATGGTTATGCCTTTTCCTTTGAAGCCACTTGACCAAAGTTCGGGTGCTTTAATCTCCTGAATACTTTCCGGCGTCTCTTTCGCTTCCATCACATTGGCTTTTACTTCATACGGAATTAAGCGAATTTCACCTTTCATAAGAAAGCCCTCCTTATTTTGTTTTCAAAGTAGATTCAGGCTGCATAATGTTATTGTATAAAAGAAACTTTTGATCGGAAAGGGTCAATTGTAATAATTTTTAAAATAATCAATCTATTATCAAAAGTGCAGTTCTCCTCACATATTGACGAAAGAGCTCACCTTTTGAAGAAAACTCTTGATATCATATGAAAAAGAAGGAAATGCTGCATAGTGAGGTTGCACCTGTACAGATGAAAATGGGTGAATAGAACTAAAAGAGGCAGACTAAAAAATAATGAGATGAAGTAACAAATTGAGAAGAAGGATCAAGTTAAATGTTTTTTCTCAAAAATAATTCCCTCCATAAAAAAATAGATGTGAAGATTGTGACTGTTCCAAATGAGAAAGGCAACATATAATAATGGAAAGACAAGCTTGCCTTTTAGATAGGAGAGATAGAGATGAACAAAGGGAAGATACTCGTAGTCGAAGATGAAAAGAAAATCGCAAGGGTACTGTCACTTGAACTTGAATATGAAGGATATGAGGTGACAGTCAAAGAGACAGGAATGGACGGGCTTCAGGCTCTTGAAGAAGACAGCTTCGATTTGGTGCTGCTTGACGTCATGCTTCCAGAGTTAAGCGGTCTTGAAGTGCTGAGAAGGGTTCGGAAAACAAATACAGCGACACCTATTATTTTGATTACAGCAAGGGGAAGTGTTCCTGATAAGGTAAGCGGGCTCGATCTTGGGGCGAATGATTATATAACAAAACCTTTTGACATAGAAGAATTATTAGCGCGAATTCGCGCACAGCTAAGGTTGAATATACATGCACAAGAAGAAAAGGAGACAGAGCTGAGCATAGCAGATTTAACGGTCAACGAGAAAACAAGAGAAATCCAAAGGGCTGGGCAAATGCTTGAACTCACACCGAGAGAATATGACCTGCTTGTCCACTTACTGAACCATCAGCAGCAAGTGCTCACAAGAGATCAGCTTTTAACAGCGGTTTGGGGTTTTGATTATTTCGGTGATACAAATGTGGTAGATGTCTATATCCGTTATTTAAGGAAAAAAATCGATTACCCATTCGAAAAACAGCTGATTCACACAGTGAGAGGTGTGGGTTATGTGATGAAAGGATAAAGAATGAGATTAAAAAATAAGATTCAGCTTTATACGTCGTTGTCTTTGTTTTTAATGGTGCTCTTGTTTCATACAGCCATTTATTTTATTTTTTCGATGACCTTGACGCAAAAAGATATGTCCCGCTTGTCTGAGGTGGCTGAAAATATTGCCATTGCTTTAAAAAAATCAGAGGAAGAGGGTCTTCCGTCCTCGGAGCTGCTGAAGGCGTACCTGCCTCAAAATGGTATGATCCGAGTCGTGACAGAAACGGGAGAGTCAAAACTGACTGTCACAAAGGAATCAACGTTTAGCTCACTGCCTTTTACATACGAATCTGGCCAGACAGCAGAAATCAAAGAATACAATAAGCATATGATTGCGTTCGCTGCTATTCCGGTCATTTGGACAAATGGTGAGATTATGTCGCTTCAAGTATATGAAGAAATCGAAAATACGGAAGAGAACTTAGCGTTATTAAAAATGATTTTAATCGCTACCGGCGTTTTGTTTATTGTGCTTTCCTATTTTGCAGGCCACGTTTTAACAAAGCAAATTGTCCGGCCGATTAGCAGAATGACGAATACCATGAAGGCAAGTATGAAAGAGAAGGCGTTTAAACGAATTGAATTAACAGGCGATTCAAAGGATGAACTATATCAAATGGGACAAACCTTTAATGAAATGTCCGAGATTCTCGAGAAGCATTATGAAAAAGAACAGCAATTTTTGCATGATGCCTCCCATGAATTGAAGACACCGATTACCGTCATTATGAGCTACAGCAATTTACTCAAACGCTGGGGGCAAACACGTCCAGAGGTTGTAGAAGAATCCTCCCAAGCGATTCATGATGAAGCGAAAAAAATGAAAAGACTGACAGATCAATTATTGACATTGGCGAAAAACGGCCAGCCGTTATACTTGGATATGAAGCCGGTTGATCTTGGTCATTTGTGCAAGCAGCTTTGTCATACACTTGAAGTGGCTACCAATCGAACGATTCAATCTCATGTGCAGACAGATCAGCCGCTGATCGCAGAAGGAGACGAAGAGAAAATCAAACAGCTTTTGACCATCTTAATTGATAATGCGGTCAAATATAGCAGAGAGCCAGTTGATGTGACCTGCGGATGGGCAGAAGACAAGCCATTTATTTCAGTGATTGATCAAGGAATTGGCATAAAAGAAGAGGATCTGCCGAAAATCTTTGACCGCTTTTTCCGTGTGGATGAAGCGAGAAACAGTGAGACGGGCGGAACCGGACTCGGTCTTTCAATTGCGAAGCAAATTGCAGAAGAACATGAGGCCGAGCTGAAGGTAGACAGCCGTATCGGCGAAGGGACAGCCATGACCATTCTTTTTCAGAAATAAATGGGTCTTTTCTCATCAATTTCTCATTTCCTCCTTATAAAATAGGAAATAGGAAGGAGGCGCTGCATGTCTAGAAAAACGAAAATGGTGCTTGCGCTCGCAGGATGTCTTGTGATTCTTGCGGCCTTTGCAATGCTCATGATCCAAACCATTGATCAAAAAATATTAAGTGAAGCAGAAATGAAAAAAATGATCGCAAAAGACTACAATGGAAACATTACACATATTGATTTAATCAATCATAAACAGGACTATACAATGACGCTGGAAAATGCAAATGGCATCTATCAAATCATTGCATCTTCTGCAAGCGGTCAAATGAAAGAAATTAGACAGTTAAAAAGCTATCAAAAGCCAAATGAAAAAAATGCTGAGCTCCAGGCAGAAGAGGCGGCTGTTAAAAAGGTGAGCGGAACTGTCATTCAAAAAAAAGAGACGTCAGATCGTTTCATTTTTACCATCCAATCAAAAAAAGAATTATATCAAGTCGAGGTCGACAAACAGTCATTTAAGGTGCTTGAAGCAGAAAAGAAAAAACCAATCTCTAAAGAAAAGAAGCTTACGAAAATCACTGTCGAGGAAGCCATCCAAATTGCCGTCAAAGAAGTTGGCGGAACAGTGGATGATGCTGATCTTGAAACATTCAGCGGTATGCTCGTATTTGAGGTGGAGCTGGATTTGCCTGACGGAAGAGAGGCGGAGGTGCTTGTGAACGCCTATACAGGGGATATTGAGGGCATTACGTACGAAAACTAATCCTTTTCTCATGATATTCTCATGTTTCTTTCCTTCCTTTATCATCTTGTTTTCTTAAGATAGAGAAGAAATCAAACAGAGGAGGAATTGAACATGATGAAAAAAGTACTAGTAGCTACAGCATTAACGGGAACTCTTGTCGCAGGTGGTTTCACACTTCAAGCGCAAAATACAAATCAAACAGCAAAAGCCGAGCAAGTTGTGCAAAAGAAATCGTCATTTGTTTCAAAGAAACAAGCTGAAAAAGCAGCCTTAAAAGTGGTGAAAGGCTATGTGGATGATGTGGATCTTGAGCGTAAAAAAGGAAAATGGGTGTATGAGGTCGAGATCAAAAAAGGCGGCTTTGAATATAAAGTATATGTCGATGCAAAAACTGGAAAAGCGATGAATGATCCAGTCAAAGAAAAGAAACAGAACGTGAAGATCACGAAAAAACAGGCTGAAAAAATGGCTCTTGCAAAAGTAAAAGGCACAGTCACTGATTCTGATCTAGATAAAGAAAATGGTGTGTACATTTACGAAATTGAAATCACAACACCAAGCGGCGAGGAAGTTGATTTTGAGATTTCCGCTAAAACAGGCAAAATCCTGAAGCAAGAATGGGATGATTAAGCTATGACCAAACCTTACACTTTCATGTGTAAGGTTTTCATCGTGTAGACAAACCCTCGCATTCTTTGTCAGTCCTGCGCTCCGGTGCTCACGAATGTCAAATTCGCTCCGCTCCGGTGCTCGCCCTTCCTAGACTGCAAAGGTTTTCTATCACGCTGAATAGAAGACAAAGGGCTAAATAAAGATCATTTTAGCCCTTTGTCAACAATCTGCAAACCTTACACTTTCATGTGTAAGGTTTTTTCATTGGGACAAACTACGGGAAAGGAGGCGAGAGAATATGAAGAAAAAAGAAGAAGAGCAAACAATGGATCACGCGGAATACGTTCCGCATCCTGATGGAGAAGGATATGCTTTGTTTTTGCATGATTCCTTTCATCTCCTCTCCCAAGAGGATATGAATCAGCCTGAAGAGGAATAAAAAGACATGAAAAGGGCGATGGCTGAGCTGTCTATCGCTCTTTTTTTGAAAAGTAAGCGAATACATAAGGATACTTGGCATCTTGCTTATTGACATCATTCCGCTTTTTCTGTAATCTCAGTGTGTTAACAATATGAGACTTCGTTAGGTGAGGCTCCTGTATGGAGATACGCTGCTGCCCAAAAATGTCCAAAGACGCCAATGGGTCAACAGAAATCATCGACATAAGGTGATTTTTAATGCAGCTGGATTTTATCCTATGCCATACAGTGCTAAAGCTCTACGATTGAAGGAGCAAGTGTTTATTTTGTCATGCTTACAAAGCGCCTTCATTCGGTTGAAGGTGCTTTTTTATGAGAAAAGGAGGTGTGGGGATGGATCATCCCGATTCGAGACACATAGAGAGTATGTCAAAAGATCAGATTGACGCATCAGACAGAGGAGATCCTGACCCCGCACATTCTAAGGGATTCGGGTATCTCCTGACTTTGGGGAGGTAACAGCGATGATACAGAACATTACGTACGATGAACTCATTTTAAGAATCATTATTTTATTAAGAGATGGCAAACGCAAAGAATTTAAAAACATTATGGAAGAACTTCAGCCATATGATATGGCCTATTTATTTAAAGAACTTCCAGAAAAACACCGCGGCCGTTTCCTCAGCTTTTTAACAATCGATGATGTGACGGAAATGATGGGTGAGCTTGAGCGCGAATACCAAGAAATTGTGCTTGAAAAAGTAGGAAAAGACAAAGCCACCTTCGTCACAAACAAAATGGATAACGATGACCTAGCCAACTTGTTTGATGAAATGGATGATGAGCTGAAAGATCAGCTTTTATCAAACATGGAGGCAGAGGAATCAAAGGCCGTCCAGCTTCTCATGAATTATCCTGCTGAGACAGCAGGCCGGATCATGACCAACCGGTACGTATGGATTCCTCAGCACTATACGGTTCAGGACGCAGTTGTAAAGCTGAAAAGCTTTGCTGAAATTGCAGAATCGATCAACTATTTATATGTCATTAATGATCAAAAGCAGCTTGTAGGGGTTCTGTCGTACCGGGATCTCATTTTAGGTGAACCAGATGAAAAAGTGCAGGATCTTATGTTTACAAGAGTCATTGCCGTTGGAGCTTTTCAGGATCAGGAGGAAATCGCAAAGCTGATTGAACGGTATGATTTTCTTGCCATTCCTGTTGTAGAAGAGAACAATGTCCTGGTCGGAATCGTCACAGTCGATGATATCATTGATGTCGTCATTCAAGAGGCAGGAGAAGACTATGAGAAGTTCGCTGCCTCTGGTAAAGATATTACGTTCGACACGCCCGCTTTTGTGGCAGCATACCGGCGTCTCCCGTGGCTCATTTTGCTCTTATTCATTGGGCTGATTTCAGGCAGTATTTTAAATTACTTTGAAGATACCCTTCAGCAAGTCGTCGCCTTAGCCTTCTTCATGCCGATGATTGCCGGAATGACAGGGAATACAGGCACACAGTCGCTTGCGGTCGTCATTAGAGGACTTTCAAAAGAAGAATTAACGAAAAAAACCATTATGCGCCTGATTTTTAGAGAGCTCCGAACAAGTATTTACATTGGGATTGTCTGTTCCATCATTATTACAGTCGTCGCAATGGTGTGGCAGGGTAATATGATTTTAGGATTTGTTGTTGGTTCGTCACTGCTTGCCACACTGATTATTGGAACGATGGCAGGTACGATCGTGCCTATTATTTTACACAGATTAAACGTGGACCCTGCGATTGCATCTGGGCCGCTGATTACAACATTGAACGATATTTTATCACTGCTCATCTATTTTGGTATTGCGACAGCTTTCCTTCATACACTCATGTAGCAAAAAGACTGTAAAACATGACGTTTTACAGTCTCAGCGCGCCGACAAACCCTTGCATTCGTTTTCAGTTCTTGCGTGCCGGTGCTCACGAATGTTCAATTCGCTCCGCTCCGGTACTCGTCCTTCCTAGACTTCAAAGGTTTTCAGATCGCGCTGAAAGGTAGACAAAGGACTAAAATAAACATCATTTTAGCCCCTTGTCCACAATCTAAGACTGTAAAACATGACGTTTTACAGTCTTTTTTTGTATAAAGATTGCATATAGCGCTTCCATCCTTTACATTTTAAGGAGAAGGTGGGAGAGAAACATGAAGAAATTCTTATTCGTTTTGATATGTATGTTTTTGCTGAGTGCATGTCAAAGGGAGGACGAGGGGAAAGACCGAAGGCTAGTGGCTGCAGAGCATATGCTTGAAGCCATCACCGAAGGAAATAAAAGAAAAATGGAAGACATCTACGTCGAAGGCGCAGTCCCGAGCCCAGACGACATTCTGAAGCTGAAAAAAGAATGGGGCATAGACACGCTTTCTTATGAGGATTTTCAATTGGAAGAAGCCAGCATTCATGTGTTCCACGCGAATTATGAAGATGCAAAAACCGGGAAGAAAAAGGCACTTGCCCTGCGGGTGAAAGAAGATCCTGAAAGAGGCGGCGTGCT
Organism: Bacillus sp. FSL M8-0049; assembly: GCF_038593355.1. Classification (NCBI taxonomy): domain Bacteria; kingdom Bacillati; phylum Bacillota; class Bacilli; order Caryophanales; family Bacillaceae; genus Bacillus; species Bacillus sp. FSL M8-0049. The sequence goes on from NZ_CP151986.1 coordinate 1,248,200, forward strand.
GATTGACTTTGTAGGGGTTGTTGAAGGTACTGAAGCTTCCTCTAAATAAAAAGAATCGTTCAAAAGAGCGATTCTTTTTTTGTTTAACGATTTTTATACCGAAAGTGTGCGTTAATCTGGCCTTCCAGCATTTTTTTCTTAAATTGTCCGCTTTTTAGCGCTTGTTCTTTTTTCTTCATGTCTTTTAAAATTTCAGCTGTCTGCACACCGTCTTCCCGTTTATTGGCGATGTCCATCAAACGTTCAACATCTGCAAAAGAATATTTCCGTGTGCCTCTTGTTGAGCGCTGGGGGTAAATGAGTTTACGTTCCTCATAATATCGGATTTGCCTGACGGAAAGCCCTGTTAGCTCACTGACAATCCCGATTGAAATGACTTTTTTATCTTTATAAGATACATCTTCCTGCGTCATATACTCACCCCTGCAAGTCTTTTCTTCATATTATATAGAACGAGAAGGAAAAAAACCTATCGTTTGTTAGAAAATATAACACAAAAACGAAAAAAATGAAAAAACCATGGAAGGAAAGATAACAGGGAGTGTGCAATACATCTTACGGCGGCATATAATCATGGTGAGTTGACATAGGAGGAGGAGCATATGATGGAGCAAGCACAGATCATTCGTATGGCAAAAGAAATCATCGCATTAGATGTGAAGAGGGATGAATTGCTTGAGCAATTCATGCAGGCTGCAGGTCAGAATGCACATGCGCTTCTAAGAGCCATGCAAAATGATTTGTATAAGAAGTCTTCATAAGCACCCGATCCAAATCACTTGATAGGAGGGATAATCGGTGCGGCGTATATTAAAAGAAGCTTTAGCAAAGGAAAGACATTATTATACGAAGCAGCTATGTTCATTAGGAGTTTACAGCCCTGATGCGGCCAAGGACATGACGATTAGTGACTTAAAAAAAGAGTATCATTTCTTTTTCAACAAAACAGAGCGCTATTTGTAAAAATCCCTTGAAATGTGCGTATGTCACATAAAGGGTTCTTTTTTTGTGTTTAATATTATAGCAATATTGAATTTTGTAGAAATTTGGCGAATGAAGTGTAAGAAACCATAGATTCTTTACAGATTTTGTTAAAGTGTGTCGCATCTTGATGGTTTGCTGAAAAAGCTTTTTTTCGAGATGATTGTGAAAAATAAGAAGGATTTTAAAAGTTTATATCGAAACCTTATACATAACACGAATGGAGTCACTTATGTGGTTGAAAGGGTTTTCAAAAACGTACTTCTATTTTTTACGAAAGGCTCCAACTGCACCGCAAGACAGCCTTGAAGTTAAAAAAATATTATAAGAGGTAGATATGTGATGAGACTATCGTTTAATGAAGAAGAAGTAGAACGCTCAATGACGCTTTACAAGGTTTTTGCAAGAGCATTTAAAAGCGTTTCAGAACACAGTATTAGAGACAGCAAAGAGCATGGATTCAATCCAACTGAATTTGCCGTTCTTGAATTACTGTACACAAGAGGTGCTCAAAAGCTTCAGCAAATCGGCTCAAGACTCCTGCTTGTCAGCGGGAATGTGACGTACGTAATTGACAAATTAGAACGAAATGGTTTCATTGAAAGAGAACAGGACCCCAAGGATAAACGGTCTGTTTATGCCCATTTAACGGAAAAAGGGCGAAGCTATCTTGACAAGATTTATCCGATCCACTCTCTTCGGATTGCGCGTGCATTCTCTGGTCTGACGCGTGAAGAGCAAGAGCAATTGATTAGTCTATTGAAAAAAGCAGGTATTCACAGTCAGCATTTATTATTTAGATAAAACGAAAAGGTGCCAATGATGGCACCTTTTTTATGTGTCAAGCAGCGCCGGATAGGCGATGAATTTTTCAATATCGCTTGCTGGCAGCGGCTTGGCATAATAAAACCCTTGCAGGTCGTCACAGCCCTGGGCAGATAATAGCTGAGCCTGTGCAAATGTTTCAACACCTTCTGCTATCACTTCGAGAGATAATTGATGTCCCATCGCTATAATAGCCCCTGTAATCTGTTCAGACTTTGAATCACTTAAAATATCCTCTATAAAGGATTTATCAATTTTCAGTCGATGAATCGGTAAATCCTTTAAATAGCTTAATGAGCTGTGGCCTGTACCGAAATCATCAATACTAATGCGGACGCCAAGCTGTTTCAACGACGTTAACACCTGTTTTGATTGCTTGATATTGTCCATTGTCATACTTTCTGTGACTTCAAGCTCCAAGAGTGACGGTTTCAGATCGTATTTTTTCAGTGTCAGCTTGATCAAATCAATTAAGTCTTCAGAATTGAATTGTTTCGCAGATAAATTGACAGCCACAGGGATCTTTAGCCCATCGTTATACCACCTTTTTGCCTGCTTGCCAGCCGTATCAATGACCCATCTGCCAATATCGATGATCAGTCCTGATTCCTCTGCCAGCTCAATAAAAGCTTCAGGTGACTTTAAGGAACCATCTGGTGCCTTCATTCTTAAAAGGGCTTCAACCCCAGTCATTTTTCTTGTTTTGGCACTGACTTGCGGCTGGTAGTGAAGGACAAATTGTTCTCTTTGAATGGCATCCCTCAGCTCCAGCTCCCGGTTTAACCTGTCCTCACTCAATCTTTCCATGGATTCGGTAAAGAATTCATAACGGCTTTGCTTATGTTTTTTGGATAAATACATGGCCATATCGGCTTTTCTCATCAGTTCCATCCCGTTTTTTCCATTTTGCGGAGAGATAGCGATTCCAATGCTGATCGATGTAATGAGCTGATGGTTCTGGATGAAAAAAGGACGTTCAAATTGATGGATGATATTTTTAGAAAATTGTTCGATTTTATGTGTATCATGATCCATGTGGGGAAAGATCATTAAAAATTCATCACCGCCAAGTCTTGCGATAAAGCCATTGTCCGGTAAACATTGCGTTAGTCTGTTTGCGGCAGCTTTCAGCAGTAAGTCTCCTATGTTATGACCAAGTGCATCATTAATAATTTTAAAACGATTTAAGTCCAGAAACAGAACCGCTGTTGATGTTTTTGACTTTTCTTGAGCAGAGAGAACATCATTTAAATGATTGATGCCGTGGCGGCGGTTAGGAAGCTCTGTTAGTGCATCATAATGTGCCATCACATGAATTTCTTTTTCTGCAATCCGCTGCTGTGTTAAATCTTTTAAAACAAGATAAATGCTGTCGAGTGAATTGTTCACATGAACAGGTATGTAAGTGACATGATAATAATAAAAACGATCTGCTGCTTTCAGTTCTGCTTCGCGTGTGATGGCCTTTTTTGACTGAGAAATAAATTCTTCCCACAACTCAGTCGGCATCACATATTGGCTGACATCATCACCAATCTTAGAATTGCACAACTCTAAGATTTGTTTACCAGAGTCATTTGCAGAAAGAACCTTTCGATCGACAGATAACACGATAATGCCGTCTATATTATGTTTGATGAGCGATTGAAACCGCTGTTCATTTTCTTTCAGCTGATCTGACTGCGTCATGATCCGGTGATCAATATAGGCACCAAAGATCATCAGCGTTTGAACAATAAGTGTCATCAATCCGATGAAAATCGACAGACTGAATGGCGACATTTCAAGATAGCCGCCTGCAGCGGCCTGTCCATTTGAATGATAAAACATGGTAGAGGCAGCCATACCAGTATAATGCATGCCTGCTATAGCACCGCCCATCAACATTGAACCAAGGCTCTTTAAAAGATAATTCTTCCGTTTACTTTTCATGTGCTCAACACGAAAGAAGAGCTTCAATGAAAAGTAGGAGGCAATGGCAGCGATGAAAAATGAAAGAAAAAAGAGGACTGGATCATAGCTGATTGAGACATTGGCCATTGATTCCATTCCAAGATAATGCATGCTGCAAATAGCTGTACCTATAGTGATTGAACTAATGAGCAGCCTTCTTCTAGAGACCTGCTTTTGAATGCATATTGAAAAAGCAATCAAGGATCCGATAAATGAGGCCAAAATCGATAAAATCAGTAAGGACGTATCATATGTAATGCCAACACGCATTTGAAATGCCATCATGCCAATAAAATGCATCGACCATATCCCCATTCCCATGATCATTGCACCAATGAGCAGCCATACCTTTTTCTTTGCACCGCTTGACTGTGCTACCCTGCTGGCTATATGAAGAGCTGAGTAGGAGGCGACAGCGGCGACAGCGATTGACAGAAAGACAAGCCATCCATTGTAGCTTCCTGTTAAATGGGTCATGTAAGAAAACCTCCTGTATCTTAAAACAGACATATACTTAATATATCGGATCGAATGGCTTCTGTGTTCACCTTTCCTTCACTTAAATAAAACAATCAACGTTTTTTTCATCCTTCTTTTATAGTAAAATCAAATTTAATGTAAAAAAACGATGAAAAGTGAATCGTTTCTTCGGTTTTATTCGTTTAATATATGGTGTGATTCTAAAAGAGATAGAATCAGTCAAATGATTATGTGTGAAAGGGATTGATAAACATCGAAGATTTTATTATTTCATTAGCTGATGCCTTTAAGAACTTGTCATACTTTGGCATCTTCCTCGCATTATGCATTGAATTTGTACCTGCTGAAGTGGTTTTGCCTCTTGCGGGTTACTGGGTCTCAGAAGGGGACATGGCCTTTATCGGTGTTGTGGCGGCCGGCTCCATTGGCGGCGTGGCTGGCCCGTTGACCTTGTACTGGTTAGGACGTTACGGCGGCAGACCCTTTTTAAATAAATATGGAAAGTACTTTTTTATAAAACCTGAGTCACTTGATAAATCGGATGCTTTCTTTGAAAAGCATGGCGGATTGGTCGCATTCAGCGGCCGGTTTATACCAGGAGTCAGAACACTGATCTCCATCCCGTGCGGTATTGCTAAGATGAATGTGTGGGTCTTTTGCCTGTATACGTTTTTGGCGATTACACCAATTACGTTTGTGTATGTGTATCTTGGGTTTATGCTTGGGGAGAACTGGAAAGAGGTTGGCGCTATGTTAGATCCTTATCTTTTACCAATTGGAATCGGTGTTGTGTTATTGTTTGTTCTGTACCTATTTATAAAACGAAGAAAAAGAAAAACAGAAACGCCAACTGCCTAATCAATGGATCGAACAGAAAGTCACCTGTTGACAATTCAGTGTCTATTGATTAAGATATAAGTAATCTAAATATTCTAAATCCCGCCAAAGGGGAGTAGCGTCCGGTTTTTACCGGAAACAAAGTCGTCATTACATGGACAGATGTTCATCGGCTTTGTTGGCATGATTCTACATATCACATGTCTAGCAAGACCTTTGCCATTACAGGCAAAGGTCTTTTTTGCATTCATAAGCCTTTGTCTGTTGTGGGACAATAGATAAAAACAAGGAGGAATGATGATGGATGCAGCTATTATTTTAGAGTACGGGTGGGTTCTGCTCGTACTGATTGGATTAGAAGGGATTTTAGCAGCTGATAACGCGCTGGTCATGGCCGTGATGGTCAAACACCTTCCTGAAAAACAAAGAAAAAAGGCACTGTTTTACGGACTTGCAGGTGCGTTTGTCATGCGGTTTGGTTCTCTGTTTCTTATTTCGTTTTTAGTGGATGTGTGGCAAGTTCAAGCCATTGGTGCAATTTATCTTCTTTATATTTCCATTCACCATATTTTAAAATCGCACGTATTTAAGAAAAAGGAAACAGATACAAACATGAAACAAAGCGGTTTCTGGGCAACAGTCGTGAAAGTAGAGCTTGCCGACATTGCTTTTGCTGTAGATTCCATTTTAGCGGCAGTCGCTTTAGCTGTGACACTGCCAAAAACAAGTCTTCCGCAAATCGGCGGACTCGATGGCGGTCAATTTATTGTTATTCTTTTAGGCGGTATCATTGGTCTTGTTATTATGCGATTTGCAGCAACGGTCTTTGTGAAACTGCTCAAAACAAGACCGAGCCTAGAAACAGCAGCATTTGTCATTGTCGGATGGGTGGGTGTGAAGCTCACGCTTTATACACTGTCACATCCAGCTATTGGGGTCGTATCGTCTCATTTTATCCATTCAGCATTATGGAAAGTCATTTTCTGGACAGTGCTTCTCGCAATTGCAGCATTTGGCTGGTTTTTATCAAGTCCATCAAGAAAAGGCGGACAGGAAAACGAGGAGAAACAAGAGGCACGCCTGGGAGAGTAGGTTTTTTGAAAGAAATATCATTTCATTTTCATAACACGTATATTACAAATAAGGGGGAGATACCCCCTTATTTCTTTGCTTTTAGACGAAACATTGTAAAGTAGATGGTGACATACATGTCATAATTGAGTAACAGGAAATGAATTCCTCATTTCTTCCTTTGCGCTTCCCTCATAAATTAGCTATCATAAATGAGTAATATAGGGAGAACTGAGGTGAAACCATTGCTTAGCCTTTTGTTTAAAAAAGGAAAGAAAAAGCAAACATTAGAGCAGTCGGCTATCAGTATTCAACAAGGTGATATCGAACTGCAAAATGCATTAATAGAGCAATACAAACCATTTGTCGCTAAGACGGTTTCATCCGTTTGTAAACGATATATAGATGAAAAAGATGATGAATTCAGCATAGGCTTAATAGCCTTTAATGAAGCGATAGAAAAATACTCTGCCGAAAAAGGAAACTCACTGCTTGCTTTCGCAGAATTAATTATTAAAAGAAAAGTGATTGACTATATTCGAAAAGAAGCAAGAAATGCGCCAACGGTTCAAATGGACCTGCAAGAAAGTGAGAATGGCGAATACTCTCAAAGCATGATTGAAGCAGAGCTCTCTGCAAATGAATATAGGCGTTTAATTGAACAAGAACATAGAAGAGAAGAGATTGAACATTTTAAAGAACGATTGAAAGTTTACGGTCTCACGTTTCAAGAGCTGCTTGAGCATTCACCAAAGCATGCAGATGCCAGGCAAAATGCCATTAAAGTAGCCCATACACTCGTTGAACACGATGAGCTGAGAACCATTTTATTTCAGAAAAAACAATTGCCTGTCAAACAGCTGGAAAAGCTAGTGGAAGTCAGCCGCAAAACGATTGAGAGAAATAGAAAATATATCATTGCGATGGCGATCATTATGACAGGTGACTATGTGTATTTGAAAGATTACCTTAAAGGGGTGCTTAATTCATGAGAAGAGGCATTATAGTAGAGAAAAACAAAAAATATGTCACGCTGCTGACCCCTGATGGACAATTTCTGCGGACAAAATATGAAGAGCAAAACTATGAAATCGGCCAAGAAGTGACATTTCCGAATGAATCACGTCTCGAAAGAAAAAGAGCCGGTTTTTTTGACCTGCTTCGTTTACGTCCGTTAAATGCAGGAATCCTATCAATAGCAGCGATTATTGTCGTGATTTTTACTATGATGCCATCTTTCTCAAGTCAAAAAGCATATGCGTATATGACAATTGACATTAATCCAAGCTTTGAGCTGAAGCTTGATCACAATTATCAAGTGATCGGTGTCACACCGCTGAATAAAGATGCAAAGCAAGTACTGGCGAGTATGAAGGATTTAGAAAAAAACGACATGACCAAAGTCGTGCAGGAAATTATAGATGACTGTGACAAAAAAGGATATGTGAACAATTCTAAAAGTATTTATATTTCAACCGTTTATGAAAACAAGCAGGACAATACATATAAAACAAACGTAAAAAGCAAAATTAACACCATTTCTGGTGAATATCAAAAACGCAATTATAAGCTGGAAACTGTGGAAAGTGACCTGGAAACAAGAGAAAAAGCTCAAAAGGCAGGCATTTCAACAGGAACATATATTAGAAATCAAGAAATGCAAAATAAAGAACATGAAGACATCAAAAAGGATGAAGACGCAGCAGAGAACGATGCTGTGAAGGAAGAAGATCCTAAGAAACATGAAGAAGAACAAGCAGATAAAGACAATCAAGAAGACGTAAAGACAGACGATAGCGAAGAGATGCAGCCAGATCAAGAGGCTCCTGAAGCTGAGCACAAAGAGCAGAAGGAGGTAGAGAGGGAAGAGCAAGGATCTGTTCAAAAGCCTCAAAAACCTGATAATGAAAGCAAAGACAGCAACATAAAGGAAGAAAAGGATCATTCTTTCGATAAAGAGCAAAAAAAAAATCACTCAACTGATCCTGATGAAAGAAGACACTGGAACGGTACATCACGTGGTGATGCAGAAAAACACGCAAAAAAAAACGGCAGGGATCAGAACCATCCATCCGCTGAACAAAAAAGAGAACATGCAAAGCAAAAAGGGAAAGGTGCACCGTTTCCTTATCGCGAGAACCGGCATGAGCACACATATCAACAATAAAAAAACGCCAGAATAGCTCCGGCGTATTTCACCATGTCATGATTTAGATTGATTACCCATTTGTGATTGAGCCTGTTGAACGAGTCTTTTTGTGATTTCACCGCCAACAGAACCGTTTGCACGTGAAACTGTATCTGAACCGAGAGTGACGCCAAATTCTTGAGCGATCTCGTATTTAAATTGATCTAAAGCTTGTTCTACTCCAGGAACAAGAAGTTGATTTCGATTTGCCATGTTCGTATTCCTCCTTTCACCTCATGTTTGTTGCGCCTTCTTATTTTGAAAAAAAAGCCGTACAATTATGCTGGCAATTGCTGTACAAAAAACCGAGATGATGAAGGTCACCTCGGTTCTTATTTATCCCTTATTCAGCTGCAGCGTATTATACATCATTTCTTGAGCTGTACTTTGCAAATGAGAAGTAAATACAGAGAAGACGGTAGAACTGATAATCCCTTTAATCAAATTCCATTGGCTCTTCGTCAATTCTGTAAACTCGTCATGAAGCTTGTCTGTCTGCTCCTCGGTTATTTCTCGTAAATTTGTTTCCTTTAATGGAAATTGTGTATGGTGATAAATAAAATCAAGGACGTGCGCATATGCTTCATAAAAACGGATTGGACTAATAATATCATCTGTTCGATCTGTGATGGTGTTAAATAAGGCAGATAAGATCATACGTATGGTATCGAAGTCAAAAACTGATTTTAAATCCCTGACAATTAATAAAATAACGACCTGATCAATAGAGTACTTCTTGCCAAGCTCTGGATGGCCAATCATATCTTTAATATCACGTTTGATCCAATTTTGGATCGCCGTCGATTTAAGAGAAGTCAGCTCACACAAGTTGCCAAGCTCTACAATTTCATTTGTAGAAAGACCATGCTCTGATTTTTGCTTCCGCCGTTCAAGCTTCTCAAAAAAAGACGGGATCTTTAATTCATCATAGTCATGATCCTTGCCATTTTTTACAGATAGTTTCAAAAGCTGAAGCGGAGTCAGATCTCCCTCTCCTTTTAGAGAATACAGAAGTCTTGTCATGTCAATTCTCGTTAATTTAAAAGTAACCATGTTCCACCTCATTTGTACGTCAAAACGTGATTATTGATCTAATTCAACATCATAGTCTCTTTTTGATGAAAATGCAAAATAAACTCAAAATCAGACCTGTGCGTCACAATTTGTTCACTTTTCTGCTGGGGCAAATGTCGTAAATATTGATGTGACGGGGCTTTAGCCGTTATGATAAACAAAGAAAGTGATTCCTTTTTCCTTGCAATTTGAGACGTTTATTTTTATAATTTTATTAATAAGTTCATTTGAACTTAATATGACAGCGGAGGTTATGTATGGGTAAGAGAATATTTCTGTTTATATTAACGAACATTCTTGTTATCACTACGATTGGTATTGTACTGTCGGTTATTAGTGCAGCAACTGGTGTTGGTTCTTATATAGGAGCAGACGGAAGACTTAATATCCTTTATCTTCTTGTATTCAGTGCAGTTGTTGGTTTTGTTGGCTCGTTTATGTCACTTGCAATGTCTCGCTGGATGGCAAAAATGATGATGGGTGTACGCGTGTTAAATCCAGAAAAGGATTCATTAACATATGATGAGCAGCAGCTTGTTGACCGCGTGCACAGACTTTCAAGAGCAGCAGGCCTTTCTAAAATGCCTGAGGTTGGTATTTATCAATCATCTGAAGTAAATGCTTTTGCAACAGGTCCTTCTAAGAGAAGATCACTTGTTGCGGTATCAACTGGATTGCTTCAGGAAATGGATGATGCAGCAGTTGAAGGTGTAATCGCCCACGAAGTCGCTCACGTTGCAAATGGTGACATGGTGACCATGACGCTGCTTCAAGGAATTGTCAACACGTTTGTTGTGTTCCTTTCAAGAATTGCGGCATGGATCGCAAGCCGTTTTGTTTCACGCGAAGAGCTTGTGCCGATTGTTCATTTTATCGCTGTGATTGTTTTCCAAATCATTTTCTCTATCCTAGGAAGCCTTGTCGTGTTTGCATATTCTAGACACCGTGAATTCCATGCAGACCGCGGCGGAGCCGACCTTGCAGGTAAAGATAAAATGATTCATGCGCTTCGTTCACTTGAGGCGTACACGTCAAGAATCAAAGATGATGATCAAACAGCAGTCGCTACACTTAAAATCAGCGGTAAACGAAAAGCTTCTCTTTTCTCAACACACCCTGATTTAAACGAAAGAATCAGAAGACTAGAAGCAAAATAAGAAAGAGGAAAAAGACATTCTTTAACAGGATGTCTTTTCTTTTTGATGAAAAAGAAAATAAAGCATAAAATAGCTTTAAAATCATGTCTCTTTTCATTAAAATGATAAAGGTATTCGAAAAGATAGATAAAAGAAGGAATGACAATGAATCCTATAAAAAAGCTAATTGACCGGCTGTCAGCTTTTCAGTTGATTGCCCTTTATTATTTTCTTGCTGTGACCGTGTCGTTTATTCTTCTCAGCCTGCCAGTGGCTCATCAAGAGGGAGTCAAATGGACATTCATTGATGCCTTGTTTACAGCGGTGAGTGCTGTAAGTGTTACAGGACTGACTGTTGTCGACACCTCACAAACATTTAGTGTGGCAGGGATGTGGATCCTTGCATTTGTTCTGCAAATCGGAGGCATCGGCATTATGACGCTTGGTACTTTCGTATGGCTAGTTATGCGAAAAAGAATTGGAATTAAAGAAAGAAAGCTTATCATGGCAGATCAAAACCAAAGCAATTTATCTGGAATTGTGAAACTAATGAAGCAGGTCTTATATTTAATTTTGCTGATTGAGTTTGTCGGCGGGCTGATTTTGAGCATGTATTTTCTCAAGTATTACGATGTGCAAGGCGCTTTCTTACATGGCTTCTTCTCAAGTATTAGTGCGACAACCAATGGGGGCTTCGATATTACAGGGAGTTCTCTTATTCCTTACAAAGATGATTATTTCGTCCAGTTTATTACGATGCTGCTGATTATTTTTGGAGCGATTGGTTTTCCTGTGCTCGTGGAAGTGAAGGATTATTTGTTCAATCAGGACCGAAAGCACGCATCATTCTCATTGTTTACAAAAATCACAACGCTCACGTTCGGCGGCCTTGTGGTTGTTGGAGCGATTGGAATATATGCACTTGAAGCCGGGTTTAGCTTTGTAGGGAAAAGCTGGCACGAAATCTTGTTCTATTCTTTGTTTCAATCGACTGCAACAAGAAGCGGGGGGCTGACAACGCTAGATATTACGCAGCTGACGGAACCGACGCTTTTATTTTTATGTATGCTCATGTTTATCGGGGCTTCCCCAAGCTCTGTGGGGGGCGGCATTCGGACAACTACGTTTGCTCTTAATTTACTTGCCTTGTTTCATTTTGCTAGGGGAAATAAGTCCATTAAAATCTTCAAGAGAGAGCTTCATCAAGCGGATATTAATAAATCCCTTATGGTAACCATGATGGCCTTTATTTTGGTCTTTGGCGCTACGTTCCTGTTATCCTTAACAGAGCATAATACACTTCTTGAAAATTTATTTGAAGTCTGCTCTGCTTTCGGAACAACGGGGCTGTCGCTTGGGATCACCTCAGATCTCACTGTGTTTGGTAAATGTATCATCATGGTTGTCATGTTTATTGGCCGGATCGGTATTCCAAGCTTTTTATATTTAATAGGCCGAAGAGAAAGCGAAGCAAATTATCATTATCCGAAAGAGCGCGTCATTATTGGCTAAACAGCATTCAATTTGAATGCTGTCAGCGTGTAGACAAACCCTCGCATTCGCCCGCAGTTCTGCGCTCTGGTACTCACGAATGTCAAATTCGCTCCGTTCCGGTGCTCGTCCTTCCTAGACTTCAAAGGTTTTCTATCACGCTGAAATGAAAACAAAGGGCCAAAATGATCTTCATTTTGGCCCTTTGTCAACATCTTACAGCATTCAATTCGAATGCTGTTTTTTTATTTCCATTATCTAACTGGCTAAATCACATGGGATGTTCGCAATCTATAGGTAAGAGGTGAACGAGACGTGCTGGATGTGTTATGGAAAGCAATTGTCATGCTGCTAGTTGGTACCTTGCTGCTGAGAATAGCAGGGCCTAAATCGATTAGTCAATTAACTGTACAACAAACAGTCATCATGATTTCAATCGGATCGATTATTATCCAACCCTTTATTGAGCATAATTTACTTGAAACCATTTATGCAGCTACCATCTTTATTGTGGCACTTGTCATTATGGAAAAGCTGTCAATTCAATCGGATTTTTTTGAAAAATTGCTTTCAGGCAAATCGGTCGTGATTTTACAGGATGGCCAAATGCTTGATCATAAGCTGAAGAAAACAAGGCTCACAAGGGACGAATTTAAAATGCGTTTAAAGCAGCAAGGCATCACTGACATCAGCTGTCTCAAAAAAGCCACGCTAGAAGCCAATGGGCAAATTGGCTATGAGTTAAAACCTGAGGAAAAGCCAGTGACGGTCAAGCAAATGAAAGAACTCCTTGACCAATTAAGAGAAGAACTAAACCTGTCAAAAAAGGACTGAATTCAGATGAAAAGAAAAGCAGCGAAAAATGAAGCACTAACAAATAATATGACGCCGACAGAAAGTATGGCACATGATCAAGGACAAACTCAATTTGACGAACAATCAAGAGATCGTCAGGCAAACCGAAATTCTCATAAAGGGAAACAAGGGGGAGCATCTCGTGACTAAGAAGCATACGAAGAGCAAAGAGATGAAGGACCATAAAAAGCCAATGGACCCAGATATTTTAGAAGAGGAATTTGGCAGTGAGCTTGGAGATATTAACAGCAGCAAATGGATTGATACGTTGGTAAAGCCAAAGAAAGATGATGCATGTCAGCAGAATAAGAAATAGAAAAAACGATCCATGAAGGATCGTTTTCAGCGTGTAGACAAACCCTCGCATTCGCCCGCAGTTCTGCGCTCCGGTGCTCACGAATGTCAAATTCGCTCCGCTCCGGTACTCGCCCTTCCTAGACTGCAATGGTTTTCTATCACGCTGAAATGAAGACAAAGGGCTAAAATAAAGATCATTTTAGCCCTTTGTCAACAATCTGAAACGATCCATGAAGGATCGTTTTTTATTTGATATAACTGCCTTGCCTGCCGGTGATCGTTCGCATGAGATTGGTCATTTTGAGCTCGATCACTGGCTGTGCAACGGTTTTGACAAAAGTGCTAGACAGGGTAAAGGTTAACAGAATGGTCAGCAGCAATAAAATGAGTACACTTGCTGCATTTAGCGCCCAGTCATCAAACCAAGTGGTTCTTAGCAGCTTGATCACAAAGCCGTGTAATAAATAAACATATAACGTTCTTGTTCCCCATTTTGTAAAGAAGAAACGGCGTGTTGGAACTAATGCAAAGAAGCTGAAAGTAGCGCCAAATGCAAGCAAATACCATGCCATTCGTTTCATCGCCGCAATCATTCCTTCATCCCCAAGAGAAGCATACGACTTTGAGCCAAATAAGAAGGAATAATCAAATTCATAGAAGTAGCAAAACAGGAACACAGCCATTAATACAAAAAGTGCTGCCAGCTTTCCTTTGCTTGTACGGATGAATTCAAAATGCTGCTTTTTTAAATAGAATCCAGCTAAAAACATAGGCAAAAAGACAAACGTACGTGATAAGCTGAGTGTATCGCTGATGCTGTCCACATAACCGACGAGTAAAGCAATCGATAAACTGACGATCATCGCCCAGTGAAACGGCAGTTTTGAAAAAGGAATGAGCAGCAAATTCCAAAAGAATAAACTAATTAAAAACCATAAGGACCATTGTGGATCAATTGGATTTAAATTGGCCATGCTTTGATCCTGCAAGAGATAATAGTAAACCGAATAGATCACCTGAAAGATTAAATATGGGATGATCAGCTTAACGGCGACTTTTTTCATAAAGCCCGGTTTTCTAAACCCTTTTGCAAAAAAGCCAGAAACTAAAATAAAGGCGGGCATGTGAAAGGTATAAATAAACTTGTATAAATAGAGCATCCAGTCATTATCATGAATGAATGATCGTAACAAATGACCAAAAACAACTAGAAAAATCAGAAGGAATTTCGCATTATCAAAATAACTATCTCGTGAAGATGCCATAACATCACCTTTCCTGCTCGATTTCAAACATAAATATTCTAAGTGCACTGTTCCCTTATTTGCCTCATTCTAAAATACATTTTCGCTCAATTCGCTATTTGATGTGAAATTGTAGAATGGTTGTAAAAGAAGCGTAAGAAAAGTGAACCGTTATACAATCCTGTCATCCAAATGAAATAAATGAGACAGTCTTCGTGTAAAAAGTTATCTTTTTTTATGAGTCGAATGAAGGAACAATGAAAATATTGTAGAAATATTGTAGAGGAATGAGGCTGGAAAAGGAGTGTAAGAGAATGACTGAAACGCTCGATGGCAATAGGTTAACCCCTGCGGGAGATATCAGAAAATTAGAAAAAGAGAACGAATATTTGCGAACTGAGTTAATGCAACAAAAAATGCTATTAAATAAGACGCTAGATGCCATTTTTATATTTGATCAGCACCTCAACATCATCCAAGCCAACGAAGCAACATGCAGGCTTGTCCAGACACCGAAAGAAGACCTCCTCAATAAATCCGTTCTAGATTTCCTATACGGCATCCCGAAAGATAAAATTGAATGTTCACTCGATCTATTTTTTCGAAAAGGTACGTTAAAAAGAGAGATCTCCATTCAGCTGGAAAATGGTGAGACAAAATACATTGAATTTGTCGCAGAGCACGATACCATGAGTCAGCAATATATTGTGGTCATGCGAGATATTTCTTCAAAGAAAATATTAGAACGAGAACGCTCCATGAATGAGCAGCTGTTCAAAGATTTGTTTGACCGAGCCATTGACGGGATGGTCATTTTTGATCAGGATGGCTGCATGATTGATGCGAATCATTCTTTTTGTCAGAGCTTTGAGCTGCAAAAGACTGATTTAACCGATCGCTATTTACATGAATTTGTCGAAGAAGAAAATCTTCCCGCCTTGCAGCATCTTTTAACGTCACTTAAAGAAACAGGGAAAGCAAAAGGGGAGCTTCCTGTTACCCTTCAATCTGGCCAGCAAAAATTATTTGAACTCACCATTACATCAAATGTGATGAGTGGTTTTTATATGTCCATCATGCGGGATATTACAGAAAAAAGACTGATGGAAGAGAAGCTGTTAAAAAGTGAAGAACGCTTTAGAGAAATTTTTGAAAATGCAATGGATGCCATCATCATATGGGCGGACGATGGAGAGATTGTGAAAGCCAATGAATCAGCCTGCCGAATTTTTGAATTACCGATGCACTCGCTGATTGGCAAAAAACTCACCGACTTTCTCGTCAAATCTGATAAGAGATATAGACCAACAAGAAGACGCTATATCCGGAATGATGAAATAAGGGAAGAGCTGTTGTTCAAAATGGCTAATGGACAGTATAAAGAGCTTGAGTTTACTTCAAAGCATGCGGTATTAGAAGGACAGCACTTAACCATTTTACGTAATGTAAGTGATCGAAAAAGAATGGAGCAGGAGCTGCGCGAAAGTGAGCTCAAATTCCGTAAAGTCTTTAATGGCTCAATGGACGGCATTGTTCTTTTTGATAATCAATACCGAATCATTGAAGTCAATCCATCTGCCAGCGAGCTGCTTCAATTGAAGGACGATCATTTAACAGAAATGAATCTTTTCCACATCCTTGCTCCTTATCAAATAGAAAATTTGGCTCAGCCCGCCGAGGCGATGTCATTAGATGAAATGGATAATGAGGTTCCGTTTGTACTGAACCATCCAGATCAGCGTATCCTGGAATTCTCTTTTAAACGCAACATTATCCATAATATGAATTTGGCGATCTTTAGAGATGTGACAGAGCGGAAGGAATTAGAAGAGCGGGTGAGAAAATCAGATACCCTTCATGTGGTCGGAGAGCTTGCCGCTGGAATTGCTCATGAAATTAGAAACCCGATGACAGCATTAAAAGGCTTCATTCAGCTGTTAAAAGGAAATATAGAAGGGGAATATTCGCTCTATTTTAATGTCATCACATCAGAGCTGAAAAGGATTGAATCCATCATCACCGAATTTTTGATTTTAGCGAAACCGCAAGCCATTGTATATGAAGAAAAAAATGTGGTGCAAATTGTGAAAGACACGATGGATCTTCTGCACGCACAGGCGAATCTTGGCAATGTTCAAATGCATCTCAATGTGCTGGATGAGATTCCGCTCATTTATTGTGAACAAAACCAATTAAAGCAGGTCTTTATTAACATTTTAAAAAATGCAATTGAAGTCATGCCGCGCAAAGGAAATGTCTATGTGAGCATTCAGCGGAAGGGCGAGGAGCATATTGTCATTTCACTGCGTGATGAAGGCTGCGGAATGGCAGAGGATAAGCTAAAGCGTCTAGGCGAGCCTTTTTATACAACGAAAGAAAGAGGAACTGGACTTGGCTTAATGGTTAGTTATAAAATTATTGAAGAGCATCAAGGAACCATTGAGGTAGAAAGTGAGGAAGGCGTAGGAACCGTCTTCCATCTCACGCTGCCACTTAGGCAGCAGAAACAAGAAGGAGAGCAGTAACGTGTATTATACCGTCTATCACGCACCCATCGGGGAATTATACATACTAGAAAAGGACGGTGCCATCATCGAGGTGATGTTTGATGATGAACCGTTTTTAGCAAAAAAGCAGGCAGCGAATCTAAAGCAAGCAGATACGCCTGTCTTACAAGAAGCGAAAAAGCAGCTAGATGAATATTTCAAAGGTGAGCGGCAAGTATTCGATCTCCCGCTCAAGCAAACTGGTTCTCCGTTCCAAGAGCAGGTGTGGGAAGCATTGTCGGCCATTCCATATGGTGAATCAAAAAGCTATGCAGACATTGCAGAAGCGATTGGCAATCCAAAGGCTGTAAGAGCCATCGGACAAGCTAACAGACGAAATGCATTACCTATTTTTATCCCGTGTCACAGGGTGATTGGAAAAGACCGGACTCTGACGGGCTATGCAGGATCGAAAACAGACATGAAAGCGGTCCTCCTTGAATTAGAAGGCATCCCATTTGTTCAAAAATAAATCGATTGACCTGTTCCGAATGTTTGTCAAGCGACATATCCTTTTATTAAGCTAAAAAAGTTGGTTGAGGGAAAAAGGAGGGCGCTGGCATGTTTTGGGGCAAAAAAGGCAAAATGTATGCCGTGACGTCACTATGTGTCAAAATGAACGTTTTGACAGAAGAACAAAAAAAAGAAATCTTAACAAAAACGAATCAAGAACCAAAAAAGCGCGGTGCTCTTAAATGACAAGAACACGGCGCTTTTTTGCGATCACTGGGAGATGCTTTCGGCGAAAAGAGCATCAATCTCTTCTGCATAGTTCGATGTGATAATTCCCTTTTCTGTAATGATGCCTGAAATAAGATGATGAGGAGTGACATCAAAGGCGGGATTGAATACCTGAACATCAGGCGGTGCAATGGGGACGCCGTTTAATTCCTTTACTTCCAGCGGGTCGCGCTCTTCAATTGGAATATCTGACCCGTCGCGGGTGGATACATCAAAGGTTGAAAGCGGTGCTGCTACAAAAAACGGAATGTTAAAATGCTTGGCTAGAACGGCAAGACCTAACGTTCCAATCTTATTCGCTGTATCTCCATTACGGGCGATACGGTCAGCTCCAACAATGACAGCAGAAATTTGCTTTTCCTTCATCGTATGGGCTGCCATGTTATCTGTAATGAGCGTCACATCCACGCCGCCTTGCATGAGCTCCCATGTTGTCAGACGAGCGCCTTGAAGAACAGGGCGTGTTTCACATGCATAAATGTGAAGATCAAGATTTTTCTTTTTGGCTAAATAAAAGGGAGCAAGGGCTGTTCCATACCGGCTCGTTGCGATGGAGCCTGCATTACAAATGGTCATGATACGGTCACCTGATTTAAAGAGCTGAAGTGCATTTTGACCGATTTGTCTGCATGTTTCTTCATCTTCTATTTGAATTTGAATGGCTTCATGCACAAGGTCTGTTTTGGCTGCATTCACTGATGCTGCACGCTGAATGCGCTGCAGCAGCCGGTCTAATGCCCAGGCGAGGTTCACAGCGGTTGGACGAGCACTGTTTAAATATTCTTTGATTCGAATGACTTCTTGTTTAAAAACATCCAATTCTTCTGTTTCAATTGCTTGTGCACTAAGCGCCAGCCCAAAAGCTGCTGTAATGCCAATCGCAGGCGCTCCGCGTACTTTTAATGACACAATCGCATCATACACATCTTCTTTCGTATATAAATGCTCAAATACGGTTTCGGTTGGTAATTTTTGCTGATTTAAAATGTTAATACGGTTTTCTTCCCATTCGACAGAACGGGGGACTTCAAATTCTTTTGACAAAACCCGTCACTCCTTTACAGATGGCTGGAATAATGCGACGAGGTCAGACGCTGTTTCCACTGCATGATATTGTTTGATAAATGTTTTTCCAAGTGTCAGTGCTGCTTTTTTCTGCTGAATCCGTCTAGTTGGTGATGGAATTGCATCAAGGTCAGCGGCATGAGCAAGACCAATTGTTCGGCGGACAAGCTCACAGCCGGCAAAGCCTGTTGCTTCTTTTAAAATCCGGTCAAACGTTGTTTCTAAAAAGCTGTCCGATACACTAAACGCTTCAATGCTGTCCTCTTTCCAAGCTTTTGTGAACACTTCTTTGAAGGTTGCCCATACATTGACGACATGGTTAAAAAGGTGCTGCTGCTCGTGTTCATTCTCGCGAGATAAAGCATTCAGGAACAGATTGGCGATAAAGTGGCCGATATCGAATCCGAAGGGACCGTAAAACGCGAATTCTGGATCAATGATTTTCGTTTCAGTTTCATTTGCAAAAATACTGCCTGTATGAAGATCTCCATGAACCAATGTTTCAGCTGATGTCAGGAAGATACGCTTTAATTCTGCTGCCCTAGCTTGCACTTCAAGATCTGCCCAAAGCGCTTCTGCTGATTCTCTTAATTCTTCTTCGAAGTCATTTGTTTCACTATCGAAGAAAGGGTCTGTGAAGACGAGTTTTTCTGTGATATCACACAGGTCAGGGTTCGTAAATTGCTTCACAAATTGTTTTTTGATTTTAGGATTTGTAGCAAAGTCAGATGTGTAAAAAAGTGTTTTTCCTAAAAATTCTCCAACATGATCAGATAAATGCGGATATTGTTTTCCGGCAATTAGCCCTTTTCTGACGATTTCTAAGTGGGAGAGATCCTCCATGGCTGTCACTGCAAGAGCTGTATCTGAATAATAGACTGCTGGTACAAGGTGAGGCGCATATTCTGACTGCTTGATCAGGGCGGCACTTTCAATTCTTGCCCGGTCTAATGTAAGCGGCCAGCTCTCCCCTACCACCTTTGCATAAGGCAGCGCCTGCTTGATGATCAATCCTTTTTCTTGTTTGTGATCATAAATATGAAAGACGTAATTTAAATTCCCGTCCCCAATTTCAGTACATGTCAAATGACTGCTTTCTTGGATCAAGCCAAGTCTAATTGCGAGTGCAACTGCCGAGCTTTCTGTTAGTTCTTCATATGATGCCGTAAGTGTAACCAATTGCTTCCCCTCCAAATCATATAAAAAAGCCTCTTTCTCCTGAGAGAAAGAGGCTTGATGGTGTGTATGCTCAAAGCCTCTCTTATCTCTCAGCACATACGTCTGATGGAATTAGCACCGTGCCCTATAAGACAATTGTCTTGGCGCGTTACTTGCTGCGCCCCACTTCACAGTGGTATTAACGGTCGGTTGCTGTTGGGGTCAAAAGGCCAAATCCCTCGCCCAACTCTCGATAAGAGAAATCAATATGTAATTGTTTCGTGTCTGATTGCATTTCTTAATTCAAGATATTATCAGAGCTGCGCTTTACATGTCAATCTTTTTTCAAAATTGCTTTACAATTCATAAAACAATCCATTACAGTGATTGTATTGTCACGTAACTTGAATAGAAGGTGAAGAAATGGAATTCCAGCAATCAGATGTGTTGAAACAATTACCGAAACAATTTTTTGCGTCCCTTGTCCAAAAGGTGCAGAAAAAAGTGCGGGAAGGGGCAGATATCATTAATTTGGGGCAGGGAAATCCTGATCAGCCAACTCCTCCGCACATTGTAAAAGCCATGCAGGAAGCGGTAGCAAAACCTGAAAATCATCAATACTCCTCATTCCGTGGAACAGCGAAATTAAAAAAGGCTGCTGCCGCTTTTTATGAAAGAGAATATGGCGTCACACTTGATCCAAAAACGGAAATTGCGATTTTATTTGGCGGGAAAGCAGGGCTTGTTGAGCTGCCGCAATGTCTGCTGAATTCGGGTGATACGCTTCTTGTCCCTGATCCTGGTTATCCTGATTATTGGTCAGGCGCTGTGCTTGCTGGAGCGCATATGGTAACCATGCCACTTCTTGAAAAAAATGATTTTTTACCTGACTACGATTTGCTGCCTGAAGATGATAAGAAAAAGGCAAAATTAATGTATTTAAATTACCCCAACAATCCGACGGGGGCTACGGCAAGCCGTGCATTTTTTGAAGAAACCGTTACGTTTGCGAAAGATCACGAGCTATGTGTAGTCCATGATTTTGCATATGGCGGCATTGGATTTGATGGAGAAAAGCCGCTCAGCTTTCTGCAAGTAGAGGGAGCGAAAGAGACGGGAATAGAAACTTACACATTATCTAAAACGTACAATATGGCAGGGTGGAGAGTAGGATTTGCAGCAGGAAATTCGTCTGTTATTGAAGCGATTGAGCTTTATCAGGATCATCTGTTTGTCTCGCTGTTTAAAGCCACTCAAGATGCAGCAGCGGAAGCGCTATTAAGCGATCAAACGTGCGTGCAGGTGCAAAATGATCGATATGAGAAAAGGCGGAATGTGTGGATGGCTGCCTGCAAAGAAATTGGCTGGGAAGTCAGTGCACCAAAGGGTTCATTTTTTGCTTGGTTAAAGGTGCCGGAAGGATATACATCTGAAGCCTTTTCTGACTTATTATTAGAGAAGGCACATGTTGTTGTTGCGCCAGGTAATGGCTTTGGTGCTCACGGTGAAGGGTACGTGAGAGTAGGGCTTCTAACAAGTGAGGAGCGGTTACAAGAAGCCGCTCAGCGCATCGCTGCTTTGAAGCTGTTTGAAAAAAAGCCATTGACAACATAAAAAAATGGTGCGATAATTCAGGCAATATTTAAGAAAATTGAATATTCTTATCAAGAGTAGGCAGAGGGACTAGCCCAATGAAGCCCGGCAACCGACTTCCATGAAGCACGGTGCTAATTCTTGCAGCAAGCGCTGAGAGATAAGATTCGGATGAATGACACGAAACAACCTCTTTAAGGCGCTCATGAAGCACTTGAAGAGGTTTTTTTATTGAACATATGCATGACGCAATCGAAAGGGGATTCCTAGTGAGTGAATTACTGGCAACATACGTATTAACACATCGAGAGGATGAACAAATAAATCGAAAAGCAGAGCAGATCGCGCTTGGTTTAACAGTTGGATCATGGACGGATTTGCCGCAGCTCAAAAAGGAGCAGCTTCAAAAGCATAAAGGCCGAGTTGAAAAAGTATTAGAAAAGGCTGTTCCAGCCGAAAATGGCCTTTATCAATCAGAGGTGACCATTGCTTATCCTGAGGCAAACTTTTCAGCTGATTTACCAGCTGTTTTTACGACGATTTTTGGAAAGCTTTCACTAGACGGAAAAGTGAAGCTAGTCGATATCCAATTTTCTGAAGAATTTAAAAAAAGCCTGCCAGGACCTGTATTTGGAATTGATGGCATACGAAAAAAGGTAAATGTGTTTGATCGTCCATTATTGATGAGTATTTTTAAAGGCGTTATCGGCCGTGATATGCAGGATTTAAAAGAGCAGCTCCGTTTACAGGCATTAGGCGGGGTTGACTTCATCAAAGACGATGAAATTTTATTCGAAAGTCCATTAGCCCCTTTTGAAGAGCGAATCAAAGAAGGAAAAGCGATTTTAAAAGAAACCTATGAAGAAACAGGACACCGCACACTGTATGTTGTCAATTTAACGGGCAGAACCTTTGACCTGAAGGATCGAGCGAGAAAGGCCGCTGAACTTGGGGCAGATGCGCTCTTATTCAATGTCTTTGCATACGGCCTTGATGTCATGCAAAGCCTAGCTGAGGACCCAGACATTCCACTGCCGATTATGGCGCATCCCGCTGTGAGTGGTGCTTTGACATCCTCTCCTGAATATGGATTCTCGCATTCTCTTCTTTTAGGCAAATTAAATCGATATACTGGCGCTGATTTGAGCCTCTTTCCCTCACCTTATGGATCGGTTGCACTTCCGAAAAAAGATGCCTTTGGAATCTATGAAGCTTGCGTAAAAGAGGATACGGTTCAAAAAACATTCCCTGTCCCGTCAGCAGGCATTCATCCAGGAATGGTACCAGTATTGATCAAAGATTTTGGAATTGATCATGTGATAAATGCAGGTGGAGGCATTCACGGACATCCGCGGGGAGCCATTGGCGGAGGGAAGGCATTTCGTTCGATCATTGATGCCGTGATACATGAAGAGTCCATCCAAGATAAGGCGGCTTCCTGCCAAGACTTAAAAGCCGCACTTGATCTTTGGGGAAGGGTAGCAGAATAATGAAAAAACCAATTGTATGCTGTGATTTTGATGGAACAATTACAAAAAATGATAATATCATCCGCATCATGAAACAGTTTGCACCAAGTGAATGGACGAAGCTGAAGGATGGTGTCCTGTCAAAGGAAATCACCATTCAAGAAGGCGTCGGGCAGATGTTTCAATTACTGAAAAGTGATCAGAAGGATGCCATTCAATCATTTATTTTAGAGGATACAGAGATTCGAGAAGGATTTAAGCAATTTGTCGATGAGGTAAAAAAATCAGATATTCCTTTCTATGTACTTAGCGGGGGGATGGACTTTTTTGTCTACCCCATCCTCGAAGGCATTGTCGATCGAGACGATATTTATTGCAACCATGCATCATTTGTGGAAGGCCATATTCAGATTGAATGGCCGCATGCCTGCGATACGCAATGTCAAAATGGCTGCGGATGCTGCAAGCCCTCAATCATTCGAAAGCTGGCTCATGAGGATGACTTCATCATCATGATCGGAGATTCAGTGACTGATGTGGAGGCGGCGAAGCATGCGGATATTACGTTTGCGCGCGACTACTTGCTCAATGAATGTCAAGAGCTCGGGCTCGTACACAAGGAATATGACACATTTATTGATCTACAAGCGCAATTTGTTCAAGTAAAGGAAGTGAAGGAATGGCAGACGCAAAGAGCAAACGCTGGCAGGAGCTAGCAGACGTTAAACGTGAACTGGCTCAAAGAGATTGGTTTTTCGGAACAAGCGGTAATTTATCGATCAAGGTGTCGGATGATCCAATCACGTTTTTGGTGACGGCAAGCGGCAAAGATAAACGAAAAGAAACAAACGAAGATTTTGTGCTAGTAAATGCGGCAGGCCAGCCCCATGATCCGAACGAGCCGCTTAGACCATCAGCTGAAACACTGCTTCACACGTACGTATATGAACGGACGAAAGCAGGCTGCTGCCTCCATGTCCATACAATCGATAATAATGTGATGTCAGAGCTGTATGGGGATAAGGGAGAGATTCGTTTTAAAGGCAACGAAATCATCAAAGCGCTTGGTTATTGGGAAGAGGATGCAGAAGTGTCGATTCCGATTATTGAAAATCCAGCTCATATTCCGCAGCTTGCAGAGCAATTTGAAAAGCATCTGACACTAGAGGCGTCATCTGGTGCTGTACTCATTCGCAATCATGGCATCACGGTCTGGGGAAAAACAGCCTTTGAAGCAAAACGAGTATTAGAAGCATATGAATTTTTATTTAGCTATCACTTAAAATTAGCGCTTTATCAACAGCGGCTTGTAAGATAAAAAGGAGGAAAAACACATGGCGACGATTTTGATTCATAATGAAGAGAACACATTACTTGAAAGCGAGCAAGAGGTAGCATCATATTTGGAAAACCAAGGGGTCATTTATGAGCATTGGGATATTGAAAAGCTGCCAAACCGTTTATCAGAAAAGTATGATTTAACCGATGAGGAAAAGGAAGAGATTTTGACTGTTTTCCAAAAGGAAATCCAAAGTATTTCTGAAAAAAGAGGGTACAAAGCGCAGGATGTCATTTCATTATCTGATGCCACGCCAAATCTTGATGAGCTGCTCCAAAACTTTAAACGTGAGCATCACCATACAGATGACGAAGTACGCTTTATTGTGAGCGGGCACGGAATCTTTGCTATTCAAGGCAAGGATGGCGTCTTTTTTGATGTGAGATTGAATCCAGGTGATTTAATTTCTGTTCCGCCAAACATTCGTCATTACTTTACACTTCAAGAGGATCGCAAAGTGGTCGCAGTTCGCATATTTGTCACAACTGAGGGCTGGGTGCCAATTTATGAGGAAGAAACGGTTTAATGATAGAGCTGATCATTCCGCATGAGGCGGAAGATCAGCTTTTTTTTAGGAAATTAGACATAAAATGAGAAAGAAAATAGTTGATTTTGATCTTCTGCATAGGATAAAATTCTGTTTAATCAATGTGTCAGTCCTGTCCAAATTTGAAGTTTACCCCCAAATTTGATTGGGTAAAAGGTCTTTAGGCTGTAAAAAATTAAATAAAATAAGCATATTTAATTTAATTTACAAATAAAGTATAATTTTGGTGTCGGATCATTTTGAGCATAGACAGTCGAAATCATTGCGGGAGCTGAGATCATGAATATTTACGTAAGGAAAGAACAATTGCTGATGTCCATTGATGAGAAGAGAAAACAAATGGTAGAAGCTGCTCAAGTGGAAGGTTACACTGGTGAGAAGACAATTAAATATAGTCAAGAACTGGACAACCTGATGAATGAGTATCAGCATCTTCTTTTTCATGAGAAACAATCTGCCCCCTCCTTTCATGATCTTGTGTCTCAAATGAGTCTTTTATCTGTGAACCGCCCCTCTTATTGACATGAAAAACCGGTCTTGCATAAGCAAAACCGGCTGACATCTTCAGTTATGCTGAGTGAGCAGAAGGAAGCATGATCATGACAGTCGTTCCTTTATTCACTTCGCTATGAATATCAATTGTTCCGCCATACATCGAAATGATTCGTTTACACACGACAAGCCCAAGACCTGTGCCTTTTTCCTTCGATGTAATAAAGGGGAGGAAGATGTGCTTTAACATCTCTTCTGTTATGCCTTCACCTGTATCCTCTACTTTAATGATGACATGTTCTTTTTCAGCTTCGATCACAATCTTCAAATGACCGCCGTTTGGCATCGCTTCTAAAGAGTTCTTTGCTACATTTAAAACAACTTGTTTAATATGATCCTTTGTGCAATACACGCCGACATCTTGAATCGTATTGATTTGCAAATCCACTTCGACATTATAAAGATTTGCCTCAGAGAAAACGATCGGCATGATCTCACTTACAATTTCTTTTACAGAGTTATTCTGCCATTTTTCTGCCGTTGGTTTTCCTAATACAAGAAATTCACTGACGATTTGGTTGATCCGTTTAATTTCTTCCTCGATGACAGAAAAATAGAGCTGATCTTCTTCTGAATGATACTTCTTTTGCAATAGCTGGATAAATCCGCTAATCCCTGTTAATGGGTTGCGAATTTCGTGTGCTGTACTTGCTGCGAGTGTTCCGATCAATTCAAGCTTTTGCGCTTCATTTTGATGACGCTCCTGCTGAGTTTGCCGCCTTAACACGATATATTGGACGAGTGTGAATAAAATATTTAATAATATAAACGCACTGGATAAAGGGATGAGCATCACAGACAGCACTTCACTTGTTGAAGCACGCTGCGGAAAGACCTCCAGCTTCCAGCTGTTTTCATCTAAATATGTAGACACGGTGCTGCCGCCCTCGGGTACTGGCTGTGGACCGCTTGTAAAGACGACATGTCCATTTTGATTCAGCATCTTAAAATGAAGATCAGGGTTCAATACATTCATAATATTTCTTAAATAATCAATTTGAATGGCGGCAATCAGTACATTGGTGACCTCTTCGTTTTCATCGAGAACAGGCACACAAATGGAGAGAATCCGCTGTTTTGTAATTCGGCTCACATAGTTGTCTGTGATCACGGTCTGCTTGGTCACTTGAATGCGTTTAAAGTAATCTCTGAATGATAGGTTAATTTTTTCCTTTAACGGGGTGGTGCTTGCTGTTACATTTCCTTTTTTGTCTAGGAGATACAGACCTGAAAAACGAGGTTCTTGTTTATAGATTTTCTCTAGGATGTTTTGTACTTTTTTCGTCTCAAGCGGCTGGTCAAATCCCATGGCGAGGGAAGTTAATCTCGCTTCTGTTTCACTTATTAAATAATTCATTTGATTTTTGTGAATATTTAACATAAGTGTAGCGGTTTGTTTGTTCTTTAAATCGATTTTTTCAGTTTCTTTTTCATAGATAAAATAACTAATGATTAGGGTTGGAAGCATGACCAAAATAAGGTAAAGCCTGATCTTCTTCCAAAACCCTTTCAGTATACTCATCATTCATCGCTCCAACGTATTACCTAATAGACTTATTATAGCATTGAACCTATCTTTATTACGATGACTTGTGTGATTTTTAAAAAATTAGGTGATTCGTTCTGGTCTCATTTTCGTGCTAAAGATGGATCAAAATGTTGACATTTTACTTATTGTTTATTAATGTCACATTAGTGGGTTGCATTTCATAAAGGATGATAAAAAATGGAAAATCATAATGTTGAAAAATCATTGAAACTATTTATTGTATTATCACGTGCCTATCGCTCAATTAATCATCACATGAACAAACATATTGTGAAGCACGGGCTAAATCCAACTGAATTTGCTGTGCTAGAATTGCTGTATCATAAAGGTGATCAGCCGCTTCAGCAAATCGGTGATAAGATTTTACTTGCAAGTGGCAGCATCACGTATGTGGTTGATAAATTGGAGAAGAAAGAACTCCTTAGCCGCAAGGCTTGTGCAGAAGACCGCAGGGTGACATTTGCGCATATTACCAAGCAGGGACGAGCTTTGCTTGATGACATCTTCCCAGATCATGCGAAAGAAATTCATGAGATGATCAGTGTCCTCAGCGA
Source organism: Bacillus sp. FSL M8-0049 (assembly GCF_038593355.1). Taxonomy (NCBI): domain Bacteria; kingdom Bacillati; phylum Bacillota; class Bacilli; order Caryophanales; family Bacillaceae; genus Bacillus; species Bacillus sp. FSL M8-0049. Next base: position 1,275,745 of record NZ_CP151986.1, read on the forward strand.
AGAAGAGAAAGATGCCTGCATCGATATGCTCAAACATGTAGGGCTACGTGCAAAGCATTTATATGATCATCAAGAATAAATAAAAAGGAAGCCGCTGGCTTCCTTTTCAGCGCGCAAGCAATCCCTCGCATTCAGTTGTCAGTCCTGCGTGCCGGTGCTCGTTCCTAGACTGCAAAGGTATTCTATCACGCTGAAAAGAAGACAAAGGGCTAAAATAGAGATCATTTTAGCCCTTTGTCAACAATCTGTAAAGAAGCCGCTGGCTTCTTTTTTTATTTCGCTTTTTTCTCAATCGGTAAAATGAGTACTTCTACACGCCGGTTTTTACTTCTGCCTTCTGCTGTATCGTTTGAGGCAATCGGTTTGAATTCGCCGTATCCTTTTGTACTAAAGTTCTCTTGGTTTAGATTGCTGTTTTCAAGAAGAATATTTAAAAAGTTCACAGCGCGAATGGCGCTTAAATACCAGTTTGATTCAAATTCTGAATTTCTGATCGGTACATTATCTGTATGTCCGCTAATGACAATGTCACGAGCAGGATTAATGACGAGCAGTTTTGAGATTTCTTTTGCTAACGGGACATCCTGAGGGCGAATAACTGCCCGTCCAGAGTCAAAGAAGATACTGTCCTCAATCGTAATGAGAAGACCTTCATCTGTAAGCTTTGTTTCGAGCTTTGAACCAAGTTTTTTATTTGCAATGAATGAATCGACCTGCTTTTTGACCTTTGTGAGAACCGCTTGGTCCCTAGCCTTTGCTTTGGCTTCTTCATCTTTCTCTTCCTCGGCTGCTTTCTTGACTTGGTTGCTGTTTTCAGTTTCTTCCGTGCTTTGCATGCTGGATTGATCCATAACACCAGTACCGCCAGTAAAAACTACATTAAAAGACTTAGCCATCTGTTCATATTTTGCCGCATCAATTGAACTAGATGCAAAGAGCACAATGAAGAGGGCGAGAAGAAGCGTTAGTAGATCGGCATAAGGGATAAGCCAAGATTCATCTACATGGTCTTCATGATCATGGTTTTTACGTTTCCTAGCCATTTTGATTTTCTCCTTCTTCAATGACAAGATTTGCACGTTCTTTTGCTGGTAAGTACATAAGAAGTTTTTGTTCAATGACTTTTGGAGATTGACCTTCAAGAACAGAAAGAATACCTTCGATCATAATCAGACGAAGCTTTACTTCTTCCTTTGATTTACGCTTCAGCTTGTTGGCAAATGGATGCCATAACACATATCCGGTAAAAATCCCAAGCAGTGTGGCGACAAAGGCAGCACTGATCGCATGTCCAAGTGCTTCAATATCTCCCATGTTGGCAAGTGCGGCAATAAGTCCGACAACGGCGCCAAGTACCCCTAGCGTCGGAGCGTATGTACCAGCTTGTGTAAAGATTAATGCACCTGACTGATGTCGTTCAGACATGGCGTCAACTTCTTCTGTTAAGACGTCTCGAATAAATTCAGCACTTTGGCCGTCAACTGCCATGCTTAACCCGTTCTTTAGAAAATCATCATCGACTTCCTCAAGACTTGCTTCTAATGCCAAAAGACCTTCACGACGCGCAATTTGTGCCCAGTTTGAAAATAGAGGGATCATTTCTTGAATCGTTGGAAGCTGGCTGTCTTTGAAAATTTTGCCGAACAATTTTGGTGTTTTCTTAATTTCACTAGAAGGGAATGCGATGACAACAGCTGCAACCGTTCCAACAATGATGATTAATATAGCCGCCGGGTTGAGAAGAGCAGTTAGACTCACACCTTTCAAAACCATACCGACACCTAGTGCAATAAATGCTAAAATAATACCAATTAACGATGTTTTGTCCATTATCTCACCAAATCCTTTAACTATCTTTTTCTATAGTTAATATCGGTGTTTTCCAGAAGGGTTTTAGTCAGAATATAAAATTAAGACACTTTCTGTGAAGAATTTTTGAAGAAAGCGCTTTCTATCTGCGTAAAAAGAAAACTCCCTCTCATATAAAGGGAGTCTCTATTTAATCGTTTTGAGCGGGTTCATCTAAATGAAGCAGCTCTTTTAATTTTTCTTCATACATGATTTTAACAAGATCGTAGCTCCAATTCATCATGTGATCCACCTCTTTTTCTTTTATCGTAAAGGAAAAGAGGCGGGGGAGCGTCGTCGTTCAGATGGAACTTAGACGCCGCAACATGATGGAGATGCATATCATCCTGAAGATGTAGTTATCCTTTTTTTACGACGATTTCGTCATGTTCAACATCCACAGTAAATCCAGAAAGCTGCTCCTCTTCAAGCAGGATCTCCGTCATTTGGTCTTCAACGTGCTCTTGGATGGTTCTTCGAAGTGGACGAGCGCCAAATGCAGGGTGATATCCAAGCTCTGCGATTTTTTCTTTCGCTTCATTTGTGACATGGACTGTTAAATTCTGCTCTTTTAATTGCTCTGACAGCTCATTGAGCAGAAGATCAACAATCTTCACTAAATCATCTCTGTCTAATGATTCAAACTGAATGATGCTGTCAAAACGGTTCAAAAATTCTGGTTTGAAGTAGCTGCTTAGTGAATCAATGAGTGATTGTTCCTCAATCGCTTCTTCCTGATCAGACTGGAAGCCGACCTTGACCGTTTTATCTGCGCTGCCTGCGTTACTTGTCATGATGATGACTGTATCTTTAAAGCTGACCGTTCTGCCTTGGCTGTCTGTTAAGCGGCCGTCTTCCATGATTTGCAGGAACATGTGCTGTACATCTGGGTGTGCTTTTTCGATTTCATCCAGCAAAATGATGCTGTATGGTTTTCTGCGCACTTTTTCAGTCAGCTGGCCAGCTTCATCATGTCCAACGTAACCAGGAGGAGAACCGATGAGTTTGGACACAGAGTGTTTTTCCATGTACTCACTCATATCTAAACGAATGATCGCATCTCTTGAACCGAATAATTCTTCAGCTAACGTTTTAGACAATTCGGTTTTCCCGACACCTGTTGGTCCAACGAAAAGGAAGGAGCCTGTTGGTCTATGTTTCGATTTTAAACCAGCTCTGCTTCTTTTCACGGCTTTCGCCACTTTATCAACCGCATGTTCCTGTCCAATCACTCGTGCTTTTAGACGGACGTCAATTTCTTTCATTTTGGTTTGTTCGTCTGCTTGGAGTTTCCCGACAGGAATGCCTGTTTTTTGTTCCACAATGGCCTGAATGTCCTCTGCTGTAACGATATGCTCTTTTTCAGTTGTTTTGTTTTGAAGTCTTGCTTCAATGGCTTCTTCTTCATCGCGTAGCTTCGCTGCTTTTTCATATTGTTCTTCTTTTAGCGCAGCTTGTTTTTCTGCGGCAATTTGCGCTAGTCGGTTTGTCAGCTCATCTTCACTTGCTGCATCAATGGAGAGGTTCGCTTTTGAACCAGCTTCATCCATTAAATCAATGGCTTTATCCGGCAAATGACGGTCTTGAATATACCGCGAAGATAATTGAACGCACGCTTTGATTGCTTCATCTGAATAGGTGACACCATGATAGGCCTCGTATTTATCTTGAATGCCTTTTAAGATGTCGATTGTTTCATCTTGTGTTGGCTCATCTACGATAACGGGCTGGAAGCGCCGTTCGAGTGCAGCATCTTTTTCAATTTGGCGATATTCTTTTAATGTCGTCGCACCTACTAGCTGCAGCTCGCCTCTTGCAAGGGCTGGTTTTAAAATGTTTCCAGCATCCATTGATCCTTCTGCAGATCCTGCGCCCACAAGAAGGTGGATTTCATCTACAAATAAGATGATATTTTTACGGCTTTGCAGTTCTTTGATTAACTGCTTCATTCTTTCCTCAAATTGACCGCGTACACCTGTGTTTGCGACAAGTGAGGAGACATCTAATAAATAGATTTGTTTGTTCTTTAATTTATTTGGCACATCGCCGCTCGCAATTTTGAGCGCGAGTCCTTCTGCGATCGCTGTTTTCCCAACACCTGGTTCACCAATAAGAACAGGGTTATTTTTATTTCTTCTATTTAAAATCTCAATGACTCTTGCGACTTCTTCATCTCGGCCAATGACTGGATCAATTAAACCAGCATTTGCTCCATCTGTTAAGTTACGGCCAAGCTCATCGAGTAAGCCTTTTTGCTTTGGCTGCTCCATGTTTGGGGCATGACTTGCTGCCTGAGAGAAGAATGAACTTCCTCCAAAAAGCTGAGGTCCCATTTTCATTTTTGACTGCTCCATCAAAGAGGTATAGCAGTCTTCACATAAAACCATTTGGCTCCGGGACGAATTTACTTGCATATTCAGGCGAATAGTTGCTTCATTTACTTGACAATGTTGACAACGCATTTGCCATGACCTCCTTAAAATAAAGTTTGACTTTATTTGACCAATGAATGTTAAAGAAAATGGTCTATTGTTTGACCATCTTTGACTATAGTATACTCTGACCTATTTTGACTTTCAACTGTTTTGCTCAAAGGGGAATAAAAATCCTTTTTTGCATTTAATCATGGTTTGTCCTTCTTTTCAAGGAACTTGTCTCATAGGATAAAAAAGAGACAATCGAAAGTGATGGGTGCGGAGGGGTCACATGAAACGTTCAAATGAATCCGCTTTTCAGCTTGCCTTTGTTTATGTAGGAACAGTGGTTGGAGCTGGGTTTGCGACAGGGAAAGAAATCGTAGAATTTTTTGTTCGTTTTGGCTGGATTGGACTATTAGGGATCCTGATTAGCGGTGTTATTTTTACTGGCCTTGGGGCAAAAATGATGCTGATTTCGAAACGAATCGAAGCAGAATCTTATCAAGATATGAACCGTTTTTTATTTGGCGCAGCTGCGAGTCGATATATTAATATTGTCATGTTTTTTATTTTACTTGGTGTCACCTCAGTCATGATTTCAGGCGCAGGGGCTATTTTTGAAGAACAGCTTGGCATATCGAAGGAGTATGGGATCTTTTTGACGATCATTTTGAGCGTCATTGTACTCTTTAAAGGTTCAAAAGGGCTATTTGGAGTCAACGTCCTTGTCGTTCCAATGCTGATTTTCTTTTCAATGATCGTGTTTCTTGATTCATTTGTGTTTAGCAGCAGTGAAAGTTATGTTCTTGCGCTGCAAATGGGTGAGGGCGAGTGGATATTATCAGCCGTGTCATATGGTGCCTTTAATTTAGCACTGTCACAGGCAGTGTTAGTACCCGTCGCAAATGAAATGACCTCTGAAGCAGTCATTAAAAAGGGAGCGGTGCTTGGGGGCGTCATGCTGACACTCATTTTGCTTGCTTGCTTCTTATCTCTTTCTTCATTAGATATGCTGGAGGCGTTTGATATTCCAATGGCCCAGGTAGTGTATCAAGTCGCAAACTCGATTCATCTCATTTATTTATTTGTCATCTTCGGTGAAGTTTTTACATCCGTCATAGGCAATTTATACGGGCTGGAGAGACAGGTGAGGGCATATATCCGAATGAACAGCATCTTTACGATATCACTTATTCTCATATGCTGCTATGTGATTAGTAAAATTGGTTACGGTACACTGATTTCAACGGTTTATCCGGTTTTTGGCTATGTCAGCATCTTTTTTATCCTCTTTCTTTGTCTAAAAAAAGTGCCTGCCCCGCTAGATAAGTAAAGAAAGGATAGCCTGCATGAAAAATATGTGGTACACTATCCTCTGTGAAAATTGAACAAAAATCCGTGAAGACGGGAGAGGTTCTAGCAAAACCCTCTATAAAAAACTAAGGACTTGCCGTATCCTTGGATGTGGCATTTTTTATTTTTTATGGCTGGGACACCTCATACACATGTAAAGGTGTCTTTTCTTTTGAGAAAAATAGGGGTTTTCAGGAGCCTTTCAGATGCAGTGTTGTACGGTTGTACTCATCTGCAAAAGGAGGAGAACAGAAAATGAAAAATGAAAAAGCAGTCGTTGTCTTTAGCGGGGGACAGGACAGTACGACATGTTTATTATGGGCACTTCAACAATTTGAAGAGGTAGAAACCGTGACCTTTCATTATAATCAGCGTCATCAAGAAGAAATTGATGTCGCCAAAAGAATCGCTGACAAATTAGGTGTGAAGAATCATCTGTTAGATATGTCTCTTTTAAATCAACTGGCACCTAATGCTTTAACAAGAGATGACATTGACATTGAGGAAAAAGAAGGAGAGCTTCCTTCCACATTTGTACCAGGAAGAAACTTAGTGTTCTTATCTTTCGCCTCTATTCTTGCGTATCAAATTGGAGCAAGACATATTATCACAGGTGTTTGTGAGACAGACTTTAGCGGCTATCCAGATTGCCGTGACGAGTTTGTGAAATCTTGCAACGTCACAGTGAATTTAGCAATGGAAAAACCATTTGTGATTCATACACCACTGATGTGGCTGAATAAAGCAGAAACATGGAAGCTGGCAGACGAGCTTAATGCGCTGGATTTTGTGAAAAATGAAACGCTCACTTGCTATAACGGCATCATCTCTGATGGCTGCGGGGAATGTCCTGCGTGTAAGCTGCGGAAAAATGGCTATGACACTTATATGGAAATGAAGGAGGCGAAATAAATGCTTTCTCAAATCTATCCACAAACCGATCATCCATTTTCATTTGAATTAAATAAAGACATGCATGTATCTGCTGCCCATTTCATCCCGCGAGAAGATGCGGGCGCATGCAGCCGTGTTCATGGTCATACGTACACCATCAATATCACGATTGCGGGAGACGAGCTAGATGAATCGGGTTTCCTTGTTAATTTCAGTACATTGAAAAAGCTCATTCATGGGCAGTACGATCACACGCTGCTCAATGATCATGAGGAATTCTCATCAAACGATCGATACGCGATGCCAACCACTGAGGTGGTAGCAAAGACCGTACATGACAAAGTCGCATCGTATTTATCGACTTTAGCGAACAAGCCGGCATGTGTTCAGGTCTTTGTCAGAGAGACACCAACAAGCTATTGCATTTACCGTCCGAAACGAGTTGAGATCAATGGCTAAAGCGATTCCCGTATTAGAAATCTTTGGTCCAACCATTCAAGGAGAAGGAATGGTCATTGGACAAAAAACCATGTTTGTCAGAACGGCTGGCTGTGACTACTCGTGCAGCTGGTGTGATTCCTCCTTTACATGGGATGGCTCAGCGAAGCATGACATTCAGTGGCTTGAGGCAGAAGACATTGTCAAAGAATTAAAAAGAATAGGCGGACAGGCTTTTTCTCATGTCACCATTTCAGGGGGAAACCCAGCGCTTTTAAAACAAATGGGATCCCTCATTGATTTACTGCATGAAGAGGGAATTGATACAGCGCTTGAAACACAAGGGACGATGTATCAGGAATGGTTTTTGAAAATTGATGATTTAACCATTTCTCCTAAGCCGCCAAGCTCGAATATGAAAACAGATTTTACGAAACTAACACGTATTATAGATGAGCTGAAAAGCGGGAATAGATTGCAGCATGCTAGCCTGAAGGTCGTGATCTTTGACGATCGTGACCTAGCGTATGCGAAGGATGTTCATGCGAAATATCCTGAGCTTCCTTTTTATTTGCAGGTAGGAAATGATGACACGACGACAGCTGATGATGCGTACTTATTGACGCATTTATTAAAGAAATATGAAGCGCTTGTCGATCAAGTCGCGCAAGATCCAGACTTAAACCGCGTAAGAGTGCTGCCGCAGCTGCACACGTTATTGTGGGGAAATAAACGAGGCGTATAGAAAGGAAGAGATGACATGACGACAAGAAAACCAGAAGAATTAGAAGGTGTCACGCTACTGGGAAACCAAGGAACCAATTATTTGTTTGATTATGCACCACAAGTGCTTGAAACGTTTCCAAATAAACATACAAATAGAGATTACTTTGTGAAATTCAACTGCCCAGAATTTACCTCACTATGTCCGCAAACAGGTCAGCCTGATTTTGCGACAGTTTATATCAGCTATATCCCAAATGAAATCATGGTCGAAAGTAAATCGCTAAAATTATATTTGTTCAGCTTCCGTAACCATGGTGACTTCCATGAGGACTGTATGAACATTATTATGAACGACTTGATTGAATTGATGGATCCAAGGTATATTGAAGTTTGGGGCAAATTTACGCCAAGAGGCGGTATTTCCATTGACCCGTATACGAACTACGGGAAACCTGGCACGAAATATGAGGAAATGGCAGAATACCGTATGATGAACCATGATATGTATCCGGAGACAATTGATAATCGGTAATTATTCCGCTGTGTGAGACGGAGTGTGAAACGAATTGGTGTCACATTAAAGTGGAAAAAGTCATACCTGAAAATACTCATGGGAATTGTATGAAAAAGTGTGACCTGAGGTGCAACCTGAACTGTGACTTTTATGCAGTGAAAAATTGATAGTGCAGAAGCAGATGAAGGCGTACAATTTGTACGTCTTTTCTTTTTTATCCGAAAGAAAAAATGCCTATTTAGAGATCATAGGCATTAAATATTATGATCATATCTTCATTTATTGTTTAAAGTTAAGTTTCTGAACCTTCTCTTTAACATTTGAAACAGCTCTTTTTTGAATTCCATCAAAGTTCTCCTGAATATAGTCCATGACACTTCTGATTAGAACTTCACTTTCAAAATTGACTATCTCATTTATTTCTGACTGTTCTTCATCTGTTAGGTGATGGTATTGATGTTGTTTAGCATTTACTTCAGCAGCTACTTCAATCCTAACTTTAGTTGTTCTGGTTGTACAATTTCATATTCACCTTCTGCATACTCTTGCTCCGCATATTGGCTCCCCCATTGACAGAGTTCCTGCAAGATAGGTTTAAGAGAGTCTCCAAGTTCAGTGGATGAATATTCAACCTTCGGCGGTACTTGATTATACATCTTTCTGGTCACAAGTCCACTGGTCTCAAGCTCTCTAAGTGTTTGAATCAGCATTTTCTGAGTGATATTTGGGATAATGCGCTTTAATTCACTCGTTCTCTTTGGTCCATTCATTAAAAAGTATAATACAAGGCCTTTCCATTTTCCGCCAATCACTTCCTTTGTCACTTCAAACCCGCAGCTGAATTTTTTCATGTCTAAAGCTCTCCATTCCACATTTATTACTTTTTAGTTACTATATCACAAAAAAGTGGGTACTTCCGATAATGTGCTTGCTGGAGGATACTATATCTTGTAAGTTGCTCTTCAAGTACTTAAAGGTACTAGACATAAAATAATATGAATTCTAAAGGAGTGTTAAGTATGGGTAAATTTGAAGGTAAAATAGCGCTTGTAACGGGTGGAACAAGTGGGATTGGTCTTGCTGCTGCACAAAAATTTGTAAACGAAGGTGCATATGTGTATATCACGGGACGTAGACAAAACGAACTTGATAAAGCTGTTAACCAAATTGGCAAGAACGTAACCGGTGTTCAAGGTGATATTTCTAAGCTTGAAGACTTAGACAAACTATATGACATGATAAAGCAGGAAAAAGGTAAGTTGGACATCCTTTTTGCTAATGCAGGCATCGGCAACTTCCTTCCATTAGGTGAAATTACTGAAGAGCAGGTTGATAGAACGTTCGACATTAACGTGAAAGGAACCATTTTTACTGTTCAAAAAGCGCTATCACTATTCCCGGACAAAGTAGGTTCTATTATTGTAACGGGCTCTACTGCTGGATCAATTGGCAACCCAGCATTTAGTGTATATGGAGCATCTAAAGCAGCATTAAGAGCACTAGTTCGCAACTGGATTCTTGACCTAAAAGGTACTGAAATTCGTGTAAATGTGGTAAGTCCAGGAGTTATTCTTACACCTGCATACGATGAGCTTTTTGGTGATGCACTTGAAGGAGCGATGGAAAATGCCAGAAATACTGTTCCAGCTGGAAAAGTTGGGACACCTGAAGAAGTAGCAAACGCTGTAACTTTCCTTGCTTCAGACGAAAGCAGTTACTTGACGGGTGTTGAATTGTTCGTAGATGGCGGGCTAGCACAGGTATAATGTCACTGAGAAGAGATTACAAATCGTCCCCAAAAAAAGTTAATGGGGATTTACTTGAGTCGTATAAAAAAGTCGTTTTCCTTATGTCCTGAGTAACCACAAATGCTGCATGTAAAATGAGAAAAAAGGAAAAGACATGCCGGATGCATGTCTTTTTTTGCGAATCAACCATAAAAAAAGAGAAGAGTCATGTCACTCTTCTCATACGAATGGGAATAGAACTTGCTAGGACGGCTGGGGGCTACCAGCTCGTAAACATATTATACATGACAGAACGTACGTTTGTAAAGGGGGATCATGTTTTTTTGCTTATCTCATTTGATGTAAGATAAAATAGAGGGAATGAATGATAAACGGAGGCGTTTGAGTTGGCAAACAAAGAAGAGCGGACAGAGCAGCTGCTAATGGATCTAAGGGAAGAGCTTCAAATACTCGAACATCAAAACAAAGAACGGTATAAATGGAGTGCCTCCACATTGCTTGGAGTGATTGCCCTCTTGATTGATAAAGGAGTGATCACACCCGAGGAAGTCGAGATGTACAAGACGAAGGCGGAAATGCAAACCTTTCATATGAAAAAAGATTGATGCTTTCTTCATATGAAGTAAGGTAAAAATAAGAAAAGGACATAACAAATTGATGACTCAATTGATATTATGTCCTTACTTTCTGCAATTCGTTTTCACAGCATTAAACAAGCTTATACATTAAAACATCATCCCAGTATTCATGGTCATTTATTTTAAATTCTTTTATTTTACGTCCTTCTTCTATAAACCCCATCTTTTTGTACAAAGAAATGGCCTTTTGATTTGTTGAGAAAACGGCTAAACTAACCTTTTCAATTGAAGGGTTCTTTTCTGCCCAATGTAATAATGCTGTTAGCAGCATTTCCCCTACGCCTAAACCTCTATAGCTCTTATGCACCATCAACCCGAAAGAACCCGTATGGGAAGTTCTTTTTCTATTTGATGAATGTTCAAAGGCTAACCATCCAATGACTTTTTCATCAGTTTGAGCAACTATGTACGTCTCATTTTCATTATCTATTCTTTTCTGTATCCATTCCCTGTGTTCTAAGAGGGTTTTTTTGTTTTCTTCAGGCGATGTAAGTAAATAATCTGATTCAGCAATAACAGATTTCTGTATTTCTAAAGTCATTTCAGCATCTTCCATTTTTCCAAAACGTACAATGATATCATTGGAATTTTGCATATTAGTTTTCTCCTGTCTAGAGCTAATACTGCATCTCATCATTTTTTAAAATGAAAAAGAAGGGTATTGAAATAGCTTTCACCATTTGGCTAAATCGTGATTAGCTTTGCTTCGTATGTACCGATTGTCTGAATTGAGGATTGCAAATTAATGTACGGAGTCTTTGATGATTTTATAGTTTTTATGATTAACGACTGTTAGTGAATCCAGTTCTAGATCTCTATAGTTGTCCATAATGGTGACATCCACAATGACAGAGTTTTCATTCACTTTTTCAACTACACCTGTTAAACCATTTCTAAATTCGATCACATTTCCAATTTTTGCAATCTTCAACCGATCCCTCTCCTTTAAAAACAGATTTCATTCCCTATTAAAAAGTATTTTGCAATATTTTCATACCAATGTAAAGGATAAAGACGTTTTTGTTTTGTTTTCGTTGTATGCTCTTCTAACGAATGGTATATTTAATAATTGATCATGGCTGAAAAGGAGCGGTTTTTTTGACTGAAGAACAAATCCTCACAATCCTCGAATCTTTACGGAATGGGACGGAAAAACAGGTGGCCATCCAAAAAGATGACTTTTTAACGTTTCGTTCTGTTTTGGTGAATCAAGATGATTTTAAACATTTTCGCGGGATCGCCAAACATGGTGGAGATGTTATTTTTGAATATCTTACAGAAGCAAGAAGCTAAAGCTTTTTCTCATTGATGAGAGAAAGCTTTTTTATTTTCGTTCTTTTGTCACACTTCAAACGACTCTGATACATATGAAAAGAAAATGTAATAACCCATAATCAGGAGCATAAGGATGATGATAGGTGAAAAAGGGACCTTTTTAAGCGCTAACAATTCCATTTTATGTGCGCTCAACTAGGACATGCCATTTAATGACGGAATTTGGACAGGCATGTAAATCTTTGTGCGTGAAAATAGAATGAGCTCTTGTTAGAGTGGACAAGTATCTTACAGCCTACTTTGATTAAAGGAGGAAAAAGGCGAATGATTAAAATTCATACAGCTCTTTTTGTCATCCTTATGCTCGTTGCAGCAATGAAGATGGACAATATACAAGAGCAGCAAGGCACATTAAGTCACGAACTTTCACAAGCACCTGTTAAACATCAGCTTTCATATATAGATCAAGACCACGAGCAAGTCATCCCAGCATTTTCTGAAGAAAAGCGTCAGCCAAAAGTGAAATTGCTAAGTACGTCAACAGAAGAAAAGTCTTCAAAACCGAAGCAAAAGAAAAAAGTAAAATCTGAAACAACGAATAAGGCAAGCGGAAAACAGTATTCTAATGAAGAAATGGACTTGCTTTCTCGGTTGGTACACGCTGAAGCGAAAGGTGAATCTTACGAAGGGAAAAAAGCGGTGGCAAGTGTTGTCTTAAACAGGGTGGAGCATCGTTCTTTTCCTGACAGCGTGAAAGGTGTGATTTATCAGCGAAATGCCTTCCAGCCAGTATCGAATGGAAGCATTCATGATAAGGCAGATCAAGATTCCATTAAAGCGGTGAAGCAGGTAGTAAAAGAGCATGACAGAACAACAAAGGCTATCTATTTTTATAATCCAAAAACGGCAACAGATCATTGGATTCGTTCCCGCAAAATTGTAGAACGTATCGGACGTCACGTGTTTGCCGTATAGAGAAAAAGAGCGATCAATGAGATTGCTCTTTTTTTGTCTTCAATTATTAAAATATTTTTTGGACTTGTCTCATAGAATGTGAAAAGAATTTGCTTTAGACAAGGGGAGGCTACATGAATCGATTTGTAAAAGGGGTCATTCTGCTATCTGTCGCAGCTTTTATTGCGGAGTGTATAGAGTTTTTAGTCAATATGATTTTAGCGAGAGAGCTTGGAGAACATGGAATGGGCTTATATATGAGTATCCTTCCAATCATCATGCTTGTCCTTGTGATCGCCAGTTTAGAGCTGCCAGTCTCCATTTCTAAATTCATTGCAGAATCACATGAGCGTCTCCACAAAAGCATGCTCCGTCATGCCTTTAAAATGACACTTGTGGTGACAAGTACAACAACAGCTATAGCAGCTATTGTACTGCCTTTCATTCCAGTGTTTCAGTCGTATCATCCGCTTATGAAGGGCCTAGTGCTGTCACTTATCCCAATTATTGCGTTTACCTCCATTGCCCGCGGCTATTTTATGGGAAAGCAGCAAATGGGCAGAATTGCTTTAGCCAATATGCTGAAGAAAACGATCCAGCTTATCTGCTTGTTTTTGTTTTTTCATTGGTATTCGTTTGATATTGAAACAGCAGTACTCATCGCCATTGGTGTCATTGTTGCGAGTGATCTTGTTGTCTTTATTTATTTATACTCCCAATACGTCATGGCAAAAAATGCTGTGAATGTCAGGTCTGTTGAATTAAGAGGAAGTGATGTGCGAAAGCGCCTATTAGCCGTTTCCATTCCGACAACGGGCATGCGCATCTTTCATGCGATCGCCAATGCGGTTGAACCATTTTTAATCAAAGGAGCGCTCGTAGCAGCAGGCATTTCTGGAACACTTGCTGTTGATCATTACGGCATGCTGGCTGGTGTCGCAATGTCGATCGGTTTTTTCCCAGCGTTTATCGCTCATTCCATCATGATTGTGATGATTCCGAGTGTCTCTGAAGCCTATGCTTTAGGTCAGTATGATCTTGTGAAAAAACGTGTCAGACAGGCGATTCTTATAACGTTTGGATATGGGGTGCCGGCAGTGATGGTCATGTATTATTTTGCTTACCCGCTCACACAGCTCTTTTTTGATTCACCGCAAGCTGCTGTCTATTTACAGCTGCTATGGCCATACTTTTTATGCCACCTGTTTGTGATGCCGTTTCAAGCGTGTTTAATCGGAATGGGGCTCATCAAAGATGTGTTCCTACATAATATATGGGTGCATGTCGTCTCTTTTTCTATGGTGTATTTCCTCGGTTCAATTGAAAGCTTGAATATGATGGGGGTCATTTTAGGGATGAACACAGGCATGCTGCTGTTGACTGCACTGCATTATGCGACGATTTGTAAGGAGCTCGGCGTTTCAATGTTTCTTACATTGAAAAAAGCTTGAATGTCATCGCCATCGAGAGGGCAAGCTAGAAGAAAACTGGGAAGGAAGATCATGATGAATCGTAAACATCTACCCGCCAGTCTTCTGATGATGACCCTGCTTCTATTTCTAACGAGCACAGCAGCAGAAGCAAAAGAGCCTGTGATGGCGCCAAAGATAGAGGCGCCAACATTAAATGGTGACATGCAGATGGTTCCCGAAAAAGGGAAAAAGACCATTTTGCATTTTTGGACAACATGGTGCCCGTCCTGTAAAATGGAGCTGCCCGAATTTGAACAGATTGTGAAAGAAAATCAGAGTGATGTTGACATATTGACCGTGAATTTACTAGGTGCTGAACAAAGTAAACATGCTGTTGCCCAATTTGTGAAAGACAGAAGGTTTACATTCCCGATCATACTAGATGAACACGGAGAAATGATGAAGAAATATCAAATCATCACCATTCCAACGACCTTTTTGATTAACGAAAAAGGAGAAGTGGTGAAAAATCATGTAGGTCCACTGACGAAAAAACAAATCAAAGAGTGGACAAATTCGTAGAACAAATCCTTTCTGTGAAAGAACCAATTCTGTTGGTTCTTTTTTGTGTTCGTTTGCTTTTCATCTGAATACACTGTGCTCAGAAGAAGACGGAACGGTCTATATCAGTAATGATAATTATTATCAAAAAGAAATTATAATAATTATTAATTGAAAATTAATCAGAACCTGTTATAATGAGTGACAGACCAATAAAAAGCTTGAAATAGCAGAAAATATAGATGAAAAAGAAACGGGCAACGATTGATAATATGAAAACGATTATCAATTAGAGAGGAGAAAACAATCATGAATGAGAATACAGCACTTTACCAAACGACAAATCAAAAGGAATCGAAATGGTCCTTACATAAATGGGCACAGCACGGAGAATTAATTGCAGCAGGTATATCGGGGATTCTTATTCTAACTGGATGGATTCTAAAGGATCAGAGTATGTGGAGCATTCCTCTTTTCATCCTAGCATTTGTTATTGGAGGTTTTGCAAAGGCGAAGGAAGGAATTGAAGAAACGATTTCGTCTAAGACCTTGAATGTGGAACTTTTAATGATTTTCGCAGCGATAGGATCAGCTCTGATTGGCTATTGGGCAGAAGGCGCTATCTTAATTTTTATTTTCTCACTGAGTGGTGCGCTTGAAACGTATACGTCAAATAAAAGCAAGAAAGATTTAACAGCATTAATGAGCATTGCACCAGATGAAGCAACTTTAATTGAAAAAGATGGTACGACCATTCAAATCGCCGCTTCATCATTAACACCAGGTGACCAGATTATGGTCAAAGCTGGGGAACGCATTGCAGCAGATGGTGTCATTTTAAGCGGGAGAACAAGTTTGGATGAATCTGCCCTTACAGGCGAATCTATTCCACAGGAAAAAGGGCAGGGGGAAGACGTATTTGCAGGAACAGTGAATTTAAATGGTTCCTTAACAGTGGAAGTCACGAAACATAATGAAGAAACGCTATTCCATAAAATTATTAAACTTGTTGAATCCGCTCAAGAAAGTGTTTCGCCAAGCCAGGCATTTATCGAAAAATTTGAGGGTGCCTATGTAAAAGGTGTGCTGATTACCGTTGCGGTATTAATGGTTCTGCCTCATTTTGTTCTCGGCTGGAGTATGAGTGAAACCTTCTACCGGGCAATGGTGTTTATGGTCGTTGCTTCACCTTGTGCTCTAGTTGCATCCATCATGCCAGCAGCACTGTCACTGATCTCAAATGGCGCGAGAAATGGAATGCTTGTTAAAGGAAGTGTCTTTTTAGAAAAACTAGGCACAAGCAGCATGATTGCTTTTGATAAAACGGGGACAATTACAAGCGGGAAGCCAGCCGTAGAACAAGTCGTCATGGCTAAAGGGCAGGATGAATCAGCTTTTTATCAGGCACTCTATCAAATTGAGAGTCAATCAAACCACCCATTAGCGAAAGCAATTTCTGATATGGCAAAAGAACACCAAACAGAAAGATCAGTCCATGTCACCATTGAAGAAGCCTCTGGATTTGGTGTAAAAGCACAATTAAATGGAGAAACGTGGCGGATTGGGAAGAAAGACTTTGCGGGTAAGGCGTCAATCGACCGCGAGATTGAAGAGACAGGTGATGACCTTTCAGCTCAAGGATACACAGTGGTCTACGTTCAAAAGGGTGAAGAAGTTGTTGGCTGTCTTGGCCTTAAGGATCAAATCAGACCTGAAGCCAAAAAAATGATTCAAGAACTAAATGATTTAGGCATCCAAACCGTCATGCTGACAGGAGATCAGCAAAAAACGGCTGAAGCGATTGCGCAGGAAGCCGGTATCCAAACCGTAGTGGCTGAATGTCTTCCAGATGAAAAGGTACATGAGGTCAATCAATTAAAAAAACAAGGTAATTCAATCATCATGGTAGGAGACGGAATCAATGATGCACCAGCGCTCGCCACAGCAGATGTTGGGGTTGCGATGGGCGGAGGCACAGACGTTGCCTTAGAAACAGCGGATCTCATTTTAATGAAGAACAATTTAAGTAACCTAACAAAGATGATCCGTCTTTCAAGAAAAATGAATCGAATCATTAAGCAAAACATTATTTTCTCATTAACGGTGATCTGTCTGTTAATTTGTGCGAATTTCTTACAAGTGCTTGATTTGCCTTTTGGTGTCATCGGGCATGAAGGAAGTACGATTTTGGTCATTTTAAATGGTCTGCGTCTGCTTCGTGCATCTTAAATCAATCATCAGGGCGCACTGGATTCATGCCAGTGCGCTTTTGTGCGAAATACAGCAAAAACTGATACAATAGACCAGTAGTAAAACGTGTGAGGAGGATCATGATGAACCGAATGAAGAGCTTGTCTTCTTGGCTTAAGAAAGAAGACATTCAAGGTGCATTTATACATACAAAGGAAAATGTGTTTTATCTATCTGGATACTTCACAGAGCCGCATGAAAGAGTGATGGGGCTGTTTGTGTTCCAAGAGGCAGAACCATTTTTTATTTTGCCTAAAATGGAAGTCGAGCAGGCAAAAAATGCAGGATGGTCCGGCGATATCATTGGATATGAAGATCATGAGAATCCATTTGATTTCATTCAATCAGCGATAGAAAAACGAGGTATTCAATCGGCGCGTCTTGCGATTGAAAAAGAATCGATTCCGCTTCAAAGAGCAGAACAGCTCCAAGCTGTCACCGGGGCAGAAACGTTCGTCCGGGCTGAAGATGCGCTCGATCAGCTCAGACTGATTAAAGATGAATCTGAAATTGCTACACTGAAAAAAGCGGCTCAATTGGCAGATGAAGGTGTAAAAATTGGTATTAACGCCTTAAAAGAAGGAATCACAGAAACAGAAGTGCTCGCTGTCATAGAATATGAACTAAAGAAAAAAGGCATTCAAGGCATGTCCTTTTCAACCATGGTTCTCTTTGGTGAAAAATCAGGCGAGCCTCATGGAAATCCGGGACAGGCAGCCTTAAAAAAAGGCGATTTTGTGTTATTTGACCTTGGCGTCATTGTCGATGGATATTGCTCAGATATCACAAGAACATTTATCTATCAGGAAGCTTCTGAAAAGCAAAAGGACATCTATCAAACCGTCTTAAATGCAGAAATGGCAGCACTTGAAATGAGTAAGCCAGGCGTGAGAATCGGCGATCTTGACTTAAAAGCCCGCGGGCTGATTTCAGAAGCGGGGTATGGTGAATATTTCCCACATCGCCTCGGACATGGGTTAGGGATTTCTGTTCATGAGTTTCCTTCTATGAGTCAGGCAAATGACGACCTTCTGCAAGAAGGTATGGTGTATACGATTGAACCAGGAATTTATGTCCCGGGAGTCGGCGGCGTAAGAATTGAAGATGATGTTCTCATTACGGCAGATGGTCCAGTCACCTTAACCAATTATCCGAAAGAGCTGACGATCATCAAGTAATAAAAAAATCACGATGAACGTCCAGGTCTTGGAAGTGTCATCGTGATTTTTTATCACTCTTCTCGATCCTTATCAACAAAAAAATCATCAATTGATTGAAACGGTTTGATTTTATGTTCTTTTCCTAAAGGATGTAATGCAAAACGAGCAGAAAACAAAACAGTCATACATAATATAATCCATATGATGAAACCCATCTTGAATTCCCCTTTCCATCCAGTGATTTGTTCAGCTCACATACATCTTAAAGTATGAAACGCTTACCATATCAAGAGAAAGTAGGAGAAAAAATGGCAAACATAAGGGAGATTGCGAAAAGAGCGGGCGTATCTGTGACAACCGTATCACGTGTGTTGAATCATCATCCTTATGTCAAAGAGGACAAAAGAGAGCGTGTTCTACAAGCGATGGAAGAGCTCAAGTATACGAGAAACATTCAGGCGGTTCATTTAGCGAAGGGCTATTCGAATATGCTTGGCATTGTCCTTCCAAACATTGAACACTCTTATTTCAGCACACTCGTCACAGGTATTGCAGAAAAAGCACAGGCGCGCGGCATGCATTTTGCTTTATTTCAAACAGGATATGACCCATTAAAAGAAAAAGAAGCGTTAATGAGTTTAAAAGAGCGCCGTGTGGACGGTTTAATATTTTGTTCAAATGCATTAAGTGAAAGGCACATTTTAAAGTGGCAGGAATCAGGACCGATTATATTTTGTCATCCTGCGCTGCACGATCAATGCTCAACCGTGTCGATTGCGCATGATCAAGCATTTAAGGAAGGCCTGTATCATTTGGCGGCATGCGGCCATCAACGAATTGCGATCGTTCTCGCCAGAACAGAAGGAGCGAATAGCGAGTCGCGCCTTCAGGCTTATCAAGACATGATGCAATCGCTCGGGCAGACCATTGATGAGGAATGGATCATCGAAGGGAAGTTATCCCTGCTTGATGGGAAGCAATTATTTGCAGAATGGCAGGAAATGAAAAATCGTCCTACAGCTTTATTCATCACAAATGACGAAGTCTCTGCAGGCTTTTTATTAGAGGCGCAGCGTCATGACATAAAAGTAGGAGAATCACCAGCCATACTTAGCTTTCAAAATAACCAATTGAGTGAGGTTTTGGGGATTTCCAGCATTCATATTCCCCTCAAACAAATGGGACAGGAAGCTTTTGACTTGTTCGACCGGGCATTAAAGGGAGAGAAATCAGAAAAAAGAATGCTGCCATTTCACCTGATTGAGCGGACAACAACCGTTTTGAAAAACAATCGTTGACGCACGTTTCATCTGTTTTGTACGATAAGAGGGATTGAATAAGAAGGAGGTGGGGATGTTCATGGAATCCTTCACCGTTGATAAAGCGTTAAATAATAATGTCATCATCGCAAGACACCCTTCTTTGGGCGAAGTGGTTCTGATTGGGAAAGGGATCGGCTTCGGTAAAAAATCGGGTGATCTTCTCGATCAAGACGTGTTTGAAAAAATGTTTGTGTTAAAAAACACGAAGGAACAAACAGAATATAAACAGCTGCTTCATCATATTGATGAGAACATGATTGAGCTTGCCAATGACGTCATTTATCATATACGAGAAAAAATGGGACAGCGATTGAATGAGCATATTCATGTTGCACTGACCGACCATATTGCGTTTAGTTTTAAGCGGGTGCAGCAAGGCTATGATATCACGAACCCTTTTATGCTTGAGACGCAATCGCTTTACCCGAAAGAATACGAGGTTGCAAAGGAAGTCGTTGAACTGATTAACGAGCGGCCAGATGTCGAAACGAAGCTGCCAGAAGGAGAAATTGGCTTTATAGCGCTCCATATCCATTCAGCTTTGACGAATCGGCCATTATCTGAAGTGAACCGTCATTCGCAGCTCATTACACAAATGGTTCAAGTCATTGAAGATTCATTTCATATGAAAGTAGACAGAGAAAGTATTCATTATTTACGCTTATTACGCCATATTACGTTTTCAATTGAGCGTATTAAACGGGGAGAATCATTAGAGGAGCCAGAAAAATTGCTTCATCTATTGAAAAATGAATATCCTTTATGCTACAATACTGCTTGGAAAATGATCAAAATTTTGCAGCATGCATTGAAAAAGCCTGTACAGGATGCTGAGGCTGTCTACCTGACACTTCATCTGTACAGATTGACAAATAAAATTTCATAGTTTCCTTGAAACGTGTAACTGATTCGATCAGGCATGAGTGACTTAAGGTAAATACAGGATAAGATCCTGTTATTTGCGCAACCTTATATCACCATGCCTTTTTTTGCGTTTGAAAGTGAAATGTAAACGGTTAATTATGAAATGTACGTCAGGGAGCATCCCAAATGTATGTTGTAAGCGAAAACAAAAGGAGGTTCAACCAGTGTTTAAATCACTTTTTGGTGTGTTGCAAAAAATTGGACGAGCACTCATGCTTCCAGTTGCGATCCTTCCTGCTGCTGGTATTTTACTGGCACTTGGGAATGCGATGCAAAATCCGCAGCTGATTGATGTAGCTCAATTTTTAAGCAATGATACAATCCAGCTTGTTGCAAGTGTCATGGAGAATGCGGGGAACATCGTCTTCTCGAATCTTCCGCTATTATTTGCCGTAGGGGTTGCCATCGGTCTTGCCAATGGAGACGGAGTGGCAGGGATTGCCGCTATCATCGGTTACCTTGTCATGAACGTCACGATGAGTGCCGTATTAATGGCTAACGGATCCATTCCATCTGATTCACTCAAACTGGCTAAGTTTTTCAAGGAAAGCCATCCAGCATATATTAATATGCTCGGCATACCGACCTTGTCTACCGGCGTTTTTGGCGGGATTATTGTCGGGGTATTAGCAGCTTATATGTATAATAAATTTTACAAAATTGAGCTTCCGCAATATCTTGGCTTCTTTGCTGGTAAGCGTTTTGTTCCAATCGTTACTTCTATTTCAGCACTTATTTTAGGGCTATTGATGCTAGTCATTTGGCCGCCAATCCAAGGTGCACTGAACTCATTTTCAACAGGACTGCTCGCAGCGAATGAGCCGCTGGCTGCCTTTGTATTCGGTGTCATTGAACGATCATTAATTCCGTTTGGTCTGCACCACATTTTCTACTCACCATTCTGGTATGAGTTCTTTAGCTACAAGAGCTTATCAGGAGAGCTTGTCCGTGGTGACCAGCGTATTTTCATGGCGCAAATCAAAGATGGTGTACAGCTGACAGCTGGTACATTCATGACAGGGAAATATCCGTTCATGATGTTCGGTCTTCCAGCAGCAGCACTTGCGATTTACCATGAAGCAAAACCAAAGAATAAAAAGCTAGTAGCAGGAATTATGGGATCAGCGGCCCTTACTTCTTTCCTTACAGGGATTACTGAACCGCTTGAATTCTCATTCTTGTTTGTTGCACCAGTATTATTTGCGATTCACTGTGTATTCGCTGGATTATCCTTTATGATAATGGATATTCTAAACGTGAAAATCGGGATGACCTTCTCAGGAGGGTTAATCGACTTTTTCCTATTTGGTATCCTGCCAAATAGAACCGCTTGGTGGCTCGTCATTCCAGTAGGTCTTGTCCTTGCTGTCATTTACTACTTCGGATTTAGATTCGCCATTCGCAAATTTAATCTGAAAACGCCAGGCCGCGAGGATGAAGCAGCAGACGGAGCAAGTGAGGCGAAGTCTGAAAAAGGTAATGACTTGCCTTATGAAATCCTTGAAGCAATGGGTGATCAAGAAAACATTAAGCACCTTGATGCTTGTATCACGCGTTTACGTGTTACTGTCAATGATCAGAAGAAAGTGGACAAGGACCGCTTGAAAAAGCTTGGCGCTTCAGGTGTTCTCGAAGTAGGGAACAACATCCAGGCAATCTTTGGACCGCGCTCTGATAATTTAAAAACACAAATGCAGGACATCATTGCAGGCCGCACGCCTCGTCCAGCGAAAGACCCTTCTGCAAAAGAAGAAGTCAGCCAGCAGGTCGAAGAAGTCATTGCAAAGCCGCTTCAAAATGAGCAAGGGGAAGAAATTTTTGCTTCACCAATTACAGGGGAGCTTCATCCAATTACAGATGTACCAGATCAAGTATTCTCAGGGAAAATGATGGGTGACGGTTTCGCCATCTTGCCAACAGATGGAACGGTTGTTTCACCGGTAAGAGGGAAGATCTTAAATGTGTTCCCGACGAAACACGCCATTGGCCTGCAATCTGATGGTGGACTTGAAATTTTGATCCACTTCGGAATTGATACGGTCGGCCTCAAAGGAGAAGGGTTTGAAGCATTTGTACAAGAGGGAGATCAAGTAGAAATCGGTCAAAAACTTTTAGAGGTTGATATTGATAAAATTAAGTCTGAAGTACCATCTTTGATGACTCCAATTGTATTTACCAACTTAAGTGAAGGACAATTTATTGACCTTCAAGCATCCGGTGAAATCAAAGCTGGACAAGAAAACATCATGAAAATTTCAAAATAATTTTCATAACTGCCGTTCTTGTTAGATGACAAGCTCGGCAGTATGATATAATATTGTGGATGTATTAATTGTATAAAAAGGAGATTGATAAAAATGGCTCAACAAACATTCAAAGTAACTGCAGATTCTGGAATTCACGCACGTCCTGCAACAGTTCTTGTACAAACTGCTAGTAAATATGATGCTGATATCAACTTAGAATATAATGGTAAAACAGTGAACCTGAAATCTATTATGGGTGTAATGTCTCTAGGAATTGCGAAAGGTGCTACAATCACAATCTCTGCTTCTGGTTCTGATGAAAATGATGCACTTGCTGCGCTTAAAGACACAATGAAAAGTGAAGGCCTAGGCGAGTAATGCAACAACTGAAAGGAATCGGTGCTTCAGCAGGCGTTGCGATTGCAAAAGCGTATCGTCTGGAAGAACCAGATTTAACAGTTCACCAAAAAGACATCAATGATCCAGAGACAGAAGTGAAGCGTTTTGAAGAAGCAATTCATGTTTCTAAACAAGAACTTGAAGCAATTAAAGAGCATGCGCTAAAAGAGCTTGGCCAAGACAAAGCAGATATCTTTTCTGCCCACCTTCTTGTGTTAAGTGATCCTGAACTGCTAAGCCCAGTAAAGGATAAAATCAAATCTGATAAAGTAAATGCTGAATTTGCTTTAAAAGAAACAGCGACGATGTTTGTCACAATGTTCGAAGCAATGGACAATGAATACATGAAGGAACGTGCGGCGGATATTCGCGACGTAACGAAACGTGTGACTGGACATTTGTTAGGCGTTGACATTCCAAACCCAAGCATGATTTCTGAAGAAGTCATCATCATTGCTGAAGATTTAACACCTTCTGATACTGCTCAGCTGAACAGACAATTTGTCAAAGGCTTTGCAACAGATATCGGCGGTCGTACTTCTCACTCAGCGATCATGGCAAGATCTATGGAGATTCCAGCAGTTGTTGGGACAAAAGAAGCAACAAAAACGGTGAAAAACGATGATCTGATCATTGTGGATGGTATTACTGGAGACGTCATCATTCAGCCTTCTGAAGATGAAGTGAAAGCGTATCAAAAAAAGCATGAAGACTACTTAGCTCAAAAAGCGGAATGGGCGAAACTTGTTGACCAGCCAACGGTTACAAAAGACGGCGTTCACGTAGAGCTAGCTGCAAATATCGGAACACCTGAAGATGTAAAAGGTGTACTTGAAAATGGCGGCGAAGCAGTCGGATTGTACCGTACTGAATTTTTATACATGGGCAGAGACCAGCTTCCTACAGAAGAAGAGCAGTTCGATGCGTATAAAACAGTTTTAGAGAAGATGGAAGGGAAAGCAGTGGTTGTCCGCACACTAGATATTGGTGGCGATAAAGAACTTCCTTACTTGCAGCTTCCAAAAGAAATGAACCCGTTCCTTGGCTATAGAGCCATTCGCCTTTGCCTGGAAGAGCAGGAGATTTTCAGAACACAACTACGCGCCTTACTTCGTGCAAGTACATATGGAAACTTGAAAATCATGTTCCCTATGATCGCGACGTTATCAGAATTTAGAGAAGCAAAAGCCATTTTACTTGAAGAAAAAGAAGCATTGGTTGCCGCTGGTACAGACGTTTCTGATTCGATTGAAATCGGAATGATGGTAGAAATTCCATCAACAGCTGTCATCGCAGACCAATTTGCAAAAGAAGTAGATTTCTTCAGTATTGGAACGAATGATTTGATTCAATACACAATGGCTGCTGATCGAATGAACGAACGAGTGTCTTACCTTTATCAGCCTTACAACCCAGCGATTTTACGTCTTATTACGCTTGTGATCGAAGCAGCGCATAAAGAGGGTAAATGGGTCGGTATGTGCGGAGAGATGGCAGGAGATGAAATCGCAATCCCACTTCTACTTGGATTAGGATTAGATGAATTCTCAATGAGTGCAACATCCATTCTTCCAGCTAGAACGCAGCTAAGCAAGCTTTCTAAAGAAGAAGCTGCATCATTTAAAGAGCATATTTTATCACTTAGCACAACAGAAGAAGTGGTTGATTTCGTCAAGAAGACGTTTCAACAGAACTAAGTGAATGAAAACCAGACAGGTGAAACTGTCTGGTTTTTTTGTCGAATTTTATCATATTGAGTCATATTGGGCAGTGAGAAGGGCACCCTATAATTAAAAAATGGAGGTGACCAGATTGCCTTTCTCAGACTACAAACCGGGTGATCAAGTATATGTGATTTATCGAAATCCACATGCTGCAAACGTAGCACAAATTAAAGAAGCAGAAATTGTTTCACATCCATACAACGAAGAAGAGCTTGCCCTCTTTTTACTTGAAACGTATCATCCACTAGCACCTGATGATGCTGTGTTTCCAACATATGAAGAAGCAGAAGCTCTTTATCAAGACTTGTTTGAATAAGGGAGATTTTAGAAAGGATAAAAGCCATCCTGTGCGGTTAAAGTAACGGTATGAAAACCTTAAAGGTAAGGATGTGCTTAATATGATCAAACCTTTCGTTCCCCAGCTTGTTTACATTGAACCCCGGGCGTTAGAGTACCCGTTAGGACGAGAGCTGAAGGAAAAGTTTGAGGGTATGGGAATCGAAATAAGAGAAACGACTTCACATAACCAGGTCAGAAATATTCCGGGAAAAAATGACTTGCAAAAGTATCGTAATGCGAAGTCAACGCTTGTCATTGGTGTGAGGAAGACATTGAAGTTTGACTCGTCTAAACCATCTGCAGAGTATGCGATCCCATTTGCAACAGGGTGTATGGGACATTGTCATTATTGCTATTTGCAAACAACAATGGGAAGTAAGCCGTACATTCGAACGTACGTCAATGTAGAAGAAATATTAGATCAGGCAGAGCAGTACATGAACGAGCGGGCGCCGGATATCACGAGATTTGAAGCATCATGTACTTCAGATATCGTAGGAATTGACCATTTGACACATACACTCAAACGAGCGATTGAATACTTTGGGCAGACCGACTTAGGA
This sequence comes from Bacillus sp. FSL M8-0049, assembly GCF_038593355.1. NCBI lineage: Bacteria > Bacillati > Bacillota > Bacilli > Caryophanales > Bacillaceae > Bacillus > Bacillus sp. FSL M8-0049. Next base: position 1,301,450 of record NZ_CP151986.1, read on the forward strand.
AAGCTTCGCTTCGTCACGAAGTTCCATCATGTCGATCATCTGTTAGATGCAAAGCATAATGGCCGGACAAGATTCCGTTTTAGTATCAATGCCGATTATGTCATTAAATATTTTGAGCCCGGAACATCACCGCTAGATCAGCGGATTGAAGCGGCTGTTAAGGTCGCAAAGGCAGGCTATCCTCTAGGCTTTATTGTTGCTCCAATCTATATCCATGAAGGCTGGCAGGAAGGATATAAAGTTCTTTTTGAAAAGCTTGATGCAGCTCTTCCTGAAGATGTGAGAGACGATATCACCTTTGAGATGATTCAGCATCGCTTTACAAAACCAGCAAAGCGTGTGATTCAAAAAAACTACCCAAAATCAAAATTAGAGTTGGACGAAGAAAAAAGAAGATACAAGTGGGGAAGATACGGAATAGGAAAATATATCTATCAAAAAGATGAGGAACAAGAACTAAGAAAGACTTTAGAGTCATATATAGATCAGTACTTTCCTTCTGCAAAAATTGAATATTTTACTTGAAACAAGCCTATACGGCTTGTTTTTTCTATTTAAATTTTCTTACAACTATTGAATGCGGTATCATTTTGCCGATATATAAATTAAGGTGTGAAAGTAGATGTAGGGGTGATGAGATGTTTAAGAAACTTCAAGTGAGAATAGCTGTTTTCATCTCAGTTATTTTAATTTTAACCGTCGTGGCCGTTCAAGTGGGTTCTAACATAGTATTAACACCACTTATTGAACGAGATGCAAAAACCACCACAGCAGCAACGGCAGAGAGCATGAGAGACATCATTGCACAAAAGCTTGATAATTACAGTGATACAATTAATAAACTGGCAACTAGTACACTTACTGAAGATTTTGCGCAAAAACAAACAAAACAAACATTAGTCTTCGAAAACGATGAACTAAAAGGCTTGCAGGAGCAGGATGAACTTATTTCACTTGCCTATATTGGAACAAGTGACGGCAAAATGTTCGCCTTCCCAGAGTCCGATTTTGGTGAAGGGTATGACCCATCTAAACGAGATTGGTTTATCCAATCAGCTGAAAAGCCTGACGAAGTCATTTGGACTGATCCATATATCGATAAAGCAACAAATGAAATGGTCGTCTCAGCCACAAAGGCGATTGTCAGAAACGGAAAGGTCGTTGGGGTCGCTGGACTTGATTTGAAATTATCCTCCATTCAATCTTATATAAAGGAACAAAAGATTCCTTATATGGGTACCGCTTTCTTAGTTGACGGCAAAGGAACCATTTTAGCACATCCAACAGAGCAAGGAAAAAACATATCAAAAGTAGCTTCTGTGAAAAAAGCGATCGACAATTCAGGTATTGATGACAGAAAAGAACTGACGGTCATATCTAAAATCAAAGAAGCTGATTGGACGATTGGTGTCAGCTTTGAGAAAAAGAAACTGCTTTGGATCACAGAACAAATGAATCAGACAAGCATCATTATTTCCGTCATTGCCATTATTCTTGCGATGATCCTCAGCTTCTTATTGGCAAGAAGCATTACAACGCCAATCAAGCGTCTAATAGAGCATGTGCGTAAGGTGTCAGAAGGCGATTTAACAAGTACGCTTGCAGTGAAATCCCAAGATGAAATTGGTTCCCTCACGAAAAGCATTAATCAAATGACCGAGGATATCAGGGAGTTAATTGAAAAAGTGAAAGGGGCTTCAGATCAAGTTGTGAAATCAGCGGATGAAGTGACCCACATTTCAAATGAGACTTTGCTGTCTAGCGAACAGATTGCAACGGCCATTCAAGAGGTGGCAACAGGAGCGACTAAGCAGGCATCAGATGCAGAAACGATTAATGAAAAATCAGAGTATTTGTATGAGAAAGTGCGCCATATGGGTGAGCTTGCCACGCAAATGCAAACCAACTCAAAATCATCTGAAGATGCAAGCTATAAAGGGCTTGACGCACTTGGTTTGCTCGTCCAAAAATCAACACAAGCGAGTGAAGAATCGAAAAAGGTTGAGCAAATGCTGCTAGACCTTGAGCATAAAACGAAAAATATTGAAAATGTCGTGACCGCCATCTCTGAAATCTCGGATCAAACGAATTTACTTGCACTGAATGCAAGCATTGAAGCAGCGAGAGCAGGAGAAAGCGGACGAGGATTTGCTGTAGTAGCAGAAGAAGTGAGAAAGCTTGCTGAACAATCTGCGCAGTCAACAAAACACATTAGTGAAACCGTCAAACTCATTCAAGATGAATCGAAGAAGGCGGCTGAAGCGATGACAACAGCAAGTAAAATGAATGAGGAACAAGGTGCCGCCATCAATGCAACAGGTGAGGCACTCAGCAGCATCACAATGGAAATGCAGGCACTTGTCGGTTCAATCGACAGCATTCATACACAGATTAATGAAATGACAGAAGAACAGCAGAAGATGAGTGACTCCATTCAAAGTATTGCTGCCATTTCAGAAGAATCTGCTGCCTCAGCTGAGGAAGTGCATGCGTCTACAGATGAACAAGTTCAAGTGTTAGAAAGAACGAAAACCTCAACTGAAATGCTGAACGAATCAAGCCAGGCACTGCGTCAGGCGGTTGACCGATTTAAGGTGTAATGAGCGGAAAGGAACCTTGTGATGTGAGCAAGGTTCTTTTTGTATGATAAAATAAACTAGAGGGGGTGTTGACATGGATGTCAATCTAACTGGAAAAAAAGCATTGGTAGCTGCAAGCAGTCAAGGTATCGGAAAAGCGATTGCCTTTGCTCTAGCAAAAGAGGGAGCAGATGTGATGCTCTCGGGAAGACATGAACAGAAGCTGAAAGAAACAGTCAACGAGCTGTCTCCGCTTGTCAAAGGACAGCTGACTTATCAAGTATGTGATGTATCTGACGCCGGGCAAATCAAGGCGCTTGTTCAAGCGGCGGCTGGTGATGAGAAGTGTCTAGACATTCTTGTGAACAATACAGGCGGGCCTAAAACAGGAACGCTCGACACCTTAACAGATGAAGATTGGATCGAATCATTTCAGCTTCATTTACTCAGCTATATTCGATTATTAAAAGAGGCATTGCCTTATTTGAAAAAACGCGGCGCACGTGTGTTAAATATTGCGTCAATGTCAGTGAAAGAACCGATCCCGGGCTTGATGCTGTCGAATACATTTAGACCGGCCATAGCCGGCTGGACAAAAACAGCCGCTCTGGAGTTTGCAAAGGATGGTATTTTGATCAATACGTTAGCACCGGGAAAAATTGAAACAGACCGTGTGAAACAGCTGGAAAAGCACCGTGCACAAAGAGAGAATCGAACGGTTGAAGAAATCAAAGCACAGGCTGAACGAGCGATCCCGCTTGGCCGTTACGGCCAGCCAGAGGAATTTGCAGCATATGCAGTGTTTCTTTTATCAGAAGCCAATACATATATGACAGGTCAAACACTGATCATTGATGGTGGATTGACAAAGTCTCTTTAAGGAGGAACAAGTGATGGCAAAAATCAAAACAGTTGGTTTTATAGGAATCGGTGTAATGGGTCGCAGTATGGCAGGACATTTAATGGATGCAGGCTATGAAGTGATCGTTTATACAAGAACGAAAGCAAAAGCAGACGCATTGATTCAAAAAGGCGCATCATGGAAGCCGGCAGTAAAGGAGATTGCAGAAAGTGCAGATGCCGTCATTACAATGGTGGGATATCCATCTGATGTAGAAGAGATCTATTTAGGTGAAGATGGGCTTGTGGCACATGCCGCGCCAGGTACATATCTCATTGATATGACGACATCGAAGCCTCAGCTTGCAAAAGAAATTGAGTTGAAAGCGAAGGAAAGAGGTATATTTACATTAGATGCACCTGTATCAGGCGGAGACATAGGAGCCAAAAATGGCACGCTGGCCATTATGATCGGCGGAGAAAGGTCAGCCTATGAAGCCTGTCTGCCGCTATTTGAGCAAATGGGTGAAAACATTCAATATCAAGGACCGGCAGGAAGCGGTCAGCATACAAAAATGTGTAACCAAATTGCCATTGCAGCGGGAATGGTCGGTGTCGCAGAGGCAATGGCCTATGCCGAAAAATCAGGGCTTGATCCAGAGCAGGTGCTCAAAAGCATCACAACAGGTGCAGCCGGCAGCTGGTCTTTGTCAAACCTTGCACCAAGAATGCTGAAAGGCGATTTCGAGCCAGGGTTTTATGTGAAGCATTTTATCAAAGATATGGGCATTGCACTTGAAGAAGCAGAGCTGATGGGGGAAGAAATGCCAGGGCTCTCACTTGCGAAGTCCCTTTATGAAAAGCTGAGCGAACAGGGCGAAGAAAACAGCGGGACCCAGAGCATCTATAAATTATGGGTCAAATAGTTTGCAGCACCCTCAAAACAAACTAAAAACCTGTCCCAAATAGGGACAGGTTTTTTTGATATTATTTTCCGATGAATTGCTGCGTCCAGTAGTTGCCAGATTTCACATAACCAACACCGATATGTGTGTAGCTTTTGTTTAAAATGTTCGCTCTGTGGCCTTCACTGTTCATCCATGCTGTCACAACTTCTTGAGGAGATTTTTGACCTTGGGCAATGTTTTCACCTGCTGATTTATAAGTGATACCGAATTGCTTCATTTGATCAAATGGAGATCCATAAGTTGGGCTTGTATGAGAGAAATAGTTTTTATCTTTCATATCTTGAGATTTTGCGCGAGCAGATTTACTTAATTTAGAATCAACAGAAAGGGCCTTTAAGCCTTGTTTTGCACGCTCTTTATTTGTAAGCTCAACCACTTCTTTTTCAAATGCATTTAAGCTGCTGTCTGCTTTTGATGCGGTTGTGTCTTTTTGGTCAGCTTTTGTGTTGCTGCTTGTGTTTTCTTTTGCTGGAGTGCTTGGTTTAGAAGCAGTTGGTTTTTTCACTGATTCTTGTTTTTGTTCTTGTTTTGCTTTGTTTACTTCTTTCACTACTTTTGTTCCTGTAACAGGTTGACCGCTTTTGATCAGTTTGTTTAATAGAGCTTCGATCTCTTTTTGATTCGACTTGCTTAGCTTGTTTACATCTGAAGAGATATGTAATTTTGCTGCTAGTGTATGAAGATCAATGGCTTGATGCTGTACATTTATTACTTGTTTCAGGTTAAGCTCCTTCGCATCAGCTGAATGTCCTCCAGTGAATGTGATGAGTGCAGCAGCTGTCAGCGCTGAAAAAAAGAATGATTTCTTCTTCATATTGTAACTCCTCCTAAAATCTTTGTTTTGTTTTCTCACAAAAAATCATAACATGGACTTTTTGTTATAAACGTACCAGCATCCTCCATTGACAATGCAAGTTTGTCATTTTTGTTAAAGTCATCGTAAGAGCCGCTTCATATCAAAGGATAGGGAATTCTTCCATTTAAAGAAAACGACATAAACATACCAATATTTTAAAGTGTTAGTATATTTTTTTGCAGATTAGGGATTGACAGCTTTTTTTCACTCGTTTCGCTGTAACAACTATTACAAAAGTGTTACAATAATGAGTGGTAATTGTAAAAGATTGAAAAGGATGAGAGGAGCTACATAAGTGGGAGATAAACAGCATCAAGGTGCTGCCGAGCAAAAAAAAATCAAGCGCCGGAACGCCTGGAGAATTAATCTCTTTTTCTTCGCTGTATTTAGTTTATTTGCTGGACTTGTGATCAAGCTTGGTGTGCTGCAAATCGTCAATGGTGAAGATTATAAAAAGCAAGCCAACCGAACAGAGGTCAAAACAGCATCATACCCGTCTCCAAGAGGAAAAATGTATGACGCGAGAGGAAGAGTCGTCGTTGATAACGAAAGTGTACCTGCCATCGTTTATACATCAGAAAGCGGTGTGAAAGCGGAGGATAAGATTAAGGTAGCAAGAAAACTTGCGACTTATATAAAAATGGATACTGATTTTTTGAGAGAGCGTGACATTCGAGATTTTTGGCTGGCGAGCCATCCGAAAGAAGCGGATAAACTCATTTCAAAAGCGGAGAAAAAAGATATCGATGCAAAGGATGTCTATCCGCTTCAAGTAGAGCGTGTCCCAAAGAAAGAAGTCAAAGCGATCGAAAAGGATGCAGAGGAAAAAGCTGTTGCAGCGATCTACCGTAGATTTACAGGCGGATATGCCTTTGAGCCCCAAATCGTGAAGGCAATGAACCCAAACGAAGAGAAAAAAGGGGACGAAAAAGTGGCTTTACTCGATGAAACGAAAGAATCAAAACAAACTTCATCCGTAAGCCTGACATATGAAGAAATTTCACTTGTCTCAGAGCATCTTGATGAACTGCCTGGTGTGAACGTCATCAACGACTGGACAAGAAAATATCCGTATGAAAAGACCCTTTATAATGTACTTGGCGGTGTGACTACACCAGAGCAAGGAATCATTAAAGAGCGTGAAGATTACTATATGGCAAGAGGCTACTCGCGAAATGACCGGGTAGGGAAGAGCTATTTAGAATATCAATACGAGGATTTTCTAAACCCAGAGAAAGCGACCGTTCAATATACACAGGTTGGCGGGAAGCTGCTCGATGAAATCAAGCGGACAGAAGGACGAAGAGGACTTGATCTTGCGCTGACATTTGATATGGAGCTGCAAAAGGAAGTCGACAAAATCGTTGAATCAGAGCTTAGATCCGCCAGCGCGAGAAACTATATGATGGATCGTGCCTTTGTCGTCATGATGGACCCTCACACAGGGGATGTTCTCGCCATGTCAGGCAAGAAAATGGACGGCAGAGACGTCACAGATTATGCGATCGGAACATTTACGACCCAGTACGAAATGGGCTCTGTTGTCAAAGGAGCCACAGTACTTGGCGGTTATCAGGACGGGATGTCACACAACCAAGCCTATATGGATACACCGCTCTATTTTGCAGGGAGTAATGGAAAGCCGAAACAGTCTTACAAAGTTCTTGGATGGGTTAACGACATTCAAGCACTCCAAAAAAGTTCCAACGTCTACATGTTCCAAGTAGCGATGAGAATGGCGGGCATCACCTATCAAAAGGATGGTCCGTTACCTGCAAGGCCTGAGCACTTACAAAAAATGAGAAACTACTATGCGCAATTCGGTCTTGGCGTGAAAACGGGGATCGATCTGCCGCAGGAATCAAGCGGGATGCAGACGCATCCTAAGACGGTCGGCGGACTCTTGCTTGATGAAGCAATTGGTCAGTATGACACGTATACACCGCTTCAAGTGGCGCAATACATGTCGACGATCGCCAATGGAGGCAGCCGTATTCAGCCAAGAGTAGTGAAAAGTGTTCATCTTCCAACGAAGAATGATGAAGTAGGCCCAGTCGTAAAAAAATATGAGCCGAAGGTGCTGAATACGATTAACAACTCGAAAGCAGATATTGACCGCGTAAAAACGGGACTGAAAATGGTCACATCAACAGGCGGAACTGCCGCTGGCCGGTTTGGTCAGCATGATGTCGCAGGAAAAACGGGTACAGCACAAACCTTCTACTATGGCGCCAACCGCAGCTGGTGGGGAAATTCAACATACAACTTAACCTTTGGAGGATATTATCCTTCTTCTAATCCAGAGGTAGCCTTTAGTGTCGTGACACCTTATGTTTCAGATAAAGATCCTGTCATCAAAAACATCCCAAGTAAAATTGTGGATAAGTACGTTGAATTGCAAAAGAAATATGAAAAACAATAAACCGCAGGGAGCACAGCAGCAGAAAGTGCTCCCTTTTTGCTGAATTTATGGACGTTTCCCTCGATGACAGAAGGAAAATACGGGTTTTCTAGCGAATCTTTTTTATACATCAATCTAAGGACAACCCTAAAAAATGAAAAGGAGGGTCGGACGACGATGGAACAACAAATGAAAGATTCGAATCAATTGTATTCGAACATCGATTTACATGCCGTTCTTTCTTCTAATGGCCGCTTTCTCTACATTTCTTCCAACTGTAAGCAGCTTTTGCTCTATGAACAAAAGGATTTACTAGGGTGTTTTTTGAAAGACTTTGTTCATACCGAAGATCAATTTCTCGTCGAAAGTTATTTTTACAATCAGCACATGCTAGAGGTTTGCCACTTTAGACTGCTAAGAAGTGATCTGACAGCTGTATGGATCGAAGCAAGCATTGATTTTGTTGCTTGTGATGGGTTAGGTAGCGAAGTAAGTAGAGAAATGATCCTGAAAATGAGGGTGCTGGATACTGAGCCCCAAAAAGCAGCATTTCAAACAACATCAAAAGTAGCAGAACAGTCGTTAGGCAGTCTGCCGGCTTTCCAAAATGTCGGTGAAGCTGAACAATTGATTGCCATGCTGCCAAATCCGTTATGTATTACGACTTTAGGGAAAATTGTGTATGCGAATGATGCGATGCTGCAATTAATGGGGGTAAGTGCAAGAGATGACATGATCGGCAAGTCCGCGTTTGATTTTATTGCTGAAGAGTACCATGACATTGTCAGAAGCCGAATAACAAGGCTGCAGCAAGGCCTTCCAGTCGGAATGATTGAACAGATATGGAAGCGTCAAGATGGGAGCAGTATTCATATTGAGGTAAAGTCATCACCGACGATTTATCAAAATCAGCGGGCAGAGCTTTTACTGCTCGTGGACATCTCATCCCGTAAAAAATTCCAAACCGTTCTTCAAAAAAGCCGGGAGAGGTATCAGCTGCTCATTCAAAACTCCATTGATACGATTGCGGTCATCCATGATCACAAATGGGTGTTTATGAATGAGTCTGGCATTAAATTATTTGAAGCCGAGCATTACGATAAATTAATAGGAAAGGATATCTTTCATCAAATTCATTCCTGTGATCAGCAGAAGGTCAAAAAGAGCTTATCACGTATTATTGAAAGAGCATCAGATTCTGAGATTGTCACAATGAGCTGTCATACGTTTAAACATAAGCTGATTTATACAGAAATGGTCTGTATCCCAACTACATTTTTTGGAGAAACAGCGGTTCAAATTATTTTAAGAGATATCTCCGAACGTAAACAGACAGAAGAGCTCATGCTCCGCTCAGAAAAATTATCGATCGCAGGTCAATTGGCGGCTGGCATTGCACATGAAATCAGAAATCCATTGACCGCCATCAAAGGCTTTTTACAGCTCATTAAACCGAAAACAAAAGACCGCGATCAATACTTCGAGATTGTTTTCTCTGAGCTGAGCCGAATAGAAATTATCTTGAGTGAGCTGCTAATGCTGGCGAAACCGCAGCAAACGTCCTCAATGCAGACGCTTGATTTGAAAAAAATCATCAGCGAAGTCACAGCCTTGTTAGAAACACAAGCGAACTTAAATGGCATTTTAATGAACACAAGTGAGATAGAGGAAGGTCTCCTGATGAACGGGGATCAAAATCAGCTCAAGCAAGTGTTTATCAATTTAATCAAAAATGCCGTAGAATCCATGCCGGACGGAGGAAAGGTAGACATCACAGCCAAAGCAGAAGGTGATGGAATACTTGTCACCATTCGTGATGAAGGGGTTGGCATTCCTGAATCGGTGATGAAGCGGATTGGAGAGCCCTTTTTAACCACAAAGGAAAAAGGAACCGGACTTGGCCTCATGGTCACATTTAATATTTTAGAAAATCATAACGGGACGATCCGTGTGGATAGTCAGCCTGAAAAGGGCACCGTATTTCACATCATGTTTCCTGCAAAATAAAAACAACGGCAAGAGAGCCGTTGTTTCAATCTAGCGAATGAATGGAACGTTTTTCAAGTACAAATTGTTCTAGCCGGTCAAGTCCTTCTTTCAGCGTTTCAAGTGAATAAGCATAAGACAGGCGCACGTACCCTTCGCCGAGTGGAGAGAAGGCTGAGCCTGGTACGACCGCAAGTCTTGTACTTTCTAACAGCTCCATGCAAAAATCAAAGGAACTCATCCCAAACGATTCAATGGATGGAAAAATATAAAAAGCGCCAGAAGGTTTAATTACCGGAAGCCCCATAGAAATGAGCCGATCATATACATAATCGAGTCTTTTCTTATATTGCTCTCTCATGATCAGTGCATCATCTACACCATTTGTCACAGCTTCAAGTGCCGCCTTTTGTGAGACAGCCGAGGCACAAGACACGTTATATTGATGTACTTTTAATACATGTTTAGCAATTGGAGCTGAAGCAAATAAAAATCCAATTCTCCATCCAGTCATGCTATGAGATTTAGACAGTCCATTGATGACAATGGTCTGTTCTTTTAAGAAAGAGGCAATTGAATGATGCGGCCGGTCAAATGTCAGCTCGCTGTAGATTTCATCGGATAAAATAAAGATGTCTTTTCCTTCAAGGAGCTGGGCAATTTCTTTCAATTCTTCTTCTGAAAGCGTGACACCAGTCGGGTTTGAAGGGTAAGGAAGAACCACACACTTTGTCTTTTCCGTTAGCGCATCCTCAATCAGCTTGGCATTCAATTTAAAGCCGGCATTCGTTGTGTCAATATGTACGGGCATGGCACCGCACATTCGAATGATCGGTTCATATCCGGGGTATACAGGTCCAGGTAAAATGACCTCATCGCCTTCTGTTAAAATGGTTCGAAACGCAGCATCAATTGCTTGACTTGCACCTGTCGTCACAATGATTTCTGACTCTGCATCATAATCAAGATTCACTTTCTTCTTGATATAATGCTGGATCGCTTGTCTTAGCTCTAGGAAACCAGCATTGTGAGTGTATGAGGTGAAATTCTCGTCAATGGCTGCTTTGGCAGCTGTTTTGACATGATGCGGCGTATAAAAATCGGGCTGGCCTATCGTCAATGAAACGACATCTTCATATGACGATACGAGATTTGAAAATGTTCGAATGCCTGAAATTTCAATATCCTTTACTCTTGGATTCAGCAAATGCTCCATTTCTCATCACCTTAAAAATTTATGTTTTTATCCTATTTTACCATTCACTGCATAAATGTCACCTGCGAAAGGCACTGGATATCGTTATATGTAGTCTATTCTCCTATCCATCACCGCATGAGTGATATATTAAAGAAAGAGCAACATTTATTATAGCGTAACCTCAAGAGAAAATACAGGCTGTGATGAAGATGATTAGAAAACGGCAAAACTGCGTAAACTGAAAGAACGTGAGAATCAGGGTCATGGGAATTGCTTTCATAGACATACGATCTCCTAAAGGAGGACGATAGATGGAACAATCAGCGAAGACATCGAAAATCGCGTTTCTATCCGTGCTGAGCAACACATTTGTTGTCATCTTAAAAATCATTGTGGGTTTATTAACCGGATCTGTCGCGGTTTTATCAGAAGCCATTCATTCGTTTCTCGATTTAATGGCATCGTTTATTGCATTTATTTCTGTTCGTATTTCAAGAAAGCCAGCAGATTCTAAACATCCTTATGGACATGGAAAAGTCGAAAATATTTCTGGAACGATTGAGACACTGCTGATTTTCGTTGCTGGCATTTGGATTATATACGAATGTGTTCACAAATTAATGCATCCAGAGCCAGTCAAGCTGCCTGTGCTTGGCATTGTGGTCATGCTGCTAGGCGCGCTCATCAATTTTGTTGTATCGAGGGTTGTGAACAAAGAGGCTGAGCGAGTACATTCAGTTGCCATGAAATCAAATGCACTGCATCTTTTAACGGATGTGTTTACGTCATTAGGGGTGGCATTTAGTTTATTGCTTGTGGCATTAACCGACTGGTATTTCCTAGATCCGATCATTGGAATGGTTCTGGCTCTCTTTATTATGCGTGAAGCGTTTAAACTCATGAAGGAAGCCTTCCCGCCGCTTGTTGATGCTCGGTTAACACCAGAGGAAGAACAATCAATCGAAGCGATCATTCAAGGATTTAGTCAAGAATTTATTGAATATCATGACTTTCGAACAAGGCGGTCTGGTGCCGAGGAATATATTGATTTTCATTTGATTGTAGATGGAAAGACAACGATTGAAGATGTGCACCAATTATGTGATCGAATTGAAGAGAAGATTCAGCTGGAATTTCCGCATGCACAAATCTTTATTCATGTGGAACCTGAAAGTGAAAGAAGCGCACAAACGTAAAAAAGGCGATCAACCTATTCTCAGGTTGTATCGCCTTTTTTTACGCTTCATCTATGAAATGAAATCAATATCCATAAGCAGTATCGTAGTCTTCATACCAAGAGATATAAGCTGTGTCATCATTTGACAAACCATGCTTCATATCTAAAAAATCAGCCTCGCAAATATCTTCAATTACAGTCATTTCGTTGTTCTTTAATAATACGACAGTTCCCATCATGAACACCTTTCTTTAAAAAATCCTTGACTATTGTACCATTTGAAGAATCATTGTCAACAGAAGAATGGAAACAAGACGAAAATATCACAAAATGTTAAAAAATCAGGAGGTAAAAGAACTAGAAGTGCCATGTTTTTCACAAATTTTCAGTATTTATTCACATAAATCGCTTAGATCAAACTGATCTAAAATGTATGTAAAAGTGTAAAGCTCCATTGATCTTGCTATATTCATAGGATATAATAACGAATGATTATAAGAAATTTATAGAAAACATACATAATAAAGGAGAAATAGGATGGAAACCAACATAACAGAACCACACATTCAAGAAAAGAAGCATCCTGAGCTAGCAGGTGTAGGCTATCGTTTTCTTGCACACCTTTTGGACGGTATCATTATCGGTGTACCAATTGCATTTATCATGTTTATTTTGGCGTCAGTCTTTTTTATCTCAAGCCCAGAGGCAGCAATGATGATGGATGACGACAGTTATTACTATTCTTCAACCGTCATAACGGATGAGGAGTGGGAAGCTATTATGGGACTGATCTTTTTCTATATAGGGGCAATCTTGATGGGTACCGTGGTGACATGGCTTTATTACGCCATCATGGAATCATCAAAATTGCAAGGAACACTTGGAAAGATGGCTCTCGGCATCAAAGTAACAAAAGTCACAGGCGAAAAGGTCACATTTGGCCGTGCAACTGGCCGCTTCTTTGCAAAAGGCTTTTTGTCTCCGATCTTATATATTGGCTATATCATTGCTTTCTTCACAGAAAAAAAACAAGCACTTCACGATTTGATTGCAAGTACCATTGTTGTGAAGAAATAATGAAAAAAGCACCTCTGCTATATGGTAAGAGGTGCTTTTTTTCATAGATCGCTCGTATGGAAGAGGGAAACAGCACATAAAATAGAATGATAGTGAAAAATGAGGCAGGGAAGGGAGACAATCGATTGAGAACAGGAAAAAAGACCGCACAGAAAAAAGGGGCAGGCTTTGGGCTGTTTATGACAGCACCTGTGCTGGCCTGGGCGTTGTATGATTTTGCAAATACGATCTTTTCATCAAATATGATCACCATTTTCTTCCCATTTTACTTGCAGGAAACGATCGGGGACAGTGCGAGAATGGACCAGATCGCCAGCACCTTTATTTCTTATGCAAACGCACTAGCCAGCTTTTTTCTCGTCATTTTTACACCTTTATACGGAGTGCTGATTGATCGTACAGGGAAAAAGAAACGCTACATTACGGTGTTTACGTTCATATGTATTGCTTGTACGCTTTTGATGGGGATTTTTGCTGGGATTGATTTCTCAAGTGAATGGTTTGGGCTGCCTGTTTCTTTATTGGTCGTGGTCACCTTGTTTGTGATCGCAAAGTTTTTTTATCATTCTAGTCTTGTTTTCTATGACACCATTTTGCCCGATCTTGGGACAAAGGAAGACATCCCGCTTATTTCAGGATTTGGTATCGCTGTTGGCTATTTAGGAACACTTGTCGGCCTCTCTGTTTATTTACTTGTCGGCAATGACCAGTTTCATGAAGCATTTATTCCGACAGCTCTTTTATTCCTTCTCTTTTTTCTACCCTTTCTCTTTTTTGTAAAAGATCCTCATCCGCTGCCTCAGCAAGAGAAAAAGGCGTCTTTTTTCAGCGGGTATAAAGAGATTATTCACACGTTTAAAGAGATGAAAAAGTACAAGCCAGCTTTTATCTTTATGATTGCTTTCTTTTTTATGAATGATGCTTTACAAACAGCGATTGCGATGATGGCTGTTTATGCCAAAATCATCATTGGCTTTACCGCTGGGCAATTTATTTTGCTCTATCTTGTGTCGACCATTTCAAGTATCATTGGCTCCTTTCTGTTTGGATATATCACAAAAGCGATAGGGGCAAAGCGATCGATTACAGTCGTGTATGTCATTTTAATTGTGGCGCTCATTCTGGCTGTGACAGCGGCAACCGAATGGGTCTTCTGGATAGCGGGCAGTTTATTCGGGATTTCACTTGGCGCAAGCTGGGGGGCATCACGAATCTTGATTATTGAACTGACACCGAAGGAAAAGCGAGGACAGTTTTTTGGCCTCTTTGCATTCTCAGGGAAGGTATCTTCCATTATCGGGCCGATCATTTATGGCTCAGTTACCCTGCTGTTTGCAGAGCACGGAAATCTCGCAAGCCGCCTTGCACTAGGGTCTTTGCTCATCCTTGCAGCGATAGGACTTGTGATTCATCAATTCGTTCGAGAGAAAGCGTAAAGAAACGTCAACTTTTTACCTATGCTGCCGATATAAAAAGTACAATCTTATATTGAAGAATAGAGGGATTTCCGTGGCTTTAAACAAACAAGAAATTTTACTTGACTCTGGTACCAATGAATTGGAAATTGTGAAGTTTGAAATTGGTGCAAATCAATTTGGCATTAACGTCATGAAAGTAAGAGAAATCATTCAGCCGGTTGAGGTGACGGTTGTACCGCACTCTCACCAAGATGTAGAAGGGATGATTAGTTTACGAGGCGAGATTTTACCAGTCATCAATCTATTTTCCTTTTTTAATGTCGAGTCAGATCAGTCAGAACAAGAGAAATATATTGTGACTGAATTCAACCAACGGAAATTTGTGTTCCATACAGGAACGGTATCACAAATTCACCGCGTCAGCTGGGAAGAGATTGAGAAGCCGACTGCACTCAATCAAGGGATGGACCGTCATTTAACGGGCATCATTAAGCTTGATGAAAAAATGATTTTCCTTCCAGATTACGAAAAAATCATTTATGATATTGAATCCGCTTCTGGTGTTGATACGTATCATATGTTTGACGGTGAGAAAGACGAGAGAAGAACAGGGAAGAAACTGTATGTCGTTGAAGATTCTCCGCTTCTCATGCGTTTATTAACAAATGAATTAACCGAAGCAGGCTATAAAAACATTGTGACCTTTGAAGATGGCAAACAGGCATATGATCATGTCATGGACCTTGTCAGCAAAGGAATCAGTGTCACAGAAGAAATTGATATGATTATTACGGATATTGAAATGCCTAAAATGGATGGCCACCGGCTAACAAAACTGCTGAAGGACAATCCTTTAACAAATTCCATTCCGATTCTTATTTTCTCTTCGTTAATCACTGAAGATTTGCGTCATAAAGGGGAAACGATCGGGGCAGATGATCAAATCAGTAAACCAGAAATTCATCAGCTGATTGAAAAAGTCGATCATTTTATTATCTAAACTAAAAAACCACTCGGTATGAGTGGTTTTTTCTGTTTAAAAATAACTTTCCCCGAGACGTTTGAAGACGGGCTTTGTGTAATGTGATTTTTGTTTTGTGGCGGCAGGTTTTTCTTTTAAACCGACATACGTTTGAAGTATTTGCTTTGCTCGGTTTAATGACATATTCGCTTTCGGATTGCGATATGATTGATTTAAATTTCCTAAGTGTGGCAAAAATTCGAAGTCTTCTTTCGTTGGTGGCAGGTGAAAATAATAATCTCCAATTTCAATCAGCACGTCGGACTGTTGTTGACTATACTTGGGATTGTTAGAGAAATGTAGGCCCACTTTTCTTCCTTTACCTTCTTGCAATAGTTTTTGCAGCGCGCGTTTTTTCAAAAGATAAAGAAACTTGGGGTTTGGTGCGGTTTTAGCATGGCGGTTAACAGTATAAATGGCTTTTGCGATGTTTTCTGCTGTAGGTTCTATGTCTTTAGTATGAGCATAATCGTCCATTTTTTCTCTCCTTTGTCTTTCGTCTTCCTGTGCTTAGTATAAATTATACGTTTTTATTAGTAAATTGCAAATAGAGTTATTGTAAAAAGAAAACCTTTGGTATAAAGGGATTAGGGAGGGTTGAAAATTTTGTGTTTTAGAATCCCCCCAAAAACATCCCCCAAATTATAAATTCATAGCCTAATTCTTCAAAGGTATGGCTATATATATCATTAATCATTTGAGGGTTGTTCCCAAGACGATCAGCTATGAATTTGACTGGTATTCTTTTGCTTATCAGTATAGTCGCATGAGTAAGTCGTAAACTGTGAACGGTAAATTTTTTAGATTACGGTTATCGATAACAGATTGACAGCATAAAGGAGATGTCAGAGGAACAGTCTCGAAAAGTGTTAAAACAAGTAAAGCTTTTGTCCATAAATGGATAGGGGCTTTAACTGGAGAAACCTGGTTATACGGTTAGTTAAAACGTGATATGATTGTAAAAAGGAGGTAATATCATGACATTCAAAAAAGCGTTCAATATAGGTTATTTTGTTTTGCTTTTATCTTTTATTGTCGTATATTTCTTGCTTCC
Organism: Bacillus sp. FSL M8-0049; assembly: GCF_038593355.1. Classification (NCBI taxonomy): domain Bacteria; kingdom Bacillati; phylum Bacillota; class Bacilli; order Caryophanales; family Bacillaceae; genus Bacillus; species Bacillus sp. FSL M8-0049. Next base: position 1,318,025 of record NZ_CP151986.1, read on the forward strand.
AGTCGATCAATTATTTACAGCAATTATGATCCTAACCGTATTATTTGGAGTATATCAATTTGTGATTTTCAAGAAACTAAAAGAACAAAAACAGCAATAAAAAATGCCCTAATCTGCATTCGTCGAGGGCATTGAAAATTAAGCCATTCTCATCGCTTGTATTTACAATTGCCATTCATAATGGGTCTAAATCACCTTCTACATTTTAGCAAACAAGCTATCTGCCATCAGTTTTCCTCTACCTGTTTTATCTGGAGAAGATCCAGCTGTTTTAATTTTCTATATGCTAAAGGTGTCGTATTTTTTATTCTTTTAAACAAATTGATAAAATAGCTTGTGCTGTTGAAACCTACTTGGTAAGCGATTTCTGTGATAGTGAGATCCGTTTCTTGAAGCAGGATGAGGCTTTGCTGAATTCTATATTCATTTACATAATGCATAGGTGATTTCTTTAAAATGTCTTTGAAGGATCTGCAGCATTCTGAGCGGCTAAGCTGTCCTGCACGAGCAATATCTTGGAGAAGGATCTTTTCATGATAATGCTGATGAATCCAATTCAGCATGTGTTTCATCCGTTCATTTTTATCGTGTTTACGCGCATCATGTTTCATTTGGAAGCCATTTTGTAATAAGCTTTTCCAAATGGTGATGAGCTGAATATTGAGTTCAAGTTCATAATAGACTGGAGTTTCATCAATTAATTGTTGAATGGTTTGAATACATTGATAAATATGTTTAGGCCAGTGATCTTTTTGGTTGAGTAAAATATAAGCTGTCTGGCTCGCATGCATATAAGGATGGACAAAAGTGGTGAATAATTCATTCGCTGTGATGAAGTAGGGAGAGACATTTAAACAAACATAAGTACATGCCGTCCCATTCGCATCTTTTGCCATGTGCAGGCAGCCACTATTGATGAAAATGCCATCTCCTTGCTTTACATATAATGTCTCTTCATTGATATGAAATTCAGCCTCACCCTCTAAAATAAAGACAAATTGAAACTCGTCATGCCAGTGAAGAGGAATATAGCCGCTTCTATGATGACGAATCTTCGTATGATAAAGAGCAATAGGCCATGCTGTCGTGGAATGCTCCGTTAATTCTTTCAGGTTGTAGTCAATCAGAAAATGATGGTTGTGCATAATTCTCCTCAATATTCTTTTATTTTTATGTTCAATTAATATATCAATATGTAACAAAGTGAACTACTATCAACTATATTATCATGATTTGTTAAGAATTGAGGAGAATGAAAATGAATAGGAGAAAGGGCATTTTACTTGTACTCATAGGCGCCATCTGCTGGGGTGTAGGAGGAACGATTTCACAAAAATTGTTTCAGCAATATGGGATTGATGTCAATTGGCTTGTGACGGTCCGGCTGCTCATCTCAGGGGGATTGCTTTTATTTGTTCATGTGATGACAAAAGAAAAAACACATCTGATGGGTGTGTGGCAAAAGAAGAGGACAGTGATGCAAATCCTTCTATTTGGGCTCATGGGGATGCTGGCTGTTCAATATACTTATATGGCATCCATTCAACATGGAAATGCTGCTGTGGCAACGCTGCTGCAGTATACTGCCCCTGTTATGATTATCGTGTATTTGGTCATTCGCAGGCAATCAACCTTCACTAGAAGAGATCTGGTCACAGTGGTATTGGCTTTAGCAGGCATGTTTTTCTTATTGACGAATGGTTCTATTTCAACATTAACCGTTCCATTTGCGGCAGTGATGTGGGGAATATTATCGGCTGTGGCGCTCTCGTTTTATACGTTATATCCAATCAGCCTGTTAAAACAATTCGATTCTCTAGTGGTTGTCGGCTGGGCGATGCTGATAGGAGGAGGCGCCCTTAGCTTGATCCATCCTCCTTGGAAGGTTAATCTCACTCATTTACCTTTTGAAGCGTATGTCTATTTATTATTTGTGTTCATATTTGGAACGATGATCGCTTTTTGGTTTTACATAGAAAGTTTGCAATACTTATCACCAAAAGAGTCGAGCTTAATTGGAAGTGTCGAGCCCCTTGCAGCAGTCGTTACGACTGTTTTCTGGTTAAAAGAGCCATTCGGACTTTTCCAATGGATAGGGACAGCTTGTATTGTCTATATGATTTTATTCTTGGCATTGTATCAGCCGAAAAAATGAGAGGGATGGGGGTTGAACAATAGAAGGAATGATCATAAGAATTGACTGAATGAAATATAAATAAAGTGAACTATTAGTTCATGATAACTACCTATTTATTAAAATGGGTAGTTTCTCAAATGATATTTTTTTATATGATGTAAGCAGATGAATTATTTTGTATGAATAGAATAAGCGCAATAAAAACAACCATTAAAGTCCGTTTCATTCGTCATTTGTTTGGCTTCGCCCATGGCGCTTTCCCCATTCATATGCATGCCAATCAATGTACGGCTTGCAGCATCACCTAAAAATGCACAATCTTCTGTATGTACAACAAACTGTCCCTGTTCATTCTTTGTATGAATAAAATAGTAACTTTTTAGCATTTCCTTCACCTCCAACCTGACTATCCTACTATAAAACGTTTAATGATGTAAAGGAATTTTATTGTGAAAAACAAGAAAAAATGGATCAACAAAACAACACGAGAGGTGCTAAATGGATGGAGGGGTTAGTAAAGCGAGGTATATGTGATTTATTTATGCATGCTCCAAACAGATTCTATGGGCAGAGGAAATGACATGAAGGATGTTTCAGCCATGCAAAAAGGACTTTCCCGAAAAGAAAGTCCTTTTTGCTATTTACTTATTGAACTCCCTGACCCTTTAGTTCACGCTGCACGTCTAAGTCGGCAGCTTCTCTGCTGAACTTTGGCAGTGTAATGAAGTAAAAAAGGAAAACGAGTAAAATAATAAAGCCCATTCCGTAATAAATATAAGAAACATTTGTGATGAGTTTTGGAAATAATACAGCAATCAGACCTAATGTCATCGATTGAGCAAACATAGTAAGCGGATCAACCCATCCTGACACACGGCCCATCAGGCGAGGGTGGACGATTCTAGGCAGCCAGCCGCCAATGACAATGTTGACTGGGCCAATGCATGTACCAATGACAAATGATGTGACATAAAACAACCATAATGTATGGGTAGAACCAAGGACAAAAATCAAAATACCTGCGACCAGAATTGGAATCGACATGAGATATTGCATCTTTACCTTCTTAGCGAGGACAGAGCCCATTAAGCTTCCAACGAGCAATCCTGCACCGATCGCAATTGTAAAGAAGGATGTATGCAGCTCAAAATGGTCTGGTGAAAGTCCATATTTCATTGTAAACATCGGAAGAACGGCAAATGCGCCATTGACTAGACCGAAAACAAAAAAGCCAAAAATTAAAGAAGCCAATAATTTATTTTTTAAAATATACAGTATGCCTTCTTTAAAATCTTTTAGAGACGTTTTAATGGTCATGCCTCTCCAGCCAGCTTGTCCATTTGGCTGACGCGCTTCAATTGGAATGTTACATGAACGAATCAGGATGCCTGAAATAATAAAGCTGACTAAATCAATTGTAATGGCACCGTGAAGACCAATCGTTTTATACATAATGGCACCGAGTCCAACGCCAAATACCATAAATAAACTAAACAGCATTTGATTTAAGCCAGCGGCTTTTGCATATTGATCTTTATTTAAAATGGCCTGAACGAGAGAAGCTTCAGCTGGATAGAAGAATTTCGTAATGGCACTTCGAATAAACAAGATCAAGAAAATAAGTGGCAGTGAATTAAAATAAATCACGATGAATAATACAATCGTCAGCCCAGCTCGTATCCAATCACAATTCTCTGCGACTTTTTTACGATCAAACCGGTCTGCGACCACACCGACCATAAAAAAGACAAAGACAGTAGGAAGAGAATACATAAGCTCAGCCAATGTGGCGTATGCGGGCTGATGACTAAAATGGTCGAGCAAATAAAAGGCAAACGCCATATTGCCTACTGTTGTCCCCATTTGCGAAGCAAGTGCCGCAAAAAAGAGACGAACAAAATTTCTGTTTTTAAAAATATCCATAAATACGCTCCTTAACCTGAAGATCCCACTTTATATCATATAAAATTTTAACCATTCGTACAATTGATTTCATCTACTGGCTAATGGTCACAGGTGTTCCGTTTGGAACGAGTGAAGCAAGCTCGATGACATTCTGATTATACATGCGAATGCATCCTCTAGAAACAGCTTTACCAATTGAAGACGGGTTATTCGTACCGTGAATGCCGTAATGAATTTTTGAGAGGCTCAGCCAATAAGCGCCAAAGGGACCTCCTGGGTTTGGCTGTCTGTTGACAATATAATAAGAACCTGTCGGTGTCATATTTAAAATTTTCCCTGTTGCAATCGGATACGAACGAATAAGCTGTGATCCAGAAAACAAAACAAGACGTTTCGTTGAAATCGAAACAAAGATGCGGTAAGGGATCGTATTAGGATCTGGCAAACCAGGAATAATGATGACCTCATTTTGTTCGGGCTCGCGAGCTTGAAGTGACGGATTTGCAGCCTTTAAGGCATCTGTTGTTGTTCGAAAATCAAGTGCTATAGAAGCAAGGGTTTCCCCGCTTTTCACCGTGTATCGAAGCACCAAAGCACACTCCTTTTACTCAAATAAAAGAAGCCATGATGCCGTCGCTTGACATACTATATGGACGGAATCAGGCCCCGTAAGGTTTCTCCTAACATTTGTCATGAGAAAGATCTTTGATTATACATATGCAGGAGAGGGCGGTTTGGCTTCTATTTATACGCGAGATGTCAAGGTAAAAAAGGTTAACTCGGGTTTGGCTAAAAACCGAAGCGGCAGCCGCGTTGTTCCAAGTCCACGGTTGACATAGATGCGGTGCTGATCACTGCCGTATAAACCTTCTACATATGTACGGCCGTAAGGTGCTGTGAGAATCGGTCCATAGAAAGGCAGCTGCACTTGACCGCCATGCGTATGCCCGGAAAGCTGCAAGTTAATAGGTGTGGTTTTCAGCTCTAATGCGGCATCAGGCTCATGGACGAGCAGTAATGTAAATAAATCAGTTGATACTTCCCGTTTGATCAAATCGTAATCAGGCAGGCTCATCATGAGATCATCCAGTGAAGCAATCTGAATATGCGCATGATCTTTTTCTAATAGAAACACATCATTTTTACATAAAGTAAATCCACAAGCCTCCATTGTTTTCTCATAAAGCTCCACGCCAAATGGTCCGTAGTCATGATTTCCGTAGATGGCAAGCTTACCGAACGGAGCATGAAGCTTATTCAAATAAGCCTTCGCTTTTTCATGCTCTTCAGAGGATGCTTGAAAATCAACGAGATCACCTGTGAACACAATGAGATCTGGAGATGCAGCATTGATTTTCTGGACGATGGCTTCTAGATTCTTCGCAGCGAATGTATCACTCAAATGAACGTCACTAAATTGGGCTATTTTAAACTGGTCAAATGAAGCTGGAAGCTGAGCATCTTGAATGGTCAGTGACACGGTATCGATCATGCGCGGCTCAATGTACCTGGCATATCCATATCCACAACTTGTAGCCAAAAAACCGAGAATACTCGCACCAGCTGCTCCTTTTAAAAATTGTCTGCGGGAAAGCTGCTTCATATAAGACTCCTTTATAAATAAAATTAAGTATAGCATCATATTTGGATAATCTCCCATATGGTGCACCGAGGGTCAATCATGATATGATAGACAATAATGAATGAATAGTCATTCAAATGACACAGAGGGGGAGAACAAATGACGAAACAAACAGTGATTGTCACAGGGGGATCAAGCGGTATGGGGAAGGCGATGGCTGCTCATTTGGCAGCTGAAGGCTGGAATGTCGTGATTACTGGTAGAACGGAAGAGACGCTGGAAAAAACGGCAAAAGAAATGAAGCAGAAGGGCGGATCGGTCGCTTATTTCCAAATGGATGTACGAAACCCAGAGGATGCTGACCAAATGGTCAAGTTTGCAGTGGATACATTTGGTGATGTCGATGCCCTCATTAACAACGCAGCAGGAAACTTTTTAGTGCCAGCAGAAAAACTGTCTCCTAACGGCTGGAAGGCTGTCATTGATATTGTGTTAAATGGTACATTTTTTTGCAGCCATGCAGTGGGGAATTACTGGATTCGTCAAAAGAAAAGAGGAAGTATGATTAACATGGTGGCCACCTATGCATGGGGTGCTGGTGTAGGCGTGGCGCATTCGGCGGCAGCAAAGGCCGGTGTGTTGTCTCTCACTCGAACGCTTGCTGTGGAATGGGGGAAGCAATATCGAATTCGCGTCAATGCGATCGCACCAGGTCCAATTGAGAGAACAGGCGGTGCAGATAAACTATGGGAATCTGAAGAGGCAGCGCAAAGAACATTAGATAGTGTTCCTCTTGGCAGACTGGGCACACCTGAGGAAATTGCAGCGCTTGCGAGCTTTTTATTGTCTGAGCATGCGTCTTATATAAATGGAGATTGTATCACGATGGATGGGGGACAATGGCTCAACCAATCACCATTTTGATTGACGATGTAAGACCTGCTTTTGATGTGGTATAATCACACAAAGAGAGAAGCAGGTGATGAAAATGGTCGATCCATTGGATATTTTAACGAATATTGAAGATGTTTTCCCGCACTATCAAGCAATATTCAGTGCGGAAGAGCAAAAAGTGATAGGCTATGAGATTCTAGGAAGAATGAAGCTTGAGTCAGAAACGGTCAGCCTAGGCTCCTTCTTTACGGATTCATCTATTCCTGACGAATATAAATTGGAAGTAGATCACAAAGTATTGACTCAAGCACTTGATCTCTTCACAACTGCAGATGACGATTTGCTCATTTTTATTAATCATGATGCCAATATCCTCATGCTGGATCATGGAGAAAGCTTTTTAGAACTTTTAAAGGAATATGAAGCACGGGGCATTCAGCTTAACCGGTTTGTTATTGAGTTTGCAGAGCATACGTTTAGCGGCGACATTGAACAGCTATACCATACGTTAACGTATTATCGTACATATGGGATTAAAATCGCCGTCTCAAATATAGGAAAAGAAAGCAGTAATCTGGACCGGATTGCCTTGCTTTCACCCGATTTATTAAAAATAGATTTACAGGCATTAAAGGCATCGGCTCCATCTCCTTCCTATGAATATGTCTTGTACAGCATTTCATTGCTTGCAAGAAAAATAGGAGCAGCCTTAATTTATGAGGATATTGAAGCAAATTTCCAGCTGCAGTATGCTTGGAGAAATGGCGGGAGATATTTTCAAGGGTTCTATCTTCATGAGCCTGCAGGAGAATTAATCGACCGAAGCCACCGAAAAGATCAGCTTAGAGAAGAATTCCAGCAATTTATTGCCCATGAGAAAAAGAAGCTGCAAGCGGTCTACGAACATTCTGAAACATTCTATAAACGAATTCATCAAGCTGTTACGACTTTAAAGAAATCGTGCAGCACAAATGATGAGCTCATTCAAAAGCTGGCACTCGAACTAACAGATTGCAGCTTCCGAATTTATATGTGTAATGAAGAAGGCTTTCAAATCACTGGAAATGTGTTCAAAAAAGAAGAAGAATGGCTGTTTCAGCCGGAGTATATCGAAAAAAACTGGAGCTGGCGTCCTTATTTCCTAGCAAATATTCTTCAAATGAGAATTAGCGGAAAAGGATTTTTCAGCGATATTTACAGTGATTTAGAAACCGGTGAGAGGATACGTACGTTTTCTTATCCTTTAGAGGGTGATATGTATTTGTTTATAGACCTTCCGTATGCGTATTTATATGAGCAAGATGGATTAATTTGAAGACGCGGAGTGAAGACAAACCCTCGCATTCGTTGTCAGTCCTGCGTGCCAGTGCTCACGAATGTACAATTCGCTCCGCTCTGGTACTCGTCCTTCCTAGACTTCAAAGGTTTTCTATCACGCTGAAATATAAACAAAAGGCATTTTAGCCTTTTGTCTCAATCTGAGCAGCCTCGCAGGCTGCTTTTTTTGATAGAAAAAAGAAATAAAAAATGGTTGACAATGAAACTGATAATCATTATCATTTAGTTATAGAGAGAAGCTACTCTCTGTTCCCCAACCCCTCTATCAGATCAAGATCCAAAAAACTTGGCGCTACCCCCGCCAAGTTTTTTTTGTGCTTCAATCTTTCCCTTCATGCATAGGACAGCCCAAACTCTCCATACATCTTAAGTGATGATAGTTAGACGGTAGGAGGGAAACATCATGATCAAACGTGATATGCGGCTGCTCATTGATTTGCCAAGACCAGATCACCCAGATGCAAATGGTGCCGCTGCTGTGCAAGAATTACTCGGCGGGAAATTCGGTGAAATGTCCACATTAAATAATTACATGTTTCAATCCTTTAACTTTAGAGGAAAACGAAAACTCAAACCGTTTTATGACCTCGTATCCAGTATTACGGCTGAAGAATTCGGTCATGTCGAGCTCGTAACCACAGCCATCAATCTCATGATTACAGGAACCACACATGGCGGGGATCCAGATACGACGCCGATGAAGGCAGCTGTCGATAAACGAAATACACAGCATTTTATTCAAACAGCCCAAACAGGCTATCCGTTTGATTCAATGGCAAAACCTTGGACCGGAGAGAATGTGTTCTCAAGTGGCAACCTCATTCTTGATCTCCTCCATAATTTCTTTCTTGAATGCGGAGCTCGTACGCACAAAATGCGTGTATATGAAATGACGGACCATCCTACAGCAAGAGAGATGATCGGTTATTTACTTGTCAGGGGCGGCGTGCATATTGTGGCATATTCAAAGGCACTTGAAGTCGCTACAGGAGTAGATTTAGGGAAAATGCTGCCAATCCCAAATCTCGACAACAAATACTTTGATTCAGCGAGGAAATTTGAAGACCAGAATGTTCATACAAAGCTGTACACATTTAGTGATACGGATTACAAGGATATCAATAAAATTTGGAAAGGCAGCCACCCGATTGATGGAAAGCCGCTGACAGTCATTGAGGGCACCCCGCAAGGAGCACCTGTGCCAGATTATAGAGAATTGCCAGAAGAGTTTGCTCCGGGGATTTCTAAAGAAGATTTTGATGAAATTGCGAAACGGCTGATGAGATCTGCCGGTTTATAAAAATCATGGTGCATGAGATGAGAAAAAAGACTCAAACTAAAAAAACAGATTCTTTTTCTTTTTTTGAATTCAAGAGGAAAAATATCATCTGAGAACACTTTATGGTATGATGCTTTGTAGGACTTGTGTATAATCAATACGGGTTCATCTTGAGTTGTTTTTTTGAAAGGAGTCTTTTTTTAGAATGTCACAATTAATGGGTATCATTACAAGGCTGCAAAGTCTTCAAGAGACAGCAGAAGCTGCAAACGAGCCGGCACAGCGTTATTTCGAAGTGAACGGTGAGAAAATCTGTAGTGTTAAGTATTTCGAAAAGAATCAAACGTTTGAATTGACTGTTTTTCAACAAGGGGATAAGCCAAATACTTTCCCATTTGACAACATTGATATGATTTCGATTGAGATTTTTGAGCTTCTACAATCCTAAGCTGAATCGTATGAAATGTTTTTTCTGAGGATTCCTTCGTTTATTGCGGCAGCATACATGGATCATCATAGATGAGATGTACAAATGGAAGATGATCAATCAGCGCATTTTTCGGATAAGAGACCATTAAAAAGGAGTTCCTTTCTGTGAGTGATTCTTTTTTCTACAATCTTTCTGAAGATCATTTAGCGTTTTCTGATGTCGTCATGAGAATGAAAGACTTTATTCGAAAAGACCCTAGATCCGCCTATGTGTTATCAATTGGTACGGACTCTCAGGTCAATCAAAATGTCACAACATTTATGACTGCAATTCATCTCCACCGGATTGGCAAAGGAGCTTGGGGTTGTCTCACACAACAAGTGATCGAGAGAGCCGTGCAAAGTCTTAGAGAAAAAATTTCATTAGAGACAGCGTTTAGCCAAAAGGTATGTGCAGACATCCTTGAGGGGCCTTTAACAGAACTGATGGATTTGCTTCTTCCGTTTGCTGAGGAAGGGGCAGACCTTCGTTTTGAAGCCCATCTGGATATTGGCAAAAAAGGAAGTACGAAAGAGCTGATTCAGGAAATGACCGGAATGATCACAGCTATGGGAATTGAAGCAAAAATAAAACCCGACTCATATGCAGCATTTTGCTATGCCAATCGATACACAAAATAAATTCCGTCATTTTTCTCCAAACCTTGTCGAAACGTGCGGTTGACGATTCGATTCTAGTTCCTTATTCTAGCTGTATAGAGAGGAAGCAGACATTCAAAAGCCTGCTAATCAATATAAAAGCATATATGAAACAGGGGGCCTGATGTTGAATGAGCGTCATCGAAAATCGTTTTAATGAAGAAGAGAAAAAGCTATTATTAAACGTATTGCTGAATCAGGAATATGCTGTCGAATTACTAAGCAGTGAGATCAATGATATAGAATGTGGAACAAAAAATGTCGACGACAATACGTATAAGCAATTGATCACATTGTATGACAGAGTAAGGTTTGAGAATTAATATTGATTTAACATTCTATTAGATACTCGGGGGCTGAGTATCTTTTTTATGCAGAAAAAATCTTTCGACAAATTTCGTTTTAGTTTATGCTTAATGGTAAAGGGGAATGTATGATTGATGATTGAGAGAAAAGGGGTCGAAGAAACATGATAGAGATAGAACCGACTCAATTGCTTGAGTCAACAGTAGCCGAGCATATGATTGATGCAGATAAGGTGGCACATGTTCAAATTGGAAATAATCTTGAGCATGCCCTATTGGTTCTAACAAAAACAGGATATACAGCCATACCGGTATTAGACGCTTCTTATCATTTACACGGGTTAATTGGAACGAATATGATTATGGATAAAATCTTCGGTTTAGAACGTATCGAATTCGAGAAGCTGGACCAGTTGAAGGTTGAAGAGGTCATGCTGACGGATATTCCGAGACTTAAAACAACAGATCCTGTACTAAAAGGCGTTCACGCTGTGACGAATAATGGATTTGTTTGTGTAGAAAATGAGGAGCAGGTCTTTGAGGGCATATTTACACGACGAGTTGTATTAAAGCGCTTAAATGAGGTCATTCATTCCGCGAAAAAATGAGCTGCAGCCCAGCTTATTTTTTTTGCCTTCATAAGTTAAAATTTATATAATGAGCATATAGAATAAGAAAAACTTATAGAGAGAAAGGGGACGCCCATGCAGCTTCAGGAGTTACATATGCTTGTTGTGCTAAGTGAAGAATTGAATATGAGAAAGGCTTCAGAGCGGCTCTTTGTCTCTCAGCCTGCTTTATCTCAAAGATTGCAGACAATTGAAAAGGAATGGGGAACCAAAATCTTTTTTCGTTCTCAGAAAGGGCTCACCGTGACTTCGGCAGGAGAACAGATTATTCAATTTGCAAAAGAGGTGACGGTTGAGCAGGATCGAGTGAGAGAACGAATCGATGAACTCGAAGGGGAAATTCACGGTACACTAAAGCTTGCGGTTGCATCCATTATTGGACAGCACTGGCTGCCGAAAGTGTTAAAGCGGTATGTCGAAAAATACCCAAATGCCAAGGTGTCACTCGTGACCGGCTGGAGCAGTGAAATGCTCAAAAGCTTGTATGAGGACCATGTGCACATTGGGATCATTCGCGGCAACCCTGATTGGAAGGGGACAAAGGAATACTTGATGACAGATCATTTATATTTAGTCGATTCCGTGATCAAGGACGTAGATGAATTAATCAAGACGGAGCGGCCATTTATCCAATTTAAAAGCGACAGCACATATTATCAGGAAATCCAGCACTGGTGGCACCAAAAATTTAAAGTGTCTCCAAAGCAGACGATTCTCGTGGACCAAATTGAAACATGTAAACAAATGGCCTACCACGGCATCGGCTACGCCATTTTGCCTTCTGTTACCTTATATGACCACGAAAAAAGTGTTTATAAAACACCGCTTGTTGATGTGAATGGAGAGCAAATCGGCCGTGACACATGGCTGCTAGGCTATGAAGCGTCTTTTCAGCTAAAACAGGTGCAAGCTTTTGTCGGTGTGGTTAAAGAAATGCTTGAAAATGATGCGGTGTAAGTACCTTCTTGGAATAGGGAGGTACTTTTTTTTATGAAATCATTTGACAATGAAAATCATTATCATTTAAAGTGTACATATAATAATTGAAAATGATTATCATTTAGATGAGGTGACCGATAGATGAAAGCACTAATTACATTTGCGAGTATGTCTGGAAATACGGAAGATATGGCAGCAATCTTAAAGCGAACACTTGAAGGAAAAGGGATCGATACAGAAATGATGGAATTTGATGATACGAATGCAGAAGACCTTTCCTCATACGATTACGTATTCATTGGTTCTTATACATGGGGTGATGGAGATTTGCCTTATGAAGCAGAGGATTTTTATGAAGAGGTCTCTACTCTTGAACTTAGCCACATCAAAGCAGCTGTCTTTGGATCGGGTGATTACAGCTATCCGAAGTTTTGTGAGGCTGTCCATACATTCCATGACATGCTGAAATCAACGGGTGCATCCGTTTTTCCTGAAACATTAAAAATGGAGCTTGCACCGGATACAGATGAAGATGTGGCGTGCTGTCAGGAATTTGCAGCGAGCTTTTTAACGTGGGCTGCTTTGTCTGAGAAACGAGTTGAAAATCATGTTTCATAAAGGAGCAACAGCCGTTGCAGCATCTAAAAGCGGTGGATACTTTGTTGCTGTAAAACGTGAAGGCATTTTTCACTATAGTGTGGAGAGCGGATGGCAGCAGCTATTTAAGCTCAAGCATAAAATCCATGCAATCAGCTATATTGGCCCTTATTTATTCGGTGTTGGTGAAAATGGCACAGTAATTAGATCAGGAGATGAAGGCAGTACATGGGCGTTATCTTCATTCCCAACAAATGCAGTCGTATGGTCTATTACAGGACGCAAAGATGGGTTTGTGTGTGCGCATGGAAAACATAGTATCTATGTGTCAAATGATTTCGGAATTTCCTGGGAAATTATGAAGCCGTTTGCTCATGTGAATCATCCGCCGGTCATTCGTTCTTTATGTGCTGCTGGTGACCATCTTTATATTGGAACACAGATTCATGAGGTTCACGGAGGAATATGGGTGTATGACTTGCATAGTGAACAGATTTTTCTTCTAAACAGAGAGGAGTACCGCATGACAGCTTCTATGCTGCTCTGTCATGAACATCTTCTTGTTTGTGCGTTAGGTTCAAAAAAAGGCAAAAAAGGATCTGTTCAAATTTTAGATTTACATACAAATATTCTGCATGATATTCAATCACAGGCCTTTGCTAGAGAAGAATCTTTTTTGGATGTGTCAGAGGATAATGGCATTGTGTATGTGACCACCTCACAAGACGAACACGGATTTTCTAAAGTGTATCAGCTTGATATTGAGCAAAAAGAGCTCAAATGGTTTGATACGATCAAAGGACACGGTTTTCGTGTAGCCAATCAAAACGAAAACTTTTTCTGTGCGGGTTTATATGAAAGTAAGTTTGTCAGGCCATATGAGGAGCCTGCATTGATTCATTGATAAGGAGGAAGAAAAAGTGACAGAAAAGGTTTTATTGGTATATGCCACGATGTCTGGAAATACAGAAGCGATGGCAGATTTAATTGAAAAAGGGTTAACGGAAGCAGGAGCCAGCGTGGACCGGCATGAAGCGATGGATATTGATGCCGAGCTGCTCAATGATTACTCGCACATTATGTTAGGGGCGTATACATGGGGAGATGGCGATCTTCCAGATGATTTTATTGATTTATATGAGGAAATGGATGACCTTGATTTAACGGGTAAAGCATTTGCAGTATTTGGTTCTGGCGATACATCTTACGAACATTTTTGCGGAGCTGTCGACCTAATTGAAGAAAAAGTGAAGGAGCTTGGCGGTGACATTGTCCTGCCTTCAGTTAAGATTGAGCTCAATCCAGAAGGGGAGGAAGAAGACGAATTAATTTCTTTTGGCAGACAATTTGTTCAGCTTCACCAGCAAGAAGCGGGATAATCGGTCCCGCTGTTTTATTTTCCATTGCGGAGATGACTCTAACACTTGTCATTAAAACACTCCTTTGGTACAGTAATGAAGTATAAATTAAGAGGAGGACATACATACATGAAACAAATGGACGCTAATGAAATTATTTCATTTATTCAAAATAGTACAAAATCAACACCTGTCAAAGTCTATATCAAAGGTGACTTAGAAGGTATTGAGTTTGGTGAACATGCAAAAACATTCATCACAGGAAACACTGGAGTTGTTTTCGGTGAGTGGAGCGAAATTCAAGAAGCGCTAGCATCTAACAAAGATAAAATTGAAGATGTTGTCGTGGAAAATGACCGCCGCAACTCTGCAATTCCGATGTTAGATTTGAAAAACATTAAAGCCCGTATTGAGCCAGGGGCAATCATTCGTGACCAAGTTGAAATCGGTGATAATGCAGTCATTATGATGGGTGCTTCTATTAATATCGGTTCTGTGATTGGCGAAGGTACGATGATTGACATGAACGTGGTGCTTGGCGGTCGTGCGACAGTAGGTAAGAACTGTCATATCGGTGCTGGATCTGTTCTTGCAGGTGTCATTGAGCCGCCGTCTGCTAAACCAGTTGTTGTAGAAGATGACGTTGTCATCGGTGCGAACGCTGTTGTTCTAGAAGGCGTGACAATTGGTAAAGGTGCAGTAGTAGCTGCTGGTGCGATCGTTGTGAACGATGTAGAGCCTTACACAGTTGTAGCAGGTACACCTGCAAAGAAAATTAAAGACATTGATGAAAAAACAAAAGGTAAGACAGAAATCAAACAAGAACTGCGTCAGCTTTAATCATATAATTCGCAGCTGAAGACAAAGACGTGGATGAGATATCCACGTCTTATTCGTATAGAAGAAAGGAAGTGAGTTCACTTGTTAAATCGTGAGCAATTAATATCCATTCGAAGAGATTTACACCAAATCCCTGAGCTTGGTTTCCAAGAATTTAAAACTCAAGCGTATCTCATTCAGCACCTTAACACCTATTCAAAAGATCGAGTTGAGATTGAAACGTGGCGAACTGGGCTTTTTGTGAAAGTGAAGGGAACAAATCCAACGCGCGTATTTGCTTATCGTGCAGATATGGACGGTCTGTCTATTCCTGAGGAAACAGGGTATCCATTTGAATCTGTGCATGAAGGAAAGATGCATGCATGTGGACATGACCTTCATATGACCATTGCACTTGGTATCATTGATCATTTCGTTCATGAACCGATCAAAGAAGACGTATTATTTATCTTCCAGCCGGCAGAAGAAGGGCCAGGCGGAGCTGAACCGATGCTTGCAAGTGATGTATTAAAAAAATGGACACCAGACTTTATTACAGCGCTGCATATCGCACCTGAATATCCTGTTGGAACAATTGCTACGAAGCCTGGTTTGTTATTTGCCAATACGAGTGAGCTTGTGATTGAGCTTGAAGGAAAAGGCGGACACGCTGCATATCCTCATTTAGCAAATGATATGGTTGTTGCTGCAAGTGCACTTGTAGGTCAGCTGCAATCGGTCATTTCGCGTAATGTCGATCCCCTTGATAGTGCGGTCATTACAGTCGGTACAATTACCGGTGGAACGGCTCAAAATATTATTGCGCAGCATGCAAAGCTTGACGGTACCATTCGCACACTATCCCCAGAGTCTATGGACAAGGTGAGAAAGCGAATTGAAGCATTGGCAAAAGGCGTTGAAATTGGCTACGAATGCAAGGCAACCGTTCAATACCCTTCCTCTTATTACGAAGTGGACAATTCAAAGGATTTGACAGAGGAATTTATGTCATATGTAGCCGAAGAAGGGCTAGCAAATGTGATTGAATGCAGAGAAGCCATGACAGGAGAAGATTTTGGCTACATGCTGAAAAAATATCCCGGCTTCATGTTTTGGTTAGGGGTCGATTCAGAATACGGCCTGCACCATGCAAAGCTCCAGCCTGATGAAAACGCGATTGAAACAGCTGTGAATGTCATGACGGCTTATTTTAAAAAGCAAGCTGGGGAATGAATAATCGAGCTGCCTCCTGTACACCTTATGAACAGGAGGTGTTCTTGATTATGACAAGAATTGGTGTAGAACAATCTTTATCCGATGTAGAAGAACTATTGAAGCAAAAAGGATATGATGTCGTACGAATTCAAAATGAACAGCAAATGGATCAGTGTGACTGTTATGTCGTCACAGGACTAGATTCAAATGTTCTTGGCATTTCAGACACAACAACAAAGGCATCTGTTATTACAGCATCAGGTATGACGGCTGATGAAATTTGCCAAGAAGTAGAACAGCGTGTTCAATAAAACAAGAAAAAGAACCGGTAGATTATGATCCCGGTTCTTTTTGCTCTTTTTCTATATCGAGTACTTCTTTCATTTTTTTGCGCAAGATTCGTTCCACTCGCCATTGCTCCATTGTTTCAGTTTTCGCTATGATGCGCAGCACAAGGGAAGAGGAACCGAACGCCTCTACGCCGACAACTTGAGGACCTTCGATAATTTGAGGAGTTTCCTCCCGTACCTCATCACAGGCAGCTTGGAGGGCTGTGATCATCTGATCCACATTTTCATCCGGTGACAGCTCAATATCAACGAGTGCCTGCATCGTCCCTCTTGAATGATTGCTTACATTCAGTATGCTGCGATTTGGAATGAAATGAAGGGTGCCGTCAAAGCTTCGAAGCTGCGTGGTTCTTAGGCCAATTTGTTCGACGATCCCATCGAAGCCAGCGACCGTTATATATTCTCCTACATCAAATTGTTTTTCCAATAATATAAAGAATCCAGTCACAATATCACTCACTAACCCTTGAGCGCCAAAGCCGATCGCAAGTCCCACAACGCCCGCACCTGCCAGTAAAGCGGTCGGGTTATAATGAAATAAGTCGAGGATCATCACAACTAGAATAAAAATCAATAAGTAGGCGAAAATATTTAACGTCAAACTTTGCAGTGTCTGAGCTCTTGATAAAGAGACCTCATGCTTTTCAGCGAATGTTGAATAGGCGCGCTTAATCATCTTGTTTCCTATGGCTCTGATGATAAAGTAAATGGCAAAAACGGCGACTAGTTTTAGCAAAATCATACTGCTATTGAGGATAATGGAAACCCAATCTACTTGTTGAAATGCTCTCATAATCTTCAAAACCTTTCTATGTATGCTCTAAAAGAGAAGCTAATCATTTGTTCCCTTATGCAAGTCATGTTAAACTTTTGATAAGTAGAGCAGGAATTGTGACAAATCGTTAATTAAATTTATTATTAATTAATATTGACTAAAAATCGCATAAGTATTATAATTGTAATTGTGAAGTTATTAACTAAATGAGAATTTTAAGTTTTGATTCTCATTTTATATACAGCTAAGAAGACTGTATAAAGATATTATTTTTTGGAGGGATTTACATATGGCAGAGCGTTTTGTAGGAAAACAAGCTCCACGTTTTGAAATGGAAGCAGTACTTGCTAACAAGGAATTTGGTAAAGTAAGTTTAGAGGAAAACATGAAGAATGACAAATGGACAGTTCTTTTCTTCTATCCAATGGATTTCACATTTGTTTGCCCAACTGAAATTACAGCAATGAGCGATCGTTATGACGAGTTCGAAGATTTAGATGCAGAAATCATTGGTGTATCTACTGATACAATCCACACGCATCTTGCTTGGATCAATACAGACCGTAAAGATAATGGTCTAGGTGAATTAAAATACCCGTTAGCTGCTGATACTAACCACACAGTATCTAGAGAATACGGCGTTTTAATCGAAGAAGAAGGAATTGCTCTTCGCGGTTTATTCATCATTAACCCAGAAGGCGAACTACAATACCAAACAGTATTCCACAACAATATCGGTCGTGATGTAGATGAGACATTACGTGTTCTTCAAGCATTACAAACTGGTGGACTTTGCCCAGCGAACTGGAAACCTGGTCAAAAAACACTTTAATTGATAACTGAAGAAACAGGAGGGTCTAACTGATGTTAGACCTTTTTGTTTCGACACATACAATGGATGGAGGCGCTTCATAATGAAATTACGTCAACCAATGCCAGAACTAACTGGTGCAAAAGAATGGTTAAATGGAGAAGTAACAAAAGAAGATTTGATTGGTGATAAACCAACATTGATTCATTTCTGGTCAGTCAGCTGTCATCTTTGTAAAGAGGCAATGCCTCAAGTCAATCAATTCCGTGATGAATACAAGGATCAATTAAACGTTGTGGCAGTTCATATGCCTCGTTCAGAGGATGACCTAGATCTAGAAAAAATCAAAGAAGTTGCGAAAGAGCATGAAATCACGCAGCCAATCTTTGTGGACAGTGATCATCACTTAACAGAAGCCTTTGAAAACGAATATGTACCGGCATATTATGTATTTGATAAAACAGGTGCTTTGCGCCACTTCCAAGCCGGCGGAAGCGGAATGAAAATGCTTGAAAAACGTGTCAATCGAGTGCTTTCTGAGTCTGAAAAGGCTGCAGAATAAGCTTTTCCCCCATAAATGGGGGTTTTTTCATGGACAAAATTAGGAAGCATATGGCTTCGGATGAGTTTTTATGTAGGTGTTATTCCTAAGAAAAGAGAAAATGAGGGAGTTTATTAAAAAATATCCCTGAAACAAAAAGGTATAACGACCTATTTACATTTTTGTTTTGAAATGAAAATGTAAAGATTTTAACTTTTTACTATTCAGAACGTTTTTGCACAAAAGAAATTTCAGTTAGGTAAATAACTATATAAATCAAGTAGTATAAGCGTTTATTCAATTTTTTTACAATATTTTAAGGTTTGTCAAAAGCCTATAGTGGCAATGAAATGGGTGCCGATTTTTCCTCTTTGGCAAAATTTTAGTTGAAAATACCTATCTGTTAGCAAACTGTAAAATGATAAAAAAATAGTTGATAAAATTAGTTTTCTAATCTAATATTTACTATAGAATATTTTTTATATGATGAGGGGGAAATCCATTGTTTAATGAGAGGGAAGCGTTACGTTTACGATTGGAACAATTAAACGAGGCAGAAGTAAAGGTCATCCGAGAATATCAAATTGAGCGAGATGCGATTTATGCAAAATTAAGAGAATTAGACCGTCAAGGAACAGGTCTAGTGTCAGATACAAAAAAAGAAGTACGTACAGAGAGAAAGACGGATTCACTGCCTGTATTAGCTGAGCTTGCTGCGCAAGAAATGAGAAGCTACCAGCAGCCGGCACAAACCCAATCATCATCTTTAGGAACAGGACAGCTAAACGGTGCACCTGTAGGTATTCCTGAAGGATCGACAAGACGCAGAAGAGGCACAGCTCGTCCTGGCTCTAAGGCAGCGAAGCTTCGTGAAGCTGCGATTAAAACGTTAAAACGTCATAATGCAGCGATTAAAAGCTCAGAACTTCAAAAAGAGATCGAAAAAGAGAGCGGTCTTGAAATCCCAAATATGACAACGTTTATGCAAAGCTTAATTAAAATGTACCCTGAAGTGAAGAAGCCTTATCGCGGACAGTATATTTTAGAAGGCGACATTCAAACAGAAGACGAATAAATAAAAAACTGCTGAGCGTAAAAGCCAGCAGTTTTTTATTTCGAGAATTACTTCTTTTGATCAACTGTATAGACAATTTTGCGTTCCTTGGGCAGGTGATCACGCTGTTTTTTGAAGCTGTCGATTTTGACTGTCATGACCTCTCCATTACGCTGCACTGCATCAACGTGTTCCTGAAGTGTTTGAACTTGTTCGTTGAGTTTCTTCAAGATCGGTTCGATTTCTTCTGTCGTTTGCAGGATGCGGTCTCGTGAGAATGGCTGTGCATTTGTTTTTGCTGACTGGTCAATATCAGCAAAATGAGAGGCGATCCATTCTTCGCTTTCTGCTAACTGTTTTTGATAGCTTGTGAGCGTTTCGTAAAAAATCGCTTCTTTTGCTTTTTCTATTTGCAGCAATTTCTCTTGTGTTTCATAAAAACGCTCTTGAAGGTGTCTGACGCCTTCCTGTAATACATGAAACTCTGCATTTTTATCGCTCAATGTTTGCTGCAGCTTCTCAATCACTGCGGATAAAGTATTTCCTTTTTTCTCCTCTTTTGCAAGCTGTTTATCTTGATCCTCTATCCGCTCATTTAATTGTTGAGAGATTTCCTTATATTTGACAACTTTCAAATGCAGCCTGTGTTTTTCTTCGGTTTCTTTTCTTCTATGATAGGTTTCCTTTTGCAGCATCTCATGGAGAAGGACAATTTTATGTAATAATTCTGATTTGCTGTAGGAGAGTTCCTGTATTTTTGAGGCAGCATCGTGTTGATCATTGGTCATTTCATCCAATTGTTGTTTTAATTGCGTGAAATCCTTTTTCATCTCATGATATTCTTGAGTTAACTTCTTATTTTTAGAATACGTATATGAGGACTGTAAATCAGAGATCATTTGTTGATATTTGGCAGTTTCAGCTTTTAAGTATAAATTCTCTTGAGATAAATCATGGAATAGGGGAGAAGCATGACGCCTGTTCATCGATAGACCCTCCTTATTCATGTTACCAATAAAGTATGCGAAAGGAGTGCGATTAGAACAACCATATCAAAGGAGGACTTAGAGGATGCACGTAGTGAATGTAATTTTAGCTGGAGGAGCTTCCAGACGCTTTGGAGAGCCAAAGGCAAGTCATATGTATCAAGGGAAACCATTATATGAGCATGTGAAAGAGCAGCTTTTAGGAGGGCAGACGGTTATCATCAGCCATCCGTCGCTTCTTCCTTTTTTCAAAGCAAGAGGTGAACAAAGTGTGTGGTTAGATGATGAAGAGGTGCGCGGATGCGGACCGCTTGCCGGCATATACACGGCGATGCAAAAGCAAAAGGCAGAATGGTATTTAGTAACGGCATGTGACATGCCTTTCATCCGGAAGGAAACGGCGAAAGTATTATCGTCCTATTGTAGCGAGCACACAGACGCCATCATTCCGCTTGTTGAGTGCAGATTACAGCCTTTGTTTGCGCTTTATCACCGCCGCTCTCTGCCGTTTATTCGCGCGTGTTTAAAAGAGAATCAATTAGCCATTAAAGACTTGCTTCAAAAGCTTCAAGTGCGCATCGTTTCAGAGGAAGAACTGAACGTGACATCAAACGAATTTCGTAATATCAATAAAAGAAGCGATTTACCTGAAAACGGTATGATATGATACATAAAAACGGTAAGGAGAGAGCAGCATTGAATGACCGATATTCAAGACAAATCTTGTTCCCTCCGGTTGGGGAAAAAGGACAGCATGGGCTGGCTGAAAGTCATGTTCTGATCGTTGGAGCCGGTGCTCTTGGTACCGCCTCTGCGGAAGGACTTGTCCGGTCTGGCATCGGTACGCTTACGATTGTCGATCGTGATTATGTGGAATTTTCAAATTTACAGCGGCAGCAGCTGTACACGGAACATGATGCAAAGGCGCATATGCCAAAAGCAGCAGCGGCAAAAAAACGTCTCGAGCAGATCAATCATGAAGTGAAGATACACGCCCTGATTGAAGATGCAGGGGCGGAGCTGTTAAGGCCGTTATTCCAGAGAGCAGATATCGTCATTGATGCAACAGATAATTTTGAGACAAGAATGGTGATGAATGATTTATCGCTAGTAACGAAGACACCGTGGATTTATGGCGCTTGTGTGAGCAGTCAGGGGATGTATATGACCATATTGCCGGATAAAACGCCATGTTTATCATGTGTGTTCACGGCAATGCCTGTTGGCGGCTTGACGTGCGATACAGCGGGGATTATTTCACCTGCCGTTCAAATGGTTTCTGCTTATCAGCAAACAGAGGCACTCAAATATTTAACAGGTCATGAAGAGCAAATCGAGCGGAAATTTGTCACGTTTGATCTTTGGCAGTCTACATCCTTTAAAATGGATTTATCTCGCACGAAGCAGAAAGACTGTCCAACTTGCGGCACGGCAAGAACCTATCCTTATTTACATGACCAGCGTAAAAAATCCACGGTGCTTTGTGGACGTGACACCGTTCAAATTGTATCAAAGGATTTAGCAAAACTATCATTTCAGCATATAAAAGAGCGGCTCTCATCTATATGTGAGGTGGAAGTAAACGACTTCTTAATCCATGTACGCTACGAAAACTACCGAATGGTCTGTTTCAAAGGGGGACGTGCATTAATCCATGGAACAAACGATGAAAAAGAAGCCAATTCATTACTAGCAAGACTGCTAGGGATATAGGAGTGAAGTGTGATGGAAAGACGGCAGCCAATACAAGTAGAAGAGGCCATAAAGAAAGTCCACCAATACGAAAAACATGGAGAAATAGAATGGGTCCCTTTAAAGGACAGCCTTGGACGGTTTATTGCAGAAGATATTTTGGCAGACCATGATGTTCCGGCATTTGATCGTTCTCCGTATGATGGCTTTGCACTTCGGGCAGAAGATACAAAAGAAGCATCAAGCGAGCATCCAGTTGAATTCGAAGTCATTGATCATATTGGTGCAGGAATGGTCTCAGCAAAAACCATCGGTCCCTTTCAGGCCATTCGTATTATGACAGGAGCAAAAATTCCAAATGGCGCAAATGTCGTTATCATGATTGAACTGACGAAGACTTTTGAAAAAGGCGGCAAATCATTCATGTCACTGAAAAGACCGCTGAAAAAGGGAGACAATATTTCTCGTCAAGGAGAAGAGGTACTCAAAGGAAACGTGATGGTCAAAAAAGGAACAGATGTCACTCCTGGCGTCACGGCTCTATTGGCGACATTCGGATATGCGGTAGTGCCAGTTGTCAAAAAACCGGTGATTGGCATTATCTCAACAGGCACAGAGCTTCTTCAAGTAAGTGATGCCATGGTGGACGGCAAGATTAGAAATAGTAATCTTAGTATGGTCTATGCGCAGGTACTTGAGGCCGGAGCTGAGCCGCTTGATTTAGGCGGAGTCTCCGATGACTTTGACAAAAGTTATCATGCAGTAAAAGCAGCCATGAGCAAGGTAGACATTCTGATCACAACAGGCGGTGTGTCAGTGGGCGATTTTGACTTTCTGCCTGCCATTTATGAAAAACTGGGAGCCAAGGTGCTGTTTAATAAAGTAGCCATGAGACCTGGAAGTGTGACGACTGTGGCTGCAATGCCAAATGGTCAATTGCTGTTTGGGCTGTCCGGAAATCCTGCTGCCTGTTTTGTGGGCTTTGAATTATTTGTGAAGCCGATCATCTATAAATGGTATATGAAAGAAAATCCATTTCCCGCTTTTGCAGAGGCGAAACTCACACATGATTTTCCAAAAGCCAATCCGTTTACTCGTTTTGTCAGGGCTGCCCTTCAATTCACTGGCAGTCACATCAGTGTGACTCCGACAGGTCTTGATAAATCAAGTGCAGTGACCTCTATTGCAGAGGCTGACTGTTTCATCGTGCTGCCTGGGGGAACAAGAGGTTTTCAAGCAGGTGATCAAGTTGCTGTTCTGCTGTTTCAGCACAAAGGCGGTGGTTCCTCGTGCTGGATGACAAATTAAGCATATTACAGGTGGTCGGTTATCAAAATAGCGGCAAGACTACCTTGATCGAAAAGCTCTGTCAGCTGGCTGAACGTGAAGGGCTGAAGCTAGGCTGCTTTAAACACCATGGACATGGCGGGACACCAGATCGTCTTTTCAAAGAAAAAGATACCGATCGATATGTACAAGCAGGGGCATATGCCGCAGGTGTGGAAGGAGAGGGTGAATTTCACTTTTCGATGCAGCACATCACGTTAGAGCAGCTGCTCAGCATGTGTCAGCATCTTCCGTTAGACGCTGTTCTCATAGAGGGGTACAAACAGGCGCCTTATCGCAAAATCGTTTGTGTCAAGAATGAAGAGGAGCTTATTGACCTTTCAACTCTTTCTAATATACAGGCAGCTATTTATTTTTCTCAAGAGGATCCATTAACCGAAAATTACCCGTTTCCTGTGTTTTCAGCTTTTGATAAGCGCGGGATGACATTTGCTTTTCACTTATTGAAGGGAGGCGGCACGTTTTGAGCGAACTTTTTAAAATAACAAAAACGCCGATTGAGGTTAACGAATTGATTCAGCATGTGACAAGACGAAAGGCAGGAGCGATTACAACGTTTATCGGGACGGTCAGAGAATGGACAAACGGCAAGAAAACATTGCGTTTAACGTACGAAGCATACATACCAATGGCGGAAAGTATGCTAAGGCAGATTGGACAAGAAATGAAGAATCGGTGGCCTGACACTGAAGCAGCGATTGTGCACCGGATTGGAACACTTGAGATAACCGATATTGCTGTTGCGATCGCCGTTTCTTCTCCTCATAGGAAGGCTGCCTACGAAGCCAATGAATATGCTATTGAACGAATCAAGGAAATCGTTCCTATTTGGAAAAAAGAATATTGGGAAGATGGAGAGGCCTGGATAGGTAATCAGCTTGAAACGGTTTCATATCCAGAAGGTAAACCTAGCCATCTTCAACTTGCAGAGAAAGAAGGTGATCAGCATGATTAATGTGTTATTGTTCGCCGGCCTTGCTGAGAAGGCCGGGAAACAACAAATCATCATTCAAAAAGAACAAACAACGGTTGATGAGATTAAAATAGAATTACAGGAGGTATATGGTGTTGATGCTGCACAAAATGTAATGGTTGCAGTCAACGAAATATATACGAGGGAAAATGCTGAAGTGCGTAGCGGGGACACTGTTGCACTCATTCCTCCTGTAAGTGGTGGATAATAGATATTAGAGGATTTGGTTATGGCCGCCCGGCTGTAACCAATTTTTTATGTGTGAAAAGTTTGTAGAGGTACTTGGGTGTAATCTTCGTAAATAAAACATCCCCTTCTTGCTTTAGAAATGTGAGGATCGAGCTGCTGAATGAGATCATACAATTCGCTGATTCGTCTCACATTGAAATCTGTTTGGGCTTGAAGCTGTTCCTTTAATTCTTTTGTGCTCACAATGCTTCCCTTTTTCTCTTTAATAATATCTACACATCTTGCAGCGTAGTATATTTTGTCGTTAGAAGGTCTGCTTTCTTTCATATCAAGTAATTTGAGCTCATGATAAATCGATTCTCTTTCCTTTCGAAAGTATTGCCATGCTTCTTGTTCCTTTTCATACAGTAAAATCAATTGCATTTTCAATTTTTCTCTTAACATTCACTTGACTCCATTTCCACTATCATTTAACCTACCTCTATTTTACATTATATGAAAAAATAACTTTTGATCAAGTAAAATCCCTTTATTTTTAATTTTTTAATATGAAAGTATTGATACTAAAGACTTATTTGTTCTGTAAAAGAAACCAATCATAGTCCTATAAAGCCGGGATTTGTCCAAATTACTAGGATTATTTTAACAAAAAATTGTTGTGTCTATCTAAGACCATGCGAATCCAAAAGAAAAGGATATTTATTCCGAAAGACATATTGTTTACTTAATAAAATGTTTTTAAGTCAGTAAAAGCACGATTCTTGATATGAATATGGTCGGATCATGGGGTCATTTGAAGGGTTTCATTCGTGAAAATAGAATAATAGATAAAATTTTTTCTCAACGAAAATAAGAAAATCAAATGATCGATCACTTATTGGCAATCTTTTGATAAAATAGAAAGAAAAAGAGCGTCATTGTGCGTTTGCATATTTGCTTGACATAGAGAGGATGACATTTGGTGAAAGAAAACATGCAAAAACCTACGATCATTGGAGTGAGCACAAGACCATCAGAGCACCTGAAAAGAGTATGGGAACATCCAGTTGTTTGGTGGCCTTTATCTTGTGTGCTTATTTTAACAGTTGTTGTGACTTATTTGTCTGAGCTCGTAAATAAGGGAATGTGGGCAGATTTAAGTTTGCCGGTACCTGTTGTTTATGTGGTGACGCTCATTGGTCTGGTATTTGGGATTGTCATCAATGCTGCTATATATAAGTTCATCGTATTTTTAGCGAAAGGTGATGCATCATTTCGGCAGCTGTTTTCAGCGGTTCTGTTCATTACACCCGTTACGATCATTGGGACGATTATTTCTCATTTGGCAGTAATCCTTTTTCATGTTCCAAAAGATGTCACGGTTACTTCGTTAAACGCACTCATTCGAATTTCTGGTCCATGGCAGGCGGTGTTAGCCAATATCGATTTATTTGTGATCTGGAATCTTGTTTTAACAGGCTTTTTATTCATCCAAGTTGGGCGTATATCACCGAAAATTTCTTGGGTGATTATAGGCGTCTTTTATATTTTATCGTTAATTTTTCAATATGTAGGAACAGCAATTAACATATCAGTAAGCTGGGGGTAGAATGTTTTTATGAGAAAGAAAATCATCATCGGATCTATTTTAATTATTGTGATTGGACTATTTATTGGATTTAATATTGCGAAAAACCAAGCAAAGCCTGTTTCTACAGCAGCGATTAAAACAGTCAAACTCACGCCGAAAGAAATCACATCTACGGTGATGACACCCGGGACACTTTCATTTTCTGAAGAGCAGTTCATCTATGAAGAAGAGGAAAAGGGGAAATTGAAGGGAATTGCTGTGAAAGAAGGGGAAAAGGTAAAGGCTGGAACGCCGCTTCTTACATATGAAAACAAGGAACTGGAGCTTGAGGAGCAGCAGCAAGCATTAGCCGCTGAGTCAAGTACATTAAAATTGGAACAATTGCAAAATAGGCTGAGTGAATTAGATGAGAAAAAAGCAGGCGGTTCTGACGCTAATGCCAAAAGCGAGCGAGATCAGCTTCAATTAGAACTGAAAGCGGCTGAATTAGAACAAAAGCAAGCAAAGATCAGCCAAGAAAAAGTAAAGGCGCAAATAGAAGATTTAACCGTACATAGTAAAATTGATGGAACAGTGATTTCCATTGAGCAAGAGGCCGGAGCAGGGGGGCCGGAAGATAGGCAGCCGATCATCCATATTGGTAATGAGAAAAAAATGATCGTGCGGGGTTTGATCTCAGAGTATGATGCCATCAAAATCAAAAAGAAACAAAAAGTGAAGGTAACGTCTGATGTCATTCGCGGGAAGAGCTGGCAAGGAGTCGTGAAAAAAGTAGGTGCTGTTCCTGTCCAGACTGCGGCCGAAACAACTTCGAGCGATCAAACGGTTCAATATCCTGTTGAAGTTGAAATAAAGGGGAAGAAACCTGAGGCGAAGCCTGGTTTTAAAATGATCATGGAAATTGAAACAGATAAGCGCCAGGCGCAAACAATTCCTGAAACAGCAGTAAAAAAAGAGACTGATGGACAATACGTTTATGTTGTTCGAGAAAATGTACTGAAAAAAGTAAAAGTGGTCATAGGGGAAACGTCAGGTCATGATCTTGAAGTGACAAAAGGTGTCAAGGCAGAGGACCAAATCATTGCTCATCCAACAGATGACATGTATGACGGAATGGAAGTGAATGCTGAATGATTCAGCTTTCCAACGTAACAAAAAGCTATGAGGTCGCACACGAAACATTTGATGTATTAAGTGACATGAATCTTGTCATTGAAAAAGGTGAGTATATGTCCATTATGGGCCCGTCAGGCTCTGGAAAGTCAACATTAATGAATATTATTGGCTGTTTAGACCGTCCGACGACGGGACAATATCATTTTCAAGGTACAGAGCTGTCAGCAGCAAAGGATCAAGAGCTCGCGGTTATTCGAAATCAATCCATTGGATTTGTTTTTCAGCAATTTCACCTCCTGCCAAGGTTAAATGCGAGACGCAATGTTGAACTTCCGATGATTTACGCTGGGATCAGCCAAAAGGAAAGAAAAGAACGTGCGGAATTGGCACTTGAAAAGGTTGGTTTGGCAGATCGAATGAAACATATGCCAAGTGAGTTGTCAGGAGGACAAAAGCAAAGGGTGGCAATTGCACGAGCGATTGTCAATAAGCCTCAGCTTATTTTGGCAGACGAACCGACTGGTGCTCTCGACTCAAAAACAAGCATGTCAATTATGGAACAGTTTACACAGCTGAATGAGGAAGGGACAACGATTGTGCTTGTCACCCATGAAGAAGAAATAGCTGCTTATACAAACCGTACGGTCGTTGTGAGAGATGGACGGCTTGTTGAAGATAGATGGATGCAAGGGGACGCTATGAATGAAACTCTTTGAAAATATCAAAATAGCGCTGAATTCGGTTTTAGCTCATAAATTACGTTCTATTTTAACGATGCTTGGGATTATTATTGGTGTTGGATCAGTCATTGCAGTCGTGGCGATCGGTCAAGGCGGTGAGCAAATGTTAAAAGGATCGATTTCAGGTCCAAACAATACCATTGATATGACATATACGCCTTCTGACGAAGAGTTAAATGCAAATCCAAATGCTTTATTCGAAGCCTCATTTACTGAGGAAGACATAAAAAGCATTAGGACAATCAATGGGGTGAAGCAGGTCGCTTCCTCGACTGCACAAGGAATGCAGCTGAGATTTCAAGATACGACAGTTGATGCGACAGTTAACGGCATAAATGAGGGGTATACGGATGTACATTCATTACAAATCGCAGAAGGAAAGAATTTAAGAGATATTGACTTTAGAAGCGGCAGAAGAGCTGCCCTCATCTCGGATGGCTTACAAAAAGAACTATTCAATGGACAAAAGGCATTAGGTGAACTGATTTGGATGAACGGACAGCCAGTTGAAGTCATCGGTGTGTTAGCAAAACAGAAAGGGATGTTTTCATTTGATATGAATGAATTATATGTCCCATTTGCGATGCTCACCTCCACATTTGGTATGAATGAATATGATAAGTTGTCTATTCAAGTCGCACATGCGGATCAAATGAAGGAAGTAGGAAAGAGCGCGGCTGCCATATTAAATGAAAATCATCATACAGAAGATGCTTACGAAATGATCAATATGGAAGAAATCGCAGAAGGGATCGGTCAAATAACGTCCGTTATGACAACGATCATTGGCTCAATAGCCGGAATCTCTTTACTTGTCGGCGGCATCGGTGTGATGAATATTATGCTCGTTTCTGTGACAGAGAGGACAAGAGAAATCGGTATTCGAAAGGCGATGGGCGCAACAAGGGCGCAAATTCTCGTTCAGTTTTTAATTGAGTCTGTCGTTTTAACACTCATCGGCGGGCTGATGGGAATTGCACTTGGTTTAGGCGGTGCTTCGCTAGTTTCACTATTTGCCGGCTGGCCGTCTCTCGTATCTTGGCAAGTGGTTTGTGGAGGCGTACTGTTTAGTATGCTCATTGGTATTGTTTTTGGGTTAATTCCTGCGAATAAAGCAGCGAGACTAGACCCTATTGAATCGCTCAGGTATGAATAATTCGGAGAAGAAAAAAGCATACAAACGGTTTACATTCGCCTTCATTACCCATCAAAAGCTTTTATGCAAATCGCATAAAAGCTTTTTTTAGTTCCATTGAATGAAATAAAAAATGATAGAAATGCTAATATCATGACTTTCATCTTAATGTCACATATTTTTCAGTTTACAAATGGTACATATAAAGGTAAGATGACCATGGTGAAAGATTTTGATAGTTATTGAATGTATTTGATTGTTTTGTATTGATAATGTTGAAAAAAGCGATTACAATAAAGGTGCGCGCAAAATGAATACGTTTTCAAAAGGGGTGTTCTCATGTTAACACCGGAAAGACATCAACTCATTATCGACAGCTTAGAAGAAAATGATGTCATTAAAATACAGGACTTAACGATGATGACGGATGCGTCTGAATCTACAATTAGAAGAGATTTATCAGCCCTTGAAGAAAAAGGATTTCTGAAAAGGGTTCATGGAGGAGCGGCCAAGGTTTCGAGTATTCGCCTTGAACCAGATGTATTTGAGAAATCTGCCAAAAACCTTCAAGAAAAGTCATTGGTAGCAGAGGCAGCGGCATCTCTTTTAAAACAGGGTGACTGTATTTATTTAGATGCAGGTACAACCACACAGCAAATGATTGAATATATCGATCCAGATCAAGATATTGTCGTGGTGACTAACGGTGTGATGCACATTGAAGCACTTATGAGAAAAGGCATTACCTTTTACTTGACAGGCGGATCAGTGAAACATCGAACAGGAGCCATGGTGGGAGCCTCAGCTTTGACAGCGATGGAAAATTATCGTTTTGACAAAAGCTTTGTTGGGACAAACGGCATTCATCCCGAGGCGGGTTTTACAACACCTGATCCAGAGGAAGCACTCATGAAAAAAAGAGCCATGAAACAGGCGAAAAAAACCTATATCTTATCAGATGCCTCGAAGTTTGGCGAAATATCGTTTTCAACCTTTGCTAGTTTACAGGAAGCCACCATTATCACAAACGACGCAAAAGAGGATTCATTCGATAATTACCATGAAAAAACGGTTATAAAGGTAGTGAAAACATGATTTATACAGTTACTTTAAACCCATCAGTTGATTACATTGTACACGTGGAGGATTTTGCAGTCGGCGGTTTAAATCGTTCAACCTATGATCAAAAATATCCAGGTGGTAAAGGAATTAATGTCTCAAGGCTATTAAAACGTCACGGTGTTGAATCAAAAGCACTTGGATTCATTGGTGGATTTACAGGCAAATATATTCAAGATTTTTTACAGAACGAACAATTACAAACAGCCTTTCACGAGGTGTCAGAAGATACAAGAATTAATGTGAAACTAAAAACAGGTGAAGAGACAGAAATCAACGGCCTCGGCCCATCAATTACTGAAGCGCAATTTGAGTCATTTCTATCTCAATTTTCTTCATTAACTGAAGGAGATGTCGTGGTTTTAGCTGGCAGCATTCCTTCTTCATTACCTCATAACACATATGAGCGTATTGCTGAAGTTTGCAAAGAGCAAGGTGTAAGAGTTGTTCTTGATATTTCTGGCGAAGCGTTAAAAAAAGCAGCTGACATGAAACCATTCTTAATGAAGCCAAATCATCATGAACTGGGTGAAATGTTTGAGACGAGTATTTCATCAGCAGAAGAAGCAATTCCTTATGGGAAAAAGCTGTTAGAACAAGGTGCTGAACATGTCATCGTCTCCATGGCTGGAGATGGCGCCCTTTTATTCAGTAAAGAAGGAATCTATCAGTCCAATGTTCCAAAGGGAACGCTCGTTAATTCAGTTGGAGCAGGAGATTCAGTCGTTGCAGGGTTTTTAGCCGGCGTTTCAAAAGGCCTTTCAATTGAAGATTCATTTAAGCTTGGTGTTACTTCAGGTAGCGCTACAGCCTTTTCTGAGGAGCTTGGCACAAAAGAGCTTGTTGACACACTATTACCACAAGTAAAAGTCACACGCATTTAAAGGAGGAGTCATCATGAAAATTACAGAACTACTCACGAAGCATACCATTAAGCTTCAATTAGACAGCCAGCAGAAAGAAGCAGTCATTGAAGAGCTGGTCACTGTTTTAGATACAGCAGGCAAGTTAAATGATAAAGAGGGCTACAAAGAAGCTGTGATCAATCGTGAAAAACAGAGCTCTACTGGTATTGGCGAAGGAATTGCCATCCCGCACGCTAAAACAGCAAGTGTAAAAGAGCCTGCCATTGCATTTGGCCGCTCAACTGCTGGTGTTGATTATGAATCACTAGACGCGCAGCCGAGTCATCTTGTCTTTATGATTGCCGCAACTGAAGGCGCAAACAACACGCACTTAGAGGCACTTTCTCGTTTATCCACACTTCTAATGCGTGAAGAAATCCGAAAGCAGCTCCTTGAAGCGGCGACTGAAGATGAAATCATTGAGATCATCAATACACATGATCAAGATGATGAAGAAGAAGAGGAAGTTCAAGAGGAGCCGGCAGCAGAAGGAAAACCCGCTAAAATTTTAGCAGTAACAGCTTGCCCAACAGGCATTGCCCATACATTTATGGCAGCAGATGCTTTGAAAGAAAAAGCAAAAGAAATGGGCGTTGACATTAAAGTTGAAACAAATGGCTCTGGCGGTATTAAA
This sequence comes from Bacillus sp. FSL M8-0049, assembly GCF_038593355.1. NCBI lineage: Bacteria > Bacillati > Bacillota > Bacilli > Caryophanales > Bacillaceae > Bacillus > Bacillus sp. FSL M8-0049. The sequence continues at coordinate 1,350,087 of NZ_CP151986.1, forward strand.
CATGCCCTTACAGCAAAAGAAATTGAAGAAGCACCAGCCATCATTGTGGCAGCGGACAAGCAAGTAGAAATGGAACGCTTTAAAGGCAAGCATGTCATTGAAGTCCCTGTAACAGCTGGTATTCGCCGTCCACAGGAATTAATTGAAAAAGCAATCAATCAAGATGCGCCGATTTATAAAGGTTCAGGCGGCAGTTCTTCTAAAGAAGAAAATGAATCATCTGGCAAAGGAAGAAGCGGATTTTACAAGCACTTAATGAGTGGTGTAAGTAACATGCTTCCATTTGTTGTCGGAGGCGGTATCCTTGTTGCGATTTCATTCTTCTGGGGCATTAACTCAGCAGATCCTAAGGACCCTTCATTTAATTCATTTGCAGCTGTCTTAAAAGGAATTGGCGGCGATAATGCGCTTGCCTTAATCGTTGCTGTATTAGCTGGGTTTATTGCCATGAGTATTGCAGATCGTCCAGGTTTTGCGCCAGGTATGGTCGGTGGTTTTATGGCGTCAGCAGCAGGTGCAGGGTTCTTAGGCGGACTGATTGCTGGTTTCCTAGCAGGTTACATTGTTGTGCTGCTCAAAAAAGTATTCACATTCGTACCGCAGACACTCGACGGGATTAAACCGGTTCTGCTGTATCCATTGTTCGGTATTTTCTTCACAGGCATTATCATGCATTATATTGTCAACACACCAGTGAAAATGGTGATGGACGGATTAACACATTGGCTTGAATCATTAGGTACGGGAAACCTTGTCTTAATGGGTATTATTTTAGCTGGTATGATGGCAATTGATATGGGAGGCCCAATTAACAAAGCGGCTTACACATTTGGTCTTGCAATGATTGCTGCTGGCAACTATGCACCGCATGCTGCAATTATGGCAGGCGGAATGGTACCACCACTAGGTATTGCACTTGCAACAACGATCTTTAGAAATAAGTTCTCAAAACGTGACCGTGAAGCAGGGATTACATGTTACTTCATGGGAGCTGCCTTCATCACTGAAGGGGCGATCCCGTTTGCGGCAGCAGATCCTCTTCGTGTGATTCCTTCAGCTGTTATTGGTGCAGCAGTTGCTGGCGGATTAACGGAATTCTTTAGAGTGACGCTTCCTGCACCGCATGGCGGACTATTTGTTTTCTGGGTAACAAATCATCCAGTTCTTTATATCATCAGCATCTTAATCGGTGCTGTTGTGACAGCGATTTTACTGGGTATTTTGAAAAAACCAGTCAGGCAAGAAGCGTAATGCAGAAGAGAAGCATCGTGAAAAACGGTGCTTCTTTTTGTTTAATCATCAGTGAATTAGGAAAAAATATCTAATTAGATGGTTGTCTTGTGAATTTTTAAATGACATATGATAAAGTAAAGTTATTCAATTCACGTTTCAAGTCTTTTAGCAGAAAGTCTTAGGAGGAAGCAGTATTTTGAACGAAGAAAACAAACAAAACGAAAATGAAATTCAATCTGATGCGAAGCAAGCCAAAACAGAGAAGAAAAGTTCACTGTTTGAATGGATCAAAGCCATTTTAATCGCACTTGCACTCGTCTTGCTCATCCGTACGTTTATATTTGAACCGTATGTGGTGGAAGGAGAGTCAATGGAACCAACACTTCATGATGGGGAAAAGCTGTTTGTCAACAAAACCATTAACTATCTCGGTGGTGTAAAACGCGGTGACATCGTGATTATTAATGGAAAAGATGGTCAGAAGATTCATTATGTCAAACGATTGATCGGCCTTCCAGGTGATACGATTGAAATGAAGGATGATACGCTTTACATTAATGGTAAAAAAGTAGATGAGCCTTATTTAAAAGAGAACAAGGCGCATGCGAAAGAGTATGAAGTGCATTTAACTGGAGATTTTGGTCCAGTGAAAGTACCGAAAAACGATTACTTTGTGATGGGGGACAACAGACTGAATTCCATGGACAGCAGAAATGGACTTGGCCTCATTGAAAAGGATCGGGTTGTCGGGACATCAGAATTTGTTTTCTTCCCATTTGGCGACATTCGACAGACAAAATAAAAGCACCTTCTCATGGGCAAGAGAAAGGTACTTGAACGAGCGACCCTTACAGAAGGGTCGTTTTTAATTTGGCGTGAGCACTGTAACAATGATCACAATCGCTAGAACAGAAGCGAATACAGATCCAGTAATGGCTAAAACGGATCGAAACAATCCGATCTTTAGGTTTTCTTTTCCCCGCTTTTGTAAAAAACGTTTGGAAAAGATGTGAACCAGTGTGTAAATGAGGATAAGCCCAATATAAAGGCCAAAGTCCCTCGCATTAAAGCCTGTTGCAGATAAATAAATGCCCATAAAGAAAATCAATAAACAGTATTCCATCAGTGTGAGTAATCTCAAATCGCCCGAACTCCTTCAATCAATCATTCCCGTTTATTATATCATAATAGACAAAAAGCCTTCGTTCTTAGCGAGAGACGTTTCTATCAAACGTTATTCATGTTATACTTCATATTGATGAATGAGTGATGGAGGATTAATAAATGATTGCAGTAAATAATGTTAGTTTGCGCTTTGCTGATCGTAAACTATTTGAAGAAGTAAATATTAAATTCACTCCTGGCAACTGCTACGGATTAATTGGTGCCAATGGAGCTGGTAAATCAACGTTCCTAAAGATTCTTTCTGGAGAAATTGAGCCTCAAACGGGCGATGTTCATATGAGTCCTGGTGAGCGTTTAGCGATTTTAAAACAGAACCACTTTGAATACGAAGAGTTTGAAGTGCTGAAAGTCGTCATCATGGGTCACAAACGTCTATATGACGTGATGCAGGAGAAAGATGCGATCTATATGAAACCTGATTTCTCAGATGAAGACGGGATTCGTGCAGCGGAGCTTGAAGGTGAGTTTGCTGAATTAAACGGCTGGGAAGCTGAAAGTGAAGCAGCGATCCTATTAAAAGGCCTTGGCATTCCAGAAAGCCTTCAATCGAAGAAAATGTCTGAGCTTGGCGGTTCTGAAAAGGTAAAAGTACTTTTAGCTCAAGCTTTATTTGGCAAGCCTGACGTTCTTCTTCTCGATGAGCCGACGAACCACTTGGACTTACAAGCAATCCAGTGGCTCGAAGAGTTCCTCATTAACTTTGAAAATACCGTCATCGTCGTTTCGCATGATCGTCATTTCTTAAACAAAGTATGTACACATATTGCGGACCTTGATTTTGGAAAAATCCAAGTATACGTCGGTAACTATGATTTTTGGTATGAGTCCAGCCAGTTAGCGCTGAAACTAAGCCAAGAAGCAAATAAGAAAAAAGAAGAACAAATTAAGCAGCTTCAAGAATTCGTTGCCCGGTTTAGTGCGAACGCTTCTAAATCGAAGCAAGCGACATCAAGAAAGAAATTGCTTGATAAAATCTCTTTAGATGACATTAAGCCGTCTTCACGTAAATATCCGTATGTTCATTTTGCGCCAGAGCGCGAAATCGGAAATGATGTCCTTCAAGTAGAAGGTCTATCAAAAACAATTGACGGTGTGAAAGTACTGGATAATGTCAGCTTTATTATGAACCGCGAAGATAAAATTGCGTTCTTAAGCCGTAACGAGCTTGCTGTGTCCACTTTATTTAAAATCCTTGCTGGTGAAATGGAGCCAGACAGCGGATCATTTAAATGGGGCGTCACAACGTCACAAGCCTTTTTCCCGAAAGATAATAGTGAATACTTTGAAGGAAACGATGTTGATCTCGTTGATTGGCTTCGTCAATATTCTCCGAATGATCAAAGCGAAAGCTTCCTGCGTGGTTTCCTAGGACGTATGCTTTTCTCTGGGGAAGAAGTGAAGAAAAAAGCAAGTGTCTTATCAGGAGGAGAAAAGGTTCGTTGTATGTTATCAAAAATGATGCTGTCTGGAGCGAATATTCTGCTGCTGGATGAGCCAACGAACCACTTAGACCTAGAATCCATTACAGCGCTGAATAACGGCCTCATGAGCTTTAAAGGAGCTATGCTCTTCTCATCTCATGACCATCAGTTTGTTGAAACAGTCGCAAACCGGATTATCGAAGTGACGCCAAATGGCATCGTCGATAAACAAACAACATATGATGAGTTCTTATCAGATCAAGACATCCAAAAAAGACTTGAAGAGCTTTACGCATAAATAAAAAAAGACATCCATAGGATGTCTTTTTTTGATTAAATCGCCCAGTTTCCATTTCGGAAGATCGGTTCGCGTTTCCCGTCTTTTGTGATCCCGTCAATATTCATTTCCTTTGAACCAATCATAAAATCAACGTGTGTAATACTGCTGTTCACACCCGCTGCATCCAATTCTTCTCGTTTCATTTCTTTTCCGCCTTCGATATTAAACGCATATCCGCTGCCGATGGCAAGGTGGTTTGATGCATTTTCATCGTAAAGTGTATTGTAATAAAGAATATTTGAGTTAGAAATTGGTGAATCATCTGGTACGAGGGCAACCTCACCTAGATAATGAGAGCCTTCATCTGTTTCAACGAGAGATTTTAACATATCTTCGCCTTCTTTTGCTTTCACATCCACAATCCGGCCATTTTCAAAGGTTAATGAAAACTCATCAATGATGTTTCCAGCATAGCTGAGCGGCTTTGTGCTTGAGACTGTCCCGTTTACACCGTCTTTTTTCGGTACGGTAAAGACTTCTTCTGTCGGCATGTTGGCCATGAACGAAACGCCGCGTTCACTTACGCTGCCAGCACCTACCCAAATATGCTGCTCTGGAAGCTCGATCGTTAAGTCTGTGCCCGGTGCTTCATAATGAAGCTTGTGGTAGTGGCGTTCATTGAGTATTTTGACCTTTTCGTTTAATGACGCATCGTGCTTTTTCCAAGCCTCAACTGGATCTGCTTGATCAGCGCGTGCGACTTTAAAGATTTGATCCCACAATAACGTGACAGCTTCCTTATCTGTATGATCAGGGAAAATCTTTTTCGCCCATTCTTTTGATGCAGCACCTACGACTGTCCAAGCGACTTTGTCAGATTGAACGTATTGACGATATGTATGTAGTGCTGAACCAGCAGCTTTTTGCTGTGCAGCGATTTTTTTCGAATCAATGCCTCGCAAAAGGTCAGGGCTTTCTGACAGGATGGTAATAAAAGCGCCTCCGCGTTTTGCGATGGTTTCCATCATCTGTGCTTCCCATTCAGGGAATTGCTCAAATACATCTTGCGGTGCATGTTCATATTTTAAACGAGTGAGAACACCATCACTCCAGCGGATATGTACGTTTTTCGCCCCGCGCTCATACGCGTGTTTCGCTATAAGACGAACAAGATGTGCAGATTCAGTAAATGCGGATACAACGACTTCCTGCCCCTTTTGTACATTCACACCGACCTCAACGATGGTCTTCGCATATTGATCTAGTTGTTTTTCAAATGAACTCATAAAAACCCCTCCTTTAGTCATGTTCATCATATCAGATTTATGACCGAAAAGGAAAATGGGGAGCCCGTTTAAAGCCAAAATAAAAAAGCCGCTTTCGTGCGGCTTTTTTAGCGGTTCAGTTGTTTCACAGGCTGTGCATTAGAAGGCGGCATATGTGAAAACGACAGGCTCATTCCTCCTAAAATAATACCCGTTAAAATGACTGTGACAACGACCCGTTTACCTAAATCAAGCAACATGTTCTTCCTCCTTCACGTTTATCCATTTCTCACGATATGATCGAAATGACAAAAAAAGAAGTAGAACAAGAAGATTATTTTAAAGTTTTTTGCAATTTGTCGATCACTTCTAATGAACGACCTGTTCCAATGGCAACAGATTCAAGGGGATTGGCTGCAATATGGACTGGAACAACAATCTCTTGAGAAAGCCATTCTTGAATTCCATTTAAAAGAGCGCCTCCGCCAGTTAAAATGACGCCGCGGTCTACAATATCTCCGCTTAGCTCTGGAGGGCTGTCCTCTAATGTGGCACGGATCGCTTCTAAAATATGAAGAAGTGATTCTCGCATGGCGCCTTGAATTTCATGAGAGACAAGTGTGATCGTTTTTGGCAGACCTGTCACAAGGTCGCGACCGCGCACTTCTAATGATTCAGGCTCATGTTCAATAAGACCATATCCAATTTCCATTTTCACCTGCTCGGCCGTCCGTTCGCCGATTAATAGGTTATATTTCTTTCTGACAAACGTAATGATATCTTCATCCAGCTGATCGCCGCCAATTCGGATCGAATGACAAGAGACAACGCCGCCAAATGAAATGATCGCAACTTCTGTTGTTCCGCCGCCAATATCGACTACGACGTTCGCCACAGGCTCGTCTACCGGAAGATCAGCACCGATTGCAGCTGCAACAGGTTCTTCAATTAAATGCACATGCTTTGCTCCGCAGTTTTTCACAGCATCGCTGATGGCGCGGCGCTCAACAGCTGTTGAACCAGAAGGTGTACATACAACGACAGTTGGCTTTCTGAAGGTAAACCCGATATTTTTTCCTGCTTTTTTCATGATTTGTTTAAGTAAATCTGTTGTCATATCATAATCAGCGATGACACCGTCTTTCATCGGACGGATCGCAACAATTTTCCCAGGTGTTTTCCCGATCATTTCTTTTGCTTCTGATCCGACGGCAAGTACAGTCTTTGTTTCTGTATCGACTGCTACGACGGACGGTTCATTTAAAATAATTCCCTTATTTTTACTATAAACCAATATGTTAGCTGTTCCTAAATCAATTCCAATTTCGGCATTTTGAAACATGTTTTCACCCAATCTCTATTTTTGCTGTTTTAAACAATTTTACATTTAAAAGTTCAGAGGGTTGATGTCATTTGTGGGGGTTTGTGATCACCTTGAAATGAATCTGTAAAATTCAAGTATCATTTTGACAATCACAATAAATTTTCCCTTTGTTTTTTCTTTTATGAAAAAAATTTTTATAGAGGAGAAACCTTTTAAGAATCTCTTACGTCTACGATATATCAATTGGTGAAAAACAGATTGATCTTGAGCTAATGAAAGAAAGAGGGAACGAAATTGAAATCTATCGGAGTCGTAAGAAAAGTAGACGAACTAGGGCGTATTGTGATGCCAATCGAATTGAGAAGAGCACTTGATATCGCTATTAAAGACAGTATGGAATTTTTTATAGATGGAGATAAAATCGTCTTGAAAAAATATCAGCCAGAGGGCGTTTGTCTCATGACTGGTGAGATTACATCAGAGAACCATGAATATGGAAATGGTCAAATTACATTAAGCGCTGAAGGCGCAGAACTGCTGTTAAAAGAACTGCAAGAAGCTCTTCAGAAGTAATCAAAATAGCCTGCTCTCTTCCTCTGTGCTGAGAACAGGCTATTTTTTCTTTAAAAAAGTTCCTTAAAAATGCCCCATCTCCCTCAAAAAATAAGTGGAAAATGGTACAATTGACAAAGAATCTCAGGGCGGCAGGTGGAATCATTTGAACAAAACATATCAAGTGCGGATCGTGTTATCTGTTCTTGCATTTATCTTAATCATAAGCTGGGATTTCTTTTATTATGTAGGCGGCTATCAAATTAATTGGCCGCTCGATCTAGCCTTTACAGTCGTTGTGTTAGCAGGGATCTGGGTTGTCTCAGGATATGTAGACCGCTTGAATTTACTTGTGTCAGATCTAAATAAGAGAGAAAAAGAAGCACACGAACTGACAGAGCGGCTGAATCGAATTACAGATAACTTGCAAGAAATTGTCTTTGAAACAGATGAAAAAGGGCACATCATTTTCTTAAATCAAGCATGGAAACAAATGACCGGCTATGACATAGATGAATGTCTAGGTACGATGTACAATCAGTACTTTGATCAAGAAGAAAGAGTTATTCAGCATTTGTCATCTGTCATCAAAGAGCATAAAGATTCAGGGCGGATCGAGCTGCAGCTTCTTCATAAAGAGGGAAAGAAAGTATGGGGAGACGTTCATTATAAGCTCTACTTTGATGAGGAGCACCAGTTTACTGGAGGTATTGGAACAGTTGCAGATATTACAAAACAAAAGCTGGCAAAGCTTGAGCTTGAAAAATCAAATCAACAAGTGCAAATGCAGGCGCAAAAGCTGGCCGTTGCAGGACAAATAGCCGCTGGAATCGCCCATGAAGTCAGAAATCCGCTGACCTCAGTAAACGGCTTTTTACAGCTGATGAAAACACAATATCCTGAAAGAACCGATTATTTTGACATTATCTTTTCTGAAATTAAACGGATTGATTTTGTTTTAAGTGAGCTGCTGGTGCTGGCAAAGCCGCAGTCGGTCCATTTTCAAGAAGTTCAGCTTCATGGACTGTTAGAACAGGTGATTACATTGCTAAAAACCAATGCAGTCCTTTCGAATATTGATCTCAAACAGCCATTTAAAAAGCAGGATGCCGGCGCTATATTAGCAGACGCTAACCAAATGAAGCAGCTGTTCATTAATTTAATCAAAAATGCCATTGAGGCAATGCCTGAAGGCGGCAGTATATACATATCAACAGAAAAAGTGATGAACGAATGGAAAATTACCATTCAAGATGAAGGAAAAGGGATGTCTGAAGAGGATATTCAGAAAATATATGATCCTTTCTTCTCCACAAAAACAGAAGGGACGGGACTTGGCCTCACCATCTGTGCAGCGATTTTAAAAGATCATCACGGTAGGATGGATGTGGTCAGTGAGCTGGGAAAAGGTACAGCTTTTCATATCTATTTACCTGTGTGGCAAAAAAGCAGACACCAGCAAGGCGAGAGGACGTGATTTCATGAAGGCGAAAGCTTTATTTGTATATGGGACGCTTCTGCAGCATGAAGAGCACCACGAGACGTATATGAAAGAAAGCAGGCCATTAGCTAAATCAGCTTGGATCAGCGGCAGAATCTATGATACAGGTCAAGGATACCCTGCGTGCGTTCTAAAAGAGAAAAGCACAGTATATGGAGAATTGTACGAGGTAACCGCAAGCACGCTGAATAAGATAGATTTGCTTGAGGAAGGGTATGACAAGCAGGTGGTCGATGTCATGACAGACAAAGGGCCGGTGGCGGCTGTTACATACACTTTACCAAAGCAGAAAGCATCATCGCTGAAGGAGATCGAGAGCGGCTGCTGGAAGGAATATAGAATGTGGCAGCAGCAGCCGGCATCCTTCTATTATTTTGCCTATGGCTCCTGTATGGATGATGCAAGATTTAAACTGGCGGAAGTTGATCATTATTTTAAACAAATCATCGGCGGCGGTGCTCTGAACGGCTTTACAACTAGATTTACATTGGTAAGGCCTGATGGATCAAGAGCCGATATGGTAGAAGACGGCGGAGAAACAGAAGGCCTTTTATATGAGGTTCCTTTTGATGCCATTCGATATTTGTACAAACGAGAAGGCGTCTATGAGGGCACATATCGTCCAGCTTTTGTCGATGTCAAAATAGGTGATCAGATATATGAAGACTGTTTAACCTTTCTTGTTCTTCAAAAGAGCGAAGAAATTGCTCCGCCAGGTCATTACCGCAGTGAAATTGAAAAAGGAGCAGATCTTTACTTAAGTGAAGCATTCCGCAAAAAAATTCGCTCGCATATGGATTCATTAATCAAACCGTAGTAAAATGCATGGTAAGTGAGATAAAAGGAGTCTGAACATGAAAAAGGAATATGCAGTCATTGGTCTTGGACGCTTTGGCGGAAGTATTTGCAAGGCGCTGAGCGAAGAAGGACTTGAAGTCATGGCCATGGATATGAATGAAGATCGAGTGAACGAATACGCGAAAATTGCGTCACATGCGGTCATTGGTGATTCGACGGACGAATCTGTTTTAAAAAATCTCGGCATTCGCAATTTTGATCATGTCATCGTTGCGATTGGTGAAAACATTCAGGCCAGTATTTTAACGACGATTATGCTGAAAGAGCTTGGCGTTAAAATGGTCACAGTAAAAGCGCAAAACGATTACCACGAAAAAGTGTTAAATAAAATTGGAGCTGATCGCATCGTTCATCCAGAGCGGGACATGGGCAGACGAATTGCACATAAAATCATCTCCAATAACGTATTAGATTATCTTGAGCTGTCAGATGAGTACAGCCTCATTGAAATCGTTGCCAACAGCAGGCTTGCAGGGCATTCTCTTTTAGATCTCGATATTAGAGCGAGATATGGCATTAATATTGTGGCGATTAAGCGTGGAAAAGAAGTGATTGTTTCACCGCTCGCAGATGAAATGATTCAAAAAGAAGATATTCTGATTGTCATTGGGGCAGTTGCCGATATCGGACGTTTTGAAAAACGAGAAATGCAGAACGATTATTAAACACTCCTAGGCGGGGTGTTTTTTAATATGATTATGTACACATGAGGTGGACAGTGAAGAGGGAAGAAGACATTTAAAAGGGCTGTTTTGTTCTGCATAAACAGCTAAAGTCATTCATCATATTTTTCATTCAATTATCACTATTCAGAAATAAAAATCAGTCTTTTTATCTGGGTGATTTTCTCTAAATGTCATTGACTGGGCAAACAGATTCGTTTACGATAAGAAACATTATATTGTTTACTTGGAGGAGGCAGTGTCGTTGGATAAGGAGCTTTTCAGACATCAAATTGAGGTAGCTGCAAAGAGAAAAAAAGCAGCCCTAGTGATTAAACATGCGAAAGTTATGGACGTGTTTAACCAGGAATGGATAGACGCTGATGTCGCTGTTGAAAATGGACAAATAGTAGGGATTGGAGAGTACGAGGGAGAACAGGAGCTGGATGCAGCAGGTCAAACGCTTGTACCCGGTTTTATTGATGGCCACGTTCATATCGAGTCCTCTATGGTTACCCCTGCTGAATTCTCCAAAGCTGTCGTCCCGCGCGGTGTGACAACTGTCGTAACAGACCCGCATGAAATTGCCAATGTGTCAGGGATCACAGGCATCCGGTTTATGCTGGAAGAAGCGAGAAAAGCTGCCTTAAATATTTATTTCATGCTGCCATCCTGCGTACCGGCAGTCAGTTTTGAACGATCAGGTGCTGTTTTAAAAGCGAAAGATTTAAAGCCTTTGTATCAAGAGAAAGAGGTTCTTGGTCTTGCTGAGGTGATGGATTACGTCGGTGTGGAGCAGGCAGAAGAAGATATGCTTCAAAAGCTGCTTGATGCTCAAAACGAGAATAAATTGATTGATGGCCATCTAGCAGGCTTAACAGACCGATTAATAAACGTTTACCGCACAGCGAATGTCCAAACAGATCACGAGGTGACAACAGCCGAAGAAGCCCTTGAACGTGTAAAACGAGGCATGTATGTCATGCTGAGAGAAGGCTCTGTTGCCAAAAACGTGAAAAGCGTTTTACCAGCTGTGAATGAAAAGAATGCGAGACGCTTTTTCTTTTGTACCGATGATAAACATTTAGATGATTTAATGGCTGAAGGAAGTATTGATGAACAAGTACGTATGTCTATAAAAGAAGGGTTAGACCCATTTTTAGCGTATCAAATGGGAAGTTTAAACGCAGCAGAGTGTTTTGGCCTCAAAACAAAGGGAGCCATTGCGCCAGGCTTTGATGCTGATTTTATGCTCGTCTCTGATCTTCATCAAGTAGACATTACCAGCGTATTTATTGCTGGAGAATTAGTGGCGCAGCATGGAGAGTACAAGCCAGGTGTCGAAAAAATTGCACCGAGTCCAGCCTTATTACAATCTGTTCATGCTATAGACGTTCAAGAGCAAGATCTGGCTCTGCCTATCACAGCTCATCAAAAAATGAATGTCATCCGCATTATTCCAAATCAGCTAGAAACAAAATTAGAACAAATCTCTCCTTCAGAAACGAACGGACAATTCACTAGTGATACAGAAAGAGATCTATTAAAAATGGTGCTTGTCGAACGCCATCAAGGCTTATCTGAAATGGGGATAGGGATTGTCAGCGGCTTTGGATTAGAAAAGGGCGCAATTGCAACAACGGTTGCGCATGATTCTCACAATTTAATTGCGGTTGGCACAAATGATGCTGATATCGTGAAAGCCATTGACGCGTTAAAAGAAGCAGGCGGCGGTTTGACTGTTGTCAAAGAGGGCCAGACTCTTCATACACTGCCATTACCGATCTCTGGTTTACTTTCAGATCAGCCGGCACATCTTGTAAATGAAAGCCTTCATGCACTCCATGAAGCGTTAAAAGAAACAGGTTTTATTTTAGACTTTAATCCGTTTTTGACGCTGTCCTTCTTGGCACTCCCAGTCATTCCTGATGTGAAAATGACGACAAAGGGTTTGTTTGATGTCAGAAGCTTTCAGCATCTCCCAATTCAATCATAAAAAGAGAGAAACCGCATATGTATATATGCGGTTTTTTCAATGAACGGTGAAAAAAAGAGACACAGCCAAGCGGCTTGTGTCTCTTTTTGTGATTACACTTCCATAATAATCGGTAAGATCATTGGACGGCGTCTTGTTTTTTCATAAAGGAAAGGTGCAAGGGTGTCAGTAATTTCGTTCTTAATTTCAGACCACTGAGTTGTCTTACGTTCCATTACTTTTTCAAGATGCTTCGAAATTAAATCCTGTGCATCGTTGATCAGGTCTCCAGATTCTCTCATGTAGACAAAACCTCTTGAGATCAAATCAGGACCAGCAGAGATTTTGAATTCTTTCATGTCCATGCTGACGACTACAATAACAAGGCCCTCTTCAGAAAGAATGCGGCGGTCTCTTAAAACGATGTTTCCGATATCGCCAATACCGCTTCCGTCGATATACACGTTGCCCGATGGAATTTTGCCAGCGACACTTGCTTCGTCACCTTTCAGTGCCAGAACTTCACCGTTATCCATGATAAAGCAGTTTTCCTCAGGGATGCCGCAATCATTCGCAAGTTTGATATGCGTTTTTTGCATGCGATATTCACCGTGAATCGGCATAAAGAATTTTGGTTTAATTAAACGGAGCATGAGTTTTTGTTCTTCTTGTCCGCCGTGACCAGATGTATGAATATTATTAAGCGAGCCATGAATGACCTCAGCGCCGGCGCGATAAAGCTGGTTAATGGTGCGGCTTACACTAATATTGTTACCTGGGATCGGTGAAGATGAGAAGACAACAGTGTCTCCAGGGTTAATGGAAATCTGGCGGTGAGTACCGTTCGCAATACGAGAAAGAGCTGCCATCGGTTCACCCTGGCTTCCAGTACAAAGAATGGTCACTTTGTTTGCCGGAAGGCGGTTGATTTCATTATGTTCAATAAACGTGTTTTTTGGACATTTAATATAGCCAAGATCTTGTCCAATATCAATAGCAGACTCCATACTGCGTCCAAATACAGCGACTTTTCTGCCGTTGGCAACAGCAGACTCAATCACTTGCTGAAGTCTGTGAATGTTTGAAGCAAACGTGGCAAAGATGATGCGTCCATCGACTTTTCTAAAGATGTCATCAATGCTTTCACCTACGCGTCTTTCAGACATCGTAAATTCTGGGATTTCACTGTTTGTACTATCAGATAAAAGACAAAGAACGCCTTCTTTTCCGATCTCAGCCATTTTGGTTAAATTGGCAGGCTCGCCAACAGGAGTAAAGTCAAACTTGAAATCACCTGTATGTACGATGTTACCAGGAGGTGTCTTGACGACAATTCCATAAGAATCTGGAATACTGTGTGTCGTTCTAAAGAAAGACACAGCTGTTTTTCTAAATTTAATGGTATCTTCTTCTTCAAAAATATGAAGTTTTGTTTGTCTCAAGAGACCATGCTCTTCCAATTTATTACGAAGTAGGCCGATTGCGAGTTTGCCGCCGTAAACTGGAATATTCACTTGCTTAAGAAGGTAAGGGATACCGCCGATGTGGTCTTCATGTCCATGAGTGATGAAAAGACCTTTGATTTTATCTTCGTTTTTAACTAAGTACGTATAGTCAGGGATGACGTAGTCAATTCCAAGAAGCTCGTCTTCAGGAAACTTAATGCCTGCATCAATTAAAATGATTTCATCTTGAAATTGAACGCCATACGTGTTTTTACCGATCTCGCCTAAACCGCCGAGCGCAAAAACTGCCGCCTGATCGTTTTTAACAAATTTCATTCCTCTCATAGCTCCAATACTTTAAAATTTTCACTTTCTCGTTCATAGTCTAAAAAAGCACCGTCTACAGGCTGAATGAATTCAATGTTGTAGTTATGTTTTTTCAACTTATCGCGTACGTCTCTTTCAGAAACCGCTTCAACGTATAGTGAATCTGTGTGTTCTCTTACAGGTACCTCAGTAGTACTTGCCTGAAAAAATACCTTATATATCATCCAAATCTCTCCTTAAATACCGTATGTTACACTCGCTTATTCTATTATATTAAAAAAACGCGCATAAGAAAAGTCTCTGAGAAAAAAGGACCTTCGGCAAATGTGCGGAAGATCCTTTTAAGCAATTGATTTTTTGCGAAGCATGTCCTTCCATTGTCTTCGAATTTTCTTACGCAGACGACGAAGCATCACATGCCGCCTCCTTTCGGGTTGAAGTAAGCTTAACCAGTGTGTTCCGGTCTCTCTATATACTTGTATTATATGATGTTTCTATTGAATGTTACATGGTTATATGTGGGAAATAGGCGCTTTCAAAAGGAATTGGTTTCGAAAGCTGAAATCTTTCTGTATGATGAAAGGGAGTGTGTATACATAACGAAGAGCAGGAGGGCGAGATATGAATAAAAAAGTCATCTTCTTTGATATCGACGGTACTTTATATGACCATGATAAAAATATACCTGAGTCAACGAAGCGAGCGGTTCATTTATTAAAAGAAAAAGGTCATCATCTCTTTATTGCATCTGGGCGTTCTCCTTTTCTGATCCGGCCCATTTTAGAAGAATTAGGGCTTGACTCATTCATTGCTTATAACGGTCAGTATGTCATGTATGAGGGAGACGTTATTTACGGCAATCCGCTGAAGCAGGAGCTGATGGAGCGGATTTATGAGACAGCGGATCGTCATGATCATCCGCTCGTTTTTATGGGAGAAGAAACGATGAAGGCGTCTGTGCCGAATCATCCGTTTATCCATGAAGGAATCGGTACTTTGAAAACAGAGCATCCTGAGCACGATGTATCTTTCTTTAAAGAAAACGACATTTTTCAAATGCTGTTATTTTGTAAGGCAGAAGAGGAAGTGGAGTATAAGGCATTCCGCGAAGAAATTGACCTTGTCAGATGGCATGAGCTGTCAACGGACGTTCTGCCAAAAGGCGGATCAAAAGCTGAAGGAATCAAACGAGTCATCGAAAGACTTCCTTACGATCAAAAGGATACCATTGCCTTTGGAGACGGATTGAATGATAGAGAAATGATTTCGTTTGCTGGAACAGGCGTGGCGATGGGAAATGCTGTGAGTGAACTGAAAGCATTGGCTGATTTTGTGACAAAGCCGGTAGATGAGGACGGCATATTCCATGCAGTGACCCAGCTTGGCCTCATTAAAGAATAAAAAAGAAGACCCTTAGATCGCGGGTCTTCTTTTTTATGTTATGATCTGCCGATCGCAACAGAGTTTTCTGGCTCAGCGAACGGCTGATCCTTTTGAATATGATCATAAAACATAATGCCATTTAAATGGTCAATTTCATGCTGAAAAACAATAGCGGGGAACCCTTTTAGACGGATATCAATGTCCTCTCCTTCAAGCGTAGTGGCCTTGACCCTGATTTTTTGATATCGAGGAACAAATCCAGGGATGGCTTCATCAACTGATAAGCAGCCTTCACCAGTCGCTAAATAAGCTCTTTTGACTGAATGGCTGACAATACGCGGGTTGAACAGAGCATAGCTGTATTCTTCTCCGTCTTCATCCTCACAGTGAACAGCGATCATGCGTTTACTAATATTGATTTGCGGAGCTGCCAATCCAACGCCGGGTCTTAGTCCGTATTTTTCAGCAATGTCAGCATCCTGACTGTTTTTGACGAATTCGATCATGTCAGCTAATTGCTGTTTTTCCTCTTCTGTCGGCGGGAGCTCGACCGCTTCAGCTGTTTGTCTTAAGACGGGATGTCCGTCCCTTACGATATCATCCATGGTAATCACAAAACTTCACTCCTATTTCCTTTGTATGTAAAGTATATAAAATGATACACAACATATGCAATGAAATAAAGAAGACCGGTCCTGTGAGACCGGTCAGAGGCTTAAACAGCCTTAGCAGCAGCCACCGCCGCCGCCTAAGAATGCTGCGCCAACGATAATTAATAGGATGAAAAGCACAACGATTAAAGCGAATGTACGTCCGCCGCCGTATCCGCATCCGTATCCACCGCCATAACTTGGGTAACAACAGCCGCCGCCATATCCGCCACCGAATCCATACCCGTAACCGCCGTATCCACCATACATACTTCCATGACTATAATTAGACATACTTTTGACCTCCTTTGGAAATACACTTGGCCTCTCATAAGTGAAGGCGAAGCGTGTAATATAAACTATGTATGAATGCACTATTTGTATAGTCATGCGCCTATTGCTTGAAAAAAATCTTCTCCGCCTCATCTGACTGACCTCTTTCCTTGTCACCAACGTCTATAAAAATTATAGTGGTATGTGGAGATGTAAAGGGGGCCTTGTGATGAGACAGATGAAAAAAAGCATGAAAGCAGGTGCTGCTTTAGCGGGGATATGTACCCTTTTGCTGACAGGGTGCGGAGGTCAAAATCCGTTCAATGATATGCAGGACGCGATGACGAAAATGAGTGAAAAAGAAGCATCCTTCGAAAAAGAGCAAGGTACACTGCAAAGCTATGAGGAAAAAGAGCAGAAGCTGTATAAAAAAATGATTCAAACAACAAAGGACCATACAAAAACAGTGGCAAGCCTTTCTGATCAGGCGTTAGAATCGGCAGCACAAAGAGAAGAACATTTAAAAACAGAAAAAGTCAGTATGGATGAATCGAAAAAAGAATTGAAAACAGTAAAGGAATCTGCTGCACGATTGCAAGATGCGGAGTTAAAAGAGAAAGCAGATCAAACGGTCAAATCAATCGAGAAACGATATGCGTCATATGATCAGCTTTACAAGGAGTATCAAAAGGCGCTGAAACAAGATCAGCTTTTGTATCAATCTTTAAAGAAAAAGGATCTAGGATATGAAGAGCTGAAGTCAAAGCTGAAGACCGTGAATCGTTCATATAGCAAAGTCAGAAAAGAAAGTAAGAAGTTCAATCGATATACAGATCAATTGAATGATCATAAACAGGCTTTGTATAAAGCAGCAGATCAAGGATCGAAAAAGAGCTGAAAAAACAGCTCTTTTTTTATTTTTCGACAAAAACAAACATTTTCTATTGTAGTACAGCAGTACACTCTATACTAGTACAGATTAGGTTGTTTGTTAAACAGATTGATACAGTTCACCATAAAAAGTAAAGCGAATACATTTATTTAAATAAAGCCGTTAAATCAATTGACGGACTATTTTTCTTGTTGTAAACTATTCCTTGTTAACAGAAGTTGTATTAGTTTTTTGTGAACTATCGTTAATACAGTTATAAGGACTCAAAAACGAGTGATCAACCAATGTTTCGACAACGATCTTAGTGGCTATTATATACAGGAGTCATATGAGTATTTTGGGTTATCCTATATCTGTATGTATAAATGGATTCACGACAAATGGACTGTTAAAAGAAAGGAAGAGGTGACTTTAGAATGGCTGCAAAAACAAAAAAAGCAATTGTTGATAGCAAAAAGCAATTTGATGCCATCAAAAAGCAGTTTGAAACGTTTCAAATTTTAAACGAAAAAGGCGAAGTCGTAAACGAAGCGGCAATGCCGGATCTTTCAGATGACCAATTAAAAGAATTAATGCGCCGTATGGTGTTTACACGAGTATTAGATCAACGTTCAATTTCATTGAACCGTCAAGGACGTCTTGGCTTCTATGCGCCAACAGCTGGACAAGAGGCTTCTCAGCTTGCAACTCACTTTGCACTTGAGAAAGAAGATTTCATTCTTCCAGGATATCGTGATGTACCACAATTAATCTGGCATGGTCTTCCGCTAACAAAAGCATTCTTGTTCTCTCGCGGACACTTTGTTGGTAACCAAATGCCTGAAGATGTGAATGCACTTTCACCGCAAATCATTATCGGTGCTCAAATCATTCAAGCTGCTGGTGTAGCTCTTGGTTTGAAAAAGCGCGGTAAAAAAGCTGTTGCAATCACTTACACTGGTGACGGTGGAGCTTCACAAGGTGATTTCTACGAAGGTATTAACTTTGCAGGGGCTTACAAAGCGCCAGCGATTTTTGTTGTCCAAAACAACAGATATGCGATCTCTACACCTGTTGAAAAGCAGTCTGCTGCACAAACAATTGCACAAAAAGCAGCTGCAGCTGGTATCGTAGGCGTACAAGTTGACGGTATGGATGCATTAGCTGTTTATGCAGCAACTGCTGAAGCTCGTGAGCGCGCTGTAAATGGTGAAGGTCCAACATTAATCGAAACTCTTACATTCCGTTACGGCCCACATACAATGGCTGGTGACGATCCAACAAGATATCGTACAAAAGAAGATGAAAACGAGTGGGAGCAAAAAGATCCATTGGTACGCTACCGCAAATTCTTGGAAAACAAAGGCCTATGGTCTGAAGAAGAAGAGAATAAAGTGATCGAAGATGCAAAGGAACAAATCAAACAAGCGATCAAAGAAGCTGACGAACAGCCTAAGCAAAAAGTCACTGACTTGATTGAAAACATGTACGATGTAAAACCATTCAACTTAGTTGAACAGCTTGAAATTTACAAACAGAAGGAGTCGAAGTAAGCCATGGCGCAAATGACAATGATTCAAGCGATCACTGATGCGTTACGCACAGAACTGAAAAATGACGAAAACGTTCTCGTTTTCGGAGAAGACGTTGGTAAAAACGGCGGCGTATTCCGTGCGACTGAAGGATTGCAAAAAGAGTTTGGTGAGGATCGTGTATTCGATACTCCACTTGCTGAATCTGGTATTGGCGGTCTTGCTATTGGCCTTGGACTACAAGAATTCCGCCCGGTAATGGAAATTCAATTCTTCGGATTCGTTTACGAAGTATTAGATTCTGTTTCTGGACAAATGGCTCGTATGCGTTACCGTTCTGGCGGACGCTGGCATTCCCCAGTGACAATCCGTTCTCCATTCGGCGGGGGAGTTCACACACCTGAGCTTCACGCTGACAGCTTAGAAGGACTTATCGCACAACAGCCTGGTATCAAGGTTGTTATTCCTTCAACACCTTACGATGCAAAAGGACTTTTAATTTCTGCAATTCGTGACAACGATCCTGTAGTGTTCCTTGAGCATATGAAACTTTATCGTTCTTTCCGTCAGGAAGTTCCTGAAGAAGAGTACACAATTGAAATCGGTAAAGCTGACGTGAAACGTGAAGGTTCTGACCTTTCAATCATCACTTACGGTGCAATGGTTCACGAATCACTAAAAGCTGCTGAAGAGCTAGAAAAAGAAGGCGTTTCTGCTGAGGTTATCGACCTTCGTACAGTAAGCCCGCTTGATATTGAAACAATCATCGCTTCTGTTGAAAAAACAGGCCGTGCGATCGTTGTTCAAGAAGCACAAAAACAAGCTGGTATTGCTGCAAACGTAGTAGCTGAAATCAATGACAGAGCGATCCTTAGCTTGGAAGCACCAGTACTTCGTGTAGCTGCACCTGATACTGTATTTGCTTTCTCTCAAGCTGAGAGCGTATGGCTTCCAAACCATAAAGATGTACTTGAAACAGCGAAGAAAGTTCTTGAATTTTAATTAAATGACAGAGGGGAAAAGAATTTATTTCTCTTCCCCTTTATCAATTACATGACCGTGTAAATATACACAACAAGGGTTCAACAAAATCTAGGAGGCGAAAAACAGTGGCATTTGAATTTAAACTTCCGGACATCGGAGAAGGTATCCACGAAGGTGAGATCGTTAAGTGGTTTGTTAAACCAAACGACGAAATCAATGAAGATGACGTTTTAGCAGAGGTACAAAATGATAAAGCAGTTGTAGAAATTCCTTCACCTGTTAAAGGAAAAGTATTAGAATTAAAAGTTGAAGAGGGAACAGTTGCAACTGTAGGACAAACAATCATTACGTTTGATGCACCTGGTTACGAAAATCTTCAATTTAAAGGCAGCGAAGAAGAAGGCGAAGCAAAAACTGAAGCTCAAGTACAAGGTACTGCTGAAGCTGGTAACGAGCCAGAGAAGAAAGAAGTAGCACAAGAAGAAGCGGCAGCAGCAACTGGTGCAGGCGCACAAGAGCAAGTAGATGCTGATCCAAACAAACGCGTTATCGCTATGCCATCTGTACGTAAATATGCTCGTGAAAAAGGCGTTGAAATTTACAAAGTTGCAGGTTCTGGTAAAAACGGCCGTGTGTTAAAAGAAGATATCGACAGCTTCGTTAATGGTGGTTCTGCAGCTCAAGAAGCAGCACCTCAAGCAGCTGAAAGTGCGAAAGAAGAAGCAGCTCCTAAAGCGGCAGCAGCTCCAGTTCTTGAAGGAGAATTCCCAGAAACTCGCGAGAAAATGAGCGGAATCCGCAAAGCAATCGCAAAAGCAATGGTGAACTCTAAGCATACAGCTCCTCACGTAACATTAATGGATGAAGTTGATGTAACAAACCTTGTTGCACATCGTAAACAATTCAAACAAGTTGCAGCTGATCAAGGAATCAAGTTAACTTACTTGCCTTACGTTGTAAAAGCTCTAACTTCTGCTTTGAAAAAGTACCCAGTACTTAACACTTCTATCGATGATAAAACGGATGAAGTTGTTCAAAAGCATTACTACAACATCGGAATTGCAGCTGACACTGAAAAAGGCTTGCTAGTTCCAGTTGTGAAAAATGCAGATCGCAAAGCGATTTTCGAAGTTTCTAACGAAATCAATGAGCTTGCAACAAAAGCACGTGATGGTAAATTGGCTCCAGCTGAAATGAAAGGTGCATCTTGCACAATCACAAACATCGGTTCTGCTGGTGGACAATGGTTTACTCCAGTCATCAACCACCCAGAAGTAGCGATCCTTGGTATTGGACGTATCGCTGAAAAAGCGGTTGTTCGTGATGGCGAAATCGTTGCAGCTCCAGTCTTAGCTCTTTCCCTAAGCTTTGACCACCGTATGATTGACGGAGCTACTGCGCAAAATGCCCTTAACCACATCAAGCGTTTATTGAATGATCCACAATTAATTTTAATGGAGGCGTAATGTCATGGTAGTAGGAGATTTCCCAATCGAAACAGATACTCTTGTCATCGGTGCAGGTCCTGGTGGATATGTAGCTGCTATTCGTGCTGCACAGCTTGGACAAAAAGTAACAATCGTTGAAAAAGGAACACTTGGCGGTGTATGTCTAAACGTTGGCTGTATCCCTTCAAAAGCATTAATCAATGCTGGCCATCGTTTCGAAAATGCTAAGCATTCTGAAGACATGGGTATCAAAGCTGAAAACGTAACAGTTGATTTCACAAAAGTTCAAGAGTGGAAAGCTTCTGTTGTTAATAAGTTAACAGGTGGAGTTCAAGGTCTTCTTAAAGGAAATAAAGTAGACATCGTCAAAGGTGAAGCTTATTTCGTAGACAGCAACTCTGTACGTGTAATGGATGATAATTCAGCACAGACTTATACGTTCAAAAATGCAATTCTTGCAACTGGATCTCGTCCAATTGAATTGCCTACTTTTAAATACACAGACCGCGTGATCAACTCAACTGGTGCTTTAGCGCTTAAAGAAGTACCTAAAAAGTTAGTTGTCATCGGTGGTGGATACATCGGTACTGAGCTTGGTACTGCTTATGCAAACTTTGGAACAGAAGTTGTGATCCTTGAAGGTGGAGACGAAATCCTTCCAGGTTTCGAGAAGCAAATGAGCTCATTGGTTAAACGTAACCTGAAGAAGAAAGGAAACGTTGAAATCCATACAAACGCTCTTGCAAAAGGCGTTGAAGAAAAATCTGATGGTGTCACTGTTACGTTCGAAGTAAAAGGCGAAGAAAAAACAGTTGATGCTGATTACGTACTTGTGACTGTTGGTCGTCGTCCAAACACTGATGAGCTTGGTCTTGAGCAAGTTGGTGTTGAATTGACTGACCGCGGAGTTGTCAAAACAGACAAACAATGCCGTACAAGCGTATCTAACATCTATGCAATTGGTGACATCGTTGATGGACCACCACTTGCTCACAAAGCTTCTTACGAAGGTAAAATTGCAGCTGAAGCAATCGCTGGAGAGCCAGCTGAAATTGATTACCTTGGTATTCCTGCTGTTGTATTCTCTGAGCCAGAACTTGCAACTGTTGGATACACTGAAGCAGAAGCAAAAGCAGAAGGTATCGAAATCGTTGCGGCGAAATTCCCATTCGCAGCGAACGGACGTGCACTTTCTCTTGATGCAACTGATGGCTTCATGAAAATGATCACTCGTAAAGAGGATGGTCTAGTGATCGGTGCTCAAATCGCAGGTGTTGGTGCTTCTGATATGATTTCAGAGCTTAGCCTTGCAATCGAAGCTGGAGTGACTGCTGAAGATATCGCTATGACAATTCACGCTCACCCAACATTAGGTGAAATTACAATGGAAACGGCTGAAGTAGCAATCGGAAGCCCAATCCACATCGTAAAATAATGAAACCTATGAAGCCCTCTCCTTGATGGAGAGGGTTTTTTTGGTGCCCTGAACACCATATGAAAAACCCCTCATGAGATGAGGGGTTTTTTCATATGGATATATATAAGTGTAAGGTAAATATCATTAGTTTGTATTGACGCGGTCTAAAGCATGACATAAAGGCGATAAGATCTCCTGTTTACTGCGGACATTTCCTTCCACCTTCACGATCACTTTTTCATCATTGACAAGTAAAATAGCCGGTAATTCGTCCACTTCATTTTTCCAGCCTTTACGATCTTCTTTCACAATCATTTTTGACATTTCCTTAGGGTATTCATTTTTTAATTCGAGGACTGCATCATAATATGGGCTTTCTTTATCAAGGTTTTCTGCATCAGTAAAAAAGAGAATTCTCGGTTTTTGAATATGACGGACTTGGTCGGTCTGATTCGGTATGATATACGCAAATGAGCATGAACTAAGTACAAAGAGCATGGGGAATATAATGAGAAGTGTCCTCATAAAATTCAATCTATTCACCTCAAAATCATTTGGGGTTGTCCCAACATTTTTAGGAGCTTGTTCCCTGTTAGTCACTCTAGTGTATCATGTCCCTTTTGACAATTTTCGATTGTTACTCAATTGTTACAGAATTGATATGAAGCAAAATACAATTGAAACGTTCCCTCAATATGATGAGAAAAAGCACATATTTATAAAAAATGATTAAATGTGTCATACAATTAACCGTTGACAACTCAAATGTGACATCATATTATAGAAATAAGAAATAGATCAAACGCTTTCAAACTATGAATGAAGAAAAGGGGAATGTACGTGGGTACAATTATTTGTCAAGATTGCAATGAAACCATTGATCAGTTTGAAAATGAAAAAGTGACAACGCTATACGGAACGTGCGGTCACTGTCATTGCTGTGATGAAGCCTCTGAATAAATAAAAAAGCATGCAGCTCCATTTGGGGCTGCATGTTTCTTTTTTATAAAATTGGTTTTTGTTCCTTAATCACACGGATCATTTCAAGCGTTGAATCTTCAGGTCCTTGGACAGGGAGACCAATTTCAATATTTTTAAAGATATACGATATATTTTCTTCTGTGATAATTTCACCTGGTATAAAAATCGGAATACCTGGCGGATACACCATCACAAACTCTGCGATAATGCGGCCGACTGCTTCCTTAAACGGAACGACTTCCGTTGTAGCGTAAAAGGCGTCACGCGGCGTCATAGCAAGCGATGGGATCTCAGGCAGCAGCACTTCCGTTACCGCTTGTTTGCCGCCCTCACGAGTAGAGTCTGCGGCAATTTCCTGCATCGCCGCCACGAGCGTATCAATTGTCTCATCTGAATCGCCAGGGGTGACGATACATAAAATGTTGTACAGGTCAGAGAGCTCTACTTCAATTCGGTAGCTTTCTCTCAGCCACTTTTCGACATCATGTCCGTTTAACCCAAGGTCTTTAATAGAGATAATTAATTTCGTTGGGTCATAATCGTAAGTGGAAGCTGAACCGAGTACTTCCTTGCCAATGCAGGTAATGCCGTCAATTTGATTCAAACGGTCTCTCGCTGATTCAGCCAAACGAATGGCTTCATCAGCTAGTGCCTTACCTTCAGTGGCTAATCGTTTTCGAGCGACATCAAGAGACGCTAAGAGCAAATAAGAAGTGGACGTTGTCGTCAGCATACTCAAAATCGATTGCACGCGGTCTTTTGAAACAAGCCCTTCTTTCATATTTAAAATAGAGCTCTGCGTAAGAGAGCCGCCAAGTTTATGGACACTTGTTGCTGCCATGTCGGCACCTGCCTGCATGGCAGAGAGGGGAAGCTCATCATGAAAATGTATATGCACACCGTGTGCTTCATCGACAAGGACAGGCACATCAAATGAATGGGCAATGTCTACGATTGATTTTAAGTCTGCTGAAATACCAAAATACGTTGGATTAATGACAAGCAAACCTTTCGCATCTGGATGCTCAGTGAGCGCCTTTTTGGCTGATTCAGGTGTAATCCCGTGAGAGATGCCAAGTTCTTTGTCTATTTCTGGGTGAATAAAAACAGGAACTGCGCCAGAAAATACAATCGCGGACATAATTGATTTATGGACATTACGCGGAACGATAATTTTATCTCCAGGTCCGCATACTGTCATCACCATTGTCATGATGGCCCCGCTTGTTCCTTGAATGGAGAAAAACGTATGATCAGCACCGAAGGCTTCAGCAGCAAGCTCCTGTGCTTCTTTTATCATCCCTCGAGGTGAATGTAAATCATCGAGAGGTTCTATATTAATGAGGTCAATGCTTAATGCATTGTCGCCAATGAATGCTCTAAATTCAGGATCCATTCCGGCTCCTTTTTTATGGCCTGGAATGTGAAATTGGACTGGATTCGTTGCTGCGTGTTTTTTTAGTCCAGTATATAAGGGTGTATCATGTTGTGACAATTGCTTTCCCACCTTCATCGAAATACCTGCTATTATTGTGCCAATTACAGCAGATTTCATTGCATAAAACAAAAGAATTATATTATGAACTGATCGGAATGTAAAGCATAAAATCAATCGGTTTCTGATCAAACAGATGCTATAATAAAAGTTCAAATGAGAAATGAGTGTTAAAGTGAGGGACAAGTAAATGGAATATCAATATCCAATGGATGTCGACTGGACGACAGAGGAAAAAATTGCGGTCATTTCATTTTTTCAGGCTGTTGAAAAAGCCTATGAAAAAGGAATTGCGAAGCAGGAGTTATTAGATGCTTATAAACGGTTTAAAGAGGTTGTGCCATCAAAAGCAGAGGAAAAAACGCATTGTGCGGCTTTTGAAAAGGGAAGCGGGTATTCCCCTTATCGTGCAGTGAAAACCGCAAGAGAGGCAGAAGAGACAGCCGTTATACGCATGTAAAAAACGAGCCTATAAGGGCTCGTTTTTTTATACAGATTCTTTCTGTGTGAAGCGGTATAGATACGTCAGCGTGCGGAAGGCATTTTCGATTTTCGATAGGAATTCTTCATTATTCATTTGAACGACTTCCTCTCTAGGCAGCTGGATGCCGCATAGAAGCTCGGCTTTCTTGACTGTTTGAACACGTTCAAAAAGCGTTTTCAGCTGTTCGGAATCTAGTTCGCTGTGCCGCATGACATCTGGTTTCATATGATCTTTAGACCAAACAAAATCTTGCGGTATTTTCTGCTGGATGGTGTCTAGCTCTTTTTCAAATAGCTGGCCGTACTCACCTTTCACTGGAGATTCATAAATGAGCGCAAACCAGACAAAGACATGTGTTTTCCAAAGCCCAATTTGAAAATGAGGGAGCTTTTTATATCCGCGCTTACTGTTTGCAAAAGCAACCCATGTATCATTTGGCGGGTTGACAGATCTTCTAGCATGCTTTGCGACGTGTACAAACATCTCGTCTCCTGTAATAGAAGAAAGAAGTGGTGCAAAATGTTCGCCAAGTGCCTCAAGCTTTGGACGGACTCTTTCTTTTAATACAGTCATTCGTTCATCTAAACCATCAACTGTGAATGTTTCAAAATCTTCATCTCTAAAACGCATTTCACTCATGTTATGCCTCCTGTATCTTTTCGCTGATCATATTTTATCATAGCTTGGGTCAAGCTCAAAAAAAGATGCACCGTCAGATAAAAGATTGTAAAGGGCGTGGTGCAGCGTTTAAAACCTTTCATTATGTGGTACATCATTAATAGGTAAAGACACAATTTTCAGAATGTCGTTGCGGTTATGCGATCGCTTCATACGATATAAGCAAGAACCATTTCTCTTATCGATTGAATTTTTATCAATGAAAACTGACAAGGAATGAATCATTCTCTGGAAGGGGCGTTGACCAATGAAGCAAATCGTGAAGCAGGGGTATAGACAGGAGAAGAAAAATCGCATCGCTGTGTGGAGATTAGAGGTTGATTATGAGCTTTCTACGCTTCATGAAGCCATCGAACAAAAAGATGACATACAAATCGAACGCAGCAAACGAAAGCTTGAGCGCCTAAGAAAAGAATGGGAGCAGCTTCAAGGGTAAAACAGGGTGAGGTAAAAACGAACCAATTCATCGGTTCGTTTTTGTATGAAGCTGCTTTTTTCTTGCTTTTACGTACATAATATCAGTATGCTATTACAAATAGGTCCTACATAGAAAAGAGGTTTACAATCTGATGACAAACTGGGTGGAAATTGACCGTCTTGCAAAGCTCTGGGTAAAAGAAGCAGGGAGCCGTATTAAAGCGTCCATGCAGGAAGGTCTATCAATTGAAACAAAATCAAATCCAAATGATCTAGTCACGAATATCGATAAAGAAACAGAACGTTTTTTTATTGAAAAAATACAGTCGGCATTTTCAGATCATCACATTTTAGGAGAAGAGGGACAAGGGGAAGAGGTCACCTCACTCGATGGAATTGTGTGGATTATTGATCCGATTGATGGCACAATGAACTTTGTCCATCAAAAGCGCAACTTTGCCATTTCAATCGGGATATTTGAAAATGGTGTGGGGAAAATCGGTCTTATTTATGACGTCATTCATGACGAGCTCTACCATGCCATTAAAGGAGAAGGAGCCTATATGAACGATATCCTGCTCCCTCCATTAAAAGATGTGGAGATTGAAAAAGCCATTGTGGGTATTAATCCGACATGGGCGATTGAAAGTCCTTATTTTGACGCCAAACCATTTGCCCGTCTAGTGCGTGACGTGAGAGGGACACGAACGATTGGATCAGCTGCCCTTGAGCTTGCTTATATTGCAAGCGGCAGAAGTGACGCATATGTCACCTTAAGGCTTGCACCGTGGGATTATGCAGCGGGCTGCGTGCTGCTTGATGAAGTAGGGGCCGTTTACTCAAATATTCACGGAGAACGTCTTACGTTCCTAGACAAAAACAGCATAGTGGCTGGAAATCGATCCATTTGTGAAAAAATCTTGCATGATTACATAAAAGGAAGCGGAAATAAAAAATAAACGACATCACTTCATGAGAATGAAGTGATTTTTTGTTTTTCCTGAAACTTTTTGGTAAGGCGGATGTCTATACGAATGAGGCCTTAATTTCATGTAAAGGATTGTGTATCAATGTTTGATTTGTTTAGTGATTTATCGCTCCATTTTGAAAGGTATTTTATTTTAAATGAGTACAGTATCCACATCATTCAATGGTGTGTACTTGGACTATTTGTCCTTTTCGTGACACTCCCCATATGGAAAGAAAAGAGGAGTAGTTATGTATTCTATGCTGGTATCGTATTAAGAGTAGTGCTATTAGGCGGGATGACAGTTGAAATGATCCACCAAGTCCTGTCTAGACAGTATACGATCGAAACATTTGAAGTGCTGACAGATTTCATGCAATTTCTCATTTATGGGTACGTCTTGCTTGCATCACTGTACTATGTCATTACTCTTCCTTATTTAAAAAATAAAGGTATGTTCTTTGCTTTTGATTTATCTGTATTACTTCTGCCTTTATGTCAAACAGTGTTTATTGTGTTTGCTGAAAGCAAAAAGTTCTTTCTTAGCAGTGATACGGGGTTAGTATGGAGAGATATGATCACCATTTTGGCTATGGCTTGCTTTGCCGCTTTGCTGCTCCACCTTTTCTTTCGCTTGTTTTGGCATTGGAAGTGGAAGGAATTGCTTTTGTTTTATATCTTGATTTTCGCAGCCTTGCTTTATATATTTTATCCTTCTATTTCGAAGTATGAGCTTCAATCTACATTTAAATCGATTGTCATTTTAGTAGCAGCGGCAGGAAGCTTTATGACGATTGATTTGTTATCTGCTTTACTACGGGACAAGGTGAGATTAAGGCAGTGGGGCGCTGGTTGTATAGCTGTCTTTTTTCTGCTATTACTCAACCCGATTGTCAATATTCCTCATACCATGCTCCAATTCACCAAAACGGAACTGGTAGATACTTTTTCAGAAGAATATCGCCCTTTATCAGCAGTAAGTGCAAAAGCATTCGCTTCAAAATTTGTACCAGAGGATCAATCGCTTTATTTAAATGCTAGTCATCAGCCTATCCCTTATCATTACGTGTTTGCAGATGATCAGTATGAAGTGAATATTTCTGCGTTTACAGGCGATTTAAGCGGATATTCTTATCGAGGTCGTGTAGAGGGGAAGGAACTGACCGATAAAGAATATAAGAAAAAAACCATTGAATTTTTCGAAAGAAGCGGGCGGTCAATCGATCTACAGCGCATTCAATTAGCTGTAAAAAAAGAGGACGGAGAGACGAATGTTCTTCTTCTGCCAAAAATGTCTCAGAATGAACGTGACAGCTTTGCGTTTGCCACTTGGAAAAAAGGGACCCTTCGACAAGCGCAATACGAAAACGCCATCTTTCAATTAAAGGATATAGACGGCTTCCGTTTAACAGAAACTGAGATAAAAAACAGGGTCAACAGTATTTATCAAAATTTAAATCTAAAGCCGCCAGTATATCAAATCACAGGCATTGATGATTTTTATTATGATTGGCAGCATGAAGTGAGGGTCACAACAAAAGATCAATCGGAGTTTCTGTTTAATGGCTCATCAAAAGAACTCATCAGCTTCAAGTTGTCAAAAGCGTTTCTTCAACAGAAAAAAGAGAACGTCAGCGATGAAGATTTGTTAAAAATCATAGGGAAAAAGCCAAAAGACGTAAGAAAAGTAACAGGCACTAGTGAAAGTAAACAATATATATTTAAACGCTCCTCTCATGTCGTCAATCTGTTTAAAGGGGATGATGGAATTGAGTTGAGAGTACAAGCAGATTCTTCAATCCCGCACGCAGTATCTAATCAAGATCGGGAGGGGGTCTATCAGCAAGTACTTAAAAGGTATAAACCATATACGATCTATAAAAAACAAATAAAACCTGTGAGGATGATCGACAAAGAAGGGAACATCGACATTTCATGGCTTGTCATTATACAAACCTTCGGATCAAATGAGCATAAAATCTATGAAGTGAATGGGCGAACAAAAGAGGTGCATCGTTTTGACAGATAAAGAAAAACAAGCCATCTTTCAAGACTTATATGAACTGTATCAAGAAGGGGATCTAGGAGCCGAGGCAGCCAGCTGGATGAAGGCACACGAACAGCAATTTCAGCATACGGCCGCGGGAAGAAAGCAGTCTTCAGCGCCGATGGAAAGCCATAATGACTATGACGAGTTAAAACGCATGAAAGGGTTTATTTACTCGTTATACTTCTTTTTTATCGTTTTATCGATTTGGATGACTGTGTGGTTTTATTTTTGATGTCCAGACCAGCCGACCAAATTGAAAAAATCTATGAAGAATATTTTCAGGAAATCACCAAATATTTATATCGCCGGACGGGAAATATGGAAACGGCCAAGGACCTTGCGCAAGACGTATTTATGAAGGCACTGCATGGGTTGTCCTCCTTTAAGGGACATTCTAGTATGAAAACATGGCTTTATACCATTGCGTATCACACATTTGTGAATGACTATCGCCGAAAAATAAAATGGACTTTTACGAACGTAGAAGAAATGGATT
Source organism: Bacillus sp. FSL M8-0049 (assembly GCF_038593355.1). Taxonomy (NCBI): domain Bacteria; kingdom Bacillati; phylum Bacillota; class Bacilli; order Caryophanales; family Bacillaceae; genus Bacillus; species Bacillus sp. FSL M8-0049. The sequence goes on from NZ_CP151986.1 coordinate 1,380,241, forward strand.
TCTTAGAGCAGCAGTCGTTCACAACACCAGAAGATTACATCGAAACACAAGCCGACATAGAAAGGCTGTGGCATCATATTCATCAGCTGAAGGATTCATATCGGGATGTCCTCATTTTAAGAGATATTCAAGAATTATCATATGAAGAAGTAGCTGAAATTTTGAATTGGACTTTATCTAAAGTCAAAACAACCCTTCATCGAGCGAGGTTAGAGCTGAAGCGAATGCTACATTGTGAGGAGTTCAATAAATGAGCTGTTATTTGATTGAAGAATTGTTACCACTTTATATAGAGGGAGACACAAGTGCAGAAACAAATAAAATTGTTGCAGAGCACATACAATCCTGCGAAAGCTGCCGTCACCTTTATCACGAAATGAAAGAGCCAATAACTCTTATACAGGCTCCTGATCTCGTGCCATATATAGATGAAAAGGAAGAAAAAAGAAAATTTGAAAAGCGCTACTATGGTAAGCTGCTTTATCGAGCAAGTATCGCGTTTGGTATAGGGTACGTCATGATGATCATTCTTTATTGGCTGAAATAAAAAACCCCCATCTGGATGAACCAGGTGGGGGTTTTTCTGAGATTAGCTTAATTTTTCTTTCGCAATTTGAACTGCATCATAGAACGTTTTCAATTGCTCTTGAGGAATTTTCTTAAGCATTTGGTTGAAAACAAGTAATTCAGTAGAGCTGAATCCAAGACCTTTTGCGATTTTTGAATCAATCACAACGTTTCCTTTTTTGTCTAGAACAAGGGCATCACCAGCAAGATCAGCAATTCTGATCACTGATTTGAAAAGCTTTTCAAATTTAGCCGCTTCTTCTTTTGTAAGACCAAGTTCAACAGCTTTTGCTGCATCAAAAACCAATTTCCCTTTTTCGTTTTTAGTGATGCTTTCACTGAAAACGATTGTAAGAACAGCTGCGCGATCTAAGAATTTCTCAGCAGTCGCCGCTTCTTCTTCAGTTAGTCCGAGCTCAACAGCTTTTTTCACATCAAATGTGTAGCTGTTGTCTTCCTCAACAAATGAATTGATGAGAATGTTGATGACACGCTCGTTTTTCTCCAATAATTCTTTAATGATTTGCTGCTGTTCAAAAGGAATTCCTTTGAAAGTTGCAGCGCTTGCTTGCCCAGGAGCTACTGTTGTGAAAGTAAGAATGATAGCTAAAGCGAAAAATACAACAGAGCTGAGCGATTTGCTCAAAAACTTCTTCATGCTTCTTTTCTCTCCCTTTTCTGTTAAATTTTGTTGCAAGAAAAGCATACCATGAGAAACTTTGTGGAAGAATAGGAAAAATGTAACTTTCTGTTTGATTTTGGAGAACTATAAAAGTTCTTGTCGAAAAATATAGGGGTGCAGATTGCTTACTTTTGTCAATTCTTCAAGATACGTTCCGTCTGATGAATGGAGCTTTCATAGGTGATTTGTCTTGTTTTTACTCAAAATAAAAAGCCTTCTACATATAGAATGTAAAAGGCTTTTAACTAATTTTATGATTGCACGTTTAATTTTCTTTTTAATGTAAATCCTGTACCCATGAAAATCATGGCGAACACGATACTAAAACATATACCCAGTATGTTTTTTTCTGCAAGAGATACCCCAATAAACGCCATACTGACAACTGCAAGTAATGCACATAATAATAGAAGCCATTTGATTTGTTTCATTTGTCTCCATCCCTTTTTTTAGAGTTAATATAAGTTTACAGAAAAACGATCGGCATTTAAAGGGGATTGTGATATAATATGAAAGTTATCTAATTATTTTAGGAGATGAAAATGTGAAACTTCGAAAAGACCTTCGCAACATCGCAATTATTGCCCACGTTGACCATGGTAAAACGACGCTTGTTGACCAATTGCTCCATCAAGCTGGTACTTTCCGTGCGAATGAAAATATCGCTGAGAGAGCCATGGATTCAAATGATTTAGAGCGAGAGCGCGGTATTACGATTTTAGCTAAAAATACTGCGATCCATTATAAAGATACACGCATTAATATTTTAGATACACCAGGACACGCCGATTTCGGTGGTGAAGTTGAGCGTATCATGAAAATGGTAGATGGTGTACTCCTCGTTGTGGATGCTTATGAAGGCTGTATGCCTCAAACACGCTTTGTGCTGAAAAAAGCACTTGAGCAAAACTTAACACCAATCGTTGTCGTCAATAAAATTGACCGCGACTTTGCTCGTCCGGCTGAAGTAGTTGATGAAGTGATCGACTTGTTCATTGAATTGGATGCAACAGAAGAACAGCTTGAATTCCCAGTTGTCTATGCATCAGCAATCAATGGTACAGCAAGTAACGATGCGAGCAAGCAAGATGAAAACATGGAATCTTTGTTTGAAGCCATTGTGAACCATATTCCTTGCCCAGTTGATAACCATGAAGAGCCGCTTCAATTCCAAGTGGCACTACTTGATTACAATGATTATGTTGGCAGAATTGGAATTGGCCGTGTATTCAGAGGAACAATGCAAGTAGGACAGCAGGTAGCCTTGATGAAAGTCGACGGCACTGTGAAACAATTCCGAGTAACAAAGATCTTTGGTTTCCAAGGGTTAAAACGAGTGGAAATCAACGAAGCGAAAGCGGGAGATCTTGTCGCTGTATCTGGAATGGAAGACATCAACGTAGGTGAAACGGTTTGTCCGGTAGAACACCAAGAAGCACTTCCAATCCTTCGTATTGATGAGCCGACACTTCAAATGACGTTTGTTGTAAACAACAGCCCATTTGCAGGCCGTGAAGGAAAATACGTGACATCACGTAAAATTGAAGAGCGTTTAGAGCAGCAGCTTCAAACAGACGTCAGTCTTCGTGTGGATCCAACTGATTCACCTGATGCTTGGGTTGTTTCTGGACGCGGAGAGCTTCACTTATCCATTCTCATTGAGAATATGAGACGTGAAGGTTTTGAATTACAAGTATCGAAGCCAGAAGTTATTGTAAAAGAAGTTGATGGTGTTCGATGTGAGCCTGTAGAGCGCGTTCAAATTGATGTACCAGAAGAGCATACTGGCTCTGTTATGGAATCAATGGGTGCAAGAAAAGGTGAAATGATTGACATGATCAATAATGGTAACGGTCAAGTTCGCCTGATCTTTACAGTGCCATCACGTGGTTTAATTGGTTATACAACTGAATTTCTTTCATTAACTCGTGGTTTTGGTATTTTGAACCATACGTTTGACAGCTACCAGCCAATGCAGTCTGGTCAAGTTGGCGGACGCCGTCAAGGTGTACTTGTTTCAATGGAAACAGGTAAAGCGACTGCTTACGGAATCCAAGGTGTTGAAGAGCGCGGTGTGATCTTCGTTGAGCCGGGTACTGAAGTATACCAAGGGATGATTGTTGGGGAGCATAATCGTGAGAATGACCTTGTTGTAAACGTAAGCCGTATGAAACAACAAACAAACGTACGTTCAGCGACGAAAGATCAAACGGTTAGCATGAAAAAACCTCGTATTATGTCACTTGAGGAATCTCTTGAGTACTTGAATGAAGACGAATACTGTGAGGTTACACCTGAATCAATTCGTCTTAGAAAGAAAATTTTAGACAAAAACGAACGTGAGAAAGCAGCGAAGAAGAAAAAGCTAGCAGGATTATCTTAATTCCATGAAGAATTAAAAAGATAGAACCCTGAAAGATAAGGGGAGGGAATCTTTTTGAATGATCAGGAAGTAAGTGAAAATCTATCCTTTTTCGCGATGCTGTTTCGTGTCGATGAAAATCCGCAAACAGGGATGTGGCTCCTATATGGCACCATCCTTGTTTTAGCGATTATTGTTTTTAAGCTCGGCTTTGCAAGACGTTTACCGATTTTAAAAGCGCTCGTGATTTATTTGTTTTTGATTTTTGGCTGCACGTTTCTCACATTTCTAGGTATCTTCCTTCCAGTAGCGGAAGGACTGGTTGTGGCAGCTGCCATTTTGATTATTTATAAAATACGGCTGCATCGTGCGAAAAAAGAAGGAACAGTTAATACGTAAAAAAAGACCTGAACATGTGTCAGGTCTTTTTTTATGTCTTTTGTTCTTTCTTTCCTTTTTTCTTCTTTTTCTCTTTCGTCGCAGGATCCTGATAAAGAGAGAATCTGCCAGTTTTGATGCGGGCTTCAGTCTTTATTTTAATGCGTTCTTGGCAGTCATCGCACATATATGTATGAATTGGCCGGTTTCTTAACCGTTTAGCAACAAGTGTATCATCATCAATGGTTTCAAGCTTTTCACATAATGAGCACTTCACTCTCATCATTTTCACCTCACTTTATTGCATTTATTATAGCATGTTTTCCAGCTACTTAAAATCAGCGTAGAAAAAGGCTTATATCACAGGAGATATAAGCCGTTCTCATTATTTCTTCTGATTCATATGATGGTTTGATTGGTCGTTTTGATTTTTTTCTAACTGCTTTTGATCCTGTTCTTTGAGCTGATTATTCGGATCATTTGTCGGGTCTTTTTCGTTACGCTCGATCTCATTTCTCGGCATCTCTGGCATCACGCGGCCGACAATGGCAGCCAGTTCGTCCATAATACCGCTTACCGGACGGCCTGCTTGGATTTCTTTGCCCATTTCTTTTAAACGGCTGACTGTATCTGGATCAGCAACCACAACAGCATTTGCACCTTCAGGGTCATTTCTCAGCGCTTTTGCAACTGAATATTTAATGGTTTCTACTTTGCTTCTATCTAAATCATCTTTTACATCAATACCAACAACAGCATAGCGGCCGATGACAATTGCCGTTGCATCATTGACATCTGCTACATGCTCTGTCACATTGACAAGATGCTGCGCAACATCTGTAGATGGGCGGGCTTGATTTGTCTTTTTCTTGGATGAGTCTGACACCCGTACTAAGTGCTGGCGTCCATCTTGCTTGTCCAGCGCTTCTGGCTTTTCCTGCTGCTGGCAAGCGCCTAACAGAATGATCGTTTGAATCATGAATAATGTTAAAAATAGTCGCATCTAAATTCCCTCCTTCACAAACTGCATGATTTATTTTATTGTTGAATTAACCTTCTAACTTTATTCATGAAAACATATATTTTAACAATCGTTTTGGGAAAGACAAGGATGAATGAAACCCCGATCAGGAGGCGAAGGACCTGAGTAAAATTTATGTATTAGACACAAATGTCTTATTACAGGATCCGAATTCAATCTTTTCATTTGAAGACAACGAAGTCGTCATTCCGGCCGTTGTGTTAGAAGAAGTAGACTCGAAAAAGAGATACATGGACGAGGTTGGGCAAAACGCCCGGCGCGTCTCACGGTTAATCGACGGTTTGAGATCGAAAGGGAAACTGCATGAAAAAATTACGCTAGAGTCAAAAGGGACGCTGCGCATCGAGCTGAATCATCGCTCTTTCCATGAGCTTCAAGAAATCTTTATTGAAAAAACGAACGATAATCGGATTTTAGCGGTCGCGAAAAATTTGAGCTTAGAGGAAGAAACAAAGCCTCACGGCCGGCCTGTCATTTTGGTCAGTAAGGATGTCTTAGTCAGGGTAAAGGCAGATGCGATAGGTCTTCAGGCAGAGGACTTCTTAAGTGACCGTGTGCTGCAAAACGAAGACATTGATAACGGCTATCATGAGCTCTATATTCCGACCGAGCAATTGAATACATTTTATAAGCAAAGTCAATTGCCGATAAAAGAGGTCACAAGTGCACCATTAAACCCTCATCAATTTGTCATTATGAAGGGGAATGAAGGCGGTTCTGCTTTAGGAATGCTTGATCAAAAGGCAGAGCACGTGAAACGCCTCATTTATGATCAAGAGCATGTTTGGGGAATCCGTCCGAAAAATGTTCAGCAGACGATGGCCCTAGAGCTGCTATTGCGCCGTGATATTCCGCTTGTGACATTGATCGGAAAAGCGGGTACTGGTAAAACACTGCTTGCACTTGCTGCCGGATTAATGCAGACAGAGGATCTCGGCATGTTTAAAAAACTGATCGTAGCCCGTTCCATTGTTCCTGTCGGCAAGGATTTAGGCTACTTGCCAGGTGAAAAGGAAGAGAAACTCAGACCATGGATGCAGCCGATTTATGACAACCTGGAATTTTTATTTAATACAAAAAAACCTGGTGAACTTGATGCGATTTTGGCGGGTATTGGTTCTATTCAAGTCGAAGCTTTAACGTATATCCGCGGAAGAAGTATCCCTGATCAATTTATTATCATTGATGAGGCGCAGAATTTAACGAAACACGAGGTGAAAACATTATTAACGCGCGTCGGAGAGGGAAGTAAAATTGTGCTGATGGGGGACCCGGAGCAGATTGATCATCCTTATTTAGACAGCTTAAATAATGGGCTTACGTATGTCATTGAGCGGTTCAAAGGACAGCAAATATCTGGACATGTCAAGCTTGTCAAAGGAGAAAGGTCTGGACTTGCACAGCTTGCAGCTGATTTGCTGTAGTCCAGACCCTCTGTCTTATGTAATGATGAGCTCTTTGACACCTTTTATCGGCTGAGTGAGGTTGGACTGATCTGCGAAATAAACGTGGATTGGTCCTTCTTCAGTCATCGGCTTCCCATTTTGGCTGAAGTGTGCAATGCTTTCCATTGCCTGAGAAAGCGGAACAGCAATTGTCTCTGTTTCTGTGACAAATTCGCATGTGTCTGCATGTTCAAGCGGTTCTGCATTTTTCAGCATATCACCCAGCTTCATTCCGAAGCTGCCTGTGACGAGTCTTTCCTTTTCGTACTTCTTCTCTGTTTTTAAAGTGGGTGGAAGTGTTTGACCTTCTCTGATCACCCGCTCTTGGTCAAGCTCCTGATCCAGCTGATTTTCTTCATTTGCTGCGCTGTTTTCAAAAAATGAATCCATTAAAAATTTGCGGTCATCAAAAATCCATACACTTGGATCAATGGTGATCTTGTACTTTACGTTCCCCTTAATTTGAATGATACTCATGTTCAAGACAACCCCTTTCCACCATAAATTATAGAAGTTTTCTCCTGCTTTGTCACTTTCATAAACATGCTTCTCCTTGTACACACTAATCGTACATGAAACATAGGGAGGATATTGGGCATGGCATGTCGCGACAATGAAGAGCTTCAGCGATTTGTAGAAGAAGCAAAAAAAGTGGCCAAAGATGGCAAAGTAGCATCCTATATTCCCGCTCTTGCCAAAGCGGATCAGACGGATTTATCTGTGGCTGTGTACCATGTGAGTAATACTTGCCACTCGGCAGGAGATGTAGATAAACGCTTTACCCTGCAAAGTATTTCTAAAGTATTAGCCCTTGCGCTCGTACTCTCAGAAGAAGGGCCAAAAAAAGTCTTTCAATTTGTTGGACAAGAGCCTACAGGTGATCCGTTTAATTCAATGATTAAGCTGGAAACAGCAAGTCCGAATAAGCCGCTAAATCCAATGATTAATGCAGGAGCGCTTGCAGTCACAAGCTTAATAAGAGGAGCGACTCCGCAAGATCAGCTGAACCGCCTTCTTGGCTTTATTAGAGAGCTCGCAAATGATAAAAGCATTACATACTGCAAAGAGACAGCGGCATCCGAATTTGAGACATCGATGATTAACCGGGCTATGTGCTATTATATGAAGCAATATCATATTATTAGAGGGAACGTAGAAGAGGTCATGGACGTGTATACGAAACAATGCGCCATCATGATGAACAGCTTAGATTTGGCGAAAATTGCTTGTGTTTTTTCATTAGATGGCAGACATCCAGAGACGGGCCAGCAAATTCTTTCAAAAGATGTCGCTAGAATTTGTAAAACCTTTATGGTGACGTGCGGCATGTATAATGCAAGCGGGGAATTTGCCATTAATATCGGCATACCTGCTAAAAGCGGTGTTTCAGGCGGGATTATGGGAGCGGCACCATATGATTTTGGGATCGGAATTTTCGGTCCTGCCCTGGATGAAAAAGGGAATAGTATTGCTGGGATTAAGCTGCTTGAGCTCATGAGTGAAAAATATGAGATGAGTATCTTTTAATGTGGAATGTCTTCTTTTTATTTTTACAAAGCGAACTGTACAAATCTGCTTGCAATTTTGGGCGTTTCGCTTTATGATAAATAGAAGAATTAGGTACTCGCCTGGGGAACGGAGGGATACTTTTGGCGTCAGAAATTTTAGTCGATCATCGGCAAAAAGCACTGGCTTTATTAAAATTGGATGCAGATAAAATTTTAAAATTGATCCAAGTGCAAATGGACAACTTAACGATGCCGCAATGTCCTCTTTATGAAGAGGTTTTAGATACTCAAATGTTCGGATTATCGAGGGAGATTGATTTTGCTGTCCGGCTTGGATTAGTTGATCAACATGAAGGCAAGAAACTACTCGATAAACTTGAGAGAGAGCTTTCCGCACTTCATGATGCGTTCACAAAAAAATAACGATTGAAAACTCAAACTTCCACAACATAGGTTTGAGTTTTTTTGTCCTCTCATTTCTTTTGATGGATTGACGGCAAACGGACTTGATTCTTTCATGAATGACGAACAATATAAAAGAGGTAAAACGGGATCAAACGGAGAAAATGTAGTAGAATAAGAACAGCTAAGAAGATATCAAGCAGTAGAAACAGACGTTAGGAAGAGGATTATATGTTAAAGAGAATGCTAAAATCGTATGACTACTCATTATTGTTCGCCATCATCTTAATCAGCGCATTCGGTTTGGTTATGGTATATAGCTCAAGTATGATTACATCTGTTATCAGATACGATGCCGCGCCAGATAACTTTTTTAAGAAACAGCTCTTATTTATGATTGTTGGAGCAGCCATCTTAATCTTTACAGCATTAGTTCCATATCAGCTGTTTTCAAATAAGAAATTCCAGATTGGTATGCTGCTGATTTCAGTTTTTTCCCTCATCTATGTGTACTTTCTCGGTCATGTTGCAGGGAACGCAAGAAGCTGGATCAAATTAGGCCCTTTTAGTCTTCAGCCAGCTGAATTTGTGAAGATTGTCGTCATCATCTATCTTGCTGCGGTCTATGCCAAAAAGCAGCATTATATTGATCATATTTTAAGAGGTGTCACGCCTCCAATCGTGATTGTCTCTATCCTGTGCGGATTTATCATTTTGCAGCCAGACTATGGGACAGCCTTTATTATTGGCATGATTGCCCTTGCGATGATTTTATGCTCAGGCTTTAGCGGCAAAACGCTTGCCAAGCTGCTGGCGCTATTTAGTGCAGTGATGGTCGTCGTGACCCCGTTTATTATTCTTTTTTGGGATAAAATTTTCACGCAAAATCGTCTCGGACGTTTTGAGAGTTTCCAAGATCCATTTAAAGATGCAGGGGCTACTGGGCATCAATTGATTAATTCATATTATGCGATTGGATCAGGCGGCTTTTTTGGACTCGGTCTAGGGGAAAGTGTTCAAAAGTACGGGTATCTTCCAGAACCGCACACAGATTTTATCATGGCAATTATCTCAGAAGAGCTTGGTTTTTTCGGCGTGTTTTTTGTTCTCGCTCTTCTTGGTTTCATCGTCGTGAAAGGTTTTTATATTGCGAGAAAGTGTGAAGATCCGTTTGGAAGTTTGCTTGCAATAGGAATTTCCTCCATGATTGCGATCCAAACTTGTATCAATTTAGGCGGTGTTTCAGGTCTTATTCCAATTACTGGGGTGACACTTCCGTTTATCAGCTACGGGGGATCGTCTATCATTTTACTTAGCATCTGTATGGGAATGCTGCTGAATATCAGCATGTTTACTGAATATAAAGAGCGTTATAAAAAGAAAAAATCAATGAGCAAACCATCGGTTGAAAAAAATGGATTGCAGAAAACTTTGAATCTTTAGAAAACAAAAGTGTACAGTTTTCATTTCTTCCTTTATTATAGAGTACATATAAAATTTTAAGGGATATGGAGGAGTGAGAATGTCACAGAGAACAATTCAAAAGGTTCTAGTTGCAAACAGAGGGGAAATCGCTATCAGAGTCTTCAGGGCCTGTACGGAGCTCAACTTACGTACAGTAGCCATTTATTCCAAAGAAGACTCGGGCTCTTATCATCGCTATAAAGCTGATGAAGCATATCTAGTTGGAGAAGGGAAGAAACCGATTGATGCCTACCTCGATATCGAGGGGATCATCGAAATTGCAAAACGAAATGACGTGGATGCGATTCATCCAGGCTACGGATTTTTATCCGAAAACATTCATTTTGCAAGACGATGCGAAGAGGAAGGCATTCAATTTATCGGTCCAACTTCTCAGCATTTAGATATGTTTGGAGATAAAGTAAAGGCGAGAGATGAAGCGAAAAAAGCTGGTATTCCAGTCATTCCAGGAAGTGACGGACCAGTTGATTCGGTCGAAGAAGTCGAAAAATTCGGTGAAGAATACGGTTACCCGTTTATTATTAAAGCTTCACTAGGCGGCGGCGGCCGGGGTATGCGCATTGTCAGATCAAAAGAAGAGCTGAAGGAAGCCTATGACCGTGCGAAGTCAGAGGCAAAAGCTGCTTTTGGAAATGACGAAGTATACGTTGAAAAGCTGATTGAAAATCCAAAACATATTGAAGTGCAGGTGATTGGAGACAATCACGGCAATATCATTCATTTATATGAGCGTGACTGCTCTGTTCAAAGGCGGCATCAAAAGGTCATTGAAGTGGCGCCAAGTGTGTCTCTAACAGATCAATTGCGTGAAGATATTTGCGAAGCAGCTGTCCAGCTGGCCAAGAATGTATCGTACATTAATGCAGGGACTGTAGAATTCCTTGTTGCAAATGGAGAGTTTTACTTTATTGAAGTCAATCCAAGGGTGCAGGTAGAACACACGATTACAGAAATGATCACAGGTGTCGATATCGTTCAAACCCAAATTCTTGTTGCAAAGGGGCATAACCTTCACAGCAAAGAAGTTGGTATTCCAAAGCAAGAAGATATCTTTACACACGGCTTTGCCATTCAATCAAGGGTCACAACAGAAGATCCTTTAAATGACTTTATGCCAGACACAGGAAAAATTATGGCCTACCGCTCAGGTGGGGGATTTGGTGTACGTCTTGATACAGGGAACAGCTTCCAAGGTGCGGTCATTACACCTTATTACGACTCACTATTGGTCAAGCTGTCTACATGGGCGCTCACGTTTGATCAAGCGGCTGCTAAAATGGTCCGAAATTTACAAGAATTCAGGATTCGCGGGATTAAAACTAACATCCCATTTCTTGAAAATGTGGCTAAGCATGAGAAGTTCCTAAAAGGGGAATACGATACATCATTTATCGACTCAACGCCAGAGCTATTTAATTTCCCTAAGCAAAAAGACCGCGGAACGAAGATGCTGACTTATATTGGTAACGTTACCATTAATGGGTTCCCGGGTATTGCGGAGAAAAAGAAGCCTCATTTTGACAAGCCAGACGTACCGAAGCTTCCTCTTAATCAAGAGATTCCGTCTGGGACAAAACAATTGTTAGATACGCATGGACCTGAGGGACTTGCCAACTGGGTAAAAGAACAAAATAACGTCCTTTTAACTGACACAACCTTTAGAGATGCGCATCAGTCTCTGCTTGCGACACGCTTCAGAACACATGATTTAAAGAAAGTTGCCCAGCCGACAGCAGGTTTATGGCCAGAGCTGTTTAGTATGGAAATGTGGGGCGGTGCTACATTTGATGTTGCGTACCGTTTCTTAAAAGAAGATCCTTGGGAACGATTGAAAGAGCTTCGTCAAGAAGTGCCAAACACGCTGTTCCAAATGCTGTTAAGATCATCAAATGCTGTCGGATATACAAACTATCCGGATAATGTGATCAAAGCATTTGTAAAAGAATCAGCCGAGGCAGGCATTGATGTGTTCCGTATTTTCGACAGCTTAAACTGGGTCAAAGGCATGACGCTTGCCATTGATTCTGTTCGGGAATCAGGCAAAGTGGCAGAGGCGGCGATTTGTTATACGGGAGATATTCTTGATCCATCTCGTCCAAAATATGATCTTGATTACTATGTATCTCTTGCAAAAGAGCTTGAATCTGCCGGCGCGCATATTTTAGGTATTAAAGATATGGCGGGGCTATTAAAACCGCAGGCAGCCTACGAGCTAGTCTCTGCTTTAAAAGATGAGCTTACGATCCCTATCCATCTTCATACGCATGACACGAGTGGAAATGGACTGTTCACCTATGCAAGAGCGATTGATGCAGGTGTTGATATTGTGGATGTTGCCGTCAGCTCTATGGCAGGACTCACATCGCAGCCAAGTGCAAGCTCACTTTATTATGCTTTAGATGGTCATGAAAGAAAGCCAGACATGAACGTCCAATCTGTCGAACGCCTTTCTCAATACTGGGATTCCGTCAGAAAATACTATCATGAATTTGAAAGCGGCATGAATTCGCCTCATACAGAAATTTATGAGCATGAAATGCCTGGCGGTCAATATAGTAACTTGCAGCAGCAGGCGAAAGGTGTCGGTCTTGGCGAGCGCTGGAATGAAGTAAAGGAAATGTACAGACGTGTGAATGACATGTTTGGTGATATTGTAAAGGTAACACCATCCTCTAAAGTAGTTGGAGATATGGCACTTTATATGGTGCAAAATGATCTAACAGAAGAAGATGTTTATGAAAAAGGCGCAACACTAGACTTCCCGGATTCTGTTGTGGAATTATTTAAAGGCTATTTAGGCCAGCCGCATGGCGGATTCCCAGAAAAGCTGCAAAAGCTGATTTTAAAAGGGGAAGAGCCTCTTACTGTCAGACCTGGTGAGAAGCTGAAGCCAGTGGACTTTGAAGACATTAAGAAGCAGTTCAAAGAATCTCATGACCTGACGTTAACAGAGCAAGACGCAATTGCGTATGCCTTATATCCGAAAGTCTTTTCTGAATTTGTCCAAACAGCAGAAAGCTATGGTGACATCTCTGTTCTTGATACACCAACGTTCTTCTACGGGATGAGGCTTGGAGAAGAGATTGAGGTAGAAATCGAAAAAGGAAAAACCCTGATTGTCAAACTCGTATCAATTGGTGAACCGAATCCAGATGCCACAAGAGTTCTTTACTTTGAGTTAAATGGCCAGCCGCGTGAAGTGGTGATTAAGGATGAAAGCATCAAATCCTCCGTTCAAGAAAAAATGAAGGCGGACCGTTCAAATCCAAATCACATCGCCGCATCGATGCCAGGCACTGTCATCAAAGTACTCGTGGAAAAAGGGCAGAAAATTTCACAAGGTGAGCATTTGATGATCAATGAAGCCATGAAAATGGAAACGACTGTACAAGCACCATTTTCTGCGGTCGTAGATGAAATACATGTGACAAATGGAGAACCGATTCAAACCGGTGATCTGTTAATCGTATTAAAGCCTGAATAAGAAGTGAGACACATCCACCGTGATGTGTCTTTTTTGAGCGCATTAAAATGTGCAGCAGCCAGTGAGAGTGATTACACTATAGAGTGAGGTGAAGAAAGTTGGACAACATTGTTGTGATTTGGTTTCGCCGGGATATGCGATTAGATGATCATATCGCCTTGTCAAAAGCGATCACATATGCAAAAAAACACGAGTACAAATTATTTGCTCTTTATCATCTAGATCCATTTTTTACTGAAATGGACCTCGATTTAAACAACGAACATTTTTTTCAAAGCTTGGCGCATTTTATCAAGAAAGCAAGAGAATCTCAAATGTATGTTCATCTTCTCTATGGCGATGTCTTGCGTGCCTTTCAGCAAGTTATCGATGTGTATGACATCAAAGCTGTCTTTTTTAATGAAGATCAAGTGGGAATCGGTCAAAAGCGTGACCATCAAGTAACCGATTTTTTAGAAAAGAAGGGCATTCATGTATCAAAATGGCAAGATACACACCTTCACGGGGCGCAAGATATTTTAAAAAGGGATGGCACTCATTATCAAGTGTTTACTCCATACTATCAATCATGGCGAAAGCAAGAGAAGCAGCCTGTGATAAAAGTTGACAAATCATTTCTCAATAGCGCTCATACGATTTGTGATGAGTCACTTTCACACAAAGGGAATGACAAACTGCGCAGTCTAATCATGAGATGCTCAAGAAAATTTGATCAAATCGGCTCACACAAAGCGATGAACACGCTGCAAGACTTTATCCAAAAAAGACTAACACGTTACCATGAAAAACGAGATATTCCATCTGTTTTTGGAACGAGTAAGCTGTCACGTTTCTTAAAAACAGGGACCATCTCAATTCGAACGATCTTTCATGCGATTCATGAGGAGGGGCTGTTTGACGACGAGGGCAGAGAAACCTTTATCAAAGAGCTGGCGTGGCGAGATTTTTACCATATGATTTATGCTCATTATCCAGAGATGAAAGAAAAAGAAATCAATTCAGCATTTCAAGGAATGAAATGGAATGAAGATGAGACGCTGTTTGAAGCATGGTGTAAGGGTGAAACAGGCTTTCCTCTCGTTGATGCAGGGATGAGACAATTAAATGAGGAGGGCTGGATGCATAATCGTTTAAGAATGGTTACCGCTTCATTTTTAACAAAGGACTATTTGATTGATTGGAGAAAGGGAGAAGCGTATTTTGCAAAAAAGCTTGTGGATTATGATGAGGCTTCGAATATTGGAGGATTTCAGTGGGCAGCTTCTGTTGGGACAGATGCCGTGCCGTACTTCCGTATTTTTAACCCAACGACCCAGTCGAAGCGGTTTGATCCAAGCGGGGAATATATTAGAAGATATGTACCAGAGCTAGAGCATGTTGAGGAAAAATGGATTCATGAACCAAGTAAAATGCCGGTAGATGAACAACTGAAATCGAGCTGTGTGCTGGGTGATACATACCCGCTGCCGACAGTTGATCACAAGGAAAGACGCAAAAAAGCCATCTCGCTATTCGAAGAAGCAAAACGACAATAAAGAATCCCCCTCTCTACATGAAAGGGGGATACAATTTTTATCTAAATGGCTCTTTGCTTTCATATTTAAACCGGGCAATAAGTAAGCAGAAGTAGCATAGCACCCCAAACAAACAAGAAATAAAGAATGAATGAGCCAGCGCGTAACCAAGTGCAAGCTGAGAATAAACAGACATCACACCTGAAATGGCTTGAAGTGTAATGAGAATGGCTGAAATGATCCATCCATAATACAGCTGCTTCTGTTCTTTATAATGTTTCAG
The DNA here is from genome assembly GCF_038593355.1 of Bacillus sp. FSL M8-0049. Lineage (NCBI taxonomy): Bacteria > Bacillati > Bacillota > Bacilli > Caryophanales > Bacillaceae > Bacillus > Bacillus sp. FSL M8-0049. The sequence goes on from NZ_CP151986.1 coordinate 1,395,393, forward strand.
GGCATGGAACATAGCGACAAATATCCAGACGAATAAAAGAAGTGCTGCTGCTCGGTGAGACATTTGAACCCACTGATTAAAATACGCTGGAAGCGCACCGTCTTTTGAACAAAACGGGAAGACAGAACAAGCAAGGCTTGACTTTGTATGTCTCACATAAGCGCCCGTATATACCACGATATACGTATACGTGATCAACCCATAAATATGGAACTGCATTTTTTTGCCGATATGAAGCGGCTTCACAAGCTTTGTTTCAGATCTGGTTGCTTCAAAGACAAGAAGTGCAAGCAGTAATACTGAAGCAAATGAAATGAGTGAAATACCGAAGTGCAGTGCCATCACAAGTGCGTTAGAACCAAATACGACGGCAAGAGCTCCTAACAGCGCTTGAAGCATTAAAAATATAATGGACATGATGACCAAAAATTTGGTTTCACGGAATACTGGACTAATTTTTTTCCAGCATAAGACCGCCAGTGCCAGAACAAGAATGGTGGAAACCCCTGTTGACATGCGGTGACTCCATTCGATGATGGAAGCGGGGTTCATTTCAGGAAAGAAACGACCGTGGCAAAGGGGCCACTGTCTACCGCAGCCAAGACCCGAACCGGTTTTCGTCACAAGCGCACCGCCAATCAGCACGATCAGCATCACAAACGTTGTGATCACGCTCAATAGCCTTAAAGCAAATTTCATCAAATTATTTCACCTTCTCTAAAAAACTTCTGATGTAAATGAAAACCTCACATGCTCTCAAGTTTAAGCCAAATGCGTGTTCTGTTGCAATTCATAATGACCAAAGTTCACAAAAAAATGATATGTTAGTTCACAAAGTTTACAGATTTAGAGTGCTTGATCTTTCTTTGACAGTCTGATAGAAATAGAGGAGAGAATATTTCATTTTGCACCGCCTTCTGAAACACACATATATCCTAATAAATTCACGAAAAGTTCACAAATAACTTCAAGTTTGTCGTTTATTATTTAATAGGATGTTTTTTTACAGCTGTTTATCTTGTATGATAGAGTTGTAATGATTTTACGTGTCATTCGTTCGTTTGAAGGTTTGGGCAAGGGAGGTTATACACATTGGCAAATTCCAAAACAGCCGCGGAAGCAGCTATTCATGGACAAATAGAAGAAACAACAGCGTGGAAAGATTTTCTTGCTCTGATTAAAATGGGCATCGTCAATTCCAATTTCATTACGACATTTACTGGAATGTGGCTTGCTTTTTATTTTACAGGTATGAGTTTTCTTGGAAATCTTGATATTGTGCTGTTAACAATGATTGGTTCTTCTCTTATTATTGCCGGTTCATGCGCAATTAATAATGCGTTTGACCGTGATATTGATATATTAATGGAAAGAACAAAAACAAGACCGACGGTTACAGGTAAAATTCAGCCGGGGCAAGCGTATGCATTTGGCATTCTGCTTGTTGTATTAGGACTCATTATGCTTCTGATGACAACCATTACATCAGCAGTGATTGGATTTATTGGAGTCTTTACTTATGCGGTTCTTTACACCATGTGGTCTAAACGCCATTACACGATCAATACAGTTATCGGAAGTGTATCTGGCGCGGTTCCGCCATTAATCGGCTGGACAGCTGTCACAGGTACAATCGACACAACGGCTTGGGTTTTGTTTATGATTATGTTCATTTGGCAAATCCCGCACTTCCTGTCACTTGCGATTAAGAAAACGGAAGATTACCGTAAGGCGGGCATTCCAATGCTGCCAGTTGTTTACGGCTTTGAAGTCACAAAACGCCAGATCATCATTTGGACAGCATGTCTTCTACCGCTTCCATTTTTCTTAGGTGGATTAGGATGGCCGATTGTCGCACTTGGTACATTGCTTAATATTGGATGGCTTGTTATTGGCCTTATGGGCTTTAAAATGAAAGACATCATGAAGTGGTCGACGCTCATGTTCGTTTATTCATTAAACTACTTAACCATCTTTTTCGTAGCGATGATTATTATTACACTATTCTAGAGTGAAATACACTTTGATCACATCAAAACAAAGGCTATATCTTATAACACAACATTTTCTAACAACTATGAAAGCCGCCTGATATTCAGTTCTATTTAGGCGGCTTTCTGTTTATACATAGATGGTATTTTGAGTAAAAACATCATTTTTTTATGAAAAGAGGAAATGTAAGTGCTTTTATAAGAGGCGGGGGTTATAGATGGGTGAGAAGTGATTTTATAAATAAGAGGTAAAAAGCGAAAGGCAAAGGAGATCAAGCAAAAGGGGTTGGGACAAATTATGATAAGAAAATGGCGTGTTTATTCACTGTTTCTCTTACTGACGCTCGTTTTGGCGGGCTGTGGTGAACCATACTTATCAACACTCAAGCCAGTTGGGGAAGTAGCAGATAAACAGTTTTTCCTAACGGTACTGAGTACACTTATTATGGTTCTTGTCGTCATTGTTGTATCGATCATTTTCTTTTACGTCATCATTAAATTCAAACGTTCTAAAGTGGGAGAAGATACGATTCCAAAGCAGGTGGAAGGGAACCGCAACTTGGAAATCACATGGACAGCGATTCCGATTCTTCTACTCATTATTCTCGTTGTACCTGTTGTTGCATACACGCTTGAACTAGGGGACACAAGCGCTATGGATAAGAAAAAACGAGATCCTGAAAAGACACTTGTTGTTAATGTAAGGGCCAGCTTATATTGGTGGGAATTTGAATACCCTGATTATGGGATTGTCACAAGTCAGGAATTGATCGTACCAACAGATCAAAAGGTGTATTTTAAGCTGAAAGCATCCGATGTCAAACACTCATTCTGGATTCCATCGGCTGGCGGTAAAATTGATACAAACACAGATAATGAGAACAAATTTTACTTAATCTTTGACTCGAAACGAACGAAAGATGCAGGGGAATATTTCTACGGGAAATGTGCGGAGCTTTGCGGGCCGTCACATGCTTTAATGGACTTTAAAGTTAAAACGCTTTCTCAAGATGAGTTCTTAGGATGGACGAAAAAAATGGCTGATTACAAGAAGCCTGAATCCACAAAGGATCTCGCTTTAGAGGGTGAAAAGCTATTTAAAGAGAAAAACTGCTTAAGCTGTCACGCAGTAGAGCCTGGTGACAAGCGGCCGGAAGCAGCAAGGACAGCACCAAACCTTGCGACCTTCGGAGAGCGAACGAAAGTAGCTGGAATCAAAGACATGAACAAAGAAAATGTGAAAGCATGGCTGAAAGATCCGGAAAGCTTTAAACCAGGTAATAAAATGACAGGAACGTACCCTAAATTAAATGACTCAGAAGCAGATGCACTTTACGAGTATTTAAAAGGTCTTAAAATCGAGTAACGCCTAGAGCAGATATTCAAGAGGGTATGGACATCTATATGAAAAGGGGCAAATGGGAGATAAGAGGGGGATTTCATGGTGAGTACAATAGCTAAAAAGCGGGGGTTTGGCGCTGTCTTATGGGATTACTTGACAACGGTTGACCACAAAAAAATTGCCATATTATATTTAGTGGCAGGGGGATTTTTCTTTTTGGTTGGCGGGATAGAAGCGATGTTTATCCGTATTCAGCTAGCCATCCCTGAAAGTGATTTTGTCAGTGCAGGGGTTTACAATGAAATCATGACGATGCATGGAACGACAATGATTTTCCTTGCAGCTATGCCGCTTTTATTTGCATTAATGAATGCGGTTGTACCAATTCAAATTGGTGCACGTGACGTAGCATTTCCGTTTGTGAATTCACTTGGTTTTTGGTTATTCTTTTTCGGAGGAATTTTCTTAAACCTTGGATGGTTTATGGGCGGAGCACCTGATGCTGGCTGGACTGCATACGCTTCGCTCACGCTGAATTCAGAAGGGCATGGAATGGATTTCTATATTTTAGGTTTGCAGATTGCGGGTATTGGTACGCTGATTGCCGGGATTAACTTTCTTGCAACGATTATTAATATGAGAGCGCCTGGCATGACGTATATGAGAATGCCGCTCTTTACTTGGACGACATTTGTCGCCTCTGCACTTATTTTATTCGCATTCCCGCCGCTGACAGCAGGGCTTGCGATGCTGATGCTTGATAGAATGTTTGACACGAGCTTTTTCAATCCAGAGCTTGGAGGAAATACAATCATCTGGGAGCATTTGTTCTGGATTTTCGGACACCCGGAAGTATATATCTTGATCCTGCCGGCATTCGGGATCTTCTCTGAGATCATTCCGGTGTTTGCAAGAAAAAGATTGTTTGGTTACTCGTCCATGGTGTTCGCTACTGTATTGATTGGTTTCCTTGGATTCATGGTATGGGCGCATCACATGTTCACTACGGGGCTTGGACCTATCGCCAATGCGATCTTTGCTGTAGCGACCATGGCAATTGCGGTGCCAACAGGAATTAAAGTATTCAACTGGCTGCTCACGATATGGGGCGGTAATGTGAAGTTTACAACGCCGATGCTTTATTCTGTTGCCTTTATTCCGTCGTTCTTACTTGGCGGGGTAACTGGGGTCATGCTTGCGGCAGCTGCAGCGGATTATCAGTTCCATGATACGTATTTTGTTGTGGCGCATTTCCATTACGTCATTATCGGCGGGGTTGTATTCGGTATTCTAGCAGGTGTGCATTACTGGTGGCCGAAGATGTTTGGGAAAATACTGAATGAGAAGCTTGGAAAAATTGGCTTTGTGCTGTTTTTCATCGGTTTCCATTTAACTTTCTTTATCCAGCATTTTCTCGGTCTATGGGGCATGCCGCGCCGGGTCTTTACATTCCTGCCAGGTCAGGGTCTCGAGCTTGGGAACTTGATCAGTACGATTGGGGCACTGTTTATGTTTGTAGCTGTTGTGATCATGCTGATTAATATCATCTGGACAACAGCCAAAGGGGAGCGTGTATCGAGCGATCCTTGGGGAGATGGAAGAACACTTGAATGGGCAGTGTCTTCGCCTCCGCCAGAATATAACTTTAAACAGCTTCCGCTTGTCAGAGGACTAGATCCATTATGGATTGAAAAAATGGATGGTAAAAAAGGAATGACAGCATCTGAACCGCTCGATGATATTCACATGCCGAATAACTCCATCTTGCCTGTCATCATCTCATTCGGTCTATTTGTGTCAGCGTTTGGTTTCATGTATCGTCAAGAGCACAGCTGGGGGCTTCCGGTGATCTTCATTGGTCTTGGCATTACGTTTGCGACCATGCTGGTTAGGTCTCTGAAAGATGATCATGGATACCATATTCACAAAGAAGATTTGACTGACGACGATGATAAAGGGGTGAAAGCATAATGGAACCACAAAAAATGACGGCGGAAACCTTTCCGGCTTCTCCTGAGAAGGCCACGTTAGAAGGGAAGAATAAGTTTGTCGGGTTCTGGCTGTTTCTTGGAGGAGAAACCGTTCTGTTTGCATCGCTTTTCGCCACTTATTTGGCGCTGAAAAACTCAAATGCAGGCGGAGCAAAAACAACTGATATGTTTGACCTCACACTTGTCTTTATTGCCACAATGCTTCTATTAACGAGCAGTTTAACGAGTGTGTATGCCATGTATCATATGAAAAACTTTGCATTTAAAAAGATGCAGCTTTGGCTTGGTATCACAGTCCTTTTAGGTGCTGGATTTTTAGGGGTTGAGATTTATGAGTTTTATCACTATGTGCATGCGTATGAGTTTACGATTACCAGCTCAGCTCTTGGTTCTTCCTTCTATACACTTGTAGGAACTCACGGAGCTCACGTTGCCTTCGGACTTTGCTGGATTACCGCTCTTATGATTCGAAATATGAGACGCGGACTTGATTTATACAATGCGCCGAAATATTATGTGGCAAGTCTCTATTGGCACTTCATTGATGTTGTGTGGGTCTTCATCTTTACCGTTGTATATTTAATGGGAATGGTGGGATAAGAATGGGAAATAAAAACACAAATCAGTCCAAAGTCGATCTTGTATATCGTAAAAAGAAAAATGCCGAGGAAATGAAGCATCAGCTCATTTCCTTCGGCTTGATGATTGGATTAACATTTGTTGCGTTTTTAACGATCGCCTCAGAAGACGTTGGAAATTGGTTCGCAGTACCATTTATTTTACTGCTTGCAGGCATTCAGGTAGCTTTTCAGCTTTATTATTTTATGCACATGAACCAAAAAGGGCATGAAACACCCGCCTTGTTTCTATACTCAGGTGTGTTTGTTGCGTTTATTACCGTATTAGCCTTTTTGACCATTATATGGTGGTAAACCCGCTTTGCCCTTGAAGGAGGCGCAGCAATGGAGAACTTAGAAATATTCGGATTTCGGGCATTATGGAGCCCTTATTATTTGACTTGTATTGTGATAGCAGCTGCTCTTTATCTGCTTCTTGTGACAAAGGGAAAGCACCGTGCGACGGTGAAAGAGAAAACGTTATTTCTGACGGGGCTTGTTCTGTTATATGCTGTGAAAGGGAGCCCAATTGATTTAATGGGGCATATTATGTTTAGTGCACATATGGCGCAAATGGCGGTGCTGTACTTAGTCATTCCGCCTCTCCTTATTACAGGATTGCCTCCAGCCATATGGGAGCGGATCATTCAAACACCAGGTATTCAAGCTGTTTTCCGTTTGTTTTCCAAACCTTTAATTGCGCTGCTTGGATTTAACGGCTTGTTTTCGCTGTATCACATTCCGCTTGTGTTTGATTTTGTGAAAACAGATCCGTTTTACCACGCATTGATGACGGTGGTTATTTTTATCGCTGCCTTTTTCATGTGGTGGCCGCTTGTCCATAAAGTCCAAAGTCAGCCGCAGATCACAGGCATTTTGAAGCTTGGATATATCATGGCAGACGGGATATTGATGACTCCGGCCTGTGCACTCATCATGTTTAGTGAGGCACCGATCTATGCAACCTATTCAGATGCAGGCGCATGGATACAAGCACTGCATTTATGTGTGCCAAGTGATATGCTTGCAGGCCTTGCTCTCACTGGCCCTGATATGTTCCACACATTGCCGCTGCTAGAGGACCAGCAGCTAGGTGCCATTTTAATGAAAATTATTCAGGAGATTGTGTACGGCTCTATTCTTGCTGTTGTCTTCTTTGACTGGGCAAGAAAAGAAAGAGCGAAAGATGCCGTACCAGATGCGCTTATTCCGAAATATGAATAAAAAAAGCACAGCCATCTGGCTGTGCTTTCATCGTATGAGGAAAAGGGCTAAAAAATCATTTTAGCTCTTTGTTTTATGCTTCAGCCGTCATGGCTTCTAGTTTTTCCTTCAGCTGTGCAAGTGTTTTTTTGCTCGATTGGATGAGAGACTTAGGGAATTCTTCGCCTTCGCCGTATTCAACGCCATGTGGATAATAGTGTTTTCCAAGTAATGGTGTTAGAAGCTGAATGTGTGCCTTTTTGGCACCGACATCTCCTTCAGTAGCGTAGCCGGAAATCCGTAAATAAAAGGTTCCCTCTACCATGCTGTACTTTCTGTCGTATGTCACACGCTCATAATCCCATTGATCGGCTCGTACAAATCCTTCGCTTTCCATAATGAAATCTAATTTATTTAAGTCAGCTGATACCTCTTCAATCCCCGTACCTTCAAACTTCACCCAAAACCCCTCCTTATAAAATTTCCCTTTACTGACAATCATAGTATGAAAGCGTTAAACTTTCAACTGTGAAAGGTATGTTCTTTTATAAGCTGGTTACAGTAATAAAGAAAATAACGGATGGAGGAATCAACGTGAAAACGAAAAAAATCAAAGATATTATGACAAAAAAAGTAGTGACATGTCAGCAAGATGACAATACGTATGAAGCAGCAGTCAAAATGAGAGATGCTGATATCGGTGCCATTCCAGTGGTTGACGGAGATCAGCTCGTTGGGATAGTGACAGACCGTGACCTTGTGCTTAGAGGCATTGCAGAAAAAAAGCCAAACTCACAGGAAGTGGGCTCGCTGATGACAAAGGAAGTACTAACAGCTGAAGAAGATGCAACACTTGAAGAAATTGTCCGGCTCATGTCAGAGCATCAGCTCCGCCGCATTCCTGTTGTAAAAAACGGCGCATTAACAGGGATTGTCGCTCTAGGTGATTTATCAGTCGAAGATTTATCAAATGATCGCGCGGGAGAGGCACTGACAGAAATCTCTCAACAGGATCAAGATCATGGACAAGGATTTCTTCATTAAGAGGGGCATATTTTAAATTCGTGTTAAATAGGCTGTATTGTCGTTGATAAATGGAGCAAGTTTTGTTTAAATGACAGTAGAAGGTACTTTTTGTACCTTGCCAATTTAACGGAGGTGTTTATTTGAAAACTGTGCTCAAAACACTCCTCATCCTCCTGATTATATCTGGAACATACGTTCTGTTTATTCAATATGGATCTTCACCAGAAAAAGAAAACAGCAATGAACCGAAGGTGTCTAATGAAGAAACATCTAGCGATAAGCCGATCAACATCCCAAAAAAGGGACTCATGTCCTTTATGGGGAAATCTTCAAACGAAGTGCTTAAACAGCTGGGAGAACCAGATCGCATTGATCCTTCCGCATATGATTATGACTGGTGGATTTACAACCAATCGAAGAAGCACTATATTCAAGTAGGGGTAAAGGATAGTAAAGTGGTGACCTTGTTTGCAACAGGAGACGGACTGAATGTAGAACCGTTTAAAATCGGTCAAGCCACAAGTGAAGTATTTAAGAAAACACAAATTGCACCTTACATTCATGTAGAGGATGAACAAAATTCATACCGCTTTGAATTCTCAGAAGATGATATGAATACAAGACCCACTGTGAAAGTCGGAGATGATGTGTATGTTCAGCTTTACATGGATAAGTTTGAAAGCACCCTTTCAAGTATCAGGGCCTTCAACGCAGATACATTTGTGAAACAAAAGCCGTATGAGGTGGTCTATCGAGGTCAATTGATAGAACCTGAGGCGATATCAGGCGAAAAGTGGAAAGATATCGAAGCTTCCAGTCAAAAACAAATTTTTGATATGACCAATATTATCCGCCATAAGTACAACCTGCCGATCTTAAAGTGGGATGATGAAACCTCTGAAGTGGCCTTCATGCATAGTGAGGACATGAAAGAGAATCATTATTTCTCCCATGAATCTAAAAAATACGGTACGCTGAAAGACCGGTTAGAAAGAGGCGAGGTGGGCTTTCAGCTCGCAGGTGAAAACATTGCTTATAACTATGTCGATGGACCCGCAGCGGTAGAGGGCTGGCTCAATAGTGAAGGTCACAGGAAGGCATTATTAAATAAAGATTACACGCATCTTGGCGTAGGGGTAAAAGAAAAATATTACACCCAAAATTTCATCAAGAAAACATCTTAAACGAAAGCAGCTGCATGGTCGCAGCTGCTTTTTTGATGGTTAAAAAGAGGCTCACCAAAACAGATGCTGATGTATATAGTATAGTAGGCATTTGTATGGGGGGTGAGGATATGACAAACAAGCAAAAACAAACATCCATTGATGAATTTAAACAATTCGTCAGACGCCATCCGAAGTTAATTCAAGAAGTGCAATCGCAAGAAAAAAGCTGGCAAAGTGTATACGAGAATTGGGTCATGTTTGGTGAGGAAGATGAGATGTGGTCACCTTACCGGCAATCGAAATCTGAAGATGCGAAAGAAGAAAAAGCCTCTAAGCCAAGTGAAACAGGAAAAGCAGATTTTATGTCTAAAATGGTTTCTGCTGTGAAAAAAATGGACGCTGATCAAATGAATGAACAGATTAACAAAATGAGCCAGTCTATTTCCTCTTTACAAAGCTTACTCGGCCAATTTTCATCCAATGGTTCAAAGAAAGGTTCATCTGGAGGCAGTCAGCACCCATTCTCCTTCAGGAAAGATTAAGTGAAAGGGGATGCTTCTGGTGCGAAAAGAAGTACAGGAATTTGTCATGGCCGAAGAGGAGCGAATCAAATTCATAAGGCAGCGTCCTATCTGGTACAGACAGCTGACGCGGCATCCTGAAAATCTAACGTCCTTTGAATTAGATAAAATGAACTTTTACGAAAAAACCATTCCTCATCGTGTGAGTCAGTTGAGCAATAGCGTCCAAATGGCTGAAATGATGATTCAAATGTTCCAAGCAATGCGCAATCAAAATGGAGCCGGCTGAGGCTTTTTTTGAGTTGATTAAGATGTCTATTTCCTGAGCATCCTATAAAAGTAGATGAAAGGAGAATCAGATGATGAAATGGATGCTGTCAATAGGCGCATTGCTTTTTCTTGTTACCGGGTGTCAAAGTCAACATGGAGAAGAGCAAGTGATTAAGCAAGACCCAGCAGTACCAGTCATGCAGCAGGCCCAAAGCGAAATGAAGCAGCAAGGCTTTTTGAAATACAAAGTGCAAGGGTCATCTGTCTATATAGAAAGTACACTTCAAGATTTTCATCTTCAGCCAGAGCGTCTGAAAAAGAACGAGAAGGCGGGATATTTTACAGTGTATGTAGACGGGAAACGTGCAGGGAATGAGTATACCGCGGCATTTGTGGTCAAGCATCTTTCAAAAGGAAAGCATAAAATGACCGTTGTGCTGAATTCCCGTCATCCAGAATATAAACAGAAAAGAGAAACATGGGATGTATTTGTCACGTAAAAGCATTTTCTGATCCATAGGTTTCGTGGTAAACTATGAATTGGAGGTGCAACATTTATGTATGCGACAATCGAATCTGTGGAGCTCCAAGAGGAAGCAAATCAATTGGCTGCTATGATTCTTCAGTCGGAGGAGGCTGAACATTACCGCAACTGCTTTAAGCGTCTCCAGCAAGACGAAGAAGCCCAACAAATTATTGCCCATTTTACAAAAGTAAAAGAGCAGTATGAGGATGTGCAGCGGTTCGGCAAGTATCATCCGGACTATAGAACGATCTCAAAGGAAATGCGTGAGGTCAAAAGAAAGCTAGATCTTCACGATACAGTGGTTGATTTCAAAAAAGCAGAAACAGCGATTCAATCCATCTTAGATGAGATTAGTATTGAAATCGGTCAAGCTGTATCAGCATATATTAAAGTTCCAACAGGGAACCCATATTTTGATGGTCTATCATCATGCGGCGGCGGCTGTGGATCAGGTGGCAGCTGCGGCTGTAAAGTATCTTGACGAGACTTGAATGTCTCGTCTTTTACATAATGAATGAAAAGAATTGAAAAGCGGCAGGTGAAAAGATGGAAACCAAACGTCAAGGGATGGTTGTCTGGCTGCATTCGTTAAAGCAGTCAAAAGCGCTAAGAAAATTCGGGAATGTTCACTATATTTCAAGGAAAATGAAATATGCCGTGATCTATTGTGATATGGATGATCTTGAGCGCCATATGGCTAAACTCAGCTCGTTACCATTTGTGAAACGTGTTGAGCCTTCATATAAACCTTTTATTAAATTAGAGTACGAATCCAAATTGGACAAAGCAAAAGAGTATGATTATAAGGTGGGCTTTTAAAGACACAAAAAAATCCCCGCGGCATCACCCGCGGGGTCCTTCTATTCTTAATGATTCATTAAGGAGAAGGCAAAGGGAGAGGAGAAACCGGAGGAAGAACTTATGGGGAAACGTAAGTCTTCTCCGCGGTTGGCAACAGCACCACATCAGATGCTGTTATAAGTAGTATGACCCCGGATTTCTTGATCTATACATAGAAAATGAATGAATATCCGCGCATTGTTCCTTGAGGAGTGATGTGATAAGATAATGTTGAATTTTTTGTCATAAACAATGACGAATAGAAGCAAGCAGAAAAAGTGGTGGAAAAATGAGAGTCATCTCTGGAACGAGAAAAGGCCGCACACTTAAAGCGGTACCAGGTCAATCAACAAGACCGACGACAGATAAAGTAAAAGAATCAATATTTAATATGATCGGCCCGTATTTTGATGGCGGATGGGCTCTTGATTTATTTGCAGGAAGCGGTGGTTTAGGGATTGAAGCGCTTTCTAGAGGATTCGATCATTGCATATTTGTTGATCGAGATATAAAGGCGATTCAGACGATTAAAGGAAACCTGAATCAATTGTCGCTAATGGATCAAAGTGAAGTGTTTCGAAATGAAGCAAAGCGTGCACTCGCAGCTGTTGTGAAACGAGAGGAATCCTTTCAAGCCATTTTCCTTGATCCGCCCTATAAAGATCAACAGCTAAAAGCACTTCTTGAAATGATTGACGAGCACGCCTTGTTAACAGATGACGGCGTGATCGTGTGTGAGCATGATAAAGATGTGAAGCTGCCAGAAGAAGCAGGGCAGCTCCACATCACAAGACAGGAACTGTACGGATTGACTGGTATTACGATTTATAGAAAGCGGGGAAATTAGCATGGGGAACATAGCCGTTTGTCCGGGCAGCTTCGATCCAGTTACATTGGGGCATTTGGATATCATCAAAAGAGGTGCAAAGATTTTTGATGAAGTGTATGTATGTGTATTAAATAACTCATCTAAAAAACCGTTATTTACTGTTGAAGAACGGTGTGAGCTTATTCGCCAAGCGACGAAGGAGCTGCCAAATATCAAAGTTGAATCGTTTCACGGCCTGCTTGTTGATTATGCAAAGCAAAAAGAAGCCAAAGTCATTTTACGCGGATTAAGGGCTGTGACGGACTTTGAGTATGAGATGCAAGGCACCTCAATGAACAAAGTGTTAGACGATGAAATTGAAACGTTTTTTATGATGACCAACAATCAGTATTCCTTCTTAAGCTCCAGTATTGTCAAAGAAGTAGCGAAATATCATGGGGCAGTCAAAGATCTTGTACCAAAAGAGGTAGAAGCAGCGCTGAAGGAAAAATTTAATGGATGAGTGCACCCAGCACTCATCCATTTTTTAATTTCCGATAGTACAGTGCGATATACACAATCAAGCTGCAAAGTGTGATCAAAGGACCAGCTGTCACAAGCTGATTCCAAACCACGCTGCTGAACATGACGACCTGCTGGCCTGCATCAAAGGCACCCGCTGGGAGAGCCATGTCTGATCGAGAGACATAAAGAGGCTTGAATAATAAAAAGGCAAAAACAGCTGCATAAATTCCGTGAAGCAAACGGGCGAAGAAAAACGGTTTAAAGCGGATATCGGTTGCCGCCAAAATGCCGGCGACTTGGGCTTGAACAGAAAACCCGCTGAATCCTAAAATAAAGCTGACGACAATGGTTTTAGCGAGAAGGGTGACTTCCTGTGACCCCGCCATCTGGCTTCCTAATGTGATTTCAAATAAACCGGCAATCATGGCAAGGTCTAATTCTGGCGGAAGATGCATCGTTTGCAGCATATATCCGAGCCCGATGGATAAAAGGTCTGTCACATGGACAACTGACAGCATTTTGCTAAACACAGAAAATAAGATAATAAAGCCGCCAATCATAAAGAGTGTTTGGACTGATGACATGACTGCATCACTTAAAATTTGGCCGAGCGGTCTTTTCTCTGCGAGTCTTGCTGTATGAAGAGCATTGAATGCCTCTTTAAACGGCGGGAATAAAAACTTCTTGCGGCTTCTTAGGTGTGCATCATGCCGCGCTTTATACGCGCGCATCGTCACACCAACAGCGAGATTCCCTAAATAATGAGCGCTGGCGAGTACAATGCCTAAAGCTGGGTGATGAAAAAAACCAACAGCCACCGCACCGAAAATAAACAATGGATTTGATGAATTTGTAAAGGAAACGAGACGCTCTGCTTCGATCCGCGTCAGCTGCCTTTCCTGCCTCAGTCTTGTCGTTAATTTCGCACCAGAAGGAAACCCTGAAGCCATTCCCATAGCCAGTACAAATCCGCCTACACCCGGCACCCGGAAGATGGGGCGCATAAATGGCTCTAATAATACCCCGACAAATCTGACAATCCCGAAACTAATTAATAGCTCGGACAAAATAAAAAAAGGAAGCAATGATGGAAATACAACCTCCCACCACATTGCAAGTCCATTTTTCGACGCTTGCAAAGAGGCTTGTGGATGTGTAATCACAGTGGCTGTTAAAAAAATAAAAAAAGCAGCGATGAACAGAGTGTTCCATTTTTTCATGGAGATTTCGCCCCTTGCCGTTATGATCTATTGGCGAGCTCGTGATATTAGAAAAAGAAACTAGCCGAGCCTGTCTTCTATTACTATACGAGCAGTAGGGGCATGTTTAGACCTATAGATTCGTATATATGCATAGAAAGAGGAGGGTGGATTTTCATGAAGCGACCGATCATCGGGCTTGCACTAGGCTCCGGGGGTGCGAGGGGAATGGCGCATATCGGGGTATTGTCTAGTCTTGAGAAGCAAGGAATACAGGTAGATATGATTGCTGGAAGCAGTATTGGCGCACTTGTTGGGAGCTTTTATGCAGCAGGACAAGACGTAGAAAAAATGAAAAAACTTGCACTTGTCTTCAGAAGAAAGTATTATGCTGACTATACACTGCCAAAAATCGGTCTTTTAAAAGGAAATCGAATTTTGCAGCTGATTCACACGTTTACATATGGGAAAACATTCGAAGAATTAAGAATGCCCCTTGCGGTGGTTGCCTGTGACCTCGAAACAGGGGAGAAGGTTGTGTTTAAAGAAGGGTCTGTCTCACAAGCAGTCAGAGCAAGCATCAGCATTCCAGGCGTGTTTGTTCCTCACGAAATGGGCGGCAGACAGCTAGTGGATGGAGCGGTTGTTGACCGCATTCCTGTGTCTGTTTTAAAAGAAATGGGCGCAGACCTTATTATCGCCTCTGATGTATCAAGGGTGAAAAAAACAGAAAAGGCGACGAGATTATCGGATGTAATTATGCAAAGTTTGGACATCCTTCAAAATGAATTGGTCCGTCATCAAACCATTCATGCAGATCTCATGATCCGGCCGAGGCTTGAAACATTTAGCTCTAGTTCGTTCACCCAGGTTCAGGAGATGATTGAAGCTGGTGAGCTCGCCGCAGATCAACTAGCAGGTAAACTGAAAGATGTCATTGATAAATGGGAGTGTTAATCGAATGAAAAAATTGAATATTGGCTGGCTCAGCTTTTTTGTCGTTGTTCTTGTCTTATTTGGCTTAACTTTTGTTAAACTGCCGTATTACGTGACAAAGCCGGGTGATGCAACAGAGATTGCCCCTCACATTCAAGTGGACGGTGGATACGGCGAGAAGGGCAGCTTCTCTCTTATGACGATAAAAGTAGGTCCAGCCAATCCGTATACGTATTTACTTGCTAAAATGAATAAATATGACGAGATCGTCCCAGAAGAAAATATTAAAGCGGACGGAGAGTCGGATGAAGATTATATGAAAAGACAGCTTCAGCTGATGAAAAGTTCTCAAGAAAATGCCATGATTGCAGCGTATACAAAAGCAGGCAAAAAAGTAGATTATACGTTTAATGGGGTATATGCCAGCTACGTCATGAAAGGCATGCCTGCTTATGGCAAAATTGAAGTGGGCGACCGGATTAAAAGCGTTGATGGCAAGACGTATGATTCTGCTGATAAAATGGTGTCGTATATCAGCCGTCAAAAAGCTGGTACATCTGTCCGTTTTGTCCTTGAACGAAACGGCAAGGATATCACGCAGAAAGTGAAGTTAAAACCTTTTAAAGAAGAGCCGAACCGAGTTGGAATTGGCGTATCATTATTTACAGACCGAAATGTGAAAGTCTCGCCTTCCATTAAGGTCGATATTGAAAATATCGGCGGCCCGTCGGCAGGTTTAATGATGTCACTTGAAATTTATAACCAGCTGACAAAAGAAGACGAAACACATGGTTATGCGATTGCAGGGACTGGAACGATTGACGCTGATGGCACGGTCGGGCCAATTGGCGGAATAGATCAAAAGGTTGTTGCAGCAGATAAAGCAGGAAAAGATATCTTCTTTGCACCAAACGATAAAGGTGATCCAAATTCAGACTACAAAAATGCAGTGAAAACAGCAAAAGATATCAAAAGTAATATGAAAATCGTTCCTGTGGACACAATGCAGGACGCACTGAACTATTTAAACAAGTTAAAAGAGAAAGCATCTTAAGTGAAAAAAGAGCAGCCTTTATCAAAAGCTGCTCTCAGCGTGTAGAAAAACCCTCGCATTCGGTGTCAGGTCTCTGCGCCGGTACTCACGAATGTCAAATTCGCTCCGTTCCGGTGCTCGCCCTTCCTAGACTTCAAAGGTTTTCTATCACGCTGAAAAGAGGACAAAGGACTAAAATAAAGATCCTTTTAGCCCTTTGTCAACAATCAGAGAGCAGCCTTAGGCTGCTTTTTTTATCGAGATTGGAAGAGACCAGTCTCTTCATCATAGCGGATCGGTGAGGTTTTAAATTCTGCTTCTGTTAACTTTGTTTGCATTGGTTCGCTGATGGGAAGGCTGAAGACGCGGGAAGCGCGAATGTCAAGATCAAGGGCAGGATGTGAAAAGGAAGACAGCTTGCTGACAAGCGGTACGTCCAATTCCTTTTTTACAAGAGATAAGTATTGCTGACCTTTCTTTGACATACCAAGTAAACGAATGTATGGTGCTTGTTTCTCCTTTAGCAGCTCATGCATGACCGTTTTCTTCACCCTCATTAAAAGGTGCGTATTCATCCGCTGCAGCCTTGTCCACGTATATCGTTTTGTTTTCACAAGTGATAGATATTCCTCGTAGGAGGACGCATGTGTGATCGCCTTTTGCATGCGGTGTTCGATGCCTTCTTCAATTTCATAGATGCCTTCTAGTTCTGCTGTATCCATTGTGTGAAACACATGTTTTAAGAAGCTGAAATAGTCTTCTTGCGTATGTAAAAGATCATAAGAAGAATAATAGTCATGTAATTGCTTAAGCGAGGCTTCCGGGAGATAAGAGGCGACAGTTTCAAATGACCCATTCTCTTTTAAGGCTTTTCGGATGCTTGTAGCGCTTGCGATTTTCTGATGTTTAGGAAGCTCTTGATCATGATAACCGGATGCAATTCTTTGAGAGGTAGAGGGCTCTATGTGAGGAGATCTCTCTAAGATGGCTTTGACATAATGGAAGCCTAAAATGTTATTAGGCCTAGACAGATCCAGTAAGTGTTTCGGATCAATGACCTCTTGAAACGCAGCGGCAGCGGCAGCCGGATAACTAAGACCTTCTTTTACCTTTGCTTTTGTGAAAAGGTCGATTTCTTCTTTTTTCTCATGCCAAGCGTGAGCTGTTCGCTCAAATGCTTTGATGTTTCCGTCCTCACTTCCGAAAAAAAGGGAGCGGCATTTTAAAGCATCTAGAATAGACACAGCGCCGTTTGCGAAGGTTTCTGCCTTTTGCACTGCATATATGTATGGAAGCTCACACACGATGTCTACACCGTTTTGCAATGCCATTTTTGTTCGTGCCCATTTGGAGACGATAGCGGGCTCTCCGCGCTGGAGAAAGGATCCGCTCATGACGGCAATGGCTACATCTGAGGAGGTATGTGTTTTCGCCTGGCGAACATGATAGGCATGTCCATAATGAAATGGATTGTACTCGACAACAACTCCTGTTGCTTTCAATAGATGTTCCGCCTTTCTTGCTATGGTTAAATGGTCTATGCTACAGTAGCATAAGGGAAAAATGAAGCCCATTTTTTTCAGTGTAGGCATTCCGTGAACTGATGTCAAACAACGCTCTGACATCACAAAGGACTGTAAAGAAAAAATATTGACAAATAGCATGATGAAAGCTATAATCATGTTTGTTGCTCTTAGAGGTGATACAATTGAAATGGACAGTTTATCAGTTACATCAAAAAGCTAAAAACAGCTTCGATTTTCATGAGACGGTTGACTTAAATGAACTTACTAGCCTTCATTCAGATATACGTCGTATTTCACCGGTAGAGGTGAAAGGGACTGGAGTGATCGAATCAAAGCAAGTCGCATTTGATTTAACCATCACAGGTGAAATGACACTGCCTTGTTCAAGAACGCTTGTTGATGTAAATTATCCATTTGCGATTTCAACGAAAGAACTATTTGTACTTCATAAGACAGACGATATAGAAGATGAAGACGTATCTGTTGTAGAAGACGATATCATCGACTTAACGCCTATAGTCAAGGAAGAAATTCTTCTTGAAGTGCCGATGCAAATCTTTTGCGACCAAACAGACGTAAAAGGTGCTGCACCACAGGAAGGGAATGACTGGGCGGTCATTTCGGAAGATGCACATCAAAACCGAATTGATCCGCGTCTGGAAGGCTTGAAGAAGCTCTTAGAAGAAAATAATGAATCTTAACTCTTTAAGGAGGTGGGAATAATGGCTGTACCTTTTAGAAGAACTTCTAAAATGAAAAAAAGATTGCGTCGTACGCATTTCAAACTACAAGTACCTGGTATGGTAGCTTGCCCAGAATGCGGTGAAATGAAAATTTCTCATCGTGTCTGCAAATCTTGCGGAACATACAAAGGCAAAGACGTAAAAAGCAACTAATGCTTGATAAAAAAGCGTAAGGGAATCTTCCCTTGCGTTTTTTTATTTGTCTATTTTTTAGGTTTCTCTCCTGCAAATAGTCTATCTACTCTAGTAAGCGCATATGATGTGGTATTCAGATTCAGGGGGGATGATCAATTGACGATTACAAGGCAGGACGCATGGACACAAGATGAAGATTTACTTTTAGCAGAAGTCGTCTTAAGGCATATTCGAGATGGAGGAACGCAGCTTTCCGCATTTGAGGAAGTCGGGAAAGCATTGTCAAGAACAGCGGCAGCATGTGGCTTCAGGTGGAATTCATACGTCAGAAAACAATATCAGGCAGGCATTGAGCTGGCGAAAAAACAGCGAAAAGAACTGCGTAAAAAGATTGGGATTCATTCCTCGGGTTTACCACAGAATACGTTAACGATAGAAGAAAAGGCAACTTCAGATCAGGCTGAATTGACCTTGCGAGAAGTGATTCAGTTTTTAGAGAAGCTTGAAAAAGAACCGTCTGGCTCAGCTTATTTACGCGAAGAACTGGCGGACACGCAGCATCAACTGAAGTCGCTCACAGAAGAAAATGAACATTTGAAGCGGCAATTAAAAATGACGGAAGAAGATTACCGGGCACTCATTGGGATTGTTGAAAGAGTCAAACAGAATATCAACTTAAAAGAATATGCTAAATAAGAAAGCGCCCCTCACAGAGAAAGGAGGGGCGTTTTGCCATCAGTGATTAAGCGGATTCACCTGTATTCTTTTGAATATGGGCAGGTTCCCAGATGAGTGGATTTTCACCTTTGTCGCGTTCCATATCATATTTTACCGCTTCAAAGCCCATTTTATCCCAAAAACCAGCAGATTTGACGCGTGGATTGGTCCGGATTGGCAGTCCGAAAGATTTGGCGAAATCAACAAGTGCCTCGCCGTACCCTTTACGCTGATACCCAGGAAGCACTTCCAGCTTCCACAGCTCTAAATAATCATGATTGTGGTCAAAATACGTTGTCGTCGAGCCGTCCACTTGATAAAGGCTCATACGTGCAACCAGCTTATCTCCAAAATAAATCCCGTAAAATGGAGAGTTGCTGTCATTTTCAATCATATTACTTTCAAGGTCTTCAAGCATGGATAGTTCTTGTATGCCATATTCCTTAAATTGTTTAAATTCCTCTAAAGTTTTGTAATTGATTAGAAGTCGTTTTACTTGTGTCATATGATCTTCCCCCTTACACACATAATGTTGACAGTGATGTCGTTGAAGGCGTTTTCATCCCATCCGCCTCAAAAAGTTTTTACACTTATTATTATAGTTTTTAAATTAAAAAAATTCAATCGCGGCGCGCCATCTGCTTTTTGCATCGCGGCTTGAAACTGTTAAAATGGTGAATATGATGAAGTAAACAGAAAAAGGGAAGTGCGGCAGTTGAACATAGGAATCATTGGCGGCGGTGCGATTGGTCTGCTTTGTGCCAGTTATTTATCACAGCATCATGACATCACTGTTTTGACAAGAAGAAAAGAACAAGCAGAGGAGATTCGAACATCAGGTATTAAGCGAACGGTAAAAGGAGACACATTCCTGGCGTCTGCGGAGGCAAGGGCAGGGATTACAGGAGTATTTGATCTGCTGATTGTGACGGTGAAATATCACCAGCTGCAAGAGGTGCTCGATGAACTATCCACATTACCTCGTCAACGAATCTTATTTTTACAAAATGGCATGGCCCACTTATTAGATTTAGAAAACTGGGAAACGCCGCATTCAATATATATAGGTGTCGTAGAGCACGGGGCGATGAAGGTATCAGATCATGCAGTAAACCATACAGGGATTGGTGTCATCAAGTGGGGGGCTTTTCATCCTGAGGATGCAGCTGCTGTGAGAAATGCTTTGAATGAAACGCCGGCCCAATTTCAGATGATTTATACGGATGAATGGAAAAAAGTGCTGGAGGAAAAACTGCTGGTCAATGTCTGTATTAACCCGCTCACGGCTTTATTGCATGTGAAAAATGGAGAATTGATCGCAACTCCTGCATATGAATACATGATGAAATGTGCATTTGAAGAAGCATTGTCCATTCTAGGTCTGGCTGAAAAAGAGCGGCTCTGGTCACACGTCGTTTCGATTTGTAAGAAAACGGCCGCCAATCAATCGTCAATGCTTCAAGATATCGTCAAAGGCCGTGAAACCGAAAGAAAAGCCATCGTTGGCTATCTTTTAAAAAAGGCTCAAGCTCAAGAAATTCTGGCGCCACATCTTACTTTCTTCAATCGAAGCTTGGAAGTATTGGAAAAAAAGCAAACAAAATCTTTTGAGTGAGCTCATTTACATGCTATACTTTTTTCGGGAAACTAACTATTTATTGAAGAAAGGAAGTTCTAAACATGCAATTGACTGAACTTTCCATCCGAAGTCAGAATTTATTCATACGTGATTATATAGAAGAAAAAAAAGAGATGACTGCTTTTTTTGATTATGATATACATTCTGAGCACACATGGAAAAAAAGATACGACGATCTCATGGAAATGAGCTTCCCGCGCGAGGCTTTAGCGGATTATATGAGCGCATACCACGCAAAGTTTGAATCGGCAGCGATGCGTCAGAACATTGAAAAGATCCGTGATGAACGGAGTGTCATGGTGGTTGGAGGACAGCAGGCAGGCCTACTGGCAGGACCGCTTTATACCATACATAAAATCATATCCATTATTCAGTTCGCAAAAGAAAAAGAATCAGTGCTTGGCGTTCCTGTGATTCCAGTCTTTTGGGTAGCAGGTGAGGATCATGACGTAGATGAAATTAATTTTGTCTACACATCTGGCGAAAAAGGTCCAGTCAAGCAAAAGCTGCCATTACATAACGTCAAAAAAACTGCTGCCAAAAGAACACCTCTGCATCAAGAAAAAACAGAGAAATGGCTCCGCGATGTGTTTTCAACATATGAAGAATCTGCGTATACAAATGACTTGCTTGATCAGCTTCTTCGATGTTTACGCAAATCACAAACATTTACGGATTTCTTTGAATGGATTGTATGCGACCTTTTTGAAGAAGATGGACTGCTTCTATTTAATTCAGGAGACTTAGGCGTCAAACCACTTGAGCGTACGTTATTCAAGCATATTGTTGAGACAAATGATGCGGTCACAGCTCGTTTGAATGAAACGCAGGCTGCCATGAAACGAGCGGGATATCAGCCGATCATAGAAGCTGGTGACAATCAGGCGAACCTGTTTTACGAATATGATGAAGAGCGTTTCCTTATTGAAAAAGAAAACGGCCAGTTTTCTATATCAGAAGTGGGGCTTACGTGGACAAAAGAAGAGCTTTTGCAGGAAATTGAGGAGCACCCAGAACGGTTCAGCAACAATGTGGTGACGCGTCCCTTAATGCAGGAAACCCTTCTCCCAACACTTGCTTTTATGGCAGGACACGGTGAAGTCAACTATTGGGGAGAACTGAAAGGAATTTTTGAGCATTTTGAATTAAAGATGGCACCCGTTCTTCCAAGACTGCACGTGACCATTCTTGAAAGGCACATCGATAAGAAGCTGCCGGTCAGAGAACTTTCTCTAGAAGAAGTGCTCACAAACGGAGTAAAAGAAAAGAAAGAGGCTCACTTTGAGCAAAGCCTTCCAGACAGCTTTGTTCAAGCCGTTGATCAGGCGAAACGTGAATTAGCGAATGTTCATGGCGTATTGAGGCAAGAAGCACTGGAGGTTGAACCAAACTTCGAACAGCTGCTGGATAAAAATGCCAAATTTATCGAAGACCAGCTTCAATTTGTTTATCAAAAGGTGGCGCAGCGTGTGGAAGAGAAGGAAGGATATATCCTTCGAGATTTTGAACGGATTGAAAACAGCTTAAAACCATTAGATGCCCCGCAAGAAAGAATTTGGAATATCATGTACTTTTTAAACAAATATGGTCCAGAATTCTTCAAAACGTTCAAAAATCTGCCATTTTCATTTCAAAACAAGCAGCAAATTGTCAAACTTTGAAATAAAGTTTTAATGAACCCTGACTAGTTCAGGGTTTTTTTTTATGTAGAAACAGTGTAAAATAAGTTTTGTGGAGAGAAGTGGTGGATAGTGGAGAGTAAGGGTGAGAAAGTGGGGCTCTGATTATCATGTTCATGGGTGAATACCAACATACGATTGATACAAAAGGGCGCATGATCATCCCTGCTAAATTTAGAGACGGTCTCGGAGAACAGTTTGTGCTGACGAGAGGGCTTGATCAATGTTTATTTGGCTACCCTATGAGTGAGTGGAAACTAATCGAAGAGAAACTCAAAGCACTGCCGCTAACGAAAAAAGATGCACGTGCGTTTACCCGGTTCTTCTTCTCTGGCGCAGTTGAATGCGATCTGGACAAGCAGGGGCGTATTAACATCGCATCAAACCTACTCCAATATGCAAAACTCGAAAAAGAATGTGTGGTCATCGGCGTTTCAAATCGAATTGAGTTGTGGAGTAAGTCGATCTGGGAACAATATACAGAAGAGCAAGAAGATTCTTTTGCTGAAATTGCTGAAAACATGATTGGATTTGATATATAATAATCCCTTGTGCAGCAAGCTTTCTACACATTCATTTCTATTTGAAAAAGGTGGGACCATAACATCATGTTCCAACATGAGACAGTATTATTAAAAGAAACAGTTGACGGTTTAAACGTCAAAGAAGACGGTACATATGTAGACTGCACGCTGGGCGGAGCAGGTCACAGCTCATATCTACTATCTCAACTATCAGAAAAAGGTACATTGATTGGATTTGACCAAGACGATGCTGCACTGGATCATGCACGAGAGAAGCTCGCGGATTCTAAAGCGAACATTCTTTTCATAAAGAGCAACTTCCGATATTTAAAAGAACGTCTGAATGAACAAGGCATTACAAGCGTAGACGGTGTGATTTTTGACCTTGGGGTTTCATCTCCTCAGCTCGACACACCAGAGAGAGGCTTTAGTTATCACCATGATGCACCTCTTGACATGCGAATGGATCAAACAGCCGCATTGTCGGCAAAACAAGTGGTGAATGAATGGCCATTTGAAGGTCTAGTTCGGATTTTCTACAAATATGGGGAAGAAAAATTCAGCAAGCAAATCGCACGCAAAATTGAAGAAGCTAGAAAAAAAGCACCAATTGAAACTACAGGTGAGCTTGTCGACATTATCAAAGAAGGAATTCCCGCACCTGCAAGACGAACTGGCGGACATCCAGCAAAAAGAGTGTTTCAAGCGATCCGAATTGCCGTAAATGATGAATTGAAAGTTTTTGAAGAAGCACTAGAACAAGCAATAGAGTTACTCAATCCGAAGGGGAGAATTTCTGTCATTACATTCCATTCACTTGAAGACCGGATTTGTAAAAGTACATTTAAAGAAATGTCTTCTCTTCCAGAACTTCCGCACGGACTACCAGTGATTCCAGAAGGACTTGAACCAAAGCTGAAGCTGATCACGAGAAAACCAATCGTTGCATCAGAACAAGAGCTGGAACATAACAACCGTGCCCGTTCAGCGAAGCTCCGAATTGCAGAAAAAAAGTAAAACGACACCATAGATGATGATAAAAAGGAGGTTTCTTATGAGTAATTTGGCTTACCAAAGAGAAGTAAAACAATATCAAACAGAGCAGCAAGGCCAATCGGTTGTTATTAAAAGAAGAGGTTCTATCACACTTGGTGAAAAAATCTTACTTGTCATGTTTGTCATGGCTCTTATGTGCAGCTCCATTCTCATCATTTCTAAAGCCTTTGCTGTCTATCACGCTAATATTGAAGTCCAGAAATTAGAACAGCAAGTATCTTTAGAATCGAAGAAGATCACTGAGCTTCAAAAAGAAAAAGACTTGCTGAGTGAACCGGAGAGAGTCATTGATACTGCGAAAAAAGCAGGCTTAAGCATTTCGAAAGATGTTAAGAAGGTCGATTAAGATGGCGATGCCTAAAAAGAATAAAATGATGAACAGAGGCGCGGCAATTGCGAGTATTTGCTTCGCCCTGTTTTTCTTTATCATCCTTGCACGTTTTATCTATATTCAGATTACAGGAACGGTCGATGGCCAAGTATTAGCCGCAAAGGCAAATGAACAATATCAATCGAAGAAAACACTTGAAGCCAAAAGAGGGTCTATTTTAGACCGAAATGGGAATGTGATTGCAGAAGATACGTCTGTTTATAAGCTCATTGCGGTCATGAGCAAGAAAATGACAGTCGACCCAAAGCACCCGATGCATGTCGTCGACAAAGAAAAGACAGCAAAAGAGCTGTCAAAAGTCATTGATATGAGTGAAAGCGAAATTTTAAAGCGTCTGAATACTAAAGGTGCGTTCCAAGTGGAGTTTGGTAAAGCTGGGAAAGACATCAGTTTTTCAACAAAGGAAAAAATTGAAAAGCTAAAGCTTCCAGGGATCGCATTTGAAAAAGACACGAAGCGATATTATCCAAACGGCATGTTTGCGTCGAACCTGATCGGTTATGCAAGATTAGATGAGGCAACGAAGGACATGTCAGGCGCGATGGGACTTGAGAAGGCGCTGAACAAATTTTTAAAAGAAAAAGACGGCTATGTGACATATAACAGTGACAGAAGCGGATGGGCTCTTCCAAATAGTAAAGAAGACATTGTCGCTCCGAAGGATGGGAAAAATGTCACGCTGACCATCGATCAAAAAATCCAGGCGTTCCTTGAAGAAAGTATGACGCAGGTTGCCAAAAAATATAAACCAAAGAAAATCATTGCCACAGTCGTTGACCCAAAAACGGGAAAGGTGCTCGCGATGGGACAGCGGCCAAGCTTTAATTTAAATGAATTAGACATTACGAATTATAACAATGATGTCATTTCATATGCGTTTGAACCAGGTTCAACGATGAAAATCTTCACACTTGCTGCAGCAATCCAAGAAGGGGTCTACCAAGGCAATGATAAATATCAATCTGGTACTTATAAAGTAGGAGGAGGCCTTGTAAGAGACCACAACAATGGAAATGGCTGGGGAAAAATTGACTTTCATGAAGGTGTTCTCCGTTCGTCTAACGTAGCTTTTGCAAAGCTGGCAAAAGAAAAACTAGGCTTCACGCGCTACGAACAATATTTGCAGAAGTTCCATTTCTATGACAAAACAGGTATTGACTTGCCGAACGAAGCGTCTAGTAAAATCAATTACAGATACGAATATGACAAAGCATCGACGGCTTACGGTCAAGCGTCTGCCATTACACCGATTCAACAAATAGAAGCAGCGACAGCGATAGCAAACGGCGGAACGATGATGAAGCCATATGTCATTGATCATATTACAGACCCGAACACAAACAAAACAATTTTACAGCACGAACCAACAGTAGCTGGAAAGCCAATTTCCTCTGATACAGCAAAGCAAGTCCGTGACATTTTAGGTGAGGTGGTTTCCTCGAAGATTGGAACTGGCCAGCCTTACCAAATCAAAGGATTTGACGTTGCTGGGAAAACAGGAACAGGACAAATTGGCGGTGCCGGCGGTTATCTCAAAGGAAGAAACGATTACGTCTTTTCATTTATGGGAATGGCGCCAAAAGATGATCCGAAGCTGCTCGTGTATGTAGCTGTACAGCAGCCGCAGCTGTCTGACACAGAAACTGGCTCTGCCCCAGTTGCACAAATCTTTAACCCAGTGATGAAAAATAGTCTGCTATATTTAAATATTGCACCAACAAAAACAGACGATAAAAAATCAGGCGAACAAAAAGTGAAGCAAGAAACAATGCCTTCATTCTTAGATTTAGAAGTGAAGCAGGCGGAAACAGAAGCCAAAAACAAAAACTTAACGCCTGTTGTCATCGGCGACGGCCTCTCCATTAAACGACAGTGGCCAAGTGCAGGCTCTGAATTCTCTGAAAGCCAGAAAGTTTTCTTGAAAACAGCAGGAAAAACGATAAAAATGCCTGATATGACAGGCTGGTCGAGACGGGAAGTCCTTCAATATGCATCCATTTCCGGTGTGCATATCGAAACAAAGGGACAAGGATATGCTGTCAAACAAAGTGTGAAAAGAGGATCGGAGATTTCAGATAAAGTCGTCACTGTGACATTTAAAAGTCCGAATTAACTGCAAAACCTAGCAAACCACTTGCTAGGTTTTTTCTTTTGCCGAGCGGGATAGACGAGACGTTCTACATAAGGACGGGCCTGCATATGATGGAAACAAGCCATATGTATGTAAGGAGTGAACCAGGCGTGCGAGTATCAAGTGTAACAGTGAGAAAACGATTGCTTTTCGTGCTGCTGTTTGGGGTGATCATTTTTTTCATCATAGATACTAGATTAGGATATGTACAGTTTATTATGGGCGAGAAGCTCACAAGCTTAGCAAAAGATTCATGGAGCCGGAACCTCCCGTTCGAACCAGAAAGGGGAGATATTTTGGACCGAAATGGGGTAGAGCTTGCGACGAACAAAAGTGCCCCATCTATATTGGTCGTCCCGCGGCAAATTAAAGATCCGGCAGAAACAAGCAAGAAACTGGCGGCAGTACTGAATATGTCTGAAGAAAAAGCGTACAAGCACGTCACAAAGAAGACATCCATCGAACGAATTTCTCCAGAAGGAAGAAAAGTATCTCATGAAAAAGCAAAAGAAGTCAGAGAGCTTGATTTAGATGGTGTTTATGTTGCAGAAGACAGCATCAGACACTATCCGTTTGGCAGTTTTCTTTCTCATGTGCTGGGCTTCGCTGGAATTGATAATCAAGGGTTACTTGGACTGGAAGCCTATTATGATGATGACCTAAAAGGTGAAAAAGGCTCTGTGAAGTTCTATTCCGATGCAAAAGGGCAGAAAATGCCAGATGAAGCAGATGATTATACACCGCCTAAAGATGGTCTTGATATGAAGTTAACTGTCGATGCGAAGGTGCAAACCATTATAGAACGGGAATTAGACAATGCGCAGGCAAAATATAACCCAGATGGGATGATTGCAATTGCGATGAACCCGAAGAACGGTGAAGTGCTTGGGATGTCGAGCAGACCGGATTTTGATCCAGCGGATTATCAATCAGTTGACTCGAAAGTGTTTAACCGAAATCTACCGGTGTGGAGCACATATGAGCCAGGTTCGACGTTTAAAATTATTACGCTTGCAGCAGCACTAGAAGAGAAAAAAGTCAATTTAAAACGCGATCATTTTTTTGACAGCGGTTCTGTGACAGTTGATGGTGCAAGACTTAGGTGCTGGAAAAAAGGCGGCCACGGATCACAGTCATTTTTAGAAGTGGTTCAAAACTCCTGTAACCCCGGTTTTGTTGAACTAGGCGACCGTCTAGGAAAGGATAAATTATTTTCCTATATTAAAAATTTCGGATTTGGCCAAAAAACAGGAATCGATCTTCAGGGGGAAGGGCGAGGCATTTTGTTCCCGCTGGACCGGGTTGGCCCTGTAGAGCAGGCGACAACTGCCTTTGGTCAAGGTGTATCTGTTACGCCGATACAGCAAGTAGCTGCCGTAGCAGCTGCGGTAAATGGCGGAACACTTTACACGCCGTACATTGCAAAAGAATGGATAGATCCAATCACAAAAGAGGTAGTGAAAAAGCAATCACCAATTGCCAAAAAGAAAGTGATTTCAGCAGAAACATCCAAAGAAATCAGATATGCGCTTGAAAGTGTAGTCGCTCAAGGAACTGGCCGAAATGCATTTGTTGAAGGATATCGAGTTGGCGGAAAAACAGGGACAGCACAGAAAGTAAAAGACGGCAAGTACATGGAAAATAACCACATTGTGTCGTTTATCGGGTTTGCGCCTGCTGATGATCCAAGTATCGTTGTATATGTGGCTGTAGATAACCCGAAAGGCACTATTCAATTTGGCGGGACAGTTGCTGCACCAATTGTGGGTCATATTATGCGGGACAGCCTCCCTGAGATGGGTGTGAAAAAAAGAAAAGGACAAATTGAAAAGAAGTACCAGTGGCTGGACACAAAAACCATTGAAGTACCGAATCTTGTAGGGGGATCTGTTTCAGACCTTGAATCCTTACTGATTAACCTTAAGATCGATGCTTCTGGAACGGGCAGTAAAGTGGTGAAGCAATCACCTGCTGCCGGGACAAAGGTCAAGGAAGGCTCCACCATCAGATTATACTTAAACGATGAATAATAAAGAATGAACAGAGGGTAGCCGCACTCATTCGGCTGCCTCTTTTTGTTGAAAGAGAAGGTCTGTTTGAAAAAAAGAGCCTAAAGTGTGTTTTTTCCAAGAGAAACTTAAGGAATACGCTGGATGTATCCTTTTTTTTACGATAAAATATAGACTGTGTGTTTTTTTCACAAGACATGCACGTGAACGAATTTGAGAGGTTTGATATGAAATGAAATTACAAGAACTCCTTACATACTTTAAAAGTGAAAATAACGAATTAATAAACGAAAATCCTGATATCACTTCCATTGAAATGGATTCAAGAGAGGTGAAAAAAGGAAGCCTTTTTGTCTGTATAAAAGGCTATACAGTAGATGGACACGATTATGCTGAAAAAGCGGTGAAAAGCGGGGCTGCAGCGATTGTAGCAGAACACCCTCTTAACATATCAGATGTACCAGTCATTATTGTAAAACACTCTCAAAGAGCTCTTGCAAGAATAGCTGATGCGTTTTACGAGCAGCCAACTCATAAGCTGAATCTCATCGGGATCACAGGAACAAACGGAAAAACTTCGACAACACACATGATTGAACAAATGATGAGAAAAGCTGAAAAGAAAACAGGCTTAATCGGTACAATGTATATGAAGGTGAATGATGACATTCTCGATGTGAAAAACACTACACCTGAAAGTGTCACACTTCAGAAAACCTTTAAACAGATGCTTGACCAAGATGTAGACACAGCCATTATGGAAGTATCATCACATGCGCTGCATCTTGGCAGGGTACATGGATGTGATTATGATATTGCCGTTTTCACAAACCTTTCGCAGGACCATCTTGATTACCACAACACAATGGAAGAATATAAACATGCGAAAAGCTTGCTATTTTCACAGCTTGGCAGTGCCTTTCATCACGATAAGCCAAAGCATGCGATTTTAAATGCAGATGATGACGCTTCGAGTTATTATGAAAAAGTTACAGCTGCTGAAGTCATGACATATGGCTTAGAGCAAAAAGCAGATGTGATGGCAAAGAATATTCAAATCAAACCGAAGGGAACTCAATTTGATTTGATCACTCCAATTGGCACAAAAAGTGTGACAGTTGCCCTCATCGGTAAGTTTAATGTGTACAACATCCTAGCAGCTGTATCAGTAGGGATCGTATCTGGCTTAACATTTGAAACGATTGTAAGTGCTATTGAAGAGCTGGAGGGAGTCAAAGGCCGATTTGAACTTGTGAACTGTGATCAAGATTTTCCTGTTATTGTCGATTACGCCCATACACCTGACAGCTTAGAAAATGTCCTGACAACGTGTAGAGAATTAACAGATGGCAAAATTTTCTGTGTGATAGGCTGCGGCGGTGACCGTGATAAAACAAAGCGTCCTCAAATGGCCCAAATCGCTGTGAAGTATGCAGATGAACCTGTATTTACATCAGACAACCCAAGAAGCGAAGATCCTTCAGCTATTTTAAAGGATATGGAAAATGGGGTGCCAGACGCATATTATCATAGTTTTGTGAATCGCAAACAAGCCATCTTTTTTGCAATTGCCAATGCGAAAAAAGGCGATACAGTCTTAATAGCGGGTAAAGGTCATGAGACATATCAAATCGTCGGCGATCAAGTTTACGATTTTGATGATGCAAAGGTTGCTATGGACGCTATTTTAGATCTAAACAAATCTTAAAATGATGAAAAGAGTGTAATGAAATGAAGCATTTTGTACAAAAACAACATACGAAGAACTTGAATGAATACCTTAATAATGAATGTAATTTTCTGATGGAAAACGGCTTTGGAAATTCGGAAGGAGTAAAGAACGATGCTTGAACAGGTGATATTGTTTACAATCATAATGGGATTTTTAATCAGTGTTCTTTTATCCCCGATTTTTATTCCGTTTTTAAGAAGGCTTAAATTTGGTCAAAGTATTAGAGAAGAAGGACCACAGTCTCACCAAAAGAAATCAGGTACTCCGACAATGGGCGGAATTATGATTATCTTTTCTATTACAATTACAACGATTGTGATGATCAACAAATTTTCTGAGATTAGTCCAGAAATGTTTTTATTGTTATTTGTCACGCTTGGCTACGGTCTATTAGGATTTTTAGATGATTATATTAAAGTAGCGATGAAACGAAACCTAGGTTTAACATCGAAACAGAAATTAATCGGTCAAATTGTGATCGCAGTGATTTTTTATGCAGTCTTCCATTATTATCAGTTTGCAACGACGATTCGCATTCCAGGAACAGATGTCAGCTTTGATTTAGGATGGGCTTACTTTATCCTTGTCGTTTTCATGCTTGTCGGAGGTTCTAATGCCGTGAACTTAACGGATGGACTGGATGGTCTATTATCTGGAACTGCTGCAATTGCCTTCGGAGCCTTTGCTATACTGGCTTGGAATCAATCACAGTACGATGTAGCAATCTTTTCAGTAGCTGTTGCTGGAGCCGTTCTAGGGTTTCTTGTGTTTAACGCGCATCCTGCAAAAGTATTTATGGGTGATACAGGGTCGCTTGCTTTAGGCGGAGCGATTGTAGCGATTGCCATTTTAACAAAGCTTGAAATTTTGCTTGTCATTATTGGAGGAGTATTTGTTGTCGAAACGTTATCTGTTATTCTTCAAGTGATCTCCTTTAAAACAACTGGAAAAAGAATCTTTAAGATGAGTCCGCTTCACCACCACTATGAGTTAGTTGGCTGGTCTGAGTGGAGAGTAGTTGTCACCTTCTGGACAGCTGGTTTATTACTTGCTGTTTTAGGAATTTACATCGAGGTGTGGTTATAATTGAATAAGATGCAAATGTTAAAAAACGAAAATGTACTAGTATTAGGTCTTGCAAAAAGCGGATATGCGGCAGCTTCAATTCTTCATGAGCATGGAGTAAATGTCATAGTAAATGACCAAAAGCCGTTTGAAGAAAATGAACCTGCTCAGCTTCTTTCTGAAAAGGGGATTGATGTCATTTGCGGCAGCCATCCTCTTCGTATGTTCGATGATAAAAAAATTACGATTTTAATTAAAAATCCAGGAATTCCATATGAAAATGTGATGGTTCAAGAGGCGCTTCGCCGCCAAATTCCAGTTTGGACGGAAATAGAATTAGCTTATCATTTAACCTCAGCTCCTTTTATTGGGATTACTGGATCAAATGGAAAAACCACTACCACGACTTTGATTTATGAAATGTTGAAACAAGACCGTCAAAAAACTTTAGTGGCAGGTAATATTGGCACAGTTGCCAGCGAAGTCGCTGCAAAGGCAGCTGGTGATGAGTGGATCGTAACTGAACTCTCTTCTTTTCAGTTAATGGGAACAGTTGAATTCAGACCTAAAATCAGCTTAATATTAAATATTTTTGATGCACATTTAGACTATCACCACACTCGTGATGAATATGAAAAAGCAAAGCAGAAAGTTTACGCACATCAACTGGATGATGACATAGCAGTCATTAACCTCGATGATCCATCAGTCGTAAAACTGGCTGAAGCTTCAAAAGCAAAAAAAGTGTTTTTCTCCGTGAAAGAGCGAGTAGAACATGGTGCGTATATTAAAAATGGTGCGATCTACTACATGAATGAACATATCATCGATTTAAAGGATGTTGTTCTTCCTGGTGAGCATAACCAAGAAAATATTTTGGCAGCTATTTGTGTCGTGAAAAATGCAGGCTGTTCAAATGAAGCAATCGCACACGTTCTCACGACATTTAGTGGAGTGAAGCACCGTCTGCAGTTTGTAGATACAATTCAAAGCAGAAAATTCTATAACGATAGTAAAGCCACCAATATACTGGCAACAAGTAAAGCATTGTCAGCTTTTGAGCAGCCGACTATTTTATTAGCCGGCGGACTTGACCGGGGCAATGAATTTGATGAATTGAAACCTTTTATGAAAAATGTAAAAGGAATTATTACATTTGGTGAGACGGCACCTAAGTTTGTGAAGCTTGGTGAAGAACTGGGAATACATCACGTAAAACATGTCGATAATGTTGAACAAGCAGTACCTGCGGCGTTTAACATTTCTGAAGAAGAAGACGTGATTTTATTATCCCCGGCTTGTGCAAGCTGGGATCAGCATAAAACATTTGAAGAACGTGGAGACATGTTTGTAAACGCCGTGCATATGCTTAAATAAGGGCTTGTCTCTCGTATGACTGACAGCCCAAATGAAATTATGCTTGGGGTGTCGGTCTCTTGACGAATAAGAAAACTTCTCCGGACTTTTTGCTTGTTGTCATTACGTTACTTTTATTGACGATTGGTTTAATTATGGTGTACAGCGCTAGTGCTGTGTGGGCATCGTATAAATTTGATGATTCGTTTTATTTTGCAAAAAGACAGCTTTTGTTTGCCGGAATCGGAGTTATCGCGATGTTTTTCATTATGCGAGTCGATTATTGGACGTGGCGGACTTGGTCAAAGATATTGATTGCTGTTTGTTTTCTCCTTTTGTTGCTTGTACTTATTCCTGGTATCGGTATGGAGAGAAATGGATCAAGAAGCTGGATCGGTGTCGGTGCGTTTAGTATTCAGCCCTCTGAATTTATGAAGCTTGCGATGATTGCGTTTCTTGCAAAATTCTTATCTGAAAAACAAAAAAATATCACATCCTTTCGTAAAGGTTTCGCACCAGCATTAGGCATTGTGTTTTCTGCATTTGCCATCATCATGCTGCAGCCAGATTTGGGAACAGGGACGGTAATGGTTGGAACCTGTATTATTATGATATTTGTTTCAGGTGCGAGAATTGCTCACTTTATATTTCTCGGTCTTTTAGGGCTCAGCGGATTTGCTGCACTAGTCTTATCAGCGCCCTACCGCATAAAACGAATTACATCGTACTTAAATCCTTGGGAAGATCCACTAGGCAGTGGGTTTCAAATTATTCAATCCTTATACGCTGTTGGTCCAGGCGGTTTGTTCGGGATGGGTCTCGGTCAAAGTAGACAAAAATTCTTTTATTTACCTGAGCCTCAAACAGACTTCATCTTTGCAATATTGTCTGAAGAACTTGGCTTTATAGGAGGATCACTCATTTTGCTGCTCTTTAGTGTTCTATTATGGAGAGGCATACGAATAGCACTTGGAGCCCCAGACTTATATGGAAGTTTCCTAGCAGTTGGCATTATTTCAATGGTTGCCATTCAAGTGATGATTAATATCGCAGTTGTTACTGGACTTATCCCTGTGACAGGTATCACGCTCCCATTCCTAAGTTATGGCGGCTCATCACTGACATTAATGCTGATGGCCATTGGCGTACTCTTGAATGTAAGCAGGTACGCTAGATACTAATGCTGCTAGTTCATGAAACCGTGATGACATTTATTTTGCAAAAGTACAAAAAAATGATTTGAAGAGTGAAAAAGACAGCTTTAGTATCCGAAAACATGTTTTTTACCTCTTCTTTACAGGTTTTAACGGAGCCCTGTTGTTTAAAACAGGGTTTATACTTTGTTCAGAGCAGAAAAAAATTGAGGGGAAATGGTATAATGCGTATAGTAATCAGTGGAGGCGGAACAGGCGGACATATTTATCCGGCCTTAGCTTTTATTAAAGAAGTGAAAAGACTGCATCCTGATGTAGAATTTTTATATATTGGTACTGAAAATGGACTTGAAAAGAAAATTGTAGAAAGAGAAAATATCCCTTTCAAGTCCATAGAAATTTCAGGTTTTAAAAGAAAGCTTTCCTTTGATAATGTAAAAACGGTGATGAGATTTCTAAAAGGCGTTCAAAAAAGTAAATCTTACTTAAAGGAATTTAAGCCAGATGCGGTCATTGGAACAGGTGGTTATGTGTGCGGCCCTGTTGTTTATGCAGCTTCTAAGCTGAAGATTCCGACCATTATTCACGAACAGAACAGCCTGCCTGGTATCACAAATAAGTTTTTAGCAAGGTATGTTGATAAGGTAGCCATCTGTTTTGAAGAAGCAAAGGCACATTTTCCATCTGAAAAGGTTGTATTTACGGGAAACCCTAGAGCCTCTGAAGTCGTCTCTATAAAAGAGGGGAAATCTCTGAAGGAGTTTGGGCTGGATGAAAAGAAAAAAACGGTTCTTATTTTTGGCGGGAGCCGGGGGGCTGCGCCGATTAATAGAGCAGTTATTGACATGCAAGATGAATTAAAGGCTAAGAACTATCAGCTTTTATATATCACAGGTGAGGTTCATTATGAAAAAGTGCTGAACGAACTAAAGGAAAAAGGTGCAGCACCTAATATGATTACAAAGCCTTTCTTGCATCAAATGCCGGAGTACTTGAAATCGATTGATGTGATTGTTGCAAGAGCGGGAGCCACAACGATTGCTGAAGTGACAGCCCTTGGAATTCCAACTATTTTTATTCCAAGTCCATACGTGACGGCAAATCACCAGGAAATCAATGCAAGATCACTAGAAAAGCATGACGCTGCAATCGTTTTAAGAGAATCAGAGCTTTCTGGAGAGAGCCTCCTTCATGCCATTGATGAAATTGCTGGTCATGAAGAAAAATTAAACGAAATGAGCCGTTTAACAAAAGAACTCGGAGTACCAGATGCGGCTGGACGTTTATATAATGTATTAAAAGAAATTACGACTACATGATGGATTGATATTAGGTAAGGCGGAGGGTAATATGGAGAACTTGAAGAATGAATTATTAGAAGCGCAAGTCGGTAAAGTGCTTGAAAATGAGCCGCTTGCAAATCATACGACAATGAAAATAGGCGGGCCGGCAGATCTATTGATCGTTCCTAAAGATATTGATGCAGTTAAAACGATCATGGATCAGATAAAAAAACACCACGCGGACTGGACGGTTATTGGAAGAGGATCAAATTTACTCGTACTTGATAAAGGAATACGCGGTGTCGTCCTGAAGTTAGGCGCTGGACTTGATCACTTAACTGTAAATGGTGAAGAAATTACAGTTGGCGGCGGCTATTCTGTTGTAAGGCTTGCAACGTCTCTTAGTAAGCAGGGTCTTTCAGGGCTGGAATTTGCAGCTGGTATTCCAGGGTCTATTGGCGGCGCTGTTTATATGAACGCAGGTGCGCACGGATCTGATATCAGTAAAATTCTTGTGAAAGCGAGAATCTTATTTGAAGATGGAAGCATCGAGTGGCTAACAAATGAGCAGATGAACTTTAGCTACAGAACGTCTGTCCTTCAAAAGGAACGACCAGGCATTGTTCTCGAGGCCGTGTTTAAGTTAAAACAGGATGATCGCGAGAAAATCACAAAGAAAATGCAGCAAAATAAAGACTATCGCAAGGAAACACAGCCTTATAATCGACCATGTGCGGGAAGTATTTTTCGAAATCCGCTGCCTGAATATGCAGGACAGCTTGTAGAAAAAGCGAATTTAAAAGGGTACCAAATTGGCGGAGCAAGAATCTCTGACATGCATGGAAACTTTATTGTGAACGCTGGCGGGGCTACTGCTCAAGACGTGCTGGACTTAATTCAGTACATCCAAAAGAAAATTAAAGATGACTACAATGTAGATATGCATACAGAAGTAGAAATTATCGGTGAAGCAAATTAAAAGCAAGATTTATGAATGATGGCATCACAGGAAAACAAACGGCATGAAGAATGCCGTTTGTTTTCTCATCAAAATGATGACCCAAAGGTGTGGACAAGCAGCTTTGAATGGGGTGAAGAATATATATGCGGCCTGATCATGAAAATGAAAAGATCGTCAATATAGAAGAACGGATTCCTAAAATTAAAGAACAAAGGAAGCAGAAAGCGAATCGGAGACTAATCTCTTTTATTCTACTGTTTTTTATCATGGTTTTAATCATTATTTATTTGCAGACACCAATCAGTAAAATTTCTTCTTTAACTATTACGGGTAACGAGCATGTCCCTACAAAACAGCTTGTGAAACTTTCCCAGATTAAAGAAGGCGAAACAGAGTTTT
Organism: Bacillus sp. FSL M8-0049; assembly: GCF_038593355.1. Lineage (NCBI taxonomy): Bacteria > Bacillati > Bacillota > Bacilli > Caryophanales > Bacillaceae > Bacillus > Bacillus sp. FSL M8-0049. Next base: position 1,431,887 of record NZ_CP151986.1, read on the forward strand.
GGAATTTAAATAAAGATTTAACAGCAGATCATATTAAACAAAACAAACTGATTAAAAGTGTCAGTATCAAAAAACATTTTCCAAATAAGGTTAGTATTGCTGTCAAAGAATATGCCAATATTGCTTATCTTCAAAAGGGAAATCTATACTATGAGCTTCTTGAAAATGGGACAGTATTGCCAGAAGAAGTCACACCAAGTCATGCAGGACCTATTTTTGTTGATTGGGACAATAAAGAGAAGCTGAAGCAAACGGTTAGAACTTTAAATCAGCTGCCAGCCTCTATTCAGGAACTCATCTCAGAAATATATTATGTGCCGACAAGCTCAAACCAGTGGCTCGTTAAATTTTATATGAATGACGGGAACACCGTGATTGCATCAATTAAAACATTCGCTGATAAAATGAAAACCTATCCTGCCATTGTAAAAGAACTTTCGCCATCTGAAAAAGGCACAATCCATATGGAAGTCGCGACGTATTTTGAAGCGTTTAAATCTAAGAAAAAGGAAGATGAACGTTGAGAGGCAAAACAGTTATATTCTCAATTGTAATGCTTGTTCTTGGTTTTCTGATTTCTTTTTCATACCAATATACAAAGCAGCATCAGGCAGATGTCATCCGAACAGAGCAATGGAAAAAAGAATATTCCTTGAAAAGTCAGCTGACAAAGCAAGAAAAGGCGAATCAGAAACTTGAAAAAGAATTATATAGCCTACAATCACAGGTTCAAGCCACTGAGGCCAATTTGAAAAATGAAAAAGAGCAGTATTTTAATGTATTGGAAGATGTTGAGAAATACAGGATGTTTACAGGAGAGATCGGTGTAAAAGGAAAAGGGGTAAAAGTATCCCTTGAAGATGCATCTTATATCCCGAGTGGACAAAATGTCAATAATTACATTGTTCATGAGAGCCACATTTTTCATGTGATAAACGAACTGTTTATATCAGGGGCCTCTGCTGTATCTATTAATGGACAGAGAATTACACACCAATCGTACATACATTGTAACGGCCCAGTTGTCACAGTTGACGGGGTTCAGCATCCAGCGCCATTTGTTATTTCTGCTATTGGTGATCCGGCTGTGTTAATACCTGCATTAAATATTGCAGGAGGAGTAGTCGATCAGCTGACAAGTGATCACATTTCGATGACGATTGAAAAAAAGGATATTCGTATGAATCCTCTTTTAAAACACAAAGATTAAAAGTGAAAAGGTGAGTGGTGTTGAGGAAAAAGAAGCCTTTACTTAGTTTGACAGCCTTAATGGTGATATTCGGCATCATGGTCTCCATCCAATTTAATTCATTGCAAAAGCCCAAAGTTCGTGATACTCGCGATGTGTGGGAGCTAAGAGAGGATTTATCTGCATCTAAAAGTAAAGAATTGGATTTACTGAAAGAAATTGATAAATACGATGAAATGCTGAAAAAGTATGGTCATCAAGGAGATCAATCAAAAGAAGCTCAACTGACAAAAACATTAAAAGATTTAAAAGAAAAGGCTGGTTTTACAGAAGTGACAGGGGAAGGAATTGAAGTTGACATCTCTCAGCTTTTCTCCAAGGAACTGACCGGGGAAGAAGTGAAAAATATCCCGCCTGATCTTCTGAAAAAGTTAATCAACGAAGCAAATATGTATGGGGCAAAACATATTTCCATTAATGACCACCGTGTGATTAATACAAGTGTGATTCGAGATATTAATGGCACGACGAAAATGGATGGCTACAGCTTAGATGGTGATGAAGTGACCATCAAGATGATCAGCGACCAGGCCGACAAATTATATAGCCGTTTAAATGTATCAGATATTGGTGATTTGTTTGCTCAGGAAAATTTCGGCTTGAGTATTAGCCAGCCGAAGCAGCAAATTCAATTAAAAGCATATGACGGTGCGATTCAGTTAAACGAGTTGAAGCCTCTTGACGATGTAAAGGAGGGAAAATCTTAATGTGGCTTCCTGTACTTGGCTTAATCATAGGAGTTGCGATCGGTTTCTTAACAAATTTTACGATACCGAATGAGTATTCTAATTATCTTTCCCTCGCTGTACTTGCTGCGCTTGATACATTGATTGGTGGAATCAGGGCACATCTGCAAGGGGCATACGATGAACTAGTGTTTGTATCAGGCTTTTTCTTTAATATTATACTTGCAATAAGTTTAGCTTTTCTGGGCGTCCATCTTGGTGTAGACTTGTATTTAGTCGGAATGTTTGCTTTCGGCGTTAGATTGTTTCAAAATATAGCAGTTATTCGAAGAATTCTACTAACAAAATGGACAATTTCTAGAGAAAAAAAGAAAAAAAGTGAGTCATAAAAAAGGATATACATATGATGTAACGAATATTTTCAGTAATCCTAATAAAAAATGTTGATTTTTTAAGTTTTGTTACACACTTGTAAAAACACATTCATTGTATTGTTGTTCAGCAAATAATAGAATAGAAAGTATTGATATGTGAGGAGGTGCCATAGAATGAACAACAATGAAATTTACGTCAGCCTTGACATCGGTACATCCAATATAAAAGTCATCGTCGGAGAAATGGCGGATGATTCGCTTAACATTATAGGTGTTGGAAATGTCCCTTCAGAAGGGTTAAAAAAAGGATCGATTGTTGATATAGATGAGACAGTTCATTCTATTAGACAAGCATTTGAACAGGCTGAAAGAATGGTAGGTTTTCCTTTACAAAAGGCGATTGTCGGAATTAACGGAAACCACATTCATATTCAGAACACGAGCGGCGTGGTCGCAGTATCTAGTGAAAACAAAGAAATACATGCTGAAGATGTGAGACGTGTCTTAGATGCTGCACAGGTAGTATCTATTCCTCAAGAACATCTCGTCGTAGACGTCATCCCGAGACAATTTATCGTCGACGGAAGAGATGAGATCACTGATCCGAAAAAAATGCTTGGTGTTCGGCTAGAGGTGGATGGAACGTTAATTACAGGTTCTAAGACGATTCTACATAACTGGCTCCGATGTGTAGAAAGAGCTGGAATTGAAATTATGGATATTTGCTTGCAGCCGCTCGCATCGGGCTCAGCAGCATTATCGAAAGATGAAAAAAATCTAGGGGTAGCTCTCGTCGATATTGGCGGCGGATCTACAACGATTTCCGTATTTGAAAACGGGCATCTCTATTCTACTCACAGTATCCCTTTGGGCGGAGAGAACATTACAAAAGATTTGTCTATAGGACTTAGAACTTCTACTGAAGAAGCTGAACGAATCAAAAAACAATTTGGACATGCGTTTTATGATGAGGCATCGTCTGAGGAAACATTTGAAGTTTCTGTCATCGGTACCGATCAGAAACAGACGTATACACAGCTTGAAGCGGCTAATATCATCGAGGCGCGGCTGGAAGAAATCTTGCTCTTTGTGGCAGAGGAATTAAGAAATATGGGTGTCCATGATTTGCCTGGAGGATTCGTTTTAACAGGTGGACAGGCAGCTATACCAGGTATCCTTTCTCTTGCACAAACGGTCTTGCAAAACAATGTTAGAATTGCAAGTCCGAATTATATTGGGGTGAGAGAACCTCAGTATATGACAGGAGTGGGTCTGATCCACTTTGCTTATCGCAATGCAAAGATTCAGGGCAGACAGGTTGGATTCCAAATGCCGGATGAGGCGTTTCATGAAGTAGGCGCGTCCATGGAGCCGGTTTCTTCTGCACCACAAGTAAAAGAAGCGCAGCCAAGACCGAAAGTAAAACAAAAAGCACAAGAAGAGACAAATAAAAAACCGGGCAAAATGAAAAAACTATTTAATATGTTCTGGGAATAGAATTAGATTTTCGACGGATTAGGAGGATTCAGCATGTTGGAGTTTGAAACAAATATAGACGGCCTAGCATCAATTAAAGTAATCGGAGTAGGTGGAGGCGGAAATAACGCTGTCAACCGAATGATCGAAAATGACGTACAAGGTGTCGATTTCATTGCAGTCAACACAGATGCACAGGCGTTAAATCTATCAAAAGCAGAAACGAAAATGCAAATCGGTGCTAAGCTGACAAGAGGGCTTGGAGCAGGTGCGAATCCTGAAGTCGGTAAAAAAGCTGCTGAGGAAAGCAAAGAACAGATTGAAGAAGTATTAAAAGGCGCAGACATGGTCTTTGTTACTGCTGGTATGGGCGGTGGAACTGGTACGGGTGCTGCACCTGTCATTGCAAAAATCGCAAAAGATTCTGGTGCATTGACAGTTGGAGTCGTGACTCGTCCTTTCACATTTGAAGGAAGAAAGCGTCAGCTTCAAGCAGTCGAAGGAATTGCTTCTATGAAGGAAGCAGTTGACACATTAATTGTGATTCCAAATGATCGCTTGCTTGAAATTGTTGATAAAAACACGCCAATGCTTGAAGCATTCCGTGCAGCAGATAACGTGCTAAGACAAGGTGTTCAAGGGATCTCAGATCTTATTGCTACACCAGGTTTAATCAACCTTGACTTTGCTGACGTGAAAACGATCATGTCCAATAAAGGTTCTGCTCTTATGGGTATCGGTGTTGCGACTGGTGAAAATCGTGCCGCTGAAGCTGCGAAGAAAGCTATTTCTTCACCACTTCTGGAAACGGCAATCGACGGTGCACAAGGTGTCATCATGAATATTACTGGTGGTACGAACCTAAGTCTTTATGAGGTACAAGAAGCAGCGGACATTGTGGCTTCTGCATCTGATGAAGATGTAAACATGATTTTCGGTTCTGTCATTAATGATAACTTGAAGGATGAAATTGTGGTAACCGTGATCGCAACGGGATTTATTGAGCAAGAGCCAGAGGTGTCAAAACCACAAAGAAATCCATTAGGGCAAGGATTAAAGCAAAATCAATCCATTCCTCAAAAACGTGAAGTCAAGCGTGAGGAACATCAGCAGTCATCATCTCAGCCGAGACAAAATACACAATCAAGCGATGATACGCTGGATATCCCAACGTTCTTGCGCAATCGTAATAAACGCTAATCGAGTATCACTCATCCCCTTCCACCGGAAGGGGATTTTTTCATGCCCAATATATAAAGAAACCTGTATCACTCCTAATCAAAAAGTCTTAAATCTGTCTGGGCTACTTTATTCAACATATGTATTTCGGCTTAGAGTGATTAAGTAAAAAGAATCATTTTTAAATCCTATTACAAAAAGCGACAAAATGATGAACTTTATTTGACTACATTAAATAGAACACCATGAATCTTGTCATGAACAAAGGAAAGGGAGGAGTTAAACCCATACACTGTTTGACCATTTGAGGAGGAGGGATTTGATTGAAAGTGAAGTTTCGCAAGACCGCCGGCTATCGTTTGATGAGTCTTTTGGTGATTGGTACTTTAACGATGACAAGCTTTGGGATGGTTCAAGCAAAATCGACTTCTACCTCATATCAAGAGGAAGCTGTTTCCTCCAAGAAAACAAAAGCAAAGATCTCATCTAGATTAATGAAACAGTTTCAACAAGAAGACAAGGTGACCTTTTTAGTCAAAATGAAGGAACAAACCAATGTCAAAAAAGTGGCGAAGGATGCTGTGTCAAAGGCCAAAAAACAGAAGTTAACAGCAGCTAAAACGCAGTACACAAAAAGATCAGCTGTCGTATCAGAACTAAGAGCGACGTCTGAAGAGACGCAAGAAGCGCTGCTTGCTTATTTACAAAAGGCACAAAAGAAAAAGCAAGTGAAGGATATTCATTCGTACTATATTGTAAATGGTCTCGCTGTGACGGGAACGAAAGAAGTCATGGAAAAGGTGGCTTCCTTCCCAGAAGTAGATCAAGTGCTGCCAAATGAAATCCGTCAAATCCATCGTCCTGTTGATTTGAAGACTTCAAAGAAAAACAAACAAATCAAAGCAGCAGATGGAATCGAGTGGAACATTTCTCAAGTTCATGCCCCAGAAGCGTGGGCTTTAGGCTATGACGGAACTGGTACCGTTGTGGCAAGTATTGATACAGGTGTGGAATGGGATCATCCTGCATTAAAAGAAAAATACCGTGGATTTGATCCTGCACGTCCGAATGAACCTTCTCATGAATTCAATTGGTACGATGCAACGACAGGTTCTGAAGCGCCATACGATGATTTAGAGCATGGTACACATGTAACGGGAACGATGGTTGGCTCTGAGCCAAATGGAGAGAATCAAATTGGAGTCGCACCAGGTGCAAAATGGATCGCGGTGAAAGCTTTCTCAGAAGATGGTGGATCAGATGCTGATCTGCTTGACGCAGGTGAATGGATTTTAGCTCCAAAAGATAAAAACGGAACCCCTCATCCAGAAAAGGCGCCAGATGTGGTCAATAATTCTTGGGGCGGTGGGCCTGGTCTTGATGATTGGTATAAAGATGTGGTCAATGCTTGGAGAGCAGCGGACATCTTCCCAGAATTTTCAGCTGGTAATACGGATTTATTTAACCCTGGCGGTGAGGGATCTATTGCAAATCCTGCGAACTATCCCGAAGCCTTTGCGACGGGTGCAACAGATCAAAACAACAAACTGGGTTCTTTCTCTTTGCAAGGTCCCTCTCCATATGGGGTCATGAAACCAGATATTGCGGCCCCAGGGGTAAACATTCGTTCTTCTATTCCAGGGAAAGGATATGAGGATGGCTGGAATGGAACCTCGATGGCAGGTCCGCATGTTTCAGCTGTTGTGGCTCTTCTGCGCCAAGTACAGTCAGATCTGTCTGTTGAAGAGATTGAAGAAATTCTCATTGATACTGCAAAACCACTGACAGATCAACAATTCCCGGAATCCCCTAACAATGGCTATGGGGCAGGATTAGTTGATGCAAAAGAAGCGATTACAGCATTAACAGATGGAATTGGCAAGATTGAAGGGCAGGTAACAAAAGAAGGAGAAGATACAGAACCACCTGTATTTTCTCATAAAGGACCGAATGAAATTTTTGCCTCTACGCCAACACCTCTTAGTATTACAGCAGAAGATGAAGTAGCTGTGACAAATGTCTCCTTGAGCTATCAAGTGGATCAAGGGAAAAGGGAGACGCTTCAAGCAAAACGAACGGATGGAAATCATTTAAAAGGGACATATGTTGTCCAGCTCCCAGAACTTGAGGGAGAAAACGTCACGTACCGATGGATTGTGAAAGATTTTGGAGAAAATGAAGCCGCATCAGAACCGTATACGCTTCCGATTAAAACATCCATCACGACTGGCTACTCGCAAGATTTTGAAGCTTGGCCAAGTGGATGGTTCAGTGGTGGAACAAAAGATCCTTGGCAGTGGGGGAAGCCGACCACAGGTCCGAAACAGGCCTTTACTGGAGATCATGTCTACGCTACAAACCTAGACAGTCCTTATGAAAATCAAACAGATGCTCATTTATCTATGCCGATGATTGCTGTACCTGAGTCAGGCTCCTCCTTTTTACAATTTCAATACTGGCATGACCTTGAAGCAAATTATGACTATGTGCATATTCATGTGCAGCCTGAGGGGGAAGATGCTGTCCAAGTGGCAGCCTACACAGGCAAAACAAGTGGATGGACAAAAGGAGAAGTTGATTTATCTGCTTACAAAGGTCAGAACGTGAGAGTTATTTTTCAGCTAAGAACGGATGGCAGTGTGACAAAAGACGGTTTTTATTTAGATGATGTGAAAATAACAGATCAAGCCTTGCCTCAAAAGGCAAAGAAACAACTTGGCGTCATCAAAAAAGAAAAGCCAGCACAGGAGCAGAAGAAACCCGTCGATCCGAAAAGTGCAAAGCCTGCTAAACTAAAAGAAAAACATGTCCAGATGAAAAAGGAAAAAAGCTTAGATGCCCCATCTATCAAAGCTCTTCCGATGAAGGCAGAAATCAGTGTTCTTGAAAGCGGCAAGTCCACGTACACGGATGAAGCGACAGGGAGATATCAGCTTTCTCATGGTGCAGGGGAATTTACAGTGAAAGCTGAAGCATATGGCTTTGAATCACGCACCCAAAAAGTCAATATTTCTGCAAATGATCAGGCAGAGGCAAATTTCTCCTTACAGCCACTAGAAAAACGAACGATATCTGGCACAATTGTAAGCGAAGCAACGGGTGAAAAAGTAAAGGATGCTACGGTTTATCTTGTAGAGGATGCGAAAGTTGAGCCGGTGAAAACTGATGAATCTGGTGAGTTTTCTCTAGAGGCATTGAGCGGTGTGTATACAGTCAAAGTATTTGCGAAAGGGTTTAAAGGATATTCGTTTACAGCTGATGTGACAGAAAAGCCGCTTGAAAAAGCAATCAAGCTGGAACCTTTCATCGGTTTTGCTGGCGAAATTGGCTACGATGACGGAACAGCTGAAAATGCGCGGGCGTTCTATGATCCTGGTAATGGCTGGGCGGTGAAATTTTCATTAGAAAAAGGGAAGAAACAAGCGCAGGTCGCAGGGGGACTTTTCCGTTTCTGGACAACAGAGTGGCCAGCCCCTGGCGGGAATGAATTTGCGGTTGAAGTGTATGATGCTTCCGGAAAGGACGGTGCTCCAGGTAAGAAAATCGCGGGACCTTTTAAAGCGAATGCGCTGCGTAATGGTGAATGGACAAAAGTAGATTTAGAAGATCAAGCCATTACGGTGGATGGAGATTTCTATCTTGTCTATATTCAAACGAAAAAGAATACGGAATCTCCAGGCCTTGCAACAGATGAAGATGGACCAAATGCTGAAAGAAGCTGGCAGCTGACAAGCGGTGCCTTTTCTCCTTCTCCAAAAGAAGAGGGGAATTATATGATTCGTGCGCTTGTCCAATATGAAGCAGATGTGCCAGAAATAACATCTCCAAAGGCTGGAACGATCACGAACAAAGATGAACTGGAGATTGAAGGTAAAGCCTCTCCAGGGCTTGATGTAGCGATCTATCAAAACGATAAAGAGATTGCCAAAGTGAAAGCAGATCAGTCGGGTGCTTTCAAAGAGAAGGTTACAGTGTCAAGCGGAGAGCATGTATTTACGGCTGCCACTGTTACGGATAAAGGCGCAACGAAAAAATCCAAATCAGTCAAGGTGATCATTGATCAAACAGCCCCAGTGGTAACGATAGATACACCAAAAAAAGGGGAAAAATCTAACAAAGAATCACTCACTGTAGAAGGAAAGGTAACCGATGATCATCTTGATCAAGTCACTGTGAATGGAAAAAAGGCAGCAATAAAAGATGGGAAATATTCTGCAAGAATCCTGCTTGAGAACGGGAAAAATACGATCAAAGTTACAGCAAAAGATGCAGCAGGAAACAAAGCGACTAAAAAAGTCGATATCGATGTTCAATACGAAGCGCCTGAGATTTCTAAGCTGACACCAGCAGAGAATGTCAATCTATCATCAGGTGAGTCTGTTAAAATTTCATTTAACAGCAGAGAAAAGCTAGACGCAACGTTTGTCATTCATATGCCGCTGACAAACGCGAGATCAAAGCTGCAAAATACAACAGAGCTGCCGCTTCGTGAGGTAGCCGGCGGAACATATGAAGGCTACTGGACAGCTACTTCTACCGCTAAAGCAAAAGGTGCAGTCATTGAAGTGATTGTTCGGGATGATTATGGAAATGTTACTCGACAAAAGGCTTCAGGCACATTAAATATCAATGAAAAATAATCCTTAAAAAAAGGCACGACTCCTTGGAGCGTGTCTTTTTCGTTTCGAATAATTGTTTGAAAGCTTGTCCGGAAGCACACTCTCTTGCTTTGTGCTCTCATTCCTCGACAAAAACAATAACAATCCACCAAAAGTTCTCTATCATCCCCAACAAGAATTGACAGACTTCCATCTCTTGGCTGTTTTATACTGGTACAAACAAGTGCAAGTACTGCTTTTGATTCTTTGTTTCAGATGAAAGGAGCAGAAGGTGGTCATTTATTTAGATGTGATTTGGCTGTTAAACTTTTGTTTTGATCTATTGCTTCTCTTACTCACTGCATTTATTCTCAAACGACAAGTAAAAAAACGGCGATATATGTTAGGAGCTCTGATTGGATCGAGCATTGTTCTCTTGCTCTTTACACCATTTGCAATGTTTGTGTCACACCCTTTGGGCAAACTGCTTTTTTCTGTCTTGATCGTGCTTGCCACTTTTGGATTTCAAAGATTTCGATCCTTTTTTCAAAACCTGTTTGCTTTTTACTTTATCACATTTTTGATGGGAGGAGGCATGATCGGGGTTCATTCGTTTTTACAAACCAATACTGTTATTCAAGACGGGCTGTTGATTTCACAAAATGATGGCTTTGGTGATCCCATTAGCTGGCTTTTCGTTTTAACCGGCTTTCCTGCGATTTGGCTGTTTTCAAAGAAAAGATTAGGAGAGGTCGGTGCGAAAAAAAGACAGTTTGATGAACAAGTCCTTGTGGAGATACACATTCACGGGGAGATCATCCGTTTAAAGGGACTCGTCGATTCCGGTAATCAGCTGTATGATCCTATGACGAAAACACCTGTGATGATCGTTCAAGCAGATCAGCTCATGTCCATTTGCGGAGAGCCATTTATAGAGCTTATGAAGCAGTCTCATCCTGTTGAAGTGATGCAAAAGCTCGATGATCAATTTCCGCTTCTTGACCGTTTAAGACTTGTTCCATATCGAGCGGTCGGTCATGATCACGGGTTTCTTCTATGCTTAAAACCAGATACGGTCATCATTTATTCAAAGACGCATATGATCCAGCCAGCCAAGTGTTTTGTAGGCATGAGTCTGAGCGGTTTATCAGCAGATCAGGAATTTCAATCCATCATTCATCCAGATATGTTAGACGGAAAAATCATCCAAGGGGTGTCTTAAGTTTTGGTGATGTCTTTTATCTTACGAGGTCAACTTGACATTTAGAAGGGAGAAGAAGATGAAAAAATTAAAATTTAAACTCACTTACTACTGGTATAAACTCCTCATGAAGCTAGGTCTTAAGAGTGATGAGATTTATTATATTGGTGGTAGTGAGGCGCTGCCGCCGCCATTATCAAAGGATGAAGAGCAGGAACTGCTTGTCAAATTACCAAAAGGTGATCAAACAGCAAGGGCCATCCTGATCGAAAGAAATTTGCGGTTGGTGGTCTATATCGCAAGAAAATTTGAAAACACAGGGATTAATATTGAGGATTTAATTAGTATTGGAACCATTGGCCTGATTAAGGCAGTCAATACATTTAACCCAGAAAAAAAGATCAAGCTTGCGACATATGCTTCGAGATGTATTGAAAACGAGATTTTGATGTATTTGCGCCGAAATAATAAAATTCGTTCAGAAGTGTCGTTTGATGAGCCGCTCAACATTGATTGGGACGGAAATGAATTGCTTTTATCAGACGTACTTGGAACAGATGATGATATTATCACGCGGGATATTGAAGCAAATGTAGATAAAAAACTGTTGAAAAAAGCGCTGGAGCAATTAAATGACCGCGAAAAGCAGATTATGGAGCTCAGATTCGGTTTAGTTGGCGGTGAAGAAAAAACCCAAAAAGATGTCGCTGATATGTTAGGCATTTCCCAGTCGTATATTTCAAGACTTGAAAAAAGAATTATTAAACGATTACAAAAAGAATTTAACAAAATGGTCTAAAAAAATTTTTTTGAAAGCTCTGTCCCTTTACTGTCAAAGGTATCAACTTCTTTTCTCATGATTCTCATCATCACTCGTGCATATTTTTCCATCCCAAGGAGATACTGAACTTTGTACAACAGCTCCTGTAGGGAGGGAAAAAAGTGTCCAGAAATAAAGTGGAAATCTGCGGAGTCGACACCTCCAAACTGCCTGTTCTGAAAAACGAAGAGATGAGAAAATTGTTCAGACAGCTGCAGGATGAGGGTGACGATACAGCAAGAGAAAAGCTAGTCAATGGCAATTTGCGGTTGGTTTTAAGTGTGATTCAGCGTTTTAACAACAGAGGCGAGTATGTGGATGATCTCTTCCAAGTAGGCTGTATCGGATTAATGAAATCAATTGATAATTTTGATTTAAGCCACAATGTCAGATTTTCAACTTACGCGGTCCCTATGATCATAGGAGAAATCCGTCGATACTTGCGTGATAACAACCCAATTCGGGTGTCTCGTTCACTTAGAGATATTGCCTACAAAGCGCTTCAGGTTCGTGAGAGGCTGATAAGTGAGACAAGCAAGGAGCCAACGGCAGAAGACATTGCCAAAGTGCTGGAAGTGCCTCATGAGGAAATTGTCTTTGCCCTAGATGCGATTCAAGATCCTGTTTCTTTGTTTGAACCGATCTATAATGACGGAGGAGATCCGATTTATGTGATGGATCAAATTAGTGATGATCGGAACAAAGACACACAATGGGTAGAGGAATTGGCCTTAAAAGAGGGAATGCGCCGATTGAATGATCGAGAAAAAATGATTCTGCGCAAACGCTTCTTCCAAGGAAAAACGCAAATGGAAGTCGCTGAAGAGATCGGAATTTCTCAAGCACAAGTCTCAAGACTTGAAAAAGCAGCCATTAAACAAATGAATAAAAACATCTTTTAAAGCCGCCGCTTCATGTGCGGCTTTTTTCATTCTTGGAAAGAGCACGTCTCTAGTATTGACTCTGTTATTTTTTTCATTTAATCTGTTTTTAACAAATGTTATTTTAGATATCATTTGTTAGGGAACACTTAAGCGGAAAGAAGGGTTATTATGACATTCCATGATGAAAGAAGGCTGCTCATTAAGGTTGCGCATATGTATTATGAAGAAGGCGCCACTCAATCTAAAATAGCAGAAGCGGTTGGGGTTAGCCGTTCGCTCATATCGAAATATTTGGCAAAAGCACGTGAAGCAGGAATCGTGGAAATCATTATTCATGATGAAGTGAATCAACAATATGGATCGTTAGAAAGAAAAATAGAGCGGAAATATGGGCTGCGAGAAGTCGTCTGTGTGGAAACGCTCAGTCAAGAAACAACAAAAAGCCGAATTGGCGCTGCGGCGGCAGGCTTTTTATTAAAAGTCATGAAGGATGGACAAGTCATCGGTTTTTCCTCAGGAACCACTTTGCATGAAATGGCGAAAGCGCTTACGTCAGTTCAGCACTACCCATCCGTGACATTTGTTCCTCTAGTCGGGGGTGTGGGAAACGAAGATGTTGATATCCATGCCAATTATATTATTGCGAGATGCACAGAGGCACTCAAATCTAAATGTGAGTTTTTACATGTGCCTGTCATGCTTGATACGAAAGAAGCGAAGGATGTACTGATTCGGCAGCCGTCAATCAAAAAAGTGATTGAACTAGGAGAATCATCAAATATTGCAGTTGTCGGGATTGGCGGGGTTCCGCAGCATTCAACGATGGTGAAATCTTATATGACAAGCGGAGAGGAGGATATTCTTCAAGCGAAGGATGTAGCGGGTGACATTTGCTATAACTTTATTGATCACCAAGGGGAAGTGTATCCTCACCCATGGAACGACCGGGTAATGGGCATAAGCCCGCAAAAGCTGAAAGAAATCCCGCTTGTCATTGGTGTTGCTGGAGGAGAAGAAAAAATTGAAGCGATCCGGGCAGCATTAGAAGGTGGATTAATTCATGTATTAATTACGGATGAACGAACAGGAGATGCCTTATTAAAGTAACTACCTAATCATATTAGGTAGTTTTTTTGAGCCTTTAGACTCAAAAAGATTGAAAATTTTATCGATTTTATCTTGACACAAAGTTGACACATCATATAAACTAAGTTCATAACAAATGATAAATAAAATAACAAATGTTACAAGAAACAGATTTTTGTTAATTTTTATAACATTTGTTAAAAGTTTCAGATTATTTTTCTAGCAATCTACCCGAGAAGCAAGAAAACCTGAAAGGATGATTTAGATGTCAATCTATCAACAGTTGTTAGCTCGAGAACGCAGTGGAGATCCAATCAAAGTAGGAATTATTGGGGCAGGCCAAATGGGCTTTGGACTTATTTCACAAATTTCTAAAATTCCAGGCATGATTGTAGCAGGTGTTTGTGATATTCACCTTAGTGCAGCAGAGAAGGCAGCGAATTTTTACAAGCAGCATGCGAAGCCGCATCAAATGGTCGTCACAAATGATTATAGAGAAGTAATTCAATCAGATTTTGTGGAAGTTGTCGTAGATGCAACAGGAGTCCCAGAGGTCGGAGCAAACATTTCTTTGGAAGCGCTTAATTCAAAGAAACATCTCGTTCTTTTAAATGTAGAAGTTGATATTACCATCGGTTTGGTGATGCATAAATTATTCACAAATGCAGGGCTTGTTTATTCTGGATCAGCTGGAGACGAACCCGCAGCTACACTAGAATTATATGAATTTGCAAAAACAATGGGACTTGAGGTGCTCGTTGCTGGGAAAGGCAAGAACAACCCATTCTTCCCAGAAGCAAATCCAGATACGTGTAAAGCAGAAGCAGATAGTAAACATATGAGTGCGCATATGCTCGCTGCCTTCCAAGACGGAACAAAAACAATGGCAGAAATGAACTTATTAAGTAACGCGACAGGGCTTTTGCCAGATAAAGTCGGTATGCACGGAGTCGAAGCAAATTTAGAGAATGTAGCAGATAAATTGAATCAAAAACAACAAGGCGGCGTGCTCGATAACTTCGGAGTCGTGGAATATGTAAACGGACTTGCTCCAGGTGTATTCGTTATCGTCAAGAGTGATCTAGAGCCAGTAGATGAAGAGCTTCGTTACTTAAAAGTTGGAAAAGGTCCTCACTACACGCTTTACCGTCCTTTCCACTTAGCGAGCCTTGAAACACCTGTTACGATCGCAAAAGCGGTCTTACAGCATGATTCATCGATCCACCCGATTGGTGTACCAGTCTCAGAAACAGTCGCTGTTGCGAAAAGAGATATTAAAGCAGGAGAATCACTTGACGGAATTGGTGGATACTCCGTAAGAGGTGTACTTGAAACACATCAAGACATGAAAACGAACGGTCACATTCCAATTGGCTTAATCAGCGGAAAAGTTGTAGCGAAAAAAGACATCAAATTAGGACAGTTCCTTACTCATGATGATGTAGAGCTTGATTCAAACACAACCGTCTGGAAGCTGCGTTCATTACAAGATCACTTATTTCAATCATAAGGACGTGAAGCTATGGAAAAATTAGCAATCGTACTTTGTATCATTCTCATTGTGCAATATGGGTTATCTTTTATCCAAATCAAGTATTACCGTAAAAGCATGGACTCACTAATTGATGACTACAGAGGGAAACAGGGATATCACTTATTCTCAGGAATGGAACGGCGCAAAGTTGGCCCTGGAGCCATTGCGCTCATCATTGTGGATGAATCATATATCATTCAAAAATGCCATGTGCTTGGCGGCGTGTCGATCTTATCTAAATTTAAAGAAGTCCCTGCATATGAAGGCAAGCATGTAGGGACTGTGCTGGACGAGCACCATATGATGAAGAAGACGTTGAAAAAGCGCAAAAAAGCGCCAGCTGTCATGCAAGCACTTTCCATGGCGGCTGAGCAGGCACTTGTCTCGATTTCGAAAAAAAATATAACAAATGTGAACTAAGGAAAGGGGAGATGAAACATGGAATGGATTCAATGGTTTGGAGAGCACTTTATCGGAATGTTTGAAGCCGGCGGAAAGCAGTTCATGGGTCTAATTACAGGTATCGTTCCAACGCTTGTTGTGTTACTTACTTTCACTTATGCTGTCATGAAATTTATTGGAGAAGAGCGAGTGAATAGAGCCATTCAGTTTGCAGCGAAATATACCATTTTGCGCTACACGTTAATGCCGATCTTATCTGTTCTTATTTTGACAAACCCAATGGCTTATACGTTTGGCCGCTTCTTACCTGAAAAACAAAAACCAGCATTCTATGATTCAGCTGTTTCATTTGTTCATCCGGTGACATCACTGTTCCCGTATGCCAACGCAGGAGAACTATTTGTCTACTTAGGAATTGCGAACGGGATTAAAGAAGCTGGATATTCAATGTCAGAGCTTGCTGTTCGTTACTTCTTAGTCGGGATCGTCGTCATTTTACTACGCGGAATCATTACTGAATGGATTACAAAATATTTAGCAGGAAAAATGAAAGCGAATTCACAATAGGGGAGGGTTAGACATGACAAACCACAAAGTATTTGTTGCAAAAGGTGCTGGCGGATGGGGAGAAGGCTTAGAGCTTGAACCAACTGGTAAAAGAAGAAAGGTTGTTTCCATTACAGGGGGAGGCATTCACCCGGTTGCACGTAAAATTGCAGAAATGACAGGGACAGAAGCATGTGACGGCTTTAAAAACTCTATACCAGAAGATGAAATGATGTGTGTTGTCATTGACTGCGGTGGAACAGCGCGAATCGGACTTTATCCAATGAAACGCATTCCTACTGTAGACGTTTTGGCATCCTCTCCTTCTGGGCCGCTTGCTAAACATATTACAGAAGATATCTTCGTATCAGGCGTAACAGAAAAAGATATTTCCTATGCAGAAGCATCTGATGGTGAGGCGAAAGCAGAAGGTCAGGAAAACAGTGAGTCGATTGACAAAGAGAATTTCAAAGAAACGTATGCAAAGCTGAAAGAGGAGAATATTGAGCGGCAGGAAAAAGGCAATTTCCTGATGAGATTCTCACGCGGAATCGGGAAAGTCACCGGTACGTTCTACCAGGCCGGCCGTGATTCTGTTGATATGCTTTTGAAAAACATTATTCCTTTCATGGCATTTGTCAGTATGTTAATTGGAATTATCAATTATACAAAAATCGGTGACCTGATTGCCCATTTTCTATCACCTTTGGCAGGATCTCTTTGGGGGCTCTTACTGCTCGTTGTGGTCTGTACACTGCCGTTCCTATCACCTGTCTTAGGACCTGGAGCAGTCATTGCCCAAGTCATCGGTGTTCTGATTGGTAGTCAAATTGCACTAGGAAACATTCCGCCTCAATTTGCACTTCCTGCACTATTTGCCATCAACGGCCAAGTAGGGTGTGATTTTATTCCAGTGGGGCTGTCACTTGGTGAAGCGAAGCCGGAAACGGTACAATATGGGGTACCAGCTGTTTTGTATAGCCGTCTTATTACAGGGGTTCTATCTGTTGTGATCGCATACGTTGCCAGCTTCGGTATGTATTAAGTATTAAAGGAGGAATCGAGATACATGGTAACACAATCTGTCGTAAAAGAAATTGGGATCTTAGTCCCTCAATTTAAAGAAGATAAGCTGATTGTTTTATTTGGACCCGCAGCGCCGCAGGAATTAAGAGATATGTCTGTCATTCATGAGTTCGAGCATCTAGAAGAAGAGCCGCTGAAGCTAGGCGGAACCATTCAAGTGGGCGATCAAACGTACACGATCACAGCCCTCGGCAATAAAGCAAATGAGAACTTTAAAGAGCTCGGCCATATTTCGATCTACTTCCAAGAGCCGTTTGATGATGTATTACCAGGCGCTGTTTTTGCATCCCCCCACACGTTTCCTGATATAAAAGAAGGCGTACGAATTGAAATTTCGTAACCATGTAAAAAAAGCTGTTCCTAATTAGGAGCAGCTTTTTTATATGAGGTTTACCAGAAAGAGCATTTACGATATGCTGTAAACATTCATTATTTGTATATTCAGAATTTTTAATCAGGAGGAAGTTATGGTGTCACTTGAATTGAAGAATGTTTCATTAAAAAGAAATGGGAAATGGCTGCTGCAGTCTATTGACTGGCAGGTGAACAAGCAGGAACACTGGGTGCTTTACGGTTTAAATGGTGCGGGAAAAACCGCTTTATTAAATATGCTCTGCTCCTATTATTTCCCCACGTCAGGCGAGATGACAGTGCTGGGACATGTCTTTGGCAAGGAAGCTCTTGGTGAAAAGCTCAGGAGGAAAATTGGTCTCATCTCAGCGGGACTTGAAAAGAAATTGCATAGAGACGACAATGCTTTTGAAATTGTACTTAGCGGCGCATTTGCTTCTATCGGGCTTTATGAAACCCCGACAGATGAAATGAGAGAGAATGCCATTGATCTATTAAAAGCATTTGGTTCATTCAAATATGCCAACAGAACATATGAAACCCTCTCACAGGGAGAGAAGCAAAAAGTCTTGATTGCGAGGGCTTTAATGAATGATCCGCAGCTTTTGATTTTAGATGAACCTGTGACGGGTCTTGATTTTTTAGCAAGAGAGCAAGTGCTGGAGACCATCTCATTTATTGCAGCAAAGCCTGATGCGCCTACTTTGCTCTATACGACCCATCATGCAGAGGAGATTCTGCCTGTTTTTCAGCACACCTTATTATTAAAAGATGGATCTGTTTTTGATCAAGGAGAAACAAAAGAAATGATGACAAGCGGCTTGCTTTCTTCTTTTTTTGAATGTCCGGTAGATGTCATGTGGAGAAATGGCCGTCCGCATTTAAGTAAATTGTAGATAAAAGAAACTATTGGTCTGCGTCCCTGCTTTTCCATCATACATATTATAGTAGAAAACGAAAGGCGGGGAAGGACAGATGATCAGTATTTCTGAATTCCAAATCAAGGATGTCGTCGATGTATCCAGCGGAAAAAAACTAGGCACCATTGGGGACATTGATATTAATGTGACAAGCGGCAAAATACAAGCGATTATTATTGGCGGCACAGGGAAAATGATGGGATTTTTCGGAAAAGAAGAGGAAATGATCGTCCCTTGGCGAAATATAGTAAAAATTGGCGAAGATGTGATACTTGTCCGATTGTCTTCTTAATTCATATAACTCCTCAATGAATCATTCAATTTTTCCTTAAAACAAACTCTCCATTCTCAGCAAACAATGTCTTTTTCGGGTAAAAAGATTACGTTTTCATATCAATTTGAAAAAAAACCTGCAGAAAGGGCACATTTGAGTGTAATATTTAATGAATCCCACTAACTGTCTATGCATGTCTTGTGGTAAAATAGGAGCGATATAAAGAGAGATGAATGAAAGGTGGGAGGCAGCTTTGACACACAAATATGACCCCTTTCAGCAGAAATCACCATATGCAATGACCATTCATGATTGGACGAACATGACATGTTCTGGAAAAGAGGTATTGGCCGGATTTACGACAAAAAATGGCGGCTTCAGCCTACCTCCATATCAATCATTGAACACTGGACTCCATGTAGGAGATGATGCTTCTAGTGTTCAAATGAATCGTCAAGTCATAGCAGATGCTGCTGCTGTGCCGCTCTCTGATTGGGTGTTTGCAGACCAAACACACGAGGATCGCATCCTGAAAGTCACCAAGGAGCAAAGAGGAAGAGGAAGTCTTCATTATCATGAGGCACTGCCTGGTACAGACGGTTTATATACCTCTGAGACGAACATGATGCTCGCTCTTTGTTTCGCTGATTGTGTTCCGCTTTATTTTCTAGCTCCGCAAAACGGATTAATTGGAACGGCTCATGCCGGCTGGAAAGGAACCGTCAAGCAAATTGGTGCAAAGATGGTTGATGAATGGGTCCGCCAAGAAGGTGCCAAGGCCGATCATATTCAAGTCGTCATTGGACCATCCATTGGCAGCTGCTGCTACATAGTCGATGACGCAGTCATGGATCAAGTGAAACAGCTTCCTTTTTCAACAGAGGATGTGTATTCCGAGATTTCACAAGGACAATATAAAATTGATTTGAAAACATTAAACAAAAACGTATTGCTTCATGCAGGAATAAAAGAAGAAAACATACATGTCAGTTCGATGTGTACAAGCTGCAATGATCAGCTATTCTTCTCACACCGGCGTGATCAAGGCAAAACAGGACGTATGATGTCTTTTGTCGGGTTTAAGGAGGCATAAGTGCAATTGAATGTACGAGAGAATCTCAGACAAATAAATGAACAAATAAACGAAGCATGTAAAAGAGCCGGTAGACATCCAGCAGATGTATCGGTCGTTGCTGTGACAAAGTATGTCTCAATTGAACGAGCACAAGAAGCCAAAGAAGCAGGAATTATGCATTTTGGTGAAAATCGTGACCAAGGGTTACTTGAAAAGCAGGCGGCCATAACCGATGAAAACATTAGCTGGCACTTCATCGGCAGTTTACAAACACGTAAAGTGAAATCTGTCATTCAGACAATTGACTACTTACATTCGCTCGACAGGATGTCTCTTGCGAATGAAATTGAAAAAAGAGCGGATCACACAGTTCGCTGTTTTGTACAAGTGAACACGTCACTTGAGGAGTCAAAACACGGCTTGAAAAGTGAAGACGTCATTCCATTTGTGAAGCAGCTCGCTGATTTCAAACAGATTGAAATTGCAGGACTGATGACGATGGCTCCATTTACAGATGATCACACTGTGATTCGAAACTGTTTTAAAACATTAAAAAACCTTCGAGAAGAAGTAAAACATCTTAACCAAGTAAATGCACCTTGTCAGCATTTATCGATGGGCATGTCAAATGATTTTGAAATCGCAATTGAAGAAGGTGCGACATTCGTTCGGATTGGCTCTTCACTTGTTGGAAATGAAACAGGAGGTGCGTGACATGAGCATAAAAAATAAGTTTAAAAGCTTTTTCACTCTCGATGATGAAGAGTATGAGTACGAATATATTGATGAAGAAAGAGAACCCGTTCAAGAAGAAAAAGGAACGAAGGACAAAGCAGCATTTCAAGATCGTCCGCAGACAGGAAAACAAAATGTTGTCAGCTTGCAAAGCGTGCAAAAATCCTCTAAAGTGGTGTTAAGTGAGCCGCGTGTTTATGCAGAAGCGCAGGAGATTGCAGACCATATTAAAAACAGACGTGCAGTCGTCGTGAATTTGCAGCGCATTCAGCATGATCAAGCAAAGCGAATCATTGACTTCTTAAGCGGAACCGTTTATGCAATCGGTGGAGACATCCAGCGTATTGGCTCGAATATATTCCTCTGCACACCTGATAATGTAGATGTATCTGGCACAATATCAGAGCTATTGACAGAGGAAGAACCTCAGAGGTGGTAAATCATAGTGATTCTAAATTTCATTTTTAATATTTTAGGAACGGTATTAACGATTTACTCATTCGCGATTATTATTTACATCTTTATGTCATGGGTGCCATCTGCAAGAGAAACTGTGTTTGGCCGTTTTCTGACAAATATTTGCGAACCGTATTTAGAACCATTTCGTAAAATTATTCCGCCAATCGGCATGATTGACATCTCGCCGATTGTGGCATTGCTTGTGATTCGTTTTGCATCATCATATGGACTAACTGGTCTTTACAATATGATTGTGCGCTTCATGTAAACAGGCTGCCGGGCTTGGCACTGCCAGGCTCTTTTACATAAGAGGGGAACAAAATGAGCGATATCTATCAGCATTTTAGAAAAGACGAACAGCCATTTGTTGACCAAGTGTTAGGCTGGAAAAAAATCGCACTCGACCAATATCGAATGAAATTAACAGATTTTCTTGATCCGCGTGAGCAATTTATTACTGAATCCGTCATCCAGCATGGCGAAGAACTTGGGATCATGTTTTTTGGCGGGTATGAGGGAGCGGAGCGCAAAAGAGCTCTCATTTATCCTGATTATTTAGAACCTTCTATTCAAGATGTTGAGCTGTCATATTTTCAGGTGAACTATGCGAAAAAGTTTATTTCCTTAGAACACCCGAAGCTTCTCGGCTCATTGATCGGGACAGGCTTGAAGCGTCAAAAATTCGGAGATCTATTATTTTCAGAGGAAGATGTGCAATTTATTTGTACAAGTGATGTCGCCGATTTTGTGCGGGCGCAGCTGACACATGTCGGCAGAGCAGCCGTTTCATTAGAGGAAATCACGCAGGCAGAAATAAAGCCAGTGATCACGAAGACTGATATCAAAGAAGATACCATTTCTTCACTTCGGCTGGATGCTGTATGCGCTGCTGTCAGCCGTCAGTCTCGGCAAAAAGCACAGCTTTTAGTCAAAAATGGGCTTGTCAAAGTCAATTGGAAAGTCACTGAGGACCCTTCCTTTACAATCGGTGAAGGCGATCAGCTCTCTGTTCGGGGATTTGGCCGCTTTAGCCTCAAAACGATTGATGGGAAGACCAAAAAAGATAAATTCAAAGTAACATTTGAGCTTCTGACATAACGAACTTGAATCTGGAGGTGGCGAGGTTGCCATTAACACCTAATGATATTCATAATAAAACGTTCACAAAAAGCTTTCGCGGCTATGACGAAGACGAAGTAAACGAGTTTTTAAGCCAAGTACGTAAAGACTACGAGATCGTACTTCGTAAAAAGAACGAGCTTGAAGACAAAGTAAACGAGCTTGACGAAAGACTAGGTCATTTTGCAACAATTGAAGAGACATTAAACAAATCGATTCTTGTGGCGCAGGAAGCAGCGGAAGACGTAAAGCGTCATTCTGATAAAGAAGCAAAATTGATTATTCGTGAAG
This sequence comes from Bacillus sp. FSL M8-0049, assembly GCF_038593355.1. Lineage (NCBI taxonomy): Bacteria > Bacillati > Bacillota > Bacilli > Caryophanales > Bacillaceae > Bacillus > Bacillus sp. FSL M8-0049. The sequence goes on from NZ_CP151986.1 coordinate 1,454,232, forward strand.
CAGAGAAAAATGCAGACCGTATTATCAACGAAGCGCTGTCAAAATCAAGAAAGATTGCAATGGAAATCGAAGAGCTGAAGAAACAGTCGAAGGTCTTTAGAACTCGCTTCCAAATGCTCATCGAAGCGCAGCTTGATCTTCTGAAAAATGACGATTGGGATCATTTACTGGAATATGAAGTAGACGCTGTCTTTGACGAAAAAGAATAAGCGCATCATCTTGACATGACGTGCTCATGTTGCATATAATACCATCATAAATTAACAAGAGATAAACGTTTGAAAGGGACACTCGCAGCTGTCACATGCGTAATAAAGCGAATCAGGGATGGTGGAAGCCTGACATTACGAGACGCTGCAATGAGATCACCCCTTTAGTTCCTTTTCTGAAAAACCAGTAAGAAAAGGCGTCTGATCACGTTACGATTTTTGAGTGGATAAGCGGCTCTTTCATATCGCTTGTCTAAAAGGGTGGTACCGCGAGACAAGCCTTCTCGTCCCTTATGGGATGAGAGGGCTTTTTTTATTGTTTTTTAATCAGAATTTGCATGTGGAGGAATGGGTATGAACTACAAAGACACCTTATTAATGCCGAAAACAGAATTCCCGATGAGAGGGAACTTGCCGAACAAAGAGCCTGAAATCCAAGAGGAATGGGCAGAGAAAGACATCTATCAAATGGTTTTAGAGCGGACTAAAGGACGCCCGACGTTTATTTTGCATGATGGACCTCCATATGCGAATGGTGACATTCATATGGGGCATGCACTCAATAAAATCCTAAAAGATTTTATCGTCCGTTTTAAATCAATGAACGGGTACCATGCACCGTACGTACCGGGCTGGGATACACACGGGTTGCCAATTGAAACAGCTCTCACTAAAAATAAAAAAGTAAAACGCAAAGAAATGTCTACAGCAGAATTCCGCAAACTATGCGAGGAGTATGCTTGGAAGCAAATTGAAGGTCAGCGCAGCCAGTTTAAGCGATTAGGCGTCAGAGCAGACTGGGACAATCCATATGTCACATTAAAGCCTGAATACGAAGCGCAGCAAATTCTTGTCTTTGGTGAAATGGCGAAGAGAGGCTATATCTATAAAGGATTAAAGCCTGTTAACTGGTCTCCTTCAAGTGAATCAGCCCTCGCTGAAGCGGAAATTGAATATAAAGACAAACGTTCACCATCGATTTACGTTTCGTTTAAAGTAAAAGATGGCAAAGGCGTTCTTGAAAACGGCGAACAATTCATTATCTGGACAACAACACCTTGGACGCTTCCTGCAAACCTTGGCATTTGTGTTCATCCAAACTTAGAGTACAGTGTTCTTCAAGTAGGTGCTGAGCGATATGTTGTCGCATCTGAGCTCGTTGAACAAGTGGCAAAAACGCTTGGCTTTGAAGAGTATGAAGTCGTGAAAACATTAAAAGGAAAAGAATTAGATAACGTCGTTGCAGAGCATCCGATTTATGGTAGAGATTCTCTTGTGATGCTTGGTGACCACGTGACAACTGATGCGGGAACAGGCTGTGTTCACACAGCACCAGGCCACGGGGAAGATGACTTTATTGTCGGTATGAAATACGGTCTTGATGTGCTCTGTCCAGTGGATGAAAAAGGTGTGATGACAGATGAGGCGCCTGGTTTTGAAGGACTATTCTACGAGGATGCCAATAAAGCCATCACAGAACAGCTTGAAGCAAAAGGTGCGCTGAAAAAGCTCGACTTTATCACACACTCCTACCCGCATGACTGGAGAACGAAAAAACCAACGATTTATCGTGCGACAGCTCAGTGGTTTGCATCCATTAAAGATTTTAGAGAAGCGTTATTAGACAATATTAAAGAAACGAAATGGGTTCCAGCATGGGGAGAAACACGCCTGTTCAATATGGTGCGTGACAGAGGTGACTGGTGTATTTCAAGACAGCGTGTATGGGGCGTTCCAATTCCAGTCTTTTATGCGGAAAATGGTGAGCCGATCATCACGGACGAAACCATTCAGCATGTATCTCAATTATTTAGAGAGCATGGCTCGAATATTTGGTTTGAAAAAGAAGCAAAAGAGCTATTGCCAGAAGGCTTTACACATCCAGGCAGCCCGAATGGTGAATTCACAAAAGAGCAGGACATCATGGATGTATGGTTTGATTCCGGGTCTTCTCACCAAGCTGTTTTAGAAGAAAGGGATGACCTAGTCCGTCCGGCAGATCTTTATCTTGAAGGCTCTGATCAATATCGCGGCTGGTTTAACTCCTCTTTATCAACAGCAGTTGCTGTTACTGGAAAAGCACCATATAAAGGGGTCCTAAGCCACGGCTTTACGCTTGATAAAGAAGGACGTAAGATGAGTAAATCATTAGGCAATACGATTGATCCAACGAAGGTCGCGAAGCAGCTTGGTGCAGAAATTCTTAGACTTTGGGTATCTTCTGTCAACTATCAAGCCGATCATCCAGTGTCTGATGATATTTTGAAACAAGTAGCAGAAGTCTATCGTAAGATCCGTAACACCTTCCGCTTCCTGCATGGAAACTTATTTGACTTTGACCCAGCAGTTAATGCCGTGCCAGTAGAAGAGCTTCGCGAAGTGGATCAATACATCATGATCAAATTAAACAAATTGATTGATAAAGTGAAAAAAGCTTATGATGATTACGAATTTGCGGTCGTCTATCATGCGATTCACAATTTCTGTACGATTGAGCTCAGCTCTTTCTATCTCGATTTTGCAAAGGACGTCGTCTACATTGAGCATGCCGATCATCCAGACCGCCGCAGCATGCAGACGGTCTTCTACGAAACATTAATGGCTTTAGTGAAGCTGACTGCACCAATTCTTCCGCATACCGCAGATGAATTATGGAGCCACTTAAGCTTTGTTGAAGAGCCAAGTGTTCAGTTAACAGATATGCCAGAAGGTGTGCTAGTTCCTCAAGCTGAAGCGACAGAAACGAAGTTTGACCGCTTTATGGAGGTACGTGACGATGTGCTAAAAGCGCTGGAGATTGCGCGTAATGAGAAAGTCATCGGACGTTCACTTGAAGCAAGTGTGACGCTTTATGCGACAGATGAAGTGAAAAACCTTCTTGCATCCATTAAAGAAGATGTGAAGCAGCTCTTTATCATCTCTGAATTAACGGTAGAAGATGAGCAGCATGCAGATACATCAGCGCCTGAATATGCATCAGGACGAATTGTGGTTCAAAAAGCAGAAGGAGAACTGTGCGAGCGTTCCCGCATTATTTCAAAAGACGTTGGGGCAAATCCGAAATACCCAACATTGTCGCTGAAAAATGCTGAAATCGTGGAGAAATATTACCAGAATTAACAGTGCGATATCACAAGCTGGCGCCCCGTCATATGCGGGGCGTTTTCTTTTATGAGAAAATGACAGCGTTTAGAACGAAAGGAAAAATCTTATGGCTTTAAAGTGACCAGTCGGGGCAACAATATGATTATCACGACAGGGCAGGAGTTGAAATAGCGACATGAATGGCGATCTAGAGACGATTTACACGGAACTCCTTCAAATGAAAGAAGAGCTGCAATCTAAACTGTTTGAATACGCATCATTTCGTTCACCCGCTGAGCATGTCACATTGAATGAGGTCAAAACGACCACGCTTCTTTATCACATCAAAGAAGAGCTACAAGATGTGTCTCTCGCTATTGCAAAAATTGAACAAGGAACCTATGGCATATGTGAGGCAACAGGAGATGTAATTCCGCTTGAACAAATGAGCATTCTTCCTACCGCCCGCACGGCTGACGACTTTTTATATCATAAGCAATACGAGAAAAAAGCATTCACTCCTTATCCTTACGAATCGAATGATTCTCATTTTGAAGCCTTCCACATGTAGGGAGGTTTTTGTCTGTCAACTAAAGTTTCTTTACTCCTTCCTGTTTTCTTGATAAAATGCTTAAAGATCAAAGTATGAAGATGGAGGAACGTGTGTGTTCTATTACATAATCGCATTCGTTATCATTTGTTTAGACCAATTAACAAAATGGCTCATTGTCAAAAATATGATGCTCGGTGATTCTGTTCCAGTCATTGATGGATTCTTTTATATCACGTCTCACCGAAATTCAGGAGCCGCATGGGGAATTCTCCAAGGGCAAATGTGGTTTTTCTATGTGATCACACTCGTTGTTATTGCGGGAATTGTTTATTACTTACAAAAACATGGACAAAAGGACAAGCTGCTGGGAGTAGCGCTGGCCTTAATGCTTGGCGGAGCGATCGGCAACTTTATTGACCGTATTTTCCGTCAGGAAGTGGTTGATTTTGCTCATTTCGTATTTGGGGATTATCACTACCCAATCTTTAATATTGCAGATTCTTCTCTTTGTGTAGGGGTTATTCTGCTCTTCATTCAAATGCTGTTAGATGGAAAGAAAAATAAGGAGTCAACTACATGAATCAAGTAAATATTGCCGTTTCAGAAGAACAAACGAGTGAACGGCTAGATAAATTTCTAAGCACGACAGAACCAGAATGGTCAAGAACCCAAGTCCAGCAATGGGTAAAAGATGGGCTGATCGAAGTAAACGGGAAACAAGTAAAGGCCAATTACAAAGTACAAGCTGGGGATCAAATCAAAGTGGAGATTCCAGATCCGGAAGCGCTAGATGTAGAAGCAGAACCAATGGATCTTGATATTTATTATGAGGATGCAGATGTGTTAGTCGTAAATAAACCACGAGGAATGGTCGTTCATCCAGCGCCGGGTCATGTGTCAGGAACACTTGTAAATGGACTGATGGCACATTGCAAAGACTTATCAGGGATTAACGGTGTGATGCGTCCTGGAATTGTCCACCGAATTGATAAAGATACGTCTGGGCTGTTAATGGTCGCGAAAAACGATATGGCACATGAGTCACTCGTCAATCAGCTGGTGGCTAAAACTGTTACAAGAAAGTATACGGCTGTTGTCCACGGTATTATCCAGCATGATACAGGCACAATTGATGCACCAATTGGCAGAGACAAAAAAGACCGTCAAAGCATGACGGTCACAAAAGAAAATGCAAAACAAGCCGTTACTCACTTTGATGTGATTGAACGCTTTAAAGACTTCACGGTTGTCGAATGCCGTCTTGAAACAGGAAGAACACACCAAATTCGTGTTCATATGAAATATATCGGCTACCCTCTTGCAGGAGATCCGAAATATGGGCCGAGAAAAACAGTCGATTTTAATGGACAGCTGCTGCATGCAGGTGTTTTAGGATTTGATCATCCTAGAACAGGAGAATATATCGAGTTTACAGCACCAATTCCAGCTGATATGCAGGCTTTTATCGATTCATTAAGAAATAACGATTGACAGGACGTGCTTTTTCTGAAATAATAAACAAAGAAATTGAGATTCTTTAAAACAGTCCAGAGAGGCTGAGAAGGATAACGGATCAATTTGTGCACGCGTATGCACAAATGAACGCCCCTCTCTGCCCTTTGCAGAAGGGGCTTTTTATTTGTCAAAAAGAGGTGTAATAGATGGAACAAAAAGCAGTCATTCTTGATGAACAAGCGATCAGACGAGCGCTTACCCGAATTGCACATGAAATGATTGAGCGCAACAAAGGGATGAAGGATGTCATCCTTGCCGGGATCAAGACAAGAGGCATACATCTTGCAAAGCGCCTTGCAGAGCGCATCGAGCAAATTGAAGGGAATCCAGTCACTGTAGGTGAACTTGATATTACGCTATACCGTGATGACCTGACAAAAAAGACAGACAACCAAGACCCGCTTGTAAAGGGTGCAGACATACCAGCTGACATTAATGACAAAACACTTATTGTTGTTGACGATGTCCTGTTTACAGGCAGAACCGTCAGAGCCGCTATGGATGCCCTTGTGGATGTAGGAAGACCATCTTCCATTCAGCTGGCTGTGCTCGTTGACCGGGGACACCGGGAGCTGCCGATTCGAGCGGATTATATCGGGAAAAACATTCCGACTTCAAAAGCAGAGACAGTCATGGTTCAGCTCAATGAAGTAGATCAGAACGACCTTGTCGCTATATATGAAAAATAACCTTTTTAAATGCATTCCAGTGAGTTTGCAAAGAGGGCAATAACAGAGACACCGTGCACACGGCTAACATGACGTGTCTGGTTTATCTAGGCCTCTTTGCGCATACTCGCAAAGAGGCTTTTTTAATGAAAAAGGACACATCTAGGAGGAAAATCATGAGTCAGCAAAAAGCCAATTTAGGCATTCGAGATATCCCAAAACCATTCACATGGCTGTCACTTAGCCTTCAGCATTTGTTTGCGATGTTTGGTGCGACCATTCTTGTACCAAAAATCATTGATATGAGTCCAGCCGTCGCGCTCATCTCAAGCGGTGTGGGAACGATTGTTTACTTAATTATCACAAGAGGACAGATTCCGGCGTATCTTGGATCGTCCTTTGCCTTCATCGCCCCCATACTGAATGTTAAAGCAACGGGCGGCCCTGGAGCCGCAATGGTTGGCGCCTTCATGGCGGGTGTCGCTTATGCACTCATCGCCCTGTTCATTAAATGGCTCGGCACAGGCTGGCTGATGAAGCTTCTGCCGCCGGTTGTCGTAGGACCAGTTATTATGGTCATCGGACTCGGACTCGCTGGAACAGCAGTCAACATGGCGATGTATGTTGATCCGAATGCCACCGAGCTAGTTTACAGCCTCAAGCACTTAATGGTTGCTGGCTTCACACTGGCTGTGACCATTATTAGTATGATTTTCCTAAGAGGATTCCTTAGCTTAATCCCAGTATTAATCGGCATCATCAGCGGCTATCTCTTTGCCTTAACACAAGGCATCGTGAACTTCCAGCCGGTCATTGACGCAAAATGGTTTGCTGTACCAGACTTCGTCGTGCCATTTGTCGACTATACACCTGCTGTGACATTAAGCATTCTCACGGTGATGGTGCCGGTTGCCTTTGTCACAATGTCTGAGCATATCGGCCACCAAGTGGTGTTAAGTAAGGTCGTAGGACAAGATTTTATTAAAAAACCAGGTCTTCACCGCTCCATTTTAGGAGACAGTGCGGCAACGATCTTCGCTTCACTTATTGGCGGACCGCCAACAACAACTTATGGAGAGAACATTGGCGTACTTGCCATCACAAGAGTGTTCAGTATCTTCGTCATCGGCGGAGCAGCGGTGTTTGCGATCTGCTTCGGTTTTGTAGGAAAAATATCAGCATTAATCAGTACAGTGCCGTCCGCGGTGATGGGAGGCGTTTCGTTTCTGCTCTTTGGAATCATTGCTTCAAGCGGCCTGAGAATTCTGATTGATCATAAAGTGAATTTTGAAGAAAAGCGTAATCTCATTATCGCATCAGTCATCCTAGTCATTGGGATTGGCGGGGCATTCATTGAGGTGAAACAAATCAATCTCACCCTATCTGGAATGGCACTTGCTGCGATTACGGGTGTCCTGTTAAATCTGATCCTACCGCATCAAAAAGCAGAAGATGACAACTCAAATGAATCAAATACAGAAAACCTTTTAAAAGAAGTCCAGTGAGGCTGACAAGGGTTCTAAATGGAGCAGAATGCACGAAAGTGCCGCTGCTTCTTTTGGAGAACCCTAAGCTGCCGAGGCTTAGGGTTTTTTTGAACCTGAAAGTGATGAAAAACTAGAGGGGGAAGAAAAAATGAATGATTTATCGACAATGAGCAGCTTATCAAAAGAAGAGATTTTACAGCTGATTGAAGAAGCAGCTGCACTCAAAAAGGGGAAACAAGAACATGGATTAGCCGGAGAATTTGTGGCAAACCTCTTCTTTGAACCAAGCACAAGAACACGTTTTAGCTTCGAAGTAGCCGAGAAGAAACTTGGGATGAATGTCCTGAGCTTAGATGCGGCTAGCACCTCCGTTCAAAAGGGCGAAACACTTTACGATACGGTAAAAACACTCGAATCGATCGGAGTAAAGGCATGTGTGATCAGAGACAGCACCGATGAATATTATAACGAGCTGATTGGGAAGGTTGGAATTCCCATCATCAATGCAGGAGATGGCTGCGGGCAGCATCCAACCCAATCACTGCTTGACCTCATGACCATCTTTGAAGAGTTTGGCGGCTTTGAAGGCTTAACGATTTCGATTCATGGAGACATCAAACATAGCAGGGTGGCAAGATCAAATGCTGAGGTTTTAACGAGGCTGGGAGCGACAGTCCTCTTTTCAGGACCTGCTTCCTTCCAGGATGAACAAAACCCTCACGGAACGTATGCCCAAGTAGATGAAGCCATCGCACAATCTGATGTGGTGATGCTGCTTAGAATCCAGCATGAACGGCACGCTGAAAAAATGGGCAGTGAAGATTACTTATCAACTTATGGATTAACAGTAGACAGAGCAAACAAAATGAAAGAACGCGCGATTATTATGCATCCAGCACCAGTAAACAGAGGTGTTGAAATAGATGATTCATTACTAGAGTCCAAGCAGTCAAGGATTTTCAAACAAATGGAAAATGGTGTTTATATCCGAATGGCCGTATTAAAAAGAGCTTTTCAAAATAGCACACTACATCAAAAAGGGAGAGATTCTGTCTATGTCATATCTCATTAAAAACGGTTTTATCTTAACAAGCACAGGTGAAAGAGTGCAGCAGGATATTAGGGTAAAAGGAAAAGTGATTCAAGCGATTGGTCACCTAGAAAGAGAAGACGGAGAAGAGGTTATTGATGCAGCAGGGCTATTTGTGTCACCAGGCTTGATCGATCTGCATGTGCATTTAAGAGAGCCGGGCGGAGAGAAAAAGGAAACGATTGAAACAGGCTCTAAAGCAGCCGCAAGAGGCGGATATACGACGATTGCAGCGATGCCGAATACAAGGCCGGTTCCAGATACAAAAGAGCAAATGGAATGGCTGATGAATCGAATCGAAGAGACCTCATCTGTGAGAGTGCTGCCATACGCCTCCATCACAACGAGGCAAATTGGGGAAGAGATGACGGATTTTGCAGCACTAAAAGAAGCAGGTGCCTTTGCTTTTACAGATGACGGTGTCGGCATCCAAACAGCAGGCATGATGTACGAAGCGATGAAACAGGCAGCAAGTCTTGATCAAGCGATTGTGGCGCACTGTGAAGATAACTCGCTCATTTACGGCGGGTGCGTTCATGAAGGAGAATTTTCAAAAGCAAATGGGTTACACGGAATACCGTCCATTTGTGAATCGGTGCATATTGCAAGAGATGTTCTTTTAGCAGAAGCGGCGAACTGTCATTATCATGTATGTCATATCAGTACGAAAGAATCTGTGCGGGTCGTACGCGATGCAAAAAAAGCAGGCATCCGTGTGACGGCTGAGGTGTCACCGCATCACCTGCTGTTGTGTGATACGGACATTCCAGGTCTTGATACAAATTATAAAATGAACCCGCCGCTCAGAGGAAAAGAAGATCGCGAGGCATTGATCGAGGGACTGTTAGATGGAACGATTGATTTCATCGCAACAGACCATGCGCCGCATACAGAAGAAGAAAAGAACGAAACCATGCAGCGTGCCCCGTTTGGAATTGTGGGACTTGAAACAGCGTTCCCGCTTCTGTATACACGATTTGTCAAAACAGGCGAATGGACATTAAAAGAACTCGTTGATTATATGACAATCAAACCAGCAGAAGCATTTTCCCTTCCATACGGAAAGCTTGAAGAAGGGCACATAGCTGATATCACACTTATTGATTTAAACAAAGAAATGGCAATCGATAAAACAAGCTTCTTATCTAAAGGGCAAAATACACCGTTTGACAAATTGACTGTATCAGGATGGCCGGTCATGACACTTGCATCTGGGAAAGTCGTTTATGAAGAGGGGAGACTAGTAAAATGAAGAGACGTTTAGTGCTAGAAAACGGAACAGTATTTGAAGGAACAGGCTTTGGCAGCTTAGAACCATCAGTCGGAGAAGTCGTCTTTAATACAGGGATGACGGGCTATCAAGAAATTTTATCTGATCCATCATACTGCGGACAAATTGTCACACTGACTTACCCGCTTATCGGCAACTATGGCATTAACCGTGATGATTTTGAATCGATCACACCGTTTGTGAAAGGGCTGATTGTGAAAGAGCTTTGTGAAAAGCCCTCAAACTGGCGCTCTTCATATTCACTCGATGAATATTTAAAAATGAAAAACATTCCGGGGCTGAGCGGAATCGATACACGGAAGCTGACTCGAATGATTCGAAGTGCAGGCACTTTAAGAGGGGCATTTGCAGGACCTGATGAACAAGTAGAAGACGTTGTCCGCCGCCTTCAAACATTGCAGCTGCCAACAGATCAAGTGAGTCAAGTATCTGTGAAAAATGCGTACCCAAGCCCAGGCAGAGGAAAAAGAATTGTCCTTGTCGATTTCGGCATGAAGCACGGTATTTTGCGCGAGCTCAATAAACGTGACTGCGACGTCATTGTGGTGCCATACAATATCACTGCAGATGAAGTGCTGCAGCTAAAGCCTGATGGCATCATGCTTTCAAACGGACCTGGAGATCCCGTGGATGTACCGGAAGCCGTTGAGATGATTCAGCAATTGATTGGAAAGGTGCCGCTCTTTGGAATTTGCCTCGGACATCAATTATTTGCTCTAGCGTGTGGTGCAAGCACAGAAAAAATGAAATTTGGCCACAGAGGATCAAACCATCCGGTGAAAGAACTAGCAACTGGCAAGGTGACACTGACGTCTCAAAACCACGGCTACACGGTTAGCAGTATTAACGAAGACGTGCTCGAAGTCACACATATTGCCCTAAACGACAATACGATTGAAGGATTAAAACATAAAGAAGCACCAGCATTCACTGTTCAGTACCACCCAGAAGCATCACCGGGTCCAGAAGATGCAAACTACTTATTTGACCAGTTCATGGAAATGATTCATACGACTGAGAAAGAAGGGGAAGAAGTATGCCAAAACGCGTAGACATCAAAAAGATTTTAGTAATCGGATCAGGTCCTATCATCATCGGTCAGGCAGCGGAGTTTGACTATGCAGGCACACAGGCTTGCTTAGCGCTAAAAGAAGAGGGCTATGAAGTCGTTCTTGTCAACTCTAACCCTGCAACCATCATGACAGATACAGAAATGGCTGATAAGGTATACATCGAACCACTGACACCAGAATTTTTAAAACGAATCATTCGAAAAGAACGCCCTGATGCAATCTTACCAACGCTTGGCGGGCAAACTGGATTAAACCTTGCAGTTGAATTATCAGAGCTTGGCGTATTAGCTGAATGCGGCGTTGAAGTACTCGGTACAAAGCTGTCAGCCATCCAAAAAGCAGAGGATAGAGATTTATTCCGTAATTTAATGAATGAACTAAATGAGCCAGTACCAGAAAGTGAAATCATTCATAACCTTGAAGAAGCGATGGCGTTCACGGATCAAATCGGTTTCCCTGTCATTGTCAGACCAGCCTATACATTAGGCGGAACGGGCGGCGGTATTTGTACAAACGAGCAAGAACTGAAGGAAATCGTTGAAAACGGTCTGAAGCTTAGCCCAGTCACACAATGCTTACTTGAAAAAAGCATTGCCGGCTTTAAAGAAATTGAATATGAAGTCATGCGAGACAGCGGTGACCATGCAATCGTTGTTTGTAACATGGAAAACTTTGACCCTGTCGGCATCCATACAGGTGACAGTATTGTTGTAGCACCAAGCCAAACGTTAAGTGACCGAGAATATCAGCTGCTTCGAAATGTGTCGCTTAAGCTGATCCGTGCACTTGGCATTGAAGGCGGCTGTAATGTTCAGCTGGCACTTGATCCAAACAGCTTTCAATACTATATCATCGAAGTAAACCCGCGTGTGAGCCGTTCCTCTGCGCTTGCGTCAAAAGCAACAGGCTATCCAATTGCCAAATTGGCAGCGAAAATTGCTGTCGGCTTAACGCTTGATGAAATGATGAACCCAGTCACAGGTAAAACCTATGCAGCCTTCGAGCCGGCACTTGACTATATCGTTTCTAAAATACCGCGCTGGCCGTTCGATAAATTTGAATCTGCCAACAGACGTCTTGGTACGCAAATGAAGGCAACTGGTGAAGTCATGGCGATCGGCCGTACATTAGAAGAGTCTCTTCTAAAGGCAGTACGTTCACTTGAAGCCGATGTGCATCACATTGAATTAAAAGATGAAGCAGACATCACAAATGAAGTGCTTGAAAAGCGGATTATCAAAGCGGGAGACGAACGATTATTTTATATCGCTGAGGCACTTAGAAGAGGCTATACAGTCGAACAAATACATGAATTCTCAAAAATTGATTACTTCTTCCTTCATAAGCTGGAAGGCATTATCGTCTTTGAGAAGACATTAAAAGAAAACAAAGGCAATACAGACGTATTAAAAGAAGCAAAAGAAAAAGGCTTCTCAGATATCTACATTAGCCGCGAGTGGAATATGAACGAAGCGGATGTCTACAAGCTAAGACAAGAAGCAGGCATTGTACCTGTATACAAAATGGTGGATACATGTGCAGCAGAATTTGAATCAGAGACACCATATTTCTACAGCACGTATGAAGATGAAAATGAATCAGAACGGACTGACAAGAAAAGCGTCATCGTATTAGGTTCAGGTCCTATCCGAATTGGACAAGGAGTTGAATTTGATTATGCGACCGTTCACTCTGTGTGGGCAATTAAACAAGCAGGCTATGAAGCGATCATTATTAACAACAACCCTGAAACGGTCTCAACAGACTTTAGTATTTCAGATAAGCTTTACTTTGAACCACTCACTGTAGAAGATGTCATGCACATCATCGACCTTGAACAGCCTGAAGGAGTCGTTGTTCAGTTCGGCGGACAAACGGCGATCAACCTAGCAGACGAATTATCAAATAGAGGGGTTGAAATTCTTGGAACTTCTCTAGAAGACCTAGACCGCGCAGAAAACCGGGACAAGTTTGAACAAACGTTAGAAACACTCGGTGTGCCGCAGCCTAAAGGGAAAACAGCAACGTCTGTGCCTGAAGCTGTAGCGATTGCCAATCAAATCGGCTACCCAGTCCTTGTCCGTCCTTCCTATGTATTAGGCGGCCGCGCGATGGAAATTGTGTATCAAGAAGCTGAGCTTCTTCACTACATGGAGAATGCAGTGAAGGTCAACCCGCAGCATCCGGTGTTAATTGACAAGTATTTGACAGGAAAAGAAATTGAAGTAGATGCCGTGTCTGATGGAGAAACTGTCGTGATCCCAGGCATTATGGAACACATTGAAAGAGCCGGAGTTCACTCTGGTGACTCGATTGCGGTCTATCCGCCGCAAACATTGTCTGAGGACATCAAAGCGAAGATCGCAGAATACACGATCAAGCTTGCCAAAGGACTCAACATTATTGGGCTTTTGAACATACAATTTGTCCTATCAAAAGGTGAAGTGTATGTACTTGAAGTGAACCCGAGATCAAGCCGGACGGTTCCTTTCTTAAGTAAAATTACAGGCATCCCGATGGCAAACCTTGCGACAAAAGTCATCTTGGGGGACAAGCTCAAAAATTATGGCTACGAAGAAGGGCTTCACACAGAGCAAGAAGGAGTGTACGTCAAAGTTCCAGTCTTCTCTTTTGCAAAATTAAGAAGAGTGGATATTACACTCGGGCCTGAAATGAAATCAACAGGTGAAGTCATGGGGAAAGATGTCACGATCGAAAAAGCCTTATATAAAGGATTGATTGCATCAGGCATTCAAATTCCTAAAGACGGAGCAGTTCTTCTGACAGTGGCTGATAAGGATAAAGAAGAAGGACTTGAGATCGCAAGAAGATTCCATTCGATCGGCTATCATATTTTAGCAACAGAAGGAACGGCGAATTATTTAAAACAAGCCTCCATTCCATCAAGTGTGGTCGGCAAAATTGGAGAAGAAGGCAAAAATCTTCTCGATGTCATTCGAAACGGGGAAGCCCAATTCGTGATCAACACATTAACAAAAGGAAAACAGCCGGCAAGAGACGGCTTTAGAATTAGACGTGAATCTGTTGAAAACGGAGTGGCCTGCTTAACGTCCCTAGACACAGCAGAAGCCATTTTACGAGTGCTTGAGAGCATGACATTTAGAGCGGATGAAATGCCAGAAGTGAAAACGAATGCTGAGGTGACAGTAACGATATGAAAAAAGCATACTTGACGGTCGTCTCGAACCGAGAGATCGCTGATCATATTTACGAAATGACATTAAAAGGTGACCTTGTGGACTCCTTTCAAACGGCTGGACAATTTCTTCATCTAAAGGTCAGTGAATCCATGACACCGCTGCTGAGAAGACCGATCAGTATTGCCAACATTCATGCCGAGCAAAAAGAAGCAACCATCATTTACCGCGCAGAAGGAGAGGGCACAAAGCTCCTCTCCCAAAAGCGGGAGGGAGAAACAGTTGATGTATTAGGGCCGCTTGGAAACGGGTATGATCCTTCAGTCGTCAAGCCCGGAGAGACGGCATTACTAGTCGGCGGCGGAATTGGCGTACCGCCTCTATATGAGCTGTCCAAGCGTTTAACGAAAAAAGGCGTCATCGTAAAGCATGTCCTCGGCTTTCAATCGAAAAAGGATGTATTTTACGAGGAGAAATTTCAAGCACTCGGCGATACGTTTATTGCAACGGTTGATGGCACATATGGTGCTAAAGGCTTTGTAACAGATGTGATAAAAGAGCAAAACCTGAGCTTTGATGTGCTGCTCTCCTGCGGTCCAACACCTATGCTAAAAGCGCTGAAAGACACGTATCCTGATAAGCCCGTCTACATTTCGATGGAAGAACGAATGGGCTGCGGGATTGGTGCCTGCTTTGCATGTGTCTGTCATACCGATCAGCTCGACAAACCTTACGTCAAAGTCTGTCTTGATGGACCTGTTTTTAAAGCAGAGGAGGTGGCATTGTCATGCTAAACGTTGAGTTACCGGGATTATCTTTAAAGAATCCAATTATCCCTGCATCAGGCTGCTTTGGATTTGGGAGAGAATTTGCATCCTTATATGACCTATCATTACTGGGCGGTATCATGATCAAAGCCACAACCCTTGAACCGAGATTTGGCAACCCAACTCCAAGGGTAGCTGAGACAGGAGCCGGTATGCTCAATGCAATCGGTCTTCAAAACCCAGGTCTAAAAGGCGTGCTTGAAAATGAATTGCCTTGGCTCGAGCAGTTTGATACACCTATTATTGCGAATGTTGCTGGCTCACAGGTCGAAGATTATGTTGAAGTAGCCAAGCAAATCAGTCAAGCCAAAAATGTTCATGCCCTTGAACTGAATATTTCTTGCCCAAATGTTAAAACAGGAGGGATCGCCTTTGGTACAGATCCAAATATGGCGGCGTCATTAACAAAAGCAGTCAAGGAAGTCTCTTCTGTTCCTGTCTATGTCAAACTGTCACCTAACGTAGCCAATATTGTGGAGATTGCTCAAGCGATAGAAGCTGCTGGAGCGGATGGACTCACCATGATTAACACATTAATCGGGATGCGTTTAGATTTAAAAACGGGGAAACCCATTCTTGCCAATAAAACAGGCGGATTATCAGGACCAGCTGTCAAACCTGTCGCTGTGCGCATGGTGCATGAGGTGAGTCAAGCGGTTTCTATTCCGATTATCGGGATGGGCGGAGTGCAAAGTGCTGAAGATGTACTTGAATTTTTACTAGCAGGTGCAAGTGCAGTAGCTGTCGGTACAGCCAATTTTGTGAATCCATTTATTTGCCCGGAAATCATTGAAGAGCTGCCAAATGTGTTAGCGGCATATGGTTATTCATCTGTAGAGGAATGTATCGGAAGGAGCTGGAAACATGAAGCACTTGCCCATCATCGCGCTTGATTTTCCATCAGGGCAGGAGGCGCTTGCCTTTTTAGATCCCTTTGAAGGGACACCATTATTTGTGAAGGTCGGCATGGAGCTGTTTTACCAAGAAGGACCTGCCATCCTTGATGAGCTGAAAGAAAAAAATTGCCGCATTTTTCTCGATTTAAAATTACATGACATTCCAACAACGGTGCAAAAAGCGATGAACCGGCTTTCCGCACTTGGCGTTGATTTGGTCAATGTGCATGCTGCTGGCGGGAAACGAATGATGCAGGCTGCATTAGAGGGACTTGAAAGCGGGACTCCTGCTGGACAAAGCCGCCCGGGCATTATTGCAGTGACCCAGCTGACTAGTACGTCAGAAGACATGATGAGAAAAGAATTACTCATTGACCGTCCGCTGCAAGAGACTGTTATCCGGTACGGACAATTAGCATATGAAAGTGGGCTGGACGGGGTTGTTTGCTCTGTTCATGAATCTAAAGCACTTCATGAGCATATCTCACCCTCTTTTCTCACTGTAACGCCAGGAATTCGCTTACCAAATGATCAAACCGACGACCAACAGCGTGTGGCGACACCTGCCTATGCAAAAGAGCAAGGTGTTTCACAAATCGTTGTCGGAAGATCAATCACAAAAGCGGATAAACCAATAGAAGCCTATCATCAAATTTTGAAAGAGTGGGAGTGACTGCCAGATGAAATCAAAAATCGCGAAACATCTATTACAAATCAAAGCGGTCTCATTAAAACCAGACGAACCGTTTACATGGGCGAGCGGTATAAAATCACCGATCTATTGTGATAACCGCCTGACATTATCATATCCAGAAGTCAGACACGACATTGCGGAAGGTCTAAAAGATTTGATTCTCACTCATTTCAAGGGAGCAGAGGTTGTCGCGGGTACTGCAACAGCAGGCATTCCGCATGCGGCATTAGCAGCAGACCGCTTGAACATCCCGATGTGTTATGTCAGAAGTAAGCCGAAAGCACACGGCAAAGGAAATCAAATTGAAGGGGCCGTATCGAAAGGCCAAAAGGTTGTCGTCGTTGAAGACCTTATTTCCACAGGAGGCAGTGTGCTTGAAGTGGTCGCTGCTCTTCAAGCTGAGGGCTGCGAGGTACTAGGAGTTGCCGCAATCTTCACATACGGACTGCCAAAAGCAGCGGCCGCTTTTCAAGAAAAAAATATTCCGTATGTCACCCTGACAGACTATGACACATTGACAGACGTGGCACTTGAACTGAAAGCGATTGAGCCGTCTGCGATGAACAAACTAAAACGCTGGAGACAGGATCCGTCCTCTGAATCTTGGATGGAAGAAACGGTCTGAAAAGAAGAAAAAGGACTAGAATGAAGAGCATTTTAGCCTATCGTTAACAAAAGCTGTGCCTGCCCGCACGGCTTTTTTATTTGGGTAAAAATAGTAAAATAGACTCAAATTTTAATAAAAACTAATCCTATCAATAAAGTCGGGTTGACTTTTGTTTGAATTGTGTTAATATTTAAGACAAATTGAAACTCTTATCCAGAGAGGTGGAGGGACTGGCCCGATGAAACCCGGCAACCTGCGATCCGCAAGGTGCTACTTCCTGCAAAATGATTCTATTTTGAAAGATAAGGAAATCGTGAGCTTCCTCATCTTTCTTTCGGACTGAAAGAAAGTTTTTTTATTTTAACGGTGAGGAGGAAGAGGAGATGGAAGTGAAACAAAATCAGGATGAGGACTTAGTAAAGCATATGCAAGAACTGATTGGGGATATGAAATTCGGTTCAATTACGTTAATTGTTCAGGACGGTCAAGTGATTCAAGTGGAAAAAAACGAAAAAATTAGATTGAAGTAGTGCGGAAATTAGCAATATGAGCGGTACTCCGGAAGGGGAGAAATCATGTTAACTTATGAAAATTGGCAAGAGCCGTCCATTACATTTCAAGAGGATGATTTGTATAAAGGAGCCCTGTCTGTACTGAAATGGGCGTACGGTCATTATGGTGACCAGCTCGTGTATGCGTGCAGCTTTGGCATCGAGGGCATCGTTCTGATTGATCTGATTGCAAAAGTAAAAAAAGATGCGAGAATTGTCTTTTTAGATACAGGTCTGCATTTTAAGGAAACATACGACACAATTGATGCGGTTAAGGAAAGATACCCGGGTTTAGACATTGTATTGAAAACGCCTGAGCTGACGGTTGAACAGCAAAATGAGCAGCACGGTGATGAATTATGGAAAACAAATCCTCAAAGCTGCTGCCATATGCGTAAGGTCATTCCTTTGCAAGAAGCCCTCTCTGGTTATCCAGCATGGCTTTCCGGTTTAAGAAGAGAGCAGTCACCAAAACGAGCAGGGACGAATTTCTTAAATAAGGATGAAAAATTCAAATCAGTGAAAGTATGTCCGCTCATCCATTGGACGTGGAAGGACATATGGAGATATGCATCTAGAGAGGAACTTACTTATAATCCGCTGCATGACCAAGGATATCCAAGTATCGGCTGTGCACCGTGTACACAGCCAGCATTTACTGCAGATGATCTGCGTTCTGGCAGATGGTCAGGAACAGCAAAGACAGAGTGCGGATTACATGAGTAAGGGAGCATAATGTATGGAAATCGCCGCAATTTTATTTAGTCTATTCTTTGCTTTAAACATAGGCGCAAGCGGGGCAGCTGCTTCTATGGGCATTGCGTATGGATCAGGTGCCATTCAAAAGCCCATTTATGCACTCAGTTTTTGTGCAGTGGGGATTTTAGCAGGTTCAGTGATTGGCGGCGGCGAGGTCGTCAAAACGATCAGCTCTGGTATTATGCCAGAATCAGTCATTACACTTGAAATCGTTTGTATTATCATTGGTTCTGCTGCACTATCACTTTTCATAGCGAATCTCATGGCGATTCCTTTATCAACAAGTGAGGTCACAGTAGGGGCTGTGGTTGGTGTGGCAGTCGCGTATAAAGTATTGTTTGTGAAATCCATTTTAGTGATTGTAGCATTTTGGATCATCATCCCGCTTTTTGCCTTTCTTTTTACCTTTGCTGTCGTCAAAATCATCAGAATGTTCCCTAAACGGAAGCTGTCTAAAAAAGGCACAGCTATTTTATCTGTCGTATTAATCCTCAGCGGATTTTTAGAGGCATTTTCAGCCGGTATGAACAATGTGGCAAATGCCGTCGGCCCGCTCGTCGCTTCAGGCGTTTTGTCAGTTGGGCAGGGAACACTTTACGGCGGAATCTTCGTCGCAGCAGGGGCCCTCTTGCTAGGCAGAAGAGTGCTGGAAACAAACGGAAAGAAAATTACCCGCTATCAAACAGGCGAAGGGATTTTACTTTCGAGTACCGGTGCCGGGCTTGTCATCGTCAGCTCTATTTTTGGGCTGCCCGTTCCACTTACGCAAATCACCTCCTCGTCTATCATCGGGCTTGGAATGGCAAAAGGCGGGCCTAACATTTTTCACAAACATGTTGTGAAAAAAATGCTGAAAGTATGGGTGGTCTCACCTTTTTTATCACTCAGCCTCTCGTATTTGCTTGTGAGCCTTTTCTTAAAAGGAGACTATTACTCTATCTTTATCATGATGAGTGTACTGCTTGCCTCACTTGGTGCGCTGAGTCTGATGAAGGCAGTCAAAAATGAAAGCAGCTCTATTCATGAACAGGGCGGCGGGATTTAATCATAAATCCGACTATTAACATCTAATAAATATGAACATTGAGAGGAAGATGAACAAATGAGTTTAACACCACATGGTGGCGTATTAATTAATCGAGTAAATGAAGAATATGATCTCAGCACGGCTGCGAAGGAAATTGAACTAGATGCGATTTCCTTTGCAGACCTTGAACTCATTGCAATTGGCGGATATAGTCCAATTGAAGGGTTTTTAACAAAAGCTGATTATGAAGCAGTTGTAAGCAGTATGCGGCTAGCAAGTGGTGTCGTTTGGTCTCTTCCTATTACACTGCCAGTAACAAAAGAAAAGGCGGCGGAAATCCATCAAGGCGATATCGTGCGCTTATCCTACAATGGAACTGTATATGGGGTCATTGAAGTAGAGGATCAATACACACCAGATAAAGAAAAAGAAGCGGTGAATGTCTATAAAACAGATGACCGCAATCATCCAGGCGTGAAAAAATTATTTGAACGCGGCGATACTTACATTGGCGGAAAAATTACACTGACGAAACGCAGTGAAAAACCATTCCCTCAATTTACGTATGAACCAGAAGAAACAAGACGTCATTTTAAAGATAATGGCTGGAAAACCATTGTTGGTTTCCAAACGAGAAACCCTGTTCATCGTGCTCATGAATATATTCAAAAAACAGCACTGGAAACAGTCGATGGTTTATTTTTAAATCCGCTTGTCGGTGAAACAAAATCTGACGACATCCCGGCAGATGTAAGAATGAAAAGCTATCAAGTATTATTGGACGGTTATTATCCAAAAGACCGCGTCTTTTTAGGTGTTTTTCCTGCTGCAATGCGTTATGCTGGACCAAAGGAAGCCATTTTTCATGCGCTAGTGCGGAAAAATTATGGCTGCACCCATTTTATTGTTGGAAGAGATCATGCAGGTGTTGGTGACTATTACGGCACATACGAGGCGCAGGAACTATTTGATCAATTTACAAGCGAAGAAATCGGCATTACTCCATTAAAATTTGAACACAGCTTCTACTGTAATACATGTGAAGCGATGGCCACTCCAAAAACGTGTCCTCACGACAAAAGCGAGCATGTCATTCTTTCAGGTACAAAGGTTCGAACAATGCTGAGAAACGGTGAATTACCACCAAGCACGTTCAGCCGAAAAGAAGTCATTGAAACATTAATCGAAGGATTAAAAACGACGGTATCTTAATGGGAGGGTATGACATGAGCAACGAACATATCGTGTGGCATGATTCATCAATTACAAAAAAAGAATATCAGCAGAAAAACAATCATACGAGCGGCATTATCTGGCTTACAGGTCTAAGTGGGTCAGGTAAATCAACGATCGCGAATGCAGCCGCGAGAGAGCTGTTTGAACAAGGCTACCAAGTCACAGTTCTTGACGGCGATAACGTGCGGCACGGACTCAATAAAGATCTAGGGTTTTCAGATGATGACAGAAAAGAAAACATCCGCCGGATCGGAGAAGTAGCAAAATTATTTGTGGAGCAAGGGACGATTGTCATCACTGCTTTTATTTCTCCATTTCAAGAAGACCGCCACACTGTCAGACAGTTGGTCGAAGATGGGGAATTTCACGAAGTATTTGTCAAATGTGATCTGAACGTGTGTGAAGAGCGTGATCCAAAAGGGTTATATAAAAAGGCGAGAAACGGTGAAATTCCGTTTTTCACTGGAATCGATTCACCGTATGAAGAGCCTGCTGCGCCTGAGCTCGTATTAGATACAGGGGAATTATCCCGTGAGGAATCTAAACAGCGTCTTGTTGATTATGTAAAAGGAACAACGAAATAATCGCCTGATGGCAGGGGGAGAAAAGCAAGATGGGGAAAGTATACATTGTGGGTGCTGGACCCGGTGACCCAGATTTAATAACATTAAAGGCCCATAAGGCGATACAGCGGGCAGATGTCATCTTATATGATCGTCTTGTCAATCAAGAAATTCTCGCCCATGCCAAACCGGAGGCGGAATTGATTTATTGCGGCAAGCTGCCAAATCATCATACAATGAGACAGGAAGCTATCAATGAAGCGCTTGTGGCTCATGCAAAGGAAGGGAACGTTGTCGTTCGGCTGAAAGGCGGCGACCCCTTTGTCTTTGGCCGCGGCGGTGAAGAAATCGAATGCTTAGCTGAGCACGGAATTCCGTATGAGGTCGTCCCAGGAATTACTTCTGGGATTGCAGCGGCTGCTTATGCGGGCATCCCTGTGACACATCGTGAATTCAGCTCAAATGTTGCTTTTGTCACGGGTCACTATCAAAAGGATGAACATTTTGAAGAAAAGTGGGAGGCGCTGGCTACAGGGATTGATACTCTTGTGATTTACATGGGTGTCAAAAACGTGGAAAGAGTGCAGCGCCTGCTTTTGAAAAATGGACGGGACCCAGAAACACCCGCTGCATTTATACACTGGGGAACCACAACAAGGCAAAAGACAACGTGCTGCACGGTGGCGACACTGTCTGAAACCGTTGAAAAAGAAGGGATCGAGCATCCAAGTTTAATTGTTGTTGGAGATGTCGTTCATTTTCATCAAAAGCTGAACTGGTTTGAACCTGCATTCATTGAGAAATGAGAATGATAGAGAAAAGACACGTGCATACATCGTGTCTTTTCGTCTGATGAAAACAAGTGAGAGGGAGGAGCCGCATGAAACAAGCTGTCCTTTATGTTGGGCATGGAAGCAGGGTAAAAGAAGCACAAGATAAGGCCATTTCTTTTATGAAAAGCTGTATGCCGTTAGTGAAAGCAGATATACAAGAAATTTGTTTTTTAGAGCTGACGGACCCTTCTATAGAAGAAGGATTTGAGGCCTGTGTGAAAAAAGGAGCGACACACATTGCAATCGTCCCGCTCCTCCTTTTAACTGCCATGCATGCCAAATCGGATATCCCGGTCGAAATTGAGAAAGTGCATGCGCGTTTCCCGCAAGTGAAGGTCACATATGGAAAGCCAATCGGCGTGAATCAAGAAGTAACAAAAGCGGTTGCCGCAAGAATTGAAGAAGCAGGATATCAAGGCGCGCGCGCGCGGATTCTTTTAATTGGCCGCGGGAGCTCTGATCCGGATGTGAAGCGAGATGTGTTTGGCATTGCAGACGATGTC
Source organism: Bacillus sp. FSL M8-0049 (assembly GCF_038593355.1). Lineage (NCBI taxonomy): Bacteria > Bacillati > Bacillota > Bacilli > Caryophanales > Bacillaceae > Bacillus > Bacillus sp. FSL M8-0049. The sequence continues at coordinate 1,476,856 of NZ_CP151986.1, forward strand.
CGAAATCTGCTTCCGCATGCAGAGGTTCTTCCGTGTTTTATTACAGCATGTGAGCCAAATTATCGAGATGTTCTCGCGCAGTTATCAGCAGATGACGATGGGCCTGTCTATCTCGTTCCTTACTTGCTGTTTACGGGGATTTTAATGAAAGAAATTGAAAGTGAAGCCGCTCAGGCGAGAAAGCGGCTGAAAGATGTCCGGGTATGCCGGTATATTGGCTTTCATCCGCATGTCAAATCGGCTTATATTGAACGCGTGCAAGAAACCATTTTAAACAAAGACGATGCGTTTCGTTTCCGAGGAGAAATCCATGCTTCCAGTCCATCTTGATTTAACCGATAAACAAGTGGTCATCGCCGGCGGCGGATCTGTCGCGTTAAGAAGAGCAAAGGCATTGTGTACGGAGTCTTGCCAGATAACCGTTGTGAGTCCTAATATTTCTGAAGAGATGGAACGCCTCATTGATACATATGCGCTCAATTGGAAGGAAAAGAAAGTAGACGCTGAAGATTTAAAGGATGCGTTTTTCATTGTTGCTGCTACAAACGACCCTTCGGTAAATGAATGGATTGCACAAACAGCACAGCCTCACCAGCTCGTGAATTGTGTGAGCCAATCTGAGCTCGGCAATGTGATGGTGCCGAAGGTTGTCAAAGCAGGAAAAGTGACGATTTCAGTTTCTACAAGCGGTGCAAGCCCCGCCCGGACAAAACAATTGGCTGCGGCAATTGAATCCTTGCTTGAAGAAGAGGATATTGACGCACTTGATGCCCTTTACATCGAAAGAAAAAAACGACAAAGAAAAAGCCGATAAAATCGGGGACTGACCCTCGATTTTATCGGCTTTTTTATTTATTTTCTCAGCTTGAGCACAAGATCTTCGTCAGGCGTGACAAATAATGTTTGCTGCTGATCATACGTAACAAAGCCAGGCTTTGCTCCGTTTGGTTTTTTCACATGCCGGATTTTCGTATAATCGACAGGAACGGAGCCGGACTCTTTTGCCTTCGAGAAGTAGGCGGCAATTTGAGCCGCTTCAAGCAGCGTTTGTTCATCAGGTGCTTGGTGGCGGATGACGACATGTGATCCAGGAATATCCTTTGTATGCAGCCAAATATCATCACGAGCAGCTGCCTTTGTAGTCAAATACTCGTTTTGTTTGTTGTTTTTTCCGACTAAAATTGGTATGCCTTGGGACGATTCATACGTTTCGAGCTGAATGGCCGCCGGTTTTTTCTTTTTGGCGTGGCGCTTTTGTTTGGCGCGCAAATATTTTCCTTCAACAAGCTCTTCTCTCATTTCCTCTAAATCCTTCGGCGAAGCAGAGGACAGCTGCTGAATCAGCTCTTCAAAATAAGCAATTTCTTCATGTGTCCGCTTAATTTGTTCATTTACAGCTTCTACAGCATTTTTTGCCTTTTGATATTTTGTGAAATATGCCTGTGCATTTTCAGAAGGGGTTTTATTTGTTTTGAGCGGGATCGTGATTTCTCCGCCGTCTTCATCGTAATAATTGATGACAGTCGCTTCTTTATCCCCTTTTTTAATCGCATATAAATTGGCTGTTAACAGCTCACCATAGAGCTGATATTTGTGTGCATCTTGAGATTCTTCAAGTGTTCTTTTTAGCTTTTTAAGCTTGTTTTCATTTTTCTTTTTTTCATTGACGACAAATCGTTCAAGGTCTGCCGCCTGCTGTTTGACTCTGTCTCTCTCAGCTTTTCCGAAATAAAAGCGGTCAAGCAGCTGGCTGAGTGAGTCGAATGTCTTCATCTCGCCATGGACATGCTGAAGCTCTAATAAATAAAAATACTCTTTCCCGTCTTTTCTTGTGAGCTGCGGCGTAAAAGAATGCATGCGAATGAGCTGGAACATGTCGAGCAGTGTATTTGGAATTGTTTCTTGATTGGCAAGGCCGGCCCGGTGTACTGCTTCCTTTGCAAACAGCGGGGAAACCCCAGAGAAGGTATCGACAATTTGATTCGCGATCTTTCCTTCTTGAAAGCGTAAATGCTTCAAAATATCATCCTTTGTCACGTCAAAAGGATTCAATTTTTGCTGCGCAGGCGGCAGAAGGTATTCATGACCAGGAAGCACCGTTCGATAGCTGTTCACAGATGGAGAAAGGTGTTTTAAACCATCAATGATCTGCTGCGTTCCATCCTCTACAAGAATCAAATTACTATGACGTCCCATGATTTCAATGTAAAGCTTACGCGTCTGTTCATCACCGATTTCATTTCGGCTTCTCACATGAAGCACGATCACCCGGTCAAACCCAATCTGTTCAAAACGTTCAATAAAGCCACCCTCAAGATGCTTTCTGAGCAGCATACAAAACATCGGCGGCTCGCTTGGATTGTCGTATTGATGCTCTGTGAGCTGCACTCTCGCATAGCTCGGATGAGCCGATAAAAGCAGCTTGTGATTTTTCCCGTTTGCCCGAATATGAAAAATCAGCTCGTGTTTATATGGCTGATGGATTTTTGAAATCCTCCCGCCAGTTAAAGTCTCTTGCAATTCATTTGTCATACCATATGTAAAAATGCCGTCAAATGACATGTTGGATACACCCTCTTCTTTCACACAAATCTACTGAAAGAACCTTCCGTTTTCTCGTTCTTTAGGCAGTCTTATTATTATAGCATGATTTAGGACGAGTCTGAATAAACTGGCTTATAGAACACTGCATATGAGAGAGAACAAAAGAGGAGTGGACGAGGTCAAATGAATTGGCATGAACTGAACCAAACCGATTTATTAAAAACAATGAATACATCGATAGGTGACGGACTGTCAGAAAAAGATGTACAAAAGCGGCTTGAAAAACACGGGCCAAATGAATTGCAGGAAGGAAAAAAGGCGTCGGCTCTGATCATTTTTTTAGCACAGTTTAAAGATTTCATGGTGTTAATCTTGCTGGCAGCAACAATCATTTCTGCCTTTTTAGGAGAATACATTGATGCTGTTGCAATTGTAGCCATTGTTTTAATTAATGGTGTACTCGGCTTTTATCAAGAACGCCGGGCGGAAAAATCCCTTCAAGCGTTAAAAGAATTATCAACTCCGCACGTGTATGCAAGGAGAAATAATGAATGGGTCAAGATCCCGTCTAAACATCTCGTGCCAGGGGATATTGTGAAATTTTCAAGCGGAGACCGGATTGGGGCAGATATTAGATTACTAGAAACAAAGAGCTTAGAAATCGAGGAGTCCGCTCTCACTGGTGAGTCCATCCCAGCGGTCAAACACGCAAGTCCGCTTTCAAGCGGTCATGTCTCTCTCGGAGATTTGACGAACATGGCCTTTATGGGGACGCTTGTCACTAGAGGCAGCGGCGTAGGGATTGTCATTGGTACAGGGATGAATACGGCGATGGGACAAATTGCCGGCATGCTGGATGCAGCAGGTAACATGGAAACGCCGCTGCAAAGACGTCTCGAGCAGCTTGGGAAAATTCTGATTGTGGCTGCTTTATTTTTAACGGTGCTCGTTGTTGTTCTCGGGGTTGTGCAAGGACATGAATTGTATCATATGTTCCTAGCGGGAGTATCTCTTGCTGTTGCGGCGATTCCAGAAGGCCTGCCGGCGATCGTCACTGTTGCACTTTCCCTAGGGGTGCAGCGGATGATCAAACAAAAATCGATTGTCAGAAAGCTCCCCGCGGTGGAAACACTCGGCTGCGCGTCAATCATTTGCTCAGATAAAACAGGAACGATGACGCAAAATAAAATGACCGTGACCCATGTGTGGGCAGAGGGGAAAACGTGGAATATTTCTGGCACAGGCTACGAGCCATCCGGTGACTTTACCTTGAACGGAGAAATCGTCCATGCTGACAAGCACCCAAGCCTGCAAAAGGTGTTATTATACGGGGCGCTTTGTAATACATCGACCATCGTTGAAAAAGACGGGGAGATGAGGCTTGATGGAGATCCGACAGAGGGGGCGCTTCTCACCGCAGCACGTAAAGCGGGTTTTACAGAGCAATTCATCGAAGCTGGATTTCATGTCATTGAGGAGTTTCCTTTTGATTCAGAAAGAAAGATGATGTCAGTCGTCGTTGAAACGAATCAAAAAGAGCGGTATGTCATTGCAAAAGGTGCGCCGGATGTACTAATGAACCGTTCAAGTCATATCATGCACGGCGGGCGCACAGCTTCTTTTTCAGCCACTCACAGGCAAGAAACAGAAGCTGCAATTCAAGGCTTAGCAAGACAGGCGCTTAGAACCATTGCCATTGCCTATAAAAAAGTCGGTCTGACGGAAAAAATCACCTCTGTAAAGCAGGCTGAAACCGATTTAACATTGATCGGGTTAGAGGGCATGATCGATCCACCGCGCCCTGAAGTCAGACGAGCGATTAAAGAGTGCCGGGATGCCGGGATTAAAACGGTCATGATTACAGGCGACCACGTAGAAACGGCCAAAGCGATTGCCAAAGACTTAAGCCTTTTACCGAAGCAAGGACAGGTGCTCGACGGAAAAGCGCTTGATCAGATGAGCGACAAAGAGCTTGAGCAAACGGCTGAAAATGTATACGTCTTTGCCCGGGTTTCCCCTGAGCATAAACTGAGAATTGTCAAAGCCTATCAAAAAAATGGTCATGTTGTGGCGATGACAGGTGACGGGGTCAATGATGCGCCTGCCATTAAACAAGCAGATATTGGCATTTCCATGGGCATCACTGGAACAGACGTAGCCAAAGAAGCGTCTTCTCTTATTTTACTTGACGACAACTTTGCGACCATAAAATCCGCCATTAAAGAGGGCCGGAATATTTATGAAAACATTCGTAAGTTTGTCCGTTATTTGCTGGCATCAAATGTCGGAGAAATTTTGGTCATGCTGTTTGCGATGCTCCTCGCGCTTCCGCTTCCGCTCGTTCCTATACAAATCTTATGGGTAAACCTTGTCACAGATGGTCTGCCGGCTATGGCACTTGGCATGGATAAGCCAGAAGGCGATGTCATGAAGAGAAAGCCGCGGAATGTGAAAGAGGGCATTTTTGCTAGAGGGCTTGGCTGGAAGGTCATCTCAAGAGGATTCCTCATCGGGCTTGCGACCCTTTTGGCATTTATATTTGTGTATCACCGCGATCCAAACAACCTGCAATATGCACAGACTGTCGCATTTAGTACGCTTGTTTTGGCGCAGCTCATTCATGTATTTGACTGCCGCAGTGAACGGTCCATTTTTGAACGTAATCCATTTGGGAACCTTTATTTGATCGGTGCGGTTTTGTCATCACTTTTACTCATGTTTGTGGTCATTTATTACCCGCCGCTTCAGCCGATTTTCAAAACGGTGGCGGTTGCACCAATTGATTGGCTGCTGATCATTGGGATGTCAGCACTGCCAACTTTTTTACTGGCAGGATCACTTTTGACAAGAAAAAAATAATTGATTATGGTATAATTTTGAGGTAATAGTGTCTGCTATTACCTTTTTCATTTTATTAATATGAAAGAATTGGGTGTTTTGACATGATACGCAGTATGACGGGATTCGGCCAAGCGAGTAAAACGGATGGAGAACTGACAGTGTCAGTTGAGCTAAAATCGGTCAATCACCGTTTTAAAGAGGTTCATGCCCGTTTGCCGAGGCCGCTTTTATATTTCGAAGATACATTAAAAAAGATCATTCTTCGTCACGTGCAGCGCGGTAGAATTGAGCTGTTTGTCACGATTGAAGGCGGTAAACTAGCAAGCCGGTCCTTACAGATCGACTGGCCGCTGCTTGATGAATACATGAAAGCCGCAAAAGACCTCGAGGAACGCTATCACATTTCAGGCATTCAGCATGCACATGACTTATTGGGGCTGGAGCTTGCCGTTCAAGTGGAAGAGTCAGCCAGCCGAAATGAACAGTTAGAGCAGCTGCTGATGGAAGCTTGCGAGGCTGCTGTCAAGGAGCTTTGCTTCATGAGAGAGCAAGAGGGCGCATCACTTCAAAAAGACTGTGAACTGAGGCTTTCTGAACTAGAGGCCTATACAGAAGAAATCAAAGTCTTTGCACCAGAGGTTGTGAGTCAGTACAAAGAACGATTGAATCAGCGATTGCAAGAATGGATCGGAGAGGCGCTTGACGAGAGCAGACTAACGACAGAGGCTGCCATTTTTGCTGACCGGTGTGACATTACAGAAGAGATTACGAGACTGAAAAGTCATTTTCAGCAGTTTCAGCAAATCTTGCTGCAAGGCGGTGCTGCCGGCCGAAAACTTGACTTCCTTGTACAGGAGCTCAACCGTGAAGTGAACACCATTGGATCAAAAGCGAACCATCACCATTTAACAAAGCTGGTGGTTGAAATGAAAAGTGCTATTGAAAAAATAAAAGAACAAGTGCAAAATATAGAATAGTCATTGTGTATGCTGTTTACAGTGCGTCTCTTTCGGCGAGACTAGAGACGTTTATATTACAGGGGGACGAAAGAAGATGACCATAAAGTTGATCAATATCGGATTTGGAAACATCATTTCAGCGAATCGGATGATTTCGATCGTCAGTCCGGAATCAGCACCGATTAAACGAATGATACAAGACGCAAGAGATCGAGGCATGCTCATAGATGCTACATACGGAAGAAGAACCCGTGCTGTTGTCATTATGGACAGTGACCATGTCATCTTATCTGCCGTTCAGCCTGAGACTGTCGCGCAAAGACTTTCTGTAAAAGAAGAAATCATAGATGAAGGGCAGGGGTAATACGCCATTATGAAAGAAAGAGGACTTTTAATCGTTCTCTCTGGACCTTCGGGAGTTGGAAAAGGAACGGTCAGACAAGCCATTTTCTCCCAGGAAGATACGAAATTTGAATACTCTATTTCTGTGACGACACGCAAACCGCGTGAAGGTGAAAGAAATGGTGTCGATTATTTCTTTAAAACCAGGGAAGAATTTGAACATATGATTGAAAACAAAAAGCTGTTAGAATGGGCAGAGTACGTCGGGAATTACTACGGCACGCCTGTTGACTATGTAGAACAGACATTAAGCGAAGGAAAAGATGTTTTCCTTGAAATTGAAGTGCAAGGTGCACTTCAAGTAAGAGAAGCATTCCCGGAAGGTCTTTTTATTTTCCTTGCACCGCCTAGTCTTTCAGAACTTCAAAACCGTATCATTACTCGCGGTACAGAATCTGAGGAGCTCATTCGAAACCGAATGGCTGCTGCGAAAGAAGAAATTGAAATGATGGATGCTTACGACTATGTCGTTGAAAACGATGATGTCGAGCTTGCTTGTGAAAGAATCAAAGCGATCGTCCTTGCAGAACACCTGCGCAGAGACAGAGTCGCACCAAGATATAAAAAAATGCTGGGGGTAGAATAAACCATGTTAGATCCTTCAATTGACTCATTGATGAACAAACTTGATTCAAAATATACACTTGTAACAGTGTCGGCACGTCGTGCACGTGAAATGCAGATCCATCAAGATCAGCAGATTGAAAACACAAAGTCTTACAAATTCGTAGGCAAAGCACTAGAAGAAATTGACGCTGGTCTTTTGACATTTGAAAAAGAGGATCAAGAATAACACATCGCTTCTGCAATGCAGATACGATACGTTCAAAAAAGTCAAAACTATGATTGGTTTTGACTTTTTTGAATTGTAGACGAATTTGTGAAAAAGGCCGTTAAGGGGGACAAACAAATGTTACAGTCAAAAAATATATTGCTCGGTGTCAGCGGAGGAATCGCCGTATATAAAGCAGCAGCACTTACTAGTAAACTCGTACAAGCAGGCGCAAATGTAAGAGTGATTATGACGGAATCTGCTCGTGAGTTTGTGTCTCCGCTTACCTTCCAAGCACTGTCTCGGCATGAGGTATATGTAGATACATTCAAAGAAAACAATCCAAAAGTCATTGCACATATTGACGTAGCTGACTGGGCCGATCTCATTCTTGTTGCCCCTGCAACAGCACATACGATTGGTAAAATGGCCGCTGGACTTGCAGATGATATGCTCACCACGACTTTGCTTGCTTCTACAGCGCCTGTATGGGTCGCACCAGCGATGAATGTGCATATGTATGATCACCCGGCTGTGAAACGGAACATTCGCACATTATATGAAGACGGCTACCGGTTTATTGAGCCGAGTGAAGGTTATTTAGCTTGCGGGTACATTGGAAAAGGGCGATTAGAAGAGCCTGAAAAAATTGTGGAACACATCCGGGCCTTTTTTGAAGAGCCAAAAAGCTTACCGCTCTCAGGTAAAAAAGTCGTGGTGACAGCAGGTCCTACACGTGAAGTGATCGATCCTGTCCGGTTCTTTACAAACCGTTCTAGTGGAAAAATGGGCTATGCGATTGCAGAGGCTGCTCAGCAAATGGGTGCAGATGTTACGCTGATTTCTGGACCTGTTTCTTTAACTGAACCTGACCATGTACATGTAGTGCACGTTGAATCAGCTGAAGAGATGTATCAAGCTGCGCTAGATGTATACGGGGAAGCTGATCTTGTCATTAAATCAGCAGCTGTCGCCGATTACACCCCTGTCACGACATATGCTCATAAAATGAAAAAACAGGCCGGCGCTCTGGACATTGAATTCACCCGGACAAAAGATATTTTAAAAGAGCTGGGGAAAAGAAAAGAGCATCAAGTGCTGGTCGGATTTGCAGCTGAAACGCAGGATGTAGAATATTATGCGAAAAAGAAAATTGAATCCAAGCATCTAGATATGATTGTGGCCAATAACGTCACTAAAGAAGGTGCAGGCTTTGGCACAGATACCAATGTGGCAGCGATCATCAAAGCAGATGGAACGAAAAAAGAGCTGCCGATGATGAGCAAAAAAGACCTCGCTTTTGAAATTTTAAAGGAGGCAATAATGCTGCTTCCAAAAGAGCGTGATCGCGCATGATTGCTGAAGTCATCGTAGATGTCACAACGAAAGCCATTGACCGGCCATTTGATTACCGGGTACCAGATCGATTCAAAGATCTCGTCAAAGCGGGAATGAGGGTGGTCGTTCCCTTTGGTCCGCGGAAGATTCAAGGGTTTGTGACAAAAGTCAAAGAGGAAACAGACATCAAGACAGGAAGCATTAAAGAGATAGTCGATTTATTTGATTTATCACCTGTTCTGACAGATGAGCTACTGGAGCTTTCTCACTGGCTGACGGAAAAAACATTGTCCTATCATATTACGGCACTTCAATCGATGCTGCCCGCAGCCATGAAGGCAAAGTATGAAAAAGAAATACAGGTGCTATCAGAGGAAGAACTTCCGCAGTCATTGAAAGAGCTTTTCGGTCAGCGAGAGAGCATTCTTTATGCTGACATCCCGTCTGAACAATTAAAACAGATTCAAAAGCATGTCCAAAAAGGTCATCTAGAGGTGAGATACCATGTCTCGCAAAAATCTGGAAAGAAAAAGGTCCGCATGCTCCAGCTGGCTGTATCGAAAGAAAAACTTGAAGAAAAGCAGCAGCAGCTAAAGAAAAATGCGGTAAAACAAAAGGCACTGATTTCCTACTTGCTTCAAGCGGGAGAGGCAACCTTTTTAGCGAAAGACTTGCAGCAGCAAACAGGCGCGAGTTCTCAAACGCTTAAAACCTTTATTCAAGAAGGGCTGTTAACAGAAAGCTATGAAGAGGTCTACCGGGATCCTTACCGTGACCGGGAGTTTACACCATCTGCATCACTTGATCTCACGCCTGAGCAAAGAGAGGCGGCAAAACATATTCATCAAGCAGTCAGTGAGGATCAGCACGCAACCTTTTTACTGCACGGAGTGACAGGAAGCGGCAAAACGGAGATTTACTTGCAGACAATTGATCATGTTCTTCAAAAAGGCAAAGAAGCGATCGTTTTAGTTCCTGAGATTTCGTTAACCCCTCAAATGGTGCAGCGATTTAAAGAACGATTTGGCTCAAATGTGGCTGTTCTTCACAGCGGCTTATCGACAGGAGAAAAATATGATGAATGGCGGAAGATTCATCGCAAGGAAGTCAAGCTTGTCGTTGGCGCAAGATCTGCTGTTTTCGCTCCATTTGAAAATTTAGGCATGATTATTATAGATGAAGAGCATGAATCCTCTTATAAACAAGAAGAAATGCCTCGTTACCATGCCAAGGATGTCGCCATTGAACGAGCAGTGCGGCATCAATGTCCAGTCGTATTAGGCAGTGCAACACCTTCACTTGAAACCTATGCACGTGCAAAAAAAGGCGTCTATACATTGCTGCCGCTCAAGCACCGCGTCAACCAGCAGCAGATGCCGCACGTTTCGTTAATTGATATGAGAGAAGAACTAAGAAATGGCAACCGCTCCATGTTCTCAGAAGAATTAATGATCAGGTTAAAGGAAGTGCTTGAAAGAAAAGAACAAGCCGTTTTATTTCTGAACAAAAGAGGCTATTCATCCTTTGTGATGTGCCGTGATTGCGGATATGTGGAGCAATGTCCTCATTGCGAAATTTCTCTCACCTATCACAGATATCAAAAACGGCTGAAGTGCCATTATTGTGGTCACGAAGCTCCAGTACCTTCTGAATGTCCAGAATGCCACAGTGAGCATATTCGCTATTTTGGAACTGGCACGCAGCGAGTAGAAGAAGAACTGACAAAGGTATTGCCTGAGGCGCGTGTGATCCGAATGGATGTGGATACAACGTCTCGTAAAGGTGCTCACGAAAAGCTTCTTACGTCTTTTGGCAATAAAGAAGCGGACATTTTGCTCGGGACGCAGATGATTGCAAAGGGGCTGGATTTCCCAGATGTCACACTTGTTGGTGTTCTCAGTGCGGATACATCCCTTCACATCCCTGATTTTCGTTCAAGTGAAAAAACATTTCAGCTTCTCACACAGGTCAGCGGCAGAGCAGGGCGCCATGAAAAAGCGGGCTCGGTTATTATTCAATCGTATACGCCTTCTCACTATAGTATTGAATTAACGAAGCAGCATGACTATGAAGCCTTTTATGAACAGGAGATGCTGCATCGCCGCCACCAGTCCTATCCGCCTTATTACTTTTTGGCGATGGTGACAGTGTCACACGAAGAAGTGACGAAGGCAGCACATGTCACTGATCAAATTGTCCAGTTCCTAAAAATGAACTGTGCACCGAATACTCGAATTCTTGGTCCGGCCGCATCGCCAATCGCTAAGATCAAAGATAGATATCGGTATCAATGCGTGATAAAATACAAAAGGGAAAATGAACTGGCAAGTTTACTACGGAAAATACAAGACCATTATCAAAAGGAAATGGAACAAAAACAATTGATGATTTCAATAGATATGAATCCATATATGATGATGTAAAACGGAGGGCTGTAAGTGGCAGTAAAACCAATAGTCATACATCCGGCAGAAGTGCTTGAACAAATGACAGAGCGCGTCGAGACGTTCGATAAAAAGCTTAAAAAACTGCTGGATGATATGTATGATACAATGCTTGAGCTGGATGGAGTTGGACTAGCAGCACCACAAATCGGTGTTTCAAAAAGAATCGCTGTTGTAGATATCGGAGAAGAATCTGGCAGAATTGACTTAGTGAACCCCGAGGTGCTTGAAGTAGAAGGAAGCCAGACAGATATTGAAGGCTGCCTGAGCTTTCCATCTTTATACGGCACTGTAGAGAGACCGAACTATGTGAAGGTAAAAGCCTTTGATAAGAAAGGCAAACCATTTACAATAGAAGCAGACGGATTTTTAGCAAGAGCTTTATTGCACGAAATTGATCATTTAGACGGCATTTTATTTACGTCAAAAATCATTGAGACTTATACAGAAAAAGAACTTGCGGAAATGGAAGGGTGAAGAAAATGGCACGTATCGTATTTATGGGAACCCCTGATTTCTCAGTACCTGTGCTGCAAACACTGATAACAGAAGGATACGAAGTGGTAGGGGTTGTCACGCAGCCAGACCGCCCAAAAGGAAGAAAACGAGTGCTCACACCGCCTCCTGTGAAAGTGGAAGCCTTAAAGCACGGCATTCCTGTGTTGCAGCCTGAAAAGGTGCGCCTTGATGAAGAAATTGATAAGGTGCTTGCATTACAGCCGGATTTAATCGTCACAGCGGCATTTGGACAAATTTTACCAAAACGATTACTCGATGAACCTAAGTTTGGCTGTATCAATGTTCATGCCTCGCTGCTGCCAGAACTAAGAGGCGGCGCGCCGATCCATTATGCGATCCTTCAAGGCAAAAAGAAAACAGGCGTTACCATCATGTACATGGTGGAAAGACTTGATGCAGGTGACATGATCAGTAAAGTAGAAGTAGAAATCGATGAATTAGACAATGTCGGAACATTGCATGACAAATTAAGTGTTGCAGGTGCCGCGCTGCTAAAAGATACGGTGCCAAATGTTCTGAGCGGGTCTATTTCTCCGATTCCGCAAAATGAAGAAGCGGCCACATATGCACCAAATATTAAGCGGGAGCAAGAAAGATTAGACTGGACAAAAACCGGCGAAGAGCTTTACAACCAAGTTCGCGGGCTAAATCCTTGGCCAGTTGCCTATACTGAATGGAACGGCGCTCATCTAAAAGTATGGGAAGCGAAAAAGGTTCCGCTTCAAGCGCAAGAAGAACCCGGGAAAGTGATTGAGCTTCAAAAAGAAGGTCCGGTCATTGGAACTGGGAATGAGCAAGGCCTTTTATTAACAGGTGTGCAGCCAGCTGGTAAGAAAAAAATGAGCGGCGAAGACTTCTTAAGAGGCGCAAATATCGAAATTGGACAGAAATTAGGGTTAATGAATGAAGAAAAGTAATGTGAGAGAAGTAGCGCTGGACGCTTTAATCAAACTCGAACAAAACCAGGCTTACAGTAATTTGCTGTTGCAGTCAGTCATGAAAGATAAAGACTTAGCTGATCAGGACAAACCGCTGTTAACAGAGCTTGTATATGGTACACTGCAAAATAAGCTGGCATTAGATTATATGCTGACGCCCTTTGTGAAAAAACCGCAAAAGGTCGCTCCATGGGTGATGCAGCTTTTGCGGATGTCCCTTTATCAAATGGTGTACCTTGAAAAAATTCCAGATCGTGCAGCGATTCATGAAGCTGTCGAGCTGACGAAAAAACGCGGGCACAAAGGGATTTCTTCACTTGTGAACGGTGTTCTTCGTTCCGTGCAAAGAGAAGGCGTTCCGTCATTTGATGCGATCAAAGATCCCGTAAAGCGGCTGTCCATTGAGACAAGCCACCCATTATGGCTTGTGCAGGAGTGGGTTCAGGCGTACGGGTTTGAAGCGGCAGAAAGCATGTGCCGCATTCATTTAGTCCCGCCAAAGCAAACCCTTCGTGTCAATCGAATGAAAATTGACCGCACGGCACTGCAGCAAAAACTAATGGATGCAGGTATTGAAACGGAGCTTGGCGACTTATCTGAAGATGCACTTAAGCTCATGAAAGGGTCCATCGTCTCAACCCCTTCTTTTCAAGAAGGCTATGTGACGATACAAGATGAAAGCTCGATGCTTGTCGCAAGAGCGCTCGACCCTCAGCCGGGAGAAACGGTGCTTGACGCCTGTGCGGCTCCTGGCGGAAAATCAACACATATTGCAGAACGTATGAATGATGAGGGCAAAATTGTTTCACTTGATTTACATGAACATAAAGTGAAACTCATCAAACAAGCAGCAAAACGTCTGAACCTTACTCACATTGAGGCAAAAGCACTTGATGCAAGGAAAGCGGCAGACTATTACAGCGAAGCTTCGTTTGACCGTATTCTCATTGATGCACCGTGTTCCGGTTTTGGCGTCATTAGACGAAAACCAGATATGAAATATACAAAGTCTAAAGAAGACTCAGCAAGGCTTGCAGCTATCCAGCAGGCCATTTTAAAGGAAGCGGCCCCGCTTTTAAAACCGGGCGGAACCCTTGTATACAGTACGTGTACAATGGACCCAACAGAAAATCAACAAGTGATTCATGCGTTTTTACAAGAACACCAAGACTTCGAACCCGATCTATCTCTTAATGAACGGCTGCCTGAGCAGGTTGCTCCGTTTGTTCAAAACGGAAGTGTACAAATTCTTCCTCATTATTTCGGAACAGATGGTTTCTTTATTTGCAGCATGAGAAAGAAGGGATAAAAAATGACAGAACAAAAAGTAAGAAAAGAACTGAAGACAGAAATGCCGTCGATCTACTCATTTGAGCTTCACGAAATGAAAGAATGGTTAAAAGAACAAGGCGAAAAGCCTTTCCGCGCAGCCCAAATTTTCGAGTGGCTTTATGAGAAACGTGTGACATCCTTTGACGATATGTCTAACCTTTCAAAGGATTTAAGAGAAAAATTAAAAAATCAATTTGCGATCACCACATTAAAAACCGTGATCAAACAAACGTCTCAAGACGGAACGATCAAGTTTTTATTTGAATTACATGATGGCTATACGATTGAAACAGTGCTGATGCGCCACGAATACGGCAACTCTGTCTGTGTCACAACTCAGGTTGGCTGCCGAATTGGCTGTACATTCTGTGCATCTACACTTGGCGGGTTAAAACGAAATCTTGAAGCAGGAGAAATCGTTGCTCAAGTATTGAAAGTGCAGCAGGCACTTGACGAAACAGATGAGAGAGTCAGCTCGGTTGTCATCATGGGAATTGGCGAACCGTTTGATAACTTTGACGAAATGCTTGCTTTCCTTAAAATCATCAACCATGACAACGGCTTAAATATTGGTGCGCGTCATATTACAGTGTCGACAAGCGGAATCATTCCAAAGATCTATCAATTCGCTGATGAGCAAATGCAAATCAATTTTGCTGTCTCCCTGCATGCACCGAACACAGAGATCAGAAGCCGTCTGATGCCGATCAATAAGGCATATAAGCTGCCAAAATTAATGGAAGCCATCGAATACTATATTCAAAAAACGGGTAGACGTGTCAGCTTTGAATACGGCCTGTTTGGCGGAGTAAATGATCAAGTTCATCATGCAGAAGAGCTTGCAGACTTATTAAAAGGAATCAAGTGCCACGTGAACCTCATTCCGGTGAACTATGTACCGGAAAGGGATTATGTAAGAACACCGAGAGAACAAATCTTCCTATTTGAAAAAACGTTGAAAGAACGCGGCGTAAACGTAACGATTAGACGAGAGCAAGGCCATGATATTGATGCTGCTTGCGGTCAGCTAAGAGCGAAGGAGCGTCAGGAAGAGACGAGGTGACGAATGTTGATAAGGGCAGCCTTTCAAACCGATACAGGAAAAGTCCGTCAGCATAATGAAGATGATGCAGGTATTTTTGAAGCAAAAGAAGACACCCTTCTAGCTGTTGTAGCAGATGGAATGGGAGGTCATCTTGCTGGTGATGTCGCCAGCAGGATGGCCGTCTCTTCTTTAAAAGAATACTGGGAAGAAACATCTTCAATTCCAGCAAAACCAGCAGAGCAAGAAAGCTGGTTAATCTCAAAAATTAGTGACATTAATGATCAAGTATATGAACATGCGAAAAACAATGAGGAGTGCCAAGGAATGGGGACAACCATTGTTTGTGCGCTCGTTCATTTGCAAACGGTCACAATTGCCCATATTGGCGACAGCCGCTGCTACTTGCTGAGAGAAGGAGCACTGACCCAGCTAACGGATGACCATTCACTTGTAAATGAGCTTGTGAAAACAGGTGAAATTTCTAAAGAGGATGCAGAATATCATCCAAGAAAAAATGTGCTCACGAAAGCATTAGGAACAGATAAGCACGTTCAAATTGATGCACATACTTTTGAAGTAGACCCAGGAGATCAAATCCTGCTTTGCTCAGATGGTTTATCCAATAAAGTAGAAGAAGAGAATTTGATTCATATTTTAACGCAAACGACCGCACCAGATGAAAAAGTAACAGCATTAATCCAAACAGCGAATGACAACGGCGGTGAAGATAACATTACAGCAGTATTGTTAGAAATCTCCTCCCAGCCAGAGGAGGGTGACAGCAAGTGTTGATCGGAAAACGGATCAGCGGCCGTTATCAGATTCTTCGCGTCATAGGCGGAGGCGGAATGGCAAACGTTTATTTGGCGGAGGATATGATTTTAGATCGCGAAGTCGCGATTAAAATTTTGCGCTTTGACTTTGCAAGCGATGATGATTTTATTAGACGTTTCCGGCGCGAGGCGCAGTCAGCCGCAAGTTTAGATCATTCAAATATTGTCAGCATCTACGATGTAGGGGAAGAAGATGACATTTATTATATTGTCATGGAATATGTCGAGGGGATGACGCTGAAAGAATACATACATGCCAATGGCCCGCTTCATCCGAAAGAAGCCGTTCGCATTATGGAGCAAGTCGTTGCGGCAATGGAAGAAGCCCATGCAAAGCAGCTCGTCCACCGGGACATTAAGCCTCACAATATATTAATAGACAACATGGGGAATATTAAAGTCACTGATTTTGGGATTGCCATTGCACTCAGCTCAGCGACCATCACCCACACAAATTCGGTTCTAGGATCCGTGCACTATTTGTCTCCAGAGCAAGCCCGCGGAGGTCTTGCGACGAAAAAGTCAGACATCTATTCACTTGGAATTGTGCTCTATGAACTCATTTCTGGACGCATGCCATTTGAAGGGGAATCAGCTGTCAGTGTTGCGCTGAAGCATTTGCAATCAGAGCCGCCATCTGTAAGAAGGTGGAATCCTTCTGTTCCACAAAGCGTGGAAAACATCATTTTAAAGGCAATGGCCAAAGATCCATTTTATCGATATGAAGATGCATCTGAAATGCAAAAAGATCTGCAAACTGCTTTCGACCCTTCAAGACTAAAAGAAAAACGCTTTGTCATTGAAGAGGATCATGAAGCAACGAAAGCGATCCCAATCATTCAAGATCATCAAGTCGATCAAGACAATGAAAAAACAGCTGTCCATCCGGTGAAAAAACCGAAGAAAAAAGAGAAACAAAAGCCGAAAAAGAAACGAAAAAAATGGCCTTGGGTTGTGGCATCCATCCTGTTTATTCTAACTGCTGCGACCATTTTAGCTATCACTGTGTTTCCCGGACTGCTCTTTCCAAAAGATGTTGAGGTCTCTGATGTATCTGGCATGACGATTGAAAAAGCAGAGGACACCTTGAAGAAAGCCGGTTTTACCGTCGCCTCTGAACCAATTGAGATTGCTGATGAAAAAATTGAAAAAGGGCTTGTCGTCAAAACAGACCCGAAAATCGGCACAAAGGTAAAAGAAGGAACCGAGATTCAGCTTTACCAAAGTACTGGCAAAGAAAAGACCGAATTACCTGATGTAACAGGTGAAAAGGTTGATAAAGCAAAAGAATTATTAGAGAAAAAAGGGTTTAAGCAAGTTGTTGTGGAGGAAGTAAATGATAATGACACCGAATCTGGGATTGTCATGGAACAGAAACCTTCAGCGAGTACTGAGCTGGTGGCAGCAGATGAAGAAGTGACGTTGACGGTCAGCATAGGTCCTGCCGATATTACTTTGCGGGATTTAACGACATATAGTAAACAGGCTGCATCGAATTATTTAGAGGATAACGGATTAAAGCTTGATGAAAAAGAAGCGTATTCTGATGATGTGCCAAAAGGTGAGGTAATGAAGCAGGAACCAGGAGCTGGTACTGCTGTGAAACCAGGTGATACGGTTAAAATCACCTTCTCACTCGGACCGAAGAAAAAACCGGCTAAAACGGTGACTGAGAAGATTGCCATCCCGTATGAACCAGTCACTGAAGGGCAAGAAATGACCGTTCAGATTTCCATTGACGATGCTGAGCATAGCATTTCTGATTCATATGAAACCTTTAACATCACTGCACCAACTGAACGGACCATTAAATTTAAGATTGAACCAGGTCAAAAAGGATACTATCAAGTGACAGTTGATGATAAGGTCGTAAGCTCTAAAACGATCGAATACCCTGACGATGAATAAAGGAGGGACTTTATGCCTGAGGGCAAAATTATTAAAGCATTAAGCGGATTTTATTATGTGCTCGATGAGTCTCTAGAAAGTGGAAAAGTGATTCAGTGCAGAGCGAGAGGTATTTTTCGGAAAAACAAAATCACACCTCTTGTTGGAGATTATGTTGTATATCAAGCGGACAACGATAAAGAAGGCTACTTATTAGAAGTAAAAGAGCGGACAAACGAACTTGTTCGTCCGCCTATTAGTAACGTCGATCAAGCGGTGCTCGTTTTCTCTGCGACAGAACCAACCTTTAGCACATCGCTTTTAGACAGATTTCTAGTGCTGGTGGAAGCAAATGATATTAAGCCGATTATCTGTATCACAAAAATGGACTTATTGAAAACAGATGAAGAGCTTGAAAGTATTCAAGGCTATGCAGAGGACTACCGGCAAATTGGATATGATGTTCATGTAACATCCACGATCGAGGGAGACGGAATTGAAAAGCTGACCTCGCATTTTCACAATAAAATCACTGTATTTGCCGGTCAGTCTGGTGTAGGTAAGTCCTCTCTTTTAAATGCGATGAGTCCTGATTTGGCGCTGAAAACCAATGATATTTCCTCTCATCTTGGAAGGGGGAAGCATACGACAAGACATGTCGAACTCATTCGTACAGCAGAAGGGCTCATTGCAGATACACCTGGCTTTAGCTCGCTCGAATTTACCGGCATCGAAGCGGAAGATTTAGGCCTTTACTTTTTAGAAATTAAAGAGCGGAGTGCAGATTGTAAGTTTAGAGGCTGTCTGCACGTGAAAGAGCCTGGCTGTGCGGTAAAAGGCGCGGTCGAACAAGAGCAAATCAGAGCGTATCGCTATCAGCATTATTTAGAGTTTTTAACTGAAATCAAAGACAGAAAGCCGAGGTACTAACTCATGGTTTATATTGCCCCTTCCATTTTATCAGCAGATTTCGCCAATTTGGAGAAAGATATCCGTGATGTGGAACAAGGCGGAGCGGATTACATTCATATCGACGTGATGGACGGCCATTTTGTACCGAATATTACATTTGGACCGAATGTTGTGGAAGCGATCAGACCGCATACAAAGCTGCCGCTCGATGTTCACTTAATGATTGAGCAGCCAGACCGGTATATTCCTGCATTCGCAAAAGCAGGTGCTGACATTATTTCTGTCCATGTAGAAGCTTGTCCGCACTTGCACAGAACGATACAGCACATAAAAGAACAAGGCGTAAAAGCAGGCATCGTCTTGAACCCGCACACACCTGTTTCTCAGATTGAGCATGTATTAGAGGATGTAGACCTTATCTTATTCATGACGGTGAATCCTGGTTTTGGCGGACAGGCGTTTATTCCATCTGTCCTCACGAAGGTAAAAGAAGTGAAGTCCCTTAGCGAACAAAAGGGCTTATCAGACTTACTCATAGAAATAGACGGCGGTGTCAATGTAGAGACTGCAAAGAGCTGTAAAGAGGCGGGCGCTAACTTACTTGTGGCCGGCTCAGCGATATACGGTAAAAACAACCGTGCAGCAGCCATTCAGGCCATTCGAGAAGCGTAAAAAAAGGAACCAAAGTCACTCTGATCTTTGGTTCTTTTTACATGGAGAGGAGCGTATATCATGCACATACATATCGTAGCCGGCGGTCCTTTTGATTACATCCCGCCCCTTGAACATGAAGCATCACAGGACGATATTCTCTGGGTCGGTGTAGACCGGGGGACGCTCTTTTTACTAGAGCACGGCATCATGCCTGCCAAGGCTTTTGGTGATTTTGACAGTGTGACAGAAGAAGAGCTTTGCGAGCTGAAAAAGAAATTGCCTGCCTTGAATGTATTTCAGGCTGAAAAAGATGAAACCGATTTAGAGCTTGCGCTGAACTGGGCCATGCGCCAGCACCCTGCGCATATTCACATTTACGGCATTACAGGAGGAAGGGCTGATCACTTTCTAGGAAATATTCACCTTCTATATCAAGGCATTCAGCACAAGCAGAACGTCACTCTTGTAGATAAGCAAAATATCATTCAAATGTTTGGTCCTGGTACATACGAAATAAAAGAAGACCCTGATAAAAAATATGTGTCGTTTCTGCCCTTTGGTACATCGGTTGAAAAGCTGACATTAAAAGGTTTCAAATATCCTCTGAAAAATTGTCATATTGAGCCTGGTTCCACACTATGTATTAGTAACGAACTCATCCACTCAAATGGTACTTTTTCTTTTCATGAAGGCATATTAATAATGGTAAGAAGCAAAGATTGACCAACCTATCAATGTGGATGGCTGATTAAGCTCAATTGTGCTGCAAGCGGTACTTTTAGGAGGGGGACAAAATGAAATTTTATACAATCAAACTGCCTAGATTTCTTGGCGGCATTGTCCGTGCGATGCTTGGTTCATTTAAAAAAGATTAATGAGTAATCTCCTTTATTTCCACATAAAAACGCCTGCTACAGTTTATTGTAGCAGGCGTTTACTCTTCTTGCTTATACACGCTCAACTTTACCAGATTTCAAAGCTCGAGCTGATACATATACTCTTTTAGGCTTACCGTCCACTAGAATACGAACTTTTTGAAGGTTCGCGCCCCATGTACGTTTTGTAGAGTTCATTGCGTGAGAACGGTTGTTCCCAGCTTTTGTTTTTCTGCCTGTAATAACGCATTTACGTGCCATTTGTTTCCCTCCTAACTGCGAAAACATCATCATATTCTTCATATACGTACTTAGAGATGCCTCAAGATACTTTAATAATTTACCACAGCTTCAAGGGGTTTGCAAGGATTGTTTACTCCTCTTTCAAGAAAAATACCTTGACATCTTGATAAAAAATCAAGGCTATAGTATAAGTAGGATTGGGTCGGATTGAATGATTTCTTTTAAAAAGAAGGGTCTTATAGTAAAATAGTGATAACTCAGGGCAATTTCTCAAAAAGGGGGAACCAATGTGTCCATTGAACTTAGAACGAAATACGGACAAATTGATATATCAAATGAAGTCATTGCAATGGTGGCAGGAGGCGCTGCGATCGATTGCTATGGTATTGTTGGCATGGCGTCCAAAAACCAAATTAAGGACGGCTTGACGGATATTCTCCGCAAAGAGAACTTCAGCCGGGGTGTTCTTGTGCGTCAGAAAGAAGACCGCATTCATATTGATATGTACATCATCGTCAGCTACGGTACAAAAATATCAGAAGTCGCACATAATGTTCAAACGAAAGTCAAATATACGATTCATCATACAATTGGACTTTCTGTTGACTCGGTCAACATTTATGTACAAGGAGTAAAAGTTACGAACCCGTAGTAAGGAGGAAATATATTGTCTATTAGAAATCTTGATGGCCGCTCATTTGCAAAAATGATTCTTGCAGGTGCTCACCATCTTTCTCAAAACGCACAAATTGTGGATGCGTTAAATGTTTTTCCAGTGCCAGACGGAGACACGGGGACAAATATGAATTTGTCGATGACTTCAGGGGCAAAAGCAGTTGAAGAAACAAACACCGATCATATTGGGAAGGTCGGCGTGGCCCTGTCAAAAGGGTTATTGATGGGCGCAAGAGGAAACTCTGGCGTGATCCTGTCACAGCTCTTTAGAGGTTTCAGTAAACATATTGAACAAAAAGAAACAATTGATGCAAAAGAATTTGCTCTTGCCTTACAGGCGGGTGTTGATACAGCATATAAAGCCGTGATGAAACCGATTGAAGGAACGATCTTAACAGTTGCAAAGGATGCAGCAAAGAAAGCGGTTGCTGTTTCAGCAGCAGAGGATCAAATTGACCGCGTTCTAGAGTTAACGATTGAGGAAGCAAGAGCATCACTTGATCGAACGCCAGATCTGCTTCCTGTCTTAAAAGAAGTGGGTGTTGTCGATAGTGGAGGTAAAGGACTTCTATGCGTATATGAAGGTTTCCTTGCTTCATTAAGAGGTGAAGAACTTCCTCCTAAATCGGCTTCTTTACCTACGCTAAAAGAACTCGTTAGTGCAGAGCATCATAAAAGTGCACAAAGCCATATGAACACAGAAGATATCGAATTTGGCTACTGTACTGAATTTATGGTGAAATTTGAAGAAGACAAACAGTCCTTTGATGAGAATGCCTTCAGAGAAGACTTAAGTGAATTCGGAGATTCACTTCTTGTGGTGTCTGACGATACACTGGCGAAAGTTCATATTCATGCCGAGCAGCCAGGAGATGTTTTATCATATGCACAGCGCTACGGCAGCTTGATTAATATGAAAATTGAAAACATGAGAGAGCAGCATAGCTCAATCGTGAACGAAGAAAGAGAACATGTGCCTACTGCACCAAAAGCACCTGCTGCTGAAAAACAGCGCTTTGGTGTGGTCAGTGTCGCAATGGGAGAAGGAATTGCTGACTTGTTCAAAAGCATCGGAGCTTCCGTCGTCATTGAAGGCGGGCAGACGATGAATCCGAGCACAGAAGACATTGTCACAGCAATAGAAAGCGTACATGCCGAAACCGTCTTTATCTTACCTAATAATTCTAATATTGTCATGGCAGCTAAACAGGCGGCAACTGTCTCAAACCGTGAGGTCGTTGTCATTCCGACGAAGACCGTTCCTCAAGGAATGTCGGCACTTCTTTCTCTCAATGAAGCAGCTTCAAATGAAGACAATGAAAGAGCGATGCTAGAAGCGATTGACCATGTGAAAAGCGGGCAAATTACCTTTGCAGTAAGAGATACTCAAATTGATGGAATCGACATTGCGAAAGGTGACTATATGGGTCTGTTCAACGGGAAAATCACGTTAACAGCGAAAAATCAATTAGATGCAGCAAAAGAACTTCTAACCAAAATGGTGACAGAAGATGATGAGATTGTCACCATCATTAAAGGAGAAGATGCATCATCTGATGAGCTGGATGTGTTACAAGCCTTTATTGAAGAAACATTTGAAGATGTAGAAGTTGAAGTCCACGATGGAAAACAGCCGCTTTATTCATATATTTTAGCGGTTGAATAACGAAAGAAGGGCAAATAAAGCCCTTCTTCTTCTTTTGCAATTTTTTACTAGCCATTCAACGGTGAAATGAGTTGCGGGAAACGAATGAATCCATTAGTCTAAAGAAAGAACCAAACCATACGCGAGTGGTGATGAGAGGGGAAGACCTATGAAATTTAGAAGTGTGTTTGATATTATTGGACCTGTCATGATTGGGCCATCAAGTTCGCACACAGCGGGTGCGGCTCGTATAGGGAGAGTAGCCCGCAGCTTATTTGGAAGAGAACCGAAACGAATTGTCGTTTCATTTTATGGTTCTTTTAAAGATACGTATAAAGGACACGGTACAGATGTCGCCATTATCGGCGGTGTTCTTGACTTTGATACATTTGATGAACGAATCAAAACAGCGATTGATATTGCAAAAAGCAAAGAGATTGACATTGAATTTAAAGAAGAAGAGGCGGTGCCGGCGCATCCGAATACAGCAAAAGTAGAGATTTCAGATGCGAACGGAAGCCTTGAACTAATCGGGATTTCCATCGGCGGAGGTAAAATTGAAATCACAGAATTAAATGGCTTTGAGCTCAGGCTCTCAGGGAATCATCCTGCTATTCTTGTGGTTCATAACGATCGCTACGGGACGATTGCGGCAGTTGCCAATGTCTTAGCGAAATTCGCCATCAACATCGGTCATATGGAAGTGGCGCGTAAAGATGTCGGGCAAGAGGCACTGATGACGATTGAAGTAGATCAAAATATTGACCCAGCTGTCCTATCAGAGCTAGAAACGCTGCCAAACATTATTCAAGTCACACAAATTGCAGAGTAACAACAAGGAGGTTATGAATGATGTTTAAAAACGTCAAAGAACTCGTGCAGCTAACAGAAGAACGGAATACCTCCATTTCAGAAATTATGATTGTGCAAGAAATGGAAGTGACAGGGAAGTCACGTGAGGAAATTTTCTCCCAGATGTACCGCAACCTAGAAGTGATGGAGCAGGCCGTTGAAAATGGGCTGAAGGGTGTGAAATCATTATCAGGCTTAACAGGCGGAGATGCAGTCAAACTTCAAGCCTATATCGCATCAGGCAAAACACTGTCTGGTCATACGATATTAGATGCTGTCAGTAAAGCAGTTGCAACAAATGAAGTCAATGCTGCAATGGGAACCATTTGTGCCACGCCTACAGCAGGCTCAGCAGGTGTTGTACCAGGTACGTTATTTGCAGTAAAAGAAACATTAAAGCCAACAAAGGAACAAATGGTCAGATTCCTATTTACTTCTGGCGCATTTGGTTTTGTTGTGGCGAATAACGCCAGCATTTCCGGTGCAGCAGGTGGCTGTCAGGCAGAGGTAGGTTCTGCATCAGGGATGGCGGCAGCAGCTATTGTCGAGATGGCAGGCGGGACACCGCAGCAATCTGCAGAAGCGATGGCGATTACACTGAAAAATATGCTTGGACTTGTTTGTGATCCTGTAGCGGGACTTGTCGAGGTACCGTGCGTGAAACGAAATGCAATGGGTGCATCTAACGCCATGATTGCAGCAGACATGGCTCTTGCCGGCATCACAAGCCGCATTCCATGTGATGAAGTCATTGATGCGATGTACAAAATCGGTCAAACGATGCCAACGGCTCTTCGCGAAACAGCCCAAGGCGGTCTCGCAGCGACACCGACAGCAAGAGAGCTTGAAAAGAAGATTTTCGGAGGTGTGACCTCATCTCGTGATACAGAAACTGCAAGATAATGTCTCTGTCCTGAAGGGGATTGGAGAGGAAACCGAAAAAACACTCAATGAACTTGGAATCTACACAGTAGCCGATTTACTCGGCTACTTTCCTTATCGATATGACGACTATGAGCTTCGTAACTTAGAAGAAGTAAGGCATGACGAACGTGTCACAGTTGAAGGAAAAGTACATAGTGAGCCCGTTCTCACCTATTATGGCAAAAAACGAAGCAGGCTGACATTCAGGCTGCTTGTCGGGCGTTTTCTCATTACGGCGATTTGTTTCAATCGCCCGTATTTAAAACGAAGTCTTGTGTTAGGTGATACAGTTTCCGTCACAGGAAAATGGGATAAAAACCGTCAATCTATCATGGTGCAGGAATTTAAAAAAGGGACGCACGAGCAAGATGGCAGTATAGAGCCCGTTTATTCAGTAAAAGAAAATGTGACCGTGAAAATGATGAGGCGCTTTGTAAAGCAAGCCTTGTCACTTTATGCAGACAAAGCTGAAGATCCATTGCCAAAGCAGCTTGTTTCTGCCTATAAACTCATGTCCTATCAGGAAGCATTAAAAACCATTCATCTCCCAGAAACAAGAGACTCGCTCAAGCAAGCAAGACGCCGTTTTGTGTACGAGGAATTTCTCATCTTTCAGCTGAAGATGCAGGCGATTAGAAAGAAAGAACGAGAGAGAACATCAGGCATCCAGCATCCGTTTTCCAAAGAGGCAGTTTTTGAGTTTGTTGACAGCCTGCCATTTCCGCTGACGAAGGCACAATCAAGAGTGCTTGATGAAATCATGTCGGACATGGCGTCTCCATATCGAATGAACCGGCTGCTCCAAGGAGATGTAGGTTCAGGGAAAACAGCTGTTGCGGCCATTGCGCTTTATGCCGCTCATTTATCAGGTTTTCAAGGTGCATTAATGGTCCCAACAGAAATTTTGGCAGAACAGCATGCCGATTCACTTTACCAGCTGTTTGAAAAATGGGGGCTGAATATTGCCCTTTTGACAAGCTCTGTGAAAGGAAAGCGACGCAGAGAATTGCTTGAACGTTTAAAAGAAGGCGAGATTGACATATTAGTCGGCACGCACGCACTCATTCAAGACGAAGTCGAATTTCAGCAGCTCGGTCTTGTCATCACAGATGAGCAGCACCGGTTTGGCGTAGAGCAGCGGAAAAAACTAAGAAGCAAGGGGCAGGACCCAGATGTCTTGTTTATGACGGCCACACCTATTCCGCGAACACTTGCGATTACTGTCTTTGGAGAAATGGACGTCTCCGTCATTGATGAATTGCCAGCTGGCAGAAAACAAATTGAAACGTATTGGGTGAAGCATGACATGCTTGAGAGAATTCTTGCTTTTGTGGATAAAGAGCTGAGAAAAGGCAGACAGGCATATATTATTTGTCCGCTCATTGAAGAATCAGACAAGCTGGATGTCCAAAATGCGCTTGATGTCCATAGCATGCTCACTGAGGCATACCGCGGCAAGTGGTCGATTGGCTTAATGCATGGGAAGCTGGCGAGTGATGAAAAAGATCAGGTCATGAGAGCCTTTACCGCAAATGAAGTACAAATTCTTGTTTCAACCACAGTTGTTGAAGTCGGGGTCAACGTACCGAATGCAACCATCATGGTCATTTATGATGCAGACCGCTTCGGACTGTCTCAGCTTCATCAGCTAAGAGGCCGGGTCGGACGAGGAGAGCATCAATCATTTTGTATTTTAATGGCTGATCCAAAATCCGAAACGGGGAAAGAGCGGATGCGGATCATGTCCGAAACAACTGATGGCTTTGAGCTGTCCGAAAAGGACTTAGAACTAAGAGGACCCGGCGACTTCTTCGGTAAAAAACAAAGCGGGATGCCTGAATTTAAGGTAGCAGATATGGTTCACGACTATAGAGCGCTGGAAACGGCTAGAAAAGATGCAGCTGACCTTGTCCAATCGGACGCCTTTTGGACTGATCCCGAATACAAAGAACTCCGGCAAACGCTGATAGACAGCGGTGTGCTGGGAGGAGATAAATTAAGCTGATCAAATGCTGGAGGAATTTTCTTGTCTTTTTGAAACAAGGATTGATTTATCATCTATGAGATTATATACTACTATTAGTACCTAGTCATAAATGTACGGATGGTGTCTGCATATGAAACTAAATAAAAAAGAACGTCAAAAGCTTCTCCAGCAAACGATCAGCTCGACTCCATTCATTACTGATGAAGAATTGGCAAGTAAATTCGGTGTCAGCATACAAACGGTTCGTCTTGATCGTTTAGAGCTGTCGATCCCTGAATTACGCGAAAGAATTAAGCATGTGGCCGAAAAGACATTAGAGGATGAAGTAAAGTCACTTCCACTGGATGAAGTGATTGGAGAAATGATTGATGTAGAACTTGATGACCAAGCCATTTCCATTTTAGAAGTGAGAAAAGAGCATGTATTCAGCCGAAACCAAATTGCCAGGGGACATCATCTCTTCGCCCAGGCAAATTCGCTGGCAGTTGCCGTCATCGACGATGAACTGGCTTTGACAGCAAAAGCGAATATCAGGTTTACAAGGCAGGTGAAACAAGGCGAAAGAGTCGTCTCTAAAGCCAAAGTAGCCTCACATGATAAAGAAAAAGGAAGAACCGTAGTTGAAGTAAACAGCTATGTTGGTGAGGAAGTTGTCTTTTCAGGTGACTTCGTCATGTATCGCTCAAAACAAAAGTAAAAGGTGGCACGTAATATGAGAATTGCAGTCGATGCAATGGGGGGAGATCATGCCCCTAAAGCCATTATTGACGGTGTGCAAAAAAGCTTAACAGCATTTTCAGATATCGAGATTACACTTGTCGGCGATGAAAACAAAATCAAACCATACATAACAAACAACGACCGCATCACGATTTTAGATGCAAAAGAAGTGATTGAACCGACGGATGAACCAGTGCGTGCAGTTAGACGTAAAAAGGATTCATCTATGGTGAAAATGGCGCAGGAAGTATCCGAGGGACGAGCAGATGCCTGCATCTCAGCAGGAAATACTGGCGCCCTCATGACAGCTGGACTGTTTATCGTAGGCAGAATTGACGGTATTGACAGACCGGCACTTGCCCCAACTTTGCCAACACTGGATGGCAGCGGCTTCTTGTTACTAGATGTTGGTGCCAACGTTGATGCTAAACCAGAACATCTCGTGCAATATGCCATGATGGGATCAATCTACGCAGAGCGTGTCTTCCCAAAGAGCAATCCGCGTGTTGGACTGTTAAATGTAGGAACAGAAGATAAAAAAGGCAACGATTTAACGAAAAAAACCTTTGAATTATTAAAAGCATCAGACTTGAATTTCGTAGGAAATGTAGAGTCTCGTGACTTATTAGAAGGTGTTGCTGACGTTGTTGTCACAGATGGTTTCACTGGAAATATTGCGCTTAAAACGATTGAGGGCACAGCCCTTTCTGTCTTTAAAATGCTGAAAGAAACATTAACATCCAGTTTTACAGCAAAAATAGCAGCAGGCATGATGAAGCCAAAATTAATGCAGATGAAATCTAAAATGGATTACTCCGAATATGGCGGTGCCGCTTTATTTGGTTTAAAGGCACCTGTCATTAAAGCGCACGGCTCCTCTGACGAAAATGCCATTTTCCATGCAATTCGTCAGGCACGTGATATCGTAGAAAAAGACGTTTCAGCCATCATTCATCAAGAAGTCCAAAAAGAAACAACGAATGAGTCTTAATGGAGGTAAAGCAGCATGACTAAAATTGCATTTTTATTCCCTGGCCAAGGCTCTCAAAAAATTGGCATGGGAAAAGATTTATTTGACCAAGAAGCAATATCTAAAGCTGTTTTTGAAGAAGCAGACAAGACCCTCGGGTTTGACTTATCTTCTATGATTTTTGAAGGGGTTGCAGAAGAACTGACGCTCACCTTTAACGCGCAGCCAGCTCTTTTGACGACAAGTATCGCCATCTTAAAGAAATTTGAAGAGAGCGGAATCAAAGCAGATTATACAGCAGGACACAGTCTTGGCGAATACACGGCCCTCGTTGCAGCAGGCGCACTTTCGTTTAAAGATGCTGTTTATGCAGTCAGAAAGCGCGGAGAATTAATGAATGAAGCTGTTCCAGCAGGAGAAGGCGCCATGGCAGCAATTCTTGGCTTAGACAAAGCGGCACTTGAAGAAGTGACAAAAGAAGTGACAGAGAGCGGTCACCTGGTAGAGCTCGCTAACTTAAACTGTCCTGGTCAAATCGTGATATCTGGTACAGCAAAAGGGGTAGAACTTGCTTCAGAGAAAGCGAAAGAAAAAGGCGCAAAACGTGCAATTGCCCTTGAAGTGAGCGGACCTTTCCATTCTGCATTAATGAAACCAGCCGCTGAAAAATTTACGGATGTTTTGTCAAAGCTGGATATTGCGGATGCGAAAACACCGGTCATCTCAAATGTAACAGCAGACATCGTGACTTCCCGAGATGAAATTGAGACAAAACTGATTGAACAACTGTATTCTCCTGTTCGTTTTGAAGAAAGTGTGGAACGCCTTATTGATTTAGGCGTCACAACATTTATTGAAATTGGTCCTGGCAAAGTGCTTTCAGGTCTTGTGAAAAAAGTGAATCGCCGCCTGACGACGATTTCCGTTTCAGATCAAGAAACAATTGAAGCAGCCATTCAAACATTGAAGGGGGATTCTTGATGCTTACAAATAAAACAGCCGTTGTAACAGGAGCATCACGCGGGATTGGCCGATCCATCGCGATTGATTTAGCGAAAAGTGGTGCAAATGTTGTCGTGAACTATTCTGGAAACGAAGCAAAAGCAAATGAAGTCGTAGATGAAATCAAAGCACTCGGCCAGCAGGCATTTGCTGTGAAAGCTGATGTCTCAAATGCTGAAGAAGTACAAGCCATGATGAAACAAGCGATTGATACCTTTGGTTCAATTGACATTCTTGTGAATAATGCAGGGATCACAAAGGACAACCTGCTCATGAGAATGAAAGAGAATGAATGGGATGATGTCATTAACATAAACTTAAAAGGTGTTTTTAACTGTACAAAAGCTGTGACACGTCAAATGATGAAGCAAAGAAGCGGAAGAATCATCAATTTGGCTTCAGTCGTTGGTGTGTGTGGAAACCCTGGACAAGCAAACTATGTTGCAGCAAAAGCTGGCGTCATCGGATTAACGAAAACAACAGCAAAAGAGCTGGCAACTCGTCACATTACTGTTAATGCAGTAGCACCAGGCTTTATTTCAACAGATATGACAGACAAGCTTGATGAAAATGTACAGACGGAAATGCTCAAGCAAATTCCGCTCGCACGCTTTGGTGCACCTGAAGATATTAGCAACGTCGTTGTCTTTTTAGCTTCAGAAGGAGCAGGTTATATTACAGGCCAAACCATCCAAGTAGATGGCGGAATGGTCATGTCCTAAGAAATATCAAAATTTCATTAGGTTTTCTCTAGTTTTTTAAAAACAATTCAACTATAATACTTTGAGGGGAGGTGAAAGGCAATGGCAGACGTATTAGAGCGTGTATCAAAAATTATTGTAGACCGCCTTGGCGTTGATGAGGCTGACGTGAAAATGGAAGCTTCATTTAAAGAAGATTTAGGCGCTGATTCCCTTGATGTAGTTGAGCTAGTTATGGAACTTGAAGATGAGTTCGATATGGAAATTTCTGACGAAGATGCTGAAAAAATTGCAACAGTCGGTGACGCTGTGAACTACATAAATAACCAGCAATAAGTGTAACAAAGTCCCGTCTACTTTTGACGGGACTTTGAAAATTTATGTTAGTTTCAACACATTCAGCTGATCAATTGTCAGCCTTTTTCAGATGCTGGGAGCAATGTTTCCCTGCATGTAGAAAGAGAGACTCCATATAATCAGTATCCTTAAAGGCGATTACGCCTACCTGGAGGTTGCTATGCCAAAACAATATAAAGACAAACAGAAACAGAGCAAA
The DNA here is from genome assembly GCF_038593355.1 of Bacillus sp. FSL M8-0049. Taxonomy (NCBI): domain Bacteria; kingdom Bacillati; phylum Bacillota; class Bacilli; order Caryophanales; family Bacillaceae; genus Bacillus; species Bacillus sp. FSL M8-0049. The sequence continues at coordinate 1,507,426 of NZ_CP151986.1, forward strand.
AAACTAGAGCAATTTAGAGAATTCCAGCAGCGCATTTCTGTACAATTTAAAAATGAAAAGCTTCTATATCAAGCCTTTACCCATTCCTCTTATGTGAATGAACACCGGAAAAAGCCATACGAGGATAATGAAAGACTTGAATTTTTAGGAGATGCTGTTTTAGAATTGACCATCTCTCAATTTTTATTTGCAAAATATCCAGCGATGAGCGAGGGAGATTTAACGAAACTAAGAGCGGCGATCGTATGTGAACCGTCACTTGTATCACTAGCACATGAGCTGTCCTTCGGAGACCTTGTTCTTTTAGGAAAAGGCGAAGAAATGACAGGCGGCAGAAAACGCCCAGCACTCTTAGCGGACGTATTCGAGGCGTTTATCGGTGCACTTTATTTAGATCAGGGGCTTGAGCCGGTTGAACGTTTCCTAGAAGCGTACGTCTATCCGAAAATTAACGATGGAGCATTCTCGCACGTCATGGACTTTAAAAGCCAGCTGCAAGAATTTGTGCAGCGCGATGGAAAAGGTGTGCTCGAATACCGTATCCTGCATGAAAAAGGGCCTGCACATAACCGGGAATTTGAAGCAAATGTATCCCTTCGAGGTGAAGTGCTCGGAATTGGAAATGGACGCTCTAAAAAAGAAGCAGAACAGCACGCTGCACAGGAAGCACTTGCTAAATTGCAGAAACATCATATGAACCAATAAAATCCCCCTCGTTATTCAGGGGGATTTCACTCTGTTTTCCATCATCTTTTTTCACTTCATATGGTAAGATGATAGTACTTTAAATACATAAGGAGGATCACTCTCATGTTCCTCAAACGTTTAGACGTGATAGGATTCAAATCATTTGCACAGCGAGTGACCGTGGACTTTGTTAAAGGGGTCACAGCTGTGGTTGGACCAAACGGGAGCGGCAAAAGTAATATTACCGATGCTATCCGCTGGGTACTTGGAGAACAATCAGCGAAAAGCCTCCGCGGAGGAAAAATGGAAGATATCATTTTTGCAGGAAGTGACTCAAGAAAAAGAGTCAATCTAGCAGAGGTGACTTTAACATTAGATAACGAAGATCACTTTTTACCGATCGATTTTCACGAAGTCAGTGTGACAAGAAGGGTTTATCGTTCAGGAGAAAGTGAATTTCTCATAAACAATCAATCTGTCCGCTTAAAGGATATTATTGATCTTTTCATGGATTCAGGTCTTGGAAAGGAAGCTTTTTCCATCATCAGCCAAGGAAAGGTAGAGGAAATTCTATCAAGTAAGGCAGAAGAGAGAAGAAGCATCTTTGAAGAAGCGGCTGGCGTTTTGAAATATAAAACAAGAAAGAAAAAAGCCGAGAATAAACTGTTTGAAACGCAGGACAACTTAAACCGAGTAGAAGATATTCTGCATGAACTAGAAGATCAAGTAGAACCATTAAGAATGCAAGCATCCATTGCAAAGGACTATTTGCAAAAAAAAGAAGAGCTTGAAAATGTGGAAATTGCCTTAACTGTCCATGACATCGAAGCACTTCATGAAAAATGGACAACACTTGGTGAAGCAGTCGAGCGCTTCAAACAAGATGAAATGAAGCAGTCTACAGATATCCAAGCAAAAGAAGCCAAAATTGAAGAGTCGAGAGACCGCATTCAAGCGCTTGACGAATCAATTAATGACCTCCAAGAAGTTCTTCTTTTCACAAGTGAGGAATTAGAAAAGCTTGAAGGAAAAAAAGAAGTGCTAAAAGAGCGGAAAAAAAATGCGGCCGCAAACCAAGGACAGCTTGAGGAAACGCTCGTTCGTTTAACTGAAAAGCAAGCGCTGTTAACCGAAAAGATTGAGCAGCAGAAAATCACGCGTGACAGCCTGCAAAAAGAAGTGCAGCAGCTAAAAGATGAAGTGAACACAAAGCAGCATCAACTGTCGCTTCATAGTGAAGATGTGGAAGGTCAAATTGAACAGCTGAAAAGCGATTATTTTGATCTGCTCAATGAACAGGCTTCCATCCGTAATGAACGTAAATTACTAGAAGAACAGCAGCGCCAAGCTGCCATGCAGCTAGAGCGGCTGACGCAAAATAACCAAAAACATATCGAAGAACGAGTGTCTGTTAAAGAAAAGAAAACAGAAGCTGAGCAGCAGCTTTCAGCACTGGAAGAAGACATTCTAGCTCAAGTAAAACGCTTTAGAGAAGCAGAACAAAAGCTTGAGCAAATGAAACGTCAATACGAGAAAAAAGAAACGGCTCTTTACCAAGCCTATCAATACGTACAGCAGGCAAAATCCAAAAAAGAAATGCTTGAATCCATGCAGGAAGACTTCTCAGGCTTTTTCCAAGGAGTGAAAGAAGTCTTAAAGGCAAAAGAACGGTTAGGCGGTATTCATGGTGCCATTGCAGAGCTGATTCAAACGGATCAGCAGTATGAGACAGCGATTGAAATTGCGCTGGGTGCAGCCACGCAGCACGTCGTTACAGAAAATGAAGCAGCTGCGAGACAAGCGATTGGATACTTAAAGCAGCATTCCTTTGGACGTGCAACCTTCCTGCCAATGAACGTGATCAAAGAAAGAACCATTCAGCTCAGAGATGTTCAAACAGCAGAGCAGCATGCTGCATTTATCGGCATAGCGAGTCACCTCGTTTCCTTTGACGAAAAGTATCAAAAGGTGATTCAGAATTTGCTTGGAACTGTGCTGATCGTTAGAGACTTAAAAGGCGCCAATGAACTGGCGAAAATGCTTGGACATCGTTACCGCATCGTGACTCTTGATGGAGATGTCGTAAACCCCGGCGGTTCAATGACCGGTGGCGGCGTAAAGAAAAAGAACAACTCTCTTCTTTCAAGAAACCGGGAGATCGAAACGTTAACAAAGCAGCTCGTTGAAATGGAAGAGAAAACAACGATCCTTGAAAAGGAAACAAAAGAAACGAAGCAATTGATCGGAGCAAACGAAAGCCAATTAAACGAACTGCGTCAGCGCGGCGAAACGCTTCGTGAAAAGCAGCAAGATCTCAAAGGGAAGCTATACGAACTGCAAGTTGCAGAAAAAAATATCAATGCTCATCTTGAACTTTATGATCAAGAAAAAGAAGAATTGCAGCAGCGTTCTACTGAACTCGCGGAGAAGGACAAAAAGCAGGTCGCTCTTGAAGTCTCTATAGGTGAGAAACTGACGGCTCTTGATCAAGAAATCAATACATTAACAAAGCGTAAGCAGACGCAAAGCTCAACGAAAGAAACCATTTCTGCTGAATTAACTGAGCTGAAAATCTCGCTTGCCAAAAAAGAGCAGTCCTTAGCGAATGAACAAGAAAAGCTTTCGAGCTTAATGGCTGAATTAGAAGAAGCTGAACAGACGCTGATGGAAACAAAAGAAGATTTGTCACTCTTAACAAGTGAAATGTCATCTAGTTCAAGCGGAGCCGAACAACTGGAAGAAGCGGCGAAAGAGAAGCTGGAAAACAAAAACAAAACAACCGCACTCATTTCAGAGCGCCGTAAGCAGCGTCTCGCTCTTTCTGAAACATTAGAATTTGCTGAACGTGAGCTTAAAGAACAAAAACGTTTGTATAAGCAGCTCACCACAAGCTTAAAAGATGAAGAGATTAAGCTTGGCCGTATGGAAGTCGAGCTCGATAACCTGATCGCTTATTTGAACGATGAATATGCTCTTTCATTTGAAGGAGCAAAAGAGATGTATCAGTTGACGTTATCGCCAGATGAAGCAAGAAAACGAGTGAAGCTGATCAAACTAGCCATTGAAGAGCTTGGAACAGTAAACTTAGGCAGCATTGACGAGTATGAACGTGTGAATGAACGCTATCTCTTCTTAACAGAACAGCGAAATGATCTGACAGAAGCGAAAAATACATTATTCCAAGTCATCGAAGAAATGGATCAAGAGATGACAAAGCGTTTCTCTGAGACATTCTCTCAAATCCGCGGTCACTTTGAATCTGTTTTCCAAGCATTATTTGGCGGTGGAAGAGCAGATCTTAAGCTGACAGATCCAAATGATTTACTCAACTCTGGCGTTGATATTGTCGCGCAGCCGCCAGGGAAAAAACTGCAAAACTTAAGCCTTCTTTCAGGCGGAGAGAGAGCCTTAACAGCGATCGCTTTACTATTCTCTATCTTAAAAGTGAGACCTGTTCCATTCTGCGTGTTAGATGAGGTAGAAGCGGCGCTTGATGAAGCAAATGTTTTCCGTTTTGCGCAATATTTAAAGAAATACAGCCAGGAAACACAGTTCATTGTCATTACGCACCGCAAGGGAACAATGGAAGAAGCCGATGTGCTTTACGGCGTGACCATGCAGGAATCAGGTGTTTCTAAGCTTGTATCTGTCAAACTAGAAGAAACGAAAGAGCTTGTCCAGTAATTAAAGGAGGTTTTTGAACCAATGAGCTTTTTTAAGAAATTAAAAGAAAAATTTACGCAGCAAACCGATTCAGTATCAGAAAAGTTTAAAGATGGACTCGAAAAAACGAGAAACTCCTTCCAAGGAAAAGTAAATGAACTGATTTCCCGCTACCGCAAAGTCGACGAAGACTTTTTTGAAGAGCTGGAAGAGGTTCTGATCGGCGCTGATGTCGGTTTCACAACTGTGATGGAACTGATTGATGAGCTGAAAAAAGAAGTGAAATTAAGAAACATTCAAGACCCAAGCGAAGTACAAGCGGTCATTTCTGAAAAACTGGTTGATATCTACAATAGCGGAGAGGAACAAATCTCTGCGCTGAACATTGAAGACGGGCGTTTGAATATCATTTTATTTGTAGGCGTCAACGGTGTTGGGAAAACAACGACTATCGGCAAACTTGCAAATAAGCTGAAAAATGAAGGGAAATCCGTCATTTTAGCAGCAGGTGATACGTTCCGTGCCGGTGCCATCGAGCAGCTTGAAGTGTGGGGAGAACGTTCAGGTGTTCCTGTCGTCAAACAAACGGCAGGCTCTGATCCAGCAGCGGTGATCTATGATGCCGTTCAATCAGCAAAAGCGAAAAATGCGGATGTCCTCATCTGCGATACAGCAGGAAGACTTCAAAACAAAGTCAACTTGATGAAAGAACTGGAGAAGGTCAAGAGAGTCATTGAACGCGAGGTTCCAGATGCACCTCATGAAGTATTGCTCGCTCTTGATGCGACAACGGGTCAAAACGCCATGGCGCAAGCTAAGGAATTTTCTAAAGCGACAAATGTGACAGGGATTGCTTTAACAAAGCTTGACGGTACTGCAAAAGGCGGAATTGTTCTTGCGATTCGAAATGAGCTGAACATTCCCGTGAAACTTGTCGGTTTAGGTGAAAAGGTGGACGATCTGCAAGAGTTTGATGCAGAATCGTATGTGTATGGATTATTCTCAGACGTAATTGATCAACAAGACTAACAAAAAAATGCCGGCAAATCTGCTGGCATTTTTATTTATGCGTAGCTTCATGAAGTGACAAGATAAAAACTTGACACACAGTAGAGAACCGTGTAAACTTAGTTGATGTAAAGGGAATGAACTTAACAAAGGGGAGAGAGCCCATGACGCTTGAAAAAACAACGAGAATGAATTACTTGTTTGACTTCTATCAATCGTTGTTGACCGCAAAGCAAAAGAGCTACATGTCGCTTTACTACCTAGACGATTTTTCCCTCGGTGAAATTGCGGATGAATATGAAGTATCAAGGCAGGCTGTTTATGATAATATTAAACGGACTGAAGCGATGCTTGAACAATATGAAGAAAAGCTGCTCTTGTTTAAGAAATTTAAAGAGCGTAAAGAACTTCTCAAAAAAATGAGAGAGCTTGTAGCTGATTCTGCGCAAACAGAAGAAGCAGAAGCTTTAATTGAATCGCTTGAGAAATTAGATTAGGAGGCGGCACAGTATGGCATTTGAAGGATTAGCCGACCGACTGCAGCAGACGATTTCAAAAATCCGCGGCAAAGGAAAAGTGTCAGAACAAGATGTAAAAGAAATGATGCGCGAGGTACGCCTTGCCCTTCTTGAAGCTGACGTCAATTTTAAAGTAGTCAAAGACTTTGTGAAAAAAGTAAGTGAGCGGGCAGTTGGACAAGAGGTCATGAAAAGCCTTACCCCTGGACAGCAGGTCATTAAAGTTGTAAAAGAAGAACTCACTGAATTAATGGGCGGAGAAGAGAGTAAGATCGCTGTAGCGAAAAAATCTCCAACAGTCATTATGATGGTTGGTCTTCAAGGGGCGGGTAAAACAACCACAACAGGGAAGCTTGCCAATTTACTTCGCAAAAAACATAATCGCAAGCCGATGATGGTAGCTGCTGATATTTACCGACCAGCAGCGATCCAGCAGCTTCAAACGCTTGGGAAACAGCTTGATATGCCGGTGTTTTCATTAGGTGATCAAGTCAGCCCTGTCGAAATTGCCAAACAGGCAATTGAAAAAGCGAAAGAAGAACACCATGATTATGTCATTTTAGATACAGCAGGACGTCTTCATATCGATGAAGAATTAATGGATGAACTTCAGAAAGTAAAAGAAGTAGCAAATCCAGAAGAAATTTTCCTAGTTGTTGACTCTATGACAGGTCAAGATGCTGTCAATGTCGCGAAAAGCTTTAATGAACAGCTTGGTTTAACAGGTGTCGTTCTAACAAAACTAGACGGTGATACAAGAGGCGGTGCAGCACTTTCTATTCGAGCTGTCACCAACACGCCGATTAAATTCGCTGCGCTAGGAGAAAAGCTTGATGCGATTGAGCCATTCCATCCGGAGCGGATGGCCTCAAGAATTCTTGGCATGGGAGATGTGCTCACGCTGATTGAAAAAGCACAGGCAAACGTCGACCAAGATAAAGCGAAAGAGCTTGAGCAAAAAATGCGGACAATGAGCTTCACGCTCGATGATTTCCTCGAGCAGCTTGGCCAAGTTCGAAATATGGGTCCACTTGATGAACTGATCCAAATGATGCCGGGAGCCGGTAAAATGAAAGGGCTCAAAAACGTCCAAGTAGACGAAAAGCAGCTCAATCATATCGAAGCGATCATTAAATCAATGACGACCGAGGAAAAAGAACAGCCAGAGGTCATCAATGCAAGCCGGAGAAAACGGATTGCAAAAGGAAGCGGAACATCTGTACAGGAAGTCAATCGCCTTTTAAAGCAATTTGATGAAATGAAAAAGATGATGAAGCAAATGACCAACATGTCCAAAGGAAAGAAAAAGGGCTTTAAATTACCATTTATGTAATTGGTTATACATGATAAAACCGTTGTTAAGAAAAAACACTTTACAAACCCTTTTATCATTGTTAATATACTATCTTGTTGAAATATTTTCGGAGGTGCTAGTAAAATGGCAGTAAAAATTCGTTTAAAACGTATGGGAGCAAAAAAATCTCCTTTCTATCGTATTGTTGTAGCAGATTCTCGTTCACCACGTGACGGTCGTTTCATTGAAACAGTTGGAACTTACAACCCAGTGGTATCACCAGCTGAGGTGAAAATCAACGAAGAATTAGCGCTTAAATGGCTTCAAAATGGTGCGAAACCATCTGATACAGTTCGCAATCTTTTCTCAAGCCAAGGAATTCTTGAAAAATTTCATAATGCGAAAAACAGCAAATAATGAATGAGCTGTCCTTGGAAGAATTGATTGTGTCCATCGTCGAGCCACTTGTTGATTTCCCTGAAGATATTCACGTATCTTCATTAGAAAAAGATGAGCAGGTGATTTACACACTGTCTGTCAATGCTGAAGATACCGGAAAAGTGATCGGAAAGCAGGGACGTACAGCAAAAGCGATACGAACAGTCATTTTTGCAGCAAGTGCAGAGTCTTCTAAGAAAGTTCAACTTGAGATTGCTGACTAAAAAGGGAGAGGGCTTAGGACCTCCCCTTTTTTTACACGTTTAAATCTATTTTTCGTTATACTGTAGAGGACAAATGCCTTCGGATAGGGGGACAAAAGGAAGATGCAGATCATTCAACATGTCACCGTGATGCAAGTATTAACTGAAAGCAGTAAGGACAAACTGTTAACGACTTTTTTGGAGAAAAAAGAAAGACTAGAACGTGAATGCAATCAACTATATTTTCAACTAAAAAAACATGAAAAAGAACCACATCAGCAAGAAGCCATCCCTCAATTTCAAAAAGCGATCGATAAAAGGCAAGAGAAGATCCGGCAAATTGATTTTCAAGTAGAGCAGCTGCATATTTTGCCGCTTGGAAGTGAAATGAAAGAAACAGAAGTGGATGCACTGGTTGAAGTAAAAATAGGTGATAAATGGGATGACAAGATGCAAGATAATGTCATCGTCGTGAAAGACGGCACCATTGTGGAAATACGTCAGGGGTGATTGAGAACATGGAGCTAGAATGGTTGAATGTTGGAAAGATCGTCAATACACACGGAGTGCGCGGAGAAGTACGCGTCGTGTCAAAGACGGATTTCCCAGAAGAGCGCTACAAAAAGGGAAGCGTCCTCTATATTTTTAAGCAAGGTCAAAGCGAGCCGCTGAAAGTGACTGTCGCATCGCATCGCCAGCACAAACAGTTTGATTTGCTCACATTTGAAGAAATCAACTCATTAAATGAAGCAGAGCATTTGAAAGAATCAATCTTAAAGGTAGAAAAAGAACATCTTGGGTCATTAGACGAAGGAGAATTTTATTTCCACCAAATCATTGGCTGTGAAGTATACGATGAAGAGGACAAGCTGATCGGCCAAATCAAAGAAATCCTTACGCCAGGGGCAAATGATGTGTGGGTGGTTGGAAGAAAAGGCAAAAAAGATGCCCTCATTCCATATATACCATCTGTCGTCAAAAAGATCGATATCTCATCCAAAACCGTACACATTGAAGTGATGGAAGGACTTATTGACGAATGAAAATCGATTTCTTAACCCTTTTTCCTGAAATGTTCGAAGGTGTGCTTCACTCATCGATCTTAAAAAAAGCACAGGAGAAAGAAGCTGTCTCATTTCAAGTCGTCAATTTTAGAGAGTATTCGGATCATAAGCATAAAACAGTGGATGACTATCCGTATGGCGGCGGTGCTGGTATGGTACTGAAAGCGCAGCCCGTATTTGATGCGGTAGAAGATTTAACGAAGAAAGCAAGCACGAAACCCCGAATCATTCTTGTCTGTCCTCAAGGGGAAAGATATACACAAAAGAAAGCAGAAGAACTTGCAAAAGAAGAGCATCTTATGTTCATTTGCGGCCACTATGAAGGCTACGATGAGCGCATCAGGGAGCATCTTGTCACAGATGAGATCTCAATCGGAGATTTCGTCCTCACAGGCGGAGAGCTGCCAGCGATGATGATTGCAGACAGTGTGGTCAGGCTTTTGCCTCATGTGCTTGGAAAAGAAGCGTCTCACATCGAAGATTCATTCAGTACAGGTCTGCTTGAGCACCCGCACTATACAAGGCCGGCGGATTATAAAGGACTAAAAGTGCCGGATGTGCTCCTCTCTGGAAATCATGCCAAAATTGAAGAGTGGCGGCGCAAAGAATCCTTGAAGCGAACCTATACAAGACGGCCAGATTTGATCGATTCTTGCAAAACATTAACGGATGAAGAAAAAAGATGGCTTTGGCAGCTTCATAATGACTAGATTGTATTGCACACGGCATAGAGGTATGATATGATACTACTTGTGACTTGGACGGCTTGCTGATCCAAGTTTGAAAACGATGTTCCGCTGCAATGAAGAAAGAGGACATGAGCATCTGTTGGAAGGAGTTGAAAACGATGCAACATTTGATTGAAGAAATCACAAAAGAACAATTACGCACTGATCTTCCTGCGTTCCGTCCTGGTGACACTTTACGTGTACATGTTAAAGTTGTCGAGGGTACTCGTGAGCGTATCCAGATCTTTGAAGGTGTTGTAATTAAGCGTCGTGGTGGTGGAATCAGCGAAACTTTCACAGTTCGTAAGATCTCTTACGGTGTAGGCGTTGAGCGTACATTCCCTGTACACACACCAAAAATCGCTAAGATCGAAGTTGTACGTCACGGTAAGGTACGTCGTGCGAAACTTTACTACCTACGTGAACTTCGCGGTAAAGCGGCTCGTATCAAAGAAATCAGACGATAATGATATCAAAGGAAAGAGCTTGTTACCTGTAACAGGCTCTTTTTTTGTACAATGTATAGAGATAACAGGTAGAAGAAAGAAGGTGCACATATGACGATTCAATGGTTTCCAGGCCATATGGCAAAAGCAAGACGTGAAGTCACAGAAAAATTAAAGCTCATCGACATCGTATTTGAATTAACCGATGCAAGAATTCCGATGTCCTCTAGAAACCCAATGATCGAAGAAATCCTTCAAAACAAACCCAAAATCATGCTCTTAAACAAAGCAGATAAAGCAGATCCTCGTATGACAAAGGAGTGGCAGGCGCATTTTGAGCAGCAAGGCGTTCGGTCACTTGCTATTAACTCTGTCGATGGACAAGGGTTAAATCAGATCATCACGACTTCAAAAGAAATTTTAAAAGAAAAATTCGACCGCATGAAAGCAAAAGGCGTCAAACCACGTGCCATTCGAGCACTGATTATCGGGATTCCCAACGTCGGCAAATCGACCTTAATCAATCGTTTAGCAAAAAAGAACATTGCCAAAACAGGAGACCGGCCTGGTATTACGACATCACAGCAATGGGTGAAGGTAGGGAAAGAACTAGAACTGCTTGATACCCCTGGAATCCTCTGGCCAAAGTTTGAAGATGAGCAGGTAGGACTCAGGCTTGCGGTGACTGGAGCGATCAAAGATTCGATCATCAACTTACAGGATGTCGCTGTGTATGCACTTCGTTTTCTAGAAGAGAATTACCCGGAGCGATTAAAAAAACGCTATGACCTAGCGGAGATACCTGAAGATACGGTTGAGCTGTTTGATGCAATTGGCACTAAGCGCGGCTGTCTAATGAGCGGGGGATTCATAAACTATGACAAAACCACCGAAATCATTATTCGGGATATTCGAACAGAAAAATTTGGTCCCCTCACATTTGAGAAGCCTGAAAGCTAAAAGACACGCAGCTCATGCGGGTCTTTATTTTTTGCGAAAAACTGCCGATATAAAGAAGGAGGCTGCGAAAAAGCCTATGTACACGGTGAAGCAAATAAAAGAACTAATAGAAAAGCATGCAGGCGACGAGTCATACATTCGCGAGCTTGTGAAAGATGATACGAGAAAAAGTGTCCAAAAACTGATAGAAAAATGGCGCAAAGAGAGAGAAAAGCAGCAAGCACTTCGCGCGGCATGGGATGACATGCTGCAATTTGAAAACAAAGCAAAGGCGCAGGGATACACATGTATTGCTGGAATAGATGAAGCAGGAAGAGGACCGCTTGCCGGCCCAGTTGTGGCAGCAGCCGTTATATTAAAGGAAAATACCGTCCTGCTCGGTTTAAACGACTCAAAGCAATTATCTGAGAAAAAAAGATTGGCTTATTATGATTTAATTCAAAAAGAAGCACTTGATATCGGAATCGGCATTGTTGATGCGGCTACGATTGATGAAATCAATATTTATGAAGCATCAAGACTGGCGATGGTAAGAGCTGTAGAGCAGTTAACTCATACACCTGATTATCTACTCATAGATGCCATGACACTCCCGCTTTCTACTCACCAAGAGAAGATCATCAAAGGAGATGCAAAAAGTGCATCCATTGCAGCAGGTGCATGTATTGCGAAGGTGACAAGGGATCAGATGATGGAAGAGTACGGGCGTAAGTATCCTGAGTATCAATTTGAAAAACATAAAGGGTACGGAACGAAAGAGCACCTGGCTGCGATTCAAACACATGGTGCTACCCCCATCCACCGGTTATCGTTTGCGCCAGTGAAATCTGTTATATCATAAATTTTAATCTAAGGAGGCTGCCTGTGATGACAAGAGTTGAGGACATACATACAGCACTGAATAGCCGGCTGAATACGGCCGAATCGGTTCCATTAAACACCGAAGGGAAGGATAATGTTCATCGGCTGATTCTCGGTAAAGTACTAAAAATGCTTGGAGATGATACAGCCCTTGTTCAAATAGGTTCAACGAAAATAAAAGCACAGCTGGCGGCTCAGCTTAAAGCAGACGCATTTTATTGGTTCCAATTTGAACAAGAGGGTGGAGGCAGCCTCAATAAACTAAGACCCGTTCAGCAATTTGATCAAGATCCTAAGACATTAAAGGATGCAGCAGCCAAACTATTAGAAGGTCTCTCACTGAAAAATGGGCTTGAAAACATGCTGACAGCTACAGCTTTTTTAAAGGAAAAGTCCGTCATCAACGAAGGAGAGTTAAAAACGGCAGTGAAGTGGATCGAACAGCTTCAAGGAGCTGATGTGAAGAAAGGGCTCCAGGCCCTCCTCTTTGCTTTAAAGAAAGATTTACCGATCCAGCAAGGGGTGCTTCAATCTATTTTAGCCGTAAAATCACCCTCTGCCCTTCATCAGGATATAACAGCGCTATTAAATCAATTAACACAGCTTCCGAAGCACACAGATGCCACACGGACCCTTATACAAGCCGTTCGGTCAGTTGTAGATACAGAGACAGCCGTCCATGCAGAAAAGCTCTTATCGGTCCTTCTAGCAGCGAGAGAAGGCGAGGCGAAGCAAGGTGGCAATTCACCAGTAACGACTCAGCTCAATCCTTCTCAGCAAAAAGAAAATAGCCATGCCGCAATCGTTCAAGAGCGTCAGCCGTCCCAAGTTCCTCAGACAAACGTGCAGCAGTCAACAAGTCCAAAAGAAGAGCTGCAAATCCCGCCTCAGCAAATTGAGCGGATACTGGCAAGTTTGATGAAACAAGGTGCAGACGGGCAGCAAGAACCTAACTTAAAACAGCTCACAGCATTGCTGCACGGGCTCCAGCAGGCAGGATCTCAGCCTGACGCAAAAGCAGCTGTGCTTCAAAAAGAGTTTCCCTTCCTGTCAAAAGCAGAGGCAAAAGCTTTGGCCCAGGTAGTGCAGCAGACAGAACCAACATTAAGTAATAAAACCGATGTGCTCGATTTACTTATGACGATGAAAAAGGCAATAGGTGTACGTGATGAAATTGGTATGCTGAAACTGCTTGAAAAAGGCAGCCAGGATGTCAAAAGTCAGGAGCTGCACCAATTAAAGCTCACCTTAAATGATGTGAGACAGGCGGATTTACCAGAGCCCGTTAAAAAAGAAGTGGATCAATTGTTTCATAGATTGAATGGGCAGTTATTTGTGCAGCAGGAGAACCAAACCGTCAGTCAAATGATGATTTCCTATCCGCTTTTCTCAAAACATAGTGTTCAAGATTTAACCTTTATTCTAAAAGGACATAAGAAAAAGGATGGCTCTATTGATATTTCTCAGTGCCGCCTCATGTTTTATTTAAACATGGAAAACCTTGAAGAAACCTTGATAGACTGTACGATTCAGCAAAAGGTCATGTCCATTACAGTCGAGACAGCCCATGAACTGCAAGGCACCATTAATCCAATGATTCCGGCTGTTCGAGAGAATTTAAATGCGCTAGGATACAGTTTAACGGGAATTACAGCAAAAAAGAGACAAGAGCCAGTAGATCCGTCTTTATTTCTAGATGAACACTTTCATAAAATCAGCGAGAAAGGGCTGGACTTACGAGTATGAAGGATTCAAAACCGCTTAGAAGAGCGGTCGCTCTGCATTACGATGAAGAAAAACAAAAGGCGCCAAAAGTCGTTGCAACAGGCAGCGGCTATGTGGCAGATCATATTATTGAAGAAGCAAAAAAGTCGGGAGTCCCAATCCAGGAAGACCGTAATTTAGTCGAACTCATGCGCCACTTAACATTAGATGAGGAGATCCCTGAAGCGTTATACGATACTGTAGCAGAAATTTTTTCGTTTATCTACAGGTTAGATCAAAAAATGAAAAAATAAGGTAAAATAAGTGATTTGGCTGAAAAATTTATATTTTTAATAAAATAAAAGTTTGAATGTTTAGAAGGATTTTACGATTTTACATAGAACCCTAGACATTCTCTTTTTTATTCTTTAAAATGAAAGCGCAGTCTATTTTATAATTTTTGTTTCTACATATGTTGGGAGGATGGGAAATGAATATCCATGAGTACCAAGGAAAAGAAATCCTAAGAAAATATGGGGTTTCAGTTCCAAATGGTAAAGTAGCATTTACACCTGATGAAGCAGTGAAAGCATCAGAAGAGCTAGGGAGCTCTGTATATGTCGTAAAAGCACAGATTCATGCAGGCGGCCGTGGTAAAGCAGGCGGGGTAAAAATTGCAAAAACGAAAGATGAAGTGAAAGGGTTTGCAGAGGAATTGCTCGGCAAGACACTTGTCACACATCAAACAGGGCCTGAAGGGCGCGAAATAAAACGCTTACTTATTGAAGAAGGCTGCGATATTCAAAAGGAATACTATGTTGGACTAGTTTTGGACAGAGCGACATCAAGAATTGTATTGATGGCATCTGAAGAAGGCGGTACTGAAATTGAAGAAGTAGCAGAAAAAACGCCAGAAAAAATCGTCAAAGTGGTCATCGATCCAGCGATTGGTCTGCAAGGCTATCAGGCGAGAGAAGTGGCATTTAAAATTAATATTCCAACAAAATTAGTTGGCCAAGCTGTTAAGTTTATGACAAGCCTTTACAATGCGTTTATTGAAAAAGATTGTTCAATTGCTGAGATTAATCCACTTGTTGTAACAGGCGATGGAAAAGTCATGGCACTTGATGCAAAATTAAACTTTGATAGTAATGCCTTATATAGACAAAAAGATATATTAGAATACCGTGACCTTGATGAAGAGGATCCAAAAGAAATTGAAGCATCTAAATATGACTTAAGCTACATTTCTTTAGATGGAAATATTGGCTGTATGGTCAATGGAGCAGGTCTTGCGATGTCTACAATGGATATCATCAAGCATTACGGCGGGGACCCTGCAAACTTCCTAGATGTTGGCGGCGGTGCAACAGCTGAAAAAGTAACGGAAGCATTTAAAATCATTTTATCTGATCAAAATGTCAAAGGGATTTTCGTGAACATTTTTGGCGGCATCATGAAATGTGATGTGATTGCAGAAGGTGTTGTTGAAGCGACGAAACAAGTCGGCTTAACATTACCACTTGTTGTACGTCTTGAAGGAACAAACGTTGAATTAGGGAAGAAAATCCTGAGTGATTCAGGCTTAAATATCACTTCTGCTGAGTCTATGGCTGACGGGGCAGAAAAGATTGTATCTTTAGTCAAGTAGAGCAGAAAGGCAGGGAACCTAAATGAGTGTATTTATTAATAAAAATACGAGAGTAATTGTTCAGGGGATTACCGGTTCAACCGCATTGTTCCATACAAAACAAATGATTGAGTACGGAACTAATATTGTTGGCGGTGTCACACCTGGAAAAGGTGGAACTGAAGTAGAAGGAGTTCCTGTATTTAATACTGTATCTGAAGCAGTTCAGACTACTGGAGCGAACGCTTCTGTTATCTATGTACCAGCACCATTTGCGGCAGATGCCATTTTAGAGGCTGTTGACGCAGAAGTCGATCTCGTCATTTGTATCACAGAACATATTCCAGTGCTTGACATGGTCAAAGTGAAACGGTATATGGAAGGGAAAAAGACAAGACTAGTTGGACCAAACTGCCCAGGTGTCATCACACCTGAAGAATGTAAAATTGGTATCATGCCTGGCTACATTCATAAAAAAGGTCATGTGGGTGTTGTTTCTCGTTCTGGAACGCTTACATATGAAGCGGTACATCAGCTTTCAGAAGCTGGTGTTGGTCAATCGACAGCTGTAGGAATCGGGGGGGACCCGGTAAATGGGACAAACTTTATTGATGTGTTAAAAGCATTCAATGAAGACCCTGAAACACATGCTGTGATTATGATCGGTGAAATCGGCGGTACAGCTGAAGAAGAAGCAGCTGAATGGGTAAAAGCAAATATGACAAAACCAGTCGTTGGCTTTATTGGCGGTAAAACGGCGCCTCCAGGAAAACGTATGGGACATGCTGGTGCTATTATTTCTGGTGGTAAAGGAACAGCTGATGAAAAAGTAAAAACAATGCGTGAATGTGGAATTGAAGTGGCAGAAACACCATCTGTCATGGGAGAAACGTTGATTAAAGTATTAAAAGAGAAGAATCTCTTCGAAGCTTGTAAAACGCATTAATGACACAAGAAGACTTGTTCTTTGACAAGTCTTCTTCTTTCTATCTTAAACTGGAGGAATGGTATGTACAACGTGTCCGAAAGAATGATTTTTCACCGCTTAAAAGGCCTCATCTCACCCTCATTATTAACAAAATGGTGGAAAGTCGATCCTGAACTATATATAAATGAAGAAACACATCATTTTAAACAGGATCGAGCATTACAAACGATCGACTTTACCCGCTTAAAACAAGCTGAAGAAAATGAATTCCCCATTTTTCAACACATCGTTCAAGCCTATTTAAAGCAAAACATTCACATGATTCCCATCACATCACCCTTATATCCCAGCACATTAAAAAATATTTATGATCCTCCCCCTGTGTTATTCCTAAAAGGAAACGTATCATATTTAAATGAAGAAAAAAGTTTAGGTGTAGTCGGCACGCGAGCTCCATCGTCTTATGGAGAAGCATGTGTGAAGAAAATTGTTGGTGAGCTTGTCAAGGAAGAGTGGATGATTGTCAGTGGTTTAGCTAAAGGAATCGATGGACTGGCACATAAAGAGTGCATCAGGAAAAAAGGGAAAACAATCGGCATTATAGCAGGCGGCTTTCAGCATGTATACCCAAAAGAACATGCACAAATGGCTCAATACATGGGCGAACATCATTTGCTTTTGTCAGAGCACCCGCCTTATGTCAAACCAGAAAAGTGGCATTTTCCAATGAGAAATCGTTTAATTAGTGCATTGACGAAAGGGACCATCGTGATTCAGTGCAAAGAAAAGAGCGGTTCTCTTATTACAGCCTATCAAGCGCTTGAGCAAGGCAAAGAAGTATTTGCGGTTGCTGGATCCATCTTTGATTCTAATTCCACAGGTCCGGCAAGACTCATTCAGCAGGGGGCAAAGCTTGTTCATTCCACAAAGGATATTTTAGAGGAATTCTCCTTCCACAGCGTTCAATATACTGAACTCTCATAAAAATATCGTTTGACAAAAGACATCGGAATATTTAATAATAGTGAGGATTTAAGTTTACACTTTGTTTTTCGTGTTTATAATGATGTTCATCATAAAGAATTTTTAATGATTGCCTGTTAGATAGGTGCAATTAACATAAATATGAATTGTGAAATGTATAAAGAGAGAACACCTCTTAAGGGGGATTTTGAGTATGGCTGATTATTTAGTCATCGTTGAGTCGCCAGCAAAGGCGAAAACGATTGAGCGTTATTTAGGAAAAAAGTATAAAGTAAAAGCTTCAATGGGGCACGTAAGGGATTTACCGAAAAGTCAGCTCGGTGTTGACACTGAGCATGACTTTGAACCGAGATATATTACGATTCGCGGGAAAGGCCCAGTTTTAAAAGAATTAAAAACAGCAGCGAAAAAAGCAAAGAAAGTCTATCTCGCAGCTGACCCCGATAGAGAGGGAGAAGCGATTGCTTGGCATTTAGCACACAGCCTTGACCTTGACCTCTCTTCTGACTGCCGCGTTGTTTTTAACGAGATTACAAAGGATGCGATTAAAGATTCCTTTAAGCATCCACGTATGATCAATATGGACTTAGTTGATGCGCAGCAGGCAAGACGGATCTTAGATCGTCTCGTTGGGTATAAAATCAGTCCGATTTTATGGAAGAAAGTGAAAAAGGGCTTAAGTGCCGGACGTGTTCAATCAGTTGCACTCCGCCTGATTATTGATCGCGAGAATGAAATTAATGAATTTAAACCAGAAGAATACTGGACAATTGACGGTACATTCCTAAAAGGAAAAGAAAGCTTCGAAGCGAGTTTCTTTGGCCTCAATGGCAAAAAACATCCATTGAAAACAAAAGAAGATGTAAAAGAAATCCTTTCGAAATTAAAGGGAAGCAAATTCTCTGTAGAGAAAGTAACGAAAAAAGAGCGTAAACGTAATCCAGCTGTTCCGTTTACGACTTCTACTTTACAGCAGGAGGCTGCAAGAAAATTAAACTTCCGTGCGAAAAAGACAATGATGATTGCACAGCAATTATATGAAGGAATTGATCTTGGTAAAGAAGGTACAGTCGGTCTCATTACATATATGAGAACGGACTCAACACGTATTTCCAATACAGCGATTGAAGAAGTATCTGCCTTCATTGATCAGACGTACGGCAAGAATTTCTTAAACACAACAAAACGAACAGCTAAAAAGAATGAAAATGCACAAGATGCTCACGAAGCCATCCGTCCGACTTCGACGTTAAGAAAACCGGCAGATGTCAAGCACGTGCTAAGCCGCGATCAGCTTCGTCTGTACAAATTGATTTGGGAACGATTCGTGGCCAGCCAAATGGCGCCGGCTGTTCTTGATACAATGAGTGTGGACCTTGATCATAACGGTCTTACTTTCCGTGCGAATGGCAGTAAAGTAAAATTCCCTGGGTTTATGAAGGTTTATGTGGAAGGAAAGGACGACCAGCTAGAGGAAAAGGACAAAATGCTTCCTGATCTGAAAGAAGGGGACACAGTTCTTTCAAAAGACATCGAACCTGAACAGCACTTCACACAGCCGCCTCCGCGTTACACTGAGGCAAGATTGGTCAAAACACTTGAAGAGCTCGGTATAGGCCGTCCATCTACGTATGCACCAACATTAGATACAATTCAAAAGCGCGGCTATGTCGCACTTGATAATAAACGATTTACTCCGACAGAGCTTGGAGAGATTGTACTCAACTTAATCATTGAATTCTTCCCTGAAATCATTAACGTTGAATTTACAGCGAAAATGGAAAAGGAACTTGATAGTGTTGAAGAAGGTACGATCGAATGGGTTCGTATTATCGACAGCTTCTATCAAGACTTTGCAAAACGGGTAGAAAAAGCTGAAGCAGAGATGCAAGAAGTTGAGATTGAGCCGGAATACGCAGGTGTTGATTGTGAAGAGTGCGGACATCCGATGGTGTACAAAATGGGTAGATACGGCAAGTTCATGGCGTGCTCTAACTTTCCTGACTGCCGCAACACAAAGCCAATTGTCAAAGATATCGGGGTCAAATGCCCGTCATGTCATGAAGGAAACATTGTTGAACGAAAATCGAAAAAACGCCGCATTTTTTACGGCTGTGATCGTTTTCCAGAGTGTGAATTCGTCTCTTGGGAAAAACCAATTGAAAGAAAGTGTCCAAAATGCGAAAATATGCTTGTAGAGAAAAAGCTGAAAAAAGGCGTTCAAGTTCAATGTGTCAACTGTGATTATAAAGAGGAACAACAAAAATAGCGGTGAGCAGCCTTGTTCACCTGCTTTTTTATGTCATCAAACAGACCTTACGAAATAGGAGAGTTGTACAATGAGTCAATTTGTAAATGTGATCGGAGCCGGTTTAGCTGGAAGTGAAGCTGCATGGCAAATCGCTAAACGAGGAATTAAAGTCAATTTATATGAAATGAGACCTGTGAAACAAACGCCGGCTCACCACACAGATAAATTTGCGGAGCTTGTATGCAGCAACTCACTGCGTGCGAATGCTTTGACAAATGCAGTAGGTGTATTAAAGGAAGAAATGCGTCATTTAGATTCAGCCATCATCGCAGCAGCAGATGAAAGCTCAGTTCCTGCTGGCGGCGCGCTTGCAGTAGACCGTCATGAATTTGCAGCAAACGTGACAGACCGCGTGAAAAATCATCCGAATGTTACTGTCTTTCAAGAAGAAGTGCAAAGCATACCAGAAGGTCCGACAATTATCGCGACTGGCCCGCTGACATCAGAAGCACTTTCAAAAGAATTAAAATCGTTAACAGGAGAAGAATATCTCTATTTCTACGATGCAGCGGCACCTATTCTAGAGAAAGACAGCATTGACATGGATAAAGTGTACTTGAAATCACGCTATGACAAAGGAGAAGCCGCCTATTTAAACTGTCCAATGACAGAAGAAGAATTCGATCGTTTTTATGAGGCACTCATTTCTGCTGAAACTGTGCCATTAAAAGAATTTGAAAAAGAAATCTTCTTTGAAGGCTGTATGCCAATTGAAGTCATGGCGAAAAGAGGAAAGAAAACGATGCTGTTTGGTCCGATGAAGCCAGTAGGACTTGAAGATCCGAAAACAGGCAAAAGACCTTACGCTGTTGTTCAATTAAGACAGGATGATGCAGCAGGTACTTTATATAACATCGTTGGCTTCCAGACACATCTGAAGTGGGGCGATCAAAAGGAAGTATTCCGTTTGATTCCAGGTCTTGAAGAAGCAGAGATTGTCCGTTACGGCGTGATGCACCGTAATACATTTATTAACTCGCCAAGCCTTTTAAGACCGACTTATCAGTTTAAAAATAGAGATGATCTATTCTTTGCCGGACAAATGACAGGCGTTGAAGGGTATGTCGAGTCCGCAGCGTCGGGACTAGTGGCTGGTATTAACGCCGCTCGTTTTGTCAAAGGAGAAGAGCTTGTGACACTTCCGGAGGAAACGGCGATTGGCAGTATGGCTCACTACATCACATCGACAAACAAGAAAAGCTTCCAGCCGATGAATGCGAATTTTGGTTTGCTGAAAGATCTAGGAGTTCGAATTAAAAACAAACAAGAACGTTATGCAGAGTACGCTAAGCGTGCAATCGAAACTATTCAAACTATTTCGAAATCTCTGTAGTAAAACATTGCACGGAAAGCAAGATATGTGATACCATTTAAAAGCCTTAAAGAGGTGTAAAAATGACGAATAAACAGCGTCTTGTCCACTTATTCATTGAATATCTGCAAATTGAAAAAAACTATTCAGCTTTAACGATCTCAGGATATACAGAAGCCATTGAAGAGTTTGTCAGATTTATGAACATTCAAGGAATAGACGGTTTTGAAGAGGTATCCTATCAAGATACGAGAATTTATTTAACAGAAGCTTATGAAAAAGGCCTGACAAGAAGAACGATTAGTAAGAAAGTCTCTGCGCTTCGCAGCTTTTATAAATTTTTATTAAGAGAACAGCTTGTGAAAGAAAATCCTTTTTTACTCGTTAGCTTACCAAAGCAGGATAAGCGGATTCCTTCATTTTTGTATGAAGAGGAACTAAAAGAGCTTTTTACAGTTTCTGATGTCAGCACACCACTTGGGCAAAGAAATCAAGCCATTTTAGAACTTCTTTATGCAACAGGTATGAGGGTCAGTGAGTTATGTTCATTAAAAGAATCTGATCTTGATTTATCGATGGATACAGTGCTTGTTCATGGGAAAGGCAGCAAGCAGCGGTATGTTCCTTTCGGGTCATATGCTCATGAAGCGCTCATTACTTATTTAGAGGATGGAAGGCAGAAGCTGAAAGCTAAGGGGAAAGACCGCGCTGATACTCATGTGTTTTTGAATCAGCGCGGGACGCCTCTTACAGACAGAGGTGTTCGATTCATTCTCACTGAATTAATGAAAAAGGCGTCAGGTACATTACATATCCATCCTCACATGTTGAGGCACACCTTTGCCACGCATCTCTTAAACGAGGGAGCAGATTTGAGAAGTGTTCAAGAACTTCTCGGTCATTCAAATTTATCATCTACACAGGTGTACACGCATGTATCAAAAGATTCTTTAAGAAACACGTACATGTCTCATCACCCAAGGGCTTTTAAACGATCCTAAAAGGAGGTTTTTTCATGTCATCATTTCATGCAACAACCATCTTTGCCGTTCAACATAAAGGAAAAAGTGCAATGGCTGGCGACGGTCAAGTTACTTTCGGGCAGGCTGTCGTGATGAAACACACAGCAAAAAAAGTGCGCCGTCTTTTCGGAGGCAAGGTGCTTGCAGGTTTTGCAGGTTCAGTAGCAGATGCTTTTACACTCTTTGAAAAGTTTGAAACAAAGCTTGAAGAATATGGTGGTAACTTAAAGCGGGCAGCCGTAGAACTAGCGAAGGAATGGCGAAGTGACAAGATGCTAAGGCAGCTTGAGGCTATGCTCATCGTCATGAATAAAGAAAGTATTTTGCTCGTCTCTGGTACTGGAGAGGTCATTGAACCAGATGATGGGATTTTGGCAATTGGCTCAGGCGGCAACTATGCGCTTAGCGCCGGGAGAGCTCTCAAAACCCATGCAGGTGATCATCTCACAGCGAGAGAAATTGCAAAGGCCGCTCTTGAAACGGCCGGAGAAATCTGTGTCTACACGAACGATCAAATCACTTTAGAAGAGCTTGAATAGAAAGGACATGAGACGTATGGAGAAAAAGCCGTTTACCCCAAGAGAGATAGTTGAAAAGCTTGATCAATACATCATTGGTCAGCTTGATGCGAAAAAAGCAGTGGCGGTGGCTTTAAGAAACCGTTACAGAAGAAGTCTTTTACATGATAAGCTAAAGGATGAAGTCGTTCCTAAAAACATTTTAATGATCGGCCCAACAGGTGTGGGGAAAACAGAAATTGCCCGCAGAATTGCTCGAATTTCTGGTGCGCCTTTTATTAAAGTGGAAGCGACGAAGTTTACTGAAGTGGGTTATGTCGGCCGTGACGTAGAGTCCATGGTGAGAGATTTAGTTGAAACAGCGATTAGACTTGTCAAAGAAGAAAAGATGAAAGATGTTCAAGAAGAAGCAGAAAAACAAGCAAATAAACGTCTTGTTCATTTACTTGTTCCTGGTAAGAAAAAGAGCCAGTCTGTGAAAAATCCTTTTGAGATGCTGTTTGGCGGTTCTGATGAAGATGACCGTGATCGAGATCATTCAAATGAAGAAGTGGAACTCGAATCGACAAGAAAGCGAATCGCTCATCAGCTGGCTATGGGAGAACTTGAAGATCATTACGTCACGATTGAAGTAGAAGAACAGCAGCCTTCCATGTTTGATATGCTTCAAGGCTCGGGTATGGAGCAAATGGGTATGAACATGCAGGATGCGCTCGGCAATCTCATGCCTAAAAAGAAAAAACGCAGAAAGCTGACTGTTAGAGAAGCAAGAAAGGCGTTAACGGCTGAGGAAGCTTCAAAACTGATTGATATGGATGAAGTCAGTCAGGAAGCGGTCTACAAAGCAGAGCAGCAAGGAATTATTTTTATCGATGAAATCGACAAAATTGCCAAAAGCGGTGGTGCATCATCTGCAGATGTTTCTCGTGAAGGGGTTCAGCGTGATATTTTACCGATTGTAGAAGGTTCAACTGTGATGACGAAATATGGTGCCGTTAAAACTGATCATGTGCTGTTTGTTGCAGCAGGTGCATTTCATATGGCAAAGCCATCAGATTTGATTCCGGAGCTTCAGGGACGTTTCCCAATCCGTGTAGAATTAGATAAATTAAGTATAGAAGACTTTGTGAAAATCTTAACGGAACCAGATAATGCATTATTAAAGCAATATAAAGCTTTACTTGAAACAGAAGGTATATCTCTTGAATTTTCTGACGATGCTATTCATAAGATTGCCGAAGTGGCTTATCATGTCAATCAGGAGACAGATAACATCGGTGCAAGAAGGCTTCATACCATACTTGAGAAGCTGCTTGAAGAGCTTTCATTTGAGGCGCCTGATATTACGATGGAGACAGTGACCATTACCCCTCAGTATGTCGAAGAGAAGCTAGGAAAGATTGCAAATAACAAAGATTTAAGTCAATTTATACTTTAACAAATGAATAAAGTAATCTAGGAGGATCATTATTATGGCGTTACTACAAAAAACAAGGATTATTAACTCAATGCTGCAAGATGCAGCGGGGAAACCAGTTAATTTTAAAGAAATGGCAGAAACACTAAGAGATGTCATTGATTCAAACATTTTCGTATTAAGCAGAAGGGGAAAGCTTCTTGGCTACTCCATTAATCAGCAGATCGAAAATGCACGTATGAAAAAAATGCTTGAAGATCGTCAATTCCCTGAGGAATATACAAAGAGTCTATTCAATGTCCCTGAAACGTCTTCAAACCTTGATATTAACAGTGAATATACAGCTTTCCCGATTGAGAACCGTGACTTATTCCAATCAGGCTTAACAACAATTGTCCCAATTATCGGCGGAGGAGATCGTTTAGGTACGTTAATCCTGTCCCGCTTACAAGATACATTCACAGATGATGATTTAATTCTTGCTGAATACGGGGCAACAGTTGTTGGAATGGAGATTCTTCGCGAGAAAGCAGAGGAAATCGAAGAAGAAGCAAGAAGCAAAGCGGTTGTCCAAATGGCGATTAGCTCTCTTTCATATAGTGAGCTTGAAGCGATTGAACACATTTTTGAAGAGCTGGATGGAAACGAAGGTCTTCTTGTCGCAAGTAAAATTGCAGATCGTGTAGGGATTACGCGTTCAGTGATCGTAAACGCCTTACGTAAGTTGGAAAGTGCAGGCGTAATCGAATCTCGTTCTCTTGGAATGAAGGGAACGTACATCAAAGTGTTAAACAACAAATTTTTAATTGAACTCGAAAATTTAAAATCTCATTAATCAAAAACCCTTTTTGGCCGAAATAAATGCTGAAAAGGGTTTTTTTATGTGAAAAAATGAGGATTTGTCCGAAAAATGTCACTCTTTTTTCCAAGAAACCCCTTACAAATCTGTAGTGCTTTGAATCTAGGCCTTTATACCTATTCGTAAAATAGATATATATTACGAGTTTTTTTTACATATACATCATAGACTTTAATCCTATTATTTCTTACAATGAACATATGGTTTTACAAATCTCGACATGATTAAATGGAATGAAATACATATGATTGGAGGTATATGGTTTTGGATATATTTTCTGGAACGATAAGCAACCTTGAGAATGCCTTGGGCAGAGCGAATGTTAAGCAAAAAGTCATAAGCAATAATATCGCGAATATAGATACACCGAACTACAAGTCGAAAAACGTCGCATTCCATGACATGCTAAATGATGCGTCAATCAAATTAGATGCTAAAAAAACATACCAAGGTCACATTGATTTTTCAAAAACAGGGTCTAATTATTCAGTTGTTTCGAGCAACCGTACTTCTTATCAAGAAAACGGAAATAATGTCGATATTGATCAAGAGATGAGTGAACTCGCTAAAAACCAAATTCAGTATAATGCGCTGGTGGAAAGAATGAGCGGGAAATTCAATTCTCTTAAAACAGTTTTGACAGGAGGTAAGTGATGTCGATCTTTTCAGGAGTGAACGCTTCGGCCTCAGCATTAACGGCACAGAGGCTCAGAATGGACGTTGTATCCTCAAACCTTGCAAATATGGATACGACAAGAGCTAAACAGGTTGATGGCAACTGGGAGCCTTATAGACGTAAGCTTGTCACATTACAGCCGTCAGGTGAATCGTTTTCATCTATATTGAACTCAAGTATGAATTCGAGCGGCAAATTAGGAAACGGCGTCAAAGTAACAAAGATTACTGAAGACGAAACTCCATTCAACCTTCAATATGATCCTACAAATCCCGATGCCAATGAAAATGGATATGTTCAAACACCAAATGTCGATCCATTAAAAGAAATGGTCGACCTCATCAGCAGCTCAAGATCATATGAAGCAAACGTGACTGCTCTAAATGCGAATAAAAGCATGCTGATGAAAGCTTTAGAAATAGGAAAGTAAGGTGAAAACAATTGGTTAATGCAATATCTCCTTTCCAGCTTCAAACTGCTCAGCAAGCAAGTGAATTGACGAATGCAACGCCCATTCAGGCGGCTGCACCTAAAAGTCAAACGAATTTCTCTGATGTGCTGAAGAATTCCATTGAGGCATTAAATCAATCACAGCTGAAATCAGACCAGTATACAAATGCGCTTGCACAAGGAAAAGATGTCAATCTCGATGAAGTCATGATTGCTTCACAAAAAGCGAGTGTCACACTCACAGCTGCAACAGAGTTTCGAAATAAAGCAGTCGAAGCGTACCAAGAGATTATGAGAATGCAGATGTAGGAGGTGCTGGTGGACAAAAAAAGACTGAATGGAATGACCGGGGGTTAAGATGAATCGTACTTTAATGCAATTAAGAACAAAAACAGTTGAGTTTTGGCGAAATCGATCAAAATTACAAAAAATACTCATGATTGGCGGCGTTGCTGCCCTAGCAATCATTATTACGGTTGTTAGCATCTTTGCTTCTTCTGAAAAAATGGTTCCGCTCTTTAGAGACTTGTCTGAGGCAGAAGCTGGACAAATCAAACAGGAACTAGATGGCAAAAACGTTAAATCGGAACTTGCAAACAATGGAACAACGATTCTCGTTCCAGAAAAGCAAGCAGATTCTTTAAAAGTAACACTCGCATCCGAAGGGCTCCCTAAGACAGGCAACATTGATTATTCCTTCTTTGCAAACAATTCAGGCTTCGGTTTAACAGATAATGAATTTGATGTTCTGAAAGTAGACGCAACTCAGACAGAACTATCCAATCTGATCAACACAATTGATGGGATTAAAGATTCAAAAGTGATGATTAACCTGCCAAAAGATTCCGTTTTTGTTGGAGAAGAGCAAAGTAATGCATCAGCATCCATAGTGCTGCAAGTTGAGCCGGGCTACACGCTCACACCGCAGCAAGTAAAAGGCCTTTATCATCTTATTTCAAAAAGTGTGCCGAATTTAAAAACAGAAAACATTGTCATTATGGACCAAGATTCCAACTACTACGACTTAAACACCAGCTCCGATTCCTATGCAAGTGGAATGGATGCACAGCAGCAGAAAAAAGAGGAAATCGAAAAGAATCTTCAAAGAAAAATTCAGCAGCTGCTCGGAACAATGATGGGTCAAGATAAAGTGGCTGTATCGGTCACAACAGACATTGATTTTACTGAAGAAAAAAGAAAAGAAGACCTAGTAGAACCTGTTGATAAAGAAAACATGCAGGGGATTGCTGTCAGCGCTGAAAAGATTGCTGAAACTTATTCAGGTAACGGCGCAGCAGCTGGAGGCACCGCTGGAACAGGTGACGATGATGTCACAAATTATCAAGGTGCCGATGGAGCGAATGGAAGCGGAGATTACGAAAAGAGCGAAGATCGCATCAATTATGAAGTCAACCGCATTCATAAAGATATCAAAGAAAGCCCTTATAAAATTAGAGATGTTGGCATTCAAGCATTGGTCGAACCACCAACTGCAAACGATGTAAACTCTTTAACGGCTGAAAGACAAGATGATATCAAAAAGATTCTTTCAACGATCATTAGCACATCGATTGATAAAGAATACACAAATGGTCAAGCGCTCACTCAAGCCGACTTAGATAACAAAATCGTTTTATCTGTATCAAAATTAGACGGTAAACAGCAAACTGCGGCAGATAACCCTTCAAACAATATTCCAATTTGGGTTTATATTGTAGGCGGTGTGCTTCTACTTGCAATTATCGCTCTTATCATTCTTCTTGTACGCAAGCGTAGAAGAGATGAGGAAGAAGAGTTTGAGTTTGATGAACGTACACCAATCGATGTTCCTGATATCGACACTGAACCAGAAACAGAAGAAATGGTGAGAAAAAATCAGCTTGAAAAAATGGCAAAAGAAAAACCAGAAGACTTTGCTAAATTGCTACGCAGCTGGCTGTCCGAGGATTAGGAGGAATACACATGTCGAGAAAAGATCCAAATCGACTAACAGGCAGACAAAAAGCAGCAATCCTAATGATTTCCTTAGGGCTAGACGTGTCAGCATCTGTATACAAACATCTGTCTGAAGACGAAATAGAAAAATTAACATTAGAAATTTCCAATGTACGAAGTGTAGATACTGCTAAAAAAGATGAAGTCATCGAAGAGTTTCACAGCATTGCCATCGCGCAGGACTACATATCGCAGGGCGGTCTTATGTACGCAAGACAAGTGCTTGAAAAAGCGCTTGGTGAGGACAAAGCGGACAGCATCTTAAACAGGCTGACATCCTCTCTTCAAGTGAAACCATTTGATTTTGCTCGAAAGGCTGACCCAGAACAAATTTTAAACTTTATCCAGCATGAGCATCCACAAACGATAGCACTTATCCTTTCCTACCTGGATCCAGTGCAGGCTGGGCAAATTTTATCTGAGTTAGGCGAGGAAGTACAAACTGAGGTTGCGAGACGTATTGCCTTAATGGACCGTACATCTCCAGAGATCATCAATGAGGTGGAGCGTATTCTTGAACAAAAGCTCTCTTCAACCTTTACGCAGGACTATACGCAAACGGGCGGAGTCGAAGCGGTTGTAGAAGTGCTAAATGGTGTAGACCGTGCAACTGAGAAAACCATTTTAGACACACTTGAAATTCAAGATCCAGAGCTTGCTGATGAAATTAAGAAACGTATGTTTGTCTTTGAAGATATTGTCACTCTTGACAGCAGAGCGATT
The DNA here is from genome assembly GCF_038593355.1 of Bacillus sp. FSL M8-0049. Lineage (NCBI taxonomy): Bacteria > Bacillati > Bacillota > Bacilli > Caryophanales > Bacillaceae > Bacillus > Bacillus sp. FSL M8-0049. The sequence continues at coordinate 1,535,825 of NZ_CP151986.1, forward strand.
CAGCGTGTCATCAGAGATGTTGAAAATGATGACTTATTGCTCGCACTCAAAGTGGCAAGCGAAGAAGTCAAAGAAATTGTCTTCCGCAACATGTCACAGCGGATGGTCGAAACATTCAAAGAAGAAATGGAGTTTATGGGGCCTGTCCGGCTTAGAGATGTCGAGGAAGCACAAACCCGTATTGTCAGCATCGTAAGACGACTTGAGGAAGCTGGAGAAATCGTCATAGCTCGAGGCGGAGGAGACGATATCATTGTCTAGGATTATCAAACATGAAACATCTGTTATTCCTGAACAAGGGCGGCAAACGATTCCTTTACAGCAAGTAAACTTTAAAAGAGAACATCACGAAGAAGAGCTTGTCAATGAAACTGAAGCATCGCAGCTAGTACTCAGTGATGCAGAAGATCAAGCGAGCCGTATATTAGAACAAGCAAACAGTGAGCTGGAAAAAACAATGGCTGAAATCAATCAGCGCCGGACTGATTTTGAAGAGGAAAGAATGCAGCTCATTGAAGAAGCGAAACAAGCAGGTTATCAAGAAGGCTTCCAAAAGGGCGAAGCAGATGCGAATATGCAGTACCAAGCTATTCTTGATCAAGCAAATGACATCGTCAGTCTTGCAAGGCAGGATTACGAAGAAAAAATTGAAAGCTCTGCTGAGCAAATTGTAGAACTCGCTTTTGAACTCGCCAAACGCGTTTGGAATGCAGCTGAGGACACGAAAGATCCATTTTTGGCTCTTGTGAAGCAGGTCATTTCAGAAGTGAAAGAATATGATGATATTTCCATCTATGTTGACCCTGGACATTACGAGCATGTGATGGAATATAAAGACGAATTGATTAGAATCCTTCAAAAGGATACACACCTTGCCATTTACTCGGATGAAAAAGCGCCAAAAGGAACTTGTTACGTAGAAACAAGTTTTGGAAAAGTGGAAGCGAGTGTTGATACCCAAATGAATCAGTTGAAAGAAAAATTATTAGAAGTCATTGATTCAGGTGATCACAAATGAAAATGGATGTACTAAAAGAAACGATTGAAACCGCCGATCCTTATAAACGATTTGGTAAAGTCAATCGAGTGGTTGGGCTCATGATTGAATCTAAGGGGCCGGAGAGTTCGATCGGTGATGTTTGTCTCATTCATAAAAAAGGGAGCAAGCACCATCCGATAAAAGCAGAGGTCGTAGGGTTTAGAGATGAAAACATTTTGCTCATGCCTTATGTAGAAGCATCCAATATTTCACCAGGAAGTCTTGTTGAAGCGACGGGTGAGTCGCTGAAGGTCAAAGTAGGGACTGGATTAATTGGTGAAGTCGTTGATGCCTTCGGTCATCCGCTTGATGGCAGTATTCTTCCAAAGGGACTTGCACCTGTTTCGACAGATCAGTCACCCCCAAATCCAATGGACAGGCCGCCTATTCGAGAAAAGATGGGTGTTGGTGTTAGAGTCATCGACAGTCTGCTCACAGTTGGCACTGGTCAAAGGATCGGGATTTTTGCCGGAAGTGGTGTTGGAAAAAGTACCTTAATGGGGATGATTGCAAAGCAGACAGAAGCAGACCTGAATGTCATTGCCCTTGTTGGAGAGCGTGGCCGTGAAGTTCGTGAGTTTATTGAAAAGGATTTAGGTTCTGAAGGACTGAAGCGATCAATTGTTGTCGTTGCTACTTCTGACCAGCCTGCACTGACGAGACTGAAAGCTGCGTATACAGCAACAGCTATTGCGGAGTATTTCAGGGACAGAGGCAAAAATGTCATGTTCATGATGGATTCTGTTACGAGGGTCGCCATGGCGCAAAGGGAAATAGGACTCGCAACTGGCGAGCCGCCAACAACAAAAGGATATACACCTTCAGTGTTCGCTATACTGCCAAAATTGCTCGAACGAACTGGGACAAATCAGCTTGGTTCCATCACAGCGTTTTACACAGTGCTTGTTGATGGAGACGATATGAACGAGCCGATCGCTGATACAGTGAGGGGGATCCTTGACGGGCACATTGTACTTGATCGTGCTTTAGCCAACAAAGGACAATTTCCCGCTGTTAACATTTTGAAAAGTATCAGCCGTGTCATGAGTAATATCGCAAGTCATGATCACAAGGAAGCGGCTAACCGGTTCCGCCAGCTTTTGTCCACTTATCAAAACGCTGAAGACCTCATTAATATTGGAGCATATAAAAAAGGCTCCTCCAAAGATATTGATGAGGCCATGCAGGCTTATCCTCATCTGATTTCATTTTTGAAGCAGGATGTAGAAGAGGCTGTATCTATTGAAGACAGTGTGAGTTTATTGCTCAGTTTGATGAATAGAGAGGATTGACAAAAATAGTGAGATATCAATACAAATTTCAAAAGCTCCTAGAATTGAAAGAAAGTGAAAAAGACAAGTCACTCGCAGCGTACCAACAATCCGTTTCGGCATTTGAGCAAGTCGCTGAAAAACTCTATGAAAATATGAGTAAAAAAGAGCTGATGGAAAAAAGCAAAGAAGAAAAACTGAGAAGTGGAATGAGTGTTCAAGAAATGCGTCATTACCAGCAATTTGTGACCAACTTAGATAACACCATTCAGCATTATCAGCAGCTTGTGATCATGAAACGTCACCAAATGAATGAAAAACAATCTGATTTAACTGAAAAAAACATTGAGTTTAAAAAGTTTGAAAAAATGAAAGAAAAGCAATTTGAAAAGTTCTCCCTTGAACATAAGGCAATTGAAATGAAAGAAATGGATGATATCTCTATCAGCCAATTCATGTTTCAAGGACATTAGGAGTCGAGATGAATGCCTAAGAAGGAAAAAACGAAGGAATCAGGCGGCGGAAAATTTCAATGGATCTTGTTTATTGTCATCATCCCATTGATTGTGCTTGTGATTGTCACTGGCACGATCCTTTATATGGCAGGTTTTGATCTAAAAAAACCGCTCCAAAACATTCCTGGGATCAGCAGTTTGGTTGGTTCAGATGACACCTCAAAAACGTCATCTTCACCTAATGATCAAAGCGATGCAGAGTTGAAAGAACTGAAAAAGACCATTAAAGAGCAAAAAAATGAGCTCGAAATTGCACAAAAAGATTTGAAAACAAGTGATGAAGAGATTAAAAGATTGAATCAAAAAATCAACTCACTTGAAAAAACATCTGAAAATGATGCAAAGAATACGTCAGCCAATGACAGTTCATCGAATAACGGCTCATCGAATAACAGCTCATCAAATAACACGTCAGGTAATAACTCAGCAGGGGCGTCCTCTGATACAGCGGCTTCCTCTAATCAGCAGACAAAAGGAAAGGTCGCCAGCATTTATGAAAGCATGGACCCAGGGAAATCCGCCAAAATTTTATCAGAATTAAGTGATAAAGAGGCGTTAAAAATCCTTGAAGAGCTGAGCAAAAATAAACTGACAGACATATTAGCAAAACTGACACCTCAGAAGGCAGCAACGTTTACAAAAGAGCTTGCCAAAAAAGAAGAAAGTGAAAATGGGGGTGGACAATAAGTGAAGCTATTGGATATTGGAGCCTTACAGCAATCTTCTCAAGGTCTCTCAGGGCTAAAAGGAGACGGCGCTGCATCTGCACGCGGTTTGTTTAAACAATTGCTTAGCGGAGCAGGCGCTCAAAGCGGTCCTGTTCATGCTGAAACAGCCGCTCTTGCCTCTCTTTCTATCAATGATGCGATGCAAATTGTTGAAAAATGGATGCAATCACCTGAAGAAGGAATGAGCGCAGACTTACTCAGTGCGCTTCAAACACTACAAGGTCAAACGCTTGAATCATCTGATCTCAAGTCACTTGAAGAACTATTTCAAAAAATGGAATCTTCCATTTACGGTGATCAAGCTGAAAAGCCAGGTTCTGAGCATAGTGAACAGCTCATACAAGTCCACTTTTTCATCTATCAGTTGCTCAATCAACAGCCGCTCAGCTTTGATGCGAAACTTGTGCAGGATATTGAAGGGAAAGGTCAAGACTTTATCCACTTTCTTTCTAAAAACGGGGTAGATGAAAAACTCATTCAGCAAGTAAAAGAGCAGTTCTTCTCGCAGGGTTCAGCGCCAAAGCTGAATTCGATGACTCAAAGTGAGCTAAAGCACTTTAATCAGCTAATCGACCATATGATGGCGAATGCGAAAGGGTCTGACAAAGAGTGGAAAATTTCACTAGGAGAGTTGAAGGAACTAATCTCTCCAAAACAAGAATCTACACTCGCTTCTCCGGCAAAAGGGAATGCATCTCTTGATTGGCTCATCAAAAAAGAAGTCGTTAAAGGACAAAGCGCTGCTGCACCAGCTTCTGAAAAAATAATGACCCACTCGCTTCTGCCAGGTCATAAGCAGTTTTTCCAACTGCAGTCAGCGGCTCCTGTTCAGCAGACACAAACGACTGATGAAAAGCCAGGAACGGTTGATCAGCAAATTCTAAACACGTGGAAGCAAATGAAATTCACGCCGTTTGGCAATTCAAGCGGACGCTTTACCGTTCGGTTAAATCCGGAAAATCTTGGATTCATTACCATTCAGCTAACAAAGCAAAACGGGATGTATGCGAGTAAAATTACAGCTTCAACGCAAGCAGCGAAAGAGCTGTTAGAGCATCATCTGCCGCAGCTCAAGCAGGCGCTTCCGAATATGTCGGTTCAAGTGGACCGTTTCCATATACCGCTTCAATCAAATGAGCAGCCGTTATTTGGACAGTTTAGTGAAGAAAACAAGCAGCAGCAGCCAAAAGGACAGAATTTCCAGCAGACTGATGAACAGGAAACAGAATTCCAAGATGTACTGGATGCTCTTGTTGGGTCAGATGAAGAAGAGGAGGAGATCTAATGGCAACAGTTGATGCTACGAATAGAACAGCCGCACAAGCAGACACTTCTTCAAAAGCAGAAAAGAAAACAGATACGCTTGGCAAAGATCAATTCTTGAAAATTTTGCTCACGCAGCTTCAAAACCAAGATCCTACAAACCCACTTGATGACCGTGAGTTTGTCACGCAGCTGGCGACATTTTCATCTTTAGAACAGCAAACCAATATGAACGATTCGATCACCAAGCTGAATCAGCTCATGTCTACATTTGTTGCACACCAAGATCCGTTTACGACGTATGTAGGCTGGATTGGTAAAGAAGTATCGGGCAAATTGGATGATAAAGAGATATCGGGCACTGTGAAGTCTGTTAAAAACATAGACAATGAATACTTACTTGTTTTAGAAGATGGAACGAAAATCAGCCCTTGGGATGTTACAGCAGTTGGAGAAAAAACGAAGTAATTCGAGGAGGAAAATAAATGTTACGCTCACTTTACTCAGGAATTAGCGGAATGAAAAACTTCCAATCAAAATTAGATGTGGTAGCCAACAACGTAGCCAACGTCAATACACACGGATACAAAAAAAGCCGTATCACGTTTAAAGATATGGTCAGCCAAACCATTGGAAGTTCAGGTGGACCAACGAACAACTCTGGTTCAATCAACTCAAAACAAATTGGTTTAGGGTCATCTTTATCTTCTATTGATAAAATCATGTCAGCGGGATCTTCTCAAAATACAAATGAACCTTACGACTTCTATATCAATGGCGATGGGTTTTTCCGTATTGAAAGTCAAGGAGAAATTCTTTATACAAGAACAGGGAATTTCGACACTGATTCAGAGGGAAGCTTAGTCACCCCTGATGGAAATTATCTACTTGGAATGAATGGACAAAAGATAACGATTCCAGATGGCGTTTCAAGTGTAAGTGTTGGTCCAGATGGAACGGTTTCGGTTGTTGAAAACAACGTATCTAGAAATGTTGGACAGATTTCACTCGTATCTTTCCGTAACGCTGGAGGATTAGACAAAGTTGGTGACAACCTTTACCGCCAAACGTTAAGCTCAGGTGCACCAAGTAATCCTATCGTACCTGGTGAAGAAGGAACTGGCGTGATCCAAACAGGGAAACTTGAAATGTCAAACGTTGATTTAACAGACGAGTTTACCGAAATGATTATCGCGCAGCGTGGATTCCAATCGAATGCAAAGACGATTACAACATCTGATGAAATTCTGCAAGAGCTTGTGAATCTGAAACGATAGGAGGTAGGGGGAGCGGATGCTCGCTTCTCTGCTTAATATGATTGAAGTGACAAGATTAAATGGCAAAGGATTTATGCTGAACGCTCTCCATATCGAGCAAATCGAAAGTTTTCCAGACACGACCATTACTTTGGCCAATGGAAAGAAATTCGTTGTGAAAGAAGATGAAGAGCAGCTTCAAGAGAAAATCATTTCTTTCTACAGAAAAATCCAAGTCATTTCATTGAATCAAGGAATAGAGGAGTTTGAATGAAGAAGAAATTAGTCGTAGTAATGCTAATCATGATTATTGCCATCGTCGGAATTGGAGCAGGCATCTTTTTTCTGCTGAATGGATCAGACGAAGCAAAAGCTGAAAAAGAGCCAACAGCAGATGAAGTCGTAAAAGCTTCTGTTGAAATTCCTGAGATTATCACCAATTTAAAGTCTGAAGGAAATGCTGTCAAACTTGTCCTGAATATTGAAACGGACTCTGAAAAAGCAAAATCAGAGCTTGAGAAAAGAAGTTTCCAGGTAAAAGATGCTGTAATCGACATTTTATCAGACACGAATGCAGATGAACTTGATGGCAAAAAAGGCAGAGAACATTTTAAAACACAAGTCAAAAACAAAGTGAATAACTATTTGCAAGATGGCAAGGTGAAAGAAGTATATATAACCTCCTTTAATCTGCAATAGAGGCGATTAATTAACGCGATGGAGGTGAAGAAATGTCAGGAGAAGTGCTTTCCCAGAATGAGATCGACGCATTATTATCCGCCATCTCAACAGGCGAAATGGATGCAGAAGAGCTGAAAAAAGAGGAAACGACGAAAAAAGTGAAGGTGTATGACTTTAAACGTGCACTGCGCTTTTCAAAAGACCAGATTCGAAGTTTAACAAGGATTCATGATAACTTCGCTAGACTGCTCACCACGCATTTTTCAGCGCAGCTAAGATCATATATTCAAATTACTGTCAGCTCGGTTGACCAAGTACCATACGAAGAATTTATTCGTTCGATTCCTAATATGACATTATTAAACTTATTTTATGTCAGCCCGCTTGAAGGAAGAATCATGCTTGAAGTAAACCCAACAATCGGCTATGCGATGATGGACAGGCTGATGGGCGGGATTGGCATTAGTCATAATAAGACAGAATCACTTACAGAAATTGAAACAAAGATTATCTCAAACATGTTTGAGGGAGCTTTGGAAAATTACAGAGAAGCGTGGCAGTCCATAACCGACATCGAGCCTGAAATGGCAGATTTCGAGGTAAATCCCCAGTTTGTTCAAATGGTGTCACCAAACGAAACAGTTGTCGTCATTTCTCTTAATACACAGATTGGCGAGGTAAGCGGGGTTATTAACCTATGTATTCCTCACGTTGTATTAGAGCCTATTATTCCGAAGCTGTCTGTACACTACTGGATGCAGTCTGAACGAAATGAACCAAAACAGCAAGAAACAAAGGCCATTGAAAAACGGATTATGAAGGCAAAAATACCGGTAGTCGCAGAGCTGGGACAATCGGAAATGACGGTGGAAGAGTTTTTGAATTTGGAAATTGGTGATTGTATTGCCTTGGACAAACCAGTAAATGCGCCTCTTACTGTTATGGTCGGAAATAAACCGAAATTCTTGGGACAGGCCGGCCGCGTGAATCGGAAACAGGCGATTCAAATTCTAGATCACGACATAAGAGGTGAAGAAGATGGAGAATAACGGAAGTAAATTATCACAAGACGAAATCGATGCGCTCCTTAAAGGAGGCAGCAATGACGATATAGAGCCTGATACAGTCCTTTCTGCAATGGAGCAAGATGCTATTGGAGAAATCGGAAATATTTCATTCGGCAGCTCTGCAACAGCACTTTCAACCCTATTAAATCAAAAAGTGGAGATTACAACTCCAACTGTTACAGTGATTCAAAAAAGTATGCTGAATGAGGAATTTCCTCATCCGTATGTTGCTATTGAAGTGAATTATACGGAAGGCTTCAGCGCAAGTAACCTGCTTGTCGTCCAGCAAACAGATGCAGCAGTTATTGCGGACTTAATGATGGGTGGAGACGGGACAAATGCTGACCCTTCTTTAAGCGAAATTCACTTAAGTGCAGTACAAGAAGCAATGAACCAAATGATGGGTTCTGCTGCGACATCCATGTCGACTGTCTTTAATAAAAAGATTGATATTTCTCCGCCGCGCGTCGAATTACTTGATGTGAAAGAAGGAGAAGGGACAGACCGCATTCCAGCTGAAGAAATGCTTGTCAAAGTATCCTTCAGATTAAAAATAGGTGAACTCATCGATTCAAATATTATGCAGCTTTATCCTATTACATTTGCGAAGGATTTAATCGCAGAATTAACAGATCCTGCGCAAGAAGAAGAGCCGGTTCAAGAAGAAGTGAGTGCACCTGAACCTCAGCCGGCAGCTCCGCAAACGCAGTCTGCCCCAGCGCAGCAAGCAGCACCGCCGAAAAGACAGGCGAAGCCAAAGCCGGCAGCACCTGTAAATGTGGCGCCAGTTGAATTTGAATCGTTCAGTGAGCCTCAGCATACAACAAACCAGCTTGGAAACCTTGACATGCTGATGGACATTCCGCTTTCCATTACGGTGGAACTTGGAAGAACTCAGCGCAGTGTAAAAGAAGTTCTTGAGCTTTCAGCAGGAAGTATCATTGAACTGGACAAACTTGCTGGTGAGCCAGTAGACATCCTAGTTAACAAACGAATCGTCGCCAAAGGGGAAGTCGTTGTCATTGATGAGAACTTTGGTGTTCGTGTGACTGACATTTTAAGCCAGTCAGAAAGACTTTCTAATTTAAAATAAACAAACATACAGGGAGAGAATAAGTAAATGGCTACTAAGGTATTAATCGTAGATGATGCAGCATTCATGAGAATGATGATCAAGGATATTCTTGTAAAAAACGGATTTGATGTAGTAGGAGAAGCAGAAAACGGTGCACAAGCAGTTGAAAAATATAAAGAAACATCTCCTGATCTTGTCACAATGGATATCACAATGCCAGAAATGGACGGAATCACTGCACTAAAAGAAATTAAACAAATCGATGCTTCTGCAAAAATCATCATGTGTTCTGCAATGGGGCAGCAGTCAATGGTTATTGACGCGATCCAAGCAGGTGCAAAAGACTTTATCGTGAAGCCATTCCAGGCAGACCGCGTACTTGAAGCAATTAATAAAACGTTAGGCTAAAAAAGGGTGTAAGATTTGTTGAAAAAACGTTTGATATGTATAGCAATGATCAGTTTTATGCTTTTCTTGACGATGCAGCCTGCCTCACTGTTTGCCGAAACGAAAGATCCTGAGAATGGCACAGTGAATGACTGGCTCAAAGGTGAGAAAGAAAGCAAAAAGGATACAGAGAAGAAAACCACTGACAATCAAACGAATCCGGCAGAAGAAGTTCCCTCTTCTTCTGTCTCCATTATGGATTTTGTCAAAATGATTGGTGCCTTACTTTTTGTCATCCTGCTTATTTATGGTTTAGTGAGATTTGTTGGTAAGCAAAACCGCTTACTCAAACCATTTCGCTATGTTGAAAATATCGGCGGAACGACAGTCGGACAAAACCGTTCAGTCCAGCTGATCAAAGTGGGAAAACGAGTATTAGTTGTCGGCGTAGCAGACTCAATCCAGCTGCTAAAAGAAATTGATGATGAACAAGAATGTGAAGCGATCGTGAAACAATATGAAGAAGCGATGGAAAGCAAAACCGATTTACCAAAAATGGTTCAAAAATTCACATCGCAGATAAAGAAACATGATCAGCCGACCACTTCTTCTTTTTCAGCCAATTTAAAGGCGCAGCTAGCCGAATTGAAAAAGACCCAATCAGAAGTCAGAAAGAAAGGCCCGAAACAAAATGAATGAGTTTATTGATTTATTTAATTCCAGCGGTGCAGGAAACATCAGCACATCTGTCCGTCTTCTTTTACTTTTAACAGTATTTTCGGTTGCACCGGGCATTCTCATTTTAATGACGTGTTTTACACGGATTGTGATTGTTCTTTCATTCGTCAGAACATCACTTGCAACCAACTCAATGCCGCCAAACCAAGTGCTTGTTGGACTTGCGTTGTTTCTCACATTTTTTATCATGGCACCCACGTTCTCACAGATTAATAAAGAGGCGCTGACGCCGCTTTTAAATGATGACATCACGTTAAATCAGGCGTATGAAAAAGCCGAAGTGCCTATTAAAGAGTTTATGAGTAAACATACAAGACAAAAAGATTTGGCTTTATTTCTTAGCTACGCAAAAATGGATACACCTGAATCGATTAAAGATATTCCTTTAACGGCGATGGTTCCCGCTTTTGCCATTTCAGAATTAAAGACGGCATTTCAAATTGGTTTTATGATCTTTATTCCATTTTTAATTATTGACATGGTGGTCGCAAGTGTTCTGATGTCAATGGGGATGATGATGCTTCCGCCGGTTATGATATCGCTCCCTTTCAAAATATTGTTATTTGTTTTAGTCGATGGATGGTATTTGATTGTTAAATCTTTGCTGCAAAGCTTTTAGAGTAGGTGCTTAAAACATGAGTTCAGAATTTGTCATTACGATGGCTGAAAGATCAGTGTATGTGGTATTGCTTGTGAGTGGGCCGCTTCTAGCGCTTGCACTCATTGTGGGACTGATTGTCAGTGTGTTTCAGGCGACAACCCAAATTCAAGAACAGACGCTTGCGTTTATTCCTAAGATTGTTGCAGTACTCATTGGACTTGTTGTGTTTGGTCCATGGATGCTTTCAACAATCGTGTCCTTTACGACAGAGCTGTTCTCGAATTTAGATCGATTTGCAGGTTAATAAGCGATGTCAATCATAGAATTATTCCCTGCTTTTCTTTTAGTTTTTATTCGGATCACCGCTTTTTTTGTGACAGTACCGCTTTTAGCGCATAGAACGATCCCGGCTGTACACAGAGTTGGATTCTCACTGTTTTTAGCTGTCATTAGTTTTAGCACCATAAAAGAACCGCCAGCACTCGACATAGACGGTCTTTATATGATGCTTGCGGTGAAAGAAGCAATGGTCGGACTTCTGCTTGGGCTGATTGCATACATCATGGTGTCCGCTGTTCAAATTGCCGGCTCATTCATTGATTTTCAAATGGGTTTTGCGATTGCCAATATTATTGATCCGCAAACAGGGGCGCAGACGCCGCTGATGGGACAGTTTTTTTATACGGTCACATTGCTGTTGATGCTGGCAACAAACGCACATCACCTGCTGCTTGATGGAATCTATTACAGCTTTCAATACATTGCAGTTGATCAATACGCATTGAATTTCGGCAGTGAATCCTTTGCTTACTTTATCGCAAAGAGCTTCAACCAAATGTTTATCATCGCCTTTCAAATCTCGGCACCTGTCGTGGCAAGTCTGTTTTTAGTCGACTTGGCGCTGGGGATTGTGGCACGTACAGTTCCGCAAATGAACGTATTTGTGGTTGGACTTCCTATTAAAATGGGTGTGAGTTTTATTATGATCATCATCTGTATGGGCGTCATCTTCGGTGTTGTCCAAAATACATTTGAAACGATTGTACTCACCATGAGGAATTTCTTAGCATTGGTCGGTGGTTCGTCATGATGACAAGGCTTAGACTAGACTTGCAATTTTTCGCAGGTGAAAAAACAGAAAAAGCAACGCCGAAAAAAAGGCGGGATTCACGTAAAAAAGGACAGGTTGCCAAAAGCACCGACGTCAATACAGCCATCTCATTTCTATTAATCTTTTTATCATTCTTTTTTATTGGGCCTTTTATGAAAGAGCGGATTATCGCGCTCATAGAACGTTTTTATTCAACAACCATGCTAATGAAGGTTAGCACATCTAATATTCATCAATTATTCTTGGAATTGCTTCAGGAAACAGGGCTCCTCCTCATGCCAATCCTTGGTGTTGGTATGCTGGCGGGCATTATCAGTAACTATTTACAAGTCGGCTTTCTCTTTTCACCAGAAGTGATCAAACCGAAATTAGAAAAGCTTGACCCAATCAAAGGGTTTAAACGGATATACAGTATTCGAGCCCTCGTAGAGCTATTAAAATCCATTTTGAAAATTGGCTTTGTAGGCTTTGCGACATTTATTGCTCTTTGGATGCACTTTGACGAAATTCTGCGGCTTCCTTTATTAACAGCAGAGGAAACCCTTCATTTCGTTGCAAATATGACCTTAATTATGGGGCTGTATGCTGCTGGTGCTCTTCTGATTTTAGCAGGGCTTGATTATATGTATCAGAAATTTGATTATGAAAAAAACTTGCGGATGTCCAAACAAGACATCAAAGATGAGTATAAAAAATCAGAGGGTGACCCGCTCATCAAATCTAAGATTAAACAGCGTCAGCGGGAAATGGCCATGAGACGGATGATGCAGGAAGTCCCAAAAGCGGACGTCATCATTACAAACCCAACCCACTATGCCATTGCTTTAAAGTATGACGAAGAAAAAATGGACGCGCCCTTTGTTGTGGCAAAGGGAACGGATATTTTGGCTTTGAAAATTAGAACGATTGCGAAAGAGCACGATATCATGACCGTAGAAAACCGGCCGCTCGCCCGCGCGCTCTATGATCAGGTCGACATCGACCAAGCGGTGCCGGAAGAATACTTTAAGGCCATCGCAGAAATTTTAGCTTACGTCTATAAAACGAAACAAAAGATTTTATGAATTTTTGGTTTTAAAAGGAGAGAACAGGCATGTCAGCAAGAGATTTATCTGTTTTATTCAGTGTTATTTTAATTGTGGCGATGCTGGTCATACCGTTTCCGCCAATGCTATTAAGTATTTTAATCATTATTAATATTTCTCTTGCGCTTATCGTGCTTCTCACCACAATGAACATGCAAGAACCACTGCAATTTTCAATTTTTCCATCATTGCTTTTGCTCTTAACGCTGTTTCGTTTAGGGCTTAACATCTCTACAACACGTTCTATTCTTTCAACAGGAGATGCTGGAAAGGTTGTAGAAACGTTCGGTTCATTTGTTGTTGGAGGAAATATCCTCGTTGGTCTCGTTGTTTTCCTTATCCTGATTATCATTCAGTTTATTGTTATCACAAAAGGGGCAGAGCGTGTATCAGAGGTTGCGGCAAGATTTACTCTCGATGCGATGCCAGGTAAACAAATGAGTATTGACGCAGATTTAAATGCAGGTATGCTGACAGAAAGTGAAGCAAGAAACCGCCGTGAAAAAGTAGCGAGAGAAGCAGACTTTTATGGAGCGATGGATGGTGCAAGTAAGTTCGTTAAAGGGGATGCCATCGCAGGTATTATCATCGTCATTATTAATATTATTTTTGGAATCATTATTGGGATGCTTCAGCAAGGAATGTCGATTCAAGAATCAGCTTCCCACTTTACGCTATTAACGGTAGGAGACGGGATTGTTTCACAAATTCCTGCACTTCTCATTTCAACAGCAACAGGGATTGTCGTCACAAGGGCTGCTTCTAATGGGAACCTTGGTTCAGATATCACTGAACAACTGTTTGCATTCCCTGCTATGCTTTACGTCACAGCAGGCACGATCTTCCTTCTTGGGCTGTTTACGCCAATCGGCGTACTTTTGACAGGACCGATCGCAGGTTTACTTGCCCTCGGCGCATACTTGATGTCGAAAAACAAACAAGACCAAGAAGAAATTGAAGAGGTACTGGAGGAACAGGCAGAGGTAGAAGAGATGAAAAGTCCAGAAAGTGTCATTCATCTCCTGCAAATGGATGCCATTGAATTTGAATTTGGCTACGGCCTCATCCCGCTCGCTGATGCAAACCAGGGCGGTGACCTGTTAGACCGGATTGTGATGATCCGAAGGCAGCTTGCCCTTGAACTTGGTCTCGTCATTCCAGTCGTCCGAATCCGGGACAATATTGCACTGAACCCAAATGAATACCGGTTGAAAATTAAAGGGAACGAAGTAGCAAAAGGAGAGCTGCTGCTTGATCATTACTTAGCGATGTCCCCAACGCCTGATGATGATCCGATTGAAGGAATTGAAACAATCGAACCATCCTTTGGCCTGCCGGCTAAATGGATATCAGAAGCAGAAAAAGATCAGGCTGAGATGCTAGGCTATACGGTTGTGGATCCAGCGTCTGTTGTGTCTACTCACATCACAGAAAAGATTAGACAAAACACACACGAGCTGCTCGGACGCCAAGAAACGAAGCAATTAATCGATCATCTGAAAGAAAGTTACCCTGTCTTAGTGGATGAGGTAACGCCAAATCCGCTGGCAGTCGGTGATATTCAAAAAGTACTGGCGAAGCTGCTGAAAGAAAAGGTCTCTATCCGAAACCTTGTCACCATTTTTGAGACGCTTGCAGACTACGGAAAATTAACGACTGATACAGATTTATTAACAGAGTATGTGAGACAGGCGCTGGCAAGACAGATTACCGCACAGTATGCAAGAGAAAATGAATCACTCAAAGTCGTGACATGCTCAGGCCGAGTAGAAAAGGTGATTGCAGACAGCGTTCAGCAGACAGAGCATGGCAACTACTTATCGTTAGATCCAGAATCCTCTGAAAGTGTGATTCAATCAGTGGCGAGAGAAATTGAACAGCTTTCGCTTCGTCAGGAAACGCCGGTTCTATTATGCTCACCTCCTATAAGAATGTACGTTAAGCAGTTGTTAGAAAGATATTTCCCAGATTTACCGGTACTATCTTATAACGAACTAGAAGCGAATGTGGAAGTACAGAGCATCGGAGTGGTGGATATCTAATGAAAATGAAAAAAATCACAGCAAATTCTATGCAGGAGGCAACGATTCAAATCAGGCAGCAGCTTGGGAAAGATGCCGTTATTTTAAATTCTAAAACCGTTGTCAAACGCAAACTGTTCGGTTTGAAGAAACAGCAAATGGTCGAAGTGATTGCAGTGCTGGATCAAGATTTCGAGGAAAGAGCTGGTAAAGGGTTAAACCCTGCGCCGCCTCTTCCAGTGTTGCCAAAAAAGGAAAAGCTGCCCGAAGAGCCTTCATTTGTTCCCAAGGCGGCGAAACCAGCGCCTTCTCATACCCAGCCTTTAGAATATGTGAGGAATGAACGGCATGCGGGTATTCTGCCTGATCCTCTTATAGCAATCGATCAAAAGCTAAAGGATCAAGGGCTTGATGATGCCATTCGAGACGAATGCCTGAAGGGTCTTTTAACAAAGGGTGCGGTTAAAGAAAATCACATAAAAAAAGAACTTGAACAACTGCTGACAAATATGCTGCCAGCTAAAACCTCTGATGAGCCGATGATTTCGTCAAAATACATTGTACTGTTCGGTTCAACCGGAGCTGGTAAAACGACAACGATTGCAAAGCTGGCTGCTAAAACAGCCATTCAGCAGCAAAAGAAGATTGCTTTTATTACAACCGATACGTACCGTATTGCAGCAATCGAACAGCTGAAAACTTATGCTGAACTGCTGAATGCACCGCTTGAGGTTTGTTATTCGAGAGAGGATTTTGTAAAAGCCCAAGAGACCTTTAAAGAATATGATCATATTTTCATCGATACAGCAGGCCGTAACTTTAAAGAAGAAGCGTATATCAAAGAGCTGACCGACATTATTCCATTTGATGAGAGCATTCAAAGTTTTCTCGTGATGAGTGCCACATCGAAGTATCAAGACATGAAAGCCATGGTCAAACGCTTTGAGCACGTTCCAATCAATCAATTCATTTTTACAAAAGTAGACGAAACGGACACGATGGGAACCATTTTTCAAATCATTGCTGACTCTCAAATCAAACTTGGTTTTTTAACAAATGGTCAAAATGTGCCTGAGGATATTCTTGAAGGTTCTCCTCTTGAACTTACAAGGATGGTTTTACAATCATGAAGCCTGACCAAGCAGAAGGGTTAAGAAAACTAGTTCAGCAGAGTCAAATCATCACACCCTCTCCTCTTAACGCCAGCGGACAGGCAAAGACCATTGCCGTCATGAGCGGTAAAGGCGGGGTAGGTAAATCGAATTTGACCCTGAATATGGCACTGTCTATCGCAAGTACAGAGAGAAGAGTGTTAGTGATTGATCTTGATTTTGGGATGGGGAATATTGATATTTTACTAGGGAAAACATCGACTAGTTCTATATTAGATGTTCTCGTTAGAAAAAAATCCTTCCAAGCAGCCATGACAAAAGGAACGGACAACCTATATTACATTTCTGGCGGAAGCGGGCTTGAACAGCTGTTTTCTTTAGATAAAGATCAATGGTCGTTCTTTTTGGAAGAGATGGAAAGAATCATGCAGGACTTCGATTGTATTTTTTTCGATATGGGTGCCGGCCTGTCAAAAGATCAGCTGCCTTTTGTCTTATCGGCAGGAGAAGTGGTCGTTGTGACTACGCCAGAGCCAACATCCATCATGGATGCCTACAGCGCGATTAAACACTTAGCCATTCATCAGTTTGAACGGTCTGTGCAAATCATTGTCAATCGGTGCAAAACCCCGTCAGAAGGGTCTGAAACCTACCGGAAATTAGCAGGAGTGGTCACATCTTTTCTTCACAGAAAACTTGTATTTGCTGGCGCTGTGCCTGATGATCCTGCGGTTCCTAAAGCAGTATCAGAACAAATTCCATTTTATATGAAGCAGCCTCATTCAAGGCTGAGTAAAACCATTAAGATGCTGGCAGAAACACTATATCATCAGCAGATAAGAGAGGCACGGAGAGAACAGCATACGTTTATAGATAAGTTGTCCTCTTTTTTTAAAAGGAGGAAGGTGGACTCATGATTAGAGTGCTAGTAGTAGATGACTCGGCCTTTATGAGAAAGCTCATTAGTGATTTTCTAAGTGCCGAGCAAGAAATAGAAGTCGTCGGAACGGCGCGAAATGGGGAAGATGCCTTAAAACGGATCAAGGAACTGAATCCAGATGTTGTCACGTTAGATGTGGAAATGCCTGTTTTAAATGGAACAGAAGCATTAAAACAAATTCTGGCTGAACACGACCTTGCCGTGATTATGGTGTCAAGCCAGACAAAGCAAGGAAAAGATTTAACCATCCATTGCTTAGAACTCGGTGCTTTTGACTTTGTGACAAAGCCTTCG
This sequence comes from Bacillus sp. FSL M8-0049, assembly GCF_038593355.1. Lineage (NCBI taxonomy): Bacteria > Bacillati > Bacillota > Bacilli > Caryophanales > Bacillaceae > Bacillus > Bacillus sp. FSL M8-0049. The sequence continues at coordinate 1,553,009 of NZ_CP151986.1, forward strand.
GGAAGTATTTCTCTCGATTTGCACAAAGTGAGGGGGCAAATTGTAGAGCGGGTACTTGCAGCAGGACTGTCAAGGAAACGCACTGAAGAGAAGGTGTCTCCTAAGCCGGTGATAAAGCCGCCAAGTCCAGTGGCTGCACCCCGGCTGCCATCTGTAAAAGGCAGCTCACTCCGAAAGATTATTACTATCGGAACATCTACAGGGGGACCAAGGGCACTTCAACGAGTCGTAACGAAGCTGCCTAAGGACATCGAGGCCCCTATATTGATTGTGCAGCATATGCCAGCAGGATTCACGGCATCACTTGCTACTAGGTTAGATCATTTATCACAAATTACGATTAAAGAAGCGCAAGATGGAGACATCGCGAAAAATGGAGTGGCTTACATAGCTCCTGGTGGAATGAATATGTCACTTCATGACCAAGGGGGGTCACTTGTCATCAGGCTGTCCCCTGAAGACACGGAAAGCCGGCACAAACCATCTGTTAACTATTTATTTGAATCCATCAGCAGCATAAAGGGTTACGAGAAAATCGCTGTCATTATGACAGGTATGGGCAGTGATGGTACTGAAGGTGTCAAAAAAATGGTCGCAAGCGGTCATACGAAAGTCATTGCAGAAAAAGAAGAATCATGTGTTGTTTTCGGAATGCCTAAATCAGTCATTAAAGCAGGCCTTGCACATGAAACAAGGCATGTGGATGACATCGCACATGCAATTATTAGCTCCATGAAAAAAGAGAGGGCGTGAACACGTTGGATGTAAACCAATACTTAGATATCTTTTTAGATGAAAGCAGAGAACACTTACAAACTTGTAATGAAAAACTTCTTGATTTAGAAAAGAACCCAACCGACTTGCAGCTAGTGAATGATATATTCAGAGCGGCTCATACATTGAAAGGAATGAGTGCAACGATGGGCTTTGATGATATGGCTCATTTAACGCATCATTTAGAAAACATGTTTGATGCTATCCGTAATGAACAAATGATTGTCACTCCTGAGTCAATGGATACGATGTTCGAAGCACTCGATCATCTTGAAGCAATGGTTCAATCGATTGCAGAAGGAGGAGACGGGAAACGTGATGTCACAGAGATTAGTAAAAAGCTAGATGTGACAGGAAGCCATGCTGAAGCAGCTTCTAGCGTTGAAACAGCAGATGCATCAGCTGCTGCTAATGACTTAGATTATAACGAATTTGAACGTACGGTTCTTGATGAAGCGAGAGAGCAAGGCTTCAAATGCTATGAACTTAACGTGACATTAAGCGAAGCGTGCTTACTAAAAGCTGTTCGTGTCTATATGATTTTTGAAAGACTAAATGAAGCAGGCGAGGTTGTCAAAACCGTTCCAAATGCAGAACTGTTAGAATCAGAAGATTTTGAATCTGAATTCAGCATTTCTTATCTTTCTAAACAGCCGATGGACGAAGTGCAGAAAATCGTCACGGCGATCTCAGAGGTTGAGAAGGTTGAGATCTCTGAAGTCTCCGCATTTGAAGAAGCAGCTCCGGCTGAAAAGCAAGAGGTGCAGCCTGAACAGAAAAAAGAAGAAACATCCGTTCCTGCTGTAAAAGCGCCAGCAAATGATGCGCCAAAAGCAAATGGCAGTAACGGTGCAGCTGCCGGCGGAACGAAAACAATTCGTGTCAACATCGACCGTCTTGATTCTCTTATGAATCTATTTGAAGAACTTGTGATTGATAGAGGCCGATTGGAACAGATTGCTAAAGAACTAGAAAATAACGAACTCACAGACACAGTCGAAAGAATGACCCGTATTTCTGGAGACCTGCAATCAATCATCCTGAACATGAGAATGGTACCTGTGGAAACTGTCTTTAACAGATTCCCGCGTATGATTCGTCAATTGACGAAAGAGCTTAATAAGAAAATTGAACTGATTATTGAGGGTGCTGAGACGGAGCTTGATCGAACAGTGATCGACGAGATTGGAGATCCGCTGTTGCACTTACTTAGAAACAGTCTAGATCACGGGATTGAATCACCAGAAGAACGTGTGAAAAAAGGCAAGCCGGAAAAAGGTACGGTTCTATTAAAAGCGTATCATAGCGGAAACCATGTCTTCATTGAAGTAGAAGATGATGGAGGCGGGATTAACCGTAAAAAGGTGCTTGAAAAAGCGTTAGAGCGCGGGGTTATTACAGAAAGAGAAGCAGAAACGCTTGAAGATCATCAAATTGATTCATTGATCTTTGCAGCAGGATTCTCTACAGCTGATACGATTTCTGACATCTCAGGCCGCGGTGTAGGTCTTGACGTTGTGAAAAACAAGCTGGAATCACTTGGCGGATCTGTGAGCATTAACTCAACAGAAGGACAGGGTTCACTATTTTCGATCCAGCTTCCGCTTACATTATCGATTATTTCCGTTCTTCTTGTAAAACTAGAAGAGGAAACATTTGCGATTCCGATTTCTTCTATTATTGAAACGGCGGTCATTAAGAAAAGTGACATCCTGCAAACGCATGATCGTGAAGTGATTGATTTCCGCGGATTTATCGTACCGGTCGTGTACTTGAAGAAACAATTCCACGTACCAAATGCGAATGAATTAGAGGAAGAACTGCACATCATTGTTGTTCGTAAAGGAGACAAGCTGACAGCATTTGTGGTCGATTCATTTATTGGTCAGCAAGAGGTTGTATTGAAATCACTAGGAGATTATCTGCCAAACGTATTTGCGATATCCGGCGCAACGATCCTAGGTGACGGTCAAGTTGCACTCATCGTTGACTGTAATGCACTGATCAAGTAAAAAACAATAGAGGAGCGGTCTGAAATGAGTACAGATATCAAAACTGGCGAAAAGATGATTGTGTTTATCGTAAACAAAAAAGAATACGCCATTTCAGTATCAGAAGTAAAGTCCATTGAAAAATGGCAGCAGCCGACAAGAGTTCCTGGCGTTGCCCCTTATATATGCGGTGTTATTAATTTACGCGGTGTCGTGACGCCTGTCATTGACCTGAGAGTCAGACTTGGTTCTACTGACAACGAGATTACAGATGAAACAAGAATGATCATTGTACAAGTTGGTGACATTGAAGTCGGCTGGATTGTTGACGAAGCAAATGATGTTATTACCGTCCATCAGGAAGAAGTAGAATCTTCTCCTGAATCAGCTGAAAAAGAAGGACAGTCATGGGTGACAGGTATCATTAAGCATGATCAGCGTCTTTTCAATATTATTCATGCCGGTGCTGTCCTCGACAAGAGCGTTCAAGGTGCACCTGTTCATTAAGGGGGATGTGAAATGAGCATTTTCAACGAAATTAAAGATGAACAGCTAGATATTTTAGGAGAGGTTGGGAATATCGGGGCAGGCCACGCAGCGTCTGCTCTTGCCAACCTATTGGATCGCAAAATAGATATGGCTGTTCCTTTTGTCAAGGTTCTCTCGTTTGAAGATTTAATGGATTTCTTTGGCGGTGCAGACCTTCCTGTTGCAAGTATTTTCCTGCGAATGGAAGGGGATTTAACCGGCTCAATCTTTTTCATTATGCCGTTTGAGCAAGCGGAGCAATTTGTAAGAGAGCTTGTCCAGGACCCTGCATTTGATATTGATACGATTCATGAACATGAGATGGGGACGTCAGCACTTCATGAACTGGGAAATATTTTAGCGGGCTCTTATTTATCAGCCCTTGCCGATTTAACCAAATTGCAGCTTTACCCAAGTGTTCCAGATGTGACGCTCGATATGTTCGGGGCTGTCATTAGTGAAGGGTTGATGCAATTCAGTCCTCTTGGCGATCAGGCGATTGTGATTGATACATCTATTTTTGATGATCAAAATAAGCAAGAGCTGAAAGGAAATATGTTTCTATTACCAGACTTTGAATCGTTTGAAAAACTATTCAAAGCATTAGGTAACCTATAATGAACGTGCAAATTCCGGCAGTTGTAAAGGTTGGTATTGCGGATGTTCAGCTTGTTAAATCACCGGACCGCATTCGGACATCCGGTCTTGGTTCCTGCGTAGGGCTTGTCTTGTTTGATCAAGACAAAAGGCTGGCAGGCCTTGTCCATGTTATGCTTCCAGACTCCTCTCTTTCAAAAGGGGCGGTGGAGAACTTGGCTAAATATGCAGATACAGGTGTCAAGCATACAATTGATCTGCTCCTAAAAGCAGGCGCACGCAAACATGCGCTAAAGGCAAAACTTGCTGGCGGGGCGGAAATGTTTAAGTTTAAGTCAACCAATGATCTAATGAGAATTGGACCTAGAAACGTTTCAGCTGTAAAAGAACATCTGTCTCTTCATCATATCCCGATTATTAGTGAGGATACAGGCGGAAACAGTGGCCGTACGATTGAATTCGATCCGCTTACGGCAGAGCTTGAGATCCGTACTGTGAAGCAAGGCATTATGAAGATATAACTAAGGAAGTATAGGGGGATAAAGATGCAATCCTTAAATTACGAAGATCAGGCGCTATGGGCTAGATGGAAAGAGTGGAAAGACCCAGCTGCTGGAGATGATCTTATGCGCCGCTATATGCCGCTCGTCACATATCATGTTGGAAGAATTTCCATCGGTCTCCCGAAGTCAGTGCATAAAGAAGACTTGATCAGTCTAGGGATGCTCGGTTTATATGATGCCCTTGAAAAATTTGATCCCGGAAGAGATCTGAAGTTTGATACATATGCATCCTTCAGAATCCGCGGGGCCATTATCGACGGTCTTCGTAAAGAGGACTGGCTGCCTCGTACATCAAGAGAAAAAACAAAAAAAGTAGAAGCGGCTATTGAAAAGCTTGAACAGCGGTATTTGCGTAATGTGACGCCGACAGAGGTGGCTGAGGAACTCGGCATGAGTGAACAGGATGTCGTCACAACGATGAATGAAGGATTCTTTGCAAATCTGCTCTCAATTGATGAGAAGCTGCATGATCAAGAAGACGGAGAGAACGTCCAAGTCATGATTCGCGACGAGAAGTCTGTGACTCCAGAAGAGAAAATGCTGAAAGATGAATTAATTGAACAGCTTTCTGAAAAAATCACAGAGCTTTCAGAAAAAGAAAAGCTTGTGATCAGTCTTTTCTATAAAGAAGAACTGACATTAACGGAAATCGGTCAAGTGCTCAATTTATCTACCTCGCGCATTTCGCAAATTCATTCAAAGGCCTTGTTCAAGCTTAAGCATCTGCTTGATAAAGCCATTCAATCTTAAAGAGTTAGTGAGTGAAAAAATATGTTATGGCTGATTAGCTTCATGCTTCATGCTGCACTTATTTATTTTGTGATTATTTTATATACGAGAATGAATTCGCTGAAGGCAACAGAACAAAAGCAGCGAGAACTTCTAGAAGAAACGGAAAATACCCTGGCTGCATTTTTGTTGGAGGTCAAAGAAGAGAATGACAAACTATCAAAAGTGGCAGCCGCTTCCCCTGATTTTTCTGCTGAAGAGCTGAAATCGGATCTTCAGACACCAAAGCAGCCACAACCACCAATTGAATCCCAGCAATCGGTCGAAAGTGAAGATCCCGTACCAGAGCACCTGTCGGCTCTCCTTAGCGAAGTTGAGGTGCAGGAAGAGAAGGTAAACGAACCCGTTCCACAACTCGAAACAGAGGCTTCTATGCCTTCTAAAAGTGAAATAGAAGAAACATTCGAGGACCAAGTGAAGACCCTATATGATGAAGGGCGGTCACTAGAAGAAATAGCGAAAGAAATGAAAACTGGCAAGACAGAAATCGAGCTTTTATTAAAATTTAGCGGAAAGCTGTAAAGGATTCTTGATTGTCAGTCCATCATGTGTTATATTATTTCTTGGTGTTAAATACACACGCTTAATGATTCGTATGAAGGTGCTGCCGTGGCGCAGTTTTATGTGAACATGACTTAAGCGGAGGAAAAAAACCATTATATTAGGAGGCAACAAAATGTCAGTTATTTCTATGAAACAATTGCTAGAAGCTGGTGTTCACTTCGGTCACCAAACTCGCCGTTGGAACCCAAAAATGAAGCGTTACATCTTTACAGAGCGTAACGGTATCTACATCATCGACCTTCAAAAAACGGTGAAAAAAGTAGAAGAAGCTTACAACTTCACGAAAAACCTTGCTGCTGACGGAGGAAAAATCCTTTTCGTTGGTACGAAAAAGCAAGCACAAGATTCAGTGAAAGAAGAAGCAATCCGTTCTGGTATGTTCTATGTGAACCAACGCTGGCTTGGTGGAACTTTAACAAACTTTGAAACAATCCAAAAACGTATTAAACGTTTAAAAGATATTGAAAAAATGCAAGAAAACGGTACGTTCGAAGTTCTTCCTAAGAAAGAAGTCGTTCAACTGAAAAAAGAATTAGAGCGTCTTGAAAAATTCCTAGGCGGAATCAAAGACATGAAGAGTCTTCCGGATGCACTTTTCATTATCGACCCTCGTAAAGAGCGTATTGCAGTTGCAGAAGCTCGTAAATTGAATATCCCAATCATCGGTATCGTTGACACAAACTGTGATCCAGACGAAATTGATGTTGTGATCCCTGCAAACGATGATGCAATCCGTGCTGTAAAACTTCTAACTGCTAAAATGGCAGATGCGATTCTTGAGTCTAAACAAGGCGAAGAAGAAGCTGTTGTAGAAGAAACGACAGAAACTGAAACAACAACTGCGTAACCTATTCAAAAGGTGATAAGAGGGAAATGCCTTTTATCACCTTTTTTTCACCTAGTAATCCGTGTTTTAACATAGAAGGAGGAAATGTAAAATGGCAATTACTGCTCAATTAGTTAAAGAACTGCGTCAAAAAACTGGTGCAGGTATGATGGACTGTAAAAAAGCGTTAACAGAAACTGATGGTGACATCGAGAAAGCAATCGACCTTCTAAGAGAAAAAGGAATCGCAAAAGCTGCGAAAAAAGCAGACCGTATTGCGGCAGAAGGATTAACTCTTATCAAAACTGACGGCAACACAGGCGTGATCCTAGAAGTGAACTCTGAGACTGATTTCGTTGCGAAAAACGAAGGATTCCAAGCACTTCTTAACGAACTTGCTGATCATTTGCTTGCTGCTAAACCTGCAACACTTGAAGAAGCTCATGCTTCTAAAATGGAAAACGGTTCAACAGTTGAAGAGCATATCACATCTGCAATTGCGAAAATCGGAGAGAAAATCACTCTTCGCCGTTTCTCTGTCATCACAAAAGAAGATAATGCTGCATTCGGTTCTTACCTGCACATGGGCGGACGTATCGGTGTGTTAGCTGTTCTTAACGGAACAACTGACGAAGAGCTTGCAAGAGACATCGCTATGCACGTTGCAGCTGTAAACCCTAAATACATTTCTCGTGACCAAGTGTCAGAAGAAGAAGCAAACCGTGAGCGTGAAGTATTAACACAGCAAGCTCTTCAAGAAGGAAAGCCTGAAAACATCGTAGCTAAAATGGTAGAAGGCCGTCTAAACAAATTCTTCGAAGAAATTTGCTTACTTGACCAAGCGTTCGTTAAAAACCCAGATGAAAAAGTGAAACAAGTTGTAGCAGCGAAAAACGCAACTGTTCAAACTTATGTTCGCTATGAAGTGGGCGAAGGTATCGAAAAACGTCAAGACAACTTTGCTGAAGAAGTTATGAGCCAAGTGAAAAAATAATGTTTGAAAAGCTCTCTGGGGCTTTTTTAGGGAGCACAAGCACTGTGTTCCCTATTTTTTAGAGGATATTGATTTACAAAAGACAGTTTCTTACGCATAATAAGAGACGGTATAGTTTACACTTGGAGGTTATCATGAGCAAACCGAAATATAATCGCATTGTACTGAAGCTAAGTGGCGAAGCACTAGCGGGTGATGCTGGAAATGGAATTAACCCAACTGTCATTCAATCAATTGCAAAGCAAGTAAAAGAAATTGCAGAGCTCGATGTTGAAGTTGCAGTCGTTGTAGGCGGAGGAAACCTTTGGCGCGGAAAGACAGGCAGTGATCTAGGAATGGACCGTGCAACAGCAGACTACATGGGGATGCTGGCAACAGTGATGAACTCACTGGCGTTACAGGACAGCCTAGAAACGCTTGGCATTCAGTCTAGAGTGCAAACCTCTATCGAAATGAGACAGGTTGCAGAACCATACATAAGAAGAAAAGCGATCCGTCATCTTGAAAAGAAACGTGTCGTCATTTTTGCTGCAGGAACAGGAAACCCTTATTTCTCTACAGATACTACGGCAGCACTTCGTGCAGCAGAAATTGAAGCAGATGTCATTTTAATGGCGAAAAATAATGTAGATGGTGTCTACAGTGCTGATCCTCGTACAGATGCGGATGCAGTAAAATATGATAAGCTTTCATATCTTGATGTACTTAAAGAAGGGCTTGCTGTAATGGATTCTACTGCGTCCTCATTATGTATGGACAATGACATTCCATTAATCGTCTTCTCCATTATGGAAGAAGGAAATATTAAACGTGCCGTAAACGGCGAATCAATCGGAACGATCGTGAGGGGGAAATAACGTGTCAAAAGAAGTGTTGAACCAAACGAAAGAAAAAATGGAAAAAGCCGTACAAGCCTACGGACGTGAGCTTGCAACTGTTCGTGCTGGCCGTGCAAATGCTTCACTGCTTGATAAAGTGACAGTGGATTATTACGGTGCACAAACACCGCTTAACCAAATTGCGTCGATCACAGTGCCAGAAGCACGTATGCTGATTATCACACCTTACGATAAAACAGCAATCGGTGATATCGAAAAAGCGATCCAAAAGTCTGACCTTGGCATCACGCCAACAAGTGACGGAAATGTGATCCGCATTGCGATTCCTGCGCTGACAGAAGAAAGACGTAAAGAGCTTGTGAAAGTCGTGAAAAAATACTCAGAAGAAGCAAAAGTAGCTGTTCGTAACGTGCGTCGTGATGCAAACGATGATTTGAAAAAGCTTGAGAAAAATGGGGAGATCACTGAAGATGAATTAAGATCATCGACAGAGGATGTTCAAAAATTGACAGATGAATATGTCGCTAAAATTGATGACGTGACGAAAGATAAAGAAAAAGAAATCATGGAAGTTTAAGAAAAAACTATGTACAATAGATAATAGTGAAAAGACCCTCTTCATGTTTACAGGGGGTTTTTTTGTTAATACTGTTGATGACTATATTATTTAGCGGGAACGCAACCTTTTTGGGTGATGGAGGAATCTCATGCTCAATATACTCAAAAATTGGAAGAATCAGCAAACAGCAGCTTCCAACTTAGAAAGCCTGACAAAAGAAGACATATTAAATGGAGAAATTCCTGAACATATCGCCATTATCATGGATGGGAACGGAAGATGGGCGAAAAAACGTGCTCTTCCACGGGTAGCAGGTCATCATGAAGGAATGAAAGTCGTCAAGCGCATGACAAAGCTTGCAAATGAGCTGAATGTCAAAGTGCTGACTTTGTATGCTTTCTCTACGGAAAATTGGAAACGTCCAAAATTAGAAGTAGACTTTTTAATGAAACTTCCTGAAGAATTTTTAAACATCTACCTGCCTGAACTCATCGAAGAAAATGTCCGTGTGCGTTTAACAGGTGATCCAGACGGCCTCCCGCAGCATACGAAAAAAGCGGTAGAGAACGCAGTAAAGAGTACGGCGAACAACGACGGACTCATTTTGAACTTTGCGCTCAACTATGGTGGGCGCACAGAAATCGTCTCCGCATGCAGACAAATTTCTGAAAAGGTCAAAGAAGGTAAGCTTCGAGCAGAAGACATCACAGAAGAGATGTTTTCAGCTTATTTAATGACAGAATCTCTTCAAGATCCGGATTTGCTCATTCGCACGAGTGGAGAAATTAGATTAAGCAACTTTATGCTTTGGCAAATTGCGTACAGCGAGTTTGTCTTTACGGATGTGCTTTGGCCTGACTTTTCTGATGAGCACCTTATAGGCGCTATCGGGGAGTACCAGCGCCGCGGCCGGAGGTTCGGTGGAATTTAGAGGGTGGTGCAGATGAAACAAAGAATTTTGACGGGTGTTTTGGCAGCTGCAGTCTTTTTGCTAGCAGTTATATATGGACAGATGCCATTTACCCTGCTGATTTATTTAATGGGAAGTGTCGCTCTCTTTGAGCTTTTAAGAATGAAAAAGATCTCGATTTTCAGCTTTCCTGGTATTGTCAGCTTAATATTGCTTTGGCTTTTAATGGGCGGAGACAACAGCTTCTTCCCAAACGTGGACGCATCAAAAATGCAGATTGCTTTATTTGCAGTCTTAATACTTTTAACTTATACAGTTTTGAGCAAAAACTCTTTCACATTCGATGAGGTTGCTTTTGTTGTATTAGCCACATTATATATTGGCGTTAGTTTCTATTATTTTATCCAAATTAGAGGCTTATATGGCATGAGTGCGATCTTCTTCGCAGCAGTGATTATTTGGTCTACTGACTCAGGAGCCTATTTTATTGGGAAATCTATGGGGAAACGAAAGCTTTGGCCAGAAATCAGCCCAAACAAAACAGTAGAAGGATTTATCGGCGGAATCGTCACAGCGGTCGTGTTGTCACTTGTGTTTCAGGCGGTTACAGGATTTTTGCCATCATATCTGCTTGTGATGTTTATTACTCTTTTACTCAGTATCTTTGGACAGCTAGGCGACCTTGTGGAATCTGCTTTAAAGCGTCATTATCACGTGAAGGATTCAGGGACAATTCTCCCTGGCCATGGCGGGATTTTGGACAGGTTTGACAGCTTTTTATTCGTTCTGCCGTTTTTATACTTACTGCTCGCAACGTTTGCCAGCTAACCTCATAGAAACTTATTGAACGAGAGAAGGAGTGGCAATTTGAAATATATTTCGCTATTAGGCGCAACAGGATCAATTGGAGAACAAACGTTAGATGTGATCAGTCAGCACCCGGACAAGTTTAAGCTGAAAGCCATGACATTTGGCAGAAATATAGCAAAGGCGATTCCGATCATTGAGCGCTTTCAGCCTGAATTCGTCGGCTGTGTAGACGAAGAAACCTATCACATGCTAAAAAATCAAAATCATTCATTTGCATACGATGTGAAGCTGGCTGCTGGTGATGAAGCCAACATCGAGGCAGCGACCTATGATGCAGTGGACGTAGTGGTCAATGCACTTGTAGGGAGTGTTGGACTTGTTCCAACATTAAAGGCCATTGAACAAAAAAAGACGATTGCTCTCGCAAATAAGGAAACACTTGTGACGGCTGGTCATATAGTAAAAGAGTACGCTAAAACATATGATGTACCTTTACTTCCTGTCGATAGTGAGCATTCCGCTATTTTTCAATGCCTGCAAGGTGAACAAGCTAAAAATATTGAACGCTTAATCGTGACAGCTTCAGGTGGTAGTTTCCGAGATAAAAAACGAACTGAACTTGAAGGTGTTACGGTTGAAGAAGCGCTGAACCACCCGAACTGGTCGATGGGAGCGAAAATCACCATTGATTCAGCGACGATGATGAATAAAGGGCTCGAGGTGATCGAGGCACATTGGTTGTTTGATATCCCTTATGAACAAATTGATGTGCTGCTACATAAAGAGAGCATTATCCATTCGATGGTGGAATTTCACGACAAAAGCGTCATGGCTCAGTTAGGGACACCTGACATGAGAGTGCCTATTCAATATGCACTCACATACCCTGACCGGGCGCCGTTACAAGAAGCGAAATCATTGAACCTTTGGGAGATTGGACAATTGAATTTCCAGAAAGCGGATTTTGACAGGTATCGCTGCTTACATTTTGCTTATGAATCAGGTAAAATAGGAGGGACAATGCCTGCTGTACTTAATGCAGCAAATGAAATGGCAGTCGATGCATTTCTGAAAGGCAAAGTAACGTTCCTGCAAATTGAAGAATTGATTGAAAAGGCACTAATCAGACATCATGTGATTTCAACGCCTAGTTTGCAAGATATCCATGAAGTGGACAAAGATACACGAGACTTTGTTCAATCAATCCTCACATAAGGTGGTATGTTCGTGAATACAGTGATTGCGTTTATTATTATTTTTGGAACGCTCGTTTTTTTCCACGAGCTTGGCCATTTAATTATGGCGCAGCGCGCGGGGATTTTATGCCGCGAGTTCGCAATTGGTTTTGGGCCGAAGATTTTCTCCTTTAAACGAAAAGAAACCGTTTATACCATTAGACTTCTCCCTATTGGCGGATTTGTTAAAATGGCTGGAGAGGACCCTGAAGTTATCGAAATTAAACCAGGTCATACAGTGGGGCTCTTATTCAATGAGCAAAATGAAGTAGAAAAGATCATTTTAAATGATAAAGAAAAATATCCTGATGCACTTGTCATCGAAGTTGAGCAGATTGATTTAGATCATGCTATGAGAATCTCGGGATATGAAGCTGGAAATGAAGATATTCTGACTGGCTACAATGTCAGTCAAACAAGCTTCTATATTGCAGATGGTGAAGAAATTCAAATCGCACCATACAATCGTCAATTCGGTTCAAAAACGGTTTGGCAGCGAATTAAAGCTATCGCAGCTGGACCGATTATGAACTTTATTCTAGCGTATGTGATTTTGGTTGCTTTAGGTTTTATTCAAGGGGTAACCGTTGATGATCCTGTACTCGGTAAGCTGACGAAAGACGGCCGGGCGGCTGAGGCTGGACTCATGCAGGGAGATCACATCGTGTCCATTAACGGCGAGAAAATGAATTCTTGGACAGACGTCGTTCAAACAGTTCAAAAGAACCCTGAGAAAAAAATGAATGTCGTCATTGACCGAGACGGCAAGGAAAGCACTGTGCAGGTTGTACCAGAAGCTGTGAAAGCAGATGGGAAAAGCATTGGCCGTTTCGGATCATATCCGCCAACGGAAAATGGATTTTTGAAAGTTATTTCATCCTCTGGAACAACTGTCGTTTCAACGGCAGGTCTGATCTTAACGAACTTGCAAAAAATTGTCACAGGACAATTTTCACTAGACATGTTAGCAGGTCCTGTTGGAATTTATGACATGACAGGAGAAGTAGCCAAACAAGGTGTGTTAACATTAATGCAGTTTGCGGCGTTCCTCAGTATCAACCTAGGCATCGTGAATTTGTTACCGATTCCTGCATTAGACGGAGGACGTTTACTATTCTTATTTGTTGAAGCCATTCGCGGTAAACCAATTAATCGTGAGAAGGAAGCACTTGTTGTCTTTATCGGTGTTGCTTTCCTCATGCTGTTAATGTTAGTGGTAACGTGGAATGACATTCAGCGGTTATTTTTATAAAAACCATTCTCTCTTGTTTCTCATTCCGGGAAACAAGAGTTTTTGTGAGAAGTCCTATTTCATAAATGAGGTGTAACGACATGAGACAATCCCTGACTTTTATTCCAACTCTTCGAGAGGTGCCGGCAGATGCTGAGGCAAAAAGTCATCAACTCTTAGTAAGAGCTGGGTTTATTAGACAAAATACAAGTGGAATCTATCATTATCTGCCGCTTGCGCATAAAGTCATTCAGCATATTCAATCGATCGTCCGCAAGGAAATGGAAAAGGCAGGCGCAGCTGAGCTGCTAATGCCAGTGCTGCAGCAGGCAGAAATGTGGCAAGAGTCAGGAAGATGGTATACATACGGTCCAGAACTGATGCGTATGAAGGATCGCCACGGACGCGAATTTGCGCTTGGCCCAACCCACGAAGAAGTGATCACATCATTAGTACGCAGCGAAGTGAAATCGTATAAGAAGCTACCTTTAACACTATATCAGATTCAATCAAAATTCCGTGATGAACAGAGACCACGCTTTGGACTGCTGCGCGGACGTGAATTTATCATGAAGGATGCATACTCATTCCATTCTTCACCAGAAAGCCTTGATGAGACATACAACAAAATGTTTACGGCTTACTCTAATGTGTTCTCAAAAGTGGGTCTCAATTTTAGACCAGTCATTGCAGATTCAGGGGCAATGGGTGGAAAAGATACGCATGAGTTCATGGCGCTCTCAGAAGTCGGAGAGGATACCATCGCTTATTCTGACACGTCCTCATATGCCGCGAATATCGAAATGGCTGAGGCTGTATATCACGGAAAGGAAGCAAATCCTGCGGACTTCAAAGAGCTTGAAAAAGTCCATACGCCGCAAATGAAAACCATTCAAGATGTGGCTGGCTTTTTAGAAGTTGACCCTTCTGCTTGCATTAAATCTGTTTTGTTTAAAGCAGATGATGCGTATGTTCTGATCCTAACTAGAGGCGATCATGAAGTAAATGATGTGAAAGTGAAAAACTTGGTAGGAGCACAGCTTGTCGAGCTTGCTTCACGCGAAGAAGTGCTGAAAGTTATTGGAACTGAGCCTGGATTTGTTGGACCTGTTAAACTGGAAGCAGAAGTCGATATTTATGCGGACCTTGCTGTGAAGGGAATGACAAATGCTGTCGCTGGTGCAAACGAAGCGGATTATCATTATGTCAATGTCAATCCTGCACGTGACGTGTCAGTAAAAGAATTCACAGATCTTCGCATGATTCAAGAAGGAGATGTTTCTCCAGATGGGGAAGGCACAATCCAATTTGCAAAAGGGATTGAAGTAGGACAAGTCTTTAAACTGGGCACTCGTTATTCTGAGTCGATGGATGCAACGTACCTCGATGAGAATGGTCGTGCGCAGCCAATGATTATGGGCTGCTATGGCATCGGCATCTCTAGAACGCTGTCAGCGATTGTTGAACAGCATCACGATGAGAAAGGAATCATTTGGCCGGAAACAGTGGCACCATATGACCTTCACCTTCTTGCATTAAATATGAAAAACGATGCGCAGAAAGAACTGGCTGAAACGTTGTACGAGCGCTTAGAAGATGAAGGCTTTGACGTACTTTTCGATGACCGCCAGGAGCGTGCAGGAGTAAAATTTGCAGACAGTGATTTAATTGGACTGCCAATTCGTATTAGCTGCGGAAAACGTTCAGAAGAAGGTATAGTAGAAGTGAAGTTTAGAAAATCAGGTGAATCACATGAAGTATCTGTTGATGATCTGATTTCATTTATACGCCAAGCATAAAGCGAACAAAAAAATGAAGGTACCTCCTGTAGAAAAGAGGTACCTTTCTGATTGACAAAAGGAGGGTCCTGTCTTGGATGAACAATTACCGATCACACGGCGGCAATTTCATATATTACTCAATCAGATTCAAATGACAGATGATGACCTCAGTCGTTACTTTGAAGAAGGAGAAATCGTTAAATTGACGGTGCATAAGGCGACGAAAACATGGCATTTCCTTTTTAAATTTAAAGCGCTTTTGCCTTACAAAGTATACGCCATGTTTCTCAGCAGGCTGACAAATGCATTTTCACATATTGCACAAATCACTTGTACGATTGAAGTGAGTGATCCGCACATATCTGAAGAACTCGTGCAATCGTACTGGTCACATTGTGTGGAAGAACTTCAAGGAATTTCTCCCCCAATCATCAGCTTGCTTCAGCAGCAAAAACCATCGCTGTCTGGACATAAAATCATTATTAAAACGAAAAGCGAAACAGAGGCACTCGCTATTAAGAAGAAATACAGCCCGATGCTCCAGGCCGCATTTAAACAAGTGGGCTTTCCAGAGCTGCAATTCGATACAGAAATTTTTGTATCAGATCAAGAGATTCAGAAGTTCAGAGAACAAAAGCTTGCTGAAGATCAAGAAAGAGCCATGCAAGCCCTCACTGAGATGAAGAAGAAAGAAAGTGAGGAGCAGAATGAAGCTCCGTCAGGCCCTCTGATGATTGGCTATCAAATCAAAGACAATGAAGAAATTCGTACGCTTGATAGTATCATGGACGAGGAAAGAAGAATTACCGTTCAAGGCTACGTATTCGATGCAGAAACGCGTGAGCTGAAAAGCGGGAGAACGCTTTGTATCTTTAAGATCACAGATTATACAAACAGTATTTTGATCAAAATGTTTGCAAGAGAAAAAGAAGATGCTCAGCTGATGAAATCATTGAAAAAAGGCATGTGGGTGAAAGCAAGAGGAAGCATTCAAAATGATACGTTTGTCAGAGATCTTGTCATGATCGCCAATGATGTCAATGAAATGAAACCGCAGCTGAAAGAAGATACAGCACCTGAGGGTGAAAAGCGTGTGGAGCTTCATTTACATTCCCCTATGAGCCAAATGGATGCTGTGACTGGCATTGGCAGACTTGTTGAACAAGCAAAAAAATGGGGACATGAAGCAATTGCCCTGACGGATCATGCCGTTGTACAATCCTTCCCAGATGCGTATGCAGCAAGTAAAAAGCATGGCATCAAAATGATGTACGGTGTGGAAATCAACTTAGTAGACGACGGGGTACCGATTGCATATAACCCAGAGCACCGCTTGTTAGAGGATGCGACGTATGTCGTATTCGACGTAGAGACAACTGGACTTTCAGCCGTTTATGACACGATCATTGAGCTGGCAGCAGTGAAAATAAAAGGCGGGGAAATCATTGACCGCTTTGAGGCATTTGCTAATCCTCATCACCCGTTATCAGCGACCACCATCGAATTAACAGGTATCACCGATGATATGGTGAGAGATGCACCAGATGTCGTCGACGTCGTGCGGGATTTCAAAGAATGGATTGGACAAGATATCCTTGTTGCGCACAATGCGAGCTTTGATATGGGCTTTTTAAATGCAGCGTATAAACGCCTGCTAAAAACAGATAAAGCGTCAAACCCTGTCATTGATACACTTGAACTTGGCCGGTTCCTTTACCCAGAATTTAAAAATCACCGGCTGAACACTCTTTGTAAAAAGTTCGATATTGAACTGACGCAGCATCACAGGGCGATTTATGATGCAGAGGCGACAGGCTATCTCATGCTGAAGATGCTAAAAGATGCGGCTGAAAAAGAGATTGCCTATCACGATCAATTGAATGAAAACATGGGGCAGTCGAATGCTTACCAGCGCTCACGTCCTTACCACGCGACTTTGATTGCTCAAAATGAGACTGGCCTTAAGAATTTATTTAAGCTTGTTTCACTTTCTCATATACATTATTTCTACCGGGTCCCGCGTATTCCGCGCTCTCAGCTTGAGAAATATCGTGAAGGTTTAATTGTTGGATCTGCTTGTGATAAGGGTGAGGTATTTGAAGGAATGATGCAAAAGTCACCTGATGAGGTGGAAGACATTGCAGCATTTTATGACTATTTAGAAGTACATCCGCCAGAAGTGTATCAGCACCTGCTGCAGCTTGAGCTAGTTCGAGATGAGCGTGCGTTAAAAGAAATCATCACAAACATTGTCAAGCTTGGCGAAAAGCTGAATAAACCAGTTGTGGCGACTGGAAATGTACATTACCTGCATCCAGAGGACAAAATTTATCGTAAAATCTTAATTTCATCACAGGGTGGAGCGAATCCGCTGAACCGCCATGAACTGCCAAAAGTTCATTTTAGAACGACAGATGAAATGCTCGAAGCCTTCTCCTTCCTAGGAGACGAAAAAGCGAAAGAGATCGTCGTAACAAATACGCAAAAGGTATCTGAGATGGTCGAAAGCATTAAACCTATCAAAGATGATCTTTACACACCAAAAATTGAAGGTGCAGATGAAGAAATACGGGAAATGAGCTATCAAATGGCGCGCAGCATCTACGGAGATGATTTGCCGAAAATCGTAGAAGACCGCATTGAGAAAGAATTAAAAAGTATTATCGGTCATGGCTTCGCCGTTATTTACTTAATCTCTCATAAGCTCGTAAAAAAATCACTTGATGATGGATATCTTGTTGGTTCAAGGGGATCTGTCGGCTCATCTCTTGTTGCGACATTAACAGAGATTACTGAAGTAAATCCACTTGCACCTCATTATGTATGCCCAAGCTGTAAGCACTCTGAGTTCTTTAATGATGGATCTGTTGGTTCAGGCTTTGACCTTCCTGATAAGGACTGTCCAGAATGTGGAACGCCGTATAAAAAAGATGGACATGATATTCCGTTTGAAACGTTCTTAGGTTTTAAAGGAGACAAAGTACCTGATATTGACTTAAACTTCTCAGGCGAATATCAGCCGATCGCACATAACTATACGAAAGAGCTGTTCGGTGAAGATTATGTATACAGAGCAGGTACGATTGGTACCGTTGCAGAAAAAACAGCATATGGTTACGTAAAAGGCTATGCAGGAGATCATAACCTTCATATGAGAGGCGCTGAAATCGACCGGCTTGTACAAGGCTGTACAGGGGTAAAACGAACAACAGGCCAGCATCCAGGCGGGATTATCGTTGTGCCTGATTATATGGACATTTACGATTTCTCACCTATTCAATACCCAGCAGATGCGACAGGTTCCGATTGGAAGACGACACATTTTGATTTCCATTCGATCCACGATAACTTGCTCAAGCTGGATATTCTTGGGCACGATGATCCAACGGTCATTCGTATGCTTCAAGATTTAAGCGGAATCGATCCAAAAACGATTCCAACAGATGACCCTGAAGTCATGAAGATTTTCCAAGGGACAGAGCCACTAGGTGTAACAGAAGAGCAAATTGGCTGTAAAACAGGTACACTCGGTATCCCAGAATTTGGGACAAGATTTGTTCGGCAAATGCTAGAGGATACAAAACCAACGACCTTCTCAGAGCTTGTTCAGATTTCTGGACTATCACACGGTACGGATGTTTGGCTCGGAAATGCGCAAGAGCTCATTCACAATAAAACGTGTGAACTAAGTGAAGTAATTGGGTGCCGTGATGATATTATGGTCTATCTCATCTATCAAGGCTTAGAGCCGTCCCTTGCCTTTAAAATCATGGAATCTGTTCGTAAAGGAAAAGGACTTCCTCCTGAATGGGAAGAAGAAATGAAGAATAATAATGTACCAAACTGGTATATTGATTCTTGTAAAAAAATCAAATACATGTTCCCTAAAGCCCACGCGGCTGCTTATGTGTTAATGGCTGTTCGGATTGCTTATTTCAAGGTGCATCATGCACTCCTGTACTATGCAGCTTACTTTACCGTTCGTGCGGATGACTTTGATATTGAAACGATGACAAAAGGATCGAATGCGATACGAGCTGTTATGGATGACATTAACTCTAAAGGTCTAGATGCATCACCGAAAGAAAAGAACCTATTAACTGTACTAGAGCTTGCACTTGAAATGTGTGAAAGAGGCTACCACTTCAAAAAAGTTGACCTCTACCGCTCAAGTGCAACGGAGTTTATCATTGATGGAGACGGTTTAATACCGCCATTCAACTCAATCCCTGGACTTGGTACAAACGTTGCGTTAAATATTGTCCGCGCGCGGCAAGATGGGGAATTCCTCTCAAAAGAAGATTTACAAAAACGCGGAAAAGTGTCGAAGACCATCCTTGAATATTTAGATCGTCAAGGCTGTTTAGAAGCACTTCCTGATCAAAACCAGCTTTCTTTATTTTAATGTGATAAATAAGAGCGCCCTAAAAGGGCGTTCTTTTCTCTATATACAATAATTTTATTATGTTAACTAATAAAGATTTCTCATCAATTGGAATTATTTTCTTATTCATTCATATATCTTGATTTAGCGTGATGTTTTAAGAGAAGAGATTGTATGTCATTCTTTCTACCCAAATAGAGCTCAAAAGAGAATTTCGCCGTCTGAAATGTTCTCAAGCGACATATGATCATTCTGGGTACAGTCAGAAGGAGAATCAAGAGAAAACCTTCGATGAGCGTAAAGCTGATTGCTGTTTACTATGCTTATTTTTGAAACATATTTGATTCTTTTCAAAACTGTACAGATCACGAAATGAAGGATAGAAAGGAGGCGGTCGCGTCTATTGATCAATGTTTCACTAAAAAGAAGGGGTGAGCAATAGAGAAATGGCATCTTACAACTATGTAGAGGTTCTCCAAAAATCCATGCTGTTTTATGAAGCGCAGCGGTCAGGCCGGCTTCCGGAAAGTAATCGTCTTAACTGGCGGGGAGATTCTGGACTAGAGGACGGGAAGGATGTTGGGCATGACTTAACTGGCGGCTGGTATGATGCAGGAGATCATGTGAAATTTGGACTTCCGATGGCTTATTCAGCAGCCGTGCTTGCATGGACAGTATATGAATACCGGGAAGCTTATGAAGAAGCAGAATTGCTTGATGAGATCTTAGATCAAATCAAGTGGGCAACGGATTATTTTTTGAAAGCACATACAGGACCGAATGAATTTTGGGCGCAAGTAGGTGATGGAAACGCCGATCATGCTTGGTGGGGTCCAGCAGAAGTGATGCCGATGAACCGGCCAGCTTTTAAAATTGATGAACATTGTCCTGGCACAGAAGTAGCTGCACAAACTGCGGCGGCTTTAGCAGCAGGTTCTATCATTTTTAAAGAAACAGATGCGTCCTATGCAGCAAAGCTTTTGACGCACGCCAAACAGCTATATGCATTTGCTGACAGGTATCGCGGCAAATATACAGATTGTGTCACCAATGCGCAGCCATTTTACAACTCCTGGAGCGGCTATGTTGACGAACTTATTTGGGGCGGAATCTGGCTGTACTTGGCGACAAATGAAGAAACCTATTTAAACAAAGCATTAAAAGCGGTAGAGGAATGGCCGAAGGATTGGGATTATACGTTTACCATGTCATGGGACAATACTTTTTTTGCTTCACAAATCTTACTAGCAAGAATCACGAAAGAAAACAGATTTATAGAATCGACAGAGCGCAATCTTGATTACTGGACTACAGGTCTTGTTCAAAATGGAAAAGTAGAAAGAATCACTTATACGCCTGGCGGTTTGGCATGGCTTGATCAATGGGGTTCACTTCGTTATGCCGCCAATGCAGCATTTTTAGCCTTTGTCTATGCTGATTGGGTATCTGATCAAGAAAAGAAAAATCGATACCAATCGTTTGCGATCAAGCAAACTCACTATATGTTAGGTGATAATCCGCTGAATAGAAGTTATGTCGTTGGTTTTGGCCAGAATCCGCCGAAGCACCCGCACCACCGTACTGCACATGGCTCATGGTCGAACCAGCTGACAAATCCTCCAGTTCATCGGCACACACTTTATGGAGCACTTGTTGGGGGCCCTAATGCACAGGATCAATATGACGATGATATCTCGGATTATGTATCAAACGAAGTGGCGACTGATTATAATGCCGCCTTTACTGGAAATATCGCCAAAATGGTGCAGCTGTTTGGTCAAGGGCAATCAAAGCTGCCCAATTTCCCGCCTAAAGAACTAGTGGAGGATGAGTTTTTTGTAGAAGCGGCTGTGATGCATAACGATACAACATCTACTCAAGTGAAAGCAGTGCTATACAACAGGTCAGGCTGGCCGGCAAGAAGCAGTCAAACACTGTCCTTTAGATATTACGTCAATCTGAGTGAGGTCTTTGCAAAGGGGTTCACTGAAAAGGATATTCAAGTGACAGCAGCCTACAATGAAGGCGCTTCCTTATCACCTTTAAAGGTATATGACGCATCAAGCCGCGTCTATTTTGCAGAAATCGATTTTACGGGCGTAGCTATTTCTCCTAGGGGAGAATCTGAGCATAAGAAGGAAATACAATTTCGATTATCTGCTCCAAATGGATCGAATATATGGGATGCCTCAAATGATTATTCCTATCAAGGATTAACATCCAATATGCAAAAAACAACAAAGATTCCTGTCTTTGACGATGGTGTTTTAGTATTTGGCACACTTCCAGACAAATAAAAAAACAATGATTTTATTGAAAGGGTGAAGGACTTGTCAAACAAAGAACGGTTTTTAACGCTTTATCATCAAATCAAAAGCGATGCGAATGGATATTTTTCACCAGAAGGAATTCCTTATCATTCAATCGAGACGCTCATTTGTGAAGCACCTGATTACGGACATATGACAACTTCAGAAGCGTATAGCTATTGGCTGTGGCTTGAGGTGCTGTACGGACATTACACAGGGGACTGGAGCAAATTAGAGGCAGCTTGGGACAATATGGAGAAGTACATCATCCCAGTCAATGAAGATGGACATGATGAGCAGCCGCATATGAACGCTTATAATCCGTCCAGCCCAGCCACATACGCAGCAGAGAAACCATTTCCGGATCAATACCCAAGCCAGCTGACCGGTGCTCGTCCTGCTGGTCAAGATCCAATTGATAGTGAATTGAAATCAACCTATGGGACGAATGAAACGTATTTAATGCACTGGCTCCTTGACGTAGATAACTGGTATGGCTATGGCAACTTGCTCAACCCATCACATACAGCTGCCTATGTGAACACATTCCAGCGTGGTCCGCAAGAATCTGTATGGGAGTCCATCCCTCATCCATCACAGGATGATAAATCTTTTGGTAAGCCGAATGAAGGCTTTATGAGCTTGTTCACAAAAGAAAATCAAGCTCCAGCTGCCCAGTGGCGCTATACGAATGCAACGGATGCTGATGCGCGTGCGATACAAGCGATGTATTGGGCAAAGGAGCTCGGCTATAATCAGTCAACTTATCTTGATAAAGCGAAAAAAATGGGGGATTTCCTCCGTTACGGCATGTACGATAAATATTTTCAAACGATTGGAAGCGGGAAGCAGGGGAATCCGTATCCTGGAAACGGAAAGGGCGCCTGTCATTACTTAATGGCGTGGTATACCTCTTGGGGCGGAGGACTTGGGGAGTATGCAAACTGGTCATGGCGTATCGGAGCGAGCCATTGTCATCAGGGATATCAAAATCCTGTCGCCGCTTATGCTTTATCCTCTGATAAAGGAGGCTTAAAGCCATCTTCGTCAACAGGGGCAAGCGATTGGGAAAAAACCTTAAAGAGACAGCTTGAATTTTACGTATGGCTTCAATCGAAAGAAGGAGCCATAGCAGGAGGCGCAACCAATAGCTGGAATGGGGACTATAGCGCTTATCCAGCAGGAAGAAGTACTTTTTATGATATGGCATATGAAGATGCACCTGTTTACCTTGACCCGCCTTCAAATAACTGGTTTGGAATGCAGGCGTGGCCAATGGAGCGCGTAGCAGAGCTTTATTATATTTTTGTAAAAGATGGCGACAAAACATCTGAAAATGTCCAAATGGCCAAATCTGTCATAACAAAATGGGTCAGCTATGCCTTAGATTACATTTTTATCGGCAGCCGTCCTGTGTCGGATGAAGAGGGTTATTTCTTAGATGAGCAAGGACAGAGAATTCTAGGGGGAACGAATGTTTCGGTTGCTACAACAAGTGCGCCTGGAGAGTTTTGGCTTCCTGGAAATATTGCTTGGAGCGGACAGCCTGATACTTGGAATGGGTTCCAGTCTGCAACAGGAAATCCAAATTTAACAGCTGTAACTAAAGATCCGACTCAGGATACGGGCGTATTAGGAAGTCTAGCCAAAGCTTTGATATTCTTTGCTGCAGCCACAAAGCAGGAAACAGGTGATTATACAGCGCTTGGTGCAAGAGCGAAAGATGCAGCCGCGCAGCTCCTAGAGGTTGCATGGAATTACAATGATGGCGTCGGCATAGTGACAGAGGAAGATAGAGAAGACTATGACCGTTTCTTTAGAAAAGAAGTGTATTTCCCAAATGGATGGAATGGGACATTTGGTCAAGGAAATCAGATTCCTGGAGCCAGCACCATTCCTTCTGACCCGCAGCGAGGAGGGAATGGGGTCTATACGAGTTTTGCTGATCTTCGTCCGAAGATTAAACAAGATCCAGCATGGTCTTCACTCGAAAGTAAATATCAGTCTTCATTTAATGAAGCTACAGGCAAATGGGAGAATGGCGCACCAGTTTTCACTTATCACCGCTTCTGGTCTCAAGTGGATATGGCCACTGCCTATGCTGAATACCATCGTCTGATCAACTAAGAGGTTAAAATCAAGCTGCCGGCTTCTAGCCGGCAGTTTGATTAGTAATATCAATCCAATGAAGATAAGGGTGATTTCACATGGTCAAAGAAAGAAGCTTTCTTCATCATTCATTCAATAGAGGCGAAAATGGGCAGGAAAATCTGATGTGGAAAAAAGAGGCGGATGATCGAATCTCAGAGCATAGACAAAGAGATCTTGTGATCAACGTGACAAACGGCGAAAAAAAGCCAATAGCAGGTATAGAGGTTGAAATAAAGCAAATCAGACATGAATTCGCCTTTGGTTCAGCGATGAATGATCAAGTGTTATTTAATCAACAATATGCTGATTTTTTCGTAAAGCATTTTAATTGGGCTGTTTTTGAAAATGAAGCAAAATGGTATGCGAATGAGCCAGAAAGAGGGAAAATCACCTACGAAAAAGCAGATGCGATGCTGAATTTTGCAGATCGACATCAGCTTCCAGTGAGGGGGCACGCTTTATTTTGGGAGGTAGAGGATGCGAATCCAAGCTGGCTAAGGTCACTGCCGAATCACGAAGTATATGAAGCCATGAAAAACCGGCTTGAGCATGCGGGCAATCACTTTAAGGGAAGGTTCCGTCATTGGGATGTAAACAATGAAATGATGCATGGTTCATTTTTTAAAGATCGCTTTGGGAAAACTATTTGGAAGTGGATGTATGAAGAAACGAAAAAAATTGACCCTCAAGCACTATTGTTTGTGAATGATTATAATGTGATCTCTTATGGTGAACACCATGCCTATAAAGCGCATATCAATGAACTGCGTCAGTTAGGCGCACCTATTGAGGCGATTGGGGTTCAAGGCCATTTTGAAGAACGGGTCGATCCAGTCATTGTCAAAGAGAGGCTCGATGTGCTGGCTGAGCTTGGTCTTCCAATATGGGTCACAGAGTACGATTCTGTTCACCCTGACCCTAATAGAAGAGCGGATAACCTGGAGGCTTTATATCGCGTCGCATTTAGTCATCCAGCCGTAAAAGGAGTGCTGATGTGGGGATTTTGGGCAGGTGCCCATTGGAGAGGTGAACATGCAGCCATCGTGAATTATGATTGGTCTTTAAATGAAGCAGGCCGACGTTATGAAAAGCTTCTAAATGAGTGGACGACCCAAAGAGTTGAAAAAACAGATGCTAATGGCCATGTGAAATGTCCAGCATTTCACGGAACATATGAGATTCGAATCGGTAAAGAAAGTAAAATGTTGAAACAGCAGACGATTGCACTTGATTCAAATGAACAAACACCGTATCAACTAGATGTGATCCTGCCTCAAGAAGGATAGAGATAGATTGTGAGGAGAATGTAAATGAAAAAGTTGGCTCAAAGAGTGTCTTGCTTCATACTTGTAGCCGCTATATGGTCTGGCTGGTTTTCGCTTACGATGAAGGCCGCCGCTTATGTGCAGACGTCTGGTACACAATTTACGCTGAACAATCAACCATTTTACTTCGCCGGCACAAATAATTACTATTTCCATTATAAATCTAAAAAAATGGTAGATGCTGTGTTCGATGATATGAAAGCAATGAATTTAAAGGTCATACGAATTTGGGGCTTTCACGACGGGGCCCCTCAAGAAAACTCAGTCTTACAATCTAGTCCAGGCGTCTATGAAGAATCTGGTTTTCAAAAACTAGATTATGCGATTTATAAAGCAGGACAGGAAGGAATAAAGCTTGTGATCCCACTAGTGAACAATTGGGATGACTTTGGTGGGATGAATCAATACGTGAAGTGGTTCGGGGCAGAATCGCATGATGCTTTTTATACAGATCCTCGTATTCAAAAAGCATACAAAAATTATGTGCGTTATGTATTAGAAAGAACCAATACGTATACAGGTGTTCAATATAAAGACGATCCAGCTATTATGACTTGGGAATTAGCCAACGAGCCGCGGATGCAGTCAGATCCCACGGGAAATGTACTAGTCAAATGGGCAGATGAAATGAGTACATGGATCAAATCGCTGGATCGTCACCATCTTGTTGCAGTAGGAGATGAAGGATTCTTTCGCATACCAGGACATGAAGATTGGTTTTACGGTGGAGGAGAAGGCGTCGATTGGGACAGTTTAACATCTCTTCCTAATATCGATTATGGAACCTATCATCTGTACCCAGATCACTGGAATAAGTCTGCTGCCTGGGGAGTGAAATGGATCGAAGACCATATCACCCGCGGGAATTCAATCGGAAAGCCAGTTGTGCTAGAAGAGTTTGGCTATCAAAATCAATCAGCTCGTCCTGACGTATACCAAAGCTGGCTGTCAGCAGTTGAGCGGCTCGGAGGGGCTGGCAGTCAATTTTGGATTTTAACAAGCATTCAGGACGATGATTCGCTCTATCCGGATTATGACGGTTTCCGCATCATAAAAGGGAGCAGGGAGGCAGCACTTATCAGTGAACATGCGAAAAGAATGAATAAAAAGAACCGATGACGAATGCCTGCTGAATAAGGAACTGTTTATACCGCTCACTCCAATTAGTAATTCTTACTTTTCAGACAGAATATTTATCACTTTTTCTATATTTAAATTTCTTGAAATATGAAGCGGTTATGAGACCAAGTTCCAGAAACGATCAAGAAGCAGAAGGTATTTATGAGATTTCGTTGAAAGGAAGGGGGTGGTTATATTTATTTTAATTCATAAAAAGGTATTTCCAATAACTTGACTAAATGGAAATTTAATTCTATACTCTGTAGTACAGAGTTCTTTGTGGAAGAGGAGTTTATTTATGTCTAATGAAAAATTTAATAATTCAGAAATATTAGAGAATTTATCTCATATCAAGACGATTACAAACTATAAAACAGAGTATTGTAAACAAACCAGTATTTATTTTATCATTTGGGGCCTTATTTGGATAATGGGATATTCAATACCTTTACTTTTTGCTCATTCTATAACTGCAGCTGTCTTTTGGCTTATTTTAGGCATTGCTGGCTGGGTTATCACTTTAACTACTTATTTTAAACAAAAGAAAATGATACCGATGCCCTTGTTTTTAAGAACTCAATTGCAATACACATGGCTTGGTATTGGAATCATTTTAGGTATCTTTATTTTTTTAATATGTGTTGGTTTATTACCATATACATTAAATAATTTACCCTTCTATGTTGTTTTATTGGTTTCCATCATGTATTTACTCTTAGGTATTGTTCTGGCTAAAGAGATCTTTATTATGGGGTTCTGGCTAAGTGTTTTAGGTGTAACTACATTTTTATTATTTCCTAGTTTAATGAACATTATCTTCGCTTTTATAGGTGGAGGAAGTTTGTTATTAACTGGTGTGATTTTAAAAAGAAAAGGACAAGGAAATGAGTAATGTCAATAGTTTAAATGATTTAATCCATCCAAAAGTTCGGTTAGGGATTATGAGTTTATTAATGATTTATGAAAAATGTGATTTTAGCTTCTTAAAAGGTTCTTTATCTGTAACAGATGGTAATTTGGGCTCGCATTTAAAAAAATTAGAGGAAGCAGGCTATGTGCTAATTACAAAGACCTTTGTGGATAAAAAACCAAAAACAATCGTTAGTATAACAGATTTGGGAGAGCAAGCCTACAAAGAATATTTGAGTGTTATTGAAGCCATTTTAAAAAATAAATGAGATGAAAGGAAAGGGTGCCGAATGTTGCAAATAGAAAACGTCAGTAAAAAATATGGAACTTCCCAAGCGTTAAGAAGTGTTACATTAACGATTCCAGAAGGAGTTTGTTATGGATTAATAGGTCCAAATGGGTCTGGTAAATCAACCTTGATGAAAATTATATCTCACATCATTAAATCATATGAAGGCAAAGTTGAGCATGTTGGTGAATCTAAAAGTGCGCTCGGCTACATACCGCAAGACATCAGCTTAGAGGAAAAATTAACAGCGAAAGTAAATATGGAGTTTTTTGGACAAATTTATGGTTTAAAAGGGAAAACATTAGATGAAAGAGTAGAAAAAACACTAAAAGATGTAGGATTGTGGGAAAGAGCAAATGATATCGTTGAAAGCTTTTCAGGAGGAATGAAACGCCGTTTGAATATTGGCTGCGCTTTAATGCATGCTCCTAAGTTAATTCTTTTAGATGAACCGACAGTGGGGGTAGATCCTCAATCAAGACGTTATATTTTCGACATCATTAACAAATTGAAGGAAGAGGGAAGAACTATTATCTATGTTAGTCATTATATGGAGGAAATAGAGAGTTTATGTGATTATGTGGCTTTCATTGATAAAGGGAACATTGTTGAAGAAGGCAAAATAGATGAGCTTTTGAATCGTTACGCAGAAACATCAGTCTTTTTTGAATCTAAGATTCCTAATAAAACATTAACTAATCTCGGGTATGATTTTGTAACTTATCAAGGTGGAGTGTTAGTTAAAACTACAAAACCATTAGATACTTTAGAAGATTTGGCTAAACTGAGTAAGAAGGAATCATTGGTTCCCCAACAATTATCTTTGTACAGACCGAGACTTGAAGATGTCTTTTTTCAATTAACAGGAACAGATTTACGTGATCAATTACAATAAAAATGCCCTTTATGAATGAAAACCACTCTCGTATTTCAATGAAAATAACTTAAAAGAGTGACTGATGTAGAAAGAACATAAATCTAACGAACAGAATTAATTTGTGTGTACCGTAGATTTAAAATCATAAGTAATTAGTCAACATTATTTGACTAATTCTAATTCGCCACATCCGCAAATGGTAAAATAAATAAAAAATGTGATTATTTAAGAGTTGTATAGAAGGGAATCAAATGAATATAACGGGAGTGATTTTTATGTGGCCACTAGTCCGCATCGAATCTATAAAACAGGTGAAAGATCGATCATTGTTGTTCTGGACCATTTTATTACCAGTTGCTTCAATTATTCTTTTAATAGAATTATTTACATCAGGTAGTTCTCAAGCACAAAAAACATTGGTTGCTTCTCAATCAGTGACAGGGATGAGCGTGTTTTTCTCCACATTTGTCATTATTTCAATTGTCATTAGTTTTGTAAAAGATCGTGAGAAAGGAATTGTGGCAAGGCTGGCAAGTACTCCTTTACAGCCGCATCATTTTTTTCTTGGAAAATGCGTTCCGTTTTTTATCATTATCTTATTTCAAGTTTTGTTGTTAACCATTTTAGGGGTTTATTTATATGGTATTGAAATAACACAATACAGCTCGTATTTCTTAGTAGTTGTCCTATTATCAATGCAAGTGACTTCATGGGGAGTTGCCATCGCTGCATTTGCTAAAACTGAGAATACAGGCTTAGTGATGACAAACATGATTGCTTTAGGGACAGCAGTTGCTTGTGGTTTATGGACTCCATTTGATCAATTACCTAGTTATCTCAAAATAATTGGTATGCTCTTCCCGCAGTATTGGGCACATCAAGGCTTAGTGCAATCAGTATCAACACTACCAGGAGGAGAGAATTTGATCTTAGTAACAGCAGTCCTTATAGGCTATACACTGTTAGGGTTTATTCTTTCGTTGGTTGGCTATAAAAAATATATAAAGAGAGCCAGAGGCTAGTCACTAAAAATTTCAGCTAAATGTTATGCACCGCCAAATCAATGCATGTATGCTGTCTGTAGAAAAAGGAGTGAGGCAATGTTAAGTGAAGAGTTAGAACTGTATGTTGAAAGTTGTTTTCGCCCATATAAAAAAGACAAAACATATGAAGAAAAGAAAAAAGAATTATTAGAGCTGCTTGGAAATGTTAAATTAAAACTCGAAAATGATGGATTAAAAGATGCAGAGGTTCAGGATATGCTTATTGAAAAGCTGAAATCAGGCGAAATAAGCATTGATAATCATACATTAGTAATTGATGATCATAACCGCGTAGAGCACGTGAAAAAAATATTTGTTAATGCTGATTTAGAATGGTTAACATTTATAAATGTTAAATATAAGTTGTGCGATTTTAAGGGACTATCGATTGTACAAAAAGTAATGAGTCATTCAGATTTTAATGGGTGTTATCTGAGAAAAGTTAATATTAGCCATTCTAAAATTTCCTCAACTACCTTTGAAAAGAGTGATTTGACTCAATCTCATTTTGAACATTGTGAGATAACGAATTCATCCTTATATGGCTGTCATTTACCCAACATTAGTATTGATGAATCATCTTTAATCAATGTTTTATTTGAAAATTGTTATTTTAAAAACATTTCTTTTGAGAATTCTAAATTAATCAATGTTAATTTTAAATCATGTACGATTAAAAAATTAAACTTTATTGGAGTGACAATGGATAAAATGACTTATCATATTTTAGAAGGAGAAGGGGCAGATTTAAGCGGTGTGGAAGTAATCGATATTTAATACAGCAGGGGCTATTGAGAAAAATCTCAATAGCCTTTTATTTTTGTTTTATTCACTATCTCTTGCTGCCCCATTAACATGATATGAATGTTTAATGCAAGGTTTTCGTTAAGCAAATTAAATGTGGAGAACTTCTATTTTCAAATAAAAGATGCCCACCCACCCAGCTAAGTCTTCTTTGCTAGGTGGGCGAGCGATCTTTTCAATGATATGTCGAAAAACTAAAGTTGATTAGAAAGTTGAAGAACTTGAGATGATTGTTGTGCAAGTGCAGCGCGCAGCCATTGGTTCGAATAGATGTTGACCTTCCCCATGTACCTTAGCGGCCAAAGCAGTTGGGATTGTAATTTTAGTCATCTTTAGACCTCCTTATTTAAAATTTATCAACATAGATATGTAGTTGATATATTACATATGATGGTTCATAAGTCTTTATTTGTCAATGATTAAGTGTGAAAGTTTTATATTTTCTGAAAAGTTCGTTGATAACCCTGAAAAAGTGTGGTTTAATATGACTATGTAAAATAATACTATATTTAAAATTTTATGTATTTAAAGGGTTTATATGGTCTTAATGTTGTTTTTTTGATTGAAGGGCGGCGTTATTTTGGATCAAATATTTTGGGTATTTAGATATTAAGTTAATTAAATGTATGAAAAAAGTTGAGGTTACTATGTTATGAAGAACTCGAATAGAAGATTACTTTTTCTATTATAAGTTGATTCACTTATATTTTAACCATTTTATCCCAATGTGATCGGGAAAGAGGGGGCTCTTTATGAGTATTCATTATGTCGGTATTAGAGAACCAATCAAAGCCTATTTAGAGAAGATGAAAGTTGAGTATGAAGACTATCCTGCTCAAATAATCGATTTGGGCGGGGCTGTTAGTTATGACAAAGAATACTTTATAAATAATACTGATTTTCAAACGGAAACGATTATTTTATCTAATAGAAGGCATACTGTTGAGGATGAACTAGGTTCTCTTGAAAGTGAATTATTGAAAATCTATCAGAATAGCATACTTTATAGGACTTCACCGCTTGATATCAATATAGAACTTTATAGAGGATGGGCAGGTGCTACTGGTAAATTAATAACTGCATTTTCTCCCGAGGGAGTTAATTGGATCAATACAAAAGATGTTGTAAAGGCATGTTTAATCCCTAAAAAAGATGTTAGGAATCGTGCTGGAAAGGCATATGATTTAACAGGACCAGAGTTAGTAAGTATGAGTAGGCTGAAGGATATTTTTGAAGAGGATTTAAATATGAAAATTGAATTATATTGTAAAAGTAAAGAAGAGGTCATATCAATATTGTCCCAGAACAATATGCCTTTAGACGTATTAGAATGGTTAGTCGGTTTTCAAGAAGCTTCTTCTTCAAAACAATTACAGCCATTTACGAACACGCTTGAACAAATAATTGGTCACCCCCCAACTCGGGCCCAATTATCTAAAATACAAATTAATTATTCTTAAAGGAGGAATAATATATGTTTGTCAAAGACCAAGAAATGACGAGGTATAAATTAGCACCACACATTACGCTAGGTAAACTAGAAGACAGTTTGATTGGTTTAAAAGCGCAAACTGTCACCAAAATTGAAGGTGACGGAATTATTGAATTTATTCAAGAAATTTCTAATTATCTCACGGAAGATAATGGGGTTTCGATTAAAGAACTAGAGGAGAATTTCGAAGTAGAGAGTGATCAATTAAAACATGTCCTCGAATTTTTAGTTACAAACGGAATGTGTGTTAAGACGGATATGAACTTTGATTTGACGGCGCTTTTGTCTTATGAAAGAGCCGGTGGACAAGTATTGGTTGAAGATATACTAGATCGTTTAAAAACAGGAATTGTTGAAGTTATTACGCGAGATCATAATCCAGTTGCTGCTGAATTTATTCGTCATTTGCAAGAGGCAGGGCTACATGTAGTGCTTAAAGGAGAATTAAATAAGCAGCCGGATATCAGGGTTGCTATTGGCAACTCTCATTTAGACCCGATTTTTGAAGAAATAAATGATCTAGCATTAGAAGACCACATACCTTGGTTGAGCATTGTGCCATATGATGGACAGACATCTTGGGTAGGTCCATTTTTCATACCACATCAATCAGCTTGTTTACATTGCTATAACCTTCGAAAGTCAGCAAACTTTTCTGACGAAGTATTGCGTTCAGACTTAATGAAAATAAAGCCTATAAATCCTGAAAAGAAACCGGTTTATCATATGCCGATTCATTTAGTTCAAATCGGAATTGCAAGTAATTTAATTTTAGAATGGCTCACACTAAAAGATTACGCACCAAGTGCAATACCAGGTGGATTTACAACAATTAATTTAGATGATAAAGGTGTCTCATTTAATCATCATCGTGTCTATAGAGTACCTAGATGCCCGAAGTGTTCCCCAGCTGCAGATACAGGTTTTCCTCAAGTTTGGTTTCATGGTGAGGTGAATAATTAATTATGGCTAATAAATGGACAACGTTAGAAGAGTCATGGGAAATACTCGACCAATTGGCAGATCCTTATGTTGGGATAGTCCGTAGAGAGTATAGAAAACTCAGAGACGTTGATGATATATGGGGTCATTCATATGGAGCGCATGGTACAGACAGCAATATTTTATTTGGGGTACCGTCTAATTCATATAATGGGGGAGGATCTGCTAATCCAGCTGCAGCCAGATTAGCAGCTATAGGTGAAACGGTGGAAAGATATAGTGCCGCTTATTTACCTTTAAACTCTGATGTTGTATGTTTTGGTACTCAAAAGGACTTAATCAATGAAGGCAAATCAGTAATTGGCTTTGATAAGTGGGAGATGTATGCTGTCACTCAATATGAAGACCCGAATTTTCCTCATGATAGATGGAATGAAGATACAAAATTATGGTGGAGAAAAGGTCATATTGCTGAAAATAATGAAGAAGTTTGGACGCCTGCTCAATTAATTCATATTGCAAACTATACTGAGTGGCCAGGAGACCCCAATATTGGTCATGCAACTAGTAATGGACTAGCTTGTGGTATTACATATCAAGAAGCGGCAATCTCAGGTTTATTTGAAACAATTGAAAGAGATGCATTTATGCTTACTTGGTACAATAAGTTAAGTTTACCGCAGATCGATATTAATACCTCACCTAGATTAAAACACTTCTATGAAAGATATATTAAACCTACTTCTCTTGATTTGCATTTAGTAGACATGAGCATTTTTTCTAGTGTTCCTACTATTTTGGCAGTGATAAGAAATCCTCATACAGATTTAGCTCCATTTGCTATTGGCGCGGCCTCTGCTCATTCAATTGAAAGAGCATGTGAGAAAGCTGCGATAGAGGGAATGTATACAAGAACTTGGGTAAAAACAGAACAACGATTAGGGAACGCCTTAGTGGATGTAGATTATCATCGAGATATTAACAGTTTTGAAGATCATATTAAACTCTATGCGGGAACAGCTATTGTGAAAGAAGCTGATTTTTTAACAGCAAGTGAGAAATTAGTGGACGTTAAAGACTATGCACCGTTTGATGATCGTTCTCCAGACATTCTATGGACTAACCTTGTCAGTCATTTATCAAAACAAGGATATCATGTGGCAACTTTTGATTTAACCAGCCCTGATATAAAAGATGCTGGTGCCTATGTCGTAAAATCAATTATTCCTGGATATAAACCGATTGACGTTCTTTATAGAGGTAGAATGTTGGGCGGAGAACGAATTTTAAAACATTCTTATCATTTAGGTTTAGTAGATAAACCTTTTAAGTTAGAAGAACTGAATCCAATTCCGCATCCATTTCCTTAATATCGTAGAAAGGTGATTAAATATATGAATAGTATTGAAAGACATGCTACTAATTTGGCTGATGTTGTGTATGGAAACGAAGCATTACGGTTTGATGATCCTTCTGAAAATTGGTTTGAGGCAACAAAAATCTATAGGGGTTCAATGGCATGGGACGCACCTGGTGTTGCAGGGCTGCTGCGATCTCAAACTTTGCAAAAGATTGCTACACATGCAAGTAAAAGATTTGACGACCTGCCTTTAATTTTACTACCTAAACCATTAAATACAAATATATCTTTAGACGATGTCATTCAGGAACGAAAAAGTGCAGATTATTTTAGCGGGGGGAGTGTTTCATTAGAACAACTCTCAACAGTTTTACAGAAGAGTTATGGATTGGTAGAGCGTAAAGAAGGACCTAGACGCCCTATACCATCTGGCGGGGCACTTTATCCTCTAGATCTATTTATTGTAGCCAACAAAGTGGATTCTTTAGACAAAGGTATTTATCATTTCGATCCGTATAGAAAAGGATTGACTAAAATGGGTGATTACTCTGAAAAAGAATTTGAGAAAATAATGTTACAAGAAGAATCCGTTCAAGATTTTGCATTTGCCGTAGTCATTTCAGCGAATTTTTGGCGTTCTCGATTTAAGTATGGACATCGTTCTTATCGCTTCGTTTTTATGGAGGCAGGACATGTCATGCAAAATATGATTTTGCTATCTACTGCACAGAAGATTAATAGCCGACCATTCGGAGGGTTTATCGATGATGAGTTAATGGAACTGATCGGTGGATTTAATGGAGTAGATGACGCTCCAATTTATACATTGATTGCGGGTACTTAAATAGATGATTTCAATGGTAGCAGCTTTAGGGATCCTCCTTCACTTTTTGGGTCCCTTAAGCTCTAAAATGGTTATCAAAATCAAGAGAGATAAACCAATATCCGATCGAAAGTTAATAACATATATCACTCCTCAGAGGAGCTATGATGGATTCACGATAATCGGAGCATCTATATGCTGTGGAGCATTTTCTCAAGAGCTCTTAGTTGAAATTTCTAATAATAAAAATGTGTATGGTATTTTATTCTTCTTTTTATTAGGTGTCCTATTACCGTCAGTTCTATGGAAATTAAAAAACAAAGTTGTTGCATTTAGAGGCAGATATGCTGTCAATGTTGATTCAATCTTTTTTCTTCCATTAACTGCTCTATCAGAAGAATTGATTTGGCGGTTCTTTCTTCCGTTATTATTACTAACAAATTCTGTGGAATCTGTGGCGGTATCGATTTGTATCAGTTCAATAGGATTTATCTTGCTGCATATACCAATAGGCGGTGTTAAGTCTATTGCTTATATGTCGCTTTTTACATTCATCACAGTTATTTCATACTTAACATTTGGTATTCTAGCAGCGATAGCATTTCATATTTCACATAATCTGTTCATTCATTTTTTTCAACCTCTCAAAATAAACAACTTCAAAACGAAACCTCCCGTATTATCTGAAACTGATTGGTGAGGCTTTTATAAAGGTGGTAAACCCTGTGATAATACTAGAAAAGATGAAAGAGCTTAAAGGAAAAAGAGCGCTGGCTCAGTCATGGTTTTTGGATCCAGAAAAAAGAAAAATAAGTTCAAATTATGATAATCGAGAAACGCCATTTACTCGATGTCTATCAGCTGAAACTTTCATTTCTTATTATCAACTAACATTCAAAAAAAAGCCTGCCTCTATTTTAGATATAGGATGTGGACAAGGGCAGATGCTTGAGTATTTATCTAAGCAATTACCTCTAGCTGATTTGACAGGAATTGATTCATCAGAGGAAGCCATACATTGTGCAAATCAATTGAATATAAAAGCTAATTTTATTTGTACAGATATCGAAAATTTTTCATCACATGCGAAAAGTTATGATGCGATTTTAATACATCTGTGTTTTGGGCTATTTGAAGATCCTGTAGCATTATTAGAACAGTTCCTTCCTTATTTATCAAATGAATCTATTATTTATATAGTTGATTTAAATCGAGATAGTATAGAAAGTGGAATGAGTTCAGTTCAGAACAAAGAAGAAGAACTGTATTTATATGATCAATATCACGCCTCATTGACATTATCTGAGTTCGAGCAGTTACTCACCTATATTACCCAACCTAGAAAAGATGTAAAGTATAAGATTGGTACTTCTATAATTGGAGGATTCAGCCCATTTAGTATGGAATTTTTATCGTTAATAGGAAATGAAAATTTACAGCACACCTTAAGGCAGGTTCCAGATGAATATAGCAGTTCAGCACAGAAGACACCTTTACTTTTACATGCATGGCTGATTAAACAGTCTGGATACATTCATTCCATATAAACATGATTCTTTCTCTATGTATAATATGAAGGTTATCCGTTTAGTCTCTGCCTGCTCTTCGGAGAGTTCAATATGAATGATTTTTAAATTGCGATTCCCTAAAAATGAGAACGCGTTTCTCTGAAGTGAAGGAGAAAGGCAGGGTGATTAAAATTGAACTGCTTATTTCTTTAACGTTGAAGTACTTATCCATTAGGGGGGTTGAGAAAGTGGAAAGTGAAGGCTGTTTACTGATACACTCTTTGCTTCTATATGAATAACCATACTGTGTCATACAAAGTTTTTTGGAATTAGAGATGACTTAGTGTAGATGTTACTTTCTTTCACAGGGAGCTCTGTTGTTCGCTCATTGTATTCAGGTGCATTATTATCAGTCCGCTCTGTTCATAGTGGCTTTCCGTTTATATATAAAGGAAGAGAGAGGTATTAATGGTACTGAACATGCTGCATTAATCGATGAGCGAGTACCTATTATAAGGAGGAACTTCATTTGCATAAAAAAATTGGATATGGTATAGTTTTTATGGAAATGCTAACGATTACCGAGACAAGAGTGGGGAAACCCGCTCTTTTGTATTGAACAGGCAATTTTTGTCTCGACATTATTCATCCGTTTTCTGCTCCCCCTGCTCACATAAAGCAGGGTTTTTATGCAGAATGATTGATAAGAGCGTTTATCGAAAGCACAAGGAGGAAGAGAATGAGCAAAAAAGTAGTGGATGTCGTAAGCGAAATGGTGCAGCCAATTTTAGATGGCTTACAGCTTGAACTCGTTGATGTTGAATTTGTCAAAGAGGGTCAAAACTGGTTCCTTCGCGTGTTTATTGACTCTGATAAAGGTGTCGATATCGAAGAGTGTGCCAAAGTGAGCGAAGCCTTGAGCGAAAAGCTTGATGAGGCAGATCCGATTAGCCAAAACTACTTTCTTGAAGTGTCCTCTCCTGGAGCGGAGCGCCCATTAAAGAAAAAAGCTGATTTTGAAAAAGCACTTGGAAAAAATGTTTTCATGAAAACATATGAACCAATTGATGGTGAAAAAGCATTTGAAGGTGAGCTTACAAGCTTTGATGGTGAGATTGCAACAGTGACAGTGAAGATCAAGACAAGAAAGAAAGAGATCAATATTCCATACGAGAAAATAGCTAACGCAAGATTAGCAGTTTCGTTCAATTAACCTTTTCATTGATATAAGGGGGAACCATAAAAATGAGTAGTGAGTTGTTAGATGCCCTGACTGTTCTTGAGAAAGAGAAGGGTATTAGTAAAGAAATTATAATTGAAGCGATAGAAGCTGCACTCATTTCTGCATATAAGCGTAATTTTAATCAAGCACAAAATGTTCGTGTTGATTTAAACCGCGAAACGGGAACGATTCGTGTGTTCGCAAGAAAAGATGTTGTAGATGAAGTGTATGATTCTCGCCTTGAAATCTCTGTAGATGATGCAGCCAATATTAACCCGAATTACATGGTTGGTGACGTCGTTGAGATTGAAGTCACACCAAAAGACTTTGGACGTATTGCAGCTCAGACAGCGAAACAAGTTGTGACGCAGCGTGTGAGAGAAGCAGAGCGTGGTGTGATCTACACTGAGTTCATCGACCGCGAGGAAGACATTATGACGGGAATCGTTCAGCGGATTGACAGTAAATTTATTTACGTGTCACTTGGCAAAATTGAAGCCCTTCTTCCTGTCAATGAACAAATGCCAAATGAAGAATACAAACCGCATGACCGCATTAAAGTGTTCATTACAAAAGTAGAAAAAACAACAAAAGGACCACAAATTTATGTGTCTAGAACACATCCAGGTCTTTTAAAGCGTTTATTTGAAATTGAAGTGCCAGAAATTTATGATGGTACTGTAGAGCTTAAATCGGTTGCTAGAGAAGCTGGGGACCGTTCTAAAATATCTGTTCGTACAGATGATCCTGATGTTGATCCAGTTGGCTCCTGTGTTGGACCAAAGGGCCAGCGTGTACAAGCAATTGTCAACGAGCTAAAAGGCGAAAAAATTGACATTGTTCATTGGTCTAATGACCCGGTTGAATTTGTTGCCAATGCGCTGAGTCCATCAAAAGTACTTGATGTCATTGTGAATGAAGAAGACAAGGCGACAACAGTTATTGTCCCTGATTATCAGCTGTCATTAGCGATTGGTAAAAGAGGTCAAAATGCCCGCCTTGCAGCGAAGCTGACCAGCTGGAAAATCGACATTAAAAGCGAAACAGATGCAAGGGAACTCGGTATTTTCCCAAGAACTGAAGACTCTGAATCTCTTTTCTTAGAGGCTGAACCAGTAGCTGAGGAATCTGACGAATAAGAGGTGATATTAAAGGTGAAAAGCCGAAAAAAAATCCCGCTTAGAAAATGCGTCGTGACGGGAGAAATGAAACCAAAGAAAGAACTGATCCGTGTTGTTCGTTCTAAAGAAGGAGAAGTGTCTGTTGACGCTACCGGAAAAATGAACGGACGCGGAGCTTACCTTTCTCTCGATAAAGAAACTATTCTTGCGGCAAAGAACAAACGCAGTTTACAGCAGCAATTTCAGACACAGATTGACGAACACATATTTGAAGAATTACTAGAACTAGCTGAAAAGGTGAAAAAACCTAATGAATGAATCTGAATGGTATCCTTTGCTTGGTCTAGCAAATCGAGCTCGTAAAGTCGTGTCAGGAGAAGATCTGGTGATCAAAGAAATTAGACATGCGCGTGCTAAGCTGGTTCTTCTTGCAGCAGATGCCTCATCTAACACAGAGAAAAAGGTATCTGACAAATGCAAATTTTATAATGTTCCGGTTAGAAAAGTTGAAGACCGTTCCGTTCTCGGACGTTCTATTGGGAAAGAAGCTCGCGTAGTTGTCGCTGTCACTGACCAAGGCTTCGCTAAGAAGCTCATAAGCTTGCTCGATTAATTTATTTGGGGGTGAACGAATGGCTAAAGTGAGAGTATATGAATACGCAAAAGCCATAGATGTTTCAAGTAAAGATATTATAGCAGCGCTTAAGGATATGAACGTGGAAGTGAACAACCACATGGCGACGCTTGAAGACGACACTGTGAAAAAGCTAGACGCTATCTATAAAAAAGCCAAAGCAAAAGAGACAGCTAACGAGAAACCCGCAGAACAAAAAAAACAATCATCTAACAAAAACAATGATAGAAAGAAGAATGACGTGCAGAATAATCAATTTAATAAAAACAAAAAAAACAACAACCAAAATAAAAACAAAAACAAACGCGGTGGAAATAACAAACCGCAGCATCAGCAAGCTAGACCTGTGAAGCCTAAAAAAGAGCTTCCTGAAAAAATTGAATTTACAAATTCAATGACTGTCGGCCAGCTGGCTGATGAGCTTGGAAAAGAATCAGCTGAAATCATTAAAAAGCTGATGATGCTTGGTGTCATGGCAACAATCAACCAAGAACTTGATAAAGATACAGTTGAATTAATCGCTTCTGAATATGGTGTTCCAGTTGAGGAAGTCATCATTTTAGAAGAAACTGAACTTGAAAAGTATGAAGTTGAAGATAAAGAAGAAGATATGCAAGTACGCCCTCCAGTTGTAACGATCATGGGACACGTTGACCACGGGAAAACAACTCTTCTTGACAGCATCCGTAAGACAAAAGTCGTCGAAGGCGAAGCAGGTGGAATCACGCAGCATATCGGTGCATACCAAATCGAAGAAAATGGCAAAAAAATTACGTTCCTTGATACACCTGGACACGCAGCATTTACAACGATGCGTGCACGTGGTGCCGAAGTAACGGATACGACAATTCTAGTCGTTGCAGCAGATGATGGCGTCATGCCGCAAACAATTGAAGCGATTAACCATGCGAAAGCGGCAGAAGTGCCAATCATTGTCGCTGTGAACAAAATTGACAAACCAACAGCGAACCCTGACCGCGTGATGCAGGAATTAACTGAGCATGGTCTTGTACCAGAAGCTTGGGGCGGCGAAACCATTTTCGTTCCACTATCTGCGAAAACAGGTGAAGGCATCGACGAATTGATCGAAATGATCCTTCTTGTCAGCGAAGTTGCAGAACTGAAAGCCAATCCAAATCGTGCGGCAAAAGGGACTGTCATCGAGGCTGAGCTTGATAAAGGAAGAGGTTCTGTTGCAACCCTTCTTGTTCAAACAGGTACACTTCAAGTAGGTGACCCAATCGTTGTCGGAAATACATTTGGCCGTGTACGTGCAATGGTCAATGACATCGGCCGCCGCGTGAAAACAGCAGGACCATCTACACCTGTTGAAATCACTGGTTTAAACGATGTACCGAATGCAGGGGATCAGTTCCTCGTATTCAAAGATGAAAAAACAGCTCGTCAAGTCGGTGAGGCGCGTGCTTCTAAACAGCTGGACGAACAGCGTTCAGATAAAGCAAAATTATCTCTAGACGACCTATTTGAGCAAATCAAACAAGGTGACGTAAAAGATATCAACTTGATCGTGAAAGCAGACGTACAAGGCTCTGCTGAAGCATTAACAGCAGCTCTTCAAAAAATAGAAGTCGAAGGCGTAAAAGTGAAAATCATCCATACGGGTGTTGGAGCGATTACAGAATCAGACATCATTTTAGCAAGTGCTTCTAATGCCATCGTAATTGGCTTTAACGTACGTCCTGATGGAAATGCGAAGAGCACAGCTGAGACTGAGAACGTTGATATCCGCTTGCACCGCATTATTTATAAAGTCATCGATGAAATTGAAGCTGCGATGAAAGGAATGCTTGACCCTGAATATGAAGAAAAAGTCATCGGTCAAGTTGAAGTTCGTCAAACGTTCAAAGTATCTAAAATCGGTACAATTGCGGGCGGCTATGTAACTGAAGGAACGATTACAAGAGATAGCGGAATCCGCTTAATCCGTGACGGCGTCGTTATTTTTGAAGGCGAAGTTGACGTGTTAAAACGATTTAAAGATGATGTGAAAGAAGTTTCACAAGGCTATGAATGTGGTATTACCATTAAGAAATACAATGATATCCGTGAAGGTGATGTCATGGAATCATTCGTTATGCAAGAAATCGAAAGAAAATGATCGGTTATACCGAATGTGAGTGCATGATCTATGATGCATCCTCACTGAAGGAAAAACGTGCGGTTCTTCAGCGTATATTGACAAGAACGCGTCATAAATTCAATGTAACCATTGCTGAAATGGATTACCAGGATACATGGCAGCGTACATCAATTGGAATCGCCGTGATTTCCTCATCTCGGGTTCAAGTGGAAAAGGAGCTTCAGCGTGTATTAAGCTTTATCGATTCTTTTCCTGAAATTGAACGAACGATCACGAAAACTGAGTGGTTTTAATTAGAGGTGATAAGATCATGAGTATGAGAGCAACCCGTGTGGGTGAGCAAATGAAAAAAGAATTGGGCGACATCTTAGGCAGAAAGCTAAAAGATCCAAGAATCGGCTTTTTGACTGTAACCGATGTCGAAGTATCCGGTGATTTGCAAATTGCCAAAGTCTACATTTCTGTTCTTGGCGACGAGAAGAAAAGAGAGGAAACCTTAAAAGGCCTTGCAAAGGCTAAAGGGTATATCCGCTCTGAAATTGGCAATCGAATCAGACTTCGCAAAACACCAGAACTGCATTTTGAATTCGACGAATCTGTAGACTACGGAAACCGAATTGAAAGCCTGATTGCTGAATTAAACACAAAAGATCACGAATAAGACGTTGAAATAAGGATAGGCGATGATCGTCTGTCCTTTTTCATCGTTTATGAAAGGAGAGAACGCATATGATAAATGGTGTTCTTTTATTACATAAAGAAAGAGGCATGACCTCACACGACTGCGTGTTTAAAGTAAGAAAAATTTTACACACAAAAAAAGTCGGCCATACAGGCACCCTCGACCCAGAGGTTTCAGGTGTTCTGCCTATTTGTATCGGAAGAGCAACGAAGATTGTAGAATACTTAACAGATAAATCGAAAACATACGATGCAGAAATCACGATTGGCTTTTCTACAACAACAGAAGACCAAACAGGTGAGATCGTAGAAGAAAAAAAGGTGGAAAAACCGATCTCAGAAAAAGAAATTGATGCGGCGCTGAAGCAGTTTGAAGGAACCATTGAACAAATTCCTCCCATGTTTTCTGCTGTGAAAATTGGCGGGAAAAAGCTCTATGAGTATGCAAGAGAGGGTATCGAAATTGAGCGGCCAAGCCGAGAAATTACTATTCACCGTATCGAGCGGACTACACCTGTCACATATGAGGATGGCAGCGTGTCATTTAGGTTTACTGTTCTATGCTCAAAGGGAACGTATGTGAGGACCTTAGCGGTTGATATCGGGAAGAAACTAGGGTTTCCAGCCCACATGTCACATCTTATTCGTACGGGGTCTGGTGATTTTACACTTGATGAATGTATTACGCTGGATGAGCTGCGAGATATAAGCGAGGAAGGAACTGTAGATGAGCACCTTGTCCCGATCGAGCGTGCGCTCAATCATTTGCCGAAATGGGAGATAAATGATACATTAGCAAGTAAAGTGGAAAACGGTGCAGTCCTGCCAATGCCTGATGAATTTGCTCATTTCGCAGAGGCGGATCGTGTCGCTGTTTTTGCTCCTTCAGGTCGTTGTCTGGCAATATATATGAAGCACCCGACCAAACAGAACCTGATGAAGCCGGCGAAGATCTTATCTCAGGACAAGCAATCTTAAAGAAAAGGTGACATCTCGTGAAGACTATACATATTTCACACCCACATACATTGAATCAAAAAGATCAAGTCCCGTCTGTCATGGCTTTAGGGTACTTTGACGGTGTTCACCTCGGGCATCAAAAAGTCATTGACGAAGCGAAAAGCATTGCGAAAAAAGAAGGATTGGCCTTAGCAGTCATGACCTTTCATCCGCATCCATCACATGTTTTGCAAAAGGCACGGGAACCAAAAGACTTAATTACACCGCTTGAGGATAAAATTGATTTTATCGAACAGCTGGGCGCTGACTATTTATACATCGTACAATTCAGCGAGAGCTTTGCAGCTCTATCTCCTCAAGAGTTTGTGGATCAATATTTGGATGAATTGAATGTGAAGCACGCAGTAGCGGGGTTTGATTTTACGTTTGGCCGTTTTGGTGCAGGTACAATGGAAACGTTCGATGAATACGGAAAAGGCCGTATCAATGCAACCATCGTACCTAAGCTGTCCAATCAAGACCGAAAAGTCAGTTCCACTCTCATCCGTTCCGCATTAAAAAATGGGGATGTTGAATATGTGAGCGAGCTTTTAGGAAAACCTTATCAGCTTCGCGGCATTGTCATCCATGGAGACAAACGCGGACGGACGATCGGATTTCCGACAGCTAATGTCGGCTTATCTGCTGAATACATTATTCCGCCAACAGGGGTATATGCAGTAAGAGCAGAAGTAAAAGGTAAAGTATATGACGGCGTTTGTAATGTCGGCTATAAACCAACATTTTATGAAAAACGTCCTGATCAGCCTGCCATTGAAGTAAACCTTTTTGATTTTAACGAAGAAATATATGGCCAGCCGATTAAATTACAATGGTTCAAGCGCATTCGCAGTGAACGAAAATTTAACGGAATCCAGGAGCTGACGGCTCAAATCAGTCAAGATAAAGAAGAAGCGATTCAGTTTTTTCAAGATCAGCTCAAGCAAACAAAAAAATCATAGAAAAACTGCTCTACCATTTGCAAATTCAGCATATTTTTAGTATGATTATTCCTGTAGCTTTAAAACCACTTACTTGGCAGGCCGACTTCACCGACGGTTGCGAGGTAGATGGGGCTAACATGATTTGGAGGTGAAACAGGATGGCTATTACTCAAGAGCGTAAAACGCAATTAATTAATGAGTTCAAAACACACGAATCTGATACTGGATCTCCAGAAGTTCAGATCGCTGTCCTAACAGAATCAATTAACAACTTGAACGAGCATTTACGTACTCATAAGAAAGATCACCACTCACGTCGCGGTCTTTTGAAAATGGTAGGTAGACGTCGTAATCTTCTTACGTATCTACGTAATAAAGACGTAACTCGTTACCGTGAGTTAATTAACAAACTAGGCTTACGTCGATAATCGTAAAAAGCGGGAGGATTCCCGCTTTTTTATCGTATAATCACTAATATTTTATGGTTAAAATGTTGAAAGAATGGCAAAAACCCTTCTACATACAGCTTTCACATTGATATGTGAAAATCATTTTGTTCATAATAAGAACTAACTAAAACTTTACGATAAGAGAGGAGTTTA
The DNA here is from genome assembly GCF_038593355.1 of Bacillus sp. FSL M8-0049. Lineage (NCBI taxonomy): Bacteria > Bacillati > Bacillota > Bacilli > Caryophanales > Bacillaceae > Bacillus > Bacillus sp. FSL M8-0049. Next base: position 1,597,639 of record NZ_CP151986.1, read on the forward strand.
TCTCAGAATGGGACAAGAGAAACATGTCTTCACCATAGACTGGGCTGGACGTCAACTGACAGTTGAAACTGGCCAGCTTGCAAAGCAAGCAAACGGAGCGGTCCTCGTACGCTACGGAGATACGGCTGTGCTTAGCTCAGCAACAGCTTCTAAAGAACCAAAACCACTTGATTTCTTCCCGCTCACTGTGAACTACGAAGAAAGACTATACGCAGTAGGTAAAATTCCTGGCGGCTTCATTAAAAGAGAAGGCCGTCCAAGTGAAAAGGCGATCCTTGCCAGCCGCTTAATTGACAGACCAATTCGTCCGCTGTTTGCAGATGGATTTAGAAACGAAGTACAAGTCATTAGTATCGTCATGAGTGTGGATCAAGATTGCTCATCTGAAATGGCTGCAATGTTTGGCTCATCTTTAGCTTTATGTGTGTCTGACATTCCATTTGAGGGACCAATCGCCGGCGTTACAGTAGGACGAGTGGATGGAAAGCTGATCATTAACCCGAATGTGGAGCAGCTTGAACAAAGTGACATCAATCTTGTGGTTGCCGGAACAAAAGATGCGATCAACATGGTAGAAGCTGGTGCTGATGAAGTACCGGAAGAAACAATGCTTGAAGCGATCATGTACGGTCACCAGGAGATCAAACGCTTAATCGAATTCCAAGAAGAAATTGTGAAGGCAGTCGGTAAGGAAAAAATCGATATTCCTTTATATGAAGTAGATCAAACGTTAGCAGACGAAGTAAAAGCACTTGCTGAAGCTGACCTGCTGAAAGCGATTCAAGTACATGAGAAGCATGCGCGTGAGGATGCAATCAGTGCTGTGAAAAAAGCTGTAGTTGAGAAGTTTGAAGCAGAAGAACGTGACGAAGCAACGATTAAACAAGCGAAAGATGTATTAAACAAGCTTGTCAAAAACGAAGTTCGCCGTCTGATTACTGAAGAGAAAGTACGTCCAGATGGACGCGGCGTAGATCAAATCCGTCCACTTTCTTCAGAAGTAGGACTTCTGCCAAGAACGCACGGTTCAGGCCTATTTACAAGAGGACAAACACAGGCGCTCAGTATTTGTACATTAGGTGCACTTGGCGATGTGCAAATTCTTGATGGTTTAGGTGTTGAAGAATCAAAACGCTTCATGCACCATTACAACTTCCCGCAATTCAGTGTTGGTGAGACAGGTCCAATGCGCGGTCCAGGCCGTCGTGAGATCGGGCATGGTGCACTAGGTGAACGTGCACTAGAACCAGTCATTCCATCCGAAAAAGATTTCCCTTATACGGTTCGCCTCGTTTCAGAGGTATTAGAATCTAACGGATCTACTTCACAAGCAAGTATTTGCGCAAGCACACTTGCGATGATGGATGCCGGTGTTCCAATTAAAGCACCAGTTGCAGGGATTGCAATGGGACTTGTGAAATCTGGTGAATACTACACAGTGCTGACAGACATTCAAGGAATGGAAGATGCACTTGGAGATATGGACTTTAAAGTTGCAGGTACATCAAAAGGTGTAACAGCCCTTCAAATGGACATCAAAATCGATGGTCTATCAAAAGACATCTTAGAAGAGGCTCTTCAACAAGCGAAAAAAGGAAGAATGGAAATTTTAGACAGTATGCTGTCAACAATTCCTGCTTCTAGAGGAGAATTGTCTCGTTATGCACCTAAAATCTTAACGATGACAATCAATCCGGATAAAATTCGCGATGTCATTGGACCAAGCGGTAAACAAATCAATAAAATCATTGAAGATACCGGTGTGAAAATCGATATTGAACAAGATGGTACAATCTTTATTTCTTCTACAGAAGAAGATATGAACCAAAAAGCGAAGAAAATTATTGAAGATCTTGTGAGAGAAGTTGAAGTAGGACAGCTTTACCTAGGTAAAGTCAAACGCATTGAAAAATTCGGTGCCTTCCTTGAAATCTTCAGTGGAAAAGATGGACTTGTTCATATTTCTGAGCTTGCGCTTGAGCGTGTGGGCAAAGTAGAAGATGTCGTGAAACTTGGCGATGAATTACTTGTCAAAGTCACTGAAATCGATAAACAAGGCCGTGTGAACCTTTCTCGAAAAGCTGTTTTACGTGAAGAAAAGGAAAAAGAAGAAAAGCAGTCTTAATGAGATCAAATAAAATGTGTTAGAAGCCAGGTATCCGTGCCAGGCTTCTTTCTTTTCTTGCGCTAACAATAGTTCTAGCTTGTTTCTCCCCATCATAATTTGTGGTATAGGGGAGGGACAACCATTGAAAAAAACGTTACCATTCATTGTGTTTGTATTTTTACTGCTCGTGTCATATCAAACGATGAAGCAGCCGGCTGCTGTTACATATATTGAATCAATGAAAGAGCATGCCGAGGTTGCATCTGTTTCAAAAGATATTTTATTTCAGGAAATTGAATCGAAGTCTTCTGACTATGAAGTAAAGGCGCAAAATGCTAAGATTGATAAAGTGTGGAAAAAGATGCCTGGCTTAAATGGACAGACAGTTGATGTCGATGCCTCTTATGAAAAAATGAAGAAACAGGGGTCATTCGATGAAAAGCTGCTTGTTTTTAATGAAACAAAACCATCTATTCATTTACATGAGCTTGGTCCAGAGCCCATTTATAAGGGACATCCAGATAAAAAAATGAATGCATTCCTCATCAACGTAGCTTGGGGTGACGAGCATTTAATCAACATGTTAAAGACGCTGGAAAAGCATCAAGTCAAGGCGACCTTTTTCTTAGAAGGCAAATGGGTGAAAAAAAGCACAGAGCTTGCTAAAAAAATCACGGCAGATGGTCATGAAATTGGAAATCATTCATACAATCACCCAGATATGCGCACACTGACAAGAGAACGAGCATTAGAGCAGATAACGAAAACAAATCGCCAAATTGAAGAATCCCTTGGGAAGAAACCAAAATGGTTTGCGCCTCCAAGCGGCAGCTTTAAAGAAGAAACAGTCAAGCTTGCCAAACAAGAAGGCATGGAAACCATTATGTGGACAGTAGACACCATCGACTGGCAAAAACCATCCCCGGCTATTTTACAAAAGCGGGTGCTTGGGAAAATTCACAATGGGGCGATGATATTAATGCATCCAACAGATGCAACAGCGAAAAGTCTTGACGCACTTATCACTCAAATTAAAGAAAGAGGATATGAATTAGGGACGGTTTCTGACCTCCTAAGTGAAAAAAGACATCCGTGATGCGATCTGTTTGTTGAATAGGAGGAGCAAAACTTGGTCAAAACGTATACATGCCAAAACGGAGTAAGAATTGTACTCGAAAACAATCCCACTGTAAGGTCTGTCGCAATTGGCGTCTGGATTGGAACAGGCTCTAGACATGAGACACCTGAAATTAATGGAATCTCACACTTTTTAGAGCATATGTTCTTTAAAGGAACAAAGACAAGATCTGCACGTGATATCGCAGAATCCTTTGACCGCATTGGTGGTCAGGTGAATGCCTTTACATCAAAAGAATACACTTGCTACTATGCGAAGGTGCTTGATTCACATGCTGGCTACGCCCTCGATGTATTAAGCGACATGTTCTTTCACTCAGCTTTTGATGAAGAAGAGCTGAAAAAAGAAAAAAATGTGGTGTACGAAGAAATTAAAATGTATGAGGATACTCCTGATGACATCGTTCATGATTTATTAAGCAAAGCCATTTATGGTGATCATTCATTAGGATATCCGATTTTAGGAACAGAGGAAACACTCTCAACCTTTAACGGAGACTCACTTAGAAAATACATGGATGAATTCTATACCCCGGACCGCGTCGTGATCTCAGTTGCAGGGAACGTAGATGAGACCTTTATTCGCGAGGTTGAAAAGCTGTTCGGTTCTTATGAAGGAAAAGGGAAAAAGCAGCCTGTAGAAGCTCCAGCATTTCATTATGGCAAGCTCACACGCAAAAAGGAAACGGAACAAGCGCACCTATGCCTGGGCTTTAATGGCCTTCCAGCTGGAGATAAGGGCATCTATGACTTAATCGTCTTAAATAATGTTCTTGGCGGAAGCATGAGCAGCCGATTATTCCAAGATGTAAGAGAGGACAAAGGACTTGCTTATTCCGTCTTCAGCTATCACAGTTCATTTGCAGATAATGGAATGCTGACGATTTATGGCGGAACTGGAGCGAAACAGCTAAACCTGCTCTCTGAGACCATCTTACAAACATTAGACGTCTTAAAACGTGAGGGAATCACGCAGAAAGAACTAGAGAACTCTAAGGAGCAAATGAAAGGCAACCTTATGCTCAGCCTTGAAAGCACAAACAGCAAAATGAGCCGAAACGGTAAAAATGAACTGCTCCTTGGCAAACATCGGACACTCGATGAAATTATTGATGAAATCAACAGCGTCACATTAGACGGCGTGAATAACTTATCTAAACGCATCTTTACAGAAGATTATGCGCTCTCGCTTATTAGTCCGACGGGTGATGTACCTTCTGCTTAAACAAAAAAGGCATGTCTTTTAAAGAGATGCCTTTTTTTTGATACAAAAAAGATTAATCAGCTAACTTGTTTTGCAGCTGATGAACAATTTTATTGATTGTTGAAAAGTGCTCTGTCAGTAATTCCTCATCTGCAAATTGAATATCAAAAACCTCTTCTAATTCCAAAATGAGTGAAACTGCTTTAATCGAATCGAGACCGTGATTTGTTAATTCCTCATCTGCACCAATAGAAACCTTGCTGCTATCATCCAAAGAACGCAGAACCAAATCTTTTACTTGACTTGAAAGTGAAAGGACATCTGTCGTTTCATTCATCTGCAACGCTCCCTTTTACAAATTTTCTATCATTTACATAAATTAACTATATTAGAATGGAAAAACATTGTAAAGCAGTTTCGACATAAATAGGAATTGTTGATCATTCTATTCAAATGAAATATTTGGTAGAGTGAGAAGAAAAGAGACTGGAAGGATGAATCAATCCATGAATAAAACAGACCTTATGCAGCACATTCCCTTATTAAAAGAAGCGGTCAGCATAGACCACATTGATAAAGGATATTCTCGGGATGAAAAATGGGTCATAACTACGGTGTCAGGTGAAAAATATGTCCTTCGATTCACAGATCAAGACCAGTATGACAAAATAAAGATGCAGTTTGAGCTGCTTTCCGAATTAAGACGTCATGGTGTTCAGTGTGCTGATCCAGTGAATATCGGTGTTATAGAAGCAAAACAGCAAGTGTACTATGTTTTATCGTTTATAGAAGGCCAGGAAGCAAAAGAAATCATGAGTCAGTTAACTGAAGAACAGCAGTATGCTATCGGGGTAAGTGCAGGTCAGGATTTACGAAATATGCACAAATATCCGGCACCTTCACACATTGAACCTTGGGAAGATCGTGTCATTAAAAAGCATCATCGATATTTAACTGCTTACCGAGAAAGCGGTATCTCCCTTGAAGGGGATGAAAAAGTGGCTCAGTTTATAGCAAAGCACTTACATATTGTGAAAGGCAGACCTAATCAATTTCAGCACGATGATTTTCATTTAGGGAACATTATTGTCAACAATCATAAATATGCAGGTGTTATTGATTTTAACAATTTTGACTGGGGAGATCCCATTCACGATTTTTATAAAGTAGCTCTTTTCAGCAGAGAAACAAGTGAAGCTTTTTCAGCTGGTCAAATCAATGGATATTTTGATGGGAACATTCCAGATGATTTTTGGCTGCTTTACTCTGTTTATGTCGCAATGAGTATCTTTTCATCGATTATGTGGGTTATTAAATTCGATCCGGGTCAAATGGATAAGATGATTGAAAGACTAGAAAATGTGCTAAAAGAACATGATTATTTTAATCAAATAGAGCCTCAGTGGTATGCGCGTATCACTAGATAACAGTGAAATATAGGACGATTGGGCAGTGATGGAAGTCACTGCCTTTTTTGTTATAATGATGCAAATTACACATTGTCATGACTAAAAACATTTTATATAATCCAAACAAGGATCGAAAAAGATGTAAAAAAATTCCGTTTTTTGTTGAAAAAGAGCAAAAGGCTGGTGATGGATTGAAACAAATCGACAAGGATTCAAAGCAGTTATGGCGTGTTTATTTATGGACACTTTCATTCTTAAAGCCTTATACAGGTAAAGTGATTCTAGTTATTATGAGTGGTTTCGTTATTACCTTGAGCGAGCTCATCATACCTAAATTTATTCAATATTTTATTGAGACCATTTTGCCAGCAAAAGACTTTTCAAAAATGAATGGTTTATTGTTAGGACTGACTGGCTTAATTGTACTCGGTATTATACTGACAGCCGCACGAAATTTATGGCAAAGAAAATTAATTGAACAAGCCTCAAGAGATTCACAATTTGCTGCCTTCCAGCAAATCCGTCAACTTGGTTTCTCATACTACGAACAACATTCTGTTAGTGAAACACTCTCCTTTGTTAACACACAGACACGAGCTGTACAAGAAATTTACAGACGATACTTCCCACAATTTATCAATCAGATATTATTTATCGCCATCTCACTTTACTTTATGATAAACATTTCTATTTTTCTCACACTAATCATCATTCCAAGTTTTATTCTCTACTATGTCTTTGGGCCATGGCTTGAAAAAAAGGCCACGATCTACGGTAGACAAAGTGCAGAAGGTTTTCGCACGCTGCAAACAAAATTATACGAAAGTCTTGCTTCGATGGAAGAGCTTAGAATTTTAGGCTATATGAAATGGGATATGGAACGAATTCAAAAACTCCATGAAAAAGTGCGCCAAGATCATGAGAAAAATGTTTTTTTCGCCTATTTACGAGGAAGCAACCGCAGGCTGACTTATTATATTGGCGCTCTTGCCACTTTTGGTATTGGTATCCACCTTGTAAAGACTGGACAGCTAACGACAGGTGGTTTTGTGGCATATATATTATATTATTTTTCAGCGATGCATATGCTTACTTCCATTGTCACACTTTTAACAGAACAACGAATATTAACATTTCAAATTGAACCTTTATATCATTTTATGAAAAAAACACCTGATATTAGAGAGCCTCAGCAGCCGGTGTACCTTGATCATGTAGAAGGCGATATCGTGTTTCATGACGTCAGTTTTCATTATCCAAATCATCCTCCTTTATTAAAAGAGATGAATCTACATATTCGGAAGGGTGAAAAAGTAGCGCTTGTCGGTACAAGCGGCGGAGGGAAAACATCGCTTCTTAAGTTAATTGGACGCTTTTATGATCCCTCATCCGGGATGATTACAATGAATGGAGTTGATTTGCGCCGTTTACCTACTAGTCAAATAAGAGGTGCGATGGGATTTGTTTTTCAAGAAACGTTCTTATTTAATATGAGTGTAAAGGACAATATTCGTTTTGGAGATACAAGTCTTTCAGATCAACAGATCATTGAAGCCGCAAAAAAAGCAGACTGTGATTCATTTATAAGAGAGTTAGAAAATGGATACGATACCATACTCGGGGAAAGGGGATTAAAACTTTCCGGAGGGCAAAAGCAAAAAATAGCGATTGCCAGGCTATTTGCTAAAAATCCAAGGGTTGTATTACTCGACGAAGCCACAGCATCTCTTGACAATGTCAGTGAGCAAAAAGTCCAGCATGCATTACACCAAACATTTAAGGAGTCTACTGTCATTGCAGTTGCGCATCGTTTATCAACGGTCAGCCATTTTGACAGAATTATTTTTATAAAAGATGGTTGTGTGTTAGAAACTGGACCATTTCATGAATTGATGAGGAAAAAAGGGCATTTTTATCAATTGGCGTCTGACCGCTCAGAAAAGGAGGCAGGTGTAACATGAGAAAAAATTGGCTGTTTCTTTTGATCACAAGGCAAAAATGGATGCTCATCCTTGCTCTTTTACTCGTTTTGATTGAAGCAGCAGCTAATTTAGCCATGATAGGACTGCAAAAGTGGCTCATTGATGATGTTCTTTTGAATAGTGGTATCAGTCAACATTTCTCCCAGATCTTGATGCTGTTTGCCATTATATTTCTTGTATATGTTGTGATGTTTGTTGCCAGCCCATATGTGATGCATAAAAACTATCTGACCATCCATCATTCATTGCAGAAAATGATGTTAGATCAGCTTCAGCAAGTATCCATGAGATCATATAAAACTCACCCAGTTAGTTTTTATTTACACAAACTTAATCAAGATGTAAAGACAGTTGCTGTTACGGCTGCTTTACATATACCGAAAATTGTACAAACGATTTTTATGGCCATTGTTTTATCTATCATTTTGCTATCTGTGAGTTCTGTCTTATTTTTCTTGCTTCTCTTTGCAAGCGCTTGTTATTTTATTGTCGGTAAAAAAATGGCGAAAACGGCAACAAACATAGCAAAAGATGTGCAGGAGAGAAGATCAGACCTATTCGTGCATGTAGAAGAAGGCATTTCTTCTACAAGGGAAGTTGTCGCATTCGATCGACGCAAGTGGGAAATCGGTTTGTATGAAAAGCTGTTTAACAAAATGATGGATCTTGTCATGAAGGAAGGTAAGTTTCAAAACAAGCTTCTTTTTTTAACAGAGCCATTGAAATGGTTTGGGATACTATCAGTTCTAGTGTTTGGCACATATCAAGTAGCAGCAGGAAACATGTCCATCGGTTTATTTGTCGTCATTTACCAATATGCATCTCAATTAATGAAGAGTTATCAAGAGTTATTCCAGTATGTATTTGAATTTTTCCAGCAGCGTGCATCTGTTCACCGAATCGCAGAAGTGCTGCAAATGGAAAACGAAGAAAAAGGAACAAAACGAATAGATGCTGTAGAAGACGTGGTGTTTGAAGATGTTTGCTTTTCTTATGAACAAACATCTAAAGGCGCTTTAGACGGCTTGAATCTTCATATTCCAAAGGGAAGGAAAGTGGCGATTGTTGGAGCGAGCGGCAGCGGGAAATCAACGATTTCAAAGCTTACACTTGGACTTTACCGGCCAGACAGCGGGGGAATTTTAGTGAATGGGGTTGATCTATCAGAGATCAATCCATCTCATTTATTAAAGCGAATAGCCGTTGTCCCGCAAGAGCCCTATTTTTTCCCAGACACGATACGCCTGAATTTAATCATGGGATTACATGATGTGACCGAAGAACAACTTGAACAGGCTTGTGAAGTTGCACAAATTCTTTCCTTCATCAAAGGGCTTGAAAAAGGTTTTGACACAGTCATTGGAGAGAGGGGAATTTCCTTATCAGGAGGACAAAGACAGCGTTTAGCTATCGCCAGAGCGCTTTTAAAACAGGCTGATTTACTTATATTAGATGAGGCGACCTCCGCGCTAGATCGGCAGACAGAAAGGAAGGTTCAAAAAGGGATAGACGATGCCAAAGGAGGCGGTACCTTGCTTGTGATTGCACACAGGTTATCGACCATACAAAATGCAGATTTAATCTATGTACTTGAAGGCGGTGCTGTTCAAAGCTGCGGTACTCATGAGGAGCTGATGGAAGCCTCCTCGCATTACCGCTCTTTATTTATGGCCCAGGTAATTACAGCGTCTTAGTCAGTTTGTTTTTAACTAAAGTGAAGAGTCGTTCTAAGGTGCGGAAGTGGTCAGGGTGTAATTCTTCGTCTTCAAAGGCAATATGAAAGGTGTCTTCTAATGAAATAACAAAAGAGACGATTTGGACAGAATTTAATCCTAAAGCTTTTAAACTATCATCTCGGCTTGGCTGCTCATTGAGAGACAACTTATTCATGACAAGCTGTACAATTTTTTCTTCAACTTCAGTTATTGTCAGTTCATTCATGTCGCGGCTCCTTTCTAAGAGATTGATATATGTTACATTTTGGTTGATTAAGGAAAAAAATGCAATTGTTTTTATAAATCTATCATAAGGGGTGGCATTCATTGTCATATGTAAGCTATCAAAAAAATGATGTTCGTGTCGTATTAGGTGCAGATGAATCAGTTCAGAATTTAGTGATAAGTAAAGTGCATCCATATATTGACTGCAGCAAAATAACAGAAAAACATGAAGGTGACGTTTGGACGATTCTAACCAGTAAATATGCACAAGAAATACAAAAAGAAATACCTCTTGAAGAAGTCTTTTACCAAACGAAGATGGAGCCCCGCTGCCGCTACCTGTATGACGGAGAGAAAAAAATCATTGTGATAGATGAACCAAAAGATGTCAGATGGACAGCCCAGCATGCGCTTCGGTTAATAAGAGTTTTGCTTCGCCTTTTGTGTTATCAGGATGGACTCATCTATTTGCATGGGGGCATGATGGAGATGAATCAAAAGGGAATTGCCCTAGTGGGCGGATCAAGGGCAGGGAAAACGTCCACCATCTTATCCTTATTATCATTAACCGATGCTCGATATATCACAAACGATGATATAGGTGTTTCATATACGAACACCGAGTACACAGGAACTGGCTGGCCGAGATCTATGAGTATTCGGAAAGATTCGTTTGAAGCCATTGAAAAGCTAGGTACCCCATACAGACTCCAAACATCGAGTCATCCATTTAACGAGGATGATAAAAGCTATCATTTTGTATATCCAGAGGAGCTAGAAAAATGGTTTTTACGTGAAGTCAAAACAATGGGAAAAATCGATGTGATTGTGTTTCCTGAATTTTTACCTCACGGGCAAACTGGGGCAGAACTTTCGAAAATGACTCCGCAGGAAGCAGCGGAACGTTTGAAGCAGCATGCAGTCATTAATCCAGGAAGACATAATGAATTCTTATTACCATATTTCACATTGCCAACACCCGAAGAGCTAGAACCATTCCTTAACGCACTAGCGGAAAAGGTGCCCTGTTACTCATTAAAACAGGCATTTACTTCTTTAGAGAAAGGCACTGCCCTCATTCAAGAGCTTCTTGAGCAAACCGACATTGTCGTGTAAGACTTTTTGGAGGTGAATTATGGTTGAGCAGGAGTACAAATATTTGTTGTCACAAACAGATTTTCAGCACATATATGACATGTTCATTCAATATCATACACCTACTTATGTTCTTAATTTCAATTACTATTACGACACACCAGATTTTTTATTAAAACGATTTGGTTATACCGTACGTATCCGTCAAATCAGCGGCAAACTAACACTTGAAATCAAATGTCCCAGCCAAACGTCTGGCTATAAAAGAGTAAGAGAAGAAACGTCATTACCTATTGAGGAGTTACCGCAAAAACTAGATGTACAGAACATCATGACGTCTTTACCAATTACAATCACTCAACAGCCAGAATTGTTAGGGCTATTGGTCACTGAGCGAACAACCTTTTACATTGAGAAAGGCATCAAAATCGATTTGGATCAAAGCAGCTATCTTGGCATCACAGATTATGAACTGGAAATTGAATATGACAGTGAAAAAGCATATGAGGCAGATCAATTGTTTCATACACTAACTGATGATTTGGACATGCCAGCCAATCGAAAAGGAAAGCGCTCTCGATTTATCACTAGATTTCAATCGTTTTACGGGAAGGAGTAGTCAAACATGCGGGCTGTTTTGGATCAATCCACTCTCTCAAATGAGCAGAGGCTGTTATTACTTAGCTCACGTATTCAATTAAATGAACAAGAAGAAGAGTCTATTAGAGCTCTATTGAAAGATGGCATCGATATGCCTAAATTAATTGGACTGGCATCAAGACATAAGGTGCTTCAGCTGATGACGCCTCATTTAATTCGCCTTGATGATGAAAAAAACATTACGACGACATACAAATTTTTGCTTCACTATCACTATATAGGGAATCGTCAAAAAAATGTGGAGAGATTCAAGGAATTCAAACGTCTTTTACAAACATTCCGAAATGCAAAGCTAAAAGCGGTCCCCCTTAAAGGCGCCATTTTAACCCCGCTTGTGTACAAAGATTATGGACTGCGAATGATGTCAGACCTTGATTTCTTAATTCATCCAGATGACCGGAAGAATGCCTCTTCATTGCTCAAGAAGGAAGGGTTTATCATCGGGAAATATGACTGGGCTGCCGATCAGGAAATACCGATTGAAAGAGAAGAAGAAATGATGTGGAGAATAAATGCCGGGAATCTTTATTCACATATTAAACGAAGCGGAGAAGATTTTTTGAAGGTACACCGGGTCGATTTCTCTTATGATGTTGAGCTGAAAAAAAACTACGAAGCAACAAATGCCTTGCTGGATGCTGCTGAAGAAAAGCCCTTTTTTCAAACAGATGTCTATTTGCTTCAGCCGTTAGATTTTCTTATCCATCTTGCCTTCCATCTATATAAGGAGGCAACAAACGTACAGTATGTCTACTTACATGCAGATCTTAATTTGATTAAGTTTTGTGATGTAAGGGAGTACGTCATGTTTGCTGAAGAGCAAAATCAGCTTGATTGGCATGCTTTGCAAGAAAGAGCGAAGGAATTAGGGGCCGAGAAAGCACTTTTTTACACGTTTACGTTTTTAGATTTACTGTACCAAACGAACTATATTGACGAATTGAAGCAGCTAGACATGAGTGACCAATCATTCTTAGAAGCCTATGGAGAGAATGATTTCGGTTCTTCGAAAATATGGAAAAAATCCTTTATTGAACGTTTTTTCAGCTTGGATAATCGCAATGAGCTTGAAGAGGAACCAGCCATACAGCTATTTCCTGAAAGGCAATAGCAAATTGAAGGGGAGGATTCTATATGGATATAAAAGCGTTTTTTGAAAAGCCGAAGACCGATTTTCCTTATGAAAAATCATTTGTGTTTGCAGGTATTCATTTTCATATTCTATCTATGGAATTGCTGGCGATTGAAGATATTGAACATTATATCCCAAAAGAATTGGATCGCCGCGAGGGGGATATCCCATCACAGATTGAAATACGGTTTATCATTGATCCGGAGCTTGAACAGTCTATTCGCAGTGCTTGCTTTCAAAAGGGTGAAACCATTACTGCAAAAAGGAAGTTTACTTACAAACGATTAACATTAGACGATCAAGTATTATTTGCCTCACATGAAGGTGACGAACCGCACAGTGTGGCGGTCAATAACGGGCGTTATGCTGTGATTGGAAAAAACAATAATGAGTCTGCGATACGCTGTCCACTGCGAATTGTTCGAGAGATTGCCCTTAGAACATTAGAAAATCAAGGCGGATGCTTTACGCATGCAGCAGCTGTCTCTTTTGAAGATGGCCAAAAAGGAGCGCTCATTATCGGCGATAAAGGTGCCGGGAAGTCAACCACTATGTGGCAGTTTTTGCATCATGGAGGAGCAGATTTTATCACAAACGATCGTTCCATTTCAGTGCTTGAAGATCAGGAACTTATTGTGTATGGATGGCCGATGTGCTTGGCGCTTGGAGTAGGAACTGTCCAAGCCACCACAAATATACAGGAACTGAAAAACAAAAAATTCAGCCGGTCTCAAGATAAAAGAATATGGGATGAAACGATATCAACAGAGGAAGAGGCAAGAGAAAAATGGGCGAGCGGCTGTAAGTTTGAAATTACACCAAAAGAAGCTGCTGAAATGACAGGAACAACGATTAGAAGCTCTACGAAAGTAGATATGGTGATTTTTCCTTCACTTAAAATAGGTTCGGGTGAGATTAGGCTTGTGCCGGTAAAAAAAGATGATCAAAGAGCAAAAGAAATTATGGCAGCAAATATAAGAGAACCGGAAGATCCCGACTATTTAAAAGGCTGGCTCGGACTTCGACAAGTGTCAGATACCTTTCTGGAGCAAAAGGCATCTGAGCTTATCCATCACTTGTTTAACATGCCATGCTTTTATTTAGAGGGTGATCCGCGTTATCTGCAAGAAGCAATTCCAGATCTGTTAAACAAAAAAGTCAGTTCGATTTAAAGAGACGATTGTCTAAACATTCGTTTGAGCCGGTCTTCACGTTTTTTCATGTGCTTGTGATCTGCTGGCAGCAAAATTTGAAAGAGCATTTCGGCAATTGGCCGTGCGAGCCTTTCGTCAGAGTTCATTAGAATGCAAACACCTAATTTTGTCTTTGGAATGAATCCAATATAGGAGGTGAATCCTTTAATTTCTCCGCTATGTTCAGCTAAGGTGCATCCGTTAAAAGGTCTCAAAAACCATGAAAGACCGGCACCTCTGCTGAAATCTTCTTCAACCATAACGGGGCTTTGCATTTCTTTTAGCGAATGCTGTTGAAGCACGCTGTTTGCACCGTATTGAGCTTGAATGAATTGAATCAGATCTTCTGCTGTGGAGATTAGTCCGCTTGAACCGTCCTCCCAAGATGGTGTTTCAGCACTTGGATAGGATACGCCGGACAGGCCTGAGGAAGAAACTGTATACCCTTTGGCTGTGGATGCTGTTTCAATAAAACCAGTTTGCTTCAAGTCGAGCGGTTTTAGTATGTGGGTATGCACTAATTCTCTATATGGCTGATGACTCACTTTTTCTAGCACTTTACTTAATATAGAGTAGCCAAGACTGGAATAATTGATGATAGACCAAGGCGGTGTGAAAATAGTGAGTATTTCAATACACTGAGCTAGCGTCATATCTCGTAAATGAGCTGCTTTGTCAAGTGCTTTGGGCAGGCCTGAGATATGAGAGGCAATCATTCGGAAAGTGAGTGGAATTGGTTCAGACAAGTGACTTTTTATGAAAGAAAGTAGTGGTTCGTAAGTATGAATGGGTTCATCGAGTTGAATGAATCCTTCCTCTCGCAATTTCATCATAACCATTGCAGTAAAAGGCTTAGTCACAGAACCAATTCGAAAGGTTGTGTCTTTTGTAACAGGGGTGCCGCTTTCAATATCAGCGAGGCCTTCATGCCACGACCAAATGTGCTCATCTTCATGAGAAATACAAATGGAACAGCCGGGAATTTGATGTTGTTCCAATAATTCCCTAATATTAGTGGTTGTATCTTGCAGACGCTGCAGGATCGATTCATTGATCAAAATAGACACCTCTTTCATACAGAATATATATATATTACCAAATGTTTCATGTTGTTTTAAGATGAACGATCAATATTTTTATATTTTAAAAGAGAGCGGGCGATAGATGATGAAAACAATTCAAAAAACCATTCTTGATATTTTAAAAGGTGATGGCCAAGATATAGAACAAATTCCATATGAGCTTGTGGAACGTAAAGGTGTAGGACATCCAGATACGATGTGTGATGCTATAGCAGAAAGAGCTTCTCAATATTATTCTCAATATTGCATGGAGCATTTTGGCAGAGTGGCACACCACTGGTTTGACAAAGTCATGCTTCTTGGCGGAGATGCTGATGTCACGTATGGGAAAGGGACAATGGTCAAACCGTATCAAGTTGTGTTTGCAGGAAAAGGGGCATACGCATACGGCGATGAGCCCATTCCTCTTAAAAAGATTCTTTTCGATGCGGCAAAGGATGTGTTATTAGAGGTGACAACAGGATTTGATCCTGAAGAACATCTCGTCATCGACTGCCGAATCGTTGATCATCAGGGGGCAGGCCGCAAAAACTCACGATATCGTCCGATGGTTGAAACGGACATGATTGAAATCGGTGATCCAAAGCTTGTGTCAAACGACTGTAACTTACTGCATGCTCATGCGCCATTAAGCCGTCTTGAGAAGCTGGTTCTTTATACAGAGCGTTATGTGAATGGTCCAGAATTTAAAAAGGTCAATCCAGATACCGGCTGGGATGTAAAAATATTTGGAAGCAGACGTCATGAAGATTTCAAACTCATTGTGAACATGCCATTTCTAGCTAAAGATATTCATAGTCTTGAGGAATATTTTGCCCGCAAAAAAGAATGCCAAGATCAAATTGCTCGCTATATTCATGAAACGGTAGGCCTCACGCCTGATCTCATGCTGAACGCAACAGATCGCAATGGCCGTCCGTACTTAACAGCGCTAGGTTCTGTAGCAGATACCGGCGATGTAGGAGTTGTTGGAAGAGGAAATAGATTAAATGGCCTGATCACCCCAATGCGGTCTATGAGTATTGAAGCGCCGGCTGGGAAAAACCCGCTTGATCATACAGGAAAATTATATGGGGTGCTCGCACAACGGCTGGCAGATCAAATTTTTGAGACCATTCAAAAGCCAACAGAAGTGCATATCTTTACTTCAAAAGAGGCACCGCTCCACAACCCTGATGAAATTTCCGTCCGTATTCAGCAGTGGGATGGAAATGAAGTGGATAGAAAAAGAATTGAAGACCTCGTCATGAATGCGGTTCATTCAATGGGCGATGTGACAACAGATTTAATTTTTAAAGGCGTGACAATGTGGTAAAAAGAATGAAAGAAAGAGTCATTGAAGCCGTACATGCATGTATTCATACAAAAGAACCTATGGCAGTGACGATTCATCCCTATGAAATTGAAAAACAACAACAATTGAACCAACACCATCTTCTGTTGATGCTAAAGCCTGAATTAACAAGCATCAAAAAAGGTGTACAGCTTGATCTCATACTAGATGAACTTCTCCACCGATTAGATGATCGTGATGTAGAAATAGGAGCCGTGCGCGTCATATCATCCTTATATTTGAAAGAAAGGAAAATCATTGAAAATCAATATGGGATGCTAAATAAAATTTCTAAAAACGGTCTGAGTGAAGTGTCAGATGCAGCAAAAAAGATGCTGGCTTTGAAATACCCAGAGTTTAAAAAGAAGGAACATTTCATATATGGAGGCCATCAATTTTTACAAAAGTACAAAGAGCTCACGCCGTATGGTTTAGAGCTGTTAACCCGAAACGTCAAGGTAGACAAGCTGGGTGCGGGCACATACGCCATAGAGGCCGAGGTGGATGGAGAAAAGATGCTTCTGCTCAATTCATTCCACCCTTGTCAAATAGAGTGGTTCACTGCACCTGCAAAGTCTATTATCGTCATTGAATGTTTTTCAAAGCAGCCAATGAGGATGTTGAGAGAAGATTTCATTGGTGCAACGGACCCTAAAGAGGCTAAAGCGGGTTCTTTTAAACACATGCTGCTGTCGGAGCAAAAACGGTTAGGTTTATCTAACGTGTGTACTCGGTTTAATGGCATTCACCTGTCACCGGGTCCTGTAGAAGCGATGGCGGGAATGATTCACTATTTTAGTACACCTGATACAAGACTGACTCCCGCGCATACACTTTTTGGCCAGCTGTTAAAGGAAAATGGCTTTTCGGCGGAAGCATTAGATCTATTATGTAAAGATGTGTCCATTCATTCAAGCGAAACGCCCGTATTTGAATTAACAGAAAACCTAAATTGGGATGAAGCACTTGATCTGCTAGTAAAAGTGAGAGACGACATTCAAAAGCATCAACGTGTTCTGTAACGGAGGGAACAACTTGAACAATAAAGGAGCTAGCCAGCGAATTTGGATTGTCGGTCCGCCTGGATCTGGAAAAACAACCCTTGCACATCAATTGAAGCAGGAGTTAACGTTACCTCACTATGAACTCGATGCTCTATTCTGGCAAGCGAACTGGAAAAAAACAGATAAGCCGGTGTTTATCGATAACGTCCATGAAATTGTCAAACAAAAGAAATGGGTCGTCGATGGTCAATATTCATCTGTTCACCACATATTGGCTGAATATGCTGATACGATCATTTGGCTTGATGTCAAGAGAAGACAGACATTCCCCCGTCTCATGAAAAGGACATTCAAACGGCTCATCACAAGGGAGAAACTTTGGAATGGAAATAAGGAGCGAATGGGTAACGCGCTCCAATTTTTCTCATATGCCTTTCAAGTCTATCCAGAGGTGATTCATCAAAACGAAAAGCTTTTTCACAAATTAAAAGAAAAATCTCATGTGAAATGCTTGCGCATAGACAAACGGGACGATGCAGACCAGGTGCTAATGAAAATCAAAAACCTTGAGAAAAAGGGGTGAGGACATGACGACACTAGATGATGCTAATAATGTCCTGAAATATTGGTTTTCTGAACAGCCGATTCGCTTAACACCTTTAAACGGAAGAAGCCCTAATGAAGGATGGCTTGTCGAAACGATCAAAAACCGTTTTGTCTTAAAAAAATGTGCGAGAAATCATGATGCAAAGTGGCTTCAATATTTAGAGGAATTAACAGATGCTCTGCTTGATCATGGCTTCCCGATTCAACCTATGGTGGAGGCAGAAGATCATCGTAAGACCATTTTATTCAAAGAACACTTTTGGCAGCTGCGGCCCTATTTCGAAGGAAGACCATATGAAATGGGAAATCGTTACGATGAACAAGAAGCCATCCGGGTATTAAAACAGCTCCATTCACTGAAGAACTTACCGAAAGGACCTGTGAATCCAAACTGCGAATTGAAGAACTGGATTACTTCTCCGGACGAAACGCTCGGCAAGACGGCTTATGCCCTAAAAAAGGTTGTTTCTTCTAAAAAGGCTGCTGCTTTGCTCAAAGTGTATGAACGGGAACTAATGAATATCATCACGCTGCTAAACCCTAGTATATACGAAGGATTACCTCATGCTGTTACACATGGTGACTTTCATTCTGGCAACCTGTTAATTCGTAACAAAAAGCTTGCCATGGTTCTTGATTTTGATACAGCATGCTTTAGACCGCGAGTATATGATGCAGCCATATCTGCTTTTTTGTTAACGAGAATCAAGAGAGGAACGTTTCAACTAGATATTGTGAAAACGATTCAATTTTTAAAGGCATATGCAGATGACTTATCCGAATATGAATGGCGCTCAATATCTGCGTTTATCAGACTTTTATATATTCCGACAGAGCGGTATTTAACACTGCTGCACACCTATACACCTCACTTACTAAACTGGTATATTGATTGGTCTTTCGAAGCACTAGAATCTGCATCGAACCAGCTGAAGGAAGATTGGTATCTCCAAAAGGAGATGAGAATATGAAGGTCGCTGTTGTCACAGGTGGAAACAGGGGCATAGGCAAAGAAGTATGCAGACAGCTTGCGCAGTGTGGAATGCTTGTTATTTTAACTGCACGGCAGCTTGAGAGTGCCGAAATAGCTGCGTCTGAAATGACTGAGCATGTTGTGCCATTTCAGCTGGATGTAACAAATGATGAATCGGTTGAACGTTTCTCGGCATTTATGAAGAATTCGTTCGGGAAAGTGGATGTGCTCATTAATAATGCCGGTGTCTTTCATGACAACATAAAGGGTCACACATTTCCATCTTTTCTAGATCTTCCTGTATCGACACTCCAAGAAACGATGAATGTGAATGTGTATGGTGCAGTCAGAATGACCAAGGCCGTTTTTCCTTACATGAAAGAAGCTGGATATGGACGGATTGTCAATGTATCTAGCGGTATGGGAAGGCTCTCTGCGATCTACGCTTCAGGCGATGTCAGGCGTGATGGAAAAAGCGGTCCTTACTACCGGATGTCAAAAGCGGCGCTGCATGTTCTCACAAAGGTCACAGCTTTAGAGGGGGCACCCTATTCTATCCTTGCGAATGCAGTGTGTCCTGGCTGGGTACAAACGGACATGGGGACATCAGAGGCTGTTAAAACCATACAGGAAGGTGCATCAGGAATCGTGTGGGCGGCACAGCTGCCCCGAGATGGACCAACAGGAGAATTGTTGAGGGACGGGCAAAGACTTCAGTGGTAAGAGGAGGCAGCTACATGCGAGGGATGAAAGGAAAGACAGTTATTGTGACAGGCGGAGCTCAGGGGATTGGATATGCGGTCGCAGAACGAGCCGCACAAGAAGGCGCACAAGTCGCCATTGCTGATCATCATGTAGATTACGGAATTGCAGCAGAAAAACAGCTCAAAGCAAATGGATATGATGTTTTGTTTATAGAGGCTGATATTGCTGATGAAGCATCCATTGTTTCAATGATCGAAAAAACAGCCAATCATTTTGGGAAAATAGACATGCTGGTGAATTGTGCAGCCGTGTTTATCATGCGGGGTCTTGAAGCAACCGTTGAAGAATGGCGGCGCATTATGGATTTGAATATTATGGGACAAGCGCTTTGTGTCAAACACACGGCGCCTTACATGGAGAAAATAGGAAAAGGATCGATTGTAAATATTGCCTCCATTTCAGGCCACATTGCCCAGCCGAAATATTTAACATATAACGCGACAAAAGCAGCTGTTGTCAATATGACGCGGTGCATGGCAATGGATTTGGCGGATGCAGGTATTCGTGTAAACGCAGTGAATCCCGGCACGGTATGGAACAAAAACAACGAGCGGTTCCATTTAGAAGAGCTTGGATTGACAAGAGAGCAAGCAAATCAGCATCCTGATATTGGCGGGATGCACATGTTGAAACGAACCGCTGATCCAGAAGAGATCGCATCTGCTGTCATCTTCCTTCTTTCAGATGAAGCGAGTTTTATTACAGGAGAAAATTTGATGGTTGACGGCGGCTATACTGCCATGTAGAGGAGTAAAAATTGCATGAAATTTGATCTGCACACACATCATCAACGCTGTGGTCATGCGGAAGGGAACATCAGAGAATATATCGATGAGGCTGTCAAATTAGGTCTGGATTTTATTGGGATATCAGATCACTCTCCGTTCTTTGGTGAAGAGGCTGACCACTTTAAACCATGGGTAGCGATGGCTAAAAGTGAATTTCAATCATATATAGAGGAAGTCCTGCAGTTGAAAAAGGAATATGACGGAAAAATTCACGTGCTGTTAGGTGTCGAATCTGACTATTTTCCAGATCACGAGACCCTTTACCGAGACGTGTATCGACATTATCCATTTGATTATATCATTGGCTCGGTTCATGTCAGTAATGGATATGACCTATTTAACCGGAAACGGTGGGAACAAATCACAGAGCAGAAAGCCATCATTGAAAAAGAAACGTATTACCAGTTAATTAAAATGTCTGCTGAGAGTCAAATGTTCGACGTTTTAGGCCATATTGACGCCTTAAAAGGTTTTTATCCAGAGATTGCTCATCTCAAAACAGAAGCTGTCGATGATGCACTGCAAGCAATTGCGGAGAGTGGTTCTGTCATTGAAGTGAATACCTCTGGCAAAACAAAAGACTGCGGCGGCTGGTATCCATCAATGGATCTATTAGAGCGAGCCAAATTTTATGGTGTGGATGTCACGTTTGGCTCAGATGCCCATCAGCCAGCCCGCGTAGCAGATGATTGGCTGAAAGTAAAAGAGACGCTGAAGGAATTGGGTTACAAGGAATGGTATATCTTTCAATCTCGTCAAAAGCGAAAATTGGCTCTATAAATTCTAAAAAAAGGGGTTATGAAAATGACAAAAGTCCGCGTAGCAATTGCAGGAGTAGGATCATGCGCTTCAAGTATCGTTCAATTTGTAGAATTGGCAAAGGAAAAGATG
This sequence comes from Bacillus sp. FSL M8-0049, assembly GCF_038593355.1. Classification (NCBI taxonomy): domain Bacteria; kingdom Bacillati; phylum Bacillota; class Bacilli; order Caryophanales; family Bacillaceae; genus Bacillus; species Bacillus sp. FSL M8-0049. The sequence continues at coordinate 1,618,940 of NZ_CP151986.1, forward strand.
GATACGCTCTCCGGTGTTATGCATGATGTCATTGGAGGTTATCACTTGTCTGATGTGGAATTTGTTGCAGCTTTTGAAGTAGATCAAAATAAAGTAGGAAAAGATTTATCAGAGGCTATTTTTACTAAACCAACGGCTGCAGTTAAACATATTGATGTTCCGTTTTTCCAAGTACCTGTTGAAGCAGGTCCTTTATGTGATGGTCTTGAAGGAGATTTGTCCAACTGCATTCAGCCGCATGAACATTCATTAAAAATGAACACACATGATGTGACGCAAAGATTAAAGGACGTTCAGGCAGATGTACTAGTCTGCTTCTTACCGACAGGTTCGTTTGAAGCAGTTCGAGTATACGCAGAGGCGTGTGCACACGCGCAAACTGCCTTTATTAATGCGACACCTGAACCAGTGGCAAATGATCCTGAATTTGTCAAAATGTTTGAAGAGTCGAATACCCCGCTCCTTGGAGATGATTTAAGAAGTCATTTAGGTGCCACAACACTGCATACAGCGTTAATTGAGCTATTAAAATCCCGAGGGATTGATATTACCAATACGTACCAATTGAATGTCGGTGGTAATACAGACTTTTTAAACCTTGCCAACCCAATGAGATCAACGAGTAAACAAAAATCGAAGAGAAAAGCATTATTTGCCTCTGGTATTGATGCCAGCGAAGTGGCAGCAGGTCCAAATGGCTATGTCAGCTACTTAGGGGATCATAAAGTCTGCTTCCTGCGATTGGAAGGAAATTCTGTTTTAGATTCAGACATTTCGCTTGAAATCCGTTTACAAGTAGAAGATTCTCCGAATTCAGCTGGTGTTATTGCTAACGCAATGCGCGTAGCAAAAGCAGCTAAAGATATGAATCACAGCGGTGTCATACATGACGTCTGCCCATTCTTATTCAAAAGCCCTCCAATTGGACAAGTAGATTCAGAATCATTGCGTTTATTCAATGAATATGTAGCAAATGCTGAGCTGAAAAAGGTGTGATCAGTGGAAGCAGAACTAAATCTTTGCGAGATAAAATTTGCCGCTTTTGACTTGGATGGAACATTAATTGATGATCGAGGCGAGCTTATTGGTGATGTCTATGGCGCAGTGAATATGCTGCGCCAAAGAGGCATTATTTCAATAATTGTCACAGGCAGAACCTATGATTCTTTCTTCTCTCTGAACTTAGATCCATCTTTACTCAATTTATTTCATCATGATGTTTTGCTGAATGATGGAAATGTGATTTGCCATCATCAAAAGAAAACATTTGACGTTAAACAATATCTAGATGCTGCTATATGCCGGCAGGTTATCTCATCACTTGATGGTCAAGCTGAATTTGTCATGGAATCACACGGGAAGCATGTGGCATCAAGTAAAAGCGCTAAGTTGAAATATTGCATGCTTTACACATTTCCACGAGAAAAAATAGAGGTTGGTCATCAGAAAGAATTCACATTTGACCGTGTGACAAAACTATTTATTTTACCGAAAGAAAAAATAGATATCGCTCATCTATTAAGAGATTGTCATTGTGATGTTGCGGATGCCCAGTTTTTAAATGCACAAGTGGTATCCCCGAAAGGAATTTGTAAGGCGGATATGCTTGAACGCCATTTATTAGATTGTTTTGGAGAAAGTGATTTAAATCGTGTGATTGCTTTTGGAAATGGTCATAATGACAGACTGCTGCTCAAGAAGGCGAGGTGGGGGCTGGCAGTTCAAGATAGCCAACCATCGGCGATTGAGTTATGTGATGTTCATCTGGGGGAGTCTATTTATAACTATCTTGATAAAGCTTCACAACCATTAGAAGCATCAAAAGTGATCAATAAAAAGGGAGGAATTTAGTTGAGAACCCTTCAGCTGCCTTTACCAGATGCAATAGAAGATACAATGATACCAGATTTTGTGGAAAGAGTTTCTTTTCTATCAGCCCATATTTTGCACGTTGATCTTCTTGAAGAGGAATCTGTTATTGAAGTAACAGTCGATCATACAGGAGATGCAGAGGCAATATCAGCTGCGTTTTTAAAGTTATCGTCAAATGTAGCTCAACTGCGGAGGTTTCGTGAAAAGGAAATGAAATCAAATATTCATTTAAAAAGTGAGCCTGTTCATTCGAAACTAAGCGGGGATGACCAAAAGAGAACTTTCTATGACGAAATTGAAATGGAACTCGCACACTATTTTGATCAATTATTCTTAAATATGGGGGCTTCACTTGGGGCCAAATTAAGAAAATACCCTTCTACGATGAGTAAAGAATTAATGGAAAAGTGTAAATACCATACAAATTTTCCGCAAAATATTTATTCTGTTTTTGAAATACCTCATGATTACCAGGTTATTGATGACATTCGAGAAAAGCATCATGGTTTTCTGCCTGAACACTTCCAGCAAGCAGGCCGTTTTTTACAGCCGTGCATTTGTTATCACTGCTACGAGGAATGGGAAGGGAAGACCTATACAGACAATCAAATGATGACAGCAGCGGGGCAGTGTTTTAGACATGAAATTTCTTGGAAAGTAGATCCTCTAAGGAAACTAGAATTTAGTATGCGTGAAATTGTCTTTATCGGTGATAACGAATACATTAACGAAACAAGAAAAACACTTCTTGAACACACATGGCAATGTTTTCATCAGCTTGGCCTTAGTGGTAAGGTCACCACCGCAAATGACCCCTTTTTCTTTTATGATGATATGGATAAAGCGAATTATCAATTAATGGCAAACAGCAAATATGAGTTAGTAGCTGTGACAGAAAAGAAAGACGTTTCGATCGCTTCATTTAACGACTGTGGAGAGATGCTTTGTGAAAGGTTCCAAATCAAGGGAGAAAATGATAAGCCGCTTTATTCGGGTTGTGCCGCATTTGGTATCGACCGATGGGTTCAAGTATTTTTACAAACATACGGTCGAAATAAAACGAATTGGCCGGATGAGATGCTTCATATAAAGGAGGGTCACTATGCTGCAAAGTAATCTGACTCAAGAAGAGCACACAGCCCTCATTTTATCTACTCCTTTTTTAGAAGACAGCCAGATAGAAGAGATGCAGGAGCTTCTGTATCAGCAGCAAGACTGGAATGTCATTCTTGGAATGCTGCATGTTCATCGGACAGCTGGTATTGCATGGAAAAATATTAAACGTTACGCCATTCATTTAAGAAAAGATTTTAAAGCAACTTATTTTTTAAAGTCATTAGAGATTATGTATAAGGGGCAACTAGAAACGGCACGAGACAATATCACGTTAAACGATCAGTTATTTCAAGCACTTGATCAAAAAGGAATTGAATATGCCATTGTAAAAGGAAGTGTGATTGGCCAGTGGGCATACGGCGATGTAGGGCTTCGCTTATTTGGGGACAACGATCTCTTTATCTCACAAGATCAGCTGCAAGAAACTGGACATGTATTAAAAGAATTAGGCTATATTCAAGGTTCTTGGAATTATGAAACGGAGACAGTCACACCTGCGAAACGAAAAGACATTCTTTACCTCATCATGAACTCACATCAAACCTACACCTACATGAAACCTACACCAGAATGCCGCTTTATTGACTGTCATAAAATTGATGTTCAGTTTTCAGTTGACCTCATGACAGGAAACCGGACAGATTCAATTGTCCAAGAAATGCTGTCTAGACGAATTCAAACGTCTGTTGACGATCACCTTGTATGGTCATTAAAAGAAGAGGATATGCTGATTTTCTTATGTATTCATTTTTACAAAGAGGCGATTTATTTAAATGAAGTGGAGTCAATGAAAGATTTACTGCTTTATAAGCTGCTTGATATATATGGCATGTTTATGAGAGAAGACCTATTGGATGTGGAGTTGTTTGTCCGTCGAACGAAAGCGTATGGCTTTGGAAAGATGGTCTATTTTGCTTTGCATTATGTGAATGAAGTCTTTCCTCATACGATTCCTGATCTTGTCATGGAGGCACTTCAGCCTGAATCACTTTCTTATTTATCCGAAGTGCTGGATGCAAATGATGTCGTTCATACATGGAATCAGCCTATTCGTAAACGATTCTTTCACATTAATCGGTCTTTAGAAATTAAAAAGCATTCTGTTCATAAGGAGTAGTGTGATGAAAGATCCGGCAGCTCTATTTGATTTTAAGGGAAGAAACGACGTGATATGGTTTGGGAATATGAATCAAGAACAAATCTGGGATCAAACAAAGGCTTTACCTGTTTTGACAGACCATGTTCAAAATGAACTCGTTCTTCAGCAAGAACAACAACTGCTTTTGATTGCTTCTAAGGATCATCATGTCATCATGCATCATCAGCCAGAACCAGCTTTTTTAGCCTATTTGGAAAAGCAGGGTATCAAGCTTCCACATATGATTCAAAAAGAAGATGCGTTCAATTTAAAGGGACTCATTGTACCCTATCTTTTAGATGAATCGGTTGATCAAGATTCGTCACTTGAAAAAAGAAAGATTTATGGTTCAAATCCAACACTCGTAAAGCGATTTAATCATAAGATTTCAACTAGAAAGTGGGCAGAAGAACATCAGTTTAATGTTACGTGTGGTGCTGTTTGTCAAAATGCTGACGAGTTAAAACAGACGTATGAAGAATTAAGGGCGAATCATTTCTCAAAAATGGTTCTGAAATTACCTTATGGATCATCTGGTAAGGGACTTCGTATTTTAAAAAACGAGAGAGAATTCATGCAGTTAGTGACCTTTATTGAAAGAAGAAAAATCCAAACAGACCTCCTCTTAGAGGGATGGCATCCAATTAAGCGATCTTTAAATGCCCAATTGCTCATTCAAGAGGAAGGATCACACTTACTTTCAATTACAGAACAGAAAATCAATGAGGACGGCATCTACTTAGGGACGAATTTTGCGCCTATTTATGAACAGGACAAAAAACGTGAATATGAAGTAAGCATGCATCGAATCATAGAGCTTCTATATGCAGAAGGGTATCGAGGCGTGGTTGGCGTTGATTCGATCATTGATATAAATGAACAGCTCATACCGATCATTGAAATAAATGCACGGTTTACGCAGGTTACTTATTTACTCCCAATCATTTGCCGTTTTTTTTCAACCTACGAATATATTGAAAGCCGCTTTAAAAGATTCTCAAGCAGTGCCGACCTGCCGTTTGAAGGTGTGTTAACGGAGGTAACAGAAGCACTCGATCCCGGAGAAGAAGGTGGGTTTTTTATTTATACTTTCGGTAAAACGAGAGCGGATGATATGTGGCACTATCGACTGTTTATATTGTTTTACCATATGAAGAAGGACAAGCAGATTCATATGCTGACAAAGTTTGATGATATGGAATTTTCAGCTGAAAGGGGGAGAGAATTTGCCGAAAAATGACGCTACGCTCTTAGAGAAAGCGAATGGTTATGGGACGCCGATGTATGTATACGATGGAGATGCATTAAAAGATCACTATGATCACATTACAGCATGGCTCCATCAATCAGCTGAGGTGTTCTTTTCATTTAAGTCCAATGGAAATGCCTCAATTGCGTCACTGTTACGGTCTTTTGGGGCTGGTATAGAAGTGGCTTCTGCAGGGGAGCTCCTTATGGCTGTAAAAGCAGGTTATTCCCCGGAGCATATCATTTTTTCTGGCCCTGGTAAGCAGAAGCAAGAGATCGATGCCGCTATTCAGCATGAGATCTATTGTATTATCGCCGAATCAAAGGAAGAGCTCATTTATATCGCTGAGTCTGCAAAGCATCAGGATAAACAGGCATCAGTAGGCATTCGGATTAATCCTGAATCCATTGAGTCACGGGCAAAAATCAAAATGGGCGGAGTTCCAAGTCCATTTGGGATAGATGAATCCAAACTGAAAGACGTATTTGACCTATTTCAGAAGTATGATCATTCGCTCTTATTTAAAGGGATTCATATGTATTTGGGAACGCAGGTTCTTGATGAAACATCGCTTTTATCATCGTTTGAATACACGCTCAATACAGCTGTTCGAATCAAGAATGAATTTGGACTAACATGCCAGATGGTTGATTTAGGCGGCGGGTTTGGCATTCCGTATTTTCAGCATGAGACACCTCTTCATGCTGAACGTTTATTTCAAAACGTAGCGGAATTGATTCGAACGTACGAAACTGAGCTGGAATTTCCGAGGTTTATTATTGAGATGGGGAGATTCCTTTTAGCGGAATGTGGGGTTTATTTAACCACTATACAATATGTAAAAGAATCAAAAGGACAGACGTTTTTAATTGCAGATGGAGGAATGCATCATCATCAAGCGATGACGTTTAGAGGCAGGCTGCTCCGCAATAATTATCCAATGCGGCTCATTAAACCTTCCAGCAAGCCCTCAGCTGTAGTGAAACAATCGATTGTAGGTCCACTATGTACTCCAGAAGACTTAATTGGCCGGCAGGTGGAGCTTCCGCAAGGCGATGTAGGTGATCTTCTTTGTATTGAGAAATCTGGGGCATATGGACTTTGCTACAGTCCTACCTTATTTTTAGGTCATTCTTCTCCGCTAGAGCTGCTTTTGTTTGAAGGAAACGATTATATCATTCGAGAGAGAGGGACCCCGGATGATCTTTTATTAAAACAAAATAGATTATTCTTTAGACAAAGGAGGGATGAATATGACACTGACAGAGCTACGTCAAGAAACGATTGATCGTCTTATTTTGCAATTTTCGGAAAGGGCGAGTCAGCTTGATGACAAATTTCAGTTCCCGCATCAAAATCTAGACGAACTGATTGATTGTGGATTACATGTCGCCAATATGCCGAAACAAGACGGGGGTCTTGGTTATGGATTTGAAGAAACGGTGACTCTTTTGTCACACATATCTAAAGGATGCGCGTCGACAGGACTCATTATGGCGATGCATTACTATTCGCTCGGCGCATTTTCTGAAGTGCTTACAAGTGAGCAGCAGGCCATGGTTTTTGACGATATTCGGCGTTCAGGAGAACTAATCGCTTCTGTTAGCGATCCGAATGTGATTTTTATTTATCAGCGTAAGCAAATGGACGGAATTCCGACCATTACCGCAGAAAAAACAGATGGCGGATATCTTGTGAGCGGAACTAAATTTACAGTAACTGGTGCACCGCGCATTAAATATTTACCGATTTATTGTCAGTATGCTCCGTCGTCATGCACATCTCAATATGGAATGACGGCTCTATTAATGACATTACCTACTGAAGGCGCTGCGATTGAAGAATCGTGGAATTATTCGGGCATGAGGGCATCGATGAGTCATCACATTCATTTTGACCAAGTGTTTATACCCGATCATCAGCTAATCGGACGGGAAGGCTACGCGATAGAAGATACTGAAAATTTAATTTACTGGTTTCGTCTAGCTGTTACAGCTGTTTATTATGGCATTGCAAAAGCAGCATATGAACATGCCCTCGGTATGGCATATAAAAGAAATGATCGAATTTCCAAGAAAAAATCAGCCTTTTTACCAGGTCCACAATTTCGTATTGCAGATATGAAAATTAAATTAGATGTTGCACATTCTCAGCTTATGGCTTGCGCTCAGCAAGCAGATCAAGAAAAGAAACAAAATCATTACTCAAGTGATTTGTATACGAAGACACTGATTACAAAACATTTTGTGACGCAAGCAGCAGAAGAAATCGTGCAGCTAGCTTCTCAGGTCGAGGGTTTTTCTTCATTACAGCAAGGATCTTTGCTCGAGCGTTTAAGCCGAGATGTGAAAGCGGCAAAATTTCATCCGCCTTCTGAAGATTTATTAAAAGAAGTGATTGCGAAAAAAGAGCTGGGCATTATCCCGTTAAAAAATCGATGGGTATGATGGCAAGAAAAAGGAGGAGACATAAGTGGCTACTGCAGCACCTATTTACCGGAACAATTACTTAAACTGTTCTCAATTAACGATTGCAGCCATGCTTCTTAGAAAAGGGATTGAAATTGATAGGATTTGGAGGCAGGCCGGCCTTGTTTATAGACCCCAAGACAAAGGGTTTGTTTTGATCGGTTCCTTTAAACATTTTCGTGAGGATATTCTTCATCATAATGGCATTCATTTAGAAGAAATTTTTTACACGGAAGAGGAATTAGACCTCTATATCAATCGTGTGTTTAAACAGCATCCAAGCGGAGGGACTGTGTCTGTTTCCCTAGATATATTTGACTTACCGTACTGTCCATTTTACGAAAGAGAACATGGGTATCACACATTGGAAGTACTTGAGGTGAATGATGATCATGCAGTGGTCAGTGATCATGCATACTCCTATCATGGCACATTGAGTAAAGACCATTTGATGAAAGCGGCGCGCTCTGTATATGAACATACACCTCGAACCGAAAATCGTTATAAGTGGATTAAACATGTGGAACTTCAGAAAGAACCGGATGTGTTGGTGATATTAAAAGAGCATGCGGCCATATTAGAAGGAGCACCGCCGCATTTTGATTTGCCTGGAGCTGTCACAGGGCTGGGCGCTATTTCAGTCATTCAAAGGGATTATATTGATAGTATCAAAGACAATGAAACTGGAAATTTATTAGACAATGTTTACTTTGAAGGACTAAAGGATGTGGCTAACTCCAGAAAACATATGGTGACATTCCTATCTTCTTATGAAAATGAGCTTTTACATCCCCTTATTCAAGCGTTTGAAGATGCTTATCAAAGCTGGACAGTACTCGCCAATTTTACGGCTAGAGTAGGCCTCAGTAAAAATCCTCGCAGTATGATAGAAAGAACGGCGAATCGGTTTCAAAAAACATTAGAAGTGGAGACCAGCCTGCTCACAGAACTAAAAGAGGTGATTCAAAATGAAGACTTATCAAACTCTTTCTCTTCATGATTATGTCAATAACAGAGGCATCACATATCAAAATGAATATGAAAAAGGCCAATTAACAATTGGCGGAGCTTCTTTGCCGGCTGAGTTAATTATGAACGTGCAAGATCCTTTTATCGAAGGGATTCCATTTCAGTTCATATATCAAGATCAAGGAGACAATATTGAATTAGAGGGACAGTCTCTTCATTTTCCGCCACTTGAAGCAGAAGCGCTTCATGTCGTTGGCTGTTCATCCAATGGCAATCTTTACGAAGAGATTTCATTATTACGAGAGGGGAACGTTGTCTGTGAGACTCGGCTTTCATTAACGGATGTGATTGAACGTGAACCTGCATTTCATGATCGAGCGGCATATGCATTTGATTATATTCATACGGTATCCGGCATTAATCATCATATGACATCAAACCTATGGCTTGATTCGCTCACCTTCTCGAAAAAAGTAGTTTTTGATGAAATTCGCTTTCAAGATAATCCATTTATGCATATTTTCGCAATGACGATTCAGCAGTCAAATCATTAATGGAAGGGAGCCATGTCTATGTGCGGCATTGCAGGTTATTGTCATTTTAACCAAGCACCACTAGATCCTCACATCTTACTGAAGATGAAAAACGCCCTTGCTGTGCGTGGACCTGATGATAGTGGTGTATATCAAGATGACTCAGTTGGTTTGGTTCATACGCGGCTTTCCATTATTGATATTCAATCTGGACCGCAGCCAATAACAAATGAAGATGATTCTATCTGTGTGATTCTAAATGGTGAGATTTATAATTTCAAAGATTTAAGAGAGAAATTATGGAATAAAGGCCATTTGTTTCGTACGCAGACAGATACAGAAGTACTTGTTCATGGTTATGAAGAATACGGAATTTCCTTTGTTGAGCAATTAAACGGAATGTTTGCAGCTGCGATATGGGATAAAAAGAAGAAAGCACTTTATTTGTTTAGAGACCGGTCTGGGATCAAACCGCTGTATGTTTCAGAATGCCGGGGAGGGCTTATTTTTGGATCGGAAATGAAGGCTCTTTTTCAGCATCCTGACATAAAAACTACTATTGAGCCGGAGGCTGTTCTTAGTTATTTATCCTTCCGTTATTCGATCGGAGAGCAGACTTTTTTTCAAGGAATTCAAAAATTACCCCCAGGTGTTATCTTGAGAATAGATGAAACAGGCATAACAAAAGAGGCCTACTGGCAATATCCGCTTCCGGCTGATGGGATCGATCGGGGAGAACGTTATTATCAAAAGGAATTGTTTGAATTAATTCAAGATAGTGTGCAAAAACAGATGATGTCTGATGTGCCTGTGGGAGCTTTTTTGAGCGGGGGAGTGGATTCGACTTCGATTGTCGCTTTGATGTCCAAATACAAAAACGAGAATATTCATTGTTTTTCGACCAGCTTTGAAGAGGAAGGCTTTTCTGAAGAAAGTTATGCCAAACTCGCGGCAGATCAATACAATGTCAAGCTTCACTCACATCGAATGAGTGAAGAAGAGTACTTTCAATTACTGCCTGAAGTTGTGAAGCGAAGAGATCATCCTCTTTCTATTCCTCATGAAGTCGCTTTTTACCATATGTCACGGGAAGCAAAAAAGCACGTGACGGTTGTTTTATGTGGTGAAGGAGCGGATGAATTGTTTGCAGGTTATGGACGTGTCTTTAGGAGTCCAGCAGATTGGAGGAAAATTTTATGGCTTCAAAAAAACCGAAAACTGTCCTCCATCCTTTCTAAGGTATTATTTGAACCATCCTTTCAGCACGAGGTGCATCAAATGATCCACCTTGAAGGTGAGATGGATCATTACAAAAAAAGGTATGCATGGTTTACTGCTGGCGAAAAAGAGCTGCTTTTAAGGCGTCACGCTGATTCAATTGATCCTCCTGACTCTCACATGAACCAGTTTATTGCCCATTGTTTTCAAAAGATGGAGGGGGAGTCGTATGAAAATAAACTGCTCTATTTATTTCAGCAGATTCATTTACCCAATCTGTTAGACCGGCTGGATATGATGACGATGTCACATGGACTAGAAGCGCGTGTTCCATTTCTTGATCATCGCATCATCCAATTTGTCAATGACATGCCCTTTAAATATAAGCTTCCTTATAAAGGACTGCCTAGCAGGCTGCAAGCCTTTTTTCAGTCGAGTCTCAAAACAAGTGAGGTACAAGACATTCCGAAATATATGTTAAAAAAGACAATGGAGCAAACGGTGGATAAGCGTATATTATATAGAAGAAAAATGGGTTTTCCGGTTCCTGTGTATCATTGGATGAGCAAAAGGATGAAAGAAATCGAAGAGAAGCTTCTTGACCAACAAAGCTTTGCAACAGAACTGTTTCAAAGAAAGCCGCTAGAGCAATTTTTACGAAATCATTCGAATCAGAAAAACAAAAATGGAGCGGATCAAAAAGTCTGGATGCTTTACAACTTGGAATTATGGCATGATCACTACATGAAAGAGGCGCGGCTTCCTCTCCAAACTAGTCATTAAAGAGATCCGGTCTATTCCTCTTGCCTGCTGCATATATGATACGGAAGGGAAGTGATGCGATTTTGAGGCTGAGTGAACTGTCAGGAAAAGAGATCGTCGATATTAAACGAGCGGAGCGGCTTGGCGTGCTTGGACAAACCGACCTTGAAATCGATGAACAGGACGGTCAAATTACAGCACTCATTATACCTTCCGTGAAGTGGTTTGGTTTTCGAAAACAAGGAAATGACATCCGCGTCCCGTGGAATCACATTCAAAAAATAGGATCAGATATGATCATTCTCGATGTGCCTGAAGAACTTCAGCCGCACGGAGAAAAAGAGCACCCATAATAATGGGTGCTCTTTTTCTTTTCTCTCTCTGATTCGTTCACAGGCTGAATCCTCTCCTCATATGCTGAAAGGGAGATTCAGAAAATATTACAGACTTTTTTAAATAAAGAAGGTGAACGGTCAGTATGTTGAGCGGTTTAACGGTTGCGGTGATCGGGGGAGATGCAAGGCAGCTTGAAATTATTCGCAAGTTGTCACAGCAGCATGCCAAAGTATTTTTGGTTGGATTTGACCAGCTGGATCATGGATTTATCGGTGCTGAAAAGCTGAAAATGTCTGAACTTCCATTCGAACAAGTAGACAGTATGATCCTGCCAGTATCTGGGACAACGGATGAAGGCGCTGTTGCTACCGTTTTTTCAAACGAGCAGGTCTTGCTGGAAGCTAAATATTTAGAAAGAACCCCTGCCCATTGTATCTTGTACTCAGGTATTTCAAATACGTACTTAGACAATCTGGCAAAGCAGGTGAACCGGAAGCTTGTGAAGCTGTTTGAGCGAGATGATATTGCCATATATAACTCTATTCCAACAGTTGAAGGAATTATCATGATGGCCATTCAGCAAACGGACTATACGATTCACGGGTCTCATGTCGCTGTTCTCGGACTTGGAAGAACAGGACTCACCATTGCCCGCACATTTCGGGCACTAGGGGCAGACGTAAAAGTAGGGGCGGCAGACACAGCACATTTAGCACGGGCATTTGAGATGGGGCTTAATCCATTTTCAATGGACCAGTTAAAAGAGGAAGTAACGGATGTTGATATTATCATCAATACCATTCCAAGTCTTGTATTAGATTCATCTGTCATCGTCAGCATGACACCAAAGACACTCATTTTGGATATCGCCTCACGCCCAGGCGGAACAGACTTTGACTTTGCACAAAAGCACGGAGTGAAGGCACTTCTTGCACCAGGACTCCCGGGGATTGTTGCACCAAAAACAGCAGGACAAATCATTGCAAAAGTGCTTTCCGGGCTTTTATGTGAACTTGCGGAGGAAAAAAGGGGGATGGAATCATGACAACATTAAAAGGGAAAAGAATCGGTTTTGGTTTAACAGGTTCCCACTGTACGTATGAAGCTGTTTTTCCGCAAATCGAAGCGCTTGTAAAAGAAGGGGCAGAGGTGCGTCCAGTGGTGTCGTACACGGTGCAGAGCACGAATACGAGATTTGGAGATGGAGCCGAGTGGATCGACCGGATTGAGAAGCTGACTGGTTTTCAAGCGATTGACTCAATCGTGAAAGCAGAGCCGCTCGGACCTAAGCTGCCGCTTGATTGTATGGTTATTGCTCCTCTAACTGGTAACTCGATGGCGAAATTTGCAAATGCCATGACAGACAGTCCTGTTTTAATGGCTGCTAAAGCAACCATACGGAATCATCGACCAGTCGTTTTAGGTATCTCAACAAATGATGCGTTAGGTTTAAATGGTACAAATCTGATGAGGCTCATGTCGACAAAGAATATTTTCTTTATTCCGTTTGGTCAGGATGATCCATTCAAAAAACCGACTTCTATGGTCGCGAACATGGATCTGCTATCTCAAACAGTAGAAGAGGCACTCCAGCATAGACAAATTCAACCAATTTTAATTGGACCAAACGAATAATAGATTCACTAGAAAATCATGAAAGATTCAAAAAAGATGCTTCAAGCCTTGCTTTTCTATGGTAAAATAAAATGTAAAAAGTCATAGGATGGCCATCCGAAAGAAAAGAATCATGGATGGGTCGGAAGGAGTTTTACTGATGGGAAGAGGATTGCATGTAGCTGTAGTTGGAGCGACTGGAGCTGTCGGTCAACAAATGTTAAAAACACTAGCTGACAGAGATTTTGAAATGGATACACTTACTCTACTATCCTCAAAACGTTCTGCTGGAACAAAAGTGACATTCAGAGGTCAAGAGTACACTGTTCAGGAAGCAACACCTGAAAGCTTTGAAGGAGTGAACATCGCATTATTCAGTGCTGGAGGAAATGTTTCTAAAGCGCTGGCTCCTGAAGCAGTCAAACGAGGTGCGATTGTTGTTGACAACACAAGTGCTTTTCGTATGGACGAAAACATCCCTCTTGTCGTACCAGAGGTAAACGAAAAAGATTTGCATGATCATCAAGGGATCATTGCAAACCCTAACTGTTCAACGATTCAAATGGTAGCGGCATTAGAACCGCTTCGTCAGGCATATGGAATGAAAAAAGTCATTGTCTCTACGTATCAAGCAGTATCAGGTGCGGGACATGAAGCCATTGACGAACTATACAGCCAATCACAAGCCATTTTAAATAAAGAGGATGTAACACCAGAAGTCATGCCTTATCAAATTGCATTTAATGCGATCCCGCAAATTGATAAATTCCAAGACAACGGTTATACATTCGAAGAAATGAAAATGATCAATGAAACGAAAAAAATCATGCATATGCCTGAGCTGGAAGTAGCGGCAACATGCGTAAGGCTTCCAATTGAAACAGGTCATTCAGAATCTGTCTACGTCGAACTAGAATCAAATGATGCAACAGTGGAAGACCTCAAATCAATTCTAAAAGATGCACCAGGAATTACGCTGCAAGATGATCCGTCTCAGCAAATTTATCCAATGCCTGCAGATGCTGTTGGGAAAAACGACGTATTTGTCGGCCGCATTCGGAAAGATTTGGACCGTCCAAACGGGTTCCATATGTGGATTGTATCTGATAACCTGCTTAAAGGCGCTGCATGGAACTCAGTTCAAATTGCAGAAAGCTTAAAAGCATTAAAATTAGTTTAACATTCAATGGATGATGAGGACGAACAGAAGAGAGTTAGGCATCTTTCGCCTGCTCTCTTCTGTTACGTCAGAATGAACTTGGAGTGAAAACAGTGAAAATAATTGTCCAAAAATTTGGCGGTACATCTGTCAAAGATGATCAAGGTAGAAAAAGGGCACTTGCACATATCTTATCTGCAAAAGAGAAAGGCTATAAGTCGGTTGTTGTCGTTTCTGCAATGGGACGAAAAGGTGATCCCTATGCGACAGATACGCTGCTCGGTCTGCTTTACGGCAGCGCGCAGAACATGACAAATCGAGAAAAAGACTTGCTTGTTTCCTGCGGAGAGAATATCTCAGCTGTTGTGTTTTCAAGTATGCTGAATGAAAACGGTCTAAAGGCTGTAGCGATGACTGGAGCTCAGGCGGGCTTTGTGACAGATAAGGAGCATACAAGTGCGAAAATTATTGACATGAAGTGCGAACGTCTGGAGGCAGCAATCTCTGAACATGATGTGGTCGTTGTCGCTGGGTTCCAGGGAGCCGCGAAAAATGGAGACGTGACAACAATCGGACGAGGTGGCAGTGATACGTCCGCTGCTGCTTTAGGCGCTGCATTGCAGGCAGACTTTATTGATATTTTTACAGATGTAGAAGGCGTTATGACAGCAGATCCCCGCATTGTTGAAAATGCAAAACCGCTGAGAGTCGTGACATATACGGAAATTTGCAACCTCGCATATCAAGGGGCAAAAGTCATTCACCCGCGAGCTGTCGAAATTGCGATGCAGGCAAAAGTACCAATGAGGGTCCGTTCAACATACTCTGATGATGAGGGCACACTCGTTACATCACATTACTCAGATAAAATGAGCCATGATGTGTATGACCGCCTCATTACGGGTATTGCACATGTCAATGATGTGACACAAATCAAAGTCCCTGCAAAAGAAGGTCAGTACAGCGTACAAACAGAGGTCTTCAAAGCAATGGCAAACGCACAAATCAGTGTCGACTTCTTCAACATCACACCGAGTGAAATTGTGTATACAGTGACAGGTGCAATGACTGAAAAGGCAACGTCGATCCTAAAAGAACTTGGCTATACACCAATTGTGACAACAAATTGTGCGAAAGTATCAGCTGTTGGCGCAGGCATTATGGGTGTACCAGGTGTCACATCGAAAATTGTAACGGCTCTATCCGAGCAAAACATTCCGATTTTACAATCGGCTGACAGTCATACGACCATTTGGGTGTTAGTGAACGAAGAAAACATGAGAGCGGCTGTCAATGCCCTGCATGAAGTGTTTGAACTTTCAAGATAAATGTGATTGAATCATGATGAGGTGAAAAAAATGAATTTCGGAAATATCGCAACAGCTATGATTACACCTTTTGATAAAAAGGGCAACATCGATTTCCAAAAGCTATCAATTCTCATTGATTACTTGTTAAAAAACGGCAGTGACTCCTTAGTCGTTGCAGGGACAACAGGCGAATCGCCAACTTTATCGAATGAAGAAAAAGTCGCTCTTTTTCAGCAATCGGTCAAATTAGCAAATGGTCGTTGTAAAATCATTGCAGGAACAGGCAGTAATAATACAAATGCGTCTATCAAACTAACGAAAAAAGCAGAAGAAGCGGGCGTTGATGCAGTGATGCTTGTCGTACCTTATTACAACAAGCCATCACAGGAAGGCATGTATGCACACTTTAAAGCCATTGCCGAGTCTACATCTCTTCCTGTCATGCTTTACAATGTACCAGGAAGAACGGCAGCTTCATTAGCACCAGAAACAACGATTAAGCTTGCGCAAATACCTAACATTGTTGCCATTAAAGAAGCAAGCGGCGATCTTGATGCTATGACAAAAATCATTGCAGAGACGCCAGAAGATTTCGACGTATATTCAGGGGACGACAGCTTAACACTTCCAGCTGTATCTGTTGGTGCAAAAGGAGTTGTCTCGGTTGCGTCTCATATCGTAGGACTGGATATGCAGCAAATGCTGAAAAGCTATGCTTCAGGCCAAACAGCGAATGCAGCATTGATCCATCAAAAGCTGCTTCCAATCATGAAACAGCTTTTCTCAGCACCAAATCCAACGCCTGTCAAAACAGCCCTTCAGCTGAAAGGACTAGACGTCGGATCTGTTCGTCTTCCGCTTTTGCCTTTGTCAGAAGAAGAGAGACTGGATTTAAGCAGCGTTTTAAACAGCTGATCAAAACAAAAGATTTCGTAAGCGGTCATTCTCAGATGTCCCTGAGTATGACCGTTTTTTATACATAAACACTTTCTTAAAATGTGACTTCATCTTGTTTTCTAAAATTAGATTCAGTTATAATAGCATTAAGCGATGATGGACGGGCTTGAGACTAGGAGGATAAGAATTTTGAAAAAGAAAAATACAGAGAACGTAAGAATTATTGCACTCGGAGGCGTTGGAGAAATCGGAAAAAACCTATATGTCATTGAGATTGATTCGGACATATATGTAGTAGATGCAGGTTTAATGCATCCAGAAAATGAAATGCTGGGCATTGACGTCGTCATTCCTGATATCTCTTATTTAACAGAGCGTGCTGATCGGGTGAAAGCAATTTTTCTTACCCACGGACATGATGAAGCAATCGGAGGCGTATTCCATTGCTTGAGCAAATTGTCTGTACCAGTCTACGGAACGAAGCTGACCCTTGCGTTACTTCGAGAAAAATTAAAGCAGTATGGCTTCAATCAAAAAGCTGATTTGCGTGAGGTACATGCAAAATCAGTCATTACTTTTGAAACAACAAAAGTATCGTTCTTTAGAACGAATCACAGCATTCCTGATTCAGTTGGGATCAGCTTCAAAACCTCTCTTGGTTCAATCGTATGCACAGGTGATTTTAAATTTGATCAAACCCCAGCGCTTAACCAAGCCTGTGACATCGGAGAGATTGCGAAAATTGGGAACAACGGCGTTTTAGCACTACTTTCAGACAGTGCAAATGCTGAAAAACCAGGCTATACACCTTCTGAGGCGCTCGTCCAAGACGAAATCTCAAATGCGATGTACAATGCTGAAAATCGTGTGATTGTTGCTGTGTCTTCATCTAATATTAACCGCGTGCAGCAAATCATTAATGCAACAAATCAAAATGGCCGTAAGCTTGCCGTTGCAGGGAAAAATATGATGACAACCCTTCAGCTGGCGATCAAGCTTGGTTATGTTACAGCAGACGAAGAATTATTTGTACCCGTTCAAGAAGTGAAGAAAATGGCGAAAAACGACGTGGTTATCCTGACCGCTGGAAGCCACGGAGAGCCGCTTGCTGCTTTAACAAAAATGGCGAAGCAAAATCACAAACAGCTTCATATTGAAAAAGATGATACTGTTGTGATTGCATCTACACCTCTTCCTGGACAAGAACTCACATACTCTAAAACAGTGGATTTCCTTACAAGAAGCGGAGCACAAGTCATTTTTGCGCAAAAACGTGTACATGTATCTGGACATGGCTGCCAAGAAGAGTTAAAGCTAATGCTGAACTTACTAAAACCGAAGTATTTAATTCCGGTGAATGGCGAATATCGTATGCAAAAAGCACATTCTCGTATTGCTGAAGAAGTAGGTATGAAACGCAGTGATATTTTCTTGATTGATAAAGGAGATGTTGTTGAGTTTAGAGGACAGAACGTCAAAATCGGTGAAAAAGTTCATCAAGGAAACATTTTGATCGATGGTCTTGGCGTTGGTGATATCGGAAACATCGTGTTACGCGATAGACGTCTATTGTCTCAAGACGGTATCTTGATTGTTGTCATTACGCTCGATAAACAAAAGAAACAATTAATTTCTGGACCTGAAATCATCACAAGAGGATTTGTCTATGTAAGAGAATCCGAAGAGCTGATTGTGAAAGCAACAGAAATGGTCAAAGAGATTGTCAAAGAGCAAACGGAAAACTCAATTGTTGAATGGTCAACATTGAAACAATCCATGCGTGATGTGCTAAATCAATTCCTATATGAAAAAACAAAACGTAAGCCGATGATCATTCCAATTATTATGGAAGTGTGATGATAAAGCCCAAGGTGCATAAGCTCTTTGGGCTTTTTTGATGTGGCATGAGGAATGCGGATGGAATATGCCCTATTTGTTCATAATAGGAGAAGAGTTTGAGGAAAGGATGGAGACAAATGGACGAAAAGAATGAACAGCAGCCTGAGCGAAAGCCAGAAGAAAAAGACAGCATTATGAGCAAAATACAGCAGCTTGGTGAAACAGCCGTTCCGCAGCTGCCGCAAGATACAAATATCCATTGCCTAACCATTATTGGACAAATTGAAGGCCACATGCAGCTTCCACCGCAAAATAAAACAACCAAATACGAACATGTCATTCCACAAATCGTAGCTGTTGAACAAAACCCGAAAATAGAAGGTCTTCTGATCATCTTAAATACAGTAGGAGGAGATGTTGAAGCGGGACTCGCGATTGCAGAAATGCTTGCTTCTTTATCGAAACCAACTGTCTCGATTGTGCTTGGCGGCGGCCACTCGATAGGCGTCCCGATTGCTGTATCGTGTGACTATTCGTATATTGCAGAAACAGCCACAATGACCATTCATCCTGTGCGATTAACAGGTCTTGTGATTGGCGTTCCGCAAACCTTTGAATACTTAGATAAAATGCAGGAAAGAGTCATTAACTTTGTTACAAGCCACTCCAACATTACAGAAGAGAAGTTTAAAGAGCTCATGTTCTCAAAAGGCAATTTGACGAGAGACATCGGAACAAATGTCGTTGGTCATGAGGCAGCAGAATACGGACTCATGAATGAAGTGGGCGGCGTAGGACAAGCGATTAAAAAGTTGAACGAACTTATCGGAGACAGGGCATCTCAAAACGAGGGGCTGATCCAATGATTTTATATACGCCTATGCCATATGAAGCCATTTACGCTGAGGAACAGGGAGAACGCAAGCTCCAGCAGGTAAACATTCAAGGTGTGCCAGTGATGGTTGAAATGAAAGAAGATGAAGCAGAAATCGTTCAAGTCATGAGCACCAATCCAATGGATTTTCTCAATCAAGAGCTTGCACCAGGCAAGCGATTGAAGTTACATTTAGGCACCAATCAAACCGACTCATATGAATGATTCTATGCTATAATAAAGGGAAAACTTACAACAAGATGCAGCCAAAACCAGGCTGCTTTCTTTCTGATCTTTCGGTAGGTTATATTTTCTTTCGTAGTAAGGTGATGAGTATGGCTAAAAAGAGAAAACGGAAAACGAGAAAAAAACAAAATAAACAGCTAAAACTGAAATATGAATTAAATGGGTTAGTCTGTATTGCCATAGCGATCATTGCCATTTTACAGCTGGGCGTTGTTGGACAAACCTTTGTACATCTATTCCGATTTTTTGCAGGTGAATGGTTCATTCTCTGCCTTATCGGATTATTTCTTTTTGGTGTGACGATTTTCTGGAAAAAACAAATCCCAGATATTTTAACAAGAAGAAAAGCAGGTCTCTACTGCATCATTGCGAGTATCTTGCTTTTGTCACATGTGAAGCTCTTTCAGCATCTTTCATCTGCTGGTGTCATTGGCTCTCAAAGTGTGATTAGAAATACATTTGAGCTCTTCTTGATGGATATGAAAGGTGAAACAGGATCGCCTGATTTAGGGGGCGGCATGATTGGCGCCGTATTGTTTGCTGCTTCTTATTTCTTATTTGCACAAGCAGGCTCGCAAATCATGGCGATTGTTCTGATGCTGATTGGAATTGTCCTGATTACAAACCGATCCCTTCAGGAAATGGTGAAAAAAGTGACGATTCCTCTATCACAATTTATGGTGAAGCAGTGGAAAGCGTTTGTTGAAGATATGAAAGGAATCAGGCAGGCGAAAAAGAGCGCGTCCTCTCAGAAAACAGGTGAAAAGAAAAAACGTTCACGCATTCAAGAAGAAGACGATGATGATCTGATCTTGATCGAAGAGGAAACCTCGTCTTCTGATAATAGCCAGCCGATTATTTCAAGCTTTGCAGACAGAGATGACATTCTCACCCCGACGGATCAAAAAAAGCAGGCGGCAAAAGAGACAGCGCCTCTTCAGGACTCTGTGCAAAGTGCACCAGTTCAATCAGATACAGCCGATGAACCAAAAGAGGCACCGCCGATGACATTTACAGAACTTGAAAACAAAGATTACGAATTGCCGTCACTTGATATTTTGGCAGAGCCCCAGCATTCAGGTCAGCAAACAGATAAGAAAAATATTTATGAAAATGCAAGAAAGCTTGAAAAAACATTTCAAAGCTTTGGTGTGAAAGCAAAAGTCACACAGGTTCATTTAGGGCCAGCTGTGACCAAATATGAAGTATATCCAGATGTCGGTGTGAAGGTCAGCAAAATCGTCAATCTAAGTGATGATTTAGCCCTCGCGCTCGCAGCAAAGGACATTCGAATTGAGGCGCCGATTCCTGGCAAATCAGCCATCGGCATCGAAGTTCCGAATGCAGAAATTGCTATGGTTTCATTAAAAGAGGTATTAGAATCGAAGCAAAATGACCGTCCAAATGCCAAGCTCCTCATTGGACTAGGCCGCAATATTTCGGGTGAAGCCGTGCTTGCTGAAATGAACAAAATGCCGCATTTGCTTGTAGCAGGTTCGACTGGAAGCGGAAAAAGTGTGTGTATCAATGGTATTATCACAAGCATTCTCATGAGAGCGAAGCCTCATGAAGTGAAAATGATGATGATTGATCCGAAAATGGTTGAATTAAATGTGTATAACGGTATTCCGCACCTTTTGGCTCCTGTCGTAACTGACCCTAAGAAAGCCTCGCAGGCCCTGAAAAAAGTAGTCAGCGAAATGGAACGCCGCTATGAATTGTTTTCGCATACGGGGACAAGAAATATTGAAGGATACAATGATTACATTAAACGGATGAATCAAACAGAAGATGCTAAACAGCCAGAGCTTCCTTATATTGTTGTCATTGTAGACGAGCTTGCAGATTTAATGATGGTCGCTTCCTCTGATGTGGAGGATTCCATTACAAGACTTTCTCAAATGGCACGTGCTGCGGGAATTCATTTGATTATCGCCACACAAAGACCTTCTGTCGATGTCATTACAGGTGTCATTAAGGCCAACATCCCGTCCCGCATTGCCTTTAGCGTATCCTCACAAACCGATTCAAGGACGATCCTTGATATGGGAGGCGCAGAAAAGCTGCTGGGCAGAGGGGACATGCTGTTTTTACCTGTTGGTGCAAACAAGCCGGTTCGTGTGCAAGGCGCCTTTTTATCAGATGAAGAAGTGGAGCATGTTGTGGATCACGTGATCACACAGCAAAAAGCTCAATACCAAGAGGAAATGATTCCGAGCGAAGAAACGCAGGATCAGCTTGCGGCTGTGGAAGATGATCTGTATGATGAAGCGGTTGAATTGATTATCGGCATGCAGACGGCTTCTGTTTCTATGCTGCAAAGAAGATTCCGCATCGGTTATACCCGGGCGGCACGTCTCATTGACGCAATGGAAGAGCGGGGCGTGGTAGGCCCATATGAAGGAAGTAAACCGAGAGAAGTTCTTCTCTCAAAAGAACAATATGACGAGCTCTCTTCATAATTGAAGAGAGCTTTCCTGAAAAATAGTAAACGATAGTATGATTATGTTAACTGGATGTCAGACTATTTATTTATTTGCAAAAACATGATATAGTTATGTTCAACTTATCTCGGAATAGAGATTTCTCATCTTATCATTTGCATTGATTAGACGGAGGGAAAACATGTCGACCAAAACAGACAATCGCCATTTATATTTGAAAGTGATTGACCGTATTAAAGAAGATATTCAAACAGGTGTATATGCCGAAAAAGAAAAGCTGCCTTCTGAGTTTGAGCTCTCAAAACTTTTAGGTGTGAGCAGAGCGACACTGCGTGAGGCCCTTCGTATATTAGAAGAAGAGAAGTATTTAATTAGAAGGCATGGGGTAGGGACTTTCGTCAATTCAAGACCACTTTTTTCGACAGGCATAGAACAGCTGACAAGTGTCACGAAAATGATTGAGCAGGTCAATATGACGCCTGGCACCATCTTTTTATCCTCGCAAGAAGGGGAGCCAACAGAGAATGATGTCATTCGTTTTCAGTGTGATAAATCTGATGGGATTTTTTCAATGGAACGCGTTCGAACGGCAGATGGGCAGCCAGTTGTTTATTGTTTAGATAAAATTCCGGTCAAACATCTTCCCGCTTCTTTTACACATGAAGAAGAGTCTCTTTTTGAGCTGTTTGGAAGAGAACCGCACAGCGGGATTAAATATGCAGTTGCTGACATTGAACCAATTGGCTACCACGATCAGGTCTCACCGATTCTAGATTGTGACCCTGAAACGGCGTTATTATTACTGAAACAAATGCACTATGATCAGGATGATCAGCCGGTCTTATACTCCCTCAATTATTTTCGAGCGGATAAATTCAGCTTTCATGTCATACGCAAACGATTTTAACAAGCAGTCGCTTCCATAGGCGTCTGCTTTTTGTTTGCCCATACATAATACTCGTCAAACTTGCCACACTAATACGTAACAGTATATAGAATTGGGTGAATGATGTTGGGCGAGAAAACAGTCAGTAAAAAGAATATCATTGCATTATCATCAGTCCCTCTAATCATGACACTAGGGAACTCGATGTTAATACCAGTATTGCCAGAGATAGAAAAGAAACTCTCAATTACTTCCTTTCAAGTCTCTCTCATTATTACGGTATATTCGGTTGTAGCCATCTTATGTATTCCAATCGCCGGTTACTTATCAGACCGGATTGGGCGGAAAAAGGTACTGCTGCCGTGTCTTTTAATCGCCGGACTTGGAGGAGCTGTGGCAGCAGTCGCCTCAACGATCATGAAAGAACCTTATATGTGGATTCTGTTTGGAAGGGTCCTTCAAGGTATTGGTTCAGCTGGAGCCGCACCTGTCGTTATGCCGTTTATTGGAGATTTGTTTCATGATGATGAAGAGGTCAGTGCAGGACTTGGCGCCATTGAAACCTCTAATACAGCAGGTAAGGTACTAAGCCCTATTATTGGGGCACTTCTTGCTTCATGGTTTTGGTTTGTGCCTTTTTGGTTCATCCCGTTCTTTTCGATCATCAGCTTTCTCATGGTACTGTTCATGGTAGAGTCGGCGAAAAAAGAGGAGGACCCGCCTACATTTAAAGAATTTTTAAAATCAACAAAGACCATTTTTAAGCATGAGGGACGCTGGCTTTATGCCATTTTTGCTATTGGCGGTTTTATTATGTTTCTTCTTTTTGGTGTGCTTTTTTACCTATCCGATAACCTAGAGGCGGCTTATCAAATAAAGGGCGTCAAAAAAGGGCTCTTGCTGAGTATTCCGCTCCTTTTTCTATCAATCAGTTCCTACATTGCTGGAAAAACGATTGGAAAAGAAAAAGGAAAAATGAGAATCTTTTTAATTGTAGGGATGGCTTTGTTATCACTTTCTTATATTTTTTTATGGTGGAATCACAGCTTTTACGTATTGTTTATCTGTTTAAGCATTGGCGGAGTGGGCATCGGTATTGTGCTGCCTGCACTTGATGCGCTGATTACAGAAGGAATTGAAAAAGAGCAGTGCGGTACCATTACGTCATTTTATAGCAGTATGCGTTTTATTGGTGTTGCTTTAGGACCTCCGATTTTTGCCTATCTAATGGATAAAGGGGACTCCATTGTTTTTATTCTCTCGACCATTTGCAGTCTCATCTCACTATTTTTGGTCCTCTTTTTCATCCAGCCAGATGAAGAGGATGAGAGTGAACAATTAAAAACGGTTTAAATATAGAAAAAAGATGGTATTTTGCCATCTTTTTTCTTTTTTATAAATTGACATGTAAAATTTTGATAGTTAAACTAATGTATAGTAATATCTTTTAAATTATCCCAAATTGGAGGTGTTCAAAAACATTCATTTTCTGTCTTTCTTTAGGCAGAAATTGAGCTCGCGTGCTGATGATGGAGATATGCTTCTTCAACACGAAAGGACAATTGAATAGGTCATCCTGCCATTTGAAGGAGACGCAGTCAGCACTTCAGACACGCTCACATACAGCAAATTGATTGAAGAAGTAGAAGGAGCTTGAAGCAGCTATGTTGCAAATAATTAAAGCAAGATGGATTGTATTAGTGGTGTGGATGATAACAGCTGTGATTCTGTTTATTACTGCGCCCGATTTAGAGGAATTAACAAGAGAAAAAGGGCAATTAAAGGTTCCGGAGGGGACACCAACAGCTGAAGCACTTCACCTATTGGATAAGCTGTCAGATAAGAACGGGAAAAAAGATACAGGTGTGCTTGTATTCTCCGAACAACATCTGTTCCCTGCGAAAGAGCAGGAATTAAAAAAGGCTTTAGCTGCACTCATGTCAAATGCCCCAGAACTCCACATTGACGGAATTACTTCGTATTTTCATGTAGATCCGGACATTCAAAAACAACTTTTATCAAAGGATAAAAGTACACTTCTTGTTCCATTCAAATTCGACCACTACGAAACAAAAGCTGTGAAGATTAAAGAACAAATTGAGGAAGTTTTAAAGCCCTATCATGTCTCATATGAAATAACGGGCCAAAAATTTGTGGATTCAGATGTCATTCAAAGCTCTCAACAAGGTCTGAAGAAAACTGAACTTATCACGATGATTTTTATTTTCTTTATTTTAATCATTGTTTTCAGATCGATATTGGCACCTGTTGTTCCGCTCATTACGATAGGCATTTCTTACGCTGTCAGCCGGTGTATTGTAGCTTTTCTCGTAGAATATACACAATTTCCTCTATCTAATTTTACTCAGATTTTTATGGTAGCCATTATGTTCGGTATCGGAACGGATTATTGCATCCTGCTGTTAAGCCGTTTTAAAGAGGAGATCGGTCAAGGCCGTGATGTCAAAGAGTCGATTATCGTCACATATCAATGTGCAGGGAAAACGGTATTTTTCAGCGGCTTAGCCGTGTTAGTCGGCTTCTCAAGTATTGGATTTGCTAAATTCCAATTGTATCAATCAGCCGTTAGTGTTGCCGTTGGAGTGGGCATTCTGCTGATTGCCCTTGTCACCATCGTTCCCTTTTTTATGTCTGTTTTCGGAAAATCTCTATTCTGGCCATCTAAAAGAGAAAACATTCGGCACCCGCAAAGTAAAATGTGGGAATGGGCTGGGCGTTTTTCATTTAAAAGGCCGCTGATCAGCTTAGGGTTAGTCGCTCTTATTACGGTACCTCCTATTCTGATGTACGACGGGACCCTATCTTATAACAGTTTAAATGAAATTGGGAATAAATATGAGTCGGTGTCTGCATTTAATACGATATCAGAGCAATTTGGCTTTGGTGAAGCGCTGCCGCTGAATGTGCTTGTCGAAAATGATGATAAGCTAGATAATCAAGAAAAGATTGTCATGATTGAAAAACTGACTCGTAAATTAAATGACATTGACGAAGTCAAAACAGTCCGCAGTGTCACGCGTCCTGTTGGGGACGGGCTGAGCCAGCTTTATGTCACCTCTCAAGCGAAAGAGCTGGGAGGAGAACTTGGCAAAGGCCATGAAGGAATCGGGAAAATTTCAGATGGCTTGACCGAAACAAATCTCGCTCTTCTCAAACAAAAACCAAAAATTGAAGAATCCGCTCAAGGCATTGACCAGCTGATTGATGGAACAAAAGCAATCAAAAGCGGTGTCGGAGAAGTCAGGGAATCCCTAATCTCTTTAGAAGATGGGGTGAGACGCAGTAAGGAAGGCGTCGGCACCATTCGAAGTAAAATCAAAAAAGCGAAAAAAGAATTAGAGCAAGAATATCGCAGCAGCGAAACGATGATTCAAGAGCTAGAGCGTGTGGTGAATACACTTGAACGCCATGCGAAATCGAATCAGCAGCTGATGACAACCATTAAGAAAGTAAAAGCATCCTATGAAAATCTATCATTTGAAGCACTAGAAAATCGTCTTCCAGAAGTAAAAGACATGGATGAATATAAAGAAATCAAGAAGGTATTCAAAGAAACAAAAGGAATGCTTGATCAAGCAGGGGATCAAATGAGTGTATATGAAGAGGAAGCCGCTCATTTTAAGCAAAAGATCAAACAGGCAGATCAAGTGCTTCAAACCTTATCAAGCAAGCAAAAAGAAGTAAAACGCCAAGTGCAAGCGCTCATGGACGGGCTTGATCAAATTTATGACGGCCTTGACCAAACAAATGAGGGCCAAAAACAATTGATTAAAGAAATGCCTAAAATCGAAGATGGTGCAGATCAGCTGACAGAAGGCCAAAAAGCCATCAAAAAAGGATTTAGTCAGCTTTCATCGAAACTTACGTTATTAACAGATGGATTAGATGAAAGTATTGAAGGGCTTGAGCAGGTCAAAAGCGGCTTCACCGAGGCTGACGGCTACTTAAAGCAGCTTCAGCAAGCGCCAGATGAAGAAGTAACGGGCTGGTTTATTCCAGAAGAAGTGCTGAAACGCCAAGAATTTAAGCAAATCTTTCATACGTATATGTCTCCAGATCGTAAATTAACGACTTTTGAAGTCATCTTAAATGTGAATCCATACAGCAATGAAGCGATGAAAGGTGTCGCGAAAATTGAGGAAACCCTTGATCAATATTTACCTGTAAGTGGACTCAAAAATGCCAAATACGGGGTATCTGGTATCTCAAGCTTAAATGTGGACTTAAAAGAAACGTCTGACGGTGACTTTATTCGAACTGTTATCTTCATGTTAATTGGTATTTTTATTATTTTAATTATTTTATTACGGTCAATCGTCATGCCGATATACTTAACACTTTCACTGATTTTAACGTATTTTACATCAATCGGTTTAACAGAATGGATCTTTAAAACATTTTTTGGCTACGATGGTGTCAGCTGGGCTGTCCCATTTTTCAGCTTTGTCATTCTTGTGACGCTCGGGATCGATTATTCCATCTTCCTCATGGATCGTTTTAATGAATGGAAGGGAGAGCATGTACAAGCATCGATGATATCAGCGATGAGAAATATGGGTTCTGTCATTATTTCTGCAGTGGCCATTTTAGCAGGTACGTTCGCTGCTATGCTGCCATCAGGAGTATTATCGCTTGTTGAAATTGCAACGGTCGTACTCATTGGACTTTTATTATATGCTTTTGTTGTATTGCCCCTCTTTATTCCGGTCATGGTTCGTATTTTTGGTAAATGGAATTGGTGGCCGTTTAGAATGAAATAACGACTGGCGTCTCTGCTATGAGCAGAGGCGTTTTTATTTCCTATCCTTTCCTCTGATTGATATAATGTCTATTAAATGGCTGTTTCACGTATATATCAGCCATGTTCTAATACATAATAAATAGGATGAACAAAGGAGGTTTCTCATGACGTACTTACAAGAGAAGACACTGGACACACCCGGTCTTCATACTCATATTGTCAAAACAGAAAAATTTAAAACTGTGACAATTCTTTTTAAAATGCTTGCACCGCTATCCAAAGATGACGTCACCATGCGTTCTCTTTTCCCGCATGTGCTGTTAAGAGGAACAGAAAAGATGCCCAAAACAGGAGCACTGCGTGCCTATTTTGATGAGCTCTATGGAGCAACCGTTTCGGCAGACATGGCAAAAAAAGGTGAGAATCACATCATTACCTTCCGCCTAGAAATGGCGAATGAAAAATATTTAAAGGATCAAACTCCTTTACTAGAAAAAGGGATTTCCTTACTATCCGACCTATTATTCCACCCGTATGTTGAAGATGGGGTGTTTAGTCAATTATATGTGGATCAAGAAAAACGCACTTTAAAACAGCGAATTCAGGCAGTTTATGATGACAAAATGCGTTATTCGAACTTAAGACTCGTGCAGGAAATGTGTAAAGGAGAACCATATGCACTGCACGTCAATGGTGAAATGGAAGACATTGACGCCATCACAGCTCACTCGCTCTTTGAAGCTTATGAGCATGCGCTTCAATCAAACCAGCTTGATCTTTATGTTGTCGGAGATGTTGACGAAGAAGACATCAGCCGAATGGTCTCCCAGTACTTTAAAACAAGTGAAAGAGAACCAGTCAAAAAGCAGACTGAATCAGCAAGAGCTCAAAATGGACCAAAAGAAGTCATTGATGAAGAGGACGTAAAACAAGGCAAGCTGAATATCGGCTTTCGCACACATACAACGATTGCAGATAAAGATTATCCGGCACTGCATTTGTTTAATGGCATATTCGGCGGTTTCTCGCATTCTAAGCTTTTCATTAATGTTCGGGAAAAAGCAAGTCTTGCTTACTACGCTGTGTCTAGACTTGAGAGCTTTAAAGGCTTGATGATGGTGATGTCAGGAATTGAAGTCGGCAACTACCAGCAGGCAGTGGACATCATCAAAGAACAATTTGAAGCGATGCAAAAAGGTGATTTTTCAGATGAAGCAATTGATCAAACAAAAGCAGTCGTCAAAAACCAGCTGCTTGAAACGATCGATACGTCTTATGGAACAGCAGAATATTTGTATCAGCATGCCGTTGTGTCAACTGGGGAAACCCTTGATTCCTTTTTAGAAGCATTAGACCGAGTGACAAAAGAGGACATCATCAAAGTGGGTCAGAAAATCGAATGGGATACGACCTATTTTCTTAAAGGAACGGAGGGTGCTTCATGACAGTGAAAACAATTCAATTCGATCAGCTGCAAGAAACGGTCTATCACGAAAAAATGGAAAGCGGACTTGACGTCTATGTGCTGCCAAAGCAAGGGTTTAACAAAACCTATGCGACTTTTACAACAAAATATGGCTCTGTCGATAACGAATTTGTGCCGCTTGGAAAAGAAGACATGATTCGAGTGCCTGACGGAATTGCCCATTTCTTAGAGCATAAGCTGTTTGAAAAAGAAGATGGAGACGTGTTTCATACTTTTAGTAAACAAGGAGCATCCGCAAACGCTTTTACAACGTTTACAAGAACGGCTTATTTGTTCTCAAGCACTTCAAATGTCGAACAAAACCTTGAGACACTCATTGATTTTGTTCAAGAGCCTTATTTTACTGAAAAAACAGTCGAAAAAGAAAAGGGCATCATTGGTCAAGAGATTAACATGTATGATGACAATCCGGACTGGCGTTTATTCTTTGGTCTGATTGAAAATTTATATCAAGAGCATCCTGTGAGAATAGATATTGCTGGAACAGTAGAGAGCATTGCCCCTATTACAAAAGATCATTTATATGAATGCTACGAAACGTTCTATCACCCGAGCAATATGCTTCTATTCGTTGTCGGTCCGGTTGATCCGAAGCAAATTTTAGATCAAGTCAGAGCGAATCAGGCGAAAAAGCCATTTACAGACCAGCCGGAGATCAAACGAAAAGACATCAATGAGCCTGAAGGTGTATACCGGAAAGAATACGAACTTCCAATGAACGTACAAGGCTCTAAATGTATGTTCGGTTTGAAAACAAAGAATCCGCATAAAAAAGGAAATCAGCTGCTAAAGCATGAGCTTGGGATGAATCTCATTTTAGAGACGCTGTTTGGCAAAAGCTCCTTACAATATGAACAGATGTATGAAAAGGGCTTAATTGATGAAACATTCAGCTACGATTATACCGAAGAAGGCGGTTTTGGCTTCACTTCAGTTGGAGGGGATACAAATGATCCTGATCAACTCGCAAAGGTATTAAAAGAAACCCTTCTTCAAGCAAAAAGCCTCATGACAGAAGAGAAAATTGAGCTTGCACGCAAGAAAAAAATCGGCAGCTTTTTAAAAGCCATGAATTCTCCAGAATACATCGCGAACCAATTTACTCGATATGCATTCTTAGACATGAGCTTATTTGATGTCGTCACAATGCTGGAACAAATTCAATTAGCTGATATTCAGCAAATTTTAGATGAAGAAATTGATGAAGAACGGATGTCTGTTTTCAAAGTCGTTCCAAAAACAAAATAAATTTAAAAAGACAAACTCATATCGGCAGAGTTTGTCTTTTTTATGTTCATTGAAAAAGCCGCTTTATTTACGAGGATATTCATTGACATTTGTTTTGGATATTAGTTAAACTCTTTAATAGTTAAACACTTAAACTAAAAAGGAGCAGCGTATGGAACAAAATAAAATTGCCCAGCTCATCCAGAGGTATGCAGATGTCTATCTCTGGATGGAGAAAAAAGTCTCGAGTATGATCACCGAAAAGCTTGATAAAGAGCTGACGCTTGATCAATATTACTCGCTTCGATACATCAATTTACATCCAGGGTGTACATCTACGGACCTTGCTTATGTATGTAATGTAAACAAAAGTGCTGTAACATCCATGACCAACCGTCTTTTTACGAAAAACTATATTTTTCGTGAACATGATCAAGCTGACAGAAGGAATGTTCATCTGTACGTCACGCCAGAGGGCAAAGAAGTGGTCAGCCGAATGGAAAAGCAGCTTCAAGACTTAGTTCGGTCTTATTTTGAAAAGCTTGAAGAAAAAGAAATGGAATCATTTATTCAAACATATGAAAAGATCTATCAAGTGATCATCGAAGAGGAGGCACAAAGTACTAATGAGAGCAATCATAAAGGGTAGATGGCTGATCACGATCCTGTGGGTCGTATTAGCGGCAGTGTTACTCATCACCGCTCCTAATATGGCGCAATTAACAAAAGAAAAGGGGCAAATTTCTGTACCAGACGGCTATCCGTCCTCATATGCCAATCAGTTATTAAAGAAAATGTCTGAAAACGGCGATACAGAAAAATCAATCGTCATTGTCTTTCAAGAAAAGAACATTGTGAAAGAAAGAGAAACATCTTTAAAAAAGGCAATGGATATTTTAGAAAAGGATCAAGATCTCCACATAGAGGACATTACTTCTTACTTTGAAGCCAATAAAGATATCAAAAAACAAATGCTCTCTAAAGATCAAACGACACTCCTTGTTCCAGTTACATATGACTCAAACAAAATCAAAGCGTCCGATTTTAAAGAAAGAGTCAATGAAAAGCTGAAAAGCTTAAATCTGAAATTTGAAATGACAGGGCAGCCGTTAATTGATGATGATGTTATTACAAGTTCGCAGGAAGGCCTGAAGAAAACAGAATTCATTACGATTGGGTTTATTCTCGTTGTCCTTATTCTTGTCTTTAGGTCAGCTGTGGCGCCTTTCGTTCCGTTAGTCGCAGTGGCACTGTCTTACTTGGTGAGTCAATCAATCGTAGCTTATTTAGTGAAATATGTAGACTTTCCGCTCTCGACCTTTACTCAGATCTTTATGGTCGCGATCATGTTTGGAATTGGAACGGACTACTGCATACTGCTTCTCAGCCGTTTTAAGGAAGAGATCGCACACGGTAAAGATAAAATTGAGGCGATTCTGATTACGTATAAAACAGCAGGAAAGACCGTCTTATTCAGCGGAATTGCGGTTCTGATCGGTTTTACATGTATTGGCTTGGCACAATTCCAGCTTTATAAATCAGCTGTTGCAGTAGCAGTTGGGGTTGCTGTGCTCATTGTGGCTCTTCTCACGATTGTGCCGTTCTTTATGGCAGTTTTAGGAAAGGTGTTATTTTGGCCGATTAAAGGCGATATTGCCCACCCGCAGTCAAAAATGTGGGAAACAGCAGGCCGTTTTTCATTTAAGAAACCGCTTTTCAGTTTATTAATTGTAGGAATCATTACGCTTCCGCCAATTCTCATGTATAAAGGAACTCTTTCTTATAACAGCTTAGATGAAATTGGTAATAAATACGAATCGGTTAACGCATTCAATACCATTTCTGATAAGTTTGGACCGGGTGAAGCACTTCCGGCAACAGTGGTTGTGAAATCATCTGACCTTTTAGACAACAATGAAGGGCTGATTGCCATCGAAAAACTCAGCCGTGCAATTGAACAAACAGATGGCGTCAGCAAAGTCAGAAGTGCCACCCGTCCTGTCGGTAAAGGGCTGAGTGATCTGTACGTAAAATCACAAGCCAAAGAACTGAACACAGGACTTGATAAAAGCAATGAAGGCTTGAAAAACATCCAAGATGCACTGACGACAATGAGTCAATCCATTGAGGATCAAACGCCGCAAATCAAATCATCAGGAAAAGGCATTAACAAATTGATTTCTGGTACAGAATCTGTGCAAACAGGGATTCAAAATGTTGAAAAATCCTTAAGAAAATTGCAAAACGGCATCGACCAAAATAAAAAAGGTGTAGCAGCCATTAAAGATGAAATCAAAGGTGCAAAAAAGGAATTAATGGCTCAAGTCGCACAAGTGAATCAGCAAGTTTCACTGTATAAAAGCATTTCCAAAGAATTAAAGGCAGCATTAGCGCAAGTGGATACGTCATCCTCTGCCGCAGCAGATGTAAAAGCGTTAATCAAACAAGCAAATACACAATTTAGTACCCTTGAAAAGCAAATCCCGCAGGTAAAAGAAAATCAATCGTATCAAGCGATTAAAGCTTCGTACAATGAACTTTCTGCGACTTTGCAAGAAGGGGCGAAACAGGCAGACAGCTATGCCAAACAAGCGAAAGAAGCTAGAAAGCAGCTTGAAGCAGCTGATGCCTTTATCGCAAAAGCTTCTGAGCAGCAAAAAGTCTTGACAAATCAAATCGATGAACTCATTGCTGGCTTAGATGCAGTTGAAAATGGACTGGATCAAACGTCTAAAGGTCAAGGACAATTAGCTGATAATATGCCAAAGCTTGCAAATGGAGCGGGCGACATCATGAATGGCCAAAAGCAAATGAAAGAAAAGATTGGCGGCTTTGGGGATAACCTGACCAAGCTGACAGACGGTCTGAACAAAAGTGTGAAAGGATTGGAGAAAATTTCAAGCGGCTTAATGGGTGCAGGTGACTACTTAGACGAACTGAAAAATGCACCAGATCAAGATATGACCGGCTGGTTTATTCCAAAAGACGTCTTAAAAAATAAAGCATTCAAGCAAGTATTTGATTCATACATGTCAGATGACCGCAAGATGACAAAAATTGATGTCATTTTAGAGAAAAATCCATATGGAAATGACGCCTTGTCGATAATTAAACAAGTGGAAGCTTCTGTCGAGCGGGCACTTCCTGAAACAAACCTAAAAGATGCGTCATTTGGCGTCTCAGGTGTATCAAGTATGAACGCTGATCTAAAACAGCTGTCAGACCAAGATTTCAATAAGACAGTTCTTTACATGATGATTGGTATTTTCCTTATTTTGGTGATTTTGTTCCGTTCGCTTGTCATGCCGCTTTACTTGGTAGGTTCACTCATATTGACTTACTTTACAGCAATCGGTGTAACAGAATTTATTTTCACCCATTTCTTCGGATATCCTGGCATTAACTGGGCAGTACCATTCTTTGGATTTGTCATATTAATGGCGCTCGGAGTCGATTATTCGATTTTCTTAATGGAGCGGTTCAATGAATATAAAACAAAAGACATCCAGTTTGCCATGACTGAATCAATGAAAAATATGGGATCTGTCATTATGTCTGCTGCTGTTATTTTGGCAGGTACATTTGCCGCAATGCTTCCATCCGGTGTGCTGTCTCTCCTGCAGATTGCAACACTTGTCCTCACAGGACTTTTACTGTACGCACTCGTTGTGCTACCATTATTCGTACCTGTGATGGTGAAATTGTTCGGATCAGCCAACTGGTTCCCATTTAAACGAAAAGAATAGGTATTCTATATAGAAAGAAGGAATCAATGTGACGAGTCGTTGGGCGCTGATAACAGGTGCCAGTGGCGGGATTGGGCAGGCAGTTGCCAAAAAGCTTGCCCAAGAAGGCTGCCATGTGATGCTCCATTATTATAAAAATGAACAGGCAGCTGTGCGCCTCGCCGCTCATTTGGATGAGGTATATTCCATTCAAACGCATGTCGTTCAAGCAGATTTATCTAAAACGGGAGGAGCAGATGAGCTTGTCAGCCGTCTGCCGCTCTGTCCAGATATTCTTGTTTTAAATAGCGGCAGGAGCCATGTCGGATTGGTGACAGACACAGAAAAAGACGTATTAGCCAGTATGGTGCAGCTTCATGTCACAAGTCCATATGAGCTTACCCAATCCCTTTTACCTGCCATGATTCAAAAGAAAGCAGGCCATATCATTGCGGTCAGCTCGATATGGGGAGAAACGGGAGCATCGTGTGAAGTGCTGTACAGCATGGTCAAAGGTGCGCAAAATGCATTTATAAAAGGATTAGCAAAAGAGCTTGCTCCAAGTGGAATTAGAGCAAATGCTGTCTCGCCAGGTGCTGTCAAAACAGACATGATGAATCGTTTTACGCAGGAAGACATCGCGATGCTGGAAGAAGAAATTCCGCTTGGCCGGCTTGCATCGCCTGAGGAGGTTGCAGATGTCATTTGGTTTCTCGCCTCAAAACAGTCAAGTTATATCACCGGTCAAATTTTATCTGTCAATGGCGGCTGGTACTGTTAAAAAACGTGTATAATTCGTCTCTCCATGACAAAAGCTATGGCTGTAATTCATCTTTTCGAATGGAGGAATCGACATGTCTGTACTTGAGAACTGGGACCATTGGAAAAACTTTTTAGGTGATCGCTTAAATCATGCGCAGGATAAAGGTTTAGAGGATGAGACCATCAATAACCTTGCGTATGAAATTGGCGGATATCTAGCTAACGAAGTTGAGGCAAAGAACGAGCAGGAAAGAGTACTTGCTGACCTTTGGAGCGTTGCATCAGAAGATGAGCAGCGTGCCATTGCAAATATGATGGTCAAGCTGGTTGAAAATAATAGCTCGCACTAAACAAAAAGAGAGGTCGTTTGTGCCTCTCTTTTTATTTTAACCGTTTCACAACATTGTGCTTTCTAAAAATGTGAAAATGCTTTATGATAAAGGAAGGTAAAAATTTGCCACAATGAAGGGGGTAATATCATTTGGCAAAGCTCGAATGGTATTTTGAATATGAGATACAGGTAAACCGTCCCGGACTTTTAGGAGACATTTCTTCTCTAATGGGGATGCTTTCAATTAATATTGTGACAATCAATGGTGTTGATGTATCAAGACGCGGAATGCTTTTACGCTGTGACCACACAGATCAAATTAAGCGGCTTGAATCAATTTTAAATACAATGGAAACGATAAAAGTAACGAAATTAAGACAGCCAAAGCTTCGTGACCGCTTAGCTGTTCGTCATGGAAGATACATACAGCGTGATGCGGATGACAAAAAGACGTTCCGTTTTGAAAGAGACGAGCTCGGTCTTCTTGTTGATTTTATGGCTGAACTCTTTAAAAAAGAAGGACATAAATTGATTGGGATTCGCGGAATGCCGCGTGTCGGAAAAACAGAATCAATTGTGGCTTCAAGTGTTTGTGCAAGCAAGAGATGGCTGTTTGTATCATCAACTCTTTTGAAACAGACGATCCGAAGTCAGCTGATCGCAGATGAATACAGCCCAGATAACGTCTTTATTATTGATGGGATTGTGTCGACAAGAAGAGGTTCTGAGAAGCATTTGCAGCTTTTAAGGGAAATTATGAGACTGCCGGCAACGAAGGTGGTCGAGCATCCAGACATCTTTATTCAAAATTCAGAATATACAATGGATGATTTCGACTATATCATTGAATTGCGGAATAGCGCAGACGAAGAGATTACATATGAACACGCTGAAGAACCACAAGTGTTTGATCATTCTGGTTTTTCCGGCTTCGATTTTTAATATGGTAATGGTAGGTGTTTGTTTTGACTGAATTGGGAAAACGGCTCGTTGAGGCCAGAGAGGAAAAAGGGATGTCGCTGGAGGATCTGATGGCGGCTACCAAGATCCAAAAGCGCTATTTGCTAGCAATCGAACAAGGAAACTATGATATTATTCCAGGTAAATTTTACGTCAGAGCGTTTATTAAACAATATGCCGAAGCCGTTGGACTGAATCCTGAACAATTGTTCGAAGAATTTCGTAAAGATGTTCCAAGCACGTATAACGATGAAGTATCTGATAAATTATCGAATATTAAGCCGCAAAGAGAGCTGCCAAAGCCTGCCTCGAAAGTGCTTGAACTATTGCCGACAATTTTAATTATTGGAGGCATCATTGTGGTCATCGCCATCATCTATGTGATCGTGCAGGCGGTCAATCATGATAGCGGACAGAAGAATAATCAGGCGGCCCCTCAGCAATCAGAATCTAAATATGAAGTATCTGAGGATTCATCTCTTGCAAAAGATCAAAAGAAAAAAGAAAAAGCTTCGTCAGATGATAAAGAAAAATCTTCTAAAAAAGACGATTCATCAAAAGACGATGAAACTGTTTCTTTAAAGGCGACGAATACAGAAGGCTCGACAACAACGTATGAAGTATCAGGTGCAGACGAAATGGAGTTAACCATTTCTGCCTCGCAAGCTTCATGGCTGCGCGTAAGAGACGAATCTGGAAAAGTGCTGAAGATGGGTGAACTAAAAGATGGCGAATCGTTTAAAACAGACCTGTCTGAGCTTTCTCAGGTCGATATCCGCCTAGGCAATGCGTCTGGAATAGATATCAAGGTAAATGACGAGACACTTAAGTACGAATTAGACCCTAAGAACACCATGACACAAAACATTGTGATTGTGAATAAAGGAAAGGAAAAGTCATCTTAAGCAAGTAGATGACTTTTCTTTTGTTCCTACTATTATATACATAAAAAATTGCATTATTGGAGGATTGGATTTCATGTTTAACTTACCGAATAAAATAACCCTTTCTAGGATCGCCTTGATCCCTGTTTTTATGATTATTATGCTTGCACCGCTAGATTGGGGTGTTGCGCGCTTTGGCGACGTCAGCATCGAAGTGACGCACCTTGTTGGAGCGATCTTGTTTATCGTCGCTTCAACAACTGACTGGATTGATGGATACTACGCACGTAAGCTTAATTTAGTGACGAACTTTGGTAAATTTTTAGATCCGCTTGCAGATAAATTGCTTGTTTCAGCTGCTTTAATTATACTTGTTCAATACAACCTTACACCGGCATGGATGGCGATTGTGATTATCAGCCGTGAATTTGCTGTAACTGGTCTAAGGCTTGTATTAGCCGGAGGCGGTGAAGTAGTGGCAGCGAATATGCTTGGAAAGGTGAAGACATGGGCGCAGATCATTGCGATTTCAGCACTTTTACTGCATAACCTGCCGTTTGAACTTGTGTCATTCCCGTTTGGTGATCTAGCGATGTGGGTAGCGGTGTTCTTCACTGTTGTCTCAGGCTGGGATTACTTTGCAAAAAACTGGGAAGCTTTAAAGAATTCTAACTAAAAAGGACGTGTACGCTTTGAAGTCAGAGAGAAAAGCAGAAATTATTGCAGTCGGTTCCGAACTATTGCTAGGGCAAATTACGAATACGAATGCACAATTCATCAGCAAACAACTAGCTGAAATTGGTGTGAATGTTTATTACCACACAGCAGTTGGTGACAATCCAGAGCGTTTAAAACAGGCCATTCAGGTGGCGCAGGAAAGATCTAATTTTATTATCTTCTCAGGTGGTCTTGGACCAACCAAAGATGACTTAACAAAAGAAACCATTGCGAGCTCGCTTGGGAAAGAGCTTGTACTAAATGAAGAAGCATTTGAATCGATTCAAGACTACTTTCTAAAGACCGGACGCGTTATGTCACCGAACAACCGTAAGCAGGCACTCGTTCTAGAAGGGTCTGATGTGCTCGTGAACCGTTTCGGGATGGCCCCGGGTATGTTTGTTCAAGAAGACGATACGTTTTATATGCTTCTTCCTGGACCGCCAAGTGAACTGCACCCGATGTTTGAAAACGAGGCAAAGCCGCTGATTTCTGAGAAGCTTGGCTTAAAGGAAAAGATCGTGTCTGTTGTTCTGCGCTTCTTCGGAATCGGTGAATCGCAGCTTGAAACAGACCTAGAAGATTTAATTGACGCTCAAACGAATCCGACAATTGCACCACTCGCATCTGACGGTGAAGTGACGCTAAGGCTGACTGCTAAGCATGAGGATGAAAAAGAAACAGAGCGTCTGTTAAAAGAAACAGAAGCGCAAATTTTGGCGCGGGTAGGTGAGTACTTCTACGGATATGGGGATACATCACTTGTCCGCGAAGCATCCAAAGCCTTGCACGAGCACGGAAAAACAGTAGCAGCAGCAGAAAGCCTGACTGGCGGAATGTTCTCCGAATGGCTGACAGATCTCGAAGGAGCATCATCCATTTTGAACGGAAGTGTGGTTTGTTATACAAACCAAGTCAAGCAGCAGGTACTTGGCTGCCGGGAGGAAACATTGTCTTCCCATGGTGCTGTCAGCAAAGAGTGTGCTTTAGAGCTTGCTGAAGGAGTTAGAAAGCTGACCGGGAGTGATATTGGCATTAGCTTTACGGGTGTAGCAGGACCTGATACCCAAGAGGGTCAGCCTGTTGGAAAAGTGTTCATTGGACTATCGACGAAAGACCAGACGGACGTGTTTGAATGGATGTTTACAGGCAGCCGGTCGGGCATTCGAAAGCGTGCTGTGAAATATGGTCTGCATCACTTACTCAACTTATTAAAAGAGAGCTAATTTTGTTTTTTGTTAGGTTTACTCCTTTATAAAAGAGCGTTTTTTCTAATAGAAAATACTCTTTTCTTAAAAAAACTGCTAAGAAAAAATCGAATATGTGTTCGTTTTTTTCTTGGCAAATGACGTAAAACAAGGTATAGTATAGATAGTGGAATTGATAAAGGAGGAAACAATAGAATGAGTGATCGTCAAGCAGCCTTAGATATGGCTCTTAAACAAATAGAAAAACAGTTTGGTAAAGGCTCTATTATGAAACTAGGAGAGCAAACAGATACACGTATTTCAACAGTACCTAGTGGTTCGTTAGCACTTGATACTGCGCTTGGAATAGGCGGATATCCCCGCGGCCGTATTATCGAAGTATATGGTCCAGAGAGTTCTGGTAAAACGACAGTAGCCCTTCATGCCATTGCTGAAGTTCAGCAGCAGGGAGGACAAGCTGCATTTATTGATGCAGAGCATGCACTCGATCCAGTTTACGCTCAAAAACTAGGTGTCAACATTGATGAACTGTTACTTTCTCAGCCGGATACAGGAGAGCAAGCACTTGAAATTGCAGAAGCTCTTGTCCGAAGCGGGGCAGTTGATATTGTTGTTATTGACTCTGTAGCTGCTCTTGTACCAAAAGCAGAGATTGAAGGAGACATGGGTGATTCACACGTTGGTCTTCAAGCACGTTTGATGTCCCAAGCGCTCCGTAAACTATCAGGTGCCATCAACAAATCAAAAACAATTGCCATCTTTATCAACCAAATTCGTGAAAAAGTTGGTGTCATGTTTGGTAACCCTGAAACAACGCCTGGTGGACGTGCGCTGAAGTTCTATTCGTCTGTTCGTTTAGAAGTGCGCCGTGCTGAACAGCTGAAACAAGGCAATGACATTATGGGGAATAAAACGAGAATTAAAGTGGTCAAAAACAAAGTAGCACCTCCATTCCGTATTGCCGAAGTAGACATTATGTACGGTGAAGGGATCTCAAAAGAGGGAGAAATCATCGACCTTGGAAGCGAGCTGGATATCGTACAAAAGAGCGGTGCTTGGTATTCTTACCAAGAGGAACGTCTTGGACAAGGCCGTGAAAATGCGAAACAGTTCCTAAAAGAAAATAAAGATATCATGCTGATGATCCAGGAGCAAATTCGCGAACACTACGGTTTGGATACAAACGGAGTGAAAGCAGCTGAAGAAGAAGGACAAGAAGAATTGGAGTTTAATGACTAAAAAGACTAAAAGACGCTGAAAAGCGTCTTTTTTTTACATTTACATGACAGCTGGCAGGTCAAAAGTTCTGTCTTTGCTTGAAATAACGACTTACGCCTCAGTCTGACTAGCTTGACAAGTATTTCCGACACAATTACAATGGGAATGTATCACTTGTTTTTCTTAACATGATTGATAACTAATTTAAACTTGACAAGGGCAGTGAGGATCTCATTCCCTGTGAAGGCCCTGTATGTTGAGACACAAAACAATGTACATGCCGACACTTTATTTGTAAAACCAAGTTCATAGCAAGAGGAGGTGAAAATATGTCGCCTACGATGTTTACGATCATCTCCATTTTGCTGAGCCTAATCTGTTTAGTTGTTGGCTACTTTGTTCGTAAAACCATTGCAGAAGCAAAAATATCCGGCGCAAGAAACATGGCCGAACAAATTGTTGAGGATGCAAAGCGTGATGCGGAAGCATTGAAGAAAGAAGCGCTCTTGGAAGCGAAAGATGAAATTCATTCGTTTCGTGTAGAGGCGGAGCAAGAAGTTCGTGAAAGACGAAATGAGCTTCAAAGACAAGAAAACCGTTTACTTCAAAAAGAGGAAAATCTTGATCGCAAAGACGAATCTTTAGATAAACGGGAGTCCCTGTTGGAGAAGAGAGATCATTCTCTGAATGAACGACAACAACATATTGAAGAGATGGAAAGCAAAGTGGATGATATGATTCGTTTGCAGAAAGCCGAGTTGGAACGTATTTCAAGTCTAACTCGAGATGAAGCGAAACAAATCATTCTGGATCAAGTTGAAAATGAGCTTTCCCACGACATTGCAGTCATGACGAAAGAATCTGAAAACCGAGCGAAAGAAGAGGCTGACAAAAAGGCGAAAAACATTCTTTCACTTGCGTTACAGCGTTGTGCAGCTGATCATGTGGCTGAAACAACGGTATCTGTAGTCAATCTTCCAAATGATGAGATGAAAGGTCGTATTATCGGACGTGAAGGACGAAATATCCGTACGTTAGAAACGTTAACAGGTATTGACCTGATCATAGATGATACACCTGAAGCTGTCATACTATCGGGCTTTGATCCGATTA
Organism: Bacillus sp. FSL M8-0049; assembly: GCF_038593355.1. Classification (NCBI taxonomy): domain Bacteria; kingdom Bacillati; phylum Bacillota; class Bacilli; order Caryophanales; family Bacillaceae; genus Bacillus; species Bacillus sp. FSL M8-0049. The sequence continues at coordinate 1,660,263 of NZ_CP151986.1, forward strand.
GACGTGAAACAGCGAGGATAGCTCTGGACAAGCTAGTCCAGGATGGCCGCATTCATCCTGCACGAATTGAAGAAATGGTGGAAAAATCACGCCGTGAAGTCGATGATTATATCCGTGAGATGGGTGAGCAAACGACATTCGAAGTCGGAGTTCACGGTCTGCATCCGGATCTGATCAAAATTCTCGGCCGCTTAAAATTCCGTACAAGTTATGGACAAAATGTCCTGAAGCATTCAATTGAGGTTGCACATCTTGCAGGTCTCATGGCTTCAGAGCTTGGAGAAGATGCAAAGCTTGCAAAACGAGCAGGTCTTCTGCATGACATTGGAAAAGCCATTGATCATGAGGTAGAAGGAAGCCACGTAGAAATTGGCGTTGAGCTTGCGACGAAATATAAAGAGCATCCTGTTGTCATCAACAGTATTGCCTCTCACCACGGTGACCAAGAACCGACATCTATTATCGCTGTTCTTGTTGCGGCAGCTGATGCATTATCTGCAGCACGCCCTGGTGCAAGAAGTGAGACACTTGAAAATTACATTCGGAGACTTGAGAAATTAGAAGATATCTCTGAATCTTATGAAGGTGTTGAAAAATCGTTTGCGATACAGGCTGGACGTGAAGTACGTATTATGGTGAAGCCAGATTCAATTAATGATCTTGAAGCTCACCGTCTAGCAAGGGATATTCGTAAGCGAATTGAGGACGAGCTCGATTACCCTGGTCACATTAAAGTGACAGTCATTCGAGAAACTCGCGCAGTAGAGTATGCAAAATAGAGCGGTGCGCTTAGCGCCGCTTTATTTTTTTGTGTAAATATGCAACACTGATAAGAAGATCAATTTAAAAGAGAAAGGGTTCAAAAGCGCATGAAAATATTATTTGTTGGAGATATCGTCGGTTCACCTGGCAGAGACACACTGAAAGAATACTTGCCAAAGCTGAAGAAAAAATATCAGCCGCACTTTACTATTGTCAACGGAGAAAATGCTGCTCACGGGAAAGGTCTAACTGAAAAAATCTATCATGAGCTGCTGCAAGCAGGAGCTGATGTGCTCACAATGGGTAACCATACATGGGATAAAAGAGACATTTTCGATTTCATCGATGATGCAGCAAATATGGTCCGACCTGCTAACTTCCCAGAAGGCACACCTGGAAAGGGTCTCACCTTTATTAAAAAACAAGGAAAAGAACTGGCTGTCATCAACCTGCAAGGACGTACGTTTTTACCGCCAATTGACTGCCCATTTCAAAAAGTAGATGAATTAATTGCGGAAGCATCCAAACGGACACCGTTTATTTTTATTGATTTTCATGGTGAAGCCACAAGTGAAAAGCAGGCGATGGGCTGGTATACAGACGGCCGTGCATCATGTGTCGTTGGAACGCATACACATGTTCAAACAGCAGATAACCGCGTATTGCCTAAAGGAACTGCGTATATTTCAGATGTCGGGATGACAGGACCTTATGATGGCATTTTAGGTGTTGACCGAGAAACGATCATTAAACGATTCAAAACAAGTCTCCCAGTCCGGTTTGAAATTGCAGAAGGCCGCACGACGTTAAGTGCAGTAATCATAGAAATTGACGAACAGTCGAAAAAAGCTGTCAAAATTGATCGAATTTTGATAAATGATGACCATATTTTCTTTGAATAAATGTTCACATATTTATTTCAGAAAAATATTAATCAGAAAGAAGGAATATGCGCCCTCTATCGTGAATATAGTAAAAATGGTAGGTAGCCTGCTATTTTTGAAAAACATTTTGGGGATGGATTTTCAAAAAAATAGCATCATCTAACAAAGATTGTTCTAATGAACACTCACTTATCCATTGTAAATTTAAGGGGGAGCAGAAATGGAAATTTTAAAAGTTTCAGCAAAGTCAAATCCGAATTCAGTAGCAGGAGCATTAGCCGGCGTTTTACGTGAACGCGGTGCAGCGGAAATACAAGCAATCGGCGCTGGAGCTCTGAATCAGGCGGTTAAGGCTGTCGCCATTGCAAGGGGATTTGTCGCGCCAAGCGGAGTGGATTTGATATGCATTCCAGCCTTTACTGACATTCTGATCGATGGAGAAGAAAGAACAGCCATCAAATTGATTGTTGAGCCACGATAATTCTAATTTTATTATTTTCAACCTGCTTACATCATGTAAGCAGGTTGTTTTTGTTTACCGCTATACATTTCTTATATAACATATTCAGTTCGTGAAATAGATAAAAATGACATATTAGAGCTTGCATTTTTTCACCATGATGATAAATTAAGATTAAGTTGAATTTACTTCATCAAAAATAAATATTTAAGTAGGTGAAATAATGTTCGAAGCTTTTTTGAAAAGAGGAAAGCTAGTTTTTATTTTATTTTTTATCGTTCTCATTGCTGGCGGCTATTTATTCGCGCAGCTTCCTAAACGAGAACTGCCAGAATTCGAGGCGAATCTCGTCACGATTTCTACCGTTTTTCCTGGTGCAGATGCAAAACAGGTGGAAAGAGATGTCACCAATAAACTGGAATCAGCCCTATCTGATATCAACGGTGTAGAGAAAACGAGCTCGGTTTCAGCCGTTGGTTTCTCAAATATTGTGATTGAAATTGAGGACCAAGCCGACTTTCAAAAGACGGCAAGTCAAATTAAGAATGAAACCACAAGTGCTGCGTCGTCTTTTCCTGATGGGGTGATGGAGCCGGAAGTAAAGGATGAATTTGGCAGCGTGCCGGTTGGTTCTTATATGATTGTGTCGAGTGAATCATCGGACTTAGCAAAGAGTCAGAAATCGCTGCGTGCATTGAAGGAAAAAGTGGAGGACATCAAAGGGGTAGACAGTGTCGTTATCAAAGGCTTCAATGACAAACAAGCGATATTAAACTTAGATTCAAACAAGCTGGAGGGTGAAGGGCTCAATGTAACTGATGTCACAAATGCCATCAATCAGGAATTTGACACATCTCCGCTAGGCGATATTCGGGCAGGCAAAGAGAAGGTGAAGCTGTCCATCGATACATATGACCGCTTAGATCAGGTTAAAAAGATTGAGCTTTTTTCTAAAACGAAAAGAGAGCCGGTCACAATTAGTCAGCTTGGCAGTTTAAAAGAAGTAGAAAAACAGAAAAGTGATATTGTGTCGTATAACGGAAAGCCCGCTTATTCATTTACTGTGAATATTAAACCAGGGCTTGATATTCCTAAAATGTATGACAAAGTCAGTGATGTCATTGAGAAAGAAAAGCAGCTGCCAAACGGGGTGGAGTGGGTAGACTACTATTCACAAAAAAGTGAAGTGGATACCATTTTCAATGATTTAATAAAAGAAGCCATTGTTGCGGTCATTGCTGTCATAATTGTTACCACACTTGGACTCACGATTGGCGGGGCGTTTATCGTTTCACTAGCCATTCCGCTATCGATTACAATTGGAACGATTCCGCTGCCATTTTTACAAGTGGACCTCAATCAAATTTCGATCATCGGCTTTATTATTGCCTTAGGGATACTTGTCGATGATGCCATTGTCGTCAATGATAATATTTTAAGACAAATGAAAAAATACGAAAGTCCGCTTAAAGGAACAATTGCAGGAGTGAAAGAAGTCGCAGGATCCATTTTGACATCAACACTAGCTGTTGTATTTGCCTTCCTGCCGCTTGTTTTCCTATCAGGTGCAAACGGTTCATTTATTCGGGCATTACCGTCTGTTCTAGTTACGACTGTGCTTGCATCCATGGTGATTTCTCTGACACTTGTACCGGTCTATCAATATACTGTGAACAACCGGAAAAGAAAGAACAAAAACAGTCAAAAAGAGCCGGGATTCCTAGGGAAACCATTAAAAAGGCTGGCTGATTTCTATGCAGACCGTGTGCTGACAAACATTGTGAAGCGGCCGCTCGTTATTGGACTAAGTGGTTTGCTCGTTGCAACGCTTGCTTTTTTACTTATTTTCGTCACACCATTTGAATTTTTCCCTGCGGCGAATAAGAAAGAAGTGGTCGTCACTGTCACACTTCCAAGTGAAACAACACTAGACAAAACAAATGAAACACTAAAGAAAATAGAACAAGAGATCAAACGGCAAAAAGGCATTGAAGAAACGGCGATTTTTGCAGGCGGCGGTGTGCCGAACCTGTTTAATGAAAGTATTTCAAATGCAAGTGACCACACCGGTCAAGTTGTTGTGAGAGTAGACAATGATCAGATAACTAGTAAGGCATTGATAGATCGTATGACTGAGCCTTTGCGAGAGAAATTCAATGAGGCAGAAATCTTTATGAAAACCATTGTTCAAGGGCCGCCAGCTGGAGCACCAGTGACAGTAACGGTTGCGGGTGAATCTTTTTCAAAGCTCATTGATGTCAAAGAAACGCTGACAAATGAAATGAAAGACAAAGGGGCAAGCTTGATTACGGACGATGTCAATCAGCCGGTGAAAACGATCTCCTTTGAATTAAACCGCGAGCGAATGGCAGAGGATGGGCTCAGTGCTCAATTTGTCAGCAGACAGCTTGGTCTTGTGACAGAAGGGATTCCATTAGGTACCTTTCAACAAGGAACAAATGATATCGATTTAGTGGTGAAACAGGATACAGGCACACATCAAAATGGTTTAAAGCTAAAAGAAATGAATGTGCCTGTGAAGACAAATGAAGGCGGTATGCCTCAACTTGAGCCGCTTAGCCGATATGTAAAAGAAAAAGAAACAGAGGAGTACGAAAGCATTCCACATGAAAATGGAGTGCCGACCATTACGCTGAAGGCGTATCCCGGTGCATCAGATTCGTTTAAAGACGATATGAAAGAAGTCGTCAATCAAGTAGGAAAAAGTTCTGCAGCGAAGGATTTGACCATTTCACAAGGCGGAGAAAATGAAAATCAGACCCAGTTCTTTATTGAAATTAGCCTCTTATTTGCAGTTGTCTTGCTGCTCATTTATGTGACCATCGCATTCCAGTTCAATTCATTGATGCTTCCGCTGTTAGTTCTAGGAACGGTTTACTTAGCCGTATCAGGAGCCATTATCGGACTATTTGTTACACAAACACCATTCAGCTTTATGGCAACAATGGGAATTGTCTCATTGGCTGGTATTGTCGTCCGAAATGCGGTCGTCCTCTTCGAATTTATTGAGCAGCGGCGCAAGCAAGGGTTTGATCAACAGACAGCTGTCATTGAAGCAGGAAGAGCAAGGATTAAGCCGATTCTCTTAACAGCATTTACGGCACTTGTTGCACTAATGCCTGTTGCATTAAGTCATGATCCACTCTTTAAGCCGCTGGCAATCTGCATTGTATCAGGTGTGTTTTTCTCAACAATTCTGACATTATTCATTGTGCCAGCCCTATATGTTGCCGTTTCAAAGAAACGCTGACGATGAAAGCAAATCTCCGATCGAAAGGAGATTTGCTTTTTTTTTAGAAAAATATCCAAAAAAATATGTGGGGTGTTCATTTGTGTTTATCTGGTGGACAGTGGTATTTACGACTAAAATAAGTCGTGTTAAAATCTGATTGGGAGAAGTTTTTTAACAAAGGGGTTGTACGTCATGTGTGGAACGATGAAAGCAATTGTTAAAAAAGAAAGCGCTTACGGAGCGGCGTTGATGGAGATGCCGATTCCAGAAATCAAAAATCATGAAGTTTTGATCCAAGTGAAAGCCACTTCGATATGCGGAACAGACGTGCATATTTATAATTGGGACGACTGGGCTAAGGGAAGAGTCAAAGCGCCCTACATTTTTGGACATGAATTTACAGGGGAAGTTGTTAAAGTGGGGAAGCAAGTCTCACGAGCAAAGGTAGGGGACTTTGTATCGGCTGAGACGCATGTTGTATGTAATCAATGTTATATGTGCTTAACAGGGCAGCAGCATTTGTGCAGTGAAACGAAAATTTTAGGGGTAGACATTGATGGCTGTTTTGCTGAATATGTCAAAGTACCTGAACAAAATGTGTGGCACAATCCAGCCCAAATGCCGGTTGAGCTTGCCTCTATACAAGAGCCGCTAGGAAATGCTGTTCATACTGTACTGCACACACCTGTTTCAGGTAAGTCAGTGGCGATTTTTGGCTGCGGACCAATCGGTTTAATGGCAATTGCTGTCGCAAAAGCCTCCGGGGCTGTTCAAGTGTTCGCTGTTGATAAAAATGAATACAGGCTCGATCTTGCCCGAAAAATGGGTGCAGATCATATTGTAGATATTGGAAAAGATGATCCAGTCGCGATGATTAAGCAGCTCACGCGGATGGAAGGGGCAGACGTGATGTGTGAGATGTCAGGTCATCCAGCTGCCATTAATCAAGCACTCGAAGCTTGTGCAAATGGAGGAAAAGTCAATATACTAAGCTTGCCAGAACGGCCAGTGACAATTGATATTACGAATCAAATTGTTTTTAGGGGATTAACCGTGCAAGGGATCACGGGGAGAAAAATGTTTGAGACGTGGCGTCAAGTATCTGAGCTGTTAAGAACGAATACCATTGATGTAAAGCCAGTTGTCACTCATACACTGCCATTTGAAGAGTTCCAAAAGGGATTTGAACTTATGCAAAGCGGTACGTGCGGAAAAGTCGTACTGATGATGCCATCATATCAAAGGGGGAAGAAATGATGAAAGAATTCACGTATTTACAAGATGAATTGGACACAATGAAGCAGCAAGGCACCCACCAAACTTTGAAAGAGATCGACTCAAAACAATCATCCACTGTTACATTAAATGAACAATCTGTCATACAACTCTCCTCAAATAACTACTTAGGCCTCACCTCGCACCCAAGGCTGATGAAAGCAGCAAAAGAGGCGATTGATGAATTCGGTGCGGGTACAGGATCTGTACGAACCATCGCCGGCACAATGACAATGCATGAACGCCTTGAAAAAAAGCTTGCTTCATTTAAAAAGACAGAAGCTGCTCTTGTGTTCCAATCAGGCTTTACGACCAACCAAGGGGTCTTATCCAGTATCCTGACAAAAGATGATATTGTCATTTCAGATGAACTGAATCATGCCTCCATTATTGATGGAATCCGATTAACCAAAGCAGATAAGAAAGTATACAGTCATTCTAATATGGAAGAGCTGGAGAAGATTTTGAAGAAATCAATGAATTACCGCGTCCGCCTCATCGTTACAGATGGTGTGTTCTCGATGGATGGAGATATCGCGCCACTTCCTGAGATCGTCAGGCTCGCAGAAGCATATGATGCATTTGTGATGGTAGACGATGCGCATGCCTCGGGCGTGCTTGGCGAGAATGGCCGCGGGACGGTCAACCATTTTAAACTCGACGGCAGAGTGCACATTCAGGTCGGGACACTTAGCAAGGCTGTCGGAGTGCTCGGCGGCTACGTGGCTGGTTCAGCGGTTTTAATTGATTATCTAAAACATAAAGCAAGACCGTTTTTATTCAGCACCTCACATCCGCCAGCTGTGACTAGAGCGTGTGAAGAAGCGATTGAAGTGCTGTTAGATGAACCGAAGCGAATCGATACACTTTGGGAGAACGCCGCTTATTTTAAAGAAAAAGTCATCAGCCTTGGATTTCAAGTCGCTCCAACAGAGACACCGATTATCCCAATCATGATTGGAGACGAAGCACTTACTTTTCGTTTCTCAAAGGCTTTAATAGAACGAGGCGTGTTTGCCCAAGGCATCGCCTTCCCAACTGTAGCAAAAGGCAAGGCAAGAATTAGAGCCATCATCACAGCCGAGCACACAAAAGAAGAACTAGACCGGGCACTGACAATCATTGAAGAAGAAGCAAAAAAACTAAACATACTTGATTGAGAGAGCGCAGGCTCTCTTTTTCTTTTGTGAAAAATGGCTATGACTAATTGGCAATTTTCATAGAAGAACCGTATATGATTTATTTTCAATTCATCACAAAATAGTCTATACTGTAGGGTGGAACTTGGTTTGAAAGGAGTACAAATTCATGAATGAAGAGCAGAGAAAAGCGAGCGGACAAGTAAGTTCATCGGACAAAAAATCCGAGAAGGACTACAGCAAATATTTTGAAGCTGTGTACATTCCGCCTTCCTTAAAAGATGCAAAAAAACGGGGTAAAGAAGAAGTTGAATACAATCAATTTCAAATTGACGAGCAGTTTCAAGGGTTAGGAAACGGCCGCAAGTTTTATATTCGCACATATGGCTGTCAAATGAATGAGCATGACACAGAAGTGATGGCTGGTATTTTTATGGCGCTTGGCTATGAACCAACAAACTCAACGGAAGATGCAAATGTCATCTTATTAAACACTTGTGCTATTCGTGAGAATGCAGAAAATAAAGTGTTTGGAGAGCTTGGACATTTAAAAGCATTAAAACGTGAAAAGCCAGATTTAATTTTAGGTGTCTGCGGATGTATGTCACAAGAAGAATCTGTCGTGAACCGTATTTTGAAGAAACACCCATTTGTTGACTTGATTTTCGGCACGCACAACATTCACCGCCTGCCAGAGCTGTTATCTGAATGCTACCTTTCAAAAGAAATGGTCATTGAGGTTTGGTCAAAAGAAGGCGACGTGATTGAGAACCTTCCAAGAGCCCGTCAAGGTAAAATCAAGGGCTGGGTGAACATTATGTACGGCTGTGATAAATTCTGTACATACTGTATCGTGCCTTACACGCGCGGCAAGGAAAGAAGCCGCCGCCCAGATGAAATTATTCAAGAGGTCAGACGTTTAGCGGCAGAAGGATATAAGGAAATTACCCTTCTTGGTCAAAACGTGAATGCATATGGAAAAGATTTTGAAGATATGGAATATGGTCTTGGCCACCTGATGGATGAGCTGCGAAAAATTGATATTCCGCGTATCCGTTTTACAACAAGCCACCCGCGTGATTTTGATGATCACTTAATTGAAGTGCTTGCCAAGGGCGGAAACCTTCTCGATCATATTCACCTGCCAGTTCAATCCGGAAGTTCTTCTGTGCTGAAACTTATGGCGAGAAAATATGACCGTGAGCGTTACCTTGATCTTGTGCGCAAAATCAAAGAAGCTATGCCGAATGCTTCATTAACAACGGACATTATTGTTGGGTTCCCAAATGAAACAGATGAGCAGTTTGAAGAAACACTTTCCCTCTATCGCGAGGTTGAGTTTGATGCTGCTTATACATTCATTTATTCTCCAAGAGAAGGAACGCCTGCAGCGAAAATGAAAGACAACGTGCCAATGCGTGTGAAAAAAGAACGTCTGCAGCGCCTAAATGCACTTGTGAATGAAATTTCTGCGAAAAAAATGAAGGAATATGAAGGGCAGATTGTCGAAGTATTAGTAGAGGGTGAAAGTAAAAACAACCCTGAGATCCTAGCCGGATATACAAGTAAAAGCAAGCTTGTGAATTTTAAAGCACCAAAAGAAGCGATTGGCAACATCGTCAAAGTGAAAATCACACAAGCCAAAACTTGGTCTCTTGACGGAGAAATGGTTGGAGAAGCTATCGAGGTGAATTAAAATGACACTTTATTCAAAGAAAGAGATTGTCGAGCGCGCAAGAGAGCTCGCTAAAATGATTTCTGAAACTGAAGAAGTTGATTTCTTCAAAAAAGCAGAAGCGCAAATCAATGAAAATACAAAAATTTCAACGATCATTAATCAAATTAAGGCGCTTCAAAAACAAGCTGTGAACTTAAAGCATTATGGCAAACATGAAGCCTTAAAGCAAGTCGAAGAAAAAATCGATGCCCTGCAAGAAGAACTGGATGACATCCCAGTGATTCAAGAATTCAAAGAATCACAAATGGAAGTCAATTCCCTGCTTCAGCTTGTAGCGCACACGATTTCGAATCAAGTAACAGATGAAATCATTCTTTCAACCGGCGGTGACCTCTTATTAGGAGAAACCGGTTCAAAAGTGAAAAACTCATCACCAAGTTGCTCCATTAAATGAGAAAACCCCGCAGATGCGGGGTTTTTTGCTTTCATATTAACATTTTTTGAAAAGCACTATCCATTCTTTTTCATGCTTCATCGTCTCCAAACCTCTCACTCTCCAACTTTTCCAATTTTCAAGGCAAGTTTATGGGCGACCATGCATACACTGAAACAGAAATGAATTTAATTGAACATGAAGTTCAAAATCGTGACACACTAGACGAATGCCCAGCATAAGATAAAACGATCAAGAACAAGGAGGCATGCCGGAATGTCTGAATACAGAGAAATTATTACAAAAGCGGTGGTTGCAAAAGGGAGGAAATTCACCCAAAGCACACACACCATTTCTCCATCGCAAAAACCAACCAGCATCCTAGGTGGTTGGATCATTAATCATAAGTATGATGCTGAAAAGGTCGGTAAAACCGTTGAGATCGAAGGAACATTTGATATTAACGTATGGTACTCTTACGCCGACAACACGAAAACAGAAGTCGTCACAGAGCGTGTGAAGTATGTAGACATCATTAAACTGAGATATAAAGATAAGAATTTCCTTGATGATGAGCACGAAGTAATTGCGAAAGTATTGCAGCAGCCCAATTGCTTAGAAGTGACCATTTCTCCAAATGGCAATAAAATTATCGTTCAGGCAGAGCGTGAATTCATTGCTGAGGTAGTCGGTGAAACAAAAATTGTCGTAGAGGTCGATTCAAGCTGGAAAGAAAAAGATGATCACGAGTGGGAAGAAGAAGTGGATGAGGAGTTAGAGGATATTCATCCAGAATTCCTAGCAGGTGAGACAGAAGAGTAATGAATGACTAGGGCGCATATCCCCCTAGTTTTTTTGTGCCTGATCTAGGAGAAAAAAGGTGATTTTTTATGCTATAATTAGAGATGGTATGAATTCGAAAGTAATATAGTGAGGGATTAGAAATATGGCAAGTTATACGCCCATGATACAACAATATTTAAAGATCAAGGCAGATTATCAAGATGCCTTTTTATTTTTTCGCCTAGGCGATTTTTATGAGATGTTTTTTGATGATGCAAAGGAAGCCGCGCAAGAACTAGAAATTACGTTAACAAGCAGAGACGGCGGCACAATTCCAATGTGCGGCGTTCCTTATCATTCTGCGTCTGCATACATAGAACAGTTGATTTCAAAAGGCTACAAGGTCGCCATTTGTGAGCAGGTGGAAGACCCAAAAACGGCAAAAGGTGTAGTCAAAAGGGAAGTCGTTCAACTGATTACACCAGGAACCGTCATGGATGGTAAAGGTTTAAGTGAAAACGAGAACAACTTTATTGCGTCTGTTACCAGCTTTCAAAATGGGTACGGTCTTGCGCTGTCTGATTTATCAACAGGTGAAAACATGGCGGCTTTCATCGATCGATTAGATGAAGTCGTATCAGAAATTTATTCTGTCGGTGCAAAAGAAATTGTGGTGTCAAAGCAGCTGGATGAGGAAACAATCAAAACCCTTAAAGAACGCTGCCAAGCGACCATTTCATACGAAGATAGTGATGAATTATTAGATGAAGCTGAACAGCTCATTTCCCATCTTGATGAAAAGTTAAAAACAGCATTTTTAACACTATATGCCTATTTAAGAAGAACGCAAAAAAGAAGCTTGGACCATCTTCAGAAAGTTCAAGTATTTGAGCTTGAACAAACGATGAAAATCGATCTTTACTCAAAACGAAACCTTGAATTAACAGAAACGATTCGTTCAAAAAGCAAAAAAGGCTCTTTATTATGGCTGTTAGATGAAACAAAAACAGCGATGGGCGGCAGACTGCTCAAGCAATGGATCGATCGGCCGCTTATTCGCCTTTCGCAAATTAATGAGCGTCAGGAAATGGTGCAAATCCTGATGGATCATTTCTTTGAGCGAGAGGATCTGCGCGAACGATTAAAGCAAGTATATGATCTTGAGCGTTTAGCGGGCCGCGTGGCATTTGGCAACGTGAATGCCCGTGATCTCATCCAGCTCAAAGAATCCTTAAAACAAGTACCGGATATTAAAGAACTCGTTCATTCATTACCAGAGGAAATGGCAAAATCAAGAGCGAATGAGATTGATCCTTGTGGTGACTTGCTTGATTTATTAGAAGATGCACTTCATGAAAATCCGCCGATGACGATAAAAGAAGGCAATTTGATTAAAGATGGGTACAATGCAAAATTAGATGAATACCGTGATGCCAGCCGAAACGGAAAGGACTGGATTGCACGGCTTGAACAGCAGGAAAGAGAATATACCGGTATTCGCTCCTTAAAAGTCGGGTTTAATAAAGTGTTTGGTTATTATATCGAAGTGACACGCGCAAATACACATCTGCTGGAGGAGGGGCGTTACGAAAGAAAACAAACGCTTGCCAATGCAGAGCGGTATATCACACCTGAATTAAAAGAAAAAGAAGCACTGATTCTTGAAGCAGAATCAAATATTAACGAATTGGAATATGAACTATTTACAGCTCTTAGGGAGCAAGTAAAAGGCTATATTCCTAGATTACAGCTGCTTGCAAAACAAATGAGCGAGCTTGATGCGCTTCAATGCTTTGCGACTGTCAGTGAAAAGCGCCGTTATATCCGGCCGGAATTCTCAGAGGATGACGTGGATGTCAAAGATGGCCGTCACCCTGTCGTTGAAAAAGTGCTGGATCACCAGGAATATGTACCGAATGACTGCCAGATGGGAAAAGGCAGACAAACCTTACTCATCACTGGACCGAATATGTCAGGGAAAAGTACGTATATGAGACAAATGGCGCTCATCTCGATTCTTGCGCAGATTGGCTGCTTCGTGCCTGCGTCAAAGGCGACGCTTCCAATCTTCGATCAAATCTTTACACGTATTGGTGCGGCAGATGATTTGATTTCTGGTCAAAGTACTTTTATGGTAGAGATGCTCGAAGCGAAAAATGCGATGGTGCATGCTACGAAAAACAGCTTGATTTTATTTGATGAAATTGGACGCGGGACAAGTACTTATGATGGAATGGCTCTTGCGCAGGCGATCATTGAATTTGTTCATGATCATATTGGGGCCAAAACCCTATTCTCTACACATTACCATGAGCTCACTGTCCTTGAATCTCAATTAAGCGAGCTGAAAAATGTTCATGTGCGAGCTGAAGAGCATGAAGGCACGGTCGTTTTCTTACATCAAATCAAAGAAGGTGCAGCTGATAAAAGCTATGGTATTCATGTAGCGCAGCTTGCGGAATTGCCTGATGCCATCATTAATAGAGCCCAGACTATTTTAACGGAGCTTGAGAGCGGATCACATGACGTGACCCCAACCGTATCTGCAGCACCAAAAGCAGAAAAGGCTGAAGAAAAACAGCAGCTATCTTTCTTTGAAGTAGAAGAAAAACCGCAGCCCAAAGCTGCCCTAAAACAGAAGGATCAAGCGGTCATCGACGAATTAAAGTCATTCAACCTAATGGATATGACGCCGCTTGACGCCATGACAAAGCTATATGAATTGCAAAAGAAATTATAATGTAAGGTGAGGTGAGCAGAAATGGCAAAGATTATTCAGTTATCCGATGACCTATCCAATAAAATTGCTGCAGGTGAAGTGGTTGAGCGTCCGGCTTCTGTTGTAAAGGAGCTTGTGGAAAATGCGATCGATGCAAAAAGTACAGTCATTGAAATCGATGTAGAAGAAGCAGGTCTTTCTTCTATCAGGATTATTGATAATGGTGTTGGAATCGATGCTGAAGATTGTAAGCTCGCCTTCCAGCGTCATGCAACGAGTAAAATCAAAGACGAAAATGATCTGTTCCGTGTTAGAACGCTCGGATTCAGAGGAGAGGCGCTGCCAAGTATTGCGTCCGTCTCTCATCTAGAAATGAAAACAAGTACTGGCGAAGGAGCTGGGACACACTTAGCTTTGCAAGGCGGGAAGATTATTTCAGAGAAAAAAACCTCTGGCCGCCGCGGCACCGAGATTGTGGTCACCAATTTATTTTACAATACGCCAGCCCGCCTAAAATACATGAAAACCGTTCATACGGAACTTGGCAACATATCGGATGTGGTCAATCGAATTGCACTAGCTCATCCCGAAGTATCGATCCGTTTGCGTCATCAAGGGAAAATCCTGCTACAGACGAATGGAAACGGAGATGTACGTCATGTACTTGCAGCCATTTACGGGACAGCTGTGGCTAAAAAAATGCTGCCGCTTCACGTACAATCACTTGATTTTGAAGTGAAAGGATATATTTCCTTACCAGAAGTGACGAGGGCATCACGGAATTATATGTCTTCTGTTGTAAACGGCCGATATGTCAAACATTTTCCGCTCGTGAAAGCCATCCATGAAGGGTATCACACGCTGCTTCCGATTGGCCGCCATCCAATTACATTTATTGAGATGAAGATGGATCCCATTCTAGTGGACGTGAACGTTCATCCTTCGAAGCTTGAAGTGAGACTAAGTAAAGAGCAGGAACTTCATGAGCTGATTAAACAAGGAATTAAGGAAGTATTTCAAAAGCAGCAGCTCATTCCAAGTGCTTCAGTACCAAAAAAAGCACCAATGCCAGCTGTGAAAAATGAGCAGCAATCCTTAACCTTCGATGCGAAACAAGGAAAACAAAGCCCAGCGGAAACACCGCTAACCTATCAGCCGGAGCCGCTCGAATCGATCGTATACGAGACAAGTCATACCGATGCATACGGCATACCTAAACAAGAGAAGACAGAAGCCTCATCACCAGTATGTTATGAAGAAGCCTCATCTGAGCGTGTTCATTTAGAGGAATCCGCCGCTTCACTTGAATATGAAGAGACGGTACTGCACGAAGAAATGACAGAAACAATTCCTGAAAATGAGCGCGTCCCTGTGATGTATCCAATTGGACAAATGCACGGCACATATATTTTGGCTCAAAATGAACGAGGTCTTTATATCATCGACCAGCATGCGGCTCAAGAGCGAATCAAGTATGAGTATTATCGTGAGAAGGTGGGAGAGATCAAGCAGGAAGTGCAAGAAATGCTCGTCCCCTTAACATTTCACTACTCTAAAAACGATATGCTGATCATTGAAGAGCATAAGGATATTCTAGCGAAAGTGGGGGTCTTCTTAGAGCCCTTTGGTTCAGGTAGCTACATCGTTCGGTCGCATCCGCAGTGGTTTCCAAAAGGTGAAGAGGCTGAACTGATCGAAGAGATTATAGAGCAAGTGCTTAATGAAAAACGTGTTGATATCAAGAAACTGAGAGAAGAAGCGGCGATTATGATGAGCTGTAAAGGCTCAATCAAAGCAAATCGTCATTTGCGTCATGATGAAATCAAAGCCTTATTAGATGAACTTCGGCAAACGAAGGACCCATTCACCTGTCCGCACGGCCGGCCGATCATCATTCATCACTCCACTTATGAAATGGAGAAGATGTTTAAACGGGTGATGTGATATAAAAAAAGCGCTCTAATCAGAGCGCTTTTTTATTTAGCATCCGCAAGGATCTGGTGGTGTGACCACAACTGGTCGTGTATTAATATCAATCGTATCTTCTGCATAAAATGTGGAACCGATGCTGATGGCTCGATTTTCTGCACGGAACGTATATGTACCTGCAGCAGGAAGTACTTTATGTGAAAGCTTTAATGTATATTTGGAAATTCCAAGTAAATCCAATCTGAGCGGGATACGAACGGTTTGTCCGTTGTTCAAAATATAGCTGTCTTTTAATGCTTTACCGTTCATAATGTCTTTAGTTGTTGCTTGGAAACCCTTTGGCAGAGTGAACTCAACCGCACCAAGACTTAGAACAGAATTTGGGCTGTACGTCAGCTCAATGTCAGAAAAAGACCATTCCTGCTTACTTGCTCCTGTAATTTTTGCGTAAAGTGCAGCTGGTCTTGCATTGGTTGTTGCTTTGCCGGCTTCCTCAGCAGATGCAGAAAGCGGTACTGACAGTGCCATAACCAATGTGAGCATCCCCATCATAAGAATCGTCCACGTTTTTTTCATTTTTTCCTTCCCCCTTGTTGAATATAGGTAAATAATAGATGATTACACCCATTATTTACCTATAATGTTACCATATTACCATATGGTATTAAATGGGATATTATACCCTTATTTTGTCATTCTTTAGTAATAGCGGGGAAATAGCGCATTTGGTTGATTCATTCCGTAATAATGGCCTGGCATTTGCTGGTTTGTTGGCATCATCATATGCATATCTTGATAACCATATGGATGATGTGGCATCATCCCGTATCCACCATAATGGCCTAGATGATGATGGGCCTTCATTGGAACATGCTTTGAAAAGGTATCATGCTGATTTGGAAACGGTGAATAAACTGAATGATGATGTGGATGGTGCGCGTTATACACATCTTTTTTGCCGCTATGATAATGGTTTGGCATATTCATATGATCATGCATGTTTGGCGCGACCATATGCTCATGATTGGCTGTATACACATTTTCAAATGTGTGATAGGGATTTTCTTGGTGATAATGATTCATTTGGCTGTTCATATCGTTCATGTATATCTCATCCTTTATGTCAGGTTGCCATATCCTATGAGACAGATCTGCTTCATGAGCCTATCCATATAAAAGAAAAAAACCGGCCTTTCAGCCGGGAAAAGGAAAAGCAGGTAAAGCGTCAAGCCTTAAATTGTGTAGCTGTGTCTTCTTCTGCGACGCTTTTTACATCTGCTGCAGACACTTTTAGGAAAATAACAGGGATCGTAGCTTCGAGAGGTATCCCAAAAATCGCTCTCAAACCATTTATCTTTTTTATGACAAAACTTTTTTTCTCTACATGGATCCTCATGGCAATGATCGTCATGCTTTTTATGGCAGTGTGAGTGGGAATGTTTGCACTTGCATTTGCACATTGTCATCCCTCCTAAATGTGACTCAATGCTAGTATATGCAAGAAAGAGTCATGAGGACTGGATGCTCTTGCTTCTTTTATAAAAAAAGGCCTTTTTCTGAAAAAACTCAAATAAAAAGAATTGACTAGTGCTAAATTAACATGATAAAATATAAATTTTTATCCTCTGATGAAATGTGTTATAATGATATTGTGAATACTTTCGGAGGTGGCGGATTTGTTTCAAATAGGTGATAAAATTGTTTATCCAATGCATGGAGCCGGTGTGATTGAAGGAATGGAAGAAAAAGAGATTTTAGGTAAGACGCAGGAATATTTCCTGATTCAAATGCCGAATATGCAGATGATGGTCCCAAAAGGCAGAATCAATCAACTAGGTATACGTCCGGTAGCAGATCAAGCAACGCTGAAAGTTGTGATGAACAATTTTGCAGAAGAAACAAACGACGACACGCTTACTTGGAAGCAAAGATATGATGAAAATCTGAAAAAGCTAAAAACAGGTGCGATCGAAGATGGTGCAGACGTTGTCAAAGATCTAATGAGACGAAATCAGAAGAAAGCATTAAATTCAAGTGAAAAGAAGATGCTTGAAGATGCAAGAGGTATGTTAGTGAGTGAGATTTCACTTGCACAGGGACTGACGCAAGATGAAGTGATGACAGCTTTAGAGAATGAATTAAGAATGTAATGATGATATACAGAGACTAGCTGTAAACTGAAGGGGGCACTCCTTTTGTTTACAGCTTTTTTGTTTGAAGAAAAGAGTAATATTGCCATTTTTGTAGGTGGTTTTAACTAAAATTGAAATGAGGTCATACGATTTAGTTTTTACGTTCACAACAAAAATTTAAAGACCTCTGAAATACCTAGATAACATTAAAAACAGGTAACTTCTCCTGATTCATTCAAATGAGCCGGACAACCTTTGAATTTTCTAAGCCATTGATAGTAAAATATTGCGGTAAGATGACACCTAAGAGAAAAAAGGAGCGGTGAAATGAAAAGGTTACTAATATGTGGATTCATCTTTCTTATTCTGTGTACTCTTTTAATGGTGAAATGCAGCCATTCTGTTCAAGAAAAAAAAGAGCAAAAGCAGCATCATCAAGAGGTAGAAAAGTATCAAAAAGAGCGAAAACAAGGCGATCAATATGAAAACTTTAAACAGCTCATGCGATATGAAAGAGACGGTTATGAGATAGAATTTCACGAAAAGGGCGGAAGTGATTTACTCGTATTTTCTCCTCATGGAGGTGACATTGAACCAGGAACAAGTGAAATTGTAGAAGCCTTTCAAGAAAGCTACTCTACGTATTTGTTCGAAGGTACAAAGCAAGACAATAACCGGGACCTGCATATCACGAGTACCAATTTTGATGAACCCATTTTGGTTCAAATGATTAAAACGTATCCTTTTTCAGTTTCCATCCACGGCTATAAAAGTGATAAAAGACACACGCTCGTTGGCGGCACAAATGAAAAAATGCAAAGAGCAGTTGTACGAGAACTAAAAGATCGGGGATTTTCCGCAGAAATGGTACAAAAAGGCGAACGGCTTTCTGGTACAGACCCTAAAAATATAAATAATCGAAATGCGAGTGGTGAAAGCGTGCAGCTCGAAATTAGTACAGCGCAAAGAGAAGCTTTTTTTGACAATTTTGATACGAGAAAGGGAAAGAAAAAAGCATTCAGACGCTATATTAATGCGTTAAAAGAAGTGCTCAGAGAATTCGACCCTTCTTCGTAAAACAATTTTGATGGGCAAAAGTACTCTATTTAAACTTGGTAAAAAAGATAGGAATATGCAATTTGAACATAAAATATGTAATAACTTACAATTTGCCTTAAAAACATAAATTATGTAAAATAATAGTTATCAGTTTGATATGATAGAATGGGGCTGAAGTGGATGGCACACAAAATACCATCTTCCGAAGTAGGTGTAAAGATCAATCAATGGTACACGCATATTTGCAAATTTGAAGTTGAACAGGCAAACGGCATGAAGCGCCTTGTTGAAGAAGAAATTCATGATATGGAAGAGGATCAAGATTTACTCCTATACTATTCTCTAATGGATTTTCGCCATCAAATGATGCTTCAGCACTTAGCGCCAGTCCATGCAGGGAGTGAAACGCTTCAAGCAGTGTCCTTTCCTAAAGAAATTGACGATGCAGAAGATGAGATGACAGGCTTACTCGGCTATTATTTTCATTTTTTTCATGGAATGTATGCGTTTATCCAGCGCCGCTATATCGAGGCCATTTCATATTACAAGCATGCTGAACATCAACTGATTTTAGTGACAGATGAGATTGAAAAAGCAGAATTTTACTATAAAATCGCAGAAGTATACTATCATATGAAACAAACCTATTTCTCCATGCACTACGCTAAAAAGGCAAGAGACATCTACAAGAAACATCAGCTTTATGGAAAAAGAAGCATTCAATGTGATTTTGTCATGGCAGGTAATTGGATTGATGTTAATCAGTATCAAAAAGCGCTTCCTTATTTAGAAAAAGCGTTAAAGGTCTGTGAAGCGATGGAACAAAAAGAATGCACATCTTACTTTAAAGCAATGGCTCTTAATAACTTAGGCACTTGCCATTATAGTATGGGAACGTACCATACAGCGACTGTCTTTTTTGAACAAGCCATCTCACTTTATCAGAAAGATCAAGCATCCACGATGATCAAATCATTGTTTTCACTTGCCCTTACTTGTTTTAAACTCGGAGATATTCAGCGGGCGGGCGAGGCCATATCTACAGGAATGAAAGAGGCTTGTGTATTGGAAGATGAAATTTATCAGTTGAAATTCCAATTTTTGCAGGCGCTCTATATAGAGAAAGACGGCTGTGAGCAATTGAGGTCGGCCCTTTTTGGTCTGAGAAATAAAAAAATGTTTGCTGATTTAGAGGAATTAGCACTTGATGCGGCTAATTATTATAAGGAACGCGACATGTACAAGGAATCCTCCACTTTTTTTGAGATTGTGATCGAAGCGCGTACGCACATTCAAAAAGGAGATGAGATGTATGAGAACGAAGCATAACATGTCAGCTGCTCAAGTAGATGAAAGACTTCACACTTAAAAATGAGACAAACAACACCCTTTACGCATAAACGTAAAGGGCTTTTTTCTTTATTCTTTGATTGCTTTTTCTGCGTCAATTGCACCTGCTCCATAAATCATCGGGTCATCCCCAGACCACTTGCTTGTATTTTCTTTTAACAGGGTTTTGATTTCATTCGGTGTTAAATCTGGTGAATGCTCTAGTAGTAGAGCGCAAATACCAGCACAAATCGGTGTTGCCATCGATGTGCCAGATAACGTTGTATAATCATGATCGACTCTGCTTGATTTATCGAGTTTATCCAGAAAGGATCTTGGTGATCTGAGAGAAACGATGTTTACGCCTGGTGCGAGGATATCAGGTTTTGCCTCCCCGTAAACCGTTGGTCCTCTGCTTGAAAACGGTGCCACGACATCGTCACTTGATTCTGGTGTATTCCTGTCATCGTAGGCTCCGACCGTAATGACTTTTTGGCTGACAGCAGGGCTTGCAATTGTCTGGCTGTTAGGACCAGAGTTTCCTGCAGCGACGCATACAACAATGCCTTGATCCCAAGCCGCATTGACAGCACGCACCATTGGATCGTCCTGTTCGTCATCATAACGCTGCGCAGCTCCGCCTAGCGACATACTGATAATATGAATCGGATCATCAGGGTGGTCTTCGTTGAACTGTATGCACCATTCAACACCTTCTATAATAGTAGAAAGTGATCCAGCCCCTTGTTTATTTAACACTTTCACGCCAATCAGATTTGCTTTTGGGGCAGGTCCTTTGTATAAGCCGTCTGAAGCGGCTCCATCTCCCGCGACATCTCCCGCGCAGTGAGTACCGTGGCCATTATCATCATAAGGCTTTGTTTTTTGTTTGACGAAATCCACAAAATCTCGAATTCTTCCATCTAAATCTTCATGCGGATAAATTCCTGTGTCAATGACAGCGACCGTAATTCCTTCTCCGGTTAAAGTTGTCCCGTTTCGGATGACTTCTTCAGCATGGCTTGCTTGTGCGGCTACATCCAGCAGCGCATGAACTTTCCGGTCTAAATAAATTTTACGAATATGCTCCCCATTTGCTAATAGCTCCTCTAAAGCAGCAGGCGTTAGATCAGCAGCGCAGCAGTCGATATGTGAAAAATGCCGTTTTATATTTGTTTTTCTGCTTTTTTTCATGAGCTGTTTTGTGCTTTGAATCCCTGCTTCGGCTGCACCTTCCTTAAATTCAATGATCACACGAAGCTTCTTTTTCTTCTTCAGCCTGCCTTCGAAAAAACGATGAAGAAAGCATGGCGTCCATTTAAAAGGTTTATAAAGGTGAAGAACGGTCTCTCTTAAAGGCTGATCTAGTTTACTAGCATGTGTTCTGACCATCTGCACCATAGAAAATCCAAACATGTGATGCCCTCCATTCCAGCTATCCATTCTCGTACACTCTTACGTTATGAGAATGAGAACTGCTTGGTTCGGATTCTTGTCCCTCCTTTTCTTTATATTGGCGGCTTGCTTATGTCTTTCAAAAAAGAAAAGCGCTTACATTTTGTAAAATAATAGAAAAAGGTGGAAATCATTTAGAATCTGCCGATGATAGGTGGGAGAGTTCTTCTGAGAGAACCAGTGAAACAGAGGATTTTGCAGAAAAAGGAGGGCTGTGGACAGGGTCAATGCTCATATAAATGTGATGCGTGACAGATGGAAAACATCAAATCCTTATCAAAAAAAGCCGAATTAAAGAAAACAGACTGGATAGGACTAGGTCATATTAAACATAACGTCATTTGTTTGTCATACTATTCTAACTCTGTTTTCAAAGAGGAGAGGCGTTTCTGTGTATATAAATGCAATTATCTTATTTTTGAGGAATCTCATGATCTAGAGTGTTATGATCAAACGTGAAGAGAAAATGTGGAAAAAATGATAAGAAATGATGATTCAATATAAATCATAGAAACGGCTTAGAAATCTGTTAAAGGAGAACGGGAATGAAGAAGTTTTTTGCTTTGCTTCTCCTGCTTGCGATCGGATGGGGCGTTTATTATACCATGCAAGCACAGGAACATGATGAGCCAGTGTCATCAGGTGGGGAAGACGAAAGCGGTTCAAATGATATTTATCGAAATTTTAAAGAACTTGAAGAAAACGAATCAACGAGCAGCTATAACATTACAGCCAACCCAGTGCCCGGCAGCCGCCTTCTTGTGATGTCACCTCATGGCGGGAGGATCGAAGGCGGCGTGAGCGAGATCGTCCATTTTTTTGACAACGATTTTTCGACGTATTTATTTGAAGGTCTAAGAGAGAATGCATCAGAACTTCATATTACAAGTACAAACTTTGATGAGCCAATCGGCGTCGCGCAGGCAAAAGCACATGATTACATTTTAGCAGTGCATGGATACAAAGGCGAGGAAGGAATTGACCATACTCTCGTCGGCGGAACAGATTACGACCGTGCAGAGAAAATTGTCAACTCATTAGAGCGGAACGGATTTTCTGCTGAACTAGCTGTCGCACACGCAACCCTGAGCGGGACAAGCAATCATAATATTAATAATCTTACAAAAACAGGGCAGAGTGTGCAGCTTGAGATTAGTAGAAGTCAGCGTGAAGCTTTATTTGACAGTTTCGATTTTCGGAGGCGGTCAAGTACAAAAAACGAGACATTCTATCGTTATGTCAGGGCGATTCGGACAGTGCTGGATGAAGAATATACATAATGGCTGTGCACATGCTAAGACAAGCAGGGGAATTCTTGTTACACTATGAACAGTGATAACAAAAGGAGAGACGGATATGGCGCGTCATCATTTTCATCTTCAGGCAAGCTGGCCTGGTCTGCGTAACGATGTGGGTACAATCGCATGTGAACAATTAAAAACAAAGATTTCGATTCCAAAGGAAATGGACGGTCCTGGTGTTGGAACCAATCCAGATGAGATGCTCTTAGGTGCAGCGGCTACGTGTTATATCATTACACTTGCAGCCATGATGGAGCGGAGTCAATTAGAGAAAGAGGATCTATCGATGAGCTCTGAAGCCGTCGTAGATGTGACAAATGGTGTGTTTACTTATGAGGAAATCATTCATCGACCTGTCATCACACTTAAAGAGTCCGCTTCTGCACATGAAATTGAGCTTGCCCGTAAGCTTGCGCATAAAGCCGAAAGCTCATGTATGATCTCAAGAGCTGTTCAGGGGAATGTGAACATTTCTTTAGAAGAAACCATTCAAGTCGGCCGTTAAAAACAAAAAAGTCATTTTCTCTTGAAATATGGAGAAAATGACTTTTTTTATGACGTCCATTCGGTTTGATCGAGTTGTGCTTTGGTTTCGTTCTGTTGCTTCTTGGATTGATTTAAGACAATCACGCCGCAGATGACAAGTGCAAGGCCGATGAAGCCTTTCGTGCTGATGGTTTCGTTAAACAGCACAAGTCCTACAAGAGCGGTAAGGGCTGTTCCAACGCCAGACCAGGTTGCATAGGCAGACGAAAGCTCAATGGTTTTTAGTGCCAAACTGAGGAAAGTAAAGGCGCAGCCAAATCCGATCAGTACCCCAATACTCGGCAGCAGCTGCGTAAAGCCTTGTGAAAGCTTCAGCATTGTACTGCCAAAAACCTCCGTTAAAATGGCTCCTGTTAAGTAGAGCATTCCTTTCATGATCTCTCACATCCTTTATGACATATTCAATAGTACGACCCCTGAGACAAGCATCGCCATGCCAATGACTGCTTTTTGGTTCAAGGTTTCTTTGAAAAAGAGCACGCCAAAAATAGCCGTGAGGACCGTACCAACCCCAGACCATGTTGCGTAAGACATGCTTAGCGGAATGATATTGAGCGTCAATGACAGCATATAAAAAGCAAGTGTATAGCCAGCCACAACGGCAGCGCTAGGCTTCCAGCGCGTAAAGCCATTTGATAATTTTAACATCGCGGCGCCAATGGCTTCTGAAAAAATGGCAACAGCCAAAAAAAGATATCCGAGGATCATGATCATCCCTCCTCTAATAGGTGTAAAATTCGATGAAGTAAAAGGGTTTTTTCCTCTCTTTTCAGCGGTTCAAGCTGAAACATTTCTGAAAACCATATCCCATCACATGCAAGGCGGATCAGCTGACTCAGTGCAGGATCGCTTATTTCCTCAGATGCTTTTTCTTTGAACTCCGCATAAAAATCACGCCAAGGTTGCAGCAGCGCATCATCAAATGACATCGTAGCCAGCATACTTGTACATAGCTGGGTCGTATGCTGCATATCTAGATCATGTAATGTGGCCAATATATATGCGCGTACATAAGGCGCTTTTTCGTGTTTGTATGTTTCTTGATACGTCTCGAGCTGCTGACGAAAACAAAGAATCGCATGCTCATTCATTTTTTGGACGAGCTCTTCCTTGCTTGAAAAATGATAAAGCAGACCAGCTTTGGTCATATTTGCATGCTCTGCCACCTGCTGAAGGGTGAGCTGGCTGACTCCTTCTTTTAGAATTGTGCTGGCAGCCGCGTCAAAAATTTGCTCTTTTTTGGTTTTAGACATAAAAAAAACACCTACTTTACTGAACAGTCGGTAAAGTAAATGTTAACCCATGAAAAAAGAGTGTGTCAATCGATTCATTTTATGAACGGATGTTTTCACTTAAACGTCATATTTAATACCAAGGGTATGGTCCATATGGCGGGAATGGCGGATAAGGATATCCAAATCCTGGAGCAAGCAAAGATCCAGCAAGCAGACCGCCAGCAAAACCACCTAAAAATGGGGGTCCAAAGAATCCAGGTCTTCCAAAGCCAAAGCCTGGGCGGCCAAATCCAAAACCGGGTCTCCCAAATCCAAAACCAGGGCGGCCAAACCCAAATCCAAAAGGTCTTCTCATGTCTTCTTGAATAAACGGAGGTGCGTCAAAATAATTCATAATGAAAGGCTCCTTTCTCATAAAATCACTGTAACTGACATCAGTGTATTCCAGTTGTCTACATATGTTTGGGTGAACGCCTAATATAAGGAGGAATGTTAGAAATGGGCCTGTATCCATCTGATTGGGCAAAGTGTCCGCCGCATGCTCATGCATATAAAGCACGTACGGATGTAACAGAGGGGCATTATCATTTAATAGAAGGTATTTCTCAGCCTGTGAATGGAAGCAATACCGACCGGCATACTCATTTTTATCGCGGAATCACCTCCTTTGAAAGAGGGCATTTCCACAGGTACTACGGGGTCACAGGGCCTGCAATTCCGAGAGTGGATGGAACACATTATCACGAGATCCAGGAAGTCACCTATTCAGCCTATCTCGATTCTGTTCCCATCCCATATGGAGGTGTCGTCTATAGTCCAGATGAGAAGCGGCCAACCCATAAGCATCGTTTAAAAGGAAAAACATATGAGGTGGTTGGAAATGAACCGCTTGGCTGGTGATGGGCAGGATATAGGAGAGTAAGAAAAGTTATGCTATACTGTAGGCAGTTTTGTAAAAGTGAGTGATGTTATGAATAAAGCGAAGCAGCCAGTAATCGTGTTAGTAGGGCCGACAGCTGTCGGCAAAACCAAATTGAGCATTGATATAGCCAAAGCATTTAATGGAGAGATTATCAGCGGGGATTCGATGCAGATTTATAAAGGGATGGATATCGGAACAGCTAAAATCACCCCCGAAGAAATGAATGGCATCCCGCACCATTTAATTGATATTAAACAGCCGGACGAATCTTTTTCGACAGCTGAATTTCAGCAGCTGGTTCGTTCGAAGATCAAAGAGATTGCCGCTAGAGGGAAAACGCCAATGATTGTCGGCGGAACAGGCCTCTATATCCAATCTGTTTTATATGATTACACATTTACGGATGAGAAAAGTGATCCTGCTTTTAGAGAAGAAATGACGCTCTTTGAACAGCAGCACGGCGCGCTTTTGCTGCACGAAAAGCTAAAGGCAGTAGATCCTGATGCGGCAAACGCTATTCATCCAAATAACGTCCGCCGCGTGATCCGGGCGTTGGAAGTGATTCATACAACAGGTCAGAAAATGTCGGAGATGCAAAACGGGCATCAAGAAGTTCCTCTTTATGATACAGCCTTCATTGGGCTGAAAATGGATCGAGAGGTTTTGTACGAGCGCATTCATCAAAGAATTGATATGATGATAGATGAGGGCTTAATTGAAGAAGTGAGAGCACTTTATCAATCTGGCTTGAAGGATTGTCAGTCTGTTCAAGCCATTGGTTATAAAGAGCTGTATGCCTATTTTCAAGGTGACTGCTCACTTGATGAAGCCATCCAGCAATTAAAGCAAAATTCCCGTAGATATGCGAAGCGTCAGTTCACGTGGTTCCGTAATAAAATGGCGGTCACTTGGTTTGATATGACACCGCCTTGCCACTTTTCAGACAAAAAAGAGGAAATTTTCGCATATATAGCAGGAAAGCTTGGACTTAAAGCGAAACTGTAGTTATCAGAATCAAGGAGGACGAAACATGAAACCGATTAATATTCAGGAGCAGTTTTTGAATCAGATCCGCAAAGACAATACATTTGTCACAGTATTCTTGCTGAATGGCTTTCAGCTTCGCGGTCAAGTGAAAGGGTTTGACAATTTCACGGTGCTGCTTGAAACAGAAGGGAAGCAGCAGCTTATTTATAAACACGCCATTTCTACATTTGCACCTCAAAAGAATGTAAATCTAGAATTAGAATAGGATATGTTGTATTTAAAATAGCCCCATGCCTCTGCGAATAAACCGGCCGGAACCCGCTACGTTTTTTGTCAGTGCAGAGGGGCTATTTTGTATGCAATGAAACTTTTCTGCCAATTTTCCGTATAATTCCTTATTGGATATTAGAAGGGTGAGAGAATTCATATGGAAAATGCAGAGCTTGAATTAAGAAGGATTAGAGTGATCCTTCTTTTGATTGGAATTGTTGTCTTGTTTGGATCGTGCGCTATCTCAAACATTGAAACGAGACAAGAAAGTTGGAATAACCATTCTCATGAAAATGCAGATGGAGTTTTACCATCATCTGCTGCACTAAAAAATAATCATTTTGCTGTTGTGAAAGATGATCAAGTACATGTGTACCGGTTTGATGAAAAAGAAGGAGAGCTGACTCTCGTTACAACGAAATACATAGATGAATGGGACGACGAAGAATATGATGATGACCTTGATGAAGAAGAGTAAGCACGTAAATTTACAAATGAATGTGAAGCCGCTACACTATAATCATGCATCAGACATCTAGACAGAAAAGGATGAGTTCATGACACATAAAATTAAAATTAATCATTGGGAACAAACTTGTGAAGACGATTCCTGTTTCGAATATGGAACGAGTGTTTCTGTAAATGGGAAAGAATTAGTGAGAGAAGCTTCAATCGTCTCTGCGCTTGAAGCGGTGCTAAAAGAATTAGGTGTTGAAGTGGAAATTACAGAAGTGTCAGAAGATTTACAGTGCGATGCCTACAAAAAATAAAACAAAAAGTCTAGTCTACTAAGCGATTTTTTTTCGTGTTATGATAGATTTCGGTTTCAGTTGAATAGGGAGTAGAGCAGTCTATTTTTAGATCCTGTTCTGCTCTATTTATTTGAACGTACGAGTTCGGCTATGAAGGTTCGGCCGGGTTGGTTGATTTTTTTCGTTTCGAACATCTATATGTTGTGTTTTGAAAAAACATAGTATACTATATATAGTGAATAGCGAAATGATCAACAATACTAAAAACTAGGTCGTGATGGAATTGATTCAAATCGTATTTGATTCAAAAACAGGAAATGTTCAACGCTTTTTGGACAAGACCCCTTTTACAGACAAACGAAAATTGACTGGAGAAGAGTTTTTGGATACGCCGTTTATTCTCGTCACCTTTACGACAGGATTTGGACAAGTCCCTAGTACCACTCAGTCCTTTTTAGAGAAAAATGCTCACCTTTTACTAGGTGTTGCGGTGAGTGGCAACAAAGTGTGGGGAGATAATTTTGCAAAAAGCGCCGATACGATTTCTAAACAATATCAAGTTCCTATTTTGCACACCTTTGAACTAAGCGGAACAAAAAGGGATGTTGAATTGTTTACACAGGAGGTAGAAAGAATTGTCACAAAATCAGGTTCCAAAGTGGATACAATTAAATAACGAAATTATGATTCAAAAAGAAGGAAAGTTTCAGTTCGATAAGGACAAAGAAGCTGTACATAGTTATTTCGTAGATTACATCAATCAAAACACGGTCTTTTTTCATAATCTAGAAGAGAAGATTGATTACTTAATAGAAAACGACTACTATGAGGAAGAATTTTTAAGACAATATAGCATGGCAGATATTAAAGAAGTCTTTGAAGCTGCATATGCCAAAAAATTTAGATTCCCATCATTTATGAGTGCGTTTAAGTTTTACAATGACTATGCACTGAAAACAAATGATAAAAAGAAAATCCTTGAACGCTATGAAGACCGCATTTCAGTTGTAGCACTTTTCTTTGCAGGTGGGGATAAAGAAAAAGCACTTGAGTTTGTAGAACTGATGATCAATCAAGAGTACCAGCCAAGTACACCAACCTTCTTGAACGCTGGACGTAAAAGACGCGGTGAACTTGTGAGCTGCTTCTTGCTTGAAGTAAATGACTCACTAAACGATATTTCAAGAGCGATTGATATTTCCATGCAGCTGTCAAAACTAGGCGGCGGCGTCAGTTTGAACCTGTCAAAACTTCGTGCAAAAGGCGAAGCAATCAAAGATGTCGAAAACGCGACAAAAGGTGTCGTCGGCGTGATGAAGCTTCTTGATAATGCATTCAGATATGCAGATCAAATGGGGCAAAGACAAGGATCAGGCAGTGCCTACTTGAATATTTTCCACAGAGATATCAATGATTTCTTAGATACGAAAAAAATCTCTGCCGATGAAGATGTTCGCGTGAAAACTCTGTCCATCGGAGTCGTCATCCCGGATAAATTTATCGAGCTTGCTAGAGAAGATAAAACAGCTTATACCTTCTATCCGCATACAGTCTATAAAGAATATGGACAGCATCTTGATGAGATGGACATGGAAGAAATGTATGACGAGCTTGTAGAAAACCCGAAAGTCAAAAAAGAAAAAGTCAATCCGAGAAAGCTTCTTGAAAAGTTGGCTGTTCTACGCTCAGAATCAGGCTATCCATATATCATGTTCCAAGATAATGTAAACAGAGAGCATGCCTTGAACCATATTTCACGAGTGAAATTCTCAAACCTTTGCTCAGAAGTGCTTCAGGCTTCAGAGGTTTCTTCTTACACGGACTATGATCAAGAAGATGAAATCGGTCTTGATATTTCTTGTAACCTTGGTTCATTAAATATCATGAATGTCATGAAAAACAAATCGATTGAAAAAACGGTTAAGCTTGCAACAGACTCACTAACGCTTGTGTCTGAAACAACAGACATTCGCAATGCACCAGCTGTTCGAAAAGCGAACAAAGCGATGAAGTCAATCGGACTCGGTGCGATGAACCTTCACGGGTATTTAGCTCAAAACCAAATTGCCTATGAAAGTGAAGAAGCAAGAGATTTCGCAAATACATTCTTTATGATGGTGAACTATTATTCAATTAAACGCTCAAGTGAGCTTGCGAAAGAAAAAGGAGAAACATTCCATCGTTATGAAGGCTCTGGCTATGCAACTGGTGAGTACTTCAATAAATACGTGGAGAATGATTTCACACCAAAAACAGAAAAAGCAGCAGCGCTATTTGAAGGCATGCACATTCCAACAAAAGAAGACTGGGCCGCACTCAAAGAATTTGTAGCGGAACATGGCATGTATCACAGCTATCGTTTATGTATTGCACCAACAGGTTCCATTTCCTATGTTCAATCGGCAACAGCTTCTGTGATGCCAATTATGGAACGTATCGAAGAAAGAACATACGGCAACAGCAAAACCTATTACCCAATGCCAGGTCTTTCAGCACAAAACTGGTTCTTCTATAAAGAAGCGTACGATATGGACATGTTTAAAGTGGTCGATATGATCGCAACGATTCAGCAGCACGTCGATCAAGGAATCAGCTTTACACTATTCTTAAAAGATACGATGACAACGCGTGATTTAAACCGCATCGATCTTTATGCACACCATAAAGGCATTAAGACACTTTATTATGCAAGAACGAAGGATACAGGGCAGGAAGGCTGTCTTTCTTGTGTTGTTTGATTAAAGGAGAGTTTAACGTGACAAAAATTTATGATGCAGCCAACTGGTCAAAACACGAAGACGATTTTACACAAATGTTTTACAACCAAAATGTGAAGCAGTTCTGGCTTCCAGAAGAGATTTCCTTAAACGGAGATCTCTTAACATGGAAATATTTAGGTGAAAAAGAGCGAGATACGTACATGAAGGTACTTGCTGGACTGACTTTACTTGATACAGAACAAGGAAATACAGGGATGCCGATTGTTGCTGAACATGTGGACGGCCATCAGCGTAAAGCTGTACTCAACTTTATGGCAATGATGGAAAATGCGGTGCATGCGAAATCATACTCCAATATCTTCATGACACTTGCACCAACTGAAACGATCAGTGAAGTGTTTGAATGGGTCAAGAAGAATAAATTCCTGCAAAAGAAAGCAGATATGATTGTCAGTTTATACCGTTCGATTCAAAAGGACGATCCTATTTCTCTCTTTAAAGCAATGGTTGCTTCTGTTTATTTAGAAAGTTTCCTATTTTATAGTGGTTTTTACTACCCGCTTTATTTCTATGGACAAGGAAAGCTCATGCAAAGTGGTGAAATCATCAACTTAATTTTGCGTGATGAAGCGATTCATGGTGTGTATGTTGGATTATTAGCACAAGAAATTTACAACAAACAAACACCTGACGTGCAAAAAGAGCTGTATGATTTCTCTATTGACCTTTTAAACGAGCTTTATGAAAATGAACTTCATTACACTGAAGATATTTATGACCAAGTCAATTTATCGCATGATGTGAAAAAGTTCATTCGTTACAATGCCAATAAAGCGTTAATGAACCTTGGATTTGCCCCTTACTTTGAAGAAGAAGAGATCAATCCTATTGTATTGAATGGACTCAATACAAAAACAAAGTCGCATGACTTCTTCTCAATGAAAGGGAACGGCTACAAAAAAGCAACAGTTGAGCCGTTAAAAGATGACGACTTCTTCTTTGGAGATGAATCATAAGGAAAGCGTAAAAGTCAAAACGCATCACTCGTTTTGGCTTTTTGCCATTTCTAACAATGTGTTACATACTGGAGGTTACCGAACATGGGAAAAATGGACGAAATCATTTTAGTTGCACCACGCGCACGCGTGTTCCAAAACGAAACACTTGCGTTTAATGGTGTGAACAGTGAAGAGAAAACAATCAGCACAATAATGAAAGAAATCGAAGAGCACTTCGAGCAAATGCGAAGAGGCGATGCAGAAGAAAATCCTGACTTCAAGCAGCCGATTCCTTATGTTGTGATTAAGCGTGAGGACGAAGTGTATGTATACGAAAGACTTCAAGGCGGGGGAGAGACTCGCTTACATCATAAGTTATCTCTTGGCTTTGGGGGGCATATGAATTTCATCGAAGGAAAAAACTTTGCTGAGATTCTAAAAGAAAATACAGATCGTGAGCTGGACGAAGAACTTTCTATTCAAGAAGAAGACAAACTTGAAATGAAAACCCTTGGATTAATCAATGACGATGACAACAGTGTCGGCCGTGTGCACATCGGACTGTTATCAGCGCTTGAGCTATCTCCGGGTGCTCATGTGGAAGTAAAAGAAACAGATCAAATCTCAGGAAAATGGATGAAAGCAGCCGATTTGAAAAAGCCTGAATACTTCGACCGTCTTGAAACATGGTCTCAATTTGTTGTCAACATCCTAGCGTAAATGAATACACAACAAACCGGCTCAGCAGAAGACTTGAGCCGGTTTGTTTCGTTAAAACAGCTACAGCTTATTGGAAAACGAATGCGTCGTGACCGGCCTGCTTCAATCTTGCGACGAGGTCATCTGCATTTTGTTTTGTACGGAAAGCGCCGGCCTGTACTCGGAACATGCCGCCGTCTAATACAACAAACGCGTCAAAGCCTTTGGATTTAAGTGTTGCTGCTAATTCATCTGCATTGGCTTTCACTTTGAAAGCTCCTGCCTGCACTTTATAAAGATTACTTGCTTTTTTTTTCAATTGAAAGGCTTCTTCTAGACCAGTCGCATGAGCGCGAGCGATGCCTTGAAGGAAGGTTGCGTTGCGGAGCTTATTAGCATCAGCTGCCGTATCAATAAAACCATTCTCTGTTAAAATAGCGGGCATAGAAGTTTCTCGAAGAACGTGGAAGTTCGCAGTTTTCTTGCCGCGGTTCGCAAAATCAACCGAGCGGACAATTTCATCATGAAGGGCATTGCGATACGTGGTGGTCGGTGCTGAAACGCCAGGATACACATAGCTTTCAAACCCTGTGCCCCCGCCAGCATTAATATGAATAGACACGAAATAGTCTGCCCCCCAGCTGTTTGCCGCATTCGTACGCTGGGACAAAGTGACGGATTGGTCAGTTGAACGACTTAAGCGGACGGAAACCCCATCATATTCACTAATCAAAATGTCTCTCAATAAAAGCGCGATTTGAAGTGTTATATTTTTCTCCAAAAGTCCATTAGCACTAGCTCCAGAATCTGTTCCTCCGTGGCCAGGATCAATAAAAATTTTCACCATCTATTCATCACCTCGTCTTTATTTTATGAGAAAATAGAAGAATTGCCTGTACAAAATGCGGAAATCATTGAGACTCTTTTCTGCATCATTTGTGATCAAAAAGCTACATTTTTCTAAGAAAAAGCAAATTGTTGGTTTGTCCGCCCAAACGGGATGAATACAATGGAAATAGCACATCATTTCCTGGGAAACCGCAGAAATCCCTACAATATTCGGTATCTCGGGTCATTTTGACAGCAAACTTGGGCTTAAGCGGGCGATTGTCACGATTACAGCTCCACCCGAATAGAATAAAGAGAGAAGAGCGAGAGGTGAATACGTTGGAGCGAGCTGTCACATATAAAAACAACGGCCAAATCAATATTATACTTAACGGACAAAAGCAAGTATTGGTTGATGCAGACTCAGAGGCAGAATACCTGGAAGCCTTGCAGAAAAATGAGGCAAAACACAGCATCTTACGGGAAATAGAGCGTGAAATGAACAGCCTTGTCGGTATGGATGAAATGAAACGAAACATAAAAGAGATTTATGCTTGGATTTTTGTTAATCAAAAACGGCAAGAACAAGGGTTAAAGGTAGGAAAACAAGCGCTTCATATGATGTTCAAAGGAAATCCTGGCACAGGAAAAACCACAGTTGCAAGACTTGTCGGGAAGCTTTTCTTTGAAATGAATGTGCTCTCAAAGGGTCACTTAATTGAAGCAGAACGCGGTGATCTTGTTGGAGAGTATATTGGTCATACAGCGCAAAAAACAAGGGATTTAATTAAAAAATCACTAGGTGGTATTTTGTTCATTGACGAAGCCTATTCTCTTGCACGCGGAGGAGAAAAGGATTTTGGAAAAGAGGCGATTGATACCCTTGTAAAACATATGGAGGACAAACAGCACGAATTCATTCTCATTCTTGCTGGCTACTCCAAGGAAATGGATCATTTTCTTTCTTTAAACCCCGGCCTGCAATCAAGATTTCCAATCAACATCAGCTTTCCTGATTATACAGTCGATCAGCTCATGGATATTGCAAAACGAATGATGGCAGACAGAGAATATGTATTTACACAAGAAGCCGAATGGAAGCTGCGGGATTATTTAATGCACATTAAAAGTACCACAAGCCCGGCAAAATTCAGCAACGGCCGGTTTGTGCGAAACACCATTGAAAAAGCCATACGAACCCAGGCGATGAGACTGCTTCTTGTGGATCATTATGATAAAAAAGATCTGCTGACCATTAAAAGTCACGATCTTCAAATGAAAGAGGATACGCCTTCTTGAAATGGCGTATCCTTTTTATAAAGAGTCACTAAAATAAACCATCCGAATAGTGGTATACGTGTGATGTGTTTGGTATGATGGTACTACTGAAAACTTAAGTACAGAAAGGAAACAACTAACGTTGAATGAACATGAAATGACTGAAAAAGCGATCCTTGTCGGCTGCCAATTGCCGCATGTAACGGATGAACGCTTTCAATACTCAATGGAAGAATTAGCTTCGTTAACTAAAACCGCTGGCGGTGAAGCTGTCAGCGTGATGACGCAGAAGAGAAATAGACAAGACAGTGCAACGTATATCGGTAAAGGGAAAGTAGAAGAACTTGAAGTGCTTTGCGAGGAACTCGAATGTGATGTCGTTATTTTTAATGACGAGCTTTCTCCAAGCCAGCTAAAAGCTTTGGCGACTGCTTTAGATGTGAAAATTATTGATCGTACGCAATTGATTTTAGATATCTTTGCAAAAAGAGCCCGTACAAGAGAGGGGAAGCTGCAAATAGAGCTTGCCCAGCTTCAGTATGCCTTGCCGAGACTAAGTGGACAAGGGATCAGCCTTTCAAGACAAGGGGGCGGAATTGGCGCAAGAGGTCCAGGTGAAACAAAACTTGAAACAGACAGACGTCATATTCGAAACCGCATTCATGAAATTAACGGGCAGTTATCTGCAGTCAAAGAACACCGCACAAGATACCGGGAGCGCCGAAAGAAAAATGGTGTGTTCCAAATTGCCATTGTCGGGTATACGAATGCCGGAAAATCAACTTTGTTTAACCAATTAACAGAAGCGGATAGTCATGAAGAGGACCTGCTGTTTGCGACACTTGATCCAATGACACGTAAGATGACATTAGAATCTGGCTACAGTGTGCTGATTTCGGATACGGTTGGCTTTATCCAAGACCTTCCGACCACACTGATTGCCGCATTTCGTTCCACCCTTGAAGAAGTGAAGGAAGCCGATTATTTGCTTCATGTCATCGACTCTTCTAATGAGGATTATGAAGGACACGAACGAACGGTTCATGAGCTTTTAGAAGAATTAGAAGCGGACCGTATTCCGATGCTGACTGTTTATAACAAGGAAGATCAAATTAGACCAGATTTCATCCCATCTTCAAAGCATCGCCACATCTTAATCAGTGCTAAGCGCAAAGAAGATGTAAAAAGGTTAAAAGCGGATATTATGGCTGAGCTGAAAAAAGCCTTTTTAAAGCCATATCATGTAAAGATTCCAGCGCATGAAGGCAAGCTCATCTCCGCATTAAAATCAGAAACGCTTGTGGAATCACTAGAATTTCAAAAAGAAGCAGAGATATATGACATCACCGGATATAGTGGTGAGGATCAGACCATTTTAGGTCAAATCAAGAAGTATATGTTGGAAAGGAATTAAATCAAGATGTTTCACACATTAAAACACGGCAGTATTTTAGAAAAAGCAGCAGCAGAAACAGAACAAGAGATTTTACACGTGCATCAGCAAATTGATCAAAAGAGCGAACAAAATGAGTGGCGGGTGCTTGAAAGCTATCGAAAGCACAAAGTCAGTGACTCTCACTTTAATCCGACGACTGGATATGGCTACGATGATATGGGGAGAGACACATTAGAAAAGATTTATGCGGATGTCTTCGGAGGAGAAAGCGGGCTTGTGCGTCCGCAGATTATTTCCGGTACACACGCAATTTCCATTGCCTTATTTGGTGTGCTGAGACCTGGCGATGAATTGATCTATATGACGGGAAAACCATACGATACGCTAGAAGAAATTGTCGGGATTCGCGGGAAAGAAGGGACAGGCTCATTAAAAGACTTCCAGATTGACTACAAAGCCATTGATTTACGACAAGATGGATCCGTTGATTATGAGAAAGTTAAAGAGTCAATTTCCTCTAAAACAAAAGTCATCGGCATTCAGCGTTCGAAAGGCTATGCGTCAAGACCATCCTTTACTATAGAAGAAATTGAGCAAATGATTTCATTTGTGAAAGAGATGAATGAAGAAATCATTGTGTTTGTAGATAACTGTTATGGTGAATTTACTGAATTAAATGAGCCGTGTCATGTCGGAGCTGATCTCATGGCCGGTTCACTCATTAAAAACCCAGGCGGAGGCCTTGCCAAAACAGGCGGCTACATCGTTGGAAAAGAAAAATGGGTAGAAGCTTGCTCTTATCGAATGACTTCTCCAGGCATCGGCAGTGAAGCGGGTGCATCGCTGTATGCGCTCCAGGAAATGTATCAAGGCTTTTTCTTGGCGCCGCATGTTGTGGCTCAAAGCTTAAAAGGCGCAGTATTTACGGCTCGTTTTCTTGAGAAGCTCGGATTCCAAACAAACCCAGCGTGGAATGCGAAAAGAACGGATTTGATTCAATCAGTTGAATTTGGAGATCCTAAAAAAATGATTGCGTTCTGTCAGGCAATCCAGTATGCATCTCCGATTAACAGTCACGTCACACCACATGCAAGCTATATGCCGGGCTACGAGGATGATGTCATTATGGCAGCGGGCACATTTGTACAAGGAGCCAGTATCGAATTATCAGCCGATGGTCCGATCAGACCGCCTTATACTGCCTATGTTCAAGGCGGACTCACGTATGCCCATGTGAAAAATGCGATTTGCAGTGCTGTCGATGCCTTATTGGAACAAGGTTTTATTGAAGTACCTGCTCAATAAAAAAATCCATGTTAATATTCCTAACATCTTGTTGACACATAATATAACATGACATATAATAAATTTAAGCAAAGAGGAGGAGACAGTTGAGATGAGTGATAACATTCGCCGCTCAATGCCTTTATTCCCAATTGGGATTGTCATGCAGTTAACAGAATTATCTGCAAGACAAATTCGCTATTATGAGGAAAATGGTTTAGTATTTCCAGCAAGAAGTGATGGAAACCGCCGATTATTTTCTTTTCATGATGTTGATAAATTACTAGAAATTAAAAACCTCATCGAACAAGGTGTAAACATGGCAGGAATCAAAAAGCTTTTTGCCAAAGCTGAGGCAGAAAATCCATCGTCTGTTACAAAGACGGAGGAAAAAACCACAGCGAAGCACAACTTGACAGATGATGAACTCAGGAAGCTACTGAAGAAGGAACTCATTCAGGCTGGACGTTTCCAACAAGGAACGACCTTTAGGCAGGGGGATATGTCAAGGTTCTTCCGTTAACCAATTAGCAAAAGCATTGCTATACACATTTTACCTTTTGTAGGGGAGGAGTTTTACGAAATGGCAAAGTACACAAGAGAAGATATCGTAAAATTAGTAAATGAGGAAAACGTAAAGTACATCCGTCTGCAATTTACAGACATTCTCGGAACGATTAAAAATGTTGAGATTCCTGTGAGCCAGTTAGAAAAAGCTCTCGATAACAAATGTATGTTTGACGGTTCATCTATTGAAGGATTCGTACGTATCGAAGAATCAGATATGTATCTATACCCAGATCTAAACACATTTGTTATTTTCCCTTGGACAGCAGAAAAAGGTAAAGTTGCACGCTTTATTTGTGACATTTATAAGCCAGACGGGACACCATTTGATGGAGACCCGCGTAACAACTTAAAGCGTATCTTAAAGGAAATGGAAGAACTAGGATTTAGTGATTTCAACCTTGGACCTGAGCCAGAATTCTTCTTATTTAAATTAGATGAAAAAGGCGAGCCAACGCTTGAACTAAATGATAAAGGCGGATACTTTGACCTTGCACCAACAGATCTAGGCGAAAACTGCCGCCGTGATATCGTGCTAGAGCTTGAAGAAATGGGCTTTGAAATTGAAGCATCTCACCACGAAGTAGCAC
Organism: Bacillus sp. FSL M8-0049; assembly: GCF_038593355.1. Taxonomy (NCBI): domain Bacteria; kingdom Bacillati; phylum Bacillota; class Bacilli; order Caryophanales; family Bacillaceae; genus Bacillus; species Bacillus sp. FSL M8-0049. The sequence goes on from NZ_CP151986.1 coordinate 1,697,926, forward strand.
CAGGGCAGCACGAAATTGATTTCAAATATGCAGGCGCAATCCGTTCTTGTGACGACATTCAAACGTTCAAACTCGTTGTCAAAACCATTGCGAGAAAACACGGTCTTCATGCGACATTCATGCCAAAACCATTGTTCGGTGTAAACGGATCTGGAATGCACTGTAACCTATCATTATTTAAAAATGGTAAAAACGCATTCTTTGATGAAAAAGCAGATTTACAATTAAGCGAGACGGCTAGACACTTTATCGCAGGTATCGTCAAGCACGCAACAAGCTTTACCGCAGTCACAAACCCAACGGTTAACTCATACAAGCGTCTTGTACCTGGCTATGAAGCACCTTGCTATGTGGCATGGAGTGCACAAAACCGCAGCCCATTGATCCGTATCCCGGCATCACGCGGCATCAGCACACGCGTAGAAGTGCGCAGCGTAGACCCATCTGCAAACCCATACCTTGCACTAAGTGTATTACTTGCAGCAGGTCTAGACGGAATCAAAAACAAACTAGAAGCACCAGCACCAATCGACAGAAACATCTATGTCATGGACAAAGAAGAGCGTCTTGAAAACGGCATCTCTGACCTTCCTGCAACACTTGCAGAAGCACTCGAGCTGCTGAAATCAAACGAAGTCATGATCAACGCACTAGGCGATCACCTATTCGAGCACTTCATCGAATCAAAAGAAATTGAATGGGATATGTTTAGAACCCAAGTACACCCATGGGAACGCGATCAGTATATGTCTCAGTATTAATAATAAAAACCCCTTGGAGCCATTGGCTTCAGGGGTTTTTATTTTGGTCAAAAAATAACGGAATAATATTTTTGGTCTTTGACCAAAATATGAACAAGAAAATTTGAAGTTATGAATTTAGGCTCACACTGCGAAGCAGAGTGGGTTTGATTTTATTAAATGGTGCGTTTTATCTTAGCGCTATAGCTTTAGGTGGTCTAATTATTGCTGTAATTAAAATAATAAAGAGCCTCTGTCATTTTTGAGAGGCTCTTTATTTTAACCGTAGTACTTTCTAAATTTAAGGGAACCTATACAGCTCCTTTTTTATAATGAAATAAAGCGTATTGTAGATTGAAAACTTCAAGTCATATCTTTCCTTAATTTAAGTAGATTGTACCAAGTGAATCCACCGTGTTGCGAGTGTGATCTTCCATGATTTTTAAAATCAAGTTTTTCATAAAAGGGAATCAATTCTTTCTTACAAGTTAAAGTAATTCCTTCTCTCCTATTTTCTTTAACTAGTTCTTCCATTTTCTCTACTAATAATTTTGCTATCCTTTGGTTTCTAGCTGATTTTGAGACGACCAATCCTAAGATGCTTTGGTATCCACCTTTTGAGGTATTTTCCTTAATTTCTTCAAAAAGATCATCTGTAATATAAGGTTGATTAATAACAGGTCCATTAATATAGCCGACAATATTACCTTCTTTTTCTGCGACAATAAAAGTATCATTTATTAATCGAATCCTCTCAATTATAGCTTCTTTTGTAGCGGCCTCTTCTGTGGAAAAACCCTCATTTTCAATAACTAATAACTCATCTAAATCATCAAGTTGAACATTCCTTAAAATAACCATAATAGTTAGGACTCCTTTATATAATAAAAAATGTTTAAACTATAAAATTTTAGAACCCAAACAATAATTTGTCAAGAAAATCTTATACATTCGATGTATCCAATAAGCATACTCTTTCATAATTTTATAAAATAAATCAATTTCACTTTTAGTAAAACTGTTACGTAGTAAATTATTTGCCTGTGTAAGTGCTCTAATTATCTTAGTCTTTATAGTTGTGAAAATAAATGAATGGTATAAAATGATTTGGCAATTCAGCGTTCCAGACGCAGAGATTTTGAAAGCGGAAGTTGAATGAGAAATAGATAGATTGGAAGAGGATCAAGATCTTCTAATCTATTATCAATTCATTTCCGAATTTAAAAATCCTTCCACCAGCATTTTCACCTAAGGAAGCAATAAGAATTCTTTTTCCATCTTCTCTTATATTTCCAAACTCTTTTTGTTTAAGAGCAGATGGTTTTTCTTCTGCTTCAAGGCCAGCATTTTTAAAAGCTTCAATAATATTGGCTGTCGTGAGCTGTTTTTCATTAGATGCTGCGCTACTGCAACGCAAGCTGTTAGCATAATGAGACAAGTAAAAATGAATACAAAGAATTTCTTCATCATTGATCCTCCTGATTTTTAGGTGCAAAGGAAATTTTAGATGAAGTACCTTCTTTTTACTATTGTTTCGACAAAAATAGACAGCGTAAATAACTAATTAATTCTTTTATTTTGACTAAATTGTTAAAAATAATCATCTGGATGGTATACTTATGTGCATATTGTACTAGGAGGTGTTCACCTTGAAACCATTTTGGGAAATAGACGAGGAAGGTTACTATACGTTAAAAAAGATCAACGAATCAGAAATATCTAAGGCTGAAAAGAAACTTGGAGTCACTTTGCCAGATACATATAAAAAGCTCATATTAGAACAAAATGGTGGTTATATATTTCATAATGCTTTTCCAACCAATCACTCTAATTCATGGGCTGAGGATCACATTCAATTTAATCACTTGCTGGGAATTGCTGAAGATGAAGGAATTATGGATAGTGCCTATTTAATAAAAGAGTGGGAGTTGTCAGAAGGGCTTGTTCTAATTAGCGGGGATGGCCATACTTGGGTAGCGATGGATTATCGAAAAACGAAAAAGAATCCTCCAATTCATTATTTTGATGTTGAGATGGAAGAAGACTTTAAATTAGCAGATTCCTTTGATGAATTCATTCAGGGGCTTTATACAGCTGAGTATACTGTTGATGAGGAAGCAGCTGAGGGTGAATATGAAATTCCTGAAGATCATTTAAGTAAAGAAGAACTTGAAGCTATATTTGAATTGGACGTCCTTGATGAAGGTAATCTGCATAAAATTCAATATTACCCAATGGTTGATTTGAACGAAATTGAATGGTTTTTTAAAAAGATGCAATATCACATTGAAAATACAAAAGATGAATATACGCTTTATCAAGTAGCTGATACGATTCTCTGCATTTTCTTATTAAATCAAAATATGCCGATTAACGAAAAAATTAGTGAGATTCTGGATCAAATTGTTAAATTTTTAGAAAAAAATGATAACCCACTACTAGTGAATCTCGGAGAAAATATTGCGATTGAAACAGAATTTCTATCTTAGTAGAACGATCTTAAGTTGTCCTTTCTAGAGAAATTATCGGAAATGGCTAAAGAAGAAAAAGTGAAAAAGCTGATGAATTTAAATTTTGTATTTTTTTCTATAAATATCTGTTAATTTATGACGAATTCCACGCCTCTTTTTCCGTTAATAGGATTGTGAAACTTTGAATCTCTATCTATATGTAGGTCTAATTTTAGATGTACGATTAAACCAATCGGCAAATAAAATAAGGGGGCTGAGCTTTTTGTAGTTGAGAACAAATGTTTAATTAACTACTTTGATTTCATTATGATAAGAATATGATTGACCCCTTCATGAACCTGGCTGAAACTCAGTCAGGTCTTTTTTATATCAATTTTAAAACATGAAGGCGGTCATTCTAAAAGAAATAAGTAGGCAGCTCCTCTCTTATAACCAACTCTTTTAATTACACACCATTCAATTATTATCATATTTGCGGGATACCGAAAATTTCTATTATGAGTAGACTCACTTTACATATGTTGTAAATCACGTGTTAGAATATACAAGGGATTTGTTTTGAAGGGGGTAAAGGGATGACAGAATTAATTGCCTCTCAGGAGGTAGGAAACATGTTAAACACCTGGAATCTTGCCATACAAAAAGGGGATTTGTCGGCAGCTATTGAAATGCAAGATGACATAGACAAGGCAATCGAACAAATGGAAGAAAATCAAGATATTCTTTTGTACTATCAACTATTAAGCTTTAGACTTAAGCTGAAACTTCAGAATATTAGCAAAAACCTAGATAAGCCATTCTTTGAGAGGAATGCACCAGACGAAAAAGAAGAGAAGACAAACAAACTCATGTCCTATTACTTCTATTTCTATAATGGGATCTATCATGACTACTTACAAGATTATGATAAGGCGCTAAGTTATTTCAGAATAGCTGAAAAGAAGTTGGCCTATGTCGATGATGAAATAGAAAAAGCAGAATTTCATTATAAATTAGCTGTTCTATTTTATGATTTGAAAATGACTTTCTTATCTAAATATCATGCTCAAATTGCTTGTGACACATTTAATGCACATGAATCATATATCAAAAGACAAATTAACTGTAGAATGCTGCATGCGCTGAACTTAATCGATCAATTTGAATATGAGAAAGCAAGTGAACTTTTTAATGAAGCAGAGAACATGATCCGGAGTATCAATGACAATCATTTAATTATTCATCTCTATTACAGCATGGGTTTTTTGGAAAGCAAAAGAGAGAATGCTGAGAAAGCATCTGCATTTTTTAGACGCACACTGAGTTATGAAGAAATTGAGCAACAAATGTTATTAAAAATGAGATGTTTATATGAACTAGCCAGAATAGAATTATCAAATCAAAGCAATGAAGTGATTGAATGGGTTGATCTAGGCATTTCCTTGTCGGAACAAGTGAACCATCACATTTTTCAAATTAAATTTAAATTGTTAAAAGAACTATTATATGAAACAAATGAAACTCAACAAGCCAATATAAGTAATTTGTGTGCAGAGCTTGAAGAAAGAAAAGTTTGGGTTGATTTAGAGGAAATCTTGGTTGATGTGGCGAAATATTTAGAGGAAAAAGGTTTGTTGCAACAATCATTGAAATACTATAAAAGAGCCTTACATGCAAGTCAATTTGTAGGAAAAGGAGTGAATTAAATGAAAAAGTCTTTTTTTATTCCATTATCAATAGCTGTGGTAGCATTAGGTACACTTTTCTTTACAAATGGTTTCATTCAACCTCAACATGATGATGTCCAAACCGTCGCATCAAGAGGGAGCTCTGGAGGATAATTGGTTAAAAAACGATAAAGTGGATTAAAGTGTAAGACTCCTTATGGTATTCTAGTAAAAGAATACGCCATAAAAGGAGTCTTTTTTATATGAAAATATTAGATGCTCCATCTTTACTATCAGCTGTCGAACAAAGGTCAAAAGCCTATCAGGAGCTTCGAGACGAAATGCAGCATGTGAAAAAAGCATTAAAAAGTGTGTCGGGATTAGGTGATGAATTTACTGGAAAAGGTGCAGACAATATTAAAGCCTTTTATGAGGATCTTGCGCTTTACACAGACACTTATCTTGATTTTATTGATATGCAAAAAGCTTTTTTAGATGGGGTAAAAGGAAAGCTTGATGATGAATCGTTAGGCGGGAGTACATTTATTGATGAGCATTTCTTAGGCGCTCAACTGAAACAAGGGATTCAGAATAATAAAGATATGGTCAAGGAACAAAAAGAAGCCCTATCCACTATTTTTGATGACATCAGTGATCTCATAGAACTGAATGTATTTTCAAGTAAAGAGGTCAATGAACATTTAGACGATGCAAACGAAAAAAGAAAAGAGGCAATTGATGCTGTACATAAATTAGATCATGCCCTAAAAACAGAGTACGAAAAATCAGAAGCGATTGAGAAACATCTTGCAACCTTTTATGCAAAAATGATGGCTGCTACAGGAAAAGGGAAAAATGCGCAGCCCATGTATTACGATGCAAAAGCATTTCATGAGACAAATGTGTACAAGAATCATGATAAAATCGATGCACAGGTGAAAGCATATTTAAAGGTGAAAAAAGAAGAAAAAGAGAAACGAAGAATCAAAGAATTGAAAGAAAAACTCAACGATCCTTCGTGTATATCAGAGGAAAAATACTTTGAGATTGTAGACGAAATTGGATATGAAAATCTTTCTTACGATCAAAAAATGTATTACAGCCAGCTTCTCCAGATCAAAGCGCAGGAAGAAGCATCAGAGGGGTTCGTTGATGTTGTAAAAGGTGCAGCAGTTGGTCTATATGATGTGGCCAAAGATACAGTAGTTGGCATCTACGATCTTGTGACAGATCCTGGTGGTGCCGTTGAATCGGTCGTAACGGCTGTTTCTCATCCAATTGAAACGTCGAAAGCGATTGGTAAGTCGATTTCAGACTCATTCCAAAAAGAAGTCATCGATGGTGATGCATATTCTCGATCACACTGGTTCGCCTATGCGACTGGTTCTCTAGCAGAAATCGTCTTTGGTTCTAAAGGGGCAGGTGCCATTACAAAAACGGGGGCAACAGCAGCCAAAACGACGGTGAAGAAAGGCCTTGAGCAAGGAGCAAAATCATTAGACAGAGTTTCTATTCCGAATCTATTGCCATACTCACCAAAGTTTCAAATGGCTGGCGGCCCGAAGCTGCCGTATAACGTGTTTGACGGAGAAAATCTCAAAAATAAACTCCTCTCCATGGCGAAGCGTCTAGACAACAATTCAGGATACGGCATCTCTAAGACAGGCAGACGCTTACCAGCACCAAAATCACCACCAACCGTTGTTAGTTACGGAGAACACTATGTGAGATGGAAACGTAAGAAAGTATTAAAACCGAATGTCGTTTATTCAACAAAGCAAGGCTACACCTACACAACCGATCACTACGGACGTATTGTCAAAGTCGAAGCAAGTGATTTAAAATACGGAGAGGTCAAAAGAAACCAATATGCCCAATCCAATTCAGGAAAGCCGGATCGATTATCAAAAGATGACGGAGGTCACTTGATTGCCTCTATTTTTAAAGGGTCTGGGGATATTGATAACCTTGTTCCGATGAGTTCACAGATTAATAGAAGTGGCGGGAAATGGTATGAGATGGAGCAACGGTGGTTGAAAGCTTTGAAAACCGATCCACCTAAAACTGTGACTGTTTCAATAAAAGCATTTTATGAATCCGATTCGTTAAGACCATCTGAATTCCTAGTCAAATACAAGATAGACGGAAGAGTTTATACAGACACAATATATAACAGACCAGGAGGATGAACAAATGGAAACAAAAGAGATGGAAAGCTTATATAGAGAAATAGCCAGAAATTTAAATGAAATGATTCCAGTGGAGTGGGATACAATTTGGATGTATGCAGAAATGTTAGATGACTCTGCATCTGCTCTCTTTTATTTTACGGTTCCTAATAAAGAGGAATATTTTTATTCACACAATATCCCAGATCAATATCAGGTTAGTGAAGACATATATGATAGCCTGTTGATTAACTTACAAAGAAAGCTAAGACAGTTGAGGGAAGAGTATACTAAAGAACAATCAGATAAATGGACAACTGTAAAAATGAAATTGACTTATTCAGGAAAAATGTCAACAGATTTTGGTTACGATGATGTATTTTCTTTAGGTATTGACAATATACAGAGAATAGCAGTTTGGGAATATGAAACGTTTGGATTTTTACCCGATGATGAGGAAGATAAAGAAGCCGTGCTAAATTTTATAAAAAATAAAGACGATAACTAACGCACAATACCCTCCGATTAAGGAGGGTATTTGTCATATATGTTTCATAAAAGCCTCATTTCCATTATTTAAACCGATAAATCGTCACCTCACAATCACCCAGTACCTCTTCAATCATCTCTTCCACAACCGTCCAATCGCCGCCTGCCAATCCGCAGCCGATCCCGTATGGAATGGCGATGGACGTTTGGTTTTTCTCTTCAGGTGATTGTGTCACTGTATCCTTTAGGTGTTGAAAGCAGCTGCGTAAGGCATCGTAGTCTGTTTGCTTTCTTGTTCTTCCGTATCCAGCTTGGGCAAATAAGTTGGCAATTGTTTTTCCGTCTTTTGTTGTGATGAGTTGAACGGAGCTTAACAAGTCATCTCCTTGTTCTGTACATAACTGTTTATAATCTTTGTACACATTCGGATATTTGCTTTTGATCTGTTTTGCTAATCCAGCGCCCATGACTCCTTTACAGTTCACCTGGTGACAGATGATGTCTTCGCTTGCCTCTAAAATGTTGCCATCCACCGTTTTGATCATATGATGTAACCCCTTTTTGATAAAATGCAAACCTATGTTCTATTATAACAGTTTTGTTCCTGTGATTTAATAGCTTTTGATGATTTTTTAGTTAGTACACGATGTTCAGGTGACAGCAAAGTGACAAACATGTCATATGATTCCATAGTTTGTTCGTTCGATCGATGGAGGCAGACATCTCATTTCAATTATCTTTATCATAAATCAAGTAAAAAGGGATGAAATGAGATGCAGGGACTTAATGAAGATTTATTTAGGCGGGTGAATCAGTTCAGTATCGATCATGGTTACTTGAATCCGATATTTATTGGACTAGCTGAATATACAGTGCTGCTGGCAGCGCTCATGTGTCTGTTCGTATGGTTTCAAAATCGCAGCAGGTACAATAGGGCGATGGTCGTATCTGCCGGAGTGACCTTCATATTGGCAGAGTTACTTGGGAAAATCGCAGGGCTCCTTTATTTCAATCAGCAGCCCTTTGCAGAAATGAGCCACGTCAATCTTTTGATTCAAAAGGAAGTGAATAACTCGTTTCCAAGTGATCATACCATCTTTATTTTTTCGATTTGCGTGATCTTTTGGCTGTTTCACAAACGCCATATGTATTGGCTGATCATTGCGTGTGCTGTTGGTTTTTCAAGGATTTGGGTAGGTGTTCATTATCCATTTGATGTCTTGGCAGGAGCTGCTATAGCGTGTTTAACAGCCGCCGCCGTTGTATATGTGCCGCTATGCCAAAAGAGCGTTGATGCCCTTTTGTCATGCTATGAATGGCTTGAACAAAAATTGGTAGGGAAGAGAACAAAATAACATTGTTGCAGCAAAATACCCCGATCTGTTAACGCTGAGATCGGGGTACTGTTTATTTTCGCCAAAACGTTGAACAATCCGCTTTGTCTTCAATATTAAATTCGATGATTTTTTTTAGGAGAGGATAATCAACTGGCAAGCTCTCTTTCATGCGAAACAGATTTTTCCCATGATCGTACCCAGCTTGTACAATGTCAGCTGAAAATTGATTAATTCCTTTAGCTTCTGGTGCGACAGAAATGTGATGTTTTGCCACGCTAAACCCAATAATAAATGTGCCGTGATCTGTGAACATGGGCTGATTCCAAGCAATTCTTGGCTCTAATTGAGGGAATGTGTCTTCTACCCATTGTAAGATGTCTTGAGTTCGCTGCTTCAGCTCTGGGTTACCGATTTTGCTGATATATTCTTCAAACACATGCATGATATTTTATCCTCCCAATCCATCTACCTCATAAGCCTCAGACGGGATTCGAACCCGCACTCCTTTCGTAAGCATAGGCTAGGGGCAACACGCTTCCCTACGGAATTTCACCGACAGGAATTTCACCTGTCTCAGCTCATGTGCTTTTCGGTGCTTCTGAAACCCTTGCCTTGCGACCCGCCAGCTACAATTTGTTTTACGGCGCTCTTCCCTTCTAGAGCTACTGAGGCGTGTAAGTGATTGATCATATTATATAAAGAAATTGGATAAATGAAAAGCTGCTATGAACCATCATAAGATTAGAAAGCCTCGACATTGGGCTTTTTTCATTTCATCTCGAGATGTTTATTTTAAAAAAAGGCGGAATTTTTTCGCAAATATCATTGACTAGGAGAAAGAAACGCACTTTCAATGGAAACGGTTATTGAAGATTCAAGTGATTCATATTAAAATGATGTCAAATGGACTAATTAGCAATTGCTAATAGAAGTTCCATATTTAGTGAAATATGTGTTGCAGCTGAAGGTGATTGGGGGTGTAGAATGAGCAAAGTTCCTGTTGCGGAATTGGCATCACTATTAAATGACTGGAACATGGAAATCAAAAAAGATCATGCAGATGAGGCAGAACGGTTATTTGCCAAAGCGAAAAAAGCGGTAGAGGAAATTGACGATGCGGATATCCTCATATACTATTCTCTTCTTGAGAAGAGGCATCACATTCTTATGTACAATTTAAGAGGTCAAAAAGGCAATGTTTCAACGAAAAGCATAGAGGGTCATTATGGAAAAAAAGAAGATGACCTGTCTAATCGTCTTGCCTATTATTTTGATTTTTATGAGGGTGTGTATGAGCAGCATCAAGGTAATTATGAGGTTGCATTGCAAATGTATCAAAGTGCTGAAAAGCTCTTAGATAAAATTCCAAGTGAGATAGAACGTGCTGATTTCGATTTTAAAGTGGCATGGCTTTATTACCGGCTCAGTCATATCATGCTCTCATTAAGCTATATCCGCAGAGCGCTGCACGTCTATAAGCGGCACAAGCAGTATGAAAGAAGAACGGCCCTTTCATACTCTCTTATAGCAGCGAATCTAACGGAGATCGGCCGGTATGAAGAGGCGCTTGAGAATTATCGTCTGGCGGAAGAAGTTTTGACAAATGAGCAGGATGATTTTATGCTGGCTCAGCTTCATCACAATGTGGCCATTTTATATTCATTTTGGAATAAACCGAAGGAATCGATACGTCATCTTGAAAAAGCACTGTCCCATCAAGAGTATTATGATTCAGATTTCTTTTTCCATTCTACGTATCTGATCAGCCGGGAACTCTGTGTGATTGGTGAAAAGCAGCGTGCAAGCCAATATATAGAGGCTGCATATGCCAGAATAAAAGATGCTTCTCATGAAGTGTTTCAGCTAAAAATAGGCATCGTACATGATCTTTACTTAACGCATGCGCCACAAAGATTTCAGCAAATTGATGAGAAATTAAGAAAGTTAGAAGAGAAGAATGAATATCATGAAGTAAAAGAGCTATCACAATTTGCAGCAAAATATTGTGAAAAGCAATCACTTTATGAGCAGTCTGTTTTTTACTTGAACAAAAGTTTAGAAGCGGATTTACATATGAAAAGAATGGGGTTGATTTAAGATGAAAACAGGATTAAAAGTATTATTCGTTGTAGGTTTAGCGGTCGCTGCGACTGTTCTGACGCAAAACGTTGCAGGTTCTTTCGAAGTTGCAGAAAAAATCATTGGTGGTTAATACCATTTATCTCTCGCCCTTGTTGATATCGTCAGCAAGGGTTTTTTGTGTTTTAATAGGCTCTTCTTATTAAACGCTCCAAGAACGTTTAATAAGAAGAATTCGCAACAAAGGGGGTGTGCAAATTTATTACCTGCTCCATTATTCTAAATAAACATAGGGCAGAGCAACAAGTTAAAAAGGTCACTTTTCTTTGCTTAATTTAATTTTTTGCAGGACTTTTCATTCAAATTTTATCAAATTGGTCTAATGTACATAGAAGGAAAGAAAAAGCAGGAGCACCGCCCCATTTGTCATGCATATGATGAGATAAGGTCTGATTCGAAGGCAGGTGATTGTATGTATCCACGGGTTTATGGTGGTTTTCATGGAGGCGGTTTTAGCGGAGGCGGGGCACATATTGGGCCGGTTGGTTCCCATATCGGCTTTGGCGGGTCTTATTTGAGTCCTGGTGTATTCTCTGGCTTAGGCGGTTTTCCTGGGTACGGAGGATTCGGGACATTTTCTGGATATCCATATGGTTCAACGTTCATCATGGGACGCCCTCCTGGTTTTTATGTCAGGAGTTATTAGTGTAAGATCACAATAATTGAAATAGCCATCTAAAGAGAGGCTATTTCAATTGGTGAAAGTGCTTCAATCCAGCAGTTATCACAATGATGCCTAGAATGATGATCGGCAGCCATATGATGATAAACGGATCGTAACAATCTGTGTATGCGGCAATAGCTGCACCTAGGCAGTAGAAGACAATAGAGCCTATTCGCATCAAGCTTACAAGCTGGATAGGGGCCTTTCTTTTTTCCCGGTATGATATGCGCTGGGCTGCATCTTCAAATAGGTTAGCAAGTGTACTTGTGAGAACGGTTGTGGAAATGCCAGCAACATTCAATTTACGTGCGGCCGCCGTTTGCATGCCCATAGCCATACTTAAAAGAATGATCAGCATAAAGTAAGCACCTTGTGTATAAGGGAAAATGGTCATGAGAGCAAATAGAAGCAAAATCATCAATTCGATGATAAAAATGCGGGTTACGGCTTTTGGCCAAAACGTTTTCTCGTGATTTCCGCCTATCACCACTGCAAGTAAAACCCCTAAAACGAATCCACTTAGAGCAATGATGGAATGAAGGGCTGTTAGCTGCAAGGAGCTTCCTGCTGCAATGCCAAGCAGCACAATATTACCTGTCATATTGGCTGTAAACACATGCCCTAGGCTTAAATAGCCAATCACATCCACAATTCCTGCGGAAAGACATAAGAAAATCAAAGCTGTATTTCGAAATGAATGTGCGGTCAAAATAGTCATCCCTTTCTTCCTCTCTAATGAATAAGTGTAACGCTTCATGACCGCAAATGTCCATCTGATGAGATTGTCACATGTGTGCAAGCTGATGTAAGACTTGTCTAAAAGCATCATCATTCACAAGGTGCCTCATGCGGCGGAACGGATCGCCCTTTTCCTTTAAACGCTCTATAACAGCCGGCATCGTAAAAAGAGAAGGATGAAGCTCATCATGATAGAGTTCGTCCCATTCAAGCGGTGTCGCAACAAGTCCAAGCTCATTTCCTCTTGGAGAATATGGAGCGATGATTGTTTTCCCAGCATCGTGCTGAATGTAGTCTAAATACAAGCGATTGCCGCGTTTTTTCTTAAGGCGTTCCAGAGTAAAAAGATCCGGTGCTTGCTCACATAAAAATTGGCATATGAACGCAGTGAATTGTCTTGTTTCTTCGTATGTGAAGGCGTTTTTCTTTAAAGGAATATAGACTTGAAGCCCTTTACCTCCGCTTGTTTTAATAAAGGCTGTGAGAAAAAGCCCGTCTAAAAGCGCTTTGATTCGTTTAGCCGCTTCTATGGCTAGATGAAACTCATTTACAGATGGCGGGTCTAGATCAAAGACGATTTCTGTCGGCCGATCCGTATCTCTTGTCTCAAAAGGGATATGAAATTCCATCGCCAGCTGATTGCCAAGCCAAAGAAGCGTACGAGGATCATTACAGACCGTATAAGAAATATCATCAACTTCATCTGTTAAAACAAAATCCGGCGCATAATCAGGTGTCGACTTTTGATAAAAGAATTCGTCTCCAGTGCCATGCGGATACCGAATTAAAGTAAGACGCCTTTCACGTAAAAAGGGCAAAAGGTAGGGAGCCGCTTGTCTTAAATAAAGTAAGTAATCTGCCTTGTTTAGTTGAAGAGCCGGGACAATCGGTTTCTCAGGGTGGGTGACGTCTATAGCAGCAGGGAGTGGATACAGCTGTTTGAGCATTTGCTGAAATGTACATGCTGCTGGATCAGCATCTAGTAAAAAGGAAGAAAAACGCGGCTCTCTTAACGCCGATCCATCAAAGGATATACAAGCAATGCTGGCAACGATAGAAGGAGGGATTTCGTATAATGATCCTCCTGTTAACTGGCCTTTTGTCTGAAATAGCGTACGCAGCGTTTGTTCTTCTTCTTTAGAAAAACCATGCTTGAATTGGACAACCTCGATGAGAGCCGAATCTTGATAAATGGAACCTTGAAAATAGCCATTTTCTTTGTCAAAACGGGTGACAATGACAGAAACATACCGCCAGTTTTTCATTTTCAGCCATTCTTTTGAACGAGTATTGTCATGCCACTTACTCATCTTTTTTTTCGCTACTAGTCCTTCTGCTAAATACGTCGTCATCACGTTTTTCATGTATTCAGAGTCTGGGTCTGTAAGAATGACCTGCAAAAGGGAAGGGTGCTCAAGCTGAACTGAGGAGGGGAGCTTTGCTTTTTGGAATAATTGCTGAAGCTGATTTTTTCTTTCCATCAACGGTGAATCAACGAGAGGTTTCCCTTTGCAGCTTAATAGATCGAATGCAATGAAATGACACGGAAATTGTTCAGCCTGTCGTTGGATGGCTTCTTTGTTTTTCAGCCTGCCTCTTTGCTGAACCTTCGCAAACTCGCTTTGCTGTTCACTCAGTAAAAAGACCAATTCTCCGTCAAGTGTCAGCGGTAAAAAGGGAGCAAATTGGTCTCTTAATTGCTCGCACTGCTCCATCACTTCAGGAAATTGCTTATTTAGCCGTTTTCCGGTCCTGCTTTCTAAACGAATCTCGTCTTCTTCCCATACAAGAATAGCCCGAAATCCATCATATTTTAATTCATACACCCAGTCTGCACCGGCAGGTATATCATGTGCAGGTGTTAATCGCATAGGTTTCATTGTGCATGTCACTTCCTTATATCGTGTGTTCTTAGAGTGGGATGAAATTTTCAATCACATACATAAGTCTGATGAAAACATTACATAGTAAGGAGAAAAGAACGGAGGAAACGCGATGCATACAGTATGGAAAGGCGGCATTAGTTTCGGATTGGTCAATATTCCAGTCAAGCTGTTTACCGCTACAGAGAACAAAGACATTAAATTAAGACAGCTGCATAAAGAGTGTCATACGCCCATTAACTACAAGAAAGTATGTGCCAATTGCGGTGAAGAAGTAGCGCCGGAACAAATCGTGAAGGCGTATGAATATGCGAAAAATAAATTTATTGAATTGGACGATGAAGAGCTGGAAAAACTGCGAAAAGAAAATGAAGAAAAAGCAGTTGAAATCATTGATTTTGTAAAGATTGAGGAGATTGATCCAATCTATTACGAAAGAAGTTACTTCTTATCACCGGATACCGGCGGAGCGAAGGCTTATTCATTATTAAGAAAAGCTTTAGAGGAATCGGGGAAAATTGGTGTCGCAAAAATTATGATTCGCTCAAAGGAGCAATTAGCGATCGTTAGGTGCTATGAACATATTTTGCTGATGGAAACCATTCATTTCCCTGACGAAATTAGACAAGTATCAGATGTGCCGAATATCCCCCAAGAGGAGAACATTGTAAAGAAAGAGTTAGATACAGCGCTCCTTTTAATCGAGCAGCTGACCACAACGTTCGATCCAGCGGCATATCAAGATGAATACAGAGAACAGCTGATGAATTTAATTGGCGATAAAATATCTGGAGAACATACCGTTCAGCCAGAAACGACAGGCAAAAAAGATCCTGCAGCCAATGTGACAGATTTAATGGCCGCACTACAGGCTTCGATCGACCGATCAAAACCAGCCAAAGCGAAAAAAGCAGCACCTAAGAAAAGAAAAACTCCAGCGAAAAAAGAAAAGAATGCTTAAAAAAAGACCGCTGACAAGCGGTCTTAAATTGTTGACAAAAGGCTAAAATGATCTTTATTTTAGCCTTTTGTTTTCATTCAGCGTGATAGAAAACCTTTGCAGTCTAGGAAGGACGAGTACCGGAGTGGAACGAATTTGACATTCGTGAGCACCGGAGCGCAGACCTGACAAAGAATGCGAGGGTTTGTCTACACGCTAAGACCGCTGACGAGCGGTCTTATTGCGGCTTTAACACATCCTGGATCGTCCCATCTTTTCGATGAATGACAACGGATGTTCCTTTATTAGCTGAAATCTCCTTGGCCCGGTCAATTGCTTCTTGTTTTGTTTCTTTGACCTCACTTGCTCGTTTCGCTTTCTCTGTTTGAACCGCCCAGCCTTCCTCGTGTTTCACAACATGCTGCGCCTGATCCATGAGCTCTGGTCTTGCGGAGCTGCTGTTCTCAGAAGGTTTGACAGAACCATGAGAGGAGAAATTTTCTACCTCTTTCTCCGTTGCGTTCTTTTTCCACTCTTTCGCTTGACTGATTGCAATTGGAATGGCTCTATTTTCCTCATAGCCTTCCTGAATCATTTTATTGGCAATCTCAAGCGCTTTTTTTCGAATGACGTTGTCTAATGATTGAAATGAAGCTGGATAATCGTTCATCGTCCAAGGCATAAGAAACGCTCCTTTCTTTTATTTGAACACCTTCCCCCATCTGTAATGGATCAAACATTCAAGTTCTCTCAATCCAATGTTGGGGATAAAATACATCGTTTTGCTGAGGCAGAATCTCATCAATTCCCGCAGAATAGAAGGTAGAAAAGGAGTGATTTTGATGATGATGAAAGGTTTGTATGAAGCACATTTACCTGTGAGTGATTTGAAGGCATCGATTGCGTTTTATGAAAAATTGGAATTGACACTTGCTCATGAAAATGAACGAGTTGCTTTTTTATGGATTGAGAAAGGAAAAAGCTGGCTTGGCATATGGAAGGCTGATATGTCCACTATTCCATATCATCCAGCGACTCGACATGTTGCCTTCCAAATTAAAACATCTAGTATTGGACAGATCAAAGAATGGCTAATAGAAAAAGGGATCGACATTCATCCTATGTTTGGCTTTTCGGATGAGCAGCAGCCTTTAGTTCTCGATAATCCGCCACAATTTCATGCCGCCATTTATTTTCTTGATCCCGATGGGAATCTGCTTGAATGTATCGCACCACTAGAAATCGATGCATCAGAACAGCATGAGATGATGACATTTGAAGATTGGGATCGAAAGAAAAATCCGTTTATTGATTGACAAGATCACTCATTGTAACTATAGTGGTTACAACGGTGGTGAAAGATCGTGAAACAAATTAGCAGCAGGTATCCGATTGCTGTTCATATTGTGTCATTTATTGCAGGTGTTCCAAAAGAGTGTACAGGTGATTTTATTGCAGAGAGCGTGAATTCAAATCCAGCCATTGTTCGAAAAATGATGGCAATGCTCAAACGGGCGGGTCTCATTGAAATTCGCCGCGGAGTAGGCGGTGCTTATTTAAAAAGACCGGCTGAGGACATCACGCTCTTAGATGTGTACCGTGCTGTGGATGTAAGCGAGGATGAAGAATTATTTAACTTTCATCAGCCCGTCATCGCATGCCCGATTGGTCAAGCGATGGATACGAGACTGCGGCATGAACTAAAAGAAGCACAAGCTGCACTTGAGAATCACCTAAAGCAAGTGACAATTCAGCAATTATTAACAGAGGCGGAATAAAAAAGCTCGTACTTTGGAGCTTTTTTTACACCTTTGTTGTAACCATTTTGATTATAACGTATGCACATCACCGTTGAACGAAAAATGAGGAGGTCAAACAAATGAAATTATTAGTAACAGGTGCAACAGGACAACTTGGGACGCTCGTCGTCAAGCATTTGCTCACAAAAGTACCGGCTGAACAAATTGCAGTCAGTGTTCGAAATCCGCAAAAAGCAGCACATTTGAAGGATGCTGGGGTGGATGTACGCCGTGGAGATTTTACTCAGCCAGACACCCTGACATCAGCATTTAAGGGCATTGATCGTCTGTTGATCATTTCAACAGCGGATGGAGACCGTGTGCAGCAGCATAAAGCGGCAATCGAAGCGGCAAAAGCAGCAAATGTGGCATTTATTGCTTATACAAGTGTTGTCAATGCAAGAGAGAGTCAGCTTATCCTTGCAAATGACCATGCTAAAACAGAAGAAGCCATTGTGGCCTCTGGCATTCCTCATGTATTTTTAAGAAACAACTGGTATGTTGAAAACGAAAAAGATACGATTCTGGCGTCAGTCAGCGGCGCACCATTTTTAAGCCCTATTGGCGAAGGAAAGGTTGGCTGGGCAACAAGAAATGACTACGCAGAAGCGGCAGCAAATGCGTTAACACTTGCCGTACATGATCAGGAGATATATGAACTGTCAGGACCTCTTCGGACGCATAGTGAACTTGCACAAATTGTTAGTAAGGTAAGTGGAAAAGAAATCAAAGTAGAAAAAATAGATGTAGACACATTTGGAGACTTTTTAGCTTCAAATGGTGTACCAAAAGAAGCAGTGCCATTTGTCAAAACCATTCAAAGCGGCATACGCGATGGTGCTTTAGCCATCGAAAGCCAAGATTTCGAAACATTACTAGGCCGGCCGTTAACACCTATTGAAGAGAGAATCCGTGAATTGATTTCAGAATAAACAACAAAAACGCCCTATGAAAAGGGCGTTTTTTCATTTAGTCACACGAATCATAAGGACAAATTTTAGACAAATCACTTCGTTGAAATTTCAGAAATTTGGGATTAAAATGAAATTAGGGTCTGTTATTTAGTCATCAGATGACCAGAATGATGAATCAAAATGCAGCAATAGAAGGGAAGTTCGCCGATGAAAGTCCATTTATTCGTTACTTGTTTAATTGACACGATGCAGCCAAATGTAGGAAAGGCGACAGTGGAAGTATTGGAAAGACTCGGTGTTGAAGTGGAATTTCCAGAAACACAAGTGTGCTGCGGGCAGCCAGCCTTTAACAGCGGCTATACAAAAGAGACAATCAAAGCAGCGAAAAACATGATCAAAGCCTTTGAATCAGCTGAATATGTTGTGACACCATCAGGTTCGTGCAAGGCGATGTTTTTAGAATATCCTCATCTTTTGAAAGAAGACCGAGTGTGGTCGGCCAAGGCTGAGGCACTTGCCGCAAAAACATATGAATTAACAGAGTTTATTGTTGATATATTACACGTGACAGATGTAGGCGCGAGCCTGAAAGGAAACGCAACCTATCACACCTCTTGTCATATGACGAGACTGCTGCGCATTAAGGAGGCACCTTTTACCCTATTGTCAAATGTCAAAGATTTGACGATGAAACCATTGCCCCGCGCAGAAAATTGCTGCGGATTTGGAGGAACCTTTTCAGTGAAAATGACCCCTATTTCTGAGCAGATGGTTGATGAAAAAGTACAAAGCATAGAGGAGACAGGCGCCGAATATATCATTGGTGCTGACTGCGGGTGTCTGCTGAACATTGGCGGGAGGCTGAACCGTCTTGATAAACCTATTCAGGTCATGCACATCGCAGAAGTATTAAACAGCCGCGGACTTTAAGAGGGGGAACGGCACATGAGTATGAAAATTGGAGAAAAGGCCTTTAAAGAACGGATCGGGGATGGCTTAGAAGACGCTGTCATGAGAGGTGCTGTCTCCTCAGCACAGGAACGCCTGTATAAAAGAAGGCTGACTGCAAGCGAGGAGCTTGGCAATTGGGAAAAGTGGCGTGAGCTTGGCGAGGAAATCAGGCAGCATACGCTGACGCATCTTGATGATTACTTATACCAATTAAGTGAAAGTGTAAGTGCACGCGGAGGCCATGTCTTTTTTGCGAAAACAAAGGAAGAGGCATCAGCATATATTCAAGACGTGGCACAGAAAAAAGCAGCCAAAAAGGTCGTCAAATCAAAATCAATGGTCACAGAAGAAATCGAGATGAATCAAGCGCTTGAAGAGATCGGCTGCGAGGTAGTCGAAAGCGATCTTGGTGAATATATTCTGCAAGTGGATGACCATGAACCGCCTTCACATATTGTGGCACCCGCCCTTCATATGACGAAAGAACAAATACGGGAAGTATTTCATGAAAGGCTTGGGTATGAGATGTCAGACACACCTGAAGAAATGACGAGTTTTGTGAGAGCCATCTTGCGTGAAAAATTCCTCGAAGCTGATATTGGTGTGACCGGCTGTAATTTTGCAGTGGCCAACACAGGGTCCATCTGCCTTGTGACAAATGAAGGGAATGCAGATCTTGTCACGGCTATACCGAAGACGCATATTGCCGTTATGGGAATGGAGCGGCTTGTTCCAACAATGGAGGAGCTGGATGTCCTTGTGGGTCTTTTGTGCAGGAGCGCAGTCGGTCAAAAATTAACTAGTTATATTTCTGTCGTGGGACCAAAAGGAGAAGGAGAAGTAGATGGACCAGAAGAATTTCACTTGGTCATTGTGGACAATGGGCGGTCAAATATATTAGGAACGCCCTTTCAGCCTGTTCTCCAATGTATCCGGTGCGCAGCCTGCATCAATGTATGCCCGGTTTACCGGCATGTTGGCGGACATTCGTACGGTTCGATTTATCCGGGGCCAATCGGAGCTGTTCTTTCGCCGCTTCTTGGCGGCTATGATGACTATAAAGAGCTCCCCTTTGCATCAAGTCTGTGCGCAGCCTGCACGGATGCTTGTCCAGTGAAGATTCCGCTTCACGAGTTATTGATTAAACATAGACAGGTGATCGTAGAAAAAGAGGGCAGAGCGCCTAAAGCTGAAATGATGGCGATGAAAATGTTTGGTATGGGGGCATCGTCTCCCGGAATGTATCAATTTGGAACAAAAGCAGCCCCTGCGCTCTTGAATCGTATGGCTTCAAACGGACAAATTTCAAAAGGGATAGGCCCTTTAAAGAATTGGACAGATATTCGTGACCTGCCAGTTCCAAGTAAAGAAAGATTCAGGGATTGGTTTAAAAAGAGACAAAAGGAGGAGAAGTGATGAAGGGGACCATTTCTCACCGAGAGTCGTTTCTATCTCATATCCAGCAGCAATTAGGCAAAAACTCCTCCCCATCTGCATCAATTCAGCGTCCGGAATGGAGGCATCAAGTCCAGTGGGAAACAAACGGAAGTTTGTCTAAAGAAGAGCTAGTCGAGCAATTGAAAAAGCAATGTCAGCAAATTCACACAAGAGTGGTCGAAACAACACCGGAGGAAGCGCCCTCTGTATTACGATTATTGATGACAGAATATGGTGAGGGCTCTGTAATGACATCGCGTGATCGGCGTTTTGAACAATATGGTTTCCGTCCTATGTTTGACAGCTTGCAACAAGAAGGAATTTCCATCACCAGCTGGAATACAGATGCATCAAGAGAAGAAAAATTAAGGCAGGCAGAACAAGCGAAATATGCAGTTGTGTTCAGTGATTATACCCTTGCAGAATCAGGTACAGTTGTCCTTTCATCCCACCAAGGTCAAGGAAGAGCGCTGCATTTTTTACCGATGATGTATATCGTGTGTATAGAGAAAAGCTCAATTGTTCCGCGGATGATTCAGGCTGTTTCGGCTCTCAATCGCTCAGTAGAAGAGGGGGAGAAGCCGAAAGGTGCCATCCATTTCATATCAGGTCCAAGTAATTCTGCCGATATTGAAATGAATTTAGTGGTGGGGGTTCATGGCCCAGTTCAGGCCGTTTATCTGTTAATAGATGATGAATGAAGGCTTTCGTCATGAAAGCTTTTTTTCATCCAGAAAGCTCGCGCCAGTTTTAAAAAATCATCTTGCCACTAGGTGAATGGACATAGTAAGATGACGACATACAAGATGAACTGCTCATCTACTGCTGATGTAAAGGAAGCTGCTAATGGAAATGAAGACAACTGCTCAAACGAAATCAATTGCACTACCGCTTGTGATTTCAATTATTGCCATTTCGTTTTCTGCAATTATTGTGAAATGGTCAAATGCACCTGCTGCTATTTTAAGTATGTATCGAATGATCTTTGCGGCGGCTCTCATGCTGCCGTTTATCCTACCTAGAAAAAAAGAATTTCTCTCGATAAAGCGAAGAGACTGGTTTTTCTTATGTATGTCAGGCTTCTTTTTAGGGCTCCATTTTGTGTTGTGGTTTGGCTCACTGAAACTGACGACAGTGGCAAGCTCTACCATTATTATCGCCCTTCAGCCGATGGTCTCCTTATTAGGCGGATTCCTCATTTTCCGTGAACGAACAACAATGTCTGCTCTATTGACGATGTGTGCAGCGATTGTTGGTGCCCTCATGATAGGCTGGGGAGATATTGGTCATAGCAAGGAAGCCATCTTAGGAGATATTTTATCCTTTTTGAGTGTGATTGCTGTTGTTTGTTATTTGTTAATAGGCCAACAGGCTGTAAGAAAAATATCTCATTGGATTTATAGTTTTTGTGTATTTGGTTTTGCCGGTCTTTTTTTAATTTTATTCAACCTGCTTCAGCAAACCCCTTTCACAGGCTATCCGGGTAAAGAGTGGGGAATCTTTTTATTGCTCGCCATCATTCCCACCATGTCTCATGTCATTAATAATTGGCTTTTAACCTATGTGAATGCGACAACCATTTCAATGAGTATTCTTGGTGAACCTGTTGGGGCAACGATCCTTGCTGTATGGCTGCTTGGAGAGAAAGTTACACTGCTTCAAATGCTTGGCGGCCTGCTTGTTCTTTTAGGCGTCTTTTTCTTTTTGATGCAGCAGCGTCAAGGAATCGTGATGAAAACAAAAAAATCCGGTTAACTTCCGGATTTTTTACTCTTTTAAATCGTTTTTTTCAATCACTTTGTTTAATCTTGCCTCGATTTTTTTCAATTCCATTCGTTTTCTTCTGATCATGCGAAACGCGATGACAATGATTGTCACAATAAAGGCAATGAATAGAAGAGAGAACATTTGAAATAGAAGATCTCCCATGTTGAATGCCATATCCTCTCTATTAGACATACGTAAAACCTCCTTTTCTATCTATATATTACCATAATCATTAAAAGATTGAGATTTATCCATAATTTATCTATAATAGGTAAAATATCACTCATTAAAGGAGAACCATTATGAGAACTTTAGTCCTTTTGCGAGGTCTCCCAGGCGTAGGTAAATCAACATGGATCAAAGAACAAGGCTTAGAGCCTTACACTTTATCAGCGGATCAAATCCGGCTGTTAACGCAGCCGCCGCAGCTATCAGTCAATGGGAAACTAGACATTTCAAGCAAGCATGACCACAAAGTTTGGTCTTTATTATTCGATCTACTCACGGCTCGTATGGAACGCGGAGACTTTACTGTGATTGATGCGACACATATTTCAAGTAAATCGATTTCTCAATATAAGTCTTTAGCGACTTCGTATCGTTACAGGGTATATGTCGTCGATTTCACGCAGGTGCCCCTTGAAACAGCTCTTTTGCAAAATCGCTCACGTGAATCTCACAAAGTGGTGCGGGAATCTGTTTTGTATCAAATGAACGAGCGGTTAAAAACAGAAAAGGTCCCGTCATGGGTGACTGTTTTGCAGCCGGAGGAATATCCGCAAGTGATGACCTATCAGCCTCGATCCTTTGATCAATATGAGGCCATTCATGTTTTCGGAGATATTCACGGTTGTTACACCGCACTTACCACCTATTTGCAAGGAGACATCAAAGAAAACGAACTTTATATCTTTACAGGGGATTTACTTGATAGGGGAATAGAAAACAAAGAAGTATTAGATTGGATGCTCGCCCATAGAGAATGCCGGAATGTCATCGTCATTGAAGGCAATCATGATCAGCATTTATACCGATTTGCACATGGTGAAAAAGTCAGAAGCAATATGTTTAACCGGCATACTGCGCCTGAAATTGAAGCAGCAGACTTTGATTTGAAGGAAGTACGAAAGTTTGTCAGAACCTTTCATCAGCTGACTTATTTTACGTACCATGATCAGACATTTCTTGTTACCCATGGCGGACTTGCTCATTTGCCGAAAGAGCTTCTTCATGTCTCAACACAGCAGCTCATTCACGGCGTAGGAGAATATTCAGATGACATTGATCACTTATTTGTTCAAAACACAGCTGGGCTGGATATCATCCAAATTCACGGGCATCGCAATTTATACAGACTGCCTATTCACGCAGCGGAAAGATCTTATAACCTAGAAGGCCAGGTTGAATTTGGGGGGCAGCTGCGGGTGTTAAAAATCACAGCTGACGGGATTGAGACTCATGAAATTGACAATCCAGTCTACAGAGCCTCTGAGAAAAAACAATCGGCTGCTGTTCAGCCAGATATTTCACTGGATGACTTTTTAGCTCATTTAGATCAGCATGAATACGTACAGGAATTAAAGCTTCCACACCATATTTCATCTTTTAATTTTACGAAAAAGGCTTTTAGTGAACGTCAGTGGGATGATGTGAATGTGAAGGCAAGAGGTTTGTTTGTCAATATGGTTTCAAAGCAGATTGTGTCTAGAAGCTATAATAAATTTTTTAACATTGATGAGCGTCCGGAGACAAGAATGCAGCATTTAGTGAACCATCTTCAATTCCCTGTCGCCGTATATGATAAAGCGAATGGATACTTAGGCACTGTTGGGTATAACGAAATGGAAGATGAATTGGTGTTTACGTCCAAATCGTATACATCACATGTGAAACAAAATCAGCATGCTTCCTGGGTCGAAGAGCTATTTTATAAAACCTTCAGTGATGTCCAGGCTGACTACATCAAATCATACGTCCGTGACCACCATGTATCTCTTGTGTTTGAAGTCATTTTGCCAGAAAAAGATCCGCATATTATCACATATGAACAAGATCAACTCATTTTACTCGATATAGTGAAGCGGCAGTTAAGCTATGAAAAAGCACCATTCGCTGAAGTGAAAAGATTAAGTGAACAGCTGGGAATATCCTGTAAGCAGGAAGTGGCTGTTTTCCATGATTGGACGTCTTTTTATAAATGGTATCAGGCGGTCTCTCATGATGACACAATAAAAGAAGAAGGATATGTCATTGAGGATGCTCGCGGCTTTATGACCAAACTCAAGCTTCCTTATTATCAATTCTGGAAGCAGATGCGCGGGATAAAGCAGCGCGTTGCAGAGAAGCGTTCCTCGCAAAAATATATGCAGGCGTTGCAGACAGCGGAGCAAGCTAGGTTCTATACGTGGCTTCTTGAGCAAGAAGCAGATCATGTGAGGAATAGCACAATTATTGAACTGCGGTCACAATTTGAACAAAGCGGTACTGCCCAATTGAATAATGGTGGGATAAATGCATAGTCTAACAAAGAGTCTTTTCTAAGGAAAAGGCTTTTTTTGATGCAATTGAAAGGTGGACACTTGCATGCCTGACCATATTGAAGTCATTCTTCGGACGATGTTTGCTTTTGCAATTTTATTTGGAGGAGCACGTCTTTTAGGAAAACAAACCATTGCGCAAATGAATATTTTTGATTTTATAGCAGCCATCAGCTTAGGTTCAATTGCAGCGAATCTGGCGTTTAATACAACGCTCCCGCTTCAGCACACAACGATTTCCTTTGTGTCACTTGTCATGATTATTTATGTGATTTCCCTGCTTGCATTAAGAAGCCGGAAGATGAGAGGGTTTATGGCTGGTAAACCAACCCTTGTCATACAAAATGGAAAAATTCTTGAAGGAAATATGAAAGGGATGAGATATACCCTTGATTATTTAAATCAACAGCTGAGAGAAAAAGACATCTTTGATATTAGCGAAGTTGAATTTGCGATGATTGAAACAGATGGGCATATGTCAGTGAAAAAATACCCTTCGTTTGAAAAAGTCACGCGGAAAGACCTTCATTTATTCATGGAGGCAGAGCGTTACATGCCGATTGAAGTCATCATGGACGGGAAACTCATCCAAAAGAACATACAAGAAAATCAATTAACAGAGCAATGGATAGAAGAAGAGCTTAAAAAAAGGCAGCTGTCCTTAAAGGACATTGTTTATGCTGTTCGTTCAAGTAATGGAAACTTATATATTGATACATATGACGACCATATTCATTCTCCAATCGATCAGGAATGAATGTGTAGTGCTGATGACACCTGTGTGACACACATTTGACAATCTTTATAAGTCCTTTGGGTGTCATACGACTAGGTAGCATTTCTCAATTATTATTATTTTCAGAAAATGTGATGACGGATTAAAATAAGTATGTTTAAGTATAAATAGATGGAATTAAAATATTAATATAATATACCGAAAGTGGAATGAACGTTCATTCCTATATTTTTATAAGGAGGGGATGAAATGCCAGCAGTGACTGATAAACAAGAACAGATCATGAAGGCTTCGCTGGAACTATTTATTGAACGAGGCTTTGACGGCACCACAATGCCGATGATTTCAAAAAGAGCAAACGTCGGAGCGGGCACCATTTACCGTTATTTCGACAGCAAGGAGGCGCTCGTCAATATTTTGTACCAGCGCAGTCTCTCAGCATTTATCGAAAAAATGAACACAAACAGTCCAGATCCAAAGTTAAGTATCCGGGCGTACTTTAAGCATGTATTTTATTGCTTGGTTTTATTTACAAAGGAGAATCCAAGCGGGCTGTATTTCTTAGAGATTGATAAACGGTCTCATTACTTAGACGAGACGAGCAAAGAGAAAATGCAGCATTTGTTACATGAGCTTTTCCTTATCTTTGAAGAAGGGAAAAAGGATGGAATTCATCCAAATCTCTCAGGCAGAACCATTTTATCTATTGTATTTGGTGCCTTCGTGCAGCTGCATAAACAAATTCTTGCAGAAGAAATAGAGCCAACGATTGATTTTTTAGAGGATATTGAGCAATGTTTATGGCGCGCCATCAGCGTTGCATCTTAAAGAGATAAAGGGAGTGGGCATATGAAGCAAACATCAATCATTCCAAAACCAAAAACATACGGACCTTTTAAAAATATTCCCCATATAAAAAAAGGAGAGCTTTCCCAAACCTTTTGGCGGCTGGCAGATGAATTAGGACCGATCTTTCAGTTTGAATTTTCAAATGCAACAAGTATTTTTGTTTCCAGCCATGAACTTGTCAAAGAAGTATGTGACGAGAGCCGTTTTGATAAATACATTGGGACTAGTCTGAGTAAAGTTAGAGCATTTTCAGGGGATGGACTATTTACAAGCTGGACAGAAGAACCGAACTGGAGAAAGGCTCATCAAATTTTGATGCCTGCATTCAGCCAGCAGGCCATGAAGGGCTATCATGAAATGATGCTCGATATTGCCACACAGCTTGTGCAAAAATGGCAAAGAACAGGCCGCGATGAAGAAATTGAAGTAGCTGAGGATATGACAAAGCTGACTTTAGATACAATCGGCCTTTGCGGTTTTGATTTTCGCTTTAACAGCTTTTATAAAGAAAATCAGCATCCGTTCATCGACAGCATGCTGAAAGGTTTAAATGAAGCAATGGAGCAGTCGAGCCGATTGCCAATTGCAGATAAACTCATGATCAAAAGAAGAAAAGAATTTGACCAGCATGTCGATTTTATGAAGAAATTAGTAGATGACATTATTCAGGAACGAAGAAAACAAGATAAAACGGGCGATGATTTACTGTCTCTTATGCTGCATGCAGAGGACCCTGAAACAGGTGAACGTTTATCCGATGAAAATATCCGTTATCAAATCATCACCTTCTTAATTGCAGGACACGAAACAACAAGCGGGCTGCTATCATTTGCGATTTATTTCTTACTGAAGAATCCAGAGAAATTAAAGAAAGCCGTCCAGGAAGCAGATGAGGTGCTGCAGGGCGGGCTTCCGGCATTTAAACAGGTGCAAAAGCTAAGCTACACTCGTATGGTGTTAAATGAAGCTCTCCGCCTCTGGCCAACTGCGCCTACGTTCTCTCTTTATGCGAAAGAGGACACAGTAATCGGGGGGAAATATCCGATTCAAAAGAATCAAAGTGTCTCTGTTCTGCTCCCTAAACTACATCGTGATCAAGCGGTATGGGGAGAGGATGCAGAAGACTTTAAACCAGAGCGGTTTATGCACCCTGAGAAAATTCCGCAGCATGCCTATAAACCGTTCGGAAATGGCCAGCGTGCATGTATCGGTATGCAGTTCGCCCTGCATGAAGCTACGATGGTTCTCGCGATGGTTCTGCACAATTTAGAGTTAATTGATCACACATCTTATGAGCTAGATTTAAAAGAATCTCTCACAATTAAACCTAACGATTTTAAAATCAAAGTACGGCCAAGGAAGCAGCAATTCTTTATGGCACCACCGAAGGAAGAACCGAAGAAAAGCACCAATTCTAGTGAGTCAAAAGTGGCGAGTCACGGTACACCGCTGCTAGTTTTGTACGGATCAAATCTTGGCACAGCAAAGCAAATAGCGAACGAATTGGCTGAAGACGGGAAAGCAAAAGGGTTTGATGTGACCACTGCACCGCTTGATGACTTTACACGCCGATTGCCAGATACAGGTGCTGTCCTCATCGTGACCGCTTCATACAACGGACATCCACCTGACAATGCGAAGCAATTTGTGGATTGGCTGGCGCAGGATGAGGAGCAGGATTTATCAAACGTGACATTTGCTGTCTTTGGATGCGGAGATCGAAATTGGGCGAGTACGTACCAGCGGATCCCCCGTCTGATTGATGAAGCTCTAGAAAGAAAAGGAGCCAAACGTGTAGCTGATTTAGGAGAAGGCGATGCAGGCGGTGATATGGATGAGGATAAAGAAATCTTCCAGAAAAATGTCTTCGAACAGCTTGCAAAAGAATTTAAGCTCACCTTCAAAGAAAAAGGTAAGGAAAAGCCAAACCTATCAGTTGCTTATACTAATGAGCTAGTGGAACGTCCTGTAGCTAAAATATATGATGCCTTTTCAGCTGTTGTATTGAAAAATGAAGAATTACAATCAGAAAAAAGCACACGGCAGACAAGACATATTGAATTAAAATTACCTGCTGGAAAAGCATACAAAGAAGGGGATCATATTGGGATTGTACCGAAAAATAGTGATGCACTCGTCCAGCGTGTGACCCGCCGCTTTAAACTAGATCCTGAGCAGCACATTAAGCTTTCATCTGAGAAAGAGGCAAGTCATTTACCATTAGATCAGCCGATTCCAATCAAAGAATTACTTGCCTCGCATGTTGAGCTTCAAGAGCCTGCAACACGTACACAGTTAAGAGAGCTCGCAGCACATACTGTATGTCCGCCTCACCGCGTGGAGCTTGAACAAATGGCTGGTGAAGCATATCAAGAAGCCATCTTAAAGAAACGAGTAACCATGCTGGATTTATTAGATCAATATGAAGCGTGTGAGCTGCCGTTTGTGCAATTTTTGGCGCTTTTACCAGGTTTGAAGCCGCGTTATTACTCGATTTCTAGCTCGCCAAAGGTAGATGAAGAAAAAGTCAGTATCACAGTGGCGGTTGTCAAAGGTAAAGCATGGAGCGGAAGCGGAGAATATGCCGGAGTCGCATCAACCTATTTATGTGGTTTGAAAGAAGGGGAAGAAGTAGCCTGCTTCCTGCATGAAGCGCAAGACGGATTCCAGCTGCCCCCTTCATCAGACATACCGATGATTATGATTGGACCAGGTACAGGAATCGCTCCATTTAGAGGATTTGTTCAGGCAAGAGAAGTGTGGCAGAAGGAAGGGAAGCAGCTAGGCGAAGCCCACCTATATTTTGGCTGCCGTCACCCTCAGGAAGATGATCTGTATTATGATGAAATGCAGCTTGCAGCGCAAAACGGAGTTGTCCATATCCATCGCGCTTATTCTCGTTACGATGAGCAAAAAGTATATGTCCAGCATTTGTTGAAAGAAGACGGCGGCATGCTGATCGAATTGCTTGATCAAGGTGCTTATCTGTACGTGTGCGGAGACGGAAAAGTCATGGCCCCAGATGTAGAGGCTACACTGATCGATCTCTATCAAAACGAGAAACAATGCTCGAGAGAAGCAGCTGAAAATTGGCTGACAACCCTCGCAAATGACAATAGATATGTAAAAGATGTGTGGAGCTGACAAAGAGGAAAGACCGCCTATTAGGCGGTTTTTTTTTGTTCTCATAGAAAGAGATCGATAGAATGAAGATTGGGAAGATACAAAACACCTAATTTGGAAATGAAATATTTTGTAAAAAATAAGAATATTCTCTCATTTACTCCAATATGAAACAATCGTATGATTTTTGATATAGGACATAAAGGAGGAATATGATGAAAAAGGTGAAAATGTTACTCCCTTCTCTTCTCGTTTTTGGTGCTTTAAGTGTGCCTAGTTTTGCCCATGCCGCATCGGATTCAGTACTAACGTCTGATTATGACATGGTGACTTCTGATGGTAAAGTGATTTCTTCAAGTGATTTCCACAATGATACGAAAGCCCCCTCATCCTTTGACAAAGTGGATGATCTTTCTTCTACTGTTGGCGAAAAAGTAAAACCACTATCAAAATATTTAAAAGATTTTCAAACGAAAGTCGTCATTGGAGACGATGGTAGAACCAAAGTAGCAAATACAAGAGTGGCACCATACAATTCGATTGCTTATATTACATTTGGCGGCTCAAGCTGTACGGGAACACTCATTGCTCCTAACAAAATTTTGACAAACGGACACTGCGTATATAATACGGCATCGAGAAGCTATAGTGAGAAAGGGACTGTATATCCTGGTATGAATGATAGTACTGCGGTGAATGGTTCAGCAAAAATGACTGAGTTCTATGTGCCAAGCGGATATATTAATACTGGAGCAAGCCAATATGACTTTGCCGTGATCAAAACCGATACGAACATTGGCAATACGGTCGGCTACCGATCCATCCGCCAGGTGACAAACTTGACTGGGACAACCATTAAAATCTCAGGATATCCTGGTGATAAAATGAGATCGACTGGCAAGGTGTCACAGTGGGAGATGTCAGGTCCTGTGACGAGAGAAGATACGAATCTAGCGTACTAT
The DNA here is from genome assembly GCF_038593355.1 of Bacillus sp. FSL M8-0049. Lineage (NCBI taxonomy): Bacteria > Bacillati > Bacillota > Bacilli > Caryophanales > Bacillaceae > Bacillus > Bacillus sp. FSL M8-0049. The sequence goes on from NZ_CP151986.1 coordinate 1,728,216, forward strand.
ACGATTGATACATTCAGCGGAAATTCAGGTTCTGCCATGCTGGATCAGAACCAGCAAATCGTTGGAGTTCATAACGCTGGGTATTCAAACGGAACGATAAATGGCGGTCCGAAAGCGACAGCTGCTTTTGTTGAGTTTATAAACTATGCGAAAGCGCAATAAAAAATAAAGCTTGTTTCCTTCATAGGGGACAAGCTTTTTTGTATGAATCGATTTGATAGGATTCATATTTCTAACCTGAGAGATTTGAGATTGAGAGCCTCATCATTTTTTTCTCATGTCATCTGCACACCACTCATACATTAAAATGACACATTTCCTTTCAGTCAAGATGATGCTTAAGATGGATGAGGAGGGTCACGCGCTTTTGAAGATGAAAAGAGGCTGGATCGCTGCTGTCACCTTATGTTTTGTGATATGGATGGGCACGTTGTTAGGTGGATTTGGAGAGAAGCAGGCAGCAAAAGGGGCTGATCGATATGATCATGTCGTTCAATTTCCAAAGGAAAGGTACCCTGAAACAGGCAGTCATATTCAAGAAGCCATTCGAAAAGGGCATTCAGATGTGTGTACCATTGACCGAAATGGAGCAGATGCCCGCAGGCAAGAATCATTAAAAGGAATTCCGACAAAACCTGGCTTTGACCGGGATGAATGGCCAATGGCGGTTTGTCTTGAGGGAGGAAAAGGCGCAAGCGTACAATATGTTAGTCCATCTGATAATAGGGGAGCAGGCTCATGGGTCGGGCACCAAATCAGCGGGTTTCCTGATGGGAAAAGAATATTATTCATTGTGAAATAAATTGGAAAGAGTCTCCCTAGAGTGGGGGCTCTTTTGTTTATCATCGGAGCCTATTCGAGCTAGCAGGGACAAAAGATTCAGTGGTACAATCAATCTATAAGGTACAAAGACTGACAAGAAGAAAATGTGAAGGGACATTTGCTTATGGATAAGAACCGTGCATTATACGATTTTTTTATGCAGCATGCAGAGGAGCTGACCGAAACATGGTATGAATCAATTGAGGACGATGATCCAGAATCCATATATCGTTCAACAGATTCCAGCATCATATCAGAGTTAAAACGGCAGAATCAAGATTATTACCAGCATTTTATACGAGCTATTATTGAAGATAAGACGTATTTACATACTGAATTTAAAAAATGGTCTGAGGAATTAGCCAGTGACCCAAAGCATTTAAATACACCATTAGATTATGTCGTGAGAGAATACATGTCCAATCAAAGAGTGGTTCTGCATTACTTAAAAGAATTTATCAAACAGCGTCAAGATGAAATTGATATTGACCGCATCTTTTATTGGTATGATTTAATTTCCGAAGCGTTTAATATTTCAATCCATGTGTTTATCCAGCAATATGTGAAAAATACAACCGAAAAACTCGTGGCTCAAAGAGATATGATTTACGAATTGAGCTCACCGGTCATTGTCTTAAAAAGCCAGATTGCGTTATTGCCTTTAGTAGGTGACATTGACACAGCGAGAGCAAAGATTATTTTAGAAAATACGCTAAATCAGTGCTCGCAAAAAGGTGTTCAGCATTTATGTATTGATCTATCGGGTGTGGTCATTATTGATACAATGGTGGCTCATCAAATCTTTGATCTTGTCACGTCACTTCGGTTAATTGGAGTAGAGACGACCATTTCAGGGATTAGACCAGAAATTGCCCAAACAGCAGTGCAGCTCGGGCTTCCTTTTAATGAATTTCGCACGGCATCATCACTTGCTCACGCGCTGGACCGCATGACTGAATTTTCTCCAAAATAAAAACCAGGCCGATGAACGGCCTGGTTTTTATTTAGATGACAGCGTCAATTTGTGTGACTTTCCAATTTTTTTGTACTTTTTCGTACGTAACAGTTCGTTTTACTTTGCGTCCATCAAGTGTTGGGACAGTAAATTCATATGTGCGGACCGTTTGTTTTTTAGAAACAAGTTTAGGTGTGGCTTTTTCCCAATTGAGCATGTTGTCTCCATCACCGACTGGAACAGCCATTTTGCCTTTATGAACAATGAACTGATAATCTTTTAAACCATGTTTGATGGCATCTTGAGTGAAAACTTGAGATAGGTAGCTGTTTAATTTTTTCTTTGTATCAAATGTTTTAGAAAGATAGTTGTACGTCATATCTTTATAGGTAAAAGATTTTAATTTGACATTAGAATGGTCTTTAATTTTGTAGCCTGACATTGCACTCCAAAAATGTTCTCTTGCATCAAGGGCAATATGTAACGCTTCTTTATTAGTCAAAGCGGCTGATTTCTTGGAAGCGGCCAATGTTGTTGTTTGTAATGAGATCATAAGCATAATAGCAGTTAATAAAACAAATAATTTTTTCAAGGCGATTGCCTCCTTTTCTCAATGAAAACTTCTTATGTTACAAATGTTACAATAATTACATCGATATTACAAGTATTAAATCTAAATGTTTTTTTATTTCTTTTGTTTCTAATTATATAACGTTTGAGGGAGACAAAAAGTTTTCATTTTTTTATTTTTCTTCTTAATCATTATTTAACCGTTCTAAAGAAGAACGAAACGTCTTTTGGAAAAATTTCTATTTAGACGTTTAACACTCTTTTTTATTTAAGACATATACTATCGTGATGAATGTCTAAAGAAAGTGGTGTTTAATATGTATCATCCGTATGAAGGTGTGTATAATGGGTACTCATATGATAGGCAGATGCAGGGATTGCCATCGATTTCTATTCCTCAAATTGGAGGTTTTCCTGGGTTTCCGATTGGAGGAGGTACTTGGCCAGGTCAAGGTTCAGGCGGACACTCAGCACCGCCGGCACCGCCGCAGCATATCATTTCCCAGTATCAGCAAGCACTCTCTCAGCCACAAAGTATGCAGTCGCTTATATCGGGGCAAGGTGTTGGCGGAGGCCATCAAACTGTACAATTTGCAGCGGGATGTAATAGAAGATGGACGATTGTGCTTTTGAGAAACGGTCAAGTATTTTTAATGTTTGTCCTTTCCTCACAGCCTTTTGGCAGAACAACTGGCTTTATATGGCCGAACTTTACATTTGGCTCCTTCCCAAGTTCAAGTATTCTTGCATATTCCTGTGCATAAGAAAAAGCCGGTTCTCATCAGCAGCTGATGAAATACCGGCTTTTTTTAATGAATATTTCGAAATACGCCAATCACTTTACCTAGTATACTCACATTCTGTAAAATAATCGGTTCCATTGATGGATTCTCTGGCTGTAATCTAAAGTGTGTATTTTCTTTATAGAAACGTTTCACTGTCGCTTCATCTTCCTCTGTCATGGCGACCACAATATCTCCATTGTTAGCGGTGCTTTGCTGACGCACAATGACATAGTCCTTGTCCAAAATACCTGCATCAATCATACTTTCTCCCATAATTTCAAGCATAAACACTTGTTCGTCTGGTGCTGCAAAAGTCTCTGGAAGAGGGAAGTATTCTTCTACATTCTCAACAGCTGTGATAGGAAGGCCGGCGGTTACTTTTCCGATGACTGGAACGTTCATTACAGCACTCTTTGGAATATTCATTTCCTCTTCATCTAGTACTTCGATCGCTCTAGGTTTTGTCGGGTCTCTTCTTATTAAGCCCTTTGTTTCCAGTCTAGCTAAATGTCCATGGACCGTTGAACTGGATGCTAGACCGACAGCTTCTCCAATTTCACGGACGGATGGGGGATAACCCTTGCTTTTTACTTCATCTTTGATGAATTTCAGGATATCGAGTTGTCTTTTTGATAGCTTCGTCATCTTTTGCACCTCAAAACGTCAATTTTAAAGAAATTATAGCATGTTTTTCCTAACAGTACAAACATAGGTTCGAAAAAACGTTTGACAGAAACGTTTGTTCGTATTTATAATGAGAGACAGAAAGAGCGAACACACATTCTATTAGGAGAGATGACATTATGAGGTTAAAAGAATCTATTATTTTTATTGGGGTATTCTCATTCATCGTTGGCATATTTCTCTCACTTATTGCAGTCACAAGCCATAATGATTCAAATCAATATGTTAAAATAGAGGTTCAATCAGGAGATACTCTTTGGGGATTAGCTGATCAAGTAAATGACAGCAAATCAATCGACAAAAATGCATTTATTGACTGGGTAACAGAACACAATGATCTTGCTTCAACAGAAATCCAGCCTGGAGACATTCTTGTCATACCCGTGAAAAAAGAGCATCCAGTCGTATATCAGCTTGCAACAGTACAGTAGAAAGGTCGATTGAAGACATGAACGCAATCATTTATGCGAGAGTAAGCACTGTGAAAGAAGAGCAGGAAACCTCGCTGAAAAGACAAGAAGAAGAACTGCTGGCTTTAGCTGCCATGCACAAGATGAATGTGGTCAAAGTCATCAAAGAAAAAGCAAGTGGATATGAGCTAGATCGTGATGGCGTGTTTGAAATGCTTGCTGCACTGAAGGAAGAGTCGATCGATGCCGTTCTTATCCAAGATGAAACACGTCTTGGAAGAGGACAAGCTAAAATTGCGCTTCTTCATTGTCTATTTAAAGAGAACGTAAAGGTATACAGCGTGTTTCATAGAGGAGAGCTTGAGCTTTCAGAAGCAGATGAAATGGTCATCGAGATTGTAGGAGTCGTCGAAGAGTACCAACGGAAAATTCATAACCTGAAAATCAAGCGGGGGATGAAAAGGGCTGTTGAGCGCGGATATCAGCCTGAACTAAATTTAAGGCAGCAGGACCATGCACCTGGCCGTGAGCGTATTGAAGTGCCTATTTCAGAAATTGTTCGATTAAGAAAAAATAACATGACGTTCGCCGAAATTGCCGCAACTCTTCAGGCATTAGGTTTTGACATTTCAAAAGCAACAGTGCATAGAAGGTATCAAGAATATGAAAAAGGCCTTACCACCTAAAGCGTGATTTGTTGTCAAAATGATTGATATTTAGTAGTATGTAGAGAAAATGCTTTAAAGGAGTTTGTCATGATTTCTAAAGAACAGCTTGCAAGAATAAATGAGCTTTCAAAAAAGTCGAAAGAAACCGGTTTATCAGACGCTGAAAAAACAGAACAAAAGCAGTTGAGAGAAGAGTATTTAAAAGCTTTTCGTTCTTCTATGAAAAATACACTTAAAACTGTCAAAATCGTTGACCCTGAAGGAAACGATGTCACACCAGAAAAATTAAAAAGAGAAAAAGATCAGAACCTTCATTAAGGCTGTGATTTCTTGAATTTTGAAAAGATGGGAAGAATATTCTCGTCTTTTTTCATATTTGCATAACTTTTTAGGTGATCGATAAACTAAATGTGACAAAATCCTTCTTTTTCAGCGTGAAATAGTTGTGAAAAAAGGACAGTAGATTTATGATAATGGTGTACACAAGATACGGAAGGGGATTTATATGGAAACGATTGAATTGAAATCTATTGCAACAATACGTACTCTCTCCATAGACGCAATTGAAAAAGCGAATTCCGGTCACCCAGGAATGCCGATGGGTGCTGCACCAATGGCATACGCTTTATGGACGAATCACTTAAACGTAAGTCCGCAAAATCCAAATTGGTTTAACAGAGACCGCTTTGTTTTATCTGCGGGCCATGGTTCTATGCTTCTATACAGCATGCTTCATTTAAGCGGATACAATCTGAGCATTGAAGATTTAAAACAATTCCGCCAATGGGGAAGCAAAACACCTGGACATCCTGAATTTGGACACACAGAAGGCGTAGACGCGACAACGGGTCCACTAGGCCAGGGAATTGCTATGGCAGTAGGAATGGCACTTGCAGAAAGACATCTTGCGGAAACGTATAACAAAGACAACTTTCATGTTGTAGACCACTATACATACAGCATTTGCGGAGATGGAGACTTAATGGAGGGAATTTCCTCTGAAGCAGCTTCACTTGCTGGTCATTTAGGCTTAGGCCGTTTAATCGTTCTTTACGATTCAAATGACATTTCTTTAGATGGCGATTTAGATCGTTCATTCTCTGAAAATGTGAAGAATCGTTTTGAAGCGATGAACTGGGAAGTTCTTTACGTGAAAGACGGCAATAACATCGAAGAAGTAACAGCTGCTATTGAAAAGGCGAAGCAAAGCACAGACAGACCTACATTAATCGAAGTGAAAACAACGATCGGTTTCGGATCTCCAAACCGTGCGGGAACGTCTGGTGTGCATGGTGCACCGCTTGGCAGCGAGGAAGCAAAGCTGACGAAGGAAGCTTACTCTTGGACGTTTGAAGAAGATTTCCATGTACCTTCTGAAGTGTACGATCATTTCAAAGAAGCTGTCAAAGACGCTGGACAGAAAAAAGAAGCAGCGTGGAATGAATTGTTTGCGCAATACGAAAAAGAATATCCAGAGCTGGCAGCACAGCTGAAGCTTGCGATTGAAGGAAAGCTTCCTGAGAATTGGGATCAAGAAATTCCTGTTTATGAAGCAGGTTCAAGCCTTGCTTCCCGCGCATCTTCAGGTGAAGTGTTAAATGGCATTGCAAAGCAAGTACCTTTCTTTATTGGCGGGTCTGCTGACCTTGCTGGATCAAATAAAACAACGATTAAAAACACAGATGATTTCGGGAAAAATAATTATGCCGGCAAAAACATTTGGTTCGGTGTCAGAGAATTTGCAATGGGTGCAGCGCTCAATGGTATGGCACTTCACGGCGGTCTTCGTGTATTCGGCGGAACGTTCTTTGTTTTCTCAGATTACTTAAGACCAGCGATTCGTCTTGCTGCCTTAATGGGACTTCCAGTCACTTACGTCTTTACTCATGATAGTATCGCTGTTGGTGAAGATGGTCCAACGCATGAACCGGTTGAACAGCTTGCTTCACTGCGTGCGATGCCTAATCTTTCCGTTATCCGCCCAGCAGATGGAAATGAAACAGCTGCAGCGTGGAAACTAGCTGTATCTTCAACGGATAAACCGACAGCACTAGTTCTTACTCGTCAAAACCTTCCAACAATTGACCAGGCACCAGAGAAGGCATATGAGGGAGTAGAAAAAGGTGGATACGTTGTGGTTGAAGCAGCTGATGCACAGCCGGAAGCACTTCTACTCGCTTCAGGATCTGAGGTTGGTTTAGCCATTGAAGCACAAAAGGCACTTGAAAAAGAAGGTATCCGCGCGTCTGTTGTCAGCCTTCCTGCATGGGATCGCTTCGATCAGCAGTCAGACGAATACAAAGAATCCGTTCTTCCTAAAGCAGTACGTGCACGTATTGCAATTGAAATGGGTGCTTCACTTGGCTGGGAGCGTTACACGGGGCTTGATGGTGACGTGATTGCAATTGATAAATTTGGCGCTTCTGCACCAGGAGAAACCATTATCGAGAAATACGGCTTTACTGTCAGCAATGTAGTCAGCCGTGTGAAAGCGAAGCTGAATAAATAAACGAACTCCAAGCATCATGCTTTTTTGCTATCTGTTTGCAGAGCATTTTCATCCGCTCTGCAAACTTTTTTCTTTTTTCTTGTTTTTTTGACAAAACTAGTTTCTTCTTGCTTCATATATAGACAATTCTTTCTTTCACATTTTTGTATAATACAAGCAATAAACGAGATTGACGAAATGTGAAAGGAAGGGATAGACATGGAACGTCATTATTATATTTATTGGATTGAGGATGAATTTGCGCATCACTATTTTGGCAGAGAATCGATTTTGTTTCATTTGTTTGAGTCGTTACATTGGACGAACCGCACTGACGATGAACTTGTAATGCTTGTGAAGCAAGTGGATTATGTGACGAAACGAATCCCTGCTTTTCATATGCACCAGCGTCTAATGAATAACTTAACGAACATTCACTATACACAAATAGGCTCGATTTACAGCGCTTCCTTACCAGATGGAAAAGGAACTGCAGCATTTATTATTAAAGACCGGTATATTCAAATGTCTGCCACTGGCAGTTATGAGGCAGAAGCGGTGTTTTTTGAAGTGCTGAGAAAAATCAGCCCTTGTTTTCTTGCAATGGACTTTAGTTCAAAGAAACACGGATGGCTCAATCCAGTAAAAGTGAGGAATTTTGTTTAAAAAAATAAAATTGAACGTGAAATGTTGTATAATAGCCTTTTGTTTAGTACACTTTATACGAGACAACATGAAGGAGGAAGAATTATGGATTTATGGGTTGTCATCCTTGTAGGCGTTGTTGCACTGCTTGCAGGAGTTGCACTCGGATTCTTTATTGCTCGTAAGTATATGATGAGCTATTTGAAAAAGAATCCACCGATTAATGAACAAATGCTTCGAATGATGATGATGCAAATGGGCATGAAACCGTCCCAGAAGAAAATCAATCAAATGATGAAAGCCATGAACAACCAAGCGAAATAATACGTACGATATTATGATCATAGATGGAACATGGTTTTAAAGAATGGACAAGCATTGTCCTTTCTTTATTCAATTCACCTTCATCAGACGCTTAAAACCACTGTACTTGCATGAATGAAGCAGGGAAGGTGGTTTTTATTATGGCGTCAAGAGTATGTAAAAAACAAAAAACCCCTAAGTCAGAGGTTTTTTGTTTCGTTTATGGTCACACATATCAACTGTTCTAAAAATGGTGCGGCATGTTTGATATCATGAAGTATGATTAGTTGGCTGAGTTTGAGTGTAAGTGTCGTTGATATTGTAAGAGGAGATGATCTAGCTGCTGGCTATGTTCGATGGTCACTGTTGATGTCATCCCATTATGCAAGACAACTTTCATCAGCTCTTCTCTTTTTTCTTCGATTTGAGTTAATAATGATGTTTTTACCAAAGTCATGTTCCTTTCATGCAAATCTTGATAAAAAGAATCGATTCTATTATATCCATTTTAAGGTTTATTTTCAAATTTAAAGGATTCATTATCTTGATGTCAAATTAAATTATATAAGGTTTTAAGAGAATAGACCATCTTTATTGAGGTGATGTAAAAAAAATGAAATGATTTTGTCATCTCTTATTGTATATTGTAAGAAGGGGGTGTTCTTTTGACAGATTTGAATTACTTTTTAGCATTTGGAGCAGGATTTCTTTCTTTTATTTCACCGTGCTGTCTGCCGCTTTATCCAGCGTTTTTATCGTATATTACGGGCGTTAGTATAGATGAAGTGAAATCCGAGAAGGTGATGCTGAGAAGAAGAAGTCTGCTTCATACTTTATTCTTTTTAGTTGGGTTCTCTATTATATTTATTGCGATTGGCTTTGGGACATCGTTTGTCGGGAAGTTTTTTAATGATTATCATCAAGCGATTCGTCAAATTGGAGCCATCCTCATTATTTTCTTTGGTTTTATGACTCTTGGCGTATTCAAGCCCTCTTTCCTCATGGGCGAAAAGAGAATCCAGTTCAAAAACCGTCCTGCTGGTTTTTTTGGATCCATTCTCATCGGAATGGGCTTTGCCGCTGGATGGACACCTTGTACTGGACCTATTTTATCCGCTGTTATCACACTGGCGAGTAACCATCCTGAGTCGGCGGTTATGTATATGATTGCGTATGTTTTTGGATTTGCCGTCCCGTTTTTTATTCTCTCCTTTTTCATTACGAAAATGGCGTGGATCAGAAAACGTCAGCAGCTCATCATGCGAATTGGCGGAATCATTATGATTGTGGTAGGGATTTTGCTGTTCTTTGATCTTCTGACATGGATTATCATCATGTTCTCATCATTGTTTGGCGGCTTTACAGGCTTTTGAAATCGTTTTCTACAGTCGCGGCGAATGGTTTTTTTTCGTCAATTGGAGTATATTATACATAGGCTGACCTTAAAGAATAAAGGAATGATTTGATATGATGATCTTGATCTCTTCTATAATTGCGGTATGTATGGCGGTGGCCGTCATGTTTATTCGCATTAAGTCATCTGCAAAACCTGCAACTGCGAAAAAAATTATTTTACCTCCTATTTTCATGAGCACTGGCGCACTGATGTTTTTTGTTCCTATGTTTCGGGTAACTGGAGCTGAATTTCTAGAAGCGATCACAGTGGGGATGTTTTTCTCTATATTTTTAATCAAAACATCGAAGTTTGAAATTAGAGGTAATGACATCTACTTAAAACGGTCAAAAGCATTTGTGTTCATTCTCATTGGACTTCTTGTCCTTCGTATCGGGATGAAGACCATCTTGAGTTCTTCTATTGATTATGGTTCATTAAGCGGGATGTTTTGGATTCTTGCCTTTGGCATGATCGTGCCTTGGCGGGTTGCCATGTATTTATCGTTTAGAAAGCTGTCTAAACAATTAGATCCGCAGCAGATTCAAATGAATTAAACCTCCTTTTTAAAGGAGGTTATTTTAATAACGATTCATATGGCGAGTGATCAATGTTTTTTTCTTGAAGGCGCTTCAGTAAAAACTTATGATCCCGCTTTGGTGTGGCCATAATGTAGCCGCGAATGATTAAGTCTAAATTAATGCTGGCAGCCTGTTCTTTTAATGCCAGCTCACCGATTTTACCCGCTATTTTTTCTTTGGCAACATCTCTAAACAGCTCTGGAACAGGTAATACGAGTTCATTTAACAGCTGTTTGTCCTCATCCCGCCATAGGTGAAGGCTCTTTTGAATATATTCATCCTGCCAATCAAGCTCTGATTTCCCATCTTCCTTTGGCAATCGTTTTAAAAACTTGCGAAACATAAAAAAGCCACCGATTGCGAGTAATCCGATCATCACTGTACCCCAAAATAAAATGAACCACAAAAACCAGCCGCTTAACATGTTCTCACTCCTTATACCCCTTATCTCTCTATTTTATATTACATGAAGAGAGGATAGAAGAAAATAACAAAAATGTATGTCTATCATCTCTATAAATGCCCTTTTTCATTGATAGCCGCCCATTTACTAGAATGACCCAAACCAATTAATAGAAAAAGAATACATTATCATATAGCGACTCTACTATTTGGCCATGGTGGTTCGCAAAAGGTATTGACTTGAAACGAACGGGAAGAGAGCCCACCTATATAAAGGTGGGCTCTTAATGTTTGAAGTGCGGGATTTGAAAGGAAAATGCACCGTTTGGATGGTCGGAACATTTTTTAATTTTGATCGATATGACTCGGTTTTCATAATCTGTTTCAATGTCTTTGTCGTTTAAATAAAAAGGGAGCATCACGCTTTTTTCAATTGGCTGTTCGCCTTCACCATTTGCATGTTGTACTGTGTAAGTCAACGTCAGCTCATGTCCAGCGAAGGTCAGCTTTACATCAGTGATCGATAAGGTGGAGACATCGATTTCGATAATATAATCACGGCTTGTTTCATAAAGATCAATTGGGAGGTGTTCATCATACCAGGCAAATGGATCATCCATTAAAACATTGAGCCAATCATCTATTTCAATAAAATCAGAGGAATTCGATTGCTTTTCATTCTCCATAAACACTCCTCCATCACATCTCATAATAAATCATATGATGAAAATAGAAATGTGTGAAAGACCTAAAACATCCCGTGTGGTCACGGGATGAGAGGGGGATAATTACATATCATGATGAGAATTGTGCTTTTGTCTTGTATGGTTGCGGTTTTTCACTTTTTTACTGCCTGATAACGGCTCAGGCTGACCGCCTTGATGCTCCTTAGGAGAGTTTTGACGGATGTCTTTCCCTGTGTTTTTATTCGTCATGATGTTTGGCTCCTTCTTATTGATTCTTTTTACGTTTTTTATTGTTTTGCCTTTGTTCTTCTGTTAAAACGAGCTGATCATCTTCCGTATAGCCTGCGCCATTACCCTGGCTTTTGGCTGCGTTCATGCCATTAATGACATGATTCGCTTTGCGTTTTGTCATGTTTTATCACCTCATTTATAGTATGAGCCCGCCCCGCTTCGTTTATGAAGAGTAATCATTTCCTAATGATAAGTTAAACTTATTGAATTTAATAAAAGCATTGTTATTTACTTATGTATGAATTTGTTTTAAGATGAAATTGTGAGAAAATTGTGGTGAAATACGACGATTTTTCTGAGAATTGAAATTGATCTTGATCATCAAAAGGGGGATTTTGGACATGTCGAAACAGCAGCAAGTCGCTAAACAAGACGCTTTTCAATCTAGAAAAACGTTTTCGACAAATGGGAAAACGTATCACTATTATTCGTTAGAAGCACTAGAGAAACAAGGAATCGGAAATGTTTCTAAGCTGCCTTATTCCATTAAGGTACTTTTAGAATCAGTGCTTCGCCAAGTAGACGGTAGAGTGATCAAGAAGGAACACGTTGAAAACTTGGCAAAATGGGGAACTGCCGAGGTAAAAGAAATTGATGTTCCATTTAAACCTTCTCGAGTTATTTTACAAGACTTCACGGGTGTACCAGCAGTCGTTGACCTTGCTTCTTTAAGAAAAGCAATGGCAGATGTAGGCGGGGATCCGGATAAAATCAACCCTGAAATTCCAGTTGACCTTGTTATTGACCACTCAGTACAAGTTGATAAAGCTGGAACTGAAGATGCATTAAACATTAACATGGACTTAGAATTCGAACGTAACGCAGAGCGTTATAACTTCCTTAGCTGGGCAAAGAAAGCGTTTAATAACTACCAAGCTGTTCCGCCTGCAACAGGAATTGTTCACCAAGTGAACTTAGAGTATCTTGCAAGTGTTGTTCATGCGATTGAAGAAGATGGCGAGATCATCACTTACCCAGATACATTAGTTGGAACTGACTCTCATACAACGATGATTAACGGTATCGGTGTACTTGGATGGGGCGTTGGCGGTATCGAAGCGGAAGCTGGTATGCTTGGTCAGCCTTCATACTTCCCAGTACCAGAAGTGATTGGTGCTAAATTAGTTGGAGAGCTTCCAAACGGAACAACTGCAACCGACCTTGCATTAAAAGTCACACAAGTCCTTCGTGAAAAAGGCGTAGTGAACAAGTTCGTTGAGTTCTTCGGACCTGGTGTTGCACAATTGCCGTTAGCAGATCGTGCAACAATTGCGAACATGGCGCCAGAATACGGTGCTACTTGCGGATTCTTCCCAGTAGATGAAGAAGCGCTTGCTTACCTGCGCCTCACTGGACGTGATGAAGAGCAAATTAATATCGTTGAGGAATATTCTCGTGCAAATGGCTTATTCTATACGCCAGATGCAGAAGAACCAATTTTTACTGATGTTGTGGAAATTGATCTTTCTAAAATTGAGTCAAACTTATCTGGTCCTAAACGTCCACAAGATTTGATTCCACTTTCTCAAATGAAAGAGACGTTCCATCAACACATTGAAAGCCCAGCTGGTAACCAAGGGTTTGGCTTAGATAAATCAGAGCTTGATAAACAAATCGAATTTAATCTTGCAAACGGTGAAAAAGCTGTGATGAAGACAGGTGCGATTGCGATTGCAGCGATTACGAGCTGTACGAATACATCGAACCCATACGTGTTAATCGGAGCAGGTCTTGTTGCGAAGAAAGCAAGTGAGCTCGGTATGAAAGTGCCAAACTACGTCAAAACGTCACTAGCGCCGGGTTCTAAAGTTGTAACAGGCTACCTTGTGAATTCGGGACTTCTTCCATATTTAAGAGACCTCGGATTTAACATTGTTGGATATGGCTGTACAACATGTATCGGAAACTCTGGACCGCTTGAGAAAGAAATTGAAGATGCAGTCTCTGAAAATGATCTGCTGATCACTTCTGTTTTATCAGGTAACCGTAACTTTGAAGGTCGTATTCATCCGCTTGTGAAAGGGAACTACCTTGCATCTCCACCATTAGTTGTGGCTTATGCACTTGCTGGTACGGTGAATATTGATTTAACAAAAGATCCTATCGGTGTCGATAAAAATGGCGAGAACGTTTATTTCAATGACATTTGGCCATCAATGGATGAAATCAACAGCGTCGTTAAAAGCACTGTCACACCTGAGCTATTCCGTTCAGAGTATGAAACTGTTTTTGACAACAATGAACGATGGAATGAAATTAAAACGACGGATGATGCATTGTACAAATGGGATGAAAATTCCACATACATTGATAACCCGCCATTCTTTGAAAACCTATCAGTTGAACCTGGTAAAGTTGAACCGCTTAAAGGCTTGCGCGTCGTTGCGAAGTTCGGTGACTCTGTCACAACTGACCATATTTCTCCTGCTGGAGCGATTGGTAAGGACACACCGGCGGGCAAATACTTGCAAGAAAGAGGCGTATCGCCTAGAGACTTTAACTCATATGGATCCCGCCGTGGTAACCACCATGTCATGATGAGAGGGACTTTTGCAAACATCCGTATTAAGAACCAAATTGCACCAGGAACAGAAGGCGGTTATACAACTTACTGGCCAACTGGTGAAGTGACATCGATTTATGATGCATGCATGCGTTATAAAGAGGATGGAACAGGTCTTGCGATCTTAGCAGGTAAAGACTACGGAATGGGTTCTTCACGTGACTGGGCAGCAAAAGGAACAAACCTTCTTGGAATTAAATTTGTTCTAGCTGAAAGCTTTGAGCGTATCCACAGAAGTAACCTTGTCTTCATGGGCGTACTTCCTTTGCAGTTTAAAGACGGAGAAAGTGCAGAAACTCATGGTCTAACAGGAACAGAAACATTTGAAGTTCATGTTGACGAAACAGTTCGTCCACGTGATCTCGTCACTGTGAAAGCAATTGACACAGATGGAAACGAGAAAACGTTTGAAGTGGTGGTTCGCTTTGACAGTGAAGTCGAAATTGACTACTATCGTCATGGCGGTATCCTTCAAATGGTGCTTCGCGAAAAATTGGCAAGCAACTAATACAGCAAAGAAGAGAAGGCGATCCAACAGCTTTCTCTTCTTTTTTAAAATAGTGGAGGATCAATCATGTGGAAAAAAGGAATGGCAAGCGCTGTTTTACTTGTGTTGATTGGTTTACTTGCGTGGAATTTATTTGGGCCAAAAGAGCCCACAATCGGTCTTGAAAAAGGCGATCAAGCCCCTGATTTTGAACTGAAAACCCTTGACGGCAAAACCGCCTCGTTATCTGATTACCGAGGGAAAAAGGTGCTCGTCAATTTTTGGGCGACATGGTGTAAGCCGTGCAGGACGGAAATGCCGGATTTAGACGCGATTAGGAGCGAAAATGACCAAGTTGAAGTACTAGCGGTGAATTTAACGACCACTGAAAAGAGTGTGGATCATGTGGCAGCATTCACAAAAGAATTAAAGGTGAGCTTTCCTGTTTTATTGGACCAAAAAGGCATTCAAGCAAGATATCAGGTGCTCTCATACCCAACGACATACATATTAGACGAAAAAGGACGCATCATGTCTGTGAAGCATCAAATGCTGACAAAAAAAGAAATTGAAAAAGAGCTGGATCTATAATGATTCAGCTCTTTTGCTTATTTTCTAAATGTTTTGGCGAAAATGTAATCATACATATATGGAGGTGAGTGGAATGAGAAGAAGAAAACGACGCACATTTGAAGAGCTTGTGCTTGAAAATAAAAAAGAATTATTAAGCAATGAGGAATTTTTAAACCAGCTTGAAGAAAAGTTGGAAGAGCGATTTAGACAGAAATAAGTTATGAATTATCCGTTTTCGTTCATCCTAAAGAAGAGGGAGGGATGATAATGGGTAGAGAGCATGATAAACAAGCGCAGTTTACACCAGACCATTTAGGGACAAAACCTGTAGCATACAAACGGAATAAAGGTAAAAAGATGCATAATAAATCAAATGAACAGCCTGATGTGATACAGACGAAGGGCGAATAAGGAGGGAATCATGATGAATGACAAGTCCTATCAATCCAATCCAGATGATCGTTCTGATAATGTTGAAAAGCTGCAAGATATGATCGAGAACACTCTTGACAATATTGATGAATCTGAAGCAGCGATGTCCGTTTCAACAGAGACAGAAAAGCAAATGATCAAACAAAAAAACGAAAACCGCAAAATGAGTATTGACGCGATGCGTTCTGAGATCAAGGACGAAGAAGCGGCAAGAAAGAATGGCTATACCGAATAAACCAGGGATTCCTGGTTTATTTTATTGCCTCTTTTTAGAAGAACCATTTGGAATGTGGTAAAATGGCAGAGACAGACCTTAGGTTTTGATAGGAGAGCGATGAAAACGTGTATGTATCCAAAAAAGAAATAGAAGTCCGTTATGCAGAAACAGATCAAATGGGCATCGTGTATCATGCCAATTATTTAATTTGGATGGAAGTCGGCAGAACAGCATTGATTAAAGAATTAGGGTTTTCCTATGCACAGCTAGAAGCAGACGGCGCTCTTGCACCTGTGATAGACTTGCAGGTTCAATATAAAAAACCATTGCTGTACGGTGAAACAGCAACCGTTCATACATGGATTGAAGAATATAATGGTGTCAAAACGGTGTATGGCTATGAAATTCAAAAACCTGATGGACAAACAGCGATTACAGGGACAACCTCACATATATGTGTGGATAAAGACACCTTTAGACCTATTCAATTTAGAAAAGCCTTTCCTGCCTGGCATAAAGTATATGAACAGTCGAAGAAGCAGGTTTAATTTATGGCTTTTGGTATTAAACGAAGCGATTTAAACGCTTGGAAATCAGCTGTCCAGCAAGGAAAAGTTGCTTTTTTAACACACTACTGGCTTGATGACCGTTTTCCAAATGCCAATACTGTCACAAAAGCAGCCTGTCAGGATATGAAGCGGTTAGTTGAGTGGGGAGAAAGACATGGACTAAAAAAAGAATGGATTCATGACCGCGAAGGGTTTCCTCATTTTGACTTGATCGGTGAGCCGCAAAAAAGAATTCTGCAAAAGGAACGATCTTTAGGGAACATTCAGGAGTTTGGGCTGTATATTGAAGTGTAAAACAAAAAAGATACCCGAGGGATGAGGTATCTTTTTTGTTTATTCATAATGAAATTCTGGTTCTTTCACGGACTCGTTATAATCAATATGCAGATCATGGTTGTCAAAGTACCAAATATCACTTTCCTCAATAAAGAAAGTAATACCTTCTATTTCAGCGGTTGCGCCGGCATTTTGAGGTTCATCTTTTGCGACGCCTAGAGAAAAGCCTTTTTGTACATTACTGCACCCGCCATATCTCACAAAAAAGCGAACTTGATCACCTTTTTCTAAATCTAATTCATCCTTGTACCAATTGAGTGCATCTTTTTTTATCGTTAATTTCAATGTGATCGCCCCTTTTTGAAGTCATGCTGTTTTTAAAATGCAGGATGCAAAAACAGCTTTTCTTTACTTTTACCACATATTTAAATGGATGAAACGGCTAGAGCCATTTGATTTTCGGTTCAGTTTTGTTGAGAATTCGTTTGAGGTTGGCGATGTGTCTGTAGATCACAAAGCCAGCAAGAACGGCAACAACAATGATTAAGAAAAGGTCTTTGGTGAATATGCTGTAAATGAATGTATAGATCCCGGTCAGCATAGATGATAGTGAAACATATTTACTAATGTATAAAAATAAGAAAAAAGCAGCGATCATCGTGATAAATAGGAATGGGGCATAAAATAGCAGCACACCGCCTGATGTAGCGACTGCCTTTCCCCCTTTAAATTTTGCAAAGACAGGAAAGCTGTGACCGATAACAGCAGCAACTCCTGCTAATAAGGGATGGATGTCCAGCTGCATGAAAAACGGTAGAGCTGAAGCAAGCGTCCCTTTTAGGATATCAGCAGTAATCACAATAGACCCTGCTTTTACGCCAAGTGTACGAAATGCATTCGTCGCACCTAGGTTTCCGCTGCCATGTTCACGGATATCGATTCCCTTTGCAGCTTTCCCGACAATGAGACCGGATGGAATACTGCCGAGAAGATAAGCCAAAATAAACATCAAAGCAATTAACATCTGCATAACTCCTTTATATTCTCCCTCTTGTCTTACATTTTAACATGATCTTGTGAAAAACATGGGGAACTTTTTTTGAAAAAATCGAAAGCAGATGGATTCAGCTTTGTTTTTAAGCAGAAATTCGCTAAAATAGAGGAAAAGGAGTGTCTTGATGAACAATCCTACGAAAGAAGAAATTGGCCGTATATTAAAGAGCAGTAAACGAATTGCTGTTGTTGGTTTATCAGATCAGCCGCACCGGACGTCTTATATGGTGTCTAAAGCGATGCAGGATGCCGGGTATGAGATCATTCCAGTGAATCCAACGATTGATGAAGCTCTCGGTGTGAAAGCAGTCGCTTCTTTAAAAGACATAAAAGAGCCTGTTGATATCGTCAATGTTTTCAGACGTTCAGAGTTTTTGCCAGAGGTGGCAGAAGAGTTTCTCGAAATAGACGCACCTGTTTTTTGGGCGCAGCAAGGCATATATCACGAAGAAGCGAAAAGGCTGATTGAGGAAAATGGCAAGGTCGCCATCATGGATTTATGTATCAAGGTGGCTCATGCGATGACAAAAACTCATTAAATCGTCAAAAATCCTTGGTTTTTCAAGGATTTTTGCTTTTTTGTTGAAGAAATATATTTGCGATTCTGAAAGAAAGCGATAAAATAAGGCGACAGGGACATATCGGCGGCCTTGCATATCGAGAAAAAGAGCGATAAGATAAATATAGAACATTTGTTCTGTTTTGCTAAAACCATCATATGATTGCATTTGGCTTATGAAACAGTCTTGTTTATAATGGACTTCTAGTTCTGATTGCAGAATGTAGAATGATTCTCATAGCTGTGCAAAAGAGCATGTATTGGTGAATTACACATGCATGATGATGATGCAGCTTATTAAAGTGGACAGTAATGAGCAGCATGATCATCATTAAAATCTAGAGAGATCATTTGATGATTAGCCGGTTATGTTTGTTAGTGAAAGGGGATTAAGCATTTGGTTAAAAAGCAGCAAGTAGATTATAACGATGATTCTATTCAGGTGCTAGAGGGGCTTGAAGCGGTCCGTAAACGTCCAGGGATGTATATTGGATCTACGGATTCGCGCGGTCTTCATCACCTTGTCTATGAGATTGTAGACAACTCTGTTGATGAAGTGCTCGCTGGCCATGGAGATCATATCATTGTCAAAATACATAAAGATAACAGCATTTCCGTCCAAGATAAAGGGCGTGGAATGCCTACTGGTATGCATAAGCTTGGAAAACCGACACCTGAGATCATTTTAACGGTCCTGCACGCAGGCGGAAAATTTGGTCAAGGCGGATATAAAACAAGTGGTGGCCTTCACGGAGTTGGGGCATCTGTTGTGAACGCGCTGTCAGAATGGCTCACTGTCACAATTGAACGTGACGGATTTATTTATCATCAGCGCTTTGAAAACGGCGGTAAACCTGTCACATCACTTGAAAAAGTCGGAAAATCGAAAAAAACGGGAACACTGATTCATTTTAAGCCGGACCCTACCATGTTCAGTGTCACGACTTATAATTTCGATACATTATCAGAGCGTTTAAGAGAATCTGCCTTTTTATTAAAAGGATTAAAAATAGAGCTGATCGATGAACGGCATGATGTACAGGAGACCTTTTATTATGAGACAGGCATTGAAGCCTTTGTTGCTTATTTAAATGAAGAAAAAGATGTTCTAAGTGAAGTCGTCTCGTTTGAAGGAGAGCATCAGTCCATCGAAGTAGATTTTGCTTTTCAATTTAATGATGGCTATTCGGAAAATATCCTTTCCTTCGTTAATAACGTCAGAACAAAAGATGGCGGTACACATGAGTCTGGTGCCAAAACGGCCATGACGAGAGCCTTTAACGAATATGCACGTAAAGTGGCCCTTTTAAAGGAAAAAGACAAAAATTTAGAAGGCACTGACATTCGCGAAGGACTATCTGCTATTATTTCTGTCAGAATTCCTGAAGAGCTGCTTCAATTTGAAGGACAGACAAAAGGAAAGCTTGGGACAAGTGAGGCACGCTCAGCTGTTGATGCTGTTATTTCTGAAAAACTTGCGTATTTCCTTGAAGAAAACCGGGAAACAGCCACTCTTCTTGTGAAAAAAGCGATTAAAGCGCAGCAGGCAAGAGAGGCTGCTAGAAGAGCACGTGAAGAAGCGAGGAGCGGCAAGAAACGGAAAAAGTCTGAAGCCACGCTGAGCGGAAAATTAACACCTGCTCAATCTAGAAACCCAGCAAGAAACGAACTATACCTAGTAGAGGGTGACTCAGCGGGCGGGTCAGCAAAACAGGGGCGCGACCGTAAATTCCAGGCGGTGCTGCCGCTGCGCGGAAAGGTGATCAATACAGAAAAAGCAAAGCTTGCTGATATTTTCAAAAACGAAGAAATCAACACCATTATTCATGCAATTGGTGGAGGCGTTGGAGTCGACTTTAATGTAGAAGACATCAATTATGACAAAATCGTGATCATGACAGATGCGGATACGGATGGAGCGCATATTCAAGTACTTCTCTTAACATTCTTCTACCGCTATATGAAGCCGCTGATTGAGCATGGCAAAGTGTTTATTGCACTTCCGCCTTTATATAAAGTCAGCAAAGGCTCAGGGAAAAAAGAAATCATTGAGTACGCATGGTCTGATGAAGAAATGGATGACGTACTGAAGAAAGTTGGAAAAGGGTACACGATTCAGCGCTACAAAGGGTTAGGTGAAATGAATGCCGACCAGCTATGGGAAACGACAATGAATCCAGAATCGAGAACACTTGTCAGGGTCAAAATTGATGATGCTGCACGTGTGGAACGCCGCGTCACAACTCTAATGGGTGACAAAGTAGAACCACGCCGTAAATGGATTGAAAAGAATGTCGCCTTTGGACTTGATGAGGAAAGCAACATTCTTGAAAATGAAAACTTGTCGCTAGCTGAGGAGGTTTAAACATGGCACAACAAGAACGATTTCATGATTTACCATTAGAAGAAGTAATCGGCGACCGCTTTGGCCGCTATAGTAAATATATTATCCAAGACCGTGCGCTTCCAGATGCACGTGATGGACTAAAACCTGTACAACGAAGAATTTTATATGCGATGTATGCAGAAGGAAATACGCAGGATAAAAACTTCCGTAAAGCCGCTAAAACAGTCGGTAACGTGATTGGTAACTATCACCCGCACGGAGACTCATCTGTTTATGAAGCGATGGTAAGGATGAGTCAGGAGTGGAAAGTACGAAATGTACTGATTGAGATGCATGGGAATAACGGGAGTATCGATGGTGATCCGCCTGCTGCCATGCGTTATACGGAAGCAAGGCTGTCTGCTATTGCTTCAGAGCTTTTAAAGGACTTAGACAAGGAAACGGTCGAATTTGTCGCAAACTTTGATGATACAAGTAAAGAGCCCGTTGTATTACCAGCGATGTTCCCAAACCTTCTTGTGAACGGATCAACAGGGATTTCAGCCGGGTATGCCACTGATATCCCGCCGCATCACTTGGGAGAAGTCATTGATGGCGTTATTAAACGAATCGAACAGCCGCATTGTACGGTTGAGGATTTAATGACGGTCATCAAAGGGCCAGATTTCCCAACAGGCGGTATCATTCAAGGTGTAGACGGTATTAAGAAGGCGTATGAAACAGGAAAAGGAAAGATTATGATTCGAGGCAAAGCGGAGATTGAAACCATCCGCGGCGGACGCCAGCAAATCGTGATCACAGAAATTCCTTACGAAGTGAATAAAGCTAATCTTGTCAAAAAGATGGACGAGTTCCGAATTGAAAGAAAAGTAGAAGGCATTTCAGAGGTCCGAGATGAGACAGACCGTACTGGGCTTCGAATCGTAGTAGAGCTGAAAAAAGAAGCAGATGCAAATGGTGTGCTGAATTTCTTATATAAAAACTCAGATCTGCAAATCCCATATAACTTTAATATGGTAGCGATACATAATCGAAGACCGACCTTAATGACGCTGACAACTATACTAGATGCATATATTGCCCATCAAAAAGAAGTGGTGACGAACCGCTCAGCGTACGAGCTTCGAAAAGCGAAGGAACGCCACCATATTGTCGACGGTTTAATTAAGGCACTTTCCATCTTAGATGAAGTCATTGCCACAATCCGCTCCTCTAATGATAAGCGTGATGCAAAGAACAACTTGATGGCGAAATATGACTTTACAGAAGCACAATCAGAAGCGATTGTTTCACTCCAGTTATATCGTTTAACGAATACAGATATTACGCAATTAAGAGACGAAGCAAGAGAGCTAGATGTGCGGATAGCAGAGCTTGAAGACATTTTAGCGAACGAGAAAAAGCTGCTAAAGGTCATTACAAACAGCCTGAAAAAGCTCAAAAAGACATATGCTGATGAGAGAAGATCCGTTATTGAGGAAAAAATCGAAGAAATTAAGATTAACCTTGAAGTGATGATCGCATCAGAGGATGTTTATGTGACAGTCACGAAGGATGGTTACATTAAGCGAACAAGCCAGCGCTCCTATGCTGCCTCTAACGGTAAGGACTTTGGCATGAAGGATACTGACCGTTTGATTCATCAGTTTGAAATGAATACAACGGATGTTCTTCTGCTGTTTACGAATAAAGGAAGCTACATTTATTGTCCTGTTCATCAGCTGCCAGATATACGCTGGAAAGACATGGGGCAGCATATTACGAATATCATTTCGATTGATCGCGAGGAATCAATCCAAAAAGCCATTCCAATAAAAGAATTTGATGAAACATCATATCTTTTATTCTTTACGAAAGGCGGAATGGTGAAGAAAACAGAGCTTCTTCAATATAAAGCGCAGCGTTATTCGAAACCGCTTGTCGCCTTGAACCTAAAAGGTGACGATGAACTCGTCGATGTTCATGTCACAACAGGACAGCAGGAATTGTTTATTGCAACGAAAAATGGTTACGGTTTGTGGTTTGATGAAGAAGAAGTAAGTGTTGTTGGACCGAGAGCGGCCGGCGTCAAAGGAATCAATTTGAAGGAAGGGGACGAGGTAGTCTCTGGCCAGATCATCGATCCGAAAAACGATGTCCTTGTGCTCACGACACAAAGAGGGGCTGTAAAGCGAATGAACCTCTCTGAGTTTGATAAAACATCAAGAGCGAAACGCGGGGTTCTTATGCTGAGAGAATTAAAGAAAAACCCGCACCGTATTGTGGCTGTGATCGCTGCATCTCTGCACGATACACTTGAAATAGATACAGAAAAGGGTACAACGATTCCGCTTGAAATCTCTACTCTAAGAGCAAATGACCGTTATAGCAATGGATCGTTTATTGTAGATGAGGAAGAGCAGGGAGAAGTGACTCATGTCCTTCTGACGCCTGAACGTGTGCCAGATGACAATAAATAAGCAAACGAAAACCCCCTGCGACTGGCAGGGGGTTTCTTTTATATACAGGTCTTTTAGCTCTCGTGGTTGCCAAACATGCTTGAAATGGCGTGCACTACTTCAATTCCTTGGTAGACGAAAAGAGAAAGTGAAGTGACAGAGAATAGACCTAGAATGAAAATTCTTAAGAAAAATAACATCGTGTAAAACCTCCCAATTTTTGTTTTGATTTAGATGGTTGGGTTAAACACGAGCTAGTCGGAAATAAGAAGATTGGTAGAACACTGCAAGTAAATGCTTCTTTTTCCGGTCAAATCGATCAGTATGAGTGATGCGTGCAAATCCAGCTGTCATACTGCCAATAATCAGCAGTGCTGTAAATGCGGCAAATACTGCGCTCACATGTTTTTGTTTCTTTTCATCGCCCATTGTCTGAACGATTTTCATTTCATGTGATTCTTGATCGGCAACCACCTTTGCATGATGGTATACCTGAACGGAATGAGGCATTGAGAACAAATGAAAACTTGCAAGTGCTATGCATAAAACACCTAATTTTAATAGCATATTTTTTTTCATTTTTCTCACCCCTTCCTGGTTATTTTCATGATCTTACCACGTTTTCAGTTATTTGAAAAGTCTTATTTTTTTACTTTCCCTCTTTAAAAAAGCGATAAACATCAGGACATCTATAGGACTGTTTCACTTCATGAAAGGTTTCAATTTTATTTTTTAAATTTAAAAAAAGTGCCATGATCATGGATCAGACACTTTTAGTGAGCTTGTAATGAATGCGGTTTTGCTACAGCTTTAGTAAAGATTCCTGCAATACATATGGCAAATAGAACAAAGATAAAGGCATGAAGCAGTCCTACTTGATTGGCAAGCAGCCCTAATATAGGAGGACCGGAAAGGGAGGCTGTGTAACCAGATAAGGTCACAATACTGACGCGTTTGACAGCGTACCTGCTATCATCGCCAGCTGCAGAAATGGTCAGCGGAAAGCCTAAAGATGCGCCAAGTCCCCATAAAAAGATCGATATCATACATACAACAAGTGAAATTTTTAAAATGACTAAAAATAGGCCGGCAGCTGCTGATAAAATCGCAACTCTTAGCAATAACACTCTGCCAAAGCGATCGATCAAACGTCCGCTGATCAGTCTGCCGCTAATCATGCCGCACAAAAACAAAGCATAGATGACTGTACTCATGGAATGTGAAACTTGGTAGCCATCTACCATTGCAAGTGGAATCCAATCATTGGCCGAGCCTTCGACAAACGCAAGACATAAGGCGATCATCGCAAGAGATATCGTTCGTTTGTTCAGCCATGCCGTTTGACTAGACTCAACTGTATCGGGCTGCTTCTCATGCTGATCCTTTCCTGTCCCATGCGGGATAAACCGTGTACAAATCAATATGCTGAGGAACAGCAGAAGGGCAATAGCGAGAAGGTGTATCAATACAGAGATGCCTAGATGGATAAAAAGAATACCAGCACCTGCTCCAATTAAAGTCCCAATACTAAAGGAAGCGTGCAATATAGGCAGAATGGTTTTCTTGATGCTGTATTCAATCTCTGTTCCTTCTAAGTTCATCGCTATATTACACATGCCAGAGCCTGCGCCAAAAAGAAAAAGACCAGTAGTGACGACAAAGATAGAAGAGAGCGTTGAACCAATGGCAAGAGTAGTGAATCCAAGGAACATCAAAAAAGCACTGATCACAATCGCCACTCGGCCGCCTTTTTTGCGGACGAATACATTTGAAAGAACAAGCCCAACAATTGAACCAACGGATAAACCAAGTAAAATAAGACCCATTGTTCCTGTGTTTGCTTGTAATAAATCTCTCACTTCCGGTGTCCGTGAAAACCATGTAGAAATGGAGATCCCAGACATCGTAAAGATCACAATAATTGCTTTATACCACTTTAATTCCATCAAATCCCTCACATTTAAAGATATATATGTTATTGAACAAATCTACTCGATTATAAATGAGACTTGCTGATTCGTAAATAACTTGCTGGAGGAACAAGGTCAATTCTAGTCAAAAGAAATCATTCCTTCCCAATTCTTATGATGAGAAGGTAAAATAAACATAAAGGGGGCGGTAGGATGTAATCATATCGCATCGGTATAAATAGAAGGGAGGAGGAGATCAACATGAAAAGTGAAAAGGAAAAAATGATCCAAGGAGAACATTATGTATCTAGTGACCAAACACTGATCGCAGATCGTGAAAGAGCGAAACAATTGACATACGCATATCAGCAAACCAATCGGCAAGAAAAAAGAACATCCATTTTAAAGGAATTATTAGGCGCTTGCGGAAATGATGTCGTTTTTGAAGGAAGACTGCAGTGCGATTACGGATACAATATCGAGATTGGTGAGCATTTTTTTGCAAATTTTGATGCAGTATTTTTAGACGTTTGCAAAATTACCATTGGACATCACTGTTTATTAGGTCCGAATGTACATATTTATACGGCTGTACACCCGCTTGATCCGATAGAACGTGCAAAGGGCATTGAATTCGGCAAACCAGTCACCATTGGAAACCATGTATGGATTGGCGGCGGTGCTATTATTAATCCAGGTGTCACAATTGGTGACAATGCTGTCATTGCATCTGGTGCCGTTGTGACAAAAAGTGTCCCAGCAAACGTGGTGGTTGGCGGAAATCCTGCAAAAATCATTAAATATCTTGATGAATCAAAATCTGGCGAATAAACGGCAGATTTTGATTTTTTCTATTTTGTCTCAATAAGATAAGTATACTCAATTATGAGACAAGAGAAATTCGTTTAATGTATAACTTCCTAGAATATATATTATGTAAACTAGGAAATGAGAATACATATTAGCGTCATTCCATTATTTGAATCTCCATCCCCCATGATGTTGTGATATAGAAAAATCCAAGAGGGCTCAGCTCTCTAACTTTAACATCAGGCTGTTCTGCAAAATATTTCAAAGCCTCTTCTATATTGGTCACTGTAATAGCTAAATGAGCTACACCGATATCACTCGGTTTTAGGTGAACATTCTGTTGATCTGGCGTCGACCATTGGACCAGTTCGATCTTTCTACCGCCGTATTGCAAAAATGCCGCCCCTTCTACAACTGAATGATCGTGAACCCCAAAGTATCTTTTAAAACTATCGTCTTCAAAGTGCATCCGTCCTGGCCGGAACAAGACTTCAAAACCCAAAATATTAGTGAAGAATTCAACTGCTGCTTCGATATCGGGTACTACAAATCCTGAATGCTCTATTGTGCCTTGAAAAATTGTATTTTTCATATCGCTAAACCCCTTTGATTTTTTTGGAAGTAAACGATTAATTATAAAGTAGTATTTAATGCAGCTATATAACACAAGCACCGATGATGTTGGCACTACTACAAGATTTAGAACAACAATACCTGAGCCTTGAGATACTATATTATTTTTTTGTAATTTCTATCTTTTTTGATTATCCATTAAAATTTACATGTTCCATCTGAACAATAATCATCGAGCGACGACTCTAATTTATGCTCTTCAACCTTAGCATTCGCGTACTCTTCTTTCCAAACCTGTTGTAATGTTTCTAAAAATACTTCGCTAGGTTGTGCTCCTGAGATGACATATTTATCATTCACTACGTAAAAGGGAACGCCCTGAATCCCAATTTTTGATCCCTCGGCTCTATCAGCTGCAATATTCTCGCTATATTTATCATTTGCTAAAACATCCAAAGCTTCGTTGCCATCAAGACCTATTTCACTTGTAAGTTGAGCAAGTGTTGCGTGATCACCGATATCTAGTGAATCCGTGAAATGAGCTTTCAAAATACGCTCCATAAACTCCCGTATCTTCCCTTTCTCTTTTGCATAATAAGAAAGACGAAGTGCATCATATGAATTCGTGGGAATCATTGTATCAAATTGATAATCTAATCCAACATCTTTTGCCTTCTGTTTCAATTGATTGTTCAGTACTTTTGCTTTTTCATATGGGACACCATGCTTGGAGGATAATACTTGATGGATATCCATTCCTGTATTTTTTTTCGCATATGGATCTAATTGAAAATGACGAAATAAGACTTCTACCTCTTCTTTATGTTCAAACTGTTCTAACCCTATTTCAAATTGACGTTTGCCAATATAACAAAACGGACAAACAAAATCAGACCAAATTTCTACTTTCATCATATGTTCCCCCTTTATGATTTTGATGAATGTGCGAGGGGGATTATGTTAATAAACATCTTTTTAACTAATCCCACCAAAGCTCTTTTTTAAAAAGTTCGTGCTGCCGCTTTTGCCTTTTCAATTGCTGCAGCAACAACTTCTTCTTTCTTAGTTGGATCATAGTCAATACCTTCAACAAAAATCGTTGGTTCCACTTCAATTCCAACAAACTTTAGCGCACCTCTCACGTAAGAATCGGAATGTTCCATTCCAATTGCCTGCGAATAAAATCCTCCCATTCCATGAATATGGATTGCTTTTTTTCCTTTCATCAATCCTTCTGGACCTTCTGCTGTATATTTAAACGTTTTTCCAGCACTCATGATTGTATCAAAATAGGCTTTTAATAATGGTTGGATTCCTAAATTCCACATTGAAGACTGAATGATGTATTTATCTGCTTCCATAAATTGCTTTGTGAATGCATTCACTGCTTCTATTTTTTGTGCTTCAACATCTGTTAGCGCTTCGCCACTTCTTAACTTCTTTTGTCCAGTTAAAAAATCAGCGTCAATTAATGGAACATTTGCATAATAGACATCTACTTCTATTATTTCATCCGTTGGATTTACTTCCTTATATTCATTGATAAATGCTCTAGCAACTTGCGTACTTCTTGATTGTTCCTCACTTTGGGGTGTTCCTTTAACAAATAATACTTTTGACATGATCATTTCCCCTTTATGATTTTGATGAATGTTTTTTGTTCCTAAACATTTTTTGAATACTTATTAAAAGAATTTACACGTTTCATCTAAACAATATTTTCAGTATGATCCCTACAATTTTTGCTGAATCAACACCCTCACACAAAAAGCTGAATTAATGATTATAGACAATGGGCATTTTTCCGATTAATTGGCGTTGCCTAGCGGCGTCATACATGAGTTTAGCGACATTTTCCCTTGATACGGACATTTTAGCTGGCTGATCGCCGAATGAATAACCGTAAGATTGCCCTTTGTATTTGATATTAGGATTAATGATTCGAACGACTGTCCAATCCAGGTTTGATTGTTTAATCAGTTCTCCTATCTTCTTCATTTCGGCATAACCATTTGGCATGAAAAGTTTAGGCAGTATTCTCGGCAGTATCGTCGATAAGCTTTTCTTATCGTCTTTAGATTGCAAGGCTGGCGTCGCGAGTGTAATCAACCTTTTTTTGGTGAACTTCTTCATCGCTTTGACAATCCGGTTATGTCCGTCGGCAATCGGTGTGCCTTTTCGTTTTCGCGACAAATCAATCCCGGGGCCTAAGGTGCTTATCACGACATCAGCTTCTGAAACTGCCGTTTCAATAGCTGAATTGTTCGTTAGTTCCCCCGTTACAATGCGTAAATTCGAATGCTTTTGCTTGATTTTCTCAGGGTTTCTCACATATACCATAACGAAATCTCCGTTTTCTAATGCAAACTGTGTTAAAAGTTGACCGATTGCACCAGTTGCCCCAAAAATAGTGATGTTCATGGTCTTCTATCTCCTTTTGTTATTCTGAATGATCACAATTATTTCCTTGATCAAAACTTTTTCGTAATAACATGTGTTATTTAAGCAACGCGCGTTGTATAATTTGATGATAAGATGAAAAAGAATCATAAACAATAACCAAAATAGCCGATATGTTGTTTACGCAACACTTCTATTGTATTGTCGTTTTTAAACACCATATGAACCCTTAAAAGGAGAAGAAAAAATGATTATGCCAAAAAAAGATCCAAGAACACTTCGTACAAGACAATTGATTGTAGACTCTTTTCTTTCGTTAGCTAGTGAAAAAGATTTCAACAATATAACGGTACGTGATATCACAGAAAAGGCTACTATTAACCGCGCTACATTTTATGCGCACTTTGACGATAAATTTGATTTATTACATTCTACAATCACCAATACATTTACAGACAAATTGAAAAAAAGATTAAATGATCACGATGGATTCAATGAAAAAGTCATTGCAAATATTTTTCTAGCCATGTGTGATCACCATAAAGAGCTAAGCGAATTATGTCCTAAAGGTTATCATTCTTTAGGAACGATTATAGAAAGTAAAATTAAAGAGGAGTTACAGAAGCTCATAGCTGATCTTGTGCTAAAAGGAACTGAAAATACGATTGAATTAGAGGATAAACAATTGATAACAATCCTATCTACTATGCTAAGTTGGGGGATATACGGAGCTGCATACACATGGAATAAGGATGGTAGACCTATTTCATCAGAAGAGCTAGTGACTAAGACCCTGCCTATCTTTAAAAATGGTATGAGTAAGTATTTTCTTTAATGAATATCAATTATTTTCAGCCATTTTAAAGTAGCCTTTATTAATTACGCAACAAATCGTTATTAGAATAAAACAGTTGCTGTAATTGGCAGTGGGCATTCTGCTGTTAGCACTCTGTTTGAGCTGGCAGAGCTAAAAATAATGGGGTATTTAGAGGAGAAAGCAATGATCAATCGCCTGCAAGAGGTCAATTAGTATTAGCTGCCGGTTATGAGCAGGCTCGATTTGTTTTTGCTTAAAGGACTGGTGATTAAGAGTCTGCTGAACGTATAGAACTTAAGTTACAAAGCTTTACCTTCTTGTACAGGTCTATCCTTTTGTTTGTCTAAATCTCACCTCTTTTAAATTTCAAAAACTTCTACGACCTTCTCAATAAATTAAATCGGTCGTAGAGGTTGGGCCTTTTTGGGCTTCCTTGATTTGTTACCGAATTTGTTGGTACTGTAAATCAAATATTCTGTGATATTTCTTTTAAAAATTGCTTTCTCTTTTCATCAGTTGTTAAGTTAACTCCCGAAAAATGAATCCATTTGGTGTCTTCATTTTTAATTCCCAAGTCAGCAAGAGTTCTGTTAATAAAAACGCTTTGAATCGCATTCCCGCCTTCAGATTCTATATAATCCTTATCTGTTGTAGATGTTGAGATGACGGTTGTTTTTTTTATATTTGTCAATAAACCTTTTAAAGCCCCAGTGTTTTTATCTTCCAAGAATGCGAAACCTCTTAACATGACTTTATCAATAAATCCTTTTAAAATTGCAGGTAAATCCCACCACCAGACAGGAAATATAAATATCAATTCAGTTGACTGATTTAATTTCTCTTGATAATCCTTAACTAATTGATAAGGTGTATCTCCTTTATTAAAATATTGCAATTCTTCAGCTGAAAAAACAGGATTAAACCCATCTTTATATAAATCGATCACTTGAAATGGTTCTCTCTTTGTTTCTAGATTTTCTGTAATGGAAGTCAAAATGGCATGATTATAGCTTCCGTCCCAAGGATGTGCATAGACAATCGTTTTCATGATTCATTCACCCTTTTTTATTATTTTTCATCATATTTTGATGTACATTCATTTTATTGTATGCTATAACGTACTACAAGTACGGTAATTAAAGTGCGATACTAACCTAAAGGAGAGTGTAAAATGACCGAAGAATCCTTTACAGCTCATGTTGATCTAAAAGAAACTGGATTTGGGTACACTTTATCATTAATTGGTGGGAAATATAAGATGACGGTACTGTATGCTTTATATGCAAACAATGCGCCTATTCGCTATAATCAGTTGAAGCGATTGCTTGGGGCAATCTCTTTTAAAACATTAACCAATACACTAAAAGAACTTGAAGCAGATCAGTTAATTAATCGTAAAGAATATCCTCAAGTGCCTCCAAAAGTAGAATATAGTTTATCGGAAAAGGGATTATCATTGATCCCTGTATTAGATGAGATTTGTTATTGGGGGGAAGAACAAATGAAAATGAAATAGTTAGGCTGGCAAATCTTTCTCCTCAAAGCTGCAACTACAGCTACTAAAATAAGTAACCAACCGATTAACATTCGTTTAGGCTTCATAAAAGCAAAGTTTCCTAAGTTATATAAAAATTTAGCCATTCACTTACTCCTTTTTCATCGAATTCATGATATTCACCTCTTTATTCTACGCAATGAAATAGTGAAGTAAAATTGTACTTTTGGGCAAAAGGGATTGTACATTCAGGCAAGAAAAAGAGCATCTCTCTTGAGATACCCTTCATATATATATTGAAGATCTGGCATATGACAACATATCCTCTTCCTATATAAATCCCAATATCTCATTTTGTTGATGCGCTAGTTCCATTCCCTCTGCTAGATAGAGAGCGTTCATTTTATCTATATCATCATCTGGCCAATGGCGGATCAGTTGACGCAATCTAGCTGCAACGGTCTGACAAACATCTGGTGATAAGTAACGATCAGAATCGGGCTGTTCCAGCAATGGGATGATGTCATCTTGGTAGTTTTTAAAGGGTATTTCCCCACCAAACCCCTCCATATCATCTAAATTCATACCAATACAAGCAGCTAACCTTTTTCAAAAACTATGGAAGTCACTGTATGACCAATGTGCTTCGCAATGAGTAAAATCCAAACCCATGAAACATTCCTCCGATTTCAAGTTTGGGTTATTTTGATTTAATTCCTGCACCACAAAGAGGTATGACGATTGTCTCTTTTGATTTCTTTTTATATTTCATGTAGCCAGCAAAATTGACAGCAGATGTCACTTCCACATAAAATCCTTTCTCACTTAGTTTAGAGCGTGCATTCAATATCTCTTCTTCTTCAATATCTATAAATGTGCCATTGGTATTTTGTACAGCTTCTAGAATTTGTTTGGAGCGCGCCGGGGCAGCAATGGCTATCCCTTCTGCCAAGGTTCCTGTATTCGTAACAGGCGATGCTGATTCTTTCGCATTTTGATAAGCTTTCACAAGAGGTGCACAGTTTTTCGCTTGTATGGCAATGATTTTCGGTATTTGATGAATCAAACCATTTTCAAATAACTCTTTAAAACCATAATACGCACCTAGGAGGAGAGTACCGTTTCCAACTGGAATGATTAAAGCATCAGGTGCTCCATTTAGTTGCTCATAGATTTCATAGGCGTATGTTTTAGTGCCTTCAAAAAAATAAGGGTTATAGACATGACTTGCATAAAAAACCTTTTCATTGTCTACTGCTTTTTGTGCCGCAGCTGCAATGTCCTCTCGCGTCCCGTGAATTTCTTTAATCGTTGCGCCATGGGCTTTGATTTGAGCGACTTTTTTTGGTGAAGTGTCATCGCTTAGATAGATGTCACAGGCGATACCGCAACGTGCTGCATATGCTGCTATCGCCGTTCCTGCATTCCCACTACTATCAGCAATCACCTTTGATACCCCTAATTCTTTTGCATGTGTCATCAACACAGCGGCTCCTCGGTCTTTAAAGGATAATGTCGGCATCATATAATCAACTTTTACATAAGTGTTTGGCTCATTAGGATCTAAAACGATTAACGGAGTTTGACCTTCACCCATTGTCACAGATTCCCAAGTCTTAGAATCTTTTGAAAATGGCATTGTTTCAACATAACGCCATAAGGAGTTTGGGTAGTGATTCCAAGCCTCTATATCTATTTTAGGGGTATCTTTCACCAGATTTAATACGCCGTTACAATCACATTTCCATAAAGTTGGTGTCATCTCATACTTTTTGCCGCAATGGTTGCAAATCAATTGATTCATCAATCATCAGCTCCTTTAAATAATTTTTTATATGAAATATATTTTTTTATATAACATGGGCAAAAAAATAATCTAAATATAAGAAATAGCATCAATTTCAATTTTGAAACCAAAATGTAATTCATTCGTTGGTACAACAGTCCGTGCTGGTTGATGTTCCCCGAAAAATTCAGTATAAACCGCATCTACTTTGTCCCATAGTTCAATATCCGAAATGTATAATGTCATACGCAAAATCTTTTCTTTTTTACTTCCGGCTGCTTCTACAATCATCTCCACATTCTTAAGCGCTTGCAATGTCTCTTCTTCAATGGGGCCGAATTCTTTTTCTCTCGTTTCTGGATTGATGGCAAATTGTCCTGAAACGTAGACCGTGTTTTGATGAATGGTTGCGAATGCATAGTGTCCGTTGGATTTTAGATTCCCTACCTCAAGGATACTTTTCATTTCGTTTTCCCTTCATTCGATTTATGTTTGATCTCATCCAAATAGCTGTAGACAGTGACTTTAGAAATACCTAACATAGAAGCGACCTTCTCAACCGAACCTTTCATTAAAAAGATTCCCTTTTCATCCATGAACCTTATTAATTCAATTTTTTCATGACGTTTCATAACTGGGTGGACACTGTTTTGAATGATCTGTTGAATCAATTGATCTACTATTCCTTCCACATTTTCAAGATTATCATTTGATGTTGTTTCATTCTCTTGAACTTCAACTTTTGTAGAAAGAAAAGTATCCATAAATTGCTGCATTTGATTCAATGCTTCAACATCAAAATTGATACAGAATGCTCCAACCACCTTTTTCTTAGAATCACGAATTAATGAAGTCGAAGAACGAATGGTACGGTTGTCTTCTGTTTTAAATGTATACCCAGCAAGATAATCTTCTTTAAAATCTTCGGATTGTAAAACAGTCTTTACCAAATGATCAAATGATTGACCGATTTTTCTTCCCGTCACATGATGATTGACTGTAAACATGACAGATGCTTGAGGGTTCGTTAAATCATGAATCACTACTTCACAATTTGGTCCAAACATTTTTGCCGTAGATTTTGCTAAAGGAATATAGCTCTCTAATAAATTCTTCGTATTTTCCATGCCTAAGCACCTCATTTGTTTATTCCACTAGATTATATAATTTTTTATATATAAAAACAATATATAGATTTTTTTATATATGTTGAAAAGGTTGAGAAAATATAAAAAAAGCAGCCATTGACTGCACCTGAACCGTTCCATTGATACGGTATCACCTGCAAACATTTCTTCTTTTAGGCTATGGATGAAAGAAATGCCGTCATCGTATGCATCTCCTCTTCTTTATGGAAATCGTTTAAAACTACATCACATTTATATTATAACGTACACCGTTCGTTTAAAAAGTTTATTTCACGATTGTGTGTTTTAATGAAAAGAAACCAATCGTCCGCCATCATATGATACACTCCAACTAGGAATGTGATAACGATGATTCTTGAATCAGTCGTTTCCATTGTTCTAATTCTGAGTGTAAGAGGTGTTTCTATGAATAAATTATTGGCAACGTTGATATTAGGATTGGGCTTTAGTGGTGCTGCTCTCATTCTTTCTGTCCCTTTGTTATTCAAGTCCAAACCAGAACAATTTGAGCTGGTGTTTACTGCTGGATCAGCGGGCGCTTTCGCAGTATTCGCTGTCTCGTGCCTAGTTATTCGAAAACAATTCATTCGCTAAAAAACCTAAACACAATTGGCCATTAGAACAACAAGTCCAATTAATCCTGCTAGTTGACCCATCAGATGTACGTTTTTTTATGGAGAAGGAACTTCCGCGAGAGCAGTATCAAATGAAAGAAGTGCTGGGAGAACTCTATTTTACAATTTCAACATAAGGAGAATGACGATAGTACACTTATTACAGATAGATTTTAAGATGAAGGGTCCTTTCGGTGATGAAATGGCAAAAGAGTTTTCTGATTTAGCGAAAAGTATAAATGTGGAAGACGGATTCATATGGAAAATATGGACGGAGAATCCGGAGAAAAATGCTGGCGGAATCTACTTATTCGAAACAAAAGAAGCAGCTGAAAACTATCTCGATATGCATTCTAAAAGAATCACTAGCTTTGGAATAACAGACATTAACGCTAAAATCTTTGACATCAATGCTCATCTTACTCATATCACAAAAGGTCCATTAAAAACTCATCAATGTTGACACACGAAAAAAAGAGCGGCTGATGGCTGCTCTTTTTTTGTTGGGATTTCATCGATTCATCCACTTTACATTTTCTTTTTTCTCTTCATTGACGACGAGCTGGAAAACATCAGGCCTTGAATAATGCCCTGCGACATCGAAGTCAAATTGACTAGAAGAAATATCACGCAAATCAAGTTCTGCCAGCAGTATCTCTTCTTGACCATAGACAGGTTCTTTTATATATTCGCCTAACGGACCGACGATTGCACTTCCCCCTCGGCACATTTCATCAGGAGAAGATGCTAATTCTTCATAGCAGGCTAAATCTTTAGGGTACATCTCTTTATTCACATATTGATTACAAGATAGAACGAAGCACCGGCCTTCTGCGGCAATATGGCGAATCGTAGATTGCCATAGCTCCCTGGAATCTGCCGTAGGGGCTATATAGATTTGGACACCTTTTGCATACATCGCTGCTCTAGCTAATGGCATATAGTTTTCCCAGCAAATTAAAGCGCCTATTTTTCCATACGGTGTATCGAAAACCGGCAGTGTGCTGCCATCCCCCTCTCCCCATATGAGTCGTTCAGAACCTGTCGGCTTTAGTTTACGGTGCTTTCCAAGTAAGGCTCCATCTGGTCCGAAAAACAATACGGAACAATATAAAGTCCCGCGGCTTGATTCATTATCTCTTTCAATGACACCAATGACAAGATAGACACCAGCTTTGCGGGCTGCTTCTCCTAACTTGTCTGTCGTTCTACTAGGAACTGGAACTGAATTTTCTAAGTAACGAAGCCAGTCCTTTCTCCCTTCTGGAGAACGGCTTCCTACTGTGGCGCCAAAAGCTAGTCCTCTTGGATAGGCAGGTATAAAAGCCTCAGGAAAGACAACAATATTGGCTCCTTTTTCTCCGGCCTCAAGTGTTAATGAAATGGCTTTTTCAGTACAGGCTTCTCTATCCATAATGACAGAAGCAGCTTGCACAACAGCAACTCTACATGTTGACATCTTAACCCCCTCCTTAGTCTTAGTGTAAAAACAACCGATTATAATGTACAATATATCATCATCATAATGAGTATGCATTATTGGAATAATGGGAGGATCAAATGAACATACGGGACTTTGAAATTTTTAAAACGATTGCGGAATGTGGAAGTTTTTCAAGAGCAAGTGAAAAGCTTTTTATTGCCCAGCCTTCCCTTTCTAAAACCATTCAAAAATTAGAGAAAAAACTGGGTGTCATCCTTTTCGATCGGTCAAATCGAATTTTCAGGTTAACGGATGAAGGACAGCTTGTATATGAAAAAGCGATTACGGTGCTGCAGCAAATGAATGAGCTGCAAATGGAGCTGGGTGATACAGAAACGCATATTCGCGGCCATTTAAAGATCGGACTGCCGCAAGTGATTGGAACCTTTTTCTTTTCGAAAGTGGCAAAAGCTTTTACTAAAAAGCATCCAGATGTGACGCTTGAAATGATTGAGGAGGGCGGCTTGCATGTAGAAAAACTCGTTGAGAATGGCGAAGTAGATGTTGCCTTTGTTGTCATACCTGCGCAAAGTCATGAATTAGAAGAACAACTCATTTTTGAAGCGCCGTTTGTGGCTTGTTTACCAAAAAATCACGCTTTAAAAGATGAACAGCAGCTCTCACTCGAACAGCTTAAAGAGGATAACTGGATATTGTTTGATTCTTCATTTGCGTTGAGTCAAGTGATTTTAGAAAGCTGCCGTAAGGAACATTTTGTTCCCAAAATCGCTTACAGCACAACACAATGGGATTTATTGATGACATTAGTTCGTGATGAACTAGGAGTGGCGATCCTTCCAAGTCCTTTAACGAACATGTACAAAGAGGACATTTGTGTAAAACCAATTAGCAGTCAATATATTCCCTGGAAAATTGGAATTGTCGTGAAGAAAGATCGTTATAAGACACGTGCTTTGAAAGCTTTTTTAAAAATCGTCGCGGATATATATTCTAGGGATCAAAAATAGAAACAAATAAAAAATGATCCTTCTTGTTTTCTACCATGTAGAAACTGAAAAAAGCCTAATTCCAAGGCTTTTTTTCATTTTATATGCTGTTATCTGACCATGATAGCACCTGTCAGCCATGCAATAGACATGAGAACTAAACATGTGAGTATGGACCATTTAAGGGCGAAACGTACGTATTCGGCAATATTCAGCTTGAGCATTCCTGTTAATAGAATTGTAGCAGGTACCAGTGGCAATAAGAAATGGGCAGCTTGTGTCAAAACGACTGTTCGCACAATTTCTATTGGTTCAATTCCGTAAGCTTGAGCGGTACTTGCAAAGATTGGAACGACTCCGAAATAAAAGGCATCATTGGACATAACAAATGTAAAGGGAATGCTGATTAAACCCACAATGATAGGGAAAAATGGCCCCCAAGCTTCAGGAATAATTGAAACCAAGTTTGAGGCGATAGAATCCACCATTTTTGTGCCTGATAATATCCCTGTAAATGCCCCGCCTGCAAACACGACAAGTAATACTAACAAAGCGTTGCCACCGTGATCTTTAATTCTCCATTTCTGCTGTTCCAGGGTAGGATAATTGATGAGCATAGCTACGACGACAGCAATTAAAAATAAGATCGCCGGCTGCATAAGATCTAATATTAATGCAGCCATTACAGTAACAGTTAAGGTTAAATTCACCCAAATCAACTTTGGCCGTTTAACTGATTCATCTTGGTCAAAAGCTATATTCGCAGATGATTCTTCATTCGCTACAGCTGCTTCGCTTAGATCAACCACACCTAATCTTTTTCTTTCCATCTTTCCTAGAATAAAGGAGACAAGTAAGACCCATAAAGAACCTAAAATTAATGTTGGTATAAGGGGAACAAAGAAGTCCGATTGACTAAGTCCGAGCACTGATAATGCCCGAATTCCAGGTCCTCCCCACGGTGTAACACCACACACGACGCTAAAAGCAAGCATCGAAATCGTCGCTAAAACAAGAGGATTCATCTTTAATTTCTTATATAAAGGTAGCATAGAAGAAATGACAATAATAAAAGTTGTCGTACCGTCCCCGTCTAATGCTACTAAAAGTGTTAGAATTGCCGTCCCAACTGCTACCTTTAAAGGATCTCCCTTAACTGTTTTTAATATTTTTTTAATTAAAGGATCAAACATACCTGCATCAATCATGATCCCAAAAAATAAAAGTGCAAATAATAGAAAAGCAGCTGAAGTCGCTACAAGCTTAATTCCCTCAAGCATCATGTCGTCTACAGTTGTCACAAATCCTCCAATAATAGCAAAGATAAGTGGAATGATGGTTAAAGCCGTGAACGATGATAACCGCCCTGACATAATAAAATATGTAAAGACTGTTATCATCGTTATCCCTAGTATTGTCAACATGTACGTTCCCCCTTGCACTCTTATATCCCAAAGCTGCCATTTTGATAACGCTTACAAAATGTGTTTAAGTGTGAAATATATCAACTCTATTCCACACTATTTACGATCACAGATCATTTGGCCTCAGTATAATGAAAGAATCCTGAGCCTGTTTTTACCC
Organism: Bacillus sp. FSL M8-0049; assembly: GCF_038593355.1. Taxonomy (NCBI): domain Bacteria; kingdom Bacillati; phylum Bacillota; class Bacilli; order Caryophanales; family Bacillaceae; genus Bacillus; species Bacillus sp. FSL M8-0049. Next base: position 1,766,980 of record NZ_CP151986.1, read on the forward strand.
CTAGTTTGCCAGCTTTCACATATTTTCTTAGTAAAGGACATGGTCTATATTTTTCCCCCAACGTTTGATGCAAATATTCCATATTCCTCAATCTCGTATCCAACCCGACTAAATCTGCCAACGCAAGCGGTCCCATCGGATGGTTTAACCCTAAGTTGATCGCTTTATCAATATCCTCTGCGGAGGCAACCCCTTCCAGTAACATATTCATTGCTTCATTTCCGATGAGGCAGTTCATGCGGCTAGTAATAAATCCTGGAAACTCGTTCACTTCTACTGTTTCTTTCTTCATTTTTGTTCCAATGTCTCTTACAAAGTCCACGGTTTTTTGTGATGTATCCAGTCCTCTGATCACTTCAATTAACTTCATCTTATGAACAGGGTTAAAGAAGTGCATAGCGATCACTTTATCTGGACGTCCAGTTTGCGCACCAATTTCTGTAGGGCTCATTGTAGAGGTATTCGTTGCTAAAACTGTTCTAGGCGGGCAGAGTTTATCGAGCTTTTGAAATACATCTATCTTCACGTCCATAATCTCTAATACTGCTTCAATCGCGATATCACAATCTTCAACAGCTAATGTTAAATCTGAATGAAAAGTAAGATTTTCTAAACATGTCTTGATATCTTGTTTAGAAATATATCCCCGCTGTTCACTTTTAATGAGTTCTTGTTGAATATAGTTTTTTGCTAATGTGAGCGATTCAGTATTGATATCATGTACTGCTACAGAGAACCCATTGAGGGCTGCTACATAAGCAATCCCTCTACCCATTGTTCCTGAGCCTATAATCGCCATCTTATTCATAGGTTTACCTCCTTTTAAACTTGTAAATTTTCAAAAATAGTCGTAATTCCTTGACCTCCTGCAATGCATAAAGTCACCAAACCATATTTTTCTCCCCGGCGTTCCATTTCATGGAGTAGTTTTGTAGTTAAGATCGCTCCAGTCGCCCCTATTGGATGACCGAGGGCGATCGCTCCGCCATTGACATTTACTTTTTCTATGTCTAAATGCAATTCTTTTATAACAGCTAAAGCTTGAGCAGAAAAAGCCTCGTTTAATTCAATTAATCCAATGTCATCTATTGTTAAATGACACATTTCTAATGCTTTTATTGTTGAAGATACTGGGCCAATTCCCATGATGTCTGGGGCAACTCCAGTGCTTGCCTGCCCAATAATTTTTGTTTTAGGCACGAATCCTTTTTCCATCGCAATGGTTTTATTCATCATAAGTACGGCAGAAGCTGCATCATTTCTTCCGCTTGCATTGCCAGCTGTTACTGTACCATCTGATTGAAATACGGGTTTCAACGCTGATAGTTTTTCCATAGTCGTTTGCCGGGGATGCTCATCTGTTTCAAACAAGAAGACGTCTTTCTTTCTCTTGACCTCGTATGGCACAATTTCTTTCAAAAATACGCCTTTTTCTAATGCCTTTCTTGCTAATTCTTGGCTTCGAAGAGCAAATTCATCTTGTTCTAGCCGATCAATTTTGTATTTTTTGGCTATATTTTCAGCTGTAGCACCCATCGTGAGATGTCCGTAATCTTCGATCGGCTGTGAATAAGGCTGGCTTTCGGTATTTGGGTCAAGTAATAAGCCATTTCCTGCACCATATCCATATCGAGCATTTCGTAAATAGTAAGGAGCTGTGCTCATACTTTCTGCTCCGCCTGCAATCACTACATCGCTCAAACCTAATTTAATTTGCATGTCAGCAGTATTAATGGATTGTAAGCCTGAACCGCATTGTCTGTGAATTGTATAACCTGGTATATGAACAGGCAGTCCTGCCCTTAATAATGAAAGGCGGGCAAGGTTAGAGGAATCTGCGCTTTGCTTTGCTTGACCCATAATGACTTCGCTCACTGCATTTGGATCAAGCTTGGCACGCTGCAAAACTTCCTTTATCACTTTTGCAGCTAAGAAATCTACTAGTTCCGAACTTAACGATCCGCCTAGCTTTCCAATAGGAGTTCGAACGGATTCTACGATCACGACCTCGTTCATTTATTTTTCGCCACCTTGTTTATAATTCTTTATAGAAAGTAGGTTTTCGTTTTTCTAGAAACGCTTTCGTACCCTCATGTTTTTCATCCGAACTAAATAAAATGGTTTGAGCAAATTTTTCTAACATCGAAGCAGTATGAAAATCTGCATCTTGCCCTTGATTCACTACCATTTTAGCGAGTTTGAGTGCTAAAGGCCCCTTCGATAAAAGTGAATTGATGAATTCGTCCAATTCAGACTTTAATTCACTATTTTCTACTGATTTCGTTACGAGGCCGATACGTTCTGCTTCTGTCCCATCAACTAATTTACCCGTTAAGATCATCTCTAGAGCGCGGCCTTTACCGATCATTCTTGTTAATCTTTGAGTACCACCTGCACCAGGAATAATACCTAGGTTCAGCTCTGGCAAGCCTATTTTTGCTTGTGTTGAAGCAATTCTTACATCACATGCTAAGGCAAGCTCACAGCCTCCGCCTAAAGCGTGACCATTTATGACAGCGATGGTCACTTTATTGGATTGTTCAATTTCTTGATACATTTTTTGCAGTCCCGGCATGAGCGCTTCAAGCATTGTTCTCTCATGTAATTCTGTGATATCAGCTCCTGCTACGAACGCTTTGCTGCCTGCACCTGTGATCACAATGATCCTCAAATGTTCATCCTGCTCTAATTCGTATAAGGCTTTTTGCAGCTCTTCAATGGTCTTTTTATTTAAAGCATTTCTAACCTCTTGCCGATCAATCATAATCGTTGCGACGTACTTATTTCTTTCAACTTTTATGTGCTGAAACAATTCCTTCACCCTCTATCAAAAATGGTGGAAATTCTGTAGACCTTTTGAAAGCGCTATTATTTGGAAGCGTAAAGACATTCTATTTTCCTTTCCAAACTGGCTTTCGTTTCTCAAGAAAGGCTTGCGCTCCTTCAATTCGATCTTCACTTTCATATACATTAGGTCCGATATCCAGCTGCAAAGCTTGGAATAAAGGGACATCCATTGTCTTCCATATCGTTTCTTTGATTCTCTGTACAGAAAGGGGCGCACACTCGCAAATTTCTAGTGCTAGTTCAGTGGCTCTTTCTAATAAAAGTTCTTGATTTTCTAATATTTCATCGACTAAGCCTATCCTTAGAGCCTCTTCAGCTGTTACTAATTTACCCGTATACAACATGTTAGCTGCAAAGCTGGGTGAAATGAGTTTAGGTAATATTGTCGCTCCAAAGGTAGCACCCATTCCTCTTTTCGCCTCTGGCATTCCCAGCTTGCAATCTACAGTGGCAAGACGAATATCACTTGCCAAGGCGATTTCACAACCCGCTCCAACAGCTACACCATTCATGGCACATATGACAGGTTTATACGTTTCGATAATGGCGTTAAACAATCTCCCTCTTAAAGGTTTCTTCTTAAAAGCCTCTGGATTTTCTTTTGCTTCCTTTAAATCCCTGCCGCTGCAAAAAGCTTTATCTCCTTTCCCAGTTAAAATAAGAACACGAGCTTTCGAATCGCTTTTAAAATCCTCTAAATATTCCAAAAATAAATCCGACATGATGGAATCGATTGCATTTCTTTTTTCGGGTTTATTTATATAAAGGTAGGCGATTTCACCTTTTTTTTCATAATGGATTGGTTTCAATTGATGAACCTCCTATCAATGTTATTTTCCAATAAAGTTTGGTTTTCTTTTTTCTTTAAATGCTGCGACACCTTCTTTGTGATCCTTTGTTTCTTTGATAATTGCATAATGAGAGGAAATTAAATCAAGTGCAGGCTCTAATTCCATATTTCGAGAGTACTTCACGGCTCTTTTTGTCATCTTAATCGCAATTTGAGGTCCGTTAGCAATTTGTTCAGCTAACTCAATTGTTTTTTTCATAAACTCATTCTGAGGATAAACATGGTTGACAATCCCTAAGCTTAAAGCCTCTTGTGAGCCAATAAAGTTTCCAGTCCATAATAATTCAAGGGCTTTTGCTTCACCTACAATTTTCGGAAGAAAGAAAGCGCCTCCATCTCCAGGTATAAGTCCTACTTTTACATAACCCTCACTCACCTTTGAATCATCAATCATTGTACGAATATCGCACATGAGAGCCATATCTAATCCTGCTCCAACTGCTGGCCCATTAATTGCAGCGATGATCGGTTTATCAATATCTCTTAAGGCAAGAGGAATGCGGTGAATATTTTCCCAAAGCTTATTTTTATTGTTTAGTGGTGTTGGGTCTGTTGTCATTCCGCCCACATCGCCGCCTGAACAGAAGGCATTACCTGATCCCGTTAGCAAAATCACATGAACGTCATCGTTTTCTTTAGCACTTTGAAGAGCAGCTACCCACTCATCTATCATTTCTTTATTTAATGCATTTTTCTTTTCTGGACGGTTTAATGTAATGGTTTGAACATGGTTTTGAATTGCCGTTAAAATGGTTGGTTCCATTTTGATGCCTCCCTTAAACGCATTAGTTTTTGTTTGTCATTTCTTCTTTGGAGCGAATGACTTTTTTATGACGCAAATCCTGTAACTGTTCATGATTCATCCCTAATAATTCTTGTAAAACTTCATCTGTATGTTCGCCAATTGCGGGCGCTGCAAAGACTTTTTCAAGCGGAGAAGCCGATAATCGAATGGGTGAGCCAGGAACTTTGATTTTCCCCTCTTTTGGACGTTCAACTTCTTGAATCATTCCTCTGTATTTTAGGTGAGGATCGTCTGCTACTTCAGCGATCGATTGAACAGGTGCATGAGGAACGTTTGCTTCTATTAAAGCATCTGCAATATCCATCTTCTTTTTGTTAGAAGTCCAGCTTGTCACGATCTCATCGACAATGTACGTATTGGCTGAACGATCGATATTTGTTTGAAAACGTGGATCATCTAATAATTCATCTTTTTCCATCACCTTCAGTAATGACTGCCACTGACGATCAGCTACACAGAGTATAGCGATATAACCATCTTGTGTCGGATAGACATTGTAAGGAGCCGTTGCCATCCCGCTATGTTGATTTCCTGTTCTTTCTGCCACTTTTCCCCCTTGGCTGTAGAACGCTCCTAGTGCAGATGCTAGTGTTGGATAGATTGTATCGTGCATAGATACTTCTACTAGCTGACCCTTCCCAGTGCTCTCTCGCTGATAAAGAGCTGTTGTAATTCCTCCAAATAAATGAATGCCCCCGAGGAAATCACATATGGCTGGTCCTGCTTTTACTGGTGGTTTATCTGCAAATCCTGTGGTCGCCATCACGCCTCCCATTGCTTGAACAGTCAGATCCATTGCTGGCCTGGCGGCATAAGGACCATCTAAACCGTAGCCTTTACCTGACGCATAAATAAGGCGAGGATTGATTTCACTCAAGACGTCGTATCCTAAACCGAGCCGTTCCATCGCGCCGAGCGAAAAATTTTCTACTAAAACATCCGCTTTTTTCACTAATTCAATAAATACTTCTTTTCCTTCTGGAGACTTAAGATCTAATGATACGCCTAACTTATTTGAATTCAGCATCAATAACTCATGACAGTCTCCTTTTCTCCTTACACGCAGGTTTTCTCCTTTAAGCGGTTCTATTTTAATAACCTTAGCGCCTTGATAAGCTAACATGAGTGAACAATAAGGTCCGTTGTAGATTTGACCTAAATCTAAAACAACAATATCTTCCAATGCCTTTTTCATCATAATCCTCCTATCTTAGTGATGAAGCTGTTAAGTGTATTTTCACATTATACCGATAATCGGATTATATTTCCGATAATCAGAATTTTAGCACGAGAATTGATGGTGTTCAATAAAAAGTTTGACAATTCTGTTTATTTGTTTTGATTTTATTTTTTTGAAAAAATAAGAAACTCCCTCGAATTACTTATATCAGTAAGTAACTAGAGGGAGTTTCTATAAAAAACGATATTTATATTATCATATTAAGAGAATAAAAATGATTGTATTGCACATCCGTTAAGAGGGTGCAGCCTCTGTTTTTTCTACATGACGTTCTATCTCCAGTGCTGCTTCTTTGGCAAGTTGAGCAAAGTACTCAACAGTGTCATCTTTTTTTCGATAAGTAGGGCAATGTATAGAGAGACCTGCAAGAATGTGTCCTTCTTGAGACAGAATGGGCACAGCGACATTTAGCGCGCCTTCATTTACTTCTCCTTCTGTATAGGCAAACCCCTTAGTTTTTATTTGATCTAAATCTTCTTTTAGTCTATCAATCTCTATCTCATATTTGGACGACAATCTTCGGATCATCAGTTCTTGCTGCTTATGATCCATGAATGCAAGTAATACCTTCCTGGATGCTCCTTTATGAATAGGTTTGCTTAATCCGATAGGTCTTGAAAATTTAACATCATGAGGGCTTTCGATAGATGCAATACATACGCCCTCTTTCGTCACTGGATCCATGATATTTAAACTGACGGTTTCTTTCGTCTTTTGAGCAATATCTTCTATAAAGGGCATCGCAATTTCACGAAGTTCTGGGATGGGATCTGCATAAATTCCTAATTTATAAGCATTTAACCCAAGTCTTATTTTTCCGGTTGATGTATTCTTAGTGAGATAGCCGCATTCCATTAAAGTATTTACTAAACGAAAAGTAACAGTAGTTGATATACCCATTTTTTCTGTTATTTCTTTTACAGTAAATTCTTTATTTACTTTATGAAAAAGGTCTAGAATATGCAGACCTCTGCGTAAAGTTTGGGAGGTAGATTTATCAGTCATAAAAAAGCTCCTTTCCGTTCTTTCCTGATAGCTTTATTCTAACTTTAGATTCTAAATCCCTCCAGTGAAAAATTGCCTTTCTTCACTCGACCATCTTTTCAAGCTTGTATAAAAGGGGAAATCTCAGCTAGATCACTTTCTGCTCGTTTTCTTAATCAAGTCCACCCCATCATATGACAGACTTTCCACATGTACAGGTTTTTGCAGAATGTAATGATCAAAAAAGGTACTCGTATAGTCTGTGACAAGATTCCGCATCTCCATTGCATCGCGTTCGCCTCTCAGTTCTTCGTTCACACCGGTAAACACGATGTCGCAATAATCTAAATGTGCAGCATGGTCAACAGAGAAATAATAGGTTTCCATGCTATTGTTAGCGCCAATGATCGCATTCATATGATAGTTAGGCTCAGAAAACAGCAGTAAAAAGGGTTTTTTCAGATCGCTGTCAAGAAGACCGAAGGCACCGCTATCGAGGCCAATCCCGCAGGCGAATCGGTCGTCATCCCGGCAAACAATCGCTGTCGTAGGCCCTCCGTAAGAATGTCCGACTATGCCCATGCCGGCGTCAAGCAGCAATCTGCCATTAAAGATGGAATGGAGTTCCCCAGCGTCTAGTTTGTAAAGATAATCGGCTGCATACCTTACATCCTCTGCCTGTAATTCACTATATTTAGTTAACTGATTAAGTATTGGCAGTGTAAGGACGTTACGGCATGTCTCAATGGCAGTTTCATCGTCAGGCCGCATCGTCATCTGACCAGCCAGCGCCATCATCTCTGGATCTTCAGAAAACGCCATAATGGCATCTGAAAAATCCTTTGACACATTAAACAGACGCCCATCTTTACACTTATACATCGTGCTATTCTGATGACCGATACTGACGACAATGTACCCCATGCTAGCAAGGTCTGTACAGATCACTGTCCCCCATTCTGGAGAACCGCCCCCGCCGCAAACATAAAATAACACTGGATAGCGCTCTTCCTTCCCGGAAAGAGCCAGGTCGTCGTAACAATACGTTTGGATATCGATAGAGAAAAAATCCTTTTCCTTCATATACTCAGTGACAAGCGGCTGGTCATGCAGCATTTCGTATACTTCAGGAAACATGTACGTTGATGGGGTCTTCCCTTCATTGCTATCAGACGGATAGTATACAAATGCGGTCAGTTCTCTTTTTGAGTGATCAGATGCCGTGTACTCTAAATCCATCTGTGTGCGTCCGGCAGTATAGCTGCCGATTGGTTCTGGGAAAGCGTCATACCTTTTCATTCTTTTGTTCCCCCTTCTTGATTTAAAATGAATGTGAAATACACATTGTGATATAAGCGCTTTTCAAAACGATGACCGCTCTCTTTATGTTTCTAGCTTTATGATATAATAACTTGTCAGTGCCAACCGCTTAGTGAAACCGAAATGAACTTGCTGGAAGGTATTCATCATTGGAAAAGATTCTGAAGAAATGATAGGTGATCACAATGAGAAGGCTTGAGTCTGGAATGTCAGTAGACAACGAAATATTTTCTGATATTGTCAGGTATGAACATGAAACAATAAGCGCAGCGACGATCAACAACTCGAATGTTCATTCACCTATATTTTGGAGCTGTCACCTGCGTCATCTTGTATTTGATACGTGTGATCTAACGAATGCGAGATTTTTTGCAGGTAGTACGATCGAGCATTGTACGTTTATTCGTTCCGATTTGCGTTCTGTTGGAATTGCTAGAGAAGAGGCTGTTTTTACGAATTGCGAATTCTCCTCCTGTGATATGAGAGGAATGACATTGGAAAATGCTGCGTTTATCAACTGTACATTTTATCAATGCAGGTTTAATGACCGCGTTTTACAAGCAGCGAATATCGTAAATTGTACCTTTACCGGTAAGCTGGTGGATATAACGTTTGAGGGAAATGGTAAACAAAAGCTGATTGCCAATTTTGAAAACTGCACCCTTGACGGTGTTTGTTTTAAAGGCTGTGACCTATCGCAATGTATTCCGCCAGCATCCAAAAACCATCTATATGTTGAAGAAATCTCCGCGCGTGTCAAATCTGCATTGACGAAGATAAATAATGACTGTCAACTTTCTGACGAGGATCGCAAAGTACTGGTACGCAGACTGCGCAAGCTTGAGCATATGGAACAATATATTTTTAACACGGCGCAAATGGAGAAAATACATGGAGCTGTTTTTGTGGAGCGATTTTTCAGTTATTTAGAATGCAATAAAGAAAACACTTGATGCTTGCTGCATCCCTCTTCCTGCTAAGTCTAGGTCGTATATCAACTTCGAGTATATTTGAGTGGAATGAGTTCTCCAATTTTCACTTTGACTAGTCCGCCATCTATTTCTATGATGACAAAACATTCTGGTCCGAAATCTGAAATGAGCTCTCTGCAGATGCCGCAAGGGCTTACGACCCTCAATCTTCTATCCTCTTCATCTGAATATGGATGTCGAACGGCAACAATGGTATCAAAATCTTTATATCCATTCGATAAAGCACTGCCAATTGCAATGGCTTCTGCACAAACCGTTACCCGTCCGATATAGGCTTCTATATGGACAGCCGAGATCATTTCTCCTGTTTTCATGCGGATAGCGGCTCCTACATGGTGTTTATCCTCTTCATAAAGGCTCATAATCTTCTTTTTTGCTTCGTCTATTAACTCTACATCTTTTGGAGTAAGATCAAATGTGTGCATTGTGTTCCCTTCGCCCTTCTATGCTCGTTTTGAATGTACTGATCTATTATACCAAACTTCAGATAATGGATGGATACAAAAAAGCTGATTTTTTGACCATCAGCTTTTTCGTTATGTTCTTTTATAGCGGGCATACATATATCGAATGATTTTTGTGATGACAGAGGTACACATGCATAAAAAGGTCATCACCACGACCCAATACATATTTGACATGTCAAACCCAGTATAGGCAAATATGAAAATAGTGGAGACTGCAAATGTGATGATAAGAACGATGTAAACTCGCTTAAAGATGCAGTAGCCAACAATCCCCCATATCAAAGATAATAAAGGCAATGTAAATAAGATCAGCGCCATGGGATGGAGAAAGAAAGCACTCATCATGTCACTCTCCTTTTAAGAACCGGTGAAGAACCGAATATGTATCATATTAATAGGAAATTCGCACGTTGTAAACAAAAATTGGAATTTAAGGAATATTAATCTGAGGCGGATTGACATTCTAAATGTATGTCATGTTGAATGGAAAAAGACTGCTTTCAGTAAGCAGCCCATTTCGCTAAGCTTTCAAATATTCAAGCCGGAGCATTTTGATATGTGAAAAGAGAATCTAACTATTTATCACCTGAATGATTTTTTCCTGAGCGTCTTGTGCCTCAGGGATTGGCATGACGACAAACACATGCAGCATTTCTGGATAAACAAAGGTTTTCATGTCAATTCCTTGTTCTGCTAGCTTTTCATCAAGCTTTAGTGCATCTGGATATAAAATATCATGTGTTCCAATAAAATGAGTGATCTTCGCAAGACCGTTAAAGTCACCGTGAATTGGACTGATTAATGGGTCAGTTACCTTTTTATCTGCTGCCCACATTTTTGTAATGACATCTATTCCTTCTGGCGCTAGAATGGGATCTTTATCGGCATATTCAAATATAAGAGGATTGCTTAAACTCATATCAACACATGCAGATAATAAAATGATATCCTTCGGCTGCGGCAGACCTTCCATCTTTAAGAGGTGCGCAAGGCCAAGAGAGATATTTCCGCCCGCTGAATCACCCATGATCGTTAATTGATCGGTACTCTCAACCGTTTTTAGTATTTCTTTATATAGATTTAAGATTTTCGGATAGGTATCTTGGTAGCTGTAATGAGGTAATTTAGGGTAAATAGGAGCGATCACTTTGGCGTTAAGGGACCTAGCCAATTTATCCATGTACCACCAATGGAAATCGAGAGGCTGGTTTACCCAGGCACCACCATGTATATATAAAATCACCTTTTGTTTTTGCGACATTTGGTCATTCAATGTGAAAACCTGCATTCCTTCGAAAGACTGCTCCTTTATCTCACTCTTTAATTTCACATCGTCTCCGATTGCATAAGGCTTTATATTTTCTATTTGAGACAGAAGTTTTTTGGTTTTTTCGACACTAGCAAAACTTTCTTTATTACTTTGGGACGTGAATAATGTTTCAAATTGAATACTTTCTTCAGAACGTTCTCCATTAAAAATGTCGACACTCATTTTGTTTTCTCCCCTTTAAGCATATATGTTTATTCGTCATCCTGATTCATCATACGAAATGATTTGAGATACACTTGTACTTCTTTCTCAGGAGTCTTTAATAAGTTAGATAAAAGGTCTTGTATGAGACGGAGACTGTTAATTTTCTTTTCAATTTCTTCATGTTTTTGATGTACAATTCTTTTTAAAGTATCAAGTTCTATGTCTTGACTCAGCATTTCCAATATTCCTTTTATTTCCTTTAGTGAATAACCCAATGATTTGGCATCTTTGATTAATTGAATTTTCACGATATAATCTTGTGTGTATAGTCTATAACCGTTCGAACGGCGTCTAGGGACAGGTAAAATGTTGTGTTCTTCATAGTAACGAATTGCGGCAGGGCTTATTCCTGTTTGTTTGGCAAGTTCTCCTCTAGTCATCAACTCAAGTCGTTACTCCTTTTTCGTGATTTTGTCTTTCTATATTTACATTATAAAGGTTGAACGATACTTCAAAGTCAAGTTACGTTTTCGTAAAAAATAAAACACCATCGCATGCAGCCGGTTAAGGCGCCCCGCGATGGTGTTTTACATCATTCAATCTGCTTTTATAGATCTTCCCCATTTGATGCGATTACATTTTTGTACCAGAAGAATGAGTCTTTGCGGTAACGATTCAGTGTACCGTTTCCTAGGTCGTCTTGATCCACATAGATCAAACCATAGCGTTTAGTCATTTGAGATGTTCCGCAGCTGATTAAGTCAATGCAGCCCCAAGGTGTATATCCCATTAAGTCAACACCTTCTTTTACGGCTTCTTTCATCTGTTCAATATGTTTTTTCAAATAATCAATTCGATAATCATCGTGTACTTTTCCGTCTTGTGTCAATGTATCCCTTGCACCAAGTCCATTTTCACAAACAAATAAAGGCTTTTGGTATCTGTCATACAGTTTAATTAATGAAATGCGCAGACCCATTGGATCGATCGGCCAATCCCATTGTGATAATTCCAAGTGTTCATTTTTAATCGGACTGTCAAACGTACCCGCTAGCTCAGCTGCATCTTCACGTGCTTCTGCTACGTGGGACATATAATAGCTGATCGCAACAAAATCAACAGTGCCCTCTTTTAAAATTTGTTCATCCTGCTCTTTAATATCAAGCTTGATTTGATTATCAGCAAAGTATTTCACCATGTATGTTGGATATTCGCCTCTAGCTTGAACATCAGGATAGAACATATTCAATTGATTCGATTTGACTGCCTGCAGCTGATCCTCTGGTTTTGTTGTTTTTGCATAGGCTTCAATCTGGTTAATCATACAGCCAATTTGGACATCTGGAATGATTTCCTTCGCAGCCTTCACTGTTAAGGCACTTGCCACAAATTGATGATGAGATGCTTGGTAAGCAGCTTGTAATTTATGATCTACTAGATCCTCTAAAATTCCAGCACCTGTATAAAGGCTGTTGAGGTTCATATTCATTTCATTAAACGTAATCCAATATTTCACTTTGTTTTTATATCTTTCTAAAATCGCTCGTGCGTATTTTTCGAACAATGGGACAAGCTCTCTACTCATCCATCCATTGTATTTCTCTGTTAAAGTAATCGGCATTTCATAATGAGACATCGTTACTAGCGGTTCAATTCCATATTTCGCACATTCATCAAATACTTTATCGTAAAAAGCCAATCCTTCTTCATTCGGCTTGTCCTCTAAACCTGTTGGAAAGATTCTTGCCCATGAGATAGACAAACGAAAGACTTTAAATCCCATTTCTGCAAACAGTGCAATATCTTCTTCATAACGATGATAAAAATCAATTCCGCGTCTTTTTGGGAAATCAAATGCATCAGGATTTTCTTTGTACTTGTTTAGTTCAGCTGAACTAACATCGAATGTAAAGTTGTTCACTTTTCCTTTTGCATATGGATCTTTATATGCAGCGAAGTCTGAAGTTGACAGCCCTTTTCCGCCTTCTAAATATGCACCCTCTATTTGATTGGCAGCGGTTGCGCCACCCCATAGAAAATTATCTGAAAATCCTTTTTTTAATTCTTTCATTTCAATCATCCCTTCTATTATGATTAATGAATAAGCATTAAGAGTTTATTTTCTCCTGCGTTGACATAAGAGTCACCTGTATAGATAACATCCAGGTACTTCGAGGAATTAGTGACAATAATAGGTGTCACGACATCTAATCCTTTTGATTGAATTCCTTCTATATCAAATGATAATAAATGATCCCCGATGTTGATTTCATCTCCTTCTTCCACCAATACCTCAAAGAATTGACCATTTAGGCTGACGGTATCAATCCCTACATGTATTAATAATTCAACCCCATCATCTGAAACCAAACCTATTGCATGTTTAGTAGGTGTAACGGTCACTACTTTTCCGGAAAACGGCGCTTGTACCACCCCCTTATCAGGCATAATCGCTACTCCCTTGCCCATCATTTCGCTTGAAAAGACGGCATCATTTACGTCAGATAAAGGAACGACTTTACCAGTTATAGGTGCTTGTACTTCATAAGGATTTACTTGTCTCACAGCTTGTTGATTGACTGCATTTTCTGGATTTTTAGATGGCTTTTCCTGTTTTTCCGGCTGACCTTCATCCTTTGTGGCAGGTTCCTTGAAGCCAAGAAACATAGTGGCAAGCAGTGAGACCAAAAAGCTCAGCGCTATTCCAATTAAAGCCAGCTGGAAATTATTTGTGCCTTTCATAATGTAGGTTGGCAGAGATGTCATACCTGGAATTGAAAATGCTGTCGTTTTGACGGAGAATAAACCATAAAAACATCCGCCAGCTGCGCCGCCTATTAATGAAGCATAGAAAGGCTTTTTCAATCTCAGTGTTACTCCATAAATGGCCGGTTCTGTAATTCCAAAGAAACTCGGAAGCAATGTTGATAACGCCAAAGACCTTGTTTCTACTCGTTTTGTGCGAATGATGACACCTAAAACGGCACCTGCTTGTGCCATATTGGCAATAAAGTTCATCGGAAGCAGCATGATATCGTAACCAACTTTTTCAAAGCTGGCAAACGTGCTTGGGAAGAATGCGTAATGCATCCCAGTTAGCACAATTAAAGGCATGAGGCCTCCCATTAATAAACCTGCAATCGGCCCAGCAAAATGGAATAAAGAAGTGAAAAAGATCTCTAAATATTGACCGAAAACGTTCCCAATAGGCGCTATGAAAGCTAGTGTAAGAGGCGCTGTAATCATTAAGCTCAGTACCGGTGTAAATACGATACTTAAGGATTTTGGAATCACTTTCGTCATCCACTTATCGATAAAGCTAAGAAGCAGCACGCCTAAAATAATCGGTAAGACAGAAGAAGTATAATTATTTAATGGAATACTCAATCCTAAAAAACTAAGTGGATCTGCCCCTTTTGCTGCCCCTTCCACCATTGTCGGATATAATAAAATCCCAGCAAGTGCCATCGCGAGAGATTCTCGTGTTTTAAATTTCTTCGCTGCAGAATAAGCAATGAGGAAAGGTAAAAAGTAAAAGACAGCATTTGAAAAGATTTGAAGTACAGCATAGGTAGAGCTTTTTTCCGTCATCCAGCCTAAACTAACGAACAAAGCCATGATCCCTTTTATCAATCCACTACCAACAATCGCCGGCAAAATCGGTGTGAAAATTCCGCTAATGACATCGAATACGACTTCGATTGGATTCATTTTTGACGTATTTTTAGCAGGAGTAGAATCATTGCTGCTCTCACCAATCAGATGGTCGATTTCCTCATAGACTTCTGCAACTTTTGCTCCAATAATGACTTGGAATTGTCCGCTTTGGAATTGTGCTCCCAGCACACCGTCTACTGTTTTCAGTTCATCTACTTTCACCTGTTTTTCATCGTTGATATTAAATCTCAGCCTCGTAATACAATGCCAGCTTTGAGATATATTGCCGGTTCCACCGATTAATTTGATAATTTCTTGCGCCAATTCTTTGTTTCCCATGTCTTCACCCCTTCATTTTCACAAAAAAAACCTAAACAAAATCCACCATTAGAAAGACTTCTAAATGGAGATTTGTTTAGGTTAATGCTTTTTCATAACACGCCTAAAAGAAATCATTTATTCTGTTGATGTTTCTTTGTAATCCTTTCAATATGAATGACTAGAAAAACCAGTTCGTCTTCAGTGACATTCCAATTGAATTCCCGCTTTAACATTTCTTTAATAATCAATCCGCATGCATAGCTCTTCATATAACGATCCTGAATTAATTCCTTTAATGAATCATCCATCTGCTGCGGCGGTTGATTTGTTTCTTGTCTGACAATAAAATATCTCAAATGAGTAATAAACCTCGAATAATCTATCGATGATTTATCTAATACCATCTCGAAAATGTTTTGAATAATCTTAACGATTTCCTTCGTGAGATGGGTCATTTTGATGGTATCTCCCATAGACTGACCATCTATTTGAGCGTTTACAAAATGAAGGGCAATGAGTGAAGCCTCTGTATCTTGAAAAGTAATCCCCATCATTTTTTGAATAATTTTAAGTGCTTTTTTCCCAATTTGATATTCTTGAAAATATAGATGTGGAATTTCCCATACAATAGGGTTTTCATACTCCATTTTTTCTTGATGCCTTTGAATTGAAAAAGTCAGATGATCAGATAGCGAAAACAGCAAGCTAGAACCTAATTTTTTATTCAACATCTCTTCGCCCATATGAATGATTTTTTCAGTTAATAAAAGAATATCAGTTGGGATAGCGGCAAGTTGAGATTCTAATGGAGACGTCTGATCAGAATAAAATGTCTTACTGACAGCGCTCTCATCAAGAGTATCACCCTTTTTCTTCTTAAAGCCTATTCCTGTACCAAAAACAACTACTTCATTTTGAGTGTCTGTTAGAGCTAATACGATATTATTGTTTAAAACTTTAACGACGGTGAACATCTTCATCCCACCTTACCTAAAACTGCTAAAAAAGCATAAAAAAAACACCAAAATCTCAGCAAACAACGTACAAATGTACAACATGTTTACCTGACTTGGTGGTGCCTGATGATATCAGTAACACTCCTGCATCGGTTACGATTTTATTGTAAACACAGGATAAACCAAAGTCAACTATTTTTTTCGGTAAAATAGATTTAAATACCTATATTATAGTATGTCGTTTATAAATTATTTTAAAAGGTAAACATTTTTAAGGTTGCTGTAAGGTTCAGATTAATACGGATTAAGGTTGAGGTAGTACAATGTGTTTGTAGTGAATAAATCATAGAGGTGAAACGTTATGAAAGGAAATAAAGTCTTGTCATCATTATGTTATTTCAGTATCTTTTTTGCACCATTTTTGTTCCCAATTATCGTCTATTTTTTAGGTCAGGACGAAGTGAAATATCATGCGAAAAAATCATTATGGACCCATGTCATACCTTATTTGATTTTTGGTATTGGCATCCTTGGTTCAGGTTTACTTGGTATGAAAGATATCAGCCATGCGGGGCCTTTTTTAATTGCGACATATGCAGTGACATTCCTTGTTGCCATCTACTTCTTCATTTGGAACATTGTGAAAGGCATCAAAGTATTTTCAGAATAAATAATAGGTAAAAAAACGGTTCTGTTGTTGATCAGAACCGTTTTTTTGTCTATTTTCATGCTGGTAGTTGGAGATCAATTGTTGTTCCTTTCCCTATACTGCTGCGGATCGTGATGTCCCCGCCGTGCTTGACGATAATATCCTTTGCAATGGCCATCCCAAGACCAGAGCCAGCATGTGAAACACCTGTATTCGTCCCCCTGTAATAGCGGTCAAATACTTTTTCCAGCTCTGCCTCTTCTATTCCTTTGCCGTTGTCTTTAATCGTGATATGGGTTTTTTCTTTTTGTTCAAGCTGTACAATGATTGTCACATCAGAATCATTGTGAACAAGGGCATTTAAAATCAGATTGGTAACCGCTCTTCGAATGAGGATTTTATCAATATTCAGCATGAGCTTGTCTTCATTCGTTTGAAGCTCAATCGTCTGATCCGCATATCTTGAATCGTTCAAAATATCAATTAACGTTTCCCGCAGCAGTGACACGATGTTGACCAGCTCTTTATTGAGCATGACGCCGTTATTTTTCAGCCTTGTCGTTAAATTCAGATCCTCCATGACATCTTTGATATAAAGTGATTTATTCTCAATGATGCCCGCGTAATGTCTGATGTCTTGTTTTGAAAGAGGATACTTTGGGTCTTTCATGATTTCTGCATAGCCTTGAATAGAAGCGAGCGGCGTTTTAATATCATGAGAAATATGGCTGATCCATTCTTCCCGCATTTGCTCTAGTTTGTCTTTTTCTTTTTTGCTTGAAGCGAGCTGCTCTGATAAGTGATTGACATTATAGAAGACATCTTTATAAATTCCTTTAGCAGGCAGATTTGTCGTGTAATCTCCGTTTGCCAGCCGCTGGATGCTATGAATGGCACGGCCGAGCGGTTTTGTGAGCTGCCGGCTGAATAAGTAACCAATGAGTAACGCTATGATGGCATCAATTGATAATAAAATCATCGTCCCGATATTGAATCTTGTTACTAAATCCTTCGTGTCAAACGAGAATAGGTATTTTCCGATGGAAGGGTCTTTAAAACCGATAAAGTAGCTGTATTCTTTGCCCTTTACTTTTTTTCCGCCGGCATAAATGGTCGATAATAATTGCTTATCTTTATATTTATGTAAGTTCACGATTTCTATCGGTGTATATTTGTTCTTTAATCCTTTAGGTGCCTGCGCATGATACACGTTTTGGCCATTTTCGTCTAAAATTTGAATCCATGCATTCTGTTGTTTTAAGGCTTTCTGCCCTTCTTTGTTTACGGTCATTCCTTGATCAGAAAAAGAGATGTATTGTTCAAATGATCTTGTGAAGGTTTCGGGCGTATTTTCCTCGTTATGCTGGCTGTTTGCCTGAAGTACGAGCCAAATCATAAATACGAATAAGTTGATAAAGACCGTGATAATGGTCACGATAATGACAGAGACCATATACCTGCCTGTTAATCGCCATCTCATCCTTACGCATCCTTTACAACAAATTTATAGCCAAGCCCTTTGACTGTGACGAGAAACTCTGGTGTGGACGGGGAATTTTCTATTTTTTCCCGAAGTCTTCGGATATGAACCATCACCGTATTGTCAGAACCGAAGAAGTCTTCCCCCCAAACAGTTTGATAAAGCGTTTCTTTACTGATGATGCGGTTCGGGTGCTGCAAGAAGTAGGTCATCAGCAGAAGCTCTTTCGGCGTGAGCTCAATGACCGCGCCATTTTTCTTCAGTTCTGCTTGCTGCTCGTTTAACTCAAACGGCCCTTTTTTGATGACGGGATCCGCTTGAGATGACTGCAAGTATGAGAGCCGTCTTAGCTGCGCTTTCACCCGGTAGGCGACTTCCTTTGGACTGAACGGTTTTGTAATGTAGTCATCCCCGCCGATGGCAAGACCTACAATTTTGTCTGTTTCCTCTCCCTTTGCTGATAAAAAGATAATCGGAACATGGGAGGTCTCTCTAATTTGTCTGCAAATATCATAGCCTTCACCGTCTGGCAGCATAATATCAAGTATGACAAGATCAGGCTGTTCTTGGTGGAATTTCGTGAGCCCATCACGGGCAGTTGAAGCTGTTATAACGCGATCAATGCCTTCTCTTGTTAATACTGTGTTGATT
Source organism: Bacillus sp. FSL M8-0049 (assembly GCF_038593355.1). Classification (NCBI taxonomy): domain Bacteria; kingdom Bacillati; phylum Bacillota; class Bacilli; order Caryophanales; family Bacillaceae; genus Bacillus; species Bacillus sp. FSL M8-0049. The sequence goes on from NZ_CP151986.1 coordinate 1,785,673, forward strand.
AATTCCAAAATTTCTTTTTCATCATCGATCATTAATACTTTGCTTTGATGCTTTGGCATACATTGATCACTCTCCTGAAGTCATTGCCATTATTATACCCAATGTAAGAACATAGTGAAAAAATCAACTTCCTATTTGCATAAAAAAAGCCAATTTTCTTTTGAAATGAGAAAATTGGCTTTTGGTGATTCAATTGATTCTAGCGTTTGACTACAAATGTTGTCACACTTTGAGCCGGGAGATGAGCCCAAAATTGATTACCTGATATATTTAAGTCTGTACCGGGCTGAAGGTTGCTGTTGCTACTTGTAATCCATCTTGATGCTTGCGAAGCAGTTCCATTTTGCATCACAAAGTGCTGATTGACTCCTGTATTGTTTTTGTTAATCGCGACAATGACAACCTGATTGTTTCCTTTGTAGGCAGATACGAAAACATTTGGTTCAGGACTTTTCGTTGCATCAATTCTGACGTATCCTGGGCGTACAAACTTGGAGAAATGCGCCATGTTGTAACCGCGTTTACTGATCAGGCCATCTTCCTTCATAGGGCCGTAGGATCTGCGGATGTACCACCAAACATATGCCTGAAAGTCCCCTTCTACCATCGAATGGTGAATATGCTCTGAAACCCCTAATGCCTCAGGCCAGCGGTCCGCTGAATTGTTATCGCTATTCGGGTAGTAGACCTCTGTCATCCAAAGCTCCTTCCCCCCTCCTTTTTGTTTGAACAGAGGATATGGAAGCTGGCTGATTTGGGTTCCGTACAAATGGGCTCCGAGAATGTCCATATTTCCAAGCGCTTGCGGATCATTTAAGATAGGATCTGATATATTTTTAAGGTATTGAAAGGATTCTGGCGCAATCACGCGGGCATTAATGGAGCCGGCATTTTCTCTCATGAAACGCAGGATTTCCTGAGGAGTCCACCATGTCCATTCATGTGCATAATCAGGCTCGTTTTGTACTGATATCGCATAGAGATTGACGCCATTATTTTTCATATACGTCACAAAATCGTTCAGATGCTGAGCATATGCAGCGTATTGATTGTATCTCAGCCGCTTTGCAGTTGTACCATTACGGTTGAAAGTCTCGACCATATGGCTTGGAGGATTCCAAGGTGAAGCGATCACTAAAGCTCCATGCTCTATTGCTCTTTTGGCTGTGGCGACCTCTCTGTGCCAATTATTTCTGTTCTCATCTACAAAAATTCTTAGAATGGAAAACCCTAACTGATTCTGCCCATTGCCAAAGGCGGTTTCCCTTTGAGGTGCGGTCAAATCACCAATCCAAGCCGGATGGTTCATTCCGCCAAAGCCGCGAATCACTTGTCTTTCTGCATTGATATTAATATTGGCATCTGCTGCTGAAACTTCAGTTGCGCCAGGTCCGATGAACATGACAGACAGCATGGTGAAGCAGATCAATAAAGTACAGATTGTTTTTTTGATCATTGACATCAAATTTTTCCACTCTCCTATCATTTTCTCATCCTTTGTTATTGAGTAAACCGCCAGGAATCAAACTGAAATAGGTTTGCACCTGTTCCAGTAAAGACAAAAAATACGTTGTGCACGCCAGCTGCTCCGTTTACTGTCGTTTCTACTTCTCGCCAATTGTTTGTTCCGCCTGTGGAAGGGACATTTAGTGTTCCGACGAGTCTGCCGTCAGGGCTTCCGAGGCGTACTTCTATTTTTCCGCCTGTATTTGATGCTACATTCGCTTTAAATGTTCTTGCGCCGTTTGATCCGAAATCGACGTTACTGGCAGCCACCCAATCTCCGTTTTGAATGTTTGTGACATGCTGGTTATTGACCGGTCCGCCTGGAGCTGAAGAGGCCTCTGTCAAAATGCGTCCATTCCATGCAAATGTTTCAGCTTCTACCCGCTGATAAGGATTCAGGTTGGAAAGCTGTTTGACCCCTTCAAAATTGGCTGCAACCTCTCGAAGGGAGCCGTCAGCATTATGCACAAGCTTATTAATATGCGGAGATCTGTAGCCTTTTCCTGCCCCGTATAAAGCAGAGCTGACCGTTTGGGTATGATACACGACATACCACTCGTTTTTAAAATTGAACACCGCATGATGGTTGTTACCGCCGCCGCCAAAAAATGCACCCGGATTTTTCAGGAAATGCCCTCTATACGTAAATGGACCCATCGGACTTGAGCTCGTCATATAACCGATCTCACCAGGTGGTTTATCTGCTGGGTGGGAGCCGCCAAAGTTGATGCAATAGGAATAGTAATAGGTTCCGTTATACTTATGCATCCCCGAATCTTCAAACATAAAAGGAGCATCAATGGTTGATGCACTGCCCACAACACTTGTCATATCAGGCCCTAGTTTTAGGACTCTCGCTGTTTTAGGATTGGCCCATTGTCCCTGCGTTGGATTAGAACCGCCTGGTACGCCTCCACCGGCATATAAATAACCAGTGCCGTCATCATCTACAAAAACGGCTGGATCAAACAGCCATACAACCCCGGACATTCCTGGTGTATTTGGCGTGACAAGCGCTTTTCCGATAGGATCTGTCCATGGACCGATTGGGGAATCTGCTGTCAGAACACCAATCCCTCCGCCGCTGTTCGCAAAATAAAGGAAAAATTTATCTTTCCCATTGATTTTTTTCACCGCCGCTGATGGAGCCCAGGAAGCACCTACCCATTTAGCAATCCCTTTGCCGCCATTTGCCCCATTTGCACCGGCTACTGGAATTGCGCCATGATCTGTCCAGTTCACCATATCTGCTGAAGAGATGACGAAGACCCTATTCAAATTGGCAAAAGAATTATCTTTAATCGTACCGTTGCTGTGATATTCATAGTCATCACTCGACATATAAATGTACACTCTTCCGTTATAGGTGAGCGCAAACGGATCAGCGCCCAAGTGGTGGTCTATGAGCGGGTTTGCATTTCCTACACGTTTTGCAATTGTTGTGCTTGCCGCACTCGCATCATATACCGGTAAACAACTCAGTACCAAAGCAAAAATCAATAAACCAACGCCGCACTTCATCCTCGTCCTCATCGTTTCATTTCCTCCTGTTTTCATCTTCCTAATATTGGGGTTTAGGCCCAATTTCAAAATATGTTGATAGATACTGATGAAGAATGAATAGAAAGAATGATTTCTAGTGCAAATCCTTGCTGTAATCATGATGAAAACCCTTACTTTTTGACTAGAAGACAACAAAAAATGCAGTTCTCCTTTTGGAACTGCATTTTCTAAGTTAATTGATGAGTGTTGATCACATATAACGAGCGGTCACCATCTTCTTTCTTGTGTAAAACTCCACTCCGTCTGTTCCATTGGCGTGCAAATCCCCGTAGAAAGAATCCTTCCAGCCGGAAAACGGGAAGAATGCCATTGGTGCGGGAACACCGATATTGACGCCGAGCATCCCTGCTTCAATATTTTCGCGAAATTCTCTGATGCTTGATGCACTGTCTGTGTACAGGCAGGCACCGTTCGCAAATTTTGATTGATTAGACAGGTCGATCGCTTCTGTCAGTGAAGAGACACGAACTATTGATAAGACTGGGGCGAAAATCTCGTCCTGCCAAATTTTCATTTGATTTGTCACATGGTCAAAGATCGTTGGTCCAACGAAATACCCTTTTCCATTTGTTTCGTGATCTTTCCTGCCATCTCGAATGAGACTTGCGCCTTCTTCAATCCCTGACTGAATGTATTGAAGCGTTCGCTCCTTATGTTCCTCTCGAATGACTGGACCAAGAAAGACCTCTTCATTTATTCCGTTTCCAATGACAAGCTCATTCGATTCATCAACTAATTTTTGAATGAGATCATCTGCCACTTCTTCTTCCACTGCGACAACGGCCGCGGCCATGCAGCGCTCTCCTGCTGATCCAAAGGCAGCCCCGATGATTTGTTTCGTTGCCGCGTCTAAATCTGCATCTTTGAGGACAATGGAGTGATTTTTTGCTCCTGCAAGTGCTTGGACACGTTTGCCATGATCTGTGCCTTTTTTATAAACGTATTCTGCAACTGGCTGAGAGCCGACAAATGAAATGGCTTTGACCTTTTGGTGTTCAATCAGACCATTGACGACATCATGAGCTCCATGGACAATGTTGAGAACCCCTTTTGGAAGACCAGCTTCTTCAAATAATTCGGCTAATCGTGCGGCAAGAATCGGCGTGCGCTCTGAAGGTTTTAAAACAAACGTATTTCCGCAGGCAATGGCAAGCGGGAACATCCAGCAAGGAACCATCATCGGAAAGTTAAATGGTGTAATTCCGCCGATGACGCCAATTGGATAGCGGTACATGCCAGATTCAAGTCCAGATGCGATATCTGGTAATTGTTTTCCCATCATTAAGGTTGGTGCACCAGCGGCAAATTCGACACATTCAATTCCGCGCTGCACTTCTCCTTTTGCTTCTGTGATGCTTTTTCCGTTTTCAATCGTTACGAGTTCAGCCAGCTCATCCCATTTGTCAACGAGTAACTGTTGGTATTTAAATAAAATGCGTGCACGGCGGGGAACGGGAGTTTTCGACCAAGTGGCAAATGCTTCTTGTGCTGCCTGTACCGCATGTTCGACATCTTTTTTTGTTGAAAGCGGCACTTCTGCGATGATCTCGCCAGTAGCTGGGTTATATACTTCCTCTGTTTGACTAGTTTCTGCCTCAATCCATTGTCCGCCAATATAATTTTTCAACATTTGTACATCTGTTTTGGTCATGTTCCCTCTCTCCTTTTTATGAAAAAATGTGTCATACTTATAGGATGTGTTTAGTTGTCATTGTCTCATCTAACGGGCGTCCATCTGTATACACTCTTTGTCAAATATTATTGTTGTTTTGGTTTACGTTGTGATAAAAGCTTGCTCTAACGTGTGATAGGTTGCCGCCCAGCCATTTGTTTGTGAGAAATGATTCCGGAATGTGATTCACTCATGATTTGTTTTTGATTAACTTTTGATTAACTTTAGAAAAATCATAATATTAAAAACGCTTTCAGTCAATCCTCTATTTGCAGCATAAAAAAACCTGATGCGCATTGCATCAGGTAGAGGCTGGTTTATTTCTGTAAATTGGTTGATGCGGCATATTGATTCGGATCTGCAAAATGCGAGAGCATCTCACCATGTTCTTCAATGAGTTCATCGCATAATTTGATGATGTCATCAATCGACAGTTCAGCACTTGTGTGTGGATCTAGTAATGCCGCTTGATAAATGTGTTCTTTTTTCCCACTGATTGCTGCTTCGATGGTCATGAGCTGTGGACTAATATTGGTCCGGTTCAGTCCCGCCAGTTGTTCAGGTATTTCTCCGACATAGCATGGCATGATCCCGCTCCGGTCTGCAACACACGGCACTTCGACACACGCTTTTTCAGGCAGGTTGTGAATGAGCCCGCCTGTGTTCAGCACATTTCCGCCAAATTTAAAGGGAACGTTCGTTTCAATCGCTTCAATGATACGTGAACCATATTCTTTTGAGCGGGTATGTGTGATCTGTGTGTTCCCCACTAGATCATGCTTCATTGTATTCCAATTGTTGATTTGTTCCTCGCAGCGTCTCAGGTATTCATCGAGCGGAATGTTAAACTGACCGATTAGTTCTGGGTACCGTGATTTGATGAAATATGGATGGTATTCGGCATTGTGCTCTGAGGATTCTGTGACATAGTAGCCGAATTTATCCATCAGTTCAAAGCGTACCATATCATGATGCCTCGATTGCTGTTTTTCTTTTGCTCGTCTTTTGATTTCTGGATACAAGTCTTTTCCATCCCGTTTTACCTCTAATAACCATGCCATATGGTTAATGCCGGCGATTTTTTCTTCAATGCCTTCATGTTCCATTTCAAGAGATTCAAATAGGTCCTTTGTACAGACTTGCACACTATGACAGAGACCAATCGTTTGAACCTGAGTATAGCGCAGCATCGCACCTGTCAGTGTGGCCATTGGGTTCGTGTAATTTAACAATAAAGCATTTGGACAAACCTCTTCCATGTCCTTTGCAAATTCCAGCATGACAGGAATCGTTCGAAGGGAGCGGAAGATGCCGCCGATCCCAACCGTATCCGCAATCGTTTGTCTTAATCCGTATTTTTTTGGTATTTCAAAATCAATGACAGTACTTGGCCGGTAGCCTCCAACTTGGATGGCATTGATAACATATTTCGCATCCTTTAAGGCTTCTTTCCGGTTGTGATAGGACTGGATGGTCACATTTGCACCGTAATTTGCTTTTAAATGCCGGAGCATCGTTTCTGATTCTTTCAGCCGGTTGTGGTCGATATCATATAATGCGAATTCAAAGCCTGCAAGGGCGGGAACAAACAGACAATCTCCTAATATATTTTTAGCAAACACGGTACTCCCTGCACCGATAAATGTAATTTTAGACATAGACGACTCTCCTTTTTACATCTATATTGGGCTAGCCTTTGACAGAGCCTTGTGAAAGCCCTGCGATAAAATATTTTTGCAAAAGTAAAAACATCGTGACCATTGGCAGCATCGCAATGAGTGCAGCTGCCCCAACGAGCTGAAGCTGATGCTGATTTTGACCAAAAAAATGGGATAAGGCGACTGTGAGTGTATGCATCTCTTTATCTTGCAAAAAGAAGATAGCAAATTGATAGTCGTTCCAAATATACACGCAGGCAATAATTAATACAGAAGCGGTAATGGGCTTCAGAAGCGGAAAAACGACTGTGAAAAAAACTCTGAGTGTCCCTGCACCATCAATACGGGCAGCTTCTTCAAGCTCCTTTGGAATTGTCGACCGGATAAAGCCTGCGTATAAGAAAATTGTCAGCGGCAAAAAAGCAGCCACATTATTTAAAACAGCAATTTGATAGGTGTTCATCATCCCGATTTGAACGACCATTTTATAGAGCGGGACAAGGGCTGTAAGCGGTGGAATGACCATAATGGCAATAAATAAAACATAGACTGCTTTATTCAGCTTTGTGTTCCTTCTTGCAAGCGGATAGGCTGCAAGAGATCCAAAGATAATGAGCAATACAGCGGAACTGACCGTAATGATCACTGTATTCAAAAAGGACTGGCCAAGCTGAGCCTCTGTCCATGCTGTGCGGAAGTTTTCAAGATGCAGTGCTTTCGGAAACAGCCATTTTGAACTGAAATCTCCTATCCCCTTTAATGATGTCGTCACCAAAATATAAAATGGAATGAGGTGCAGCAATGTGATCAATAGTGCGAGGAAGGAGTAGCATCTTTTCTTGCGTTTATAGGCGTTATCCATCACACCTCGGTCTCCTTTCGTTTGAAATAAATCAGCGCTGCGACACTAATGACAAGGATGATGACCGCCATGAACACCCCTTGCGTCGCTGCATAGCCTGCATCCTGGCGTTTGAAGTACAGATCATACATAAAGGTCGACATGGATTGCGAGGAATCTCCAGGTCCGCCGCCCGTGAGTGCCACAATGACATCAAAGAGCTTGAGCCCGCCAATGACATTCAGCACAACATTAATGGTGATCGACGGCATAAGCAGCGGCAATGTAATCCGCCTGAATTGCTGGAAGCTCGATGCGCCGTCTAATTGAGCCGCTTCATAATAATCCTTAGGAATACTTTGAAGTCCTGCTAAATAAATGATCATCGCAATCCCGACGAATTGATATGTGTTGACAAGCACAATGATCCATGTGTTAAATTGCGGGTTGCCGAGCGCATTTATTTGATCAAATCCAAAAAGCGTCACCACATCATTTAAGGCACCACCTTGGTAAGCAAACACAAAATACCAAATATAGCCCATCGCAATCGGGCTGATCATGACAGGTAAATAGATGACCGTTCTTGTGATGGCTTTCATCTTTAAGCTTTGATTTAATAAAAGAGCATATCCAAGTCCGATGATATTTTGTAAGACAGTGCTCCCGATTCCATAGAGAAGCGTGTTTTTGACAACAAGCCATGTCGCTTGATCCTGAAGCAGCCGCCCATATTGCTCAAGACCAATCCATTGATAAGTTTGTGAGAAACCGTTCCAATTCGTAAAAGAAAGCTGAATGCCGTTTAAAAAAGGATAAATGATAAAGGTACTGACGACGAGAACAGCTGGCATGTACATCCACCAAAGTGATGAATTCTGGCGTTTTTGTATCTTTTGTTTTGGTAAAGAGGTGAATGCGGCGGGCTGTTTTGCTTTTGTGATGTCATTCATTGGCTTCACTCCTGTTTCAGCATCCATCGGCTATTGTTTTTTCAAACGCTTATATTCCTCTTCCATTTTCTTTGATAACTGTTCTGGTGTGATGGAGCCTGCTAATAATTCTTGACCCGTTGTTGCCATGACCGCCCACATTCCGCTTGGTAAGTATTTTCGATCGAAATACGGTTCAATCTTCACCTGTTCGTATTGATCGTAAAATGCAGAGTAATAGTTTTTCGCTTTCACTTGTTTTAGAGCTGTTTCAGAGGATGTGCCCTCGGCGATTTTTTTTGCGTTTTCAGGTTTTGCTAAAAAATCGATGAATTGTTTTGCTTCTTTTAGATGCTTAGAGTCTTTCCAAGCAGCAACAGTAAAACGTTCTCCGCCAATCCAGCTTTGTTCATCTCCTTCATGAATGGCTGGAACAGGCATCGTGCCTACTTTGATCGATGAGTTCAACTCTGTTGCTTCAGGTCCTAAGGATCCTCCGACAAAGGTGAAGGCGATTTTGTTTTGTGCCATGAGTTCAGGCGCTTGAGATAGTTTTGCTGTCAGGACATCCTTGTTTAAAAGGTCTTGATCCTTCAGATCTTTCATGAATTGTGCAAGCGGTGTATAGAGAGACCAATCAAATGATCCGTTTTCAAGTTCCTTTCCGTATTGATGCTTTTGATCGGTGATTAATAAAGGCGTCGCCAGCTCATCAAAGACTTGGGCAATATTTGAGTTATCTCCTCCTGGTATCCAGAGCGGCACAACATCTCCTTTGCTCTTTTCTTTCACTGTCAGCAAAGCAGATTTTAATTCATCAAGTGTTCTAGGGACTTCTATGCCATATTCCTTTAATAGATTGGCATTAAAGCTAAGCCCGTCTTTTGCTTGATTCAGCGGGTAAGCGTACACTTTCCCATCTTGGTCTTTTAAAATTTGGTCGAGTGAAGGATCAAGCTGTTTGACCCAATCCATCTCTTTTAAATCAGCCACATACTCGCTATAGCGCAGTTTGGCCCAGCCATGTGTATCAAACAGGTCTGGCATATCGTTTGCTCCCATTTTGACGCGGATCATATCTTCATAGCTGTTGCCTGGAAAATTAGCATCGATTCGAATCTGCTCATGCTTCTTCTCAAACTCACGAATGACTTCTTCAAACGCTTTTCTTTCCCCGCTGTTGCTCATTGTTGAAAATAGCGTCAAGGTGACCTTTCCATTTGCTTCAGATGAGCTGTTATTACCGCAAGCAGACAAAATCATGGTCAAGAAAATGGCTGCAGTCAGCAGCATGATTTTTTTATTCATGGTTTCCTCCTTTTGATCACTGAAAATTCAGACGATTATCGGTAGAATTCATGCAGTTGCGGAAACAAAGGAAGTCCATTATACTGGAATTCTATTCTTTTCAAAGAGATAAGAGAGCATAGCGGCAGGCTGCCTTGTGTTCAGCATGATCTGGCCATCATGCTAAGCAGCTTGCTTTCTGCTTTTTTGTCTCTTTTTTGTTAGCTGAAATCTATGGTTCACCCCCTTTCATGGATGAGACATGTACTGCCTCGCTCGATGAGTGTTGTTGGAACGACGACTTTCAGAGGAAGTTTTCTTCCGTTTATTCTCTCAAGCAAAAGCTTCAGACCGACTTCCCCCATTTCTTCTGTATATACTTTGACGGTCGTAAGCGGCGGGCTTGAAAATGAAGCGGCTTCAATGTCATTAAACCCAACAATGGATACATCTGAAGGTACGTGTAGACCGGCTTCATGCAGAGCGCGCATTGCGCCGATTGCCATAGAGTCACTTCCAATGAAAAAGGCTTGCGGCAGTTTTCCCTTTTTGATCGCTTGCTGCATAAGCGTATAGCCTTCTTGCATGGAGTATTCACCAATGTGGATGTCTTCCATATGAAGAGCGCCCGTCTCCTGCATTCTTTTCATAAACGTCGTTTGTCTTTCGTCCTCAATCACAGCATTACCTTCGAAATAATGCTCCCGCTCTTTCCCGCCAATATAGCCTAGATGTGTATAGCCGAGAGATTGCAGATGACGAATGGCGCGATCTGCCGCTCTGACAAAATCCACATGTACACAATCATACAAATCTTCATCCGCATAATGATTGATAAAAACAATGTGTTCCATTCGATTTGTCATTTTTTCAACCGTATCCGGGCTGATTCGTCCAATGACGATCAAGCCGTCAATTTCCTTTAGCATCGCCCCTTTATCCATGCTTCTTAGGCGAAAGGTATGGAGAGTGGACAGGCCTTGTTTGGCATATTCTTTTTCAATTCCTTTTCGAATCGATGAAAAAAAGGGATCATTTAATTCTTCGTCAATGGATTGAGCGACAACGACACCGATGATTGGGGATTCAGATGGGCTTTTTTCTTCTGCTTGATCGGCTTTTCTTGCTCTCACTGGGGTATAGTTTAACTTCTTAGCAATGTCGAGGATGTTTTGTCTCGTTGTGTGTGAAACGGCAAGCGTTTGATCGCCATTTAACACACGGGATACAGTGGAAACGGACACTTTTGCATCATGAGCAATATCTTTGAGTGTGGTCATAGGCAAACTCCTCATCGTTATTTGACTAAATATTTACTAAAGATATTTGAAGGATAACACATAAATAAAGCGCTTTCAATTATGAATTTTTGATTTTTATTTTGTTTTTGGGTAAGTTTTGGTGAATGAATTGTGTTTTAGTAAAATTTGCGTAAAAAAAGAGGATGGTTTTCATCCTCTCTTTTACTAACGTGATTCGATTGAGGCTGTTTCTTTTGCAAATATTTGCTTCATTCTTTCCCAAGCAGTGTCGAGTTCTTTATGAAGTCCAAATAAACCTGAGGTGCCGATGATGTAGATCTCATTTCCAGCCTCAGCAAGCAGCCGGAACGTGCTCTCATTACAAGAGCCGTCTACTTCAATTGAAAACGAGTATCCTTCGTGTTTTTTGATATCTTTCACCTGTTTAATTTTCTGAAGCATTTCTTTAATAAAAGGCTGTCCGGCAAAGCCTGGATCGATTGTCATGATCGTCACTCTGTCTATTAAATGAATAAAGGAATCTAATGCTGCAACAGGTGTGGCGGGATTTAGAACAAAGCCAACCTCACATTTTCTTTGGTGAATATGGCGTATGATTCGAAAGGCATCTTTTTGCACGACTTCTGGGTGTAAACAAATCATCGTTGCGCCTGCATCAATACATGCATCGATTAAAAATTCCTGCGGATGTTCGGCCATTAGATGAACATCAATCGGTAAATTTGTCAGTTTCCGAAGCTGTTCAATGAAAAAGGGTGATAACGTAATATTCTTCACATAATGCCCATCCATCACGTCGACATGGTACCGGTCTGCTCTCGTGTTGAGAAGATGAATTTGTTCACGGAAATGCGTTAGATCCATGCACATCAGTGAAGGTGAAAAAACGGCTGTCATTCTCAGGCTCCTCCTTTTTACAGTTGAAATAAAAACTTGATCAATCCAATCAAGATTCCGATGATACCAAAGTCTGTATCTCCAAACGTTGTCCCTTCAAAGCCAAGGGTTCCTAACACAGGTAATAAACAGGCAGGTAAAAAGGAAAGAAGCAATCCATTTACAAAGGCCCCAGCGACTGCACCTCTTACCCCTCCTGTTGCATTGCCATACACGCCTGCTGTAGCACCGCAAAAAAAGTGCGGGACAAGACCAGGGACAATGACAGTTAAACCAAACAAAGGTAAAAGAAAAATGGATACAATGCCTCCTGCAAAGCTGCATAAAAAACCGATAATGACCGCATTAGGCGCAAATGGAAAAACGGTTGGCGCATCAAGTGCCGGCTTTGCCCCCTTCACGAATCGATCGGCAATCCCTTTAAATGCAGGCACGATCTCGCCAATGGCCATCCGTACCCCTGCTAAAATAATGTACACACCAGCAGCAAACGTAATCGCCTGAATGAGAATGAAGACAGCGAAGTTCGTGCCCCCGCTAATTTGTTCTATATAAGGAATTCCTGCAAACGGTGCAATTGCAAAGAACAGTAAAGCCATCGTAATCGAAATGGCAACAGATGTATCTCTTAGAAAACCGAGTGATTTAGGCACTTGAATGGTTTCCGTTGATTTTTCAGGAGAACCAACCCATTTGCCGATCATTCCCGCAGTAAAATACCCGAAAGTACTGAAGTGTCCGAGCGCGAGATCATTGCTTCCGGTGACTTTCCTCGTAAACGGCTGAAGGATTGCGGGTGCAATGACCATAGCTGCACCTAATATCATTGAGCCAGTGGAGATGAGCAGCCACCCGTGCATGCCGGCTGTCGAGAGAACGACGGCGAGCATCGCCGCCATATACAACGTGTGGTGACCAGTCAAAAAGACGTATTTAAAGGGTGTGAATCTTGCAAGTAACAAATTGACCAGCATACCAAAAATCATGATAAGTGCTGTCTGTGTACCGAATTCCTTTTGAGCAATGGCGGCCATAGCATCTGTATTTGGGACAACCCCTTGAATGTGAAAGGCTGCTTCGAACATCTTTCGAAAAACCCCGAGTGAATCAGAGACGACTGTAGCGCCAGCCCCTAATATTAAGAAGCCCATGGTTGTTTTCAAGGTGCCTGACACAGTATCTGCGGCTGATTTTTTCTGCAAAAGTAAACCGGCTAGTGCAAACAAACCGATGAGAATGGCAGGTGTGCCCAATATATCGTTCATGATCAGTTCTATCATGATGTGAATCCCCCTTTTTCATGACTTAAATATGTTGACGAAGGACGTCTTTAATGGCTTCCTGGTCTAACAAATTGTTTAAGCCAGCCACATTTCTTGTGCCGTCATTCAGCTGGTCAATAATATCAGCTGCTCCGATATAAAGGTCTGCTTGTTCATTTTTACTTGTACTGAGATCGGTATGATCCACTTCAGCTTTAAGACCTAATTCTTCTAATGCTTTTTTGACATTCATTTCTACAATAAAGCTGCTTCCTAACCCGTTTCCACATACAACAAGAATTTTTTTCATTTTCTTACTCCTCCTTTATACTTGTGAAAATTGATCGATTAGTTTTTGAACCGATGCTAAATCTTCTGCTTCAATCAATTGTTTCGTCCGTTTCTCTTCACTTAACAGCATGGTCAGCTGTTTGAGTGCTTTCAGGTGGCTCATGCTGTCAATAGCCGCTAGCACTATGACGAGCCGCACCTGCTTTTTTCCATCCTTTGAAAACGAAATGGGCTGTTTGAATGACATGAGTGTCATGCTCAATTTGTTCACGCCGTCCTCGGGCCTTGCATGTGGAATGGCCACTTGTGGTGCAATGACAATATAAGGACCATTTTGAAGAACAGACTGTATCATGGCTTCTACATAACTTGGTTTAATAGCATGTTGATCAAGTAAAGGCTGCGCCGCTTTTGTAATCGCCTCTTGCCATGTGTCTGCTGTTTGGTGGAGCTTGATGGTTTGTTCTGTTAATAAATCATTTAACACTGGATTCCACCCTTTCTGATAGGATACATATGTGGGATAAAGCAGCTCCCTAATATCATGAAGCAGTGCTTGTTTATTTTGTACGATGGTATGCTGCTGAATGATGTTAAATAAAGCGTTTACATGCTTCTCTTCAATCTTCGTTTCTGAGCCTTTCCCGTATTGAAGTAATGTTTTTTTCTCATAGGCAGTTAAAATAGGATGAACGAGATGAACTGGTTTTCCTTTAAACGAAATAGGTGTTGTGGACACAACGAAATCTGCATCAACGGCTGTTAATTCTTCATATGCACGCTTTGATAACAGTCCGCGTACTTCAATGTAGCCAATTAATTCGAGAAGCTGAGTTTTCAGCATGTTACTTGTGCCGATTCCTTCTCCGCAGACAATGTATACAGAACGCCTGACAATGGATGAAATTCCTTCTCTTCTCATCCAGCTGCCAAAATGCATGGCGAGATATGCAATTTCATGGTCACTCAACTTTGAACAGGCCACCTTTTCTAAATGACAAGCAACTTTTTGAGTGATTTCAAACACTTCTGGCTGTGCCTTTTTTATAGAATCCGTCAATTCATTGATGATACCAATGTGATAGATGAGCCTGTAATAAGCTGGAATTAAATGCATTGTCAAGTTTTGCTCCAATGCTTTTGGTTCTTGAAAGGAAATACAAGCATATCTCTGAAAGTCAAATATCATTTGTCTGGCGATCGTGCGAATGAGATGTTCTTCTGGTTTTTTAATTGATGGAAGTTTTTGTTTTTTGGCACTGAGCCATAAGGTGCTAAGAAAATAGATCTCATCATCATGAACAATGAGACTGGCCTCTTTTTGAATCTGCGCCATGAAACGAATAGCAGCCAAGCATTCCTCTGTTTCCTGCAATGTTCGCTTTTCTTCGTTTGAAATGTGTACAGCATGCCCCAGCTTCATCCGCTTGAAGTAGAAAAAGAGATCCAAAGAGAGCTGTTCCAGCATCTCATCTGCAAATTCAAGCTTAAGTTCTTGTTCTGACTGCTGGAGGAGATGGTGTACCCGTTTGGATGAAATAGGTCCCTTTAACCAAAACGACGGAAACGTTTTTTCGTTTTTTATCATGGTGCGAATGAAATGTATATAAGGTTTGAGTGCCAATCGAATGGCCCTTTCGTCTCCTGATATGACATAGCCGCTTGCTGATTGATAGCGGAGTGTGATCTCCTGCTTTGAAAGCGCTTCTTTTAGCTGTTTCATATCCTCGAGCAATGTATTTCGGCTCACCTTTGTCATCTTCATAAAATCATCAATTCTTAGGCAATGCTCGCTGCATGCAATGGATAAAAGCAAAATGGCCCTTCGTTCCTTTACACATGGTTCATAATCGTGACCAATAAGAATGGTATCAGCTTTTTGAATAATGACTTCTTTTTCATGAGGGTTTAAATAATAGCCAAGTTGGCCTTTTCGCTGCACACCACTAAGCTGATGAGTTTCCAGCCAGCTGTTCATTCGTTTGATTTCAGCGTAAACGGTTCGAGTCGAGACATTCATTCGATTCTGTAAATCTTCTATTGATAGAAAAGATGTCGTATGAAGCAGCATAGATAGTAACGTCGTGCCCCTTTTGGTTAAGTACAGTTGGAATTCCTCCCTTCTTCCCTTAGGTTATAAGTTTAATCAACTCACATGCATCAAAGAAGCCCAAATGTCTTCAGCACGTGCTGTGCAGCGATTGTGTGCTCTTTTCATAAGAAAAACACACTATAAGGCTTATATACAAAGAGTCTTTTGTCTTTTTTACGTGTTTAAGGAGCAATAAAAGCAAAAAACCTTGATTGGTATAAAGCCATTCAAGGTTTTTTCACTTCTTATCATTTTTTATTTTTCCTATACGTGACGATCAAAATTATTTGTTGTTTAAACTAAATCCGAAATCCAAATAGTTTTCAAATGAAAGACAGATACACCAATCCCCTTCTAATGATATAAAGTAGTGATGCTGTGGGATATCTAAAAAATAGACTAGTAACTCTTTTAAATGTTTTAATTCAAACTGGTACCCAAACTCTGTAAGGTTATCCCCTATGTAAATTACTTGTAAGTCATTAGCTAAATATTTTTCTTTTAATTCAGTTATAAATAGAAGAGCATCAGAAAGTAACGATTCATTATTTGAGCTCTTACTATGGTGTTTATTGGTTTGTAACCAATTTATTTTCGAACCAGCAAAATCAAATTTTTGTTCTATTAAATCTAAATAAATTTATGGATTTTCATGTACTTTGACATATTTAAGTAGGTCTTTTAATTCCAAATCCTTTATTAGATCTTCATCATAAGAATTCAATAAAATAAACCCCTTTATCTAAATGTATTTATTTCACTACCTTCTTGTCAAAATTCATAGGAATCGCTGTGAGGTCTAACCAGCATTGATTATGGACAATATAGGAGGAGTCTCTCTTGTAAACCTTCCAAGATTTCTACAGGCATTTCCCTGACCTTGATATCATCGCCTAGGAAAAATAGCCAATTTGTTATTTCGGTTATTTCTTCTGAATGATTAACATCGATAAAAGTCTTTAAAATGGCTGTAGTTTGGTAAGGATTCGTATAAGAAATTGACATTTTGAAAGGATGGTATTTTTTGAACTGTGCAATTGCCTTTGGACCAAGTTCAAGGACAAGGTTAATTACTTCCTCCTGTTTACTTAGTTTTTCTAAAATCTTTTTCCTGCTTAATCGAATATTTGTAGAGCATGGTTCTACATCTGTGAGATGGTCGACAGGCAAAATCCGTTTCTTCTCCTCCTTTAAATCAAAGCCTTCGATCAGCCACAGGCTTTTTTCACGATAAAGGTTCAAGAGGTAAATAGGATAGGAATTTATCACTTTCTCCTCTCTTATGGTAATCAGTAAATATCGATCCAAAATAAGCAGTTGGATTAATTTTTCTAACATGGGATGAGGGAGATCTGTCAAATCAAGCAGATCAGGATTATTCGGATTAGTCCCTTCAAATAGCAAGAGGCGATTTAACAGAACAAGGTCATCTTGCTGGGTTTCTGAGATGAGTCCTAGTAATTTTTCAGCTAAAGACTGGCGACTCTTTAAATAAGGGAGTTGTTGGTTTCTTGTGGCCATAAAGGCAATAAAAAGAGCTTTAATCTCATTATCGGTAAAACGAACAGTTGGCAGGACGGAATTGTTCATCACAAAATACCCCCCGTCCCTTCCGACTTCTGCGACAAGCGGCATCCCCATAGCTTCAATTTCTCTGATGTCTCTAATTGCTGTCGAACGAGAGATATTAAATTCTCTCATGATTTCAGAAATTGTAAAGTTGGCGCGGTTGTTGATATACCGCATGATGGTATTAATCCGTTCAACTTTTTTCATCTGGCCCCCCTAAACAGTATCATTTTTTGACATGGTTTAAGCCTATTATATATTTATCAAGTGAAAAGAAAAAACATTTGATCAATTTTTCAAAAGGATGTGTAGAATATGACAGATTATATACTAGAAGAAAAAGACAGCTTTCACGTGTTAGGTATTGGAACTGAACTTAAGAGTCATTACACAGACTATGCGGGCATAACGAAGGAAAAAGCAGACTTTTGGCAAGCAGTCAATCAAGAAGGAAAGCTTGACACATTAAAAGCCATTGCCACAAATGACTATATTTTTATCGTAAACGAAGCGGTAAATAACAAGCTGATGCATTATGTCGGGGTGATGACAGAGGAATCGTTACCAGAAGCAGACAGAGTGATTCAATTTCCTAAAGGGGAATATCTAATCGTTAAAGGGGAAGCTAAAACCGCTGATGAATTGCATCAAACGCTTACTGGTATTGCATTTGGTCAAGTCTTGCCTGAAGCAAAGAATTTCGCCTATGTTGGTGGACCAAACGCAGTGGTAGAGATGGGTCAGCGAAACGACTTATTACTCGGTGAGATGTGGATTCCTGTTGTACGAAAATAAGAAGGATTTGGAGGGATAGAAATGGCCTATATCGTTGATTTTAAAAATGTGTCTACGATTGGTTTAGAATCTTCACCTGTAGCAGAAGCACTTGCTGGCTTACGAGCGAATGAGGCTCGTTACTTTATGAACAAATATAAGCATGAATTTACAGTATTACCTGCTAGCGAAAGTCAGGAGACCCTTGATTATGTGAACCGAGTGTTAAAAGAAGAACGTGAACTAGAGTTTGCAGCCAAACCTTTAGAAACGGCAAGTTTTCAAGTGGAAAATATCAAATGGACCTACGTCTTTTATGAGGATGGTCTTGCAATTAACGTCCTGTATACAGTCGATGACCCGAAAAAACGTGCTGTTGGTTTTAAGCTTTCTGAAGGGATGGAAGTACCAAAGGAATTAGAAGGGAAATTTAAATTTGCTAGGCAGAAGTCTAAACTAGCTGGAACGATTCGTGGGTCATTTTTTAAAATTAAAGGGGAATATTGAACTCGAATTTGTGAATCTGATGAAACAAATAAATTAAAATTATTTCCTCCTTCTAAACAGAGCAGCATTCTCTATGCATTATTAGAGGATGTTTTTCTGTTTATTGTACCAACTTTATTTTCTTATGAAGAAGTTCGCCGTTAAAATGGCTTGGCTATTGCACTGTTTAACATCTATACTTTTTTCAGACCTATATTCAAAGAAAATGATGTGAAGTATCCCTCATTCAAAAAAACACTCACCATAAAAGCTGTGAGTGCCTAGTTTTGCTTGTCTCTATCATACGATGACCCACACAGGAAAAAAGATCCCCATTCTCCTTTTGGTCGGTTTTTTCTCGGATAGGAGTCCAGAGTCCAATAAACACCAAAAACCTTGAAGCATTAGCCCATCAAGGTTTTATATAATCTATAAATTCTGTAAATCATCTCCACCGCCAGCTAATTTCCCTATCAGGATAAACTGCAGGTATATATATCCCCCTTCTTTTATTTTCATCATCAATAATGTACCAATTGTTATCCTCTAACCATTCTTCATTAAAATTTGTTTCTACAAAATCATTTTCTTCATCAACAAGTGCTGCGAAAAAATCATTAAATTTGTCTATATTATTTGAAGGGATAATCTCACCATTAACCCACATACCATCAACATTAATATCGCGTATATCTCCTAAAAACTCGTTTAGAAAGTATAATTTCACAATTCTCACTCCTTAGGTGAAACCTTAATATATTGGCTTGGAACTTCCCCTTTAATCAAATACTCATTATCCCTTTTAGTCCAATTAATCGCTCTTTTCTTCCAAAAATCAGAACAAGTAACATCTCTTTCAATCAACTTTTGAATTTGTTTTGGAGAAAGTATAACAACACCTTTTAGCTTTCCAGACTGTATATCTTTCCTTAAAGCTGATATGTTTAGTTCAATTGCATTTTCTCCATAATTTCCAATAACATTTTTGTTATTTGTAAAACTAGTATAAGGGCTATTAGATTTAGCTCCTTTTCTATAACCTCCAAGTATATGCTCTGTAACAGTCACTTCTCGTCCTTTATATAAACCTTCTTTACTAGCTGGTACTAAATCACCTGAACTTGATATATGAGGTTTACCAATTCCATTTGGTCTAGTTGGAGAGTGTAGTAAACTATCCCCTCTATATAAATTACTTTTGTTGGTTAAAGAAGCATCATCTATACCCCTAATCCCCATCTTCCCATGAAACCCTTTCACCCCAAACGGCAAAAGCATTCCAAGCGCCGCGTTCATACTCGCTTCCTGCTGTTCTTTCGAGATCTTATTTCCAAACATGTCTCGGCCTGTGATCGCTTCGCTGAAACCGTTGGTGGCGGTGAGACCATATAAGCCTTTT
This sequence comes from Bacillus sp. FSL M8-0049, assembly GCF_038593355.1. Taxonomy (NCBI): domain Bacteria; kingdom Bacillati; phylum Bacillota; class Bacilli; order Caryophanales; family Bacillaceae; genus Bacillus; species Bacillus sp. FSL M8-0049. Next base: position 1,805,164 of record NZ_CP151986.1, read on the forward strand.
TGCGATGTTTTCAGGGCGTCAAAGGATTTTTGTGATGTCTTGTAAATGTCGACTGCCCTGACCGCGGCTGATGTGACTTGGGTCGTTTTATAGACAGCTTTTCCGCCTTTGAAAATGCGGCCTGCCCAGCCGACGATTGGGATGTAGCCTGCGGCTGCCATGCCGCCTGCCGCGACTCGCTGACCTGCGGTGAGTTCCTCGCCTGTGATTGGATCAACGCCCGTTGCGGCACGTTTTGCATCGTTCACGCCGGTCAGTTCATTCACGATGTTTCCACCATAATCGAGGGCTTTTTCATACCAAGGGCGGTTGGCGAGGGCTTCTTGTTCCTTTGCGATCTTGCGGGCTTCTTCTTGTTCTTTTTTGATTTCCAGATATTCAGCAGTTTGCTTCTCAATATCGCTCTTTGCCTTGTAGATTTCGCTATTTTGATACGCTTTCTTATCAAAATTCATAGGCGAAATCGCTTTTCCGTCATTTGTCGCATTCATCATTTCAGCGTACAATGCCATTGTAGCTTGCTGCTCCGTCTCTGACAAAGCATATTCATCTTTTAAATTTTGATCAAGCTCTCTCAGTTCTTTGACCGTCTTTTTTCGATCATCTTCCGCATCTTCTATTTTTTCATCAAAGGTTTGGCTATCAAATACCTCTAGGGAAATGAGGTCATCAATGTCTTGAAAAATCGTTTTGAGTGCCTTTTTTTGATCCTTTACAATGCTTTTGGCGTTTTTGATGCCCATATGTACTGCGTTGTCTAAAAAGTGATCCTCTATAAAGGTATCGCCGCCAAAGCTCGTATCATCCAGTGTCCCAGAAACACCTTCATGAAAGGCTTTTTGTTTATCAATGAAGCTGATAAACATGTCTACATTTCCAGCGAGCTCTTTATAGAAACTTTTAATGTTATCGGCACCTTTCCCAGTGAAATCATCACCGAGATTGGCCACACCTTGTAATGACTTTTTTAAATCTACCATTTGTTCGCGGAGTTCCTGATAGTGTTTTGCCCTTGTGTCCATGGCACTGGTTAGTGCTTTAGCATCAAGTATCTTACCCAGAAGAATTCACTCCTTCCTATTCATTGACAAGGTCAATTTTACCAATAAAAATTTTGTCATTAAATAGGAATATTGATACAAAAAACAGTACTTATTATATAAGTGGACAATGTTTCAATAGAATACTTTAGCTCCACTTTTGTCAGTAATAATTATGATGCGATATTTAGAACATCTTTTAAATAAATATTTTTTTAAGCTACTTCATTATAAAATTGTTATAGAGCACTTCCATGGTAAGGAAGATGTCACTAGTCGAGGCAATCCCTACATGAATTAGGAATGCACTTAGAAAAAGCACACCCGCATCAGTGTACTTTTTACGATTTAGACTTCAGCAATTGCAGCTCTTGCTCCATGATATCTGCTGCTTCAGTTATAAATTGAATAATTAAATCTAATTCTTCTGGTTTGTATTCGTTTGTAAGCTGTTTAGTTGATGCTGATAAGGATTGGAAAAGTTCTTTCACTTGTGATTTTCCTGCTGTTAGTGGGACAATGATGACTCTTCGTTTGTCTTTTGGGTCCTTTTCTCTTTTGGCGTAGCCCGCTTTGACAAGGCGGTCAATAAGAGCTGTGACCGCACCTGAGCTAAGACCTGTTTTTTCACTTAATTCTCCTGCTGTGAGAGGACCGAGTTCGTTTAATAGATCGGCGGATTTGAGATCTGTTGGAAAAAGGCCGAGCGATTGAGCGGCCGCTTGGTGGAACAAGACGGTTCGTGTGGCGAGGCGCCTCATTGTATGGATGATCTGGGCTGCTCTGTCTTCAGCCTCGTTCTTTATTGACAACTTGTTCTCCTCCCTTTAAAATCAATTTATCTTGATCATCAAGATAAATGTTCTCTTACTTTATGGTTAAGTTGATCATAGCAAAAATAATGAGAGAACGTAAGCAGGAGGTAAATGAAATGAATCATGTGGATAAAGGCAAGGCATCCACTCGCTTTGTTGTCATCGGTTTGCTGTTAGGGATTTTTATGGCAGCGATGGACAATACCATTGTTGCAACAGCAATGGGGAGCATCGTAGCAGATTTAGGCAGTTTTGATAAATTTGCTTGGGTGACGGCTTCTTATATGGTGGCAGTGATGGCGGGAATGCCGATTTACGGAAAGCTTTCTGATATGTATGGTCGAAAGCGTTTTTTTCTGTTTGGACTTATTTTCTTTTTAATTGGATCAGCGCTGTGCGGTATCGCGCAAACGATGGATCAGCTCATTATTTACCGAGCCATTCAAGGGCTTGGGGGCGGTGCACTTCTTCCGATCGCATTTACGATTATCTTTGACATCTTCCCGCCTGAAAAGCGCGGAAAAATGTCTGGTATGTTTGGAGCAGTCTTTGGTTTATCAAGTGTACTCGGACCGCTTTTAGGTGCTATTATTACGGATTCGATCGGCTGGCATTGGGTTTTCTATATTAATGTGCCAATTGGTATTGTCAGTGTCTTCTTGATCGCCAGATACTATCAGGAATCGCTTGAACATCGTAAGCAGAAAATCGACTGGTCAGGTGCTATTACACTTGTCGTTGCGGTTGTCAGCTTAATGTTCGCGCTTGAGCTTGGCGGTAAATCTTATGCTTGGGATTCGGTGCAAATCCTCACACTTTTTGCTGTGTTTCTTGTGTTCGGTACGATCTTCTTTATTGTTGAGCGCAAGGCTGAGGAACCGATTATCTCATTTTGGATGTTTAAAAATCGATTATTTGCAACATCTCAAATTTTGGCGTTTTTATATGGCGGGACATTTATTATTCTTGCTGTCTTTATTCCTATTTTCGTGCAGGCTGTGTACGGTGAATCTGCAACAAGTGCAGGGTTCATTTTAACACCGATGATGATTGGATCAGTCATTGGCAGTATGATTGGCGGAACGATGCAGACGAAAGTGCCTTTCAGACGTCTTATGACTATTTCTGTCATTTCATTTTTCGCTGGGATGCTGCTGCTTGCCAATATGTCACCAGATACAGCAAGACTGTGGCTCACACTCTTTATGATGATATCAGGCTTTGGCGTCGGGTTCAGCTTCTCCCTTCTGCCGTCAGCTTCAATGAATGATCTTGAGCCGCGCTACCGAGGCAGTGCAAACTCGACCAATTCATTTATGAGATCACTTGGAATGACGCTCGGTGTAACGATTTTCGGGACGATTCAAACCAATGTGCTGACAAATCGTTTAGCTGATGCCTTTAGCGGAATGAAAGGAGCCCCTTCTCAAGTAGGCGATCCACAGGCTATTTTCCAAGAAGGTGCCCGCTCACAAATTCCGACTGATATTTTAAATAAAGTCATCGATGCGATGTCACAAAGTATTACGTACGTATTTTTGCTTGCATTATTCCCGATTGCACTTGCGGCGATTACGGTCGTATTTATGGGAAATGCACGGGTACGCACATCTAATGAAATGAAGGAAAACGAATAAAGGGAAAAAGCAGAGCGATAGCAGCTCTGCTTTTTTTCTTATTGATATAACGGATGGGCTTTGCCCTCACTGCCAACGATTCGTATTTTCGATTGGACCATGTCTTTTGCTGCTTGTTTTGCTTTTTGTAAATACATACGCGGATCTAAGCTTTCAGGTTCGTTTGAGAAATGATCACGTATCGCCTCGGAATATGCATTTTTCAGTTCAGTTGAGACATTCACCTTTGCCATACCAAGTGCAACGCATCGCTTGACATCCTCATCTGGTACAGCGGAACCACCGTGCAGGACAAGTGGTACATCGACCAGCGCTGCAATTTGTTCAATGCGGGCAAAGTCAATATCCGGCACCCCTTTATAAATGCCATGGGCAGTACCAATCGCAGGCGCTAAAGTAGGCACCCCAGTTTCTTCTACAAATTGGCGGCATTCTGATGGAACGGCTTTTTCAGCATCCTTTTCGTCGACGACGATATCATCTTCTACGCCGCCTACCTTGCCTAGCTCTGCTTCGACATTTACACCGACTTTTAAGGCAAGATCTACGACTTCTTTTGTGCGGCGTACATTTTCTTCATATGAGTGCATAGATGCATCGATCATAACGGATGTATATCCAGCTCTGATACAGGTGAGAATCACATCAAAGTCTGTGCAGTGATCCAGGTGAAGACCGATTGGGATTTGATATTGATCAGCCGCCGCCTTCACTGTATCTGCAATCGCTTTTGCTCCAAGAGATTGAACCGTTCCAACCGTTGTTTGCAAAATCACAGGTGACTTTAATTCTGCAGCAGTTTCGAGCACCCAATAGATACTGTCAAAGGAGTGTACATTGAATGCCACAATTCCGTATTTTTCTTTTTTCGCAGCCTCAAGCATTGGTGTTGTTGAAAGTAAAGGCATGATCAAACATCCTCTCTAGTTAAAATATCCGTTTCTAATACAGCAAGCATGTCTTCATTTGTTCTTGTTTCCAGCAGTTTTTGACGTTTCGTTTCATCCATTAAGCCTCGTGAAAGGGCTGAAAGTGCTTTTAAATGAGTCGTCCCTGCTTCACTTTTAGGGATCAGTAAGGATAAGAAGAAAAAGCAAGGCTTCCCATCAAAAGCGTCCCATTCAATTCCTGTTTCCGTGCGGACGATCACAAGTGCTGGTTTCGTGATGGCTTCTGTTTGTGTATGCGGAATGGCAAATCCATCTTGAAATCCGGTTGTACTAAGTGCTTCCCTTTCCGCTAAGCCTTTTTTGACATCCTCTGGTGAGGTGCAAATACCTGCTTTATAGGCAATGTCTGCAATGGCTGCGAACACGCCAGCCTGTGAAGAAGCTGTTTCGTGAAGATTCATATAGATATGTTCCATCATTTCTCTTCCTCCCTTTTAAACTGCTGGTTTGTCTATTTTTTTACGGTAAAGTCCGTAGAGAATCGCACCTACGAGTGATCCGATTAGTATGGAAAGCACCCATTGGAATGCACCTGTGACGACCGGAAGAACAAGGAACCCGCCATGCGGAGCTGGAACCTGTACGCCAAAGAGATACGTCAATATAGCAGAGATAGCCGAGCCAAACATGATAATTGGCAGGACAACGACCGGGTTTTTGGCCGCAAATGGGATGGCTCCTTCTGTAATATGTGTCGCTCCTAGAATATAGTTGATTGCCCCTGCATTTCGTTCTTGTGGCGTGAAATGTTTTCGGAAAATCGTTGTAGCAATCGCAATGATAAGCGGTGGTGTGATACATGCTGCTGACACACCTGCCATGAAGTAAAGGTTACCTTCTGCAAGTAAAGCCGTTCCTGTGACATAGGCTGCTTTGTTAAAAGGTCCTCCCATATCAAATCCACACATCGCTCCAACAATTAAGCCTAAAAGCAGAGGGTTTGTGGATTGTACAGATGAGAGAAAATCCATTAAGGAATTATTTAGCCCTGTGATTGGAACTAACAGCGGGGTCATGACAGCCCCGATTAAGAAAATACCGATGACAGGATAGATGAAGATCGATTTTAATCCATCAAGTGATGCTGGTAATTTTTGAAGCAAGAATTGAAGCAATAAAATGATATATCCTGCTGCAAAACCTGCAATAATACCGCCTAAGAATCCAGCACCTCCATCATTTGCAAGGAGACCCCCTATAAATCCGACGACCATCCCTGGGCGTCTAGCGATCGAATCAGCGATAAATGCTGCTAAAATTGGTACCATTAAGCTGAAGCCAAGTCCGCCAATGCTTTTCAAATAGGCAGCAAACGGATGATACGTTTCGTGCTTAGGATCAGCAGAGTAGATACCAAATAAGAAAGAAAGGGCAATTAAAACACCGCCTCCAACGACAAATGGCAGCATGTGTGATACACCGTTCATTAAGTGCTTATAAATGGTGTGTATCCATTTATTTGCCGACTTTTGTTGAGAGGATGAAGGAGCAGATGGTTTCTCTGTTCCAGAAGCTCTTCCTTTCACTTGATGAACGGGAGCATCTCCACTTATAATGCTCTGAATCAGCTCAGTAGGTGTGCGAATGCCTTTGGCTACAGGCACTTCAATGAGTGGTTTGCCGTGAAAACGATCTGTATGCACATCTTTGTCGGCTGCCACGATGACCCCATCTGCTTCCATAATGTCTTGATCAGTTAAAGCGTTTTCAATTCCTACTTGACCATGCGTTTCGACTTTAATGTCGACCCCTAGCTGCTCAGCAGCGATTTTTAATGCTTCAGCTGCCATGAATGTGTGTGCAATGCCTGTTGGACAGCCGGTTGCAGCGACAATTTTTTTACGGCTCATGTGTTATTCCCCCTTAGATCTTCTGAATGTGTACTTGCTCAATCAATGAATCAATATCATGTAAATCACTTAAGCCTTTTGAAAACGCAGTGGATGCTCCCGTTGCAATGCCGTAGCGTAAGCATTCTTCAGGTGAATGTCCTTCAAGATGTTTACTAAGAAAAGCTGCGAGCATCGCATCTCCAGAACAAGCTGTGTTTACGACAGTGCCTGTTGGTGCGTTTCCTTTAAACACTGCGTCCTTCGTAATGAATAAAGCCCCTTCCTCGCCTCGGGAAATAAGCACTTGTTCTGCACCCATCTCAATGAGTTTCTCTCCTGATTGAATGAGTTCTATTTCTGACAAAGGATGTGTTTTGCCGAAAAAAGCAGCAATTTCTTCTTCATTCGGTTTTAGTAAATACGGCTTGTATTGAAGCGTCTCAAGAACTGCTGCTGAGCTTGTGTCTAAAATGAACTTGACCTTCTGTTGATGGCAAATAGCTGCTACTTCTGAAAAAATGCTGGCAGGAACGCCTTTTGGCAGACTGCCTGACATGATGAGGATGCCTCCTTGCGGGATAGCCGCAATTTTCTCACGAAAGGCGTGAAGCGCATTTTCTTCAATCGTAGGGCCCTGATTCACGAGCTTGTATTCTTCTGTCGTATTGATAAAAACATTAATTCGTGTGATTCCTTCAACCGAGATAAATTCGGTCTGAATGGAGAGATCCTTTAAAGATTGTTCAATATAAGAGCCTGAAAACCCAGCGATAAATCCTAATGCAGTGCTGGTGAAGCCATATTTCTTTAGCATAATTGACACGTTCACGCCTTTTCCATTCGGCTGATAATCTTCATCTTCCGTCCGGTTGACTGCATTTGCCCGCATTTCTTTTAATGCAATATATAGGTCAATAGCAGGATTTAAGGTGCAGGTATAAATCAATTGGTTTCACCTTCTTTCTTTTCTCTAAAGAAAGTATCTCATACGATTCAGTGAAAATGTTTTCAGAATGTGTAAAGGTTTTCATGAGAAAAAGCCTTCCAGATCAAAGTCTCGAAGGCTTTCTTATTGGTTATTTCATTCGGATCACATAGGCGTCAAGTAAAATGCGGGCAATGACATGAAGAGACAGGCGGGATCTCACTTCATAATCTGGGAAGAAAGATTGTTCCCCTTTATATCCGACTAGTGTCATATCTGATATTTTGCTTAATGTAGAATCTATTCTTGTCGTAAGCGTAATAGTTGTGACTTGCTTCATGCTGAGGTTTTGACATGCTTCAACAAGCTCAGCTGTTTCGCCATTTAATGAAACAAAGATGGCAAGCTCACTTTTATCAATGTCTCGCGATTTCAGCCGAATGATATTCGGATCGTCGTGTACTTCACATGTTTTCCCGATGAGCTGTAATTTGATGGTCATCTCTTTGGCGATCATCTCTGAGAAGCCCCTGCCGAAAATATAAATTTTGTCTGCATTATGTATTTTTTGAACGGCATCTTCAATTTGTCCAATACTTTGCAGCTGTATCGTTTTTAAAACCTCTTCTTCATTTTTCCGAATTGCTAGTTTGATGTCTTCATCAATATTTTTGAGCTGGTCGCTTGCATCTGTCATTTTCTTTTCTTGTTTCAATCGATATTTAAAGGATGTATAGCCGTTATAGCCAATTTTTTTCATCAGTCTGACAATCGTGGCCGTTGATACATTGGCTCTTTCGCTTAAAGTGACAATGGATAAGGTGGAGATATCCTCTAAATGCTGGTGAATATAATTGAGTAAATATCGTTCTGTTTCACTTAACGTTTGATAAACATCACTTGGGATGTTAAATAATGATTCATTCAATTCGATTCCCCCTTATTCATTTCATACTATAATTAAATGCCCAATAAAAACAAGATGATTCTTTTGTCATGTATTTAGATAAAAGGCGAAAATGAGTGAAATTTTATTTTTGACATAAACTAAGGAAAAGTTGTGTCTATGTGAAAGGAGCTGATCCGTATGCTTCATCTTTTGTTTTTTCTGATCCTTCTCTATGTCGTTTATGTCTTTTTGACCGCATTTGTTTTGTTTTATTTACCGATCCAAAAAACATGCAAAGAACATTGTATCTATAAAGCCTCTTCGATCTCAGGAGACGATCAGGGCACAAATCAAGTGATGCTTCTTGACGATGGATTTGAGTCTGGTCAGGCCAGAATCCAAATGATTCGTGAGGCAAAGAGGATGATCCGCCTAAGTTATTATTCCATTCAAAAGGGAAAAACAGCCGAATGGGTACTAGGTGCTTTAATTGAAGCTGCTGATCGAGGGGTGAAAGTTCAGCTGCTTTTAGACGGCATCTGCCACAGTTTGCGTGGACCGCTGAAGCATTTACGATATGCCGTGGCAAATCACCCGAACATGGCCATTCGTTTTTATGAGCCCTTTCGGTTATTTAAGCCATGGACGTGGCATAACCGCCTTCATGATAAGCTGCTGCTGGCAGATGGCCGAGTGGCTGTGATGGGTGGAAGAAATATCGGTGATAAATACTTTGCAAATCAGCCCCCGAAAGACTTTGCATTTGACCGCGATGTGCTGCTTTATAACGACAAAAAAGGAAAAGTATTAGATGAAATGGAGCAATACTTCGTTTATTTATGGAATCATGACTTTACGAAAAGAACAAAGGCTGTGTTCTCCAAACAAAAAGCAAAGAAAGGCTTAAAACTAAGAAAGAAACTGCTTAGATCCTTTCAGGAGGCAGTGCATGCGAAAGAACCTTTTGTGATGTCGTCCTTTAATTGGGCAGCAGATGGCACCTCAGTAAAGCAGATTGCATTTTTTACAAATCCTGTGGAGCGCTTCAATAAGCGTCCTCTTGTGCTCAAAAAACTAAACGATCTAGCCCACCGGGCAAAGCGTTCTGTGCTCATACAGACGCCTTATGTCATCCCGACACGACCCATGAAAGACGGCCTCACTCCCTTAGACAGCGGGATCCAAACGACAGTTGTTACGAATTCTCTTACAGCGACGCCAAATCCGTTAGCTTTTGCAGGTTACTTAAGCACGAAAAAGGAACTGATGAAAACAGGCGTTCATTTGTACGAATATGAAGGCCCGTATTCCATTCATGCGAAATCAATGGTCATTGATGATTATTTAAGTATTATTGGCACATATAATTTAGATGCGAGGTCTAGTTTTTTAAATACAGAGTCAATTTTGGTCATTGATAGTGCCCCTTTTGCGCTATCACTTACTCAGGCAATAGAACGTAAAATTGCCTATAGTATACTTGTCGCGAAGGACAAAGCAGCCTATAAAGCGCAGTCCTATGGGCAGAAAAAAAAGCCTTTGATGAAAAGGCTCCTTTTAAATGGTTTATCCGCGATCACTGTTCTATGGCGGCGGTTGATCTAAAGGGCAGCTTACTCTTGTGGCAGCCCTTTTTCTTCTGATTGATCTTCTTCTGCTGACTCCAATTTGGTCAATTTAAACACTAGGATCCCCGCAACAATCACAATGACACCTAGTAGTTTTGCGGGAGAAAATTCCACTTTCTCTAACCCAAGCCAGCCAAGCGAATCGAACAAAAGCGCAGAACCGAGCTGTGAAATCAGGACAATCGAGATTCCATAAGTCGGACCAAGACGTTTGATACTTTGAACGAGGCAGATGACCACCCCTACTCCAATGGCTCCGCTCATCCAGTACCACGCTTCCATATGTCTTAATTGAAACATGCCGGTTCCTTCTAGCAAAAGACCCATCAAAAGTGAAGCAATAAAGCCCATACCTAGAACGAGAGTGGTCGTTGACCAAGAGCCTGTCTGCTCATTGACCTTACTGTTAAAAATGGTTTGTAAGCTGACGAGTGCGCCAGCCGTGATGGCTAATCCTATTCCTATAATCATGTCTGAATCCCTTCATTTCTTCTATTCATAAATGTTTCGCTCCGCTATTTCTAAGAGTCCTTCCCGGTCAAGAATCGTAATCTTCCCTCTTCGCCTCTCTATCAGCCCTTTTTCACAAAATTGCTGAATCACCCGGTTAATATGACGGTAGCTTGTACCAATTAAGCTCGCCGCATCAGTAAGACGAAGTGCGCTCGCGCTGTTATCCCCTGTTAACACAGACAATAAGTAGCTTGCAAGCCTGACCTCTACAGGATATAAAAGGTGGAAACTCAAATCGTTTGATTTCGTATAAAATTTGTTTGTGATGCCCTTTAGTAAAAAGGTTAACACGCGGGGGTCATCCTTCGCATGGCGCATGAGCGCTTGATGAGAAATCCTTAGCATATGTACTTCTGTGACAGCCTCCACTGTATTGACCATATCAGTCTGCTGAACGTATTCAATATCTCCAATCGCTTCAAGAGGATGTTTAAAACAAAGAATAAAGGTCTTCCCTTCTTTTGTGGTGGTGAAAATCTTTAATTTTCCTTTTACTAACAAGTACAAGTGCTCCCTCTGATCTCCCTTTGAACAAATCAGCTCACCTTGCTCATAGCGCCATAAGCTGACGTGTGATATGAGTTTCTGATGAAAGACGGTTTCTAATTCATGTGCCTTGAGATAAGAGGAAAATAGAGATTCATCATGAAGCTCCTCCATCTGACGTCCTCCTTTATAGCTTTAAAATGATGACGCCTGCGATCATCAATAGAATTCCTGCATAATGCGGCCATTTCATTTTCTTCTTCTGTACACCAAACCATCCTTTTGCATCGATTGCAAAGGTAAAAGCAAGCTGTGCAATGAGTAAAGCAGCAATGGTCAGTGTGACACCGATCATTTGAATTGCAGTGACTTCATTGAAAATAATAATGGCTGCAAATGCACCGCCTACTAAATAAAGCGGCTGCACCTTTCGATATTCCCTGAAGTGTCCGTCACGTACGATCAGTAAAATGATCAGTGCAATAATAAAACCGGTCAGCTGCGTGATGGTTGCCGCCTGCCATGTCCCGATATCCTGGCTGATTCTTGCGTTTGCTACGCCTTGCAGTGTAATACAAGCGCCTCCTAATAAAGCGAAAATAACACCTTTCATTCGTTCAAATGCTCCTTCTTTTTTCAGTCTAGTTCCATTAAATGATAGATGCCCTGATGTTGAAAAGGACATATGTCCCACTTTGCGTATTATATCAGAAACTTTTTCTTTTGCAGTTTCATCGTTTTAGATTTTTCACAGTGGGTACAGTTTTATATCACCTGAAAACAGAATATTGAATGGAATCACATATAAAAAGGAGACATGTCAGAATGAGAAATCAAGAGAAACATTTTATTAACGGAGAATGGATCGCATCAACAGGAAACGAAACGACGGAAGTCATCAATCCTGCTACAGAGGAAGTCATTGGCACCATTAGTTTAGGAACAAAAGAAGATTTAGATAAGGCAGTCAAAGCTGCTCGTGCCGCCTTTCCTTCTTTCTCAAAAACATCTCGAAATGAACGCGTAAAGATGCTGGAAAACATTGTGCGCGGTTACGAAAAGCGTAAGGATGAACTGATAGAAGTCATGACACAAGAGCTTGGCGCACCACTGAAAGTATCAGAAGAGGTTCATTACAAAATGGGATATGAACATTTTTCTAAAGCAGCGGAAGCACTTAAATCGTATACATTTACTGAGGACCGCGGCGGACACACCATTATAAAAGAAGCGATTGGTGTCAGCGGATTGATTACACCTTGGAATTTCCCAACAAATCAAACATCACTTAAAATCGCGGGTGCCATTGCAGCAGGCTCACCAGTTGTCTTAAAGCCTGCGGAAATTACACCTTTTGCCGCAATGATTCTTGCAGACATCATTGATGAAGCTGGCGTACCGAAAGGCGTCTTCAACCTAGTTAACGGAACTGGTGATGTCATTGGTGACGGCATTAGCTCACACCCTGATATTGACTTTGTTTCATTTACAGGATCAGGCGCTGTCGGCTCTAAAATAATGGAAAATGCTGCAGACAATATTAAGAAAGTGGCTCTTGAGCTCGGCGGGAAATCCCCTCTTATCGTCTTAGATGATGCAGATGTGGATGAGGCAGCCGAAACAGCCGTTCATCATATTGCGATGAATACAGGTCAAGTGTGTTCCGCAGCTACACGTGTGCTGATTCCTGAATCAATGAAAGACGCATTTGAAAAAGCGCTGCTGAATGCTCTGCCGAAGTTTACAGTTGGTGATCCGCGAGAAGATCACGCCACTGGTCCGCTTGTCTCCAAAAAGCAATGGGATACCGTGCAGTCTTATATTGAAAAAGGAATTGAAGAAGGTGCTCACCTGCTTGCTGGGGGAACTGGTAAGCCGGACGGACTAGACAAAGGATATTTCGCCAAGCATACTATTTTCACAAATGTGAAAAATGATATGACCATTGCGCAAGAGGAAATATTCGGACCCGTCATGAGTGTGATCACATATAAGGACCTTGATCATGCCCTTGAGATTGCCAATGATACAGTGTATGGCCTTGCTGGCTATGTGGTTGGAAAAGATGAAAAAACATTAAAATATGTAGCTGAACATATTCGTGCCGGTCAAATTACCATCAACAATGCCGAAACAGATTACTTTGCCCCGTTTGGCGGCTTTAAGCAATCTGGTATTGGAAGAGAATGGGGAGACTTCGGGATCGAGGAATATTTAGAAGTGAAAGCTGTGATGGGACTTCCAACAGCATAATTTGAGAAAGGAGAAAAACCTTAGGGTTTTTCTCCTTTTTCTTGATAGAAAGAATCTGCCCCTGCTCCCCTACTTATCCATCATGATGTGATATTTTTTGACCGTTGCTTTAGGAGGAAACGATTCTTGTAACTCATCAAACCAAACCTCAATCGTTTGACCCTGTGACAGCTCTTTAGAATCTACTTTTGTTAAATCAGAACATAAAAAAGTGATTGGGGTTTAAAGTGGTGCCTATAATAATGATCGTGAACTCACTTTTCCACTAATCCCAAAATTACTTTAACCTCTTTAATATGATCTAATTCATAGAACATAAAAAATTCAGCTTCTTTTCGATTTGGAGATTTCATTAAAATCTCGAAACGGTCAGAATAATGAACACAAGAAATTACCTTCCAATTCATAGCTCTTCTCTTTTGCATTTGTTTATAATCCTCTTGAAATTTTTCCTCTCGTTTTAATTTCATGTCATATATTTCATCAATTAAATTGAAAAGTTTATTTGTTTTGGAAACATCAATTCTTCTACTGAGAAGAACAATAAAAACACAAAACAATATACTTAAAGCGATATTCAGATAAGTATCCATTATATTTATTGAAATTTCATCGAAAGCATTTTGCAATTTCGAATCGTTAGTTTTGTGCTTTTTAGTAATAAAATCTAATCCATAGTTAAAATATGAATTAAAGTAAGAGTTCAAAAATAAAAATGCTGGCACAATTGTTATTGTTATAATAGAAGCTTTTGTGGAAAAGTTGGCAGCTCTCTCGTATTTATCTTTCGCATAAATTCGAAGATCTGCAATTTGTCTCAGATTTAATTTTTCTAGTTCCTGTCTTTGGATAGATACATTTTTTATTAATTTAAACTTAACTTTTGGATCTTCCAAATCTCTAATAATACTCATATTTCCTCCTTGACAGAATAAATTAATTTCACCTTGCAAAGGTATTAGAAATCTTAATCATGACAATCAATATTATATATTTTACTTAATGGCAAACTTTCGGTAAAGTTCAAATTGAACCTATATATATAATTCCTATCGAATTAATCTATGTTTATATTCCTTGTGAGGTGGATATCGTTGCAACTTCATGTATTGAACAGTCCGTTTAGTCAGGAGCAGGCAGAACTGCTTAATCAGCTGCTTCCGACTTTAACAGATCAGCAAAAAATTTGGCTTACCGGTTATTTATCAGCACAGGCAGCTTTAACCGGATTAGAAAATACTGCCCAAACCCCTTCTCCTTCTGCTGCAGCACCAGCGCAGCCTGTCAGTAAAGATGTGACCGTGCTTTATGGCTCGCAAACAGGCAATTCTGAAGGGTTAGCAAAAAAGACAGCGCAGCATCTTGAAGAGAAAGGTTTTCAAGTGACGCTCTCTTCTATGTCAGATTTTAAACCAAATAGTCTGAAAAAAATAAACAATTTACTAATTATCGTCAGCACACATGGCGAGGGAGATCCGCCTGATAATGCCCTTTCTTTCCATGAATATGTTCACGGCAGACGGGCACCAAAGCTTGATCATTTAAGCTTTTCTGTCCTATCACTTGGTGACAGCTCTTACGAATTCTTCTGTCAAACAGGTAAAGAATTTGATGAGCGCTTAAAAGAGCTTGGCGGAACGCGTCTTTTCGATCGAGTGGACTGTGATCTTGATTATGATGAGCCGTTTTCTGATTGGCTTCAAGGGGTGGCATCTTCACTTAGCGAAGGCGGAGCCGCAGCAGCCCCGCAGGAATCAGCGGAAGCAAACACTCAAACAGCTGCATCTGAATACTCAAGAACAAATCCTTTTTATGCTGAAGTGCTTGAAAATATCAACCTAAATGGCCGCGGTTCTAACAAAGAAACCCGTCATTTGGAGCTTTCTCTTGAAGGTTCAGGACTTGTTTATGAGCCGGGTGACAGCCTTGGTATTTATCCAACAAATGATCCAGCGCTTGTTGATGAACTGATCAAAGCATGCGGATGGGATGCAGAGGAAGCCGTAACCGTTCATAAAAACGGCGACACGCTTCCTTTAAAGGAAGCACTCACCTCTCATTTTGAGATTACTGTCTTAACAAAACCTCTTCTTCAAAAGATGGCGTCCTTTACAAAGAGCGAAGCCTTGCAGGCCCTTTTAGAAGAAGGAAACGAAGAAAAGCTGAAAGCATATATAGCAGGAAGAGATTTAGTAGATGCTGCTCGTGATTTCGGTCCTTTTGAAGGAACAGCGGCAGACTTCACTGCCATTTTAAGAAAAATTCCGGCACGCCTTTATTCCATTGCAAGCAGCCTTAAAGCAAATGAAGAAGAAGTTCATTTGACGATCGGTGCTGTGAGATATGATGCTCACGGAAGAGAACGTCAAGGTGTCTGCTCAATCTTATGTGCGGAGCGCTTAGAGCCAGGTGATAAGCTGCCTGTTTATATTCAGCACAATCAAAACTTTAAGCTTCCTGAAAACCCTGAAGCACCGATCATTATGGTAGGACCAGGCACAGGCATCGCCCCTTTTCGTTCCTTTATGCAGGAGTGCGAGGAAGTCGGTGCAGACGGAAAGTCATGGTTGTTCTTCGGTGATCAGCACTTTGTGACGGATTTCTTATATCAAACCGAATGGCAAAAGTGGTTAAAAGATGGTGTGTTAACGAAAATGGATGTGGCTTTTTCAAGAGATTCAGAGGAAAAAGTATATGTCCAGCATCAAATGAAGAAACAAAGTAAAGAATTATTCGAATGGCTGGAGCAAGGTGCCTATGTATATGTCTGCGGAGATGAAAAACATATGGCGCATGATGTTCATGATACCCTTCTATCAATCATCCAAGAAGAAGGTGCGATGAGCAAAGAGAAAGCTGAAAGCTATCTAGCCAACTTGCAGCAGCAAAAACGCTATCAGCGTGACGTATATTGATTGAATGCTTGAAAGAAAGGAGCTTTTACTTACATGGTGAAGACAGCATTAACAGCGCCGGATGGACCTCCGAGCGACGTAGAGGAAATCAAAGAAAAAAGTGATTATTTACGGGGTACTTTAAAAGAAGTGATGCTTGATCCGATTTCAGCGGGTATCCCTGATGATGACAACCGCCTGATGAAGCATCACGGCAGTTATTTACAGGATGATCGTGACCTGAGAAATGAACGGCAAAAACAAAAGCTTGAGCCTGCCTATCAATTTATGCTGCGCGTCCGCCTGCCTGGCGGAATTGCTACATCTAAGCAGTGGCTTGTGATGGATGAGCTTGCTCATCAATACGGAAACGGTACGTTAAAGCTGACAACTCGTGAAACCTTTCAGCTTCACGGTATTTTAAAATGGAACATGAAAAAAACCATTCAAGACATCCATTCCACTATGCTTGATACGATCGCTGCTTGCGGCGATGTGAACCGTAATGTCATGTGTACATCAAACCCCTATCAATCAGAAGTACACCATGATGTATACGAGCTCGCCAAAAAATTAAGTGATGACCTGCTTCCGCAAACAAGAGCGTATCATGAAATTTGGCTTGATGAGGAAAAGGTAGCGGCAACGCCTGATACAGAGGTTGAGCCGATGTATGGTCCGCTTTATTTGCCAAGAAAATTCAAGATTGGTGTGGCAGTCCCTCCTGCTAACGATATTGATGTGTTTTCGCAGGATTTAGGCTTCATTGCGATTATTGAAAATGATCAATTAGTCGGCTTTAATGTCGCGATTGGCGGCGGAATGGGCATGACTCATGGTGATACAGCGACCTATCCTCAGCTTGCAAAAGTAATTGGCTTTTGTACACCGGAACAAGTTGTAGAGATTGCCAAACAAGTGATCACCATTCAGCGTGACTATGGAAACCGTTCGGTGAGAAAAAATGCCCGCTTTAAATATACAGTGGACCGCCTCGGTCTTGAGAATGTAAAAGAAGAGCTTGAGCGCCGCCTTGGATTTACCCTATTAGATGCAAAAGATTATCACTTCGATCATAACGGTGACCGCTATGGCTGGGTAAAAGGCATCAATGGCAGATGGCATTATACGATGTTTGTAGAAGGCGGACGCATCACGGATTACGATGACTACCCGCTGATGACAGGCATTCGTGAAATCGCAAAGATTCATACAGGTGACTTCCGCTTAACAGCGAATCAAAATTTGATCATTGGAAACGTCACATCTCACAAAAAGAAACAAATCGAGCAGCTCATTCAGGAGTTTGGTTTGTCAGATGGACAGCAGCACTCTGCACTGCGCCGCAGTTCAATGGCCTGTGTTGCTCTTCCGACATGCGGCTTAGCAATGGCAGAGGCAGAACGCTACCTCCCGCGCTTGATTGACAAAATTGAAGAGATTGTCGAAGAAAATGGCTTAAGTGATAAAGAAATCACGATTCGTATGACTGGATGTCCAAATGGATGCGCCCGTCATGCGCTTGGTGAAATTGGCTTTATCGGGAAATCACCTGGTAAATACAACATGTATCTTGGCGCTGCGTTTGATGGCAGCAGATTAAGTAAACTGTACCGAGAAAACGTAGGAGAAGAAGACATTTTAAACGAGCTTGGCTCTCTACTCCCCCGCTATGCAAAAGAACGCGAGGAGCATGAACATTTCGGTGATTTTGTGATTCGGGCAGGTATTGTAAAAGAAACAACAGATGGCACGAATTTTCATGTGCAATAAAAAAGACAGGACGCTCTCCTGTCTTTTTTTTATGGATTTTGTTTTCTTTTCAAGTATTCGCAAATGCTGTTATACACATCAGGATTATCTAGAGACGAAAGATCTGGTGAATGCTGCTGTTCATAAGCTCCTTTTAATAAACGACGGACGATTTTTCCGTTTCTTGTTTTCGGTAAAGCTGAAATGAGATGAATTTCCTTTGGTGTGAGCGCTTTTCCCGCATATGAACCAACATGTATTTTGAGCTCTTGAATGAATGCTGCTTCTTCGAAAGACTGTGAACTTGCCACAATGAAACAAACTAGTGCTTCTCCCTTCACCTTATCCTTTACTCCAATCACAGCAGCCTCATGTACGGCTGGATGCCCGACAAGAATGGATTCAATTTCAGCTGGACCAATGCGTTTACCAGCTGTATTAATGACATCATCCGATCTGCCCGTGATATGGAATGCGCCATCCTCTGATTGCATCACCCAATCACCGTGCGTCCACACCCCATCAAATCGTTTAAAATAGGTGTCTTCATATCGCTTCGGATCTTTCCAAAACCCACATGTCATGCCGACCCACGGCTTTTTCACAACAAGCTCTCCTACTTCATTCAGGACGCTCTCTCCTGCCTCATTATACACATCTGCCGCCATTCCTAAGATTGCCGCATTAAAAAGGATCGGTTTGATTGGGCGAAGCAGCGTACTTCCTACAATTCCGCCAGAAACCTCTGTTCCCCCTGAGTAATTTAAGATCGGAATGTGCTTTTGACCAATGGTGTCAAAAAGCCATTGCCATGGTGCTTCATTCCACGGTTCACCTGTAGAAATGATGGCTTTGACATGCGGCAGCTCAATGTCTGAAAGGTTTTGCTGCATCGCAGATCGAACAAAAGTAGGTGAAAGTCCAAAATGGGTGACTTTTTGCTCGTGGATGAATGACCAAAGGTGCTGTTCATCTGGATAATCGGGTGCGCCGTCATATAAAACAATTGCAGCTCCATTGATCAAGCCGCCAAAGACGAGAAAGGGCCCCATCATCCATCCCATGTCTGTGAGCCAAAACAAACGGTCTCCTTTTGCAACGTCCATACAAAGACCGGCATCAAAAGCCGCTTTTACAGGAAAGCCTGCGTGTGTATGAACAGCCCCTTTGGGTGTACCGGTTGTTCCAGACGTGTATAAGATCATAAGGGGATCTTCATTTGAAAGATAAGTCGTTTCACTCATTGGTTCTTCTTTTAACAAATCGTTTAGCTGAATATCCTCTTTATATCCAGTAGGAGAGGAAGCATGTACAATGACTGTTTGGACAGTCTTGGTTTTGTCGATTGCTTCTGCCGCACATTCACGCATGTTGATCGTCTTTCCCCGGCGCGTCACGCTCGAGCCTGTGACGACAATGGTTGCACCGGAAGCACGAATACGTACGGCTAGAGGCTCGCTTCCATAGCCGGAAAAGACTGGGCTAAAGATGACACCAATCTTTGCAAAGGCAAGCATGACAGCAGCCGTTTCCGGAAGCATCGGCATATAAATGACTGCCACATCCCCTTTTTGAATCCCCTTCTTCAAAAAACCAGCAGCGAGACGATTGACATTTTCCTGAAGTTCGAGGAACGTCCATCTTCTCTCTTCGCCCGCTTCATTTCTCCAAATCACGGCTGGTTGATGCTGGGTTTCTTCATTCTCTGCCCATTTGTCAACAGCCGTTTCGACCACGTTGAGCCGGCCGCCTTTATACCAATTGGGCCACATGAATGAATCTTGGCCTAATGCGGCTTCATACGGCTCCTTCCACACGATGCCGACCGCCTTTTCGGCTTCTCTCCAAAACCAATCGGTGCGCTCGATACTAGCTTGATAGAACGCATCATAAGTAGAAAAACCAAGTGAATGCATCCATTTGTAAAGGCGTGTTTGTTTCATCATCTGCTCTTCGGGTATCCACGCTGGTTTTAGGTTCATCATGAGGCCGCCCCCTTTAGACCGGATAAACCGGGTGTTTTCGTCTTGTAAATGTCATCTCTTTAGAGGTATAGGCTTGTAATCTATGACAAAGCTCATCTCGCAAATGGTCAAATGGGATGACACCATCGACAATCATTTCAGAGGCAAGCTCATATATATTCATATCTTCCTGGTATTCCTTGCGCTTCTCTTGAATAAATGCTGCTCTTTCCTCAGCAGGCAGTTCGGCAATTTTATTCGCATAGACAGCATTTACAGCGGCTTCTGGCCCCATGACAGCAATTTGCGCAGATGGAAGAGCGAGACAGCAGTCCGGTTCAAAGGCTGGACCTGCCATTGCATATAAACCTGCACCGTATGCTTTACGAACAATGACGGATATTTTCGGAACTGTTGCCTCCGACATGGCGGAAATCATTTTCGCCCCGTGCCTGATAATGCCTGCTTGTTCCACTTTTGTTCCGATCATAAACCCCGGTATATCGGCAAGGAAAAGGAGTGGAATATGAAAGGCGTCACATAGCTGAATAAACTTGGCGGCTTTGTCGGCTGAATCGTGGAATAAAACGCCGCCTTTTACCCTCGGCTGGTTGGCAATAAGACCGACAGGCTGACCATTCATGCGGCCAAAGCCTGTGATCAATTCTGCGGCAAACAGTTTTTTGATTTCAAAAAATGATCCTTCATCAATGAGTAAATCAATGAGCTGATACATATCAAAAGGGGTATTCTGCCCCTTAGGGATAAGGTCTTGGATGGTGATCTCTGATGGTTTAGGTGCGATTGCGGCTGCCCGTTTTGGTTTTTCTGTATAGTTGGCAGGCATGTAAGTTAAATAAGTGCGGGCGATTTGAATGGCCTCTTCCTCTGTTTTTGCTAAAATATCGCCGCATCCAGAAATGCTGCAATGCATTTTTGCCCCGCCCATTTCTTCAAGTGATACTTTCTCTCCAATCACCATTTCGGCCATTCGCGGTGAGCCTAAGTACATTGAGGCATTCCCTTCGACCATGACGACGATGTCACAAAAAGCAGGAATGTAAGCACCTCCGGCTGCCGAAGGACCAAATAGTAAACAAATTTGCGGAATACGTCCAGACAGCTTCACCTGGTTATAAAAAATGCGGCCTGCACCCCTTCTGCCTGGAAACATGGCGATTTGATCGGTGATTCTAGCACCCGCAGAGTCAACTAAATACAGCATTGGGCAGTTGAGCTTTTCGGCTGATTCCTGGATTCTAATGATTTTTTCTACCGTTTTGACGCCCCATGATCCTGCTTTGACGGTAGAATCATTTGCCATGACACAAACAGTCTGCCCATTCATCCGCCCTGTCCCTGTGATAACACCATCTGCTGGTAAATGTTCATTTTGACACTCGGCAAACATGGCATCCTCAATGAAAGAATCCTCATCTAATAACAACTGGAGGCGGTCACGGACAAACAATTTTCCTTTTTCTTTGTTTTTTTGATGGTATCGGTCTGCCCCGCCTTTCAGAATCTGCTGTTTTTTCAGTTCATATTCTTCGATCATACCCATTCCCCTTTCTTGCTACCTGCCTCTGTATTGAGGCGTTCGTTTTTCTTGGAAGGCTTGAAGACCTTCCGTTCGATCTTCTGTCTCAATGAGCCGTAGATAGGCTTCGTATTCCTTTGTCAAACCTGTATGCAAATCGTGATCAAGGCTTGATTGAATCGCTTGTTTCGCTTCTTTTAAGGCAAGCGGGCCATTTTTGATGATTTGTTGTGCAAGAGAGATGGCATCGTTCATGAGGGAATCTGCTAAAGAGATATGCTCAATGAGCCCAATTTGAATGGCTTCTTCTGCTTGTAATGATGCGCCTGTGAAAATAAGTTCTTTTGCTTTACCGAGTCCAATGAGGCGCGGAAGCCGCTGCGTCCCTCCGGCTCCTGGTATGATAGCTAGTCCTGTTTCTGGCAGGCCGAGTCTGGCTCCGGCTCGTGCGATGCGGAGATCACAAGCGAGCGCGAGCTCAAGTCCTCCGCCAAGTGCGTGTCCGTTCATCACTGCAATGACAGGTACAGGAATGGATTCAATCTCGATAAACGTTTGCTGAATCGAAAGAACAGCTCCTTTTGCTTCTGCTTCTGTCATCAATCGTCGTTCTTTTAAATCTGCTCCAGCGCAAAAGACTTTTGAACCGGCTCCTGTAATGAGAAGACAGCGAATGCTTTCATCATGTTTGATTTCTTGAATGATTTGATTGATCTCCTCCAGCATCGGAGCAGATAGGGAATTCGCTTGTTCTGGCCTGTTTAAGGTCATGATGCCGATCTGTTCATCTTGTATCGAAAAATGGACCAATGATGTCATGTTATTCATCCTTTATGAAGTAGTCTGAGAGTGAAAAGCGCGTAAACAGTGACTAGGAAGGGTTCGATCTACTTTTGCTTCAATCCATTCTGCCGCTTTAATTAATGCAGGTAGGTGAATATTTGTCTCAATTCCTAGTTTTTGAAGCATATGCACCACATCTTCTGTCGCCACATTTCCGCTGGAACCAGGTGCATAGGGACATCCGCCCAGCCCGCCGCTGGAGGAGTCAAATATGGTAATCCCTGCTTTTAATGCCGTATAAATATTGGCAAGAGCCATCCCCTTCGTATCATGAAAATGAAGAGCGATTTTATCAGCAGGAAAACGTTCAAGTAAAATGTCTAAGCGCCTTTCTACTTGAAGCGGATGGGCTTCACCGATGGTGTCACCGAGAGATATTTCATCAATGTCATAAGAAAGCAAAATATCCGTTAACCGAAGGACTTGATCCATTGGCACTTGTTTTTCATACGGGCAGCCAAACACAGTGGAAATATACGCGCGCGTGTTTTTTCCTGCTGCTTTTAAATCAGCTGTCATTTGTTTGATAACAGGAAGTGTTTCATGGATGGATTGATTCATATTTTTCTTGTTATGTGTTTCACTCGAAGAGATAAACATAGCGCCTGTGTCAAGATTGGCTTCAAAAAAATGAGCTAAGCCTTTTTCATTGGGAATGAGTGCTGCATAGGTGATGTCGTCTTTTTTGTTAAAGGATTGGGTGAGTTCTTTGGCATCTTTTAAGGCTGGAACCCATTTGGGATGAACAAATGATGTGACTTCAATATAAGGGAGCTGGGCTGCTGCGAGCAGGTCAATCCACGTTCGCTTCTCGCCTGTGTCCAGCCAGACTGATTCATTTTGCAGTCCGTCCCGCGGGCCGACCTCCCTGATAATCACACTCTTTGGTAATGTCATCTGGCTCCCTCCTATTCTGTCAGTTCTAGAAGAACCTCTCCTTCATCGACAAACTCTCCCTCTGCCTTATGCACTTTGCTGATGGTTCCGGTCTCTTCAGCAACGATCGGAATCTCCATTTTCATTGATTCTAAGATGGCAACCTCCTGTCCTTTTTGCACTTCATCGCCTTGTTTCACAAGAAGCTTCCATAAGTTTCCGGCCATTTGAATTGTGACAGTTTTCATGAACGGTTTCCCTCCCTTTTTTTCATGAGAAAATCGGTTGTGATGCTGCCTTGTAAGAAAGCAGAAGATCCGGCCATTTCCCTTAAAAGAGGTAAGTTGGTTTTGATCCCTTCTATTTCATATGCTTGTAGTGCCTCTTTTAATCGTTCTATTGCAAGTTTTCGCGTATCACCGTAAACGATCATTTTCGCCATCATTGGATCGTAAAAAGGGGTAATGAGGCTTCCATTTGTCACACTTGACTCATGACGGATATACGGAGCTTCAGGTGTGGAGAGCCGAGTGATTGTTCCTGGTGATGGATAAAAGGTGACGGGATCTTCCGCATAAATTCTAACCTCGATGGCATGACCGATTTGATGAATATCCTCCTGATTAAAGGAAAGCGGCTCACGTGCAGCGATTTTCAGCTGCTCCTCGACAAGGTCAATGCCTGTAATTTCTTCTGTGACAGGATGCTCTACTTGTAATCTCGTGTTCATTTCTAGGAAATAAAATTGTTGATGCTGATCGACTAAACATTCAATCGTTCCTGCATTTTCATACCCAATCGCTTTGGCTGCTTTGACGGCCATCTCCCCCATTTGATGTCTCACCGATTCATCGAGACAGGCGGCTGGTGCTTCTTCAATGATTTTTTGATGTCTTCGCTGGAGTGAACAGTCGCGCTCAAATAAGTGGACCCCATGGCCGAAGGAATCAAAAAGGACCTGAATTTCAATGTGACGCGCGTTTTCAATGACCTTTTCCATATACAGCGTCCCATCGTTGAAAAAGCTTTGCGCTCTTTTTTGATTCCCTTCAAAAGCCCTGTACAGCTCATCGTCATTTTGCACGAGCTGCATGCCAATTCCTCCGCCCCCGCTTGATGCCTTGAGCATGATCGGATAACCGAGTGACTGCGCTTGACTGACCCCTTCTTCTGCATCATGCAGCGGAGCTGAAACGCCTGGTACAATGGGGATACCTGCTTGAGCCATCGTTTTTCTTGCTTCAATTTTATTCCCCATTCGCTGAATGACTTGTGCGGATGGGCCAATAAAGGCGATTCCTTCGCTGCGGCAGCGTTCTGCAAAGTCTGCATTTTCTGATAAGAGGCCATATCCTGGGTGGATGGCATCTGTATTTGTCTGTTTGGCTGCCCTAATGATTGCTTCCATGTTTAAATAGCTTTCAGATACTTTCGCGCCTCCAATCGGATAGGCGCTGTCTGCTTCTTGCACATGAAGTGCATGTTGATCTGCTTCTGAATAAACGGCGACGGTGTAGATCCCGAGCCTTTTACACGTTCGAATAATTCGCCTGGCAATTTCGCCTCGATTTGCAATCAGTACTTTTTGAAACATCGCTGCCTTCACTCCTTTATTAGATCAAGCGCCTGCTTTTTCAGACGAAATTTTTGAATCTTCCCTGATGCAGTCATTGGATACTCGTCAGTGATGAAAAAATATTTAGGAATTTTGTAGCGTGCCATTTGCGACTGACAATAGCTGGTGAGTGTCTCAATCGTCACCGCCCTGCCTTGCTTGAGCCGAATGAATGCGGCGGCTTCTTCTCCATACGTCTCGTCAGGTATACCAACGACCTGTGCATCAAGAATGTCCGGATGAGTATAAAGAACGTCCTCAATCTCTTTTGGGTATACATTTTCCCCGCCTCTAATGATCATATCTTTCAGCCGTCCTGTGATTTTCACATAGCCGTCCTCATCCATCTCTGCTAAATCACCCGTATGAAGCCAGCCGTCCTGATCAATCACTTCATTTGTGGCTTCTTCATTTTTATAGTAGCCTTTCATCACATGATAACCTCTTGTACACAGCTCTCCTTGTTCTCCTCTTGGTACTTCCTCCGGTGTGCCTGGAACGGTGATTTTCACTTCGATGTGAGGAAGCGCCCGGCCGACCGTTTGAACCCGCCTTTCAAATGAATCATCCGTTCTTGTTTGGGTAATGACAGGAGAGCTTTCGGTCTGTCCGTAGGCAATCGTGAGCTCCTTCAATCCCATTTGTTCAATGACGGCCTTCATCACATGAGATGGGCAAAGAGATCCTGCCATAATGCCCGTTCGTAATGTGGACAGATCGTATTGGTGAAAATTCGGATGGTCGAGCTCTGCAATGAACATTGTCGGGACGCCGTGAAGGACGGTGCACTTCTCTTTTTCTACGGTTTGAAGAACTCGCTCTGGGTGGAAGGATTCAATTGGAATGATCGTTCCTCCTTTTGTGAGACAAGCAAGCACGCCAAGAACGGATCCAAAGCAATGAAAGAAAGGAACAGGGATACACATTCGATCCTTTTGGGTAAGCTTCATACAATCTGCGATTTGGCTGGCATTGCAGACAATGTTTGTATGGCTGAGCATGACTCCTTTTGGATAGCCGGTTGTGCCTGAAGTATATTGCATATTAATGACATCATCAGGCGCAAGCTCATCCATTCGTTTCTCCCACTCATGATCCTCTGTTCTTTTAGCAGCTGCTTGAATACTATCCCAGCTGCGCATGCCCTTTGGCGTGTGCTCGCCAATATAGACGACACTTTTTAAATAAGGAAAAGATGAGGATGTGATCTCACCTTGATGAGCGTTTTGAAACTCCGGTATAAGTTCTTCAAGCATTTTGACATAGGATGTCTCTTTAAACCCGTCTACGATAAACAGCATGCTGCTATCAGAGTGCTTGAGTAAATAAGCGAGTTCTTGTGATTGAAAGTTTGTATTTACGGTGACGAGAACGGCTCCAATCGACGCGCAGGCGAATTGCAGCATGAGCCATTCGGGTACATTGGGCGCCATGATGGCGATATGATCGCCTTTTTGAACACCTAATGCCATAAGACCTTTCCCGGTTTCCTTGACTTCTCGATAAAACGCTTCATATGAAAAACGTAAGGAACGTTCTGGATACACAATGGCTTCATGTGCTGGATGCTGCTCCATTTTCCCTTTTAATAAGGAACCGATCGTTTGTGGATGAATCGACATCATGGCTTTCCTCCTCCATTGATGGTAAGCGTTTTCATTATCGGATTACGCTAACAGTTGTCTTGCGATGACTAGACGCTGAATTTCAGAGGTCCCTTCTCCAATTTCCATTAGCTTCGCATCTCTCACAAGTCGTTCTACACCACATTCTTTCATGTAGCCTGTTCCCCCGTGAATTTGAACAGCATCAAGACTTGCTTTTGTCGCCATTTCAGAAGCGAAAAGCTTGGCATAGGCAGCTTCTTTTGTAAACGGCTTGCCGTGATCTTTCAGCCAAGCGGCTTTCCAAACCATTTGTCTGGCGAGCTCTATTTGCATCGCCATATCTGCCAGCTTAAACTGAATCGCTTGGAAGGAAGAAAGGGTCTGCCCAAATTGCTTTCTTTCTTTTGCATGCGAGAGCGAAGCATCTAGTGCAGCTTGTGCGATACCAACTGATAACGCAGCAATTGAAATGCGTCCCCCGTCTAATGTATATAAAAATTGCTTAAAGCCTTTCGCTGGGTCTCCTAAAATATTCTGGGCGGGTACACGTACACTGTCTAAAATGATTTCTGCTGTATCTGATCCGCGCACACCCATTTTGTCATATGGATTTGTAATGGACAGCCCTTTTTGCCCTTTCTCCACAATGAAGGCGGAGATGATTGGGCGGCCGTTTTCATCATAATCCGAGACAGCAGTGACGATAATGGTTCTGGCAAAATTGGCGTTTGTGATCCAGCATTTCTCCCCGCTGATGACATATTCTTGTCCGTCTTTGACCGCTTTTGTTTTTGTCCCTTTTGCATCTGACCCTGCATTTGGTTCTGTTAATCCAAAGGAACCGAGTGCTGTTCCAGATGCCAGCGGGACAAGATGATCCATCTTTTGCTCCTCTGTACCGAAATAATAAAGCGGGCTTGCGCCTAAGGAAACGGCTGCAGCATAGCTAAGACCTGTACTACCGCACTGTTTGCCGATTTCTTCTACAGCCAGTGCATATGATATCGTATCTCCACCTGAGCCTCCGTATTTCTCTGGAAAGGGGATGCCCATAAAGCCGAGCTCCCCCATTTTTTGAAACGTTTTGACTGGGAATACGGCCTGTTCATCAATGGTTTGAGCGAGTGGTGCAATTTCTGCTTTGGCGAAATCTTTGACCATCTGGCGGATCATTTGTTGTTCTTTCGTTAATTCAAAATCCATCTTGTTTCCCCCTTTGGCTCTTTTCTATCATATTTATTAATCAAGCAGCTGCTTCATGCCAAGCTTGATTGAATTCAGAAAATTAAAACAAAAATAATAGAAAAAAAGCATGATTGAAGAAAAATCCTCAATCATGCTTTTTTTCTATTATTTCACTATTTTTGTAGAAGGCTTGCTTTCGTGATGAAGACGATTAAGAGCCGTAATCTTGTAAGTATCCATTTTCTTTTGATTGACTGGGAGGTCTTTAATCGTTGTTATGGTTCCTTTTTCTTTTCTAACCGTTTGCAGCAATTCATATGTTCCTTTATTTGTTAATCGATAGACTGCATAATAGGATACGGTAGAATGCGGATCATTTTTGATTTGTAAAGCCGCACCATCCGATGTCTTTTTCACAGATTGAATGATTGGTTTTTTAGGTGCTTTCTGATGAAGCCAAGGCATTTCTGGAATGAGAGCTGGTTTGCGGTATGACTCTTCTATCAATCGATCCTTTACATTCAAAGGGTTGCGATTGATATCCTTCAGGCTGAAATGCATGCTTCCCTGCACGAGCTGTGACTGCCTGTTCAGCTCAATCTGCCTAAAATATTCTTCCGGGTCAGACCAAGCAGGATCACTGTTTTGATTAATTTTATATGCCGCCTGACCGATGTACAGATGAACAGGCTCCCCTTTCACCTCATTTGACCACCATTTCGTCAGCACATCATAAGCGGCAGCTTGAAAGCCGATGCTCCAGTAAATTTGCGGAGTGACATAATCAATATCGTGCTGCTGAATCCACTCTCTTGTATCAGCATACAAATCATCGTAGTTGGTCATACCTGCTGTTGTGTTTGAACCAGTCGGGTCATCTTTTATGTTGCGCCATACACCGAATGGACTAATACCAAATTTCACATAAGGTTTTTCTTTCTTAATGGTGTCATTGATTTGCTTCACGAGCTGGTTCACATTATCTCTTCGCCAATCTTCTATATGTGTAAATGCTTTTTTTCCATATGTTTCATACGTTTCTTGATCTGGAAACGGGACACCAGCTATTTTATTAGGGTAAAAATAATCATCCATATGCACCGCATCAATATCGTAGTTTTTCACAACTTCTTCTATGCCGCCTACAATGAAGTCCTGAGCCTCAGGAATGCCTGGGTTGTAATAAAGCTGATTACCATATGCAATCGTCCAATCAGGATGCTCTCTTGCAGGGTGATCGGCTGACAAACGGCTGAGATCAGTATGATTCATTGTGATTCGATAAGGGTTAAACCAAGCGTGAAATTCAAGGCCGCGTTTATGAGCTTCTTCTATCATAAACTCAAGCGGATCATACCCAGGATCTTTCCCTTGTGTTCCAGTCAAATATTCTGACCACGGCCCGTATGCTGAAGGATAAAAGGCATCTGCTGTTGGTTTAATTTGCATAATGACGGCATTCATATTCATCGCTTTGATCTCATCTAACAAACGAATGAACTCTTGTTTCTGCTCTGCTACGGGCAGCCCCTTCTTTGAGGGCCAATCTAAGTTATAAACCGATGCAATCCATACCGCGCGCATCTCTCTTGTGCTCTCAAGCTTTCCTTTTGGCACTGGGCGAGCAGCTAGACTGCTAGAAGGAATCAATAAAAATACAAACATCAACATCAGTGTTAAAACTGTCATACTGATCTTTTTCAGCATGTTTTGCATCACCTCACCTTAAGTTTATTCCGCTTTTTGTGATGGAATGCCAGCAGATGGTGTAAGCAGAATGTTTTTCATTTCATTGAGCTGAGCTTCAGGGACTTTGCAGGCTTCAATTAAATACTGCTCTGCACTCCCGTATGTCTCCAGCATTTCGTGCAGCACATCTTCAAGATAATCTTGCTGCACACCGACAAGCGGCTGAATTTGTTCTTTTGACACCCGGTATAAACTCATCAATCGGACAAATCGTTCCTGCCTTCTGACGAGCATTTGCACGCCTTCATTGGAACGCATATATTCACTTAAAACGACAGCCAGCGGTACACCTGCTGTTAACTGAATCAGGGCAGATAAAAAACCTGTACGGTCCTTGCCACTCGTGCAGTGAAGCATCAGCGGGTAATGGCTTTGATCTGAAAGCAGTGTGAACAGCTGCCGAATCTCTTCTTTACGCTCTGTCAGCATGCTTTGATATAACTCTTTCATGATCGGTGTAAATGAGAGAGACTTCCCTTCTGTTACCAGCATACGAAACATGGTCCATTTACTCGGCATCTTACTGTCAGGCTGCATCGGAATATGAACGATTTTGTCGTGTTCCTTGATCTTTGCTGGATGTGATTTACGTTCTGAGGCTGTACGGAGGTCACAAACGGTTTGAATTCCGAGTGCTGAGAATATCTCGATGTCTTGTTTCGTCAAACGGGATAAGTCTGCGGATCGATAAATCATTCCCTTTTTGATCACCATCCCATCTGTTGTTTGAAGTCCCCCTACTTCTCTAAAATTCGCAAGCTTTGAAAATGGGTTGTTTGATTGATTCATAGAAGTGAAAGTTCCTTTCTGGTTTCTTTCTTTTTTCTATCATACGCTTTTATATCAAAGGAGAAAAGAGAATCAATTGGCCTAATCCCAGTAAGAGAATTTATTGGTATAATGGAAAAAGGACATTCGGATTGATTGGAGATATGAAGTATGATAAAAACAAAACGGATTCAGCAAATCAAAGAGTATGTGTTTGACCGTGAATCTGCCTCACTTGATGAGCTTGTGGCGCATTTTGGTGTCTCAAAAAACACGATACGCCGAGATGTACAGGCATTGGTCGAGTCTGGCGTGCTCAAAAAAGTGTATGGCGGAGTGGCTGTGAACCACTCAACGTTAGTGGTGTATCAGGAGCGAAAGACCCGTCAGCTCAGTAAAAAGCAATTGATCGGTCAGACGGCTGCCGCTTTTGTGGAAAACGGGGATATGATTTTTATTGATTCTGGTACGACAACGCTTGAGATGCTCCCCTATTTGACTGAGAAACAGGTGACCATTGTGACCAATAATGTAGATTTCATTACACAGGCGATGCCTTATGACAATCTCACCATCTTTTCCACTGGCGGGATGCTTGAAAGAAAAACGAATTCTTTCGTTGGCTATCAAAGTGTTGAGCGCTTAAAAGCTTACAATGTCAATAAAGCCTTTATCGCATCAACTGGTTTATCCATTGATCACGGCGTCACGAATTCGTCTCCGCTTGAAACCGATATTAAAAAGACGCTTGTTCAAAAAAGTGCCAAAACCTTTTTATTAGTGGATGATAGCAAATTCGATCATTACGCCTTGACCACGTTTTGTGATTTGCACGAGATTGATATCGTCGTGACCAATCAGGAGCCAAATGAAGATTATCTTCAATATGGAAAAGAGCATGATGTACGGTTTGTCACACCTTCATCGAATGAATAGATGGACAAAAAACGGCTCAGGAATTTGAGCCGTTTTTTGATTCATTGATTTCAAGCTGCATGATCATACGGAATAAAAATCGATACACGGCCGAGATGACGTCAATGAAAGCCGTATCTTCGTGGATATCCTCAAGCTCAAGAAGCTGCAAATTCACATCAAATAAGCCATCTTGTCCATTAAATTGAAGCTGAGCACCATTTAATGGCGATAGCATGTCCTTTAGAATATTCGTGTCTTTTTTAGGACGTTTTAAACCGAATAGGACGGTATACGTTTGAAACACTTCATCCCATTCAATGGCCAAGCCATCCACTTTCACGACATCAAACCACTTGGATTCGATATAAATGAATTCTTTTTGATGTTTTTTCACATATGTAAGCGGTGTGTTTAGAAATGAGGCGTTTTCTGTTTGAATCATGTTCTCTGATTCCTTGTCTACACGCTCTATATATACATCGCCAAAACGGGCTTCTTCTTTTATTCTCGCCCCTTCTAATGTCCAATTGCGGCGCGCCGCTTCATCATATTCAAAGTCGGTCAGCGCCTGTCCTTCTTTTAGTAAGTCTTGTAAGCGATTTTGCAGTGACATGGCTATGTCTCCTTTCTTCTCCTTCATGTGTGTTTATTATTTTAGCATAACTCATGAAAAGAAAGATATGTCCGAGCATATGATGGTATGATAGTGTCAAAAGAAACATCTCGGAGGGGTACGTTTTGCTCACAATGACACTGGCAGAAAAAATCGTAGACGAGGTTAAAAAGGTGCTGACTGAGGAAATCATCATCGCACAAACAAACGGCACCATCATTGCAGCAACAGATCCAGCGCGCGTTGGACAATTTCATGAAGGAGCGTATCTGACATCTTTTGAAGGACAGAAACGAATTCTCACAAAGGATGACCAGCAGCACATGAAAGGCGTCAAAGCTGGCATCAATCTGCCTATTTATTTTAAGCAAGAGGTCATCGGGGTCATTGGAATGACAGGAGATCCTGTACATGTGTCTCCTTTTGGCAAAATATTAAGAAAAATGACCGAGCTGCTTATTCATGAACATGAATTTTTTCAAGAAACTGAAACGGATGAACGTCAGCTCGAAGCGTTTGTATTCGACTGGCTTCATCTGCCAGAGACAGCGATTGATCTCACTGAAAAAGCGTCGCGGCTTCAGCTTGATATCAATAAGGAGCGCGCAGTTGTTCTGATCGATTGTCAGGATGAATCGTTTATGAAGCAGAATCAATACAAAGAATTGAAGGAAACGCTGCATCTCACTAGTCAGGAGATCATCGTCCGCTGGGGGCATGCCCGTTTTTTGCTCATGCTGCAGACAACAGCAGATGATCGTAAAGCCTTGCAGCAGCGCCTGTTTCACATCCATGCCTCCCTTACGGCGCGGGGCACACAGGGGGTTTTGATTGGAGCAGGAAAACCAGCAGCTGCTCATTTGATGAAGCAATCCTTTCAACAAGCCTTTCGAGCATTAAAAATGGCACATGCTGATACACCGATTGTATTTGATGAAGATTTAACGCTTGAACTTTTTATGGAGGAAGTGAGTCAGGAAACAAAAGAAGTGTTTCTTGATCGAACAATCGCCCCTCTTCTCCCCTATCCTGAATTAGTGAAAACATTGCGGGTGCTTATGACATCAGATTGCTCATTGAAATATACAGCAGAAGCGATGCATGTCCATATCAATACACTGCATTACAGGCTAAAACGCATCCAAGATTTAACGACACTTGATCCAAAGCGCATGCAAGATGCAATGCTCTTTTATTTAGCCTTCATGTTATTAGATCATGATCCAAAAAAACGAAGCGAACAGCCCGATATTTTGTAGAATCGTCCATAGGCATGAGGCGATTCTTTTTTTATACTGAAAGAAACGATACGTCTCATCAATAGGAGTTGAATGCGTATGTTACATTCTGAATTTTTAAATCAATTAAAAAAGATTGTCGGTGCTTCTTACATGCAGGACAGTAAAGCCGATCGGCTTGCCTACTCTTATGATGCAACACCAAATTTTCAGCATATGCCAGATGTCATCGTAAGCCCGCATACGGCTGAGGAAATCCAGCAAATTGTCCGGCTCTGTGCCTCATATAACATACCGATCGTGCCAAGAGGATCAGGAACGAACCTTTGTGCAGGCACATGTCCCACTCAAGGCGGACTTGTGCTGCTGTTTACAAGAATGAACCAATTAATAGAAATAGATGAAGAAAACCTGACAGCAACGGTGCAGCCTGGTTTGATCACACAGGAACTCATTCGCCAAGTAGAGGCGAAAGGCCTCTTCTATCCACCTGATCCAAGCTCTATGAAAATCTCTACATTAAGCGGAAATATTAATGAAAATTCAGGTGGTCTCCGGGGATTAAAGTATGGAGTGACGAGAGATTATGTACTTGGACTTGAAGTCGTTCTGCCAAACGGTGACATCATCAAAACAGGCGGCAAGCTTGCAAAGGACGTGGCCGGGTATGATATGACCCGTTTGTTCGTAGGTTCAGAAGGAACGCTCGGGATTGTCACTGAAGCCACGCTGAAGCTTTTGCCGCTTCCAGAAACAAAACAAACGATGCTTTGCTTATATGAAAGTTTAGAGGAAGCCGCCGCTTCAGTGTCGGCGATTATTGCAGAGCGTATCATCCCCGCCACATTAGAATTTATGGATCAGCCAACCCTGGAAGTCGTTGAAGACTTTGCAAAAATCGGTTTGCCGACTGACGTTCAAGCAGTGCTGTTAATCGAACAGGACGGCCATCCTGAGGCGGTTTCCCGTGATATTGAGCGCATCGCAAAGGTTTGTCAGCTGCACGGTGCAAAAGAAGTGAATATCGCACATTCTGAAGAAGAGGCCAATGCCCTTTTAACAGCGAGACGATCTGCTTTATCAGCTCTCGCCCGGTTAAGCCCGACGACCATTTTAGAAGATGCCACAGTTCCCCGGTCTGAAATTGCCAGCATGGTGCGGGCGATCGAAGACATTGCGAAGGAGTACAAAGTGAAAATCTGTACATTTGGTCATGCAGGTGATGGCAATTTGCATCCTACTTGTGCAGCAGATGCAAGAAATGAAGAAGAAATGAAACGGGTGGAAGAAGCCTTTCAGGCCATTTTTGAAAAAGCAGTCTCACTTGGCGGCACCATTACGGGTGAACATGGCGTAGGTCTTATGAAAGCCCCTTACTTAGAACTAAAGGTTAAAAAAGAAGGCATTGCGGCAATGAAAGCGAT
The DNA here is from genome assembly GCF_038593355.1 of Bacillus sp. FSL M8-0049. Taxonomy (NCBI): domain Bacteria; kingdom Bacillati; phylum Bacillota; class Bacilli; order Caryophanales; family Bacillaceae; genus Bacillus; species Bacillus sp. FSL M8-0049. Next base: position 1,839,118 of record NZ_CP151986.1, read on the forward strand.
CAAACAAGCGCTTGACCCGGAAAATATCATGAACCCTGATAAAGTGTTTGGAAAAGCCGCAAGAAAGCGGGTGGTGGTCTCATGAGTTCTAAACAAACAGAGATTCAGCAAGCATTTCAGCAGCAAATGGACGAAAAAGAGCTGCTCAATTGCATGCGCTGCGGATTCTGCCTTCCTTCCTGCCCGACTTATATTGAATCTGGTCAGCAAGAAACACACTCTCCCCGCGGCCGAATTGCTTTAATGAAGGCGGTGAGAGACGGCGTCATTGAGCCAGATGAAGATGTCGAGCATTCGCTGAATCTTTGTCTTGGCTGCCGTGCATGTGAACCGGTCTGCCCTTCCGGCGTTAAATATGGACGGTTACTTGAAGATGCAAGAGACATCATTCAGCAGCACAAAAAACAATCCATCCCTGTCAAACTTGTAAGACGTGTAGTGTTTAAAGGTCTCTTTCCTTCACAGAGCCGAATGCGGAAAGCGGCAGGACTTCTTCGATTTTATCAAACATCTGGTCTGCAAACGGCAGCCCGCAAAACTGGCATGCTGAAGGTGCTTCCACCGCACTTACGCCTGATGGAACAGGCGCTTCCAAAGGTGCCGCGTCAACAGAAAAGCCGTTTGACGGAATACAAAGCCGCCGGCCCAGCGAGAAAACGGGTCGCCTTTTTTACTGGCTGTTTAATGGACACGGTTTTTTCCAGTACAAACGAAGCAACCATCCAGCTTTTGCAGCTGGCAGGCTGTGACGTCTTCGTTCCTCCTATTCAGACGTGCTGCGGAGCGCTCCATGGCCATAGCGGTGAAAAAGAACAAGCGAAACAGTTAGCAAAGCGGAATATTGAAGCTTTTGAAGAGATAGATGCGGATGCCATTGTCATGAATGCGGGCGGTTGTGGCGCTTTTTTAAGTGATTACGATCATTTGCTTTGCGATGATCCGGATTTTCAAAAGCGAAGTGAAGCCTTCTCAAAGAAAATCACGGATATATCAGACATTTTAGTGGAGCTGGAATTTCACCGCCGCATGCCGCTTGCTTTGCCAGAGCAAGTCATCACCTACCAAGATTCATGTCATTTGCGGAACGGAATGGGTGTACAGCATGCGCCAAGGGTGCTGATGAAGGCCATTCAGGGTGTATCATTTAAAGAAATGAAGGATGCGGGCCGGTGCTGCGGCTCAGCTGGTATTTACAACATTTTGCAGCCAAAGATGTCGATGCAAATTTTAGATCATAAAATGACAGAAGCCAGCCAAACAAAGGCGGCTGCCATCGTTACATCTAATCCAGGCTGTCAGCTGCAAATGGCAGCAGGCATCAAACGCTCAGGGCACTCGCCGAGCATGCGCGCGGTCCATTTAGCTGATTTATTATTAGAAGCCGTTCTATATGGAAAAAAAGCGTCCAGCCCATCAAGCTGAACGCTTTTTTTCATGCATATCTTTAGACAATTGGTTAGATAATAGAGGCAAATCGCCGAAGGAGCTGGTTCAAATGCTGAAGAAAAACAAACAACAAAAGGACCCGAATTCAGTATTTGAAGCATTGTCACGTTCTGCTGATTTTACAAATGAGCTGTCTCGAAATGGAGATTTTCTGTATAGGATTTCCTTTTTTCGTTCATTGATTAATGGACATCTTCTACATGAACAAATTCTCCCCTCCCTCAAACAAATGCATCTGACACCCACTCTTGAAGAGTTGAAAGAACGAATTCCCATTGAGCAGGCTGTCATCACGAGCGATCTTCAAAAAGTGGAAGAAGCCCTTCACCGGGGCAACATTGCCATTAGACTTGAGACAGACTGGGGCAAAACGCTTCTTTTGCCGATTGAAGAAAAGAAAGGCAGACAAGTAGGTCCGCCTGAGATTGAATTTGGGATTATTAGTGCACAGGAAGCATTTGTAGAGTCTTTAGATACCAATTTAAATTTAGTCAGGCGGCGGCTGCCAACGCCTAACCTAAAAGTTGAGGAAAAGACGGTTGGTACGCTGTCTCAAACAAAAGTAGCCGTGTTATATATTGAAGAAATCGCCAACCCGGAAAACATCGAAACGGTTCTTCAGCGAATTGAGGACGTTAATTATGATCAGATTTTAGATGCGAATTACCTTGCTCAAATGCTTTATGATGTGTCCAATACGATCTTTCCGTTGTTTTTGAATACAGAAAGACCCGACCGCGTGTCTTCAGGTTTATCAGAAGGGAAAATTGCCATATTAGTGGATGGTTCGCCTCATGTCTTGCTTGCCCCGACTATTTTACTTGAGTATTTTTCCACTATGGAAGACTACAATATGTCATGGATTGCGGCTTCTTGCTTTAGGCTGTTACGCATATTTGCTGTGATATTTTCCATTTTTGCGACACCTTTATATGTAGCCGTTTTAACCTTTCATTATGAGCTGATCCCAAAGGATTTATTAGAAACGATTGTGTCCTCGCGCTATCTTGTGCCATTTCCTCCGATCATTGAGGCACTATTTTTAGAGATTTCGATTGAATTACTAAGAGAGGCTGGATCCAGGCTTCCGACAAAGGTAGGACAAACACTCGGGATTGTTGGCGGGATCGTCATTGGACAGGCGGCGGTGGCAGCGGGCTTAACAAGTAATATCCTGCTGATCATTGTGGCATTGTCTGCTCTAGCTTCCTTTGTCACCCCGATCTATAAAATGGGAAATGCCATCCGGCTTTTGAGGTTCCCTTTTCTATTTGCAGCACAGGTTTGGGGAGCCTTAGGAATTTCACTGATGGGCGCTTTTCTGATCACCCATTTGATGAAATTAACCTCTATTGGGCAGCCATACCTTGAACCCATTTATCCACCTCGTCTAGCTGATTTAAAGAGCAGTTTGATTCGCCCTCAGCTTCGCTTTTTGAATAAAAGGCCGGATAATTTACGCGGACAAAATAAAACCATTCACCAGCCAAAGCCTAAGCAAGGCCGGAAGGGGAAAAATGATTTTTATGAATAAGGAAGTGAAGGCATGAGCTCTTCTTCTGTCAAAGAGAAATTTAAAATATCCCCTTTTTTTGTGTTTTTTCTCATTAATGCCAATCAAGTAGGTGTCGGCATTTTAAACTTTCAAACGAACCTTGTCCGTTCCATGAATAATGACGGATGGATCGCCATTCTAATTTCTGGCATCAGTGTCAATGTGATGATCTTTCTGATTTACTTGATGTTTAAAAAGGCTCCTTCGGATGAATTTGTTCATATTACAAAATTCGTATTTGGTAAATGGATTGGGCAATTATTCAATATTCTCTACATCTTATACTTTTCATGTTTGTCGCTTACTGTCCTCGTCCATTATATGGATGTAATCCATGTGTGGCTGTTTAAAGAAATTCCGGGTTTTTTGTTTGCTGCTGTACTGCTTGTGCTAGTGTATTACATTCATACCGGCGGCTTTAGAACCATTGCAGGATGGGCGTTTTTTAGCATTATACTCACATATTGGATGACGTTTATTTGCTTTTACGTCATGAAATATAGTCACATTCGCTTTATGTTTCCAATGTTTGATCATACATTCTCGCAACTGGTAATGGGTCTCAAAGATGCCTCCTTACCCATGTTTGGTTTTGGAACGCTGCTTGTCTATTATCCCTTTATTAAAAAAGCACAAACGTCACAAAAATTTGCCCACATGGGAGCATTATTCACGACATGCTTAAATTTACTTGTCTTTCTCGTATCCATTGCGTATTATTCGAGTGCTCAGCTTAAATTAACAAAATGGCCAACATTGACGTTAACAAGCATTGTGAAACTTCCCTTCATTCAGCGCTTTGAATTTATTGAAGTGTCTCTTTGGCTGCTTCTTATTATTCCAAATATCGCGATTCCATTATGGGCTGCGAGCCGAATGGCGAAACAAGTATTTCATACAAGCCAGCGCGTCAATTTAATCGGTCTCAGCATTCTCATTCTAATCATGTTTTCGTTTTTTGCCGGTGCAACTTCTTTTGAAACCTTTAATCAATGGGTGGAATATAGCGGATTCATTCTGATCTATGGATTGATTGTCTGTATGGTCATTGGACTGATGCTGAAAAAAAGGTGGGTGAAAAAACGAACATGAAACAGTATGTACTCATAGGTCTCATGTTGTTTAGTCTTTTGTTAACTAGCTGTGCACAGCCCCGGCTATTAGATGAATTAAATATCTCTCAGGCGGTAGGATTTGATTTAATGGAAGATGGCGAAATGAAGGGCTTTTTTGTCTTTCCCGTCTTTAAAAGTGAAGAGCAAGGCAGCTATCAAATATTAAGTGCAAAGTCAAACACGATTAGTAATATCCAATTTCTCGTGTCAGAAAAATCGCCTTTTCCGGTGGTTATGGGCCAGGTGCTCGTTATTTTAGTCAGTGAAAAGTTAGCAAAAGAAGTCGGCATGATCGATTTAATGAATTACATTTATCGTGATCCTATTATTGGTTCACGCCAAGTGTTTGCGATTGTTGGCGGAGAAGTCGAAGAATTATTATACACAAAAATGAATCAAACGAACTTAAATATAGGTGTATATCTCTCTGATCTGTTAGCGCAAAATATGCGAAATGGCAATGAGCCGGTCACAAATCAGCATATTTTTATGAATCAGATGATGGCAAAAGGGGTCGATGCTTATCTCCCTTACATTGAAAGAACAAGCAATGCCATCAAGGTCTCGGGCGTTGCTCTATTTGATCAAGAAAAAATGGTGGGTCATATTCCAGGAGAAGACACGTTCACATTTAAAGCGATGATTGAAAATCATAAAAATGGCATCTATGAGTTTCAATTGCATGATCGAGCAAAGACTCATGTTGTCATTGAAAATATCAAATCACATGTGTCTTACCAGATCAAACCGACGAAAAACCTAACAAAAAAGCCTCATATCACGATTGATATCAAACTAAAAGGCGAATTAAAAGAATTCATGAAGTCCAAAAAAATTGATAAACCGAATATATTGGACCAAGTCGAAAAAGAAGTTGAAAAACGTATCACTCAGCAAGGAGAAGATCTTGTACAGTCCTTTAAAAAGCAAAACATAGACCCGCTTGGACTGGGCCTTAGGTATAGATCAAAAGACAAGGCAATGACACCAGAAAAATGGCAAGACATTTATCCTGATGCGGATGTAAAAGTGAAATGCCGCATGAAAATTGTTCAAACGGGAGTCAGCCAATAAAAAGGCTTATTCAAATATGTCTTGTTTGTTCTCCAAGATTTTGGACACTTTCATTTTCACTCGTGGAACCTGATCTTTTTGATTAACATCATGTAAAATCTTCTCTACTTCATTTTTATCAGTTTTAAGGATTTTAGGTGAAAATTGTTCCACTAGGGCCGGTCTATTTCCTGCACAGTTTGCCATTGTATCTAGTGCAATTAAGCTGAAAGGCCTTCCTTTGTTTAGCCAAGATTTCATTCTTTCCCAGGTTGGACAGCTGACGGCTGCCAGCCTTCCCCACTGATCGTGAAATGGGTGCAATTTGACTCCATCCAATCCAATATTTTGTGAGAACGGAAACGGTGCAGGCAAATAAAAGCCTCTAACGGCAATTCTTTTTCACTGATCGATTTCATTTTTTTCAATATATGGTGTAATCCCTCATCTTCTGGCAAACAGCTGGCTGCTGCCCACGAAAGCGGATAAAGGAATTCTTCGTCCGCCTGATTCAAAAGTTCCCTTACCCATTCAGCGGCAACTGTACCTAGAACATCAGCTGCGATTTCTAACATTCGTGATTTCACTTCAGCATGCTCCGTTTCATAAAACCTACTATGAACGAAATCCAAGATTTTTTGCTGGTCGTGCTGTTTCAGCGCATCGATGACATCATCCTCAAGAAACCATCTAGTAATTGAAAAGTCTATTAAAGACGCCAAATCATGCCTAACGACGTGTAATGTTGGTGCTTTCTCACTTTTGGTGACGATGACGTCCTTCTCTGATTGGAAAGCCTGTCCATCCTCTCCATAAAAATCATCGTGCAGTAAAAATTGATTTGGAGAATGGAGAACGGCTAAGTGATACCATTCAATAGGTCGTAATGAATTGGTGAGTAGTCTTTCGTGGCATTGATGGCATAATTGATAAGGCTGTTTCGGTTCATCAGACGCTTCTACAACATTCATTTCGTTTTTTTGACAGGCTTCACATAAAGTAGTTGTCCCCACCATTTTCACTTCCTTTTACTGCTAATGATTGTCATTCGAGAAAGAGCGGGAACCATTTGAGCATAAGTTAATATAAAGATTATTCTTTCTACATTGATCCATGTTGAATCAATTGAAAAAATGACAATATTCTAATCTTCATCCTTTACATCGGGGTCTTCCGGAATCGGTTCATTTAAGATCTCTTGGACGAGCTCTTTATATTGTTCGAGCTGCTTTAAATGCGTTTGAAACTGCCCTTGATAAATAAGATAAGATTCCCCGTCAAATACGCAACGGATCTTTTTTTGCTGGATTAATTTTTTAATATACGCTTCTGATACTTCCAAGTATTCAGCTGTTTCTGCAATTGTTAAATACATGTTTGTGCACCACCCGTTCGTTTCATCTAGCAAATTATATCATGTTCTGCTGAAAAAACGGATGCAGCCTATTCTTTTATGGTGACTATTTTTCACATAGCAAGTAGATCGTCTAAATGCCGGCAAATATGGTATGATAAAATCTGCTAGACGAGAGCTTTTTAACATAGACTTGATGAAAAAGGCAGGTTCAGTGGTGTCTGTATGAGCCGCAAGCCATCCTGGCATATATAGAAAGCATACTCATGAGAAAAGCAAAACAAGCATAGGCTCTTATAAGGATACTTGAAGAAAAATCGTATTTAAAGGCAGAGTGAAATGAATGGGAACCTTTTTTAATGAAATTTTAACCTGGCTGACAAGCCTTGGTTATGTAGGTGTAGCACTAGGGCTGATGATTGAAATCATTCCGAGTGAAATTGTACTTGCCTATGGCGGATATATGGTGTCAACAGGCACAATTGGTTTTGTAGGAGCTGTGATTGCCGGCGTCATCGGTGGTACGCTCGCCCAGTGTTTTATTTACTGGATCGGTCTGTACGGCGGAAGACCTTTTTTAACAAAGTATGGAAAGTATTTGTTCATCCATGAACATCATATCGCGACTGCAGAGCGCTGGTTTGACCGGTATGGAACCGGTGTAGTTTTTACCGCCCGCTTTATCCCTGTTGTCCGTCATGCCATCTCGATTCCAGCGGGTATTGCCAAGATGCCTTTTTTGAAATTCGTTTTCTTGACAGGATTAGCTGCCATCCCTTGGTCTATCTTATTTATCTATCTTGGCATGCAGCTTGGGACAAAATGGGATCATATTCAAAGTGTTGCTCATGCTTATACAACCCCTATTATGGTCATTGCCATTGTCCTGATTGTTCTCTACTTTGTACTCAAAAAAATTCGGACGAATCGAAAACGGACAATCTAACCAAAACGCCTTTCACTGATCTGGTGAAAGGCGTTTTTTTATGAGTGTGCTGATTGTTTTTCCATATATCGAGATAGCTCTATTATCATTGCACCCATTCTCTCAAGTGACGGGGCAAGAATTCGGTCTATTCCCTCTTCTTTTAAAGCTTCAGCAGTGACTTTCCCGACGGCTACTGCAAGCACGTGCTGCTCGAATAATGCTTGCAATTCTTCTTTTCTTCCCCATTCTGCAGCTAGTTTGAAAAAGGCGTGAACTTGGACAGCGGTTGTAAAACAAACGGCATGAACTTGTCCATCTTTCATTTCTTTCAGCAGCGTTTCAGCTGCCTCTGGTTCAGGAGGTGTGTGCTGATATGGTAAAAGCGGCAAAACATCTGCCCCTTTTTCATGTAAAAACTGAATGAGAGCTGGTGCATTTTCACCATGAAGCTGCACCATCACACGTTTGCCTTGAAATTCCTTGTCTTCAAGCTTTGAAATCAAGTCACGAACTGTACCGTCTTCATCAGAGACCTCAGGCTGAATTCCGCGTTTTTTCAAAGCAGCAAAGGTTTTGTACCCTCTTGAAGCAATATGGGCATTTGATAGAATGTTCATAAATTCTTTACCAAGCTGCAGCTCTTCTGCACTCTCAATCAATGTATCTGTACCGATGCCTGTTGTCAAGATCACCCAGTCGGCCCCTTGTTTCACAAAGGTTTCTATGCCTGGCTTTAATTCCTCTTTGGCTAAAAATACGGTTCCTTGAAGAGAGCGAATAACGGCTTGTCCCCCTTGCTTTTCGACAAGTGTACGCATTTCTTCTGTTTTTCTCGTTCCACAAATGGCAATCGTTTTTCCAGATAAGCCCTTCCTCATTTTATCCCTCTTTTTCTATCACATTTGATATGTATTAAATATAGATTTATTTGGAAGACGATGCAAGTGTCTACTAAAAAAGAGCTTGACGTTTCTATCGAATTCGAGTATCTTTTGTAAGTGCAAATTGTAGGAGGTCATTATGGAAAAACAGAATGTTCAAGCAATTCGATTATCAATTGCAGACCCAACACCACTTGGTTTGTTTGGTTTAGCAATGGTGACGCTCGTTGCGTCCTCACAAAAACTAGGAATCACAGATGGCACTTCCCTTATTTTACCTTGGGCTATCTTCCTTGGAGGAATCGCGCAGCTGATCGCGTCCATACAAGATTCAAAGCATCATAATATTTTTGGAGCCACTGCTTTTGGCGCATTCGGTCTTTTCTGGATGGGCGTTGGAACAACTTGGCTCATTCAAGCCGGCGTTTTTGGGAAAACGCTTGCGGGAGCAGCAGATCCAAAACAGTTAGGTTTTGCGTTTATTGGTTATTTGATTTTCAGCTTGTTTATGACGATTGGTGCAATGGAAACACATAAAGTATTATTTTTGATTTTCGTCTTTATTGATTTCTTATTCATTGGTCTTTCCCTTAGCACTTTTGGTGTGATGTACGATGTGACTCATACCATGGCTGGTATTGCAGAATTGATTATTTCCCTGCTTTCATTTTATGGTTCTGCAGCTGTTGTCCTTAATACACATTTTGGCCGTATTGTTCTGCCAATCGGACAACCATTTCGCATTTTTACAAAAGCTTAAATAAAAAAGAACTGCTCTGTGCAGTTCTTTTTTTATGTTTATTTTTCTTGTGCCTCTTGAAAGATCTCTCCGATGATTTCATACGAACGCATTCTTTCTTGATGATCGAACATATCAGAATTAATCATCACTTCATCTGCTTGAGTAGCTTCTATAAAGGCTTCTAATTCTGTTTTCACCTTTTCTTTATCCCCAATGATAGTCGAGCTTAATTGTTCATCCACCATCGCCTTTTCATATGGACTCCAAAGACCGTCCATGCTGTCGACAGGCGCCTTCAGTTTTCCTGGTGTGTTGCGAATGAGACTTAAAAACCGCTGATAATGAGAGGTTGCCAAGTATTCAGCCCGTTCTGTTTGATCTGCAGCAAAAACCGTCACACCGACCATGGCATAAGGCTCTTTTAATACATCAGAAGGTCTAAATGACTGTCTGTACAACTCTAACGCGGGAATTGTATTTTTAGGTGAGAAATGTGCTGCAAAGGCAAATGGTAATCCAAGTTCTCCTGCAAGTCTGGCGCTAAAACCACTTGAACCAAGGAGCCAAATCGGAATGTCCAGACCTTCTCCTGGAACAGCTCTTACATGTTTTTTAACCTGACCGGTCGGCTTGAAATATTGACGAAGTTCTTCAAGCTGCTCTGGGAAATCTTCTCCGTTATGAAGATTACGTCTAAGCGCTCTTGCTGTTAACTGATCCGTCCCTGGTGCTCTGCCAAGACCTAAATCAATTCTCCCTGGATACAATGTCTCAAGTGTGCCAAATTGTTCGGCAATGACAAGTGAAGAGTGGTTTGGCAGCATAATCCCGCCAGATCCTACTCGAATTTTTTCGGTTCCTCCCGCAATATATCCAATTAAAACAGACGTTGCAGAGCTCGCTACCCCTTCCATGTTATGGTGTTCTGCCAGCCAGTATCTATGATAGCCCCACTTCTCCGCCTTCTTTGCTAAATCCATACTACGATCAAAAGATTCTTTAATGGTACCTCCTTCTGTCACTGAGGATAAATTTAAAACGGAATAGGCTTTGCCTTGTAAAACTGATTGACTCATAAATGATGTCCCCATTTCTGTCAAAAATCATACTATTTTATACTTTCAACACCATAACACAAATCCATGAAAGATTTAAATGATTTGATTCGATGATTTTCGAAATGATGATTTCCTAGGTTTTACTTCCAATTTGAAAATTTGCACATAGAATGAAATATCAATTCTAGGAGATGGGCAATTTGTACAATCAATTCGAACACAAATGTCCCTTTTGCGGTAAATACCATGAACAGCCTCATTACAAAAGATCACGTCATGACCGTCCTCGAAAAAGAGACTGTCCATTCATTAAACAAGAATATCCAACACAAAAGATATCTCAAGGGAATCAACCTTGCCAGATTGCAAAAGGAATAAAACAATCAAAACCAAATCAAAGAGCTGGACCAAGAGGCCCGGCAGGCCCAGCAGGTCCCCCTGGACCAACCGGACCTACTGGACCTGCTGGCGGGTTAACCGGCGCTCTTCCTTTTGATCCCTCACAATCACAAGATTACGATGCAGGGCAAGTGGTCACGTTTAATGGCAGTACTTACATTGCCAATGTTGACGATCCATCAGGAATACCTGGACTCTCCCCCGACTATACCCTTTTGGCTGCTTCTGGAGAAACTGGGCCTACGGGGCCTACTGGGATCGGATTAAGTGGTGTTGAAGCCTATGATCCTGTTATGGCAACAACATATTCAGTAGGGCAAGTGGTCACTTATGGTGGTGGTACGTATATAGTGGATTCTGCACCACCTTCAGGTACGCCAGATACGTCGTCAGATTACACACTTTTAGCAGCACCAGGTGAAACTGGGCCTGCAGGCGCTACGGGTATTACTGGATCTACCGGTCCTACTGGCGCCACGGGGATCACCGGTTCAACCGGATCTACCGGTCCTACTGGTGTCACTGGTATTACTGGACCAACAGGTCCTACTGGCGCCACGGGGATTACCGGAGCTACGGGTCCTACGGGTGCGACAGGGATTACCGGAGCTACTGGTGATACAGGGGCCACGGGCATCACTGGAGCTACCGGACCTACTGGTGCCACGGGCATCACTGGTTCAACTGGACCTACGGGTGCCACCGGTATGCCCGGATCTACCGGTCCTACGGGTGCCACGGGGATTACTGGAGCTACCGGTCCTACGGGTGCCACGGGGATTACTGGAGCTACCGGTCCTACTGGCGCCACGGGGATCACCGGTTCAACCGGAGCGACCGGTCCTACTGGTGTCACTGGTATTACTGGACCAACAGGTCCTACTGGCGCCACGGGGATTACCGGAGCTACGGGTCCTACGGGTGCCACTGGGATTACCGGATCTACCGGTCCTACGGGTGCGACAGGGATTACTGGTTCAACTGGCTCTACCGGCGCGACGGGCATCACTGGAGCTACGGGTCCTACGGGTGCGACAGGTATTACTGGATCAACTGGCTCTACCGGCGCGACGGGCATCACTGGTTCTACTGGACCTACGGGTGCCACCGGTATTACCGGATCTACCGGTCCTACTGGTGTCACTGGTATTACTGGACCAACTGGTCCTACTGGTCCTACTGGTGTGACGGGGATCACTGGAGCTACTGGGCCTACTGGTGCGACAGGGATTACTGGTTCAACTGGCTCTACCGGCGCGACGGGGATCACTGGTTCAACTGGACCTACTGGGGCCACGGGGATCACCGGTTCAACTGGACCTACCGGGACCACGGGGATCACTGGAGCTACCGGACCTACGGGTGCCACGGGCATCACTGGGGCTACTGGACCTACCGGTGCCACGGGGATCACCGGTTCAACCGGATCTACCGGTCCTACTGGTGTCACTGGTATTACTGGACCAACAGGTCCTACTGGTGTGACGGGTATCACTGGACCTACCGGACCTACCGGTGCCACGGGCATCACTGGATCAACTGGACCTACTGGGGCCACGGGGATCACCGGTTCAACTGGACCTACCGGTGCCACCGGTTCAACCGGATCTACCGGTCCTACTGGTGTCACTGGTATTACTGGACCAACAGGTCCTACGGGTGCCACGGGGATTACTGGAGCTACTGGCTCTACCGGCGCAACGGGTATCACTGGTTCAACTGGACCTACTGGTGCGACAGGGATTACTGGTTCAACTGGCTCTACCGGTGCCACGGGGATTACTGGAGCTACGGGTCCTACTGGCGCGACGGGCATCACTGGTTCTACTGGACCTACTGGTGCCACCGGTATTACCGGATCTACCGGTCCTACTGGTGGCACTGGTATTACTGGACCAACAGGTCCTACTGGTGCCACGGGGATTACTGGATCAACTGGCTCTACCGGCGCAACGGGTATCACTGGATCAACTGGACCTACTGGTGCCACCGGTATTACCGGATCTACCGGTCCTACGGGTGTCACTGGTATTACTGGACCAACTGGTCCTACTGGCGCCACGGGGATTACCGGAGCTACGGGTCCTACGGGTGCGACAGGGATTACTGGAGCTACTGGTGATACAGGGGCCACGGGGATCACTGGACCAACTGGTCCTACTGGTGTGACGGGTATCACTGGAGCTACCGGACCTACTGGTGCCACGGGGATTACTGGATCAACTGGCTCTACCGGTGCCACGGGGATCACCGGTTCAACTGGACCTACCGGTGCCACCGGTTCAACCGGATCTACCGGTCCTACTGGTGTCACTGGTATTACTGGACCAACAGGTCCTACGGGTGCCACGGGGATTACTGGAGCTACTGGCTCTACCGGCGCAACGGGGATTACCGGATCTACCGGTCCTACTGGTGTCACTGGTATTACTGGACCAACTGGTCCTACTGGTGTGACGGGGATCACTGGATCTACCGGTCCTACTGGCGCCACGGGCATTACTGGTTCAACTGGACCTACTGGTGCCACGGGGATTACTGGAGCTACTGGTGCGACAGGGGCGACGGGCATCACTGGATCAACTGGACCTACTGGTGCCACCGGTTCAACCGGATCTACCGGTCCTACTGGTGTCACTGGTATTACTGGACCAACTGGTCCTACTGGTGCCACCGGTATGCCCGGATCTACCGGTCCTACGGGTGCCACGGGGATTACTGGAGCTACTGGTGATACAGGGGCCACGGGGATCACTGGACCAACTGGTCCTACTGGTGTGACGGGGATCACTGGATCTACCGGTCCTACGGGTGCCACGGGGATTACTGGACCAACAGGTCCTACTGGTGCCACGGGGATTACTGGATCAACTGGCTCTACCGGCGCAACGGGTATCACTGGATCAACTGGACCTACTGGTGCCACCGGTATTACCGGATCTACCGGTCCTACGGGTGCCACGGGGATTACTGGACCAACAGGTCCTACTGGTGCCACGGGGATTACTGGATCAACTGGCTCTACCGGCGCAACGGGTATCACTGGATCAACTGGACCTACTGGTGCCACCGGTATTACCGGATCTACCGGTCCTACGGGTGCGACAGGGATTACTGGATCAACTGGCTCTACCGGCGCTACGGGGATCACTGGTTCAACTGGACCTACTGGTGCGACAGGGATTACTGGATCAACTGGACCTACCGGTGCCACGGGGATTACTGGAGCTACTGGGCCTACTGGCGCCACGGGGATTACTGGAGCTACTGGAGCTACCGGCGCAACGGGTATCACTGGTTCAACTGGACCTACTGGTGCGACAGGGATTACTGGAGCTACTGGCTCTACCGGCGCAACGGGTATCACTGGTTCAACTGGACCTACTGGTGCGACAGGGATTACTGGATCAACTGGACCTACCGGTGCCACGGGGATTACTGGAGCTACTGGGCCTACTGGCGCCACGGGCATTACTGGTTCAACTGGACCTACTGGTGCCACCGGTATTACCGGATCTACCGGTCCTACTGGTGTCACTGGTATTACTGGACCAACAGGTCCTACGGGTGTGACGGGTATCACTGGAGCTACTGGGCCTACTGGGCCTACTGGTGCGACAGGGATTACTGGATCAACTGGCTCTACCGGCGCAACGGGTATCACTGGATCAACTGGACCTACTGGTGCCACCGGTATTACCGGATCTACCGGTCCTACGGGTGCGACAGGGATTACTGGATCAACTGGCTCTACCGGCGCTACGGGGATCACTGGTTCAACTGGACCTACTGGTGCGACAGGGATTACTGGATCAACTGGCTCTACCGGCGCAACGGGTATCACTGGATCAACTGGACCTACTGGTGCCACGGGGATTACTGGAGCTACGGGTCCTACGGGTGCCACGGGCATCACTGGTTCTACTGGACCTACGGGGGCCACGGGGATTACTGGAGCTACTGGTGATACAGGGGCCACGGGGATCACTGGACCAACAGGTCCTACTGGTGTGACGGGGATCACTGGAGCTACCGGACCTACTGGTGCCACGGGGATTACTGGAGCTACTGGAGCTACCGGCGCAACGGGTATCACTGGTTCAACTGGACCTACTGGTGCGACAGGGATTACTGGATCAACTGGACCTACCGGTGCCACGGGGATTACTGGAGCTACTGGGCCTACTGGCGCCACGGGGATTACTGGAGCTACTGGAGCTACCGGCGCAACGGGTATCACTGGTTCAACTGGACCTACTGGTGCGACAGGGATTACTGGAGCTACTGGCTCTACCGGCGCAACGGGTATCACTGGTTCAACTGGACCTACTGGTGCGACAGGGATTACTGGATCAACTGGACCTACCGGTGCCACGGGGATTACTGGAGCTACTGGGCCTACTGGCGCCACGGGCATTACTGGTTCAACTGGACCTACTGGTGCCACCGGTATTACCGGATCTACCGGTCCTACTGGGACCACGGGCATCACTGGTTCAACTGGACCTACGGGGGCCACGGGGATCACTGGAGCTACTGGGCCTACTGGGCCTACTGGTGCGACAGGGATTACTGGATCAACTGGCTCTACCGGCGCAACGGGTATCACTGGATCAACTGGACCTACTGGTGCCACCGGTATTACCGGATCTACCGGTCCTACTGGTGCGACAGGGATTACTGGATCAACTGGCTCTACCGGCGCGACGGGGATCACTGGAGCTACGGGTCCTACGGGTGCGACAGGGATTACTGGATCAACTGGCTCTACCGGCGTTACGGGGATCACTGGTTCAACTGGACCTACTGGTGCCACGGGGATTACTGGAGCTACGGGTCCTACTGGTGCGACGGGGATTACTGGAGCTACGGGTCCTACTGGTGCCACGGGCATCACTGGTTCAACTGGACCTACTGGTGCCACGGGGATCACCGGTTCAACTGGACCTACGGGGGCCACCGGTATTACCGGATCTACCGGTCCTACTGGGACCACGGGCATCACTGGTTCAACTGGACCTACGGGGGCCACGGGTATCACTGGAGCTACTGGGCCTACGGGGGCCACGGGGATCACCGGTTCAACTGGACCTACGGGTGCCACCGGTATTACCGGATCTACCGGACCTACTGGTGCCACGGGGATTACTGGATTAACTGGCTCTACCGGCGCTACGGGGATCACTGGTTCAACTGGACCTACTGGTGCGACAGGGATTACTGGATTAACTGGCTCTACCGGCGCTACGGGGATCACTGGTTCAACTGGACCTACTGGTGCGACAGGGATTACTGGATCAACTGGCTCTACCGGTGCCACGGGCATCACTGGTTCTACTGGACCTACCGGGACCACGGGCATCACTGGAGCTACCGGACCTACGGGTGCCACGGGGATCACCGGTTCAACTGGACCTACTGGTGCCACCGGTATTACCGGATCTACCGGACCTACGGGTGCCACGGGGATCACCGGTTCAACCGGAGCTACCGGTCCTACTGGTGTTACTGGTATTACTGGACCAACAGGTCCTACTGGTGCCACCGGCATCACTGGATCTACCGGACCTACCGGTGCCACGGGTATTACTGGACCAACAGGTCCTACTGGCGTGACAGGTGTCACTGGGGCTACTGGAACAGGTGGTTTTACAGATACAGCACTTTATGCTGCTAATAGTTCTGGCCCTACCATCGTTACTGTAGCAGGAGGAACGAATATTCCTTTGCCAAACTTTCAAAACATTACTGGTTTTACAGCAAACGGCACTAGTACTGTTTTTACCGTTCTGCAAACTGGTAAATATTATATTACGTATCAAATCAACACCACTACAGCTCTTTTGATTAATACACGTTTGCTTTTAAATGGAACAACTACTATTTCTGGTTCTGTTCAATCACCTGTTATCTCAACTTCATTAATCAACAACACTGTTATTGTTAATTTAACAGCTGGTAATACCATCTCACTGCAGTTTTTTGGGGCGGTTGTCACAGCTATTTTAGTTGGCGGAGGTGGTGCTGCTGGAGCAGCCTTGACCATCATACGTCTTAGCTAAACTAAAAAAGAAAGGCTTTTTCAGCCTTTCTTTTTTATGTCTTCTATTACATTTATACACTGTTCAATATCATACGATTGCAAAAGATGAAAAATAGATTGGATGATTGAAAACTCTAAATTCCACCATTCTAATAACTGCAGTTTTTCGATTATTTCGGATGAAAATCGATATTTCATGAGCTGCTGGGGATTTCCTGCGGCAATTGCATATGGCGGCACATCTTTTGTGATCACACTATTTGCCCCGATCACGGCCCCGTTTCCTATACATACTCCTGACATAATCGTCGCACCATATCCAATCCATACGTCATGTCCAATATGAACATCTCCCTTCGATTTGGGATGTCCTTTAATATGGACAGCTTCTTTAAAAATTTGATTAAACGGATACGTTGTGACCCAATCTGTACGGTGTTCCCCGCCTAGAAAAATTTTCACTTCGTTTGCGATGGAACAAAACTTCCCAATATTTAATGTCGTTCCTTCCCCCCACGTCAACACTTGGAAATCTGGTCCGGCATAAGAAAAGTCACCGATATTGTACGAGCTCAGTTCACTTCTTTGATTCAAAAACATAGAAGATCCGGCCTCCTTAAAGTGAGAGATCTTCGTATGTATATGCTGCTTTAACCCTTTACATTATGATTGAACAAGCGCTACAATTTGTTTTTTCTTCCATACGAGCTGATAGTAGCTGTATTGGAGGAGTAAGTTTACAAAGAAAGCTGCAGGGTAGCCAATCCATATTCCTTTAATGCCAAGAGATGTATAGTGCGATAGCACATAAGCGACTGGTACTTCTACAAGCCAAATGGAACAAATACTAAAGATCGTCGGCCAAAGAACCGTCCCGCTTGCTCTCATTGTGGCTGCAACAATTTGGGCCGTTCCAAAAATGAGATAGCTCCATAATGTAATGACGACCAAACTATAGGCAATATCTATCGTGCCAGGGTCTGTTAAAAAGATAGATAAAATCTGCGGTGCAAAAATATAAACGAAAATAATGATACATCCGCCTATGGCAAAGTTAAGACCTAACCCAATTTTAATGACATCTTTCAGTCGATTCATATTTCCTGCGCCAATGAATTGAGCTGCAAAGATCGAGACCGCAATGCCAAGGCTCACTGCCGGCATCTGCACATAACTCACGACTTGATTGACAACACCATAGGCAGCTGTTGCCTGTGATCCATAATCGTTGACGAAAGAAATAACGGCAATTTCTGATAAAGAAATGAGGATCATATTAATGCTTGATGGGATACTGAGCTTTAATAACGTTTTTAATAGATCCCCTTTCATCAATAAATGCTTTCTCACCGATGCATCAATGCGAAGCGGGTGCTTTGTCTTATATAAGTAGATGTGTAGAATGATAAATGTCACAATTGTTGAAATCACAGAAGCATACGCAGCGCCGTATAAGCCGAACGCTGGCAGTCCCAGCCATCCAAATAATAAAATGGGCAGCATCAAAATATTCGTTGCAGTACTAATCATTAAGAAATAAAATGGCGTTTTCGAATCCCCTGTCCCTCGCAAGAAGGTCGTATAAACAAAATAAAGAAATAAGATCGGCATTGAGATGAATAGAATTCTAGCATAGCCCGCACTTTCCTCCACGATATTAGCGGGTGTTCCCATAAGGTTTAAGATGTCTGTTGCGAAAAAACCTCCAATGATCGCTAAAGATACTCCGATCAAAAAAGTGAATGAAAGCGTTGTGCCAATAATTTCTTTTAATTTCTGTTCATTTTTTGCTCCATACGCTTGTCCAATAAGGATCGAGCTTCCCGATCCAATTCCAATGGAAAAAGAAACGAGTAAAAAGAAAAGCGGAAAGAATGCAGAAATGGCAGCTACTGCATCCTCTCCAATCCATCTTCCGACAAGAACAATAGACACTAATTGTCCGATCGATTGCAAAATATTACTTAGCAAAAGCGGGATGAGAAAAATGGACATGGTTTTTACTAAAGATTGATTATTATCTAACGTCATGATGGTTCTCCTTCTCTCTCTAAATCTAAAGATTCTCAGCTAGTATGCTGACAATACGGTCTTCTATCTCTTTTCCTTTTTCGTCATCAACAAGGTGATTTAATAAGATGGAAAAAGCGAGCGTTTTCCCGCCCTGCGTGTCAATATATCCAGAAAGTGTGCTGACCGTTGTTAACGACCCTGTTTTTGCACGTACTTTTTCTAGTGTAGCTGGTTCCTTCAATCTGTTCCTTAACGTTCCCCCCACCATTCGTTCACTTGCCCCTGCTAAAGGGAGCGCATGTTCATAGGTTTTAAACCATTTTTCCTTTTGAATGTTTGTCAAAAATAAAGTGAACTGGTTAGCAGAGATAAGGTTAATAGGTGATATGCCCGATCCGTCACGCAGCACTGCAAGCGAAGGATCGATGCCAAACGCAGGAAGCCGTTCATTCATGACGTCCAGCCCAGCTTCAAAGCTCCCTTTGTTCTTCACTTTTTTCCCTAGTTCCTTTAGCAAAATTTCTGCATGGGTATTGTTGCTTAATTTCATCATAGGAACAAGCAGCTCTGATAATGGCATCGATGTATGGGAGGCAATTTTTTTGGCTTTTTTAGGAACTTGTTTTGATTTCAGCGGTCCCTTTACTTGAATCCCTTCCGCCTTTAACGCTCGTTTCATTAAGTCTAAAGCATAGACGGACGGATCCCATAAAGCTACCCATTGTTTAGATGAGCTCGCTTTAACAGGAATAGTCCCAGTCAACGTAATCTTGTTGGTTCCGTGAGAGCGCTTAAAAGAGATTTTCTTTTTTTCACCTTCTGGAACTGTTTTCACTTGATTGATGACTTGAGCGACATCCGTCTTTGGGATCATATCATATGCGGCTTTCTGTCCTGCTCTTTTTCCTGGTTTTACTTCGAGAATCACGGTCCCTGCATCATAATCTTGATTCGGTGAAGCCGTGAGAGCAGAAATTTGTGCCCCGTAATATTGATCCTCATCACTCCAAGGCAGGTCAATGGAGTATCTCGTGTCATCAAACCAAGTGTCATCTGCCGCAAGCTGCCCGCGAATGGTATGTATTCCGGCCTTTTTGACTTGTTTGGCAAGTGCTGCAAAATCCTCCTCTAATAAAGCCGGATCGCCGGTGCCACGAAGATAAAGGCTGCCATGTAGCGTTTTCTTTTGAATGGAACCATCCATCCAGATGTCTGTAGGGAATGTGTGTGTTTCTCCAAGTATATCAAGTGCGATGGCTGATGTGAGCAGTTTCATATTAGAAGCAGGAGTAAGACGAATATCGGCTTGATGTTCATAAAGAAGAGAGGTGTCAGAAGTATCGCGGACGCTGATGCCAGTGATCGCGCCCTCTAAATCAGGTGCTGTTCGTATGAATTCGTCTAAAGCTGTCATCCATTGAAGTGAATCGTCACGAGCTTTGAGTTGTTCATCTTTCGCTGAAAAAGGGAGAAATAAAATCGACAGGATGCATATTTGTAAAAACATGAGCTGTGAAAAACGCTTCACGCAATCCCTCCTTTTTGTTGCAGCCAATTTTAGAAGAATATGTTCATTATACACAAAAGAACGTTTGTTCTCAAAGGTTTTTTAAACAGAAAAGTCAGCTTTCTTTGACGAAAACTGACAAGCCCCTTACCTCTTTTCTGGATTCCAGCCATCGGTTCCGCGAAGAACAGCCTGAACCGTGATTTGACTTGCTTCATTTTGGGTTAAAATGGTTGACCATTTTACGCGGTTTGCTGGACTGCTTCCCGCTCCTGTCGATCCAAATTCTTTATATCTGGCCGTTCTTTCATTGTCACGGTTATCCCAGTTATGCCATCCCTCTGCTTTCACATGATCATCCATTTTTGTATGAAGGAATGTTACAGCCGAATAAGGTCTCCACGGACGTCCTAAATAAACCGATTGCGCAGCTGCCGTCCCCTTTTTCAGCGTAGAGTCCATGAATACGTAGCCGTACCTTTGCGCTTCTGTTGTGGATGCTGCAGTAATATACCCGTTTCCAAGGCTTTTTATTTCAGCTCTTTTAAACACAGCTGTGGCTGATCCAAAAATAAAATCGACCGTGCCCTCAATATAGCAGTTTTCATAATATTGCCGCCCTGTGCCTGTTGCATAAAGTGTATCTTGATAGCCTAACACGCGTATTTGCTTGAACACAGCCCGGTCGCCAGACACATACAGCGCAACTGCCTGACCAGCATGTCTGCCAGCTGTATTTTGAAAGGTGATATTTTCTGCATAAAAATCGTTTGCACGAATCATTGTGCTTGAGCTGTTTGTTGTACTCCCAGTGCTTGCGTTTGTATCATCATACGTAAGGATCGTCTTGTGCTGGTTTTCGCCAATAAAGGATACGTGTGGTTTATTTTGCGGAAGCAAAATTTTTTCTTTATATACGCCATTTTTAATATAGATCGTTGCCGGTTGTTGATTGTTTGCTGGAATCGCATCAATGGCAGACTGAACGGTGCGGTATGTCCCGCTTCCCTTTTGATCAACGACAAGGACGCGGTTATGCCCGGCTTCTGCTGCTTGAAGTGAAGCGAAGTCAAAAAGAATGAAAGACAAGACCATAACAATCCATACGTTTCTATATTTCATCACATATCTCCTCCTCATTTTGTGAACGTTTTCATCAAACATTCTTTTTGATCCTATTCCATACACGCACAAAAAAACACCCACGTTTTTATGTTGTGGATGTTTTTTTAGACTTTTCATATTGCATCGCATAAATCCCTTCATTTTCAACCCATTCACAAAATAGAACGTCTCGATAAGAGGAAATATGCTGCTTTTTTAATTGCTTATTCAGCCAGGATTCATCAAAGCCGGCTTCTTGTAAATCATCTTTTAAGATTTCGCCGTCAATAATAAATGTTCTAGGCAATTTCACTTCTTTTCCCTTCACGTTCACATCTTCTGCTGTGGCTGGCGCGTATTTCATTTTCGGAAGAACACTGACAGAACCGTCCGTTTCCAAAATGGCATATTCAATTTCATTCAGTGCAAAATGGCCTTTTGCGCGAACCAGTGTCTGCAGCTGATTGATATCAAGCATATTCTTCTTCAACCGATTGTAGTGAATCTTCCCCTTATCAATCACAAGAGTAGGTCTTCCTTCTAAAAAAGCGCGAATGGATTTAAAGCGCTGTGAAAGCCATTCAACTGTATAAATAAGTACGCCCCATACCGCAACAGCAAATAAAATGTGCTGAATCCTGACTTCTGGGTCAAAAATGGCGTTTCCGACCATTTCGCCTAAAATTAGTGCAGAAATAAAATCAAACGGTGTGATTTGTGCAAATTGTGTTTTCCCTAATAATTTTGTAATAAAAAATAAAGCGAAAAATCCAATTAAGAGTTCAATCAAAATATTAACGAACGGCACAAAAATTCCTTCCTTTCTTGCTGCATTTATATACAGCATATACATGAAAGGAAGGATCTAAACCATTTATGAAGGCAATAAAATAAAGACATTGTCCCCTTCAACGAATGTTTCATATGTTTTAACGCATCCGTGATCTGGTGCTTGCACGTTTCCTGATGAAAGATCAATTTTCCAATCATGCATTGGGCAGAAAACGTGATTCCCGCTGACCATGCCTTCAGCCAGAACGCCGCCTTTATGAGGACAGCGATTTTCAATGGCTTTAAACTGCTTATTAGAGGTTTGAAAAACAGCTAATTCAAGTGTACCGGCTTCAACTGTTTTACCTAGCTGTAGCGGAAAATCTGATAGGGTGCCAATGTGAACTTTAACAACTGAAACTGTCATATGATCTCATCCCTTCAATTGATTTATACGGAAGCCGTCGCTTTTTGAAATAATTGTCTCGTGTCTTTTTGACTCTCGCGAAGCTCCTGCCAAGGCTCTTCATATGTTGAAAGCGCAATGTCCATTCTTTCGATTAAGGCTGCTCGTTTTTCATCATCCAGGAGTACTGATTGAATATGATCTAACCCAAGTCGCTCAACCCAAGCAGAGGTTCTTTCTAAATAATTTGCCGTTTCTCTGTAATATTGCAGGTATGCTGCGGCCATTTGCTCTACTTCTTCTGCTGTACTGACCTTCATTAATAAATCTCCAGCCCGCAGGTGTGTGCCGCCATTTCCGCCGGCGTACAATTCAAACCCTCCATCTATCCCCACAATACCGAGGTCTTTAATTCCGGACTCTGCACAGTTTCTCGGACAAGCAGAGACGGCCATTTTTACTTTATGCGGTGTCGCAAGACCTTCAAATTTCTTTTCAAGTGCAATTCCAAGAGCCATGGAGTCCTGCGTGCCGAATCTGCAAAATTGTTCTCCAACACATGTTTTAACTGTTCTTAAAGATTTTCCATATGCATAACCCGATGGCATATCTAGATCCGCCCACACTTTAGGTAAATCTTCTTTTTTGACACCTAGAAGGTCAATACGCTGACCGCCAGTCATTTTCACAAGCGGTATTTCATATTTGTCGACGACATCGGCTATTTTTCTCAAGTCATTTGCATTGGTGACGCCGCCGTACATTCGCGGAACAACTGAATAGGTGCCATCGTTTTGAATATTGGCATGCATGCGTTCATTTACAAAGCGTGAGCTCTTTTCATCTTTGTATTCAAGTGGATGAAGCATGCCTAAATAATAATTCAGTGCAGGGCGGCATTTTGAACAGCCCTCTTCTGTATTCCAGTCAAGTACATTCATCACTTCTTTGACATGCTGCAGCCCTTTCTCTTTGATTTCATGAATGACTTCATCTCGTGAAAGGGTAGTGCAGGCGCAGATGGTTTCTTTTTGGGCTGTCCGGCTTGCATCCTCACCTAGCGTATGCCAAAGAATCTCTTCGACAACAGGCTGACAGCCTCCGCAAGATCGTGAGGCACTTGTACATTGCTTGACTTCCTGAAACGTTGTTAAGCCTTCTTTCTGAATGGCTTCCACAATCTGCCCTTTTGACACGCCATTACAGCCGCAAACGATATGGTCGTTTGCCATGCTGTCAATCGTGCTTTCTTGCGCCGGATCATTGGAGGTTAAGACAGATACCTTCTCCATATCCGACATATCTATTCCTTCTTTAATGTACGAGAATAAACGAGGTCCGTCGCTTGTTTCTCCAAACATGACGGCGCCTACTAATCGGTTTTGCTGGAAGACGAGTTTTTGATAGATGCCTTTTTGTTCGTCAAAAATCTTAATCGCTTTTTTCTCATCGTTTTCAATAAAATCACCAGCTGAAAATACATCAACTCCTGATACTTTCAGCTGTGTTGACAGAACAGAGCCTTCATATGGAGCAGGGTTCAAGCCGCATACATGCTTGGCAAGTACAGTCGCTTGATCGTATAAAGGAGCAACTAATCCGTACGTTTGTCCCCTGTGTTCCACACATTCTCCGACGGCATAAATGCCCGGGACACTTGTCTCCATAAAATCATTGACGATAATCCCACGGTTCACTTCAAGCCCGCTTATTTCTGCAAGCATTTTACTTGGTTTAATTCCCGCAGCCATGACGACTAGGTCTGTCTCAAGTGTAGTGCCGTCTGAAAATGATAATCCTTCTACTCTTGTATCTCCTAAAATCTCATTTGTCTGTTTTCCTAACAGGAATTTCATCCCCTGTTCTTCTAATGCTTTTTGAAGAAGCTGGCCTGCAATAGGGTCTAGCTGGCGTTCCATTAAATGAGAGCCGAGGTGGATGACATTCACTTCCATGCCTAAGTTTAATAGACCGCGTGCTGCTTCAAGCCCAAGGAGTCCACCTCCGATGACTGCTGCTTTTTTGTACATAGTAGAGGCATTGACCATTTCCTCAGTGTCTTGCAATGTACGAAAAGCCGTCACGCCTTTTTTATCACTCCCTGGAATTGGAAGGATGAATGGAAGTGACCCTGTTGCTAAAATCAATCGGTCATAATGCACGGTCCGTCCTTGATCACTGGTGACTGTTTGGTTCTCTGTATCGACCTTCACTATGGTCTCGTTTGTAAACAGCTGAATATCATGCTCATGATACCAGTTCCAATCGTTTAACGTAATATCTTCGACCTTCGTATCCCCTTGAAGCACTTTCGATAAAAGAATTCGGTTATAGTTAGGATGCGGTTCAGTCCCAAATACCGTCATGTCGAACCGTTCGCTGTCTGTTTTTAAAATGTTTTCAAGGCTTCGAATGCCGGCCATACCGTTCCCCACTAATACGAGTTTTTCTTTCATGATAAAACACCCCTCATGTGATCATTTTTTAGAAAGTACCATAATCTAAACATAGATGGAAAATACATGTTAAAATTTCTCACATAGTTTTTCATTCACGTAGGCTGACAGCTGTACAGGACAATATTTAAAGCCTGGCATTTTACTTTGCGGATCTAGTTGGTCATCAATTAATTGATTAATTGATTGATGTTTGCTCCAGTGAAATGGAACAAATACGGTATCTTTTCGAATGGTGTCTGATATGCGGCATCTGATGATGACACTTCCTCTTTTTGACTTGATGGTCACGAGCTCCCCGTGCTGAAGTCCATACGTTTTCGCTGTGTCAGGGTGAAGCTCTGCATATGCTTCAAACTGTCTGGCAACAAGAGAGGTGCTCCTTCTTGTTTGAACGCCTGTTTGGTAATGAGCCATCACCCTGCCGGTCGTTAAATAAAGAGGGTATTCTTGACTGACGGGTTCCTTTGCAGCTTTTTTTCCATGTGTGACAACGGCAAACTTCGCTAAACTGTCAGAATGTGAGAATGCATGTTCAAATAATCTTTCAGTTCCCGGGTCTTCTAAATGAGTACAAGGCCACCTTATGCCTTGTTCCCTCCTCAGCCTTTCATAGGTTATGCCTGAATAATCAGCCTTTGCACCTTTCGTAACGGCTCTTATTTCCTCAAAGATCTCTTCTGCGGATGAAAAGGAAAAATGGCTGCCTTTTCCTAATACAGCTGCTATTTCACAAATGATTTGCCAATCGTGCTTTCTTTGGTGTTTAAGTGGATATGTTGCTTCTCTAAGCGTAACGCGCCCCTCTATGTTTGTCACGGTACCTTCATCCTCTAAATATGACGAAGTCGGTAAAATTACATCTGCCAGCACAGCTGTCTCAGACATAAATAAATCAACGGCAACAAAAAAGGACAAGTTCTTGATGGCTTGCTGAATCAAGTGCGCGTTCGGCCCTGACTGGACAGGATTTGAGCACATTAAAAAGAGCGCTTTGATCTCACCTGCATCCATTTTTTCAAACATCTCAAAAGCAGACACGCCCTTTCCTGGGAGTTCTTTTTCATCAATGTTCCATCGTTCAGCCATTTCTTTTCTGTGACCAGGGTTTGAGATATCTCGATATCCTGGAAGCTGATCTGCTTTTTGCCCATGCTCCCTTGCTCCCTGGCCATTTCCCTGGCCGGTTATTGCGCCATAGCCGCATCCAAAGCGGCCGATCTTCCCAGTAACAAGCAGAATATTCAGGAAATTACGCACAGAAGCTGTACCGTCTATTTGCTGCTCAATGCCTCTTGCTGTAAAAATCATGCCTGTCTTTTCTTGTGCGAATTTCCTTGCTATTTTCTGCATCACATCAATCGTCACGCCGGTTTGCTCAGCAATGTCTGGCAGGGAGATGCGTGAGATATGCTCCTTTAGTTCTTGGAAACCTGACGTTCGTTGATGAATAAATGATTCATCGATTAAATGCTCATGCAGCATGATGTGCAATATGCCGTTTGCCAGTGCGGCATCTGACCCTGGTTTTAGGCTGACATGTAAATCGGCTAATTGGGCAGTCGGAGTTTTGCGCGGATCAATGACGATGAGAAATGCGCCATTGTTTTTCGCCTCTTCGATGTAGGGCAGGAAGGTTGGCTGACATTCCGCTATATTCGTTCCAACCAATATCAACACTCGTGCATGCTTGATGTCGCTTAGAGGAAAGGTCAGGCCACGGTCAAGTCCGAATGTTTGATTTGCGGCAGTTGCTGCCGAAGACATACATAGTCTCCCGTTATAATCGATGTATTTTGTTTTCAGCGCCACTCTTGCAAATTTCCCGAGTAAGTACGCTTCCTCATTTGTAATTGATGCGCTTCCGTACACACTGATCACATCATGGCCATGTGACAGCTGAAGGGATTCTATGTTTGTTTTGATTTCCTCAAGAGCCTCCTGCCATGTCGCTTTTACAAACTGTCCGTTTCTTTTGATCAGCGGGTGATTCAGGCGATCTTTATGGAGCGCGTGCTGATGTGCATGCTGTCCTTTCATACAAAGTCTTCCGTGCGAAGTTGGATTGTGTACACCAATCGTTTGGTAGCGTGTTCGCCCTTCCACATGCTGCTCGATTAATTGCATTTTGCACTGCATACTGCAAAAAGGACATTGGGCTGGAAACACTCGCTTTTGTTCTTCCTGCATTGATTTTTGCTGGGCATATTGTAAAAAAGATTGACTCATACCTTCACATCCTTATGACTTACATTTTCTTGTCTGCTTTGGTCAAATTGCGCACAGAGCTCTTCTCTTATTTCCTCATCAAGCAACTTTTCTCGAATAGAAATGTTTCCATGCCGGGAAAGCCAATCGCCAATAGATTCTTGAAAGTAAGCATTTTTCCTATACTCTTCAAGCAGCGCTTTAAAAAGTGGGATAAGCTCACTTGAATGAGCCAAGGTGTAAAAAAGCTGGCCTCCTATATAAATATTCCATTCACCCAGCTGCTTTTTCAGACAGATGTCATCAATTGGAGCAAGTTTACACGTGCAGGAAGCACCGGTGATATGAATGGAGGTGACAGCTGGTAAAAGTGTATCTTCCACTTGTCTTTCCAGCTCTATCACAAGTGACGTGACTGCTGGATCACTGCAGTTGCATGAAAGGATATGAGATAGTCTTCTTTTCTCATTGGGCATAATTGGCCAATGATTTTTGACGATTTGTGCCGCCTGTTTTGACACACCGATAAGCCGTATTCGTTTATGCTTTGTCAGCTCTGCCTGCTCAATCAGCCTGTTCTCTAACAAAGACGTAATGATTTTCAAAAAATCCAAATCAAGCCGGCCTCCATATAATTGAGGAATCAACATGTCTTCCTGCTCAGCAGCGCCGATTTTTTCCACCGATCCTTGAAATTGCTCGAGATAGTATTGAATGGCCGGCCGGCAGATGCCGCAGCCGTGATTCGTTTTCCATTGAAAATGTCTTCTTATTTCTTCAGCATTCACCGGCTGCTGCTTTTTAATAAACGAAAAAATGGTCTGCTCATCTGCTTCTGTACATGGACAATAAAAGGCCTGCGATTCCGTTTGTTCATGTGATGATAACTGGCAGCAAGCACGGACGAGCTCTTGACACCCGCCGCACCCGGTTGCTGCCCCTGTCTGTTTTTTCACCTCTTCTAAGTTTGTCAGCTGATGAACCGAAATGCTTTTTAAAATCGTCCCTTTTGTAACGGTTTGACATTGGCAGACGAGATCTTCCATTTTTAATGAATCTAGTGGGGATGCTTGCTTTTCATAAAGGGATTTCATGACCACACTTTTATCACGTCCCACTTTCACATCTTGCAAAAGCTGATCGGCATGCTCCAGCTCTCCGACGAATAAAATGCCTGCCAGCGCCTCACGTTCAAAGACGAATTTTTTATATACCTCTTGCTCTTCATCTAAATAAGTCACAGCTGACATAAACGGAGAATGATGTTCAATACATCCAGCAGAATAAATCGGCAAATCAGGTACTTTTAATTTTGTTGAGTAAATGGGCTTGGGTGTATGTGTGATTTTTTCCCCTAAAAGATGCTTAGCGAGCACGCTTGCTTGTTCATAAACGGGCTGAACAAGACCGTGCACCATCCCTTTGTGCTCTGCACATTCTCCAATCGCATAAATATTTGGGATATTTGTCTCCATCACGTCATTGACAACAATGGCTTTTCTCGTGTGTATGCCATGATTCTCTGCAAGCTGTATATTCGGACGGATACCTGTTGTAAAAACAACAAGATCAGCCTCCACGATGTCGCCATTTTTCAATAGAACGCCTTCTACCCTCTCACCGCCTAAGCATGCAATGGTATGGGCATTTGTTTTCACCTGAATCCCTTTTCGTATAAATTGTCGCTGTAATAATCCGGCGGCTGTTTCATCTAATTGTCGCTGCATGAGCCGCTCCGTATGATGAATGATGGTGGTTTCCAGCCCCGCAATCTGCAGACCAGCTGCCACCTCCACACCAAGCACGCCGCCTCCGATCACTGCTGCTTGTTGATAATGCACCGCATCCGCACAAATGGCCTCATAATCATCAATTGTCCGAAAAGCGTATATCCCTTTTTTGGACACACCCTGAATAGGAAGAAAATTCGGCGATGAACCCGTTGCAATGACGAGCTTGTCATAGGAAATTTCCCGGCGCGCATCTGTCATGACACATTTTCGATTTGTATCGATATGTATAACTGATTCTCCTTTGTACAATGTGATGTCATGCGCGGTGTACCATTCTTTATCCTTTAGTTCAATTTGAGCTAATGATTCGCTTTTTTGTAGAATGGGCGAAAGTTTTATTCGATTGTAGGCAGAGTGCTTCTCTTTTCCAATGACTGTTATGGCGTAATGTTCTGGCTGCTTTTGAATGATCTCTTCGATACATTTCATACTCGCCATGCCGTTTCCGATAAACACAAGTTTGCGTTTTGCCATCTGAAATCAACCTTTCTAAGCCTCTTGCTCGAGCACATTGTATGGATTGATTATGGCACACACTTGTAAAAAAGTGTTTATTCATGTCAATTTTTCTCACATAATACTTTCATTACATAAGTGAACTCGCTATCTTTAAGTCAGAAAATTCAATAGAGGAGGCGTTTTATGAAACTCTCAGAATTAAAATCAAGTGGTCATCCTAAGACATTGTTTGGTTCCTTTTTATATTTCGATGTGAGCTTTATGATCTGGGTTTTGTTAGGAGCGCTGGGTGCTTTTATTGCGCAAGATTTTGCTTTATCAACCGTAGAGAAAGGCATGATTGTCGCCATTCCAATTCTATCTGGTTCTTTTTTTCGGATTGTGCTCGGTTTATTCACCGATCGAATAGGACCTAAAAAGACTGCAGTGATGGGAATGCTTTTAACGACCCTTCCGCTCATTTGGGGGTTTATCGCTGGTACAACCCTTTCAGAGCTCGTACTGATTGGGATTTTGCTTGGAGTAGCAGGAGCAAGTTTTGCTGTTGCTCTGCCAATGGCAAGCCGCTGGTATCCCCCTCACTTACAAGGAGTAGCTATGGGGATTGCAGGCGCCGGGAATAGTGGAACACTGATCTCCACATTATTTGGTCCAAGGCTTGCGGAGATTTACGGGTGGCATGCCGTAATGGGGCTCGCTCTGATTCCGTTAAGTCTTGTCTTTTTGTTCTTTATTTTCACTGCAAAAGATGCACCAAATCAGCCCGCTCCTCAGCCGATTTGGTCGTACTTTTCAGTATTTCAAGTGAAATCGACATGGTTTTTCTGTCTGCTTTATGCGATCACATTCGGAGGGTTTGTCGGGCTTTCCAGTTTCCTCAGTATTTTCTTTGTGGATCAATATGGGGTTTCGAAGATTCATGCTGGTGATTTTGTGACCCTTTGTGTGGCGGCAGGCAGCTTCTTTCGTCCTGTGGGCGGTCTCATTGCCGATAAAATAGGTGGAATGAAAGTACTGCTTGGATTATTCGGAATCATCGGCATCTGCTTAGGGGGAGTGAGCAGTCTTCCAGCTTTACCTGTGGTCATTGCGCTTTTATTTGCCGGGATGATGTGCCTTGGGATGGGAAATGGCGCTGTTTTTCAGCTGGTGCCTCAAGTATTTCATAAAGAAATTGGGATTGTGACCGGAATTGTTGGGGCTGCTGGAGGCATTGGCGGATTCTTTTTACCTAATATTCTTGGCAGTTTAAAAGAATTGACTGGCTCATATACGTTTGGCTTTTTGACCATTTCTCTTTTTGTTCTGATTGTCTTCCTCTGTTTAGTCGTATCGCAGCTTAAACGTAAAAAAGTGTTGATCAACCATACCATTTCTGAATCATAAAAAGCCATGACCACACGTTGGTCATGGCTTTTCTTTATATTGTAACACCCTTTGTTTGACCTATTTTGGCAGAACCGAACTCCCCATTAAATAACGGTCTACCTCGTGCGCCACTTGTCTGCCTTCATTAATTGCCCAGACAATCAAGCTTTGCCCGCGTCTTGCATCTCCCGCTGCAAATACGCCTTCTACATTTGTTGTATATTCCCCATATTTTGCGTCAATGCGATTGTTTTTGCTGTCCACGCCAAAGTGTTTCACAAGCGGCTGTTCAGTTCCCTCAAAACCAATTGCAATAAAGACGAGCTGAGCAGGCCATACCTTCTCTGTTCCTGGAATCTCATGAAATTCAAACTTCCCTTGTTCGTTTTTCACCTTTTCCATTTGAATGGTATGAAGCTCTTTTAATTTCCCATTTTTATCTGCCACAATTTTTGTGGTTTGAATTGAATATTGACGCGGATCTTCTCCGAATTTGGCTTGTGCTTCTTCATAAGCATAATCCAGCGAGAAGACATAAGGCTGTTCTGGCCACATGTTATCCCCTACACGTGTATCCGGAAGCTTTGGATGCTTCCCGAATTGAACAACACTTTTTGCTTTTTGGCGAAGTGCAGTTGCAACGCAGTCTGCACCTGTGTCTCCTCCGCCAATCACAATTACGTCTTTTCCTTTTGCATCAATGAAGTTTTTGTCTTTAAATCCTGAATCAAGCATGCTTTTCGTTGCCAGGGTTAAATAATCCATCGCAAGGTGAATCCCTTTTGCTTCCCGGCCTTCAATCAATAGATCACGCTGCTTTTGTGCACCTGTACAAAGGATAACGGCATCAAACTGCTCTTTCAGTTCATCAGCAGTAATATCCACACCGATTTCTGTGTTCGTCACAAAGTCAATGCCTTCTTGTCTTAGAAGTTTGACTCTTCGCTCGACCACTTCTTTATCGAGCTTCATATTCGGAATCCCGTATGTCAGCAGTCCGCCAAGACGGTCAGAACGCTCGAACACTGTTACAGCGTGCCCTGCTTGGTTTAATTGATCAGCACTTGCAAGTCCTGCTGGTCCTGAGCCGACAATGGCAATTTTCTTCCCTGTACGGCTTGAAGGGATTCTTGGTGTGATCCATCCATTTTCAAAGCCTTTATCAATGATCGTACGTTCGATATTTTTAATCGAAACAGCTGGATCATTGATAGCGACTGTACATGACCCTTCACAAGGTGCCGGACATACTCTCCCAGTAAACTCAGGGAAATTATTTGTTTTTTGAAGTCTTTCGAGAGCTTCTTTCCATCTTCCGCGATAGACAAGATCATTCCACTCTGGAATTAAATTGTAGATCGGGCAGCCAGACACGCCGCCCCTGATCTCCATCCCAATTTGACAAAACGGTGTTCCGCAATCCATACATCTAGCGCCCTGCTTCTTCAATACGTCATCTGTATAAGGAGCTGAATATTCTTTCCAGTCATTTTGACGAGTGAGAGGGTCACGTTCATTTGGCTTTTCTCTTTTATAATCCATAAAACCTGTTGCTTTGCCCATTGTCCTCTCCCCTTTCTTAATGAGCGAGGGCTGCTTTTTGCCCGTTTGCCGTTTCTTGATTTTTCGGTTTTGTGTTTGCTTCAAAGGCATACATCACCGCTTCTTCATGACTGAGGCCCGCTTGTTTTTGTTCTTCAATGCTTTGAAGCATCATTTTGTAATTTCTCGGAATGACTTTGATGAATTGATCCTTTTCTTGCTCCCAGTTTTCAAGAAGTGCTGCTGCTTTTGAGCTGTTTGTATAATCAAGGTGTTCCTTGATCATTTGTTTCACTTCTTGTTCTTCTTCATGATCTGTGAGCTTTTCAAACATGATCATTTCCATATTGCACATTCTTTTGAACTGTTTTGCATCCGATGTATGGATGTAAGCCACACCGCCAGACATACCTGCACCAAAGTTTTTCCCAACGTCTCCTAAAATAACGACACGTCCGCCAGTCATGTATTCACAGCCGTGATCTCCGATTCCTTCAACAACCACATGTACACCTGAATTACGAACAGCAAATCGTTCACCAGCACGCCCGTTAATATAAGCTTTTCCGCTAGTTGCGCCGTAAAATGCAACGTTCCCTACAATGACGTTTTCATGTCCATTTTGTACAAAATGATCAGACGTTTTAACAGCAATTTTGCCTCCTGAGAGTCCTTTGCCGATATAGTCATTTGAATCACCTGTTAAATAGAGAGACATGCCCTTTGGCACAAATGCGCCGAAGCTTTGTCCAGCTGAACCAGTGAACCTTAGTGTGATGGTATCCTCTGGCAAGCCCTCTTCCCCGTAGCGCTTAGACACTTCACTGCCAGTAATGGTTCCGGCCACACGGTTGATATTGCGAATGTTCAATGATAGATCAACCGGTGTTTGATGATTCAGCGCTTCTTGCACATAAGGAAGGATTTCATTCATATCCAGTGATTCATCAATTTTATGATTTTGCGGTGTTCTGAATGTCCGCGCTCCTTCTGGCTGATAAAGCAGTGTTTCAAGGTTTAGCTGGCCTGCTTTCCAGTGAGCTTTTGCTCGTTCACTGACCGCTAGGACGTCCGTGCGTCCGATTAATTCATCCATTGATGTAAAGCCGAGTTCCGCTAAGATTTCTCTGACTTCCTCTGCAATAAACATCATGAAGTTCACAATGTGATCGGGGTTACCCATGAATTTTTTGCGGAGCTCTGGATTTTGTGTGGCTACACCGACTGGGCAAGTATCTAAATGACATGCTCTCATCATCACACAGCCCAGCACGACAAGTGGAGCTGTCGCAAAGCCATACTCTTCTGCTCCTAAAATCGCAGCCATCACAACGTCGCGGCCAGTCATTAACTTTCCGTCTGTTTCAAGAACGACTCTCTCGCGAAGACCATTTAACACAAGGGTTTGATGCGCCTCTGCCAATCCAAGCTCCCAAGGAAGTCCTGTGTGTTTAATACTCGTTTTCGGTGAAGCGCCTGTACCGCCGTCATAACCACTGATGACAATGACATCCGCAGTTCCTTTTGCTACACCTGCTGCAATCGTGCCAACGCCGGCTTTAGATACAAGCTTGACACTGATGCGTGCATCACGGTTCGCGTTTTTCAAATCATGAATCAGCTGTGCCAAATCCTCAATGGAATAAATATCATGATGCGGCGGTGGTGAAATCAATCCGACACCTGGCGTAGAACCACGTACATCGGCAACCCAAGGATACACTTTATTTCCTGGCAGCTGTCCGCCTTCTCCAGGTTTTGCTCCTTGCGCCATTTTAATTTGCAGTTCATCTGCATTGACCAAGTAATGACTTTTCACACCAAATCGGCCAGAAGCGATTTGTTTAATTGCACTTCTGCGGTCATCACCATGTTCATCTACTGTAAAGCGGGCAGGATCTTCTCCGCCTTCTCCGCTGTTACTTTTACCGCCAATTCGGTTCATCGCAATCGCAAGTGCCTCATGCGCTTCTTTACTTAAAGATCCAAATGACATGGCACCTGTCTTAAAGCGGCGCACGATGGATTCAGCAGATTCAACCTCTTCCAGACGAACCGGCTTTTGTTTTGGCTGAAATGCAAACAAGTTTCTGAGGAAGCCGATTCTTTCTTCATCCGCTGCTTTTGTATATTGTTTAAATAGATCGTAATCTTCATTACGGCATGCCCACTGGAGCGTATGGATCGTTTTTGGGTTAAAAGCATGATGCTCTCCATTTTTTCTCCACTGGAATTCACTGCCTGATTCAAGTGTCTGGTCAGTTGCTGCTTGATACCCTGCTTCATGGCGGAGTTTTGCCTCATGAGCAATGGTGTCAAGATCAATTCCGCCAAGCTGAGAAGCTGTTCCTGTGAAATACGCTTGAATGACGTCTTCACTAATCCCGACTGCTTCAAAGATTTGCGCGCCTCTATAGCTTTGCACAGTGGAAATCCCCACTTTGGACATGACTTTGACGACACCTTCTGTCACGCTTTTACCAAACTTTGTAACAGCTTCATCAAAGCTGATCGAAATCGCTTCGTCTGCAATCAGCTGTTTGTACGTTTCATAGACAAGGTAAGGGTGAATCGCATCTGCGCCGTAGCCAATTAGTGCGGCAAAATGATGGACCTCTCTCACCTCTCCAGATTCAACGATCAGACTGACCTTTGTCCGCAGGCCTTGACGCACAAGATGCTGATGAAGTGCACTTAGCGCAAGAAGTGGTGGAATCGGTACTTTTTGTTCTGTCATTTCACGATCTGAAAGGATTAATAAAGAGACACCTTCTCTGATCGCTTTTTCCGCCTCTTCAAACATAGCATCCAGTCCGCGTTTTAAATCATCGGTGAAAAGTGTATGGATTGTTTTGCTTTTAAAGGCATTATGAACAATCGTTTTCAAGCCGTTAAATTGCCCGCTCGTTAAGACCGGTGTATAAAGTTTAATTCTTCGGCATGAATATTCATTCGGATGTAAAATATCGCCTTCGGCACCTAACCAAGTCATGGTTGATGTCACGAGCTGCTCACGAATGGCATCAATCGGCGGGTTCGTGACTTGTGCAAACAGCTGCTTAAAATAATGAAAAAGAGACTGCGCACGATCTGATAACACAGCAAGCGGTGTGTCACTTCCCATTGAACCGATTGGATCCTTGCCTTCCTCTAGTAAAGGAATTAAATACTTTTGAATGTCTTCATACGTATAATGGAACGCACGCTGACGCGTCAATAAATCATCCATTATACTAGAATTTTCTGAATTTTCTTCCGAGCGATTGACGTGGACCATTTCTTCATCGAGCCATTTTTGATAAGGCAGTTCATTCGCAATGGTCGATTTCACTTCTTCGTCAGAAATAATTCGTCCTTCTTCTAGATCAATGAGCAGCATTTTACCAGGCTCAAGTCGATCTTTATACTTAACATCTTCTTCATTTGTGTCGATTACGCCAACCTCAGAAGAGAAAATGATATGATCATCATTCGTGACATAATATCTTGCCGGTCTTAATCCATTTCGGTCTAAGATGGCCCCGATTTGTTTCCCGTCAGTAAAGGAAATGGCTGTTGGTCCATCCCACGGCTCCATGAGAGAACTATGGTATTCATAAAATGCCCGTTTCTCTTTCGACATGTGCGTGTTTTCCGTCCAAGGCTCAGGAATCAGCATCATTGCTGTATGAGCAGGTGTACGGCCTGCAAGCACAAAGAATTCAAAGGCATTGTCTAAAATGGATGAATCACTTCCGTCTGCATTCAGCACTGGCAAAATCTTGTCTAAATCGTCTCCGAAGGCTTCAGATACGAATTGTTGCTCTCTTGCTCTCATCCAATTGATGTTCCCTCTTAATGTGTTGATTTCTCCGTTGTGAATTAAGTAACGGTTTGGATGGGCTCTTTCCCATGTAGGAAATGTATTTGTACTAAATCTTGAATGGACGAGTGAAAATGCAGAAACAAATGTTTCATCCTGTAGATCAAGATAAAAAGCATCGACTTGATCTGATGTTAAAAGCCCCTTGTATACGATGGTTTGACTCGACAGGCTGACAAAGTAAAATTGTTTTTCTTCTCTTGTTCCCCAGTTCTCAGCCTGTTTACGGATGACATATAATTTTCGTTCAAATGACAAACGATCTGTGATCTTGTCGTTTGCTCCGATAAAGACCTGTCTCACAACCGGACAGCTCTTCGCTGCGACAGTACCAA
Organism: Bacillus sp. FSL M8-0049; assembly: GCF_038593355.1. NCBI lineage: Bacteria > Bacillati > Bacillota > Bacilli > Caryophanales > Bacillaceae > Bacillus > Bacillus sp. FSL M8-0049. The sequence goes on from NZ_CP151986.1 coordinate 1,875,516, forward strand.
TTTTTCCGGCATCGACAGGAACCGTTCTCCAGCCAATTAATGTTTGGCCTTCTTGTTTAATGAACCCGTTGATTTTCTGTTCGATGGCTTGACGCGTTTTTTCGTCATCATCTTTTGAAAAGAAGACCATTCCTACCCCGTAACGGCCTTTTTCAGGAAGTGCAAATTCTTTGCAGTTCTTTCTAAAGAAAGCGTCTGGCAGCTGTACCATTAAACCGGCACCATCACCTGTATACGGATCACTGCCTTGCCCGCCGCGATGATCAAGCTGGCACAGCATTTGTAATCCCTTTTTGACGATGCTATGTGTCGCCTCCCCTTTTAAATGGGCGTACAGTCCGATTCCACATGCATCATGTTCAAATTCAGGACGGTAGAGACCTTGTGGTTGTGGTAGTTGATTATAAGTCATCGTTTCTCTCCCCCGTTTAAAAGATCCGTTTTTTCACAGTAATAAAATCTCACAAACTCTGTAACTTATTTTAAGTTTTCAAATTGATATAAACAATATATAATTTAGATCAAAACAATCTCTTTTTGAGATAGATGGGTGTGAAGTGCAAAAATGGAGCTTCGTCAGTTACGTTATTTTGTAGAAGTCGCAGACCGTGAACACGTGTCAGAAGCGGCTGAAAACTTACATGTTGCCCAATCTGCTATCAGCCGGCAGATTGCGAATTTAGAAGAAGAACTTGGAGTGGCCTTATTCGAACGAGAAGGACGAAATATCAAATTAACGAAGATCGGCAGGCAATTTTTAGATCATGTCAGAACTGCACTCAAAGCCATTGATTATGCGAAAGAGCAAATTGATGAATACTTAGATCCGCACAAAGGAACGGTGAATATTGGCTTTCCTACAAGTCTAGCAAGCCAAGTACTCCCTTCTGTCATCTCCGCCTTTAAGCAGGAATATCCAGAGGTCGATTTTTTACTTCGTCAAGGGTCCTATAAATTTCTCATTGAAGCGGTCAAAAACCGAGATATCGATCTCGCCTTTTTAGGACCCGTACCGACAAACGATTCTCAAATAGAAGGAAATATTTTGTTTTCCGAAAGCATATATGCCCTTTTGCCGGTTAGCCACCCCTTTAGTGGACAAAGGAGTATTCATTTAAGTGATTTAAGAAAGGATCATTTCGTGTTATTTCCTGAAGGGTATGTGCTGAGACAAATTGCGGTTGATGCTTGCAAGCAGGCAGGCTATGAGCCTACCATTTCATCTGAAGGAGAAGATTTGGATGCCATTAAAGGTCTCGTATCTGCAGGTATGGGCGTTACCTTATTACCCGAAAGCGCCTTTTATGAAACAACACCGCGATTTACAGTGAAAATTCCGATCGATTTCCCTCAAGTGAGAAGAACGGTTGGAATTATTGCATCTAAAACGCGCGAAATGTCTCCTTCTGCCCATGATTTTTATGTGTTTGTGAAGGATTTCTTTTCTAAAATTGAACAATATAAATAATTCACTAAAACAAGACATTTCATTTGTAGAAATAATCCCACTTTGTATATGATGGGTTACAGAACAAAAGACTATATGGAAGAAAGGTATTCATATGAAATCAATTTTATCGTTTTTAAAGCCGTATCGGCTGTCCGTTGTGTCCATTGTCATTCTCACCTTTTTAAGCAGTATGCTCCAGCTGTATTTACCGACGTTAACAGCAGATATCGTTGATGTCGGTATCGTCCAGGGAGATATTGCTTACATATGGAAGGTTGGCGGCTGGATGGTGGCTTGTTCTTTACTCGCCATTTTGCTCACCATTTGGAAGTCTTACTTGTCATCAAAAACAGCACTTGGCTTCGGGCGTGATATGAGAAGACAGCTGTTTGTACATGTCGAAAAATTTTCATTAGAAGAATTTCAAAAGATCGGCACGTCTTCCTTTATTACAAGATCAACAAATGATGTGAAACAAGTCCAAGATGTGACGATTATGATTTTACAAATGATGACGCGGGCCCCGCTCATGCTTGTAGGCGGAATTATTTTGGCTGTTTCCAGGGATGCTGTCCTGTCTCTTATCTTTTTAGCGGCCCTCCCCCTTCTTGGCGGATTTATCTATTTGGTGTCAAGAAAAGCCATCCCGCTATTTGGCCAGCTTCAGAAAAAAACAGACCGGCTGAATTTAATTATGCGGGAATCTCTTTCAGGCATCCGCGTTATTCGTGCATTTAACCGTGTGGATGATGAAAAGGAGCGATTCCAAGAAGCCAACACGTCCTATAAGGATACTGGTCTTAGAGTCAACCGATTAATGGCTTACTTGTTTCCATTTATGCTGATTATCATGAACTTCACGAATATCGGCATTGTCTGGCTTGGCGCAAACCGAATTGATGCCGGAGAAATGGAAGTTGGAAATCTCATTGCCTTCATTCAATATGCGATGATGATTTTAATGGCGCTTATTATGCTGTCGATGAGCTTTATTATGGTCCCAAGAGCACAAGCGTCAGCTAAACGCATGAATGAAGTGTTAAACATGGAACCAAAGATTAAAGACAAAGAAGAGTCTATAACTGACCTTCACGAGCCCGCCCAATCCATTCGCTTTGAGGATGTGTCATTTTATTACTCAAATGCTGAGAAACCAGCCGTTCAAGGTATCACGTTTGAAGCCAAAACTGGTGAAACGACAGCCATCATCGGAAGTACGGGTTCTGGGAAAACAACACTTCTCCAGCTGATGACGCGCTTTTATGAAGTGACTGAAGGCCGGATTACACTAGATGGTGTAGACATTAGAGAACTGCCTCAGGAGAAACTGAGAAACCAAATGGGCTATGTCTCTCAAAAAGCTGTTTTATTCAGCGGAACCATTGCCGAAAATGTGCGCTTTGGCAATCAGGATGCAAGCGATGAAGACGTCTGGCAGGCGCTGCGAACTGCGCAGGCCGAAGAATTTGTTTTGCAAAAAGATGGCGGAATTGATGCAGAAATTGATCAAGGTGGTTCCAATCTATCCGGCGGCCAAAAGCAGCGGCTTTCCATTGCAAGGGCGCTAGTGAGAAAACCATCATTCTATCTGTTTGACGATAGCTTTTCAGCACTTGATTACAAAACAGATGCAAAGCTGCGGGCATCATTAGAAGCAGAAAAAGCTCATGCAGCCCTCATCATTGTGGCTCAACGAATCAGCACAGTGAAGCATAGTGATAAAATCATTGTACTTGATGAAGGAAAAATCGCAGGTATCGGAACACATGAACAATTAATAAAGGATAATTTTGTATATCAAGAGATTGTCGCATCTCAGGAAGGTCAGGAGGTGAGCGAGGATGAGTAAAAAAATGTCTTCTGGCATGGGCCATAAAGGCGGCCACCCTAAAGGGCCAGCCGCAAAACCGAAGGAATTTAAGAAAACACTGCTTCGTTTGACAGGCTATTTAAAACCAAGGAAATTTCAGCTGATCATCGTCCTTATTGCAGCGATTGGTTCAACTGTCTTTAACGTCATTAGTCCAAAGCTGCTTGGGGATGCCACCTCTTCCTTATTTGACAGCTTTACGAATGGAACAGGCGTTCAATTTGATGTCATTTCACGAATTCTTTTGCTGCTTGTCGTGCTGTACGTCGTTGCTTCCCTCTTTTCATTCGTTCAGCAATATGTCATGGCTGGTGTCTCTCAACAGACCATTGCTGAATTACGGCAGGAAGCAAATGACAAGCTCACACGTCTCCCCCTTCGTTATTTTGATAAAACAACCCACGGGGACACGCTGAGCCGTGTGATGAATGATATCGATAATATTAATACATCGCTTCAGCAGGCGCTCACCCAAGTGATTACATCTGTGATTACAGTCATTGGGATTGTCGTGATGATGCTCTTCATCAGTCCGCTGCTTACGTTGCTTGTTTGTTTGACGCTGCCACTCAGCCTGTTTGCGATTCGCGGCATTACGTCATTTTCTCAAAAGCATTTTAAAGCGCAGCAAAAAGAGCTTGGCACGATCAATGGACATATTAATGAGATGTTCACAGGACATCAGACAGTTCGTGCGTATGGCTACGAAAAGAAAGCGATCGATACATTTGATCAATTAAATGAAAAGCTGTATGAATCATCAAGGAAAGCACAGTTCATTTCTGGTTTAATGATGCCAATGATGACCTTTATCGGGAACCTTGGCTATGTGGCAGTCAGTGTAGCCGGCGGGATTCTTGTCATTAATGGGAATATTCGTGTCGGGGATGTGCAGGCGTTTATCCAATACACACAGCAAATGTCTCAGCCGCTTGTGCAAGCATCAAGCGTCGCAAACTTAGTTCAATCAGCGATCGCTTCTGCTGAAAGGGTCTTTGAAATCCTTGATGAGGAAGAAGAAAGTACCGAAGAAGATGCGGCAATTGATCTTGCATCACTCTCAGGCGATGTGAGCTTTGAACAAGTTCAATTCGGATATGAAAAAGATCATCCGATTATTAAAGATTTGGATTTAGATGTGCAAGAAGGTCAGACGGTTGCCATTGTTGGGCCAACAGGTGCAGGAAAAACAACCATCATTAATCTTTTAATGCGTTTTTACGAATTAGATCAAGGCTCCATACGCATTGGCGGTGTCAAAACAACTGACCTCAGCCGTCAGCAAGTACGAGACTTATTTGCGATGGTTCTTCAAGATACATGGCTCTTTGAAGGAACGATTTACGACAACATTGCCTATGGCAGGCAGCACGTTTCCAAAGAGGATGTCATCAAAGCCGCCAAACATGCCTATGCAGATGATTTCATCCGCACGCTTCCAGATGGATATGACACACTGTTAACAGAAGATGCAGGCAACCTGTCTCAAGGTCAGCGCCAGCTGTTAACCATCTCCCGTGCCATTTTATCTGATCCAAAGATCTTGATATTAGATGAAGCAACAAGCAGTGTGGATACACGGACAGAGATGCATATTCAAAAAGCAATGAATGAATTGATGAAAGGCAGAACGAGCTTCGTGATTGCACACAGACTTTCAACGATTAAGGATGCAGACCTTATTTTAGTCATGAAGGATGGAAGCATCATTGAAAAAGGATCGCACAGCGAACTTTTAAAACAAAAAGGCTTCTATGCAGACTTATATATGAGTCAATTTGCCGAAAATCAAGTGGGATAACATCAAAAAAGAGGATAGACACGCATGTCACATGCTGTCTATCCTCTTTTCAATTGTCATCTGCTCGCTTCTTCACTTTTACACTGAGCTTCGTTATATACTCTGCTTCATCTTTAGACATGAGCGAATGAAGTAAATACTCCTCAAATACATCTCCATCCAGCATCATGCCCTCTTTCTCGATTTCATCTAACAAATGCGAATAAGCAGACTCAATCTCTTCATATGTTCCTTGATCATACATCACCGCATAGAGCCCGCCAGGTTTTTTGACTGCCCCCGGGCCATCCATTCGGCAGAACAGCTGATCTGACTGATGATAGTGCCGCTTACGGAACTGCTCCTTTTTTAAGACAGAACCATTTGCCGCAGCGCCTTTTATGCCAACTCCCTTTAAAAATTCTCCTACAATACGTGATATTTCTTCTACAGGTGTATTGAAGTCGATCGGGTTTGATGCACTTAGTACAACGGGTTCTTCTGGCAGCTCTTGAAACAGGACCTCCCCTATTTTCACATTTGCTAATTCATGCGTCGTCTCCATCACCCGCATAAGAAAAGCCTGGATGTCTTGAAGTTTTTCAATCTCTTGTTTGACCTTTTTTATTTGGTCGGCCGCTAGGCTTTGCAGTCTTTCGCGGGAAGGTTCTGTGAAATATTGTTTTAACTCTTTGATCGGAAATTGAACAGCCCGCAAGGATTGAATCGCAATAAAATGGTCAAATTGCTCAAGTGTATAGTAACGGTACCCATTTTTATGCACACCAGCCGGCTTAAATAAATCGATTTTATCATAATACAGAAGCGTATCCTTTTTGACATCAAATAGCTTGGCAAATTCTCCAGTGAAAAACGTTTTTTGCACATCATTGATCATGATGAAGGCTCCTTTCTTGACTATGGAGTAACTCCATCCTTTATCATAACATCCAGAAACACCACTACGCAGGGAAAGGATAAGAAAATGAACAAAATAACTCAACATGAAGTAACATTAGCACAAGCAAATAAAGAGGACTTCCCTTCTATGAAAAAAGAGCTTCAGAAAGCTTTTACAGCAGGCGTGATCGACGCATTTGGCGATGCGCAGAATGGACCAATTCCTCCAGATGAAGTGATTGATGAATCCTTTCATTCAAATGAACACATTGTTTATCATATTATGCTAAATGATGAAAAGGCAGGCGGCGTTGTGATCAAAATCAACCAAGAAACACATCACAACTCGGTTGATTTGCTATACATCTCATCATCCTCTCACGGCCGGGGCATTGGTCAGGCAGCATGGAAAGCCATCGAGGCGCAATATCCAGAAACGATTGTATGGGAGGTTGTGACTCCATACTTTGAAAAACGCAACATTCATTTTTATGTCAATAAATGCGGTTTTCAAATAGTTGAATTTTATCACTTACACCATCCAGATCCAAACGCACATCATGAAGCACATCATGAAGCACATCAAGAAAACGCGCCTTTAGCACCTGAGGAATTTGAATTTTTTAAATTTGAGAAGGTCATGAAGAAAAATTGTGCAAACGTAGGATAACGTGTATTTCTTTTAAATAAAGTTAAAAACACTACCTCATAAAAAGGTAGTGTTTCTTGAATCTTTCTAGCTTCTAATCTGACCGTCACCACTTAGAAGCAGCTTAGTTGTCGTAAGTGCAGGAAGTCCCATTGGCCCTCTGGCGTGCAGCTTTTGCGTAGAGATGCCGATTTCAGCTCCATAGCCAAGTGCGCCGCCGTCTGTAAAGCGAGTCGATGCGTTATGGTAAACGGCTGCCGCATCGACTTCGTTTAGAAACGTGAGTGCATTTTTTTCATCTTCTGTCACGATGGCTTCTGAATGCTTTGTGCCGTACTGATCGATATGGCTGATTGCTTCCTCAATTGAATCGACTACCTTTACTGCAAGATCCAGACTTAAATACTCATCTGTCCAATCCACTTCTCCAGCAGGAACCGCGTTTGAGAAGTAAGACTCTGCTGCCTGGTCGCCATGTACAGTGACACGATGCTCCTGCAAAGCTTCATTTAATGAGACTGCATTCTCTTTCAGCCAATCGCGATGAATAATCAGCGTCTCAAGTGCATTACATACGGCCGGACGATTCGTTTTCGCATTGATTACAATCTCAATGGCTTTTTTCACATTCGCGGTTTGATCAATAAAGACATGACAGTTTCCTGTCCCTGTTTCAAGCACTGGGATAGTGGATTCTTCTACCACTGTTTTGATTAAGGAAGCTCCGCCTCGCGGAATTAAAACATCGATCCATTCTTTTAGTTGAAACATCGCCTGAACCGATGAACGGTCTGTTTGTTCAATCAATTGCACCGCATCACGAGGAATCTTTGTTTGATCCAATGCTTCATGGATCACACTGACGATGGCTTTGTTGGAAGAAATAGCGGAGGAACCGCCTTTTAAAATCACTGAGTTGCCTGCCTTAAGGGCAAGGCCTGCTGCATCGACAGTGACATTCGGTCTCGCTTCATAGATCATCCCGATCACGCCGAGCGGTACTCTTCGGCTTTTCACGTGTAAGCCGTTATCAAGAGTCCATTCATCCAATATTTCTCCAACAGGATCTGTTAATCTCGTCACAAGCCGCAAACTTTCAGCAAACTCGTGAATTCTTTCTTCATTTAACATTAATCGATCCATGAGTGCCTCTGAGAAGCCCTTTTCTTTCCCAGCATCTAAATCCTTTTGATTCTCCTGTAAAATGAAACGGCTGTTTTGCTCTAACGCTTCTGCCATTTTAAGCAGCGCGTCATTTTTTTCCTCTGTCTGAAGTAAACCGAGTTTTTTTGAAACATGCTTTGCTTTCTTCGCTTTTTCTTTGACCGATGTGACAACTTCAGCTGTCAGTGTCATGGAATTCCTCCCTTTTGGTTAACAAACTGGAATCGATAAATCTAAATGACAAACAAATGCTTCTAGATCGACGACATGCACGATTTCATCTTGTAACAAGTCACTCTTACGTGCGAGTTCATCTGATGCATAATTCACAACGCCAAGCCCTATTTCTCTTTTATCTTGATCTAAAATACGGACCACATCGCCTTTTTTAAATGAACCTTTCACATTGACAATCCCATCAGAATCAAGACTTCCCTCACGGTGCATGAGAAATTCCTGTGTTTTCTCTTGAACCACGATCTCACCCTTTGGTCCAGAATGAAAGGCAATCCACTGCTTCTTATAATTGAGCGGCGCTACATTTTCGTCAGCGGTAAAATAAGTGCCGTCCTCTGTCCCATTGATCGCTTTGTCTAAAATGTGAGGCGTATCTGCTTTTCCTAAAAAGCCGTTGATCCCTGCGGCCATTGATATTTTAAAGGCATCGAGCTTTGATTTCATTCCGCCTGTACCTACGCTGCTTCCTGCGTCTCCAGCAGCTGCTTCGATGTCTTCTGTGATGTCTGTCACTTCAAGAATTCTCTTCGCATTTGGATTTGTATGAGGATTATCTTCATACAAGCCATCAATATCAGATAAAATAGCAAGGAAATCCGCATCAATGAGTCCAGCTACTTTTGCAGACAATGTATCGTTGTCTCCAAACTTCAACCGATTGATCGTCACTGTATCATTCTCATTAATAATTGGGATGATGCCTCGATCCAATAACACGTTCATTGTGTTACGCACATTTTGATAGCGCGTTTCATCAGAAAAATCACTTCTTGTGATTAAGAGCTGTGAAGCAATATAACCATGTGATAAAAATAAAGTAGAATATGATTCCATTAATAGCCCTTGCCCAATTGAGGCAGATGCCTGCTTTTCCGGCAGTGTTTTGGGTCTATCGATAAATCCTAGTTTTCGGTAACCAGCTGCAACCGCACCAGATGAAACCAAAATGACTTCGTGTCCTTCATCTTTAAGTTTCACAATTTGATTGACGAGGTTTTCTAGTTTTTTCAAACTAATCTCACCTTGAAAGCTAGTAAGAGAGCTGCTTCCGATTTTCACAACAATTCGTTTTCTCTCTTTATCTGCGTACACCTTATCACTCCTGTACTTGAGCTCTATTTATATAGATACTTTTTGTTTTTGCTGATTGCTTATCTCTTTTGAACGATTGGCAGCATGTTTGACAGCTTGCTTGATCGCTTCTCCCCCGCCAAAATCATCTAATGCATTCAGTCCTGCAGCAGTTGTTCCATTTGGTGACGTAATTTTCTCTCTTAGGACAGAAGGATTTTCCTCTGTTTCTTGCAGCATTTTTGCCGCACCGAGGAGTGTCTGCGCGCCAATTTGGCGAGACAATTCCTTTGATAAACCTGCCTCTTCTCCTGCTTCTTCGATTCTTTCCATTAAGAAATAAAAGTAGGCGGGCCCGCTTCCAGCAATTCCAGTGAAAATATCCATTTGCTCTTCCTGAATGGTATAGACTTCGCCCATTTCAGACAAAAGAGCCTGACTTATGCTCATATGGTCGTTTTTCACGTAACGTCCAGCAGATAAAGCAGTCGCTGACGCCCCGATCGTACTTGATGTATTTGGCATGACCCTCATAACAGGCTGCCCTTCATGCAGCATGTCTTCAATATACGATAGCTTAACACCTGCAAGGACAGACATGATGAGCTGATCTGGCTGAATACGAGGTTTTAATGATTCAAGGGCTGCTTCAGCATCCTTTGGCTTCATGGCCAGGATCAACATATCCATTTCTTCAAAAGGAAATGAATCCATTGCGGCTGTTTGGATGCCGTATCGTTTCGTTAGTTCATTCAATCGAAGTTGATTTTGTCTGTTTGTTGCGTAAATTTGGCCTAGCGGCATCTGTCCTGATCGCACAATCCCTGCGATCATTCCTTCCGCCATAGAACCTGCTCCAATGAAAGCAACTTTCTTTTGATCAATGATATTGATCCTCTCCCTTGTTCGCTTTTTGTTCGTGTTTTTCGCACGTTAGTTATCGTAACATGATGAGAAATCGTGTCAAGAAAGAGCCTGCACTTTTCAAAAGTCCCGAATGCATGGCCGGCAGCTTGCTGCAAGTATGTTAGCCGTGTTTTTCAAATACAGCATTTTAGATCAAAAGAACTATGATCATTTGAATCATAGGACCCTTTCGTTCGACTAAATTCACCATTTTATTTTTGGTTTCGGTGACTTCAATTCTATTTTTTAGAAAGCGCTCTCATTTTAATGACTTTCTATTTTCCTATATGGTGAATGTGCTTGAATCTTTCGATTAGACTATTGACATATTTTAGAAAACATGTCCGTTGAAATGATATTTTACTGGTGATACCGTGAAAGAGAAATCATGTGAAAAAGGAGCGTTCATAATGAAAGTGAAAGAAAACTATGTCAATGTGATTCCAATGAAAGAAATCCGTTCTACCGATGACCTTCTTTTCCCATTCCCTATTTACAATGAGCTGCGTGCAGAGAGTGATATTAGATATGATGAGACAAGAAAGTGCTGGGATCTTTTTCGATATGCGGATATCCAGTCTGTTCTAAAGCAGCCTAAAGTGTTCTCTTCACAGCGAGGAAGAAGCACGTCTAAAACAAGTATTTTAACGATGGATCCTCCAAAACATACAAAGATGAGAGCGCTTGTGAATAAAGCATTCACCCCAAAAGCGATCAAGCAATTAGAAGATAAGATCAAAGACCTGACACATGATCTATTAAATCAAGTAAAGGATCAACGTACGTTTGATATTGTGCAAGATTTAGCAGCTCCCCTGCCAGTGATGATCATCGCTGAGCTTCTCGGTGCAGAGGTGCAGGACAGAGAGCTGATTAAAAAACATTCTGATGCCCTTGTGGCAGGTGCTAAGGATGAATCAAAGGAAGCCATTCAGGCTGTTGTAGATATGCAGAAACGCGCTGAAGAGGAGCTGTCCATTTATTTTGCTCATTTGATCAAAAAAAGAAAAGAAACGCCTGCCGATGACTTGATCTCGCTTCTCATTCAAGCAGAAATTGATGGAGAGCGTTTAACCGAGAATGAACTGCTTGGCTTTTGTATTCTATTACTCGTTGCAGGCAATGAGACAACGACCAATTTAATAACCAATGCCGTACGACTGCTGACAGAGCAGCCGCATATTGCTGAATCAGTTCGGCAGGACCCCTCTCTTATTCCTCAATTGACTGAGGAAACGCTGCGGTATTATCCCCCTGTTCAAGCCATTGGCCGAATCGCCGCAGAGGATGTTGAAATTGCAGGCGCGCACATTCAAAAAGGAGACTACCTCATCAGCTGGGTTGCTTCAGCAAATCGGGATGAACAGAAGTTTGAAGATCCAGATACGTTCCGGCTTGACCGAAAATCAAATCCGCATATGAGCTTTGGATTTGGCATTCATTTTTGTCTCGGTGCACCGCTTGCCCGGCTTGAAAGCAACATTGCGCTTGACGTTTTACTCCATACGTTTCAAGACATCACCTGCGTGGCAGAACAGCTAAAACCTATTCAAAGCACGTTTGTTTTTGGGGTAAAAGAATTTCCTGTACATGTCACCCGTTTTTAAAAGTCCCTTTTTCAGGGGCTTTTTTTCATTTTCTTCAATTCATCATCTCTTTCTTACCTTCCACCTCCGAACATGCTAAAATAAAGTCCATACAAAGTGATAACGGAATGAAGAAAGGAAGCCAAAAACTCATGACCGATTATACAGCGATGAAAGACGGAATATTCAAATCAGTTTGTTCGTTAGACTGCCCGGATCAGTGCGGTCTTTTAATACATAAAGAAAATGGAAAGATCGTGAAAGTGCAGGGAGATCCGGACCACCCTGTCACACAAGGAAACATATGCAACAAAGTGCGTAATGTCACAGCCCGTTTATATGATGAAAAAAGACTGACCACTCCGTTAAAACGTGTTGGCCAAAAAGGCGAAGCACAGTTTGTGCCGATTACGTGGGAAGAAGCCATTGAAACCATTCGTCAAAAATGGACAAAGCTGATCGAAGAAAAAGGACCAGAAAGCATTCTGCCTTACAGCTTCTATGGGAACATGGGCAATCTCAACGCAGAAGGAATGGACCGCCGCTTTTTTTATCGTCTTGGTTCAAGCCAGTTAGACCGGACGATCTGTCAGTCAGCAGGAACGACTGGCTATAAATATACAATGGGCGCAAGCATTGGGACAGATCCTGAAGACACCATTCATACGAAACTATTTATCTTTTGGGGCATCAATGCTGTGTCGACCAATATGCACCAAATCACCTTGGCACAAAAAGCGCGAAAGCAAGGAGCTAAGATTGTCGTGATTGATGTTCACAAGAACCAAACCGGCCGGATGGCAGATTGGTTCATTCCGCTTCGTCCTGGTACTGACAGTGCACTTGCCCTTGGCATCATGCATGTCCTTTTTAAAGAGGAACGTACAGATGAAGCCTTTTTAGAGACTTACACGGTCGGCCATAAAGAGCTGCGCGAGCATGTAAAGCAGTATGATCCAGACACAGTTGAGCGAATCACGGGTGTCCCTAAAGGCGACATCATTACACTTGCAAGAATGTACGCTGAGACATCGCCCTCTCTCATTCGCATTGGGAATGGTTTACAGCACCATGATAATGGCGGGATGAGTATTAGAACCATTTCCTGCCTCCCTGCCCTGACTGGTCAATGGCTGCACAAGGGCGGCGGCGCGATGAAATCAAACTCTTCTTTTCTCAGCTATAATGAAACAGCTCTTCAGCGGCCGGATTTATTAAAAGAACGCACGCCTAGATCATTTAATATGAATCAGCTAGGCAGTGTGCTGACAAGCGCAGAGCCTTCCGTTGATTCTCTCTTTATCTACTCGTGCAACCCAGCGGTTGTGACACCTGAAGCGAATAAAGTCAGAGAAGGTTTGCTGAGAGAGGACTTATTTACAGTGGTTCATGATTTATTCCTGACAGAAACAGCGGCGTATGCAGACATTGTCCTGCCGGCGACATCTGCCTTTGAAAACGAGGATTTCTATACATCGTACTGGCATCATTATATTCAAATTCAGGAGCCAGTGATAGAACGCTACGGAGAAAGCAAATCCAATACTGAAGTATTCCGCCTGTTAGCCCATGCGATGGGCTTTGAAGATGAAGCCTTCCGCGAGACAGATGCTGAACTCATGGAACAAGCTCTTCATCATCCAGAAAATCCGCATTATGAGGACATTTCATACGAAGCATTAAAAGAAAAGAAATGGATCAAAGCAAAACGTGGACCTTTCCAGGAATTAAAGCTTCAAACCCCAAGCGGGAAAATTGAGCTTTATTCTGAACAAATGAAAAAAGACGGGTATCCAGCACTTCCAACCTATGTGCCCCTTTATCAGGAAAGCGATTATCCGCTTACCTTTATACCGGGACCGAACCATAATTTTCTGAACTCCACCTTCTCACTTCATGAAAAGCATCAAAAGCTTGAGAAATTTCCGAAGCTTCACATGAATGAACAGGATGCAAAGGAAAGAAAAATTGAAGATGGTGACATGGTGCGTGTGCTAAACGACCGAGGAGAGTGTGAGCTTGTCGTGTCAGTCGGTCAAAATGTATTATCTGGTGTTGTGGTCAGTCAAGGATTATGGGCAGATCAAAAAGGCAAAAAGCATTTAGTGAACGGATTAACACCTGATCGATTGGCAGATATGGGCGGCGGCGCGACGTTCTTTTCTGGCAGAGTGGAAGTTGAAAAATTATCATAGAAAAAAGCCAGCCGTTTTTTGCTGGCTTTTTTCATATGCTTTTATCGAATCATCAGCTGATTCGTCATGACATTCGCACTTCCGTTGCTTCGGTAGCCTTCTACAGTTAATGCTGTTTCATACATTTTTCCCATTGGCATGCCTAAGCTTTCCCATTTTTTAAAATGCTCACTGACGGAGACAGTTCCGCTTGTGCGTTTTGTTTGACGTACACTCCAATATTGTTTGAAGGTAGCGTCTCCAATGATAGAAGGCTGATTGACACGGAGCGTTTCATATATGTCATATGTGCCTCCATCGGCATAAAATGATCCTTTATACGTTCCTGTTGGACGATATGTGCCCCATGACTCAACAATGTAGTATTCAGCTAATGGAGATTGTGTCCAGCCATAGACACATAAATAGGAATTCCCGCCCGGGTTAAAGGCTGCGTTGTAGTTGATGGAGATGTTGCCAAGTTGATGATGAGTTTTAGTGGAATCAAACTTCTTTCCTTTTCGAAATAAGGCATTTCCAATATTGTTCCAGCTTGCACTAAATGCCCCGCCGTTATTGAGTGTCATCGAGGTATTTCCGTAATCCTTCCATAATTCAAAATCGTATCCGCTGTGTGTCCCTATCCTATTATCATAAATCGTTTCCGCATGAGCTGGCACAGCCGTCAGTGTCAGCACAAATCCAATACACATCACAAACAACAGCCTCAATCTTTTCAAATTCATTTTCCATCCCTCTCCTTTTTTCATCCGTATTGTTCTGTCATCCCTAAGGTGAAAAACCCATCACCTCCTTTCATGCAGCCCTTTCTGCTAGATGGAACGATACTGCTTTAACCCGGCATGGATGTCTTTTGTTTGTGTATAAATCCTTTGATACAAATGAAATAGATCGGCATATACTTCTGCGTGCGGCTGATTTGGCTCATAAACAGCAGCTTGATGGATCAACTGATGTGCACATACTTCAAGTGACGGATACCATTCGCAGCCAACTGCGGCAAGCATCGCTGCACCTAAAGCGGGCCCTTGTTCATTGTCTAACTGGATGACTTCAGCCTGAAAAATGTCTGCTTGCATTTGAAGCCATGTCCGGCTTCTCGCACCGCCGCCAATAGATACAATAGAATCTATGTTTTTTCCTGCCTGCCGGAATAATGCGATAGATTCATTTAGCGAAAAGGTAATTCCCTCTAAAACAGCTCTGACAACATGTGCCCTTTCATGCCTGCTGTCTAATCCAATCAAGCTGCCGCGAATGATCGAATCCGCATGAGGTGTTCTTTCCCCAACTAAATAGGGTGTAAAGAGCAATCCTTTCGCTCCTGGTGCAACATGAGCCGCACCTTCTAAAAGTGACTGAAACGATTCCTCAGGAGCCAGTAAGTGTTTTGCCCAGTTAAGGCTATATCCTGCTGAAAGGGTGACACCCATTGTGTAAAAAGCGTCTTTTTTTGCATGATGAAACAAATGCAAATTCCCTTGAAGCTCCCTTTCATGATCCTCTTCATAGGAAAGAATGACCCCAGATGTGCCGATACTGCATAACGTGCGGTCAGAGGACAAGATGCCAGCACCAATTGCTCCGCAGGCATTATCTGCCCCGCCGGCAAAAACCTTTGCGCCTTCTTTCATCCCAACTTCACGTGCAATGTGCGGCAAAAGTGTACCAACCTCCGCCTCTGATGTGACAAGCGGCGGGCAAATGTGAGGAGAAATATCAAACGCCTGACAAATCTCCTCACTCCACGTCTGTTCACCGATATTTAACAGCAAGGTGCCAGCCGCATCAGAATAATCCATATGGACTGCGCCTGTTAAACGAAATCTGACATAATCTTTTGGGAGTAAAAACATGTCGATTTGCAGATCAATATGTGGTTCATGTTCCTTTACCCATAATAATTTTGGCAGTGTGAATCCTTCTAACGCCTGGTTTTTTGTGATCTTTTGCAGCCGGTCTCCCAGCTTTTTTGTCATGTGCGTACATTGTGCTGTCGTCCGTGTATCATTCCATAAAATTGCAGGGCGGAGCACTTCGCGAGATTCATTTAATAGAACTAATCCATGCATCTGGCCGGAAAAGCTGATGCCTTCAACTCGTCTTGAATGAACAGGCTGCTTTGCCATCAGTTCTTTCATCGCAGCCATTGTCTGCTTTACCCAATCCTCGGGGTGCTGCTCACAATATCCAGGCTTCTCTTGAATGAGGCGGTACGGCTTAGAGGCTTCGCAGCACACCTTTCCGCTCTCATCCACTAATATCGCCTTGACCCCGCTTGTTCCCAGATCAATTCCCATCACATATTTCATGTTTTCACTCCTTCAAAACAGGTCAGCCCCTTCAATTAATCTTCTAACAAGTATTGATTCAAACGGGCTTTCAGCTGTTCCTCTCTTCCCGATTCGTTTCTGATCAAAGGATGTTTCAGCGCATATTCTTCTAATGTATGAAAGTTTGCCTTTCCTTCTGAAATATCACGTCCAATTCCTTCAGAAAAGCTGCGATACCGGTGCTTTATAACATCTTCAAACACACGGTCTTCTATGAGTCTATGAGCGACCCGCAGTCCTTTTGCGAATGCATCCATCCCGGCAATATGGGCATATAAAATATCTTCAAGTTCAAAGGAAGCTCTTCTCACTTTTGCATCAAAATTAAGACCGCCAGACCCTAGACCGCCATTTTGCAGAATTTCATACATGGCAAGAGTTGTGGCATACAGATCGGTTGGAAATTCATCTGTATCCCACCCAAGAAGCGAATTTCCTTGGTTTGCATCAACAGAACCGAGCAGCCCATGAATTCTTGCGACACGTAATTCATGCTCAAACGTATGGCCGGCCAGTGTCGCATGATTGGCCTCGATATTTAATTTGAAATGGGAATCTAATCCGTATTGTTTTAAAAAGGCGATGGATGTCGCTGCATCTGTGTCGTATTGATGAGTGGTTGGTTCCTTTGGTTTTGGTTCGATTAAAAATTGGCCAGTGTACCCAATTTCTTTTGCATAATCAACAGCCATATGCAAGAAAGCCGCCATGTGATCAAGCTCTCTTTTCATATCTGTATTGAGCAGCGTATCGTACCCTTCTCGTCCACCCCAGAAAACATAATTTTCTGCACCGAGTTCTTTGGCGGTTTCAATGCCTTTTTTGACCTGTGCGGCCGCATAGGCAAAGACATCTGCATGACAAGATGTCGCAGCACCGTGTACAAATCTAGGATGCTTGAACATATTGGCCGTGTTCCACAGCAGCTTTACTCCGCTTTGCTTCATGTATTCTTTCATTCTTTCTAAAATGATGTCTAATTGTTGATTGGTCTCTTGAAGCGTCTCCCCCTCTGGCGCGATGTCACGATCATGGAATGAAAAATACGGAACATCCAACAGGTCAAAAAGCTGAAAGGCGACTTCCAATCTAGCTTTTGCTAAATCCATTCCGCTATAAGAGTCCCACGCTCTTTGCATCGTGCCAGTTCCAAACATGTCTGTTCCATCAGCAGTCAATGTATGCCAATAAGCAACTGAAAAGCGCAGGTGGTCTTTCATTGTTTTTCCGCCAATCACTTCGCTTGGATTATAGTATTGAAAAGCGAGTGGATTTTTTGATTGTTTTCCTTCATATTGAATTTTGCCGATTCCTTCTAAGCTGTATAACGTTTTCATATTTGATTTGGTCATGCTTCATTCCTCCTGAGTACACTTTGTAAGTTTATTCAACAAACTAATGATCAATCTATGAAAAAATCATTTTGAATTTTCCATATTTTTTAGTTTTTTAAAAATATTTTCGTTATAATAAAGTTAAAATCATTTATCTTACTAAATACATGCTGAAAAAAGCAGCTCTTCTCAACTTAATCTAAAGACGAAACAAATGGAGTGGATAACGTGGATATCGCTGATCAGAACTTTGTAAAAAAAATAAATCAAAAACTATTATTAAAAGAAATTCTCCAGCATGCGCCCATTTCGAGAGCAAAATTATCTGAACGCACTGGATTAAATAAATCGACTGTTTCTTCTCAGGTAAGTACGTTAATGAAAGAACATCTTGTCTATGAAATCGGTCAAGGTGAGTCTAGCGGCGGGAGAAGACCGGTTTTACTAATGTTTAATAAACGTGCTGGCTGCTCCATTGGGATCGATGTCGGCGTTGATTATGTCAATGGCATATTAACTGATCTTGAAGGATCCATTCTTTACGAAGAGCAGATCAAGCTCCCACCCAGCTCTCCTGAGGTCACAATACGTAAATTAATTGAATTAATACAGCAGCTCATCTCACGAATGCCCTCTTCCCCATACGGGCTCATTGGCATTGGCCTATGCATACATGGTTTAGTGGATGCAGGTGAACAAATCGTGTTTACGCCTCATTCCAAATGGAAAAATGTTGATCTGAAAACCACGCTGCAAGAGACATTCCAAGTACCGATCTTCATTGAAAATGAAGCAAATGCCGGTGCATATGGTGAAAAAATCTTTGGTGCCGCTAAACATTATGACCATTTGATCTATGCAAGCATCGGCACTGGCATCGGGATCGGAATCATCATCGATCATCATTTATACAGAGGGGCATACGGCTTTTCTGGTGAAATGGGACATATGACAATCGATTTTAACGGACCAACATGCAGCTGCGGGAACCGTGGATGCTGGGAATTGTATGCTTCTGAGAAAGCCTTGTTTCAGTCTCTTCAAACAGATGATCAGCACATCTCCCATCAAGACCTGGAACAGCTGGCCAAGTTAAATGATATGAAAACGCTCAATGCCCTGCGCAACTTTGGCTTTTACCTTGGTGTCGGTCTCACAAACGTCCTGCATACCTTTAACCCGCAAGCCATTATTTTAAGAAACAAAGTGATCGAATCACATCAGGCGGTTCTACATGTGATTGAGGAGGAGGTATCCTCGCGAATGGATACGCAATTCAGCTCACATGTAGAGCTGCTCCCTTCATCATTAGGATACAATGCGCCAGTATTGGGGATGACATCTCTTGTCATAGAAGCTTTTCTGCAAGATGCCACCCTCACAACATGACCTATTTGTTTTTCAATTAGAGACAGCTCGTAGCGAGTTGTCTTTCTTATTCGTCTGTTTCCTCATAGCGAAAATAGTGAAAATCAGCAGGAAGACGCTCGCCGCTCGTATCTTGGCACTGCATACCGACAAATGCCCCTGTAAAAAACCCCCCGCCTCGAATAAAATCATCGGATAAATGGATGGATTCAAGCGGTACATCAATTTCCTTCCACTCTTTTTGGTCAAAAGAATAAGAATATTTATATGTCTCTTTCCGAACGGTCACTTTTAAATAGACATAAGTGACCTCGTCAGGAATGATGATTTTATGTGTCAATGGCTGAGAAAAGGCAAGATTTTGACAGACAGATAGTTCAAGCGTGCGGCCAAGTTCCTCATCATATGTCACCTGGAGTGCTGTCCAGTTTTCCGTATTATAATAATTCACAAGACCAGCTGCTTGCTGAAAGTTTTCTGGGAAGAACGAAACAGCTGTCTCTGCTTCAAAATAAAAGCTTTGCCAGCGTCTTGCAACAAATGCTTGGGTAAACTTAGACGTTAAAGATTCGCGGCCGAATAACCTTAAATGCTGAGGTTTCTCCTTTAACGAACCAATCTGATCGGTAAACGGAATTCTTAATGTTTGGAAGTGTCTATTTAGTGTTGATTCTTTAAATTCATCGACTGTATGATAGGTTGGTGCAAAAACCTTTTCTTCGATCTTTGGCGCTTCAACCTCAAGCGTCCCCTCCTTTCCGCCTACAACATAAGGCCAGCCATCCTTCCATTCAAGCTTTTGTATCGCTGTTTCTCTTCCTAAAGGACACCAACCTCTCTGTTGAAAAATAGATTCCTTGTTTGATTGAATCGGACGGCCAGTGAGATGAGCGAGATACCATTCATTTGTATGCGTTTGAACGATTGAAGCATGCCCGCATTTTTGAAGCGGATGTTCAGGCGCGTGGAAGGCACTTAAGATCGGGTTATCAGGATGAACCTCATAAGGCCCTTCAATATGTGAGGAACGGGCGATCGTTGCTGCATGCTCATACCTGGTACCTCCTTCTGCCGTTAATAAATAGTAGTAGTCACCGATATGATACAGATGCGGCGCTTCTGTCAGTTTAATCGGTGTGCCTTTAAAAATGACCTTCCTTCGACCGATGAGCTTCTTTTCAGCCACACTATATTCCTGCAAGGCAATACCTGCAAAGGAATGATGCTTTTCTCTATGGTCCCACAGCATATTTAAGACGTATTTCTTCCCGCTTTGATCATGGAATAAAGATGGATCAAAGCCGGAGCTGTTGAGCCGGATCGGTTCACTCCAATCGCCGTCCACTTCGCTTGCCGTGACCAAATAATTATGACCGTCTTTAAATGGACCATCCACTACTTTGATATCTGAATAAATAAGCCAAAACTGCCCATCCGCATAGCTTAAGCACGGCGCCCATACTCCGCCAGAATCAGGATTTCCCTTCATATCCAGCTGCGACGTTTTTTGCAAAGGACGCGCAGCAAGGCGCCAATGGACGAGATCCTTCGAATGATAAATTTGTACCCCTGGGAACCATTCAAATGTAGAGACGGCCATATAATAATCTTCTCCAACACGGCAAATACTTGGATCGGGGTTAAACCCTTTGAGCACTGGATTGGTAATCTTCATTGAACTTCCTCCTCTTTCAGAGACCTACATTTTAAAATCGTCCATATGATCGAGATACACTTTGTCTCTATTCTCAAGCTCCCGTACGACTTTTTTATGTTTTTCTTCATCTAGGTTATAAAAATTAATATCCACCATCGCTAAAATCAGTAAGCATACAGGAATCACCGTTGTCGTGATTAAAATGCCCAGTAAAGCTTCTGGTGTTTGCATTTGGTTGGCAACATAGCCAAAGCGATCGAGTACAAGCCCTGGCACAATCCCGCCTAATGCCATCCCAAATTTAAAGAAAAATCCGATGATGGCATAGATGAGCCCGCCCATTCTTTTTCCTGTTTTATATTCGCCATATTCAACGGTTTCAGGAATGAGCGCCCACATGTAAGCACCGGCTGTAATACTTCCTGCAGCTGCGACAAGCCTGAAAACAAGTATTAAAGTGACTTGACTCGGCGGTATCACAAGTAATGCAAGAAGACCTACAATATTCAGCAATAATGAATAATTCAGCAGCTTTTTCTTTCCTAACAGCTTGTGCAGTTTTGGAATAAACGGCAGCACCATTAATGCTGGCAGACTGCCAATGAGTCCGTACCATTTCACTAAATCTTCTCTGCCAAGGTTATACGTCACATAATAGATCCCAACAGAGTTACTGATCGAATTCACGCCAAAAATAATAATAAAGAAAATGCTTAATACAACAAGCGGACGATTGACACGTAACTGCACAAAGATATCACTGAACTTAATTTTTTCCTCCGGCTTTTGAAGCGTGACACGTTCATTCGTGCTTTTAAAACAGAAAATAAGTAATGCACCGCCAAGAACGCCGAGAAAAGCCATCGTCATCTGCCAGCCGAGGGCTGTATTTCCTGTTTTATCACTCAAAAAAGTCGCAAGAAAAGGAACAAAAAAAGCAACAACTAGACCTCCGAGATTAGCAAAAAGCATACGAACAGACGTAATACTGACAACCTCTTGGTTATTTCTTGTCATTGCTGATGTTAAAGCACCATAAGGAACATTGATGAAAGTGTATGTAAGCGATAAACCAACATACGTGATGTAGGCATAAACGAGTTTACCCATTTCAGAAAGATCAGGTGTTGTAAAGCAAAGGATAGCAAGTACTACAAAAGGAAACGCACCGAATAACAAGTAAGGTCTGAACCTGCCAAAACGGCTGTTCGTTCGATCCACCAATGCACCAATAAACGGATCTGCAAGCGCATCAATGGCGCGGACAACTAAAAACATCGTCCCTGCCGCCGCCGCTGATAAACCATACACATCTGTATAAAAAAATAATAGATACGTAGAGACAGTTGCATAAATTAAGTTACATGCGAAATCTCCTGAAGCATATCCCACTTTTTCAGACATACGAATCTTTTTTAAATTCTCACTTACCATGAGCTTTCTCCCTTCTTCTCTTAGCCTCTTCTAACGAACAGATGATGGAGGGCAGCAGCAGTCAATACGAAGAATATAAAGCGCTTTCAATTTGTTGTAAAAATGAAGCTGAACATCTGATCTTTCAGCTTAGCCCACATACGCAGCAAATGATTTGAATGACGGAATCATCCCCTTTAATAGTCGGATCATCACTTGGAATTCATCTTAGTTTATCGACTAAACAAACTAAGATGAATTCATTTTATAAAATCTGATCTGACTTTTCAATATTTTTCGAAAAAATAATCCAAATAATTGATTTCTTGTCATTTTTCCGGCTGAAATGACGTGAAAAACTGAAGTGAATCATTTAATGGTTGCAATTCAGCTCATCCCATGCTATATTTATCAAGCGATGAGCTGAATTGTGTAAGTCGGGTAACATGTCTCCTTGAGACACACACGAATGTGGCGTGTGGTTATTCCGCCTCAATACGCAAAAGACATCTTCTCAGGAAGATGTCTTTTTTCTTATCCTATTTTTGTTCCATTTTCAACAGGCTCATCTGTGGCTAGTAAAACCACGTCTTCTTTTGACGGCATGCCCCCTAAGACAAGCACTTCTGATTTGAACCCTGCAATTCTTCTTGGCGGAAAATTGACGACTGCTACGATTTGTCTGCCAGTGAGATTCTCAGCCGTATAACGTTTTGTCAGCTGAGCACTGGATTGCTTTAAACCAATCTCTTCACCAAAATCAATCTTGAGTTTCAATGCAGGAACTCTTGCCTCTGCAAAGAATTCTGCTTCAATGATCGTCCCAACACGAATATCTAACGCCAAAAACTGTTCAATATCTGCCATCTGTTTCTCTCCTCTTCTTTCAAGAGTAAGTTCATTTACTAGAGTCATCTATTGTTTTTTTCATTGTAGCACATTCATTTCGTAAAAAAGTGAGTCAAAAAGCCGATTCACGGCAAAAACCACCCTTTAGTTTACATAATGTTTTTATCGTCGTGTATTAAATGTTTGCATCCTGAAAATGAATTCAGTAAAATGGCAAATAATCCTACTGCTTCCTCCCAAACATATTGGGGAGGGGTTAACACTTGTTTACATTATCAGATATGTGGACATTTTGCTGGTCGTTTTTCGTCATTCTTCCTATCGTTGCCATCTTGCATCAGCTTGGCCATATTATGGTCGCATGGATGTTTGGCGCAAAGGTTTCTTTTGCTCTTGGCAGAGGCAAAAAAGTATTGAAAATAGGTGTTGTGGAAATTAGACGAATCTATTTTCTAGATGCATTTTGCCATTATGAAGAAATGAGGAAAAATAACCGATTCTCGCACATTCTTGTCTACCTAGGCGGATCATTATGCAACCTGCTCAGTGTTCTCATACTGAATACAATGATCGCCAATGATATCCTGCCAGAACATCAATTTTTCTATCAATTTGCTTACTTCTCAGTCTACTATGTATTTTTTGCACTGCTGCCAGTCCAGTATGCAGATCATCATCCGAGTGATGGGCAAGCAATTGTGAACATCATTCGGCACGGTGAACCATGTGACATCATTGATTAACAGGATGGCTTCCCGCTGTTAATTTGATAATGAATCGTTAAAAAAGGAATACCGAATAGCTTCATTTGATGAACCGCTGTGAGACTTTTATCTGTCTCCGGCTTCATATGAAAGCTTTCTTCCATTGGCAGTTTCATGGTGATAAAAGGTGTATGCAAATACAACCCTTCGTCACCGGTACTGCCTTTTGGACATGCACTTTTTAATAGAAAGTCTTCCTTTTCATTAAAAGGTTTTAAAATGGCGGTCAGCTGAGAATATGGAAGCGGCAGCGCAATATTCATATAGCCCGCAGCTGCATCGTGATGATGAGCATAAAGTGCAAAAAAGACCTGCTCCCCTTTTTCGTTGTGACGAATCCACGCCCTGACATCCTTTCGCCCTTCTTTAGAATGTTGAAATGCAGTCAGACGTCCCTTCATTTCATACGGCTTACGAGATGTTCCCAAATAGAGCTGGCCTATTTTCTTGAAAATTGGCTGAAGTAAAAAAACAAAAGGCCTCACCCACCAATGAAAACAGACTGCTGCTTTTAACGTAAAGGCCGTCGGATTTTCATAAAACCTTCGAATCACAGGTGACACCCTTTCAGCTGAAAATGTCGTTCCATTTAAATCATCAAGTGAATCGACTAAACCGAGGTTCTCTTGATCATACATTCTTTCCTTTTGAAAAGAGACCAAATGAAAACGGCCATGCACTTTTGATATCGGAAAGTGCTTCTGCTTCAATTGATCCTTTGGCCCTTCGATCAGCCATCCAATCAAACCTGGTAAAATCACAAAAAAGGCATTAATACTGCCATGAAACCAAATCATCTGATCAATGCTGATGTAGGTCACGCGCATGAGCATGCCAGCGGAATAAAGAAGAGATAGCACGATTGTTCCCATTAAGACGCAGCTAGAAAACACAATCAGCACTTTTGCCACAGTCGATCGAAACCTTGTTTTCATACAAAGAATGCCGTACAAGTAGAGTGCAATGACATATAGCGTGACGCTGAACGTATCAAAGAGACGGGAGAAGCTAATCCCAACAGCAATCATCACAGGCGACAGCAAAATCACCCATCCTGCCGCTTTGTATAAAGCTGTCTCTTTTTCTCGATTTCTCCCTAATAATCCATAGAAAAGCGGGATAAAAAAAGCCGAGTAATGAAAATGAATAGCGGTCAAAAGCACGATGATTGGTGAAAAGGTCATTACCTGTATATCTGCCGTGTACAGCCAAAACCAAAGCCCTCCTAAAGCGAGATACATCCATGCACCACCCGTCATCAATTCATGAAGTGGAAAGATTCCCCTTTTCAGCAAACGAGTACAGCCATATAACGCCAAAAGAATCGTATACAAAAACCATCCCGATGCAAACAAGGCAGAATGATAGATGAATGCAGCCGTTGCACAAAGAGCAGCTAATGGAAAGGCTTTCATTAAAAAGCCGAGCAGTATCCACGGCTTACTCTCCCTCTCTTCCTTCACAAAAAAGGCTAAAACTGCAGGAAGGAAAAACAGAATCGCTATCAGTACAAACAACTCTGCTAACGGACCTGTCATTAAACGGGTGGCGATAAACCAGCACATAAAGAGGAAGCTTGATATCAAATGCCATTTATTCATCATGAGACATCACCCTTTCAGTAAACCGGCCTTTATATGTAAAAAGGGTCCCAAACAGTCGATTTTTCACATGCACATCAATGGTATACTCACCCGCGTGCTCGTCGTAGCCTTCTGTGACATCTGACACACCGTAAAGCCATGAAGGCAGCGGCCACTCACGTCCTAACATCAACAGCTTCTGCCGGCCGGATTGAATGTGAAGGAACCCATGCTTTGTTACTGTAAAATGAAGCTCTGACATAAGAAGTCTAGGCTTTCCAAAATAGTCTAGTACTTTATGACTCTTCTGATCAATGATCATATCTGCATCAAAGTGACGTTCCTTCTTTGGGAAATAAAACGTACGGAACCAGTGCATGCCTTCCTCTCCCTTATTTGTCATAAAGGGTTTATTGACAATTCGGAAGGGAATGTTTTTTCCTCTCTCAGGGAAAAAACAGCGAAAGAGTGGACCAATTTTGAAGAAAAATCGAATGAGCCTCGTTCCGCCGCCTATTTCCTCCATAGTGCCTTCAGCGGTAAACGCACGGTTGTATCTCTCTTTTAATTTTGGATGAAGCTTATCGTAATCCTTTACTTGATGACGATGAACGACCATGTCTACCTCCCCTTTTTCGTTTGATCGAGAATACGTCTATACAATCTTTTAAATTAATCATTCCTGCAATGGATAGGATCAAAAATGCACTCATCACAAGCGGCTCATGGAGTGTCGTTTGGGGGGATAGGATCCCGATACAAAGCATCAGCAGCAGAAACACACTTTGAAGAATGAACAAATATTTCTTTGATAGCTTAGGTATCAGCCATGATACGCCTATAAGGGCATAAAACAACCGAAATCCGGTGCTATGATCAAAAGCAGAATGTGAAAAAGGGATAACCGCTTGGCATAGCCAGACGATGGCAAACAGCAAACAAATTCCATAATGGGCAAGTGTTCTCTCCAGTAACAACCGAGGGTGCGTACCCTTTTCAAGCCACGTCTTTAGTGCGCCAAAACTAAAGGCCGTCATAAGCCCCATCATCGGGCGAAAAAGTAATCGATCTGCCCACGCCCATCCTTTTCCTTCTTTCGGTTCATAATCAAATTGCGTTTGAAACACAATATGATCATTCGTTTTCACATATTTCCAATAGCCGCCGCCTTCTTTGATAAAAGACAACGGGTGTGACGATTTGAATTTAAGTGAGGATGACCTTTCATTTCGTTCATCCATCATTCTAGTTCGATATGCTCCTGTCCCTGTGACACTTACACCAAATCCAAGATGCTTTTCATACAAAAAGGTTTGGGGCTGTTCATCTTGAGGTCCATTTAATGAAATGGTTGAAAAACGCAAATCCCACTGTTCATGAAGCTTTGGATTTTGCGTATATTCCCATACTTTCTCTAAAGGTGCATGAATGGTTGTTTCCACATAAACAGGCTTTCTTTTCATCTGCCTCTACTCCTCTATGTGAATTATTTCACATAATAAGCATACCATGTTTCACAAAACTGTCAAATCTTTATTCGTTTTCTCTCAAAAAAATGGTTCCAGAAGGATGCTTCTCTATGATATCGGTTCACTGTAAAAAAAAAGACCTGTCAAATAGACAGATCTTCTTTTTGCAATACACCTGTGATATAGAGCCGAACTGCATAACTCACACTTTCTTCAAGCTGTTCTTTTCGTTGGAATCCCTTTTTATTAGAAATATCACCGAAGCCGTGCAGTAAGCTTCTCAGTCCTCTGACGACATGTGTCATTTCCTCTTCCTTTACACCAAAGCGTGACATGATGGTTTGGACAAACTGAACAAGGCGCTCTGCTGCAATACGTACTTCTTTTTCGTTCATATGTGAAAAGGCAGCTTCATAAAGACCTGGGTGTTCTCGGACAAAGTGCACATATTGTCTGGCAAAGGCTAAAACAGCTTCTCCTTTTTCCAGCCCCTCTGTGACTTGCATCCCTTCCTCACAAAGCATGGAGAGCCCTTTTACTGCGAGTGCTGCCTGAATCTCATGAAGGCCGGATACATGATTATAAAGAGAAGGCGGCCTGATATTCAGTCTTTTAGACAATGTAGCAATAGTCAAAGCGGAGAAGCCCTCTTCATCAACAAATGCAGCCGCTGTATCCATAATTTTTTCTTGTGTAATTCCCATTCTTGGAGACACGGTTTACTGCCCTCCTTTTTTTAGCTGGTGCTGTCTTTTTTTAACGGCAGCTTGAAGCTTTTCATGAGGCTCTATGATAAGGTCACCATGTCCTGCAGCAAGACAGGATATGCGCAATGTCAGTAACTTTTCAGCGCTTTTTAGTGCGGTTTCTGCATCCCATGTGGCAAAAGCCGGGAACGGGAAGCTCCACCGAAACTCACCCGTTACTGATAAGCCGCCTTTTGTCACAAGTGCATCCCCTGCAATGACAACTCCTGACCTTTCATCGTATAAAGAAATGCTGCCCGGTGTATGCCCTGGTGTTGCAATCACTTTGAGCGGCCCAATCTCATCTCCTTCTTCAACAAGCACATCTGGTTTTGTGTGAATATTTTTCATAAAACTGCCTTTAATTTTTTGCTGAGGTTCATCAGGGAGCAAGGAAAAGTCACCTTCAAAAAGGCGTGCATCACGTTTTGATAAATAGACAACTGCCTCTGGAAAAGCCTTCTTCACCTCATCTAATGCGCCGATATGATCCATATGGCTATGAGTGAGAATAATCTTATGAATTGGTTTGTTCTTTTTACGGGCAAATTCGATGATCGAGTTCGCCGCCATTTTTAAAGCAGCATCAATTAAGATGAGTCCTTCCTCTTCCTCAAAGACATAGCAATTTACCGGAAATAATCGCGGCATCAATGTAAGCTGGTGCAGACGGTCAAAAGTTGTTAATCTCATGATTGCCCTCCTAAAACTAATATCGTTAGTTTTATATTAACTAATAGCATTAGTTTTAGCAATCATTTTTTCATCAACCGCAATGTAAATATCAATTTGCGCTTCTTTTGGATCAATAGATCTTTCATCATACCATTCAAAATCACCTGTATAAGTGCGGTATTGACGCTGATCCCACGTCCAAATCTTGTGCCATGTTTCAAGCACGACCTCTTCAATCGGTCCTTTTCTCGTTTGAAATCTTGCGTAGGTGGACGCAGGAATCTCTTTTACATGTTCGATCTGCTGATCCGCGAACTCTCCAGCTGTAAATAAATAAGAACCATGTTCATCTTTTTCATAATCTGAATACAGCCCTATGACTGGAGCTTGTCCCCCATGTAGCTGCTGCGCAAAAAAATCCTGCCAAAGCGGTGCAATCTTACGCTCTTTTGTCTTCTCTATTTCGTTTGTTGTTCGAACAGACAACCCTTTGATCCATTGTTTCTCTAATGTGACGATATCGTACATACATTCTCATCTCCTTTTCTCCCATCATATAAAAAGAAACCTGACAACAGTGTGTCAAGTTTCTATTCGCTTCATAAATTGTTTTAATTGGAGATCAAATGCTTCCTTGATGTGCTGAGGTGAAAGAATGTCGGCGTCCGGTCCTAAATGGAATAGGAAACTGTGCAGCCAATCATCTTGCGGCACGGTCAATGCTGCCAGATAGGTTCCGTCTGAACATATGATCAATTCGTTCTCATCCACCCATTCCTTCACTTTGCCAACTGATGTTTCCGTTAACCTAAGCGTGAGCGTTGTGACTGAAGGTTCTTCATGCCAAGAGTCATTCCAAGGCTTCTCTTCGTTTTTGATTCTTTTCGGCCTGAAATATGCTGAAATGGTGATGAGGTCTGTCATTCTGGTCAGCTTGAATAGACGAAAATCATTTTTCACACAACAAAACGCATACAAGTACCAATGCCTTCCTTTTAAGACAAGCGTATAAGGCTCCACTTTACGTTGAAGTGTTTCACCTTTTGCGTTGCGATAAGTGAATTGAATGAATTGATGCGCGGAAGCAGCTGTATGGATCAGCTGAAGCTTCTTTTCTGCCTGGCTGTCTTTCCCCCAGGAGCTTAAATCAATAAAGACATGGTGCTGTTTCTCGCTTTCATCGGTATGTGGGGGAATGAGAGATTTGATTTTTTTCAGTACATGTTCACTTTCTTTAAAGGAGTATGCACTCGTCATGCTTTCAAGGGCTGTTAAAATCAGCTCAATGTCATCATCGGTAAATAATTTTTTCTCTAAACGATAGTCGTCAACAAGCGAAATGCCTCCGCCTGCTCCTTGTGTTGTCACAACAGGAATCCCGGCTTGATTGATGGTCTCAATATCGCGATAAATCGTCCTTACGCTCACTTCGTGAAGTTCAGCAAGGTCTTTCGCTTGTACTTGCTTTTTGCTAATGAGCAGCATCACAATAGACAAAATACGATCAATTTTCATGACTTTTCCTCTTTTTCATAAATGTAGGTTTTGATTTGATAAAAAAAGAAAGAATGGTAAAGATAAGGAACAGCCAGCATCGTTTACATCCCTGCACATGCAGGAGGAGGTTGCATCATGACACATCACGTGTGGCAGTTATTCATCATTGGGAGCATTATGCTGATCTGCATCATCTTTCGAATGAACCGAATGAGACGCTATCAGCTTGTGCGCCCGATCAGTCTTTTGATGAGAATGTATGTATTTGGACTCACTGCCCTTATTCTCTTATTAGAAGGCTGGCAAAATCACAGCATTTTCATCTACGCCGCTATTGGTATGCTCTTTGGAAGCAGTCTGGCCGTTCATGCCTATGAGACGATCCGCATGAAAGAAGAAAATGGCCGCCTTTATGTGAAAACGAGTAAATGGATTGAAAGCTTCATTTTATGCTTATTTTTATCTCGACTTAGTTTTAAGCTGGGTGAACTGACGAACCATTCGCTCACAAAGATTGGTGTCGTTGAACTGTATCAGCATATTGTGAGTGATGATGCCATGACCATGCTCAGCTTTTTTCTGTTAGCTGCTTACTATGTTGTTTTTTCTTATCAAATGATGAAAGCAGGTAAACGAGTAGCACATACGCATCATGCGTAAAAACCTTCCTATTTGAGTAGGAAGGTTTTTATTAGTCATGCTGCGCATGATGAATCATTTGTTCAAGTACTTCCATCACATGCTGATCTTCAGGGCTGTAAAAAATCGATGTCCCTGCTCGTCTAGATTTCACGAGACGAAGGTTTTTTAAAAAACGCAGCTGATGAGAAACAGTTGATTGCATGAGATTCAGCGTTTCTGCGATATCATTTACCGAGTATTCACCTTGAGACAGCAGGTGCAGAATACGAATACGTGTCGGATCAGATAAGGCTTTAAACGTTTGGGAGACAAGAAATAAACTTTCTTCATCCAGCTCCATCCGTTCCTGTTCTTGATTTGTATTCAGTTCTTCCTTCATTTCGCTTCACCTTTCTTGTTAGTCAAATCACGACTTATTCTATGTATCATCATATACTAAAACGTCCGGCGTGCAAAGCGGGCACACTTTAGAAAAAAGATTTATTCAAATAGCATTGACACTTGGTAGCATTCTTTTTAAAATGAGCATTATTTATTCATTTTTTTAGAGGAGCTGATAGGCAAATTGACTGAAGAGCCAAGACTAAAACGCAGCCTGACTGTCTTTCCACTTGTTGTGATCGGGCTTGCTTATATGGATCCACTTGTCGTATTTGATTCATACGGCATTGTTGCTCAGCTGACGAAAGGACACGTCGCTGCAGCTTATATATTTACGTTACTTGCATTACTATTGACAGCGCTTAGCTATGGGAATATGGTGAAGGCTTTTCCAAAAGCAGGATCTGCTTATACATATGCGCAAAAAAGTATTCATCCTCATGTCGGCTTCCTTGTGGGCTGGACACTTTTACTGGATTATTTATTTCTGCCTATGGTGAATTTTGCGATCGGAAGTGCTTATTTAACCGCAGCCTTTCCTGATGTACCTCATTACATTTGGATCATCATACTTGCTATCGCCATAACGACTGTCAATGTAATCGGTATTCGGCTTACAGCCAACATTACGGCGCTATTTGTGACGTTTCAGGTCATTGTCGCCGTCACCTTTGTTGGTTTTGTTATTTATGGGCTCACACAAAACACTGGCAGTGGAGAGTTATTGTCAGCCCGGCCTTTTTATTCAGCGAGCTTAGATCCAGCGCTTATTTTTTCAGGAGCGACCATTTTATGTTTCTCCTTTCTAGGATTTGATGCCATTTCGACGATGTCTGAGGAAACCATTAAACCAAAAAAGACGATTCCGCTTGCCATTTTCTTAACAGTTGCGATTGGAGGCGTACTGTTTACTTTGACGTCTTATTTTTTGCAGCAGGTGTTTCCAAATTTTCAGCAGTTCAAACATCCTGATGCAGCCTCACTTGAAATTGCAGAATTTGTGGGCGGCGCATTTCTCCACTCGTTCTTTTTAGCCGGCACAATGGTGGCTGTCATTTCTTCCTCCTTATCGTCACATGCGAGTGCAGCAAGGCTTTTATATGCAATGGGAAGAGATCAATCGTTACCGAAGCGTTTCTTCGGGTATATTCATCCGAGATTAAAAACCCCTGTTTTTAATATTTTGTTAATCGGAGCTTTCTCCTTAACCGCAGTCGTTGGCGAACTTGAAGTCATTTATTCCTTTATCAGCTTCGGCGCGTTAATTGGATTTACCTTTGTGAATTTGTCTGTTTTTGCGTACTTTTACGTCAGACAAAAACAAAGAGGTGTGCTGAATACATTGAGATATGCAGTGATCCCTCTATGCGGGACGGCGTTTTGTCTTTGGCTGTTAACGAGCATCAGCACAAATGCATTAATCATTGGCATGATGTGGCTGATTATTGGTTTTGTTTATTTCTGCTTCAGGCTGAAAACACGACCTGAATTTACGTTTGGATATGATTGATTATAAGGTTTTCACTTGGTATCCTGCACAGGATATGGCATAATAAAAAGGCTGTACTTCCCTTTTAAAAGCGGGGCAAAACAGGGGTGAACTGACCTTGAAAAAGAAAAAAACAGGATGTTTTGCCATTTCAGGCTGTTTCACGATTTTTCTCTTTGTTTTCGTATTAGCAGCCATTGCCATCTCCTTTAATCAAAAGGAGTTAAAAAAGCTGCCGATTGATACGGAATCAATTGTTTTGTCGAGATTGGATGATTACAAACCGCTTGTAGAAACAGAGTTAAGAGATCAAGATTTAGATCAGTATACCGGGTTAATCCTCGGTATGATGTATCAAGAATCAAAAGGCAGAGGCGGAGATCCAATGCAGGCCTCTGAATCTCTTGGTTTGAAACGAAATGAAATCAATGACCCTCAGAAAAGCATTAAACAAGGAGTCCATCATTTTTCGACTATGTACAAGCATGGGAAGAAAAAAGGCGTTGATTTGGAAACCATTATTCAAAGCTATAACATGGGAATCGGCTATATTGATTTTGTTGCAAAAAACGGGGGAAAACATTCCGAGAAACTGGCAAAGCAATACTCCAAAAAGCAAGTGAAACGAAACCCCGAGGTCTATACGTGCGGCGGCAATAAAGATAACTTCCGCTATCCGTATTGCTACGGTGACTTCACTTACGCTGAAAAAGTAAAAGAAAAAACGAAAACAGTTGAAGAAAAGATGAAATTGGCTTCTTCATCCACACCATCATCGTAAAAAAGCACTTCCGTCAAGGAAGTGTTTCAGATTGTTGTCAAAGTGCTAAAATAATCTTTATTTTAGCACTTTGTCTTTTTTCAGCGTGATAGAAAACCTTTGCAGTCTAGGAAGGACGAGCACTGGCGCGGAGCGAATTTGACATTCGTGAGCACCAGCGCGCAGGACTGACAAAGAATGCGAGGGTTTGTCTACACGCTGAAGCACTTCCGTAAAGGAAGTGCTTTTCATTTTATCGCTGTTCTTTTCCAATTTCCGGCAGGATTGTTTTTGCTAAATGCTGGTCCATTTCCTCATATTCATCATAATGAATCGTTTCATACAGCTCTTTCCTCGTTTGCATATCCCCAAGTATCCCCTGCTGCGTTCCCTTTTCCATGATTTCTGTAAATAAACGCTCATACGCTTTTGCAGCGACTCTAAGTGATGACACAGGGTAAATGACCATTTGAAAGCCAAACATAGAAAATTCGTCTGCATGATAATAAGGCGTCTTGCCAAACTCCGTCATGTTTGCAAGGAGCGGCCCTTTAATATTACTTGACGCATGCGTGAAGTCCTCCGCTGTGATGAGTGCCTCAGGAAAAATAGCGTCAGCTCCTGCTTCTACGTAAAGATTGGCCCGGCGGATGACATCCTCCATTCCATTTACGGACTTTGCATCGGTTCTCGCAATGACCAATAGCGTTGGTGCCGCTTGTTTGATGGCTTTGATTTTTGCGACCATTTCTTCTACTGGAACGAGTGATTTCCCGTTTAAATGCCCGCATTTTTTCGGCATTTGCTGATCTTCAATTTGAACAGCTGCCACTTTGCTCTCAACCATTTCTTTTGCCGCTCTTGCTGCATTTAAAACACCGCCATAACCTGTGTCCATATCGACCAAAAGCGGCAGCTGGGAAGCTCGAATCATCTCCTTCGCTTTTTCAGCCATTTCTGTTGAATGGATCATGCCGAGGTCTGGCAGTCCTTTGCTGGCACAAAAAGCGGCACCTGATAAATAGAGCCCTTGAAAGCCCATTTTTTTTGCATAGAGCGCAGACATTCCATCGTGAACGCCTGGAATTTGAAATAAAGCTGATTTGTTCATTTGTTCTTTAAAGGCTGCGGCTAAATCAGCCTGACTTCTTTCTTCATTCACGATCCACACGCTAGCTCCCCCTTATATGACGAATAAGTCCATAAATGCTGGTACTGTTGTTGTTTTTAATTGATTTGGATTTTGGCAGAGTGACACAATTTGATCCACTTGCTTTTGTGGAAATCTTGTCTTTAAATGATAGACCCATTTCTTTTCAAGCAGCGGAATGCCTTCCTGTCTTCTTCTGCGGTGACCGAGCGGGTATTCAATTTCAATTCGGTCTGTCATCGTCCCGTCTTTAAAGAAAATTTGTACACAGTTGGCAATCGATCTCTTTTTCGGATCTAAATAATCCTCTGTGTAACGTTTATCCTCTTTCACAATCATTCGGTCACGAAGACGATCAATGGCTGGATTTTGCGCCGTTTCTTCTTCATAATGGTCAGCTGTCAGTTCACCATAAATCAGTCCAATGGCTGTAATATACTGCAAGCAATGATCACGGTCTGCCGGATTATAAAGCGGCCCTTTCTTATCAATAATCCGAATCGCTGACTCATGTGTCGTAATCTCTACCCGGTCAATTTCATCTAAACGATCTTTTACAGCGTCATGCAGCATCACAGCCGCTTCTGCAGCAGTCTGCGCATGGAACTCAGCAGGATAAGCAATTTTGAAAAGAACATTTTCTATGACGTATGATCCAAGGGGCTGGGCGAGCGTAAGTGGTTTTCCTTTCATAAGAACATCTTCAAAGCCCCACTTCTCTGCACTGAGAGGCGTTTGATAACCCATTTCCCCTTTACGTGTCATCATGGCCAGCCTCACTCCGCGGCTTGTTGCATCCCCCGCTGCCCATGATTTCCTCGATCCTGTGTTTGGGGCGTGGCGATACGTCCTAAGCGGGGAATTATCAACAAACGCTTGTGATAAAACATGCTGGACCTCTTCCTTTGTTCCGCCAAGCATTGCACACACAACTGCACTTGTTGCCACTTTGACAAATAACACATGGTCCAATCCATTTCGATTTAGACAATTTTCTAAAGCAAGGACACCTTGAATTTCATGTGCCTTGACGATTGCATGCAGTACATCATTCATCGTTAGCGGCTCTTCTCCGTTTGCAAGGCGTGTTCTGCTGATATAATCACTTACAGCTAATATTCCGCCTAAGTTATCTGACGGATGACCCCACTCCTGTGCAAGCCACGTATCGTTATAATCTAACCAGCGGATCATACAGCCAATATCAAAAGCCGCTTGAACAGGATCTAGCACAAACGAAGTGCCTGGAACTCTTGCTCCGTTAGGCACAACAGTTCCAGGTACGATAGGTCCAAGGTGCTTCGTACATTCTGGAAAATTAAGAGCCAGCATACCGCACCCAAGCGTGTCTATGAGCACATACCGCGCGGTTTCAATGGCCTCTTTGCTCGTAATTTCTCCGTCTACTGCATAGGCAGCGATTTCTTCTAATAGCTGATCTGTTTGATTGGCGACTGCTGTTTTGTTCATGTTCATTCCCCCGTTTTTCCATCATCATTTGAAACCTTTAATCCTCTTGGCCCTAAATACCGGACTCTCGGTCTAAAAATGCGATTATGCAAATGCTGTTCAATCACATGTGCGGCTAATCCGCTAGCTCTTGCAGCAAAGAAAATGGGTGTATAAAGTGAAATAGGAATTCCGAGCACGTAATAAATCGGTGCAGCATAATAATCAAGATTTGGATAAAGGTTTTTCTGCTCTTTCATGTATGCCTCTCCTGCTACACACATGTCATATAGCGTTGTATCTCCCTTTGATTCGGTAAGCGTTTTCAATGAACGTTTTAAAAGAGCGGCTCGCGGGTCCATTTTTCTCATGTATACTCTGTGGCCAAAGCCCATCATTTTTTCTTTTGCGGCTAATTTTCGTTCAATGAGCGCAAGAAATCCTTCTGTTGTTTTTCCTTCAAGAAGCATGTGCATGACAGCTTCATTTGCTCCTCCGTGGAGGTCACCTTTTAATGAAGAGATCGCTCCAGTAAAAGCACCATACATGTCAGAATGCGTGGATGCAATCACTCTAGCCGCAAACGTTGAATTCGGCAGCTCATGTTCGCTATATAATGTGAGTGTTTGGTCAAAAGCGGTAATTTCGTCTTGTGCCGGGGTGCGTCCTGTTAACATGGATAAAAAGTTTTCAGTGTAGGATTTGGTCTGATCTGGAGAAATAGCGGCGTCTTTTGTGAGAATATAATAGCTTCCAGCAACAATGGCCGGCAGCTGGCCTAATAATCGAACTGCACGCCTTACTTGGCACGCTTCAGATCGATCATGTAATGCGTCATCATACCCTGCAAGAGCAGATAAGCACGTTCTCATCGCATCCATAGGGTGAGTGGTTTTTGGCAGATTCGTTAATATGGTTTGAATGGTTGGATGTAAGCTCGTTTGTGAGGATATATCTTGCTGAAATTGGTGATATTCCATCTGATCTGGTAATCTTCCATAAATAAGCAGATAGGCTGTTTCTAAATATGTCTTGTTTTGTGCCAGCTCAATGAGGTCGTACCCGCGAATCACAATTTCCTCTTGCTCCACATCTAAGTATGATATGGATGTTTCGCTTGCCACAATGTCTTCAAGCCCCGGTTTATACTGCAATTGTTCAGTCATCATATAACCCCCGTTTCGTCCAATTGTTGATCTCCAAACGAGCAAACGGCCAAAAATGATGTGAATCTATAGATGGGAAGATACCGTGCTAGTCGGATACCCAATTTCCATTCTATCCAAAGCACTTCATCTTGTAAATAAAAGAACGTATGTCCAGTTGGACATACGTTAGCTGTAATATGGAGAAATCATGATATAAACAATGACGCCAGTGAGACTAACATAGAGCCAAAGCGGCATCGTCCAGCGGGCAATTTTACGGTGACGCTCGACCTGCATCTGTGCGCCTCTAAATAGTGTAATCAGTGCAAGCGGTACAATAATAGCTGAGAGTACAATATGTGTAATCAAAATAAAGAAGTAAATCGGACGGATGATCCCTTCTCCTCCGAAGTGTGTATCAGCTGCCATTGAATGATATGTGACATAGGAAATTAAAAAGACAAGTGTTGTTGAAAATGCAGCAAAGATAAATCGTCTATGTGCTTTAATGTTCTTTTGTTTAATCATAATGAGTGCTGAAAGTAAGAAGATAAACGTAAAGCTGTTCATCACGGCATTCAGTAACGGCAGAAATGTAATATCCAGATGACTAAATTTATCTGTTTTTGGCATTAAAAATAATAAAGCGATTAATCCGTTTATGGCAATTGTTAAAATGACAACAATGCCGGTGAAATTTTTCGGTTTTTGATTCTGTTCGTTCATGTTTGAAAACCTCTCTTTATTAGTTCCGACTAAGAGTATGTTATTTAACTTTCTCTATAAAGTCAATGAATTCGCTGTCTTCGTCGAATTTTAGACAAACTTGCCGATTACTGGCGTTCTAACGGGTTGAAAGATTCATCCACTTCCTTTAAAATTGGAATTTATGTGATTTTTATCATTTCTTATATGAAAGGAGTAATGGACTTGTCAATCTTACAGGAAACACTCAAAAATGTGAAGGCGTTAGAGCAAGAATTACAGCAATTGCAGTTCCAAATGTATCGAATGCAAGAAAATATGAAAGATATTTCGAAAAAGGCAAAGATCATTGGCATTGATCAGGCGAAAGAAGATGAATGGATGATTGTCTCTGCCATTGAAAATGCTGATACATGTAAAATCATGCTGACCGATTGTGAAAAAGCTTTTCGCGGACAATCTGACTTTTCCTTAATTGCGGAATATCCTGAAGAAGGAAAGATTCATATTGCTGATATAAAAGGCCCTCCCGATAATGGGTACGGCTCAATCTGTATGAAGCATTTAAAAGAAATCGCAAGAGAGCAGAACATCCCAGTCATCACAGGTGACCTCGTCAAAAGAGATTGGAATCATGTGGACCGCTTGATTCATTTTTATGAAAAGCATCAATTTGATGTCCAAATCAATTGGAAAGAACAAAGCGGAGAAATTTATTGGGTGGACAGCTAACGACAAAAAACCAGTGTGTATGATGGAATATACGCTGGTTTTTGTCGAAAATGCAAATTTTTCTGAAAAATGTGTGTTTTTTTGACCAAAAAAAGGGTACAATAAAAGCATCAGGCCGCCACCTGATGCTTTCTTCCAAAAAACAATAAGTTACTAGTTAAGTACTTTTACTTTGACTGATTTTACGCCCCAATTTTTTGCTTGGGATTTGCTTGGTACATGAACATCAATTTTGTTACCTTTAATTGCGCCGCCAGTATCTGCTGCGATGGCTTCACCGTAGCCTTCAACATAAACCTTACTTCCTAATGGAATGACATTAGGATCTACTGCAATCACTTTCGCATTTGGGTTTTTGTTTAAGTTTACCCCTGTTGCAGTGATACCTGAGATGCCACCATCATTTGCTGTATAAGCCGTAGCCGTTACAGTCATTTCTTTTTGTACACTTTGACTAGCAGAAGATGATTCTGCTTTAGCTGTTTCCTGTTTAGGAGCAGCTTTTTTCGGTGCTTCCTGTTTAGGAGCAGCTTTTTGTGTTGTTTGCTCTTTTTGGACAGGCTCCTGTTTTTGTACAGGCTCTGAGCTTACCGGAGCTGAGCTTTGACCAGCAACACTTAGTGTTGAACCAATCATAATTATATCTGAGTTTAAGTTATTCCAAGACTTAATATCGCTAATTGACACATTGAATTTTTGAGCGATTTTCCAGAGGCTGTCCCCCTTCTGGACTTTATACTGCTCCTGAGTTTTCTCTTTTGAAGAGATTGTCAATTTATCACCTACATAAATCATGTCTGTAGATAAATTGTTCCAACCCTTTAGGTCCTTTAGAGACACATCATTTTTTTGAGAGATTCCCCAAAGTGTATCACCTTTCTTCACAGTGATTTCCTTTGCAGAAGCTTGCTGTGCTCCAAATGCTGTTGTAGAGATTGCTGCAACAGCAACCAAGGACATAATAGTCTTCTTCATAAAGTAAATCCTCCCTTGTTAGCTTTTTATGGCGGCTAACGAGTGCTATCGTAACATATGTAAATGTCAATTCAATAACAAAACGATATGTTTTAGATTACAGTTCCTTTACATGAAACATCTCTCTCCATTGGTAAATCAGACCACAAAACAGCTCGATTACCCGCCATATCAAGGTTTTGAAAGGATCAGAAACCTCCTGTTGAAAACGTGTCCAAACGCAGCGAAAAAAATTTATTTTTCTTCTTCAACCTCTTTATTTTTTTCTTTTTCTATAAATAAACGGATTTCTTCTAAAAAAACATCCCCGTATTTCTCTCTTTTTTGAGCGCCAATTCCCTTAATATGGAGAAGTTCTTCTTCTGTTTTAGGCTGAACGGCTGACATTTCCTTCAAGGTTTGATCAGAAAATACAACAAATGGCGGAACGCCCTGCTCTCTCGCCAGCTTCATTCTCACCGCTCTCAGCTGCTCAAATAATGCATCGTTTTCTTGAATCGCCTCTCTTTTCACTGCCTGTTTTTTATACACAGCCTCTTGCCCGACTAACACTTTCTTTCCTTTATGTGTCACTTTTAATGTTGGATAAGCTCCTTCAGACATGTGCAAATACTCTTCTGTAATTAAAAATTCGATGAAATCACTGATTTGCTGGGCTGATTGCTGCTTCATTAAAGCGTATGTAGGAAGACGGTCGAAACCGAGGTCAAGCACTTTTTTATTTTTAGAGCCTGCCAGTACTTGAGCAATCATCATTTTTCCAAACCGCTCGTTCATTCTAACCGTACACGATAAAACCATTTGCGCTTCTCGAGTGACCTCTTCACGCTCTCTTTCATCAAGGCAATTGCTGCATTTTTGGCAAGGGGTACTTGCTGATTGATCAAAGTAGTCCATCACAAATTGCTGCAGACATTGCTCAGTGTGACAGTAATCGACCATTTGCCTTAGTTTAAGCAGTTCATGCTGATAGCGCACTTCATCTTCTGTTGACTGTTCAATGAGGAATCGCTGCATTCGTACGCCCTGCGGCGAGAACAGTAAAATGCATTCACTTTGGAGCCCGTCTCTGCCGGCGCGTCCAGCTTCTTGATAGTAGCTTTCAATATCCCTTGGAATTTGATGATGAATCACAAAACGGACATTTGATTTATTAATTCCCATGCCAAATGCAGATGTAGCGACCATAACCTGGATGTCATCATTTAAAAACAGGTTTTGCTGTTCTTCTCTTACATTGTCATCTAACCCGCCATGATAAATGCCAGCTTTGATCTTTTGTTTCTTTAGCCGATTGTAAATGTTTTCGGCTTCTTTTCTTGTAGCAGTATAGATAATGCCGGACTCAAGTTTATTTTTCTTCATATAATGTGTGATAAAGCGGTCACTATTTTCTCCTTTGACCACCTGAAAAGATAAATTTTCTCTAGCAAACCCAGTAAAAATGGTTTCTTCTTCGTTCATGCCAAGCTGTTCACATATATCTCGGTGGACCTTTTTCGTGGCTGTAGCAGTTAATGCGACAATCACTGGCCTTTTTGTCAGCCGATTTAAGCAT
Organism: Bacillus sp. FSL M8-0049; assembly: GCF_038593355.1. NCBI lineage: Bacteria > Bacillati > Bacillota > Bacilli > Caryophanales > Bacillaceae > Bacillus > Bacillus sp. FSL M8-0049. The sequence continues at coordinate 1,916,001 of NZ_CP151986.1, forward strand.
TCTTGAATAAAGCGGTAGCTCGGCCTAAAATCATGCCCCCACTCAGATATACAGTGTGCTTCATCAATTGCAATTAAAGGGATCGTTAACCGATCAAGCAGCTGAAAAAAACGTTCATTTTGTAAACGTTCAGGTGTGATATAAAGCAGCTGATATTCCCCATCTTCACATTTTTTCAGCCTTTTATTCATTTCAGCTGCGGAAAGTGTGCTGTTTAAAAAGGACGATCGTATGCCCATCTCATTTAGCGCATCGACTTGATCTTTCATTAAAGAAATTAGCGGGGATACAACGATCGTTGTTCCTTCCATCATCAGGGCAGGAATCTGGTAGCAAACCGATTTCCCTCCGCCTGTCGGCATAATACAGACGGTATCCTTCTGTATGTTTACAATCGATTCAATGGCTTGTTTCTGTCCCTGCCTAAATGCGTCAAAGCCAAAGTATTGTTTCAGGAGTGCTTCTGCTTGTTCTAACATCCAATTCCCTCTCCGTCTTTTGTTTTGTCTATTTTAACATACATTCATGCCTCTTCCGGCCGACTGTGCAATTTCGTTTTTTCACAAAATAAAAAGCCATTTTCCGCAATGGAAAATGGCTTGAATCATCCTAGGAAAAGCTGCGGATGCCGTAATCTAAGTAAGAAAGTTTTAAACCACCACTCCTCAAAGTGGGTGTTTGCAGAAACGTTCCTGTCTTCCTCGCTAAGGAGGCATGACATTCCGGCTTCAATATAAAACTCCCTATTACAGCTTAAAGGTTAAAACTTAATTAACATTACGCGCATCGCAGCCTTTAAACTATATTACACGAAAGTTTATTAAATTTCAAGAGATCTTTTTTCTATGAAATACTCATGTATACAAGTTATTTGTTCATGTGTACATAAGAAAAAATTATTCTGAAAAAATTAACCTTCGCTTATGATCCTATTTTTCCTCATCTACATCAACATCCTGCTCTTCCTCTAATCTTTCATACGTATCTGAATGCATCTGATCCATTGTTTCTCTATTTGTTAAATCGCGCATTTGATCGGAGAATGAACGGTCAAATTCGTTTGGATCTTGAGTGTTTTCTTCATTTTTCTTTGCATCGATTGAATAACGTGTATATGGAACTGCTTTTAAACGCTCGTATGGAATCTCTTTCCCCGTTTTCTCACATATCCCATATGTTCCGTCTTCCATTCGTTTCAGTGCTGCATCGATTTCACCTTCAAGCTGATCATCGACTTGATCCAGCGTTTGTTCTGTCATGCGGTCTAAATAGATGCTCCCATGATCAGCGATATGATTTCCAACACCATTTGAAATCTCACTCGATTCAACGAGCATCGATTCTTCTTTCTTTTTTGATCCCTTCACATCTTCTTTTAATTGAATCAATCTTTCGTATAAATCAGCTTGTTGTTCTTTCGTTAAGCCCACGGTCAATCACTCCTTTCTCATTACCTTCCCGCTGAAAGGGAAAAGAAAACATCAAAAAAGCCGCCGCCTCTTTGGCAGCAGCTTTCTTTTCTTACAGATGGCGAAGTGCTTCTTCTACTGATTTTCCGCCTTTCATCAAGTCGAAGGACTTATTTTTCACATTGGATTCTGTTAAGCTCTCCACAAGAACAATGGCTACGTCCTCTCTTGAAATCTCGATGTTTTGATCATCTGGAATATGTTCGGCAGCTTCAATCTTTCCTGTCTTCTCCTCATGCAGCAAGGCACCTGGGCGGACAATCGTATAGGAAAGACCAGACTGTCTTAAGTGCTCATCGGCTTTTCTTTTTGCTTCATAATAAGTTTCCATACTTCCTTGCCCTTTTCCTTGGTTCGGATCATCTGCATTATAGGCACTAAGCATAACAAAATGCTGGATGTTTTCTTTTTTCGCTGTATCAACGAGGCGTTTTGCACCTTCTTGATCGACCGCAATGGTCTTATCTGCCCCTGTTTTTGAGCCTGAACCAGCTGCAAAGATGACAGCGTCTGCTTGTTTTACAGCATCTGTCACATCTTTTTCAAGATCACCGATGACAGGTGCTGCACCAAGTTCCTTTAGTGCATCAGCTTGTTTTTCATCTCGAATGAGAGCAAGCGGCTCATGTCCTTTTTCTTTTAAATAACGAACGACAAGTCTGCCTGTATGTCCATTTGCTCCTGCAACTAACACTTTCATTGTTCATTCTCCTTTCTGTATCTGTTTCATCTTTATCCTTTTTTGCTATCATTCAAACACTTAAGCAGAAAAAAGCCCTTCCCATCAGATGGGAAGGACTTAGCAATGTGCGATCTATAAAAATAAGAACGAAGAATGAGAAAAGTGCATATGATCTATGTAATCGCAAGATTGATCAGCAAAGATGTTTTGTCAAAATGGCTTGCACATCACTCAAATCCGTCTCTTTGGAAAAGTCGAGTTCAAATACTTTTGAGCTTGTGACAAGCAGCATACCTGTGTCCTGATCAAACACGCCAGCTTCTTGTATGGCAAAACTTTCAATTGATCGATACGGCAAGGAGACCCTGACTTTCTTCTTAGAAAATACGCGGTTATCGCCAAAGATCAGTCGTTTATTGGTAAAGCAAATTTGGTCGTGACGCAGTCTGTAAACAGCCTCAATTCTTTCCCCTTCAATCAATAAGGATTCGAATTTCTTATCATTTTGTTTACTGACAGAAAAAATACCCACGTAAACCCCCTCTTCCTGCATCAAATTCCTTTATGACAAAACGGCCACACGGCTCTGTGGGTACGTTTTATTCTCACTTATAGAATACGCTATAAATGGTCGTTATTCCATTACGAATAGATTAAATTTCATTTAACTTTTTCTTTTTGATCCGATGCTCTTTCCTCTACTTATTTAGACTGTTAAAGCAGGAAAAAAGTTTCAGTTCTTTTCGAGAAAAAATGCTGCTTCATTCCAATAAAAAAACAGTGATTATGCAAATCACTGTTTTTAAATGACTATTCGTCTTTTGGTGTATCAATGGTTCCCTCGGCATACACGTCGGAAATCTGTTCAAGCGTAATTGCCATATCAGCGTCCTCATGTTCATGCCAAGCATGTTGACTTTTCTGCTCGTCATTTTGCTGCTTTTTCATCATCATCACCCTTTACTGTTTTTCTTAGTATGAGTGATGGTCCTCAAAATCATTCAGCTGAAATATCTTCGAAATACTCCTTGTAATACCCGCCTACTTTACCCGTATTGTCAACGACAAACAGAAATTCTTCTGTTTCATTTTTCACTTCATATGTGCTTCCAACCGTTAATGCCCGATCGACCATATATTTTTTCGCATTTGTATGTACACATTTTACTTGTTTTAACGTTTGAGCCGTTTGCCAGTTTTGATGGATCATGATTTAAAAACTCCTTTTTTCATCTATACATTTATTGTAGCCAAATTTTCGCGAAATGCAATGAGTGTTATGGATTGCTTTCAAACATGTCGTGTAATATGATTAATGTATACGTTTACATCTTTGTGCGTATAAAGTTTCGTTGCATGTCCGCTTTTCCCACCTAGAACTCGCAGAAAACAATCCATATCTTTAAGGAGGTTTGTTTATTTATGAGCTCTACAACACTTCAAATTAGTTCAAAACTCGAATCTTTTCTCCAAGGGACGAAAAAACTCTACATTAATGGTCAGTTTGTCACAAGTCACGATAACAAAACCTTTGCTACTCCTAACCCAGCCACAGGCGAAACCCTTATTGATGTTTATGAAGCAGGTGCAAAAGATATTGATGAGGCAGTAAAAGCTGCAAAAAAAGCCTTTCATGGTCCTTGGCGCTCCATGTCTGCCGCTGAACGCGCCCGCCTCATGTTCAAGCTTGCTGATTTAATGGAAGAAAATCAGGAAGAGCTTGCACAGCTAGAAACTTTAGATAACGGAAAACCAATTAATGAAACAACAAATGCAGATATCCCCCTCGCTATAGAGCACATGCGCTATTATGCGGGCTGGACGACAAAAATGAATGGACAAACCCTTCCTGTCAGTCAAGGATATTTTAATTATACCCGACATGAGCCGGTTGGTGTTGTAGGACAAATCATCCCATGGAACTTCCCTCTGCTCATGGCTATGTGGAAAATGGGCGCCGCACTTGCAACAGGGTGCACCATCGTTTTAAAGCCAGCCGAACAAACTCCACTCTCTGCTCTTTACTTAGCAGAATTAGTGGACAAAGCCGGCTTCCCAGAAGGCGTGATTAACATCGTTCCTGGATTTGGCGAAACAGCCGGAGAAGCCTTAACTGATCATCCTGACGTGAACAAGCTGGCCTTCACAGGGTCAACAAGTGTTGGGAAATTAATTATGGAGAAAGCGGCTAAAACCATTAAGAGGGTCACATTAGAGCTTGGCGGAAAATCACCGAATATTATTTTACCTGATGCCGATTTAAAGAAAGCCATTCCAGGTGCTTTAAATGGCGTCATGTTTAACCAAGGCCAAGTATGCTGCGCGGGTTCCAGAGTCTTTGTTCATCGGAGCCAATATGATGAAGTGGTCGATCAAATGGCCAAATATGCAGGATCCCTCAAGCAAGGCGCTGGTCTTCATCAAGATACGCAAATTGGACCTCTTGTAAGTAAAGAACAGCACGAACGCGTGTTAGGCTATATTGAAAAAGGTAAATCCGAAGGGGCAACAGCCGTTGTCGGGGGCGATTGCCCTTATGAGGCTGGCTATTTCGTCTCCCCTACTATTTTTAAAGATGTAGAAGATGAAATGACCATTGCTAAAGAGGAAATCTTTGGACCTGTCTTATCTGCCATTCCTTACGATTCCATTGATGAAGTGGTCGAACGTGCCAACCAGTCTGAATATGGATTAGCAGCAGGACTTTGGACAGAAAACTTAAAGCATGCCCATGATATCGCTGCACGTCTTGAAGCAGGAACGATTTGGGTCAACTGCTATAATGTCTTTGATGCCGCCTCCCCGTTTGGAGGATATAAGCAATCAGGTCTTGGCAGAGAAATGGGATCATATGCCCTTAACAACTATACAGAAGTCAAAAGTGTATGGATTAATCTCCAAGACTAATGACGTCAAAAAAGCCGGTGACCGTGTCATCGGCTTTTTTGTGTTTGCATGTGACAGGCCGGCTCCTGAATATAGTATGAAAGGGAAGGAGCATGGCCGCATATGCAAGATTTTAAATTGAAAGTAAATGAATTTATCGAAGAATTGCACATAGAGATGCAGCGAAGACAACGAGAAGATGGCGCCTTTGTTTTCTGCTTTGAAGGTCCAATGATGACAAATGCTTTTTTGATTATGCTGTTAAAGGCTGTCGGCGATACGGATCAAGCTTTCGTTGATCAATTAGCAGAAGCGATACGCGAAAAGCAAAATGAGGATGGGTCTTTTTCTTTGTATCATGATCAAACGGGACATGTAACAGCTACTGTGCAGGGCTATTGCGGAATGCTCGTTTCAGGCAGGTTTCAACAAGATGAGCCTCATATGGAAAAAGCAGCGCAATATATTCGATCAAATGGCGGATTAAAGAACGTTCACTTTATGACAAAGTGGATGCTCGCCGTCAACGGCATGCACCCTTGGCCGTACTTCTATGCACCACTTTCCTTTTTACTCATCCCTACATACTTTCCACTTCACTTCTATCATCTTAGTGCATATGCAAGAATTCACTTTGTGCCAATGATGATTGCACTCAACAAACGATATACTTCTCATGAGAAATTTCCAAGCCTAGCACACCTTGATGCAAACATGTCTAAGAATCCATTTGACTGGTTTATGGCAAGAGAAGAACGTTCCACTCATCACTTTCTGACTTACATGCGATCGTATACAGCACTCGACAGCCGGCTGGACTTTTTCGGATATGAAGCAGCAAAGCGATATATGTTTGACCGCCTCGAAAAAGATGGCACACTGTACAGCTATTTAAGTGCAAGTATTTTTATGGTCTATGCACTGATGAGCCTTGGATACTCCCCGGGACATCATCTCATTTTAAAAGCAGTCAAAGGCATGAAAAAGCTAGTCACAAACTGTCAGGGCAGAATGTATGCAGAAAATTCCACATCCACAGTTTGGGATACAGCACTTGTCAGTTATGCTTCTCAAAAAGCTGGCAAAAAACAAGAAGACCCAGTCATCACAAAGTCTTTCTCATACTTACTGAACCGGCAGCAAATGAAGAAAGCAGACTGGGCGATTCATAACCGGCATGCTGCTCCGGGAGGCTTTGGTTTTTCAGATATCAATACGAATAACCCTGATTGTGATGATACGCAAATTGTCTTAAAAGCCATTCCTCGAACGTACGCACCAGTTCAGTGGAATCGAGGATTCAATTGGCTTCTTTCCATGCAAAACCGTGATGGCGGATTCTCCGCTTTTGAAAAAAATCAAGATCACTTCCTGCTTCGACATCTGCCGCTTGAATCTGCGGAGGATGCAGCAATTGATCCATCGACTCCTGATATTACAGGCCGCGTGCTTCATCTCATGGGTCTTGAAGAGAAAAACATGTCACCGCCTATTCACAGGCAAAAAGACCAATGTGTCAAGTGGCTCCTAGATCATCAAGAGAAAAATGGATCATGGTTTGGCAGATGGGGTGTTTGCTATATTTATGGAACGTGGGCAGCATTAACAGGTCTAAAAGCTGCCGGCATCCCCTCCACCCATCCTGCTGTCCAAAAAGCATGCCGATTTTTAAAGCAGATTCAACGAGAAGATGGCAGCTTCGGAGAATCATGTAAAAGTGCAGAGGTAAAAACGTATGTCCCCCTCCCGTTTGGCACAGTGGTTCAGACGGCTTGGGCAGCAGAGGCACTTTTACAATATGAGAAGCCCGATGACAAAACGATTTTAAAAGCCATCTCATTTTTGATCCATCATCAGCACACGAATGAAGCCTTGCACTATCCAGTAGGCATTGGCCTGCCAAAGCAATTTTACATCACTTATCATAGCTACCCATTTGTCTTTCCGATGATGGCTTGTTCCACATTTTTAGAAGAAATGAGGCGTAAGAATGAATAAGGAAGAGTACCGTTTGCAGCTCAAAGAGTGGCTTAGCTCCATTCAACCCGCGATTCAAGATGACAACATCCGTCAGAAAGTAGACCATTTATGGTTCTCAATGGATGATGAACATTCCAGTGAACAAGAGTGGTACGAACTGGCAGAACGTATTGCTGAGGACATGAACCCACAAGAAGACATGCGGGAGGTAGCAGCTGGAAGTCACAAGTTACCTCCTCTCCCTTACCGGTATGATGCACTAGAACCGTTTATTTCAAAAGAAATTATGTATTTGCATCACCAGAAGCATCATCAATCATATGTAGATGGTTTGAACCAAGCTGAGCTTGCATTAAAAAATGCAAGAAGAACCAATGATTTTAAAATGATTAAGCATTGGGAACGGGAGCTTGCCTTCAATGGTGCGGGGCACTATTTACATTGTATTTTTTGGTTTTCCATGAGTCCTTCAGGAAAACGAAAGCCCACTGGACAAATGCTTCGTCTCATTGAACAATCGTTTGACAGCTATGATGCATTTAAATCTCAATTTTCAGCAGCGGCCAAACAAGTAGAAGGTGTTGGCTGGGCCATTCTCGTATGGGCGCCTAGATCTCAGCGATTAGAGATTTTACAAGCAGAACGCCATCAATTTTTGTCACAATGGGACGTGATCCCCCTTCTAGTCCTTGATGTATGGGAGCACGCCTACTACCTTCAATATCTGAATGAAAAAGCGAAATACGTAGATCGTTGGTGGAGTGTGGTCGACTGGCGTGAGCCAGAAGCTAGGCTTAAGCAGGCACAACAAGTGAGATGGACCCCTTTTTAAAACGATGCTCCATATAGGCTAATGCTTATATGGGGTATTTTTAGTTTACATAATTTTATTATTAACACCTTTATAAAGAATGGGTTGTTTTTTCAGAAAATTCGTTTAAAATAGGAAAGATATGTGAGGAAAGTGAGATGAAGCAATGAATGAACATTCTTTTAACCATTAGTCAATTTGCAGGAAGAACCTTTGCAATCTGGGTCATTATCTTTGCATGTCTTGGATTTACTTTTCCTAACGTATTTTCTCAGATTGGACCGTATATCCCTTTTTTATTAGGTGTTATTATGTTTGGGATGGGGCTTACGTTATCTGGTGAAGATTTTAAGGAGCTTTTTCGTAAACCTCTCTATGTGTTAATTGGGGTTTTGGCGCAGTACACACTCATGCCGCTGATCGCCTTTCTATTAGCTTACGGATTACGGCTGCCATCTGAAATTGCTGTAGGCGTTATTCTTGTGGGCTGCTGCCCGGGCGGTACAGCATCCAATGTCATGACCTTCTTGGCAAAAGGCAATATGGCATTATCCGTAGCGGTCACAACTATATCGACCCTTCTTGCTCCCTTTTTAACGCCTCTCTTTATCTATATTTTTGCAAGATCATGGTTACCTGTATCACCGGAGGCATTATTTTTGTCGATTGTCCAAGTTGTGCTAATTCCTATTATCCTAGGTGTTATCGTTAAGGTATTTTTCAAAAAACAAGTAAACTATGCAGTTCAAGCATTGCCGCTTGTATCTGTTGCTGGAATTGTGTTGATCATTGCAGCGGTTGTCAGTGCAAATAAAGAGCAGATTCTTCAATCTGGATTGCTGATATTTGCCGTTGTTATATTACATAATGGACTTGGTCTCTTATTTGGTTACCTGATCGCAAAGTGGTGCAGAATGGATATCCCTTCTCGTAGAGCGATCTCGATCGAAGTAGGCATGCAAAACTCCGGGCTCGGTGCAGCGCTAGCAACAGCACACTTCTCACCGCTCGCAGCCGTACCAAGTGCGATTTTTAGTGTGTGGCATAATTTATCTGGTTCCTGGCTTGCGACGTATTGGTCAAAACGAGGACAACATGACAGTGAAAAGAAAAAAAGCTAGCACCTTAACAGGTGCTAGCTTTTTATAATTGAAGATTATCCTTCAAGTAATAGCTGCTCAGGATCTTCAAGCAGATTTTTAATCGTAACGAGGAATCCAACTGCTTCTTTACCATCGACAATACGGTGGTCATAAGAAAGAGCTAAATACATCATCGGACGGTTCTCAAAACGTTCTTCATCAATCGCCACCGGACGAAGCTGAATTTTATGCATCCCTAAAATTCCAACTTGCGGGCTGTTTAAAATCGGAGTTGATAGCAGAGAACCAAATGTTCCGCCGTTTGTGATCGTGAATGATCCACCTTGTAACTCATTAAGAGACAATTTGTTATCTCTTGCTTTTTTCGCAAGATGACCAATTTCTTTTTCAATTCCCGCAAATGACAATCTGTCTGCATCACGGACAACCGGTACGACAAGTCCTTCGTTTGCAGCAACAGCGATGCCGATGTCATAGAATTTCTTCAAGACAAGCTCATCACCTTGAATTTCTGCGTTAAGCAGCGGATACTTCTTCAGTGCTGCTACAACTGCTTTTGTAAAGAAGGACATGAAGCCAAGCTTGACATCATTTTGTTCTAGGAAGGCATCTTTACGACGCTTTCTTAAATCCATCACAGCTGTCATATCGACTTCATTAAATGTCGTCAGCATCGCAGCCGTTTGTTGAACTTCAACTAAACGTTTTGCAATTGTTTGTCTGCGGCGTGACATTCTTTCACGTTCAATAGGCTTTCCTGGTTGTTCAGTTTGCACCGCAGCATTTGCTTTTGGCGCGGCTTTTGGTGCACTTGCAGGTGCTTCATTCTTTTGATAAGAAGCGACATCCTGCTTTCGTACCCTGCCCAGCGGATCTACGGTTGGAATCTCAGATAAGTCTAATCCCTTCTCTCTCGCTAGTTTTCTAGCTGCAGGAGAAGCGATGGTTCTGCCATTACCAGCTTTCGGCTCTTCTTTCACTGCTTCTTCTTTTTGAGCAGCTGCCGGTTCTTCTTTCGAAGCTGGTGCAGAAGCTTGCTCAGGTGCTGGAGCTGCGGACTCGCTTCCGCCAGCTTCACCTGCTGCAATCGTTCCGATGACCTCTCCAACTTGTACAGTGTCACCAGAATCTTTCAGTACTTCTTTTAATACACCAGATTCTTCAGCAGTCAGTTCTACATTGACTTTATCTGTTTCAAGTTCCAGCAGGTACTCCCCCTGCTCCACATAATCGCCCGGCTGCTTTAGCCATTGAGCAATCGTTCCTTCCGAGATTGATTCCGCTAATTCAGGTACTTTAATTTCCGCCATTTTTCATTTCCCCCTTAGTTTTTGCGAGTCAAGCTATCAGATACAATTCGTTCTTGTTCTTTTTTATGCACAGTTGGATCACCCTCAGCCGTACTTGAACGTCTTCTTCGGCCGATGTAACGTACTTTTACTTTTTCAGGTGCAATTTCACGTAAATATGGCTCAATGTATCCCCAAGCTCCCATATTTTGCGGTTCTTCTTGCACCCATACGATTTCTTCTAAGTTTGTCAGCTTTGTTAAAATTCCTTTAATATCTTTGGCTGGGAACGGATATAGCTGTTCCACTCTTGCAACGTGAAGCCAATCTTTCGGCTCTTCCATTTGAGTAAAACGATCACTAATATCAATGGATACCTTCCCGCTAGATAGCACGAGACGCGATACTTTTTCGTGATCATGTACAAGACCCGGCTGTTCAAGAACTGGACGGAACTGTCCATCTGTTAATTCTTGGACTTCAGACAATGTGTTCGGGTTACGAAGCAGACTCTTCGGTGTCATAATGACAAGCGGACGAATCTCTTCACGAAGCAGCATTTTCGCCTGTCTTCTAAGAATATGGAAATATTGCGCTGCACTAGTCAGGTTCGCAACTGTCCAGTTATTCTCAGCAGCTGATTGCAGGAAGCGTTCTGTTCTTCCACTTGAATGCTCAGGACCTTGTCCTTCATATCCATGCGGCAGCAGCATGACTAAACCTGATTTTTGTCCCCATTTTGCACGGCCAGCTGAGATAAATTGATCGAAATACACTTGAGCCGCATTTGCGAAGTCACCGAATTGAGCTTCCCAAATCACTAACGTTTCAGGAGAATAGACATTATAACCATATTCAAACCCGATGACTGAGCCTTCTGACAGTGGACTGTTATGAACTGTAAACGATGCATTCGCATCACTTAGTTCATGAAGAGCAATAAATTCATCTCCCGTTTGACTGTCGTGAAGAACAAGGTTTCTTTGAGCAAAAGTACCACGCTCTGAATCCTGTCCGGTCATTCGAATTGGCGTACCGTCTTTTAAGATAGATGCAAATGCGAGTGCTTCCCCAAGTGACCATTCTACTTTACGGTCATCTGTAAACACTTTTGCACGTTTTTCAAGGATCCGCTTCAGCTTACCAAATACTTGGAAATCATTCGGCCAGCTGATCAATTCTTCATTCAGCTTTCTGAGTACATCAAATTCTACTGATGTATCAACTGCTGGGAAGCCGTTTGATACAGGCTCTGGCAGCTCGATTTCTTGAATCGTATGCTCTTTCTTTGAAGGCACCTTTTTATAAGCTTCTTCTATTTTTGCCGTCACAGCCTGCTCGATTTCTTCACGCTGCTCTTTTGTCAAAAGACCTTCTGAGACAAGTTTATCTGCAAAGATATTCTTGACCGTTTTGTGCTTTCTAACCGCATCGTACAGCATTGGCTGAGTTGTAGAAGGCTCATCCATTTCGTTATGACCGTATCTGCGGTAACCAATCAAGTCAATAAGGAAATCCTTCTTGAAGCGTTTGCGGTATTCTACTGCTAGCTGAACAGCCGCTAAACACGCTTCTGGATCATCTGCATTGACGTGAACAATAGGGATCTCAAATCCTTTTGCAAGGTCACTCGCATATTTCGTCGAGCGGGATTCATTGCTTTCTGTTGTAAACCCGATCATATTGTTGGCAATAATATGGATGGTTCCGCCTACTTGATAGCCTACAAGTTGGCTTAAATTTAATGTTTCTGCCACAATTCCTTCTCCAGGGAATGCTGCATCCCCATGAATTAAGATGGCTAACGCTTTTTCAACGTCTTGAACTGGATAGCCTTTTTGAGTACGTGATTCCTGAGCGGCACGCGTGCTTCCTTCAATGATTGGATCAATGAACTCCAAGTGACTTGGGTTATTAGCAAGCGTAACTCTCGCACTCTTTGTATCTTCGTCTTTGATTTGACGGTCAGCTCCAAGATGGTACTTAACATCCCCTGTCCATCCGTAGCTGATGCCAATAGAGCCTTCTGATGGAACGAGCTCTTTATTTGGCGCATGCTGGAATTCTGAGAAAATGATCTCATATGGCTTTCCTAACACATGTGCTAATACATTTAAACGGCCTCTGTGTGCCATTCCAATGTTAATATTTGAAGTCCCTTGTGTAACAGACTCTGAAATAATTTCATCAAGTACTGGGACAAGTGCGTCTAAACCTTCTATAGAGAAGCGCTTTTGCCCAACAAATGTTTTATGAAGAAACTGCTCGAACTGCTCAACTTCTGTTAATCTCTTGAATACAGAAACTAATTTATCTGCTGGTTTTTTCTTAAATAGTTCACCAGATTCAATTGATTTTGAGAGCCAGTTTCGCTCTTCGAAGTCATGCACGTGATCAAACTCAAATGAAATGGTACGTTTATACGTATTTCTCAAATGGTTAATGGCTTCTATGCCGTTTGAAATGTGTTTTGGTGCATCCGGACTAATAATAGATATCGGAATATTCTTGACATCTTCTTCTGTTAAACCGTACTCCTTTAAAGGAAACAGCTCTTGTAATTCCTTTTCTTTGCGAAGAGGATTGACGGAAGCATTTAAATGGCCATACGTTCTGATGTCTTCTGCCAGTTTAACGACTGATGCTATCTTTTGGATTTGTTCAGAAGTAACTACGCTATTTTCTTTTTTCCCAATTTCCTCCTTCATTTCACTCGGTGGTGCACCAAGTTCATCAAATATGCCTCTTAGATCTTCATCAACACTAGTAGGATCCTGGACATACTGATCGTAGAGCTCGAGCACATAGCCGAGGTTCGGACCATGAAATTCTTCCCAACTCAACGGTTGTTTCACATCATTTTGAAACATTTTGAACACTACCCCCAACTTTGATCATCAAGTGATTGAACACTATCTCGATATAACTTCCAGAACACAATGACCAAATTTATGTAATAAAACGCTTCCAATAATATTCTACCACTGTTTTGGATTACTTTCTACATTCTTTGTTCAATTAAAGATAAAAAATTCACAGAAAAACAAAAAATTTAAATCATTCCGAAAAATAATTTGAAGAAAGGGGCAAAACCTTATGCCCCAATGCTTTTATGCAGCAGTTTCTTCAGTAATGGATATAAAACATCTGGCAATGTATCGACATCTGGTACAAAAATGCTGAACTTGCCATACATATCTTGAATGGTTTTCATCTGTGCTTCTTCTATCGGCGAATTGGATAAAAACACATTGATCACCTCAATGCCCTTTTTCCTCGCTTCAAGAACTGCTTCATGTGTATCGACAATCCCATTTTGTTCGTAGCTGAACGCAGCTGGCTCTCCGTCTGAAAAGACAATCAGAAACTTTTGCTCTTCTCTTCGCTTTAAAATCATCTTTGTCATTTGGCGGATCGCATAGCCATCCCGGTTATCCTCTTCTGGCTCAAGAGACATAATAGAAGGCCCTGCATCAAATAGAGAATCTTTGAACGACACAACTGTGTTGAAGTAGTTTGGCTGACTTGTTTCTGTTGCGTCGTTTGTATCTTCCCAAAACCCAACAATTTGATGTGGGACTTGCACGGATTTTAACGCTTCATGAAAGAGAACAATGCCTTTTTTCGTCTCATCCATCTTGTCAAACATGCTCGCTGAACAGTCTACTAATAAGGTGAAAACAGCATCAATCTGAGAAGACGGTGCCTGTTTTTTATAGAAAAGACGCGGGTTAGACTCTGTAAAGTAGCGAATCAGCTTTTTGCTGAGACGTCCTGCATGAAGGTCTGTTTTAGGCCATGATTTTTTATGTTCAAGTGTTTTTTGGATCATTTGTTTTAAGCGTTTCTGATAAGGCTCAATTTCCTTCGCATGCTGCTTGTAGGCATCGATTTGTTCTGGCTTAGGAGGATCTGGTGAAATCATGACTGGAAACGCATATTTGTTTTCTTTTCCATTCTCATGACCATCTGCTCCGCTTTCTTCACCTTCAGCCTCTTCCAGCGCTTCAAGCTTTGAATAATCTTTTCGGTGTGTTTGCTTTGCAGAACCTTGGACAGTTCCGAGTGCCTGATCTCCGTCATCACCTTCTCTTGCCGCATCCTTACCAAGATCACTTTTACCGCCGTGCTCTAAATCAAATTGAAGGAAGCTTTTGGATGGCGCTTCGGTTTCTCGATGCCACACTTCCATATACTCTTGGTGAATGTCTTCATCGCCTTCTTTTTCTCGGTCGACTTTGATGTCCTCACTTAATGTAGGTTTTCTTTTTAAGTCATGGAACAGCGGTTCTTTTGCCGCTTGTTCATAGTCCAATTCAGGGAAGAAAAAGTACGTATTCAGCATATCCTTTTCAAGCAGTTCATCGAACCCTTCCATCAATTCTTTGACAATAGCTGCGATGTCTGCAGTTGAACCCGCATCATATACACGTTCAAGACTTGACTCAATAAACGGAATCATCGGGTTGATCTGCTCATGAAGAGGCGGAATCTCTTCGAGCGGAGAATCAGCTGTCAGCTTCACATAAATCGCACAAAAAAGTGCATCTGTTAAAATACTTCGTTCTTGGTTAATCGTTAATTGTGTCTTAAAGTGACGCCGGTACAGCTCTCTTCTTCGTTTAAATACCTTTTTTGTTCCTGGGCGGTCATGCTTAATCCGCTCTTCGATCCGGATATCTTCAAACAGCATAAACAATTGTTTACATACATCAGGAATGGATAATGTATGAGCAAAGCGAATGATCTCCTGAAATACCGTAAGATCACTATAAACCGTGCCTACTGCACGAAGGAACACATCACTTTTCAGCCCTGCTAGCATATCTTCTTGTTTACGATCATCCCAAAAATGACTGATGAAAATTTTCTTTTCAAACGGTTCATAGTAGGACTGCACACCGTATTCAAGCTCGACATCATCACTTTTTGCTAACGTTTTGGCTAAATCCGTTAATTCCATAAATAAAAATGAATCGATTCTGCTGTCATTAAATTTGATGAATTTCAAAAGTTAGAACCTCACTCGAATAATGTTTGGGCGATATTTCTTACCGCTGCTTTTTCCCGGTCATCTTCCAGCTTTTCAACAATGCCTCGTTCAACGGCACGAAGCGGCGGGATGTATTGCGCAAGATCACAAGTATCTAGAAGCGCGCGGATGGATGCTGCTTCTTCACTCACCTGTCCGTTATGAGCTTGTGTAATAAGGTCTGATGAGAGCTGAACGAATTGATCAATTAACCGCTCATCCTTTAAAACAGATTGAGATTGCAGTACATCTTTCAGGATACCGCCGCCGATATATGGAACGTCAATGACCACAAAACGGTTTTTTAACGCTTCATTTAGAGGCACTGTGCCGACATATCCTTCATTGATTGCCGCAATGACCCCAAAGCCTTCTTCTGCTTTAACAACCTCACCTGTAAATGGGTTTGTCATCATTTTTCTGTAGTCGAGTACACCATTTAAAATAGGCAGTGTTTCTGGCTTCGCCATGTTGATTTCATCAATATATAAAAGATGGCCTTTTTTCATTGCTTTTGTCACAGGTCCTTCAATGAATTCAATCGAAGCCACCTGACCATCATTGTGGATGGTTTTATAGCCAATCAAGCTTTCAGCATCAAGATCAACCGAGCAGTTCACACTGTGCATCGGCTGCTGAAAGAAAGCGGATAATGTTTCTGCTAGTTTGGTTTTACCTGAGCCGGTCGGCCCCTTTAAAAGAACGTTTTTTCCTAGTGCTAATGCAATCATGGCATCTTGAATGATAGAAGTATCCTGTGATTCATAGCCGCCTGTTCCAATAAGTGGACGAAATTCTTCTTCCAGCACTTTTGCTTTTGCTTTAATCATTGCTTGAATTTCTTCTGGGAGTGATTGTTCGTTAAACATGTATGATTAATTCCTCTCTTCGATCATTTTCCTCACCAAGTATACTAAAAAAACCTTTATGCACTCAATACATAAAGGTTAGACTTCTGTTATTTTGCCATTTCTTTTGTTATCGCTCCGCAAGCGATACGTTTTCCTGAGTTACCAGAAGGGTTACTTAAGTAATCATCTGCTTCTGCATGAATGATAAAGCTTCGCCCATTTTGATCGATTAATTGATTCGGGCCTCCCTTTAACATCACATCTGGTACGTTCACAACCACATCAATTTGTCCATCTGCTCCTACCTCTAAATTAGGCATATCTCCAGCATGGTGCCCCTTTGGATTGTCAAAACCATGCTCTCTATGGGTTGGATTAAAGTGAGCTCCTGCCGTTTCAAAATCTGGCGTTTCACATATTCCTGTTTCATGAATATGAAAACCGTGAGGACCTGGTGGCAGCCCTTTCGCTTTCACATGCAGATCCAGCCCATTTTCTGAGGACTCTCTTATTTCAATGCTTCCTATTTTTTGCCCGCTTTCGTTTATGAGTGGCGTCGTGACTGGTGCTTGTTTAGGTGCTGAAACTTCGCTTGTTTCTTCGGTCGTTTCTTTTTTCGGCGGTGCATGACATGCTGATGCGGTAAAGATCAAACATATCATGATCATCCACACTGACTTTTTCATTTATAACTGCCCCCTTTTGTTATCAGTATGGACAATCACAGCAGCTGGCAAACAAAAAAAGCCGAAAATCGGCTTTTTTTAGAAGAAACGTTTTGCACCTAAGTAGGCTTTTTTCCAATATGGGTTGCTTAAGTTCGAAATTCCTACTCCATTGTCACTTGCATGAAGGAAATCTCCTCCGCCAAGGTATAGTCCCATATGAGAAGGGCCTGCTTTGTACGTTGTAAAATAAACAAAATCTCCAACTTGTGGTGTGCTTACAGGCGTCATCATATTCCAGTAGCCAGCTGTGCTTAATCTGGATACAGATGAAACTTTGTTAATGAGATAGTAAACAAAGCCGCTGCAGTCAAATCCTGCTGGTGTATTACCGCCCCATCTGTAAGGAACGCCTGTCAGCTTTTTCCCCTCTTGAATCATTGTCGTGATCTTTGCATTCATTGGTACATCATTTTTGTTATTGTCGACTGGCTTTGTTGAACCGTTAGACGTAGAGCCATTCGATCCAGTTGAACCGGAAGCTGCACCATTGATTTTTAATACTTGTCCAATTCTAAGCACATCACTTTTTAAGTTGTTGGCTGTGCGGATTGATTGAACCTGTACTTTGAATTGATTCGCAATTTTCCATAACGAATCACCTGATTTTACAGTATAAGATGTTGTTTTCCCGCTAGAAGACTGGTTACTGTTTGAATTGCTTGGTTTAGTAGGTTTCGGCTGACTTGGTTTTGATGCAGCCGTCCCTTTTACTTTCAATACTTGATTTGGATAAATCATATCAGATTTTAATCCGTTCAATGTTTTGATTTCACCAATCGACATATTTAGCGAATTCGCAATTTTCCAAAGTGAATCCCCTAATTTAACCTTGTATGTACTTGATGATGAACTATTTGAATTCGTTGTCTTATTGCTTGAGCTGGAATTTGAAGATGAGTTTGAATTTGATGACTGGTTTCCGCTCGTCTTCGTGCTGCCAGATACCTTTAGCTTTTGACCAGGACGAATCAGGTCGCTGTTTAAGCTGTTTAGGCTTTTTAAGCTCGCAACTGACATTTTATGATTTTTTGCAATCAGCCATAAAGAATCGCCAAGCTTTACAGTATAGCTGGAAGTCTTTGAAGCACTTGATTTCGTTGCTTTTGACCCTGTTGATGAACTGGATTTCTTGCTTTTTTCGCCAGGAATTTTCAAGCTTTGTCCTGCAAAAATCATTGTCGTTTTTAATTGATTAAGAGATTGAAGCTCCGAAATACTTGTATTGTACTGTTCGGCAATCTTCCAAAGTGAGTCACCGCTTTTCACCTTGATCGTCTGTGCTTCTGCCGGTGCAGCAAACACAGCTGAGCCAGCGATCGCTGAAACTGTGAGGCCGGTTACTACTTTTTTCTTCATAGAGGAATCTCCGCCTTTCATGATTTTGTTCAATAAGACTTATGTACTAGTTTTGAGTTTAGCATTTAATGGTTCTGCTTCTCTTGCACTATTTTATCTTTATTTCTATTATATTACTCGACATGAAGACGTTGGGCAATAACAAATAGGCTAAAGCAGCCAACTCAAAATGCTAAAACAAAGCCATATCGTTTCTATCGGCTGTTTGTTGTATTTATAAACATTTTTTAAGGAATTTTTAAGTTGACGTTTAGAAATTTGTCAAAACAAGCACGCTGCTAGTTTCATAGTTCTATTCTACATGACAAATTTTTCTGTATCAAATGACTTTTTACTTAATTGGCTGATTTTTCTCCTCAAATAAAAAAGCATCCTTCCGAATGAAGAATGCAGCGTTCGTTATTATTTTCTTATTTCCGGATCTTTTACGGTAAGCGGGTAAAGCACGCCTTCTTTCGCAAACGACATTTTTCCCGTTTCTTCTGACACGACAAGAACAAGTGCATCGGTCATACCAGAGAGTCCGATCGCTGCCCTGTGCCTTGTGCCAAGCGAAGGACTCACTTTTTCCGATGTAAGCGGCAGCACATTTGCAGCAGAGACAAGTGTATTTTCTTTGACTAAAAGAGCACCGTCATGCAGTGGATTTCCCGGATAGAAAATGCTTTCTATTAAGGAAGCACTAATTTTCGCATGAAGGTTTGTCCCTTTTTGAATAAAATCCTCAACCTCATCGCGTCTTTGAATCACAATGAGTGCTCCATGCTTTTGTTTTGATAAATTCTCAATGGCTAAAGAAAATTGAGCAAATCCTGGTGTGAATTCTTCCATATACGCTTGTAAATAAAACGACGAGGCCTCTGCATGCATTTCATTAAACTGATCATGCAATGCTTCGAGATCACAAAGTAAACACTGCTCTGTTTCATCAAGAGAATCAATGATGTCACTTGCATCCTTCATAATGTTCATTAAATGTGTTCTCATCCCGGCTTTAAATATCACTTCTTCGTTCGTCCGATGGATCATCTGATCTTTTCCCTCCTTCTTTCGCTTGTTGTTATAAAATAGCAAATTGTGCACATTCTATTTGTATGGAGGTGAGCTTAATATGACCATTCAGAAAATCATCCAATATGCTTGCAGCATTTTAGGTGTTGTCAGTCTTTCTTTTATTTATGCCCAAATGTTTAAAAAAACGAAGCCATCTAAGAAAAATAATCCGACGGAGAATTGATTTTTTTACATAGCATGATATAATTCCTCTCGTTATTTCTGTTCAGAGAGGAACTTATGATGAGAGAAACGAATAGCATTCGAGCAAAGCTGACACTATTTTTAACCATTTTGATTCCGATTTTAATCACCCAAGCAGGTCTTTCGCTTATTACCTTTTTAGATACGGTGATGTCTGGAAAAGTGAGTGCAGAAGACCTTGCGGGTGTTGCGATCGGTTCTAGTATTTGGACACCTGTTTATACGGGACTTGCCGGGATTTTGATGGCCGTTACTCCGATTGTGGCTCAGCTGATGGGCGCTGGGCATAAAGAAGATGTTCCCCGGGCTGTCTTTCAGGCGATTTATTTATCCTTTCTTTTAAGTATCGCTGTGATTGTCATTGGTACGATCAGCGTTCCTTACATACTAGGAGGACTTGGACTCGAGCACTCTGTAGAGGATATTGCCCGGCATTTTCTCAGCTTTCTTGCTTTTGGCATCATTCCGCTGTTTGGTTATTCGGTGCTAAGGTCATTTATTGATGCATTAGGGAAAACACGTGTGACAATGTTCATCACGCTCACAGCACTTCCTATTAACTTTGTTTTAAATTACGTATTGATTTTTGGGAATTTTGGCTTTCCAAAGCTTGGGGGCGCGGGTGCCGGTCTTGCATCTGCAATGACGTACTGGGCGATTTTCATCATGAGTATTTGTATTGTCATTAAAGCAGAACCATTTGCCTCATTTCGTTTGTTTCAAAAACTGCCTCGAATGAATATCTCCCGTATAGGGCAAATACTGAAAATTGGCCTTCCTATCGGGTTTGCGATCTTTTTTGAAACGAGTATCTTTGCAGCAGTGACGCTATTAATGGGGCACTTTGATACCATTACTATCGCCAGTCACCAAGCAGCGATGAACTTTGCTTCTATTCTTTATATTTTACCGCTTAGTATCTCAATGGCGTTAACGATCGTTGTTGGGTTTGAAGCGGGGGCTAAGAGGTATAAAGACGCGCAAAGCTACAGCTATATCGGCATTGGAACGGCGGTATTATTCTCATTATGTACGGCGGCCCTCATCTTGCTATTCAGACCAGAGATCGCTGGTTTATATACAGCTGAATCAGCTGTTTTACAAATGACACAGCACTTTTTGATTTACGCGATCTTTTTCCAGCTGTCAGATGCGATTGCTGCACCCATTCAAGGGGCTCTGCGCGGCTATAAAGATGTGAATTATACGCTGATTGCTGCTTTTGTCTCTTACTGGGTCATTGGTCTTCCTGCCGGTTATCTCATTGGCACATATACCTCCTTTGGGGCGTTTGGTTATTGGATCGGACTGATTGCCGGGCTTGCCGCAGGCGCCATCGTCCTCTTTATCCGTCTCAGATTGATTCAAAAACGTCAACTCAGGCATGTATCGAATCACTAAATACAACACAAAAAAGCAGCTGACATAGATCAGCTGCTTTTTTGTTTAGTCATTCCATTGATACGTCCAGAAAATTTCTTCATCAAACCATTTTTGGACAACTGGTTCTTTGTTTTTCAGCTTTTGTTCAAGCTCTCTCAGCATGCCCTCTGTTTGCGTTCTATGCGCTCTCAGTGCATTTAATTTGATATCTGCAACATCTGTAATATCAATCACAATATCCGCATGTCCAAGTACTTCTTCTCTATTTTTCGTAATGGCCATGCAGTATGTGACAGGACGGTCTTCTTTTTTCTTGCGGTAAAGAGCACGAATCACAGCTTCACCTGTCGCATCATGATCAGGATGTACACCGTGTCCTGGATAAAACGTCACAATGAGTGTCGGTTTGACTTCATCAATGATGGTTTCCATCACATCTGCTAAATACTCGTCGTCTTCAAATTCCAATGTTTTATCACGCAGGCCAAGCATACGTAAGTCTGTGATATCCATTTCTTTACAGGCATTGATTAATTCCTGTTTTCTTAATTCAGGAAGTGTTTCACGGTTCGCATATGTTGGGCTTCCCATATTTCTGCCCATTTCTCCAAGTGTCCCGCATGCATATGTGACGGGAATTCCGCGTTTTCTGCTTTGTGCAATGAGACCAGCAACCCCAAAAGATTCATCATCGGGGTGAGGCAGCATCACTAGTACATGTTCGTTCATGACTTGTCACCCTTTCTTCTACACCTGAAATGGTGTTTCACTAATTTGTAATGAAATCGCTAGTTTGCCGTCTGGCAAGTGTCCAGCTAATAGCAAGCGGCCTTGGTCATCAAACACATAATCGGTTAATCCTTCTGCGTAAATCCAGCCATCTTCTGTTTTCATTCCAACACGGTATGGACCTTGTCCTTTTATTTTCGCCTGTGAATAGACGACTTTCGCGTTGCGGATATACGCAACAACCGTCATATTTTGTTCATTTACATGAGCTGAATAAGAACCAGTTGTCGTTTCAAGATGAACGAAGACTGGACGATTTAAAAACGATTCAAGATGTGCTGTGACATCTTCCGTTTGAATTGGTTTCATGAGTGGTTCCTTCCTTCATTTTGAATTAATTCTCGCAGCTTTTTCGTATGTAAGCTGATCAACTGCAGCTGATGATCATGCTTAAGCTCACTTTCTAAAATTCTCTCCACAGCAAGCACATACTTTTGGTGTAATGATTTCCTTGCCCGCGGATGTGTTCGTGCATCAAGTAAATCATCACATATGGCCTCGTGTAAAGAAGACATATCATCAACATCAAGCTGACGATTTTTCCATAAAGATTGATAGGCGGCTGCAAGCTCATGAGCTGACGACATATGATCACCTCTACAGTTTTGGTAACAATTTATTATGACATGATCCGCCTGCAAAAAAAAGCAAACTGCTCGTTTGGCTTAATGAGAATTCGCTGTTTTTTTCATGCGTAATTGAGAGGTGGTAAACAGTAAAATCGCCACCCAAATACAAAGGAATGTCACAATTTTAGCTGCGGATAAGTGTTCGTGATAGACAAACAGCCCTAAAAACAGCGTAATTGTCGGTGCAATGTATTGCAAAATGCCCACTTGATAAAGTGGAATTCTTTTTGCGCCTTCTGAGAATAAAAGAAGCGGCACGGCTGTAAAAACGCCTGCAAAAAATAAGAGACCGAGCGACCCGAAGCTGTTAGGATTCATAGTCACGACAGGTTCTTTTAAGAAAAATAATAAGTACACAAGTGCAGCCGGTGCGAGAAGCAGCGTTTCAATCGTCAAACCAATCGCGCTCGTGAAGCTCATCCTTTTTTTAATCAAACCATAAAAGCCGAAGCTAAGAGCTAATAAGAAAGCAACGACAGGAAATGACCCGTATTGAACTGTTGAAAGGATCACACCAAATGCGGCAATGAGGATGGCAATGGTTTGCAATTTATTTAGTCGTTCTTTTAAGAAAATAATGCCTAATAGAACGGATACAAGCGGATTAATATAGTACCCTAAACTTGCTTCTAGCATAAGACCATGATTGACTGCCCAAATGTAAACATACCAGTTGACCGAAATTAAAATAGCAGATAAAAGTAATGAAAAAAATGCTTTACCATCCAGTATGAGACCCTTCACTGTCTGCATTGCTGGGCGGACTTGTTTTAAATACAAAAGAATACCGCACATAAACACAAATGACCATAAAATTCTGTGCGCTAAAATTTCGCCTGACGAAATATGCTCCATCAGCTTCCAATATAACGGGAATAAGCCCCAGAGTGTAAAAGATGCTGCCGTGTAGAGAACACCTTTTGATTGCTGTTCGTTCAATGTAACCATCCCTTTCTAAATCTAACGTATATTATAGCACGCACGCAGGCGAATGGGCATATACTAATTCAGGGCATTTAGAAAGGATGATTCACATGTTTGACTGGAACCGATTATTCCCTTTTCAAAAGCAGTTCTCAAAAGAAGCCTTAAAGAATTCAGATCCTAAAGACGTTGAGCAGTATGTCAATCAAGTCATGGAAAGTGTATTCGGCTCCAATTATCCTGCTCAGTTCCCATTTCAGGACCCCCTTTCTCAAAATCAAAAAACGAGAGAAACTGATGCCGAAAAAGAAAAAGAGCCAGAAGTCGAAGTGTTCGAGACGACTGATCATGTGTTTGTCAAAATTGAACTTGCTCGTCCGAACACAGAAAAAGTCAAAATCAAACATACAGCCAATCTGCTATTTATTGATCATTTTCCTGAAGAAGGGACGCAGAAGAAAGTCGTTCTCCCTGCTGCTGTGAAACGAAAAGGAACGAAGGCGTCGTATCAAGACGGTATATTGGAAATTATGTTTTTAAAGCATGATGATCCAGGAATTTCTGAAATTGATATTCCATTATAAAAAGCCTGCTTTAAGAACGGAAGCAGGCTTACTCTTTTTTCTTAATAGTATGGTGGATATCCGCCGCCATATGGTGGTGGAGCAGGCGGTGGTGGCGGCGGGTAATATGGACGGGGATAATTAAAAATCGCACTTCCTAGAAATCCGCCAAGCAGTCCGCCGACTAAAGGAGCGCCAAAACCAAAAAACAAAGGGACTCTGGATTCATATGGCGGAATGCCAGGGGCGCCGCCTCGAAAATACGGAGTATGAGGGTACATGCATTTCTCCTCCTTTGTCATGTGCCTAACATCAGCATATTCATCAGGAGTCAAAATGTTTGGGCAAACCTGAAACTAGGCTTGCTCCTTTTTCCCGTGTGAGTCTGTATACTCGCCTGCCCACCGAGATACCTCATGAAACACATCATGTAACGCATTCCCTTTTTCAGTTAAACTGTAAATGACTTTGACAGGCGTCTCAGGCAGGACGGTACGCTCTATAATCCCTTCTTGCTCGAGCTCTTTTAAACGCTCTGCGAGCATTTTTTGACTGATCGACGGGATCGTGTCTGTGAGGTCTTTAAAACGCTTTGGTCCATCAAGCAATACATGTATAATGAGACCGTTCCACCTTTTGCCTAGGAGTAAAAAAGCTTGCTGAATGTGTGGACATAATTGGAATTCCATAAATTTCAGCCTTTCTTTTCATGATTGTTTGACAAACTAACGGTGTACAATTTAAAATAACTCTAGTTACAATAAGTAAGTTTCTCACTTTTTAGTTATTGTACCATATTATTTGCAAAAACGGGAGGAAATATCCATATGGCGACCGATCAAAAAACAATTGACATCTTAAAACAAAGAGCTTCAGTAAAAGAGTATGATACTTCTCATGAAATGACAAAAGAAGAGTTAACAGAGCTTCTTGAAATCACAACAAAAGCACCATCTGCTTGGAACCTTCAGCATTGGCATTTCACTGTTTTCCATAGTGCTGAAGCAAAAGCAAAATTACTTCCAATCGCTTACAACCAAAAGCAAGTATCACAGGCATCAGCTGTTATTGCAGTTCTAGGTGACCTTGAAGCTAACCAAAATGGCGAAAAAATCTACAGTGAGCTGGCAGAACAAGGCTTCATTACTGAAGACATTAAAGAAACATTGATGACTCAAATCAATGGCGCATACCAAAGCGAGCAATATGCACGCGAAGCAGCGTATTCAAATGCTTCATTAGCTGCTATGCAATTAATGATTGCGGCAAAAGCAATGGGCTATGATACATGTGCAATGGGTGGTTTCAGTAAAGACGCTTACATCAAAGAATTCAATGTAAGCGGCCGCTACGAGCCGGTTATGCTGATTTCAGTTGGTAAAGCAGCGAAAGAAGCTCATAAAAGCAATCGTTTCGACATCGAAGAAGTATCTGATTTCCTTTAAAAATTGGAAAAGCCTCAGCCTTTATGCTGGGGCTTTTTTATTTGCTTTAAATATTATTTCTACATACTTTCTTTCACCTTCCCCCTCTTTACATCTTCACTCTTTCTCCTTTGACAAGAATGAAAGCGTTATATTAGTATGATATTCACCAAAATGATTGTTTTTTCTGAAAATGGTCTTGTGATCTAATCTGACAACTGCTATTATTATGAAATTACAAAATATTCAGGAGGAAATCATGAACAAAAAATTGATGCTGGCACTACTTATCGCGATTCCATTCATCGGACAGCTCGCATTGCTGCCTTTTGCAAATCGCATTCATCCATTTGTCATCGGCCTGCCCTTTTTCCACTTCTGGCTCTTGCTATGGATTGTACTCACACCAATTTGCACATTTATCATTTATAAGATGCAACATTCAAATGGAGGAACTGACTAATGCAAGGAAATTTAACAGCTTTATTGATTACTGCAAGTATTATTCTCATCGTCGTGGTCATCGGATTTGCCGCTGGTCGTGACAAATCATCAAGACAGTCAGTAGAAGAATGGTCTGTCGGCGGAAGAAAATTTGGCGGACTGCTCGTCTGGTTCCTCGTTGGCGCAGACTTATATACAGCTTATACCTTTTTAGGGCTTACAAGTACAGCTTATACAGCTGGAAGCGTCGCTTTTTTCGCTATTCCTTATTCCGTCCTAGCTTATTTTATTGCTTATTTCTTTTTACCGAAACTATGGACTGTTGCGAAAAATCACAACCTTACAACACTTGCCGATTATGCACGTGAGCGGTTTGACAGCAAGCTGTTATCCAGTTTGATTGCGATTGTTGGAGTACTTATGCTGATTCCTTATATTTGTCTTCAGCTGAGCGGGATTCAAGATACGTTAACTGTCGCTGGAACTAGTTATATTAATGTGAATGCAGTTGTTATTATTTCATTTATTTTAGTCGCACTTTATACATTTTTCAGTGGTATTAAAGGTCCTACATATACAGCCATTATTAAAGATATTCTCGTTTGGGTGATCATGCTGTTTATGGTCGTTTCACTGCCGATCATTCATTTTAACGGCTGGACACCGATGATGAATACGTTAGCCAAAGAAGCACCTCAGCTTCTAACGATCCCTGAAGGCGGTCCTAAAGGCATTTTATGGTTTATTACTGCTTCAGGCGTTTCTGCTCTTGCTTTGTTTATGTGGGCACACGCAGCAACTGGGGTTTTTACAGCCAAAAGCGCAGATGCCATCCGTAAAAACAGTATGTTTTTGCCTCTTTATAATATTGTATTGATTTTGGTCATCTTCCTTGGATTTATTGCTTTTTTAGTCTTACCAGAAGATACAAATCCAAGATTTGCTCTTCTTCATTTAATTCAAACATCATATGGCGGCGTGATGCAGGGGCTCGCTTATTCAACGATTGCACTGGCTTCCCTCATTCCATGCTCCATCATGGCCATTGGCGCATCAAATTTATTTGCCAATAATTTATACCGTGACTTAATTCATCCGAATGTGTCACCTAAAAGATTGACCATCATTACACGTTCGATGGTGTTTATCGTCATCGGGCTCGCTCTTTTGTTCGGGATGCTGTTCCCAACTGCACTTGTCACGCTTCAGCTCATTGGTGTTTCAGGAATGGTTCAAATCTTCCCAGCTATTGCCATCAGCTTATTCTGGAAAAAACAATCGAGAGAAGCAACGATTGCCGGGTTAGTCATTGGAATCATCGTTACCTTTACAGCGAATATCTCACAAGTCACGTTCGGCCTTTATGAAGGTTTTCTTGGGTTACTAGCAAACGTCGTCGTCATCTTGATTTTGAATCCATTCTTCCAAAACAAGGTCACATCCAATTCTGTCATGAATGATCTATTTGAAAAGGATCATGAAAAAACAGAAGCGCTCACAAACGAAGTGTAAGGATAAGAAAAAGCAGTCCCCTGATGAGGACTGCTTTTTTTATTTCATCTCTTTTTTCAAGACTTCAATGGCTTTTTTCATTTGTGTATCGTTGTTCTTTAGCTTATCTTGGATCTTTGTCATCAGAACGGTCGTTGTATCTCCTGTCAGAATACCGTCTGATTTGAGATCGTTGTCTGTTTGGAAGCTTTTGACGATAGACTGGAATGCTTGATCGTACTCACCGTTTGCTTTTGCTTTGTAGCCAAGCGCTTGGAACATTTTTTGAGCTGCTTTGACTTCATCTCCATTGTCATTTAGCTCATATGATTTTTTCGGGCTTAAGTAAGGCAGCTTTGCATAACTCGGAAGAGCTGCTTTGACCTGTGGTTCGATACCTTTTTTGTGGATCCAAGAACCGTCTGGTGTCAGCCATTTTGCAATGGTTAACTTGACACTAGAACCATCATTATAGTTTTGCGCATTTTGAACAGTTCCTTTGCCAAATGTCTTTTCACCCACAATTTGAATGCCTGAAGATTGGTGCAGAGCCGCCGCCATGATTTCAGCAGCGCTGGCTGATCCTCCATTTACAAGGACAACTGCCGGCTGATGGACTTTGCGTTCTTTTTCAGCCTTGTACACTTGTTTCTTCCCTTTTTCTTCAACCTGCATGATGACTTTTCCTTTATCAATAAAGTCATTGCTCATTTCAATGGCTTCTGTCATGATGCCGCCTGGATTATCTCTCAGGTCAATGACAAAACCTTTTGCCCCTTTTTTCTCGAGGTCATCAATTGCTTTATCCAGCTCTTTCGATGTGGTTTCAGCAAAGGACGTAATTTGGATTTCTCCTATTTTGTCTTTTGTGAGTTTTGCATACACCGTTTCAAGCGGAATCGTGTCTCTTGTGATGGTCACATCTACATTACCGACTCCTTGACGATTGAGATGCAGCTTAACATCCGTTCCTTTTTTCCCTCTAATGAGAGAGACTGCTTTATTGACCGACATTCCTTTGGTGCTTTTTCCATCCACTTTTAAAATATGATCATGAGGTTTCAAACCAGCTTTTTCAGCAGGAGAGCCTTTAATCGGTGCGACAATTAAAATTTGTCCATCCTTCTCTTCTACTTGTGCACCAATTCCTTCAAATGAAGAAGAAATGGTATTGTTAAATCCTTCGGCTTCCTCCTGATCCATATATGTAGAGTATGGATCATCAAGTGATGCAATCATTCCTTGGATCGCACCATCTACTAGTTTTTGATCATCCGTTTTTTCGTAATACTCATCCTTTACCTTCGTATACGCAGCCATGAGTTTACTAAACTTCTCGTCTCCTGAGACGCTGACAGCACCTTGTTTTGTGATCACAAATGTAATCGCTGAGGACAGTGCAGCAGTCACCAGAATGGCTACCACGAACTTCATTTGTTTTTTCAAAAAAACACCACCTTTATCTCCTTTCATTATTATCAAGGACGATGCTTCATCCGTCAACCAAAGGATCAACTTCTATTTGAAAAGATAAGCCATTTGCCCCTCTATTGCATAATCTTTAGAGAGGAACAGGATAAGGAAAGAAGGGATTATATGAGTGATTATGTAGAAATGCTTGCTTATTTTGGCGTATCAGGTGCCCATCCTGGCGGAATTGAGTTAACAAAAACGATGATTGAGCATATAAAACTGCCGCCTCATGCACGAATACTTGACGCTGGATGCGGTACAGGACAGACCGCCGCCTATTTAGGAAATATAGGTTATCAGGTGGAGGCCATTGATACGCATCCATTGATGATTGAAAAGGCGAACCTGCGATTCAAACGGGAGGAACTGCCGATCCGTGCTTTAGAGGCATCCATTGAGCAGCTGCCCTTTCCAGATCAAGCGTTCTCTCTACTCATCAGTGAATCTGTTTTAAGCTTTACCAAACTGCCTGATGCACTAGCTGAAATCAAACGTGTGCTTGCTCCTGGCAGTCAACTGATTGCAAATGAAGCTGTGTTAAAAGCCCCTCTTACGCCTGAAGAGCTTGCAGCGGTTCGGAATTTTTACGGCTTCCACTCGCTCTTGTCGCTTGAAGAATGGAAGGAGCAGTTAACCGAAGCGGGCTTCCGTGACATTCAGATTCTCTCATTCGATGAACATATGGGGCAGGAGGAGCCGACAGAGATGGAATTATCTGAACACATACCCCCTTCTCTTTACGAAACGCTGCAAACACACTACGATCTCATTCAAGCACACCGAAAGCAGCTAAGTCACATTCTATTTGAATGTACCGTATAAAATGAGCGAATCTCCTATATGTTTTGTCCAAACTCTATGAAGTCTCTCGCATAGGATAAGAGTGAATAGAGTTTGTCATAAGGAGGAAAAACATGGAGCGCTACTACAAGCTTTGTCAGCAGCACATGGGGAAAGTCGCTAGAATCACTGATCGTAATGGCAGAGTTCATGTCGGACGCATTGAGCGTGTGACAAACCGCAAAGTTTATATTCGTCCAATCGGCGGGTCTCGCGGGGGCTTTGGCTTTGGCTATTGGGGCGGATATTATGGCTGGGGTGCAGCGTATGGCATCGGCCTCGGTTTCATTACCGGCTTCGCATTAGCAGGATTGTTCTTTTTTTAAAAGAAGAATAAGAGAAGGCCTCCCGAATAGCTGGGAGGCCTTTTACTTGTTTAGATTTTCTTTACTTTGTTCATGTATTCTTCAAATGTTAAATCGTGATCATGCATCGCTTTTGCGGCTTCTTTTCCAACATAGCGCAAATGCCACGGCTCATATTCGTATTTCGTAATGTCTTCTTTTCCTTTTGGATAACGGATGATAAAGCCATATTTATAGGCGTTTTTAGCCACCCATTTGCCATCTGGTGTTTCACCAAACTTTTCAGAGATCTCAAAGCCGGCACTTTTTGACGAAATGTCCATGGCTAAACCTGTTTGATGTTCACTTTCGCCGGGTAAAGCGACTGCTTCTTGTGCTTTTTCTTTGCCTTTTAATTTGACCTCACTATCAAAAATGACTTTTTGACGGTCATAGGAGCGATAGCCAGATACTGCAGCAAGCTCGAAGTTTTCCTTTTTTGCACCTTTGAATAACTTCTCAAGCGCTTCCGCTGCTTCTTTGCGGATATATCGCTTTTCAATATCTTCCGAAAAAGAGAATTCTACTTTTGGTACAACGAGATCAGAAGGTTTATAGGTTCCTGGTAATGCATATTCTTTGTTGACAAGTGCTAGCACATTTTCAGGATTTTGAATGGTTTTCAGACCGCTCACAACCTTGATGTCATTGAAATATTCACTCTTTAACGTCAGCTCTTGATTCGATGAATCTGCCTTATCGTTTGAGTTGTGCTGGGGAGATGAACTTGCTGCGTTTTTTTGTTCGTTTGTTTTGTTTGATTCAGATGTACCGCTTTTTTGATCCAGCAACTGGCAGCCTGATAGCGCAGCTGTCAAACCAAGAATCGATGCGATTGAGAGTATTTTGTAGCTTTTCTTCATGACATACCTTCCTTTTGCTCTTCTAAAAAAATAAAGATGCGCTACATTGTAGCACACCCTTTATACTATTATAAAACGGAGTCTAGCGCAATTAAGATCATTTCATCAAACGTTGTTTGACGCTCTTCAGCTGTTGTTTCTTCTCCTGTTAGAACGTGATCACTCACAGTCAAAATTGATAACGCTTTTCGATCAAATTTTGCTGCAAGAGAATAAAGAGCGGTTGTCTCCATTTCGATCGCTAGGATACCATATTGAGCCATGAGCTCAAGTGGTTTTTCATTGTAAAATTGGTCTGCTGTAAATACATTTCCGACACGTACAGCGACATTTTTTGCTTCTGCCGTGTCGTAGGCTTTCTTGAGCAGGCCAAAATCAGCGCATGGCGCATAATCAATCGGTCCAAATGCCACACGATTCATTTGTGAATCTGTTGATGATGTCTGGGCTAAAATGACGTCACGTACATTGACATCTCTTTTGATGGCTCCGCAAGATCCAACGCGAATTAAGTTTTGAACATCATAGCTTTGAATGAGTTCATTCACATAAATCGAAATAGACGGTACGCCCATCCCAGTGCCCTGTACAGAAACACGTTTTCCTTTATAGGTTCCAGTATAACCATACATTCCGCGCACTTCGTTATAGCACTCAACATCTTCTAAATATGTATCTGCAATATATTTCGCACGCAGCGGATCGCCTGGCAGCAATACCGTTTCTGCAATTTGTCCTTTTTCTGCTCCAATATGTACACTCATTTTTTAGCCTCCACTTACGTTTACTATGTATTTTATCCTATTTATTATAAACGATTGAGCTAAAAAAAGAAAATACCAGCTGAATCTCAAGCTGGCATCATCAATCATCTATTTAACTTATCGTCATCATTCGTTCACTGCGTTTCCACCCTGCCGGAGAGAGCTGATAATAGCACTTCCCCTTTTTCTTATCATCAATCACAACAATATCACCTGTTGTGATAAACCGCGCATTGTAATCATTAGGGACTGTATCATGTACATTAAATGTCGAGAATGCTTTTTCCAGTACATCAAGGTGTGTTCTGCCGCCAATCTTTGTCCGGTACACAGGCAGATGCCCGCTTGCAGCGCCATATTCAGGTGTCTGATAAATGGTTAAGTGAAATGCTGAAGGTTTCTTTTGAAAAAATCTCAACGTCAATTGCATTCAAATCCCTCCCCTTTTATATAAAATTGGCTGGGATCTGTCAATTTCCTTCTTCTATTTTTGTCGAATGACAGGCAATCTTTCGTCAATCTTTTTACAAATGAGAAATAAAGCGAGTCCTATCGCAAAGCCTCCTGCAACATCTGTCAAATAATGCACCCCGATATACATCCGGCTGATGCCAATGGCCAGAATGCAAAGCCCTGTGATCAAATAGACGATTTTTTGTCTTTCTTTCAGCCATGGGATCATTTCAACTAATAGATAAGCCATAAAAGGGTATATGGTGGCTGCATTCATCGAATGTCCGCTCGGAAAGCTGTAATACGTTTCACCTACAAGGTGATCAAAGGCCGGACGCTCTCTAGCAAACAGCCCCTTTAATTCATGATTGATTGTTTTTTCTGTGAGATATAGTAGAAAAAGCATCATGATAGAGTAGTAGCGCTTATACATAAACAAGACCACACTAAAAATGAGCATGATTGGAACGAGCAGCGCGCTGATGCCTAAGTCCGTCAAAGCCAGCATGACATCATTTAAAAAAGGGAGTCTGATGCTTTCAAACCATAAGATGATCTGGTTGTCCAAATCTTGAAAAGCCCCAGATACCATGAGCGCAGCAATGGCGCCAAATAAAATGAAAAGATATAGGATGTACACGCGAAAGATTCCCCTCCCTCTCTCTTCAGAATCTCTTCAAAGTATAGTACCTACCACGCCTCTTCTTCAACTATCATTGCTTTTTTCAGCATATATTCAAATGTAATGTCGGCCAGCTCAAATGTTTCAAGCTCAGCAGGTATGTACCCTCTTTTGATCAGCTCCACGTAGAAGAACTCCGCAATTTCCTCTGTATCAATCACCAAATCTGCTTCTTTCATTGCATTCCGCCTCCTTTTTTATGATGTATGAACGCCGGCTGTTTTTTATTACAGTTTGTCATAATGGCTCATTCCATACATATAAATGCAGTAAACAAAAAGAAAAGGGGCTTGAGGCAATGAAATGGTTAAGCATATTAGATGGAGAAACTTTTGATCAGGTGATGGGCCGTATCTTGAGGGGATGGTTTTATGTGATTGCATTTTTCTGTGTGCCTTATTTTTTATTCGTGTTAGGACAAGTCTTTCTTTAACCAAAATGTTCGTGTAAACTTTCCAAAATAAAATCCATCATATCCTTATATTCTGGATCTTTGAAAAATTCATAGAGAATTTTATAATCGTTATAAATATCAAGAAGCTCATCCACTATAGATACAGCCAGAAATTCAAGTGAAGATTCGCTTTCTTGTTTCTCTTCCAGCTGCAATAGAGCCGTTTGGACCATATCTTCTTCTAACTCTTTTGAGGTTTCTCCGACGTAATGCACAAAAAGAAGCTGATGAACAAACTGGTCCATCTCATATTTTCTTAGGACAAGCGTTAAATCTTCCTCTTCTGTTTCCAGCCACTCTCCGTCTTTCAGCCTCGTGAGTTCGTAAATGACATCTTCCCAGCCATCTTCAAGGTAGCGCCAAATTTCAGTCCGATGACCGATGATTTTAAACAGCTCTTTTCCGTAATCTTTTACATATACAACATCGCCAATGAGGAACTCATATTCAATGTCCAGCTTTTCTGTATCGACAATCACTCCGCTATACTCATCGTAAAGCTGAAGTGATGTTTCAAAATAAAGCACCTCATTATGATTGACCTCATATAAATAGTGCTGGTCAATTTGATGGACTTTTGTAATCGTTCCGACTGTGCCGTACATGACAACGACGACAATATCCCCTACTTGATATTTTGGTGCTTTCGCCTTCATTCTGTCTCCCCCTTGCCCGACTTTTGGTCTTAACGTATCGTATGCCGGCGCAAGGAATTCTGCATGGGCAACCACACCATGCAAAACGCCATTTTATTTCTCATGAAAAAACCGCTTCTCCATCCGGATAAGCGGTTGTGTGTTATTTTTTTTTGACTTCTACTTCGTATTGCTCAAACGCTTCGTCAAATGTTGTCATTGAGCTTAAATAATCACCATTTAATTCTAAATAAGCGCACAGCTCATGATAATCTGTGGAAGCTTTAGGAAAGCTGTGATCCTCGTACGCAGCATTTGCGAAATGGCTGATTTCATCTTTCGGTTTTGGATGTCTGAACTTCATTAAATAATGGTAAAACGACTTCACCTGTTTTTCCCTCCGCGACACACTATTTTGTTGTTATATTATACAGCAATTTGATGACTTGTATAGGCAGAGGTACAACTTATGATGAAAAGTCAAAGTAATTTCGTTTTAATAACCGCTCCATGCTCATTAATTCTTCATAGGAGATTTTTTCTGGAAGTTTTGTCTGATCCACTAAAATTAATTGATCTTCAATCTCTTTGACCGTCTCATCCTTTTGATAGGTCATCCCGCAGTGCGTGCAGGAAATGGATGGCGTTTCGATGATTTCAATTGATTGTGTGCCCGTGATCAGTTCCCAATAGACTGTTGTCTGCTCCGCATTTGCTTTATTTTCCTCACACCAATCACATGTCAGCAAGGCTATTTCTCCTCCTTTACGGTTTGTTCTTTTTTGAGCTGCGCTTGATATTTCTTCTCTTTTAATTCATCTCGTTTTTCACGTTTGTTTTTAAGTGTGTCGTGCTCAGGATTTGTCTCATATGCTTCTCTACGTTTCATTCGGCTTAAATTCTCAGGCGTAAACGATCTCGCTTCATCCTCTAATAGTGCGGTAATACCAATTGCCGGTTCTTGTTTCTCTTCATAAATTTCATTAAAATACGCATCTGCCTGGCCTGCGACGTAATGCTCTGGTTCTGGATAAGAGGTGATGACACCTTCAAAGTTACGAAGGACGACTTTGTCAGGGCTTTGCGATAATAAATAATTTGGCTGTAAAGCAATTTTCCCTCCGCCTCCTGGCGCATCTACTACAAAGCTTGGTACTGCATAACCACTCGTATGTCCTCTTAAGCCTTCAATGATTTCAAGCCCTTTTGATACCGGCGTTCTAAAGTGGCCAATGCCCTCAGATAAATCACATTGATAAATATAATATGGTCTGACCCGAATCTTCACAAGATCGTGCATCAGCTTCTTCATAATCGGCACACTGTCATTAATACCTGCAAGGATGACGGCCTGATTCCCTACAGGAACACCGGCATTCACAAGACGTTCGCACGCTTCTTTTGCTTCTTTTGTGATTTCAATACTTGTATTGAAATGGGTGTTCAGCCAAACTGGGTGATATTTTTTCAAAATCTCGCACAGCTCATCTGTAATACGCTGCGGAAAGACAACCGGCGCGCGGGTTCCAATCCGAATGATCTCAACGTGCGGAATATCCCGTAAGTTTTTCAAAATGTATTCAAGCACTTGATCATTGATTAACAGCCCATCTCCGCCAGAAATTAACACGTCCCGCACCTCAGGTGTTTCTCTAATATATCCAATTGCAGCATCTAACTGCTTTTTCGGCACACCCATACCAATCTGGCCGGAAAAACGTCTTCTCGTACAATAACGGCAGTACATGGAGCACTGATTTGTCACAAGAAACAGTACACGATCTGGATATCGGTGCGTGAGCCCCGGGACAGGTGAGTCCTCATCTTCATGCAGCGGGTCTTCCAGATCATATTTTGTTTTATGAAGCTCTTCTGCAATTGGCACAGATTGCATACGTATTGGACATCTTGGATCGTCTGGATTCATCAGTGAGGCATAGTAGGGTGTAATGTTGAGTGGAATGGTTTTAGTGGAAATCTTCACCCCTTCTCGTTCCTCTTCTGTTAAGTTTACGATTTTTTCTAAATCCTCAAGCGTTTTCACAGTATGCGTCAGCTGCCAAATCCAGTCGTTCCACTTTTCCTCAGGTACATCCTTCCAAAGCTCAATGTCCTTCCAGTGACGTGCCGGTTCATACAATTTCTGATTCAGATCCATTCCCCCTATCAGCATTCACTTTATACTATGCAAGTTATGTGCCAACATGGGAAAATGCCCCTATTCTTTACAAAAGGAGCTTTTACCCGTCATATTCAATTGGATGTTGTGCCTATATTTCGGCATCTGCATATTTCTTTAATTTATATTGCAGCGTTTGTCGAGGAATTTTTAAAGCAGCGGCGGTTTTTTTAATATTTCCATTATGCTGATGTAAAGCTTCTTGAATCAATGTTTGTTCAAATGAAGACACTTGATTTTTTAAGGAGGATTCAGATGTTTCTTTTTCCAGCTTTTGCTCACGTAAATGAGCCGGAAGGTATAGAGGGATGATCTCTTCCGCTTCCTTTGGCATCATCAACACGGCATGCTCTATCGTATGTTTTAATTCTCTAACATTCCCAGGCCAGTGGTGCGCCATAAACAATCGTTCCGTTTCTTCAGAAAGGCGTGTAACGTTTTTTGAAAACTGCTGATGATAGGTTTGAATGAAGTAGCGGGATAGCAGCGTGATATCTTGCTTTCTTTCACGAAGCGGCGGGATATGAAAAGATGATACATGCAGTCTATAAAATAAATCTTCTCTTAAAATTTGCTTTTTCACTGCTTCGAATGGGTCCATATTGAGCGCAGTAATGAGCCGAACATCCACTTGAATGGATTTTGCGTCACCGATGCGGCGGACAACGCCATCCTCTAACACACGTAATAATTTCGTCTGCAGCGTGAGCGGCATCTCTTGCAGCTCATCAAGAAAAAGTGTGCCCCCATCAGCTAATTCGAAAAGTCCCTTGCGATCAAGCGCGCCCGTATAGCTCCCTTTGACAGATCCGAACAATAAACTTTCAAGTAATGATTCTGGGAGTGCTGCGCAGTTTTGCGGAATGAACACTTGATTTTTCCGGTCAGATTCATGGACAATGGCTTGAACGAGCACTTCTTTTCCTGTCCCTGTTTCCCCGTAGACAACAACTGATGATGGATAAGCAGCTGCTTTTTTTGCCCTTTCAAGCATTTCTTTTAAAAGCGGATCATTTGTTAAAAATGAAGCAAAATCATGCATTTGTACGGCCTCAGCCGCGTCTTGTGTCCGCTTTTTTTGCCCTAACCGATTGGAAAGAGCCGACAGCTTTGATACATCTTTTGCGACTTCGACCGCGCCTATTAACTCGTTATCTTCGATAATAGGCAATGTCGTGTTCACTGTTTCAATCCTTTCTCCATTTTTATTCAAATAGGTTTGCAGCGAATGATAAATGGGCTTTCCTGTTCGCAACACATGCATGAGCGTACTTGTTTTTTCAGTTAAAGAGGGATACACATCAAGGATGTACTTGCCAATCACCTCTTCTTTTTGTAAAGAGTCAAACTTAGCGGCATTATGATTGTAAAAAATCGTCATCCCTCGATCATCTACAACGTGAATGGCTTCATCAATAGCTTCTAAAATCAATTCAAACCAATCTGCTCTTTCGACAACCTTCCCCATTCTTTCCCCCTCACTTTCAGTGCCAAAAAACCGGCATCAATTGCCAAGTTTTCAGCGGCTTGATCATTTCTTAAAGGTTCCTGTCCTTTTCATGTTTCGCTTTTTCCTTTCTACTTCCTGCAATCATTGCGAAAAAAGCACCCCTCTTATGAGGAGTGCTTTCGTCTGGATGTTTGATAAAGAGACATATCGAATTCTTGCAGCGATTCCCTATACAGCGGCACAATCGGGTTTCCTTCCTGAAAAAACGCAAATTGGGATGGGTACAGCTTAATCGGCTGATGATAAAAAGCAAATCGCTTCACGACCTCAGGATCAATACGGCAAAAGGCATAATGCACAAGTAAATAAACATCTTGTTTCCATTTAAACAGGCGCCTGTTTGGCGGACTGAAAACTGGAGAAGCCTGAATTATGCTGCCATCCTCAAATGCCTGAAGCTGATCATTTGAAATCGTATAGATCTCCTTAGGGTGAAACTGAAAATATTGCACGTCACGTTTTGAAGCAAACCGTCTTTTTTTCTGATCTTCAATATAAAAGAACGTTTTCCCATTATCTGCGGTAACGACTGTATAATTGGGTACTGCCAGCTTCTCTTTCATTTCATATTTCATCTCACATAACAGCGGAACACGGATCGCACGCCTGTTCTTTTCATTGATCCAGCGTTTTTCAATTCCATGAAGTTTCCCGTCTGCGATTTGATAATAATCTCCTTCTTTTTCAATGACCGTTCCGTCAATTAAATCATACGGCATACTCGAAAACAGATGATGAAAGGAATGGGGCGTTTTATACGTTGTATCCAGTACATCTTTTAATGGAAAAAACGCAGCGAAATGATTCAGCCTCATCCAAAATACAGAATCTGCATGATGCCAGTGCTTTGGCTCATCATCCCAATATTGTCCGTATTTTTCATAGATCAGTGGAAGCAAGCAGCTTCTGTGCATGACCGAACAATGGTCCACTTGAAAGGACGCATGCTCTAAGATTTGATCTGCTTCTCGAATAAAACTCATCGTTTCCACTAAATGCTGATCAACATGCACGACCCGCTGCGAGGAATACACAATATCTATGTGAGGCTTCGACCGAAAAACATCCACCATTTTAAGCAAACGATCTTGATGGTACATGGTATCATCGGTTAAATAACAAATGAGCTCACCTGTTATACGGGTTAATGCTTCATTAATAAGCGTCGCATATCGTGCGGTTAACAGCCGTTTTGCTGGATGAACTGTGTGCGAATACAGCTGAATGCGTTCATCACTTAAATAGGGCTGGATCTTTTGAATGGTGCCCTCTTCTGAGCCATCATCCATAATCAAAAGCTCCCAATGCGGATACGTTTGTTCTAGCATACTCTTTAGCACACGATCAATGAAATCTGGTTTATTGTAGCTTGTTAAAATCACCGATACTTTCATGATCATTATCCTTTTTGATTAGATTAAAAAGCCCCCCAGCTGACAATGTTCACATAAGGAACACTCACTCTTAGCTGATTTGTCGCGTTTTTAAAGACCGCTACCGTATCAAACAATTGCACGACAACCACGTTTTGAAGTACATCTCCATTAACTAAATGAACACGCGGCACCGGAATGCCAAGCTCAAGCCATGGACGAAGTAATTCTTTGATGTCTGACACATTCTCATCATCACTTTCTTCTAAAAGGCGAAGAAGAAGTAAAATCAAGATGACTTCAAGCACTCCTTCCGACTCTAGTAATTCTTCGTTCCAACCATCTAATAATTGTTCAAATTCCATTCATAATCCCTCTCTCTTCACATTTAATCTTTACTAGAGTATGAGAACTGCTTCATTTAGCCTCAGCATTTGAAAACATTTTTAAAAATGTGTGAACTGATTAATTGAAAAAAAGAACAAGGAATCAGCGTTATGCTTATGCCAAAAAAAATGAATGGCATATACATAGGGGTGAGTTTGAATTGATGAGGAAAGGATGGGGAAAAAATGAGCGAAAAGCGTGCTGAATTAAAAAAGGAACTATTGAAAGTGTTTTTCAAACCAATTACTCATGCATTAACAGCTAATCTCGAAGAAGGAGGAGTTCAAATGGAAGAAAAATTGAACGATTTATTAAGTGAAGTGGCAGCTGAGGCATCACCTTCAGATTCTGCTACAACACTCGATGTATCTCAGCCAGCAAGATGGATCTTTGCAAGACTTGCACCAGGAACAGTCATTAGCATTGTCACTGACTCAGGAGATTTAATTGGGCCAGTTCAATTTGTATCATTCGATGCTTCAACAGGCGTTGTATTTGTTACACAAGAAAGCTCTGTCACACCTACAGGCTCAGCAACGACTCTATTAGATGTAGATAAAGTTGAAAGTGTTACATTCACTTCTTAATGTGAGAGGATCATCATGAAGCTTCTTTATATCAGTTCTGGCTACGGCGGAATCTATCACATGTTTGATCAATGGGTAGAAGAAAGCTTCATTGATTCCCCCTTTTCATGTGTAAAGATTGATAGAGAATCTCTACCCACGAACATGCACAAAATCCGGACATTTTCTCCGGATTTTGTTTTGATGATGATCGGTGATCATGTTCCGAAAGATGTGCTTCATCAATTCAAACAAGAAAAAATCCCGATTGTTCTTTGGATGACAGAAGATCCCTTTTATACAGATGTGTCAGCTGCTTGCGCACATGAAGCTCAGCTTATATTAACGATTGATGAAGGGGTTTTGCCATTTTATAAACAATTAGGCGCTGATCATACGCACTACTTTCCCATTCCGGCAAATACACGTGTCTTTCAGAAAAATGAATCGCCAGAAGAGATGTGCACGTATGACATTGCACTCATTGGCTACCCTTATCCCAACCGCATCAAAGCCATCGATACACTCTTGCAGCAAAACAAATGGCGTATTCTCGTTGCAGGTAAGGAATGGCACCGTCACTTAAACAAATCACGGAGACATTATCGTGATT
Source organism: Bacillus sp. FSL M8-0049 (assembly GCF_038593355.1). NCBI lineage: Bacteria > Bacillati > Bacillota > Bacilli > Caryophanales > Bacillaceae > Bacillus > Bacillus sp. FSL M8-0049. The sequence goes on from NZ_CP151986.1 coordinate 1,956,228, forward strand.
TCACACTCATAACGAATTGGCTGAGTCCTCAGCAAATGGCGGACATTTATCAGCAGACAGCGATTGTCCTGAATCCGCATAGGCCGGCTCAATTTGCGTATAACAAAAACAAAGCCATGATTCAAAATATGAGCCTCAATAACAGAGCATTTGACATTGCTGCAACTGGGAGTTTTCAATTGACGGATCTACCTCCGCCGCCTGCTTTTTCAAGCTTTGCTTTTTACAAAGATGAGGACGATTTGATAGAACAGGTTGAATACTATGGATCAAATGCAGGTGAAAGAAAGACGGCCGCACTGAACAACTACGAGCAAGCCGTTCGCTGGAATACATTTGATACGATGCCACAAAGGCTTTATGACATTGTAAAAAGCGCCCTATAACTGGGCGCTTTTTCTCGTTGAATGCCAGCTTATGCATGATCTTCCGCATCTCGGTGAGCTAATAAGATTTTCTCTGCCTCTTTCCGGTCTGCCTCCTGTTTCACCACAAGCGACCGCGTGCGATCCATCATATAAGCTCCGACAGATCCTTCTAAAAAGGAATGAATGCATTCTTTTGCATAATGAGCATGAAAAGCATATACCGCACCATTTAGCCGGCCATACGTATATGGCTGCTCATGCTTTGGCATGAAAAAGTAATGATTGTCCTTATATAAAGTAGCTTCATTGTTTTCATGCAGTGTCCAAGTTTCATTTGGGTTTTCTAACGCCTCTGTAAAAGATGCGGTGCAGTCATATCCCCCTTCCACTAAAAGCTGCAAGCACTTCTCGATATCTGCCGGCTGTCTTAGAGGAGACGATGGATGCAGATACAGCACAATATCAAAGGTTTTTCCCTCCCGCTCTAAATAAGCAAGCGCATGCTTCACAGCTAACAGTGACGGCGTTTGTTCTGTCACATGTGTGCTTGGCAGTTCAATCACATTTGCTCCGTAGTGAGATGAAATGATTTGCGTATTGACATCCTCTGAGGAGACGATGACTTCATCTAATTCAATCATTTGCAGTAACGGCTGAATGGTCCAATAGATAAGCGGCCTCTCTGCCAATATGCGTATGTGTTCATCATGCTGGCCGTCGTGACTTCTAAATGCAGGTATCATAGCTAAAATACGATTTCCCCTATACATGTCTTCTCTTCTCCCCTCGCGCACAGCTCCCTTACCATTTTCTTCCCGAGCTGACCGCAGTACTGAAGTATTCAGGTCTCTCGTTTTTCTAGTTGATCTCTTATCTCTCCATATTCTATTAAGACGACTAGCAGATGGTTATAATTTGTTCACCTAATTTATGCATGAAGTGGTTCTTTTCCTCAAACGAATGCCGCTCTTTCACATATGATGCAAAGTAGAGAAATGAGAGTTGGGGGATTAGATATGTCCAAACAGATAGAAACGACTTTGAAGACCTTTTTTCGTGACAAAACGATATTGGTTACAGGCGGTACGGGGTCAATCGGCCGGCAAATCGTGAATAAATTAACAAGTTGCTCTCCAAAGAAGATAATCGTCTTCAGTAAAGATGACAGCAAACAATACATGATGAAAAATGAGTACGCAGAACATCCAGAAGTCGTATTCGCTTTAGGAGATGTCCGGGATGCAAGCCGCGTGAGACAGCTCGTCAAGGGTGTGGATATCATTTTCCATGCAGCGGCCTTAAAACAAGTACCCACTTGTGAAGATAATCCGTTCGAAGCCGTTCAAACGAATATCATCGGCGGACAGCACGTCATTGAAGCCGCCCTCGAACATGAAGTGAGTCATGTCGTCAACATTTCAACTGACAAAGCGGTTTCTCCGACGAATGCCATGGGTGCAACAAAATTGATTTCAGAAAAACTATTTTTCCAAGCAAACGAAAGTATTCCGAATCAAAAAACCAGGTTTTGCTCTGTACGCTTTGGCAATGTGCTTGGATCTAGAGGTTCCGTTATTCCGATCATGCTCCAGCAGCTATTAAATGAAAAACCTTTGACCGTGACTGATCCTCATATGACACGTTTTTTTATGTCTATTGAAGAGGCTGTTTCCCTCACACTTCAAGCAGCAATTATGATGAAAGGCGGCGAAACCTTCATTCTCAAGATGGAGTCCTTACAGCTTGCCGATCTTTTAAAAGCGTTTCACGAATATGCCGCTCAAATCAATGCTCAATCTCCAGATGTTCTTGTAGTCGGAAAAAGACCTGGCGAAAAGCTTCACGAGGAGCTCACATTCCCGCACGAAGCAGATGCACTGTTTGAACATGAACAATTTTATGCCATTTTACCAAGACCACATTTGCACCCTGCCTTTCAAAAAGTCGACTTAACGAATTACACCTCAAAAGAAGCACCGCTCATTACAAAAGAAAAGCTGTTCCACATCATTGAACAATTACATCATACACATCATAAAAAATAAAAAATCGTCACACGGAAGCAGCTGCTTTCCATGTGACGATTTTTAAATGGATCAATCAAATAGATGTTTCAAATCCCCGTAGCCTTCTTTTTCAAGATCATCCTTTGGGATAAACTTTAAAGCGGCTGAGTTAATACAATACCGAAGACCGTTTGGCCCTGGGCCATCAGGGAAAACATGACCTAGATGAGAATCAGCTGTTTTACTGCGAACCTCTGTCCGCACCATTCCATGACTCGTATCAACCTTCTCTGCTACTTCTTCCTCTTCAAGCGGTTTTGTAAAACTTGGCCATCCGCAGTGGGCATCAAACTTATCTAAAGAAGAAAAAAGCGGCTTTCCTGAAATGATATCCACATAGATACCTTCTTCTTTATGATCCCAAAATTCATTTTGAAATGGCGGCTCCGTGCCATTATTTTGCGTGACTTCGTACTGCATGCGGTTTAATTCTTTTATACGCTTTTCTTTTTCATTTGCCATTATTTATCACTCCAATGGGACTCAATAAAACCGGCTCTGCCCGAACCGACATGATATCGTTCGTAGTGCATTTTGTTTTTCTTATAATAATGCTGATGATATTCCTCTGCTGGATAAAAAGGACCTGCGTCTAAAATTTCTGTAACGATTGGCTTTTTGAAAATCCCGCTTTGGCTCAGCTGCTCTTTCGATGCTTCTGCTAGCTTTCGCTGCTCGTCATGATGAACATAAATACCTGTACGGTAAGATTCCCCTCTATCGCCAAATTGCCCCCCATCGTCTGTTGGGTCTATTTGCTGCCAATACAGCTCTAGCAGCTTCTCATACGGGAACACGTCAGGATCAAACGTGATTTGAACCGCTTCTCTATGTCCCGTTGTATTTGTACATACTTCCTCATAGGTCGGATTCACTGTATGTCCGCCAGTATACCCTGATTCAACTTTGATAATGCCCGGCTGTTCATCAAAAGGTTTAACCATACACCAGAAGCAGCCTCCTGCAAATGTGGCTAATTCTTGTTTTTCAGACATATTAGTGCCCCCTTCATTTAAAAAATGGTATCATCATATTATAACATGATAAAAAATAATGAAAATGATACGACTTGTCTACCTAAAATAAAAGAAAGCATTCTGTCGTATCTTTAAAATATAATGGGGGTTTAATGATTGGAACAAAGAAAACAAATGATGTACGAAATGGACACTTTACTGAGAACCGTATTTAAGCAGATCCGTTATGAAATTAACAGCCTGCTCGAAAACGAATTATCTCGGAATGAATTTCTTATTTTAAATCTGCTCCGTGAGCAAGGTGCAAAAAAAGTAACGGAATTCGCTTCCATTCTTGGAGTGTCAGCAAGTCATATTACCGCTGTGACTGACACACTCGTAGAAAAAGGCTGGATCACCCGTATCCGCTCAAAAGAGGACCGCCGCATCATCAAAATCCACTTAACCGATAAGGGTAAGGAAATTACTGAGCATTTTGAGAAAAAGAAAACCGAATACTTTATGGAGCGATTTGAATCATTTGATGACGAAGAACTAAAAACAATGATCAAATTATTTAAAAAGCTGGATAAAAGTCAAAAGGATTAAGCATAGATTTTAGCGCTCAGGACATGCTACGGATAAAAAGAGGTGGAACAAACCATGACAAGCCCTTATCTTTGTCCAAACTGTAAAACAAACAGAACGCGCTTTAATCTCATTGAGCAGCTTTCAGAACCTGTAAAGCTTGATCCAGCAACAGGAGCAGTTGTTGAAAGATACGAAGGAGAACAGCTGTCTCCTTTTCACTTGAGCTATCAAGGTCCTCAAATGAAAGTCCAGTGCGGTGTTTGTGGTTTAATTGAGGATGAAAAAACGTTCATTAAACTAGCTGAATATCATCAATATTCTTCTCCTTCTTAACATGCCGGCCTGACGGAAAACGTCAGGCTTTTTTCTATGCTTCTTTTGCCTATACAGATCGTCTTTTTCATGCATACGCTACAAAAAACACCATTGCATGAGAAAGAAGGGATTGATGACATGCAGCAGCTCTTTTATCATGACTTTCCATATCGGCCATTCGCTGACACCTACGAGCATCTTCAAAGCAGCCCTTCATCAAAAGCCTTTATTCGATTATTTCACGCTGCACCAGATCTCAGTGAGCTCGCTGTTTATGTGAACCGGAAGCAGATAATGAAACCAATGCCTTACAGCCATTTGACCGCTTATATGGAGTGGGATGAGGGAATGTATGAAATAGAAGTGTTCAAACTGGCTACAAATGAGAGAATTCTTCATTCCCGCATTCGATTTAAGAGCGGCGAGGTCTACACATTATGTATCACAGGTGCCCGTGCAGGCTTTGCACTCTTGACTGAGCAGCAGGCTACTTTGATCAAACAAGAAGACCTGTCAGCACTTACATTTGTACAGCTGTCTCCGGACCTTCCTTCTATAGATATATACGAACGAGACCATGGGGTTATATCGAAGGAGCTTGATTATGTAAACAGCACCCACATTCATCATTTCTCCCCGAACAAATATCATTTTGAATTGAAAGCCGCCGGCACTCAAAGTGTACTGCTTGATATCCCAAAAGTTCATCTGCAAACAAAGCGTGCATACCTGATTCTGCTTCATGGTTTTGCTAACGGAGATCCTGAACTTATGGCAAAGGTGGTCTTGTCTCGGCAATTATAAAAAAGAGCCTTTCCTAAAGAGGAAAAGGCTCCTTACGAGACATCTTCAGCTTTTTCTTGCTTTTGAAAATCAAAAGCAAGAATCATCGTGCCTAGAAATAATGCACAGTAGGCAATATTTAAGTAAAACTGATCGATATTTTCTGCTTTTAAAGCATTGGCAGCTGTTATGCCAAAGTACGCAGCAAATAAAAACGACAGTAAACTAAAATATTGATAGACTCGCTTCATGATTTCACTCCTGACTCACACGTTCTATTGCTTTGGATGATAATATGAGAATTCAATTTCATCGTTCTGCAGATCAATTTTATTTGCTTTCACATACATATCATTCGTCAGCGGCATTTCTGAAAGACGCACTTCAACCGTTTTTTGATCCGGTTTTACATGAACGAACTCTGGCAGCTCATAGAACTGACCCATGTAGCTTAAAACAAAACTAATCGGAATGCTCAATTGTCCAATTGAAAAGTCATCCACCTTCAAAAGCACATCACCATTATCTTCAACAGTTGGCGTAAATGAGACGTTTGCATCAATCGTTGAAGAGAAAGCTTTAATTGCGCCTGTTACTTTCACATCTTGATCGATTGCTACATGAAAGTCTGGCATATCATTTGATCCTTGATTTTTCAAATAATCATTCACAAAGCTGGTGAGTGATTCCTTTGAGCTGGATATATTAAAAGCATATTCGCTTTTCACTTCTTTGGTTGAAGCGGATTGACCGCCTGGCAGCAGCATCAAAATACCGCAGCCAATCACAATCAATAGATTGATTGCAAGTAAAATAAAAAATAAGCTTTTCCATTTTTTCATCTGTTTCACCCTATTCCTTCGGCAGTCCTTCTTTTTTCACTTCGGAGAATAAACGATTTGCCATAAGAGAGTACCCCTTTTGGTTTGGGTGGAAATCATCTTCTGCCAGTAATTTTTCATCAGAACCTTCTTCAAATAAATCTGCTACATTGATCATATCCGCATTGCCGTCTTTTTTGAGTTCCTTTTTGGCAGCGGCATTCCAGTCTTGAACGACTTCATCAATATCTCGCAGCTCAGACAAACTGAATTTAAAAGGATTGTACATGCTGACATACATGATTTTCGCATGGTCATTCTGTTCTCTCAGTTGAGCAAGAATGGTTTTAAATCGCTCTTCAAAAGGACCCTGCTCTTTTTGAAAAGGAGCAAACGTCAAATTAAGCACATTTTGACGGACAACATGCATGAGATCATTCCCGCCGATCGTAAAGAAAATATAGTCAGCGTCTTTCAGTCCGTCCTGCACCTTTTTTTCTTTTAATCTTTTTAATAAATCTACTGTTCTACTGCCTTTAATGGCATAGTTTTTTAATGTGACAGACTGCACGCCGTCCACTGCTTCTATCTTGTCACGGGTTATGCCTGCATAGCCTTTTTTATCTTGATCTCCGATTCCTTCTGTTAAGGAATCTCCAACCGCTGCGATGGTAATATGTTCTTTTACTTTTGGTGTGTCTTCTAGTTTATCCTTTATGCCAGCCTCTTGCGCGGAACATGCAGAAAGAACAAAAGCTAGAGACATCACAATCAAAATCAAACGAGCCTTCAAACGATGATGTCCCTCCTTTTTCTGATTAAAAAAGTGTATCATGTTTTCGCCCATTTGAACATCCTTATGCTAGCTTCGGTTCAGCGTTTTGATGTCCTTGATGATGTCATCATAAGGTGTGTTTTGCACCCCATCATAGTTTTTCATCACTTTCCCATCTTGATTGACAAGAAAAAACAGGGACTGATGAATCACTTGGTCTTCATCTTCAGGTTTTTTTACAATGGTTTTAAAGCTTTTCATTGCGAATTTTTCAATTTCTGACTGTGAATACCCAGTGAGAAAATCCCAATTTTTAAAGGACAATGGATAGGCTTTTGCAAATTCCTTTAGCTTTTTCGGTGAATCGACCTCTGGGTCCACGCTAAAGGAAATGATATGAGCATCCAATTTTTCTTCTTTTAACCGTTTTTGCAGCTCTGTCATATGAGCAGTCATCGGCGGACAAATCGTTTCACAGCTTGTGAAAATAAAATCAGCTACCCATACTTTCCCCTTCAAATCATCCAATGACACCTTTTGGCCATCTTGGTTTTCAAACTCAAACGGCTCTATTTGATAATTTAAAGCATCTTTGATTTGTCCATTTGAACATGAGACTAAAAGAAGCACGCTTACCATCATAAGCGCACCAAGTAAGGCTCCCCTTTTTCTATCCATGATATGTCCATCCCCTTTTTCTATCAATCGGTATAAAAAGTAAAGCCTATTGCACCCTTTCCGGTATGACACGAAATAATCGGTGTTGTGTAGGCGATGTCAATCAGTGCTTCAGGTGTGTGATCAAGCAGCGCTTTTTTTAGCTTTTCAGCGAGTTCTAATGCATCTGCATGTGCGATCCCAATGGCTTGAACTGTTTTTCCCTTCACCGCCTGTACATACTGTTTTGTCAGATGGCGGACAAGCGCAGAGTAGCTTCTCACATTCGCTTCTGGCGTATATACCCCGTCTGTCAAGCTGGCAATAGGTTTGATGTGAAGAAGTGAGCCGATGAGCGCCTTTCCTCTTCCAATTCTGCCGCCTTTGACGAGATTTTCTAATGTATCGATCGTGACATATAGCTTTGTTTGATGACGGATTTTATCTAATTCTGTGATAATATCTTCACGGCTTGCACCCTTTTTGGCTAGTTCTGCTGCTTTGATGACTTGAAATCCTAATCCATAGGAAATAAAATGCGAATCAATCACCGTGATATTTCCATCTACCATTTTCGAAGCGCTTTCAGCAGTTTGAACAGTACCGCTCATACCACCAGTTAAATGGATACTGATCACTTCGCTTCCATCTGCCGTCAGCTTTTCATATAATTCGACGAATTGACCGATCGCAGGTTGAGACGTTTTCGGCAGTTCCTCAGCGGCCTCCATTTTCTCAATAAATTCATCTGGCTGTATATTCACCCGGTCAATATAATCAACTCCAGAAATGGAGATATTGAGCGGAATCACGTGAATGGAAAGATCATTGATTTTTTCTTGCGGAAGGTCCACAGTTGAATCTGTTACAATTTTAATTTGTTTCACTATCGTCTCATCCTTGCTGTCTTAGTCTTTACTTATGATATTACCTTATTTCCTGCACACTTGAAAACAACTGACCTAACGTTTTTGAAATTGTCACATTTTCTTCTTGTCAAGAAAAAAATCCTTGCCAAACTGAGCAGCGGCCACTTCAAAATGGCTGCTTACCCCTTTTGACAAAGATTCCTGCTTACGCATTGTGTTTCAGTGTAGGCTCCTGATAGATCTGTTCATATGTGCTCCACTTGACGTTACGTTTCACATCCTCTCTGAAAGAGTACACAGTTCTCTTTCCTTTAGATACATAGACTTTTTTCAAGAAAGCTTCAAGTCTAAAGGTGAGCATGAAACGATACGTCTCATCTCCCTTTAGAACAGGGACTTCTGTTACCTTGATCTGAGCTCCATCCATCCGTCTAAAACATATTGTTTTGAGCAGCACAAACGATCAATCCTCTTTTCCAATTATCTGTTAAGCCTAAATAAATAGGTGGAATAAATCTTGATCTTTATTCACTTCAACATAGTGAAAGCCTTTTCTATCCATCCGCTCAATCAGCGCTGCATAGTCATCTCTTTCTTTCAACTCGATGCCGACTAGCGCAGGACCTTTGCTTCGGTTATTCTTTTTCGTATATTCAAAGCGTGAGATATCATCATTTGGCCCTAACACTTCATCTAAAAATTCCCGAAGCGCTCCTGCTCTTTGCGGAAAATTGACAATAAAGTAATGTTGAAGCCCTTCATAGATCATCGAGCGTTCTTTGATTTCCTGCATTCTGCCGATGTCATTATTTCCTCCACTGACAATACAGACAACATTTTTCCCTTTGATCTCCTCACGATGAGCATCTAATGCTGCGATTGGCAATGCGCCTGCCGGTTCTGCTACAATCGCACATTGATTATACAGCTCTAAAATCGTTGTACACACTTTCCCTTCGGGTACAAGACTGATTTTATCGACAACAGACTGAAGCGATGTAAACGTCTTTTCGCCAATCCGCTGAACCGCTGCTCCGTCTACAAACTTATCAATCGAATCAAGTGTCACAACCTCGCCCTTCTCATGCGAGGCATGCAGTGAAGCTGCGCCAAGCGGTTCGACTGCAATGATTTCGGTTTCTGGTGAGATATTTTTGATATATGTACCAACACCAGATAACAGACCTCCACCTCCGACACTTGCAAATAAAAAGTGAGGCTCCACTTCGATATCATTTAAGATTTCGACAGCAGTCGTTCCTTGTCCTGCCATCACATCCAGATCATCAAACGGATGGATAAATTCGCGCTTCTCTTCATCTCCGCATTTTACGGCTTCATGATACGAATCATCAAACGTATCTCCGGTTAAGATAATTTCAACATATTCTTTTCCGAACAGCTCCACTTGTGATACTTTTTGCCTTGGCGTCGTAGCAGGCATAAAGATTTTCCCGTGGATGCCTAAATATTTACAAGAATAGGCAACACCCTGTGCGTGATTTCCTGCACTTGCACAGACAATGCCATTTTCTAGTTTATCTTTTGGAAGCTGGCTCATTTTATTAAAAGCGCCTCTTAATTTAAAGGAACGAACTACTTGAAGATCCTCTCTTTTTAAGTAGACATTGCATTCATATCGTTCAGAAAGTCGCTCATTTTTTTGAAGTGGTGTATGAATGACTACATCCTTCAAATTTTGATGGGCTTTTAAGATGTCTTTCACTTGAATTAGCGTATTTTCTTTGAGCAACGGTTTCATGTACAAGATCCTTTCTCTTTAACCTTATTTAATTTGTCATTATAACATGAATATTCAAAAAATAAACCAATAGATCATGGATCCATCATAAATTTTATAAACTTTTTCGTTTTCCTGTACATTTGTTTTAATTGGGTGTTACAATTGAACCAATTAGAACCACAAAGAAAGGAATCACCCAATGGCCACTCAATCATTCGCATCTATCTATGGTGATCATCAAGATATCAAGCATGCAATTCATCTGGCAAAACAATTTTCGAAAAACGAACAGCCGGTCTTGATAACAGGAGACATCGGTACAGGCAAAACGCTATTCGCCCAAGAAATGGCGAACGTATCTGTTCCACACGCATCACTGACACACATGTATTGCCCCATCTTGAATGAAGAAACCTTACAGAAAGCCTTCATAGAAAAAAACAATCAAATTCTTTATTTAGATGAAATCGGTGCATTAAGTATTTCTATGCAGCACCAGGTCATTCACTTTCTAGAAACGTCACCTGCAACAAAAGTAATCGCTTCTTCGTCTTTATCAATAGAGGCACTCAGGGTTTCTTCTACCTTTTTACCCGAGCTGTTTTATCGTCTGAATGTTCTTCATTTGGCCCTTCCAGATTTAGCCGAACGAAAAACAGATATTCCTGTGTTAACAAATGTTTTCTTTCAAGAGCTGAACATGGCACCTGATATTGATCCAAGTGTTTGGGAAGCCTTGCAGCAGTATCCATTTGAAGGAAATGTCCAAGAACTCAAAAATATCGTTCATTACGCTGCGTCCATACTCGAAGGCCACACGGTATTTTTACATCATTTACCGCCCTTTGTGTTAGCACCTCTTCCCTCAGCCGTGAAAGGTAAAAAGGAAGAACACCAGCTCACACTAATGGAAAAACAAGAGTTTGTTTTCTTGCTGGAAGCCATTAAATCTCTTAATGAAAAAGGAGAAGCAGCCAGCAGGCGCATCTTATCTGAATTAAGCAAACAAGGAGATATCCCGCTGACCCCTCAGCAGGTGCGAAACCGCTTAGATGATCTTGAGAAAAAAGCATACGTGACGAAAGGAAAAGGCAGGGCCGGAACGAAGATTACACTTGAAGGTCTTTCATTCCTGAAGTCGCTTGATGGTTATATACCGGTTCAATAAAAGGAGGACATCCATTGTTTACTGTAAAAGAAGAAATTGCAAACGCCATTACACATGGCATAGGTGTTATTTTATCCATCCCAGCCATTGTGTTTCTCGTCTTATTCGCTGTTCAATACGGCACTGTCACAGACATTATCAGCTTTTCGATATTTGGTGCATCCATGCTGCTGCTTTATTTAAGCTCAACCCTGCTTCATAGCATTCGGCACAAAAAAACAAAAGATATTTTTGAAATCCTCGACCACTCGGCTATTTATGTATTGATTGCTGGTACATATACACCCTTTTTACTTGGACCACTAAAAGGTGCACTCGGCTATACGCTCCTTGCCATTGTATGGGCGCTTGCTGCTGGTGGGATTGTCTTTAAAATCTTTTTCGTCAAACGCTTTATTATCGTATCTACCCTTGTCTATTTATTAATGGGCTGGATGATCATCATCGCCATCAAACCGCTTTATATCCAATTAACAGGTGCAGGATTTGGCCTCTTACTGTTAGGCGGCATATTATATTCAGTCGGAACCATCTTTTATATTTGGCGGAAAATTCCCTATCATCATGCGATTTGGCACAGCTTTGTTCTTGGCGGCAGCGCATCGATGTTCTTCTGTATTTTATTCTATTGCGTAAACATTCCTGCTGCATAGAATGAAAAAACCAGCATCCACTATTCGGATGCTGGTTTTTTCTATGCACGTTTTTGTGCGTAATCACTGATCATGACAGGAGCTTTAATATGAATATCGACATTAACAGGACGCAGTCTTTTCACGATCTTCCCAGTTAAAAGACGATCCGTTCCGCTAGTTTCAATTGGTACAAGCGGACAATCGTATTCTTCAGCAAGCGCCTCTGCAATATGACGATACGCTTCTGAAAGCAATAGACTCTGCCCAGACACGATTCTTTCCTTTGCTTCTTCTAATAAGACCTCATCCGTTTGATTCTGATGGATAACCGCCATTTTTTTGAGCCATTGTTTTAAAATCGGATACCGAAAGAGCTTCGGCTTTGCCATGAAAGCAAATGGCTTCTCAAGGTGGCCGATCAATAATGTCGTCGTGACTGAATTCAGCTCTTTTGTGACATAAATAACCGGGCCATCTGGCAGCTTCTTTTGCTGATGAATGGTCATGACTGATCCTGATTGATCAATACATCCCCGGGAAAACCTTTTTGCATGCTCATGAATGAGATGCATTCGTTTCGTATAGGAAATGCGTGGATCCGTTAATTCATGATCGTACAAATGCCTCATACTTTTTAAAAAGGATACAACAACATAAATCGTTAAAAACCAATAACGAAACAACCGTACTCCTCCTACTCACTTATCCTTTTTTGTCATATACGACAAATTCATAATTGTAGGGGTTCTTTTCGTCACGATGGCCTTTTTCGCGTGATACAATCGTCCATTCATCTTCATTGTAATACGGGAAATAGCGGTCTCCTTCAAACGCATGGTGAATGTGCGTGATATAGAGACGATCAGCATATGGCATCATTTCTTCATACAGCTTAGACCCGCCAATGATAAATAACTCTGTCTCGCTTTCCCCAATTGCCAAAATATCAGCAATTGAATGAACAACCTCGCATCCTTCTGCTTTAAAAGAAGAACTTGTGGTCAGCACAATATTTCGGCGGTTAGGCAGCGCTCGTCCAATCGATTCAAAGGTTTTTCTGCCCATGACAATCGTATGACCGCCTGTGACTTTTTTAAAATACGCTAAATCTGCTGGTAAATGCCAAGGCATTTGATTATCTAGACCAATGACTCTGTCTTCTCCTGTCGCCGCAATCATGGAAATCATACACTGACTTCTCCTTTTATATGCGGATGCGGATCATAGTTCTCAAGCACAAAATCATCAAACGTAAAATCAAAAATGCTCTTTACATCTCTTGTAATACGAAGCGTAGGAAGCGTGCGTTCCTCGCGCTCTAGCTGCATTTTCACCTGTGGAAGATGATTTTGATAAATATGAGCATCTCCGAGTGTGTGAATAAACTCTCCTAGCTCAAGATTTGTGACTTTGGCAATCATCATCGTTAGAAGGGCATATGAAGCAATATTAAATGGCACGCCTAAAAAGATATCTGCCGATCTTTGATATAGCTGGCAGGAAAGCTTCCCGTTTGATACGTAAAATTGAAATAGACAATGACAAGGAGGCAGCGCCATTTGATCAATTTCCCCCGGGTTCCAAGCGCTGACGATCAGTCGTCTTGAATTCGGGTTGTGCTCAATATCATGAATCAGCTTTGTGATCTGATCCACTGTCTCGCCGTCTCCGCTCGCCCATGATCTCCACTGTGCACCGTATACACGGCCCAGCTCTCCATTTTCATCTGCCCATTCGTTCCAAATGCGGACACCATTTTCTTGAAGATATTTGACATTTGTATCACCTTTTAAAAACCAAAGCAACTCATGAATGATCGATTTCAGGTGTAATTTCTTTGTGGTTAAAAGAGGAAATCCTTCCTGTAAATCAAATCTCATCTGGTAACCGAACGTGCTGATTGTACCTGTACCCGTTCTGTCACCTTTTTCATCCCCGTGCTGTAATACATGACGGCATAACTCTTTGTATTGTTTCATTTTTTTCATCCTTTATTTATGTTCTTGTTGTAGTTTACCTTATTTCGGCTTTTCTTGAAACCAAAAAAACATGCCTGCATGATGAGCAGACATGTTTTTCTTTTTATGCTTGATTCACTCGTTCCTGCTCTTCATCCTTAATATCTTGGTGTGAGTGAGCAATGCGGCTTGCAGCTGCTGCGGCAAGTGCAGCGACTAGGTCATCAAGGAAAGTATGCACTTCACCTGGACGGCCTTCATCTAATTCACGAATAATACCAAATTTCTCTTTATCTAAATAACCGAAGTTGGTCAAACCGATTGATCCATATACATTGACAATGGAAAGCGGAATAATCTCATCAATTCCATATAGCGGCTCATCTGTTTCAACTAAGTGCTGTAAAGGTTCTGGCAAGAGCTTTTTTTCTGCCAGCTGATCAAGGGCAAGTCCTGTTAAAACTGCATGGACAATTTCTCTTTTATTCAGCACTTTTTCAACATTTTCAATACAGACACTAAGTGGAAGGTTTGGATGATATTTTTCTTGGAGCTTCAGCACAATGTGTGCGATATCTTCAATTTTCACTCCGCGATCGTTTAACATTTGTTTTGTAATCTGCACCATTTCGTTCATTGTATATTTTTTCAATTGGCATGACATCTCCTTCTAGTGGCTCATCCAGCTCGGCGGGGTGTTTTTGTCCCAGTAAATATTACCGAGTTCGTGATGCGTCTGGAATCCATCTTCTGCTGTATGGTAATGAAAGTTAAACCAATATCCGCTGTGAGGCGGCTGATCTCTTCTGACATGAAAACGGAGCAAATCTTCTCCGGTCTTGCGGTTGTAAATGTGGAAGATTTTTTCGCCATTTCCGCTTGAAGGCTGATCAGTTAAAACAACATCTTGAAATTTTTCGTCATCTTTGAAATTTGTTAAATAGTCGGTTAACACTTGTTCAATCTTCGGCTGAATCTCTTCTCTGTACTCGTCCTCAATGACAGGTGTGATTTTACGGCCAAATTTGAGAAAGGATTGATTTTCTGCACTTGACAGCACCTCTTGCTTATATTGCTCAAAGGGATCTAACTGTTCTTTGCTTTCCTCTTGCGTTAGTTCCCAGCTGCGCATTTCATCTGATGTATCATAAACAGCTGTATAAGGCGTTTTATCAGATGAAGAAAGTTCAGAGGGCTTGTCTGTCATCAAAGCCGACGGAGGAGAGACTAAACCAAAAGTTGCAATCGTAAAGAGCGCAACAAGCGTTTTTCTCATCCACATCTTCATGATATCTAATTCCTTCCATAAGTTATCATACTGCTATTCTAGCATATAATGAATTTTCAGTCATTCAATTTGGTCATCGATTTGAGACTTTCTTTTTCATAATAAAACGTTTACAATGGCAGTAATGACGACTAAAATTTGGGAGGAATGGGTATGCTTGAAGGTTTTTTTATTACAGCTTCCTTGCTGACATTATTTTATTTTGTCTATATGGAGATTACAGATTAAAAGCCCTGAATAAGGGCTTTTTTAGATGATTGACAAGGAATTAAAAAGAATTGTCTGCACACCTGAACCTTTAGCGAGGGCTTTTTTCTTTCTCAATATATCCATAATGAAATTGGGCTGTTTTTCGTTTTAAAACGTGAAATTGATAGGATTCTGCTAGAAATCGGGTGCTTTTCCAATGATCTTTTAAAACCACTCTTTTTCTCGCCACTCTCAGTGCTTCTTGGACGGCAGTTTCGTGGTCAAAGTGGTGCTCTGCCGCATGACGGAGCGGTGCGATACTTGCAGATTCTTGAATCGTCTCCTCAAACATCGGGTCAAAATAGACGACATCAAATGATTCATCAGAGAGCTTTTTTAGCTGCTCGATACTGTCTCCACTTACAACAGATATCCGGTTCATCGCCTCATCTGCCTCTCTTACCCCTGTCTCCCATGTGTTTAATCCTTCTCGCACTAGCAATGCTGTCATCGGATTCTTTTCGATACCGACGACCCTTCCATTCGCACCTACTCGCAGGCTTGCTGTAATGGCATCTGATCCTAGGCCAAGCGTACAATCTAAAAAGGAATCGCCCGGCTGAAGCTGCGTGGCTTCGATTAAAGGATCCTTTTCCCCGCGCATGAGCCGCTTCACCCTGAACATCGCTGAGCTTGGATGGAAGAAGAACTTTTCACCATTTGGCTGATACCATTCAAATCTTTCTTTCCCCACAACAAGGACATCTCCTCGTTTCATCGCAAGCTGCTTGACGGATTGTTTGCGCCTTTCTACATACTCACCATGTAAATCCTCTGCAAGGGCTTTTGCTGTTTCAATTGTTTGTTGATTTGCTCTAAAGCTTGTTGTGATAAGCATGCGGTTCCTCCATCATGATCAAGAAAAAATGCCCTGACTTGATCACAGGACATTTCAACATGTGTATTAGCAATGTTTTTCAAATGCAGATAAGACGTTGTTCATGATGTCTTCCATTTCATGACCTTCAATCTCGTCACGCGGAATAAAATGAACGAGTTCATTTCCTTTTAAAAGTGCCATAGATGGAGACGATGGCTCTTCGCCTGTGAAGTATTCTCTCATTTTTGCCGTTGCTTCCCTGTCCTGACCAGCAAAAACTGTGACAATTCGATCTGGAGTTTTTTCTGCCTTCATCACAGCTTGAGTAGCAGCTGGGCGTGCTAAGCCGGCAGCGCACCCGCATACAGAATTAACAACTACAAATGTCGTTCCTTCTGCTTCTTGCATCGTTTGTTCTACTTCTTCTTCCGTTGTTAGTTCTTGAAATCCTGCACTTGTCAGCTCTTGACGCATCGGTACAACGAGCTGGCGCATGTATTCTTCATATGCCATTGACATAAAAAAGCCCCCTCTATAATCCTTATGTTGTGAATAAAGGATACTATAGAGAGAGCCAATTTTCAAATGTTCGATATCAGATTAAATTTTCATGATTCCGCCTGTATTGGCTGATGTCACAAGTTTTGAATATCTAGCAAGATAACCCGTTTTCACTTTTGGCTCAAAGCCTTTCCAGTTTGCTTTTCTTCTTTCCCATTCTTCCTCTGGAACATCTACGCTTAAAATGCGCTGTTCGATATCGACAACGACATGGTCACCATTTTCAACAAATGCAAGCGGGCCGCCCTCAGCTGCCTCTGGAGAGACGTGTCCAATAGACAATCCGCGAGAAGCGCCGGAAAAACGTCCGTCTGTAATTAAAGCAACCTTTGGTCCAAGTCCCATGCCGACGATTTGTGAAGTAGGTGCAAGCATTTCAGGCATGCCAGGTCCGCCTTTAGGTCCTTCGTAGCGAATGATGACAACATGTCCTGCTTCTACTTTTCTATTAATGATACCTTCAAGGGCTTCTTCCTGGGATTCAAATACGATCGCAGGCCCCTCGTGGCGTGTGATCCCGTCTTGTACCCCGCCCGTTTTAATGATGGCTCCATCTGGCGCAAGGTTTCCAAATAAAACGGCTAAGCCGCCTTTTTCAGTAAATGGCTTGTCAATTGGATAAATGACGTTATAATCTTTTACCTCATGCCCCGCAATGTTCTCGCCAAGCGTTTTCGCAGTGACAGTCATTGTATCTAAATGAAGAGCTCCTTCTTTTTTAGACAATTCATTTAGTGCCGCTGTAACACCGCCAGCTTCATGTAAATCCTCAATATAAACGTCTGAAGCTGGAGCAAGTTTTGATAAATGAGGCACACGTTCTGCTACTTCATTGATACGTTCAAGTGAATATTCAACACCTGCTTCATTCGCAATTGCCAATGTGTGAAGAACGGTATTGGTTGAACCACCAAGAGCCATATCTAATGCAAATGCATTATCAATTGCTTTTTCAGTGACAATATCCCGTGGTTTAATATCTTTTTTGATGAGCTCCATGAGTTGTTTTGCAGACTTCTTCGCAAATTCTCTTCGTTCTGGTGATGTCGCCAAAATCGTTCCATTTCCAGGAAGAGCGATCCCGAGTGCTTCCGCTAAACAGTTCATTGAGTTAGCTGTAAACATACCTGAACAAGATCCGCAGGTTGGACAGCCAAACTGCTCTAATTCATTTAATTCCTCTTCATTGATTTTACCTGACTGGTATGCACCAACGCCTTCAAACACAGAAGAAAGAGAAATTTTTCTGCCGTCACTTGTTCTACCCGCTTCCATCGGTCCCCCGCTCACAAAGACAGTCGGGATATTCACGCGCATCGCTGCCATCATCATTCCTGGTGTGATTTTATCGCAGTTAGGAATACAAACCATTCCATCAAACCAATGAGCAGATACAACGGTTTCTACAGAGTCCGCAATGATTTCACGGCTTGGCAATGAATATCTCATCCCGATATGACCCATGGCAATTCCATCATCGACGCCAATCGTATTGAATTCAAATGGCACTCCGCCAGCTTCACGAATGGCTTCCTTCACAATCTTCCCGAATTCCTGAAGATGGACATGTCCTGGGACAATATCAATATAGGAATTACATACGGCAATAAATGGCTTGCCGAAATCCTCATCCTTTACCCCCGCCGCTCTTAGTAAGCTTCGGTGAGGTGCTCTGTCGATTCCTTGTTTAATCATGTTACTGCGTAGTTCTGCCATCTGTTTAAAAAGCCTCCTATACTACAAGTCTTGTTGACTGCATGATTTTGAGTTGATTTTATTTTACAAATTTTCTGTTTATTTAGCCACCTATGAATGACCGATGACTAACATGGCTGCTGAAGCAAGCGCTCAGCAAGGTTCGTGTCATAAAATCTGACCTCCAATATTCTATATTGGTACTACTATATAGAGTTTTTTCGCATATTTCAACAATATTCAAAATAATTTTTCTAAAAAAATTTTTCTGTCTATCATTTTTAGAAAAACAAGCTGCTTTTCATTGGCAGCTTGTTCATCTTTCTCATCATTCTGATGCATTCTTTCTACTTTCTGTCATTTGCTTCCATACAGAGCCTTTTGCTTCTTCTCCATGCTCAATGCGCTCAATCGCCATTTTCACTTGAAGACTGACTTCAAACTCAGGGTCTTGCTCTGCTTCTTTTAATGCTTCAAGTGCCGTTTCGTCCCCTTCTTCATAAAGAAACATAGCTGCACGCCAGCGGACGAGCTTACTCGGGTCCTTTAATGCTGCGATCATGGCTTCGCTAGCACTCGGGTCACCAAGGTCAGAAATACAGTCACCAGCCGTTCTGCGGACCGTCACTGTTTTGTCTTCGAGCCCTTTATATAAAATAGGCAGAATGGCAGGATCTTCAATCATGCCAGCATTCACAACGGCTTGTCTGCGAATAGACGTTTTGGGATCCTCCATTGCTTTCATTAAAACAGGTATATCCTTTAGCTCTGGCTGCATTTGCTCTAAATGGGCAAAACGTTTTTTCCAATCTTCCTCTTGCAGCATGTCTTCTGTTACATCATATGCCTTTCGGTTCACCTGTCTATCTACAGCTTCCTGCCCTTCTTTCACTGCCTCTGTTAAGCGGGCTAAACGCTCATCATCATAGGCTGCTTGCAGCTCCTCTGTGACTTCCTGACCGATATCAGCAAATTCTCCAAAACGAACGCCGTGTTCTTTCCACACACGTTCAAACACGACATTGTCTGAGCTGCTTCTAAGCTTTAAAATGGCTGCTTGAAAACGTTCAGGCATGCCAAACCGCTCTTCTCTTTCACCGTCTGACAGTTTGACCTGCATTGGAATCCCATTAAACATTTGGACAAACACTTTCACTTCACCAAATGTGTCATCGCCTGACTGCGATCCTTCCTGAAGACCTTCTGTTTCTTGTCCAAAGGCTTCTCTAACCTGTTGTAAAATACCCTGCCAGTCAAACTTTGCATTTCGCTCAACCGCTAAGAAATCTGCAACATGATAAACCCCTTTTACACCTTCAATGCTTAAAATACGCTTGATCATTTCTGGCGCTTCGTCTTTTTGATCCTTTTTGTAGTTGTTGCTTTTACCGCCAGCAAGTGCTTCTGTCAAAATTACCTTCATGGTATTCGGACTTGGCGTTGGTTCTATTGCTGTTATTTTCATTGATATATCCTCCTTACACACATAAAGACCCTACTCATCTGTAAGGCCGCATTCTTCTTTCCACTTCTTGATAAATAAACTCATCAATTCATGCCGCTCATCAGCAAGCTGCTTTCCTGCATGAGTGTTCATCAAGTCTTTTAATTTGAGCAGTTTTTCTTCCATATGCTTTAGCACAGAGCCCTGCTGCGTGTCCTCTGTATAATGGGGCTCACCTGTAGCGCCAGCATACGTAAACACTCTAGCGATACCGCTTGCTCCTATCGCATCCAGCCTATCGGCATCTTGAACAATGGCCCCCTCTAACGTCATTGGCTTAAACTGCTTATGCCGATGACGAAAAGACATCGTTGTAATGATGTCCATGATATAGCGGACATCCCGCGTGTCCAATTCCCACAAAAGGAGCTGGTTCTCAAGCTGCTTTTCAGTGACCTTCCATTCACTTGACAGCTTTTCATCAATGACATCATGTACAATCGCTGCCATCTCGATGATAAATAGAGAGCCGCCTTCCTGATTTGCAATACGGACGGCAAGCTGGCGCACACGAGCAACATGAGCCGCATCGTGTCCAGTCGGTTCATCCTTCAGCCTGTCTGAAACAAAGGAGGCAGCTGCCTCCAATTGTTTTCGCTGCATGACTGTCAGCATCTTATTTGTTGAGCAGAGCGATGATTGAGCTTTCTAATTCTTTTGGTGGTGTTTTCGGCGAGAATCGTTCAATAACTTCTCCGTCTTGGTCCACGATAAATTTTGTGAAATTCCATTTCACTGTTTTTGTCCCAAGCACACCTTTCGCTTGACTTGTTAAATGCTTGAACAGCGGGTGCGCCTCTTCGCCATTGACATCTACTTTCGCAAACATAGGGAAGGTCACTCCATAATTCAAAGAACAGAATTCTTGAATGGCTTCTTCTCCTTCTGGCTCTTGGTTCATAAATTGGTTACACGGAAATCCTAAAATTTCAAGGCCCTTTTCATGATATTGATCATATAACTCTTGTAATTGTTTAAATTGAGGAGTCAGCCCACATTTGCTTGCTGTATTTACAATAATGAGCACTTTTCCTTTATAATCTGCCATCGATTGTTCCTGACCGTTAATGGTCTTGACCTGAATATCATAAATTGACATCTCATAGCCTCCTAGGATTCACTTTTTCCTATCGTAACATGCTTCTTTTAGAAAATCGCTTTTTATGCTCCCGTTTAAAAGAGTCCTGTCACACTGCCGTCTTCTAATATATCCATTTCGAGAGCCGCAGGTTTTTTAGGTAAGCCAGGCATTGTTAAAATGCTTCCGGTTAAGGCTACAATAAACCCTGCTCCTACAGATGGCTTTAACTCTCGAATCGTAATGGTAAAGCCTTTAGGTCTGCCGATTAAAGCTGGATCATCTGAAAGAGAATATTGTGTTTTTGCCATACAAACCGGCAAATGAGCCCAGCCGTTTTCTTCAATGGCAGCCAGCTGCTTTCTTGCTTTAGTTGTGAGCGTGACCCCATCTGCACCGTAAACCACTTTGGCCACTTTAGATAACTTTTCTTCGATGGAATCGTTCTCTTCATACAAATAGGTAAAGTTGTTCTTTTTCTTTTCAATGAGTGCTGCTAGTTCCTCGGCAAGAGCTGTTCCGCCTTCGCCTCCTTCTTCCCATACATTCACGGCTTTGACTGGATGGCCATGTTTGCCGCACCAATCTTCTATCGCTTGAATCTCTTCTTTTGTATCCGTTATAAACCGGTTTACCGCCACAATATATGGAAGACCAAAAGCTTGCACGGTTTCAATATGCTTTTCTAAATTATGTATACCTTCTATTACGGCGTGTGCATTCTCTTCTTTGAGTTCGGTTTTCTTCATTCCGCCATGCATCTTTAATGCTCTCACTGTCGCCACAATGACAACTGCACCAGGTTTGAAATCACCAGCTCTTGTTTTAATGTGGAGGAATTTTTCTGCTCCAAGATCTGCTCCGAATCCTGCTTCTGTTACGACATAATCAGCTAATTTAGCTGCCATTTTGGTTGCAATTAAACTATTGCATCCATGTGCAATATTAGCAAAAGGACCGCCATGGACAAGGGCTGGGGTTCCTTCAATCGTTTGAACAAGGTTCGGTTTGAGTGCGTCTTTTAAAAGTAGCGTCAGAACACCTTCATATCCAAGTGCTCCCACTGTGACTGGCTCGCCTTCTTGATTATAGGCAACAACAATAGAAGAAAGACGTTTTTTTAAGTCGTTTAAGTCTTCTGCTAAACAGAGGATCGCCATCATTTCGGAAGCCACTGTAATATCAAATCCGTCTTCTCTAGGATACCCATTTAACTGACCGCCAAGTCCGACAACGACCTGTCTTAATGCACGATCGTTTAAATCAAGCACCCGCTTCCACACAATGCGCCGCGTGTCGATACCGAGTTCATTTCCGTGATGGATATGGTTATCAATAAATGCAGATAAGGCGTTATGTGCAGATGTAATGGCATGAAAATCCCCTGTGAAATGAAGATTTATTTCTTCCATTGGCAGCACCTGTGAATATCCTCCGCCCGCTGCTCCGCCTTTAATCCCCATTGTAGGACCTAATGATGGCTCACGCATCGCAACGATCGCTTTTTTGCCAATTTTTTCAAAGGCTTGACCAAGGCCGACAGTTACGGTGGATTTCCCCTCACCTGCTGGCGTAGGGTTAATCGAAGTGACAAGAATCACGTGTCCTTCTTTTTGTTTCTTTAAACGGTCAAAAATAGTCAAAGATATTTTCGCTTTTGTGAAACCATAGCATTCTAATTCTTCGTCATGTATTTGCAGCTTTGCTGCGATGTCTTGAATCGGTCTCAGCTTAGCCTTTTGGGCAATGTCAATATCAGATAAATGCTTTGTGATCATAACAAAATGGCCTCCTTTTTTTACAGAAACAGCATTCTTTTTTGCTCTATTTTTCATTGTAACATAATTGAAACATTGAAATATCGCCAGAAAGTTCCTATAATGAAGTGAAATTAGCTTTGGTTCAGGGGGTGGCGAGTTGCCTATTAACATACCAGTTCATCTGCCGGCAAAACAAATACTAGAGAGCGAAAATATTTTCGTCATGGATGAGACAAGGGCATTCAAGCAAGATATCCGTCCTTTGAATATCGTGATCTTAAATTTAATGCCAAAAAAAATACAAACTGAAACGCAGCTGCTGAGAATGCTCGGAAATTCTCCTTTACAAGTGTACTTCACGTTTTTGATTCCAAGTACACATACACCGAAGAATACGTCGAGAGAGCATCTAGATGAATTTTATACGACCTTTGAATCGATCCGCCATAAAAAATTTGATGGAATGATCATCACTGGCGCACCAATTGAGCACTTACCTTTTGAAGAAGTTTCTTATTGGAAAGAGCTGCAGGACATTTTGGACTGGAGTAAAACCAATGTAACGTCTACCCTTCATATTTGCTGGGGTGCACAGGCAGGTTTATATCACCATTACGGGATTGAAAAAATCAAGCTTCCCGAGAAAAAATTTGGTGTATTTGAGCATATTGTGAAAGAGAAAAAAGAAAGATTAGTCAGAGGTTTTGATGAAGTATACTATGTCCCACATTCTAGGCATACAGATATTAATACAGAACAATTAAAAAACACGCCGAATTTGAAAGTCTTGAGTATGTCTGAAGAAGCGGGTGTTTGTTTAATTGTTTCAGATGATGATAAACAAGTATTTTTAACTGGACATCCTGAATATGATACAGATACATTGATGCAGGAATATGAAAGAGATTTGTTGAAACATGATACAGTCCAAAAACCTGTCCACTATTTTATAGAAGATGGTGACACATTAATCCCAGTAAATCGCTGGAAAGCCCATGCAACCTTATTGTTTATGAATTGGCTAAATTATTATGTTTATCAAGAAACACCATACGTTTGGGAATAAAATAGACTGTGGTCTGATGATAAATCGTCAAAATGTGTTAAAATACAAATGGCTCTGTCTTCCATTATCAATTGAATCTGTTTGTTTTTTAAAATTAGTTTAATTCTTTCGTAACGAATGATATGCTCTAACTGTTTATATGTTATCTTTATGTATATGTAGACCTATGAGATTAATAGTTTTCGTACGAAGTTTTGTTGTTGTTGATTACATTTGAGGTGAATATTCTTGAATACCAATAAAAAAATATTAATCTTGACCGCAAATTATGGAAATGGACATATGCAGGTAGCAAAAACACTGTATGATGAATGCAAATCCCAAGGGTTTGAACATGTTGTAGTTTCTAATTTGTATCAAGAATCGAATCCCATTGTGTCAGAAGTGACTCAATATTTATACTTGAAGAGCTTTTCCATTGGGAAACAATTTTATCGCTTGTTTTATTACGGTGTAGATAAAATTTACAATAAACGCAAATTTAACATTTATTTAAAGATGGGAAATAAGCGTCTCGATGAATTAATTCAGTTACACAATCCGGACATCATCATTATTACATTCCCGATGATTGTTGTACCAGAATACCGAAACAAAACCGGTAAAGTGATTCCGACTTTTAATGTCATGACAGATTTTTGTCTCCATAAGATTTGGGTACATGAAAACATCGACCGATACTATGTTGCAACCGATTATGTGAAACAAAAATTAGTGGAAATCGGCACACATCCAAGCGATGTCAAGGTGACAGGTATTCCTATTAGACCACAGTTTGAAGCAGACGTGCCAAAATCGATGATCTATAAGAAATATGGATTATCATCAGATAAAAAAGTTCTTCTCATCATGGCCGGTGCTCACGGTGTACTAAAAAATGTGAAGGAATTATGTGAGGCGCTGCTTCTCGACAGTGAAGTACAAATTGTTGTTGTATGCGGAAAGAACGCCGCGCTGAAACAATCGCTTAGCGTTCTTGAACAAGCACACCCAGATCAATTGAAGGCGCTTGGATATGTGGAACAAATTGATGAATTGTTCAGAGTAACAGATTGTATGATTACAAAACCAGGCGGCATTACTTTAACAGAAGCAACTGCAATCGGTGTCCCGGTCATTCTTTATAAGCCTGTCCCTGGACAAGAAAAGGAAAATGCTCTTTTCTTTGAGGATTATGGCGCTGCCATTGTCATTAACCGACATGAAGACATTTTAGAATCTGTGACCAACTTGCTGCAGGACGAAGAAAAATTAGAAACAATGAAACAAAACATGAAAAAACTGCACTTAAAACAATCTTCTCAAACCATTTTGGAAGATATCGTTGAGCAGTCAGATCTCATCATGAATAACAAAACATATGCTCGCGCATTATCATAAAAAGGTGTCCGTCATTGACGGACACCTTTTTCCTCACCCTTGATTTCCATTTGTTGTGTATACTTCTTCAAACGGCTGAACGACAACAAAGCCGCTTCCGGTAAACTTCATTTGAATGGACTCTCCGCTTCCCCTGCCAATAAACGTTTTAAAGGAAACATCTGTCACAAATTCAGTTTTTAAATCCCCTGACCACGCAACAGTCGCATTCGGATCTGTATAAACAGAATCACCCGGCTGAACAATGAGTGTCAGCGGCTCATAATGACTTGTGATTGCAACTAAGCCTGCCCCTTCTAATTTGACATTAAATAATCCGCCTGCAAGCATACCAGACACTTTTTTCATCAATTTGATATCCCAGCGGACAGATGGTTCAAACGCAAGCAGGTCGTTTCCATTCACAAAAATGGATTCTCCTTGTGCCAAACGAAGAATCGAGATTTTTTTACCTTGATCTGCCACATATAATTTCCCATCACCTGTCGCCTTCATTAGTGAGGTGCCTTCTCCTGAAAGCATTTTTTTGAACATCTTGGAGACGCCGTGCTCAAAAACACCTTCACGTTCAAATTTGATTTTCCCTCGATAGGAAACCATGGAACCCGTTTTTGCCCAAATCGTGTCAGTCAAATTAATTTCTAAAAGTCTTGGTGTTTCAAGTTCGAAGACCCCTTCTCCTTTATCTTCTTGCTGCGTATTCTGAACAAATTCTTCAAGTGTATAACGATTCATGATTGCACCTCTTTCTGTATTTTTTTTTATATACGGACAAGCTGCACGTGAGGTTCCGAAAACGTTTTATATTTCATTGTTATTCACCAAAAAAACAAAAAAATCAAACATTCTGCTCAAAATTTGGCTCGCCTGCTTGACGCTTTACTTTTGATGGTGTATAGTGGAACCATCATTTAACAACTGCAAAGTCGTTAGGTGATGAAAATTTTTTTTAGTATGCCAAAAGGTGTGCTACAGTACTAGGAGGAAAAAGCAATATGCAAAACGGTAAAGTAAAATGGTTCAATAATGAAAAAGGTTTCGGCTTCATTGAAGTTGAAGGCGGAGACGATGTATTCGTTCACTTCACAGCTATCGAAGGTGACGGCTACAAGTCTTTAGAAGAAGGACAAGAAGTTTCTTTTGAAATCGTTGAAGGTAATCGTGGACCTCAAGCTGCAAACGTAACAAAAATCTAATCAACTAAATCAATGATGAAACGACAAAATAAAGAGAGGCATATGCCTCTCTTATTTGATTTTCAGCTGAATTTCAATTGCTAAAATATTTTGCTTCAGTCGTTGTTCAATTTCAGAAATATCTTTTTCGAGAAAAGGTCTTCCCTTCTTTGCTACATCTACTAGCTGCTCTAGATCGCTGTATACCTCTTGAAATGTTCGATGTAATACCGTTTCGAAATCCTTATTATCCATGCCGGCCTTCCCCTTTTCCTCTATTATCCGTCACTTAGTCAAAAAGTAACTCAACCAAAACTTTCTATAGTTATATCGGCTCATTTTTCAGAATATGTTCTCTTTTTACACATTCTATCCGTTTTTTTTCATGAGCGGATGTTTGAGCAGGGAAAACCGGGGCGGCAGCCGCTTACTTTTTAAGCAGCGTCTGTCCGTATTCTTTTATTTTCTCTCCTACTGTGCATTGCTGAATACAAAAGGAGTGGGCGTATTTTTTTCCATATTCTTTTCGAAAGTGCTTCTTAATCAAACAATCTGAACAATACGTGTCTTGGAGATCCGTCAATTCTTGTACTGCTGTTTTTTTATCCACATTATTCAGCTCCGTCTGCTTCTAATTTCAATTTACTTTCAATTGGAACGTCTGCAAGCATCTGCCTTGCAAGCTGATCCGCCTCTGCATTTTGTTTACGATCGATGACTTCATATGTTGGCGTAAGCCTCAGCTCCCTTAAAGCCGCTTCAATCCGGTCGAGCCATTTGTTATGTATATCATCATAACAAGGCCATTCTCCTTTTAATTGATTCATGACAACAAGTGAATCGCCTCTAATCGTGACAGAATTTCTGCTTGCTCCAAGATCTTTTAAAGCTTTGACAGCCTCAAATAAAGCCGCATATTCTGCTTCATTATTGGTGATTCCTTGGAAGGGCTGATTTTTTCTCAAACGATAAGCATCTTCTCCGAGCTTATAGTAAACGACAACCCCAAGACCAGAGTCGCCTGTTTCTTTGTGAAAACTTGCATCAAAATAGACCTGAAGCTGATCAGGTTCAAGCTTTAGTTCTTCATTTAGTTTTTCAAGTTCTTTAATAGACCACATCGCCCCTTTTTCATCTTCAAATGATAGGAGTGACTGTGGTTCTTTTTTGTCGATATGTTTGGCTAAAATCAAGGCCTCTTTTAGCTCCATCCAATCTTCTTGGAAAAAAGCAATGGACCCAATCGATTTCACTTTCATTGTATAGTGTGCTCTTAATTTCATTGATCACATCGCCTTCCCGTGCTTTTAAGGTAAACGTTCGTTATGCTATAATCAAAAAGTTACATTTCACAATGAGAAAGGAAGTTCATGTCACTTGTTTAATGAAGGTATTTGGATCTTATTTGCGATCATTAATTTTATCATTGTTCTTCTATTTTATAAAGGATTTGGCAAAATGGGCCTTTTCGTCTGGATTGGCTTTGCGACGGTTGCTGCAAATTTACAAGTGGTCAAAACCGTTGAATTGTTTGGCTTAACGGCAACACTTGGAAACATTTTATACGGCAGTGTATTCTTTGCAACGGACGTATTGAATGAAAAATACGGACAAAATGAAGCGAGAAAAGCTGTCTGGATTGGTTTTGCCACTCTTTTAACACTAACCGTTGTCATGCAGGAGGCTTTACTTTTCCATCCCGCTCCATCCGACATTTCTCAAACATCCCTGGAAACCATTTTTGGCTTTATGCCAAGGGTCGCACTTGGCAGTCTTGCTGCTTATATCATCAGTCAAATGTTAGATGTTTATGTATATTCGTTTATTCGCCGGATATTTCCTTCCGATGGTGCGCTCTGGGTGCGCAACGCTGGAAGTACGATGATCAGCCAGCTGCTTGATACACTGATCTTCACAACAATTGCCTTTCTTGGCACCTATCCATTTCATGTATGGATCGAGATCTTCATCACGACTTATGTGATTAAATTTATCGTCGCCGCGATTGCGACACCATACGCGTATGCAGCGAAAAAAATGGTTCCGCTTGATGAAAGGGTGAAATAAATTGCCAGCTGAAATATACATTGATGGTGCTAGCGCAGGTAATCCGGGTCCTTCTGGCATCGGCATTTTCATTAAATATGATGGAAAGGCAGAATCTTTCTCGATTCCTCTTGGATCAATGAGCAATCACGAAGCAGAATTTTCCGCTCTCATTGAAGGGATGAAAATCTGCGTAGAAAAAGGACTGCGATCCGTTTCGTTTCGAACAGATTCACAGGTAGTTGACCGTGCAGCCAATGCAGGATTTGCTAAAAATCCAGCCTTTCAGCATTTTATAAAAGAGATGATCGAGCTTCAAAGCCAGTTTGATTTATTTTTCATTAAGTGGATTCCAAGCAAGGAAAATCAAGTAGCTGATCAGCTCGCTAGAAAAGCGATTCACCTTTCTAAAGGATGAATCGCTTTTTTTCGGTTATGCTAATGTATGAGGTGATACTGATTGGATAAAGAAAATAAAGGTCGTGTCACAAATGGGACAACGCCTCAAGGTGATGCGCAAACAAAAGATAAGCAGCCACTATCTCAGCTCGAAAATAGAGCGAAGAAAAGCAATACAAAAAGATGAATGTAGGGATCAGCTTAGCTGATCTCTATTTTACTTAACCGATTCACCATCGGTTCAATTCCTTTGATTTGATGGTATCGCAGCATGGCAGCAGCCCGTTCTTGATTGATGTTCACCTTCGTCTCTTCTATTGGACAGCTCAGCGGGACATCACATTTGATCTCTGCCAATAAACGGGAAAGCTTCAAATCTTCTAATCCTGCTTGCATTTTCTTTTGCTGGGCAGCCGTTAGTTCATGAACATTTTCTAATAATCCGTCAATGGTTTGATATGTTTGAATAAATTTTAATGCTGTTTTTTCTCCGATTCCTTTGACGCCTGGGTAATTATCACTTGAATCCCCCATAAGTGCTTTCATCTCGATCAGCGCCTTTGGAGAGATGCCCATTTCCTCTTCAAATAAAGCTTTAGTATAATGTTTATAGTTCCCGATTCCTTTTTGCATTAGAGCAACCGTCACTTGTTCATTCAATATTTGCAGCAAATCTCTGTCCCCAGTTAGGACAGTCACACGTGCTTCATTCTGATAGACTGCCGCCAGCGTGCCGATACAATCATCTGCCTCAAAGCCCTTTATACCAACGTTTACAATTCCTAGTTCTTCTGTCGCTTCCTTCGCTAAATCGAATTGCGGAATGAGCTCGACAGGTGCCTCTCCTCGATTTGCTTTATAATCTTGAAACAATTCATTTCGGTATGTTTGGCTTCCCATATCCCAGCAGCAAACAATATGGGTTGGCTCAAATGTTTGAACAGCGGTTAATAAATGCTTCAAATAGCCATTTACTCCATTCGTCGGGACACCGTGATCATTTATCATAAAATTTCGATGGACAGCCGTTGCATAAAACGATCTGAATAGAAGCGCCATGCCATCAACAAGCAATACGTGTTTATTCATTCTTATAAACTCCCTTTTTCAAAACAATACTCCTATTCTATCATAGAACATAGAATTCGACATAAAAAAGGCGCCTTCTTCTTTTGGAAAAGAAGTGGCACCTGGGGATTACTTTTGACCGTATTGCATTTTTTTCGATTCTGCTTCTGCGTAGGACGGCATCTCTTTTTGTTTAGGATGACGCTCATCCTGCTTTTTTGCATGCTGTTTTTTTTCCATCATCATTCCCCTTTCTCGGTTCACTTGTTAAGATGACCAAAAAAGAGAAAGTTACTCTTTACTTCTGTTTTCGTTCGACATACTCCCTGACCATATCAATCGTGACATGCTTACGCAGCGGAACAATTCCGCCTCGTGCAAGCTCATTCATCTTCGAAGTAATCGCATTGATCTCGTCAGTTGTAAATGGCTCGTTTTGCTCACACTTGAAAACAGCAGTCTCTATTGCCTGCTCTCTTTTCTGCTCAAGCGCAAGAAACGATTTGATATGAGCATTCTGTTTTTGTGAATGTGCGGAAATTTCTTCGTGTACGCTCGTCATTTTTTATCAACTGCTTTCTTTTTTATATAGTCTATCATGAATCAAATGGTTTTCAACTGGTTCTTCCATTCATTTGTTTGCTTGTATACTTGTTCTATCATCGCCTGCTCTTTCGCATCTGTCGTCAAGCTCATGATAAATGTTTGTTTTTGTTCACTCAGCTGCTTGAGCGCTTCTGTTTCATATCTTTCAGTAAAGGTCTTCACCATCATATCGTATCTGCTCTGTAGTTCTTCTTTTTCTTTATCTGCCCATTTCGTCGTTAACTGGAAAAGAACATCTCGAATCGCTTCTATAAACGCTGCCTTCCCGTTCTGTTCAAAGAAAGCTTTCGCTGATTTTTGCTTCTTTAAGAGCGGCTCAAACGGCGTCAGGTCCGCTTCCACTTCAATTTGTTTCAGCTCGGCATTTTTCTCATCTGGCGGCGACAGCCGGAGAGAAAAGTAAGGATCTTCTGCACACGCAGCCTGTAATCCTTTCTCCCACTCCTCTTTGAAATATTGAGTGATAAACGATTCCATTCGAATATCAAGCGCTTTTATCTCCTGTACAAATTCAAATTCATAATCCTTTAGCGCCTGTTCAAGCGCTTTTTTCAACTCCTGTCTGAAGTCCCCTTGAGATATTCCAGGATAAAAGGCTGTCTTTAACAGATCATTAGCATAAAGTGACAAGCGCTGAACAATGTGGTAAAGCTGTTCGTGCAAGTCCTTTTTCACACTTTCTGTTACTAACTTAGATCGTTTAATATAGCTCATTTGATCAACGATCGCTTCATAGGATGTGTTTATCTTTTTCTTTTCTGCTTGCTTTTCATCTTCCGACTGATGCAGCGTCTCATGCAGCTTGTCAACTGTTCTACATAATGTACTAGCTTCAAAATACAGAAGCTCAATCGCATCTTTCGTTAATTCTTCCTCAATAAAATAGTCGAGCTGTGTTCTAAGCTGTGCATACTGGTTATAAGGCGACTGTCCCTTTCCTTCGATCTCTTCTTTGCTGGATACGTGATGAAGGTTTGGGTGCCGAATGCCTTCTTTTGTGAGCTCATTTTTCACATAGTCAAAGACGGTTTCAAGCTCTGCTTGATCCTTTGCGAGGTCAGCTGCATTGATAATAAAAAACATTTTATCCATGCTAAATGAATCTTTTACAAGCCCGAGTTTACGTAAAAATGACCGGTCTGCTTTTGAGAAAGAATGCTGGTAGTAAGTTAAATAAAGAAGGGCATCAGCATCCTTCATATATTGAAAGGCAATCTCTGTGTGACGTTTATTCATACTGCTGGCGCCTGGTGTATCAACAATCGTCAGTCCTTTATCTGTTAAAGGTGTACTTAAATAGACCGTCACTTCCTTCACCACACAAGAAACAGCCTCTTCAGCCACATATGGCTTTAATTCTTGCAGGGTGACATTGAGCGGCGTTTGTTTTTGAATCGAATCACGGAACGTTTCATGAGCGTTTAAAAAATGGTCAACAATGATGCGGTGATCCTGTTCAAGCTCTCTTTTTTTCAGCGTCCGCTCGAGTTTCGCTTGAAACGTATCTCCCTTTTCTTCTGTTATAGAATAACCGAGAATTTGATCGAGCTCCTCTAATATTTCCTGCTCGGTTTTAAACACCACTTTCACACTTTCATGCGGATGGTCTTCTGTCGGCCGGGTCAGCTTATTGATCGTGGCCGTCGTTGGTGTAGGAGATGATGGCAGCACCTTTCTCCCAACAAGGGCATTGGCAAACGAAGATTTCCCCGAACTAAAAGCACCGAATAAGGCGAGTGTAAATTCCTTCGCTTGCAGCCGCTTTGTTCGTTTTTCAAAGGACTTTCTTTGAGACCCAAGCGCGTTTAATGGCATTAAAATTTGAGAAAGCTGCTCAAACTGGTCAATCGACTGCGCTGTCGGGATATGCTGTGATTGTCGCATTTGATCAAGCTCTGTCTGCTGCTGATTTTCTTTTTCGCTTTCTTCGGTATGAGTTGATGTTTGATTCTGATTTAGCTCGTCATGCTGCATCCGGTGTTTTTTCACATAAAACCAATCTTCTTCGATCTGCTCATTTGTTCCGTTTTGCCATATATCCCATACATGCTCAATATCTTTTCTGATGTGATCATTTTTTTCCATGCATTGCTCCAGCGCTTGGAGCTCCTGTGCTGCCTGGACCCATTTATCTTGCTGCTTTCCCTTTTCATTCAGGAGCTGGGTTTTCAGCATCTCGGTCATTTGTTCAATCAATGGTATTGCTTTCTGTTTCGTCTGTCTTTTCAGTGCTTCACCCGCATCTTTTGCATATTGCAAAACGTATTCATTTGAAAATGTCGCACCGTGATGGATCACGTTTTCAAGCAGTGATTCTTCTACAGGTGTTTCAAAAGCCATCACTTGATTTAATAGCTCTTCACCAAGCTGATGTTTCTTGACTTCTTTTTTGAGCAGCTCAGCAATATGCCAGTCTACTTCTGCTTTCATTCTTGCTTTGACATCTGCTAAGAACTCGTTCGCCCGCTTTTCTTTTTCCTGCTCGGTTTTATTTTTAGCGAACAGCAGACCTACCTTAAAGCCAGGTGCTTTCGATTCAATATAATCACTTGCGAGCTCCCTCATTTTAAATGGGGTTAGATTTGCATTTTTTAAAATGTTCTCGACTTCAGAAGACACTTCATCTTCTAACTGTTTTGCTCCATTTTCAATGAAGCTGCTTCTCGCTTCAAGTTCCTTCACTTCTTTTCTTTTTTCTTGAAGCTGTAAATCCAGATCCTCTTCCTGCAGCTCTTCTTTTAATGAGTCAATATGTTCTTTTAAAACATGCTCTATTTTCTGCTCGGTATAGGCGCGAAGCGATGCTTTCGGCAATGTTTCTAATTCTTGCAGTTTCTCGATTAAACGAATCATTTCGTTTCTTGGATGCGACTCATCGGTTACAGATGTAAAGTATAGATGTTCTTCTTCAATGCCTTCTTTTTGAAGCATATCAACTACTTGATTTTTGTAGTCTTCAAATGCTGTCTCATGCTCATCATGTCGATCGACTTGATTGACGATGAAATAAAGATTTGGCACTTTCTCTTTAATGGAGCGAATGAAACGAATGTTTTCCTCAGAATGAACATGGTTATAATGAACGACATAAAAAAGAGCATCTGCTTGATGAAGAATAGACGCAGCAGATAAAAAGTGAGCATGATCCGTTGAATCAATTCCGGGTGTATCAATCACTGCCACCTTTTCTTCCAGTCCTCTATAGTCCCCGCTAATTTCCACCATTTCAATCTGTTCTCCATCCTTACAAAAACGCTGAACTGCTTCTTTATCATAAGAACCGCTCATTTTTGCAAAGCGGCCATCTGAGGTGTGAAGCTTTATTTCACTCTTCCCCTTCCTCACGACGACCAAGTTGGCACTTGTTGGAATTGGACTCGTTGGCAGGATGTGATCATGAAGCAGATGATTCACAAGAGATGACTTTCCAGCTGAATAGTGGCCGGTAAATGCGATATACACTTCTTCTTCTGCTTCCTTTTTGATAATTGATGCAAGTTTTGCTGCGCGTTCATGATCATCCCTTTTAAGAAGGCTTTGATATAAAGCACCTGTAGTTTGAACGAGCGAATCTCGAATAGACAAGTCTTCCATGACGATAAACCCCTTTGTTTTTAGAAAAGTCAGTTATGTATGTGATACCATTTTACACAAAATGAAGAGATTTTTCTTCTGATCTGAGGAAATAAAAAAAATCTGCTTCCCGATCAGTCGCAATTGACTGCGATCAGGAAGCAGATTTTTTAGAAACACCTTTTAATACGAAGCCAATTAATAGGCTGTATACACAGACCGTACCGAGTAAGAAAACCATTGTCATGTGATCACCGTCCATCCTTCGTGATTGAGAATGCTTATCATTAATGAAAGTGTATCACAATTGATAATGATTTTCAATATTAATTTAACAAATACTGATTGAGCGCTTTCTCTTCTGTTTGAATTCTCACAGCCATCATCCATGCATTTAAACATGTGAACAAAATGGCGGTAAAATAAGCATTAAACAAAAGCGGGATCAGCAAAAGCTCAATCGCCACCACGACATAGTTAGGATGCTTTAACCAGCGATAAGGTCCTTTTTTCACCATCATCGCATTTGGTACAACTAAAATCTTTGTATTCCAATACGTCCCAAGAGAACATAATGCCCAGTATCGAATCACCTGTGCGGCCAGCAGGAAAACGAGAAGCACAAGAAAATAGCGAGACGGCGGCCTGTTTAACCCCCATACCTCAACCATAAGTGAGAGAAAAAAGCCCGCATGCATAGCGACCATATAAGGATAATGACTTGCACCAAATTCAATGGCACCGATCGCTTTTACTTTCTTTTCATTTCTTTTAGCCACAAGCATTTCAATAAGCCGCTGACAAACGAAGAAACCAATGACGAGCCAAATGATCATGATAAGACCTCCTCCCATTTCATGAGCAGCAGCTCTGAGGAAAAGCCCGGACCAAGCGCTCCGCAAAGACCCATATCTCCCGCTTCAGCGGATTGATGTTCAAGATAATGTTTGATCACATACAAAACTGTGGCAGAGGACATATTCCCGTGTTGTTTAAGTACCTCTTTTGATGAAAAAAGTTGATCCTCTTGTAAGGATAGACTTTCAATATAGGCGTCAATCACTTTTTTTCCTCCAGGATGGGCAAGAAAAACTGATAGATCTTCTGCCGAATACCCTTGCTGCTCTAAAAATTGATCAACCTGCTCTTTTAACCAGCCGGAAATAATGGAAGGAATGTCACGGGAGAAAATAACCCGAAAGCCGTCACTTGTAAATTCCCATCCCATCACATCCTCAGACTCTTTCATTGTGACGGATTGTGTACCAATCACTCTAGGAACTGTTTTTAGATCGGCGTATTCAGATACACCTTTTTCTCCAGTTAAGAGTACCGCTGCTGTCCCGTCTCCGAACAAAGATGTCCCGATTAAATTGCTTTTTGATTGATCTTGCGGCTGGAAAGTTAAACTGCACAGTTCACAGGCGACAACCAGCACCTTTGCTTCTGGAAATGCCCTTATGTATTCGTAAGCCCGGGACAACCCTGCCGCTCCGCCCCCGCACCCTAATCCCCAGATCGGCACTCGTTTCGTATAAGGCGAAAAAGGAAGAACGTTCATTAGTTTTGCATCAAGACTTGGTGTCGAAAGTCCGGTGCTAGAAATAAAAAACAATGCATCGATCTCTTCAAACGGAATCGGTTTTTTCAGGAACGCCTTCTCATGAAGACAGTGTATGACTGCTTCTTTTGCATGAGCCAATGCTTTTTCCAAATAGAGATTGTTTTTCTCCTCAAAAGAGTGGTGCGTCTGATACCATTCAATTGGCTGCACAAACTGTCTGCTCTCGATTTCTCCGTTTTGAAAAGCTCTCAGCAGCCGGTCGATATCTTTAAACGATCGTTTAAATTGGGATCTAGCAAAATCAGCCGCCTTTTTCTGATCCACATGATGTTTTGGCAGACTCGTTCCAACAGAAAAAATGTACGCCATCGGCTTCACCTCTTTTTTCGATTAATATCCCCTATCGAAAAAAGGATATACATGCCAAAACGTCACAATTCAGTCAAAATATTTTCCTCCGGCTAACTTTTTGTCTTGACGACAATTGATAAATATTGGATAATATAGGTGAAAACATGATGTAGTTTTCCTCCTTCACAGGTTCGTTCTAAGCCAAGCGAACCTGCTTTTTTTATGCAAAAAAACACCTCTAAAAGAGAAGTGTTCAGAACGTAGACACCCCCCCCTTTACTTATACAACACTTTCATACGGAATCTCCCTTTCGCTTCGAATTAATGGTCAAATCTGCTGCTATCTTAGCGTATAAATATTAACGTTTCGATCATTATTCAGAATGATTTCATTTAAACATGAATGGATCACCTTTTTTTGCTGATCAACACAAAGTAACAACCATAAATTTCTAATTCATTCATTTGAATTTTCTATATAAAAAGGATTTTTTCCACTATATATTTAATCAATATGAGTACCAGGAAAAACAGTGAAAAAAGAAAGAATCTACAACATGGTTCGGCTCAAAATTAAATTGACTGGAGTGATTGTAATGAAAAAGGTTTCCAAAAAAAAGACACCCTACAACACGATACTTCTCTCAAAGGTAATTGGTTTAGTGCTTCTTACACTGTTTCTCTTTTTTATCTGGGATATGTCTAAACCCCATTTGCAGGCGACAAATGGGCAAGCAAAAAATGCTGCCAGCAGTGACTTCCGTGACACAAGCATCAGTCTGAAAGCAAAAGATCAGTCTACAAGAACATTGGATACACATTTTAAGACCAATCCAAACCAACAGGCAACGAATAAAACAGTCTTTTTAACATTTGATGATGGTCCTTCTGCTACATCAAATCAGCTGTTAAATGTATTAAAAGCACATCACGTGAAGGCGACGTTCTTCATGCTTGGACCGCAAATCCAAGCACACCAATCAGCTGTGAAAAGACTTTATCAAGAAGGACATCAATTAGGTCTTCATGGCATGACGCATGATATAAACCTCTTTTATCAGAACAGCGAGTCTCCAGCAAATGAAATGAGAGAAGCTCAGCGTATTCTTGCCTCTGTTACAGGCGTCTACAGCCGTCTTGTAAGAACCCCCTTTGGCAGTGTTCCAAATTTAACATATCATCAAAAAGTACGTTTAAACCAAAATGGCTTTATTTACTGGGACTGGACGATTGATAGTCTTGACTGGAGATATAAAAACGCACAATATGTTCCAGAGGTATTGAATCAATTGCAAATGTTTGAGAAAAATAAACCATGGGAACCAAAAGTTATATTAATGCATGATCAACCCACTACCACAAACTATTTAGATAGCCTGATTATACAGCTAAAAGCAAGGGGCTATACATTTGCAGTCATTAACGAAACAATGCCGCCGGTACAACATTAATAGTGCTAATCACAAAAAGCCCGTATCCAAAAGATGCGGGCTTTCAGCTTGTAGACAAACCCTCACACGCTCCTTCCTAGGATCCTAGGACTTCAAAGGTTTTTTATCAAGCTAAAAAGAAGACAAAGAGCTAAAATAAAAGGTCATTTTAGCTCTTTGTCCATAATCTGAACCCCCTCTCCAAGAGAGGGGTTTACATAACAGATTGCTTAGGTTCTTCTACCAGGTCATGCCCGGCTTCTTTTTTAAAAGGAATCATGTGATAAATAATATGAAGCAAAATAGCGGTAAAGCTTCCGGCCACAATGCCGTTACTTGTTAATAATTTAATCGAATCTGGCAGATGCTCAAACATTTGCGGTACGACAGTAACTCCTAAGCCGATTCCCACGGAGCAAGCGACGATCAGCAAGTTCTCCTGCTTTGCAAAGTCCACGCGCGAGAGCATTTTAATACCGTATGCAATGACCATGCCAAACATGGCAACCATTGCACCGCCAAGGACTGACTTTGGAATAATCGTCGTAAAGGCAGCGATCTTAGGAAAAAGACCAAATAACATGAGCAATGCCCCTGTGACGACAATGACTTGGTTTTTCTTGACTCCTGTTAACTGGATCAATCCAACGTTTTGCGAGTAGGCTGTGTATGGAAAAGCATTAAAGATTCCGCCTAATAACACAGCAATCCCCTCTGCCCGATAGCCTTTAGCCAAATCCTTCTCTTTTAATGACCGGTTTGTTAAATCACCTAATGCGAAATAAACGCCTGTTGATTCAACTAATGACACAATCGCAACTAACGTCATGGTCATGATCGGTGCAAATTCAAAGGTCGGCATCCCAAAATAAAATGGCTCAATCATCCGGAAAACCTGAGCGTTTGCTACCTCAGCTGTTTCCACTTTCCCCATAAACGCGGCAGCTGCTGTCCCAAGAAGAATACCGATTAAAATGGCGATCGCCTTCATAAATCCTTTCGTGAATCGATAGAGCAGTACAATGATAAACAGTACAAGGAAAGCGAGTCCTAGATTTTCAAAAGAACCATAGTCTGCACTTCCTTCTCCTCCTGCCATATTGTTCATCGCTACAGGAATGAGGGTGATACCAATAATGGTGACGACAGAACCTGTGACAACAGGCGGGAAAAATTTCACAAGCTTCCCAAAGAAAAAAGAAAGAAGAATGACAATACATCCAGAAGCGATAATACTTCCATAGATAGACGAAATGCCATACTTAGAGCCAATCGCAATCATCGGCGAAACCGCAGTAAATGTACAGCCTAA
Organism: Bacillus sp. FSL M8-0049; assembly: GCF_038593355.1. Taxonomy (NCBI): domain Bacteria; kingdom Bacillati; phylum Bacillota; class Bacilli; order Caryophanales; family Bacillaceae; genus Bacillus; species Bacillus sp. FSL M8-0049. The sequence goes on from NZ_CP151986.1 coordinate 1,994,859, forward strand.
TACAACAGGCAGACCGATCCCAAAGAAGCGGTTTTTCCATACTTGAAGCAATGTGGCAGCCCCGCACATGAAAATATCCGCAGAGATTAAGTAAGTCAGCTGTGCAGGCGTGAGCCCGAGCGCATCTCCAACAATGAGCGGTACAAGAACAGCACCTGCATACATTGCCAGTACATGCTGAATACCCAGTGAGAGCGTTTTGACTTTTTTAGCGGTACTCATGATTGTACCTCCCGTACAAACGTGACTTTCCCTTCCTCAAGTGATTCAATACGTGCGAGGGACTCAACGCGGTAGCCCATTTGCACAAGCGCATTTCTTCCAGGCTGGAATGATTTTTCGATGACAATGCCAAATCCGGCTACTTTTGCCTTCGCCTGCTTTGCAATTGCAGCAAGTCCTTTCGCGGCTTCACCATTCGCTAAAAAGTCATCGATGATTAACACACAATCATTTTCACTAAGATGCGTATTTGAGACAGCAATCGTGCTTTCTACTTTTTTCGTAAAAGAGTACACACTGGCTGTTAACAGGTTATCCGTTAATGTGAGTGATTGACGTTTTCTTGCAAACACAACAGGTACTTGAAGAGCAAGCCCAGCCATCACAGCAGGTGCGATGCCAGAAGATTCAATTGTGATGATTTTTGTAATGCCATCGTGCTTAAATAATCTAGCAAACTCTTGCCCGATCTCATGCATTAACACAGGATCAATTTGATGATTTAAAAAAGCATCTACTTTTAACACTTGATTTGACAGAACGATTCCTTCGTTCTCAATTTTTTGACGTAACAATTCCATCATTTTTCCCCCTAGCATAATTGGCAAACATTCAATTTTTGGCATAAAAAAAGCATTGCTGTCCATGAGGAGCAAGCAATGCGAAAACGATCAACGGATCTTCAGCTCAAACAAGAGCTGTTTCATTTTGCTCACTCATAGTCGGACCGTATCGGTGTCCGGTAGAAACTTGCGTGCCATCATCACGCGATTATATGAGTGTTATAGTGTTCAAATTATAACAAGATTTCAGACGCTTGGAAAGCACTTTTCTAGAAAAATACCGAACTTAAATAATAGATCAGAACAAAATGTTCGTTTTTAGAATATTCAAGCATCAAAAAAGCACCCCTCTCATGAAAGGGTGCCCTTCTTTTATGATAAATACAGTTTTGTATATTTATCTGTTAAGTAGTCGATTAAATATTGAACATTTAATTCTTCGCCTGTTGCATCTTGAATGATTTCAGATGGCTTTTTCCGTTTTCCATGCTGGTGAACATGTTCCGTCAGCCATTCTTTTATCGGTGCAAAAGACCCATTTTGAATAAGCTCATCAAAATTTGGTAAATCTTTGATCATTTGCTGCTTTAATTGCGCTGCATACATATAACCAAGAGCATATGAAGGGAAATAGCCAAAGCTTCCATCAGACCAGTGAACATCCTGCAAGATACCGAGTGCATCATTAGGAGGCGTAATGCCAAGATACGCTTGATATTTTTCATTCCAAAGTGCAGGCAGATCTTCAACTGCTACTTCTTCATTGAAAATCGCTTTCTCAATTTCATAGCGGATGATAATGTGAAGCGGATATGTCAGTTCATCGGCTTCAATTCGAATGTAAGTCGGCTTCGATTCATTCACTGCATGCACAAAGTCTTCTAAAGAAACATCTTTAAATTGCTCAGGAGAAGCTTCTTGTAGCTTTTGATAATACGTTTTCCAGAAATCTTCGTGTCTGCCGATAAAGTTCTCAAAGAAAAGAGACTGTGATTCATGGATTCCCATCGAAGTCCCATCACATAAAAGTGTTCCGCTCAGTGCTTCATCAATGTTTTGCTCATAGATCGCATGACCACATTCATGAATTGTTCCAAAGATCGCCATTCGAAAATCATGCTCATCATAACGGGTCGTCACACGTACATCGCCTCTGCTTAACGTTACAGCAAATGGATGAACTGTTGTATCCAGGCGGCCTGCGTCAAAGTCATATCCTAATTCTTTTAAGAAAAAGAGACTCAATTCCTTTTGTTTATCGATTGGGAAGCTTTTCGATAAAAATGAAGTATCCGGCTTATTAGGTGAGGCTTCGATTTTTTTCACAAGAGGAACAATAGCGTCACGAAGTGCACCAAACTTTTGATCAAGCTGTTCAACCGTCATATCTGGCTCATAGTTATTGAGCAGCACATCATAAGGCGTTTTTTTCACGCCCCAATATTGGATGAAACGCTTGTTAAAGTCAATAAGCTGTTTTAAGTATGGTGCAAAGAGTGAAAAGTCTGATTTCTCCCTTGCTTCTACCCAAACATGCTCCGCTTTTGATTGTAAAATCGAGTATTCTTTAAATTCTTCTTTCGGAATTTTACTGTTTTCATCATACTCTTTTTGGGATAATTCGAGCGCCTTCTGTGTATCTTTTGACAGCTCATCTCGGTGTTTGTTTAATGCGTGAAGAAGATCTCTCATTTCGTCAGAAGTCTTCATATTAAAAATATCACTTGATAATTGACCGATCGTTTCAGCTCTAAAATCCGCACTTTTTTTAGGTGCTTGTGTTCTAGAGTCCCAATAAAGTAAATGGAGCGCCTCTGTATAATGGGCGATTTTCCCTAGTAATTGATAAAACGCTTTCTCAGTTGCTTCAAGACTCATGCGTTTGTTCCCCCAATCAATAAAATATGTATGTACGTTTCAAGGCTACTTCAATGAATGTTCTTTTGTCAATGAAAAAGGAGGATACACCGTGGTATCCTCCTCATTTGCAAGTTTTCAGCTATTTAAGATGTGATGATGGGCTTCACTGGCAGGACGGATTCAATTTTACTTTGAAGCTTAGTATCTTCTTTACGATCAAAGTAAATATGAATGCTTCCTGCGTCTTGGCTTGTCCGGATCAGTCTTCCGATACCTTGGCGTAAGCGAAGCAGCATATACGGAAGGTCAACTTCAGCATGTGCATCCTTTGCTTCATTACGTTTCGCTTCAAATACCGGATCATGCGGCGGATAAGGAAGTCCCCAGATGATCACATTCGTTAATGATTGACCTGGAATATCAAGCCCTTCCCACAGATGAACAGAACATAACACGGATGTTTCATCTGCTTGGAACTTTTGAACAATCGTGCTGATTTCCTCGTCTCCCTCAAAATATACGTCAAACGGCAGTGATTCATTTGCTGCTTCAAGTTGTTTTCTAAAGAAATGAAGTTCATCAAATGAAGGGAAGAGAATCAGAGATCGTCCTCCATTTTCTTTCAGCTGAGTGATCACTTGCTGTGCTTTTGCCTCTTGCTCAGCGAGCTGCTGAATTCCATGGAAATAAATCTTCATTTGTTCATCGTAATCATACGGCGAAGCGACACTCATTGATAAGTAATCTTTAATCCCAAGACTTTCAGCTAAATAATCAAAGGATTGATTCTCAGACAATGTAGCGGAAGAGAAAATATATGGTCTTTTTTGCGAGAATACTTTTTCGCCAAGCACCTCTGCAACCGTCTTTGGCATCACAACAAATGTTGTATCTAATTCCTGTTTTTCCAGCCAGCTAATGGCATTTTTTTGATAAAGCGATAAAGAATACGCCATTTGTTCAATGTATTCTTCCACAACAGATAATTCGTATTGATCGATTGTATACATCTCAGATTCAAACACGAGCGCTTCTCCGATTTTTTCAAGCAAGTCACACAATTCACTTGCAGAACGCTTCACCTCATCCACACGCCCAATTTCAAGCCGGTGCGAGCCTTTGACTTCTTTGGCATGTGTTTTTAAGAGATAAAAGAACTCATCGTTTGTTGCAAGTGCATCTTCAACAAGCTCTGCAAATTCTTCGCGTATGTCGTTTTGCAAAAGACGTTCCAAAAATGTTTCGAGCGTTGATTGCTTCACTCGGTACGTTAACGCTTTTTGTGCGGCAAACTCGAGAAGATGTCCCTCATCAAATACGACGGAGCTATGCTCAGGAAGCAGCGGAAGCTGGCCCTCACGTTTCCGGGATTCCTTTGTCCACACATGCTCCATGTAAAAATCATGTGAACAGATGATGAGGTCTGTCGCTTTCCGGTAATGATCTCTTGATAAATTCAAACCACAGCGATGACGCATATCGCACGTCAGACAGTCCTGAAACGAGTCATAGCCAATTCGTGACCATTCATCATTTGATAACTCCGGATACTCTTTTCGATCGCCATACGGATAAAAGGTTTGCATGCCATGTGATTCATGAACAAATGAAGGCAGTGATTCATAAATATCGAGCCACTTTTCATCATCTTCACGCTGCATCGTTTTCTCCAGCTTCTTTAAGCATAAGTATTGATCATGCGATTTACTTAATCTCGCATCTATTTGAATATCAAGGTGATTAGCAATTTTATAGATATCACCTTCTTGTTTAACGAGCTGTTCAATTAACGTTTCGTCTGCACATGCAATAATCGCAGGCTTCCCTGTATACCTTGCATATGTGACGGCAAATAATAGATAGACGATGGTTTTGCCTGTGCCTACCCCAGCTTCGGCAAACATCACACTTTTTTCTTTAAAGGCTCTTTCTAGTTGAAAAGCCATAAATATTTGTTCATCTCGAAGATCAAAGCCCTTTTCTGGCAAAATGTCATAAAACACATCACCAATCCAGTTGCCCAGTTCTTCGTAAAAATTGTGTTCTTTTGATAATGAAAAAGGCAAACGAGATGCTGTCACCTGCTTCAACCCCCAACTTTTGAATCATTCAGACATTCAATAGTACCATTTACGCTGGGGAAAAACAATCTTTTTTTATGAGCGCAGGCGATGTTGATAGCTTTCCTTCATTAAAAATGCATGCTCAGAACGTTCTATGTATGCCTGAGCCAGCGCCAAATCTTCGATGGCTGCCGTAAGCTGAGCAGATTGTCCACCTTCATGCCCTTCTATTTCTTGAGCAGTCGAATTGAGTGCTTTTTGGATTAACTGAATTTGATCATAATGAATCATGAAGACACCTCTTTTTTTAAAATCAAGTTCAGTTTATTCCGCCACGCGAGGAGTTATACCTTTTCAGCATAAAAAAGCCGCACCTTTTTTCGGTGCGGCCATTTATTACGATTCGGTTGGTTGCTTTCTAGGCGGACGTTTTCCCCAATATTGATAATAGTCGGTTTTAATAAATCCATTAAACAGCTTTCTCTTTTTCGTCGCTTTTCTTCCGAAGCACTCTTCGAATTTTTCGTGTGACGTTAAGATGTAAATGGACCATGTATCTAGGTTCTTAAACGCTTCACCCATTCCTTGATACATTTTTTCAACAGCTGGTTTATCACTCAGTCGTTCACCATAAGGAGGATTTCCAACAATCACACCGTACTCTTCTTTTGTTTGAAAGTCTTTTACTTGCATTTGTTTGAACTCAATCAGTTCACTCAGTCCTGCTTCTTCTGCATTCATTTTTGCGATGTCCACCATACGATGGTCGATGTCACTTGCGATAATGCGGAGCGGCTGATCATAGTTTGCTTTTTCTTCAACTTCCACACGCGCTTTGTTCCATACGTCTTCACCGATCCATTCCCATGATTCAGACGCAAAATCCCGGTTAAATCCTGGGGCAATGTTTTGTCCTATCATCGCTGCTTCTATGGCGATTGTTCCTGATCCGCAGAAAGGATCAACAAACGGACGGTCAGGTGTCCAGTTCGTTAATAAGACGAGCGCAGCAGCAAGCGTTTCTTTAATAGGTGCTCCGCCTTGATCCATGCGGTATCCGCGTTTATGAAGACCTACACCAGATGTATCAAGCGTAAGAACCGCTTTATCTTTTAAAAGAGCGATCTCGATTTTATATTCAGGTCCCGTCTCTTCAAGCCATTCAGACTGAATGTTGTAGGAGGATTTAAGCTTTTGAGCGATGGCTTTTTTGACGATGCGCTGGCAGTCAGGCACACTGGCAAGCTGAGATTTCACAGATTTCCCGATGACAGGAAACGTACTGTTTTTTGGTAAAAAAGCGGCCCAGTCAATCGCTTTCGTTTGTTCAAAAAGCTCATCAAATGTTTTTGCCGAAAATTCAGCAACTTGTACCTTGATCCGGTCTGCTGTACGCAGCCAAAGGTTTGCACGGCAAATGGCAAGAGCATCCCCCTTGAAAATCACTTTTCCGTTGTCGACTGTGCACTCATAGCCAAGGTCTCTTACTTCTTTTGCAACAATTGCTTCAATTCCCATTGGAGCTGTTGCGATGAGTGTATAGGTTTTCATTGATTTATCACCTGTTTTCTCGTCCTTTTATGTATTCAAGATAAAAGCTCTCCATATGTTGAAATAGGAGAGCTTTGTTTCATCATGTTTATGATAACGGATTTAACGTTCTGTAAGCCATGTTTTGTTCCATCGTACTGCAAACGGCAAATGCCTCGTACTCAGGTGGTAATCATCTATCTACAGAATTCTCTGTCCTTCTCTCCGTTTGGTTCCTTTGAGAAAGTTCCCCTACCAAGTTTGGGTTTCTCGCTCGAGGGGTTTACCGCGTTCCACTCTCACCATTTCTAGTGAGACTTCGTCACTGTGGCACTTTCAAGGATACTTTGCCATATCCTAAAAAGGACGTAGGCATTTTTCCTGCCGTCAGCCTTTCCCAGGCTGCCCTGGCTTATTTTTTCGCCAGGCACGAACACTACGGGCATCTCAGCACCGTGCGAGCATGGACTTTCCTCTGCAATGCCCTAAATAGCATTACAGCGATTACCCGAACGTTAATCAATAAGCGTTATTATAAACGACAATGACATCTGACACAAGCTTTTTCAGCAAGACTCAATCATAAAGTTTGCTGCCGAAAACGTGTTTCTCAAGGTTCGATAGTCTTTTTAAAATATCAAAGTTTGTTGTATTAGACTGTGCAGGCTGTCTTTTCCCTTGTTCAACAGCTTCTTCAAGCTGTTTTGACAAGTGGAGGTTTTCTTGTTGAAGTTTTTCGATTTCTTGGTTGAATGTCTCATAGTCTTTAATGACCATATCTAAAAATTTATCGACTTCTTCTTGTTTGTACCCTCTGACACCTGTTTTAAATTCTTTTTCTAAAATTTCTTTCGCAGAAAGCTTTACTTTATCAGCAAGCATCTTTTTCACCTCATATCGTGAATTCATAGTATATTTTTTCAGAAATACGTGACGTTGTCAAATTTTCTCTTGCTTTTAATCAAAAAACGGATCTTCCGCCTCAACCTGCGCTCTTAGATCATCCATCGTGATGTACATAATGGGGTAATCGGTATAGGCTTCCGCCTCCCTGATCATATACTTCGGCGATCCCTCATGCTCGGGATCATATAAGACGAGAAGACCATCTGTTTTTTCAATAAAAAAGCGATTCTTTTGTTTAAATTGTGCCGGACTTTCGTACGGTCTATGCGTGACACTTTCTACAAAATCGGCCTGTGCAAGAATTCCTTCATACAACTCTTTGTTTTGTTCATTCCAGCGCTCTTCCTGTTCATAAAATGGCGTAATGACTGCAAGTTTTAACGCTGGATATTCCTCCTGAAGCTCAAACACCACTTCGGCTGTCCAAATTTCTGCCCCAAGCTGTCCCGATATGAGCACCCATTCCAGACCTTCTTCGATAAGGGCTGTCAGCCTTTTTTGAAGCTCCGCTTTTATGTATTGAAGTGCAGGCTCGTCTTGTTTGAATATCCCAAGCTCAAACGGCTTGTACCCTGTGACAGCAATAATTTTCATTTTTTCACCTGCTTTTAAAAAATGGGACTTATAAAAGTCCCATTCACTTTATCTGTTACAGCAAGGTCCACCGCAGTTAAAGTGTTGATGTGTTGTCGGGTCCACCTGAGAAAACGTATGCGGGAAGTAGTGAACATGTTTGAAATTATGGTGGTGAACATTTGTCACATGCTGCGGGTGGATATGCGGCACAATTGTTGTTGACTCGCTGTGTGTACAGCAATGATTCGTCGGATGAACAATTGGCTGTGTAACATTCGGATGGCAATGATGATGATGGTACATGTAGCATTCCCCTCTCCTTTATTTTCTTACATTATCAATGTATGAATCAAGAGGTGTACATGTACTAATGCATTAACCTATTTTAAAAGTTGGCAAGAAAAATATCTTTATAGTTTGAAAACACAAAAGCGACCAAAATGACCACAAGAAAAAACAAGTAGAAAAGACCCTTATACATGCTAAACGCTCCTCATTCAATATCTAACGTTATTTTACAGGATTCGCGGACTTTCTACAATAAAAGTGCTAAACAATTTTTATTTTCGGCCGAGAGCCGAACGTTGTCATTTTTTGCGCTTTCCCGGGTAATAATATTTCATTGCCCAGCTTTTCTCAATAGCCGTTTTTTTCGCTTCTCAAGCTCTTTTGTGTCTCGCTCGCTTAACGATGAGAAAGATAATAAAGATTCCGTGATGGAAAGAGCTGACTTTGCATCTTTTTGGCGATGCTCTTTACACTTCGCAAGCTCTATACCTGCTTTTAATGCCAAATGGACATCACTTGATTCAAATAATGTTTCCCAAATTCGAACTGCTTCATCCCACTCGTTTAGCCGTTTATATTGTAATGAGAGATCAAAAGCCGCCTGATTGGCATGTTCAAAATCAGCACCTGTTAATTCCCGCAAATGCTTCGTAGCTTCCTGTACATCACGATGCGCAAGATGCCACCTAGCCAGCGCGTATTTCTCATCATGCTCCTTTACCGCATCCATAGATAGAATTTTTTTGGATAGATGGATGTAAAGGCTGATTAACGAAAGGACGTCTAATTCATTATGAGTCAAAATCCCTTCGATGAGCTTCGGTTTTTGTTCCTTTAAAAAGTGAAAATAGATCATCGGTGCTAAAAAACCCGGTGTGTCGCCTTCCCGGTGGACGTGCAGCTCTTCTTTTTCAACCACAGACAGCTCCATTCGTTCATATTTATGCTTCCACAATCGTCTTGACCCATGCAGAAGATCAAAGTGGCCAAACTCTGGAAGCGCAGGGATTTGATCTCGCAACAAAGTATGTCTCGTTTTCACTTGCGGCCAATCGAATGATTTTCCATTATATGTAACGAGTGATTCTACGTTCACTTCATCGAGAAAGCTTTTATAAAGAGCCGCTTCATTTCCCGGATTTGTGAGCAGGTGCTGTTTCACCACTACTTTGTCAGCAAAAACCCGCGCATGTCCTAGCAAGAAAATCATATTTCCCGTTCCGCCAGATAATCCAGTTGTTTCTGTATCAAAGAAAAACAGTTCATGCGGCTTGTAACCTTTAGCCGATAGAGAATGCTGGATGCTGCTTTTGTTCCATGCCTCGATGATCTTTGGCAGTTCCGCAAACGAGTAGAGTCCATGCTTATCATCTAATGAATAGGTGACTTCTCGAATAAGACAAAAGGAATTCTCAAAGTGATAAGGAGCTGCACCCAATTGCTCCCATTCCTTTAAAAATGGAATGTTTTCGGCCGTCACAGGCTGAGGCTGCCCTTCCACTGCTTTTTGCCGTTTTTCGTTTGGCTGGTTGTGCGATAGGTGCTTCTTCATTCGATTTAATTTCCCTTTTAAAGACATGAGTAGGTATCTTCCTCCTTCCTCTTAAAATGCAGACATCAATTCAACAATGCTGCTTTTTCCGCTCACCTCTTTTATTTCCATGCCAATGCAGGATGGACAGCCGTTCTCACAGCGGCACCGCTCTATCAGCTGAATGGCTGCACCTGCTATTTCATCGAAACGAGCTTGGACTTCTTTGCTTAAGCCGATTCCGCCAGGGTAGTGGTCATATAAAAAGACTGTCGGTTTACCGGTATGTGCCGCTTTAATTTGTGAAACAACATGAATATCTGAGCGGTCACACATCACAAAAGCAGGTACAATGTGCTGAAGAACATTTGCGATGCCAAGCAGGAGCTGTTCAAGTGTCTTCTCTTCAAATCTCCGCTCTGCCTCGTGTAATTCAAACCAAGCCGCACTCGTATGAATTTCTTCTTCCGGTAAGTGAATCGGTCCAGACCCGATATTTTCACCAGTACTCAGACGGATTTTCTTAAATATCGTAGGCATTGCGTTGACAGTCACATCACCGTAGTGAACAGATACCGCTTCTTTCTCTGTCGTCTGATCGATTTCAAGCACCTTGAGCTGAACAGCTAAATTAGCATCTGTATAGTATTCTACATCCACCTGTTTCACATAAGCCTTCAAATGCTCGTAATCTAGCTTTTCTACTTGATACTGAACCCCTTCGTGTAAATAAATCGCTTCATCATGCAGCAATGTCATTGCACTGAATCGATCCATCTCTCCAATAATCCGGACATTCGCTACGTCGGATTGATCCACAATCACCACATTTTCCTGACTTGCAGACCGCAGGCTGATGCCATGCGCTGGGAACGATTGATCTGACCAATAATACCGGTTCCCGCTAAAATGAAGAACCCCTTCCTCATGTAAGTATTGCAAAATGTCTTCTACTTCCATGCCGCCAAACTGTTCATCCGTCCGAAATGGCAGCTCGTAGGAAGCACATTTTAGATGATCCACTAAAATAATGAGATTTTCAGGATTGATTCTGGCTGCTTCAGGCGGTCTATTAAAGAAATATTCAGGGTGTCTGACAATATATTGATCAAGGGGTGAGGAACTTGCTACCATGATAATGAGCGCCTCCTCATGACGCCTTCCAGCACGTCCTGCCTGCTGCCATGTACTCGCTACACTGCCAGGATACCCCGTCATAATGCATACCTTTAGCTGACCTATATCTACCCCTAATTCTAGTGCGTTCGTGCTGACGACACCTAGAATGTCTCCTTCTCTTAACCCCTTTTCAATCACGCGGCGCTCTTTTGGCAAATAGCCTCCGCGATACCCGCGAATCGATTTTGGACCGATTTCTTTTTTCACAAGCTCTTGAATATGACTTAAAATCACTTCTACTCGTACCCTGCTTCTAGCAAAAACGATCGTTTGAATTTTTTCTTTTAAAAATGTTTTAGCCAATTGGTTGACGACAGTGGCAGCGCTTTGTCTAATATTTAATGGTTTATTCACCACTGGCGGGTTATAAAACACAAAATTCTTTTTACCGCTGGGCGCTCCGTTTCGTTCAATAAGATGCACTTTGCTCCCTGTGAGCTGCTGCGCCAGCTCTTTTGGATTCGCAATCGTTGCTGAAGTACAAATAAACACCGGATCACTTCCGTAAAATGCACAAATTCGCTTTAACCTGCGAATCACATTGGCCACATGACTGCCAAACACACCTCGATATGTATGAAGCTCATCAATGACAATGTATTTCAAATTCTCAAACAAGCTGACCCATTTCGTATGATGAGGCAAAATAGCTGAATGCAGCATATCCGGGTTTGTGATGACAATATGTCCTGCTTGTCTGACTCGCTGCCGAATAGCTGGGGATGTATCTCCGTCATATGTTTCACTATGGATTGGAACATCCATCTCGTGGATGATCTCGTTAAGTTCACTCTTTTGATCCTGCGCGAGCGCTTTTGTTGGGAATAAATAAAGAGAGCGGTTTGTCTGGTCTTCTGCAATCGACTGAAGGACAGGCAGATTGTAGCAAAGCGTTTTACCTGAAGCTGTTGGTGTAACCGTTACTACATGCTCACCATCCATTACTCGTTCAAAGGCTTCTTTTTGATGAATGTACAGCTCTTTGACGCCTCGTTTTTCAAGCGCCTTTTTTAGCCTGTCGTCCACTCTTTCAGGAACGGGTGAGGTCTGTGCAGGCTTTGCTTCAATTTCATGCCAATGTTCTACCTGTTCGTCTTTCTTTAATTCTTCTATCAGTTCGTTCATTGTTTTCTTTTTCATATTGCGTCCACCTCTCGTTCTAGTGTACCGAATATTTGTTTGCATGACTAGGCGGCAATTTTTTGATGCGGACTTATGAGCAAATACTTTGAACTGTTGTAACAATATCTATTACACTTCTAAAGTGAAATGATTTTATCAAGGAAGAAGATGATCAGATTGAAAAACGAATTTAAGCCTTTATTTGAACCATTTACGTTTCCAGGAGGCGCTTCTATTGATGGCCGGTTAGTCGTTGCTCCAATGACACACTTCGGTTCTCATGACGACGGCACCATTTCAAAAGACGAAATTGACTTCATTACAGCTAGATCAAGTGAAATGGGCATGGTGATTACTGCATGTGCGAATGTGACTCCAGATGGGAAGGCATTTGAAGGACAGCCTTCTATCGCAAGAGATGAAGATATCCCTGGCCTGAAAAAACTGGCTTCAGCTATCCAGGCAAAAGGAACAAAAGCCATCATTCAAATTCATCACGGCGGCTCTCAGGCTCTCCCTCATTTAGTTCCAAACGGTGATGTGGTTGCGCCAAGTGATGTGTTCAAAGATGGAAAACAAATTGCACGCGCTTTAAAAGAAGAGGAAATTACGCAAATTATCGACTCCTTTAAAGAAGCAGCAAGACGAGCGGTTCAAGCAGGGTTTGACGGCGTGGAAATTCACGGGGCAAACGGTTATTTATTACAACAATTTTACTCACCGCATAGCAATCAGCGTACAGATCAATGGGGAGGAAATGAAGAAAAACGTCTAGCTTTCCCTATTGCTGTTGTAGATGCAGTTAAGGAGGCCATCAAAGAACATGCGGCTAAACCGTTTATCTTTGGATACCGGTTATCTCCTGAAGAACCAGAAACACCTGGTTTAACAATGACAGAGACGTTTACATTAGTGGATGTTCTCAAAACAAAAAGCCTCGATTATTTGCATATCTCTCTAATGGAGATTGGCTCTAAAGCAAGACGAGGCGCAGATTCTAATAAAACTCGTATGGAACTGCTAAAAGAACGCTGCGGCGATGCTCTTCCGCTTATTGGAGTAGGCAGTGTCATTACAGCTGAAGATGCACTCCATGCTTACAATCAAGGGATTCCTCTCATCGCTGTCGCACGAGAGCTGATCGTCGACCCAGATTGGGCTAAGAAGATTAAAGAAGGCAGAGAACAAGAGATTGAAACCGTCATTAAACGCAGCCAAAAAGACAAGTATCTCATTCCAGAAGGATTGTGGTCTGTCATGGAAGCAAGTCAAGGCTGGGTTCCGATGGAGGATTAATGTCCTCAGCACAATAAAAAACTACCCTATCAGTGGGTAGTTTTTTCTATTCATGGATTATTTCATTTTCACTGTAAAGAGCTTGGACATCTGCTTTTCTACAGAGCCTTTTGGTTCTTTATCAAGTCGTTCGATAAGGTCACCATTCATAATCACAATCGGTGTCACTGTACTTGATGCTTTCTCTTCAATCAGTTCTAAATCACATGTAATAAGAGGATCACCGATTTTCACTTTATCCCCTTCTTTCATGTGGGCTTCAAATCCTTCACCATTTAACCCAACTGTTTCAAGTCCGATATGAATCAGAAGCTCAAGCCCCGAGAGTGTTCGAATGCCAATTGCATGTTTTGTATGGAAGAGCTGAATGATTTCACCCTCTACTGGTGACACAATCGTCCCACTTTTTGGTTTTACTGCTACGCCGTCTCCCATCATCTTTTGAGAAAAGACGGGATCTGGTACATCAGTCATATCCATTAACTCTCCATCAACTGGAGAATAAATGACTTCTTCCTTTACATCATCTTGGTTTTTTCCGAAACCGAATAATTTTTTCAGCAATGTCAATTTGCTCCCTTCAAGCTTTGCTTCTTAAATCTATTTCGTGCATGAAACTTTACGCCCATACACCTTGCTTCATTCAACACTATTTAATCATAATTTTTTCCTCTCATCAATTGATAACCGCCTGAGCCCCCTCTGCATAGGCTGTAGATGAGAGGTGATTCAGATGAAACATGAAGGCGAAAAAAAACATGAAATGCTGGCAAATGAAGATATGCTATATGAAGCGATTGAACAATTTTTTGCATCCTCCCCGTTTCACGAGATATTAAATAGTGCAGAGGCACTCATGACCACATCGCATTCACTTGCATCCATTACGACCGGTGTGACAGAGGATGAACAGAATGTGTATATCGAGATTCAATTTCCAGACCATTTTGTCGAAGGAGACATTGCGCTAGAAGTAAAAGCCCAATATTTACACTTATCAGTACAGGAAAAAATCAAAACAGATACGACTTCTTCGTATTCAAGCTTTACCAAAACCATTTTAATGCCGGCAAAAATAGATGAAACGAAAATGAAGAGTGTGTGGAAAGATCAATCGCTTCATGTGTCTGCGCCAAAGCAAACAACCCAATAGATCAATCTATTGGGTTTTAGCTATGCTTTAAAAATGCTTGTAAATCCTTTCGCCAATGAGCCTACTTGATTCATTGTACTCATCATTTGGCCAGCTGTATCAAACATTTTGTTAAAATCGTATTGCCCATTCGTCTTTTTGAATTGTGACAGCACACTTTTAAATTGAGATGGCTGCTGTTTTTGCGGCCTTGGCAATGGATAAGGGTTCATAGGCGGCTGCATGGGCATCATGCCTGGAGGCGGCTGCATTTGGGGTGGGTTCATCGCTTCAGGCGGCTGTAAAGGCGGCACGTTTTCTTGGTATCCATAAGGCGGCTGATAAACAGTAGATGGTGCCTGATTGATTCCCCCTCCACCTTGATACGGCGGCATGAAATAGTCTGGAGGCTGCGGAGGCTGCTGCTGCATCTCTGGATACGGAAAAGGCCTTTGCTTGAATTGATTGAATTCATAAGGCTGCTGGTTTGAATAAGGGAACATCTATCTCGCTCCTCTCGCTCTCAACACATATTGATGACACTCATATATTATGACCAAGAGCAGAAGATGTGCCTAAAGAAGCCATAAGAAAAACGCAGCATCATGTCTTTAGCTGCGCTTTTTGATTTCTTCTATTAAAAGGTTCAGAGTGTAAACCACTGACTCAACTAAATTTTTTACACGGGGTGCGTGCTGTTTACCAAAATAAGATTGCAGGACAACCTCTTTTCCATTTTCTTTTACGGCTTCAAGCTGTTCTTGGTGTAAATATCTAGGTTTGGCCTGCTCAATAAACGAGATGGCAGCGGTGAGCCACTCCTCCATTTTCTGATCAAATGTAACAACGGCCGGCTGAATATCCGTATAAAAATCATACGATGGGTACTCCTCTTCAGCCTTTCCCTTTTGGTACTGCTCATACGCTTCTTCGATCCATATTCTCAAGTTTTGTGTATGTTCAAGTAATGTTTGATTATCCAAAGTGTTCACCTCTATGAACCATCCTATCAAACGTTTACCTATTGCTCAAATAGAAAGGCTATCCGGCGTGATATGCCGGTCTTGCTGCCAGTTTATACTCGGCTGCATGAAGCTTCACTTCACAGTCCTTTACTTCTGATTCAAGCCGGTCAATCATTTGTTCTTGCTCTTCTATCGCTGCACGTTTCGTCTGCTTCACAGCAAGAGACAGCTCTTCCTCTACCGCATCAATTTTTCGCTCGATTTCCTCTAACAACTGCATAATGGATTCTTTTGATACAAATTCGCTCATCATCAGATTCCTCCTTTATCGTCTCTCGTTACATTCTCTTTTCTTTCTCACCCTCCTTCACACATGACAAAACTAGAAGCAAATCGCCAATCTAAGTGTAGATAAGCGCTATTTCTTCCTTTTCGACAGATGCTTGTCCTTCTTTGTATGATTGCGTCCGATTGTGTAAATTCTAAAGACAAAAGGAGGTAGATTTCATGAAAAAGCAGCCAGCACCAAAAGAGCAAAAGCCAAAAGGGAAAGAAAACAGTCCAGATCAGCTGGATAAAAAGCTCGGCGGTCCTAATCGTCCATCTACGTAAAAAAAGCAGGCACCCCCTGCTTTTTATTTATGCAAAAAATAGTGCTCTAATGAGAAAAGAAAACGAAGCTGTCTTTTTTTATGAAAATACCAGTCGGTCAGCTCAATCTGCTTTGGCAGCGGCTCTGCCTCAAATAAAGATGGACTCAATTTCTTTTGAAACCAATCTTCCCTTTGATCGTCTAATGAATGTGTCATCACCGGATAAACCGTCCGAAGAAAAGGTGTTGACCTTCTAGCGATCCCTAAAAACGGTTCAAAATCAAACCGAGACCCCGTATGCGGAACGGTATGCAAAAAATGATAAAAATCCGAAAACAAATCGGCTCGAAATAATAGTTTCGCTAGTTTTTTACCTAATGTAATGCGATCCTTTACATTGGAAAACTTCCGTATGGTTAAGCCGTACAAATGCCCGTCCACCGTTGGAAAAACAACGGTTTGGAAATGTCCCCACTCGCTGAAAAGATATTGAATCGAGTGAAAAACATTCTTTTTCAGAAGAGGATTTTGTATAATAGGAGATTGTATAGTATATTGTTCATTTATGATGAGTGCATAAAGCAGACGCTCTGTGTCACGCTTTAGCCAGAAGCGTTCCCACTCAGCGCTCATAAAACGAGACACGGAGAAATAAGGAAGCAGATGAAACAAAGGTTTACTGCATCGCTTAGACCATTCGTACAAAAGAAGCTGAGGGTAAGCATCCGAAAAGATCAGCCAATTCGCTCTTTCATATGCTGTGAAAAAAAGGTGCCCCTGCTGATCCGTTAAACCTGGATGGAAGAGCTCGCCTTTTAAATCCGTCATGGACCACCCAGCATTTCTCGAGACAAAGGAAGCGAGCAGCGACCATTTCATCTCTGGATGCCGGTCATAAAAGCGCTTGTAGGCATTTGTCCTCGTCAGGTTGTCTTTATTTTTTGCTTTCGTTTCACGCAAAATTTGCTGAGTGATGATATGCTCTTCTTGGGACAACATGGTGATCTCTCCAATACAAAATGCATTAAAAGGAGGCTGAAACTTGATGATTCGGTATCCAAACGGAAAATCGTATCAGCCCATACAACAAATTGGGACAAAAAAAAGAATCAGCGGCGAATCCTCTTATAGTAACCGCGGGATGACGCTTGAGGCTGATTTAAATGAAACAAACCAATACTATTTGGTCAACGGGATCGCAGTCATTCATAAAAAGCCTACCCCAGTTCAAATTGTGAATGTGGATTATCCAAAAAGAAGTGCTGCTGTCATTAAAGAAGCCTATTTTAAACAATCATCCACAACAGACTATAACGGGGTTTACAAAGGCCGCTATATCGATTTTGAAGCAAAGGAAACCAAAAGCACTACCTCGTTTCCGCTCAAAAATTTCCACGACCATCAAATTGAGCATATGAAACAGGTTGAAAAGCAAGGCGGTATTTGTTTCGTTATTATATCCGCTTTTGGCTCCGTTTATTATTTGCCCGCTTCAGATCTCTTTTTCTTCTGGGAGCGGCAGAAAAAAAATGGCCGTAAATCCATTAGCAAAGACGAATTAATGGAAGCTGGCCACATAATGACACTTGGATATTCGCCAAGAATTGATTATATTAAAGTAGTGGAGACACTTCATTTTTCGGATGAAAGCAAGCAGCAATTACGTTCGAAAAAGGTTTAACACGAAAGGTTGAGATGTGATGTCTGATCAATTTACAAGTCGTGAACAGCGACGTAAAGCAAGTCAAGAAAACAATAAGAAGCAAAAGAACAAAAAAGGCAAAAAGAAAGCAGGTCTATTTAAAAAAATATTTTTATCTTTACTCGTGATCGGTCTACTTTGTTTAGTTGCCGGAATCACAACTTTTGCCGTTTTTGCATCAAGCGCTCCTTCTATTGATGATAGTAAGCTTAAAACACCATACTCTTCAAAGCTTTATGATAAAGACAAGAAAGTGTTTGCAGAAGTTGGTGCAGAAAAAAGAACGTATGTCTCGATAAAAGATATACCCGATGTAGTAAAAGACGCGTTTATTGCGACTGAAGATGCACGTTTTTATAAGCACCACGGGATTGATCCAATCCGTATCGGCGGTGCACTTGTCGCAAACGTTGAGGACGGCTTTGGTGCTGAAGGCGGAAGTACAATTACACAGCAGGTTGTGAAAAACTCCCTCCTGAGCAATCAAAAGACGTTAAAACGGAAAGTACAGGAAGTATGGCTCTCGATTCAGCTTGAGCAAAAATACTCTAAAGATGAAATTTTAGAAATGTATTTAAACCGTATTTTCTTCTCTCCTTATGCTTATGGTGTTGGGAAAGCAGCTGAACAATTTTTCGGAGTCACAGATTTAAATAAACTAACCGTTGCACAGGCTGCCACACTTGCAGGTATGCCGCAGAGTCCTTCTGCCTATAACCCAGTGAAACATCCCGAGGCAGCGGAAAAACGCCGTAATATTGTTTTAAGCCTTATGAAAAAACAAGGCTATATTTCTGAAAAAGAATATGACGCTGCAAAAGCAACCCCTGTCAGTAAGACAGTTGTTTCAGCTAGTAAATATAAGAGCCAAAACTCTAGTAAGTACTCTGCCTACATTGAAGAAGTGATGGAAGAAGTACAGAAAAAAGCCAAAGTGGATGCATCAACTGATGGATTAAAAATCTATACATCACTTGATCGAAATGCACAGGATCATCTAACTGAAATCATCAATGGAGATTCAGTTGGATTTACGAAAGGGATGCAGGCGGGTGTGACTCTGCTTGATACGAAAAATGGTGAAATTCGCGCCATTGGCGGTGGACGTGATGTACCAGCCGGCGGCTTTAACTATGCGACGGATGCAAAACGCCAGCCAGGCTCCACAATCAAACCGATCTTAGATTACGGCCCAGTCATTGAAAACAAAAAATGGTCAACATATCAGCAAATTGATGATGCACCGTATACGTACTCAAACGGTACGCCGATTAATAACTTTGACAGAAGACACTTAGGGAAAATGTCGATGAGAAGTGCTTTGGCACAATCACGTAACATTCCTGCCCTAAAAGCTTTCCAAGAAGCTGGTACAGACAATGCCGTTCAATTCGCTAATAACTTAGGTATGGACTTACCTTCTGACATTCCAGAGTCCTACTCAATCGGTGGATTTGACGATGGTGTCTCCTCCCTTAAGATGGCTGGAGCATTTAGTGCATTCGGTAATAACGGATACTATAACGAACCGCATGCTGTCACGTCTGTTGAATTTAATGACGGGACAAAACTTGACCTTACGCCGGACTCAAAAGCAGCAATGAGTGATTATACAGCATTTATGATCACAGATATGCTGAAAACTGCTGTCCAATCTGGAACTGGTACACTTGCACAAGTACCGAACGTTCAAGTAGCTGGTAAAACAGGTACAACGAACTTTATAGAAAAAGATATTAAGACACACAATATCCCTTCTGGCGGTGCAAAAGATTCGTGGTTTGTCGGTTATACTCCGCAATACACAGCAGCCGTTTGGACGGGAATCGGTAATTCAAAAGATGCAGACGGCAAAGTATGGCTGAATGAAAACGAGCAGCGTGTTGCCAAAATTGTCTTCCAGCGATTGATTTCTCAAATTGATGATGGAAGCGGCTCATTTGAAAAACCAGACAGTGTCGTTGAAGCTACGGTTGAAAAAGGATCCGATCCTGCAAAATTAGCCGGACCGAATACACCAAGTGACAAGAAGACAACAGAATACTTTGTAAAAGGTACGGTTCCAACAAAAGTGTCTGACACTTTTGAGAAAAAAGAAGCCGATAAGCCTTCTGACTTAAAAGCGGTGTATGATGAAGAGAAAAAATCCATCACACTGACTTGGGGCTATTCTGACGACGCTGATGCTACATTTAATGTCAAGCAAGCAGTTGATAATGGCGGCTATAAAGAGATTCAAAACAGCTCTGCTAAAGAAGCGGTCATCTCTGATGTGAAGCCTGGCTCCACATATAAATTCCAAGTGACAGCCACTGTAGATGATGTCACGAGTAAAGCGGCATCTACCTTCCTCACCATTAAGGATGACGCAGATGAGGAAGAAAAAGCGGATGATGAGAATAAAGAAGAAGAAGAACCGCAGCAGCCTGACGACGAGCAGACAGACCAAACAGACGATAACAAAAATCAGCCCCCTGGCACTGATGAGCAAAAGCCTGATGACAAAAAAGATCAAGATAAGGATCAGGACCAAGGTGGAAATACAGAAAACGGAAATAATGGTTCTTCAGATAATGGCTCAGACAGTACAAATGGGAACAGCAACTCGCAAACTGATAATAAAGATAAAAAGAAAGATGATGAGAAAGCCAACTCTCAAAGTTCCAATTCGCAATCAAATGCTACTTCTCGAAAAGAAGATGAATAATGAAAAAGCACTTGCCTCCTATGGCAAGTGCTTTTTTTAACGCTGCTGTTTGATTTTTTTAAGTGCTTCATATTTTCCATACTGCTTTTTTAATTCCGTGTATAGCTCGTCCAATTGAATAAAGCAATGATATTGAGTTGGTTTTAGCAAAATGAACTCTAAACGTTCCGTCCAATTAATCGGAGCAACAGGAAATGTCTCTTGCTTGATATGTTCCCATTCAAACGTTTGGACACTCTCCCCTTTGATCCAGTAAAACATCGCAATCATACTGACGATTCCTTGCAGCATATCATCTTCTTCACAGCGGGATTTTCTTGTTTGGAAACGAGGAAGCATTTTTTCTTTTAATTCGTCCCACAGCTCAAACATCACAGGAACAAATTCTTCCGTTTCCTGCCATGGAAACTCGTCTGTTAAAGGTTCTGAAGATAGATCATATGCGAGCGGATTGGCCCTCAGTATATCTACTCGATCACCTTTAATCTCTACCTTTTTTTCTTTTAGCTTTTCGACATATGAGGTGAAAACAGCTGCCCCGCTCATGCCAGCTTCACCAATCCTTTTTTCAGCCTCTTCTGCCCTTCTCTGCACATATCAAGAAGTGGACACGATTCGCACTGCGGCCGCTGCGCCTTACAATGATATCTCCCAAAAAAGATCAGACGGTGATGCGTCACAGACCAATCTTCTTTTGGTACCTTTTTCATCAAGGTTTGCTCTACTTCAAGCACAGAATCTTTCCAGCGGCAGATGCCTAGACGTTTACTGACTCGTTCTACGTGTGTATCTACTGCTATTGCCGGTACACCAAAAGCGACCGAAACGACGACATTTGCTGTTTTCCGGCCAACCCCAGGAAGCTTAACAAGCTCATCCCGGTCCTTTGGTACTTCACCGCCATATTCTTCAATCAGCATTTTGCTCAACTTTTGAATGTTTTTAGCCTTATTTCGATAAAGACCAATCGAACGAATATCTTGCTGCAGTTCTTCAAGCGGTACACTTAAATAGTCTTCTGGTGTTTTATATTTTTGAAATAACGTTTTGGTGACCTTGTTTACAAGCACGTCCGTACATTGAGCAGAGAGCGCAACAGCAATCACAAGCTCAAATGGATTGGCATGAACAAGCTCACACTCAGCCTCTGGAAACATATCTCCTATAATGTCTAAACACTCATTGATTTGTTTTTTTGATAACATGCCTTCTCCTTTATTGGTTATTGTTCCAGCCAATTATAAAAAGGAACTTGTCGTTTATAAGTGGACGTCTCTTCGTTTGAAGGCGGCGTTTTCTGCTGAGAACGGAAGTGCTGGCTATGTTCTTTTGCTTCTTCCGCTGTTTTCAGCCCTTTCTTTTTCCACTCAAATAAAATTCGATCAATATAACGGAAATTTAATTTCCCTGATAAAACGGCTTCTCTTAGCGCCAGCCGAATCATCTCAGTATCATGATGGTCTTGATCCATCCAGATCGAAAGTGTTTCTCCTTCAAGAGGAGACAGCGGTCTGCCGAATTCATCTTCAAATAAAGCATATAAAGATTTTTCAGCCTGCACATGATGTTTTTGCGCTTCTTTCGCCTGTTTTGCTTCTAAAAAGTCATACAGCACGCCCCATAAAGGTTCTACTGAATAGCGGTCATGCTGAATACCAGACCTGTCTTCAAATGGCTGAATCGAGATAAATCCTTTTTGAATGAGATGCTGAACCATATACGCACACTCTTCCGCTGAAATGGTCATGCCTTGAGAAAGCTCTTCAAATGTTTGGAAGAAAACGCCTTGTTCTTCATTCATTTTAATTTTAAGCATCACCATCATCTGTGATTCATTCAGTCCTAACTGCTCATAATGAGCAATCAGCAAATTAGGCAAACTTGTCGACCCCATTTGCTGCATATTAATAAATTGCTGTCTATTCATCGGATACACCTCTTCATTTTAAGTATATCACGTTTTATTTCACGTGCCCCTCTAAAAAGACGTTTGAAAAAGCCTCCATTTGTTGGAGGCTTTCACGTCTTAAGGGTATAAACGGTTTAATAATCTTGGGAAAGGAATGGTTTCACGCACATGCGGCGCTCCGCTAATCCAAGCAACTGTACGTTCAAGTCCAAGACCAAAACCTGAATGCGGCACAGAACCATATTGTCTTAATTCTGTATACCATTTGTAAGTTTCCTGATCAAGCCCATGTTCTTTCAATCTTGCTTCAAGAAGCTCTAAATCATGAACACGCTCAGAACCGCCAATAATCTCTCCGTAGCCTTCTGGTGCAATCAAGTCTGCACAAAGGACAACATCTTCACGATCCGGTGCTGGCTGCATATAAAACGGTTTTAATGATGTTGGGTAATGAGTGATAAACACTGGTTTATCATAGCTTTCGGCGATCGCTGTTTCGTGAGGCGCTCCGAAGTCATCTCCCCATTCAATATCATCAAATCCTTTTTCCTGCAAGAATTTAATCGCTTCATCGTAAGTGATGCGCGGGAATGGTGCTTTGATGTTTTCTAATTTCGCTGTATCACGGCCTAGTGTATGCAGCTCCACTTTACAGTTTTCAAGTACACTTTGAACAACATGAGACACATAATTTTCTTGATACTCAAGGTTTTCATTGAATTCGACAAAAGCCATCTCCGGCTCGATCATCCAAAACTCAATTAAATGACGTTTCGTTTTAGATTTTTCAGCTCTAAATGTTGGGCCAAATGAGAATACTTTTCCGAGTGCCATTGCTGCAGCTTCCATGTAAAGCTGGCCACTTTGAGAAAGGTATGCATCTTCATCAAAATATTTCGTAGCAAACAGTTCCGTTGTGCCTTCAGGTGCACTTCCTGTTAAAATTGGCGGATCTACTTTCACGAAACCTTCTTGATGGAAGTATTCATATGTAGCACGAATAATTTCGTTACGGATTTTCATAATGGCATGCTGTTTTTTAGAACGAAGCCATAAATGACGGTGATCCATTAAGAATTCTGTTCCATGCTCTTTTGGTGTAATTGGATAATCTGTCGCTTCATGAATCACTTCAATGGATTTCACTTGCAATTCAAAACCTAGCGGTGAACGCTCATCTTTTGTCACTTGACCTGTTACATAGACAGATGTTTCTTGAGTGACTGATTTCGCAAGCTTAAAGACTTCCTCTTCCACTTCTGCTTTTACTACGACTCCTTGAATAAAGCCTGTCCCGTCACGCAGCTGCAAAAATGCAATTTTTCCGCTTGAACGTTTATTGGCAATCCATGCGCCGATGGTTACTTCTTGATCGACGTGTTTGAACACTTGATTAATCGTTGTTTTCAACATAATTCCCTCCAAAGCCAGAAAGAAACTCACCTTTAGACAGGTGTGAATCTTTTTTCATACATTTTATTATAACCGTTCTAAATCAGCATGGTCAACGCAAGACAGGAGAAACTACGGTGTTAAATTTTTTTCCACGTGTCCTGTCGAGAAGTCGACATAGCTGAAGCTATATTGATTGTTCTCATTTAAGTATGTCACTTCCCAAAGAAGTACGTCACCTTCTCTCGCTAATTTGACTTCTTTTAGCTTAGAGACCGTGTTCTCCTTTTGAACGGCTTGTACTGCTTGATTCGAGGTAATGCCTTCTTTTGCTTTTTTTGCGATCACTTTTTCTTTTTTGCTGGCAGGAACCCAAACGTAGGTCGTTTCATTCTGTTTGTTTTTCCCTTCAACAATAAATTGTTTTTCTTTCCCGACAAAGGTTTCCACTTGCTCCACTTGTACGATATTTGCTTGTTCTTTTGCTCGTTCGATCGCTGCTTCATGCCCTTGTTCTCTTTGTCCCATGGCAATTTGATAAATCCACGTAAAGCTGATGATGCCAATAAGCAGAACGAGAGCCACTACAGATGAAATAATCCAGACTATTTTTTTCATGTCAAGCTTCCCCTATGTGCGGTATATCGTAAATACCGCTTGATTTTGATCTTCTTGATCTAATGCTAATCCAAACATAAGATCTTCTCTTTTAAGCGTTCTGTTCAATAAGTCAACGATTTTGTACAGGTCTTCTGAATGTTTAATTTGAACAGTTGAAAGTACCTCTATTTTACTTTCCACTTCTAATTCCTCCTCGGTACGTAAATATTGTTAGTCATACTTTTCTGCACGGGAACCGATACTATTTTTACAACGGAACACAAAAAGCCGTTACGATAAATTAACTCCAAACCCACACCAGCTAAAGGCCGCTTATGACAGCGGCTTTTCGTTGTTAAGGTTTTCTATATACGCCTCAAGTGACTCTTTTGACATCTCGTGAACTGGCGCATGAGGGAGTGATTCTAAAAATAGTTTTCCATATGAAGCGGTTTTCACTCGGCGGTCTAAAATCAGCAATGTGCCTATGTCTTTTTCAGAACGCAGCAAGCGTCCAGCTCCTTGCTTAAAGGTTAACACAGCTTCTGGTAAAGCGACGGCTTTAAACGGATTTTTCCCTTGTTTTTTTGCTGCATCACATTTGGCTTCAATAAGCGGAGAATCAGGCGGCCTGAACGGAAGACGTGCCATGATGACTGTTGTCAGCTCTGCGCCCGGAAAATCAACACCTTCCCAAAAACTACCCGTACCAAGTAAAATGGCTTGTTTTGCTAATTTGAACATTTTCGTTAATTTTACGGGGCTTCCGCCCGTCAAACCTTGAGCAAAAAGGGCTGACTGCATCCCTTCTGTTTTTAGCTCTTCATAGACTGCTTTTAACATCTCATGTGAATTAAACAAAACCAATATTTTTGCATGCTGCTGCTTTTCCATGACCTTAATATATTGCGCAGCCTGCTTTACATAATCTCGTTCATCACGGTTTGTAATCGGTGGCATGTCTGCTGGAACAATGACCTTAAGCTGTTTTTCAAGTTCGAAAGGTGAATCAATTTGCACAAGATGAGGGTAAAAATCTTGCAGGCCAAACCGTTCCAAGCAATAATCAAAACGGTGATTAATGGTAAGCGTCCCTGATGTGAGGACAACACTCTTTTTGTTCATAAAGAAACGGTCAGCCAAAAGCTCCCCAGTATCTAACGGCTGTGCATGCATAAAGACAGCGTTTTTGGCCCCTTTTGCATCAATTTCAATCCAAACCGTTTCATCGTTTTTCGGTTCAAAGATAAACCGGTACAGTGTACTGCAAAAAGTATGCATAAACGACATGACTTGGTCGTATTCCTCTGCTTCAAAGGCAAAGTGTTCTGTCAGCTGATCACTTTTTTGAAGAAGCTCATTTTTTTGCTGTTCATACAGCTTCTCACAAGCAATTAACAAGGAACAAAGCTTACTTGCCGTTTCTTTAATCCGTTTCCACTGAGCATGCTTTGAATGATGACGTACTCTATGAATGAGACGATTGATGTCGGCTTTTGGTTTTGTCCTTTTCACAAATGAATGGACGGTGCTAAAGAAAGCGTCACTTTCCATTTGAAGCTGATTGAGATACTCATCCATTTCAATAAAGGTGTCTGTCTGTAACCCTGCATGATGAAATCTCTTTTTCAGTTTCTTTAACAATCCGCCTTGCAAGGAGCCAAGCTGTGTTAACTTCGCGTGAAGCTGGATATAAGACGCACTATCCCCTAGGGTTTCATTGGCTGTTTTCTCAAATTGATGGGCTTCGTCTATCACATATACGTCAGCATGCTGAAAGATAGACGATGCCTCCGTTTGTGATAAGAGCAGACGATGATTCGTTAAAATTAAATCAGCTGTTTTTGCCCTTTTTTTAGCGCGCTCATAAAAGCAATACTCTTTAAAACGGCGCTTTTTCGATGTAAACGGCATATGCACACAGGAAATGCGGTCTTTTATATTGGCAGCTCCTGACGGTAAATTCAGTTCAGATAAATCACCTGTTTCTGTTACAAGGAGCCACATTAAAATTTGCGCCTTCGTTAAGACGACATCATAGTTATCATCTTCCTCATGAAGCACATGCTCAAACTTATCTAAACAAATATAATGCGCCCGACCTTTAAATACACAGGCAGCAGGCTCAAACGGGAGCAATTGATTCAACATAGGCACATCACGCTGAAGCATTTGCTGCTGCAAAAGTATGGAATATGTACTAATAATGACAGGTTTTCCTGATTTACTCGCTTCTAGAGCAGCTGGGATGAGGTAAGCGAGCGTTTTCCCAATACCCGGTGCCGCCTCAATTAATGCATAGGCTCTTTCATGAAACACATCTCTCACTTTATTCATCATTGTAAGCTGGCCTTCTCTTACCTCATAGCCTTCTACCGTTTGCGGAAGCTTCTTTTTGATTTCCTCAAACAGCTGTTCATCATCTTCACCTACTGAATGTGTCGCCCTACTGATAGAATTGGTGACATCTTTTACAGCAAAAGAGCCGACTTCCACCAAAGAATCTTCCCGGCTAGCATGACTTGTTTCAAGCTGCTGAATTAAAAGTCCTATATCACTTAGGAGATAAGAGGATAATCTGCGCAGCTGCTTCAGCACGATTTTCGGTGTATGTTTTAATTGATGTAATAAAGTTAAAAATAACATGGCAGTAACTTCCGCATCACTATCCGCCCTATGCGGGTGGTCATGTGGAAGCATGAGCTCTTCACTTAATTCAGTGAGCTTATAACCTTCAAGCTCAGGATAAAGAATTCTAGAGATCTCAACTGTATCAATTGCTAGCACATCCAGCTCATTTTTCCCGCATGCTTTTAGTTCATCATTTAAAAAATTCAAGTCAAAATGAACATTGTGCGCAACAAAATAAGCACCCTGTATGAGATCATTCACCTCTTGGGCAATATCCTCAAAAAACACCGCATCATCAACCATGTGCTGCTGAATGCCTGTCAGCTGTTCAATAAATCCAGGGATTGCTTTTCCCGGGTTCACATATTTTGAATACCGTTCGACAATTTGTCCATTTTCAATGACCACCGCAGCTATTTGAATGATTTTATCACCCTTTTTAGGTGAATTTCCGGTGGTTTCAATATCAACGACAACAAACCTTTGATCGGTCATAAAATGGACACCTCAATTCCTCGTTTCACCCTGAAGTGAAACACACTCTGGACAAAATAGATGAAACAGAACAGCCTCTCTTCTGAAACTGTTCTGTTTCCATGGAGCTTGCGTTATAAAATCGTTCTCGCAGGCTCTTGCCCAATCATTTGTTCAATTTGATTTTGTTTATTTAACACGACCACTTTTGGTGTATGTGTCTTTGCTTCTTCTTCTGACAGCATCCCATAAGCGATAATAATGACTTCATCCCCTGGCTGAACGAGTCTCGCCGCCGCCCCATTTAGACAAATAACACCGCTCTTTCTTTCGCCGGGAATAATATATGTTTCAAGTCTTGCGCCATTATGATTGTTGACAATTTGTACTTTTTCATTTGCCATCATACCTGCCGCATCAAGTAAATCTTCGTCAATTGTAATACTTCCCACATAATGTAAGTTTGCTTCTGTTACCGTTGCTTTATGAAGCTTAGATGTCATAAAGGTTCTATACATGTTTTTCACCGCTTTCAGGAACATGGAAAATCACATTATCAATCAGTCTTGCCCGTGAAAATTTCACCGCAATCGCCATAATGACTTGACCTGTTAACTGCTCAAGCGGCTCAAGTTCTGGATATGAGTAGATCTCAATATAATCAATTTCTCCGCACGTCTGAACAAGTTCCTCTTCAATCAGCTGGTATACACGACTGACATCACGTTCACCTTTTTCAACAGCTGACCGGCCTTTTTTTAATGCGCGGTATAAAGCGGGTGCTTCTTGTCTTTCTTTTTCTGACAAGTACACATTCCTTGAGCTTTTCGCTAAACCGTCTTCTTCTCTGACTGTCGGTACAGATACAAGGTGAAGATCAAAGAAGAAATCCTTGATCATCGCATCGATCACAGCGACTTGCTGTGCATCCTTTAGTCCAAAGTAGACATTTGTTGGTGACACAAGATGAAACAGCTTTGTGAGCACAGTGACAACGCCGTCAAAATGTCCTGGGCGTTTTTTTCCGCATAAGACATCCGTCCGCTTTTGAACCGTCATCGTAATAGATGGTTCATTTTGGTACATTTCCTTCACATCAGGTGTAAATAAAATATCCACCCCTGCTTGTTCTGCAAGACGCTTGTCTCTTTCCATATCCCTCGGATAGGATTCAAAGTCTTCATTTGGTCCAAATTGCAAAGGATTGACAAAAATACTCATCACGACAATGTCATTTTGACCTCTTGCCTCTTTCGCAAGCGTCAGATGTCCTTCATGAAGAAAGCCCATCGTAGGAACAAAGCCGATGGAATGCTGCTTTTCTTGATGCTGCTTGATCAATTCTTTTAGCTCGTGAATATGGGTGACAACGTTCATTTTTTGATTCCCCCATATAAGCCATCAAGGACTTCTTCTTTGATATGAAACGTATGCATGTCCTCTGGAAATGTGCGTGCTTTTACTTCTTTTGTATATTGAATGAGCGCTTCTTCTAAAACAGTATCAATTTGCGCGTATTGTTTCACAAACTTAGGTGTTCTAGACACCCCGTATCCTACCACATCATGGTAAACGAGAACTTGTCCGTCTGCCTCAGCTCCTGCACCAATTCCGATCACAGGAATCTTCAGCATGTCGGTAATTCGTTTTGTCAGTTCGCCAGGTACGCATTCCAGCACAAGTGCGATCGCTCCGGCTTCCTCACATTTCAAGCTGTCTTCAATCAATTTTTGAGCACTTTCGTGGTCTTTTCCTTGCACTTTATACCCGCCAAGTACACCAACTGATTGAGGTGTGAGGCCTAAATGACTGACGACAGGAATTCCGCCTCTTGTTAAAGCTTGAATGGATTCA
This sequence comes from Bacillus sp. FSL M8-0049, assembly GCF_038593355.1. Taxonomy (NCBI): domain Bacteria; kingdom Bacillati; phylum Bacillota; class Bacilli; order Caryophanales; family Bacillaceae; genus Bacillus; species Bacillus sp. FSL M8-0049. The sequence goes on from NZ_CP151986.1 coordinate 2,023,954, forward strand.
AATACTCCATCTCCGCCTTCTAGCTTTAAGGCATCGGCACCGCTTTCTTGCATGATGCGTGCTGCATTTTTCATTGTTTCTTCTAACGAATAATGGTAAGACATAAATGGCATATCAGTCACAACAAATGTGTCTTTTGCGCCTCTTTTCACTGCTTTTGTGTGATGGATCATATCATCCATCGTGACTTGAACTGTGGAATCTAGTCCAAGTACAACCATCCCAAGTGAATCACCAACTAAGATCATGTCGACTTCCGCTTTTTCCGCTTGCTTTGCAGCTGGATAGTCGTATGCGGTCAGCATCACAATAGGTTCGTTTTGTTCTTTCATTTTGAAAAAATCTAGCTTTGTCTTCATTTGTTCCTCCTCATTCTGGAGAGGAGATGGCTAGCCTCACATCACATGCTTTGATTTCTCATGTGCGGCGAATCATCCCTCTGTCCAAGTCCCTTAGGATCAAGGCAGAAATTTATCGAATTTTTCTTCCTAACAGGTACAGTTCTTTGCAGATACTGCCCACACGAAGTATATCAAAAATGTGCCGGGTGTTCCACTCAAGTTGACTTGATCTCAATGTCTGCGGAGTAGATTTTTTGGATACCGTCCTCCGTTTCAAGCAATAAAACACCTTCTTCATTGATGCCAAGCGCCTTCCCCGTATATTTCCCATTGACGGTGCGGGCAACAATATGTTGACCGATCGTCATCGCAAACGATTCCCATAATTGTTTAATCGGCGCAAATCCTTGCTTCATGTAATCGTCATACCTTTTTTCAAAAGTGGACATCATCTGTTGTATGAGTGCAGCCCGATCCACTTTTTCATTCAGTTCCATTCGCAGACTTGTGGCGACATCCTTTAGTTCATCCGGGAAGTCATCAACTGTTTGGTTCACATTAATGCCCGGCCCAATGATGACCGCATGAACCTGGTCAGCTTCTGCTTTTAATTCAGTCAGAATGCCAACGACCTTTTTTCCATTCAACAAAATATCGTTTGGCCATTTAATAGATGGATTGAGTCCTGTTTGCTGCGCAATCGCTTCTGCGATGGCTACAGATGCCAAAAGCGTCATTTGCGGCGCTTTATGCAGCGGGATCTCAGGCCGGAGAATAAGACTCATCCAAATGCCTGTCCCATTTGGTGAATGCCACGTTCTTTGAAGACGCCCTTTTCCGTTTGTCTGATGATCGCTGACAACGATTGTGCCGTGGGGCGCACCTTCATTGATAAGATCATGGGCAATCAGCTGAGTGGAAGCGACTTCTTTCTGAAAGTAAATATGCCTGCCGAAGCTCTCTGTTTCCAGACCAAACAGAATTTCGTCCTCACTAATTTTGTCCGGTTTACGAAGCAGACGGTATCCTTTTCTTCTAACTGCTTCTACCTCATACCCCTCTTTTCGCAAGTCCTCCATATGCTTCCACACAGCTGTTCGGGAGCAGCCAAGCTCATCACAAATCTGCTGACTTGAGACAAAATCCTGACTGGATTCTGTAAATAGTTCAATTAATCGTTTTCTAATTGCGGATCGCATGCTTTAAGCCACTCCTCTATGGCTTCTTTTCGGTTTTCTAAACGGTTTTGCAAAACGGCTTTTTTCACAAAATCAAGCTCCTCTGCAATCCATTTCCCAGACGGCTTTTGCCGAAAGGCCATTAAATCTTTTCCTGAAACAGCGAGGTCTTGGAGCTTTTTAATCGGAAGTGCATCATAAGAACGCTTCGCTGACTCCAGTTCATCAAAGAAAATGCGGCGCTCATGTTTTAGCTGTGTAATCTTCAAACTAGATAAGAGCACGTGTTCACCAGCTTCAAACATGGTTTCCGCATCCCAGTCACAATCAACGTATTGACTAATAGCTACTGCGTCTTTCAAAAGCTTTGTTGACAGCTTCCATTCTTTTAAGAAGGCCGCAGCCTCCGCTTCATCTAGGCCGAGCAAATGGATGAAAGCCCCCCATACCTCTTCTCGTCCATCCAGTAAGTAATATGGAAAGGCTTGAAAGGATTCATGAAGACGCTCCTCTTTGAGACCTGGCAATTCTTCATATAATTTGGTTGAAATGAGTACTTGAATGGCCTTCTCACAATGACGGCCTTTTAAAAGCTTCTCCATTTCAATCTTTTTGCGCTCAACTGATATGTTGGCAAGCAGATGCTTATCCTTTTTCATAGCTTCAGCCGTTTCATCAGCGAGTTCAAAGCCAAGCTGGCTTAAAAAACGGACAGCTCTCATCATGCGAAGCGCATCTTCTTGAAAGCGGCACGCAGGATCTCCTACGGTTTGAATTCGTTTCCGCTTAATATCCTGTTTTCCACCTACATGATCAATAATTTCCCCATTTATATCCATGGCCATCGCATTAATCGTTAAATCTCTTCTTAAAAGATCTTCCTTAAGCGATGTGATAAACGCCACTTCTTTCGGTCTGCGAAAATCTTCATATTCTGATTCCGTTCGAAACGTCGTGACCTCATAGCTGACACCATCATGCAACACAATGACAGTGCCATGCTCCTTACCGACATCTACTGTTTTTTCAAATAAGGACTCAACCTTATCAGGTGTTGCATCTGTCGCAATATCGATATCGCCGATTTCCCGTCCTAATAGAACATCTCTCACCGCTCCGCCGACAAAGTAAGCCTGATGCCCATGTTCGTGCAGTGTATGTAATATAGGGATCGCATGTGTGAATGGTTCATTCATCTTCATCATCACCTTCGATCAATTCTAGGTAAAGCTTCTCATATTCACTCACAATCTTATCAGAGGAGAAATGAGCCTGAACACTAGACTGTGCTGCCGCTGACACTTTTTCATGAAGCGCTTCGTCTTTCAGCAGAGACACTGCGTGCTTTGCTGCTCCATCTATATCGCCGAGCGGGACAAGAAACCCTGTTTCTCCATGTGTAATGACCTCTGGAATACCGCCGACATCCGTACCGATACAAGGGACACCGCATGCCATTGCTTCAAGAAGCACAAGCCCAAAGCTCTCCTTCTCCGAAAGAAGCAGCTTCAAATCACTTATTGAATAAAGCTCCTCAACCTTCTCTTGCTTGCCTAAAAACAATACGCGGTCTGTCAGTCCTAATTTTTTCACGAGTTCACATACAACCGATTTCTCAGGACCATCACCAATGAGCAGCAGCTTTGCCTGCACCTGTTCAGAAATCTTTTGAAACACATGAATCACATCATGCACCCGTTTCACCTTTCGAAAGTTTGATACATGGATGATGACCTTTTCGTTCGGTAAAAGACCATAATGTGTCTTTAACAAATCGTGATCTTCACGCAAATACACCCGTTCATCAACAAAATTATGAATCGTATCAATTTTTTTATCTGGTTTGATGAGATCGTATGTCTGCGCAGCTAATGAATGCGACACCGCTGTTACGCGGTCCGATGATTCGATGGCGAACCGGATCACTTCTTTTAATGATGGATCATAGCCTAAAACCGTAATATCCGTTCCATGAAGCGTCGTAACGACTTTCACAGAGTGTCCAGTCATTTGTTTGGCTAGAAACGCACAGACAGCGTGCGGGACTGCATAATGCGCGTGAATAATATCAAGCTTTTCTCGTTTTGCGACTTCTGCCAATTTACTTGCCAGCGCAAGGTCATAAGGCGGATATTGAAAAACTGCATATTGATTCACATCCACCTCATGAAAATAAATATTCGGATATACTTTATTAAGCCTAAACGGAATGCTAGAGGTAATGAAATGAACATCGTGCCCTTTTTCAGCTAAACGTTTTCCAAGCTCCGTGGCGATAATGCCTGAGCCGCCGACACTTGGATAACAAGTAATTCCGATCTTCAGTTTTTTCATAATTACCCCCCAAGTAAGTCATCGTCTATTAAAAGTGGTTTCTTTGTGATAAACCCTTCTGCATAAGCTTTGTTGACTTCTCTTCCATACATAGACTCTCTCATTTTGACAAAATCAATATAACCGTTCACAAGAGGTGTCTCTACTGAGTTTGCCGATTTAACAAATTGGCTTTTATACGCGTGCAAGCTATCAATTTTTTGGTGCATTTCCTCAGAAATATCGATCACAAAATCTGGACGATGGTGCCCATTAATCATGTAATAATACATTTGGCTTATTTTATGCGCTGGCTGCTTGTATGAATCTTCAAATTTATGTATACCTGCAGAAAAAGCGGCCTCTTCTACAAGTGAGCCCGCATGGCCATGATCTGGATGCCGATCTTGGTGGTACGGAGCGAAAATCAGTTTCGGTTTGTATGTTCGAATCACGCCCGCAATTTCCTTCATCGCTTCGTCGTTTAGATAAAGCCCTCTATCTGGCAGTGTAAGCTGGATTCTCGCTCTGACACCTAAAATAGCGGCGGCGGCTTTTGCTTCTTCTTTGCGGCTCTCGACTGTTCCATTTGAAGATAATTCGGCCTGGGTCAAGTCGCAAATCCCGACGCGCGCCCCTTTTTTTACGTATTTTGCAATCGTTCCGCCCATTCCGATCTCTACATCATCGCTATGGGCACCGAATGCAAGGATATCAAGTCGTTTCATTTGTTCCTCCGTTTTTTGCTACATCTCGAAAATCAAACGTACCTTTATTTAAATTCCTGACTAAAATTTCAGCAGTTCCCATATTGGTGGCTAATGGAATGGTATACACATCGCAAAGCCGGATGAGTGCAGATACATCCGGTTCATGCGGCTGCGCAGTTAGCGGGTCTCTAAAAAAGAGCACAAGATCCATTGCATTATCAGCAATTAAAGCACCGATCTGCTGATCTCCCCCAAGTGGTCCTGATTGGAAACGATGAATGGGAAGCCCCGTCGCTTCTTTCACTCTCAAACCTGTTGTCCCTGTTGCGTAAAGTGTATGATCTGCCAAAATATCACGATACGCGGTGGTAAACTGAATCATGTCACTTTTTTTCTTATCATGAGCGATTAAAGCAATGTTCATCAGGAATCCACTCCTTATTAGTCGATGATATTTTCTAAACCATAAACGAGCTGATCAATGTGCATGACCTGCTCTACTGAAAGCTTCACGCCTGACATAAAGGATGCACGGTTATAAGAATCATGACGAATGGTGAGCGTCTGTCCGTCCATTCCAAACAGCACTTCTTGATGTGCAATCATACCAGGAAGTCTCACGCTGTGCAGACGGATACCATCATAATCGGCTCCTCGTGCCCCTTCGATCAATTCTTTCTCTTCTGGATGTCCCTGCTTTTTGCTTTCTCTTACTTCTGCAATCATTTCAGCCGTTTTTAAGCCCGTACCGCTTGGGGCATCTAGTTTTTTATCGTGGTGAAGCTCAATGATTTCAACGTCAGGGAAATAATTCGCGGCCATTTTGGCAAATTTCATCATTAAGACCGCACCGACAGCAAAGTTTGGTGCAATAATACAGCCTATGCCCTTTTCTTCTGTTAATTGCTGAAGCTCTTTTAGGTCATCTTCTGAAAATCCAGTTGTTCCTACGACTGGACGCACGCCATGTTCAAGTGCTTTTTTTGTATGTACTTTCCCGATTTCAGGTGTTGTCAGATCAATTAATACATCTGGTGCTGTTTCTGAAAGACACACATCAATATCCGTATAAATCGGTGCATTAGATGTCGTATGAATCACATCAGATAATTTTTTTCCTTCATGCGTGTGATCAAGTGCGGCCACCAGCTCAAAATGGCCTGTTTCTTCCGCCAGCTTCACAGCCTCTATACCCATTCTCCCTCTTGCTCCAGCGATTACTACTTTGATGGTTTCGTTCGTCATCGTCTCTACTTCCCTTCTTTTTTCGTCCAGCGGTCTTTATCTCTTGTATTGAATTTATGCATCACACGATCATGTGCTTCTTCTAGTGAAATATCAAGTGAATTAGCGAGGCATGTTAACACAAACAAAACATCGCCAATTTCTTCTTCCATGCTTTTTTCTGTTTCCGTTGTTTTTTTCGGCTTTTCTCCATAGTAATGGTTAACCTCTCTTGCCAGCTCCCCTAATTCTTCTGTCAGGCGGGCCATCATCGCAAGCGGGCTGAAATAGCCTTCTTTAAATTGTCCTATGTAATCATCTACTTCTTGCTGCACGTGACGCAGCGTTTTTTCTTTCGTCATGAAGCTCATCCTCCTATCCATCTCTTACATGTTAGCGAAATCATAAATATTTGACAAATGTTTAAGACTCAGTTTGCTTGTTTCTCTCCCATACCATATAATATTATCGCTGTCTAAGCAAAAAAAGGAGTGGTCTCTTGCTAAAAGAAATTCGTCTTAAAAATATCGTATTTATTTTAATAGGATCTGCGATTTTTTCTTTCGGTCTTGTTCATTTTAATATGCAGAACAATTTGGCGGAAGGCGGATTTACAGGTATTACACTGCTTTTATATTTTCTATTTCACATTGACCCATCTATTTCAAACCTTGTCTTAAACATTCCGATCTTTTTTATAGGCTGGAAAATGCTTGGCAGAACGATGTTTACTTATACAATTGTAGGAACAGTGAGTCTTTCTGTCTTTCTTGCCATCTTCCAGCGCTTTCAAATACATATGCCTCTCCAGCACGATTTAGCCTTAGCCGCCCTCTTTGCAGGTGTATTTATCGGAACAGGCCTCGGGATCATCTTTAAATTCGGCGGTACAACAGGCGGTGTGGACATCATTGCAAGACTGATCAACAAGCATTATCAGGTGGCAATGGGACGAACGATGTTCATCTTCGACGCATGCGTCATTACCATCTCTCTGACCTACTTAAATTATAAAGAAGCGATGTATACACTTGTCGCAGTGTTTGTTGCTGCGAAGGTCATTGACTTCATGCAAGAAGGCGCTTACGCTGCCAAAGGCGCCATGATTATCTCTGAAAAAGATGACATCATTCAAAAGAAAATCACGGATGAAATGGAGCGCGGTGTCACCATCTTAAAAGGGGTCGGTTCTTATACGAAACAGGAGCGCAACGTCCTTTATTGCGTCGTTCCGAAAAACGAGCTTGTCCACCTTAAAAGCGTCGTGACCTCAGTCGATCCTCATGCGTTTGTATCTGTCAGTGACGTGCATGATGTACTCGGTGAAGGCTTTACATTAGATGAACACAAAAAGCCGCTCAATCCGCATTAAAAAAGAAGCACCAGTTTTGGGCTTCTTTTTTTATGATTTAGGATAATCAGCCTGACGTTTTTGTTTCTTTTCTTTTTCGGCACGATATTTCCGAAATCCAACATACGTTAACGTTAATAAAATGATACTCCCGGTTGTTAGGATGACCCATAAAAGCGATGGATCAGCTTCATCTTCATCGACGTGAGCAAACACACTCGATAAATCCTCTTCCAGCTTCGTGAGACGTTCAATCTTTGTCCCACTTGATGCTTTTAAAAACTCACCTTGCTCAATTACTTCCATGTGCTGCTTAATTGTCTGCAACTTTTCAGACGAAATATCAATGGTTAAACTTGGATAGATCATATCGTATAAAGAAACCAGCTCATTCCAAGTTTCATAAAATGTCGTCGATTCTGGATCTTTTACTTCTTTTTTCAAAGTAGGAAAAGACCCCATAATGGGCTTCTCCAGCGAACCCCAAAGAGGCTCAGAATCCGACTGGATCGCATCAAGCAGCATTCTAAATTGAGAGGCATAACGAAGCTTTTCGCGCTCATTCAATTCTTCTTGCGGCAGCCCTTTTATCATATCTTGATAGCCAAGTGTAATTTGCCGAATCTGCGTATTCGTCAAAGTTCCACGCCAATTCTCAGCTTTAAATGTCTTTTCAACATACAATGCGACTTGTAACGCCTCATCATATTTACCTTGTCTCGTTAATTGAAAGATGGAATCTGATAGTTCCGTTAATTCTTGCAGCGTGTTAGCAGCTGTTTCCTCACCTTTGGCAACTGCTGGCTGTAATACGAGAAAAAATAATAGAATCATCGCGATTGGCTTTCGTTTCATGCAAGTCCCTCCTAGCCCTTCTCCTTACAGCGTATGAAGAAAAGGACAAGGTTAGACCAACATTGTTAAGGGAGTTCCAGCTTGACCGATTTTTTCGATAGTACGAGATAATACGAAACAAGAAGAACCGCAATACTTAGCCAAAACGTCACGTAGCCGATCTCGTTTGAGTAAGCAGACAGCATAGAATAACGGGGCATCATACCAAATACATAATCAATTACATCATTATGTAAGATCCAAATGCCTGCTACCACGAGATGACGCATTTGAAAACGATAATATGGCGCAAACAATACAGCCTGAACCGCCATCGCAAAGTGAGACCCAATCAGCATGTATCCTTCCCACGGAAAATCATCAACAGATAAAAGCACAAAGATATTCATTCCTACCGCCCATAGCCCATATTTAATCAAGGTCACAAGAGCAAGTGCTTCAAAATAAGGAGCATTTCGTTTCATCAAAAACGCAAGTAATACAAATAAAAAGAAAAAGCTGGCCGTTGGACTGTCTGGTACAAAAGCTAAAAAGACAGCCGGTGTCTCTACGAGCTGCGGAATATACCAATAGTAGCCGTACACAGTGCCAAGGAAATTGATCATAAGCACCAGCAAAAGCATGTAGCGCGTCGCTAGCAAATATTGAATCCATCTCATATGTCTCTTCACTCACGATCTGTTAAAATCAGAAAAAAGCTGACAGCGCCAGCTTTTTCTCTTTTGAGTATATCCTTGTACTTGCATTTAAACAACTGAATTATTTTGATTTGACCTCAGATAAATATTTAGAGAGCTTCTCGAGTTCTTCATCACTGCCTTTAAAAACACCCTTCGGCATGTTGCCTTTACCTTCTACAGCGATTTTAGCGATCTCCTCAGGCGAAAGACCGTTGTCAACAAGTGACGGTCCAGCTGCTCCGCCCTGCATGTTATCCCCATGGCAGGAGATACATGTCTGCTCTTGATAAATTTTATACTCTTCAGCTGAAGTATCAATCTCTGCTTCTTTCTTAATCTCACCTTGTTTTGCCGCTGCTTCCCAATCATGAGTTGCAACAGACTCCCACGTTAAATATGTTGCTGCGCCGACTGCAAGAATCATCATCCCGACTGCAATTGGTCTTCTATACGGTCTGCGTTCTGGACCTGAATCAAGAAATGGTGCGAGCAAAAGTGCACCAAACGCAATTCCAGGCATAATCATCGCGCCGACGACAGTGAAGTTTCCTGCAGCAAATTCATATTTTAATAACTGGTACAAAAATAGGAAATACCAGTCTGGCAGCGGAATATAGCCAGTATCTGTTGGATCAGCCATCCGCTCAAGCGGAGGCGCATGAACAACAGTTAGGACAAGAAATCCAATTAAAAAAACGGCACCTACAAGCCATTCCTTTAAAAGAAAGTTCGGCCAAAAGGCTTCTGTTTTTCCCGGATATTCGGAATAGTCTTTAGGTATGTTAGGTTTTCTTTCTGCCGGTATTCTGGAATCTCCGACAAACTTCATCCCTTTTCCCCTATGCAAAGTCATCCCCTCCTTATTGAACATTCATCAAACGCAGCATTTTAAAGCGGTCCAGAAATTCCTTGCTTACGAATCATAATAAAGTGGGCAGCCATCAGCCCAAATAATGCCGCTGGCAAGAAAAAGACATGGATAGCAAAAAATCTCGTCAGCGTTTGTGCCCCTACAATGTCAGGATGACCTGCAAGCAGCGTTTTGATCTCTTTACCAATGAAAGGTGTTGCTTCTGCTATTTGAAGACCAACCTTCGTCGCAAACAGCGCCTTCATATCCCATGGTAAAAGATAACCTGTAAAACCAAGTCCAAGCATCACAAAGAAAATGAGCACACCAACAATCCAGTTCAGCTCTCTAGGCTTTTTATACGCCCCTTGGAAAAAGACCCTTAGCGTATGTAAAAACATCATCACAATAACTAAACTCGCACCCCAGTGGTGCATCCCTCTGACAATCTGGCCAAATGCCACTTCATTTTGCAAATAATAGACAGATTCCCAGGCATTTTTAATATCCGGCACGTAATACATCGTTAAAAACATGCCCGAAAGGACTTGAATGACTGTCACAAAAAACGTTAAACCGCCAAAACAATACACAAAAGCGGAGAAATGATGTGCTGGATTGACGTGCTCTGGCACCTCGTGATCTGCAATATCTCTCCATATTGGTGTAATGTCCAGCCGCTCATCTACCCAATCGTAAATCTTGTTAAGCATCGTTACCCTTCCCCTTTCGGCACAGCTTTTCCAAGATAGAGGTATCCGTCCTTCACTTGCTGCTTATAATGGTCAAGCGGTGCAAGCGGTGGAGTTCCGGGTACGTTTGTACCATCCTTGTCGTACAGCCCATAATGGCACGGGCAGAAAAATTTGTTTGAATTTTTCGGATCACTGTTCCAGTTCACTGTACATCCTAAATGTTTACAGATTGGCGATAAAGCGACAATTTCATCCCCTTCTTTGTACACCCATGCTGACCTAGATTCCTTTGACTCGTACCATGCATCTACTTGATCAATTTTAAAGTCAAAGCGCTTCGGTTCCTTTGTCAGTTCATCTACACTGACAACTTGAACCATATCCTGATCCTCTGTTCCTTTTAGCACAGGGTCAAGCGCAAAGCGAACCATAGGCATGAGCATTCCAGCGGCCATAAATCCCCCCACGCCGGTCAACGTGTAATTCAAAAATTGACGCCTGGACACTCCATGTCTCTTCTCGCTCATTTTTTTCTCCCCCCCTCAGGTCGTCAGCTACTTTATAACTGAATTAGAAAAAATTTCATAAAACTAGGACACCCTCATAATATATCAATCTATTCACAAGGTCAACATCCTAAAAAGCTATGTACAATGCAAATGTAAGGGTTTTTATGAAGGGTTCCATTTTTGTAACAAAAAGTTCAAAATTTGTTCTACACTGTCTTGAATCACTTTTTGCTTTAATTCAACCTTCAAATGCTCCAGCGGAACCGGCTTGAGCAAAAATAGCGATTCACTGATCTCAGCATGCTCTTTCCACTGGTGATCAGATGTGATCAATACAACATGCTGAAAATGATCGTTGAGCGACTGCTTCATTGTGAGTATGTCTTCTTGTTTCCGGTCACTTACTTCCAAATATGTATGTGGCGGAAAAAGAAAAACCCGCCCTTTTAACTGTCTTTCAAGTTCATCTGCTACAAGAATAGTAAACTCTCCTAAAGACACGGTTTGTTTCATTTGATCCGCATTCATCCCAACTAATGGAATGACAGCGGTATCAATGTAAGCTTTAGATTGCAAAAAGCGATCCGCGTCCTCTGATTGAAATCTCATCAAATTCCCCTCTTTCATGACATAAGCCCTGCCTGTATAGGGCAAGGCTTATTCGTTCAGTTTATGACAATAGGCTTAATTCTTTTGCCAGCTTATTAAATGTTTCTTGATCATGACGGTCAAGTGCTTCATCTATCTCTTTCATGAGCCGTTCTTTTTGGAAAGTTGCGATTGAGTGCTCAAGCACTTTCTCAGCAAGATCCTTATCTTTTTCGTTCTCATAAAGATCCTTTGGAATATGAGGATTTGTTTCAAGAACAGCTGCATATTCCGGCGAACGATAAGCAGAACGGAAATTCAATTGAATAAACAAATCCTGCTGTTTATTCAAACGAATATCATGAAATGACTTTTCAGCATCTGTCGTCATGATGTTTTCTTTATAAAATCTAAAGGGAACTTCATCCACACAGTGTGTTGACATGATGATTCCCCTTGGGCAAAATTCTGCTTGCTCTACAAAATGAACCTTTTCCATCAAAGAGTCGTGACTCATTAAATAATTTAATATCCAAACACACTCTCTTCGCTTTAGCTGATAATGGTTTAAGAACCACCGGATAAATTCCTTTTTTTCATTGACAGAAACAGGGGTCTGCATGTTATTCCCTCCTCTATCGTAAATTAAATTGCTATACATGAATTATTCAACAAACCAGTTCTTCATTCCTGCAAACTATAAGGAAATTTCGTCTTCAATTCTTAAAATCGTTTCTTCAATTTCTTCATTCGTGCCATCTTTCTCTAGAACTTTGCGTAATAACGGCAATGCTTCTTTTTGTCTGCCCTCTTCTAAAAGGAACGAAGCGTATTCATATAAAAAGTCACGTTCCTCATCAAAATCAGGCAGGGCAAGCTTGAAATACTCGGCAGCTTCTTTGTATTCTTCTCGCCCGACAGAAGCAGATGCAGCATACCAATTCCATTTTGGATCATCTTCCCCAAAGCTTTTAACCTCTTTAATAACATCCAGAATTTCATCAAACAGCTCTTCATTTAAATAGATCGCCAGCAATGTTTGAACTGCTTCAATATAACCCGGATCGAGAGCAAGTGCTTCTTGAAGCAGTTTTTTCGCATCTTCTGAATCCCCATTTTTCAAATCAATCTTGGCACCATATAAATATAATTCTTTGTTATACTCATCAACTTTAATACCCTCTTTTATTACCTCTAAAGCCTCGTGATATAGTCCTTCTTCCTCATAACTTTTCGCTAAAGGCATATAAAGTGACGAATAGGAGGGATCAATATCTTTCAGTTCTGTAAGCTGCTGAATGGCTGTTTTCGTTCTGCCAGCCCTCATTGCTGTAAATCCGTAGCCAAAAAGAGTATTCGGGTCTGCTTGATCTTTTACTGCCTTTTCATACCATTCAAGTGCATCCTCAAATTCTCCAGCTGTGCTGAGCGATTCAGCGAGCCGCTGATACACATTGACACCGCCAACCTCATGCTGTTGATCTGCCACTTTGTAGAAATAATCGGCCGCTTTCTTTGAAAGACCTTGAGAAAAATACAACTCACCTAATGCAAAATCGATGATGGCTTCATTCGGAAGTAGCTCTTTCGCTTTTAAAAGCTTTTGTTCACTGACTTCAAATAGTCCTTGCATTTGATACAAATCTGCCATTAACAATAAACTCTCTGGGTACGCATCATCATCTTCAGGAATCGTTTCTAATACTGCAATCGCCTTCTCTTCTTCATCAGAGTCAATCAACAGCTCTGCATAAAAACACGTTAAACCTGTTTCCTCTGGATATAAATCATGTAAATCACTGATGAGATTCCGTGCTTTATCGATATCTCCCCAATCATAATATAATTGAGCCGCTTGCGCCTTTTCTTCATCATGCAAATGCTTCTCTGCTTGAGCAAGTGTTTGGAGTCCTTTTTCAGTCTCACCCGCCTCAACTAATTTTATGGCTTCTTGTAATGAACTATTCAAATCAAACCGTTCCTTTCTGTTTCCAAAAACCTAAACTATTGTTACTTCATATCATAATCGACAGGTACACATCCAGCAAATATGTTGCTCTTTTAAAATGAACCCATTTTTGTGTTTTAAAGACTGTTTTGCATTTCATCCTATACGAAACTGATGATTTGTAAACTGCAGACACTATTTTTATCGGACAAAATGTTTTTTTTCAAGGTTTCACCTTGAGACAAGCTATGCTATATTTCTGACAAATATGCAAAAGGAAAGAAAAAGCCTGAGGACCTCCTCAGACTGTTTTCGTTAAATATTCAATGTGTTCAAAGAAATTCGGGTATGAGACACGAACAGCATCTGTATCTTCAATCTCAATTGCTTGCTTTGTCACACATGCGGCAATTCCCAGCATCATACCGATACGGTGATCTCCGTAGCTTGAGACGACTGCGCCGCCTTGAAGCGTAGTTTTACCATGAATCTTCATACCATCATCTGTTGCTTCAATATTAGCACCGAGTTTTTTAAGTTCTGATACGACTGTATCAATTCGATTGGTTTCTTTAACTTTTAACTCAGCAGCATCTTTAATGATCGTTGTTCCTTCTGCTTGGGTCGCAAGAAGCGCAATAATCGGAATTTCATCGATGAGTCTTGAAATCATGTCACCAGAAATTTCAATCCCTTTTAATGATGAAGTAGAAATCGTTAAATCACCATACGGTTCTCCGCCTTTGGCATCTACTTCATTGATCTCAAGGTTTGCACCCATAAGTTTCAGCACATCAATAATACCTGTTCTTGTTTTGTTTAACCCGACATTTTTTAAGACAATCCGGCTGTTAGGAACGATTGATCCAGCTACAAGGAAAAATGCAGCTGAAGAGATGTCTCCTGGAACAAATATATCTGTTGCTGTTAATGTCTGGCCGCCTTCAATGGAAACACTTTGTTCATCTTCATCTAGTTTTACACCAAACATAGAGAGCATTCTTTCTGTATGATCTCTTGATTTATGAGGTTCAGTTAAAGTCGTTGTTCCCTCTGCTTGAAGTCCAGCTAAAAGGACAGCCGACTTAATTTGTGCACTTGCCACCGGGGACTCATAAGAGATTCCTTTTAAATGACCGCCACGAATAGAGAGTGGTGTAAACTCGCCATTTGCTCTGCCGTCTATTTTGGCTCCTAGTTGTTTAAGCGGACCCGTCACTCGCCTCATTGGTCTTTTGGCAATACTCTCATCACCGATTAGTGTACTGTGAAACTCACAACCAGCTAATATTCCCAACATTAATCGAATGGTTGTACCAGAATTGCCAACATCGAGAATGTCAGACGGCTCCTTGAGCTCTTTCAGTCCTTTACCATGAATGACAACATCTGTCCCTTTTTGTTCAATTTCAACGCCCATCTTTCTAAAGCAATCAATCGTACTTAAACAGTCAGCTCCAGGAAGAAAGTTTTTCACTACTGTGGTCCCTTCAGCAATTGCACCAAACATCACTGATCTATGTGAAATAGATTTATCACCTGGGATATGAATTTCTCCATTCATAGGAGCATTTTTATGAATTTTCATGTTTGTCACCTCAGTCAGCATAAAATGTATCGTAATTCGCTCTATTTTTTATACAGATTTCTGCACGCTTGCGGTCGTCATCTGTTTGAAAACTAATGCGTAAAATCCCATTAATGTCTTCCCGCGTCTCAATAATTCGGATATTTGTAATACTAATGTTTTCACTTGCTAGATGCCCTGTAATCTCCGATATGACCCCAGGGTGATCCGGAACATCGACATACAGATCATAAAAAGCAGGAATGGCTCCTTTTTTCCTTAGAGGAAGTCCATCGCGATATTCCTTAGCATCTTGAAAATAAGAGAACAATCCTTCAGCATCTTCTTGCTCTACGAAGGTTTCAATGCGGTTAATCTCTTTTTTCCATTCATGGAATCGGTCTAAAATCTTGTGTTTATTGTGCAGCAGGATATCCCTCCACATTGCAGGATTGCTTGAAGCAATTCGTGTGATATCACGAAAGCCTCCAGCAGCAAACCGTTTAACAAGTGGGAATTGTTCTTCAAAATGATGTGCTTGATGCACAAGGCTGGCTGCAACAATATGAGGGAAATGGCTGATAACACTTGTCACAGCATCATGTTCTTCTGGTGTCATTTCGATGAAATGAGCATGTGTCCCCTTTAACAAATCCATCAACCGATCAACAGCTTGACGTTTTGTTTCCTTTGCAGGCGTTAAAATATAGAACGCATTTTCAAATAAAAAGTCTTTCGCTGCAATAACACCTGACTTATGAGAGCCTGCCATTGGATGTCCGCCAATAAATTGGTACTGCTCAGGCAGCACTTTTTCAGCAAAATGGACGACCTTTTGCTTTGTGCTGCCGACATCAGTGATTGTGAGCTCTCTTTCAATTCCAGAGTCTGCAATATCACTAAGCATCTTTATTGTTTGCTGGACAGGAGTTGCCAAAATAATGGTCGAAGATTCTTCTAAACCAGCCAAAAACGAATCAGCTGTTGCATCAATAATTCCCAGCTTTGTTGCAGCAACCATTTGCTCTTTGGAAACATCAAATCCTACAATTTTTTTATGAGGATGCTCTTTTTTAATTGAGAGTGCAATGGATCCCCCAATTAAACCGAGTCCAGCGATTAATATTGTTTCGTTTGCATCATTCATATTCATCACCTGATTTTTCGCGAAAATTAAACAACCTATTTCAACAGCTTATATGTATTGAGGTTGGTACAATGAAAGCCATATCCTGCCTTAGGATATGACTTTCTGGTTATGCTACGCACGAATGCCTTGCAGTAAATCGGCAAGTGTGCTTAGAATGTCTTCATTTTGCTCTTTTGTTCCGACGGTAATACGTAAAGAAGTCGGAAAACCAAGTGCTTTACCGGAACGAACAATGTAACCTTTTTTCAATAATGCATTGAACAATTCATCGGCATCTCTTTTAAAATCAATCAGCACAAAGTTTGTTTGAGATGGATAGATATATAGTCCAAAACGGTCAGCAAAATCTTGATATTGCTTGAGACCTGCTTCGTTTTTCTGTCTGCATGATTGTATGAAATCTTGATCTTTGATCGCTGCACGAGCAGCTGCCTGAGCGATACGGCTGGTATTAAACGGCTCTCTCGCTGGTTCAATGGCAGTAATCAGCTCTTCTGATGCAATTCCGTAGCCTACTCGAAGCGCTGCAAGTCCATATGCTTTAGAAAACGTTCGAAGTACAATGACATTTTGATAATTGTGTAATAAAGATAAACTGTTTGGAAAATCTTCCGCACGAACGTATTCAAAATACGCTTCATCTAGTACAACAAGCACGTGAGCTGGCACTTCATCTAAAAACGCCACAATCTCAGATTCTGACAAATGATTTCCTGTCGGGTTATTTGGATTACATACCCAGACAACCTTCGTGTTTTCATCGATCGCATCCAGCATACCCTTCAGATCGTGAGCTCCTCCTTTTAAAAGAGGCACTTCTCGAATTTCCGCCTTTTCAATCACTGCATTGTGACGGTATTGCGGAAACGATGGAGATGGGATGACGGTATTTGTATGTTGGTCAAGGAATGCTCTCGCAATAATTTGCACAAGTTCATCTGAGCCATTCCCGAAAATTAATTGTTTTTCACTTACTTGAAGAAACTCAGCAAGCTCCGTTCTTAAACTTGCGCTGTATCCATCAGGATAAATCGCTAGATGTTCGAGCTCGGCTTGTATTGCCTCTCTTGCATGTACAGAATATCCAAAAGGGTTTTCATTTGAAGCCAATTTCACAATTTTGTCTAATTGATATTCTTTTTTGACCTCTTCAATTGGTTTCCCAGGTTGATACGGTTTTAGCTGTTTTAATTGATCTTTGATTTGCAAAATGTTTCACCTCATTTGAATGAATAGAGGGGACTAAATGTTTTTGCATATGTTTCAAATTCTCTTAAAGCCTCTTGACGTGTATCACTTGCCAGCAATTGTTCTTGAAGCTCTTCAATTTTTTTCACAAGTGCACTTCCGACAACAACACCGTCACTCAGTTTATTCATTGAGTCTACCTGCTCTCTTGTTGAGATGCCAAAACCGACAGCAACCGGTATGTGACTCAGCTGTTTCACTTGTTGAATAAAATCTGTAATTGACGCGTCAAAGGATTGCCTGACACCTGTTACACCAAGAGATGAAACACAATACACAAAACCTTCTGCCTGCTCTACAATGTTTACTAATCGTTCCTTGCTTGTTGGTGCAACGAGTGAAATATATGAAATGTCATGTGTTTGACAGTTCTTTTGCAGCTCGCTGCTCTCTTCAAACGGCAAGTCGGGTGTTAAGAGTCCCGAAATATGATTTTTGCGCAGTAAAGCGAAAAAGTATTCTGTGTCTAATTGTAACACAGGATTATAATACGTAAATAGAATTACAGGAATTTTTACACCGTTTTTTTTCATCTTCCCTGCTAATTCTATCGCTTTTACGATATTCATGCCATGATTTAGAGCTCTTTTGGAGGCTCTTTGAATGACAGGACCGTCTGCTAATGGATCGGAATAAGGAACACCGAGTTCAATCGCATGTGCACCGGCTGCTTGAAGAGAGACAGCTAAATCAATCGTAATGTCTTCTGACGGATCTCCCGCTGTGATAAATGGGATAAATAATTTTTCGCCTTGCTCTAATTGAAACGTGATCATTTTGTTTTTCCCTCACTTTCAAGCACGTTCATTAATGTATGCACATCCTTATCGCCTCTTCCTGACAGGCAGACAAGAACAATTTCATCTTCATTCATCGTCTTGCTTACCTCAAACGCCTTGGCTAACGCATGTGCAGTTTCAATTGCTGGCAGAATTCCTTCTTTTTCAGTCAGCAGCTTTAGTGCATCTAGTGCTTCTTGATCTGTCGCACTCACATATTGAACCCGCCCGCTCGCATGTAAATATGCGTGCTCTGGTCCAATTCCCGGATAATCTAAACCAGCGGAAATAGAATATGGCTCAATAATTTGGCCAAATTCGTCTTGGATTAAGTATGTCAAAGACCCGTGGATCACACCTTTGGTTCCTTTCGTGATGGTTGCAGCATGGAGCGGCGTATCGATTCCTTTTCCAGCTGCCTCTACACCAATGATATCTACCTCTTCATCTAAGAATGCCCGGTACATTCCAATGGCATTACTTCCGCCGCCAACACAGGCAATGACTTTATGAGGAAGCCTTCCTTCTTTTTCAAGCAGCTGCTCTTTTGCTTCATCACCAATCATCCGCTGGAACTCACTGACGATTTGAGGATACGGATGAGGGCCTACAACGGAGCCAATCATGTAAAAATGATCACTGCAGTGCTGAACCCAATAGCGGATAGCTTCGTTGGTTGCATCTTTTAGTGTGCCATTCCCGCTTGTGACAGGTATGACTTCAGCGCCAAGCAGCTTCATCCGAAAGACATTGAGTGATTGTCTTTCCACATCTTCTTTTCCCATAAATACCGTGCAGGATAACCCGAACTTTGCGGCCACCGTTGCAGCAGCTACTCCGTGCTGGCCCGCGCCTGTTTCCGCGATGATGTTTGATTTCCCCATTTTTTTCGCAAGCAGGGCCTGACCAAGCGCATTGTTAATTTTATGAGCACCCGTGTGGTTTAAATCTTCCCTTTTTAAATAGATCTTTGCGCCGCCGAGGTATGCTGATAATTGTTCAGCATATGTAAGCGCAGTTGGTCTGCCTGAATAGTTTCGAAGTAGTGATACATATTCTGCTTGAAAAGCAGGGTCTTCTTTTAATTCACGAAATGCCTGCTCGATTTCTGCAAGTGGCTGCATGAGCGTTTCCGGGACAAATTTCCCTCCGAATTCTCCGTATCTGCCAATCTCATTTGGATATGCGTACATCATTTAACATCCTTTCTTCGAGCGCTTCGATCTTAGCGCTGCTTTTCTTCCCGTTTTCTTCTATTCCGCTTGAAAGATCGAGCGCTTCTGGACCATAGGCAAGGAGCTCTGCTACCGTTTCTGGTGTGATACCGCCTGCAATTATGCAAGTTTTCTCCAGCCGTTTTGCGTGCTGAACGTATGCAGGCACCGCCTCCCAAGTAAATGCTGTTCCAGAGCCGCCTCTCATCCCTTTTACTTTCGCATCAATGAGAAAGCCATCGACAACAGGTGCAAATGCCGTCATTTTTTCCAGCGTGTTTGTGATATTGGATTCGTGGTGAAACACTTTCCAAACGACAGCCCCTGTTTGTTGTTTGATTTCTTTTGCGTCATCTTTCGTTTCATCTCCATGAAGCTGTACGATATCTAAAGGTATATGTTTTGTGATGTCACATACTTTTTCGATCTTTTCATTTACAAATACACCGGTAATTTTTTTCTCACACTTTGTTTGAATGAGCCATTGTTTCACTTGAGCTGGCTGGACTTGTCTTTTACTTGGAGCAAAAATAAATCCAATGGCATCTGCGTGAGATTGCGCAATACATTCCACATCGCCTTGTGATACTGCTCCGCAATATTTTAAGTAAGGCTTCATCCTGTTCATTCTCCAAACAATGTTTGAACGGCTTTTTCTTGTGATTGTTCTCTCATTAATGATTCTCCTACAAGAACTGCACCCGCTCCATGTTCCTTCACAAAGGTCAGATCATCAAATGTTTGAATACCGCTCTCACTCACTAGTAAGACATCGTTTGGAACGAGGGGTGCGATCTCTTTTGTTTGTTCAACTGTTGTTGTAAATGTATTTAAATTCCGGTTGTTCACTCCAATGATTTCAGGGGTAAACAACTTCAAAATATTTTCCAGTGTATCTGCTGCATGTACTTCGACAAGGACATCTAGGCCTTTCTCTTTCGCTTCAGCATAAAGCTCGTGCAGCTTTTGCGGCTCAAGAACTTCTCCAATTAATAAAATGGCATCTGCCCCTATACGTCTTGACTCTTCTACCTGTATGGAATCAATGATGAAATCTTTTCTTAAAATTGGACGATCTACGTGTTTTTTAATGAGGGATAAGTATTCGTTTTTTCCTTGAAAGAACGGTTCATCCGTTAAAACAGATAAGCAATCAGCGTTTGATTTTTCGTAAGCTTTTGCTGTTTGTAAAGGATCAAAATTCGGTTGAATGATTCCTTTGGAAGGAGACGCCTTTTTCACCTCCGCAATGAGACCAATTGAGCGATGAGGATTCATGAGTGCTTTTTTAAATGATCGTCTTTCAAAGTGTTCATCCTCTGGTAACTGCAATGTTTGGATATGTTCTTTTTTGCGAGCAATGATTTGATTAAGCATAGATCTCTTCCTCCTTCGTTTTTTGTTTTAAACGAGCCAATTGTTCTTTGGCTGCACCATTTTTAATTGTTTCAATCGCTTTTAATGTTCCGGCCATGAGGCTTTCTGACTTTCCTGCGACATATAAAGCCGCTCCAGCATTCAGGGCTGTAATATGAAGCGGCGCCCCTCCTGTTTGATGATTCAATATATTCTGAATCAATTTAGCACTCTCTTCCGGTGATTGGACCTGAATATCTGATAAATATCCTTTTTGCAGCCCAAAGTCTTCTGGATTGAGTGTATATTCTGTCATGACATCTTTTTTGAGTTCAATCACATATGAATTTGCTGTAATCGTTAATTCATCCAGCCCATCTTCTCCGCAAACAAACAGCACATGTTCTGGCTCTAACGGTGCAAGGGCTTTTGCCATTAATTTCGCCTTTTCCTTTGAGTAAACGCCGATGATTTGCTTTTTGGCTTGCATTGGGTGGCAAAGCGGGCCTAATAGATTAAATACCGTCCGGAAGCCGAGCTGCTTGCGGACTGCGGCTACTTGTTTCATAGATGAATGATACAATGGGGCAAATAAAAAACCCATGTTTTTCTCTTGTATTTGTCTTCTTGTTTCTTCTGGTGTGGATTGAATATGAATCCCAAGACACTCAAGTACATCGGCACTCCCGCTTTTAGAAGAAACTGATCGATTTCCGTGTTTGGCGATTTTGGCTCCAGCAGCGGAAGCGACAATGGCGGCGGCAGTTGATATATTAAAGGTGGAGAGTCCATCGCCTCCTGTGCCACAAGTGTCAACAACATCAAGCGATCGTTCCATTGGTGCTGCATTTTGCCGCATGGCTTTCACAAAACCCGTCATTTCTTCAGCGGTTTCTCCTCTATGCGCTAAAATCGAGAGACTAGCAGCGACTTCAGCATCTGTTAAAAAGCCGCTCATCATATCATGCATGAGTTTATTTGCTTCATTTTCTGATAGAAAGCCTCCATTAACAAGAGCTGATAGTCGGTGATTCATCCTGCACACTCTCCTTTTCTGAGAAAATATGTTCCGCAAGCTGAATGGCTTTCAAAAGTGCTCCTGCCTTGTTACAAGTCTCTTCCCATTCATTTTCCGGGACAGAATCAGCCACAATGCCGGCGCCTGCTTGTATAGAAGCGGTCTGATTTTTGACGCTCATCGTACGAATGGTAATACAGGAGTCGATATTGCCGTCGAATCCAATATAGGCAATACAGCCGCCATACGTTTCTCTTGGCTCAGGCTCCATTTCATTTAATAATTGCATCGCTCTTATTTTCGGGGCACCTGTTAATGTGCCTGCAGGGAATGCGGACATGAGCGCATCGACTGGATGTGTATCCCGCTTTAGCTTTCCTGTCACAATGGAGATGATGTGCATGACATGTGAAAAATTCACTACTTTTGTAAAGGTAGGTACGGATACACTGCCGTATTCTGCCACACGGCCAACATCGTTTCTGGCAAGATCCACTAACATGTAATGCTCGGCTTTTTCCTTTTCATCTTCAAGCAGCTCTTTTGCTAGCTCAGCATCCTCTTCTATCGTTCTTCCTCGTTTTCTTGTGCCAGCAATAGGATGAATTTCTAAATGCCCATTTTTTGCATGGATTAATCGTTCTGGCGAGCTGCCGACTAAATCACGATCTTTTAATTTCATAAAATACATATAAGGAGATGGATTCACAATCCGAAGCACGCGGTATAATTCAAATGAACTCACTGACACAGGGATATCAAAGCGCTGCGAGAGTACGCCTTGAAAAATGTCACCCGCTCGAATGTATTCTTTTATTTTTTCAACATCTTTTAGAAATTGCGCTTTTTCATAGGTTGACGTCACATGTTCAAAGGACGGCGGCTCATTCATATTCCCTGATAAAATCAGTTCTTTCATATCAACCTTTGAATGAAGCTTGTGAATCATCTGTTCAAGTTGTTTTTGATTTTCTTTGTAAGCGCGTATTTTTTCGTCTTCTGTTTCATGTCCGGTTAGCTGGGTGTACTGGATAAAATGAACATGATTTGTTTCATGATCAAAAGCAATCATCGTTTGGCAGACAAATAATGTGCAATTTTCTGTCGTCGATGCGCTGCGGTGAGGCCTGACAGAAGGTTCAATGTTTGGGATTAGATCGTAGCTTAAGTACCCAACAGCCCCGCCTGTAAATGGGATATCAATATCTGGCGTTTTGATTTGATATTGCTCCTTCATCCAATCCAGCAGTTTTTTCAGCTCTTGCTTTTGCATGACTTCCTGCCCCGCAGCGTCACGTGCAACGTATTTGTTTTGGTCATCATGTAAGGTTAAAAACGGATGCAATCCAATGAAAGAATATCTCGACCAGCTGGAAGACTCATCTTTGCTTTCTAGCAAATACACAATATCTTGTTTGAGCTTTTCAACAATTTGAATCGGTGAGAGCGTATCGACTGTAATGGTTTCAACAATTGGGATCGTTTTGTAGGACTCACTATCCTTTAAAAATTGGGTCAGGTTTGATTGGGAATTCATAAGCACACTCCTTAAATGGGATTAAGGAGAATGAGGGGACATATAGAGGGTTTGTATGAGTATACAAAATAAGCCTAAAAGAGGGTTACTCTTTTAGGCAGTATGATTAAATAGAAGTATCGTATCTCTGCTCAACTCTACTCATCTCAACTACCCTAGTCTCATTCTCATCTTCTCTAAGCTTGCAATGCCGTTTACACCTGTGTGTAAACTTCGGCTGTTCATATCGTATTATAATTCCTTGTTTTTTGTCAACTGTAAATCAGGGCGAAGCGTCACAGCTTCTTCCAAGTATACATGCTGTATGTCTTCCTGCTTTGTATCTGTCTGGACAGTCATTAAGACACGAATACATTGCTTTAAACCGCCATCAATGTCCAGTTCCTGCATACAAGTAACCGGTACATATGTCCATCCTTCAAATTGACGAAGTGCTTTTGCCGGAAAAACGGAGTGAATATCTTGTGTAGCTGAAATCAAGATCTGCACGACACGTTCTGGATCTACTTGGTTTCTTGAAATGATCGCTTCTAGCAGCTGTTTCGTTTTATTTAACACTTCTGTTTCTGTATCTTCTATCACAGTTGTAGCCCCACGTATCCCGCGAAACATCATAGACATCCCTCCTCCCGTTTCCATTCTTCGAGCCAGTAGTGCAGCTCATCTTTTGTGAAAGACTGTAAGGTGACGTCTCCAACCTGTTTTAATAAAACAAATTGAACACTGCCGCCTCTTGCTTTTTTATCACCAATCATCCGGTCAACAAATGTTTTCGTGGAAATATCTTTTGTGACTTTGACCGGGAAACCGAGCTCTTTCATCCACTCTTTTAGTTCCAAACGATTAAGGCTGAGCCCCAGCTGCTTTTCGCTCACATACAGCGCAAACTGCATGCCGATTGCAATGGCATCTCCGTGCGTGATGGCGCCATATCCATACTCTGCTTCAATGGCATGCCCTAGTGTATGGCCTAAATTCAAAAATGCACGCACACCTTGTTCTTTTTCATCTTCTTGAACGATTGACGCTTTGACTTGAATGCCTTGATACAGCATATGTGCCAGCTCGCTTTTTGATAAATCCGTCAAAGAACGAATGGACATGAGTTCTGATAAAAATTCTTCACTTGAAATCAGTGCATGTTTGATGACTTCTGCAAAGCCTGATCTTCGTTCAATTTGAGAGAGGGTCTCAAGCATACTAGTATCATAGATCACAGCTTTCGGCTGATGAAACGCACCGATTAAATTTTTACCGAGCGGATGGTTGATCCCTGTTTTCCCGCCAACTGCACTATCATGTGCCAGCAGCGTCGTCGGCACTTGGATAAAATCAATGCCTCTCATATAAGTGGCAGCAGCAAAGCCAGCCAAATCTCCAATCACGCCTCCTCCCAGCGCAATGATGCAGGAGGAACGATCAAGCTGAAATTGAATGGCTTTCGTATGAATATGCTCAAATTCGGCAAAGGATTTTGACTGCTCTCCGCTTGGCACAACCACTTTGTTCACAGGCCACTTCTGCTGAAGTAAGCGAACCATCTCATCCCCATAAATGGCATCAACAGCTGCATCTGTGACGATTAAGAGCTTCGTATAGGAATGCCCAGTGGAAGTTATCAAGTCGACGATATTGTGTTTAATCCCATCACCGATAAATACAGGATAAGTGGCTGAAGACGTCTTAACTTCCAGTGTTTTCATTAAAATTCCCTCTGAAGCTGGCGCATTTTCTCAACATTTTCTTTAATGCGGTCGATTTGGTCAAGGCCAAACTGCTCCACAACTGCATTGGCAATTTCCCATGCAACGACTGCTTCTGCAACAACACTTGCAGCAGGAACAGCACAGCTGTCAGATCGTTCAATACTTGCAGAGAAAGGTTCTTTTGTTTCAATGTCAACGCTTTGAAGCGGCTTATAAAGCGTTGGGATTGGTTTCATAACTCCTCTTATGACAATTGGCATACCGGTTGACATTCCGCCTTCAAGACCACCTAGGCGATTTGTTTTTCTCGTATAGCCCTTTTCTTCATCCCAGATGATTTCATCATGGACCTCACTGCCGTTTTTAGAGGCTGCCTCGAAGCCAATACCGAATTCAACCCCTTTAAAAGCGTTGATACTAAGTACAGCGCCCGCAAGCTTGCTGTCCAATTTACGGTCGTAATGAACATAGCTGCCAACCCCAACCGGCATCCCTTCAACGATGACTTCAACAATTCCGCCAATTGAATCGCCGTTTTTCTTCGCTTCATCAATTGCATCCATCATTTTCTGACCTGCTTCACTGTCATAGCAGCGAACAGGTGATTCTTCTGTTACCTTCTGCAAATCTTCAATAGACTCATATGCTGTATGAGCTGCTTTCACTCCGCCAATTTCAAGAACGTGGCCAGCTACTTTAATCCCTAGATGTGCCAAGATTTGTTTGGCAACTGCGCCTGCTGCTACGCGAACAGTTGTCTCGCGGGCTGATGAACGCTCTAAAACGTTTCTCATATCACGGTGTCCATATTTGATCGCCCCATTTAAATCCGCATGTCCTGGTCTTGGACGGGAGATTTGACGCTTCATTTCACTTTCTTCTTCTTCCGTGATCGGCTCTGCCCCCATCACCTTTGTCCAATGCTTCCAGTCGTTGTTTTCAACAACAAGTGCGATTGGAGAACCTAATGTTCTCCCGTGGCGAACACCACTTAACACTTTCGCCTGGTCTTTTTCAATCTGCATTCTTCTTCCGCGGCCATGACCTTTTTGTCTTCTAGCCAATTCATAATTGATGTCATCCTGCTCTATGTAAAGTCCCGCTGGAACTCCTTCAATAATTGTGGTCAGTTGTGGACCATGTGATTCACCTGCTGTTAAGTACCTCATGACTCAATCTCCCTTCATCGCATTAACGCTTTTAAGTAAAAATATAATAACACACTTGCTACTAAAAAGTCAGCTACATACCCTTCTTTTGATAAAAGAAAGTATCAGCAGATGTCAGTCCAAACTTTTCTGGGTGAAAAATTTGCTCTGTAGAACCAACAAATAATACGCCATTTTGTTTTAAACTGCTGCTCATTTTTAAGTAAATTTCTTCTTTTGCCTCTTCAGTAAAGTAAATCAGTACATTTCGGCAGACGATGAGGTCAAGCTGTTTTTCATATGGATCTGCTAAAAGGTTGTGCTTCTTAAATTGAATATGCTTTCGAACCTCATCCTTCACAGTGTAAAATGAAGAATCTTCTTTTGTGAAATATTTTTGCTTGATATGATCTGGCACCTCTTGCAGAGAGCGTTCATGATATCTGCCTTTTTGAGCTGACTGCAGAACTTTATCATCAATATCAGTGGCAATAATTTGGAAGTCTTTCACAAGAGGATGGCTTGATAGCAGCATGGAGAGTGTATATGGCTCCTCTCCTGTCGAACATGCTGCACTCCAAATCTTTAAGGTGCCGCCATTTTTCGAAAGCAGCGGCAGAATTTTTTGATCAAGTACTTCCCAGCGCTGATAGTTTCGGTAAAATTCTGACACATTTATCGTCATGCGGTCCATCGTCTCATCTAATAATGCTCTGTCCTTTTCAAGCGCGGCCGCGAATGCTTCAAAATCTCTATATCCTTTTTTATCATAAAGTGATGTTAATCTCCGTTTCATTTGTGCTTCTTTATATAAATTTAGATCAACCCCGGTTAGTTTTTTCCATTTTCCAACAAATACTTGATATGGATCCATCAATGTCCTCTCCTGTCTCATCTATCTTTGTCCTAGTATAGCTGTTTTTATCGAAAATTTGTATCTTCTCATGAGAAATTTCGTGCAGAAAGTTCAATATAAAAAAAAGCCAAAGTGCCCATTAGATGAACACCTTGGCTTGAATCTTAATAAATCCAGCTTGAGATGGTTTGATCCCAGCTTGTGAGTTCTTCTTGTTTGAAGAATAAGTTAATTTCTCTTTCAGCACTTTCTGGTGAGTCAGACCCATGGATAATGTTTTTCCCAACAGTCAATCCATAGTCTCCTCTTATTGTTCCTGGAAGCGCTTCCTTTGGATTTGTTTTGCCGATAATCTGTCTTGTTACGTCTACTACCTGTTCACCTTGCCATACCATTGCAAATACAGGTCCTGACGTAATAAAGTCAACCAATTCCCCGAAAAATGGTTTTTCTTTATGCTCTCCGTAATGTGTTTCTGCTACTTCCTTTGGTATACTCATTAGTTTTGCACCAACAAGCTGAAGCCCCTTTTTTTCGAATCTTGACACAATGTCACCGATTAATTGTCTTTCCACACCATCAGGTTTGACCATAAGAAATGTTTTGTCCATATACGTTTTCCACCCCGTCGTTATGTATGTATAGGCTTACATTGTTACAAAGTGATCGTATCATTTTTTTTTATAATAATCAATTTTTGACAAAAAATTTCACAAAAAAACCAATCAACATCACGTTGATTAGAATTTTCGTTTCCCAATATATTTTGCAATGGAGGCGAGGGACGTTCTCGCTCGTCCTCGAGGAAGTTTGTCGAGCTGTTCAAAAGCTTTTTTTAAATACATTTCACTCACTCGAATCGAGCGGTCGATCGCATCTGTTTGTTTGAGGCTTTCAATGACAGGCTTCAGCTGCTTCTCCGTCGTTTCACTATTGATCAGCTTCAATTGGCCTTCTAGTGTCGGATTTTTCAGTGCATATAAGACTGGGAGTGTGACATTCCCTTGTAAAAGGTCTCCTCCGACAGGCTTGCCCAGCTCTTCTTCAGTTGATGTGAAATCAAGGACATCATCAATGATTTGATAGGACATGCCGACATAGTATCCAAACCAATAGAGGGCTTTATGTGTTTTTTCATCTGTTCCTGCTGCAATGGCGCCTAATTGACAGCTGCCTGCAATGAGCAAAGCTGTTTTTCGTTTGATTCTTCTTAAATATGTACGGAGGTTTTGATCCATATTATATTTATCTTTCACTTGCTCTATCTCACCAAGACAAAGCTCAACGACCATTTTTGACAAAATTTCATGTGCCATTGGGTGATTGATTTTTGTCATGTATTCAAGTGATCTCGCAAACATATAATCCCCTGTGTACATGGCAATTCTGTTATCCCATTTTGCCTTTATCGTTGGTTTGCCTCTTCTCAGCTCTGCATCATCAATGACATCATCGTGAACAAGTGATGCCATATGAATCAGCTCGAGGGCAACGGCAACATATTTAATTTTATTAATGTCATAGTCACCAAACATGCCTGAAAGGAGAACAAAAACGGGGCGGATTCGTTTTCCGCCCGCTTGCAGCAAATGAAGACCTGCTTCACTTAACAATGCATAATCAGAGCGAACGGTTTGTTCAAGCTCTTTTTCAATTATATCGATATCATGATTTAAAAAAGAGATCATTGCTTTTAGTTTCATTATCTTCACCCAAATATCGTTTATTCAAAGCTTCTTTCCGATATGTGTTGCTGCTACACCGCCTGTAAATGGATGATACGAGACATCAGACAACCCGGCCTCCTCGAACATAGCCGCCAGCTCTTTCATGCCAGGGAACGTTTTGGCTGATTCTTGAAGCCATGAATACTCCTGATAACTTTTGGCAAACAGTTTACCAAAGAGCGGCATAATGTATTTGAAATAGATGTAGTAGCCCTGTTTA
Source organism: Bacillus sp. FSL M8-0049 (assembly GCF_038593355.1). Taxonomy (NCBI): domain Bacteria; kingdom Bacillati; phylum Bacillota; class Bacilli; order Caryophanales; family Bacillaceae; genus Bacillus; species Bacillus sp. FSL M8-0049. The sequence goes on from NZ_CP151986.1 coordinate 2,052,722, forward strand.
AAACCGATCATCTCAGGCTGTGATGTCTCAAGACAGACAACCATTCCGCCAGGCTTCACTACTCTTGTCATTTCCTTTAGCACAGTTAAATAATCAGGAACGTTTCTAAGTCCAAAACCGATGGTGACATAATCAAATGAGTTGTCTTCAAAAGGAAGCTCCATCGCATTGCCGTGAAGCAATTCAATCTGATTGTAGCCCCCAGTCTTCACCTTCGTTTCTCCAACACTCAGCATGTTTTTACTGAAATCAAGGCCTTTGACCTCGCCTTTTTCTCCAACAGCATCTGCAAGCGCAATTGTCCAATCGGCTGTCCCGCAGCATACATCTAATGCTTTAGAGCCTTTTTGCACATTCATGAGCTTCATTGTTTTATCGCGCCATTTCTTATGCTGTTTAAAGCTGATGACAGAGTTCATTTGATCGTAGTTTTTATAAATTTTTTCAAATACACCGTGTACTCGCTGTTCTTTTGATTGCTGCATGACTTACCCTTCTTCCACTTTCTGATGGTACGCAGGCTCATTTTTCATATGATCCAAGCGATTTAATAGCTCTTTTTGAACGACCGGAGATGACACAAGATGCTCCTTGATCGGTCGTTTGGCCTTTTCATAGCCTTCATTCTCAAAATTGTCAAAACACGAATAGGCGTCCGTATAACGATCGTTCAAAAAAAGTTTTAAATGTTTGTCATTTTCTGCTTGTTTCATGAAGCGTTTATAAACAAGAAAACGACTTGCAATCTCATTCCAATGCGTTAATTGAAAGTGCTCAGAAATCCTTTGGAAAAGCGCAGATTCAACTGTAGCTACACTTTTGTAAAAGTGCGCTGCATCTTGAATGGACCGGTCATACAGTCTAATTTTATGTTCATTGATCTCTTTGATCGCCGTAGCGAGCGTGCGGATCATATAAATGTCTTTCATGTCAGAGAGAAGAGAATAATAGAGACCGCTGAAATAGTCTCCTGCCAGGATGGTCAGCTGACGATTTTTGAATTCGTCTTGCTTGATGGCTGCAGCAGTTGTGACTTCGTCATGGGTATCAAGGGCAATTTGCACAAGCATCGCCGTTAAAATATAATTTTCTTTTTTCTCTGCATCGATTTGAGCTTCTTCAAACATTGCATGAAAAAGAAGGAGCTTATCTTCATCGATGAGTGGTGCGCGTAAATGCTTCGCCAAATAAGGATGAGAAAGCTTTTTATTTAATTTTATATTTAGATTAGATAAAATTCCGTAGATGTCTTGCAAAGATATCACCCTTGTCCCAAAAATTACAGTTTCATATGTAGACCTGCACATTGTATAGAGATTTATTATACCATATCAGCTCTCACTTTTATGCTATCAAGTGCTACAAGTTCTTTATTTCTTTGCTTCGCTTTGAATTTCGCCGAAGCTTGTTTGAATGACAGCATCGCCTCTTACTTTGATCGCTGACGTATGCTCAGTAAATTGTGCAATGATCACTTCACCTTTATCGAGTTTCTCGGAATGGTGAAATCTTGTATCAGAGCCTCTTGTTAGGCCGATGACGTTTACACCATTATCAATGGCTTTAATCACCACAAAATCAGATGCTTTATTTTCACTCATTTTGTTCACCTTCCATCTATTGAATTAGTCGTTTTTAATAAAGGAAAGCACTTCTGCTCTTGCGGCTGCATCATTTGCAAATGTGCCGCGGACTGCTGAAGTCACTGTTTTAGCGCCTGGCTTTTTCACTCCGCGCATCGTCATACACATATGCTCTGCTTCAACGACAATCATCACGCCATGCGGATTAAGTGTTTCCACCATACTATCTGCAATGGTTGATGTAATGCGTTCCTGAAGCTGCGGGCGTTTTGCCACGGCTTCGACAGCTCTTGCCAGCTTACTTAGTCCTGTTACTTTTCCGCCGCGCGGAATATAAGCGACATGGGCTTTCCCGTAGAAAGGCACGAGGTGGTGTTCACACATTGAATGGAAAGCAATATCTTTTACAAGGACGAGTTCTTCGTGGTCTTCGCCAAAAATGGTTTTAAAATGTTCTTTTGGATCTTCATTTAATCCCGAGAACACTTCTTCATACATTTTTGCTACTCGTTTTGGGGTATCAAGAAGTCCTTCACGATCCGGATCTTCTCCGATTGCTTTTAATATATCGCGTACCGCGTGTTCGATTAATTCTTTATTTATTTCACTCATGTATTATATCCTCCAAAGGCGATTACATTTCATTCAGATTCTAGCACACTTCAGATCCTAAAAGCAAAGGAGAGCGTTCTAAACGAACCTTTTGATTCAAAAGGAAAAGCCCCTTATGAAAGGGGCTTTTCTAGACCAGTGTGAAACTGTATATGTATAACTCCTTCAACAGGATCATTACACATAACGATTATTTACCTGCCACCGCGTCTTTAAGTGCTTTACCTGGTTTGAAAGCAGGTACTTTGCTTGCAGGGATTTCGATCTCTGCACCAGTTTGTGGGTTACGTCCTTTACGAGCTGAACGCTCACGTACTTCAAAGTTACCAAAACCAATAAGTTGGATTTTGTCACCATTTTTAAGTGCATCTAAAATTGTATCAAAAACAGAATCAACTGCTTTTGTCGCGTCTTTTTTAGATAACTCGCTTGCTTCAGCAACCGCGTTAATAAGTTCTGTCTTGTTCATGCCTTTCACCTCCTCCCAAAAATATGCATTCAGTAGATTGTTATCATTTCTTCACAATTCATCTTCTTTCTATACCCTTTTTCAGAAAAAAAGAGCGTCTAGAAAGCGTTATACATGGCTTTTCATTAGAAAACATCTCTTTGAAGGAATGTTTGTCCAACAAAGTGAAGATTTTCTGTAAGTAGATTAACACATATGAAATACCATATCAAGCATTTTAAAGGGAAGAATCCTTATTCGTCAAGGATTAAGGGCACTTTTGCGAACGAATATTCCTAATTTCAGCCTGAATCTGACTAATCTTTATACAATTGTCTTTTTATGACTCATTCTACACGCAAAAAAAAGACCCCATCAATGAGAGGTCACACTTGCTATAAAATAATCGCGATCAAACCGCCTGATCCTTCGTTAATGATTCTTTCAAGCGTTTCCTTCAGCTTATATCTTGCGTTTTCCGGCATAAGAGACAGCTTCGCTTGAATGCCTTCTCTGACAAGGGAGCTGAGGGAGCGGCCAAATATATCTGAATTCCAAATCGAAAGCGGATCATCTTCAAAATCTTGCATTAAGTAGCGGACGAGCTCTTCACTTTGTTTTTCTGTTCCGATAATCGGTGCAAATTCACTCTCTACATCTACTTTGATCATATGAATAGATGGAGCGACCGCTTTTAATCTCACACCGAATCTTGATCCCTGCCTAATGATTTCTGGCTCATCTAAACTCATATCGGACAACGCTGGCGCTGCAATCCCGTAACCAGTCTGCTTCACCATTTTCAATGCGTCTGATACTTGATCATATTCTGTCTTAGCATGAGCAAAATCTTGCATTAGCTCTAGAAGATGGTCTTTTCCTCTAATTTCTACACCAACCACTTCTTTTAAAATATGATCATATAGATCATCTGGCGCATACAGGTCAATCTCTGCAATCCCCTGACCCATTTCAATTCCTGCTAAACCCGCTCTTTCGATAAAATCAAATTCACTGAATTGACCAACGACACGGTCGACATCTCTTAATCTTTTAATATCCTTTACAGTTTCCTTTACTGAATCCTGATAGCTTTCTCTCAGCCAGTGATCTTCTTTTAGCACCATCACCCAGCTTGGCAGGTTCACATTCACCTCTAGGACTGGGAATTCATATAATGCTTCACGAAGAACGCTGAGTACGTCTTGCTCTCTCATACTCTCTACGCTCATGGCGAGTACTGGAATATCATACTTTTGGCTAAGTTCCTGCCGGAGCGCTTCTGTTTCAGGATGATATGGCCTCACAGAGTTGATGACCATAATAAACGGCTTTCCAACCTCTTTGAGTTCATCAATCACACGTTCTTCAGATTCAATATAATCATGTCTTGGAATTTCTCCAATGGAACCATCTGTTGTAATCACTACACCTATTGTTGAATGCTCTTGAATGACCTTGCGTGTACCAATTTCCGCTGCTTCATGAAACGGGATTGGCTCTTCATACCACGGCGTATTGATCATTCTTGGGCCATTTTCATCTTCATACCCGCGCGCACCAGGGACAGTATATCCCACACAATCGACAAGTCTGATGTTGACATCAAGGCCGTCACTCACGTGAATTGATGCGGCTTGATTCGGTACAAATTTTGGCTCTGTGGTCATAATGGTTTTTCCTGCTGCGCTTTGTGGCAATTCATCCTGTGCTCTTGCACGATCTGCCTCATTATTGATATTCGGGAGCACCACGAGCTCCATAAACTTTTTAATAAACGTAGATTTCCCTGTACGAACAGCGCCAACGACTCCTAAATATATATCGCCTCCTGTTCGTTCAGCGATATCCTTGAAAATATCGACTTTTTCCAAGTGATCCCCTCCCGGACTTGCTATCCTCGTTTTCAAATGAAATACTCTATTCTTCAATCAAACTGTGCTTGAAAGGTGTCTGGACAATATATGTGTATGACGTTGTCCTATTTGAATATGACACCTTTTTGTTTTGAGAGTAAGTTTAGCCATAAAAAAACCTTTCTCCTCATTTATATGCAGAGGAAAAAGGTTCATTCTTGTTTATGACGTCTTTTTTTCTAAAAAGGCAGGCTCACCTTTTTTGTTGATGGTATATGGGACAGAAAACGCGGGTACAAACGGGGTTTCCTGCCAATATACATCCTGAATGTTTTCACCTGGTTTCAGCTTTTGCTTCGTATTCTTCAAAATATGAGCAAAATCACTGCGGTAGTCCACATAGATGTCACCGTTTGATGAAATCAGTAATGGGAGGGAATTCCCTGTCACAGGACTTATCACCGCAGGCGGCGATTTTAATCCTAGTTTTTTTTCATTTAACGTATATAAATTGGCTGATACGACTTTGCCGTATGGCGGATATGTATGTTCATCTTGATACACCTTGATTCTAAGCCGTAATTCATTGATGGTCTGCGTCATTTTGACATCAAGCAGTTTCACAGTGGGTTTCTTTTCGACGTCTGTGAGGACATAAATATATTCGCCCCCGCCTTCATAAGATGTAGACGGTACATCGTGTAAATATCTTGGTGACAAGCGCTTAAAGTCGATGACATATTTCTGATAAACCGGCGTGTCTGCTTCTTTTGTTTCTATAGGCAGAAGACCATTTGTTGCTTTTTGAAATTCCTCAATCGCTGTCTGTACACTTTGCAGCTGCTCTTCGTATGGCACCCGGTTCTCAGCTTTGCGATTTTCTGGATACAGACATCCTGTTAATAAAATAAGTGCTAACAGCGTGACACTGACTTTTGCTTTGATCATCACATTCTTCCTTTTTCTTTATTCATTAACCGGTCCGCTAAAGACAACTAAAAACACAATGATACCTGATATCAGCATCAAGCTGTACGCAACGGTCGAGGCCGTTATTTTAAGAAATTTGCTTTTCAGCTTAAACCTGCTGAAATAAATGGTTACTACAGCTAAAAACATGAGCCCCATTGAACCAAGCGCAAACCACATCTTGATTAAAGCAAAACTCATCGTGCCTGTCCCCCTTCAAAACGAACGAATTGTAAGCGTTTATATTTCATTTTAAACCAAAAATAAGGTAAATATCAATCATTTTTCCAATCATTCAGAAAAAAGCGCATAAAAAAACTGAAGCAAAGAGGGGGACTCTGCTTCAGTCATTGGATCGACTATTTTCCTCATTCTGTAGAGGCAAAGCTCTATTCAAACTTCATTGCTATGTTATGCAAGTCTTCCCCTTCTTGCATCCTCTACATGCCTAAGTTCAGTCTTTCCTTTTATTTTGTTTGGTTTTCAAACATGTTCACAAGGTCTTCCATCTCATGTGTTTTCACACGTGCCATCAATGATTCTACAGCATCGTCAACCTTTTTCCCTTCAAACAGGACGCCGTAAAGAGCCTCTGTAATCGGCATGCTGACCTTGTATTCTTTTGAGAGCTGATAAGCGCCTTTTGTTGTGCGGACGCCTTCGACAACCATGCCCATTTTTTCAAGCACTTCTTCGAGCTTGTATCCTTTACCGAGTAAATTCCCGCAGCGCCAGTTACGCGAATGAACACTTGTACATGTCACGATCAAATCACCAACGCCTGTTAATCCGGCAAATGTAAGGGGATTCCCTCCCATTTTCGTGCCAAGACGTGCGATTTCAGCAAGTCCTCTAGTGATAAGCGCCGCTTTTGCATTGTCACCATATCCAAGTCCGTCTGTGATACCAGCCGCAAGAGCAATGATATTTTTCAATGCGCCGCCAATTTCCACCCCAATCACATCAGGGTTGGTGTACACTCTAAAATGATTGTTCATGAACAAATCTTGAACAAATTGAGCTGCTTCAATGTTTTCTGACGAGACAGTGACAGTTGTCGGATGACGCAGACCTACTTCTTCTGCATGACTCGGCCCTGATAGGACAACGACAGCCTCTCTTTTCTCAGATGGAACTTCTTGTTCAATCATTTGAGAAATTCTAAGAAGTGTATCTGGTTCAATTCCCTTACTGACATGGACAAATGGCACCTTCGATGAGATCAGCTCATTTGCCTGCTTCAATACCTCACGAATGGCCTTTGTTGGCACAGCGACAATAACCGCCTCTGTCCCCTCTAAAGCCTGCTTCATATCGGTTGTCGCCTGAATAGACGCTGGCAGTTCGACATTTGGCAAGTAATCATGATTTTCATGTTTCTCATTGATTTGATCAATGAGCTCTTGTCTATGTCCCCACATGTGTACATCATGATGATTATCAGCTAATACAAGCGCAAGAGCTGTTCCCCAGCTGCCTGCTCCAAGTACTGAAATTTTCTTCATCCTGCTCACCCTTTTTATTTTCTCGCTCTCGCAAATATTTTAATTGGTGTTCCTTCAAAACCAAATGCATCTCGAATGCGGTTTTCTAGAAAACGCTCATAAGAAAAGTGCATAAGCTCTGGATCGTTGACAAACACAACAAAGGAAGGAGGCTTAATGGCCACCTGTGTTGCATAGTAAATCTTTAGGCGCTGTCCATTATGGGTCGGCGTTGGATTCATCGCCACCGCATCCATGATGATATCATTTAAAATATTGGTTTGAACGCGCATTGCATGGTTTTCGCTTGCTGTGATAATAGACGGCATTAATGTATGAATTCTCTTTTTCGTAAGAGCAGACATAAACAAGACAGGTGCATAATCAAGGAACTGAAAATGCTCGCGGATGTTTTGCTCAAATTCCTTCATCGTGCGCTCATCTTTTTCAACAGCATCCCATTTGTTCACAATGATGACAACAGCTTTACCAGCTTCGTGTGCATAGCCCGCAATTCGTTTATCCTGCTCAATAATGCCTTCCTCGCCGTCAAGTACAACAGCGACAACATCAGAGCGGTCAATGGCTTTTAATGCACGAAGTACACTGTATTTCTCTGTTGTTTCATATACTTTCCCTTTTTTCCTCATACCTGCTGTATCGACAATGACAAAGTCACGCTGATTGTACGTAAACATCGTATCGACAGCATCTCTTGTTGTACCAGCAATGTTGCTGACAATGACGCGGTCTTCTCCGAGCATCGCATTCACTAAAGAAGATTTTCCTACATTCGGGCGGCCAATTAAGCAGAACTGAACAACTTCTTCAGCATATTGCGTATCCGGTAAGTTCTTAAAGTGTTCTGCCACTGCATCAAGCAGATCACCAAGACCTAATCCGTGCGTTCCAGAAATCGGAAACGGCTCGCCAAATCCGAGTGCATAAAAGTCATACACATCGCTTCTCATTTCAGGGTTGTCCAGTTTATTGACAGCAAGTACAACTGGCTTTTTCGTACGATATAAAATTTTTGCGACTTCTTCATCCGCAGATGTCACGCCATCTCGGCCATTCACCATAAAGATAATGACATCCGCTTCATCCATTGCGATTTCTGCCTGATGGCGAATTTGCGCCAAGAATGGCTCATCTCCAATATCAATTCCACCAGTATCTATTAAATTAAAGTCATAATTTAACCATTCAGCAGAGCTATAGATTCGATCTCTTGTTACACCAGGTGTGTCTTCTACAATCGATATTCTTTCGCCTGCGATTCGATTAAAAATTGTAGATTTTCCAACGTTGGGCCTTCCAACAATGGCTACGACAGGTTTACCCATAGTACCCTTCCTTTCAATCCAGCCGCGATTCAATATGTTCATCATCATGTTTCAACCGGGATTTATAATTTTCATTCAGTTTTATGAAATAAACCCTTCAAACATGAAGGGTTCAACTTATATATTATATCAATTTTTAATCAGACCACAATGAATAACTTAAAAATGTTTGACAATCAAGTAAAGATCTTCTCCAATGCCGTGTGCAATTCCATCTAAAATGGCCTCTAAATTCATGGCATACATGTCGAGCTCTTCTTTATTTTCACAGAAAAAAACCGCTGTTCCGCCAATGACCCGCTCTTTATTAGTTGTCGCCACAGCCAATATAAATTGTTCAATGGTGTTCGCCATATCTCGTTACCTCACTTTCTTTTTAATGAAATCTGTCGGCATTCTAATGGCATTTTCTAAAATAGGCACCTCTTCTAATACACGGACAGCCAAATCTTCACGCTGCCATTGCGGTAATATGAACACACCAAGTGTACCGGTATTCAGATCACGTTTTGCGAGCGGACAGAGCGATGGTTCACCAGAATCGCGGTACACGCCAAGCACGTTTGATAAATCAAATAAAATGGCTTGCCGCTGTCCAAGGTTGGCAATCGTTGTAGCAGAGTTGAAATTTTTCGGCGTCAAGATAAAGCCCATCCCATGCTCTAAAATGAGCTTTTGCTTTTCAGGCAGCCCGATATTCATAATGTATATATCATTCACATAAAGCCCTGCCCCATCAAAGCGAAGTTCCCCTTTTTGAATGCTGACGATATCCTTTAATTGACTGCCTGACATTAATAGCTTTGCCATGAAAAAACAAAGAATACCGACTACTGTTCCAACAACAAGCGAGAAGAAAATACAGGCTGTCGTTGTAATAAGTGCAGTGAGAATGGCAATATAATTTCGACTTTCAAAGGCAATGGCAATGCCTTCTATATATGTACTGCCTCGTGAGACAAGCTCATACGAATCCATTTGGGTTAACGTATTTCTTTCCATATTTCGGACATCTCGAAATTGTGTGGCTGCCAAAGTGAGAAAGGTAATCGCTGTAAATTCCTCCTGAATTAGTGCAGGCATAATGATCGCACCTAATCCTGACGCAATAAAACCAAGTGCAATGTGAATCACTTGTCCATGAATATACGTCGGGTATTGCCGGTAATCCGTTCTTAACATGTAAAGTCTGGCCGCCATCCCAAAGATGACACCAATAATCACAGGAAACGTATAGTCTGTCATGTTGATTTTGCAGCCCCTTTTACTGATTTTCTTGATGAACGGGCGTTTAAGAGCTTTTCAAGCTGATCGACACCTAATAGGAAGACCGCTCCTTGTACAACGAAGGAAAGAAAAGAGAGATCCCCTAGGACAATTGATGATGTGAGGCGGTGAATCGTCAGCGCATAAAGGGCTTCGCCGAGACATACTGACATCATCCATAAGGTGATTCTTTCCGTTAACGGCTGTCCATATGTCATACACATTAAGATCAGCAGGGCAAATACGACCCAATCCACCTTTATTATCGTGAACCAAACAGGGTCATATAATGCAAACATCATAAAAAAGGCATAAGCGCTCACCATCGAGCCCAATTGCATGATTCTCATCATTCGGTAACTAGGCCTATATATGACGAAAGCAGCACATGCATATAAAAAAGTCATCAAGAATCCCGCATTGATGCTCATATCTAAAACGGATATCATGATATGACTGAATATAATATGGACAAGTACACAGATGCCCAGCACGCTGCGCCACAAACTTTTTTCCATGATAAATGTCACCATAATCCAAACGAACCATATAGACCAATAATAGTACAAAGCCTCCAACGCCTCATCACCTCAATTACATTATGGGAAAATCTCCAATTTTTAAACATGCGGATCGTTACCGGCTCTGTATGAAATAAACAAGCGGTGACACCCTAATAACCTGAGGAGGGATACATGATGGGAAAAGATAGACAGGAAAAACGTTTAAAGGCGTCAAAAAGAGTGGAATCTGACCGCGATCAATCCATTCATCATAAAGGTGCAACTGCATTAGAAGGTCCAGAAAGCGCTCGAAAAAGAAATCAATAAAAAAAGGCATGTGATAATCACATGCCTTAGATTTATTGACAAAGGGCTAAAATGTTCTTTATTTTGGATCTTTGTCTTCTTTTCAGCGTGATAGAAAACCTTTGCAGCCCTAGGAAGGGCGAGTACCGGGGCGGAGCGAATTTGGCATTCGTGAGCACCGGCACGCAGGACTGACACCGAATGCGAGGGTTTGTCTACGCGCTGAGGCATGTGATATCACATGCCTCTCTGACTATAGTACGTTGTGTCAACGCCTCTTTCTTTGAGCCAATGACTTGTTTCCCCTGAGATCACAACTTGAGCCTGTCTCAGTTCTTCAATCGTCTTCACGCCAAGCACTGTCATCATCATCTTGATATCTTCTTGAAGTTCCATGATATCTGCGATGAGGCCGCTTTCTCCTCCACTGGTCAATGATTTTAAGAAAAATCCAGCTAGACCAGCAGCAGATGCGCCAAGAGCCATTGATTTGGTTACATCAAGAGCATCTTGAATACCTCCGGAGGCTAAAATCGTTTGATTCTGAAAGGCTGTATGTACTTCAGCAAGACTCGCTGCAGTTGGAATTCCCCATTGATCAAAGTAACGAAGTGCTTTTTGGCGTCGGAGATTTTCAATCTTGGAGAAGTTCGTCCCACCAAATCCGCCTACATCAACGGCTGCAACCCCAGCATGAAATAACTTTCCTGCCGTCTCCTTGCTCATGCCAAACCCGACTTCTTTTACAACAACAGGCACACCAACAGATTCAACGATCGCTGCAATCCGCTCAAGCGCCCCTCTGAAATCGCGATCGCCTTCAGGCATGACAATCTCTTGGATGACATTCAGATGAATTTGGAGCATATTTGCCTCGAGCATGTTGACTGCTTCTTGAGCTTGCTTCATTGTCGCTTCACTGCCTAAATTCGCAAAGACAATTCCATCCGGATTGACTTTACGAACGACTTCATATGTTCGTCTTTCTTCTTTATCTTTCAGTGCAGCCATTTGTGATCCAACTGCTACTGGGATATTGGTCTCCTTCGCTGCGATCGATAAAGAGCGGTTGATCTCATAGGTGGATTCTCCGCCTCCGCCAGTCATTGCATTGATAAAAATTGGCGAACCGAAAGTCAGTCCGCCAATTGTCGTTTGTGTATCAATTTGTGATGTCGCAAGATCTGGTAAACTGGCGTGAACGAAGGAAACATCATCTAAACCTGTTGCTGCATGCTGGCCAGTGGACAACGCATGCTCAATATGCTGCTTCTTTCTTTCTGCTCGCGTCAATTTTGATCACCAAATTATTTTAGTTTATTGAGTTTATCGCCGATCAGATCACCAAGCTGGAATCCGCTTGTGTTTTCTTCTTTCGCCTGATATTGACGATAATCCTCTTCGATTTGTTTTTCAGGATTTTCTTCTAAATCACGGATGCTTAGTGAAATGCGCTCTTCGTCTTCATTCACATCAAGCACTTTCACTTTCACAGTCTGCCCTTCTTCAAGGACTTCTTGCGGCGTGCCGATATGTTTATGAGAGATTTGGGAAATATGCACAAGTCCTTCTACACCTGGCAGAATTTCAACAAATGCACCAAAGCTCACAAGACGTTGAACGGTTCCTTCAAGCACATCACCTTGTTTTACCTTTTCACCAATTTGGCTCCAAGGTCCTGGTAATGTTTCTTTAATAGATAGTGAGATACGTTCGTTATCACGATCAACAGCAAGTACTTTGACCTTGACTTCCTGTCCTTCTTCTACTACGTCAGATGGCTTTTCTACATGCGCATGGGATAGTTGAGAAATGTGAACTAATCCGTCAATGCCGCCAATGTCAACAAATGCACCAAAATCAGTAAGCCGCTGCACTTTACCATCAATCACACTGCCTACTTCAAGCTTTTGCAGGAAGTCTTGCTTTTTGTCTAATTGCTCTTGCTCAACGACTGCACGGTGCGAGAGAATCACGCGATTTTTTTCGCGGTCAAGTTCTACCACGACAAGTGAGAGTGTTTTCCCTTTGTAATCTGTGAAGTCTTCTACATAGTGTGCTTCTACAAGAGATGCAGGAATAAATCCGCGCACACCAATGTCAACGACAAGGCCACCTTTTACAACGTCTTTTACTTCAGCTTCAAATACTTCTTTTGTTTCAAACTTTTTCTCTAGGTCTTCCCAAGCGCGGTCTGCATCAACAGCACGTTTAGATAAAATCAAAGCATCGTCTTCGACCTTTGTTACTTTAAGCTCTAATTCGTCGCCATCTTTCACGACATCTGATGCTTTTTCAACGTGAAGACTTGATAATTCACTGATTGGGATGATACCAGGTTGTTTCACATTGACGATATCTACATTAACATGCTTGTCCTCAACTTTAGAAACAATTCCTTTCACTACATCTCCAACCTCTGGTACCTGAACATCGATTTGATTCATTTCCTCTGTCATTTCGATAACCTCCTTGGTCCAAACCTACACAGCTTAGTTAAAACGACTGGGCGAATATGTGTCTTAAGCATGATGATTGCCAGCCGAATATGTATTATAGAAACATTCAAATCAATATAATTGCTTGAATGATCAATAAAAATAGTATTAGTATAAACTTCTAATAAAAGACCTTGTTTGTCAAGAGATAAACCTCTAACTTATAAAAGTTTTCTAAAATTTCTTACTGTTTCTCCACGCGGTCTGCTGCATCTAAAATTTTCCCTGCCACCTCTTGAATAGAAAGGGAAGTGGTGTCAATTTCAATGGCGTCATCCGCTTTCTTCAAAGGTGAAACTTCGCGCTCAGAATCAAGCTTATCGCGTCTTGCAATCTCTTCGATCAGCTGATCGTAATTGACATCGTAGCCTTTTTTCTGATTCTCTTCAAAGCGGCGTTTTGCTCTTTCTTCTACTGATGCAAGCAAGAAAATTTTCACTTCAGCATCTGGAAGTACATGAGTGCCTATGTCTCTTCCGTCCATAACGACGCCGCCTCGTTTGCCAAGCTCTTGCTGCCTGCGGACCATTTCTTCCCGAACAGCTCTGTGCTTTGCAACAACCGATACCTGGTTGCTTACGCGGTCTGTGCGAATATCCTCTGTGACATCCGTATTGTTTAGATGGACTTTTTGACCCTCGTCTGTTGTTACTAGTTCAATGACCGTTTTTTTCAGTAATGAATCAAGTGCCTGTTCGTCTTCAAGGTCTACACCTTGATTGAGTGCCGCAAGTGTAATCGCGCGGTACATAGCACCTGTATCAATATAAATATATGATTTTTTGGCTGCGACAATTTTTGCCACAGTGCTTTTGCCTGCTGCTGCAGGACCGTCAATTGCAATAGATAATTTCTTTTTCATAATACCTCTCCTTGATTGAATCTCCCTTATGAATTGTAACACGATCACCGCTCAAACGGGGGAATTTTCTATCAATCCTTCTGCTTAAACGTTTCAATCCATTCTTCAATACTCATGTTATTCACACCCTCATACTGCACGACTTTTGACAAAAAAAGCTCTCCTTTCGTCAAATGAAGTGTAATCTGAACAGTTAGCAATAAAACAAGCTGAATGAGCACCACTTTCAATAACCATCTTTCCATTGTCTTCATACAAAAAGCCTCCACGCTAGATTCTTTCCTCTCTAGTATGGAAGCTTTTTACACCCTTTATTCTTATGCTTTTTTCACACGTGTTAAAAGCTGCTGCTGGAAGCAGTATTTCATGATGTGCTGCTGGTGATCATTTGTGATCTCTGAAAACTCCATGATCGCTCTTGTTTTGCCAGACTGTTCATCTTGATATACTCGATTCATCTCTGCAACCGCTTTTATTTTCACGGGCTCTTTTAGGGGAAGTTCAAACTCTGTGACCACTTCTCCATATTCTTTCAATGACACGCCCTCAGGAACAGAAATTGCTACGCCGCCAGCACTCATATTCACAATAAACGTTTCAAAGGCCTCTTCATCCGTTTGCATAATGGTGGCTTTGACCATCGTATCCACTCTCAGATATTCTCTTCGCTGAAGCCGAATCATTTTTTCTTTTGGCGGAATGGAAATAACAATCATCGGGATATCTTCTTTTCTTTTTCCGATGACTTCGCTTGTACATTTGTATGGAATTTGGTTTTCGTCAAAAAAGAAGACGGTGATTTCTGTTTGCTGGTTTAAGTAGATGGTGCGTCCCGTTTCTTTATCAGCTGGATAATTAATGCAAATATCATCGTTATTATTTTCCAAAACCTTCGATTTTGCTGTTTTCACTTCTTTGTTCTCATTGACATATTCAATTGTGATTGCATCCCCTATTTGTAACATTCCTCATCACTCTTTTCATCTGTGAAATCGTACCCTCTCCTATATTAAACCATGTCTAAAACAAAAGGAAAAGACTTATTAGCCTTTTCCTCGTTTCCTTTTCTATAGGTCTTTATATATAGGTTCTGCGTTTTTTAGTTTATCTACTCGTTCTTCTTTTCCAGTATCTGCATTAATGAACATGCGATACGTATCGTTTTTTATCGTTCCGAGGAACTCATAGCACAGAACTTCCTCTGACATATCATTTTGCACAATCGCTAAATGAGTATCTTCAATCTGTACATGCTGATTTAATGTTTTCTTCGCTTCTTTTTGCGAGATTTTAGGTGATTTAATGTCACGTGTTTTATGATTCGTTAAATAATCCTTCGCTGAAAACCCAACAACCTCACCATCGTCCAATGCGACTTTCATGCGTATACTATCTGGATAAAGCAGAACATTTTTCTGAAGAGGAACATAGGTAAATACACCGATATTATCAAATTGTGCACTTTCATCTAAATGGAACGATTCTGTGTCAAACCCTTGCTTCTTTAAAAAGCTGAGTGCTTTTTCTGATGCATCATTTAAACTGATTTTCTGTTTTTTCACGTCACGATTCTGAAGAAGGTAAACTGGGTGTCCTCCTTTTTCAGTTAAGTCTAAATAAAAGTTTGCATGGCTGTCTGGATCAGACATCGATAAGCTGTACACGTCGCGATTGGTTTTGCTGCCGCTTTTTCTCACTTTAAAATGTTGATTATGGTCGGGTGTGAATTGCTGTGCAATGCGGATCGCTTCTTTTTTTGAAATCTTATCGCCTTTTAAATGATTGTATCCTTGTGTTTCTTTTTCTGTGGACACATTTGTAGGCCCAAGATCGACATCTGCAAATGCATCTGCATTTCTCTCGACTGTTTTCAGCCCGTCAATGATGGTGTTGTCGTTCTTTCGATCGCCGTCAGCGAGCGCCATTTCAACATCCATCCATTTTAAGTTTTTATTAAGTACGAGGTGCTGCACTTGTCTAAGTTCGTTTTGGATATCTGACGCTTGATTATATAGAGCTGTAATGGTTTTGTGTGTATCTTTATTTAATGGTTCATCTGATAAAGATTTGACTGATGATTTGTAGCTAAAGTCTCCGACATTCGCCAGAAATTCTTCCGTTTTATTAAAAGGCATCAATGTAAGCGGGAGCTGGCTGACATTGTTATGCGCTTCTGATGACATTCTCCATACATCTGCAAGTGCTGGTGAGATGGATGTTTGGCTGTTCATCGCAAGTGTTGCGCCCAGTTTGTCATGCAGCTGATCCACCTGATACGTTAAATCGTGGAAGGCTCTTTGGTAGTTGTTCTCAGCATGAAGCAGGACGGCGTCTTTTTCTTGATGTTCTTTATAGCCCCAGTAACCTGTTGAGATGACAGCAATTCCTAAAATAGCAATCAATATTCCTCTGATCATTTATTTACACCCCTTTTTATTCGCAGAATATATGTTTCCCGATTCGTTTAATTTGTGGTCTTCCCCAAATCCATGGACTTGTTGCTGTATCAGGATTAAAGTAATAGATGGCGCTCTCAGATGGATCCCAGCCATTGATTGCATCAAATACTGCTTTTTTTGCCGTTTCATCTGGCGTCATATAAAATTGCCCATCTGCTACAGCAGTAAACGCAAGCGGTTCAAAAATGACTCCTGCGATCGTATTTGGAAAGGTCGGATTGTTCAAGCGGTTTAAGATAACGGACGCGATGGCCACCTGTCCTTCATACGGCTCACCTCTTGCTTCACTGTAAACAGCTTGCGACAAGAGCTGAATGTCATTACTAGAAAAACCACCAGGCATGTTGGCTGCTGTTTGTTTTGGTGTTTGATTTCCCTGCTGGCTGCCTGACTGATTGCCGGACTTCCCAGATGATCCACTTTGACTTTTTTGATTTTCTTTTGTACCTTGGGCTGTCTTTTTTTGCGAGCTTTTTTGCGCAGGAGCCTTTGTTTGCTGATCAAGAGGCTTTCCGCCATAATGGGTAAACTGGTTCCCTTGCTGCAGCTGTTTTTGAACAAACTCTTTGTAGTATTTCGTCTTTTGAACTAATAAGTTTTTTGTTTTCTCACCTACAAGTCCATCGACCTTCTTCATGCCAAATTGGCTTTGAAAGTTGCGAACGGCCCAGTACGTCCCCCAGCCATAGACGCCATCGATTTTGCCATTGTAAAACCCATTGTATTGGAGCCGCGCTTGCAGCTCGACTACATCTTCTCCTGTTGCCCCGCGCTGGATGACTTGGCCGGTGAATGCTTCACTTTTACTGGCTGTCAAAAGTGAAGACGCAAGAAGAACGATTGAGAAGATAAGAACAATTTGTTTCATGAAACGAGCTTTATCCATATTTGATCCTCCTGTACTTTTGATGTTTGAATATATGTTTCTTCCGATCCCTATTTTTATACATTCAACACAGGAGAGAATTGGATGGAAAAGACAAAAAAACGCCCTATAAACAAATAGGACGTTTTCCAAATTAAATTTGCACCATTTTTACCGCACGGGCTTTTTTTGCTTTCCTTAAACCAAACCACCATAAAAAAATCATGAACGGCACCATGATATATCCCCAGTTTTTCATCCCTAATAGAATGAAATCATACAGGCCGTGAAACAGCACAGGGAGCGTTAAAGAAAGGATCAGCCATTTGCGCTGCTCTTTTTTATCAGAGAAGCGGGCTTTTCCGATATAAAATCCCATCACAACACCAAATAATGCGTGACTTGATACAGGTAATAAAGCACGGGTAAACGCATATTCGACCCCGTGGCCGACTAAGTAAAGGATATTTTCAAGTGTTGCAAAACCAAGTGAGACACTCGTTCCATACACAATTCCGTCATAGTGTTCGTCAAACTGGGCATGTGCATAAACGCTGACCATTAAAATAAACCATTTTAATGATTCCTCTAAAAAGCCCGACGTCACAAATGAAATCAAGATAGGATTTGTTGCAATATTTTCCTCTTGAAGGACATATTGAATAAACATGGTTGGAAACACAAGTATGACACCTAGCATAAAAGATCTGATGACCATGTGAACCGGCTCATTGTCGTACTGATCTTTCAAATAAAAATAACTTAAAAGTGCGATGCCGGGAGCTAAACCTGCTGAGATGATTGCGATCATAACCAGACCTCTTTCCCTACATTATCCTTCATTATCGTACCATGATTTACCCTTTTTTTATATGACTCGGGCCCATTTTTCTAAAAATACCTTTCTATATAATCCCAATTTATAAAAAAAAGAACCGAACCCCTTTGAAGGATTCAGTTCTTTTTTTATCCGTTAATTCTTTTTTTGATTTCTTCTGCAATGAGTCCGCCATGAAATCTTCCATTTTCGATAAAAATTTCATTGGCATTATTTCCAGCTGCAATGACTCCTGCAATGAAAATGCCTTCAACATTCGTTTCCATCGTCTCTTCATCAAATGCTGGACGGCCTGATTCTTGGTCAATCGTGACACCCATTTTTTCTAAGAAAGAATGATCTGGGTGATAGCCAGTCATGGCAAATACATAGTCACTTTTCACTCGATCCGTTTGATTTTGCTGGTTTGTGAAGATCACATCTTCTTCTGTGATTTCTTTCACCTGCGCACCAAACTCCATTCGAATCGTTCCATTACGGACAAGCGCTTCAAACTCTGGTAAAATCCAAGGCTTGATGCTGGATGAATATTCAGTTCCTCTATACAGCACAGTGACTCTGCTTCCGCATTTCACAAGTTCTAACGCAGCATCAACACTGGAGTTCTTCCCGCCGATCACCGTCACATCTTTATCAAAATATGGATGTCCTTCTTTAAAATAGTGATATACGTGGGGAAGGTCTTCTCCTTTGACGTTCATATAGTTTGGATGATCATAGTAGCCAGTCGCAATGACGACGTAATCACATGCATAGTCGTCTTTTGATGTATTCACCGTAAAACGGCCATCTTGTTTCGTCACGGCGTTTACTTTTTCAAAAGCATGCACACGCAGTTTTTTTCGTCTGACGACCTCTCGGTAATAGGAAAGCGCCTGAATACGAACGGGCTTACGGTTTTCAGTAATAAAAGCAACATCACCGATTTCAAGCTTTTCACTTGTACTAAAAAAGGTTTGATGTGTTGGGTAATGATAAATACTGTTCACGACATTCCCCTTTTCAATCACAAGTGCATCAATCCCAATTTGCTTGAATGCAATGGCAGCTGATAACCCGCATGGGCCGCCTCCTATTATGATCGCTTTTTCTTGTTTCATTTGTTCCACTCCTGTCATTTCACTGCAATAACAATTGCTGGGCTGTTTGATTCTTTGTTCCATTCCATAAAAAAATCTCCTATTTAAGGATAGGAGATTTTAAGGCGCGATGCAAATCAGCCGCTTAAATCCAGCCTCTGAATCGAGAAGCTTCAGCCATTTTACGTACACCGACCATATATGCAGCAAGACGCATATCAATTCGGCGGTTTTGCGCCATTTCATAAATATTATTAAATGATTTCACCATCATATCTTCTAAACGAGTTTCAACTTCTTCTTCTGTCCAGTAGAACCCTTGGTTATTCTGAACCCATTCAAAGTAAGAAACAGTTACACCACCCGCACTCGCAAGTACGTCTGGAACAAGCAGTACACCACGATCTGAAAGAATTTTGGTTCCTTCCAGTGTCGTTGGGCCATTTGCTGCTTCTACGACAATTTTGGCTTTAATGTTTGCCGCATTATCTTCTGTGATTTGGTTTTCAATGGCTGCAGGTACTAAGATATCACAATCCAGCTCAAGCAGCTCTTGGTTTGTAATTGTATCGTTAAATAGTTTAGTGACGGTTCCAAAGCTGTCACGTCGGTCAAGCAAGTAGTCAATGTCTAGACCATCTTCATCGTATAATCCGCCGTACGCATCTGAAATTCCTACGATTTTTGCTCCAGCATCATACATGAATTTAGCTAAGTAGCTTCCTGCATTTCCGAATCCCTGTACGACAACACGAGCCCCGTTAATGTCAATTCCTTTTTTCTTCGCCGCTTCTTTGATGCAGATCGTCACACCTTTTGCTGTTGCAGTATCACGTCCGTGTGATCCTCCAAGAACAATTGGTTTTCCTGTAATAAATCCTGGCGAGTTAAATTCATCAATTCTAGAATATTCATCCATCATCCATGCCATAATTTGAGAGTTCGTAAACACGTCTGGTGCTGGAACATCTTTTGTTGGTCCAACGATTTGACTGATGGCGCGAACATAGCCGCGGCTTAGTTTTTCAAGCTCTCTGAATGACATTTCTCTTGGATCACAGATAATACCGCCTTTTCCTCCGCCATAAGGAAGATCCACAATTCCACATTTTAAACTCATCCAAATTGAAAGCGCTTTTACTTCTTTTTCCGTAACGTTCGGGTGGAAACGGATTCCGCCTTTTGTTGGACCGACAGCATCATTGTGCTGTGCGCGGTAACCAGTGAAAATTTTCACCGATCCATCATCCATACGTACTGGAATTTTGACCGTTAATAGACGAATTGGCTCCTTCAGCAATTCATACACTTCCTGCGGATACCCTAATTTGTCTAGCGCTTTATGTATGACGGTTTGAGTTGACTTTAAAACATCTAGCTTATCTTCTGCGTTATGAGCGGCGTTTTGATCGGCTGCCATTAAAATAAACCCCCTAGAAATCTTTCATGATCTACTGCTCCCTTTCAAGCAATAGTATACACCTTCGTACTGGTAAAGCAAAGGTAAAAAGCGTTTTTTATCAAAATAAAATATCAGCGTTTATAAATATAAAAAAGGATATAAAAAAATACTGTTGTTTCATCACAACAGTATTAAATATAATAGAAAAAAGTGATTAAAAATACATTTGAATCGTTTTCACAGCATCTTCTTGCATGATCACTTTTCCATATTCTTTTAGCCGGTGAATGGTGAGTGTCGTAGGTGAACCAAACTCTGCTAAAATCGAAATGACTGTATCAGCAGATAATTCTCCAACATCATCCAGGCTGAGGTAATATTGACCTTCATAATGGTAAACTGTACCCCCTAAAAGTCCAATACGACTTAAACTATGGGACAGTTGAATCACATCTTCAAACGAGGCAAATTGATAGAGCACATGCTTACTCTCGTCGAGCTTGACTTGCATCTCAATGTAATCTTCATCAAACTCATCATCAGCATCTTCCTGCTGACTCTTTGTGACAATGACGACCATCCCCTGCGCCTGAAGAGAAAATACTTCAACAGCAATCGGTCCATTCGCTTCAAAACCGAGCTCCTGATTCGCTTCGTTCATCATGTCTTTAAACAGCTGATGGACTTTGAACGAATCTTTCCAAAGGTCTTCTTTCGTAAGACCTCGGTCTGTCAGGTCATCTAGTGTGAGAAAAATTTTGATTTTATTATAATTCAGACGCTCCAGTCGCATAACGTTCCCTCCTGCCTCTTCTAAACACACATCATACTGTAGTATATGAGATGATGAGTCATAGGTTCTTAATTTTGTATTCAGTTTACACTGTGTCAAGACGGAAGACAAGCACGAAGCTAAGCTTACGGTGACTTTTATGGAAAATATTGAGGGTGCCGCAAGTTAACGCGTTTTTAGAGGCATTAAATAGATCAGATGGGTTTCTGGTTCTGCTCCGAGACGCAAGGGAATTTTTGTTGTTCCGTAGCCATTACTAATGAGAAAGAACGCACCTTTGACCTGGCCAGTTCTTCCTTTTTCATACGGTCCAAATTTCCCAATTCGGATCTGTCCCCCATGCGTATGACCGCTCAGGACAAGATCGATTCCTTCTTCTTCACTCATCAAATGATGTACATCTGGATTGTGTGATAAGAGAATATTGACATCATCTTTCACAAACTCAGGCCGTATCGCTTCATAATCTGCTTTTTCAAGCCGAATATCATCAATTCCTCCAATTTTGATTCGCTGCCCTTCGAAATTCCATACAGCCGTTTCATTTTGCAAAGTCGTGACATCGTATGCATGAAGAATTTCTTTAAACCTTTGCTGGTGCAGCTCATGATCATTATTTCCCCAAACAAAATAAACCGGCGCAATTCTTGATAAACGTTTCACATTTTCTTCAATCCTTGCATAGGGTACACCTTTTTCTGCTAAATCTCCGCCAATCATAATCACATCTGGCTCTTCCTGTCTGATTTCTGCTAATAAAGTGTCACTGATGAGACGTCTGTGTGTATCAGAAATAAAGAAAATGACAGCAGGCCGGTCTGATTGAAGTGCTTCTATTGTAAAGTAATGCTTTTTGATGTTGTTTTGTTTTGCCGTTTTCACCATTTTTGCCGTTACACACACACCTGTTGTAACAGCCGCAATGGCGGCAGTAAATCCGATGGCATATTTCATCACAAATGGCTCCCTTACATATCTTTCTTTCATAAGACGCTTGAATGAAAAAAGACGTTTCAACTGTTAAACGTCTTTTTTTCTCATTTATTTACTTTCATAATAGAGATTAATGTCGTATTGCTTCTGCATATAGTGAAAAACCGTCTCGCGCTCTTTCCACTGATTTGATTGCGGCCATAAATCTGTGCTTTTTTGTATAATTTCACATCGAAGCCGATGATATTCATCCTCAGCCTTTTCTTCTTTTTTCTTGTAGTAATAAGAGGCGTAAAAAGCAAAGACTTCAGCCATGATCCAAAACAGAAAAACTTCATGACCAAGCAGTGTGGCAATCATGGCTTCCGGCTGAAGCGAGCCGCCTCCCGCATTTGCCGTGATCACAAAATAAAACAAAAGAATGGCCAGCGATAGAAGGGCTGTCCATTGCCATCTTTTGCACTGCTTGGCAAAGCCCTCATATTTATGCTTTCTTTTGATCAATGTTTCCATCATTTTCCGTGTCGGCTGATCCATATATCGGCTGATTGCGTGCAATGTCATCACATACACCCTGTCCCTTTTTTCTACATATGTATGTGCGTGCTTCTTCATTCATGTCAGGTGATTAGTTTTCTAGTGGAATATTCAGCACTTGACCACTATACACGCTGTTACCTTTCAAATGATTATAGGCTCTAATTTTCTCTTCACCCGAACGGTTTTTGTAATACTTCATTGAAATTCGATACAGGTTTTCCTCTGGACCAACGGTGTGCTGCACGACACGAACTGGCTTTTCTTCCTGCTTCTTTTTCTCTTCGGCCTCTTTTCGTTTTTTCTCTTCCTGTTGCTTTTGCAAGGCTAGCTGCTGCTGTTCACGCTTTTTGGCAGCTTCGGCTCTCGCGCGCTCTTTTTCTTTCGCTGCTTGTTCACGCTCTTCTTTCTCTTTAGCAGCTTTTTCTTTTTTCTGCTGTTCAGCTTTTTCTTTCGACCGCTGTTTTTCTTTCTCTTTCTTTTGCTTCTCATCATCAGACGCATCCGCTTTATCAACGCTTGAGTCATTTTTCGTTTCGACAAGTGCTGACGGGACTGGGTCTGTGTCAGCACTTGATGTAGAATCAATATTATATACATCTTGATTATTATTATGGTTGATTTCCTTTGATGTGTAGTAGATCAAAAGGAAGAACACTGTGACGACGATAATAGGAAAGATAATAGCAAGTGTTGTAAACAATGGATTACGCACCTTTTTCGTGCGCTGCTTTTTATATTCATGAAAATCTTCTCGTGTAGGAAAGTGAGAGTCATCTGAAGGCTGCACTTCTTCTTCAAAAATTTTCTCTGCATCATCGTCATGGATGTTTGTCAGCTGCTCCTTCTTTCTCTTCATTCTCGACATTTCTTCCATGTTCATCCCTCCCCCTATATTTCAAACGAATTTGACAAGCAAAGACTAAGTCAATGACAAAATGGGTCATGACAGGAACAAATAAATTCCCAGTCCACTCGTATAAAAGTCCTAAAAAAATACTAATAGAAACCACAAGGATAAACAAGAGTATTTTTGATAAGTAGCGAAAGTGAAGGAGCGCAAACACAATACTGGCAATCTCCAATCCAAATTGCTGCTGAACGATCCCTCGGAATAGAATTTCCTCTGAAAAGGCGATGAGCAGTGTTAACCAAACAATATGCGGGATGCTGCGATTTTTGAACATTTTTTCATTTAATCCGCCATCATCATACATATGAGCAGGAAACACCTTCATGACAATCGCATCCACAATAATCACAACCGCAGCGCCGCCAATTCCATAAGTCAGTATCCGCGCATCTTGGATCTCCCAAAGGGATGTAAAATCTGTCCAATGATTGAACATAAATATACCTAGTAAAAAAGAAATGATCAGCATCAGCAGCTGCGTGAAATACAGCTGTTCTACAACTTGTCGATCGGTTAATTTTTCGATGATTCGGCGATGTTGTTCAATCAATGCTGCGCCTCTTTTGTCAGATGAAACATATGGTCCAGCACGGTCTTCCAGTGTTTCATTTCATTCAGCTCCAATGGTTGATCTTTTTTTTCATAATCAGACAGGTCAAGTCCGCAAGAAGAGCAGCAGCTGCCAGAGGATGCGCTCTCCGTTTGATCAAGCTGTTCGTAAAAGTATGATAACAGAGATTGTCTAAAGCAGCTATGATCTGTGATCCGCTCCTTAAATTGCCACACTTTTCTCAGTTTTTCAGTTTGTCTGTCCTGCAATTTCTCTTTCAGTTTCATCAGGAGCACACGAGGCTCGTCAGACTGATACATCCTGTAATAATGGATCAGCATTCTTGCACGTGTCTCCTGAAGCCCTGATTCCATCAATTGTTCACGTAGTTTCTTTTCATCATTTGTCTGCATTTGTGTCAGCCTGGCTAAGAAAAAATCAATTTCTGGATCATCAAAGCCCTCTGCTTGTATTAAATGCTGTTGAATATCCGCGTCCTCTTCTGTATATAAAAGAATGCTCACACTATTTTTCCCGTCCCGTCCTGCTCTTCCAATTTCCTGCATAAATGCTTCAATAGACTGCGGCGGGCTCATATGAATAACAAATCGTATATCTGCTTTGTCAATTCCCATTCCAAAAGCACTTGTACAACAAATGAGGTCAAGCTGTCCGCTGATAAATTGCTGCTGAATAAGCATGCGGTCTCCTGCATCCATTCCGCCATGGTAATACTCTACACGCTGATGGGTTTTTTGTTTCATTATGAGCGCCATATCTTCTGTCATTTGCCGGGTCGGGCAATAAATCAGGCCAGGGCCTTGCAGGAATTCCACAAGCTCAATGGCCCGTTTCTCTTTTGCTTCTTTCGTTTCATGCGCTTCTTTGACTAATGCGATGTTTGGCCGGTTGACAGAATGGATATGAAAGTCTGGATGCTGCAATCTTAACGTTTGCACGGTATCTTTTAGCGTTTGTTTTGTTGCAGTTGCCGTCAGTGCTAAGGCAACAGGATGACCTAACGCTTCTCTCCATTCTCCCAGCTTGGAATATTCCGGACGGAAATCATGCCCCCATTCGGATATACAATGGGCTTCATCGACGACGAACAGACCAATATGCATCGATTTGAGCTGTTCTAGCAGCACCTCTGACATTAATGTCTCAGGCGCGACGAATAAAAATTTATATGATGGCAAATGCCGAATGATATGCCGTCTCTCCTGAAAAGATAATGTGCTGTTCAGTGCCGCCACTCGTTTTTCCCCGCGCATTTTCATTCGTTCGACTTGGTCCTCCATAAGCGATAACAGCGGCGAAATAATGAGAACTAATCCTTCAGTCATATAGCCGGGAATTTGATAGCAGATGGACTTCCCTCCGCCAGTAGGCAGCATGGCAACCGTATCTTTCTGATTCAGTACACTTTGAATAATGTCCTCTTGACCTGCCTTAAATGAGTCGTAACCAAAATATCGCATGAGCGTCTGATGAAGCTTATCCATTTGCTTTCACCATCCTTGTCAGAGCCAATCTTATTTGAAAATAAGTAAATGGATGTTCGAGTTTTTCTTTAATCAGCTTCATTTTATTTGTTTGAAGCTCCCTGGCTACTGCATGAATGGCCTGCTGCTCTTCTTCACTCACATACGGCTCTATTGAGAAGCTCGGTTCATGTATGGACAGCTCGACAATATGGTCTTCGATCGTTGCCTTTTTTAATGAACGAATGTGAGCAATCTGATCAATATCATAGCCTTTTTGCACAAGCTCGAGCGTTTTATGAGTAGAGGTTGTTAGCACGCGTTTGAATTCAAGGTCACCTACGAGCTGCTGCATGACCTGCGCTTCACCTTTTCGGGCAGCATGAATAAAATAATGGAGGACATTCCAAAAAAGCAGGTACACATACCACACATCTTCTTTTAGCCACTCTGCCATTTGCTGATACGTACGCCCAATTCTTTCATTTGACGTCAATGAGTAAACAAAAATCAGCGCCTCTTGATCACTTATACGGGAAAGGAGCTTGTCTAGTTCATGATGCAGCTCTTCCGAAAGCTTATTCTTCTCGTGATGCTGTTTTAAGAAGGATTTCGTCCAGCTTTGTACAGATACATCTCTTTGTATTGGAACATATTGATGCGATCCAGCCAGATGGTGAGACAGCACTTGTACAAGTAACGAAAGCCTCATCCATAGCACCTTTGCTTTATCATGATATTTGGCACCGTGAAAATAAGCGGGCATCGGTTTTTCTGAAAAATACTGGTTTAGCATACGCTGTCCTGCATTTGTAACAGTGAATGTCTCCCCTGTTTTTACAATGTAGTGCTTTTCGTCAAGCTTTATAGCAGAGCGATTCAGCTGATCCCTCGTAAACCCCGGGTAACAGCCGAAGTACTTTGAAAGCTGAAACAAACTGGCATCCTGTATGGTTTGTGATGATTTCTTTCCTTTAAAAAGATGGTAGACAGCACTTATGGAGCGTTCGCCGTTCAATTTATGTACGCTGTCCATTAACATGACATCCAAGTAATGAAGAGTCATTCGCCAAAGCACCTGTCTTCCTGACAAAATTCGAATATTTTCTCCCTTTATTTTAACAGATTTCATAGAAGAAGAAATGTTTAAACTCAATTTGTGGGGGAAAGTTATGAACAAACCCTTATGTGATAAGCATTCTCAATCACTTTACAGTTGAAATGTGAAATTAAAATCATTACAATAAGGTTTGAGGAAATTGTTTTTTATCGGTGAAACTAAAAAGGTTAGACCATTTGTTCCATCGAACAATCTGGGAGGTATTTTTTTAACATGGCAAAATATACAATTGTAGACAAAGACACATGTATTGCTTGCGGCGCATGCGGTGCAGCTGCTCCAGACATTTATGATTATGATGATGAAGGCATTGCATTTGTTACGCTTGATGACAACCAAGGGACTGTAGAAGTTCCAGAAGTACTTGAAGAAGATATGCTTGATGCATTTGAAGGATGTCCAACAGATTCAATCAAAGTTGCGGACGAATCTTTCGATGGTGACCCGCTTAAGCATGAATAGTATAAAAGCCCCTTATGCAGGGGCTTTTTTTATATTAACTATTTTGAAGTCGGCGTTTATTTTCAAACCATGGACGCATTTTCACAAAAATGAGGCTAAACACGATGGTAATGATGATTCCTTTAATAAAGTTAAATGGTAAGATCCCTGCTGTAATGGTCGTCTTGAGCGCATGATCGGATAGTTCTGGCGCGTTTAAGAACCATGTGTAAGCTGGCAGGAATAAGAAGTAATTTAAAATACTCATCATCACAGTCATAAGCAATGTACCCGTGATCATAGACCATGCCATCCCTTTTGCTGATTTGATTTTTTTAAACATAAAGGCGACTGGCAAGATAAATAGTGTGCCTGCAATGAAGTTCGCAACTTGCCCAACTGGAACGCCGGACATACTGCCTTGAATGAGGTAATGCAGTACATTTTTTAATGCCTCAACAGCAATCCCTGCACCCGGTCCATAAATTAAAATCGCAATAATTGCCGGGATATCACTAAAATCAATTTTCAAATACGCTGGAAGACCCGGGAAAGGAAAATCCAATAAAATTAACACAAACGAAATACTGCTGAGCATACTGGTAACAACTAAACGCTTTACTTTACTTTGATTCAATATTCTCTCTCCTTTTCGATCAAATCTTTCGAAAAGAGGATTGTTCCATTTTAGCCACAAAAAAACCGCCCTTGAAAACAGGAGCGGGGAAATTGGGCTAGACAAATAAACGTGTGAACATCAATGTTTTCAACGTTTATGAACCTCCATCTTCTCCCATCCAGACTATACTGTCGGCTTCGGAATCACACCGAATCCTGCCAAAAAGGCTCGCGGGCTTAGAGACTATGCTCATCACCGCCGGTAGGGAATTACACCCTGCCCCGAAGATTGATCATTATTCAATTCGACATCATTATATATGATATATGAGCATTTGTACAGATAAAAATCTGAGCAAATTCATCAGTTTTAAGAAATCGTAAAAAACACAAAAATTATAATGACAAATGCGCAAAAATTGGTTATCTTTTGTTTAAAGGTGTTCATTCTTTATAAAGACACAAAGAAATGTTCGTGTTTTCTTTTTCACTTTACTGCTTTAATTTGATTGACACAGTGAAAAGGAATATGGTAAATTATCAGATATTTATGACGTTTATTTTAGGAGGAAATCTTACGATGTTTCGAGTATTAGTCTCAGATAAGATGAGCAATGATGGTCTTCTACCACTTTTAGAATCAGATTTTGTTGAAATTGTCCAAAAAAATGTAGCAGAAGCAGAAGATGAATTACACACGTTTGATGCCTTACTTGTCAGAAGTGCCACGAAAGTAACGAAAGAGCTTTATGAAAAAATGACTTCATTAAAAATTGTCGGCCGTGCCGGTGTGGGAGTAGACAATATTGACATTGATGAAGCGACCAAACACGGCGTCATTGTGATCAATGCACCAAACGGTAATACGATCTCGACAGCTGAGCATACGTTCGCTATGATTTCATCACTTATGCGTCATATTCCGCAAGCCAACATTTCTGTCAAATCAAAAGAATGGAACAGAGGTGCATATGTTGGTGCTGAGCTTTACGGAAAATCTCTTGGGATTGTCGGCTTAGGCAGAATCGGAAGTGAAATCGCGCAGCGTGCAAGAGCATTTGGCATGACAGTCAACGTGTTTGACCCATTTCTCACAAAGGAACGTGCAGAAAAAATTGGCGTCAATGCGAAATCACTTGATGAAGTACTCGAAGTATCAGATATTATTACTGTACATACGCCATTAACAAAAGAAACAAGAGGACTTCTCAATAAAGAAACGATTGCAAAAACGAAAAAAGGTGTTCGCCTTGTAAACTGTGCGCGCGGCGGCATTATTGACGAGGCTGACCTTCTTGAGGCACTTGAAAGCGGCCATGTCGCAGGAGCTGCACTCGATGTATTCGAGGTAGAACCGCCAACTGATAATCCGCTTGTGGATCATCCACATGTCATTGCAACTCCGCATCTTGGTGCCTCTACAAAAGAAGCACAATTAAATGTAGCGGCGCAAGTATCTGAAGAAGTCCTTCAATTTGCAAAAGGTCTTCCTGTCATGTCATCTATTAATCTACCAGCGATGACAAAAGACGAGTTCAAAAAGATTCAGCCTTATCATCAATTTGCAGGAAAACTTGGACGTCTTGTCTCTCAATCAATGAGAGAACCTGTAAAAGAAGTAGGCATTTCTTATGAAGGCTCTATTTCAAAACTCGAAACATCCTTTATCACAAAGAGTCTTCTGTCAGGCTTTTTAAAAGAGCGTGTTGATTCGACTGTGAATGAAGTAAATGCTGGAATGGTCGCAAAAGAACGAGGCATTAGCTTTAGTGAAAAAATTTCTTCCAGCGAATCTGGTTACGAAAACAGTATTTCCATTGAAGTCAAAGGTGATCTTTCAACCTTTACTCTAAAAGCGACTTACATCCCGCATCTAGGGGAGCGCGTTGTTTCTATTAATGGTTTTAATATTGATTTTTATCCAGATGGACACCTTGTCTATATCCAGCATACAGATGCACCTGGTGTGATTGGAAAGGTTGGACAGATTTTAGGCGACCATGATGTCAACATCGCCACAATGCAGGTGGGACGTAAAGAAAAAGGCGGCGAAGCCATTATGATGCTTTCTTTCGACAAGCATCTAGAGGACGAAATTGTGAAAAAATTAACTGAAGTGCAGGATATTCTTTCTGTCCGCCTGATTGATCTATAAAAAACAGTGATAAACCTCATGCTTTGCATGAGGTTTTAGATTGTCGACAAAGAGCTAAAATGATTTTCATTTTAGCTCTTTGTCTTCTTTTCAGCGTGATTGAAAACCTTTGCAGCCCTAGGAAGGGCGGCTTATCTTTGCGGAGCGAATTTGACATTCGTGAGCACCGGCACGCAGCCCTGACAACGAATGCGAGGGTTTGTCTACACGCTGACCTCATGCAAAAGCATGAGGTTTATTTAGTTGAAACCATTAAACGGTCTCCTGTTCGAATGAGGTGAGTGGTCAGCTCATTAATCTTTTTCAATTGTTCTACAGTCATTTCATGCGCCTTTGCTATCGACCAAAGGGTATCCCCTTGTTTAATGACATATGTATTTTTTTCATGTCCATTTACATGAAGAGCCGGCTCTTGGAAACGTTCCACAGCAATCATTTTGAGCGGATCTACCGCATCCTTTTTGCTGACTGACCAATTGCCACGATGTACTTCAAAATGCAAATGAGTGCCTCTGGAGGCTCCTGTGTTGCCAATTATGCCAATCGGCTGTCCCGCTTGTACATGGTCACCCTTTTTCACAAAACGCTCGTGTAAATGAGCATAGACGGTTTCGTATCCATTTGGATGCTGAATAAATATAACTTCTCCATATGTAGCCGATACATACGAACGCGTGACCACACCTTCACTTGCAGCAAAAATGGATTCTCCTTCTGGCGCAGCTATATCTAATCCCTTATGCGAGCCGCCCCTTTTCCCAAACAAGTCAGTGACTTCTCCTTTCACTGGTTCCACCCATTCGTTTGTCTTCTGCGCATGGGCAGATGGCGCTAAGATCAAGAGCAAAAAACAGCTGGCACCTATGAAGCAATACCTTTTCATCAGTGACTCCCCTTTTTTGAGGTTCTTTTCATGACAGCTTAGTATACAGCAAGAAGACCCTTTTCTATACATCAAAAAAGAACGCATTGAAATGCTTGCGTCCTTTAACGATCTTTAATGACAACTGGATTCGGCAGGGCCGGTACCTCTATTGGTTCATTTAATTCATATGGTCCTACTTGATCTGTTCCTTCATATTGAATGGTGACATCTGTAAAACCAAAATCTTTCGCTGTGAGCAGCAGACCTTCAATGAGTAGAGTATGATCAATTGAGTCCGATAATTGTGCTGATGCTCCAAACGTGATGGTTACATGTTTACCTTTTGATGTCACTTCTTTAATGGGTTCTTCTTTAATTAATGGTTCAAGTCCAGAATCACTCGTGCGTTTCATGGCCTCTACAGCTTCTTCATAAGAAGAATAATGTGTTTTGGAGGGCACCAAAAAAGTCCCGCTCTTATTTTCTAACACGTAATAAGCTTTCTTCGTTTGTTTATCAATTGATATTGCGCCAATGCTGCTAGCCCCTAATTGAAGATGAGAGCCTTTGACTGATTTGATTTCCACTTGTTTATACCTGCTCCATTTGAGCGTTTCTTTTACCATATCTTTAAATCGATTGGCTTCCTTTATCGTATCAAGGGACAAATCATTTTTTAACTGAAAAACAAGTGTATTCCCATTTTCACGAAGGTCCACCATCTCAAGATAAGATTGAAGTGGCTTTGTCATTTCAGGCAGCTGCACCTGTTCATATGTGTTCATCATTTCCTGCAAATGGTCATGTTCATTCTCTTTTTCAATACTAATGGGAACCACTTGAGATGTTGATTCATCTATGTATGCAACCGTCATATACTTTTGCTTGTCTTCATGAGAAACAACGTGTGTGGTACCATTTGCCTGTTTGACCGGCTCTAATGTGGCATTTGCCTGTCCTTTGTCAGCACTTGAGTCCATTTTTATCTGTTTATGCTGTTCTTGAGCAGCCGGCTGAAATAAATGAGGAGAAATTAAAAACGCCATAAATAAAACCACAACGGTTGCCACCGCTGGACCGATCCATTTGACACTTTTCTTTTTCTTCCCGCTTGCCATCAGCACCTGCTGGTATATCTGCTTAGATGAACGGTTGTCCTCCACCTTTGGAAGCTGACTTAGTAACACCTTGATTCGTTCTTCGCTCCAATCGGACCTGTTCGTTTTCATTCACTAGCTCCTCCTTCAAAAGCTCCATATGTTTTCGGAGCACTTTCAGGCCTCGGTGCTGCGTTGTTTTGACTTTGCTTTCCGAGAACTTTAGCGCCTTTGCCGTCTCCATGATTGAGTAGCCCTGGATAAACCTTAAAATGATGACAGCTCTTTGATCAATCGTGCAGTGATCAAGCGCGGCATAAATTTCTTTAGTATTTTCATCCTGTACAGCCAGTTCGTCTGGGAGCAAGTCTGGGTCTTTTACATCCTGCTTATCCCAATCAAACGTGCCGAGTACCCGTTGTCTAATGGTTTGCTGCTTGCGAAACCAGTCAATCGCCACATGCCTTGCAATTGAAAACAGCCATGTTTTCTCGCTGCTTCTTCCTTCAAAAGTTTTATATGAGTGAAGTACCCGAATGTAAACCTCCTGTACGAGATCCTCTGCCTGATTTTTATCTTTAACCATATAAAATAAAAACTGGTACAAATCTTGATGGTACGAATCATATATTTTTTGAAAGGTTTCGTGCATAGGAAACCCCTCCGTTCACTTATTTTTGTCGAGTGACTCTTATAAAACGTTACATTACAACTTTATGACAAATATATTACAAGTTCGACAGTTTGGAAAGGGCTTTTTGTTTAACTTCTCCTTAAAAATTTTAAAATAGAAAAAACACTTCATTTTCTTTACGAAAAGAAGTGTTTCTCATGTAACAAGATTCTTCGTCAAGATTAGACGAGTTCCTGCTTTTTTCTCGGAATATAGAATGTGAAGTGTGTACCTGCCCCCGCTTTGCTGTGAGCATGTATAGAGCCTTGATGCGCCTCGATGATGTTCTTCACAATCGCAAGGCCAAGTCCAGTACCAGAACGCCCTCTCGTCCTTGCTTTATCGGCTTTATAAAAGCGTTCGAAAATAAAGGGCAGATCCTCTTCCGGAATTCCACTCCCCGAATCTTTTACATCCATTTTCAGTCCGTTTTCCACCGATTGAACCGAGAAGTGAACCTCGCCGCCTTCTGGTGTATGACGAATAGCATTATCAATGAGATTCGTAAACACTTGCTCAATCTTATCTGGATCGAATACAAAGTGCGGTTCATCCACTTGAATATCATACGTAAGGTCGATTTGTTTTTCTTTCGCAATCCCGAGAAACTTACGGTAGATCTTCTCTGTCAGCTCTTCCGTATCTGTTGATTCAAGATTCAGTGTAATATGACCTGCTTCCATTCTCGCTAGATCTAGAAGGTCATTCACAAGACGTCCCATTCGAAGTGATTCATCATAGATAATTTGCGCAATCTCTTTCTTTTCCTCTTCTGATCCAGCAATATCATCTACAATTGCCTCACTGTACCCTTGCAGCATGGCAATTGGTGTACGAAGTTCATGACTGACATTGGCAATGAAGTCTTTTCTCAGTTTATCAAGTCTTCGTTCCTCCGTCATATCACGAAGGACTGCAACTGCTCCCCTGACATCCTGCTGATTATACAGCGGAGACATGAGAAGAACCCAGGTACGCCCTTGCAGCGTAACTTCGATCATTTGCTCTTTTTCTGTGCTGACAGCTGTATGAAATAGCTCGCGCGCTTCTGGCGGCAGTTCATCTCCATCCTTGATCTTCATATTTTGCTCGTAATACCATGCCTGCAAAAATCGTTCTGCAGGAGGATTTGTCATCAAAATCGTTCCATCAATATTGATGGTGATGACGCCATCAGCCATACTGCTTAAAATATTAGATAAATGTTCTTTTTCTTGATTTAAGGCTGTGATATGGAATTTAAGCTGCTTCCCCATTTGATTAAAGGCGATCGCCAGTTCTCCAATTTCATCTTGCGTTAAAATAGGAATCTTTGTATCAAATTTCCCTTTCGCCAAATCTTGTGCACCCTCTCTCATCTTTCTGAGAGGATAGGTGACACGTGTTGACAAGAAGAAAGCGAATATAGTGGTCAGTACAATCGCAATGCCGGCGGCTAAAAAGATGTAGCGTGTCGTATGTTTCGTTGTTTGTTCTACAGCGAGGAGTGATTGAGAAAGAAAGACCATGCCTTTTTTTCCGTTCGCTTCATATGGAACACCGACTACAATCCGTTCATCTTTTCGATTGCCTGCATCAGGTTCTGCACGTTTACTGATTTTTTTACGATCTTTCAGTGCTTGATTTAAATCGTTGTCCGCTTCAATTTGTTTCTTTGTAATCGCAGGAAGCTTCCCGTCTTTTTCAGACGAATACCACTCTAGCCCGTCCTCTTGGATGATCGCAATACTTGTCAATTTGTCAGCGAGTTCTGATGTAATCGACCTCGCAAGCGATTGATCCTCATGGCTTTCTAAAATGACCGCTACTTTGTTTGCCATTTGTGTTAAATCAGATTTTGCTTCTTCTACATGATAATTCTCAATGAACTCTAAAAGAAGCACAGTTAAAATAGATAAAACGATCAGGACGAGGAAAAGAATGGTTAACCATAGCTTTCCTACAACACTTTTCCACAGTTTCATTCAGCGCCGACCTCAAATTTGTACCCGACACCCCATACAGTTACGATTTTTTTCGCTGCTTCTGGTGACACTTTATTCAGTTTTTCACGAAGTCGTTTGACATGAGTATCAACTGTTCGTAAGTCTCCAAAGAATTCATATTGCCATACTTCTTTTAGCAGCTTTTCTCTGTCATAGACCTTATCTGGTGTTTTTGCAAGGAAATATAAAAGCTCATATTCCTTCGGCGTGAGGCTGACTTCTTTACCATCAGCCGTCACTCTATGTGCATCATGGTCAATAGAAAGATGAGAAAACACAAGAACATCCTTTGTTGTTGTCCCAGTATTCAAATAAGACGTTTGAGACGATCTTCTGAGCAATGCCTTTACACGTAAAACCACTTCACGCGGGCTGAAAGGTTTGACGATGTAGTCATCCGTTCCTGCCTCAAATCCTTGAACGCGGTTGGCTTCTTCTCCTTTTGCGGTCAGCATAATGATTGGAGTCGCTTTTTTGTCTCGAATTTGATTACACACTTCGATTCCATCTGTACCAGGCATCATTAAATCGAGCAAAATGAGGTCATAATCGGTTTGAAGCCCTTTTTGAATCGCCTCATCTCCATTTTCCGCTTCATCGATTTCATAATTTTCACGTTCTAAATACATTTTTAAAAGGCGGCGAATTCTTGCCTCATCATCTACGACTAATATTTTCGTTTGAGTTGTGTGTTCCATTAGACAGTCCTCCTGCTTTCTCCGTTGTTACATTCATTTTAACAAAAAGCCGAATTGAATCATAAAAGTTGGCTTTTCCTTGTGATTATGCGTAAGAATGAAGCCCCGCAATGACAAGGTTGACAAAGATGAGATTAAACATAATAATGGCGAAGCCGATCACAGCAAGCCATGCGGACTTTTCACCATGCCAGCCTCGCGACAAGCGAAGATGAAGATAGGCAGCATAAAAGAGAAACGTAATCAATGCCCATACTTCCTTCGGGTCCCAGCCCCAAAACCTAGTCCATGCAATTTGCGCCCAGATCATGGCAAAGATCAGCCCGCCTAACGCAAATACAGGGAAACCAATCGAAACAGCCCTATACCCAATTTCATCAACTAAATCTAGGTTCACCTGTTTCACTAGCGGTTGAAGCAGTGCGCTCAGCCGTTTGCGAATGATCAATCGAATGAGTCCGTATATGATCAGCCCTACGCCAAATGACCATAACACCGTATTGACCTTTCTACCTGAAAAAACAGGCGGCAGCTCAACAAACGGTTCCAAACGATCTTCCGTCACAAGCTCCCCTTTATGAGGTCCGACAAGAGCTGGGAGCTCATAGACCATCTCACTTTTTTCTTTATTTTTATCAATCCAATTAAATGTTGCTTCATATCCTGTCATTCTAAAGATAGACGTAACAGCGATAAATGCAAGTGTGACCACAATCATAAACATGACAAGCTCTAAACCAAACGTCTTCTTCCCTGGCTTTGTTTGATCCACATGCTTTAGTAGAAAGATGACACCTGCCACAAAGCTGATGGCTAAAATGGCTTGGCCAAGTGCTGCTGTTGTCACGTGAATATAAAGCCAATTACTTTGAAGTGAAGGAATCAGCGGTGAAATATCTGATGGGAACATACTTGCATAGGCAATAATCAATAAAGCGATTGGAAGTGTAAATAAACCAAGTACAGACACTTGATACACAAAATATAAAATGATGAATGCAAGCACCAGCATCATGCCAAAAGCCGTTGTGAACTCAAACAAATTACTGACAGGTGCATGACCAGATGCGATCCATCTTGAAATAAAATAGCCCAACTGGCTCAAAAAACCGATGATGGTAAGCGTAATGCCAATGAGTGCCGCCTTATTTCTGCGCGGTCCTTCTTCTTTCTTTTTTCCCTTAATGGCACCACCAAAAAAAGGAACTGCCGCTAAATAAAATAGAAAAGCTGCAAATAACAGATTTTCACTGACTGCCGCCATCTAATCCTTCCCCCTTGCTTTTGCTGATACTTGTTGTATCAGGCAGTTCTTTTTGATCAACTGGCTGTTTGATGCCACTGCCGTGCAGTAACACACCAAGATCGGACTTTAAGCCGAACCAGTTTTTGTTTGTATGTCCTGCCACCAATACTTTTCCATCCTTTGCCGACAGCCAGATTCTTCTATGCTGCCAATACATCCCCTGCACGACACCGATCATGAAGATGATTCCGCCTACTATGAGCACGCCAAGTGTTAAATCCTTTCTCACTGTTAACCCTGTGACGTTTTTCGTTTCGACCCGATCAAACTTCATTTTATATAGATTGTTATCAGAACCCTCTACTGTCTCTTGAATGGCGACAAAGCTTTTTTCACCTTTAGGTTTTTCAGGAGAAATCATTTCAAACACGAAAGCAGGATTATTCGGATTCCTTGTTTTCGTACTTGGCGTTCCATCATCGTCAAAATAAAAATCAGGCAGATAGCTCATCACCTTGACTTTGTAACCGCTACCAAGATCATATTCTGACTTAGGCTCCAGCAGATTAATCTTCACTGTACCGAAAGATTTTTCTGTATCTTTACGAATCAGCTGAAAGACCATTTGATCGAGTTCATTTTGTTTAAAATCCACTTGATATAATGAGAAATTGTCAAACTTGAGCGGTTCATTCACTTTGATATCGTGTTCTGTTACCTGCTTCAGCTTGGGCTTTTCACCAAATACAACTTCTCCTTCACGTTTGTATAAAATGGCATCCGTTTTATAGCTTTTCACCACTTGACCATCGCCAGCTTTTTCAATGGCATTCTCAAACACTTCTTTTTCATTTCCAGTTTCATAGCGATCAATTGAAAACGCATTATTTTTCAAGAAGTATTGACCATCCGTACCTGGAATTGGTGCAGTTTCCCCTTCTCTGACCCAAAGCGTTTCATCCACGTACATGCCCGGGACAAACCGGAGCATCGCTCCAATGAGAAAGATGATTAGTCCAATGTGATTGACGTAAGGTCCCCAGCGTGAAAAACGTCCTTTTTCGGCTAAAATATGCCCATTTTCTTCTCGCACGCGGTAACGCTTTTGTTTCATTGCTCTTATGATGCCTTCATATGTATGCTGATCTAATGTTTTGTCTGTCTCGCTAAACAGACGCTGTCTTCTCATAAAGCCTTCTTTTTTGATAACCCCTTGGTTTTTGAGTGCTCGATAAAGAGGAATAACGCGGTCGAGACTGCAAATGACAAGGGAGATTCCGATTGATGCGACAAGAGCTAAAAACCACCAAGAATTATAAAGATCATGGAATCCAAGTGTGTAATACAGCTTGCCAAACGATCCATATTGCTCTTCATAATACGTGGAAGCAGATGCACCTGGCGGAATAAATCGCTCCTGCGGAAAAATCGTTCCAAGCGAAGAAGCGAGCAGTGTAATGACAATCAGCCACACACCCACTTTAACGGAAGAAAAAAAGTTCCATACTTTATCAACAATCGTTTTGTTGTATGTTTGCGAGCGTCTTGCACTGCCGTCATATCTCATATCAAGCAGCTTTGAAGAGTTTTTCTCTTTAGCCGCAATGGGATTCCCGCATGATTCACATAGAACAGTACCGATTGGATTAATATGTCCACACTCGCACTTTACCTCTTTCATTCTATGACCCCTTTGGTTTAATCAAATTCATATATTCATAGACATTACGTTCTGTCATCGTTCCCTTTATGACTTTGATTACCTTGCCTTCAGGATTGATTAAAAATGTGGTTGGCAGCGGCGTAATATCATATGCCTCTGTCACTTGACGATCTTTGTCCATGACAACAGGAAAATTCACGCCATAGGATTCCATAAAATTTTTCACGGCAATCTTGGATTCCGCAACATTGACTGCAACAATTTCCACACCGCGATCCTTGAACACTTCATATTGATTCGCCATATAAGGAAATTCTTGTTTACACGGTCCACACCATGTACCCCAAAAATTAAGAAAGACACCTTTGCCTTTTAAGTCCTTTAACTCAATCCGATCCCCATCGACAGATTGAAGGACAAAGTTTGGCGCAATAGATCCTTCTTTGACTCGATCCTGTTTGGCAAATACTGAGTTATACATTGTATAACATAGTGCCGCAAGCATCACGAGGAGAATGCCCGTCCGTATGAAAAACCGTCTTTTTTTCATCTGAAGTACCCCTTCCCCATAGACATTCAGGTAAATTATAGCATTCTCCTTCTTTTGATGCTTCTTCATTTTTTGAAGTTTATGTGAAAATTAAAAAGCGCTTTTCCCATGATCGGCAATTGCTCTCAGGCGCTTTACTTCATGCGGAGACAATTCTCTGCGGTCTCCTGGTCTCATACCTTCAATATGAAGGAACGAATATTGCTCCCTTTTTAGCTTTAACACATCATGTCCAATCGCTTCAAACATGCGGCGCACCTGTCTGTTTCTGCCTTCGTGAATGGTTAATTGAACAATACAAGTTTGCTTTCGTTTATCAATAGAAAGCATTTTCGCACGAGCAGGTGCTGTTTTTTTATGATCTAACATGATCCCTTTTTCTAGCTTTCTAAGCAGTTCCTTTGAAGGAATGCCTTTTAGCTTCGCTGCATACGTTTTATCAATTTCGTATTTCGGGTGCATGAGCTTATGGGCAAATTCCCCATCATTTGTAATCAAAATCAAACCGCTCGTATCATAATCTAACCGGCCGATTGGATAAAGACGCTGCGGGACATCATCAAAGAAATCTGTGACGACCTTGCGTCCTTTATCATCCTCGGCAGCCGAAATGACGCCGCGCGGTTTATAAAGCATAAAGTAAACCGGTTCTTCTCTTTCAAGCTTTAATCCATTGACTTCAATTTTATCTGAAGAGCCCACCTTCACTCCGAGCTCTGTCACTGTTTGACCATTAACGGTAACTCGTCCTTCTTTAATTAATTCTTCAGCCTTTCGTCTTGAAGCGACGCCGGCATGTGCAATTACTTTCTGTAAACGTTCCATTTGTCTTTCACCTCATGTACTATCTTACTTGCTTGACTTAAAACAAACAAGCATTCGTGGAAAAATAAGCGTTTCGTCTGTCTAATTTCAGCTAAAAAGCGATTTTCCATCCATGAAATACAAAAAAGCGCCTGATTAGGCGCCGCTAAATAACAAACTGACGATAATGACAGATGCAATGACACCAATGAGATCTGCTAACAAACCTACTTTCAGCGCATCTCCCATTTTTTTAATCCCAACTGCTCCAAAATAGACCGTTAAAATGTAAAGGGTGGTGTCTGTTGACCCTTGCATGACAGCTGCAAGCTGGCCAATAAAAGAATCTGGGCCATACGTCGCTATCAAGTCTGATGTCATTCCAAGTGCAGCCGTTCCTGATATCGGACGAATAAACGCAAGCGGCACCACTTCTGGCGGGAAACCAATCGCTGTAAAGACTGGTTTTAATAGTCCCATAACAAAATCAAGCGCACCTGACGCACGGAATATCGTAATGGCTACAAGCATACCGACTAAATAGGGAATGATTGAAAAGGCAATTTGAATGCCCTCTTTTCCTCCCTCCACAAATGTTTCATAGGTTGGTACCTTTTTAATGGTTCCAGCAATCAAAATTCCTGCGATGATCAGTGGTATCAAAGCAAGTGACAGCCAGTTAATAAATGCCACAAGATCACCCCCGCCTGCTTCTGCGATAGTGGAAATAACGATCGATGATAATTGCACCGATTCCTGAAATGAGTGTTGCTAAAATGGTTGGCCCTACAATGTCTGTTGGCTGATCTGCCCCATAGGTCATTCTTATTGCAATGACGGTTGTTGGTACAAGTGTGATAGAGGATGTGTTGACCGCTAGAAATGTAATCATAGAACGGCTTGCTTCATTTTTCCCGCCGTTTAATGATTTCATCTGCTCCATCGCCTTAATTCCAAGCGGTGTAGCGGCATTCCCGAGACCAAAGAAATTCGCCATGAGATTGGACAAAATATACCCCATTGCAGGATGATTAGGCGGAATATCCGGGAATAGCTTTGAAATAAAGGGCCGGCACAATTTACTAAAGAAATTTAACAGCCCTGCCTCTTCGGCAATCTTCATAAGCCCGAGCCAAAAAACGAGGACACTAATCAAACCAATTGAAATAGTAACCGCTTCTTTTGAGCCTTTAAATACAGCCTCGTTCACTTCCTGCATCGTTCCATTAAACATCGCATAGACAAGACCGATGACAGTGAGAAATACCCAAATTAGATTGACCATGAAGATCCGCCTATAGATGTCTGAAAGACAGACTTAAACATTTCTTGGAAACTTTTTTGAGGCATGCGGTTTCGTTTATTTTCATAAAAGATCGGTAATTGCTCGATCACCTGTCCATCTAATAAAATCGTCATTTTTCCGACAACATCTGGGATGGTTTCGGCGTTTTTTTTCCATTTCTTTTTTGGAGCGAGCATTTCCGTTTCAATTTTCACAAGTTTTTTTTCATCTTCATTTAAAAAATAGTCCACATCACGCTTGATAAACGCTTTTTTTTCGTAAAAGGTCCCTTTTAACGAAGCAAGCCTTCCTTTTTCAGCAAGCACATACGTTTTATAGTGATCAAATGCATATTCAAACATAGAGATATGATCCTTCCAGTCGTCCGGCGCATTAATGGTCACAGCGATCAGCTCGGCATCACCTTTTGCAGCGGTGGAGACAAGTGTTCGTTTTGCAAGCTTTGTATATCCTGTTTTCCCTCCAGTGGAATATTCGTATAAACCGGTGAGCAGCTTGTTTTTATTTTTCCAATAGCCTTCCATTGTCTTCGCTTTATAAAAAGTTGTACCGGCAATTTTTTGATATTGTTTATGCTTCATTGCGTATTTTGTTAGGATCGCCATGTCATAGGATGATGAATAATGATTTTTATGATCATCGAGTCCGTGCGGATTTTGAAAATTTGTATTCTCCATTCCTAGTTCAGCCGCCTTTTGATTCATCATAAAAATAAAGCCTTCTAAGCTGCCGCCAACATGCTCTGCAATGGCAACAGCTGCATCATTTCCAGAACGCAGCATGAGCCCGTATGTCAAATCTTCTAAGCTCACCTTCTGCCCTTCCTTTAAATAAATGGATGACCCCTCTGCCCCAATCGCACGTTTTGATACTTTAACGGTATCTTTCATTTTTCCTGATTCAATGGCTAATACAGCCGTCATGATTTTTGTAATACTGGCGATTCTTCTTTTTTCGTGCTCGTCCTTTCCAAATAGGACTCTGCCTGACTGTCCATCTATTAAAATGGCGCTTCTTGCACTCACTGATAATGAAATGTCTGCTTTGGCATGTGAAGAAAAAGGCAGTAAGAGTGTAAATAGAAGAAGGACTGCTGTTCCAATTTTTAAATAGGGCATGTTCATTCACGTCCTTGTCCGTTTTGTACAAGTGTATGCTCAGCTGAAAAAGTTATGATGCCTCGTCCATAAAAAAAAGCGCCTCTACATGTAGAGGCGCTTCTTCAAGTTGCTTATACCATTTTCACTTGCTGATGAGATGCCGTATATTCCAGCTCTTCTCTCATCGCTAAAAAGTCTTTTTCTAATGAAGAAAATAATTGTTTCATATCAGCGGATACTTCATGGTGAAAGACAATGCTGCTTTTTCCTGTATAGGCCGATCGGCTGTCTTCATACCATGTATCCTTTTTTGGCGTGAAAAATTCTTCAATGCATTGATGATAAATACGGTGAAGCATCTGCTGTGCGGCCTGCTGCGGGAATGTCTGCTGCTGGCCCATTTTCCTGCAAACTGCTGCTGCATCCTCGCTGTACACTGCAAGCTTCCGTAATGTACTCAATATGTCACAATAATAGGCTTCCGCTTCGGGGTTTAATCGTTTCAAGCTTGATAAGGTGGCTTCGTTCAGAAAACCATTCATTTCAATTGCAACCTTTGATAAAAAGACGCCTGCTTGATCAACTTGAGCCTTTACATTCATATGTGCCATTTGTTTCGTGTTTACCTTCCCCTCATGGCTTTGTCACCATTTTATCTGTCATCAAAAGATTTTAGACCTAAAATCTTTTTTATATTTTATCATACATTTTTCCTTCTTTTGAACTATTTTATGTCTTCAAATGTTTGATTGAAGTTTTCAAAAAATAGATCAGCCTCTTCTTGTACCCCGTCTGCTTCCACATTTTCTGGAAGCGGCGGTAATTCATCTAAGGCTTTTAAGCCAAATTGCTCTAAAAAGGTAGGGGTTGTCCCATAAAGAATCGCTCGTCCCGGACCATCGGCACGTCCTACTTCACAGAGCAGTGCTTTGGCTACTAAGCTATGAAGTACCCGCTCTGATTTGACTCCTCTAATCTCCTCTACCTCACTGCGTGTAATCGGCTGTTTATAAGAAACAATGGCAAGCACCTCCAGCGCTGCCTGCGACAAACCCTTGGATGGTGTCTCGACTAATTTTTTTAAATACATGCTGTATTCTTTTTTCGTCAGCAGCATATATGAATCTGCATATTCAATGAGCTCAATCCCTCGTTCTTGTTTTTGATATTCTTCCTTTACGGAAGACATAATGTCGAGTAATACCGACTCATCTACTTCAAGAACAGACATGAGCTGTTTTCTTGTTAAGCCTTCGTCACCTGCTGCATACAGCAGCGCTTCTAAGATGGCTTTCCAATTCACGATATCAAGCGTCATGAATCGTTTCACTCCCTATGATATAAATGTCTTCAAAGTTCCCTTCCTGCTCTAGCAAGATTTGATGACTTTTCATCAATTCGAGAACAGCAAGAAACGTCACGACAAGGTGCTCCTTTTGATCATGTTGAAATAGAGTCATGAAATTGGTCCGCTTTTTTGTTTTTCTTAAATGGTTCATAATCTCATTCATTTTGTCTTCAATCGGGATTTCTTGTCTTGTAATCTTTGATGGTGCTGGTTTCGTTATTTTCTTTCGATTTAATACCTTTTGGAACGCACCTAACATATCATACACCGTTACGTGTAAATTTGTGTCCTTCGCTTCTGATTCTTTTGCAAATTCGCTTAAATCACTCGGTGGTTTTGTAAAGGCATTTTGCCTTTCTTCTTCGCGTTCCTTTAGTTCTTGTGCTGCATTTTTATACTTGCGGTATTCAATCAATTTGCCAATCAGCTCTTCTCGAGGATCTTCTTCCTCTTCGAGCAGGTCTTCATCAAACAGCTCTTCCTCTTGTTTTGGAAGAAGCATTCTGCTTTTAATACTCAGGAGTGTTGCAGCCATGACCAAATATTCGCTCGCAACATCGAGCTCAAGCTCCCTCATCGTGTGGACATATAATAAATACTGCTCCGTAATTTTAGCGACGGGAATATCATAAATATCAATTTCCAACCGGTTAATTAAATGTAAAAGCAAGTCCAAAGGACCCTCGAACGAATCTATTTTCACCTGATATTCCAGCATCTTTTTCTCACCATTTCTACTGTCTTCTAAGTACCGTTTCACCGGCTAACCTTTAGTATAAGACAGGATAAAGCTCTCGTCCAATATAATTTCGGCCATAATGCCTTAGGCAAATCAAGAAAAACAGTGGATCCGCCCATACCAATAAGGGCATTTATACATAGAATACCATTGTAATCAGAACTGATGAAAAAGGAGGCCGTATCATTATGGGAGATGGCTATAACTTCGGCGGAGGATTCGCGCTTATTGTCGTGCTTTTCATCTTGCTGATCATCGTTGGCGCGGCTTGGGTTTATTAAAGAAACAGAGCGTCCTTTTCACTAAAGGGACGCTCTTTCTTCTTTTCTTTTCGATATGTTAGACTGAGAGTGGAAAAGGAGATGACCGCTGTGTATCCTGAAGCGTACGTGGCTTTTTTACACGAATTTCATACGACAAGAGATTATTTTGAGTGTCATGAAATTCTAGAGGAATATTGGAAAGAAGATCCCCCTAAGCAGCGCAAAGACTATTGGGTCGGGCTCATTCAGCTCGCTGTTGCCTTGTATCATCAAAGACGGGGAAATGGAAAAGGAGCAAAACGGCTCATTTCTAACAGTCTTCATTTGTTAGAAGCAAACCGTTCAGTATTATCGAATCTCGGTCTGGATGATGAGGCATTTCTGATGCTTCTGAGAACGCTGAAAAAGAAAATGGAT
This sequence comes from Bacillus sp. FSL M8-0049, assembly GCF_038593355.1. NCBI lineage: Bacteria > Bacillati > Bacillota > Bacilli > Caryophanales > Bacillaceae > Bacillus > Bacillus sp. FSL M8-0049. The sequence continues at coordinate 2,097,396 of NZ_CP151986.1, forward strand.
GAAGATATGCCCTATGAGAGTGTGATGCTGCCGATCAAAGATGAAGCACTTCTTTCTTTATGCCAAGAAATGGCCCAAAAAGAAGGACTGCTCTTTGGACAGGAAAGCAACTTATCCCATACATTTTTAATCGAAAAACATAGACTCCGTGACCGGACAGAAGTTTTGCTGGAACGAAAAAAGCAGATTGAACGTAAAAAAAGCAGAGGACTGTAGCCTCTGCTTTTACATGTGTGATATTTAATTTGATTCGCTGTGACACTTATGAAAGAAGCCTTGCGTTAATTCATTTGGAATGAGTGTTTTGGTTTTAAATATTTCTTCCACGGCTAAAACCATTTCCTTGCCGATTCCTTGATCACGATGGGATGGATTCACACTAATATGCTCAATTTGTACTTGGTCGTCTGTTTTGAGCACACCAATAGCACCTACAATATCCTCGCCATCTTTCCATAGGAACAGCTGCCGATCTTCATCCATTTCATATGACTTCATCGTCTGCTGAAGCTGTTTGACGTCTTTCTCACCCGGCATAAAGGACAGAAGTCCCATGGCAATTTTTTCAAAAGACCTCTTGTAACGAATTAACATATATACCCCTCAATATTCAAATTATCCTAATTTCCAGCAAATGTCTTATGATTCATTTGCTCATCACACATTATAAACATTTTTATACCGTTTTTAAACTCTTTTTCACTAAATTAAGAGAACGTTCGATTGAGATTCGCCATTTCAATAGCAGCTGCAGCCGATTCGCTGCCTTTATTTCCTGCTTTTGTACCAGCTCTTTCAATGGCTTGTTCAATAGATTCTGTTGTGAGTACACCAAAGATAATCGGTACCCCTGTTGACATAGCACTCTGAGCAATTCCTTTAGCAGCTTCATTACAAACGTAATCATAGTGAGTCGTTGCGCCTCTGATCACGGTTCCAAGTGTGATGACTGCATCATATTTTTTGGTTTCTGCTAATTTTTTTGCCATGTACGGGATTTCAAAAGCGCCTGGTACCCACACAACATCGATATCATCACCATTTGCTCCGTGTCTGAGTAATGTATCTTCTGCTCCATCTAACAGTTTACTTGTAATAAAATCATTGAATCTCGCTACAACGATTGCAAATTTTAGTCCTTCTGCTACTACATGACCTTGTATTGTATTCATATGTTGATCATCCTTTTTTGTGATTTTTATTTTGTTTCAATAGCGGCTGTTCGATTGTTGTTTAAATATGTCTGTAATGCTTCGATTGTCAGCATCTTTAAATCATGCTGTTTTTGGATCTCCTTTAGTTCAGGGACGCGCGCCATTGATCCATCTGCATTCATAATTTCACATATGACACCCGCTGGCTCTGAGCCTGCCAGTTTAGCAAGATCAACCGCCGCCTCTGTATGACCCGGTCTTTCTAGTACGCCGCCCTCTTTTGCAATAAGCGGAAAAACATGTCCTGGACGGGCAAATTCGTCTGGTTTTGCGTCTTTATTTAACATGGCCAGCATGGTCGTGGAGCGCTCAAAAGCACTAATACCAGTCGTCGTTGTCACATGGTCGATGCTTACTGTAAATGCTGTATGGTGTGCATCCGTATTATGTTCAACCATTGGATGCAGATTCAGGTGTTTTGCGATCGACGCATCGACTGGCGTACAAATGAGGCCTCTTCCATGTAAAGCCATGAAGTTAATCACCTCAGGTGTGGCATGCTCAGCAAGTGCCACAAAGTCTCCTTCATTTTCTCTGTCTTCATCATCCACTACGATAATGATTTCTCCTTGTTTAAGGGCATTTACTGCCTCATCAACGGAATGATACATACAATCGCCTCCTAGAATCCGTGCTCTTTTAGAAATGATGGGGTCAATCGAGATGGCTGTTTTTCGCTCTGCTCTTTTGTTAAAAAGCGATAAATGTATTTACCGATCATGTCACACTCTATATTCACGATATCCCCCATAGATTTAGTCGGGAAAATAGTTCCTTCAAGCGTGTGAGGAATAATAGAGACTGTGACATGTGAATCTCGCAAATCGAAAATGGTCAAGCTGACACCATCTATTGCGATCGAACCCTTTTGGGTGAGCATATCTGTGAGGGTCTTGTTCATCTTTAAATCATAGTAAATGGCATTACTCTTCTTTTCTATCCGGGTAATGACAGCCGTTCCATCAACATGGCCTGAGACAAAGTGGCCGCCAAATCGTCCATTTGAGGACATGGCTCGCTCTAAATTCACTGGACTGCCTTTTGTCAGCTGATCCAGCGATGTGGCTTTGACCGTCTCTGGCATCACATCTGCCGCGAACTGTTCTTTTGTGAAGCTAGTGACTGTGAGACATACTCCATTAATGGCGATACTGTCTCCGAGGTGAACATCTTCCAGCACACGGCTGCATGTAATGACAATTTCCATGGCAGCTGCTGACTTTTTACTTAATGACTGAACGGTGCCAACTTCTTCAATTATCCCCGTAAACATGTGATCCTCCCTTTCGTTTCATTTGTATTTCTCACTTTTAAAAAAAGCGATGTTAGGGACATGTGATCGATTGAGCACCTTCGTCGCTTTTTATGGTCCATACAAGGTAGATGAGGGATCACCTAATAAACACTGTATGCAGTCTATTAAAGACAGAAACATACAGAAAGCCCCGGAAAAAATTCCGGGGCTGTGGTTTTTTTGCATCAGAAATAAGACTATGATCAACAAATATTTTTCGTTCATAGCTTTCTTTATCCTTCTCCCATCCAGACTTTCACTGTCGGCTTCAGCTTTTCACTGAATCAACCGTTAATAAATTAACGGGTCACGGGCTGTAAAGCATTTGCTTTATTACCGTCGGTCGGGATTTTCACCCTGCCCCGAAGGATACAATCGATATTTAGCTGTCCTTAGGGGCTATTATAGCGATCCTTGTTGTCAAATGCAACAATCAAGATTTCTTCACAAAAAAAGCCTCCTTATAGGAAAGGAGACATGTTAATTGACGACTTTTACAACTTTTATCAGCCCATCTATTCTTTTTTCATTACTAAAGTAGGCTTTAATACGATCTCCTTTTTTCAGATCGGCCACATCATCTTCAAATTTCTTACCATTAAAAATGATTTTTGTGCCATTCTTCGCTTGACCGTAATATTCATCTCCATCAATTTTCGTAATGGTATATTCATAGATGGTGTAATCTTTATCATTATTTGTTAAGCTTTCGCCAATAGCTGTTGGCACATCATCAATTTTCATGCCATTCATGTATAAATAACCTGCGCCTAAACAAAGCAGTAAAACAAATAAAATCGCAATTTTTAATTTAATTTTCCCCATATTTAGAACCTCCATCATCTGCACTTCGCCTATTTGTATGTTTTATTCCTTCTTTTATTGAAATAAAACCAAAAAAGCATATTTTCATTAATGGTTACTTATATAACGATTCAGATGGCCCTTTGGTTCCACCTCTTAATCATTACATATGATACGAATATGCGTTCTTTATTAAGGGGGTCTTTTTCCTATTTATTAGTTCGTAACACACCATACTGCAAGCTTTTCATTATATTCTTTTTTCGAGTGCGAATAAGTCTTCCTCTAACAATTGTGACCGCTGAACAGCGATGCTGCGGCTGTCGCGAACCCCTTGATTATAGTAGTAGCTTCCAAGGTTTTTTGTGATAAATTCTAGTATATTAATGGCTGCTAATTCACCAATCTCTTCTTCTCGTTCTTCGGCAAAATAACGCTGAATAGCCATCGTCATTTGATTTCTCTCTTCTTTTGTGAGTGGTTTCAAAGTCTCCCCTTCTTTCTTTTCGCTTTCTACATTTGCATTCTGGATGTGCTGGCACCCCCCGAATACGAATGTTTGTTCTCTTATCATATCATAAAAACACATTCTGTGCATGACTGCCCTATAAGAAAAAGCGTATTTTGATGTAATGGATCAAATACGCTTTCACTATGCTGTATGATTTTTTCACGGAAGCTGTCATAGCGTGTTGTCCATTTTATTTTAAAATGGATAGGATCGTCGCTACAGAATGATCTACAAATGAACGCTCTGGACGTGACTTCATGAGGACGGTAAGCCCGATGAAAGAAACGACCAGCGTCTGTGCTAAGGCTTTAGCATTCAAGCTGCTTTCAAGCTCACCAGAGCGAATACCTTGCACAATCTTTTCTTCAAATATGACCGAAAGATACATCTGATGCTCTCTTGTCAGAATTTCAAATTTCTCTTCGTGTGGAGCAAGCTCCACTATCGTATTAATGCAAAAACAGCCTTTACTCGGGCCATCCCTGTATTCCTCTTCCACTACATCTGTAAATAATGTATGAAATGCTTCCTTTACAGATTGATTGTTTTGAAGTTTTGTTCGAATACGGACTGCATGCTGCTTTGTATATTTGCGTAAGGCAGCCTCAAATAACTCCTCTTTATCTCCAAAGGCTGAGTATAAGCTTGGCCGCTGTATTCCCATTTTTGCAGTCAAATCGCTTAACGTTGTAGCTCTATATCCCTTTTCCCAAAAAAGCACCATTGCATCATCCAACGCTTTTTCCTCATCAAACTCACGCTGTCGAACCATCATCAATTCCTCTTTTCAATAATAAAATCATTTCACCAAAACAATTATTCATTTATTTATTTGTAAGGATATCATTTTTTATTACCAATCAGTACATTATAATTTTATTTTATTCATTTAAAATTGTCAAACCTACCTTTTTACTTTCAAAATTAACTTAGAATAACTGGATTAAACTCTTGACTTTAAAACATTTTGTTGGTTATCCTTAACAGAAATCAATTTATACTTATCGGTATATTATACTTTTTAGTATAAAAAGGAGAGGATGCAATGAATGGTTAAAGATAAAATGACTCCAAGAGATCATCCTGATATGAAAACGGCTCATTTTCGAATAAAGCCTGGATCAAAAATGACTCACTATATGGCACTACTTTTTGCAGCATCGTGCGGGATGGCTGTTGCAAACATATACTTCGCACAACCGTTATTAGATTCACTGGCAGACGAGTTCGGTATCACGTATTCATCCATCGGTATTGTCATTACGATTACTCAGCTTTGTTATGCAGCGGGGCTGCTACTGATAGTACCACTTGGTGATCTGTTGAATCGACGCCGGCTCATCATTGGTCAGATGCTTTTATCTGTGCTTGCCCTCATTCTAGTCGGCATTGCTCCTATCATCGCCGTCCTATTTCTAGGATTAGCAGTGGTCGGACTGCTCGCTGTAGTCACTCAGGTACTCGTTGCGTTTGCAGCAAGTTGGGCTGCTCCAGAAGAGCGCGGCCGTATAGTCGGCTTGGTGCAAAGTGGAATTGTAATCGGTATTCTTCTCGCCCGGACCTTTGCCGGTGTATTAACCGATTTTGCTGGCTGGAGGTTTGTTTATCTTGTTTCTACCGTCATCATGCTTATCCTGACTGGCGTATTGTTCCGAGTGCTCCCGCATGATAACAGCAAAAGAGAATCATTATCCTATGCTGATCTGCTTCGTTCAATGTTTACATTGTTTATACAAGAACGAATTCTCCGCATCCGTGGGATTCTGGCTCTTCTGATTTTTATTGTCTTTGGTACGTTATGGACTTCACTCGTGCTGCCTCTCAGTACAGCGCCATACTCTCTTTCACATACTGCTATTGGCGCATTTGGTCTTGCTGGGGCAGCCGGAGCGTTAGGAGCTGCTCGGGCTGGCAGCCTTGCTGATCGAGGTTTTGGACAGTTCACAACCGGTATAGCCCTTGTCCTCTTATTCATTTCATGGTTTTTCATCAGTTTGACTGAATATTCACTTATTGCATTAGTCATTGGCATTATCATTCTTGACGTATCTGTGCAGGCAGTACATGTGACCAATCAGAGTATGATTTTTACAGTACGGCCTGAGGCGAGAAGCCGGCTTACTGCCGCTTACATGATTTTTTACTCCATCGGCAGTGCGACCGGTTCAATTGTTTCAACCAGCATATACGCAGCCTATGGCTGGAGCGGAGTATGTCTTTTTGGTGCCTCTATCAGCGCTTTAGCCATTTTGTATTGGATCATCACCTATCGCATAACGAAACAAATCACGGTAGAATCAGAAACAAAATAAAAAAACACCGCGATTAAGCGGTGTTTTAGATTAAGCATCTACAACTTCAACTTTTTCCATGCCTTGGCCTTGCTCCATATCAAGTACAGCCTCGATACCAGATGTTACCTTGCCAAAAACAGTGTGAACACCGTTTAAGTGCGGCTGCGGGTCATGTACGATAAAGAATTGGCTGCCGCCTGTGTCTTTACCAGCATGTGCCATTGATAATGAACCTCTTTCGTGCTGATGTGGATTTCCTTCTGTTTCACATTTAATTGTGTAACCAGGACCACCCGTTCCATTACCGTTTGGGTCGCCGCCTTGGCTGACGAAACCTGGAATCACACGGTGGAATTTTAATCCATCGTAGAAGCCTTCATTCGCTAATTTTTCAAAGTTTGCTACTGTACCTGGAGCAGCCTCTGGGTAAAGTTCAAACTCAATTTTCTTTCCATTCGTTAATTGTATGTATCCTTTTTTCGCCATTTTTCACATTCTCCTTTCAGGTTAAACAACGCTCATTATAGCACATTTTCGGTGATGTTAAACATCCCCTGCTCTTCGATTGTCATTTACCTCTTAACTGATGATTGATAAAATAGGGTTGCTTGATTCTTTTTTCCTAATAAAATGATATCTGACTAAATGACATGTCTTCATTTATTGGAAAAGGAACACATCTTAAAAAGAAAATTGAAACGTCGAGCCAATTTGTTACGTCTATATGATGGAGTGCACTTCATCACGTGTACTCAAAAGATGAGTTTCTCTTGAAAGAGGAACGCTTTCGACTTGAAGGAGGTCAACATGTTTAAAAAAATGATGCTTGGTATGATGGCAGCGCTCCTTTTCCTAATTGGTGCGCCAAAAGTCAGCTTAGCGGATGCAGCTGTCGGCGATGTCATCGTCACACTCGGGCAAGACCTAACACCGGCTGATCGCCAGAAGGTGCTTGACGAGTTGAACCCACCTGAAAATGCGACAAAAATTGAAGTAACCAATAAAGAAGAGCACGAATATTTAGGAAAGTATATCCCTCGTTCTTCTATCGGGACGAGAGCATTATCATCTTCATCGATCACCATTGAAAAATCAGGTACTGGTCTGACTGTGGATACACACAACATCAAGACCATTACAGATGAGATGTATTTAAATGCTTTAATGACAGCAGGTGTCAAAGATGCCAAGGTTGTCGTGACTGCTCCATTTGAAGTATCTGGTACAGCCGCACTGACGGGCTTACTAAAAGCGTATGAGGTGTCAAGCGACAAAGCCATTCCAGAAGATGTGAAGCAGGTGGCAAACGAAGAGCTTGTGACAACTTCTAAATTGGGTGACTCTATCGGAAAAGACAACGCTTCTGCCCTTATTGCAAAAATCAAAGATGACATTGCAAAAAATGGTGTTCCTAAAACCACAAAAGAAGTAGAAGAAAAAGTGGATCAGGCTGCTTCTGATTTGAACTTAAATCTGACGCAGGATCAAAAAGATCAGCTTGTCTCGCTATTTGATAAAATGAAAAACATCAATATCGATTGGAATCAAGTAGGATCTCAAATTGATAAAGCAAAAGACAAGATTACTAAATTCATAGAATCGGATGAAGGGAAAAACCTTCTTCAAAAGATTTGGGATTTCTTTGTCTCCATTTGGAACGCGATCGTTTCTGTATTCACTGGAGGAAAATAATTCATGAAAAAAGCTGCCTGAACACCAGGCGGCTTTTTTAAGTAGATGATTTCACTTTTGATTGATACGGTAAATCAAGTTTGACAATGTCCTCATATGTTTCACGCTCAACCACTAGCTGCGCTTCCCCGTCTTCTACAAACACAACAGCTGGGCGCGGGATACGGTTATAGTTGTTTGACATACTATAGCCGTAAGCTCCGGTACAAAAGACAGCTAATAAATCCCCTTGTGATAATTCTGGCAGATCGATATCCCAAATGAGCATATCTCCGCTTTCACAGCATTTACCGGCAATTGAAACCGTTTGATCATGCGTTTGGCTCATTTTGTTGGCACTTGCGGCTTCATATTTCGCTTGATATAAAGCTGGACGAATGTTATCACTCATTCCGCCATCTATCGCCACATAATCGCGGATGCCAGGTACATGTTTTGATGATCCGATCGTATAAAGAGTCGTCCCTGCATCTCCAACAAGAGAACGGCCTGGTTCTATCCAAATCTCCGGCATATCAAACTCATAGCGGGCAACGTTCTCTTTCACAGCTTGGATAATTTTCTCGACATATTCTGTTGCAGGAAGTGGTTCATCCTCTTCTGTATAACGAATCCCAAAACCGCCGCCTAAGTTTAACACTGTTGAAATAAAACCAAATGATTCTCTCCATTCATCCAGCTTCAAAAAGATTTTATCTGCTGCAAGGACAAAACCAGCCGTATCAAAAATTTGTGAACCGATATGACAATGAACACCTAAAAGCTCGATCACTTCTGAACCAAGCACTTGTTTCACCGCTTCATCTGCTTGTCCATTGTGAAGATCAAAGCCAAATTTTGAATCCTCTTGACCTGTCGTAATGTAATCATGCGTATGCGCTTCGACACCAGGCGTGATGCGGAGCAATACTTTGACTTTTTTTGACAGCTCTTGACCAAGCTGTTCAATGAGCTTCATTTCATAGAAATTATCCACAACAATACAGCCGATCCCATGCTCTAAAGCCATTTTTAATTCTTCTCTGCTTTTATTATTGCCATGGAAATGAATTTTTTCTACTGGAAATCCAGCGCAAATGGCTGTGTGAAGCTCACCGCCTGATACGACATCAAGAGATAATCCTTCTTCTTTGGCAAGCTGAAACATAGCGATGGAGGAAAATGCTTTACTCGCATATGCTACCTGCGCCGTTAATTCTTCTTCTATAAACGCTTTTTGAAAGCTTTTTGCGCGCTCCCGTATTAAAGCCACATCATATACATAAAGTGGTGTCCCATACGTTTCAGCTAAAGAAACGGCATCAACACCACCAATTTCTAAATGACCGAGTTCATTTTGTCTGCAAGTGCCGTGTAAATACAATGTCATTCCCTCTTTCTCCGCTTCGGCTGAAAAAAGGCAGCTGCGTGAGCTGCCTTTTGCCGTGTCTCAAAGTTAAAAATACAATATCACAATCTTCAGCCACTTTCAATGAGCGTTAAGAATTTGGCGGAATTTTTGATCTGTTTTGAGGGTGAACGATGCTCGGCCTTACTTTTGAGCCAGGAACAGACGTCCGAATTAGCACTTGCCACAAAGCCTTTCCATTAAAAGGAATGAACGGCCACATATAAGGCGTCTGCAATGAACGAATGGATGTTAAATAAATGATTAACAACGTAAAACCAATGATGAGTCCATTCAGCTTAAAGATTGCCACTAGTGCTAGGATGATGAGCCTTACAATCTTATTGGCGACACTCAGCTCATAGCTTGGCGTTGTAAAGGTACCGATCGCTGCCAGCGAGACGTATAAGATGACCTCTGGTGTAAATAAACCAACATCAATGGCGATTTGTCCAATTAAAACAGCCGCGATCAGCCCCATGGCGGTCGACAATGCGGTTGGCGTATGAATCGCAGCCATCCTTAAAAATTCCACCCCGAAATCAGCAAGAAATACTTGGAGAATCACAGGGATATGAGAAGGTTTGTTAAATCCAATATAGCTTAAATTGTCTGGCAGGAGATTTGGTTCGAGGATAAAAAGAAACCAAATCGGCAAAAGAAAGGTAGAACATAAAATGCCTAAAAAGCGTACCCATCTTAAGAATGTACCAACGGCAGGTGCCTGGCGGTATTCTTCTGCATGCTGAACGTGGTGAAAAATAGTGGTTGGTGTAATGATGACACTAGGGGATGTATCCGTAATGATGATGACATGCCCTTCTAATATGTGGTTAGCGGCGACATCTGGACGCTCGGTGTAACGCACTAGCGGAAAGGGATTATATCCTTGCTTAATAATAAATTCTTCAATCGTTTTATCAGACATCGTCAACCCATCGACTTTGATTCCTGATACTTCTTTTTCTATAATATCTACTAAGTCAGGGTCTGCAATATCTTCAATATAGCAAACACAGACATCCGCTTTTGAACGTTCGCCTACTTTGAGCATTTTGTATCGCAGCTTTTCATCCCGTACTCTTCTTCGAATCAGCGCTGTGTTTACAATAATGTTTTCAACAAAGCCGTCCCTTGCTCCCCGGACCACCTTTTCTGTATCCGGCTCCTCAGGCATTCTGCCAGGATAGCTTCTAACATCAATGATAAAGGCGTAGTTTTCACCTTCTACAACGACTGCTACAAGCCCAGACAGTACTTGATCCACTGCTTCATCAAGCGTTTCTACCTTGGACACCTGCTGATTGACAAGGCGGTTCTCGACTACATGTGCAAGATCATCTGATTCAGGTTCGTTGTCATTGATTTCGATTAGTTCCTTTAATAAGTAGATGACATACTGTGTATCACACAATCCGTTTACATAGTAAAGCTGGATTTCCTGATCGTGTATATAAATTTTCCGAACACCAAGGTCAAAGCTGAGACCCATCCCGACATTTTCCTTGAAGTAATCTTCATTTTTCTTCGGGTCTCGGTACACGTTTACCTTGTCTTTCTTCATGGTAACCACTCCTTTCTAGTATTAATTCCACTGCTTTCATCGTGATTGGAGATCCCTTGCTCAGATCATCTTTTCGTCCCATCTTGCCAATATCTCCAATCCCGACAACTAACGGAAGGTTGAGGGAGTCAAGGCAATACACTGTATCCCCGCTCATTTTATGGGGCTCCATTTCGGGAAGACCGTGTTTGTCGACACCATATTCTGTCAGTTCACCTTCCCGGTCAATCGAGACATGAACCTTTGTCCATTCTGCTTGATGCGTCTTGGATGCAACTGCGATCGCACCAATAACTTCGATTTCAGGGTGGCGCGCCACATGTTTCATCGCCGTCTCCCCTGTTCCTTCACCTGTCAGACCAGAATCATCAAACATCACAAAGACTGGATCATACGGCGTTTTTAAAATCATCTGAACAAGTTCAGGTCCTGTCCGTTTGCTTGGATTTCCTTTTGAACTGGAAATACATCGTCCGCCGACGTTTTTAGCAGCAAGCTCTATGGTTTTGGCAGCATATATATCTCCGTCTGTCACTAAAATGACTTTCCGTCTTTGCCCCATATTCGGTTATCCTTTCGGTTTAAAGATAAGTGCGACAATAAATGAGAATAAAATCGCAGCTGATATTCCAGCAGAGGTTAATTCAAAAATACCGATACCGATGCCGATGAATCCATGTACATCTGCCTGATGCATTGCCCCATGAAGCAAGCTATGACCAAAGCTGACGATTGGTACGGTTGCACCCGCACCTGCAAATTCAATAAATTTATCATAAATACCGAATCCATCTAAAATGGTACCCGCTACAACAAAAGTAGTCATGACATGTGCAGGCGTGAGTTTAAGTACGTCTAGTAAAAGCTGGCCAATGACGCAAATAAGTCCGCCTGCCACAAAAGCGATAAGATAATCCATTAGCTCTCTCCTCCTGCACGCTCAAATACGACACCGTGCGCAATGGTTGGAATGGTCTCTTTTTGCTGAACCATCATCGGGCTGAGTAACGCCCCGGTTGCCACAACAAGTACTCTTTGCAAATTCCCTGCTTTCATTTCTTGAAAAATATGACTAAATGTCACAATAGCTGAACAAGCACAGCCGCTGCCTCCAGCGAATACGTTTTGGTCGGGTGTATAGATAATTAAACCGCAATCATCGTGCTTTCGCCCAAGCTGAATGCCGTCTTCTTTCAGAAGATCCTTTAAGATCGGTGAACCAATGCCTGATAAATCACCAGTTAAAATCAGATCGTAATCATCTACTGTTCTTCCTAAGTCTTCTAAATGCTGCTTGATGGTGTCTGCCGCTGCCGGTGCCATGGCCGATCCCATATCAAATGGATCTGTAATGCCAAGATCCATGACCCTGCCTACTGTTGCGCTTGTAATTTGAATGTCAGAGATTTCTTGGCTGATAATAACGGCTCCGCTTCCTGTCACTGTACTTGTTGCTGTATCGGGCTTTTGTCCGCCGTATTCTGTCGGATTACGAAATTGGCGTTCTGCCGTCGCATTATGGCTGCTTGTCGCTGCAATGGCTCTATTTGCAAAACCGCCATCAATGAGCGCTGACGCAATGGCAACCGATTCCATTGAAGTCGAGCATGCCCCAAACAAGCAAAGAAACGGGATCTTCAGCTCTCTTGCCACATAGTTTGCAGTGACGTTCTGATTGAGTAAATCTCCAGCCAGCAACAGGTCAATATCGCTTTTTTGCAAATTTGCTTTTGATAAAGCGGTTGATATCGCATCATCCATGAGCTTCCTTTCAGCCATTTCCCAATTCTTTTGATCACAGTGCATTTCATCATACGTTTTATCAATTAAATGGCCAATCGGGCCTTCTTTTTCTTTCGGTCCTGCAGCAGTTCCTTCTGCATTGACATAAAGCTTGTGCTCAAATACCCAAGATTGTTTACCTGTTAGTTTCACCTTTCATTCCTCCTACGAAAACATCTTTTCAAAGACGTATCGAATGATCCCTACGACATATGCGGAAACGACACCAAACACAATGACGTTCCCAGCGAGTTTAAACATATTTGTGGCAACACCTAAAACAAGCCCTTCACTTTTATGCTCAAGGGCAGCACTTGTCATACTGTTAGCAAAGCCTGTCACTGGTACGGCCGATCCGGCTCCAGCAAACTGGCCGATTCTATCGTAAATACCGATACCCGTTAATAGAGAAGAAATTAAAATGAGGGTTGCCACCGTCGGATTCCCTGCTGTCTTTTCGTTAAAATCAAAAAAATGGATATAGAAATTTTGCAGTCCCTCACCTATCAGACAGATTAAGCCGCCAACTAAAAACGCCTTGATGCAGTTGATGACATAAGGAGGTTTGGGCTGATACGTTTTTACCTTAGATGGATAGTTCTCTTTTAAACTCGACACGTGTTGTTCCCTCCAATTTCTTAAATATAAATAAGCCAATGAAATAGTGAACCAAATACCTTTCCTAAGACGATGGCCATGAGCAGCAAAACAATTTTCCCGTCCATTCCAATTCTTTTCGTTAATATAGGAAGTACATTTAATACTTCAGTGAGTGCAGCTGCAAGCATGCCGACAAAGATACCTGATAAAAGACCGACCGGCAGTGCCAGCCATTTGGTTAAATGCAGATGTATTTGACTTAAGGTGGCCCAGCCGCCAACGACTGCACCGCTAATGACAGCCGCCTCGTACCCTTGTATGAAGCGCTGCGTTTTGGTTAATTGCATTAAGCGGGGAATGATGCCAAGCACTGTAAGAAATGCCACAAATCCTGCTCCGACCGTTAAACCGCCGCCAAGTCCAACGAGTACGACAAAAAGCCATTTACCGATCATGGATATCTTTCAATGTTTCTTTATTTTCGTTGAGTGCGACGTAATGATCGAGATCAAGCTGATATTTAAACATTTCCACCTCGAGCGGACTTGGTTCTTCATTTAAACGCTTTTTAAATACATGATTGAAAAACAAAATCATGCCAAAGCCGAGTCCAAAGCTATATGGAATTTGTAATAAATACGGATGCTCAACCGTTTTTCCAGTGATCATTTCATATAGACGGATATGAACGAGCCGCATACTGACATCCTCGTGGAAATTCATAATGGCAAGGGCCGCTCCGACAAATAATAGGAGCCATACAAACACAAATAAAACGGGAGAAAGCTGGCGTTTGCCTGTATCAATTTCAACAATAGCTTCAGAGCCGCCGACGGTTTGAATGTCGATATCCGGCCACGTTTTTTTGATCGTTTTGACGACATGCATGATATCAAGTACGACGATGTGACGATCCTTTTTGCTGACATGATACACCGGCATTTTGCTAAGCTTTTGCACAGCAAACTCATCACCAGTGATTTGGGCGATATCCTCTAAATAAATGAGCTGATCAATACCGGTCTTGATTCGATGGCGCAGCCGAATAAAGATTTGTCCGTCCATCCAAGTCACTTCCTATACGATGGGTTAAAAATAGTATGTGGTGAAAAATGGTTCTCATACTGATAGAACTTGATTTACCGGTAATTACCACACAAAAAAAGCCAGCCGAATTGGCTAGCTGTCTTTTTGATCCATTTGCATTTGGATTTGTTTTAAAATTTTCTTTTCAAGCCGTGAGACTTGTACTTGTGAAATGCCAAGTCTTTCTGCAACCTCAGATTGTGTCTGATCTTTATAATACCTTAAATACACAATGAGTTTTTCCCGTTCTTCTAATTCCTTGATCGCTTCTTTCAGTGCGATTTTGTCAAACCATCTTTCCTCAGAATGATCGGCAATTTGATCAAGCAATGTAATCGGATCCCCATCATTTTCATACACCGTTTCATGAATGGATGATGGGGAGCGTACCGCTTCTTGGGCGAGGACGACATCCTCTGGTGTGATATCAAGGTATTCGGCAATTTCCTGAACGGTCGGCATTCTTCCATGAGACTTAGACAATTCATCCCTTGCCCGCCGAATTTTATTTCCGAGTTCCTTTAATGACCGGCTGACTTTGACCGTTCCATCATCCCGAATGAATCGCTGAATCTCACCAATGATCATGGGAACGGCGTACGTTGAAAACTTTACATCATATGACAAATCAAATTTATCAACAGATTTCAGCAGTCCAATACAGCCAATCTGAAACAGATCATCTGGTTCATATCCCCTATTTAAAAAGCGCTGAACAACGGACCAAACAAGACGCATGTTTTTTTCTACGAGGAGGTCTCTTGCTTGCTGATCACCGTCTTGGCTTTTTTTGATGAGCTCTTTGACTTCATCATTTGACAGCTGGGCTTTTTTAGCTTGCTTTTTTACCTCCACATCCATATGAGCAGCTCCTTTAATTACAAAGCGCTTTGCTTTTTGATAGATGCTTTGTTAAACGGATGGTCGTGCCCATTTCTGGTGATGAGTCCACCATGACATCATCCATAAAATTCTCCATGATGGTAAAGCCCATTCCAGAGCGCTCTAAGTCTGGTTTTGTTGTAAAAAGCGGCTGTCTTGCTTCCTCAAGATCTGTAATACCCATACCTTCGTCACGAATGGTAAGATAAACGACATGGTCATCTAGCGTGACATGGATATGCACCTTTCCATCTGGATTCCCATCATAGCCATGGATGATGGAGTTTGTCACTGCCTCAGATACAACGGTCTTGATTTCTGTTAATTCATCTAAAGTCGGGTCAAGCTGAGCGATAAACGCCGCGACTGTCACCCTTGCAAACGATTCATTTTGGCTTAATGCCGAAAAAGTCAGGTTCATTTCATTTCTCATGATGCCACCCCCAATGTTTGCAAAGCCGTTTGCTCAGAAGGCTCCATCCGAATGATTTTAAACAAACCAGACATATCAAATAACCGGTTCACCGCTGGCGAGATGGCACAGACGACCATTTCCCCGCCAAGCTGCTTAATTTCTTTATATCTTCCTAAAATCACTCCGAGTCCAGAGCTGTCCATAAACGATAAATCAGCCAGATTCAGCACAATGTGGCGAATGTCCTCTGTTTCCAAATAATTCGTCACCTTTTGTCTCAATGTTTCTGCGGAGTGATGATCGAGCTCTCCTGTTAACCGAATGCAAAGTACGCTCTCTTTTACTTGAAAATCAATACCAAGGCTCATTTTTTTATTCCTCCTTGCTCTAATTTCGGATAAAGAATGTTTCTCTTTTATATGAAGTAAATCCTTCACCATGACAAAACTAGTGACCATTCGTCACATTTAGATGTTCTTTTCTTTTCCTCATAGCAAAAAGACTGCCAATTACAGCAGCCTTTCGCCTTTTATTTCCATTTCACAAAATCAGCCATTGCTCGTTTGAAGAAAGTCCAAACGCCTGCCTTTTCCATTCCTTCTTTTGCTTCTACAGGGCTTTCATGCAGCACTTTTCCGTCTTTTTTCAAGACGATCGTACCAAGTTCCGTTCCTTTTGAAAATGGAGCTTTGACATCATGAGACAATTTGATTTCTTTTTTGATCTGATCCACATTTTCGCCTTTTTTCGTTAAAAGGGATATCGGTTCAGAAGTCACGAGCTGAATGTTTTTCTTTTTCCCTTTGCTCACTTTGACCTCCGCCACATCTTGCCCTCTTTTGTAAAGCGGATGAGTCGTATATTGACTAAATGCGTAATCTAACATTTTGACTACCTGAGCATTTCTGTCTTTCGGCGTGCTTGCGCCGAAGACAACCGCAATGACGCGCATTTTGCCTTTTTTAGCAGATGCAGTTAAACAGTATTTCGCTTCACCTGTAAAACCGGTTTTCACCCCATCGACCCCTGGATAAAATTTAATCAGACGGTTTGTGTTGACAAGCCAGAATTTTTTATCTGTGTTTTGCCGTAAATAGTCTTCGTAGACACCTGTGAATTTGGTGATTTGTTCATATTTCAACAGCTCTTTTGCCATTTTTGCCATATCGTGAGCTGTGCTGTAATGGTCTTTTTCAGGAAGTCCTGTTGGGTTTTGAAAGACCGTTGAGGTGAGGCCAAGCTCTTTCGCCCTTTTGTTCATCTGCTCAACGAACTGTTCTTCAGATCCTGCAATATGCTCTGCCATGGCAACTGAAGCATCATTTCCTGACGCAATCGCAATGCCTTTCAGCATTTCTTTCACGGTCATTTCTTCTCCTGGTTCAAGGAAGATTTGTGAGCCTCCCATGGACGCTGCATAGTCGCTCGTTCTGACCTTGTCTGTCATTTTTAGTTTACCCTGATCAATGGCTTCCATGATGAGAAGCATCGTCATGATTTTGGTCATACTTGCGGGTGCAAGCTTTTCATCGCTGTTTTTATTGTAAAGCACCTTTCCCGTGTCTCGTTCTATTAAGATCGCTGATTTGGCTTCGTGTGCCAATTCTGATGTTTGTTTTTCTCCTGGTTTTTCAATCTTTTCTTTTGCTATCGCTGATGGTGAAACCATTGAGATAAGGATCATTAAAATAAACAATGCACATATATGACGTTTCAAGTGGCAGACCTCCATTATCGTAATCCTTTCTATTTTTTCCTCATATAGGCTGTTTTATTCAGAGATCGTATGATTGCAAATAAAAAAAACCTTCTGCTTGGGTAGCAGAAGGCTTCTGGACACATGCTATGAAAGTTGTTTGACAATGTCTTTTACTAAATCAAGAAAACTTGCTTTCACTTTTTCCGTTACTTCGATCACTTCATCATGAGACAGCGGCTGATCCAAAATACCAGATGCCGCATTGGAAATGCATGAAATGCCAAGTACTTTGATTCCTGCATGACGCGCAACAATGACTTCTGGAACAGTCGACATTCCGACCGCATCTGCTCCAAGTGTTCTTAGGAAACGAACTTCAGCAGGTGTTTCATATGAAGGCCCTGTCATCCCTGCATAAACCCCTTGCTGTACAGATATACCTAAACGCTGGGCTGTTTCTTCTGCAAGTGCCATTAGTTCTTTATCGTACGGTGCAGACATATCAGGGAAGCGAACGCCTTGACTGTCATTTGGGCCAATTAATGGATTGGTTCCCATCATATTGATATGATCTGTGATCAGCATGAGATCTCCTGGGCGGAATGACGTATTCACACCGCCGGCTGCATTTGTGACAATGCATGTGTCAATGCCAATTTCTTTCATCACACGGACAGGAAACGTCACTTGCTTCATATCATATCCTTCATAGAAATGAAAACGTCCTTGCATAGCGCAAACGACAGTGCCTTTCAGCGTTCCGATCACGAGCTGTCCTGCATGTCCCTCTACTGTTGAAACAGGGAATCCAGGAATATCTTCATATTTTATTTTGATTGGATTTTCAATCTCATCTGCTAAAATGCCAAGTCCTGATCCTAAAATGAGCCCAACTGTTGGTACATATGTCGATGCTTGTTTAATGTATGCCGCCGCTTCTGAAAACTGTGCTCCCACGAAATCTCCCCCTATTTGAGTTTAGATAAAAAGCTTGTTCCGTATTTTGGCATCGTTGTCTTGAAATTATCTGCAACGGTTGCCCCAAGATCAGCAAACGTTTTTGCTGTTGGCAGTTCATTTGCTTCCTGATGCTTTTTGCTGTAAGCAATGAGCGGAACATATTCTCTTGTATGATCTGTTCCGTGATGAACTGGGTCATTACCATGATCTGCTGTGATCACAAGAAGGTCATCCTCTTTCAACAGGTCAAACACTTCAGGAAGACGTGCATCAAATTCCTCTAGTGCTTTTCCATAACCCTCTGGATCTCTTCTATGTCCGTAAAGAGCGTCAAAATCAACAAGGTTTAAAAAGCTGAGTCCTGTAAAGTCTGTTTTAAGTGTATCGACCAGCTTGTCCATTCCATCCATGTTTGATTTTGTTCTAAGAGATGATGTGATACCCTCGCCGTCATAAATATCAGAGATTTTTCCGATCGCAATGACATCGAGTCCATCATCTTTCAGTTCATTCATGACTGTACGGTCAAATGGTTTTAACGCATAGTCATGACGGTTTGGCGTTCTAACAAATGCGCCAGGCTCTCCGACAAACGGACGAGCGATAATCCGGCCAACCATATATTTTTCATCTAATGTAAGTTCACGGGCAATTTCACAAATACGGTAAAGCTCATCTAATGGCACAACTTCTTCGTGCGCAGCAATTTGCAGCACAGAATCCGCAGATGTATAAACAATTAAATCACCTGTTTTCATGTGCTCTTCGCCAAGCTCATCTAAAATTTCCGTACCAGACGCAGGTTTATTTCCAATAATACCTCGGCCTGTTTTTTCTTTTAGTTCATTTAATAGTTCATCTGGGAATCCTTCTGGAAAGACTTTGAACGGTGTGTCTATGTAAAGACCCATGATTTCCCAGTGTCCTGTCATTGTGTCTTT
Organism: Bacillus sp. FSL M8-0049; assembly: GCF_038593355.1. Lineage (NCBI taxonomy): Bacteria > Bacillati > Bacillota > Bacilli > Caryophanales > Bacillaceae > Bacillus > Bacillus sp. FSL M8-0049. The sequence continues at coordinate 2,116,521 of NZ_CP151986.1, forward strand.
ACCGTTTGATGCTTCTTGCATTTTTCCATAATACGCAAGCGGTTTTTCATCCGCTGGAATTCCTTTGATTTCTTTAATATGACTCAGCCCAAGCTTCGCCATATTCGGCATATGAAGCCCGTTCATTTTTTCAGCAATATGTCCAAGTGTATCTGCACCTACATCATTAAAATCAGCAGCATCTGGTGCTTCCCCAATTCCTACTGAATCCATGACGACGAGGAAAATGCGTTTATACTGATAATCAGGCATTAAAAAGCGCCTCCTTCAATATTCTTGTCTTTTGACCTTACAAACAGCGAGAGGTCAGACATCTCAAGTATAAACCGTTTACAAGCCAGTTGACAACCATAAACGATGTAAACATGAAAAAGCATGACACCCGTTCACTGTGTCATGCTTTACTTATGCCCTTGGATGGAATTTGTGATACACATCTTTCAGTCTTGTTTTCGTCACATGTGTATAAATTTGTGTTGTTGAAATATCGGCATGTCCGAGCATTTCCTGTACAGCTCTTAAGTCCGCACCGTTTTCAAGCAGGTGTGTAGCAAATGAATGTCTGAGCGTATGAGGCGTCAGTTCCTTTTGAATCCCTGCTTCGATGGCTCGTTTTTTCAAGTTCTTCCAGAAGCCTTGACGCGACATTTTTTTTCCATGATGATTGAGAAATAGGGCATCGGACGGCTGTTTTTTTAACAGCTTGCTTCTTCCCTTTTCGATATATTCTTCAATTGCGCTTGCAGCAGCTTCACCAATTGGCACAATACGCTCTTTTCTTCCTTTTCCAAAACAGCGGACAAAGCCCATTGTGAGGTGAACATCGGCAAGGGTCAGATCCAGCATTTCACTGACGCGAATCCCCGTTGCATATAAGAGCTCAAGCATTGCTTTGTCTCGGTAGTCAAAGGGAGTGTGCTGATTTGGTGTATCAAGCAGCTTTTCGACCTCCCCTAATGATAAAACTTTCGGTAAAGTCCGCTCTGTTTTTTGCGTTTCAATGTTCCATGACGGGTCATCCGCTGTCACTTTTTCCCGAAGCAGAAATTGATGAAAGGAACGAATCGATGATAGATGCCGAACAGATGTTTTACTCGATTTCCCTTCCTCTTTTAGCTGCTTTAAATAATGAATGATATGCAGACGCGTGACATCGCTAATATCCGTCAGCTGTTCATGTGTCATTAAAAAAGACAAGTAGTTCTGTAAATCTCTTTTATAAGAAACAATGGTATTTTCAGAGAGTCCTCTCTCTACGGTCATAAAATGAATAAAGTCGGATAATTGATCGTTCAATGATTTCTACTCCCCGTTTTGATAAAAATAAATCAATCGGTCTTGCCAATTGTCTTGGTTCGGCTGATCCATTTCCATCACTTTAATTGCTGCACCCTCTGGTTTATCATAACGATGGTAGCTTTCATATTCTGAATTTATCCATATCATAGCATAATAGAACAGGACGGTAAAACCAGTGAACAAGATAAATACTTTGATCACTTCACCTGTTGTTTTGAGCCATTTTCGCATAAACTTCAAGTCCTTTCTCACCTTCTCATTACTTCAGCATATGCCAGGTGGGACAAGGAATATACAGCGAAAATGCAAAAAACCTCTTCATCTTAAATGAAAAGGTTCCAATTCGGATTATTTGCCGGATTCATCATCATGACACCGGTGGCAAATACCATGGAATGTCAATCTATGATCCTTAATTTTAAATTTCCAGTCACGTTCAATAATCTCTTCGACATCTTCTAATAAATCATCTTCTATCTCATCGACTGTTCCGCATTCCATGCAGACAAGATGATGATGGAAGTGAGCAGCTCCTTCTTTGCGAAGATCATATCGCGAAACGCCGTCTCCAAAGTTAATTTTATCAACAACTTTCAGTTCAGTGAGCAATTCTAACGTCCGATAAACAGTAGCAAGACCAATTTCAGGAGACTTCTCTTTTACGAGGAGGTATACATCTTCTGCACTTAAATGGTCTTCTTCATTCTCAAGCAGTACTCTTACTGTGGCTTCACGCTGTGGCGTGAGCTTGTAGCTGGAAGAATGAAGCTGCTTCTTAATTCGATCAATCCTATTTTCCATTGACTTTCCCTCCTACGCCACATTACTTGATCATTATATCAAATGATGTGCTGAGAGCCAACTATAATCATTTTAAATTGATAAATAAATTGATTATTAATTAATAACAATTATAAAAGAACACCTGCCAGCTTTTTCATCAGCATGAATGATATATACGATTCAAAAAAAGACGACAGTGCAGCAAGCGCTAAAATCATCAGCAGAACAGATGCATACCGGCCAAACCACTGGACGGGTGCTTGACTGATGGTTTTTTTCATGAAGAGCTGTCCAATGAGACGGATGGAAAACGCAATTGCACAAGTGCCAATCACTAAATAGGCTGGAATGAGCAAAATGTTTTGCGGAAGCACCGATACAAACGAGAGAAAAAATCCACTCAGCCCCATTTGATTCACGAGAAAACCAACAGTAAACCCAACAACAATTCCTTTTAAAAAGATCATAAGAAAGATAAGCGGCAGACCAACGATGGAGATTCCCAGAATCCACATAAGGCCTAAATATTTCATATGATGCAGAAAGCTTTGTAAAAACATTTCTTTTGATTCTGCTGCTTTCTCATTTGTCAGCTGACCAAAAAATTGATTTAAATAATAGAATAAATCCTCTTTCTGGCTGAATGTCATGCTATTGACAATAATCGCCCCGAAGATCACACCCATTAAAAAGAGTACAGAGACAAATAAATAAATCGAGAGATGATCTTTTACGTGCTGAAGAAGATGCTCCTTCCAAGACTTTTTCCGCATGTGTCTTCCTCCCAAATAGTAAGGTTACTAGATTCTATGAGAGAGATTACGAAACATGACCGTTTTATCGAAAGAAAAAAGAGAAAGCAGCCTGCTCACTGCTTTCTCTTTTTCATTTATCGAGCGGCTTTTTGTACGTTCACAAGCCCGGCACCGTAATAAAAAGGTTCTCCAAGCTTTGTCGCCGTTTTTGACAGTCTCTCGCGTACTTCATCGTTTGTCAGATTCGGATGTTTTGATAGAATGACAGCCGCAGCGCCCGCTACATGCGGTGATGCCATTGACGTTCCGCTCATGTAGCCATATTCGTTATGAGGAATGGTGCTCAGCGTTGAAACGCCTGGTGCTGAGACTTCCAGTTCTTCGCCAACAGATGAATCAAAAGCTCTTTGCTTTTTTTGGTCAACAGAGGCAACCGCCATCACTGAACTGTATTTAGCCGGATAGTCAATCGTATTGAGAGAGCCATAGCTTCCTTCATTCCCTGCAGAAGCCACAATGAGAATCCCTTTATCATACGCTCGATCTACCGCTTCTTTCAGCGCCTCAGATTCACTTGCTCCCCCCATACTAATATTGATGACATCCATGTCATTCTCAATGGCCCATTCAATCCCTTTTATGATCCAGCTATAGTAGCCGTCACCATTTTCATCTGCCACCTTGACAGCATAGATAGAAGCTTTTGGTGCAACACCCACGACACCTACCTTATTATCTAATGCTGCAATTGTGCCTGCCACATGCGTTCCATGTTTATGCGGATCAACAAATGGATCAGACTCTGCCGGTACAAAGCTCACGCCGCCGGTGACATGTAAATCCTCATGTTTGCCGTCGATGCCGCTGTCAAGAACGGCTACTTTGACATTCTGTCCAGCGTATCCATGTTTATGTACCTTTTGTGCTTTGATGCTTTTGACGCCGTATGGAATCGTTTGAGCGCTTGTTTTTGCTTTTTGGTCTTCCTCGATAAAGGTCACTTCTTTTGCTTCATTCAGTTTCTTTTTCGAAGTCTCATTCAGCGACACTTTCATCATATCTATTTGCTCTATTGATTCTTTCACATGCCCGCCAGCTTCTTCTACAAGCTGTTTTTGTGTTTTGTCTTGAACGGAAGAAGAAAAGCCGATCATGTACTCTTTTTTTGTTTGCTCCTTTGCAGAAATATCTGACGCGCCAAACATGACGGATGTCACAAGCACACTTGCCATACAAAGCCCTGCTCCAAATGACTTGACGTTCACGATACTCACTCTCCCTTTCGTTTCTTTTTGTCATTTAACTACATATTTAGACAAAAAGAAACGACCGTTTGTCCTATTTTTTAAATTTTTCCATTTATTTAATCTAGTTGTCACAAAAAAGCAAAATAAAAATGCTTATGATCCTCTTGATAGTGATCATAAGCATTTCGTCCTTTATGTTTCTTCATCATATGCTGCAAGGCTTCCTGTTTTGTTTTTGTCTTCCTTTCGTGTGTGCTAAAATGCGGCATGTTTCCTCTCGACAGTTCTGGATTTCGGCTCTGCTGCCTTTGGATATGCTCTCGTTTTTTCTTTGCTTTGCTTTTTCCCATTTGGCAAAACCCCTTTCGTTGACGTTATGATACACGATGTTACATAAAAAAGATAGACGTAAAAACGTCTATCTTTCTGTTTTCACCATATCAAGATGCGGAATCCCATCTTCATCATAAACATCTGAGACAGCCTTGAAACCAAATGATTCGTAAAATGACTTCAGGTAGGCTTGCGCCTGTATTTTGACACTTGTTTCACCTAGTTCACTAAGCTTTTCCAAAGCCTTGATGAGCAGCAGCTTTCCATAGCCTTTTTTCCGCCCGGCCTGCGTCACAAGCACGCGGCCGATGGACGCCTCCTTGTACATGAGCCCGTTTTGGAAAATTCGGCAATAAGCCACAATCGTGCCGTTCTCTTTTGCGATGAGATGAAGCGCATCTTGGTCCCGGTGATCAATTTCAGGGTAAGGGCATGTTTGTTCTACAACAAACACGTTGACTCTTTCCATGAGAATCAAGTAAAGATCCTCTTTTGACAATTGTTCAAACGTTTGACATGTCCATTTAATGTGACTCATGATTGATATCCACCTTACCGTACACTCCACCTCCACCAGCGATCAGTTCGACTTCGCCCTTCCTTGCTTTGATGATGTAGCCCGCTGTCTTTTCTGGCAGAACGGCTTTTAGTTCTTGTTCTGTTGCTTGATGTAGAATATTCATCTCTGTGTGAAACACGGCTTTTAGCTTCTCCAGCGTTTTTGGTCCAACACCCGGAATAAACTGAAGCGGGAGCTGATGAACATAAGGAGGTCTCGTTCCTTTTTCACTTTCTTGGTCAGCAAGCTCTTTTAAACGTTCACTTACTCCTTTTGTCATCCGTGTATGTCCGCATACATGGCACTCTTCTTGATCTGGTGCGTGAGGTCTAACCCCGCATTTCTCGCAAGTCGTATGATAATACTTCCCAAGCCGCGGAGCAAGTCCATAATTTCCTGTGACGGCTCTGCCATCTTTTTCTTCAAGAGCTAGCTTGAATTCGGCAAAAGAGGCATGATCCATTTTGATTTTTGTATATTCCCGCGCGATTTTTCCTAAAGAATGAGCATCCGAATTCGTTAAAAAAGGATACCGGTTCAGCTCACTCAGCTGGGACGCCATTGACGTATCACAGCTAAGACCAAGCTCAACAGCATCAATAAGGTCAGGATCAAATACTTCCGTCAAAGAAGTGTTGACCCCTTTGCCGTATAGACTTTTATGAGGCGTGAATATATGAGCAGGAATAAACAATCCTCCCAGCTCCTTAACCTTGCGCTGAAGTGTTTTCCCATCAACATAGAGGCGCTGTGAACTCAAATGCACATTTTTCATATGAAGCGAAAGCCATGCGGAAAACTCAGACATTTTGTGTAGTGTGGGCATAAATGCCAGCACATGAATCGGACCCTTTGAATGGTCATCATTGATTTCTAATTCACTGCCTAAAAGGAGCACTGTCTCTCCAAATGATAAACCGCCGTCATTTAGTTCCGTGTACCTGCCTTCCTCTACACCTTCTATTAATTCTTCTAGGACTTCTGGAGATTGTGCATCAATCACACCAATCATCCCCATCCCTTTACTTTCTGCTGCTTCAATAAGAATTTGGTCAATTGTCAGTGACCTTGCACCTGTAATTTTGACAGCTCTGCCTGTTCTTGTTCTGCCAATATGGATATGGATGTCTGCAAAAAATTCCTTCATTTTGTTGACTCAAGTACCTCTTGCAGTTGTAAGTACTGAATGGCATAGGCTGTTTTTGCATCATAAATATGCTGCTTTTCAATGAGGTGCAGAGCTTCTTCTAATGAAACTTCCATTACTTCGACAAATTCATCTTCATCCAGCTCTCTTTTTTCTTCAAGCGGAACTAGCTGATCTGCTAGATAGATGTGAACAATTTCATCTGCAAAACCAGGTGATGTATAAAAGGCCGTCAGCTTTTGAAGCTGCTGGGTTGTATATCCTGTTTCTTCTTCTAATTCTCTTAATGCTGTATGTGCCGGCTCTTCCCCTTTTTCTAGTTTTCCGGCCGGAATTTCAACGATGGCTCTCTCTAGTGCTTTACGGTATTGTTTGACCAAGATGATTTTATTTTCGTCTGTACGTGCAATGACGGCTACTGCACCAGGATGTTTAATGATTTCGCGTTTGCCTTGTTTTCCGTTAGGCAATTCTACATCTTCAAGAACCAAATCAATGATTTTTCCGTTGTATAATTCTTTCGACGATAATGTTTTTTCTTCAAAGTCCTTCAATTTTGTCAGCTCCTCGTTCTACTTTCACTTTTTACTTCATTTATTTTAACATAGATGATTTAAGAGAAGCGAAAAGCGAAACGCTTGCTTCAATACGCCATTTGAAATCACCTAGCTTGAATTCCTGATTTTTTTCACTTAATGTGAAGGGATAGGAGTGTGATGGAATTGAAAAAAAGACGAATTGGCACCTCAGATCTCTTAGTGAGCGAGGCGGCACTAGGATGCATGTCTCTTGGGACGGAAAAAGAAAAAGCGCTCTCTTTATTAGATGAGGCCATTGATCTCGGAATTAACTATCTGGATACAGCCGATTTATATGATTTTGGGACAAATGAGGAAATTGTCGGGGAAGCCATTAAAAACAGACGGCAGGATTTGATTTTGGCGACAAAAGGCGGCAACCGCTTTGAAAAAGGCAAACCAGGCTGGGACTGGGACCCTTCAAAAGCGTACATAAAGGAAGCAGTAAAACAAAGCCTCAAGCGGCTTCAAACAGATTATATTGATTTATATCAATTGCACGGAGGCACGATTGATGACCCCATTGATGAAACGATTGAGGCTTTTGAAGAATTGGTAGAGGAAGGCGTAATTCGCTATTATGGCATTTCATCTATCCGTCCAAATGTCATTAAAGAATATGCCAAAAAGTCCAATATCGTAAGCGTGATGATGCAATATAGTTTACTCGACCGCCGCCCAGAAGAATGGTTCTCTCTACTTGAAGAACAAAGCATTAGTGTCGTCGCAAGAGGTCCTTTAGCGAAAGGATTATTAACTGAAAAGCCACTTTCTCAAGCAAGTGCAGCGATTCAAAAAAACGGCTATCTTCAATATTCATTTGAAGAGCTTCAGCAGATCATTCCTTCTTTAAAGAAAGTCGCTTATGACCTATCACTCACTGAACTGTCCATTCAGTATATACTGAAACATTCTGCGGTCAGTTCCGTTGTATTTGGTGCAAGCTCAGTGGATCAGTTAAAAGAAAATATAGCAGCAGCAAATGCACGTTCATTAAGTGACCAAGAAGTCAAAGCATTAACTTACTATACAAAACCATCTGTGTATGAAACGCACCGGTTCAAATAACAAAAAAGATCACATGATGTGATCTCTCAGATTGTAGAAAAACTCATGTTTTTCTACAATCTTTTTATTTTAGCGTATGTATGATGCTAGTGTTTCTCTATTAAAAATGAAGAGGGGCTAAAAGCCCCGTTGTCCTTATCTTGCACTTTCATAATATGCATAATTTCCAGATTTGCCTTTAAGATAAAATGTAGTACCAAAGCGACTGAAACTATTTGCAAAAGAACCATTATCTGAATACATACATAGTCGATTACTTGCGCCTTTAAAAGGGGTTACAGAACAATCAACAATTGAAGTAGCCTTTGTACTTAAATCCGCATTCGTTAAATCATTTGTAGCAAGAGCTTGTCCAGAAACAGGTAAAAGCAATCCTAAAGATAAAGCGACTCCAGCCATTGTTTTTCTCAATTTCATGTGAATCATCTCCATTCCCAAATTTTGTAATACACCTTCATTATAAGGAGAATGATCCTCTATCAAAAGGGTATTAATAACCATATTTTCAATAAAAAGGAATTTAAATAATTCAATACTCACCTTTTTACTTCTATCTTAAACACAAGTTATGGGATTTCGTTTCGTTTGACTGTAAATATCATACTGTCACGATTCTGAAATGAAGTGATGTGAAGGGGGAAGAAGTGCTTTTCTTTTTAAACACTTCTATGTTTCTGCTGTGGATCTATCTTAAGAAAAAAAGAGAGCATCATCGCCCTCTTTTTTAGCTTTTATACTTTCTCCAGTCTAAATGGCTTTCATCTAGCAGCTCTGAAAAACTTTTGTTTTTTTCTTTTTCTTTCTGCTGCCGAAGGAGGTCTTTTCGTTTTTGTTCTTCTCTTTTTTCTGTCTCGACGGCAAGGTTTTTCTTCATTTGAAGAAGCTGCTGTTTGACATCATCGTTTATGCCGTCCTTTAATTTTGCTTGATCTTGTTTGGTCTTTTTCATTGTGCCTCTCTCCTTTTGACTTAGTGTATCATCCGTTTTATTTTCTGAGCAAGAGGCACGCCAATCTCCCAAGATGTGGTATGATCGTCATAGAAAAAACTCCGGAAAGGAAGAATCGGCTAGATGAAGAAATGGATCGCTATATTTGCCTTCATATTATGTCCACTCGCTGCAATTGGTATTTTTTTCACCAATAAAATGATGTATATTCGAAAATTAACGGATAAAGAGCTCATCAAACGAGAATCAGATGGAGGCCATTATCACCACGAGGAATTTCAACAGCTTAAAAAAGAGAAAGTGTGTATTCCTTCAGCATTTGGTTATGATCTCCATGGCTATTTTGTGCCGTATCCCCATACAACACGAACAATCGTCCTTTGCCACGGTGTTACAGTCAGTTTGATTAACTCCGTTAAGTATATGAAATTATTCCAAAAGCTCGGATGGAATGTGATGCTTTATGATCATAGAAGACATGGAATGAGCGGCGGGAAAACCACAAGTTATGGATATTATGAAAAAGAAGATCTAGCAAAGATCGTAAAGTGGCTCAGACAAAAACTCGGAGAAAGTGCCATCATTGGGATACACGGAGAATCAATGGGTGCAGTCACGACCTTGTTATATGCTGCAAAGCCGGAAGCAAACGCCAATTTTTACATAACAGACTGCCCTTTTGCTTCTTTTGAGGACCAGCTTCTTTATCGATTAAAAACAGATTTTCGCCTTTCAGGAAAATGGATTCTTCCACTAAGTGATCAAGTGTTAAAATGGCGGGACGGATACCGCATCCGGCAAGTTTCCCCTCTTGATGTGATCGATCAGGTGAAAGAACCTGTACTTTTTATTCATAGCCGCCATGACGACTATATCCCCTGTGAGCAAAGTCAGCAGTTATATACTCGAAAAAAGGGTGACAAACAGTTATTTATTGCGCCACACGGTGCGCATGCAATGTCTTTTAGCGAAAATAAGGAAGCTTATGAGCAAGAAATTCAAGCATTTCTTCAAAGATTTGAATTGAATGAAAATAAAAGAGGAGAATGAACAGCAGTTCGTCCCCTCTTTTTGAGCTAACTTATGCGATAGTCACCACTGTTGTATGGTGTCTGCCCGCAAGCTCCATATGGCTCTCTTCCGATTGCTGCTGACTCATGACCGATAATCCTGCAGTTGCTGCCAATAAAAGAACTATCAAACTCGTTTTCATATAAATGACCCCCATTTTGGATTTTTGATATGGCTTGAATTTTCCTTTCGTAAAACCGGGTAGATACTTCAAACAGTCCAAGCTCATTGTAATAATGAGCCGCATCAAGTGCCAATTCCTCAATATCTGGGTATAAGCGCTTGTCCTCGAGCAGGTCTAATGTATCGTCTATGATTGTTATGTCTGCATCAACGTACAATGCTTTTAAGAATTGAAATTTGCAGATGTAAATTTCATCTTCTAATTCACAGGCCTTTATAATACCTTGTTGATAGAGGGTTAATGACTCTTCTATTTGTTTTTGTTTAAACAGGATTTGTGTCAGCATAAATAGTGGGTCTAGAGAGCGATTAAGATGGGTTAAATTCTCCTTTTCAAACACTTCAATAGAGTCTTTCAGATAACGCCTTGCTTCCGCAAGATCGTTCATTTGATAATAACAGTTACCTAAGTTGAAAAGGGCCGAACCTATGACTCGAGGGTTTCCAATTGAGCGTGCTCGCTTTAGAGCATTTTTAAAGTAGGGCAATGCATGTTCATAGCATTTCAAATCATCATAGTTTGCACCAATGACAAATTCACAGTGGATGATTCTCAGCGTGTACGTTCTGTAGGCAGAATACGTATCTAACGCTTGCAAGGCATAGTGCATCGAAAAGTGGGTTTGTTTCATGTGGTAGTAAATTTCTGCTAATTTAAAGTAAAATTCTGCTCTTTCTATATCATCTGATATGAGATTGAGCTTTTTTTCTGCTGAGCGGTAATAAGCAATGGCACTTAAATAGTTTCTCTGTTCAAATTCAAACATTCCTGTGAAAAAATGAACATAGTATTCAAGCATATCCGTTAATTTCGTTTGTGAATGTTCAATCGTTTCTAGCAAATTCTTAATCTCTTCATCATTCGAGGCTTTCTTTGCCGGTTCAAAATATTCAAGCATCACCTTGTGGCGAAAATCCATCAGCTGGTAAAACAATAATAAGTTTTGATCCTGCTCCATCTCCAGGATTTCCTGCTCGATCTCCGCCTTCAGCTTCTCTGCTTTCATCACATGAAATCCGCAAATCTGCCTATACCATTCGTTTATTTTGATTCCAACCTGAGGCGATGACAGCTTGAGCTTCAATTCACTTTAGCACCTCCCTTCTCATATACGATACATGTTGTATTCTATCACATTTCCTCGAATGGAAGAAATATGAAATGTCATTTTTCGCAAAGTTTTCGGTATCCCGCAATTAACGCTGCAAATGCCTATTTTTCGGCATTTACAGCCATTATTTTTTTATTTCCAGCTTGCTCATTTTGTCGAATTGTTTGTTAAAAAACGGCTTTTTCCGTTCCCAAAAGATCATTTTCCGGATTAGACAGCCATGCGGTGTGATGAGATGATGAACGCACGAAAAAAACCCTTTCGAAAAAGGGCTTTTATAATACATCTGTTACTTGGTCCATATTCTCTTTGATCCAATTGACAGCTAAATCGAGCGTTGGAAATTCTTCTGTTTCAAATGTGACTTCATCTTGAAGAAGCCAAACGTCCTTTTTCACCGAATCCATTCCACCTATTGACCAGTGCAAAAGGCTATAGGGATGATTGTTATTTAAAAACGACACCCATGTTTTATTTTGTGCCGTATTTTGTATTGCTTTTAGCTTTTGATCCACTACATTTCCACCTTACTTTACAAGTATACCCATTCTCGGGCTGAGTATTTGTTGAGGACTTTTCAACATGAGTGTGTTGGCTTTTTCGTTAAAATCAATCGTCATTTCCTCGTCAAAAAAGACCTTTTGTGCTGTGTGTATGTACAGCTTAAAGAGCTGATTATGCTTGAGTTCTTCCCATTCGCCTGTTCTTTCGCCTGTGAGCCAAATCATTGGGACACCGCTTACCGCACAGCCGCACCCATCTGAATCATATCGAAGGAGCAGTTCTTTTGTTTCATGCCCTGCTTGTTGTTTTGTAAGGAACGCTGCTGCTGGTTCTGTTATATGAATATACATGCCGAACATCCTTTTTTCGTTGATTGTTACATTGTAACATATCAGTCATCAATTAAACATGTTCACGCCCTGTCAGCTCTTATGTCTGATCATTTGTCTTTAACTGGTCTGACCAATTGTACGCTTCTTGTTCAATTTCTTTAATGAGCTCATCTTTTCCTTTGATATAACTTGCCATATCTTCAGGATAGGCTTTTGCCAATTGACGCTTTTTATCTGCATAGACTTTGGCACGGTCAGGTGCAGCTTTTAAATAATCTCGGAACACCAAATGCCTTTTTACATCATCATGTCCGGCTTCATAGGCGTGAACGTGATGTGTTCGGTTCAAGCCGCCTTTTCTAAAAAAACGTCTTCCCTTGAGTCCATTTTCTCCGAGCGGTTCATATCCAAGCTGGCGAAACAGATGGTTACACTCATCTAAGCTGCTGATATGCTTCACCTCTAGCAAGATATCAATAATTGGCTTAGCCGCCATTCCTATGACTGACGTACTGCCAATATGGTGGCCATATACCCAGTTGTCGCCAACTATCTTTTTCAGCTTGTCATGCTCATCTTGAAATTGTTTTGGCCAGCTCGATTGGTATTCAATCACTTCCACCTTTCGAAGCATCAAACGTTCCATCTTTGTTAACATCAGATTGTTTTCCACCTGCAAACGGGCCTTCTGTTTAAACCCTAATTTTTCATAAAGCTTGATTGCTGGTGTATTTGCCTCTGCTGTTGTGAGCTCGATTGTTTTTTGATGCTGGATAATGGATTGCAGGAGCGCTGTCCCGATTCCTTGATTGACATGATGTGGGTGCACAGCTAACCGGCTGAGGATGATCCGATCGTCATGTAGTTCATATGAAGCGATCCCTAACAAATGCCCCTCTTTTTCAAATCCTATGAAAATCTCATCTGTTTCTATTATGTCTTTAACCGTTTCTTTTAAGGGCGGTAAATCTTGATAGCCAATTTGTTCTGCCTCCCGCTGATATGCGGCTAATTGTATATGTAACAGCTCTTTTGCTATTTCTTTATTTTTTTGATCCAGTCTGATGATCATGCTTTCGCCTCCAGCTTTTTCACAAATAGCACCCGGTCTTCATGAATGCCGTCGTAATCTGAAAAAACTGAAATGCCATCCACTGTTTTATCTCCCTTTTCTATCTGAAAACCGAGCTTTGTATGGTAAGCAATCGAGACTTTATTGACAGGAGCTGTGATGGCCTTAATCGTCGTTCTTCCTTCCTTTTCAGCCGCTTCATAAAACGCTTGATAGAGAATTTTGCCAATCTTTAATTTCCGGTGGTCTGGATGTACCCCGACAAAGTGAATATACGCTTCATCTGAATGTGATTGCGATAAAAAACCGACTAAAAAGCCGATCAGTTCACCTTTTTCAACAACAACAAAACTTGTTTGCTGAAAATGTTCGAAAAATAGCTTTGGCAATTTTGCGCGCAAATCTCTGCCTCCCCACCAGCTTTGAATGACGGATGTGACCGCATAAAAATCTGACGGTTTTACTTGACGTATCATGATGACCTCGCCCCTTTTCGTTTTTAGCTGTACCGCTCTTTTTTCACAAAAAATCAACTGTTTCAATAGTCTACCTGTCTGATCAATTGTTTGTAAAGGTGATGTATCAGCCTTTTTTCCTTTCAGCTTTGTTGGTTCTTCGTTCTTTCGCTGTCATCTCCTTTTAAATCTTCACACTTATTTCAAAAAGTTCACTTTTTGTGCGAAAGTTTTATTCTTTTGTTATGTTAAGATGAATCATATAGGAAATGGAACAAACGTTTATTGGAGATGATGATATTGGTTTGGATTGTTACTTCACTTGTTGTGTTTAGTCTTTTAAAGCTGCTTGTCACTTCGCTGCCTTCGGGTGTTGTTGAACGCCTTTTTAGTCGTTATGCGGTGCATGCAAAAGTAACAAGTGATCAAACAACGATGACGTTTCAAGGACGTCCACTCGATGATCAGCAAACATCTGAAATTATTCAACATTTTAATGATGCGATCTTTATTGAACGCTACTATATTTACCCTGGTGATGAAGAGCGTTTTCTTCATCCACAGGAAGGACCGGCGCCGCTTACCATGCAAACAAAGCTTGGCAAGCATGATGTAACCCTTTATCTGTATCATTACGATGACCACGTGGATGTGGTGCGGCAGTTTACCCATAAGCCTAAGAAAAAACTAACGGCCTATCGTTTGCGTTCTGAGCCGCTCCAAACATCCAACAACTTGGCACATGCTTAAAATGACTCATTTTACCCAGATGAGACGAAGTGGAGACACTTCGTCTTTTTTGTATGGATTTACACTCTTCTCTTTGAATGATTTACCAGTATCAATTTCACCTTCTGGCGGTTAAAATGTATACAGAACATACGTTCTAAGAGGTGAAAATCATGAATGAACGAGCCATTCTGCTTGTGGATATGCAGTCGTTTTATGCGTCAGTCGAAAAAGTGGAGGCTCCCCATTTGAAGGATGTGCCGCTCATCGTTTCAGGAGATCCCGAGCGGCGGAGCGGGGTCGTACTTGCGGCCTGCCCGCTCGCTAAAAAACGGGGCGTACAAAATGCATCAAGATTATGGGAAGCAAAGGAGAAATGCCCTGAAGCCGTCGTTGTACGTCCACGTATGCAGCGCTACCTTGATGTCTCTGTCATGATGACAGAACTGCTTGAACAATACACAGATCTTGTCGAACCCTATTCAATTGATGAACAGTTTCTCGATATTACGGGGAGTGTGACACTACTCGGTTCACCCCGCGAGATCGCTCAAAATATACAAACGACCATTATGAACCAGACGGGCATTTACGCACGTGTTGGTATTGGTCCTAATAAAGTGCTCGCTAAAATGGCCTGTGACCATTTTGCTAAAAAAAACACATCTGGCATCTATGAACTTCGTGCAGACCGGGTTGCGGCTGATTTATGGCCGCTTCCGATTGGAAAATTATTTGGTGTCGGCAAACGGATGGAGCACCACTTAAAACGAATGGGCATCAGTACCATCGGGACACTTGCTGCTTATCCGTTAGACCGGCTAAAAAAACGCTGGGGAATCAACGGGGAGCTTCTGCAGCGAACTGCTTTAGGACACGACCCTTCCCCGGTCACTCTTCACACACATGATCAGCAAAAAGCGGTTGGGCATCATATGACCCTTCCCCATGATTATGCGTCCTTTGAGGACATCAAAGTCGCCCTTCTTGAATTGAGTGAAGAAGTGGCAAGACGTGCGCGCTTTAAGCATTATGTTGGGCAAACGGTGTCTGTTGGCGTAAGAGGTGCTGATTTTTCTCATCCGACTGGATTTCATCGACAAATCAAGCTCCATTCACCCACACAGTACGGGACAGATATTGCAGAAGCAGCTATTCAGCTATGCCAGCAGCACTGGGACGGCCAGCCCATTCGCAGTGTAGGTATTACTCTCTCGCAGCTGCAGCCTGACAGCCAATATCAGCTGAGTTTATTTGATCACCATTTTAAAAAAGACAGACTCAGCAAAGTATTTGATGCGATCCATATGAAGTATGGACCTGCTGCACTCTTGCACGCCTCGTCACTAACAAGCGCAGGGCAGGCGTATCACCGCGCCGAAAAAATTGGTGGACATTACAGATAACGGAGGCGAACATCCATGAATCCCAATAAATTAACACCTGGATACAACATCATGTGGGAATCAAGCCGAATGATGCTCCCAGAGCACCGTGAACAGCTGCTTGCTCAAAAACGGAAGAAAAAAGAATACACGCCTCCTCCGCTGAGCACTGATCAGCTAGAGGAAATGAATTTTTTGATCACACAGTCGATTACAGAGGATCAAGCGATTTGCGTGACATATGCTGCAGCAGGTATGAAACAGCAGTTTTGGGGCTGGGTGAAAGCCATTCATTATGAAACCCGGCGCATAAAAATCGTCAATGATGAAGATGTTCTCCACCTGTCCTTGCAGCAAATTGTCGCGATTGATCTTGATTAAATTGTCTTTAAGTGATCGTACGAATCAGCATACTAAAAGACATAGAAGCACCGTGAGAAAAAAACATGCTCTCCAAATTTGCGAGCTATTTGGGGCTCCTCTGTCCTATGGCGGATGTCTCCTCCATCAAATTGTGTATTTAATTTGCACAATTTTTCATGTATGATTGGAACATCTTAACACTCAGGGGAGAAACATCATGAAAAATAACTTACGTACTTTACATCCACTTAGTTGGACGATCATCATCGGCACCATATTCGGCCGAATGGCGACGTCCATGAGCATTCCTTTTTTAGCCGTTTATTTGACACAAGTCAAAGGGGCTTCAGCTTCTTCAGCTGGGTTAATCATTGCCGTCAGCTCCCTTATTGGGATCGTGGCGAGTTTTTACGGCGGCTATGTTTCTGACCGAATCGGCAGGAAAAAGGTCATGCTTCTATCCATCTTCGGCTGGACACTTGTCTTTGTTGGCTTTGCGTTTGCAGATGCCATTTGGGTCTTCTTTCTCATGAACGCTTTAAATGGACTGTGCCGGGCACTGTTTGAACCGACGTCTAAGGCACTCTTATCCGATGTCACCCCATCAAGTATTCGGTTGTTTGTTTTTAATTTACGGTATACGGCCATTAATATCGGGGTGATCTTCGGCCCGCTGCTTGGCTTATATCTAGGATCATCGAAAACAACATTTCCATTTCTTGTCGCTGCCTTCATTTATTTGTTATATGGATTAACACTGGCCTGGCAATTTCAGAAGCATCCAGTTGCTGCTCCAGAAAGTACGAAACAAATCAGCGTCAAAAAAGCCCTTTCCATTATCCAAAAAGATACGGTCTTTAGCATCATCCTCATCGGCGTTACCTTATGTTCGTTCGGGTATTCGCATTTAAGCTCAACGCTACCTCAATACTTATCAGCGTCACCTATGATTGAGGATGGTCCTAAGCTGTTTGGATATCTTTTATCTTTAAATGCAGTGGTTGTCATTGTTGTACAATATCCGCTCATCATGATTGCAAAGCGCTACTCCACCATTTTGTCGCTGACCACCGGGAATATTCTTCTTGCCGGCAGTTTGTTTGCCATTGCTTTTTCACAAAGTCTCGGCATGCTTGCTTTCATCATTGTCGTGTTTACGATTGGGGAGGTTCTGCTATTTGCGATGATGGATCTTTTTGTAGACAATATTGCAAAGCCTGAAGTGAAGGGATCGTACTTTGGGGCGATGGGATTTTCTCAGCTCGGCAGCGTCATCGGACCATTTGTCGGTGGACTGTGCATTGACTATTTTGGCGCAGCCCATCCCCTCTCCATTTTTACGGTCTTGTCAATGATCACCATCGCAGGCGTTCCATTTTTACTCATTGGATATTACCGTCTAAAAAAGCGATCGGCAGCAGCCATAGCTGTTAAAGTAAGTGGAGATCATTAAAAAAACCGCTCTTTCGTTTGAGCGGTTTTTTCTTTATACCCGGCGGATGGCGATCTCTTCCACCTTGTGCTGATCCCCTTTTTTCAAAATGAGATCAGCTCGATATTTTGTCGGTAAAATATTTTGATATAAATTTGGGCGGTTCACGGTATTCCAAATCGTGCTTGCCATTTGATCTGCCTCTTCATCCGTCAAATCTTTATATTGATGAAAGAAGGATTCTGGGTCTTGGAAGGCTGTTTCCCTAAGCAAACGAAATCGTTCTTTATACCATGATTGAATTTGCGTTTCAGCGGCGTCTACATAAATCGAAAAATCAAAGAAATCTGATACAAACACACGCGGTTCATCCTTCAGATCATCCAGCGCTGGTGATTGGAGCACATTGATTCCTTCAATAATGACAATATCCGCATCCTCTACTGTTTCATACACCCCTTCTAGCCGGTCATAGGTCAGATGCGAATATACCGGGGCATGCACAGTTTGTTTACCTGATTTTAATTCATTCAAAAAAGACAGCAGGGCTTTGACATCATAGCTTTCCGGGAAGCCCTTCTTTTCCATCAGCCCTCGATCCTTTAATTCTTTTTGAGGATATAAAAAGCCATCTGTTGTCACAAGACTCACCTTCAGCCCATCTCCAAGCCTCGATAAAAGCGTTTCAATGATACGAGCCGTTGTGCTTTTCCCGACAGCTACACTTCCAGCAATCCCAATTAAAAAGGGAATTTTGGCATGGTGCGGGTAGTTTAAAAAGGCATTCACATGCTGGTTTTTTTGTTTTTCTGCAAAGACATGTAATGTCAAAAAACGAATAAGCGGTATGTAAATATCTCGAACTTCTTCCAGCGATAAATAGTCATTTAACCCTTGCAGCGCTCTCGCTTCCTCTTCTGAAACAGATACCGGCATATATTCTCCAAGAGCTGCCCAAGCCTCTCTCGTATGGCGCGTGTATAGCGTATTAAAATCTAGTCTCGTGTCACTCAAAGTCTTTCCCACCAATCTTCACTAAACTCGTAACCCAAAAAGACGATAATCCGATTGTAGCTTAAAATGAAGGCGCTGTCTTTATTTTTCAACGAAAGTTTACTTCTTTTGCAAAAAAAAGCATTAAAAAAAGGAATATGAGGGTAAATAAGAGTATTCAGTACGATAGATAGAAGGGAGCAAACCAAATGAAATATGTGATGATTGGCGGAGACGCAGCAGGAATGAGCTGCGCTATGCAAATATATAGAGAGGATCCAGATGCACACATTGTTGCTTTTGAAAAAGGAGAGATTTTCTCATATGGACAGTGCGGACTCCCCTATTTGATCGGCGGTCTCATTGATCATCACAGAAAGCTGATCGCACGCAGTGCCGAAACCTTTCGCGAGAAATATGGAATTGACGCCAGATGCTTACACGAAGTGACCTCTATTGACCCAGAGCAAAAAACAGTGTCGGGTCATCATACGAAAACAAAAGAACCCTTTACAGAAAGCTATGACCGCCTCTTAATTGCGACAGGAGCAAGCCCTGTCACACTGGATTTAGACAGCCAGCCATTAGAAGGCGTACACGTATTAAAAACCATCCCGCATGCGCTGTCCATTTTAGACCATTTAAAAAAGGACGTCACACATGTCACGATCATTGGCGGTGGATATATCGGCCTTGAAATGGCTGAAAATTTAAAAGCGCTCGGAAAAAACGTACATATCATTCAGCGGGGAGCAGCACTCGGCCCGGGCTTTGACTCCGATATGGCAAAACACCTTAAAGAAGAGGCTGACGCCAAGGGCATTCACGTATCGCTCGGAGAAACGGTACAGCAATTAGAAGGCAAGTCACATGTCACAGCTGTTATCACAGACAAACAAACCATTCAAACAGATATGGTCATCATGGCCATCGGCGTCACTCCACAAACCTCCTTTTTACATCATACCGGAATCAAGCGCCTTCAAAATGGCGCTATTGCAGTAAATGAATACATGCAAACCAATATAAAAGACATTTATGCTGCCGGTGATTGCGCGGCGACCTACCACCGCATCAAAAAATCACTGGATTATATTCCGCTTGGCACAACTGCGAATAAACAAGGGAGAATCGCAGGATTTCATATGACAGGAACAAACCGGGCATTTCAAGGCGTGACTGGAACAGCCGTCATGAAATTTATGGACGTGACAGCGGGACGAACAGGCTTATCAGAAAAAGAAGCAAAAGAGGCAGACATTCCTTTCTCCGTCATCACCATTGATAGTACAGATCACGCGAAGTATTACCCAGAAGCGCAGAAAATGAAAGTGAAACTGATTTACAGAAGCGATGACCATACCTTGCTTGGTGCCCAAATCATCGGCAGAAACGGTGTAGATAAACGGATCGATATCGTGGCGGCTGCCCTTTACCAAGAGCTGACCATAACAGATCTTGAAGATTTAGATATTAGCTATGCACCGCCTTTTAACAGTGTATGGGACCCGCTTCAGCAAGCGGCAAGACGGATATAGAAAGTGTCACAATGAAGCCTTACCTCAAAAAAAGAAACCAGTTCAAAACCGGTTTCTTTTTTGTTACTTTTTCATCATCGCTTTTCGTGCTGCTTTTTCAAATAAAAATGGGAATAACTGATACAATTTGCTGCCAGCGTTCATCCAGCCGGGCAGATTAATCTCTCTCTTTTTCGTCATCATGGCAGATACGACCTTCCCTGCCACCTTGTCCGCACTCAGCATCATAAAATCAACGTTCTTCACATATTCACCGCTGCGGTCAGCGATGGTAAAGAAGTCTGTGGCAATTGGTCCTGGGTTGACTGTCGTCACGTGAATGCCTGAGTCTGCCAGCTCCATTCTGAGGCTGTTTGAAAATCCAAGAACGGCATGCTTTGATGCGGAATAAATAGCTGATTTGGGTGTCGCAATCTTTCCTGCCTGGGACGCGATATTGATAATATGTCCCTGCCCTCTTTGCTTCATCTCAGGGATGACCTTTTTCGTGCAGGCGATTAAGCCAAACACATTCACCTCAAACATCGACACCATTTCCTCTATGGAGGCATCTTCGACAAGATCGAATACGCCGAAGCCGGCATTGTTGACCAAAATATCGACCGGCCCCACTTCTTCATACGCGCGATCAATGTCCTCAAGCTGGCTGACATCAAGCTGAGCGATGTGACACACCCCGCCAGCACTCATAATTTTTTCTTTCACACTAGTAAGCTTTTCCACTCGTCTTGCTGAAATAATGACCTCTGCGCCTTCTTCTGCTGCCAAGTACGCCATTTTTTCACCAATGCCCCCAGATGCGCCAGTAATCCAAATCCTTTTTCCTGTCAATCGCCCCATGCATTTCACTCCTTAGTTTGCTCTGTAATAGACGATTCCGTCTTTTTGCATTTCTTTAATTTGCCCAGCCTCTAAGAGCACATCCAGCTGACCGACTGTCTCAGACATCGTTAAAAACAAGGCCTCTTCATACATCACAGGAAATAGCTTGCGGCAAAGATGAAAGGCCGTCATTTCTTTTTGTTTAAGCAGCTGATACATCGTATTTGCTCGTTTCTCTTGTTTCTTAAATCTTTCTTCAATCAACTCATGGTGGGACGTGATGAGCTGACCGTGTCCTGGATAAATCGTCTTGATTGGCAGACGCAATAACCGATTGAGTGATGCTTTATATTGAAGCAGTGATTTTTGACGTTCCTCGCCTTCATACGGTGCTTCCATTAACGGATTTGAAGAAATGGTTGTCAAAAGCAGGTCGCCGCCAATAAAATTCCCCGTTCTTTCATCTAAAAAAGAAAGATGAGATTGTGCGTGTCCGGGTGTTTCCATCACAAAGAAGTGTTCATGCCCGCTTAAACGATCACCTTCTTTTATGACCTCATCTACATGTGAAGTACAAGAATATGTATAAGATTGCTTCACCATTTTTTCACACTCATTTTGCCGAAGCGGGACACCTAACTGCTGAAAAAAAGGAATCATAAAGTCCACTTGGCGCTGCTTAAACACTGGATCCTGACTAATATACGGCTCATTTAGCTGGTGTCCGATCACACGGACATGAGGTTTCATCAGATTTAACAGACCGACATGATCTGCATGATGATGGGTCAGCACCACTTGATCAATATCGTCTATCGATAAACGATGTTCCTTTAATTGCGTGACAAAAGCATGCTCTGCCTCTTCTGTCATCGGACCGCAATCTACTAAGGTGACGGCCTCTCCTTTTAATACATATGCATGCACATCCCCAACGGCAAACGGCGTCGGGATGGATAATTGAATGATGTTTTCTTTCACTTTTATACGTCATCTCCTGCTTTTTGACTCATGATTGTGGGTACTTAAGCCTTCATACTTCATTGTATCTTGCAAAAGGCAGACTGTCATGCGGTTTAGATGGGCAATTTTTTAAACTGCCCTATTGACATAAACTTGTCCATCGTTGCATAATGAACAACAAATATATGATGCGCGGGTGATAAGGATTAGTAAGCAAAATAACGATGCAAGAGAGTGAGGTCCGCCGGCTGAAAGACTTCACCATCCTCTTATTTGCTGAACCTGCCCTTTGAGCTGTTAGGCAAACCTAAACGTTTCCCGCGTTAAGGGACTAGAGCTGAGTATGCAGGTTTGCATGCTAATTGAGGGTGGTACCGCGAAAAACCTTTCGTCCTTTTCAGGCGAGAGGTTTTTTTATTTTCTACAAGGAGGAGCAGCTTATGAGTAAAATTGGATTTATCGGTGCAGGCTCAATGGCAGAGTCTATGATCAAAGGTTTATTAAAAAGCGGAATGATGTCGAATGAAGATATCATTGTTACAAACAAAACGAATGAAAAACGATTAGAAGAATTACAGGTACGTTATGGGGTCAAAACGGATTTCGCTCGGTCCTTTATTTATGAAGAAGCGGATATTCTCGTTTTTGCCTTAAAACCGAAGGATGCAGAAAGCGGAATTTCTGAAGTCCAGCCTCATTTACATGGACAGCTGATCATTTCTATTTTAGCTGGTATTTCCATTGAAACGATTCAACACTATGCTGGCGGAAAGACAGCAGTCGTTCGTGCGATGCCAAATACATCAGCGGCGATTCAGCAGTCAGCAACAGGTATTGCCGTAAGTCATGAAGTGACAGAGGAGCAAAAGAAAAAAGCCGTCGAGCTGTTTGAAACAATCGGGCATGTCACAGTATTAGATGAATCGCAGCTAAATGCTGTGACAGCCATCGCAGGCAGCGGCCCAGCCTTCATTTATCATTTGATTGAAGGAATGGAGCGAGGAGCTTCGGAACTTGGAATGGACCAAGCAACTGCGAAATTACTCATTTGCCAAATGATTGCAGGCGCCGCCAATATGCTTCAAGACAGCGGAAAAGAGCCTGCCCAACTGCGCAAAGAAATTACAAGTGAAGGCGGTACAACAGAAGCCGGCCTGAACACACTGGCTGCCTATCAATTTGAAGAGGCCGTTGTCGATTGTGTCAAAACAGCCACTAAACGTGCAGCAGAATTAAACGAAATGTTTTCAGCAAGCACGTATAAATGAAATTGAAAAGCACCTGTTTTGATGACAGGTGCTTTTTCACATATGACCCTCTATTTTTTCTCGCTGGCCACTGGGTGTGAATTGCGTGATTCACACTTCGGTTCTTTCTGTTCTTTACTAGAAATGGCTTGTTCTAATAAAGAATCACGTGCCTGATAAAAATTCACATCAACTAATAATTCTTGATGCTTCACTTTAGCACCTCCTCATGTAGATGATTCACTCATTGACATGATGGCTTTGATTTGATCCAGATGATGTTGTTCATGTAAAGCGATAGTTTCAGCTAATATTTGGACGGTCATCACTCCTTCTTCCGGATGCAGGCCTGATTGTTCCCAAATATCTTTTTCTAATAGCCGAAGCGTGTTGTTTCTTCTCTCTTTCATCCGTTTGATCAATGCTTTGATATCGTCAGCGTTATACCATTCATACGCTCTTTCTTTCACGTATATTTCAGGATCATACGATTGAAAGGGCGTGTGATCATCTGATATCGCTTGCTCTATCCGCTCTGACCAGACTTCTTCTGTGTCATACAAATGCCCGGCGAGCTGCTTAATTGACCACTTCCCCTCCCCCAAAGATTGATCCAGTGTGTAATCATCACAAGCCTTCACTATTTTCTCTAGTTCACTCATACTTTCCTGAAGCGATGTGATGATGTCTGTTTTTGTTAATTTCCCAGTTTCCATTACGCAATCAACGTCTCCTTTACAGTGAATGCATTTCTACTTTTGATTTATCTTGATGCTTTCCTTTTAGTAGCAGTAAGCTGTTCATCAAACCTGCTACTATCACAAGCCCTGCCATCCCTATAGCGATGACATGTATAGGAATCAAATCTCCGATAAATGCCATGAGGATAAACCCACTAATATAAAATATGCGTGATAATGCAAGACCTGCTGAAAACACACGGGCTCTTAAATGACTGCTTGCATATGTCATAATATTAGTAGAATACAAAACTTCGATTGGGCTATATAATAGATTGGCTAATAAAACAACAATCAAAAATCCAATAAAAGTCGTTTGTTGATACGACAATGCATGTAATATCGCAAGCAATATAACCGCTAATGTAGACCACCTTTTATAAAATTGAAAGGAGAATTTCACTTTTTTGAAGTACGCTGCAAGTGTAAGTCCACCGATAATTTGCCCTAGTCCACTAATTGTATGACCAAGCCCCAAGCCAAAATTCCCTTCTCTTGCCACTTCTAAAATATACAGACTAAATAAAACATAAACGATGCTTAAAGCAAACTCTCTTGACATCAATATCCATATGGCGCTTTGAATTTTGGGTGATCCCTTGATTTCTTTAATTCCTTCTTTAAAACTTTGAACATATGACACATACTCTTTTTTTTCAGACGCTTCTTTCGCTTTAATTGGAATTAACAGCATAGCTGATAATAAAAATGTCAGCGCATCTACTAAATAAATTGTGGAAATTGACCAAATTTCTGTCACCAACCCGCCTAATCCTGTCGCAATGAGCATCGATGCGCTAAAAGATGTGGCCAGTATACTATTCCCCTTAGAAAGCTGCTCCTTATCAAGGATTTCAGGTATCATAGATGAACGAGCAGGCAGATATATACCAGAGAAAGCACCATTTAACGCTAATAATAAATAAAGGATAAACGGTGTAACATTCATTGTGACAACTAAAACAAACCCCAGTCCAATGATAAAACGTGCCACATCTGCGAATATCACAACTTTTTTGTAAGAAAACTTATCTATAATTGGGCTCAAAAGCATGGATGTTAAAATGAGAGGGAGCATGGAACAAATAAATAGAATGCTTAGATGGGTCGCTTTCCCAGTAAGTTCATAAATTAAACCAATCGTCGCTATCGTTCTAAACCAATCTCCAAAAGCAGATAAGTTTTGCCCAATAAAGAAACAGACAAAATTTTGATCTTTGAATAGCGATGTCGTTTCTTTCTTTGAAATCATTAGAGGAGCACCTCAGTCGACTCGTACCAACCTAACTCTTTTTGCATAAACTCCACGGCTTGATCATAATTTTCTCTCTCTTTTTCTGGGATAAGATCAACTAAGATCGCTGGATACCATGGCTTCGCTTCTTCTTTGATTACAAAATATTGCTCCGCTTCTTCAACTACTCCTTTCATTATGAGCAGTTGTAGTTTACGATAGATTTCCTCACGCTTTGGCATTCGATTGAGATGCGTTTTTTCTATTTTCATTGTTTTAGGGAAGAAGACGAGTCTTCTATCAAAAGCATGATATTCTCTAGATTTAACAATAGGTAATTCTTGATTCGTCAGGCTTTCGATATACTTTTGCGTATTTCCTTCATTTGACCATATCATGCCTTGCATGTAGGAGATCGCTCCTGTTCCCAAACCAATATATTGATCTTCATATCCCCCGTAAATCACTTCGCCATATTGAAAACGTTTATTCTGATGCTCTGGAGCCATAAACGTATACACATAATTTTGATGCCAGCCATTCTTTTTTAAATGACGATATAATGTATCACTAAACTCAAATTTTTCTTTAGGATTTGGCGGCATTGGCACCTTGCCTTTGTTAATTTTTGATAACCATCCCTTCGAACAAGCAATATATTCTAGTGGATACGTATCAATACTTGTGCTTCCTAATGACATCACTCCATTTATGTCCTCTATCATCTCTTCTTTCGTTTGTCCAGGCAGCTGATAAAGCAAATCAATGTTATAAGATTGGAAATGACGTTTCATTAAGTCCACAGTCTGAGAGATTTGATCAAAACTAGCCGTTAAGTTGAACATTTTCCGATAGTGTTCATTTAATGTTTGGACACCAAAGCTCCCTCTGTTGGCTCCACCTTCAGCCATAGCAGCCACTCTTTCTGGTGTAGCTGTTTTTGCTTCACATTCAAATGTCCATTCATAATCAGCAGATAATGAGAAATTTTCTTTTATAGCGGTCGAAAGTCGATAGATTAGTTCTGGGGGCATTATGGAAGGAGTACCTCCACCAACGAACACCACATCAAACGTCATTTTTTGGATATTAGGGGATTGGGATAAGATACGCATCTCATTGATTAAAGCATCTATATACTTTCCGATAATGGGCTCATATTTCGTAGATTTAATAAAAGGACAAAACGAACAGATCGTATCGCAGAAAGGGATATGTAAATATAAAGCGTTTTTCCCTTTTTGAAATGTTCGTTCTTTCTGAATGAATTCTGTCACACGAGATTGTGCTCCTTCTTGGCTCGCTTGGCCAAAAAAAGGATAAAGAAAATTCCATAAAGACGGATGCTCATCATAATAACTTTTCATATTTGACAATTCTCTCACCCAACTCTCGTCTATTTTTATCCCACATACAAATTCACAGAGAAGCTAAGAAAATCACTTCTCTGTGAAACACTCTTTACAGTAAGTATTGATTCTATTCATTAGATTGCAATCCACTCGTTACGCTTCATTTTCATCACCTCCTTTCAATTAGATAAATTGTAACTTAATTACATAATTGATTATAATAGACTTTTCTGAATATTTCAATCATTTTCACTATTTTTTGTAAGGACTATTGTTTTATATACAATTTACGTATGAAACTTTTGGTATAACCATGAAAATATAGACTGAAACATTCACAACCAAAAGCCCTATCATTAAGATAGGGCTCTTCATTACATCTACTTACTTTTCTCTAATAAAGCATGAATCGTTGATTCTAATAATTCTGGCAAAATGCCAAAAGAGAACGGGACGTGCAGCCGCTCTGTCCATTTGTGCGGGTCCTTTCCTAGTGGACCTACGTTGATGACTGGAACGTAAAGGGCTTCCTTTTCTCCTTGCGGTAAAGAATAGCCTTTTTGGTAAAGCGGCATATTGGTTGTATAATGACCTACTTCCTGCTTTTCGAGCTGTAAGTAACTTAAATCAGACAATCCCGGGAAATATTTCACTTCCTCTACTTCAAGTCCATATACCTCTTTTGCCTCTTTTTGAATCTTCTTGAATGTCTTCTGAATATGCGTATCTTCTGTTGAGGACACCGAAGGGTAAAATGGCGGACTATAAAATAGAACAATCAGCGGTCCTTCTTCCTTACATAGTGTCGTCAGCTCCGAGACAATTTTCGTTGAAAAATCACGATCTCCAAGTTCACCTCGGTTGGCGAATGCATAGTTGACAATGCGCTCGACTTCCTGTTCACCAGAGCGATCTGCGGCTTTTTGATACAGCTCGTGATATGTGAGAACCGTCACCTGAGTGTCTATTGGTGTAAAGTGTTTAAAGCGCCGAAAGTCAGCTGTTTTCTGCCGAAGATTTGCCTCGATTTGGTCTGCTGCTTGTTTCGCAGTTTCATAGAGAAGTCCGTGCAGTTCTTCACTTGAACGTTTCATCATGAGCACATTAAATAAAGATACGGCTGTGTGAGGTGTTTGAACGGAATAGGCTTCTTTCAAATCCTTTTGCATTAAGTTCGTTGGAGGCGGCGTTACTTCACCATCTACTTCCTCACAATAGTCACTATTGAGCTCTAACAGCCGGTTTAGTTCAGATACCATAAAATTCGCATTTAAGCCTGAGAAAGGCTCTCCTACATGCGTTTCGATCCCTTTACAGAAAAATCCGGCTAATACCTTTCCTATACTGCCTGTATACATATAATGATGTTCATCCCCTGGATACTTTTCAAACATCGGCTCACTGTTTAAACACGCGGTATAGTCAAGATCATATTTTTCTTTAAGCTCTTTTAGCTTCGGCACAGCCTCAAGCATTCCTTGTGAATTTACTTCCTCATCAGGAACTGTGACGAGCAGGACATTTCCATCAAATGTTTCTGTCATCGCTCTTTCCAGCATAGAAAGCTGTACGGTGAGACCTGCTTTCATATCCATGGCCCCTCTTCCAAACAGCCAGTCGCCTGAAGCAAGGTCCTCTCTTGCCCTCTTTGGAAGAAGCTCACTTTTTTGCGAAAAGGAAGTCATTAACTCTTCAGGCTTGCATGCCATGTTTTGAAATTCGCCGTAATCTTCTGTATCGACTACATCAAAGTGACTAAGAAGCAGCACGGTACGCTGCAGCGTACTTCGCTTCACAAGTGCCGTTAAATAATACCGGCCATCTTTCATCGGATGCAAAGCCAAATGATCAGGGTTCTGCTCAAAATAAGGCCGCTCCCTCAGCAAATAATATAAATATTCCGCTAACGCGACTTCTCCTGTTGTACCTGATATGCTTTCATACTGCATAAGAGCTGTCAGGAGCTCCTTTAGTTCACTCTCTTTTTGCCATTTCATCCGTTCTCCCCCTTTGATGTCTCTATCTCTCCATTATACAAAAACGTGTATAAAAGCTATATTCTTTGAGCACCTTTTATGACGAAAGTTTGAATGGCTGTTATAATCGGCTATACAATTCCATGAGGAGGCGAAGGTATTTGGAAACAAAACTCTTTTCACCTTGGACATTAAAAGGTGTTACACTGAAAAACCGCATCGTGATGTCCCCGATGTGTATGTATTCATCCTATGACCGTGATGGGAAATTACAGCCTTTCCACTTCACACATTATATTTCCCGTGCACAAGGTCAGGCTGGTCTCATCATGGTGGAAGCCAGTGCTGTATCTCCCGAGGGAAGAATTAGTGATCAAGACCTCGGGATTTGGAGCGATGAGCACATTGAAGGTTTCGCTTCATTAAACGAACAAATCAAAGCATACGGAACGAAGACAGCCATCCAGCTAGCCCATGCAGGACGTAAGGCTGAACTTGATGGAGACATTCTTGCACCATCAAGCATCCCATTTGATGAAACATCTAAAACCCCTGTCGAGATGTCTGTTGACCAAATCAAAGATACCGTTCAGGCGTTTCAGGATGCAGCTGTACGGGCAAAAAAAGCGGGTTTTGACATCATTGAAATTCATGGTGCACATGGCTATTTGATCAATGAATTTCTTTCACCGCTGGCGAACCACCGAACAGACGACTATGGCGGTTCACCAGAGAACCGTTATCGTTTCTTAAGAGAAGTCGTAGATGCAGTCAATACCGTATGGGACGGACCTTTATTTGTCCGTGTGTCGGCTTCTGATTACACGACAAAAGGACTTGATATTGCAGATTATATTGGGATTGCCACTTGGCTCAAAGAGCAAGGTGTCGACTTAATCGATGTCAGCTCAGGTGCTGTCGTACAGGCGAAAATCAATACATTCCCCGGCTACCAAGTCACATTCGCAGAGAAAATAAAAGAAGGTGCCGGCATTCAAACAGCTGCTGTCGGTCTCATCACATCTGGTGTACAGGCAGAGGAGATTTTACAAAATCAGCGTGCGGATTTGATCTTTATTGGCAGAGAGTTTTTACGGGATCCATACTTCCCAAAAACAGCTGCTCAAGAACTCCGTACATCCATCGAAAGCCCGCGTCAATATGATCGCGCTTGGTAAAAGCTCTTAGGAAAAAAGGTGTCTATTTTTCGAAATAGGCATCTTTTTTGTTTTTAAGAGAAACATATCTGCCTTTTGTGCCGTCTTTTAGCTAAAGAACTGCTTAGAGGAGATGGAAGAATGAATTCGGTAATGATTGAAAAAATGTATCATATAGATGGACACCACTTTTATACAAAACATCGTCAAGGCAAAAGGCAAGCCACGATTATCTTTGAAGCAGGCTACGGCATTTCTAGTGATACGTGGTCGAATATGGCATGTGATATTGACCCAGAGCTTGGGGTTTTCTTATACGACCGTTTAGGAAATGGAAAGAGCAGTGAGAGTGGTGAAGGAAGAACCTTGCATGACCTCGCTGATGATTTAGATGCGCTGCTGAAAGAAGCCAATATTCAGCCGCCATTTCTTATTGTCGCTCACTCATTTGGCTCTCTTGTCAGCCGGTTATGGGCAAGCCGCAGAGGAGATGATGTCATTGGCATGGTGCTGTTAGACCCAGCAAGCGAGGAGCAAGAGCAGATGATCCTGCCGCTTTTATCAAAGGAAGAACGCACTTCATATATGGCGCAGTTTACAGCAGAATGTACGCATGAGGACTTTCAGCAAATGTTAAGCACAATGAAAGAGGAGCAAACTCATTTTGGAATGATGCCGCTTCTTGTCATTTCATCAGGTAAGAGCCGATTGTTTCACCCAGCTCATGAAGCTTGGCTCAGACTTCATAAACGCATGCTGTCTTTGTCATCCCAAAGCGGATGGATTCAGGCGCAAAACAGCTCGCACTATATTCATCATGATGAACCGCATATTGTACAGCTTGCTATCTATGATGTATGGTGCGCAGCCAAACAACCTGTCTCCTATTACCAAACTGCTAATTAAAATAAAAAACTCCTTGACCCGTTATGAGTCAAGGAGTTTCTTCTATTTATGCCGTTGGAGCAGATTGACTTTTTTGAGAAAGCAGCTTTTCAATGCTGACAAGCTGAACACATAATGTAAAGATGTCAATCGCTTGCTCTAGTTCTTCAAGAGCCGGGAATGTTGGTGCAATGCGAATGTTGCGATCAAGCGGATCTTTTCCATATGGATATGTTGCACCTGCACCTGTCATTGTGACACCTGCTTCTTTTGCTTTTTGCACAACAGCTTTTGCACAATGATCAAGTGTATTTAAACTAATGAAATATCCGCCATTTGGCTTGTGCCATTCAGCGATGTCTTTCCCGCCAAGTTTTTCGTCAAGAATGGAAAGAACGAGGTCAAATTTTGGCTTAATGATCGCCGCATGCTTTTTCATATGTTCCTTCAAACCTTCTGGATTTTGGAAGAAACGAAGATGTCTTAGTTGATTGATTTTGTCTGGTCCGATCGTTTGAATCGATAATTGCTTTTGAGTGAAGCTCACATTGTCAGGGCTAGACGCCATCAGTGCAACACCTGAGCCTGGGAATGTAATTTTAGACGTAGACGCAAACATAAACACACGGTTCGGGTATCCTGCCTCTTCAATTGCTTGAAAAATATCTTTTAACGTATCAGGTGTATCCGTTAGATGGTGGACTGCATATGCATCATCCCAAAAAATGCGGAAGTCGTCTGCTTTTGTTTTCATTGAAGCTAGGCGGTCAACGACTTCATCTGAATACGTAATGCCGTCTGGATTGCTATATTTCGGTACACACCAAATGCCTTTAATCGCTTCATCTTCTGCGACCAATTTTTCTACCTGATCCATATCAGGTCCATCAGCCTTCATATCGACCGTGATCATCTCTATGTTAAATAGCTCACAAATGGCAAAATGACGGTCATACCCTGGGCTTGGTGCAAGGAATTTTACCTTTGGCAGCTCTCCCCAAGGAGTTTTGCTGTCACATACGCCGTGAGTCATCGCACGTGCAATGGTATCATGCATCATATTCAGGCTAGAATTACCGCCGATGATGATTTGTTCTGGCTTTAAATTGAGTACTTCTGCAAAAAATGTCTTCGTTTCAGGAAGGCCTGTCAAGCCGCCATAGTTTCGCACATCTGTGCCATCTTCAGCTGTCATTGCATCCTTTGATGTCACAACATCGAGCATGCCCATAGACAAATCGAGCTGTTTTGGTGAAGGCTTCCCTCTAGACATGTCTAAGTGCAAGTTTTTACTTTTGTAAGTTTCATACTCATTTTGTAGTGCCACATATAGGTCATTCAATTCTGCTTCACTTAATGCTGTAAAACCGCTCATCTTTGATTGTGCCTCCCGTATTCTTCATAGTTTAATTCGTCATTTGTTTTTTCTTCACCATTTTACCACTACCTGAAAAAGAGCGTCATCATAAATATCAAAAAAATCACACAACTTTTTTTGACGATTCATCCAATTTTTACAGGGTGCGTTCAATGGGGAAAGAAGAGAAATCATGTGCAGCTTCTGTCAGCGGGAATATATCGCGGGCTTCTTTCAACAGTTGTTTCAGTGCCTCTTCTCCTTGGTAACGTGCACTTATATGGGTCAAAATGAGCCTTTTTGCGCCTGCTTCCTGTGCTGTTTTCGCTGCTTGTTCTGTTGTACTGTGATAATAATTGTAGGCTAAATCTGCATCTTCTTTACCGAATGTTGCTTCATGGACTAACACATCCGCATTTTTGGCAAGCCTTGTTATATTCTCGCACAAACGGGTATCTCCTGAAAATGCAACGATTCTCCCTTTTTTAGGGGGTTCCAAATAATCGGTTCCATCAATGGTTCTTCCATCTTCGAGTGTCACGGTTTCCCCATTTTTCAACTTCTGATACAATGGTCCAGGTTTTACACCGATTTCTTTTAGGTCTTCGGCTTTTAATGAACCAGGCATATCTTTTTCCACAACCCGATAGCCGTAAGCTGGAATCCCGTGAGAGACTCTTCTTGCTTCTACTTGAAAGGTATCGTCTTCAAACACGACCCCTTCATCTATTTCTATGATATGCAGCGGATATGTCAAATGCGTTTGTGTAGCTGAAAGTGCTGCGTTCACAAAGGCCTTAATGCCCTTTGGTCCATAGATCGTCAATTCCCCCTCCCCGCCTTGAAAGGATCTGCTGCCAAGGAGTCCCGGAAGGCCATATACATGATCACCGTGCATATGTGTGATAAATATTTTCTCAATCTTTCTCGGTTTAATCGTTGTATGTAAGATTTGGTGCTGCGTTGCTTCTCCGCAATCAAATAGCCACACTGCATTTCTTTCTTCTAAAAGCTTTAGCGCTGTGCAAGTGACGTTTCTTGTTTTTGCAGGAATGCCTGCACCTGTTCCTAAAAAGAGCAGTTCCATTACTTTTCCTCCTAAAGCCGGTATACAATATCTTCATTCATATAGAATACATGAAGACAAGGTAAATGTGAATTCAGCGGAATTTTTGAAAAAAGTGAAACGAGAGCAGAAAAAGTCGAATCAAATGTTTGCTTTACGAACAATGAAGCTTTAAAATAAAGAAAATGTACATACATTCTCGGTTTTTACAACAATGCTACGAATAAAGTGAGGTACTTCTCGTGAATACAGAAACTAACAACCCTAAAGCAGTCATTGTCATTTTTGGCGCAACAGGAGACCTTGCCAAACGCAAGCTCTACCCTTCTATACATAGACTTTATCATAGCGGAAAGCTAGGTGATCAATTCGCTGTTGTCGGAGTTGGACGCCGCCCGTGGTCTCATGAGGACCTCAGAGCTGTGGTAAAGGAATCTGTTTCTTCTGATGATGCAGAAGCGAAAACAGAAGAATTCATTTCACATTTCTATTATCACGATTTTGACGTATCAAGCCCTGCCTCCTATCAATCGCTTAACACGCTTCTAACAGGTCTTGAAGATACGTACAGTATTCCAAATAACCGCATGTTCTATTTAGCTATGGCACCGGAATTCTTCGGAACGATTGCGAAGTTCCTAAAGAGTGAGGGCGTATCAGAAACAACCGGCTGGTCACGACTTGTCATTGAAAAGCCATTTGGGCATGATCTGCCAAGTGCCAAAACATTAAATGAAGAAATTCGTGATGCATTCACAGAAGATCAAATTTATCGTATTGACCACTACCTTGGTAAACAAATGGTTCAAAACATTGAAGTCATCCGCTTTGCGAATGCCATCTTTGAACCGCTTTGGACAAACCGCTATATCTCAAACATTCAGATTACATCCAGTGAATCATTAGGGGTTGAAGACCGGGCTCGATATTACGAAAATTCTGGTGCACTAAGAGATATGGTCCAAAACCATATGCTTCAAATGGTTGCCCTTTTAGCAATGGAGCCGCCAATTAAACTCAATACAGAGGAAATCCGCAGCGAAAAACGGAAAGTATTGCGCGCTCTTCGTCCTTTTTCTAAAGATGAGGTCGATCAATTCTTTGTCCGCGGACAGTATGATACTGGTACGATTGATGGCAGCGAGGTTCCTTCTTATCTGAAAGAGCAAAATGTTGACCCGAACTCAAACACAGAAACATTTGTGGCAGGGAAACTGCTGATTGATAACTTTAGATGGGCCGGGGTGCCATTTTACATTCGGACAGGAAAACGGTTAGAAAAGAAATCTACTCAAATCGTAGTTCAATTTAAAGACATTCCAATGAACCTGTACTATGGAAACGGGAATGCCATGCATCCAAACTTACTTGTCATTCACATTCAGCCAGATGAAGGCATCACCCTTCACCTGAATGCTCGCAAGCTGGATGGCGGAACGTATGCGAAACCGATTAAGCTCGACTACCAAACAAACTATAACGACATCATGAATACACCAGAAGCATATGAAAAGCTGATTCACGACTGCTTGCTAGGCGATGCGACAAACTTTGCTCACTGGGACGAGGTGGCACTTTCTTGGAACTTCGTTGATCCGATTTCTGAGAAATGGGCAGAAAGCAAAACATTAAAACCAAACTATCCTGCTGGTTCTATGGGACCGAAAGAAGCTGATGAGCTTCTAGAAAAAGATGGATACCATTGGTGGAATATATAAAATCATATGAAAAAAGAGCAGTCTCCCTTGGGGGTTCTGCTCTTTTTTTAACGTCCTGTTTTCGTGATTTCAACCGTTGAAAAGTCAAATTTATCATAGCGATGATGGCTAAATGAGTATTCAAACGGCTGCCCTGCGTTTAAATAAGCAACCTGCTCGACTTCAAGCACAGGATCTGTTGGGTCACACCCTAAATACTGCTGATCCAGCCGATCTGATTTAGCCGCTCTAATTTTCTTGTGCGCTCCTGCTATTTTTAAATGAAGCTGATTTGAAATGTAGCCATAGATAGAACCCAGTAGAACTTCTTCATCTATACCCTTAATGAGATTGACAGGCATAAACGTTTTTTCTAATACATAAGGCTCTTCATCCACGAGACGGAGCCGGATGATATCATAAACAGGTGTGGTTGAGTCAATAGATAGATGGGCTGCCACCTCTTCGCTTGGAAAATGGACATCAAAATGAATGATTTGAGTCGTGACGTTTTTATCCGCCATGACTTTTGTGAACCCTTTATTTTCATGGCCCGATACATTGATTGCCCCTTGATTGAGCGCTGCCTTTACAATAAATGTACCGTGGCCTCTTTTTCTAAAGAGCAGACCTTCTGCAACGAGAAGATCAAGCGCACGTTTCATTGTCATTCTGCTGCATTGAAATTCGGCGGCAAGCGAGTTTTCATCTGGAATGGGTTGATCTTCTGGATAATAGGCTGTTCCTATTCGTTTTCTGATTTCTTCTGAAATGAGTTCGTACTTCTTCATCTCACACCACCAACTGACTTGTTTTTTCATAGCGCTTTATTCTAGAAGGAAATTTGGCGTTTTTTAGCCTTCCTCTCATTTTACACTAAGGGATGTGAGCTTAAAAGGTGCCAGCCATTTTTGTTTCATCCACTTACCGTCACATAAGAAAAATACTTGCTCTTTTCAAGGAAAGAGCAAGTATTTGGATTAAAAACCGTTATTCTTTGAAACGGATTGAAACCAGTATCCGCTTTTCTTAATCGTTCGTTTCCCGTCTTTTTGAAGATCAACTGAGACAAATCCATAACGATTTTTATATGCATTCGACCAGGACCAGTTGTCCATAAAGGTCCATAGATGATAGCCTTTCACATTGCTTCCTTCTTGAATGGCTTGATGCACCCATTTGAGATGCTCAGAAATAAAGTCAATGCGGTAATCGTCATGAATCATTCCTTCTTCATCCTTAAACCGCTCTTCTCCTTCGACGCCCATTCCATTTTCAGATATAAAGCATTCAATATTATCATAGTCTGTTTGAACTTTTTTCAGTATGTCGTAAATGCCCTTTTCATAGATTTCCCAGCCTCGGTACACATTCATTTTTCTTCCCGGCATCTCAAAAGAATCAAAATAATGGTTCGGCATAAATGGTGCTTGAGGATGCGGCATATGCTCTTTCGCTTTCACTCTTCTTGGCTGATAATAGTTGATGCCTAGAAGATCAATCGTATTCTCTCGAATGAGCTCAAGGTCCTCTTCTTCCATACTTGGCATAAAGCCTTCTTTCTTTAAGACTTCTACTAGCTTTTCCGGGAAATGCCCCTTCACCGCAGGATCTAAGAAAGAACGGTTAAAGAAAGCATCGGCCATCTCTGCTGCTTCTACATCGCGCGGATGCTGGCTTCGCGGGTACGAAGGAGTCAGGTTTAGGATAATGCCAATCTTACCGCCTTGCTGCAGCTTTTTATAAGCCGCAATCGCCTTCGCATTTGATAAAAGTTCATGAAAACCGACCTGTACAGCCTTTTGGAAATCGACTTCGTTTGGATAATGAAAGCTATACATATATCCGCCTTCTACAGGAACAATCGGTTCGTTATGGGTAAACCATTTTTTCACCCGGTCGCCAAATAATTGGAAGCATAATGTTGCATAGCTCACATAATCATCGACCACCTGTCTGTTCACCCAGCCGCCTTTCTCCTGCAACGCCATTGGCATATCGAAATGGTATAGGTTCACAAATGGCTCGATATCATGTGCAATCAGTTCATTGATCACATCATTATAAAAAGACACCGCTTCTTCATTCACAGCACCTGTTCCTTCAGGTAAAAGGCGTGACCATGAAATCGACAGCCGAAATGAATTGTGGCCAATTTCTTTCATGAGACGGATATCCTCTTTATATTTTCGATAAAATTGAGATGTCACGTTCGGCCCTACGCCATCAAAAAAACGAGTCGGCTCTTGTTCAAACCAATGATCCCAAATGTTCGGTCCCTTTCCATCGCCGGGGACGCTGCCTTCTGTTTGCGTCGCAGAAGCAGAAGATCCCCACCAGAACCCTTCTGGAAATGTGTATGATTGCTTATTAGTTTCCATCGACATGTATTGAGTCTCCTTCACCTTTGATGTTTGCTGCCTTCGTTTTTTCTGTTGTCGTTATTTTTTCATTTTTCACATTCATACGGTCAATAAATTTCAGGAACGGGAACCAAATGACAAACACAATCATCAGGTTAAACAACTGAAGCAGACCGCCCGCTAGTGAATTTGTTGCCATCATTCCGCTAATAAAGATCGGCACTGTCCATGGGATATTCACGCCTGTCGGCGGCGGTACAATCCCTGATGCCATCGCAAAATAAGTAATACATGTAATGACCATTGGCGCCAAAATCCACGGAATGAGAATAAGCGGATTCATGACAATCGGTAAACCGAAGATAATCGGTTCATTGACGTTAAATAATCCTGGTCCTAAGCCAAGCTTGGCTACTTGTTTTAATTGCTTACTTTTCAGGAAAATTAAAATCGTAAACACAACAGCAAGCGTCATACCGGTTCCACCCATTCCAACCGTATAGATTTCAATAAACTGCTTGCTGATAATATTAGGAACCTCACCTGTTTTTGTGTAGCTCTCTAGGTTTTGAATGGATAATGTATTCCAAATCGGATCCATGACAGAGTTGATAATAATTTGGCCGTGGAGCCCAAAGAACCAAAGAATTTGTATAAAGAAAACCGCGATCAAGGTCGGAATGATACCGCTTCCAAGACCAACAAGCGGCGCCTGAATGGCATGATAAATCAAATCATGCATATTTGTTTTGAAGCCTTGTGTAATGATGATATTAATGAGCAAAAAGGTTGTAAGTGTCAAAGTAGCCGGGATCAGTGCAGCAAAAGACTTGGAAACAGCTGGCGGAACCCCTTGCGGCATATTGATCACAAATTTCTTTTGGACAAAATAACGATAAATTTCAGCAGACAAAAAGCCTGTGATCATTCCTAGGAACATCCCCTTTGCACCTAAACGATCAACTGGGATAACGCCTGCAATCGTTGCACCGCCTTCTTGTTCTAGTAAAAACGGAGTTAGAAGCAAGAAAGAGGCTAAAGCAATCACGCCGCCAAAGACAGCTTCTACATCATAGCTTTTTGATAAATAGTAGCCAATCCCAAATACAACAAACACACTCATAATGCTGATGGTCGCACTTGGTGCGATATTCAGTGCAGACTGGACGCCCTCCAGTACGGTTTTACTCATGATTCTATCTAAAAATGGCAAATTCATCAGCACAACCATAATGGAACCAAAGATGGTGAGCGGGAACGCAAGCATAAAGGCATCACGTAATACGCCTAAATATCGGTTGTTGTTCAATCTCCCAGCAATCGGAACCAAAATGGCACTTATTTTATCAAACATTGGTTTCCCCCCTTGTTTACACCCTTTATTGTTTAAGCGATTGGAATATCGGCAGAAGCTCTCCCACAAGCTCCTTGATGGTAATGGTCGACATTAAATGATCTTCAGCGTGCATGAGCAATAAGGAAAAGGATGTTGTTTCTCCGCCTGCCTCTTTCTGCACGAGTTGAAAATGGATGTCATGTGCAAGCCGTAAATCTTCTTCCGCTTCTTTCATATGACTAAAAGCTTCTTCTTCTAGACCTTCTCGATATTGTTTCAGAGCCTGAAGCAATTTGCTGCGTGCATTCCCGCTGTGTAAGATCAATTGAAAGCTCACTTGTTCCTCCGTGAGCCCTTCGAGTGTTTTCTTTTCCATCCTTTAAGATTCCCCCATCAATGTAAGTGCCTGTTCATATGCTTTTTGTCCATCGGCAAGCCCGTATGCCTGCATATCAATGACCTCTACCTCAATCCCGTATTTTGTTGCTTCTTTTTGGAGGTCTCCTTTTAAAAAGCTCATTTGCGGTCCGATTAACACA
The DNA here is from genome assembly GCF_038593355.1 of Bacillus sp. FSL M8-0049. Classification (NCBI taxonomy): domain Bacteria; kingdom Bacillati; phylum Bacillota; class Bacilli; order Caryophanales; family Bacillaceae; genus Bacillus; species Bacillus sp. FSL M8-0049. The sequence goes on from NZ_CP151986.1 coordinate 2,155,142, forward strand.
ACATCTGCATTCGCCATTTCTTTTTTTGCTTGATCTTGACCAACTGCCCAAATTTCTGCTTCGTCCCCAATTGAATCGGCATGTGCTTTCATTTTTGTCACTAGTAAACTCGTAGACATTCCCGAACTGCATGCTAATAAAATACGTTTCATTTCTCTCACCCCATCGTTGTAATAAAAGCGCTTCCAATTAATATTATATATTTTTATTTTTAAATGTCTAGACATTTAATTTCATTTGTCTGTATTTAATATAAAAAAGAGCGTATTTTACGCTCGTTCAGATTGTTGACAAAGGGCTAAAATGCTTGATTTTAGCCCTTTGTCTTCTTTTCAGCCTGATAGAAAACCTTTGCAGCCCTAGGAAGGACGAGCACAGGAGCGGAGCGAATTTGACATTCGTGAGCACCGGAGCGCAGACCTGACACCGAATGCGAGGGTTTGTCTACACGCTGAAAGAGCGTATTTTATGCTCTTTGTCTTCATTGTCTTATCCTTTTCCTGCCTGGAACCCAGGATACTTTGTCATGCCGCCGTCTACATATAACGTCAAGCCGGTAACATAGCTTGCTTCTTTTGATGCCAGCCAGACAGCACATGCTGCAACTTCTTCCGGCTTTCCAATATAGCCGATTGGAATCAGCTCAATCACGCCTTTTTTCAATGCTGGATCATCGAATTTCTCCGCATTAATCGGGGTATCAATAGCGCCTGGTGCAATGCTGTTTACACGGATTTTTTTAGGGGCATATTCAAGCGCCAATGTTTCTGTCAAAAGCTTGGCGCCTCCTTTACTGGCTGCATAATGCACGAAATGAGGCCAAGGAATTTGCTGATGAACCGACGACATATTAATGATCGAGCCTTCTATCCCATGATCTGTCATATACTTCAGTGCATCACGGCACCCTAGAAACATGCCTGTTAAATTGGTAGACATTACTTTGTTCCAATTATCCAGCGTCATTTCTGTAGAGGGTACTTCATTTTCAATGCCTGCGTTATTGATCATCACATCAAGACTGCCGAATGTATCAACGGCTTTATCAATCATCGCCTGCATATCCTCTTCCTTTGATACGTCTCCCTTGATTTTCACAGCCTGTCCGCCATGTTTTTGAATATCTGCAATGGTTTCATCCGGATTTTCTTTATCGGAGAAGTAATTGATCACCACATTGGCTTTTTCTTGTCCAAATCGGCGGGCCATCGCTTGACCAATCCCTGTACCTGCACCTGTAATCAGAACTGTTTTTCCTTCTAAATCTGGATACATTCGTGTAACCTCCTATTTTGTAAAGCCTAGCAGCACACCGCCTGCAATAATCATCAAGCAGCCTGCAATGACAAAGCTTGTTCTAGATGCTTTCTCTTTTAATAAGTAAATGCCGCCTAGTGTTGAGATAACAATCCCTGTTTGTGACATCGAAAAGCTTACGGCTACGCCGATTAATGGAATGGCCAAAAGCAGACCAAGATTTCCTGTTGACCAAACAAGACCGGCAATGATATTTCTAAACGTATATTTACTAAATGGATCCTGCTTTAAACTAATCGCTAAGGATGAAAGCAGCATGCCGACGGATTGCGGGACAAGTGCAGACCAGCCATCAATATCAAACCATCTTAAAATGACGACATATCCGACGTAGCCAACGGTTGAGATGAGCAGAATAATAATCCCTTTTTTAAAATTGCCTCTGCCATCCCCGCCGCCATTCTTTTTTTGACCGAGCGATGTCATCACAACACCTGCAATGATCAGTAAAATGGCGCAAGAACCAATGAGTATGACCGTCATCGTCTGCCATTCTTTGAAGACCATGACACCAAATAGCGTTGTGCTCACAAGCTGCATGCCCGTTGATAAAGGAACCGCTTTAGATACACCGAGAAAAGCAACACTTGAAAGCTGATTCATTTGTCCAATACTCCAGAAGATGCCTGAAATGACGGAAACCGCAAAAATAAGCGGTGTCAGCTCTGGCATTTTGATGAAAAACGCTGCAATCGAAAATAAAAATGCGCCGAGCGTAATGCCGAGGGTTTGCTGATACGCATTCCCGCCTAGTTTGACACTGATGAGAACAATACTTCCCCAAAATATCGCTGGGAGAAGTGCATATAAAATGCCCACTTCTATCCCTACTTTCTTGTCTTTTTTACATAGCATCCCTCTTTTTCACATTTTTAGCCGAAAAGATACAAACAAAAAAACCTTACCAAAGGTAAGGTTTTTCAGTCGTTCTCTATTTATTTCATCCATTCAGTATGGAATACGCCTTCTTTATCTGTGCGCTCATACGTATGTGCACCGAAATAGTCACGCTGTGCTTGAATTAAATTCGCTGGAAGGACAGCTGTGCGATAGCTATCAAAGTAAGCAAGTGCACTTGAGAATGAAGGAACAGGAACTCCTTGTTCCACTGCAAGTGAAATGACTTTACGAAGTGATGACTGATAGTTTTGAGCAATATCCTTAAAGTATGGATCAAGCAATAGGTTTTTCAGTTCAGGATTACGGTCATATGCTTCTTTAATTTGTTGTAAGAAGGCTGCACGAATGATACATCCGCCGCGGAAGATCATCGCAATTTCACCGTATTTTAAATCCCAGTTATATTCATCAGACGCTGCTTTCATTTGCGCAAAGCCTTGTGCGTAAGAGCAGATTTTACTCATGAATAGGGCTTTTCTAACCGCTTCGATCAGCTCTTGTTTATTCTCAGCTGATTGCGCTGGCTCAGGACCTTCGATCAATTGACTTGCTTCCACACGCTCATCTTTCATTGCAGAAATGTAGCGCGCAAAAACAGACTCAGTAATGATTGGAAGCGGGACACCTAGATCAAGTGAGCTTTTGCTTGTCCATTTTCCAGTTCCTTTTTGACCAGCTTTATCTAAGATAACATCCACAAGCGGCTGGTTTGTTTCTTCATCCACTTTTGTGAAAATGTCAGCTGTAATTTCGATTAAATAGCTGTCAAGCTCGCCTTTATTCCACTCTGAGAATACTTCATGAAGCTCCGCTGCTGACAAACCAGCAACATGCTTCAAGATAAAGTATGATTCAGAGATCAATTGCATATCCCCATACTCGATACCGTTATGAACCATTTTGACATAATGTCCTGCTCCATCTGGGCCGATATACGTTGTACAAGGCTCGCCATCTACTTTCGCAGAGATCGCTTCTAAGATTGGTTTCACTAGCTCATGCGCTTCTTTTTGACCGCCTGGCATGATGGAAGGGCCTTTTAGCGCGCCTTCTTCACCGCCGGAAACACCTGTACCAATGAAGTGAATACCACTCTCTGCAAGCTCTTGGTTACGTCTTTGTGTATCCTTGTAATATGTATTTCCACCATCAATTAAAATGTCACCTTTCTCTAGGTGAGGAAGTAATGATTGAATGGTTGCATCTGTTGCTGCACCAGCTTTTACCATTAAAAGAATTTTACGCGGTGTTTCAAGCGACTGAACAAATTCTTCGATGCTGTATGTGCCAACAACGTTTTTTCCTTCTGCTTCTTGAAGAAACTCTTCTGTTTTGCTGCTAGATCTGTTATAAACGGATACGGAGAAACCGCGGCTTTCAATATTGAGGGCAAGGTTTTTCCCCATAACGGCTAGTCCAACCACACCGATTTGTTGTTTTGACATAATTCTGACGTCCCTTCTAACACACTATATTGATTACTGCTGAAATGATGTACCCTTTGAAATTACCACAACATCACCTCTTTTATCAAGTTTTCAGGCTAGTCATTTCCTCTTTCGTCCTGAAAAAAATCTTTATTAAAACTTGTCCCGCTTGTTTTGCTCTCTTTTTCCTTAATGGTGATCCCTCTTTGCACCAATGACTTTCCATATTTTTTCTTCAGTCCATCTAAAATGGTTTGGAGGGGCTCTTCTTTTGCATCTTCTGTATATGAAAATAAATCAAGCTGTTTAACAGCTGCTTTTCGTTCGACAAGGTCTGTCCCCGTCACACCTAAGAGCCTCACTGGCTGGTCATTCCAATGTTTAAGGAATAACTGCTTTGCCGCTTCAAATATATCTTCCTTTCGATCCGTTGGATTCGTGAGCATGACACTTCGCGTGATATTTTTCCAGCTTGCATACCGAATCATGATGAGCAGACGATTTGCCATCACTTCTTTTCTCCTTAACCTTGCACTCACAGATTGTGACAGCTTATCAATTAACGTGACAAGTTCATCTGAATCATCCGAATCATGAGGCAGAGTGGATGAATTGCCGACGGATTTAAATTCGTATATTCTTTCTGGATCCACGATGCCGTCATGTTCACCATTCGCCTTTTGCTTTAATCTCGGTCCATTAATGCCAAGCAATTCTTTTAGCGTATACTCATTCGCTTTCGCTAAGTCTTCAATAGTATGAATTCCGATTTTCTTTAATTTATCTGCCGTTTTTTGTCCAACCCCGTGCATGTCACCAGCAGGGAGCGGCCAGAGCATGTTCGGAACATCTCGTTTACGCAATATGGTGATGCCCATTGGCTTTTTCCAATTAGACGCCATTTTCGCTAAAAATTTATTCGGTGCAATGCCGATACTTGAAGGTAGCATCAGCTCCTCTACAAGCCTTGTTTGAATATCATGAGCCGTTTTTACCGCATGCTCGGCATATGGTGTATGCGTTAAATCAATATAGCCCTCATCAATTGATACAGGTTCGACTAAATCACTGTATTCTCTTAGTATTGTAAACATCTCTTGTGAGGAGCTGCGGTATCGGTCAAAGTTCGGTGTGCGGACAATGAGTCCCGGACATAGCCGCTTCGCCTCCCATAAGGGCATCGGGGGCTTCACACCTAGTGCTCTTGCCTCGTAGCTGCAAGTCACAACAATCCCTTTACGCTCTTTTGCATTTCCGCTGATGGCTAAAGGTTTCCCCCGCAAAGAAGGATCATACGCCATTTCTACATTGGCATAAAAAGCATTCATGTCTATATGAAAAATAATATTTGACATTGGCATAACCCCATTTTCTTGTCTACCTGTATTTTGATCAGCTGTTTCCTCATATATCAAACATGATGGATCTCTTTTATGCTCAATTATACATTGATTTATTTCATCTTTCCTCAAAAAAACCTTCTCTAAAACAGAGAAGGTTCCACTTTCATTTACACTTTTTCTTCAAGTATACCATGTTGATATTGAATGTCCTCATATGTGAATACTTCATTTTTTTGATGATATAATTGTTTCACAACCGGAGTGGGCTGTTGATTAAAATTCATACTCAAACTTTGATTGGAGTAGTGTCCAGCCGGATCAATATAATACTTGTAATCAATGACTCTTTCTACATCAATTTCAGCGTACGCAATTCCCTCTGTTTCAGCTGGAACCATATCACTGATCGGTTCCCCATCCGGCCCGTAAATGCACGTATGCCCGCTCTTAAATGTTTCAAAGTAATCTCTTTGGTCCTGCGTTAAGCAAATCATCTCTTTCATTTCTTCCGTATATATAGATGAAGTCATCAGCACAAATGTCTGTGTCGCGATGGCATAATATCTGCTTGAAATTTCATCGTCAAAATAACCTGGCCAAGAGGCTACATGTACCTGCTCATTTTGGGCATTCATCGCCATAAGATCAAGTGGAACTTGATGCTCCCAGCACATCAATCCGCCAAGGTTTCCAATGTCAGTTTGAAACACCGGCATCATACTTCCACTTCCGTCCCCCCAAATGAGTCTTTCTGCTACAGAAGCTCTCATTTTCCGATGTTTTCCAATTAAATCCCCATTCGGATTAAACCAAAGCTGAGCTAAATAGAGAGAGCCGCCATCTTTTTCACTGCATGATATACAAACGTACGTTTCATTTCTTTTTGCTGCCTCACTGATTTTTTGAATGGCTAAGCTAGGGATTTCAACTGCATTTTTATATAATTCATGATAGAACTTTCTTGTGTATTCTGGATGACCAATAAAAGCAAACCAAGGATAACCAGGTAAAAATGCTTCTGGGAATGCCACAAGCTTTGCACCATTTGAAGCTGCCTCGTCGATCAGTTCACATGATTTCTCAACGGTTGCTTCCAAATTTAAGTAGACAGGTGCTGCTTGTACCGCAGCTGCTCGAAACTTTGGGTAAATACTTATCATATTCAAAACCTCCATTTCTTTTCATCCCCCTCATTATAGGATAGGAAATATGAAGTTTGGATGACATTTACTATTTTGTACAAAATAAGGAATTTTATTTAATAGAGAAAACACGTGGTTCTGTTAGACATTTAACCATGTGTATAGTACACTGTGAGTAATGAAATGGATGTGATAATCATGATTATTGATACATTCAATGAAGTCTTTTTCCTTGTTGAATTCTTTACGATTATTCTTCCAGCGCTGACGGCCATCGGCATTGCGTTTTTACTAAAAGACTGCCGTATGAACGAACACCTTGGTGGACATCGTTTGGAAGAGTTGGACGCATCTTGCTTGAATCGAACAGACTTTCTGTTTATCATATATGATCGCATTACAACTTGGATTAGTAAAGTCATTCGAATGAAAAGATCATCTAATGATGATGAAGACCATTCGCTTCCTCTCACTAATTAAATTTTTTAATCATGAGGAGGAAACGAATTGAAACGTTTATTGACTGTTTTTACGACTTTATGTTTGATGATGATTGCGTCACCTGCATTTGCAGCGAGTGCGCAAACGAATACGAGCTCTGATGGGTTTTTCCATCATTATTTTGTTCAGCCTTTTTCTGAGCTGATCATTTGGCTTGCGAACTTTTTCCATGATGATTATGGTTTATCCATTATGTTCGTCACCTTGATTGTCCGCCTGCTGATTTTCCCGCTTTTTGCGAATCAATTTAAGAAGCAAAGAGTCATGCAGGAAAAAATGGCACTGGTGAAACCTCAGATTGACCAAATACAAAGCAAATTGAAGAAAACGAAAGATCCTGAAAAACAAAAAGAACTGCAAATGGAAATGATGAAAGTATATAAAGAGAACAATGTGAACCCGCTGGCAATGGGCTGTCTGCCTATGCTGATTCAAATTCCAATTGTTCTTGGCTTTTACTCAGCGATCCGCTCAACACCTGAGATCGCAACTCATACGTTCTTATGGTTTAACTTAGGACAAACCGATTTATTGGTAGCGATTTTTGCAGGGGCTATGTATTTCTTGCAATTTTATGTGACGCAAAAATATGCGAAGCAATCAGGCACCCAGACAGAGGCTGCGCTGAAGCAAGCGAAAGTAATGGGCATGATTTTCCCAATCATGATGCTGTTTCTTTCAATTAATGCACCCGCTGCTCTTCCTTTATACTGGATGACAAGCGGACTACTACTCACGATTCAAACGATTATTTTAAATGTCATGTACCAAAAATCAAAAACGAAAGCTGCGGCTAACGAACAAGCCAAACCAGCTGCTGAATAAAAATAAACCCCTTATCTAAAGATAAGGGGCTCTTCATTATGCCAACTCTTCTTTCAACCGGTCTGGCAATTGATCGAGGTCCTCAATTTTCCCAAGGAACTTATTTGGGTCCACTTGTAAAATCATTTTGTTTTCTCTCTCCACAACGCCGAAGAAATATTCAGAGGCCTTCGTGTTCATATGAAATGGCTTGATCTCGCTCTGCTCGATATCGATGATATCTTTTGCATCTGAGACAAGACAGCCAATCATTTGATCGTTAACTTCAAATAACAGCACCTTTGACTGCTCGTTCACATCAAGAGGCTTTCCGTGAAGCATCACACCTGTATCACTGACAGGAATGACCTCTCCTCTTAATGACATCAGCCCTTTAATTTCTTTTGGAAGGTTCGATACTTCTTGTAAGTAAGGGACCTTTTCAATCGAACGAATATGCTCTACACTGATGCCAAAATCCTCTTGTCCCACCTGAAAAATAATAATCTTTTGCGTGCTCACAGAGTCTCCTGCCTTTACGATGGATTTGTCGTTTCTTCGATAATGGCGAGAACCATTTCAGCTGTTTTGACTAATTCTTCAATCGGCATTTTCTCATTTTTCGTATGAATATCTTCATATCCAACAGCTAGGTTGACAGTTGGGACGCCGTTGCCAGCAATGACGTTTGCATCACTGCCTCCGCCGCTCGTCTGCAGTTCTGAAGGACGGCCAATTTTTTCTGCCGCTTTTTTCGCCACTTCTACGACTTGATCGCCGTGTGAGAATTTGAAGCCTGGATACATGATGTCAATTTGTACATCGGCACTTCCGCCCATTTCTTTAGCGGTTTTTTCAAAGGCTTCTTTCATCTTCGCTACTTGAGCTTCCATTTTTGCTGGTTCTAAAGAGCGTGCTTCCGCCAAAATATCAACTTGATCGCACACAATATTCGTTTGTGTTCCGCCTTCAAAACGTCCGATATTCGCCGTTGTTTCTTCATCAATCCGGCCAAGCGGCATACTGGCAATTGCTTTAGATGCAATGGTAATCGCAGACACACCTTTTTCAGGCGCGACACCTGCGTGAGCTGTTTTTCCGTAAATCGTTGCGCGTACTTTTGCCTGTGTTGGTGCAGCTACGATAATCGTACCGACCTTACCATCTGAATCAAGGGCATAGCCGTATTTCGCTGTCATCAAATTCGGATCTAACGCTTTTGCTCCAACAAGTCCTGATTCCTCACCTGCTGTGATAACAAATTCAATCGTCCCGTGCGGTAAATTTTTCTCTTTCAGCACGCGAATCGCTTCAAACATAGCAGCAAGTCCTGTTTTATCGTCAGCGCCAAGAATGGTTGTTCCATCTGTTTTCACATAGCCGTCCTCAATGACTGGTTTTACGCCATTCCCCGGTACAACTGTATCCATATGAGAAGTGAAATAAATCGTATCTGCCTCTTGATTTCCTTCTAATGTGCAGACAAGGTTGCCTGCGCCGTGGCCTGTTACCGCTTTTGAATCGTCTTCAACCACTTTTAGACCAAGCTGCGAGAATTTTTCTTTTAGGACTTCAACAATTTTCTCTTCGTGTTTTGTTTCTGAATCAATCTGAACTAATTCTAAAAATTCGTCTAGTAAGCGTTTTTCATTGATCATAATGATGCTCCTCCTCTTATAGCGGCATGTTGCCATGCTTTTTTAACGGTCTATCTTCTTCCTTACTGCGAAGCACATCAAATGAGCGGATCAATCGCTCTCTCGTTTCAGCCGGCATGAAAATATCGTCTATCAGACCTGCCTGAGCCGCTTTCCATACACTTGGTTTGTTCTCAGTCTCGCGCGAAGCAGGATGAACGATTTCGTCTGCGAACGTTTTCCCCATGACATCAATTTCGGCCTCTGGCCATGCATAAACAAAGTCAGCGCCTAAGCCCTTGCTATTCATCGCGACATATGCACCGCCAAACGCCTTTCTTAAAATCACAGTGATTTTTGGAACGGTTGCTTCAGCGTACGCATATAAAAGCTTTGCACCGTGGCGGATAATTCCCGCATGCTCGGCTTTCTCCCCTGGTAAAAAACCAGGAACGTCCACAAGGGTTAAGATCGGAATATGAAATGCATCGCAAAATCGAATAAACCTGGCCGCTTTATCGGCCGCGTCAAGATCAAGGCTGCCTGCCAGCACCTTTGGCTGATTGGCAACAACACCAATGGAAGCTCCTTGTAGTCTGGCAAAACCAGTGACAATATTTTTTGAGAAACAAGGCTGCGTTTCAAAGAATGAGTCTGGATCGGTTATCGCTGTCACCACTTGTTTGACATCATAGGTGCGTGATGGATCCTTTGGCAAAATGCTGCCTGGATCAGCGGTATCTTGCTTTCGTGCTTCAGCCTGCATGACAGCCTGCTGTTTCGTTGGTATGTACGTTAAAAGAGTTCGAACCGCTTTTAACACTTCCTTCTCATCTTCCCCAGTATAGTGCACATTTCCGCTTGTCTGATGCTGAACACTTGCACCGCCAAGACGGTCAGGACAGACCGTTTCTCCTGTTGCCTTTTCTATTACTTTCGGACCAGTTAAAAACATATGAGCTGTTTGGTCTGTCATGAAGACAAAATCAGTCAATGCAGGAGAATAGACTGCACCTCCAGCACATGAACCTAAAATAACAGATATTTGCGGGATTAGACCAGAGTACAGCACATTCCGTTTAAAAATCTGTCCGTATCCTTCTAATGATACCACACCCTCTTGAATTCTCGCACCACCTGAGTCTTTTAGACCGATGACCGGCATCTGATTCTTAGCTGCCAGATCCATTAAAGAGGTAATTTTTTTCGCATGCATTTCGCCTAATGAGCCCCCATATACGGTTGCATCTTGTGCATAAACACAGACAGGCTTACCATGAATGAGTCCCGTTCCAATGACGACACCGTCACCAACATGCTCTGACAGACCGCCTGTTGCAAATGACTGAATTTCCATCAGGCTGCCCTCGTCAAGAAGTTCATGCAGCCGCTCTCGAACCGTCAGCTTTCCTTTGCTTCTGTGAGCGGCTGCTCGTTTTTCGCCGCCGCCCATTAACGCTTTATTCCGCCATTCAGTCAAGTCATTGAACGATTCATTCATCGCAATGTTTCTCTCCTTTCAAGGACCCGCACAATTCAAATAACACACCTGACGTTTCTTTAGGTGAAATAAAGGCAATCTGCTTTCCGCTGGCGCCCATCTGTGCTGTTTTTTGGAGAAGCTGCACGCCAAGGTGATCGAGACGGCTAAGATCCATTTGAATGTCATCTGACTTTAACGCAATATGATGGAGCCCCTCTCCTCTTTTTGTTAAAAAGGTATGTAGTTTACTGCGGGCTGAGATGGGCTCAATTAATTCAATGTGCAGATCATCAAGTAAAGCGAAGGACGCTTTAATCTCCTGCTCAGGAATCTCTTGTATGTCTGAAAAATGCCAGTTAAATAGCTGATGAAGCGTTTGAGATGTTTCTTTAATAGAAAAGACGGCAATGGCAATATGATCGATTTGGTTCATCCGTTCACTTCCTTTGCTGATCACTTGTCGCATATGAAAAAACCAGATAAAATAAAGACAAGTGCGCTTGTCGCAAAAATCTTCGGTTATAGGGGTGCGATATGTCTCAAAAATTCATGAAATTTATGGTATTGCTTATGATTAGCCTGCTGTTAGTTTCTTCACTTTTAGCAGGAGCAGCAGCCTTTTTATAAGGTTTGAATAAAAGCAGACAAGCAGGTGATTCGCGATATCAACGAATGGCCTGTTTGTCTTTGGCAAGCTTTTCAAAGGAATCGCTTGAGGTTGTAATCCATACCTTTGTACCAATTGGAAGCTGATCAAACAATCGCTCTACATCTTGATTATGAAGCCTTACACAGCCTGCTGTGATAAATTTCCCAATCGAAGTTTCGTCACTCGTTCCGTGAATTCCGTAGGTTCTGCCATCTGTTCCTCGTGCATCAAATCCAATCCATCTTCGCCCAAGAGGATTATTTTTTGCACCCCCTTCAATATTCTTTCTTCTATAATAGGGATCTTTCGCTTTGATCATAATCGTAAATTCACCTTCTGGCGTTAAATCTGCTGTTTTTCCTGTAGAGGCAGGATATACTTTTTGAATTTTCCCTTGATCAATAAAGGCAAGTTCATTTGTTTGTTTATTAATAATGACAAATGGGTCACCTGGAAGCGGGTTTTGTCCAAGCGGCCAGATTGGTGAAAGGGACATGGTCAGTACGGTATAAAATAAAAGACGCATAGGCTCCTCCTTTTTCATTAGATTGACCAATGAAGGAGGAACTCATGCGTCTCTATTCTTTCATCCCTTTAAAATAGCTTTTCAGTACTAAATATTGTTCCATTTCACCAAGGAAATGAAAGAGTGCCGCTCTTGCCTCAAATTCTTCTCGTGTTTGCGGGAGCGGAAGTGCATCGAACTCTTCTTTCATATCAATGAGACGTCTTAAAAACTTATGCGCTGTGTTCCCTGGGTGAATATGTTCGCGTAAGTCTCTAATGTATTCTGCAATGATTTGTCCATGCTCCGTTGTGACGGAAATCGACGTAATTTTAGGCAGCACACGCTCAATGATTTCAAATTGCTTTTGTCTCATGTTGAAATAATGATAGTACAGGTTTTCATGTCTTAATACATGGTTTTCAACATCACGATATGCAAGAGCTTTTGCTTCTTTAATCAATTGATGTGTCTCTGGTATTTCTTTTCCTGTCCAGTCTTGTTTCCCTGTCATTAAGTATTGCTCGATTTCCTCAAAGATTTTAGCAAAGTTGGCTTCAATCTGTTCGCTGTAGCGTTTGAGCTTTTTATCAACACTTGGCATATAGAGGTTCATAATCAGCGCTACCCCAACACCAATGGTAATCAGCAGCAGTTCATTCCAAATGAGATGCAGGGTAATCCCGCCAGACATGTATAAATGGAGGATAATGACTGAACTTGTGACAATCCCTTCTTTAATTCGAAGCAGAACCGTTGTCGGAATAAAGACAAGCAGCATCAAACCGATCACAAAAGGATGATACCCAATCAGATCAAAAAATAAATAAGAAAATAAAATGGCAAGACTGCATGCTGCAAAGCGGGCTCCCGATGCTAACAGGGATCTTTTCTTTGTCACCTGAATACACAGGATCGTAATAATCCCGGCAGCTGAATAATTTTGCAAGCCAAGCAATTGAGCAATATAAATAGCGATCGCTGTTCCTAATGCTGTTTTCAGCGTTCGGTAGCCGATTTTAAACATGATGTGATTCACTCTTTTCTGTCTTGTTTCCATTCACTTTTGTGAAATGATGAACTTTTTTTACTTTCCCCATTATAATCAAAAAAAGAAGGAGATGTTAAGTCTCCTTCTCTTTTTCTTTATAATATTTTTTGTAAGAAGTCTTGCGCACGCTGTGAAGACGGTGATTCAAAAAATTGTACAGGGTTTGCATCCTCTACAATTTTCCCATCATCCATAAAGATCACGCGGTCAGCCACTTCTTTTGCAAAGCCCATTTCATGTGTGACGATGACGAGTGTCATTCCAGATTGAGCCAGCTCTTTCATGACCTCTAATACTTCCTTGACCATTTCTGGATCTAGGGCTGACGTTGGTTCGTCAAACAGCATAATGTCTGGTGTCATCGCAAGCGCACGCGCAATCGCCACACGCTGCTTTTGACCGCCGGACAAACGGTTCGGGAAATCATCTTTTTTCTCTAAAAGCCCTACCTTTTTGAGCAGGTCTTCAGCTTGTTTGATGCTGTCTTCCTTCGATTGATTCTTCACATTCATTGGCGCATACGTGATATTTTCCAGCACCGTTTTATGCGGGAACAGATGGAAATGCTGAAATACCATTCCGATGTTCTCACGCACTTTTAGTGCATTCGTTTTTGGGTTGGTGATTTCGGTGTCCTTAATCGTAATGACACCAGAAGTCGGCTTTTCAAGTAAATTGATGCAGCGAAGGAACGTCGATTTTCCTGAACCAGATGGTCCAATGACCGCAACAACTTCCCCTTCTTTAATGGTGGTGTCGATCCCCTTTAAAACTTCATTTTTACCAAAAGATTTTGTGAGTTTCTCTATTTTAATCATTTGATTTTAACTTCCTTTCCACCGATTTGCCGACAAAGGTGAGAACAAGCACGATGACATAATAGATAAGACCCGCAAAAATAAGCGGTTCAAGATAATTATACGTAACGGCCCCTGCTTGATAGGCTCGTCTCATGACATCACCCAGTCCGATGACTGTTACAATCGCTGATTCTTTTGTCAGTGTAATCGTCTCATTCACAAGTGCAGGTGAAATATTTTTAAACGCCTGCGGAAGCAATAAGTCCTTCATCATTTTAGCATAAGGGATGCCTAAAGCAACGGCTGCTTCTTTTTGACCTTTATCAATGGCATTAATACCCGCACGAATAATTTCAGATACGTATGCCGCCGAGTTGAGTGAAAATGCCGCTACAGCAGCCCAGTATTGGTCGATTTGAAACCCAAGAAGCTGAGGCAGACCAAAATAAATAATGAGCAATTGAAGCACAAGCGGTGTGCCTCGGAAAATTGACGTATAAAAATCTGCAAGCCAAATGAGCGGTTTAAACACACTAATTTTACAAAGCGTTAATAAAATTCCTAAGATAAATCCAAGTAAAAGGGATACCACTACTATAGAAAGCGTGACCTTAAGTCCTTCTAGAATAAAGGGCATCTGAGGTATTACATCTTTAAAATCAAACATGACATTCTCCTTTTTTCTGCCTTCATACAAAACAGGAAAAAAGTTCAACATGAGTTGAACTTTTCAGCGCTTTTCTACTTGATTTTCTTGAATGACGCTGATCCTTTTTCCTGACTTACTTTTCATCAGCAAACCATTTTTTAATTAATTTATCAAGTTCGCCATTATCTTTCATTTCATTTAATGATTTATTGAATTTCGCTGTTAAGTCGCTATTTTTCTTGAATGCAATGGCTGAACCTTCGTTTGAGCTGTTCAATCCAAATGCTTGGAAGTCTTTTTCCTTTTTCAAGTAACCAGCAGCTACTTTATCTTCAATTATGGCTGCATCAAAACGGCCTGCTTTAATCTCTTGAATGATATCAGAAATTTTATTACGGTCTTCAACTGTTAGGTTATATTTCTTTTGCAGTCCATTTGCTTCATCCTGTTGAATAGAACCTAATTGAACGCCGACTGTTTTGTCTTTTAAATCTTTCTCTGCCTTAATACCGCTAGATTTCTTTGATACAACCAAGTTTTTAGCATTGTAATAAACATCAGAGAAATCAACTTGCTTTTTACGTTTTTCTGTAGGTGTCATTCCTGCAAGGACAATATCAGCTTTGTTTGTTTTGAGGGCTGATACAAGGCTAGCAAAGTCCATATCTTGAATTTCTAGCTTGTAGCCGTTCTTTTTCGCTAGTGCTGTTGCAAGATCTACATCAAAACCGACAATTTTATCTCCGTCTTTTGATTCAAATGGCGGATAATCTGCTGATGTCGCCATCACGAGTGTCTTGTCATCTCCTGATGCGTTTGAATTATTAGAAGAAGTTCCGCATGCCGCGAGTGCAGCTGCAAGACCAGCTGTCATAAGTAATAATAACCACTTTTTCATATGATGATGCCTCCCAGTATTTAAAATCATGTATTGATTTGAATATTTATTCACTATAATGTATTTTAAACACTTTCTTTTTAAGATGCAATAGTATTTTGCTAAAATTATTTTGATTCTATTGTCTTATAAAACAAAAAGCAGACCGATCTAAAGACCGGACTGCTTTATATTTATTCATTCAAAAGTCATATGTTAGATTTCTTCGCAATGCTCATCAAAAGCGGCTTGTAGTTTTGACACGACTTCCATTGGCTCATGCCCTTCAATTTCATGACGCTCGACCATTTTGATGATTTTTCCATCTTTTAATAAGGCAAAGGATGGTGAAGATGGCGGGAAGCCTTCAAAGTATTCACGAGCTCTTGCTGTTGCCTCTTTGTCCTGCCCAGCAAACACTGTCAGCAATTGATCTGGACGCTTATCATAATGAACAGAATAGCCGGCAGCTGGTCTTGCAATACCGCCTGCACAGCCGCATACTGAATTCACCATGACAAGTGCCGTCCCTTTTTTAGTCAGTGCTTCGTCTACTTCTTCAGCTGACGTGAGCTCAGTGTAGCCTGCCTGCTTAATTTCTTCTCTCGCTTGTTTTACAATATCATTCATAAATAAATTAAAATCAATATTCATGTCCGTCCACTCCTTTTGCGTACCATAACCATTTTAACTCCATCATATCAAGGAAAACGCCTGCGGGCAAATGTGTTGTCTTATCCGCCGCCTCTTTTTCCGAACCTCGTTTATGAGCTGTCAAATTGGGGAAAAGTGATGATAAAGAGATGAAAGGGAGAACTGCGTGATGGCACAATTCAAAAAAGCGATGCTCATTTATAATGGAAATGCTGGACAAAAAAACATGGAAAAAACACTCGGTCAAACAGTGCCTCTTCTTTCACTACATATTGATGAACTCATTTTGAAACCAACAAAACAGCCAAATGATGCTTATGATTTCTGCCGTCATATTGATGAGACGGTGGAATTGCTCATCATATTAGGCGGAGATGGTACCGTGCATGAATGTATGAACGGTATTGGCGGCTTAGAAAAAAGGCCCGCTGTAGCGATATTACCAGGCGGGACATGCAATGATTTTTCTAGAACACTAGGTATTCCTCAACAAATACAAAAAGCCGCTCAAATGATTGTAGACGGCAAAGAGAAAAAGGTCGACTTAATCAAAGCAGAAGATCGATACGTGTTAAACTTTTGGGGAATTGGGCTGATCGCAGACACGTCCAACAATATTAATGACAAGGAAAAAGCCGTACTTGGCAAAATCAGCTACTTCACAAGTGCCCTGCGCACCCTGCAGCAAACAGATCCTTTTCACGTACGCATTGAGACAGAAAAGGAAAGCTGGGAAGAGGAAGCTGTCATCGTTCTTGTCATGAATGGACATTTTATCGGTACAAATAAAATTGATTTGCCTCATGCAGCCATTGATGATGGAAAAGCTGAAATCTTAATTTGCAGAAATACGAGTTTCTCTGCTTTAAAAGAAATCTTCTCAATGAACCGGGAAGAGCTGGAGGATTTCACCGGCGATCTGTCTCTCATTCAAGCGTCCAGTATTCATATCCACACAAAAGAGGAAATGGATGCTGATACAGATGGTGAGGTTTATATGACGGCTCCCTCTTCTTTAGAAGTGTTAAAACACCATTTGACCTTTATTGTTCCAGCAGAATAAAAAAACGCCCGATATCATTTTGATTCGGGCGTTTTTTTGATATAGCGTCTGTATAAATATTCAAGTGCATATCCGAGCAGCGTCCCGGCGAGAAGTGATATTCCTAAAAAGCTATTGGCTGCTCCTTTAAACCCGCCGACAATCAGCAGACAGTACACGATTTGAATAATTGAAACGATCGATATGATAAGCAGTAATCGTTCAGGATGATTGCGCGATTTAGAAATGTACCGCAGAAAAGCGAAGGCAATCGCTGTGATAAACATGAGACCAATCGTGAGAAAAGCAAAAAAATCTAGTCCAGACATATCATCGCTCCTTTCTCCTAGATGTGGAAATCCCCCTCTCATGCCGGGAGGGGGAAAATAATGTTTTAATAAACAGATGTCTGCTCGTCGATACCTTCAAGGATTTGTTTAATTCGTTGAAGAAATCTGCCGCATACAAGACCATCTAGTACTCTGTGATCTAATGAGAGACAAAGATTGACCATGTCTCTTGCCGCAATCATTCCGTTTACGATCATTGGACGCTTCACGATCGATTCTACTTGTAAAATCGCCGCTTGCGGATAATTAATGATTCCCATAGATTGTACCGAACCAAATGATCCCGTGTTGTTGACAGTGAAAGTACCGCCTTCCATATCACTTTGCTTGAGCGTTCCTTGTCTCACCTTAAACGCCAGCTCATGAATTTCTTTGGCAATGCCCTTAATGGTCTTTTCATCCGCATCCTTAATGACTGGAACAAAAAGCGCGTCATCTGTAGCGACAGCAATCGAAACATTGATTGCTTTCTTCTGAACAATCTTATCTCCGGCCCACATACTGTTCATTTCAGGGAATTCCTTTAAGGCCTGAGCCACTGCTTTGACAAAGAACGCAAAGAACGTCAAGTTAAAGCCTTCTTTTGCTTTAAACTGATCCTTCAGCTGATTTCTTCTTGTCACTAGATTTGTAACATCGACTTCCATCATTGTCCATGCATGCGGAATTTCATGTTTGCTTCTCAGCATATTGGCGGCAATTGCCTGGCGGATCGGCGTGACTGGCAGCTCAACATCACCAGGCATAGAAGGGACAGCAGGCACCGCTTTTGCTTTAGATGGCTGCGCAGGCTCCGGTTGAACGGCACGTTCATTGACAGGTGCTGTCTTCTCTTTGACGCCGCCGTTTTCAATAAGCTGCAGCAAATCTTTTCTAGTAATTCGCCCGCCTGCTCCTGTACCTTGAACAGCCGCTAAATCAATGCCATGCTCATCTGCTAAACGAAGAACGGCTGGAGAATAACGTTTCTTTTGACTTTGATTCTCATTTGTTTGATCTGCTTCAGGCGTTTCGCTTAGCTCAGGTGCTTCTTCTTCTTTCACGCTCTGCTGCTCGCTTCCTTCGACTTCAATTTCACAGAACACTTCTCCTACTTGCAGCGTTTCGCCTTCCTCAGCCGATAGCTTTGTAATCGTTCCTGTAAAAGATGACGGGACTTCTGCGTTCACTTTATCCGTCATGACTTCCGCAATCGGATCGTATTTATTCACATGATCGCCAGGTGAAACGAGCCATTTGCTAATGGTTCCTTCTGTTACACTTTCACCTAGCTGAGGCATTTTCATTTGTTCAATTGCCACTTTGAAACCCTCCTCTTTCTTAAAACGCCGCCAGCTCTCTCATTTCAGCTTCTACCTTATCCGGGTTGACCATGAAGAATTTCTCCATTGTCGGCGCATAAGGCATTGCCGGAATATCTGGTCCTGCCAGGCGTTTGATTGGTGCGTCTAAATCAAATAAGCAATGCTCCGAAATGATCGCCGCAACCTCACTCATGATGCTGCCTTCTTTTGTATCTTCCGTTAATAGAAGCACTTTCCCTGTTTTAGAAGCCGCTTCTATAATCGCTTCCTGATCAAGCGGGTACACTGTTCTCAAATCGAGAATATGAGCGGAAATGCCGTCTTTTGCAAGGCGGTCTGCTGCTTGCAGCGCAAAATGGACACAAAGGCCATATGTAATGACCGTGATATCATCGCCTTCACGCTTCACATCTGCTTTTCCAATCGGAAGAGTGTAATCCTCTTCAGGCACTTCTCCTTTAATCAGGCGGTATGCACGTTTATGTTCAAAGAACAATACAGGATCTGGATCACGCACTGCAGCCTTTAGAAGACCTTTGACATCATAAGGTGTAGAAGGCATCACAATCTTCAAACCTGGCTGGTTAGCAAAAATGGCTTCGACCGATTGTGAATGATAAAGCGCCCCGTGTACTCCGCCCCCATAAGGTGCGCGGATGACCATTGGACAGCTCCAATCATTATTAGAACGGTATCTAATTTTTGCAGCCTCTGAAATGATTTGGTTGATTGCAGGCATAATGAAATCCGCAAATTGCATTTCTGCAATTGGGCGCATTCCATACATCGCTGCCCCAATACCTACACCCGCAATGGCTGATTCTGCAAGAGGTGTATCCATGACGCGCGCTTCTCCAAATTGCTCGTAAAGACCCGCTGTCGCTTTAAATACGCCGCCTTTTTTCCCGACATCCTCTCCGAGCACAAACACTTTCGGATCTCGCTCCATTTCTTCTTTCATCGCCAGTGTAATGGCGTCTATATATGACATAACAGGCATTTTTCTTCCCCCTTACTCCGCATACACGTAACGAAGTGCGCTTTCTGCCTCAGCATAAGCTGCGTTTTCCGCTTCATCAGTAGCTTCGTTTACGATTTGCATAATTTCTTTTGTCATCTCTTCTTTCATTTCAGAAGTCATGACCTTTCCTTCGATTAAATACGTTTCATATTGGATGAGCGGATCTTTCTTTCTTGCTTCGAGCACTTCTTCTTTTTCTCGATAGCTTGAATCATCGTCATCACTTGAATGCGCAGTTAAACGGTAAGAGATTGTTTCAATCAATGTCGGACCTTCACCTCTAGCCGCACGGTCTCTCGCTTCTTTGACAGCGGCATATACTTCAAGCGGATCATTTCCATCAACAGTTACGCCAGGCATCCCATATCCAACCGCACGATCTGAAATGCGTTCACAGGCTACTTGTTTGTCATATGGCACGGAAATCGCATACTTATTGTTTTCACACATGAAAATAACAGGCAGTTTATGCACAGCAGCAAAGTTTGCGCCTTCATGGAAATCACCTTGGTTTGATGAGCCTTCACCGAACGTAACAAAGCTGACAAAGTTTTTCTGCTCTAATCGTCCAGCAAGGGCAATTCCCACCGCGTGAGGAACCTGCGTTGTGACAGGTGAAGACCCAGTCACAATCCGATTTGCTCTTTGCCCAAAATGCCCTGGCATTTGTCTTCCGCCTGAGTTTGGATCGTCTTGTTTTGCGAAACCAGACATCATTAAATCTTTTGCTGTCATCCCAAAAGCAAGGACAACCCCCATATCACGATAGTAAGGTAAGACGTAATCTTCTTCTCTATTAAGAGCAAATGCAGCGCCGACTTGCTGCGCTTCCTGCCCTTGACAAGAAATGACGAATGGAATTTTCCCGGAACGGTTTAAAAGCCACATCCGTTCATCGATTTTTCTTGCTAGAAGCATTGTTCTGTATATATCAATTGCTTGTTCATCTGATAATCCTAATTCCTGATGACGCATGTTACTCATCATGTTTCCCTCCTTGATTAAAAATGGATCGCCTTCCCGTCAACAGCAAGGGCTGCCTCGCCAATCGCCTCTGATAAGGTCGGATGCGGGTGTATCGTCTGCCCCACTTCCCACGGGGTTGCATCAAGTACTTTGGCTAATCCAGCTTCAGATATCATATCTGTTACATGAGGACCAATCATATGAATTCCTAAAATATCATCTGTCTTTTGATCGGCAATGATTTTGACGAATCCATCAGACTCCCCGTACACAAGCGCTTTTCCAATCGCCATAAATGGAAATTTCCCTATTTTGACTTCAAAGCCCTGCTCTTTTGCCGCCTGTTCAGTGAGTCCAACACTAGCGGTTTCTGGGTGAGAGTAAACACATTTAGATACGAGCGTTTCATCGAGCGGCTTTGGATCTTTCCCAGCCATATGTTCAACAGCAATCATACCTTCGTGAGAAGCCACATGTGCCAGCTGAAGTCCGCCGATGACATCTCCTATTGCGTAAATATGCGATTCTTTCGTTTGATAATGTTCATTCACGACAATGCCTTGTTTTTCGGTTTGGATGTCCGTGTTTTCAAGACCTATGCCTTCGATATTAGGTACTCTGCCGACTGAAAGAAGGAGTTTTTCCGCTTCAAACGTCTGAATGTCTCCATCCTTTTCCGCTTGAATTGTCACGAGATTTTCCTGCTTTTCTACGCTATCTGGCAGTACCTTCGCATTTGTCACAAAAGTGATGCCTTTTTTAGATAACAGTTTTTCCATTTCTTTAGAAATGTCATGATCCTCTGTAGGCAAAATGCGGTCTGCAAACTCAATCACAGTGACGTTCACACCAAAATCATTGAGCATAGACGCCCACTCGATTCCGATCACTCCGCCCCCCACAATCAGCATCGACTGCGGAAGCTCTGGCAGTTCAAGTGCATCATCTGAAGTGAGGATGTGTGTTCCATCTGCTTCAAGCCCTGGCAGCACACGCGGTCTTGATCCTGTCGCGATGATGACCTGCTTTGGAATGAGCATTTCATTTTCCTCTCCATTTGCCATTTCTACGGAGATCGTTCCTGGCATTGGCGAAAAGATAGACGGGCCAAGAATACGGCCGATCCCTTCATATACATCAATTTTTCCTTGTTTCATTAAATGTTTGACGCCGCCTGCTAGTTTTTCGACGATCTCTGTTTTTCTTTTCTGCACATTGGCAAATTGCAAGGCAACGCCTCCTGTCTCAACACCAAAATCAGCTGCGCGTTTGACGGTTTGATAAACTTCTGCACTTCTGAGCAGCGCTTTAGACGGGATGCAGCCTTTATGAAGACATGTTCCGCCGAGCTTTTCTTTTTCTACAACTGCTGTTTTCAATCCAAGCTGCGAGGCACGGATGGCCGCTACATAGCCGCCTGTGCCTCCACCCAGAATGACGAGGTCATATTCAGTTGCCATGACTTGTCACTCCTTTCTTTTCCTGTTGATCATTTGGGTATTCTTTCGGTGATTCTTCTTCTTTTAAAATACGAAGCGCACCTTCTGCTAACGATTGCAGCTCATTTTCACCTGGATACACGACAACATCTGAAATCCAGTCAATATAGCCGCGAATACTTGACGTAATTTGTTTGCTGTACGCAAGTCCGCCTGTTAATACAATGACGTCAACTGCTCCTTTTAAGACAGCGCTAGCCGCACCGATTTCCTTGGCAATCTGATAGCACATTGCTTCATAAATGAGCGCTGCCCGCTCATCACCCGCTTCAATCATGCGTTCCACTTTCACAGCGTCTGTCGTGCCAAGATAGCCCGCAAGTCCGCCTTCACCAATAATGCGTTTGAGCATTTCTTCTTGGGTATACTCCCCCGAAAAACAAAGATTCACAAGATCACCTGTCGGCAAGGTTCCCGCACGCTCTGGGCTGAAAGGACCTTCGCCATGCAGACCGTTATTCACATCGATGACTTTTCCTTTTTCATGAACACCAATGGTGATACCGCCGCCCATATGAGTAATAATCATGTTCAAATCTTCGTAACTTTTTCCAAAAGAAGCCGCTGTTTTTCTTGCGACTGCTTTTTGATTTAATGCATGAAAGATGCTTTTTCTTTCGATCGTTGGCAGCCCTGAAATACGAGCAATTGGTTTTAGTTCATCCACTACAACTGGATCGACAATAAAGGCTGGGATATTCAGGCCAAGTGCAATTTCCCTCGCGATGATTCCACCGAGATTGGATGCGTGCTGGCCGGCATATCCTTCTTTTAGGTCTTCCACCATTTGCTCATTGACTTCATATGTGCCTCCTTCAATCGGACGAAGGAGGCCGCCGCGCGCGCAAACTGCATCAAACTTTGAGATGTTCATCCCCTGTTCATGCAGTGTTTTCAAAATGGTTTCTTTACGGAATGAAAATTGATCAATGATATGAGGAAACTGCTTTAATTCCTCATCTGTATGTCTTAGTGTCGTTTCAAAAATAGAACGTTCATTATGAAACACACCGATTTTTGTTGAAGTAGAGCCAGGATTAATCGTGAGAATACGCCATTCTTTTGTCAGCAAAAACAAAACCTCCGTTTCAACTCATTCTTCAATTTAGCGACGGCTTAAAATATGTTGACCATTTTGCAAGAATTGACTTCTTGATTTGCGCATTCTTTCAATTCGCTCTTCAGCCAATCTGTCTGCCGCTTTATAAGTTGGAATGGCATCACGGTTTGAAATTTCAATTACACGTTCAATATTTTGATAAATGCCTTCGACTTTTTTCATCGCACGATCTGCATTATAGCCATAAAGCTCATCAGCAACGTTAATCACACCGCCTGCATTGATCACATAATCAGGAGCATATACAATCCCCATTTCATGGATAAGGTCACCGTGATGTGTTTCTCTTAGCTGGTTATTTGCAGCACCTGCAATCACCTTTGCTTTTAACTTAGGAATGGTCACATCGTTAATGGTTGCACCAAGTGCGCACGGTGCATAAATATCACATGCTTGATCATAAATATCGTCAGGGTCGACTGCTTTTGCGCCGAAGTCTTCAACAGCTCGCTTGACAGAGTCTTTGTTGATATCTGTGACAATGAGCTGCGCGCCTTCTTCATGCAGATGTTTACACAGGTTGTAAGCGACATTTCCAACACCTTGGACGGCAATTGTTTTTCCTTCTAATGAATCGGTCCCAAATGCAGCTTTGGCAGCGGCTTTCATCCCTTTGTATACACCGTAAGCAGTGACTGGAGACGGATTTCCAGAAGAACCAAATGCAGGAGAAATCCCTGTGACAAAATCGGTTTCTTCATGAATGAGATCCATGTCTTCTACCGTTGTACCGACATCTTCTGCCGTAATATAGCGGCCATTCAGCCCTTGAATGTAACGTCCAAATGCACGGAACATTTCTTCATTTTTGTCTTTTCTCGGATCGCCGATGATGACCGTTTTTCCGCCGCCAAGATTAAGTCCTGCTGCCGCGTTTTTATAAGTCATTCCTCTTGCTAGACGCAGTGCATCCTCAATGGCTGCTTCTTCGTTTTCATACGTCCACATTCTCGTTCCGCCTAGTGCCGGCCCAAGTGTTGTATCATGAATCGCAATAATCGCTTTTAAGCCAGACTGCTCATCCTGACAAAATACAAGCTGTTCATAATCGTATCGTTCCATATATTTAAAAAGTTCCATCGTGTTATTCCTCCTATTACTTCCGCTTAATTTGATGTACAGATGGCAAGCGCAATTGAATAAAGCTTACTTTCGGCTGAATCAGATCGGCTTGTTAAAGCAATCGGCGCCTTCGCTCCTGCCACCACAGCTCCCACCTTTGCATGTGCAAAGTAGATGAGAGATTTATAAAGAATGTTCCCTGCCTCAATTGTTGGCACAAGCAAAATATCTGCATGGCCGGCTACATCACTCGTAATATTTTTATGAGAAGCTGCCGTTTGAGAAATGGCATTGTCTAAAGCAAGAGGCCCATCAATCAGGCAGCCAGAAATTTGCCCCCGCCGATTCATTTGTGCAAGACTTGCCGCAGTCAAAGTTGAATCCATTGCCGGATTTACGACCTCCACCGCAGACAATACTGCAACCTTCGGCATGTCGTTTCCGACAGCTTTTGCTACTTGAACAGAATTGATCGTAATCTCTTTCAGCATATTTAAATCGGGCGCGATGTTCATCGCAGAATCTGTGACATAAATAAAGCGGTCAAAGCCCGGCACTTCAAATGCCGCGACATGTGATAGGACACTCGCTGTCCTGAGCCCATATTCTTTATTCAGTACCGCTTTTAAAAGAACGGCTGTCGGGACATGCCCCTTCATCAAAATATCTGCATGCTTCTCGCTCACTGCCTGCACGGCAATTTTGGCCGATTCTTCGGGAGTATCTGAATGAATAATATCTATCCAGTCCTCATTGATTTCATGCTGCTTCACTAGCTCCTTCAGGTTGCGTTTGTTCCCAACCAGGAGAAAGCGAGCGACCTTTCGCTTAATTGCCATTTTGATGGCATGAAGCACTTCTTCGTCTTCTGCATGAGCCACAGCCGCCGTTTTATTCTGCAGCTGGGCGGCTTTCATAATCAGATCGTCAAGCTTCATATATGCCCACCTTTCCTTGTGCTCGGTTCATGTTTTATATGCAAGTTCCGTGCCAGTTTGAAATGCAGTGAAAATGAGGCAATTTGCATGACATTCGTGCAATCTTTTGCAGGTTACATGCATTTTATTGCATGCTATCTTTTGCAAGTTGATATTTATCCATTTTATAGTAAAGGTTCCGAATGCTGATCCCTAACGTTTTCGCTGTTTTCGTGCGATTGAATTGATGCTTTTCAAGGGTTTGTTTAATCAGCTGCGCTTCAAATGCCTCAACAGCATCAGAAAGCGTCTCTCCCTCAAATTGACTGACAGCCAGTTCCTGCTGCTCTTTTTCTTCCTGATCTTCTGACTCCATAAAAGAAATATGCCCTTCATCAATCCACTCTTCTTGCGGGTTCAAAAAGATCATGGCTCGTCCAAGTACATTTTCAAGCTCTCTTACGTTTCCAGGCCACTTATATGATCGCAGTCTTTTGAGTGCCTGTTCCGTTAACCCGCTCACGTTCCGTCCATAGTCTAAATTGATCTTTTGGATGAGACGTTTGCTTAACGAGTCAATATCCTCAAGACGCTGCCTTAGAGGCGGGATGGAGATCGGGTATCTGTTCATTCGATAATATAAATCTTCTCTGAACTTTCCTTCCGCCATCGCTTTTTCAATATTGACATTTGTCGCCGTGATCACACGAACATCGACTGGTATGGCCTTTGTTCCGCCTACTCTTACAATTTCTTTCTCCTGCATCACACGAAGCAGTTTCGCCTGTGTACTTGGCGTCATTTCACCAATTTCATCTAAAAAAATGCTGCCTTGGTTTGCCTCTTCAAACAGCCCTTTTTTCCCGCCCCGCCTTGCACCAGAGAACGCTCCTTCTTCATAGCCAAAAAGCTCTGACTCTAAAAGGGTCTCAGATAAGGCCGCACAGTTGACCCGTACAAAGCGATTATATTTCCGGTCACTTTCATTGTGAATGGCGTGCGCAAACAGCTCTTTTCCAGTACCTGATTCTCCCCGGAGTAAAATCGTGGCTGGCGTTTTCGCGCCTAGCTTTGCCTGCTCAAGTGCCACAAGCATTTGCTCACTTTCTCCAATGATGTCTTCAAAAGTGTACTTTGCTTCAAGTGTCCGGATGAGCTGCCTTGCTTTATTTAATTCATTCGTGAGTGATTGAATTTCTGATACGTCATGAATGACCCCGACACTGCCTTTTAAAATGCCATCAACGATGACTGGCGCTACGTTGACAATCACATCTTTTTTATTCGGTCCGACTTTCATTCTGACGCCTCGAACTGGTCTCCTTGTTTCCAGTACCTTCAAATGCATGCTTTCTCCTTCAGAAATATCTGCACCTGCTGGTTTCCCCACAACTTCTTTATCTGTTAATCCAGTCATTTTCGTGTATGCCCGGTTGATTAAGATCCCTTTTCCCTGCTCATCAACAACCGATATGGCTTCATCCGACGATTGAATGATCGCCTCCAGCATCGTTCGTACTTCTTTAAGATTGGTCACTTCCTCAGCAAGCTCAACGGCATCTGTAATATCTTTAAAAATGGATAAAGCACCTAGCATTCTCCCCGCGTCATCAATAATTGGCAAACGCGTTGTCACAATTTGTATTTGCTGATTCAGAAATTGTTTTTGATTAAATTCTGGCTCTCTCGATCTTAAAATGTCGGGAAGCTTTGTATTTGGGATCACTTCTCGTATATGACGGCCAATCGCATCTTTTTGCGAGCATCCAACCATTTTGGCCGCTGATCGATTAAACAGGACGACTTCTTCATCCATGTTTATAAAAATCATCCCGTCGTTCGTTGCATTAAAAATGCGGTCATGCTTATAGGTTTGTTCCTTTAATATTTGAATCAGCTGCTGTTTTTCTGACATTAATTCTGATATGACGTAAGCCATTGAACTTGGCACAATGACTGCGTGCTCTGGCTTTTTTTCAATCAGTTCTTTCAGCACTGCTGAACTGCCTGTTGTTTCAATGATGATATCAATGTCATCTTTTATGTATTCTTTCCAATCCGTTGTCGTCTCAATTCCATTCTTTTTCGCTTCTACCATCCCCGGTGCCTCAAGATCAAGGTCGGCGATCGCAATGATTTGAATCGTATTTGTTTTCAGCAATGTTTCAAGCAATGCTGATCCACCTTGTCCTGCACCGACAATCAAGACTCTCTGCATCCCGTTACCCCTTTATATGAAAAAATTTGCACACCATATTTTTCCGTTGCAAAAAATTGCACAACTCTTATATTACCACGTTTTCCTTTCTTGACAAAATATTTTTTGAATTAGACAATGGAAGTAAATGACGTTTAAGGGGACATTTGATGGGGAGAATACTTGCACTAGTGATTATTTTAATACCTGGCGTGCTTGCAGCACTTGGGATTAAGCTGCTGCGTGACACTGTTTTCGGCATCATCATTGCACCATTTCCATATTTATGGCTGCAAGGAATTGCAGGGTTGTTATTTTTAGGGGGAGGTCTTTATGTAGTGGCTGGCTTTATTTTATATAGAGACCGTAAACGAAATAAAGTGACTGCTCGCTTTAAGCAGAGATAAAACGTGAAAAAAGACCCGCTGATTTAGAGCAGGTCTTTATTTCATTTCTTCTCTTATTTTCACGGCTCGATCAGGAAAATCAGTGAAAATGCCATCGACACCTAAGGAAAACATGTTTTTCATTTGCTTTTCACTATTTACTGTAAACGGCCTGATCACTTGCTGAGCGGCATGGAGTGCTGACACCACCTCTTTGGTCACGCCGGCACCCTTTATATTCGGATGGTAGCCTCTTGCTGGTACAGTTTTTATATACATCTCCGGCTGATGGATCACATCCATTGTAAGAACAGCTAGTTCAACATGCGGCATCAGTTTGTGAAAAAGAGCTAAACTGCCGTGATGAAACGATGAAACAAGTACACGATCTTCTATTTGAAAATGCTCGATTTGCTTTTTTACTTTCTCTTCGATACCCGGATATCGATAAATGGAGTTTTTCAGTTCAATATTGATGATGAGTGATGATTGCTGCGTCACTAGCTCTAATACTTCCTCTAAAAGAGGAATGGATACAGCACCGGTTTCTTCGTAGAAAGAATGACTCGCATCTCCTGCTTTTAATTCTTCATATGTATGGTCTTTTACTAAACCTTTCATGTTCGTTGTTCTGTTCAGTTTCTCATCGTGAATGACAGCAAGTCTTCCGTCTTTCGTCAGCTGAACATCCAGCTCAATTCCGTCAGCTCCCGAAAGAAGTGCATGCTCGAAAGCTATCATGGTGTTTTCAGGATAAATGCCTTTAAAGCCTCTGTGTGCAAAAATTTTCGTCATAGGTCACCTCTAAATATGATGCTTCCTTTCATTATGACGTGTCTTTTTTCGTTTTTCCAGTTTTGAGCGCATAAAAAAACCTCTTCTGATTCATACGAAGAGGTTGACAGATAAATTCGATCACGTAATCGCTCTGATGGCTTGCTCTGTCGTCTCTGCGTCAAGAGCAAAAAGGGAAGAAACAACTGCGACTGCTGTAACAACGGTTACACCTAACAACAACTTTTTCATAAGATAACCTCCACTTTCTTTTGAAGTATTTGTGCATCGAATTTCTTTTCAAGAAAACGAATGGCATTTTGATAATCATTTCGTTCCTTGAAGTATTTCGATATTTGTTCAGACAAATCCTCAAGCTCCACATATAATCTATTTTTTTCTATGTAGTCTAATTTTTCTGAGAATACGTCTGCTGCCCCACTATTCTCGCACATCAAATCCAAAATTTCAAATTTTACTATATATTCATTATTTTGGATATCACAACTATACAAAATACCCTCTTTAATATATCCCCTCGCCTCTTGATCTCCTAAATGAACCAAGGCATTGGCCAGAACATATAAAGATTGGATGTAATAATGGCTATTGTCACGGTGAATTTGAATGCCCATCCCTTTTTTGGCATAATGTGCGCTTTTTTCATAATCATGCTTTGCATAATAAAGAACCGCTAAATTGTGATAGCATTTCCCAATGAGCACTTCATTGTTAATGCGCTTACTTTTCTCAAGTGCTTCTTTATACTTTTTCTCTGCTTCATCGAATTGGAACAAATCAATACAATTACTTGCATGTAAAATTAAGCTGTCAATCGCCTGCGCTGTGTACTCTTCATGCGCTTTGAATGTATCGATGGCTTTTTTAATATGATTAATGGATATGAAATTTTGTTTCAGTTCGTAATAGATCGAAGCAACCTTATGGTGAAAAGTTCCTACTTCCAGGTCTTCATTCACACGTTTTAGCCGCTGTTCTGCAATTTTGTAAAAGCTAATGGCTTCATCATACTTTTTCACATATGCAGCATATTGGCCTTTGTAAAAGTAAAAATAAAAATTAATAATGTCATCTGCCTTCTCATCGAGCGTTCCGACACTTTTCATAATTTGATTGGCTTTTTCAATATTTCCAAGTAACATTTCATGTCTGCCGTCAACAAGCTGATAATAAAGGAGAACTTCACGGTCTTCATCTGTATTTTTTAGCAAATTCTGAATTTTCTCTTTATAGACAGCAGATTTTTCTAAGTCATTCTGAGAAATGACCCTCGTCCACTTGCTAATTTCGTTCGCTACCTCAGCAGAGTGGATTTTCAGCTTTCCCATAACCTCACCCTCTTCTTTTCATTATTATAGCATAGTAAAAGAATGTGAAAATTATTAAATTCGACAATGGGAATATTCAGTTCAAATGGCACAATCTCTAAGGAGCCAGTGACTTTAAAACGCCAACCAATCAGGTCAATAGAAATAGAACTTTCGATCTCGTTTGCTTTAATTACCAAATCCATGAGACCTTTTCCTCTCATCCTTTTTCTTACGAATGAGCGTTTTCTTCTTCTATTTTGAAGACTTCATGATCAATTGGCGTAGCTGATTACCACTACTTTATGTCTTTTTTATTTTTTTCATGCTTTATTTTTCATTTTATTCTGAAAATAAAGCAGCCCGTTTGTCCAATTTAAACATTAAGATGATTTTATCAACCTAACCAATTTTTGACAACATCTTTCAAAATAAAAAAACGTCTCAATGAAGAAACGTTTTTTCATGAAAAAGATACTAGCTTGCTCTATGCTCTAATCGCAAACGATCAGCTACCATGGCAATAAATTCTGAATTGGTTGGTTTCGCTTTTGACATGCTGACAGTATAACCAAAGAGTGAGGAAATGGAATCGATGTTTCCTCTGCTCCAAGCGACCTCAATGGCATGACGAATCGCTCGTTCTACCCTGCTGGCAGTCGTGTTAAATTTCTTTGCAATGTCTGGGTACAACACTTTAGTAATGCTTCCGAGAAGCTCAATGTCATTGTACACCATAGAAATTGCTTCTCTTAAGTATAAATAGCCTTTAATATGAGCGGGCACGCCAATTTCATGAATAATGGTCGTAATGCTCGCATCTAAGTTTTTACGTTTCGGTTCAGGTTTGTTACGAAGAACACTGTTTTGGATTGATGAAGAGCGATGGGTAACTTGTGTGCCGTTTCCACTGACTTGACGAATATGACCTACTAGGTTTTCCATATCAAATGGCTTTAAAATGAAATAGGATGCGCCCAAATCAACTGCTTTTTTCGTGACATCTTCTTGTCCAAATGCCGTTAGCATAATCACACTTGGCTGTTTTGTCATTTCATTGTTTTCACGGAGGCGTTCTAGTACAGCAAGACCGTCTAAATGAGGCATAATAATGTCTAAGAGGAGAACGTCGGGCTCTTTATCTTTAAATAATGTCAGGCATTCCTGACCATTATACGCCACGCCAAGTACTTCCATATCTTCCTGTCCCTCAATGTACTCTGTCAAAAGGCCAACAAGCTCTCGATTGTCATCAGCTACACACACTTTAATTTTCTCCACGTTCTTTCCTCCCCAATGTCGATTCCTTTAGTCTTTTGCATTTCTCTTCTGAGTGTTCAATTCGACAAAACCATGCTATCACCTTTAAAAAACTTTAATTTTCCGAATAATAGAGGATTATCTAGCTTTTTCTACGTTTTTCTTAACGAATCGACGATTATTGCAATTTGACAACAAGCTTTTTTCCATTTTGTCGAAAAATCTCTTTTTCCTTATTTTATAACATGATGGAAGAGAAAGAAAGGGTAGAAAAAAACTGCCGGAAGATTCGCGGCAGTTTGATGATCAGCTTGCTTTTTTGTTTTTTTGATAAAGGTCGATTCCTGCTTCTGACAGCATCCATTCAATGTGTACGCCGTACCCGCTAGTCGGATCATTGACGAATACGTGTGTGACAGCTCCAATGACTTTGCCATTTTGGATGATGGGGCTTCCGCTCATTCCTTGGACGATTCCGCCCGTTTTGCTTAAGAGCCGCTCATCTGTTACCTTTAATACCATTCCTTTAGTTGCTGGGAATTTCTGAGGTGTTGTGCTGACAATTTTAATATTAAACTTCTCCACTTTATCATGATCCACAACGGTTAAAATTTCTGCTGGGCCTTCTTTTACTTCATTAGATAAAGCGACTGGAAGTGGTTTATCTGCTACATGATTTTCAAGCTTTTCGGTTAACGTACCAAAGATACCAAAAGGGCTGTTGCGGGAGATATCTCCTATTGTTTTTCTTTCGGAAGAGAATCTCGCCAATTTTTCTCCAGGATTTCCTCCTGTGCCTTTTTCAATCGATGTCACGGTTGATCTAACAATTTCACCATTGTCGACAACAATTGGTTTTTTTGTATCCATGTCAGAAATCACATGCCCAAGGGCACCATATTTTTTAGATGAAGGTTCAAAAAAGGTCATCGTGCCGATTCCTGCTGCAGAATCACGAATGTAAAGACCAATTCGATAGATGCCTTCACTTGCATCTTTTGCGGGTGTTAATGTTGTTTGAAAGGTTTTATGATCTCTCTTTATGAGCAAACGAAGCGTTTCACCCGTTTTCCCTGCTTTCTGAATAAATGGGGTGAGGTCATTCATTTTCTCCATTTTTTGACCATTGATTTCAATGATCATATCCCCTGATTGAATGCCTGCGGCTTCACCTGGTGATTTTTTGCCGTCTGCTGTTGTGATTTGATGAAAACCTACAACGAGAACTCCTACAGAGTGGAGCTTGACGCCAATGGATTGTCCCCCAGGAATGACTTTTAATTCAGGGAGAACGTCAACTTTTGTTTTCTTAATAGGAAATCCTTTAAAATCATAAACAATTTCGGCTTTTCCCGCCTTTTGTCCTGTAATATCCAGCTGATTCTTTTTCTCTGAAAGGCTAAAGGCTGGTGAAGAAGCATTGGCTGACGCTTCAATCGATGTGTCAATTGAGTGCTTTTGTTTTTCAAATACAGCAACATTTGTTGGAATGCTGATGTACTCCTTCACTATGCTCATAAACCCTGTACTTATTAAAGAAACAAGGAGAATCACACCAATGGCTTTTCTCATCTTTTCGGGCATTCATTTTTCACTCTCCTCGCTCCTTACCCACACCAGAACACTCATGTTTTGGCTACATCTTTACTTTTGCCTTCTTCGAGAGGATTTATAACCGGCAGCTTTAGAAAATGATTGGATAAATTGATAAAAGAAAAAGACGATTTTATGGGTATATACGCCGGCTTTTACACAACATAAAAAAAGGCAGCTGATGATTCAGCTACCCTGTTGTTTTGACATCATTTGCTTGGTGCAATAGTTCTTTTGCGTGCTGTTTTGTCAGCTCAGTCACTTCCACACCAGCAATCATCCGGCCAATTTCACTCACTTTTTCTTCATGACTTAATGGTTTGACACTCGTCAGTGTTCTGCCCGCTTTCAAGCGTTTAGAAATGAAGAGATGCGTGTCAGCCATTGCGGCTACTTGAGGCAGGTGTGTAATACAGAGCACTTGTGATCCAGACGCAACTTTGTAAATTTTCTCAGCAATGGCTTGTGCCACTCTGCCGCTGACACCTGTATCAACTTCATCGAAAATAATGGATGTGACGTCTTGTTTAGCTGAGAAAATACTCTTCACAGCGAGCATGACACGTGAAATTTCTCCACCTGAGGCTACTTTCGATAAAGATTTCATCGGTTCGCCTGTATTTGTAGAAATGACAAATTGTGCTTGGTCGATTCCATTTTTCCCGAGCTGGACAGGTTTTCCGTCTAATAGCGGACAATCAGTGCTGCCAAATGGCGCATATCGAACAGAAAAAGCTGTGTCAAATGATGACTTCTCCATATACAAATCCTTGAGCTCTGTTTGAATTTGCTTTGCTAGCTTTTTGGCCCATTTTTTACGCAGCTCCGAAACGTTAAGTGCTTCCAGCAGAGCATCACGGCTCATCGCATCTAATTTATTTTTGAGCGTCTGCAAATGGCTGTCTCGATTTTGGATTTGATCTATTTCTTCTTCAATCTTCGCCGCATACTCCAAAATTTCCTCAACGGTTGTGCCGTATTTTCGTTTTAACTGCTTCATTTCATTCAGCCTGGACTCAATAAAATCAAGACGAGCCGGATCAAATTCTAATTGATCCAGCATGCTTCGCATTTGGAAAGTTGAATCCTCTAATAAGTAGTAGGAGTTCGACACTTGTTCAGATAACTTTTTCAAATCATCGTTGATTTCAGACACCTGCTCAAGCTCGCTTGAGGACATACCAACCCAATCTAGTCCTCCTTGCTCATTACGCAAAGCGTTGTACGCGTTTTGGAGTGAAGAATAGATTTTTTCATAGTTGCTGATTTGATGTCGCTCTTCCTGAAGCCTCTCATCTTCCCCCGGCTCTAATTGTGCCGCCTCAATCTCCTCTAGCTGAAATTGCAGTAAATCTAAGCGGTGCACCATTTCCTGCTCATTCTCAGACAGCTGCCTGAGCTTTTGAGCCGTCTTCATATATTGATCATATGCTTCTTGATACTGCAAGAGAGCCGGTGCAATTTCTTCTGCTCCAAATTGATCGAGCAAATGCAGATGATTTTCATCTTCCATGAGCAGCTGGTTATCGTGCTGTCCATGTATATCAAGCAAAAGCCGTCCTACTTCCCGTAAAAGTGAGATGGTGACAAGCTTTCCATTAATCCGGCAAATGCTTTTCCCGCTGTTGTTAATATCACGGCGGAGGATCATCATTTCATCTGATGCGTCAATTCCCTGCTCTTCGCATAGAGCAAATACAGGATGATCGGCTGGTACAAGAAAAAGCCCTTCCAGCTCTGCTTTTTTTTCACCGTAGCGGACAAATTCAGAGGAACCTCTTCCTCCCACGAGAAGTGAGACAGCGTCAATCATGATGGATTTTCCGGCACCTGTTTCCCCCGTTAGAACCGTTAGTCCTTTTTCAAATGAAACCGTTAACTCTTCAATGATTGCAAAGTTTTTAATGGTTAGTTCTGCTAACACTCATTTGACACCTCTTTTAGTAAACCTGATTCTTTATAGAAGCTCTAAAATTTTGCTCGAAACTGTCTCTGTATCATCTGGGGTGCGGCAAATGATTAAAATGGTATCATCCCCGCAAATCGTTCCCATAATTTCTTCCCAATCTAAATTATCCATTAAAGCACCAATCGCCTGAGCATTACCCGGCATTGTTTTAAGAACAATTAAATGACTGGCAGCATCCATTTTAATAAATGCATCCATTAGGGACCGCTTCAGCTTTGACAGCGGATTAAACCGCTGATCCGCAGGAAGACTGTATTTATATGTTCCATTGTTTGTCGGAACTTTCACTAAATGTAATTCTTTAATATCTCTAGAAACGGTCGCTTGTGTGATGTTATATCCATCGGCTTTCAAAATATCGACCAATTCATCTTGTGTTTCGATTTCTTGGCTTGCAATGATTTCTCTAATTTTAATATGCCTTTGACCTTTATTCATATTTGACCCCCCTAGGCGTTTCATTCTCAGTTTGTCTTTACGTTCTATGTTATATGATGCACAGTTCAAAAAACAAGCATTACGTGAGATACGGCCAATTCTTGTCTTTTGACCATGTAAAAAGGAATAATAGCGAGCTATTATTCCTTTTGTTTCAATGATTTCATGTGTCAGCCGGCTCAGGGCTGTTTTTCTTTTCTTTCAAAACAGAATGGGCTTCCTTCACGACCTTCTCAAGTTGTGAAGCAGGAAGTGCCGCATTTTCTTCTTGATCAGGATGAAGCACTAAATGAAGCAGAAATTCAATATTTCCTTCTCCACCAGTGATAGGCGAAAATGATACATCCTTTACATCATAACCTTCTTTTGCAGCAAATTGATTCATCTCTTCTAGTACACCAAGGTGGACAGAGGGCTCACGCACGATGCCTTTTTTCCCAACAAGCTCTCTGCCTGCTTCAAATTGAGGCTTGACGAGCGCAATACAGTCACCACCCGGCACAAGAATATGCTTTAAAGCCGGCAGAATGAGTTTGAGTGAGATAAAAGATACATCAATCGATGCCACTTCTGGCAACCCTTCAGTAAAATCAGCTGGGACGGAATGGCGGAAATTGGTGCGCTCCATGACGATGACCCTGTCATCCTGCCTTAATTTCCACGCAAGCTGATTGTAGCCAACGTCTACAGCATATGATTTGACTGCTCCATTTTGAAGAGCACAATCTGTAAATCCGCCTGTTGATGAGCCAATATCAATCAGCAATTTCCCTTCAACTGTCAGATCAAATTCTTTTAGCGCTTTTTCAAGTTTTAACCCGCCGCGGCTTACGTATTTGAGAGGGTTCCCCTTCACTGTAAGCGGCGTATCACGAGCAATTTTCTCTCCTGGTTTATCCAAACGGTTTTCATTTGAGTAAACGATCCCTGCCATGATGGCACGCTTTGCTTTCTCTCTTGTTTCCATTAGTCCTTGTTCGACTAATAAAACGTCAAGTCGTTCTTTCTTTGATGTCATGATCCAATTCCTTTTCTTGGTGCTGCTGGAAGCAGGTCACGTAAAGTCTCAGCAACATGTGCTTTCGTCAGTCCAATTTCTTCAAGCAGGGCATCAACACTTCCATGCTCAATAAATTGATCTGGGATACCCATGCGTTCTACTTTGATATGTGATGCTTTCTTGTCGTGTAGATATTCTAATACGCTGCTGCCAAACCCGCCTTGGAGCACAGCTTCTTCAATCGTTAAAATCGGAATCCCTTCAGAAAGAATGTCGTTTAGCATCGCTTCATCAAGCGGTTTAATAAACCGAGCGTTGACGACACGAATTGATTTCCCTTCTTTTTGAAGTTCCTCAGCTGCTTGCAGCGCCATTTTAATCGTCGTACCGAATGTTAAGATGACGGCATCCTTCCCTGGGCGAAGAACCTCCCAAGATCCAATCGGAATGGTTTTGAGCTGTTCATCCATTTTCACACCAAGCCCATTTCCGCGCGGGAAACGCATGGCAATTGGACCGTCATCATACTGAATGGCTGTATTGACCATGTGCTGGCCTTCATTTTCATCCTTCGGCATCATGAGCACCATATTCGGCATATGACGCATGAAGGCAATATCAAACACACCTTGATGCGTTTCTCCATCAGCACCGACAAGACCCGCACGGTCAATTCC
The DNA here is from genome assembly GCF_038593355.1 of Bacillus sp. FSL M8-0049. Classification (NCBI taxonomy): domain Bacteria; kingdom Bacillati; phylum Bacillota; class Bacilli; order Caryophanales; family Bacillaceae; genus Bacillus; species Bacillus sp. FSL M8-0049. Next base: position 2,191,784 of record NZ_CP151986.1, read on the forward strand.
GATAAAAACATTGAGGTTTTGGCGGCAAATATCATGCAGCACTTGATCATAAGCTCTTTGCAGGAACGTTGAATAAATCGCTAAAAATGGCTTCATATCCTGCGTCGCAAGCCCAGCTGCCATTGTGGCTGCATGCTGCTCAGCGATCCCTACATCAAACATTCGCTCAGGAAATTCCTTTGCAAAGCCTTCAAGTTTTGAGCCAACAGGCATCGCAGGCGTGATGGCCACAATTCGCTCATCTTTCCGCGCCAGCTTTCTGACTGTTTCACTGACAAGACCACTCCATGACGGTGCAGCAGCTGCTGGTTTTACAAAATCACCTGTATCAATTTTGTATGGACCTGTGCCGTGCCATGTCCCAATTTTATCGGATTCTGCCGGCTGATAGCCTTTTCCTTTTTTCGTGATGACATGCAGCAGAACAGGACCTTTTGTTTTCTTTGCATATTCAAGGTTTTCAAAAAGATCTTCATAAGAATGTCCATCAACAGGACCTAAGTATGTGAATCCCATTTCCTCAAAAAACATGCCAGATACTAGTAAATACTTGAGGCTGTCTTTAATACGCTCTGCTGTAGCAGCAAGCTTTCCGCCAACAGCTGGGATCCGCTTGAATAAATATTCGAGCTCGTCCTTTACCCATTGGTACTTGCCTGCTGTTCGCAGTCTGCCAAGCATGGTGTGAATTGCACCGACGTTTGGTGCAATACTCATTTCATTATCGTTTAAGATGACGATCATATCTTTCTTTTCATCACCGATATGATTCAGAGCTTCAAGAGCCATACCTCCGGTTAATGCACCGTCTCCGATAATCGGCAGGATATATTCATCTGTCCCTTTAATATCCCGCGCGGCCGCCATTCCCATCGCGCCAGATAATGAGGTTGAGCTGTGGCCTGTTTCCCAAACATCATGCTCACTTTCATTTCGTTTAGGAAAACCGCAAAGTCCTTTATATTGACGAAGTGTATCAAACTCCGCCCCTCTTCCAGTTAACAGCTTGTGAACATAAGACTGATGTCCAACATCCCAAAGGAATTTGTCTTTCGGGCTGTCAAATACTTTATGAAGGGCAACCGTGAGTTCAACGACACCCAGGTTCGGACCGATATGCCCGCCAGAGTTAGCCAAGGACTCAATTAAAAACATGCGAATGTCAGCACTAAGCTCCTCTAATTCTGCATTTGACATTCCTTTTAGAAACGTTGGATTTTTTATTGATAAAAGATCCAATCAGGATCAACTCGCTTTCAACAAAATTTCTATCTACATATATAATGCCTTATTCCTATGAAAACCAAGCGGGAATAAGAGTTGTCTCATCATGATAAACTGTTTACAGTTTACCACAATTGCTCGAAGACCCTCAAATCTAGGCTGTTTTTAATGATCTCTTGAGGCGATCAGATCACATAACTCATGCAGCAATTGCTGCTCTAATTCAAGATTTGAGACAATTTCTTTTGCACGTGTGATGTGCTCGTGCAGCTTTTCTTTTGCTCCTGAAAGCGTTAATAAAGAAGGATATGTCGACTTTTCATTCGCTGTATCAGAGCCGACCCGTTTTCCTATTTTTTCTTCGCTACCTTCGAGGTCTAAAATGTCATCACGGATTTGAAAAGCAATGCCAATATGATAGCTGAACTCTCTTAGTTTTTCGATATCGTCATCTGATGCTCCTGCCAGCATTGCACCTGCTGTGACGCTGAATGTGAGAAGCTTTCCTGTTTTCCGGGCATGAATGGATTCTAGTTCAGCAAGCGGGACTTGTTTTTGCTCTGCTTCCATGTCATCAAATTGACCGCCTACCATTCCTAGTGCACCTGCTGACCGCACAAGCTCATCTACGATTCTGAGCTTTTGGTCAGGAGAGACGCTGCTAGATAGCTGCGATGTAATCAGGCGGAAGCTTTCCGTTAAAAGTGCATCACCAGCGAGAACCGCGGTTGCTTCCCCGTATACTTTATGGTTGGTCGGCTTTCCTCTGCGAAGGTCATCATCGTCCATGCAAGGCAGGTCGTCATGTATCAATGAATACGTATGAATCATTTCTACAGCACAGCCAACCGGTATGCCATCTTCTTCGTTTTTTCCGTAAGCATGTAATAAAGCAAGAACGAGAACAGGGCGAAGTCTTTTCCCTCCAGCTTCAAGAGAGTAAAGCATCGAAGATTTTAGTTCTTCTGGAATCTTCAATTCCTGAACATATGTAAATAAATACTCTTCAATGGCCTGTTTTCGTGTTGTTAAAAAATCCTGCAAATTACTTGTCACCAGCATCTGCCTCCTTCACCGAGAAAGGAGCCAGTTCACCGTCCTCTTTTAAAATGAAATCCATCTGCTTTTCAACGTGCTGTAATTTTTCATGACAAAGCTTTGAAAGTGTCATGCCTTCTTGGAAATAATGAATGGCTTGCTCAAGTGGTACATCTCCTTCTTCGAGCTTCCCAACGATCTCCTCAAGACCTTTCATCGCTTCTTCAAATGTCATTTGTTCTTCTTTTTGTTTATTTGATTCTGTCATGATGATTGCCCCTCCTTCTCAATAACCTCACAAATCAGACGTCCATCCTTCATGGTGATAGCCAATTGATCCTTCGTATCGACTTGGTTCACACTTTTAATCAGTTCATCGTCTTTATAAGCTAAACTGTAGCCTCTTTCCATCACTTGAAGTGGATTTAATGCATTTAGTTTACCAAGAACAGATTGGAACTGCGAATGAATTGTTTTCATTTGCACATTCATGCTGCGGATGAGCTGTTCTGTTTCATTGGCATGGCGTTTTTTCGCCTGAAGCAGCTGCTCTTTTGGATGAAGCGGCTTCAGCCTGTATGTCTGGCGGTCTAGTTGACTGCGTTTTTGTTCAATTTGTCTCGTCAGCTGTTTTTGAAAACGGTCAAATACCAAATCGAATTGTTGCTCTTTTTGCTCCTGCAATCGTTTTGGAAAACGGAAGGCATATGAGGATTGCAGCGCCACAAGACGGTCTTTCGCTTGTGATGTTCGATTCTTCACGGCCCTTGTAAGCCGAATGTCGATGGATTTGATTCGTTCTATTAAATCGGCTGTGCTTGGAACAGCGAGCTCAGCTGCTCCTGTTGGTGTGGGTGCTCTCATGTCTGCAGTGAAATCACTGATCGTAAAGTCCGTTTCATGCCCAACTGCAGAAATGATTGGAATGTCTGATGCGAAGATCGCTCTTGCGACAGCTTCTTCATTAAAGGCCCAAAGTTCTTCGATCGAACCGCCTCCTCTTCCGACAATCAAGACATCACAGATCTGTTTTTCATTTGCTTCTTTGATCCGCTCTACAATTGAACGGATGGCATTTTCACCTTGGACAAGCGCCGGAAGCACAATGATTTTCGCCTGCTGATAACGCCGGTTAATCGTTGTGATGACATCTCGAACAGCCGCTCCAGTTGGGGATGTAATGACACCAACAACCTCTGGATATTCAGGAATTGTTTTTTTATAGCGCGCATCAAATAAGCCTTCACTTGCCAGCTTTTTCTTCAGCTCTTCATAAGCGAGATGAAGAGCACCAACACCATCAGGCTGCATTTCTTTTGCATATAATTGATAGTTGCCGCTTGGTTCATATACTTGAATCCCGCCGCGTACAAACACTTTCATTCCGCTTTTTGGTGAAAAAGGCAGCTTTGCTGCGGAACGCTGGAACATGACGGCTTGCATGCGTGCGTTTTCGTCTTTTAAGGTGAAGTACACATGACCTCTTGAATGAATCTTCACATTGGATAACTCACCTTTGATCCAAATATCTTCTAAATGCGGATCAACATCAAATTTTCTTTTTATGTATTTTGTAAGGGCTGTGACCGTCACAAAGGCTTTTTCACTCATGACGTATTCCTCCTCTTCAAAAACGCACATTCATCCACCGGCAGCATGCAGGTGGATGAATGGATAAAGCTTATGCTAATGTACGTTTTGCTGATTTAACCGTATTGTGTGCAAGCATCGTAATCGTCATTGGACCGACTCCGCCAGGGACTGGCGTGATATAAGAAGCTTTTTCTTTGGCTTCTTCAAAATCAACATCCCCAACAAGCTTCCCAGTATCCAAACGATTGACTCCTACATCGATGACAATTGCGCCTTCTTTGATTTGGTCAGCTTTAATAAAGTTTGCTCGACCGACGGCAACAACTAAAATGTCCGCTTTTAACGTATGTTCTGAAATATTTGCCGTTCTTGAATGGCAGTAAGTAACCGTTGCATTTTCGTTTAACAGCAATTGTCCCACTGGTTTCCCGACAATATTGCTGCGCCCTACAACAACCACTTCTTTTCCAGAAAGACTGACACCCGTTTTGTTCAGTAATTCAACAATGCCTGCTGGTGTACAAGGTAAGAATGTATCTTCTCCAAGCAGCATTTTCCCGATATTTAATGGATGGAAACCATCTACATCTTTCTCAGGTGAAATACGTTCAATGACGGCTTTTTCAGAAATATGTTTTGGCAGTGGAAGTTGAACAAGAATCCCGTGGAATTGATCGTTCGCATTGTACTGATCAATCAGCTGAAGCAATTCTTCTTCTGTTAAAGAAGCATCTAAATGATCAAGCTGAAAGTGCATGCCCATTGCTTCTGCTGCTTTTTTCTTCCCGCGTACGTAAGAAAGTGAGGCCGGATCATCACCGATTAGAATAACGGCAAGACCAGGTGTGACTCCTTTTTGTTTTAGCTCTTCTACTTCTTTTGCTAATTGTTCACGTTTTTCTTTTGCTGTTTCTTTCCCATCGATGATTGTTGCTGTCATGTCGAATCCTCCTATTGCTGCTTTAGGTCGTTTTTAATGTTCGAAAGTACACCATTTACAAATTTCGGTGCTTTATCATCGCCGAATAATTTGGCGAGTTCAATCGCTTCATTCATTGAGACACTAACTGGGATGTCTTCTTGATACACCATCTCGTACACAGACAGCCTTAAAATGGCTCTGTCTACGTTTGCAATACGGTCGAGTTTCCAATTCACTAGATGCTGTGAGATCATGTCATCAAGCTTGTCCTTTTGTTCAAGCACACCGAAAACCAGTTCCTCGAAAAAAGGATCTGATTCTTGTTCATCCAGCGCATGTGTAATGGCCTCTTTCGGATCAATATTGCTCACATCAATTTGAAATAATGTTTGTAGCGCCTTTTCTCTTGCAGTTCTTCTTTTCATTATTTACTCCTTTAACCACTTTATCCGCTTGTCGTTAAGCCATACAGAGATCATAACATATTTTGACCGTGGTCGCACCAAGATCCATGCGAGCTGTGACGAAAAACGAATCAATCAACGTGTGACGTTATCAATATTCGGAAATTACTCAAAAATGGGCTTTAAAAAACCAAAGAGGCAATGCCTCCTTGGTTTCACTTGAACTCTTTTTTACATTTCTTGATCTACTTCAGCCTCAGGTGCTTTTGTATCAAATTGAATGCCAACGACATGAATGTTAATTTCATTAATTGTTAAGGCAGTCATGTTCAAAAGGGTTTGACGGATATTTTCTTGTACAGCAGTGGATACCTTTGGAATGGATAGGCCAAATTCAACCACACAATACACATCGATTGTGATGCCTTCATCAGAGACATCTACTTTTACACCTTTACGGTGATTTTTCTTACCAAAGCGTTCTGCTACATCAGCAGCGAAATTGCCGCGCATTTCGGCAATGCCTTCGACTTCTGAAGCGGCGATCCCAGCAATGACTTCAATCACTTCTGGTGCAATTTGCACTTTTCCCAATTGATCTTCATCAAGGTTCATTTCAAGCAAATTGTTTTCTGACACGATCATTCACCTCCGAAAGCTGTGATTATTTCATGATTTGGTATGTTTCTAAAAACTTCGTATTAAAGTTACCGCTCACAAATGTTTCATGCTCGAGCAATCTAAGGTGGAATGGAATCGTTGTGTAGACTCCTTCAATGACGAATTCTTGAAGCGCACGTTTCATTTTTGCAATCGCTTCTTCTCTTGTCTTACCATATGTGATCACTTTTGCAATCATGCTGTCATAATATGGCGGAATCACATAGCCCGGATAAGCGGCAGAATCAACTCGTACACCTAAACCGCCTGGCGGAAGATACATTTTAATTTCACCAGCTGAAGGCATGAAGTTTTTCTCTGGGTTCTCTGCATTGATGCGGCATTCGATCGCCCAGCCTTCATATACGACATCTTCTTGTGTAAGTGAAAGCTTCTCACCTGATGCAACCTTGATCTGTTCTTTGATCAAGTCTACACCTGTGACCATTTCTGTCACAGGATGCTCTACTTGAATACGAGTATTCATTTCCATGAAGTAGAACTTCTCTTCATTATAATCATAAATGAATTCGACTGTTCCAGCACCTGTATATTCAACAGCTTCTGCTGCTTTTACGGCTGCTTCACCCATTTGCTCACGGATGTCTGCATTTAGTGCTGGTGATGGCGTTTCTTCAAGAAGCTTTTGCATTCTTCTTTGGATCGAGCAATCACGCTCTCCTAAATGAATCGTATTGCCATGCTGATCTGCAAGCACTTGAATTTCCACATGTCTAAAGTCTTCAATGAACTTTTCTAAATAGACACCAGGGTTCCCAAAGTTTTGCGCCGCTTCCTGCTGCGTGATGGTGACTCCGTTAATAAGCTCTTCTTCTGTACGAGCCACGCGGATTCCTTTACCGCCTCCGCCTGCAGTTGCTTTAATAATCACAGGATACCCAATACTAGCTGCTGTTGAAACAGCATCATCAAGATCTTTTACAATTCCTTGAGAACCAGGGACGATCGGAACGCCTGCATTCTTCATTGTTTCTCGCGCGACATCTTTCGTTCCCATTTTGGAAATCGCTGACGCAGTTGGTCCAACAAAGATCACATTACATTCCTCGCAAAGCTCTGCAAAGTCTGCATTTTCTGCTAAAAAGCCGTATCCTGGATGGATGGCATCTGTTCCTGTTAATTTTGCTACGCTGACAATATTTGTGACATTTAAATAACTATCTTTAGAAGCAGTCGGTCCGATGCAATATGCTTCATCAGCCATTTGTACATGCAGCGCATCACGATCCGCTTCAGAAAATACCGCAACAGTTTCAATTCCAAGCTCTTTACAAGCGCGGATAATTCTAACTGCGATTTCTCCTCTGTTTGCAATTAATAGCTTTTTAATCATGATCGTACTCCTTACTCTGCTTTCACTAGAAAGAGGGGTTGTCCGAATTCTACAAGCTGACCGTTTTCAGCTAATACTTCGACGATTTCACCTTTTACTTCTGCTTCGATTTCATTAAACAGTTTCATCGCTTCCACGATACATACAACAGTGTTTTCCTTCACCTTGGAACCTGTTGTCACGTATGGATCTGCTTCTGGTGAAGAGGAAGCATAAAATGTGCCAACCATTGGGGATGTGATTTTATGCAGATTTTCAGACGCAGCTGCCTCTTGTGCAGGGGCTTCGGTCTGAGCTGGAGCTTGTGCTGTAGGAGCTTGTTGAGCTGGAGCTGCTTGGACAGGAGCCACTGGTGCTTGTGCCGCAACTTGCTGAACGACTTCTTTATTTTTCTTCAGTTTGATTTTTGCACCTTCGTTTTCGTACGTAAACTCATCGATAGTAGAGTCGTCAATTAATTTAATCAGTTCATGAATTTCTTCGATTTTTAACATGGATTTGCACCCCTATGTATGGATTTATCTTTTTATTATAGGCTAGTACTAAAAGTACATACTATAACCATCTTACAGGAGGATTTCAATGAATTCAACTACTATTGTGGCGAAGCGCCTCGCGAAAGCACCTTGGAGGGGGCGTCAAGCCGCATCAAAAAACGCCCTTTTCCGCAAAGGGCGCCAGTTCTTTTTTATTGATTAGTGGGCTCGAAAGTGACAGCTACGTTATCAAGACCTCTCATTTCTTTTGTGACCATATCAATAATATCGGCCGCTTGAGATTTTGATTTTTTATCAGAACGAACCGTGATACTCACTTTATCTCCTTCAGCACTTACGAGCGCATCTTTATAGCCTTTTGTTTTGATCAAGGTCTCAAGCTGACGCTCAGTTCCTTCTGCTTCACTGAGCGCTGTCATTTGATCGTATGCTTCACTTTTTTCTTGGGCTGTTGCATCGTCACTGGAGACAATTTCGTTGTATTCTTCGCGCTGCTTGCTTCGTTTATCTTCAAGCTCTAGTCTGTATGTTGTAAAAAGCTCATCGTCTGTTTGCTCTGACACAGCCTTTCCTTCTTCACCGCTTGTTTCGATATCCTCTTGTTTGCCGTTTGTTTCTTTGTCAGTGGATTTCTTATCAGCACCTTTTTCCGTTCCTTTATCCGTCCCTTTTTCTGTTTCAACCTTTTTCTCTTCAGTGCCTTTTGATTTCGTATCTTCTACTGTCACTGCATTTTCACCCTGTGGAGACATGATATAGTACACACTTAATACGACAACTAAACTTAGCATCGTTAATAGCCAAACCGTTTGTTTTTTTAACATCATTCCGAATCCTCCTTGATTTTTTTAGGGGCAACAGCCACTCTATGGCTCGGTACATCAAGCACTCGTGTAACCGCTTCAATGATGGTTTTCTTTATTTGAACGTTGTCTACTCCTTGAGCAACAACGAGGACACCTCGGATTTCTGGTTTTTTTGTTTGAACAACGACTGGTGTTTCTTCATTGCCATTTTTAATGATGACGACTTCTTCTTCCTTTGTTTGATCGGTGACACTTCGCACGCCGCCTTCTTTATCTGTTTCCTCGGTCGTTGTACTTTTATTGGATTTGTTTTTTTCAAACACTTTTAAAGAAGTTGCATCTACATTGACCACGATTGATACATCCTCAACGCCGATAATGGTCTCTAAAATTTCTTTCAGCTGATTTTCGTATTCTCGCTCCACGTCCTCAATTGAATTCTTTGGCTTACCTGAGGACGCCGGTTTGAATACCTCCTGCTCTTCTGAGGATGTTTTTTTAGAAGCAGGAACCGCAGCTTGTTGTTTGCTTGATGGCGGTGACAAGATCTGACTGACTAACATGAAAGATACGCCGATAATGAATACAAGCAGCAAGTAATGGTGCTTCGTTAATTTGGGTTTCCCTTCACCTTTTTCAGGCGGCTGGAAGAATGATTTCAGCTTTTGTTTCCAGTCCTTGTTATTCATGATCTGCTGCGTCACCTCCCTCAATGTTCAGCGCGATGTGCTCAGGACTCGTATTCCAAACATCAGCAAGTGTCTCTTTCACCCTCGTGATCTCTTTGCTAGAAGATCCAGCGCTTTCCTCCTTTTGCTTGGAGAGATCAATGTCCACCTTTGCCACCGTTTCTACAGCATCACCTGTGAGCGGGGAAAGAACTGCTTTGATGCGAAATTGATCCGCCTCCATATTCTGATCCAGATGCTCCTCATCAGCCAGCACTTCTACGTGTTTCATTTCATAGCTCTCCTTCTCCAGTGGCTCCTTTGCGCTTTTTTCTAGTTGGACAGCCATTTGCTTTAAAATATATGCACGCTGAGAGGCTTGTATTTCTTTTTTTTCTAAATTCATCTGATTTTTTATTTCTTCTGACTGCGCTTCTTCCTTCCCTTTCATCAATTCTGAAAAAATTTGATCAGGATCTGCTCGAAATAAAGCAAAAATCGGATTGAGCATGACCACGATGAGCAGCAGGCTGACGACCATTTTTGCATACTTTTGCATGCTCGAATTGGGAAGCAGAAGATCAATAACAATCGCAAATAAGATAAAGAGAATAATACTTGTGATCCATTCCGTGAGAAAACTCAAAAGGTGTCCCCTCCTTACTTCATCATCATGGTCAGGTTACCCGCAGTAATGATGACGGTAATGCTTAAAAAGAACATGAGCGACACAACAGCAAGTGCGGCAAATATATACAGCACACTTTTTGAAATGACATCAAGACAGCTGATGATGGGTCCGCCTCCTAACGGCTGAAGGATGGCAGCAGCAAGCTTATAGATAAGGGCTAACGAAAGCACTTTAATCGCCGGGAAAGCGGCAATTGAAATCAAAATGGCAACCCCAACTAGTCCGACTGTATTTTTGAGTAAAACAGAGGCGCTGATCACGGTATCGGTCGCATCTGTAAACATTCTGCCTAGGACAGGGATGAAGTTTCCGGTAATGAATTTGGCTGTACGAAGAGCGATTCCATCCGTAACGGCCGCAGATGCACCCTGAACGGAAATGACGCCGAGAAAAACGGTTAAAAAAACGGCAAGCCCGCCAATTGCCACATTTCTTAACAGCTGGGCAAGCTGGGTGACCTTGTATTGTTCGGTCAGCGTACTGATAATGCTCAATATTGCAGATAAAAAGATGAGCGGGAGAACGACATACTGAATGAAAACACCGCTCGTGTTCATTAAAAATAAAATAACGGGATGAAAGAATCCGGCTGAGACAAGCCCGCCTGATGAAGCAATAAGCGCTAGTAAAAGAGGAATAAGAGCAAGAATAAAACTGGTCATCGTTTGAATGGCTTCTGTGGCATAAGAAATCGCCACATGAAAGCTGTTAAGTGCAATAATAATCAGCACCATATAAACAAGAGCATATGCGACTTTGCTGACGGTGCTTTGTTCAAATGCATTTTGCAAAAGCTGCAAAAGCGAACAAAAGATGGTGAGTAAAATCAGAGTACCTAGGAGCTTTCCGTTTGCAATAACCTCGTGAAATAAGTAATGTACAAAAGCTTTCAGCCATGTTTGGGGAGACAGCTCTTTATCGCCGTCAATCATTTCCTTCACTGTGCCCTTTTGGCTTTCTGGCAAAAAGCCGCCATACTCGTCCAAAATGGTTTCCCAAAAGTCACTGATGGAATGAAGCTCAAGTGCATCAGCCTGTCCATTCGCCACTTCCTGTGCTGCTGGCTGTTCATTAGATAAAGGTTCTTTTTCTTCTGCTCCTGCATGCGGAGCAATCAGCCAAAAGAAAAACATCAATCCCATTACAGCGGTCACCTGCTTCATTGTCATCACCTCTTTTCATTTACGTCATGGACGGGATCATTCCTAAGATCGTCTCAATGATGACTGTTAAAATCGGGACTGCCATCACCAAGATGAGGATCTTGCCGCCTAGCTCTATTTTGGATGCAATGGCGCCTTGTCCAGCATCCTTTGTCAGCTGAGCGCCAAATTCCGCAATATAGGCAATGCCAATAATCTTCAATATGGTTTCAACATACTTCATATTGACGCCGGCACTTGCTGCAATTTTTTCAATCATCGAGATAATGGCATAGATTTGATCAATTAAATAAAGAAAAATGACACATCCGGTAAACACAACAAGCATAAAGGCGAAGGTTGGCTTTTGTTCTTTGACGATTAATGCTAAAAAAGTAGCGATTAAACCAAGTCCAACAATTTGTATGATTTCGATTTGTAAGCCCTCCCCTATCCTTGAAATAGAAATACGGCTTTAATCTTTTTAAACAAATCGTCTACAATGGTTGCCACCATAAACAAAATGTAGATAAACCCAAGCAGCGTCACCCACTGAGCGTACTCTTTCTTCCCCATTTGGTCTAAAATCGTATGGAGAAAGGCCACGACGATGCCTACTCCGGCAATTTGAAAAATGACGTTTACATCAACGCCCATGCTCTCGACTCCCTTCCTCTCACATCAATAAAAGAATCAGTAGTAATCCGCTTAAAAATCCAAGGCTTCTGACCATTTTTTCATTTTTCGCTTGGGCGATTTCAGCTTCTTTCTCCTCTGATTCCAAATGACCTAAAGCAAGCTTGATATACTTTTGCTGAGAAGTGACATCATGCTGGCCAAGTGTTTCTCCAAAGTGCTTCAACGCCTCATATTCGCCTTTTTTCAATACGGTTTTTTTCCAAACATCCTCAAGACTTTCGTTCCATGCATGACGTGCAGAAAAAGTCCCCACTTTCAGTTTTTCTGCAAATTGTTCAAACAGCTGATTGACAGGAGGACCTACCTGCGCTGCAATTTGCTCTGCCGCCCGTGCTAAAGGGGTTTGACCATACATAATTTCAGCTTCAAGAGACTGAAGAGCAAACCGCAGCTGCCGAATTTGTTTAGGTCTGTCGCTATATCGTTTGGCAAACTCGAATCCTCCCCAAGTCGTGGCCGCGACAATGAAAATAGCGCCAATGAGCTTTAACATACGTCCACTCCCCGCCTCCATTTCATCTCTTGGCCGTCCCCGCCGTACATCCGCCCGATCGTGCCAGGCCCATTGTTTCGATTTAATTCAACATATCGTTCAAACACACGAAGCTCCCATAACGGTTTAAATGAAGGTCGTTTATATATATCTTCAAGTGAATAGCCATGAGCTGAGACGATGATGCTGACTCCCGCATGAATCGCTTCTAAAAGTGCCTCTACATCCTCACTTTTTCCGATTTCATCGACAATCATGACCTCTGGGCTCATAGACCGAATCATCATCATCAACCCTTCAGCCTTTGGACATGCATCGAGTACATCAATCCGGTGGCCAAAATGGTGCTGCGGCACCCCTCTGATACATCCGGCGATTTCAGAACGCTCATCAATAATGCCTGTTTTTCTAGGAGGAATGGTTTTTGTGCCTGTACTAGCAAGACGTGCTATATCCCGGAGCAATGTGGTTTTTCCCGTTTGCGGGGGACCAATGATGAGTGTATTGTGCCAATGCTCTTCATATAAATAAGGAAGAAAAGGAAGCGCAATTCCGATTTTTTCTTTGGCAATGCGGATATTAAATGAAGAGATATCTCTTAACCCTTTGACAAATCCGTTTTCAACGATCACCTTTCCTGCAAGTCCCACCCGGTGTCCGCCAGATATGGTGATATAGCCCTGTTTTAGCTCTTCCTCAAGTGTGTACATGCTGTAATTGCTCAGCCTGCCTAATAGCTGAGACGCATCTTCCCAGGTGGTGTGATAAGAAAGGAAACGTGGTTTTCCTCCCTGCATTAATTCAATAGGACGATCCGTGCGAATGCGGATTTCTTCTATTTGCGCCCATTCTGCCTCTTTCAGCAGCCTGAGTTCTTGTCCAATCGAGTGCGGGAGAATATCCAACAAACTCCGCAACGAATTCCCCTCCTTTTTTTCTTCTCTAAAATGTATGATGTGAGCCGTTAATTATGCCAAGCTGTTTCACTTATAGATCCCAACAAGAATAAACACGACACCAATGAAAATGAACACGAGCTTTGCATAGGATAGCTGCCCGGCAATTTGATAGATTCCAATCGTCATCGTGATAATAAAAATGAGCGGCCCGATGATTGCCAATATACTATTGATGACTACCGCTTTCCGTACATCATTTGTGATTAAAATAAGGATGGCTGCCGTCAGTTCAATGGCGGCGGATAAGAATCTCATGCCTGCCATTGCAGCGACTGACGGGTGTAGACCTGGGAGAAATTGTTTCATATAGAACCTCCAGCTTTTTTTACACTATATGCTTGACCAGCTGGAAGTAGTCTTGTTTTTCAGGAAGGAAGAGAGATGAATGAGAGAATTGAGAGAAGGCCTGTCTTGAGGAGTCATTTTTCCAATAAAAAAAGACTGTAAACACGAGGTTTACAGTCTTTTTTCGTTCATTACGCTCTTGAAACGTATGAGCCGTCAGATGTATTAATCACTAGTTTATCTCCTTGGTTCACAAAGAAAGGAACGTTGACGATTAAACCAGTTTCAGTTTTTGCAGGTTTTGAGCCGCCTGATGTTGTGTCACCTTTAATACCAGGCTCTGTTTCTACTACTTCTAGTTCTACTGTGTTTGGAAGTTCTACTCCAAGTGTTTCAGCACCGTACATCACGATTTGAACAGACATATTTTCAAGCAAATATTTCAGCTCATCTTTAATTTGTGCTTCACTTAGTTCAAGCTGCTCATAGGAGCTTGTATCCATGAAAACATGCTGATCGCCATTTGCATACAAGTATTGCATTGTTTTTGTTTCGATTTGAGCTTTCGCTACTTTTTCGCCTGCGCGGAATGTTTTTTCTTGAATGGCACCTGTACGCAGGTTACGCAGTTTCGAACGAACAAACGCTGCGCCTTTCCCTGGTTTTACGTGCTGAAAATCCACTACTCTCCAAATACCGCCGTCCACTTCAATTGTCAGGCCAGTACGAAAATCGTTTACTGAAATCATTTTGTCATCCTCCTACATTTCACCATCATAATATGATAAGTTCTTTCGGTGAGTGGGTCAATCGTTTATTGCCGTCAGCTGTCAGGACAATATCATCCTCAATTCTCACGCCGCCGACATCTGGCAAGTAAATCCCCGGCTCAACTGTGACGACCATTCCCTCTTCTAAGACGACCTCTGATCGTGAGGAAAGGCCTGGCGCTTCATGTACTTCCATACCTAGCCCGTGCCCGGTTGAATGCCCGAAGTATTGACCATAGCCATACTTTTCAATGATGTCTCGTGTGATGCGATCAGCTTCTTTTCCTGTTAAGCCTGGCTTGATTCTATCCACACCAGCGTTTTCTGCTTCTAATACGATATGATAAATTTCCTTTAGCTTGTCGCTTGGTGTTCCGACAGCAATCGTTCTTGTCATATCAGAACAATAGCCTTTATAGTAAGCACCGAAATCGAGTGTCACTAAATCACCAGATTCAATCACCTTTTCACTCGCTCTTCCGTGAGGCAGGCTTGAACGAACACCTGAGGCCACTATCATATCGAATGAAGATCCTTCAGCACCTTCTTTTCTCATGAAAAATTCAAGCTCGTTCATGACAGCAATTTCCGTCAGGCCCGGCTTGATGTAAGTGAGAATATGATCAAAGGCGTGATCTGCAATCTTCGCAGCTTCCTCTAATATCTTAATCTCTTCACTAGACTTAATCAAGCGCAACTTTTCAACTGATTCAGAGACTGGAACAAGCTCTATACCGCCTGCTTTGGCTGCGTACTGCTGGTACGTGGCAAATGTCATATGGTTTTGTTCGAACCCAAGGCGTTTCACTCCAAATCCCTTTGCCGTTTGAGCAGCCGTTTCCACAATGTTTCCTTTATGTTCAATGATGTCATAGCCTTTGACTTGATCCTTCGCTTGCTCTGTATAGCGGAAGTCCGTGATAAAAGCTGCCCGGTCCTTTGAAACGACAGCAAGACCGGCTGATCCGGTAAAACTGGTCATATACTGTAAATTAAAACTGCTTGTAATGACAAGGCCATCGATCTCTAATTCACTTAAAAGTGTTCTTAGTTTTTCAAGTTTCATGATACTGCTCCCCCTTCACTGACTAAATAACGAATCGCCAATTTATACCCTTCTAAGCCAAGCCCAACGATTTGCCCTTGGCATACTGGAGCAAGTACAGAATGATGGCGGAATTCCTCTCTCTTATGAACATTTGAGATATGTACTTCAATGACTGATAAAGAAATACTTGCAATGGCATCTCTCAGCGCATAGCTGTAGTGAGTAAATGCACCCGGGTTAAACACGACACCATCGTACTGATCTTCTGCTTCATGGAGCGCATCAATCAAATCCCCTTCGTGATTTGATTGAAAGAACGTTAATTGGATGTTTGCTCGTTCTGCGAACTGGAACAAATCCGTCTCTAAATCTGTCAGCGTCTTACTTCCATAAACAGCAGGCTCTCTTTTGCCAAGCCTATTTAAATTGGGTCCATTTAGTACAAGAAAATGAGGCATATGACCACTCCTTCACCCTAATTCAATCTATATAGAGATCTGTTTCTTTTTCCTTAGAAACCTTTCGTTTCCAAAAATATTTTATCATATGAATAGGTGATTTACACTTTATTCTGTCTTTTTCCCGAGGGCCCTCGCAAGCTTCTGACTCGTCAATTCATTATATTCAAACGAAATGCTGTACCCGACAAACATGCCGTATAAAATATATAGGCAAAATGTCGTGACAATGGTGCTTTGCTGCAACTCTTGTACTTGCTTTACATCTGGGAAAATGGGATTAAATACGTAAAAAACGAGCAGCCATAAAAGCCCGCCATATACTAAACCCATCCAAAAGCCTTTGATCCTTTTTAAAAGCCCAAAATAAATAAAGGCGGCTCCAATCGATAAAATTCCTAACAGCACAATACTGATAAAAGTACCAAGTCCTCCCTTTTTCCATTCTCCAAGCACAAATGGCTGAAGCAGCATATTGGGACTCACCTCTGAAAAATGAAACACATGGGTCAGAAACCCGATAAAGCCCCAAAAAACACCGCCGACAAAGCCTGTAGCAGCCGCTCTTGCCACAAGTGATGTCGTTTGCACGGACTGATTTTTTTCTTCTTGGTTTTTCTTTTCATCACGTTTCATTTGTGAACACCTCCAGCAAGTAGTATGTCCAAAATGTCATGAAAAAAAAGGATTTCCATGCGTGAGTGTAAAATTTTTAAAACAGGGTATACTGGCTAAAAAGAGGTAGATAGAATTCTAGTAGATAATCGACCTGTGAGCTAGTGATTTCCCCTCATTTCCTGTACAATAAAGGTATAAGGAAATGCATGTAAATTACAGGAAACAGGCAGGTTGATGAAATATGTCCAATCAAACAAAACCTCCAGCTTATGGAGGGCAGGCAGTTGTCGAAGGTGTCATGTTCGGTGGTAAGAAGAACTATGTGACAGCGATTCGGCGAAAGGAACAGTCCATTGAGTTTTTGAAGCTTCCCCGGACCTCCAATAAACGAACCGCCTTTCTCAAGAAAATTCCCTTTGTCAGGGGTGTTGCTGCACTTGTTGAAGCAAGCGCAAACGGCAGTAAGCACTTAAACTTCTCCAGTGAGCGATATGACTTAGATCCTTCTGAAGATCATACTCTTGAAAAAGAACAAAAAGGCTCGAAATTATCCATGATCTTCGGCATTGCTGTGATCGGAGTTCTCTCTCTACTCTTTAGTAAATTTGTCTTTACCCTGGTACCTGTCTTTTTAGCAGAGCTTGTGCGCCCCATCTTTTCAGGGAATTTCGCACAAATCGCAGTGGAAACATTCTTCAAATTGGTCCTTTTATTAGGCTATATTTACTTTATTTCCATGACCCCTTTAATTAAAAGAGTATTTCAATATCATGGGGCAGAACATAAAGTCATAAACTGCTATGAACAGAACCTTGACATCACAGTGGAAAATGTCCAAAAGCAGTCCCGCCTGCATTATCGATGCGGCAGCAGCTTTATTTTATTCACTGTCATTGTCGGGATGTTCGTCTATTTACTCGTACCGACAGATCCTTTATGGGTGAGAGTTCTGAACCGCTTGGCACTTATTCCGGTTGTTCTGGGCATTTCATTTGAAGTGCTTCAGCTCACGAACAAACTCCGAGAAGTGCCTGTGCTTAAAGTGCTTGGCTATCCTGGCCTTTGGCTGCAATTGCTCACAACAAAAGAACCTTCTGACGATCAAGTCGAGGTAGCCATTGCAAGTTTTAATGAACTTCTTCGTTTAGAGGAAGCGTCACTGAAACAAGCGTCAGATTCTGCTCATCAAGTGATCTAACTTATAAATCCGGTAAATTCCTTCGGAGGTGGACAGTTATGAATCGCCGAGTACATCCTGCTTTTACCATTATTTTCGCTTTAGGTGTTTTGGGGTTTGTGTACTTACTCACAACGAACCCAGGCAGACTTTTTACCTTGCTGCTGTCTGTTGTGATCGTTGGAGCGGCTCTATTTTTCCTATTTAGATGGCTGATGAATCGAAGAACTGGAACAGAGGGTAATCTTTATCGTAAAGCAGTCAAACAATCAAAACGTCGCTACCAGCAGCCTAAGCCAAAAACGAAAAGCCAGATGAAAAATCGGGTCACTCATCTGCGAAGCGTGCCGACTGACCACAAGTCTAAGCCCGTCCTTCTCAAAAAGAAAAGCCAAACACATTTGACTGTGATTGAAGGCAAGAAAAACAAAAAGAAGAATCGCGCCTTATTTTAAAATGTCCAGCTTTTTAAAAATTGCTCGGCCTTCTGTCTGCCTAGATCGACGAGCGCCTTTTTCTTTTCTGTCATGAGTTGAAAATCAGTGGCAATGACGTGTTCTACAGGAATAAAAATAATATGACGTTCGTGTTTTGTGGCGATATGTCTTTCGTCATGAGCACCACGCATCGTTTCAAAAAGAGCGCCAAACAGTTCAAACGCATTGCGGATGGAGTGTTGAGGGCGTTCTTTTTCGTTTGGCGTTAATGTGACACCGACGAACGGTCTTTTTTTCTCTTCAGCAAACAGCCAAATTGGAAAATTGCTCAGCACTCCTCCATCTACAATGGTACAAATGCCTTTTGAAGACTTCAGTTTGACAGGTTCGAAAAAATACGGCAGGCTGCAGCTCATTCGAATAGCCCTCGCCACGGAAAACCGCTCTGGATTTAAGCCATATGAAGGAAGGTCGTCTGGCAGCACAAGGATTTTTCCATTCGTTAAATCGGACGCAACAATTTTCAACGAATCTTTTTTGAGATCTCCAAACACGGTGACCCCTTTTCGTTTTAGCACATCGGTCAGCCATTTTTCCAGCCGGTCTCCTTTATAAAGACCGAGACGCCAGTAAATGGATACCCACCTGAGCATTTTAAACGGGATGAATTGACATCTCCTATCAAGCAATTGATGCTCATCCATTTCATCTAAAAGCGTTCGAATTTCCTGGCTTGTAAAACCTGCTGCGATGAGTGAAGCAATGATTGCTCCAGCACTTGTACCAGCAAGACGGACAAATTGAAATCCTCTCGCTTCAAGCGCTTCATAGGCACCTGCAAGCGCTGCCCCCTTAATGCCTCCACCTGAGAACACACCATCTATCTTCATCAAGGAGCCCCCTTTGATTTCACGCTAATAATAGTGTAGGAGCTTTTGCTTTCAATTAGAACTTTAATCAAAAAGGACACCCATGCTGAGGGTGTCCTTTTTGATTAAGATTCTTGATTTGTTTGTTCGTTTTTCTTTTGAATCGCTTTCAGCTGAACAGATCGCTCATCGTTTTCTTCAAAAAATTGAACGAGATCGCCGATGCGGTCAATGCTGTTCCAGCTGAGATGATGTTCAATGCCTTCTACATCATCATAAATTTTCTCTTCATCTACACCAATGATTCTTAAAAATTGCTCTAGCAGTTCATGTCTGTATACGAGACGTTTTCCAATTTTTTTGCCTTTCGGGGTTAAAATTAGACCACGATACTTCTCATAAATGAGGTATTCATCTTTATCTAGCTTCTGAACCATTTTTGTTACAGAGGAGGGATGGACAGCGAGTGCTTCTGCAATATCAGAGACTCTGGCATATCCTTTATCTTCTATCAGCATATAAATTTGTTCAATGTAATCTTCCATACTAGGTGTAGTCATAAAACCCCTCCATAATGCACCTTTACTTAATAATCAACCCAATTCTACACCATCGTTCATTAAAAAACAAGGAGTGTCCATCGGCTTAACGCTTGTAATTCCAATCATCTGAGGCATATTTCGTTTTGGCGAGATGATGGACAAACGCTAATTCTTCATCTGTCAGCTCATAAGGTTCAAGCTCAATATTTAATCCTTTTTCAAACCCTCTTTTAAACGCAGCACGCGCATCGTCTATTGTACATGTTCGGTCTGAGATTTCATTGATGGCAACCGCTTTGTTTTTAAAGCTTCGCTGCATCCGCTCTCTCACCCGGTCGTTTGGATAAAGGAACAAATCGAACAATTTGTCCTCATCAAGGTCAATTAAAATAGATCCATGCTGGAGAATGACACCTTTTTGTCTCGTCTGAGCACTGCCCGCTACCTTTCTGCCTTCTACAACAAGCTCGTACCAAGAAGGGGCATCAAAGCATACAGATGATCTTGGGTTCTTTAAGCTTTCCTTTTCTTTATCTGTACGAGGAATGGCAAAATACGCATCGAGTCCCAGCTCTTTAAAGCCCTCTAAAATGCCTTCTGAAATAACGCGGTACGCCTCTGTCACCGTCGCTGGCATTTCTGGATGTTCCTCTGACACAATCACGCTGTAGGTCAGCTCCTGGTCATGAAGTACTCCCCGTCCTCCGGTTGGTCTGCGGACAAATCCAAGACCATATCGCTTGACGGCTTCTAGGTTGATTTCTTTTTCAACGTTCTGAAAATACCCAACAGATAATGTCGCCGGATCCCATCCATAAAAGCGGATAACAGGCGGGATGAGCTTCTCGCTATGCCAATAAAGCAAGGCTTCGTCCATTGCCATGTTAAAGGCAGGGTCTTGGTTTCCTGAATCAATGAAACACCATTTCTCTTTTTGCATATAAAATCCCTTCTCTTTTACGTAGTCAATGTTAGATGATGGTGGTGACCACCGGTTTTCTCTCTTCATCAGTCTATCAAATAGGGACGGAATTGAAAATAATTCTTACCATTTATGATGACAAGTTTCTTATGCTTTACTATAATAGTATTTGTCTAAAACGTACCATCAGACAGGCTACTGTGCTGATGCTCAAGAAGGAGTCGAGTTGTATTGTCAATATTCAACTATATCGTCCTCTCACTTTGTGGACTTTTCGTTCTTTATTCCATCGGCAGCTACATTTATCAGCAGCGCATTATGAAAACGCTGACGGAAGAAGAATTTATTAAAGGTTACCGCAAAGCCCAGCTCATTGATGTGAGAGAGCCAAATGAGTTTGAAGGCGGACATATTTTAGGGGCAAGAAATATCCCCCTTTCCCAGCTAAAGCAGCGCAAAAATGAAATACGTCCTGACAAGCCTGTTTATCTCTATTGTCAAAATAATTTTAGAAGCGGAAAAGCAGCTCAAACTTTACGTAAAAACGGCTGCCGTGAGATTTATAATTTAAAAGGCGGTTTTAAAAAATGGGGCGGCCGCATTAAAACGAAGAACTAACTAAAAAGACTCTGGGAGCATGATTCCCCCTGAGTCTTTTTTCTTTATTTTCTTTCAAAAACGAGAACTGGATTCCGTGCGGCCTTTGTTTCATCCATACGTTTGACAACCGTTGTATGAGGCGCTTCCTGCACCACTTCAGGATTCTCTTCTGCTTCTTTCGCTATCTGAATCATTGCTTCGATGAATGCATCAAGTGTTTCTTTTGATTCTGTTTCAGTCGGTTCAATCATGATACATTCCTCTACATTGAGCGGGAAGTAGATCGTTGGCGGATGGTAGCCGAAATCAAGTAATCGTTTGGCAATATCCAGTGTCCGCACACCTAATTTTTTCTGACGTTTACCTGAAAGGACAAATTCATGCTTACAGTGACGATCAAACGGCAAATCATAATGAGCACTTAAGCGGCGCATCATATAGTTCGCATTTAACACGGCATTATCGGTTACAGCCTTTAAACCGTCTGGCCCCATAGAGCGGATGTACGCATAAGCTCTGACGTTAATGCCAAAGTTGCCATAGAATGGCTTCACGCGCCCAATTGATTCTGGACGGTCATGATCAAAGTAAAAACGGCCTTCCTTCTTCACAAGCACTGGCTTTGGCAAATAAGGAATTAATTCCTTTTTAACGCCAACAGGACCTGAGCCAGGACCTCCGCCTCCGTGCGGGCCTGTAAAGGTTTTATGAAGATTTAAGTGGACAACATCAAATCCCATATCTCCTGGTCTTGCTCTGCTTAAAACAGCGTTCAAGTTGGCTCCGTCATAATAAAGCTTACCGCCAGCTCCGTGAACGATTTCAGCCATTTCTAAAATATTTTCTTCAAAGAGGCCTAGTGTATTCGGGTTTGTAAGCATTAAAGCAGCTGTTTCTTCATTAACAACGCGGCGTAAATCTTCTAAATCAACAAGCCCGTTTTCGTCAGATGCGACGGTAATGGTTTCAAATCCAGCGACTGTCGCAGATGCCGGGTTCGTTCCATGAGCAGAATCAGGCACAATGACTTTTGTACGCTGATGATCTCCCCTTGCTTCATGATACGCACGGATCATCATGAGTCCCGTCCACTCGCCATGTGCTCCTGCCGCAGGCTGTAATGTCACAGCGTCCATTCCCGTAATTTCTTCAAGATGTTCACCTAAATCGTATAGTAATTCTAATGCACCTTGCACAGTGTCTGCCTCTTGTAGCGGATGAACCTGTGAGAACCCTGCAAGCCGTGCAACCTTTTCATTAATCTTTGGATTATATTTCATCGTGCATGAGCCAAGAGGATAAAATCCGGAATCAACCCCATGATTGCGTCTTGATAATGCTGTATAATGACGCATAATATCAAGCTCAGATACTTCAGGAAGCTCAGCATCCTCATCACGGATGTACGTCTCATCAAATAAAGACGGGATCTCCTGTTCAGGTACATCTAAATCAGGCAGGCTGTACCCAATTCTTCCTTCTTTAGATAATTCAAAAATAAGCGGCTGATCTTGTTTATTCATGGCGATCCCCCAATTCCTTGATAAACGTATCAATTTCTTCTTTTGTTCTTAGCTCTGTCACGGCTACAAGCATGTGCTGCTGAAGCTCTGGGTAGTCTAGCCCCAAGTCGTAGCCGCCGATGATTCCTTTTTCAAGCAATCGTTTATTGGCTTCTTTCACAGGCTCCTGTAACTTGATCACAAATTCATTGAAATGAGCTCCTTCTACATCCGCCTGCAGTCCATATTTTTCTGCCTGCGTCTTGGCATAATGGGCTTTTTGCACGTTTTGATAGGCGATATCTTTTATGCCTGTTTTCCCTAGTGCCGTCATGGCAACAGAAGCAGCTAATGCATTTAATGCTTGGTTTGAGCAAATATTTGACGTCGCTTTATCTCTTCGAATGTGCTGCTCACGCGCTTGAAGGGTCAGGACAAATCCACGAACACCATTTTCATCTTCTGTCTGCCCGACTAAACGACCTGGCACTTTTCTCATCAACTTTTTCGTCACGGCGAAATATCCGCAGTGAGGTCCGCCAAATGCAGCCGGGATGCCGAACGGCTGCGCATCACCAACGACAATATCTGCCCCGAGTTTTCCAGGAGGCGTCAATAGTCCGAGTGCGAGGGGATTGCTAGAGACAATGAACAGGCTTTTTCCTTTATGCGCAATGGGTTCAATGTCTTTTAACGGCTCGACTACACCAAAAAAGTTTGGATATTGCACGAGAACTGCTGCTGTATCATCGCAGACCGTCTTTTCCAATGCAGCTAGATCTGTTTGCCCTTTTTTCGCAGGCACTTCAACAACTTCAATGTTTTGTCCTTTGGCGTATGTTTTCAGCACCGCTCTTGATTCAGGGTGAACCGTTTCAGAAACAACCACTTTTTTCTTCTTTGTATGTCCCGCAGCGAGCATTGCCGCTTCAGCAAGTGCCGTCCCGCCATCATACATCGAGGAGTTGGCAAGATCCATACCCGTCAGCTCAGCAATCATTGTTTGAAATTCAAAGATCGCTTGCAATTCACCTTGCGAAATCTCCGGCTGATACGGTGTATACGCTGTATAAAATTCAGAGCGTGAGATCACATGATCGACAATGACAGGCTGGTAATGATCATATACACCTGCACCAAGAAACGATGCATAGGAAACTGTATCCTTATTCTTTGCAGCTAGTCGGGATAATTCCCTGACAAGCGCTGTTTCAGATGCGGCTTCTTTGATGTTGTATGCTCCTTTGAATCTAACTTTCTCTGGGATATCTGAAAAAAGCTCATCAATCGACTGAACGCCGATGACATCCAGCATTTCTTTTTGATCTTGCTCTGTTTGCGGCAAATACCTGTGCTTCATCCTCTATTCCCCCTCGTTATTTGGCTCTTTTATAAAATGGTGTTGCGACGATTTTGGCTTTTAGACGTTTTTTGCGAACTTGTACTTCCACCTCTGCCCCAAGCTCTGCCACTGAGGTTTCGATTAAAGCAAGCCCGACATTTTTCTTTAATGTTGGGGATTGAGTGCCCGTTGTCACAATCCCAACCTGCTTTTCTCCTGAAAAGACTGGATAATCTGTACGCGGTATCCCTTTATCGATCATTTCAATGCCGACAAGCTTTCGTTTCAGTCCCTCTTCTTTTTGTTTTTTAAGTGCAGCTTTTCCGATAAAATCAGCTTCTTTATCCGTTTTGACAGCAAAACCAATGCCGCCTTCTAATGGAGAGATATCCTTAGTCAGCTCCTGGCCGTAAAGCGGAAGTCTTGCTTCAAATCTCAAGGTGTCACGTGCACCGAGTCCGCATGGAATGAGTCCTTTTGGCTGCCCCGCTTCTAATAAAGCTGACCAAAGGTGGACCGCATCTTCTGACTGGCAGTAGATTTCAAAGCCGTCTTCACCTGTGTAGCCTGTTCTGGAAACGAGCACTTCTTTATTTGCGACCTCAGCTTTTGATAAAAACGTAAATGGCTTAAGCGATGTCACTTCTTCACCCGCCACCTCTTTGATGATGTCAGCTGCAAGAGGTCCTTGAAGCGCTAGCAAGGCGGTTTGATCAGAAATATTTTTGATCAATACATCATCCTTCTCTTGGTGCTTCAATAGCCAATCCACGTCTTTATCGATATTTGATGCATTGATGACAAGTAAATAGTGATTCTTTTCTTTTTGGTAGACGAGCAGGTCATCTACCGTTCCGCCATCTTCATAACACATGGCTGTATATAGTGCCTTACCGTCTGTCAGCTTAGACACATCATTGGTTAATAACCTTTGTAAAAATCGAAGGGCATCTTGACCTTTGACGTCCACCTCACCCATGTGAGACACATCAAAAAGCCCTGCTTTTGTTCGAACAGCTTCATGTTCTTCTTTAATGGAAGAAAATTGGACAGGTAATTCCCAGCCCCCGAAGTCAATGGTTTTTGCGCCAAACGTTTCATACGCATGAAAAAGCGGTGTTCGTTTCAACATCAATCGTTTCCCCCTTTTTTCTTACAGTGCAAATGCAAGCTGAATTTTCAGAAAAAAAATCACAGCAAAAAAGGACAGAGCGCTCCCTTTTATCAAAAAGAAGTCTCTGTCCTTGCACCTGAAAGTTTACAGCACAATATCCTTGTGCGTTTTCCCCTTTGGTGGTTTGCTAAAACCCTTAAGCAAACACTCTCCAGAGTTGCGTCCGGTAAGAGTACTTTTGCCTGAGAGATTCACTGAATCATTCAGCTTGCTCCTTCGGCGCCTGCCAGTGCAAAATAACCGCCAAGTCTCTCCCCATACCATCATCCGCTCATATTTTTCACATTTATTGGACATACTATCAAAATGGGTGACTTATTTTCTAGATCACTTATCAACATCCTACCATTAGAAATGGATGAAGAGCAACAGAAAAATCATTAACATTTTTAAAACAACCTTTCGATATCGTTCGCTTTTATTCATATATCTAGTCTTTTAGAGACCTCTTAAAAAATGAAGCGTTTAAAAACAGAACAATTTTATCAGACCCTACTAGAAAGAAAGGCAGGCGACCACATTGAATATTCAAACGATTTTTGATCAGGAATGGGCAAATGAATTTCAGCAGCGGCTTTCAGCAGACGGCCCCTGGGCGAACTGGGATATGTATCGTTTAGCGACGCAGGTTCAAAAAGTCACAGCCATTGATTCATTCGAGGGGCTGCAAGCTCCCGCGCACCTGCCTGCATTCACACCTTTAAAGCACCAGCTCGAAGTAGCCAGAAGAGTCGTAGAAGAAATGAATGGGAAAGCCATTCTAGCAGATGAGGTGGGACTTGGAAAAACCGTAGAAGCAGGACTCATTATCAAAGAATACATGATTCGTGGACTTGCCAAAAAGATCCTCATTCTCGTCCCCGCCTCCCTTGTATCTCAGTGGGTACAGGAGCTGCGGACGAAATTTTATATTGATGCTGTTGAACAAAAAAAGAGCTATGTGTGGGAGCAGTGTGACGTTGTCGTTTCCTCCATTGACACCGCCAAAAGACAGCCGCATCGAGACACAATTTTATCGATTGCCTACGATATGGTCATTATCGATGAAGCACACAAACTGAAAAACAATAAAACGAAAAACTATGAATTTGTGAGAAACCTGAATAAGAAGTTCTGCCTGCTGCTGACAGCGACACCTATTCAAAACCGGATCGGAGAAATATTTAATCTCGTTTCCCTTCTGAAGCCAGGCCACCTAGGAAATGAACATCAATTTAAAGATCTCTTTGCCAAAAAGGACTTGCAGCTTGAAGACCATGACCGATTAAAACAGCTCGTCAATAAAGTGATGATTCGAAACCGAAGACAAGACACAGGCATCGAGTGGACAAAACGGCATGTCAAAACGATTTCCATTGATTTCTCTCCGACAGAACAAGCATTGTATGATGAAATCTGCAAGCTGAAAGAGAATCCGTCTTATACAAAGCATATGTTTTCCATTATGACCTTGGAACGAGAATGCTGTTCAAGCCGTGAAGCAGTTTATATGACGATTAAAAAAATGCAGGAAGAAGAAAAGCATATTCTCGGATCTTCTGCTATAACGCAAATCATGGAGAAAATCAATCAAGTGGAGCAAAACTCAAAGGCGCTTGAAGTGGTCAAACTCATTCAGCAGTTAAATGAGAAGGTCATTATTTTCACCGAATACCGCGCCACACAAATTTATTTACAATGGTTTCTACAGCAAAATGGCATCAGCTCTGTGCCATTTCGGGGCGGCTTTAAGCGGGGCAAAAAAGATTGGATGAAAGATTTATTCAGAGAACGGGCGCAAGTGTTAATTGCGACAGAAGCTGGCGGCGAAGGGATCAACCTTCAGTTTTGTAACCAAATCATCAACTACGACCTCCCGTGGAACCCGATGCGTTTAGAACAGAGAATTGGACGTATCCACCGCCTTGGCCAAGAGCGGGATGTGCACATTTACAATATGTCAACAAACGGAACAGTTGAAGAGCATATTTTAAAGCTTTTATATGAGAAAATTCAGCTGTTTGAAAACGTCATAGGCGATTTAGATGATATTTTAACGAGAATTGATATTGAAGATGTCGAAACAAAGTTGCATCAAATCCTCTTCCAGCATGAATCAGGCGGAGACATGAAAAAGAAATTAACCCAGTTTGCTTCTTATTTAACTGAAGCACAAACACCACTTTTAGAAAAAAGACAGCAGGGCTCATAAAGGAGAGTTGATCAATGGAGCAGCATGACATTCACACCTTTCTTCTCCGTTTTTTCAAGGCGAATCAATGCAGCATATTAGAAGAAAGTGCAGGACATATGACCGTACAGCTGACAATCGAAATGGATAAATTAATTATGAACCGTCCTTTTTATTGGCACTGGCTTGAAAAAACTGGCGGTGTACCTGAACCGCGGCAGTTGACATTCATCACAGATCAAAAAAAAGCGGGTGATACGACCAGTGGTGAATTTATCCATTTCGGCTCCCCACGGTTATTTCAAATATTTGAGGCGGTCAAAGAGCAGGGCCGTTTTATCCGGCTGTATGAACGAGTCAGCCCGCTCACGAACAACCAGATCGCCCTTGAGCCATGGCTTGGTCTCAATGTAAAAATCTCTTATCTGGCAGACCGGAAGAAGGATAAGCTTTTATCATTAGGCCTTCATCTCATTCGCGGAGAAGTCATTGAACAATTTCAAGAGAAGCTGGAAGCTCGTGAGCTGTCATCTCAAATTCCCGATTATTGCTTTACGATGAGTACAATGATTAAGCCAGAAAGCGGAATCAAACGGCTCTACAGCCTCATGGAGCGTTATGCCCATGAAGAGCCAGATGACTGGGCAGTGCGAGCCGTTCAAAAATGGAAGGAAGACTCCGAACTTTTAAACCAATTTTATGAAGGGACTTCAGACACATCTGTAGAATATGAAATAGAAAGACAAGCACTTAAAACTTTATATGAACCAAAAATCAGTCTTACGATTGAAAATGGCGGACTTTTTTACTTACAGCAAAAAAGAGGAGGTTGACTCATGGTCCCCCTCCCCTTTTATGTGACATACAATTTTCGATCAGTCTAAAGCAAAGTTTGTCTGTTTGTATTGGGCGGAAACATGACGCAAGCAAACTATGAGGTCTTACCACCTATGTCTTTCCATTTCATGCGTTAAGTGCCTGAAATACATGATTCAGTATTTTAGGAGGGTATTTGTATGGAAAAGAAAACGAACAAATTAGACAGTGAATGGATTCAATTATTACGCGAAGCTCGCAAGGCAGGACTAACAGTTGAAGAAGTCCGTCATTTCCTCAAATCAAATGAAAAGTCCTCTGAGTCTCCCCCTCTGGTAAGAAGTCATTCTATCAAACCTTTCTGAATGTGCTATAATATCGAAAGGAAGGTGATGACATTGATTGGCCAGCGTATTAAACAATACCGCAATGAAAAAGGCTACTCACTATCAGAACTGGCCGAAAAGGCTGGGGTAGCGAAGTCTTATTTAAGCTCAATAGAAAGAAACTTGCAAACAAACCCCTCCATTCAATTTCTTGAAAAAGTCTCCGCTGTTCTGGACGTCTCGGTTCATACACTTTTAAACGAAAAAGATGAAACCGAATACGATGGTCAATTAGATAGTGAATGGGAAAAACTAGTTCGAGATGCAATGACATCAGGGGTTTCGAAAAAGCAATTTCGTGAATTTTTAGATTATCAAATCTGGAGAAAAAAGCAAGAAGAGGAGTAAAGCGCACGTTTTAGCGCATACTCCTCCAATTGCTATGCAGACCTTGATATCAGCCTAAAGACTGGCTTTATTTTTTATCTTCGCTGTGTGCTTTTTCGTTTTCTTTCACGTAGCCTTTTTCATCCGTATGCTTTTTTGGATTGATCGTTAAACCATTCCACTGAGTCGCTTCGAAGGAAAGATCAATTTGAATCGCATCGCCTTGGTATTTATTTTGGATATAGTGACCAGCTTTATCCTTCGTCTGGTCATTGATAAATTCAATGATCATTTCCACTTTATCGTAATCAAACGGATTCTTTGGAATGCCGTCATACTCTGGAGCCACTGTTCCATCAACAGTTGCTACATTAATTTTCCCACTTTCATGTAAAAACTTCTCATCGACGGCATGACGAAGCTTTTCAAATGCGGTCTGATCCTGTTTTGACGTTAATTGATGCAAGTCAAGCAGGTTTGCATGGTCTAAAATAATATTTTTCGGATAACCATTTCCACCTTCGGCTCCAACCGTAAGAACACTCACCTGAAACTGGCTGAGAAATTCTTCAGCTGTATTTTTACCGCCATTCTTCGCGGAAGATCCATCTGTAAACTGGCTATAATCAAGACTCATCAGCACTTGGTTTATCGCTAATGATCCCTTATTATCAAAATGAAATTCTTTCTTGATCCGATCACCAGGTTTTAAGTTCGCAAGGTTGATGGCGCCGGAGTTCTCTTTAGCAGATAAATCCAGCTCTCCTGTTGAGTAGACCGCGTTTGCCTTTTCAATATCATTAAACGCCGCCCATGTTCCCCCGCCAATTAATGCAAGACCTAAAGCCCCTGATAATACACCTAAACGAATTGATTTCTTCATTGCCATGAATAATAAACCCCCTAATTTATTGTTTTATTGAAACCTGATTAGGTTACAAACGATTTAAGCTTGTTCCTCTTTCATATGTACATCAGCCGTGTGTCTACGATGTTTCGCTGCGCCCACAAAATGAATGGTTGAATAAACGAGCAGCATGACACCTGGTATGATAAGGAGTAAAGCAGTTCCAGCAGATGTCCCTGCATACGAAAGAAGCTTACCCGCATAAGGAATGTTCACTCCCATATACTGCGCAGTTACCTGATCCGCTTTTACCAGCGTGCCGTCCTGATACATATTGTTGTCACCCTTCGTCTCAAACGCTTTATATGCACCCTTTCCCTTCACCCCAACAATTCGGTGGGTCACAAAGGACTGATCCTGCTTTGTTTGAAACGTAATAATATCTCCTTTTTTGAGCGTCTCAGGTGAGGCGACCTGTTTTACGACAATCAGTGACCCAGCTGAAAATTCTGGTTCCATCGAACCTGATAATACTTGCTTCAATTGATAACCGAAGATCTGAGGTTCTCCTCCTGTTGTTCTTGATGACAACACGACAATAATAGAGGCTATCATCACCGTGAACACCATCACATAAAGAATACTCCCAGACATCTTCATCCATTTTTTCATAACCCCTTCTCCCCTTCGCCTATCATTTTTTCACTTTAAAAGACAGCTCCATTCAGGACGCCTTTTCTTGACACTTTGAGAGCACCATCGGTTTAGACCAAAAGTACGCCTGATCAGATGCGCCAAACCCTTTAGGATAATAGATTTTAAATGCATAGCTTCCATTTGTTTTTGCTTTTTCTGTCGTGACAGTCGCTGTTTCTTGCGACAACAGGGACTTTATGGACCCCTTTTCAAGAATATGACCATCTTGTAATGGCTTCTGATCATTTCCTATTTTATGTAATTCCCACTTCCATTCAGAGTGCGCAATAGGCTGTCCACTATTTTTTAGTGTCATGCTCAGTTTTTGAGGTGCGCAGACTGTTCCTTCGATCATCGTTTGATCGATAAGCTCCAATTGACTTTCATCCCATTTTTTAGGCTGACAATGCTGATCTGTCTGTTCAAAATTTTCACATGTTTTCATGACAAAGTTTTTGTGCTCGACATCGTTAAAAGAAGCATTCGTTGGTGTCATGATGGAAGACGTCAAAATCAAACAAATGGCACAAAAGAGTACAAAGAGCGACTGTTTCATTCATTCCTTCAACTCCTTGAACTTTTGTTCTTTAAAAAGAACGATTATATACAGTATAAGGAAATACCTATAAAACCCAAAACGTCAAATTAGTCCATTTTGTTCTTAAACAAGAACCATTACGAGAAAATTCTCCCATTTTCTCATTTTTTCACCATATTCAATATTTTTTTGTGTGACATTTGTACTTCTTAAAACTTACATAAAAATGTAGGATTTGGTCAGGATATGAAGAGGTGAGGTGATGTTAAGTGCAATATGGAAAAATCATAATCATGCTCAGTTTACTGCTGAGTCCTATGATGCTAGAGTTCAAACCCGTTGATGCGAGAGGTTTGACTGCCGCCGCAGATCAATGGGAAACGCGGGCAGTCAAAGAAGCAAAAAAAAGATACCCGCTAACGCAAGTATTATTTAAACAAAAAGTATGGGACCGCCACCGCGATAAGGAATCTGTGAAGCAGTATCATATTACCTTAAAAGACCATACAAAGGAATTTGGGGTGTTTGTCACCATTTCCTATAATCCTTACTCAAACAAGGTGAATAAAGTGATTGTTGTGGAGGAATACAGCTAAAGTGGCATAGAAAAACCGCCTGCTGGGCGGCTTTTTACTTTCGTTGATGGCGCTGGCGTTTTTTAAGCATCATGGATAAGCCAAACGGCAGAACCCCAAATAAACGCTGTGAAAACGGCGGTTTCGTTTCCATTTTTTCTTGTTTGTGTTCCTTCCGTTCGTCACGTGGTGTATTCATATATTTAATGATTTCCTGCGTCATATATTTTACATAGTCATTTGTTTTCAAGCACATTCACCTCTTCTTCCTTCAAGTCTTTCCAGGAAGAGGATGATTTTATACACTGGCTAATCAGGATTTGCCCATCTCATGATTTCACCGGTCTTCCAATCCAGCATCAGTTCACGCTCATCGGATAAACCATCTTTTGTTTTCACCTTCACCAAAACAAGGACAAGTTTTTTCTTAAGATCGCATTTCATCCGCTTCAATGTCACACGGCCTTCTTCAGTATCAATATGGGTTTTCTGTTTCGCACAAATACGTTCTACTGTGCTGGCAGCTTCACTCACACCCACCCTAAAAAGCTGCTGTTTTTTATAAAAAGAAATCGTCAGCTCTGCACTTTTCAGTTCTTTTTGAAACCCCATCGTTATCGACCCTAGGATCAAGAGAAAAAATAAAATCGCCGAAAGTACATGCGGATAGATAAACCCTTCCTCTCTTTTCACGATTTACGAACCACTCCTTTATATGTGAAAAAAACGGCTTCATACACTTTACCAGATCCATCTGTGACTTTAAGAATCGCTCTATGCTGACTCGTTCTCACGTGAAATTGTTTCACCTTGTGCAATAAAGGAAGATGTCCAGCCTGATCCGTTCGTTTTCGAAGCATTTCTTGGTATGGCTCAATTGTTACCACTCGCCCTTGATCGGAAATATACTCTAACACTTTTCCTCCTTTCACTGATTTCACAGCATCGGCACGACTTAATTCCTCTTCTAATTGCAGGACAGTCTGTTTCCACTCCATTTGGGAAAATCCGTTGATGTCTTCAAATGGACGAGCTTTCTCAGCTGCTGAAAAGATCAGCCCACAGCCAAAAGAAAGAAATAGAAATAGCTGCAGCTGCCACAAAGCTTGTAAAAGGGTAAAAGCTTTGTCATCGCTCCACATGCCGAAAGCATATGGTCTCTTTTTTTTGTACTTTGTATGAAACACATCCCTTCTGTTTACGCCAATTGAAAACATATATGATCTCGCCTCTCTTCTTTTTGATGGAAGATGTTGTCCCATTTATGAACGCTTCATTCATCTGTTCATGTAAAACCTGATATGCATCAAGCTTGGCTCTCACTTCCTTTTTCCCCATCATGAGTTTTTCATAGGCTGGCATGAGCACTAGGGCAGCAAATAGAAAGAGATGACAGGCAAACAGCGTCTCAAACGTACTAAATCCTCTATTGTTTTTGAACATGAATTCGCCCGCTTCCTAAATAAATCGTCAGTTTATACGATTGACTGCCAAATTCGACAATGAGAGATCCACCGCTCCTTGGATGTCCCTTTGCATTAAAATAGATACCTTGCGAGAATGTAGAAGTTTTGATGCTGCCCTTTTTATGCTGATAAGAAGCAATGACTTCGTTACTCTTTTGATCTATTACCTGATAAGATACATGCGGCGGATGGATCTCAACATGCACACGTGTTTTTTTGATAAATGCAGTATATGATGCCAATTGAAGATCTTGTTTCATGATGTTTACTTGTCTTTTGGCTTCAGCGTTTTCTATTATATTAGGGATTTTCCCTCCCATAATCGACAATACAATCGATAAAACAAGTAAGATCATCAGCTGTTCAATCAGGGTAAAACCCTTCTCATGTAAAAATAATTTATTCATGCTTCACGTTGCCGTTTTGAATGACAATCGCTTTTCCATTAGGACAAGTTAATCCTTTTTTGACATAACCTTCTTTTTCTAATTCAGCTAAAGATGGCGTCTTCCCATCATGCTCCAATTCATATGCCATCACTTGTGTGCTGACCATTGATTTAAGCCCTTCACAGCCCTTTGCCTGAATAGCTTGGTGATGACGTGTAATATTCGGTATGGTAATGAGTAAAAGAATGGATATTACAAGCATGACTATTAACATTTCTAACAGGGTAAATCCTTTATCATTCATGACTCTGTCCTCCTTCTTACACTTGCTCCATTAGTTGATACATTGGTAAAAGAATAGATAAATACACGATGAGTATAAGAAGTGCTGTCATCCCATAAATAACCGGCTGCAGCCAAGAAATCCATTTTTCAATTTTTAGCTCTGCATTCTCTAATAGATATTGGCTGTACGTGTACATTTCTCTCGCAAGCATTCCACTGGCTTCACCATGCTTGATGATGGCTGCAAAATGTTTTTCGAAAAAAGGAGACACGCTTACTTGATGGGCCATGCTTTCTCCTTTTCTTAACTCTTCCATCATTTGTTCACCTATTTCTTGAAGAAAAGGCAGGTAGCTTTGCTGTTTAAAAGCTTGCAAACCTTCGTACATCGATAACCCAGCCTGAAGCAGTCCGCTAAGCTGAAGAGAAAAAAGGTACGTATGCATCAGCTGCATCCCTTTATATAAAAAAGGCAGCTTACTCATCACCCTCAATTTCTCAAGGGTCGACTTTTTCCTAAAAAAAACAGCATAATATCCAATAAGACAGATACACAGACAACTAGTGATGAGCAGAAAAGCATGAAGGAATTGAAATAGTCCGAACATCCCTTGAATCAGCCAAGACATGCGGGTATCCATCGATGAGTACAAAACAGAAAATTGAGGAATGATCATTTGCTGAACGAGTACCAGCACGACCAAAACCGTGAAGATGAGGAAAAGCGGGTAACGTAACATACGTTTAAACGTGTCTAACTGTTTGATTTTTTTCTCTAAAAAACGGG
The DNA here is from genome assembly GCF_038593355.1 of Bacillus sp. FSL M8-0049. Classification (NCBI taxonomy): domain Bacteria; kingdom Bacillati; phylum Bacillota; class Bacilli; order Caryophanales; family Bacillaceae; genus Bacillus; species Bacillus sp. FSL M8-0049. Next base: position 2,225,960 of record NZ_CP151986.1, read on the forward strand.
CGCTTTGTTCTAAAGCACGGGCTAGACTGCCATGCTTCTCAGAAAAACATAGTATAGCGATGACTTCCCTCTGAAAATGGAGTCTCTCCAGCACTACATAAAAAGGCTCGCCTTCGTGCAGCCACTGAATACCTAGTTTTAATTGCTGCCGCTGTTGTTTTGATAACTGGATATTCACCATCACTAATGCCTCAATCAATGTATATCCAGCCTGAATTAATTGAGCCAGTTTTGATAGGCATTCAGCTTGATCCTTTTTAGACCATACTTTAGAGGCTCGCTTCTTCATAAACCCAGCGATGGTAAGTGTTTTTTGATAAATAGCCGAGTGCCACTCCTTTACGAATTAATCTTTGCAGTGTTTCATATGACGAGTGAGCATATTCTCCTTTAGCCTCCTTGATACACTCACCAAGCTCTTTTCCGAACAGCAGCTCAAATACATTTGTTCGTCTGATCGGTCGATTTAATTTACAGTAAAGCTGACATCTTTCTCCGCAAAAAGGACAGGTAAGCTCGATTAATCGCTGGGCAGCAATCGCAACCATTGTTTGTTCAAGTTCATTCATCGTCACACCAAATTCAAGCATGCGGTAAAGGGCTCCTTTTGCATTTTTTGCATGGAGCGTACTCAATACTAAATGGCCTGTCAGTGCTGCTCTAATCGCCGTTCTCGCCGTTTCAGCATCTCTTATTTCTCCTAGCACAATCACATCTGGATCATGTCTTAAAATAGCGCGTAATCCAGCGGCATACGTGATGCCGGCTTTTTCATTCACTTGAACCTGCAGCACTTCTTCATTCCTTGTTTCGACAGGATCTTCAAGGGTAATAATATTTCGGTTAAAATTCTTTTTTGCAAACTGAATCAATGAATATAGTGTTGTTGTTTTCCCTGAATTTGTTGGCCCAGTAAATAAAATGAGTCCATGCGAGTGGTTTAAAAAGGATAATAATCTGGCTGAGGCTTTCGGAAATAATGATAGATGTTTTATTTTCGGAACATGATCCTGCGGTAAAATTCTAATCACTAAGCTCTCATCATTCACTGTCGGCAAGGTAGACATCCGAATAAACACTTGACCGTTTCTTAGCATCACAGCTAGTGAGCCATTTTGCGGCCTCCTTTTTTCCCCGATATCCATAGAAGATAAAAACTTAAAATGTGCAATAAGCCTCTCTCCGCTTTTTTTATCAATGGTTCGCTGCTGGATTAAATCTGAATCAACACGAAATGACACCGAGGCTTCCTTTTCTTTTGGCACAATATGCACATCAGAAGCCCTCATGCGGCATGCTTCTTCTAGCAGCTCTTGCCTTAAATATTCAATCCCATACAAGTGGATCACTCCTTTCTCTGATCACATTGTAGAATGGCGGAACGTGAATGACAAAAGAGCAATTTATGATTTTCATGACTAAACAAAGATGAAAACCCTCAACTCACGATGCATTACATCATTTTTTAGAAAAGAGCATATAAAAAAACCTGACTTTTACAAGTACAGGTTTTTTGGTCATGATGTGGCTTCTTGCGGCTGCTCTTCAAAGATACGAAATCCTCTTTTTTCTAACGCTTTTGCAAGGCTATGCTCAGTATTTACTTTTGAGAAATCAATGCCCAATTTCACTACAGTTTGAGCGATCTCTGGGCGGATGCCTGAAATAATCGTCTCAATTCCTAGCAGCTTCGCACTATCGACCACTTTAAACAGCTGATAAGCCACCATCGTATCAACAACGGGAACACCAGAAATATCAATAAATAAGTGTGTTAGACGCAGTCTTGAAGCCTGTTCGAGTACGGACTCCAGAATGATTTTGGCCCGGTACGTATCGATTTCCCCAATCAGCGGCAAAATCCCAATTTCCTTTGATACTGGAATAACTGGGGCACTTAGCTCTTGAATCATTTCTCTTTGTGCATTCAGCTGACTAAGTGTCACGCGGTCATATTCTTCTGATAAACGCTCAATCATGTCATCAAATGTGGCGTGAAAGTGCTGATTCCACTGACACACATCTTGCAGCGTCACTTCAAGCTCTGTTTCTTGGGTGAATGTCTCAATTCTCGAACAGAAAATGTGGCGGAAAATCTTAAACTGTCCAATGATTTCATATAACGGCACCTCGTGCACTGCTCGATCACGTGCAATATCAACAGACCACTTTTTCAAATGGTTTTCTACTTTGTCAGACAGTGTCACAAGCGTGGCTGCAATGGTTTGAATAAACGCTGTGTTCTGTTCCTTCAGCTTCTTTTCCGTTTCCTCTGAAGCATGTTTAGAATATAATGAGCCTTCTTCTGTTCTTGTTTTTAGCCATTCTTCGGTCATGACAGGGGCTTCTTTTAGGATAAATTCGTATAATTGCTTTGATTTTTCATTTTTCATTTATTTCTTTCGCTCCTTTTTCACTAAAACTCGTGACATACAACTTTTATGTATAAATGACCGCAGATGGTGAACAATAACATTACACGTTTGATATTGGGCTATAGCCAAGTGGTAAGGCAATGGACTTTGACTCCGTGATCGTTGGTTCGAACCCAGCTAGCCCAGTTCAGCACAAAAACGAAGACGGCTGAAGCTTGTTTCAGCTGATCTTCGTTTTTTATTAGGATACCGATTGATGAATCGCTTTCTTCTTTGATATTTTCATAAGTTCTCCGGGATTATAGCCGACCACTAATTTATTCCCATCAATGATGATTGGTCTCCGGAGCAGCTTTGGTTTTTCAATGAGAAGCTGTAAGACCTCGTTTACTTTTAAGTCATTAATATTTAAATTTAAGCTTTTAAAAGCCTGACTTCGTGTGGCTAAAATTTCATCCATTCCCTCTGTTGTTAAAGAAAGAATCTTTTTTAATTCATCTAGTGTTGGCGTTTCTCTGAAAAGGTGACGCTCTTTAAAATCAATTTGATTCGCCTTTAACCAATGTTTTGTTTTGCGGCAAGACGTGCAGCTCGGGTATGAATAAAAAGTAATGTCACTCATTAGTCTTCCTCCTTAGGTCGTTAACCTTTTCTCTTATGGAGTAAGTACCCTCATGTTTTTCGGCATAAACACTTTTTCATCATTTTTTCAAAAAAATTTTTTCTGCATTCAAAATAAATTGTTCACATGATGTCAAAAATGTAAATGTTTACATAACAAGTGATGATCAGCTATAATATGAATCAAAGGGGTTTTTAAGGGGAGGGAAAGAAATGAATCGCATGTTCCGCGTGCTTGGCTTTTGGACGGGTATTTTTGCTGTCATGTTCTATTTAGGACATATGAAAGATGCATCGCTGCTATTCTTCGGTCAAACCGTTCTTTTTGTATTTTTATCCTACTTGAATTTATCCGAAAGAATGTATATTTACATTTTCGGAGCGTACTTGACGATTTTCTTTGCCGGATTTACATATTATTCGATTTTCATCATGGTTCCCGGTACCGGACATTAATTGAAAAAAAGCATCTCTATAAAAAGAGATGCTTTTTTTCATACGTTTAAAGAGAAAATCCATTAATAAACGGATTTTGCTCCTGCTCCGTCAGCACAGTGGTTTCTCCGCCATGTCCACTTAAAACAAGAGTTGATTCTGGCAATGACAATAATTTATGATGGATTGATTGAAGCAGCACTTCCTGACTGCCGCCTACTAAATCTGTTCTTCCGATACCGCCTTCAAATAGCGTGTCACCAGAAATAACAAATCCTTCTTCCGCCGAATAGTAAGACACACTGCCAGGTGAATGCCCTGGTGTATGGAACATTTCTAATGTAAACGACCCAATTTGAAGCGTTCCTTCTGACGTAATCAATTTTTCAGCTTCTTTGACCGTAATTCCATTCCCAATCAAACGAGCTGAACCATTTAATTCAGCGTTCGTGAGCCATTCTTTTTCATTTTCATGTACATACAGCGGCACTCCCCACTCTTCGCGCACCTCATCTGCCGCTCCAATATGATCAAAATGAGCATGTGTCAATAAGACAGCAAGCGGTGTGAGCTGTTTTTCTTTTACATAGGAAATCAGTTTTTGCGCTTCACCGCCTGGATCAAAAATTAAGCATTCTCCCTGTTCATTTTTCCAAATATATGCGTTCGCTTGTACATAGCCTAGTGGCATTCTTCTCCAATTCATTTTCATCACCTACTTTATTCATTCTTTTTTATTATGAAGGCTATTCAATAAAAATTCAAACAATCGTCAACTGGAATCTACTCGACAAGCTTTATGAAAACGGTTAAAATGAAAAGAAAGGAAATCAAGGGGATTGATGACAAAGGGGGACTTTCACATGATGCTCGTCATTATTTTTGGTCTAGTCACGATTTTAGCTGCGCTCGGCATCTATCGCTCACTAAAAAAAGTGAACGTACTTGCCATCGCTTTTGCAGGCGCTACATTTTTGGTTTTTGGATGGTTCACTGTCATGACCATCATCTATAGCGGTTATCCAACTGCACATTAAAAGCCTGCTTATAGCAGGCTTTTTTATTGATTTAAATGCTTATTCACGCTTTCTAATTTGCTTGTAAGTGTTGTGGTTTGATCCCGTCTGTCATCGATGCGAATATTGGTCGCTACTCGGTGCAATCCCTTTTCAAAAGGGGCTTCATGAATGCGCTGAATGACCTCAAATAAAACGGATAATTCGCCTTCAATTAACGTATTCATCGGTGTTAATTGATATTTGATTTTCCCTTCTTGTTGAAAGCCTTCTAAAATTCTTTGTACATCTGCTACATAAGCACTGACACTTGGTGTTTCAGTGCCTATCGGAATGATGGTGACGTCTGCTATAGCCATAATTTTTCCCCTTTCAATTAAATTCTCATGTTTTCTCGTCCTCATTGTAACCTATCCTCATTCAATCATGCCATGCTTACGTTGCGTTTACGGCAGGTTTGTCTCGTTCTATCGTCAAATCCGCTCTCTCTACCTTCCCGATCTTTGTAAACAGAAGCAGGCATATACCTGAAGCAGCTTCAATGATGCCGCCGGCCGCAATGACATACCCAGATCCAAATATTGTTGCCATATAGCCGCCAAGGAGGGCGCCTAACGGAATCATTAAGTAGGAAATCATGTTGATGATCGCATACACTTGCGGCTGATCCTCTGCCTTTACTGACAATTGAATCATCGTATGTTCGGGTACGTTAACTGCACTAATTGCTGCTCCTAAAGCAAAAGCTGATATAAACACAAGAGGCAACAATGCGTTCATACCTGTGATGAAGAAGGCGATTCCATCAACGATCCCAGCGCCTATAAACAGCAATCCATACCGATTCACTTTTATCTTTGTCAAAACAAACCCCATCAAAAATGCGCCTAGTGCAGTTGTGACTTTGATGAATGAATAGACGACCGGTCCACTATGTAAGTCTTCTGTTAAATAAATAACAGACAATGCTTCCCATGGTGCCGCAGCAAAGTTTGAGCAGACACAAAAAATCGCTAATGGAAACAAAATATGGTGGCTTCTAACAAGTGAAAAACCTCGAATTAATCTTTTGCCGTAAGATAATCCTTTTTTGGCTTTATCGATGATGACGTCTGTTTGATATGAAATCATGAACACCAATAAAGCGGACAAAAGGTAAAGAGGAATGATCACAAGCATTGTATAACCTACGCCTGCAAATGCAATCATGACACCACAAATCGTGACCGTCACAAGTCTTACTACATGACTTGCTGATTGGATGGTTGCATTCGCTTTTTGTATGAGGTCCTCATGGACAAGCTTTGGAATAATCGATACAGATGCCGGTTCATAGGAGCCTCCTGTCGCCGAATGCAACAGCATACAGCCAATGATGAGTGCTAATGGGGTGAAACCATAAAAGTAACTAACCACGATCACAAGGATAATCGCTCCTCGTGTTAAATCAGCAAAACACATCCAAAACTTCAATTGATGCGGCTTCATCATAGGCGTAATAAATGGCCCAACAATCGCTTGAGGAACAAAGCTGACTGCAATAAAAAAAGCTGTCCCTATGGCCCCTTTCCCTCCTAGTACTAAAAGCCACAAGATGGTGTTGAAAGATAAACTATCAGCCGTAATTTTGCACATTTTAGAAACAAATAAATAAGTAAAATTTCTTTTCCACAGGCTTTGAGCACTCAATAGTCGACATCTCCCTAAATCATATCCTTTTTTTTACATCCATATCTTTCACCATAGCTTACAAGGAGGCCTTCGTCAATTACTTCAACATTGTTTTTATTGACCATAAGCAATTGATTTTCTCAAAATATGAAAAAGCACCAGACAGGTGCTTTTAACACTTACACGCTTCCCACAAAAGCCGCTTTGTTTTTTCATAGATCGAATCAAATTGAACCATGGAAAGAGGATTTTTCCCTAGACCAAGCTCGACTGTATAGCCCTCATTATGAAATTGATAAATAAACCAATCGCGATAGCCTGCATAGCTGTCGAGATATTGGATCGGTTTGTAACCGCTCACTAGTTCGAATCGTTTGACCGTTTCTTTTGAGCTGGCTGGCTCATGGCCAAGAAACCCCCAATAGATCTCTTCTCCTTGTGTATGAAGGGCGATCAGCCGGTCAAATCGTTTTCGCAACGCAAGATTTGCCATCGCTTTCGCTTCTGGTTCTGTTAATGGCTCACGCCCAGGATAATCCCGGTAGGACGGTGCCTTCGACTGATGACGATAGTACTCGATCTCCCAATAAGCTGGGAATTGATTGTTTAAATCCACCCCTCGAATATTTGCTTTCCATTCCCGGTAATCGGAATATCCCTCGTTTAGCAGTGTGAATTCTTCACGATGAAGACCTAGTGACTCCGGTCCATTACGAACCAAATCGACTCCATCTGGATTGACCATTGGCACGATGGATAAAGCGGTGGTCTGCAGGATATGAACCGCTTCATAATGTCTTGCCTGAACCGGGTCAGACGCTGCTAAGCAAAGCGATTTCAACCATTTTAATAAAACAGACGTCGTAATCCATTCATTTGCATGAAATGAGGCATTGAGATGAATAGAATGTAAATGCTGAACAGGCTCTGTTCGGATCTCATAAATAGGTGTATCAAGCACTGAATGGCCAATAACGCTGATATGAAGAAAAGGAAATACGGCTTTCAAGCGGCTCAGCTCTTCTTCTAATCGAACGCTATCATATTCAAATGTTCCATTAATCCAATCATCGGATTGCTGCAGTCTGTAAGGTGCAATAAATCTCTGCACATCACCTATCGAATCAAATACATGGACTCCTTCTGGAAGTCTATATCCCGGTAAAAGAAGGTTATCAGTGCTTGATTGATTAGATAAATGAAAAGCAGCTTTGCCAATACCAAGCTGCTTTGCCACAGCATCCCTCCCTGCTTCATGCAGCTGCCATTCAATTTTTCCAAACGACGTTGTCTTCATTTACATCCCTCCTCTCATACTATATGAGCCGGAAGGCAAAAAAAGAAAACCCCTGCTTCTAAAATAGCAGAGGTTTTTTCATCTATTAGGACGCCTTTTTCAGCTCCGTTTCATCTTCTTTTTTGGATGGTGAATGGTCCGGGCTGTTTCGATCATAAAATCTAAGGAGATCCCCGTAGATGATTTGATCAGAGAACTGAAGCTCCTGCTTCGCCTTCTCTTCATAAGATTGACACACGTTTTTATCATCTGCTGGATCGCCTGTTTCTTTATTGTAGCAAACACCATCTGTAAAAATGCTGTCCTTCGTAATAAAGCTTCCATCACGGAGTACTGTAAAGTCATTCTTATCTTTCGATAAAAGGTCATGACCAAATTGAATTTGTTTACTTGTATCAATCCCTAGAAGATTGAGTACAGTTGGACGGATATCGACCTGACCGCCTACCGTATCAATTTCTTTTGGATGTTGATCCGTTACCCCTGGAATGTGTACAACAAACGGGACTTTTTGAAGCTGTACTTCTTCAAATGGCGTAATCTCTTTATTTAAGAATTGTCCCATGGCTTCGTTATGGTTTTCAGAAATTCCGTAGTGATCCCCATACAAAACAAAAATGGAGTTATCGTATAACCCAGCTTCCTTCATCTTTTTAAAGAAAAGCTTAAGGGCTTCATCTTGATAACGCACTGTAGGGAAGTACTTGTTCAGCGTTTTGCTCTTTGAATCATATTCATCAATGAGCTTATCTTCTTCATCTAAATCAAAAGGGAAATGGTTCGTTAATGTAATCAATCTCGTATAGAAAGGCTGCGGGATCGATTTCATTAATTCAGCGGACTGCTCAAAGAACGGACCATCTTTCAGTCCCCAGCCAACTGAGTTTTCTTCATTCACATCAAATGATTTAATATCAAAAAACTTATCGTAGCCAAAGCTATCGTAGATAAGGTCACGGTTCCAGAAGCTTTTGTTATTCGCATGAATAACAGAAGAGTGGTAGCCCTCATCCTTTAACAGCTCAGGTGTCGCTGTAAACTCATTGCTTGGATTTGTGAAGAACACAGCCCCTCTTCCAAGTGGATAAAGAGAATTATCTACAATAAACTCTGAATCAGATGTTTTCCCTTGACCTGTTTGGTGATAGAAATTAGTAAAGTTATAGCTCTTCTTGATCAATTTGTTTAAAAACGGAGTAATTTCTTTCCCGTTTAATTTTTCATTGATCACGAAACTCTGTGTAGATTCAAGTGATACAAGAATGACATTTCGTCCTTTTGCTTGACCAAATGTCTTTTCATTACGGTCCGTTTGATTTGCGCTTACATAGTTTTCAATTTCAGTTAAGCTATTACTGTCAGCAAGAGCTCGTTGGGCGGACTGCTTCGATTGCAATACCCCATCATAAATATGGAAGTTATATAAGCTGATATTTTTCACCAGCATCTCACGGTCAAATGAGCGAGTAAGAAGTTCTGGTCGTTCTGTTTCAGCTAAACCAAGGTTAAAGAAGAATGTAGCTGCCACAAATAAGTAATAGGCCGCTCGTTCTTTTCGTGAAATTGTGACATCTGTTCTAAAGGAAGGCTGTTTTTTATAGAGCCAAATTAAAATGATGATATCAACAAACATCAGTAAATCGACTGGTTCAATTAAAGAGGTAATACTTGACCCGAGGTCACCCATATTGTTTGTTTGAAATAGGACGGGGATGGTTAGAAAATCACTATAGAATCGATAAAACACAATGTTGGCTAACAAAACGAATGTTAGGATAAAGCTTGTCACGATGATATATCGATTGCGGTTTTTTTCTTTGAAAAATAAACCGATACCGAAGATAAACAAGAGAAAGCTAAGCGGATTAATAAACAGGATAAACTCCTGCATGAAATTTTCAATTTTAATATTGAAGCTAGATTTATAGATAACATAGGTTTTGACCCACATCAGCAATGTCGCAATCAGTAAAAATGAAATCGCCTTTAATCTATTCTTTCGCATTGTAACCTCCTTATGCTAAGCGCGCACCCAGGCTCTGGATATACCCTAATTATTGGTGCTTCTAGAAAAATAACTAAAGTATATCTTATCCTGTATATGATGGAAAATCAATGTCTTTTTCCTCATGACAAACTTATGAATATGCTAAACATCCAATTTCATGCCTATCTATCGCTTTTTTTAATAAAAATGACATCATTATGACTTTTTTGTTCAAGACAGCCATTTGGTTTTTGCCATCCATGCCCCGCCGATAACACCCGCATCGTTTCCGAGGGATGCAATTACCACTTCAACATCGTCAGCGCAAGGCGGGAAAGCATGTTGTTTCACAATGCGCTCTACTTTACTGCGAAGAAGCTCACCTGCTTTTGAAACACCGCCGCCAATCACAATTTTTGTTGGGTTTAAAGCACTAGCAAGATTCGCTAGGACAAGTCCAAGATGTGTCGTCACTTCTTCTACGACACGCATTGCAAGATCATCTCCGTTTTCTGCCGCCTCAAATACATTCTTTGCCGATAGCGAAGCGAGCTTGCCAAGTGAAGATGTATGCTGCTCGGTTTCTAATTTATCCTTTGCAATCCGGACGATGCCAGTTGCAGATGCGATCGTTTCAATACAGCCTGTTCTTCCACAGTTACACGGTGCACCTTGAAATGGAACAGCACAAATATGGCCAATTTCTCCGCCAGCTCCTGTTTCCCCTTGAACAACTTCACCGTTGACGATGATGCCGCCGCCAACCCCTGTTCCAAGTGTGACCATCAGGATATTTTTTGCGCCATCGCCTGCCCCCTTCCACATTTCACCGAGTGCAGCAATATTCGCATCATTTTCAATGACAGATGGAAGTCCCGTCTCTGCCTCTAGGTGATCTTTCAAGGGGTAGTTTGTCCAGCCCAGATTCGTTGTTTTATAGACGATGCCAGATACTTTATCTACAGGTCCAGGTGCACCCATTCCGATCCCAATAAGTGCTGATTTCGGCATACTGATCTCAACCAGTTTATGGTCAATTGATTTGGCAATATCGACTGTGATCGTCTGCCCGGATTTATCCGTAGGAATCTCCCACTTATGCTGAATTTCACCATATAGATTAATGAACGCAAGCTTAATTGTCGTACCGCCAAGATCAATACCTACAAACCAATCCCCTGTCATATGCCCTCCACCTTCACATTGTTTTTCGATTTAATTTGGCTAGCTCCATTTGAAGAATCGTCATTGCGTTTGACCATTCGGTCCGGTCAATGATGCCTGATGTATACATTTCCTTCAATTCGTCTGCCATAAATTCTAATTCTACTTCACGATCTCCGAAATACACATAATTTCCAAATCTCATGAGCAGCTGCTGTACATCATATAACGTTTTCATTGTTTCCACCATTTCTTTTCATCAACAGTTAGGATAAGCGTATTCATAAATGCGCTTTCAGTCAAGTCATTCAACGTGTTTGACTATTTTCGATATATTGTTTCAGCTTTAAAAATTGATCATTTTGAGGATCTTGTTTTAACGCTTTCGCTAATAGATCCTCTGCTTTCGCTGTCTCTCCTTTTTCTACGTATAAAAGCGATAAATGATACAGTTTATTTGGATCATCTGGATCTTTTTCAAGCGACTTTTGTAAAAATTGAATAGCCTTATCAAGTCGGCCCTGCTGCGCTTCCGATAGTGCATAGATATGAAGTGCCTCAGCTGATGCATCTTTATCGTGCACATATTCCTCTAGTCGTTCACTTGCTTCGCTGTACTTTTTCTCATCAAATAAACTCGCTGCCTCACTTGCTGCCGCTGCTTTCTTTTGATTGTCAGAATGAAACCCTGTATACAATCCAAAACCGCCAATAAAGAGCAAAGCAGCACTCGCAAGAAGCATTTTGACAGGCTGCACCTGTTTAGGCAGACGGACTGCTAATGCGGTGAAAAAACCGCCAACCAGGCCGCCAAGATGCCCTGCGTTATCAATACCTGATACAGTGAAGCCTATTCCTAGGTTAATGAGGATAATGACAATAATATTTGTCCCCATCGTCCGAAAGAAAAGCTTTCGATTTGAGATGGCTAAATATAACAGTGCGCCTAAGCAGCCAAAGATCGCGCCAGATGCGCCGGCTGCAATTGCCGTATTAAACACAAAGCTCGCTATGGAGCCAAAAATGCCGGAAATGAAATAGATGAGCAAAAATCTTCCCGACCCATAAATTCTCTCAACAGCCGCTCCAACGGACCAAAGAGCAAAAGTATTAAAGAGTAAGTGCGTCAAGCCAATATGCAAAAACATTGGTGTCATCAGGCGCCACCATTCACCCTCTAAGATCAGCACATTATTTTTAGCACCAAATGCTGTTAAAGTTGCGGTATTGGTACTTCCGCCTGACAGCTCAAGTAAAAGAAACATCACCACTTGGACAGCGATCAGCAAGTAGGTAAAAATGGGTCTGCCATTTTGAAACACGGCCCGTTCTCGTTCTCGCTGCTTTTCCTGATCATCAAATGCCTGAAGCACGTTCCTTTTCAGCTGCATGGCATCCTCAGCTGTGTCTTCCTTCGCTTCTTCTACATTTACTGCAAGCGATGTATTCAGCCATTTTTGCAGTTCGTTTACATCGTTTTGAAGCGTGTCTGCATTGAGTAATACAGGAGTAACTGTCACCTTATTCTCTTTTTGCGGCTGACCGTTTAGGTCTTCCCAATCATCTACTGGAACATCAGTTGTAAATTGCAGCTGCAGGAGATGAAGAGATCGTTTACGCATAGCTTCTCTCAGCTGATTGATCCGATATGTTTGCTCCTCGATATCTCGAACGATCTCCTGCTTGAAATTCACATCTTTTCTATATAGACGGATGAGATCATAACCTGAGTTTCGTGGTGCTTCAAAAAATATTTCATCTTCTGGGTACGGACTTTGAATCATCTCGTATCCTTTTTGTCTTAGTTCATCAACAACTCGCCAAAATAAACTATCTATGACATTCATACATTCGCGCTCCATTTTTTACATTATTATAGCAAGAATCGTTCTTATCCGCATTTCTAAACAAAAAAATCCCGGCTTTTGCGGGATTAGAATGCTTGGCGAATAAATTTCGTCCGAAAATATGGGATTTTCATCAGCCATTTAATCAAAAAGTGCCGGACTTGATTTTGCCCTAAAACCAAATTCATGAGCCGATAACGATTTTGCACGAGAACGAATGCAAATAGTGTGAACACAATGCTCCAAATCATTTTATTCATCCATATTCCCTCCTATGTTCGTATCGTGGCTTAAATAGTATTTGTTTATGCATGAACCATCGTTTTTATCGCTTAAAAGGTTCATTTCATAAGCAGGCCTTCACAATCTAATCCCTTGCTCTTTTGATTGAATATAATAGACCTCTCCGCACTCTGATTGATCATAAGAAACGTCAAATTGATGAAGGTCGATTAGTCCCCATGAAAGTATGAGGCAACTTACAATTCTGCTCTAACTCCTCCACCTTGTGCGGAAAGTAACTGTCGTATGGATTTGGTGTATAAACATATACAGCGTCTAAACAGGGTCATGTTCGTGAATACAAATCCAAGTTTGGTATGGCTTTTCAAAGCCTTCTAGCTGTTTTAGCAGCCTATAATATAAAGCGATATGAGCTTTGATATGCTCTCTTCTTATTTTTAAGCTATTTCCCCCGACTCCAAAAAAATCAAGGTGCGTATGCCAAAAATAAAACCATGAATCACGATCAAGTTTTAAGTCACAAGTATTTACTTCCTCCCACATATGACGGAAGTATCTTTTCTTTCCGCGAAATTTTTTCAAAACATATCCCCCGTCAGCTAAAATGCCTTTTAATGAAGTATGTTGATCACTATCGTTTTTGTGACTTTTGATCACAAACAAGACCTTCGCTCAACACAAAAAGCCCGTTCTTACGTATAAGCAGCGGACTTTTATTTTGGATATATGGTACCTTTCTCACTGACCATGATTGAGACCGGGATGTCGTGCGTTTCAGCCGGAATATGCTCAGTTTGCTGTACTGTCAAGCAAAGGGCAAGCGTTTCGCCGTGATAGTCAGCTAAGTAGCGGTCATAATAGCCGCCCCCATATCCGATACGGTAGCCTTGTCGATCGAAGCACACACCAGGCACAATGATCAAATCGATTGATTCTTTAGATGCAGCAGCCGACGCCAGAGGGTCTGGCTCTATTAGCCCAAAGTAGCGGGATATCATTTTCGTTTCCGGTGTATATTCATAAAACGTCATCTCTTTTGTTTCCGGAAAACAGGTGGGTACACATACTGTTTTCCCCTCCTGCCATGCTTTTTCAATTAGAGGCATTGTTGGTACCTCTTTTCCTCTAGACATGGTGAGTGCAATCGTATCCGCTTGTTTCCATGCTGACAGTTGAAACAAGTGCTCATGAAGTAAAGCGGTGCTTCGCTTGAATTCCTCGGCACTCATCTGGTCCAGCTTGGCTAATGTTTGAAGACGAAGCTCTTTTTTCATACAGATCATCTCCCATCATAAAAAAACAGCAGGAAAATTCCCTGCTGCTTACTTTGTTTCACGATGTAAAGTTTGTTTTTTATCACGTGAGCAATACTTTTTGAATTCAACGCGATCTGGATTGTTTCGCTTATTCTTTTTAGTAATATAGTTACGCTCACCGCATTCAGTGCAAGCTAGAGTAATATTTACGCGCATGTTTTTCCCTCCAAACTAAAATCAATTCACATTCAGACCTAACTATAATACCACTTCTAGCTTAGGAATGCTAGAATGTTTTTTCACCAATTTGAATTTCAGTCAATCCCGTCCGCGTTCTGATCCATATCGCACGGTCATTTCATGAAAAATGGCCTGCTCCCCTATAAAACCTTAATCTTTGTCGTACTGTATACATGAGGAACCCTCTTTTATTTTGACAGCGAGCAAGATTTTCATACTCGTTTTTCATATAAAAAGAAAAAAGATGAAAAAAAGGTGATTTTTTCAGCAATTCCTTTTGAAACTAGCTTTTTTATGGTATAAAAAAGAAGGGTCGAAAACTGTCTGAAACAATCATGAAAGCCTTTTATGGCTTTCAGCATTAAAATATGAATAAAAGGTGATGAAACATGGAAATTGCAATTATCGGATTGCTTGTTGTCAGTATCGTACTGATCGCATTCTCATATTTTCAAAGAGAGCCGATTAAAGAAGTCGAGCAGGAACTTGAAACACTTCAACTATCTGCAATGCAAGAAATCTATAAACTGAAAAAGAAAATGAAGGTTCTTGAAGAAGAATTGCTTGAAACAAACATTGTCGTCCGCAAACATTCAGAAATTGATCCATCTATCGCAAGACAAATCATTTCAAAGCATCAAAATGGCATGTCTCCTGAGGCCATTGCGCGCGCTGAGCATGTATCTGTAGATGAGGTCAACATGATCATTAAAGACAACGAGAAGGTGCTTGTATGACGAAAAAAAGCATCCAAACGTTTGCGGCAGGTATGATTCTTGCAACTGGTGTTCTGGCGATCGTTTTTTTCCTCACTGGAAAAGATGAAGCGGCGGCTGATACAACCACAAAAGAAACGCTCGCAGCGAAAGTAACAGACACTGATGTGAAAAACTATTTAGACTCTAAAAAAGAAGTCTCCGTCAGCCGTGAAACATATCAGCAGCTTCTTGATTATAAAGAAAAAGCACTGAAGGCAAATGAAGACGGCGATTCTAAAAATGATAAAGAAACATCAGACAAGCCTAAAGGCAAACCGGTCAAATTTGTTATTAAAAACGGGATGAGCACAAGTGATGTTTCAGACATGCTTGAAAAGGACGGAATCATCAATTCGTCTAAAGATTTTAATGATTACGTGATTGACGCCGGCTACCATAAAGAAATTCGTGCAGGCAAGTTCAATTTAAAAACAGGGATGACGTTTAAACAAATCGTCAAAGCCTTAACAAAATAACAGCAAAAACCCCCTGGCGGCGCTGACCTCCAGGGGGTTTTTGTTATCCAAATCGACCAGATATATAATCATTTGTTCTTTGATCATTTGGCTCAGAGAACATCACATTCGTATCATTGACCTCAACAAGCTCTCCCATTAAAAAGAAGGCTGTTCTATCTGATACCCTCGCCGCTTGCTGCATGTTATGCGTCACAATGGCAATCGTGTATTTCTCTTTTAATTTCATAATCAATTCTTCAATCTTTAATGTTGAGACAGGATCAAGCGCTGATGTTGGTTCATCCATTAGTAAAATGTCTGGGCTTGTGGCAATAGCTCTTGCGATACAAAGACGCTGCTGCTGACCGCCGGAAAGACCTAATGCAGGCGCACTTAAACGATCTTTCACTTCATCCCAAAGGGCAACATCACGAAGCGCTTTTTCAGCGATTTCTTTCAATTGCTGCTTGCTCTTCACGCCATGAATTCTTGGTCCGTAGACGACATTATCAAAGATTGACTGAGGGAATGGGTTCCCTTTTTGAAAGACCATCCCGACGTTTTTACGCAGTTCCACTAGATCAACGCGGCCTTTTAAAATATTGTCGCCGTTATACATCATATCTCCAGTGATTTTCACACCTGGCACTGTTTTGACCATAAGATTTAAGGTCTTGATAAACGTTGACTTCCCGCAGCCGGACGGACCGATAATTGCTGTGACTTCATGCTCTCTAATGTCTAAATCAATATGCTTCAGTGCGTGATGCTGTCCGTACCAAAGGTTCATATCATTCACACGAAACACTTCTTTTTTGGCTGTTTCAGTAGCTATTGCATTCATCAAAATCCACCCGCCTTATCCAAATCGACCATTGATATAGTCTTCTGTTTTTTGCTGCGCAGGACGTGTAAAGATACGTTCAGTGGCATCATATTCTACTAGATCACCGTTCAGGAAAAAGGCTGTATGATCAGATACACGTAACGCTTGCTGCATGTTGTGTGTCACAATGACGATCGAATAATCATTTTTCAACTCTGATAATAACTCTTCAATTTTTGCATTTGAAATCGGGTCTAGGGCAGATGCGGGTTCATCTAATAAAAGAACGCTGGGCTTCATCGCAAGTGTACGCGCAATACAAAGGCGCTGCTGCTGACCACCGGATAATGACAAAGCCGAGCGGTGCAGACGATCTTTGACCTCATCCCAAAGCGCTGCTTTTGTTAAGCTTTCCTCTACCGCATCATCAAGCACTGATTTTCTTTTTTCCCCCGCATACTTTAACGCATGGGTAATGTTATTGTAGATCGATTTAGGAAATGGGTTTGGTTTTTGGAAAACCATGCCGATTTCTCTTCGTAAATTCACCACATTAATGCGGTCATCCAAAATATTGAGCCCTTCGTACATGATCGCCCCTTCACTTCTCGCACCTGGGATCAAGTCGTTCATGCGGTTAATGCTGCGTAAAAAGGTTGATTTCCCGCAGCCAGATGGGCCGATTAATGCGGTAATTGCGTTCTTCTCAATTTCAAATGAAATGTGATTGACTGCTCTTTTTTCACCATAATAAATGCTTAAATCCTGCACCTGTAAAATCTGTTCCGCTTGAAGTGGAGCCTTTTTTGCTGCAATCTCTTTTTTTTCTGCTAGCATTTGAACCATATCCCCTTCACACCTCTCTCACATTATTTTGACGTAAGCTTTTTATGAATAAATGAACCAAGCCATCTAGCTGCTAAGTTGAATACTAAAACTGAAAGCACAAGTACGGCTGATGCACCATTTGCAATGGCCTCTGCATCTGGAATGATTCCTTGTGTATTGACGTTCCATATATGAACGGCTAATGTTTCTGCCGGTCTAAAAACATTCAGCGGTGACGTATCAGAAAATGGACTCCAGTTTGTAAAATCAAGACGCGGTGTGGTGAGGCCTGCTGTGAAAAGAAGCGCTGCTGCCTCCCCGAAGACTCTTCCTGATGCTAAAATCGCACCGGTAATAATAGAAGGAATCGCTCCTGGAATCAGGACCGTCTTCACTGTATGCCATTTCGTCACACCAAGCGCTAGTGATGCTTCCTTTTGATCCTTCGGTACAGAGCGAAGCGCGTCTTCTGTCACCCTCACCATCACTGGCAGGTTAAACACCGTGAGCGCAAGAGCTCCTCCGATGATCGTATAGCCCCAGCCTGTTAAATTGACAAACATGAGTAAACCAAACATACCAATGACAATAGAAGGAAGTGAAGACAGCACTTCAATACATGTGCGAATAAAATCAGTGACTTTGTTTTGAGGCGCATATTCAGCCATGTACACTCCGCCGCCGACACCAAGTGGTACTGTGATCAGCATTGTAATAAACAAAATGTAAAACGAGTTATACAGCTGATCCCTAATACCGCCGCCAGAGCCAATTGCACTTGAGCGGGTTGTCAAAAAGTCGAAATTTAATTCTTTTGCACCGTTGAAGATGATATAAGAAAACAAACCAACTAGGATCGCCGTAATAATGGCAGCACATAATCCAAAAACAAACGTGGCAAAACGATCGGTCATTTTGCTATTCATTAAATCTTCCTCCTAGACGACAAGTATCTGATAATGAGTATGAACATAAACGATACAACTAGAAGGACAAGCCCCATTGACCAAAGTGTATTGTTTTCAACACTTCCATACGTTGTGTGACCCATGTTTAACGTAATAATGGTTGTTAAAGTACCAGCTGTATCCATAATGCTCTCTGGTAAATTACGCGTGTTTCCAATGACCATCTGAACGGCAAGGGCTTCTCCAAATGCTCTTGCCATTCCAAGAACGACTGCTGTCATTAATGTTGGAAGAGCTGCTGGTACAAGCACACGTCTAATCGTTTGCCATCTTGTAGCGCCAAGTGCATACGATCCCTCACGTAAGCTTTTTGGAAGGGAAGCCATAGCATCAGTTGCAATGGATGTAACGGTTGGCAGAATCATAATAGACAGGACAATCGTTCCTGCTAACACGCTATGCCCTGAGCCGCTTGACTTGAAATGTCCGATAAACGGCACCAATACTGTAAGACCTATGAATCCGTAAACAACGGATGGAATCCCTACAAGCAATTCAATGACTGGCTGAAGAATTTTCCGGCCCCATGCAGGTGCAATTTCTGTCATAAAGATCGCTCCTGCGATGCCTAGCGGCGCTGCAATAAGTGCCGATAGAAGCGTGACGGCGATCGATCCAAAGATAAAAGGAAATGCGCCGTACTCCGGGTTTTCTGCTGTTGGGTTCCAATTGATACTGGTTAAGAACTCAATTGGGCTTACACCATTTACGATGAAAGATTGTAAACCCTTAATGCCAAGGAAGATGGTGATGGCGATGGATACTGCAATCATTAAGAATGCGCAGAATTTCACCAAAATACTTCCTCTTACTTCATCCATTTGCCTATTTTTCTTCGAGCTGATCAGCCGATCGCTCGCTTCTGTATGTTCTATCTGCTTCATCTTTTTCTACACTCCTATGAATGTCATAAAAGGAAAAGTGAAATGCTCCACTTTTCCTTCATCAGCAATTCAAGACCTCTTACTTATCTGATTGTTTGCCTGTTGCGTCTCTTTCTACTTTCATATTAGAGACTGAGATGTAGCCTTGGTCTTTGACGATTTCTTTTTGTACTTCGTCACTCATAAGGTAATCTAAGAATTGTTTTGCTAGACCTTCCGGCTCACCTTTTGTATAAGAGTGCTCGTATGCCCAAATTGTATATTTACCGCTTTCTACATTGCTTTCTTCTGGTTTCACACCATCAATGCTAAGCGGTGTAATTTTGTCATCTGTTAAATAAGAGAATGCTAGGTATCCAATCGCACCTGGTGTTTCTGCAATCAGCTTTTTCACTGTGTTTGAAGAATCTTCTGTGATTCCTTCTGCAGGTGTTGCACCATCAAGTGCATATTTCACAAATGTTGCACGAGTTCCTGAAGAATCAGGTCTGTTGACAAGCGTGATTTTTTGGTCTTTCCCGCCAAGCTCTTTCCAGTTTTTGATTTTACCAGTGAAGATTTTTTTCAATTCGTCCTTTGTGATGTCTTTGACACCCACTTCAGGGTTTACAGCTGCGGCCATTCCAACAACTGCTACTTTGTGGTCTTTTAAAGCTTTTGCGTCGATTCCGTCTTTCTCTTCAGCGAATACATCTGAGTTCCCAATTTGTACAGATCCTTCTGAAACTTGAGAAAGTCCTGTTCCTGAACCGCCGGCTTGTACTTGAATATCGGCTTTTGGATGTTTATCCATGAATTTTTCTGCTGCCGCAAGAACTAAAGGCTGCATCGCAGATGATCCTGAGATGGTAATGGAACCTGATGCCTCATCTTTGTTTGAAGCATTTCCTTTACTGTCTTTTGAATCTCCGCTTGAGCTGCTGTTTCCGCATGCTGTGACGAATGCTAACAATGCGATAGTAAGGAAAGTAAGCAGCCATAATTTGTTCTTTTTCATTTCAAGAATACCCCCTGAATAATTTGTCCTACGAGTAATACATTAAAGGTTCTTTATTAATTTCGTTTAAATGGAATGTTAAGGTTTTGTAAATGTCGAAGTTTTGTAGAGAAATTGCGGCGTTTTTTATGAATTTTGTCAATTTATATCAAAATTTTTGAAGAAAACGTAAAAAAACGCCCACAAAAAGTGAGCGTTTTTACCTATGAAATGTCTAGTTATTTGTTTCTGCTTCATTTTCAATTTTGTTTTTGTTTTTCGCCTGTGTATCATTGCTTTCCTGTTTTGATTTCAGTTCAAAGTACTTATCTAATACTTGTTCACCAATATCATTTGTAATTGGATAGCGCTGGTTGTAGTCTTGATACACCCATGGCACGACAACGGAAATGGCCACTTCTGGATTATCAGCAGGCGCATACGCTACAAGAGTTGTGTTATAGGTCGGTGTACCGCGCTTGCTTTTAATTGGGCCGTCATAGAATGATTGAGCGGTTCCTGTTTTGCCTGCTGGATTATACTTTTTGTTGCCAAAGTTTGAATAGGCTGTCCCTCTTGGGTTCTGCATCACAAGCTTGAAGCCTTGCTGGACACGCTTGATTTCATCACTTGTCATGTCTAGCTTATTCAATACATCTGGTTTGACGGATTCTGTCACAGCTCCAATGCCTCGCTGCGGATCTGGCTCTCTCACTTCTTTGACAAGCTGCGGACGTAATCGATACCCGCCATTTGCAATGGTTGAAACGTATTGCGCCATTTGCAGCGGTGTAAACGTATCATACTGTCCAATCGCATAGTCAAGTAAGAGCCCCGATTGTGTAGACGTTCCTCTGTAGCCCGTTGCTTCGTTTGGCAGGTCAATACCTGTTTTGACGCCAAGGCCAAATTTACTAAAATTGTAGCGGAACGTATCAAATGCTTTCGGATCAATTGGGAGCGGCTGATTCTTACGATATTCGCTTTTCCCAATGGCGATCGCTGTTTTGAACATATACACGTTTGATGAACGCTCTAGTGCTGTTAAATCATTAATGAGTCCCATATTTTGATAGGATTTCTTTGGCGGTGACTGGGCGATATAGAGAGGTTCATCGTATTGGGTACTTCCAATATGAATAGCGCCTGTTTTATATCCAGTCAGTACAGTGGCCCCTTTTACGGCTGATCCCATCGCATATGAGGATGTCATCGTTCCTAATGAGTAGTCATCGAATTTGTATTTTCCGTTTTTGTTAGAAATCTGCTTACCCGCAACAGAGAGAACCTCTCCATTTCTTGGGTCCATCATAACAACAAATGCGCGATCAAGAAGCTCAGTTCCCCCTCTTTGTTTCGCACTTCTCAAGTTCTTTTCAATAATTTTTTCAACTGCTTTTTGCAGCTGAATATCAATTGTAAGCACAAGGTCTTTCCCGCTCTTACCTTCTGTTAACACTTTAGAGCTTGTGACATTGCCCTGTTTATCAGTTGTACTCTGTTCTTTTTCCTTTTGGCCCTGCAGGACATCTTCATATTGATATTCGAGATAGCTTTTTCCTACACGGTCATTTCGGCTGTAGCCGAGTGATAGATAATGCTCAAGAAGTGACTGCGGAAGACCTTCATCACTCGAAGACACACTGCCGAGCATACTGCGGAGCAGTCCTTTATACGGGTAGCTGCGTGACCAGTCTGTCGTCACATCAACACCTGGCAGCTCGTCCAAATGCTCAGAGACGTAAGCAATTTCGCTTGGCTTTACATCTTCATTTTTAATAAATTGAGGTGTAAGTGCATAGCCTCCATCCATCTGCCTTTTAATGGCAAGCACTTGTAAATCTTTTTTCGTCAGTTGATTTAATTCCTTGTCTGTGATGCGTTTTAGCTGAAGCTCATATAGTTTATCATCAGAGACCTTATCGTCACCCTTTAATTCTGATTCTTTTTGAACAAGCTTTTTCGCTTCATTCGGATGCGTTAAGATCCAGAAATCTTTTTTGTCACGATCTGTGATTTTTTTCGTACTCACATGAATCATATCCGCTAATTTTGATGCCACTTTGAGCCGCTCTTCTTGTGAAGTCGTCGAGGTTCTCGTATATGTAATGGCATTCAGCGCTTTATTGCTGACAATCGTATTGTAGTTTCGATCATAAATTTTTCCGCGCGGAGCAGATGAGCTGACATTCACATCCTCTTGTTTTTCTGCCTGCTTTTTATAATCTTCTCCATTGACAATTTGCACAAACCCGAGTCTAACGACAACGCCGGTAAAAATAATAAAGGCAGCTAAAAATAATAAATTCAGCCGGATCGGAAGTGTTTTGCGCCCTTCCTTCGCGTCTTTTTTGTTTTTCTTGTTTCTCATCACATCACCTTTTCTATCAAGAAAGAAATGGCACCCCTTTTTGTGTATAAAAGGTGCCATCATCATTTTAGCGGTTTTTCTATCATTTATCTAGAAATTTGATGTTCCATTGGTAAGAAATTTTACCTTTCTCCCTTAATAAGGTTCGTTTGAGAAACTGGCTTTTGACCGTCAGCCTCTTTCATATCAGCTGTTTTTTCTTTCAAATGAATATCTTTTACAAAGTAATAAATGAGGGTGTGCCCCGCTCCGAGTACAACAAGTGATGCAGGGATTCCGAGCTCATCACCTAGTAAGGTGACAGACAGCAGGAACAAAACAATCGAACAAATACGGCCGGCATTTAAAAATAGCTCTCTGACCACAATATATTCAATTCGGGCCTTTCTGGCGTACCTTGCATGGCCGATGACATCATATGTTAAGGATACATAAGGAACAAGCAGGAGCGGATATCCTATTGCAATGGCTACCGCATACATCAGAAGTGATACATAGGACAAGTGGAAAACGATTAAAAACAAGGCGCCGTATAAAATCAGCCCGCCAAGCATGATGGCCTTCTTCCGCCACTTTTTCTTAATCAAACGTGTAGCGAAGAAATAAGTAAAAAAGGCAACACCTGAATTCACTAAACCAAACGTCCCGAGAGCAAGCTCACTGTTTGTTGCAATAAACACGAAGACACTGATTAAGAAGACAAAGACCCCTTCACGAAGCCCTTGAAAAAAGTGAGCTGTTGTAATCCTACGCCAATTCTCATCTGCATGACGTTCTTTCCAAATTTGTTTGATCATAAATTTGCCTTTTGACTGCCTTCTTTTGAGGAAAAAGCTCATCACAACCGCTAGTGAAAACAAAAAGAGCGATAATGTGAAAATGACGGTGTAGCCTGTATCATCCGTTAACTGAGAAATGACAATTCCCGCAATGAGCGGACCGATCATGCCGGCAGTTGAGGAAAGCACCCCAAGAAATCCATTGAAGAAATCTCTTGTTTCAGGCTCAGTGATCTCAAAGGTGAGTACGTTAAAAGCAAGCCAGTAAAAACCATAGCCGATCCCAAGGACACTTCCCAATAAAACTAGCCGTGCGGCCGCTTGTTCTCCTGCCATTAAGACAATTAAATAAAAAGCGGCTAAAAAGATGACACCGAAACGAAGGACAAACGCCCGGTCTATTTTTTTTGCGAGCCGGCCAGCGAATAAAAATGTAATGGGCTGAAGCACAACAATGGCCAAATTATAAATCGCAAGATCTGTGAATTTCCCGGACTGTTTCCATAAGTACACATTTACAAACGTATTCGAAAGCGCAATGGCAAGTGCGTATAACCCGCCAATCGTGAGGAGGAGCAATAAATCTTTTGTAACATCCATGTCCCCGAACATTTTCTTTAATCTGCTCATACCATTCATTCTCCTTTTCTACACAATAGTCTGTCTCATCAAAAGGCAGATATGTAAAAAAAGGAGGGAAAATATAAAAAGACCTGCTTCTCTAAAGAGCAGGTCTTTTCAAATCAAATGATTTATTTAGCTTCGCTGTAAAGGCGAGCTACTTCATCCCAGTTCACAACATTCCAGAATGCTGAAATGTAATCAGGACGACGGTTTTGGTAGTTTAGGTAGTAAGCATGCTCCCAAACGTCTAGTCCTAGAATTGGCGTTTTTCCTTCAGTTAAAGGAGAATCTTGGTTTGGCGTGCTTGTGATTTCAAGTTTTCCGTTGTTCACAACAAGCCATGCCCAACCAGAACCAAAGCGTCCTGCAGCTGCTGCAGCGAAATCAGATTTGAATTTTTCAAATCCGCCTAATTCTTTTTCGATTGCATCTGCAAGTTCACCAGTTGGTGCGCCGCCACCGTTTGGTGAAAGAAGCGTCCAGAATAATGAGTGGTTCGCATGTCCTCCGCCATTGTTACGTACAGCTGTACGAATGTTTTCAGGCACTGAGTTTAAGTTAGCCACTAGCTCTTCAATTGATTGATCTTCAAGAGCTGATACACCTTCGATTGCTTTGTTTAAGTTTGTTACGTATGTGTTGTGGTGTTTTGTGTGGTGAATCGTCATTGTTTCCTTGTCGATATGTGGTTCTAATGCATCGTAAGCATATGGTAATTCTGGAAGTTTAAAAGCCATGGTTAAATTCCTCCTTAAAATGTATGTACTGAAATGCTTCCTTTGTAAGTCAGCAATTCACCCTACTCAAAGAGTATCAAAAGAAACAGCTTGTTTCAACGTTATTGCTCATGTTCTGAAACATTTCAGTGTTTATTTTGTATTTAGCCCTTTTGAAAAAGTTTTAAACACCCTTTTTCAACTTAGCGAAGGACATAAAATAAAAAGATGCCAAGCATCAGCGCTTGAATCAATCCTTTTGCAAAAACACCTGATACAAATCCAATTAATGAGCCTAATCCGACTTTCACACTCGTCTTCAGATCTTTTTGATGAACAAGGAGCTCTGCAATGACACTCCCAAGAAATGGACCAATAATAATTCCTGCAATGGGTATCACAAAAGGACCAGCTAATAACCCAATGGTGCTTCCCCAAATAGCTGCTTTGCTGCCGCCAAAGCGCTTTACCCCAATCAGGTTTGAGACATAATCTGCCGCAAATAAGACGGCAGTAAACATGGCTTGAATAAGCCAGAACGTCAGGGTAAGCGGCTCGAAGCTAAAGAAGAAACCATATAGAATAAATCCGAGAACCATAAAGACCACACTCGGAATAATTGGATAAACCAGTCCTACAAACGCAATGATAAATGCACAGCCAATCAGTATCCAATACAAAATGTCCAAGACCCTGCCGCCTCCTTTTATATGCTGTATACATTATGCCTCATTCCTTCTATCTTAACCAGTGATGAAGGCCATACTTGTACTTGATGGATAGACATTGATACAATATGAGAAATAGAAAAGAATGTAGGAAGTGAATGGGTATTGAACGTATTTAATCTATTGTTAAAAGGAATTTATTCACCAAAAGATATTGCTAAAGCACGCTTTACAGGGATCGGTAAAGCAATTTTATTCATTTTTATCCTTTCAATCATCGCAGCAGTTCCTCAGGGGTATCATATGAGCCAAGAGATCTCGAATGCGATGTCAGGATTTCAGCATGTGATCAAAAAAGATTTACCCGACTTCTCTATCGAAAAAGGTAAACTTCAAGCGGATCAAAGTGCACCAATAGAAAAAGAAGAAAACGGCATCACGATCATCTTTGATCCTGCTGAAAAAATAAAAGCAAGTGAGCTTGAATCAAAGCAAACGGCCATCGCTTTATTAAAGGAAAAAGCAGTGATTGCCATTGATGGACAAATGACAGATATTCCATATCAGCTCCTTGGTGGAACGCTGACAAAAGATGAACTCGCCCGCGTCACAAATCAGAACCAAGCGATTATCATCCCTGTCATCTGTGTACTGCTATATTTATCAACTGCGGCTCTCATGTTTATCAGCGCAACATTCCTTGCGATGCTTGGTACATTTATTAAACGAATGCAGCAAAAAGAGCTGTCCTTTCAAATGCTTTGGAAGCTCTCCGCTTATTCACTCACATTAACAACGGTCTTTTTCGCCATTATGAGTGCATTAAACACGCCTGTTGCAAACTCATTTTTATTAAATTGGGTCATTAACTTTATCTTTTTATATCTTGTTGTGAAAGAAATTCCTGCCAAAAAAAGCAAATGATCCATCCAACAAGGATTTATCTACACAATGAAAGCTCCCCCGTCTTGGAGGAGCTTTTTATGTATGTTCATGCTAGGACTCATCTGGATGGATGATCGCAAATAAAAAGTGATCCTCCCACACTCCATTAATCTTTACTTTTTTACGATTTAGTCCCTCATGTTCAAAACCTGTCTTTTCAAGTACACGAATGGAACCCTTATTACTCGGCTTTACTCCAGCCTCAATACGATGGAGATTCAACTCAAAAAAGGCATAGTCAATGATTAAACGAATGGCTTCTGTCATATATCCATTTCCGCCCTGCCTTTGATCGAGTACATACCCGAGCCAAGCTCCTTCTATCGGACCTCTTACGACAGAACTTAATGAGATCGTCCCAATTAAAGCATCGGTTTCATTTAAGAAAATACCGTGCATGTAAGATTCATCTTGTGCACTTCTTTGCCTACTCCGCTGAATTCGCTCAATTTGGCGAGTTAACGTGAAGAAATCATCTTTGACCAAAGGTGTGAATTCCTGAAAATATGAGCGGTTCTCAAGCTCTAATGTTAACAGTGATTCTGCATCATTTTCTGTTAGTGTTCTCACATATATATGCTGACTAACCTTCTTCATAAAATCCCCCCATTATTATTTTATCATACTGGCCATATGAGGTTGCTCTCCTATTTACTACACCAACGACCCAAGAAGTTTTTATTACAAGACATACTAGGACTAACTAGAACCATCCTTTCCAGCTTTTCTCCTCTTTTTGGTTCTATCATTTCAGGACATGCATAGACTGAAGTAAACTCTTAAAAGCGGTGAGTAAAATGCGGCGAATTCTTTTTTTACTAATCAGTTTGTTTGTCCTCTTTATTATCTTTTTTGATTTAAAAAATGGAACCATTCCTGTTGAGGAAAACCCAGCCGTTCCAGCAAGTGCCCTTCAAACAACTGAGAAAAAGACATATAAGAACGTCACTGTAAAACAAGGTGAAACGGTCCTCTCCATCGTACATACAAGCAAGCCGCTTGATGACGTCATTAAAGATTTCGAGGAGCTGAATCAAGGTGTTAAAGCGAACGAAATCAGGGCAGGCAGCACATATAAGTTTCCTGTCTATAAGAGATAAAACGTTAATTCCTTGTCATTCATACAAAGAGACTGTTACAATATGAACTGTAAAACACGACGTACACGGCAAAGGATTGCTTGTACACTAAGGAGCGATTGACAAGTGAGTGAAGTCACACATCGTACTAAAACGCGTCCCGTCAAAGTGGGACCTTTAACTATAGGTGGAAATAATGAGGTTGTCATTCAAAGTATGGCAACAACCAAAACACATGATGTCGAAGCGACAGTCGCTGAAATTAAACGTTTAGAAGAGGCAGGCTGTCAAATCGTGCGTGTCGCATGTCCAGATGAGCGTGCAGCAAATGCAATTGCGGACATTAAAAAGCAAATTAACATCCCGCTTGTTGTGGATATTCATTTTGACTATAAGCTTGCCCTGAAAGCGATTGAAGCAGGCGCAGACAAAATCCGAATCAATCCAGGAAACATCGGAAGAAGAGAAAAAGTCGAAGCAGTTGTCAAAGCAGCAAAAGAAAAAGGCATTCCAATCCGTATTGGCGTAAACGCTGGTTCATTAGAGAAAAAAATTCTTGATAAATACGGCTACCCAACAGCAGATGGTATGGTCGAAAGTGCACTGCATCACATTAAAATTTTAGAAGACCTAGACTTTCATGACATCATCGTCAGTATGAAAGCATCTGATGTAAACCTTGCAATTGAAGCATACGAAAAAGCGGCTAAAGCCTTTGATTATCCTCTTCACCTTGGGATTACAGAATCAGGTACGTTATTTGCAGGTACAGTCAAAAGTGCAGCTGGACTTGGCGCTATTTTGAATATGGGAATTGGGAACACACTCCGCATTTCATTAAGTGCTGACCCAGTTGAAGAAGTAAAAGTAGCACGTGAATTGTTGAAATCATTTGGTCTTGCATCAAATGCAGCAACACTGATCTCCTGCCCAACTTGTGGACGAATTGAAATTGATCTCATCAGCATTGCAAATGAAGTCGAGGAATATATTTCTAAAATCAAAGCACCGATTAAAGTAGCAGTTCTCGGCTGCGCTGTTAACGGTCCAGGTGAAGCGCGTGAAGCGGACATCGGAATCGCAGGCGCTAGAGGCGAAGGCTTATTGTTCCGTAAAGGTGAAATTGTTCGTAAAGTACCGGAAGAAACAATGGTCGAAGAACTGAAAAAAGAAATTGATAAAATCGCTGAAGAACATTATGCGAAAATGGAAGCTGAAAAAGAAAAACAAGCGAATGCCTAACAAAAAACGCCTGACGTCATAGTCAGGCGTTTTTCTGTTCTTGTTAAAAGAACGGGGTGATAAATATGCCTAGGATGACGGAAACAATTCCGATCCCAATTGACCACGCGCCAAGCGCATGTGCTCCTTTTCTTCGTGCAATATAACCAACGACGATTGCCGCTACCCCTAATAGCACCGGCAAGACAAATAATGAGATAATCGCAATCGCGAGTGCTGTATAGCCTATCCCTTTACTGCCTGAATCGTCACCTGCTTGGTCACGTCCTCGTCTATCTTCTCGATCTCTTGAAGCTTGATATGGCTCTGCAATTTCAGCAGCTGTTTCCTCTAAATAGCCATCATCATTACTAAAGTGTGTGTCGATTTCACGATCATTTCTTCTGAAATCCTCGTCTCTTTCCATGATCAATTCCCCCTTTTGGTTAATAGAAAGGAGCTTTTTTAGTATGAGCAAAAATGTCCGTTTCATGATTGCTAAAACTTGCTGGAATTGTGAATTGATTATGTTACACTTTAAGAGTATAAAAATGAGGAGTGTGGGCATGTTACGTTTAGGAATTGATATTGATGGTACAGTGACGGCGCAGGACACCTTTGTCCCCTACTTAAATGAGTCGTTCCAATGTGCCATGACACTAGATGATATGACAGAGTATGATTTGACGAAGCTTTTAAAGATTTCTCAAGAAGAATTTTGGGGCTGGATGGATCAGCACGAGCC
The DNA here is from genome assembly GCF_038593355.1 of Bacillus sp. FSL M8-0049. NCBI lineage: Bacteria > Bacillati > Bacillota > Bacilli > Caryophanales > Bacillaceae > Bacillus > Bacillus sp. FSL M8-0049. Next base: position 2,254,958 of record NZ_CP151986.1, read on the forward strand.
TCTTATTTATAAACAGGCAGAGCCTGCTGAGGGTGCAAAAGAGATCCTCGACGAAATGAAGCTGCAGCACAGACTGATTTATATTACCGCAAGAAGGCAGCAGCATTCAGATATCACCTACAAGTGGTTTCAAGAACATGACGTGCACTATGATGCTATTGAGCTGGTTGGCGGTCATCATAAGCTGGAAGCCGTTCAAAAGCACAAAATTGATGTATTTTTTGAAGACCATCATGGCAATGCCACAATGATTGCAAAAGAGGCTGACATCCCGGTTATCCTTTTTAACTCCCCTTATAACCAGATGCCAATCGACGACAGAATTATACGCGTAAACAACTGGCAGGAAGCATCTAAGTGGATCAAACAATACGAGCAGCGTCTGCAAACTGCTTATTAATGTAACTGAGCGAGCACCGAAGCGGAACAAACACGAGGATTTGTCTACACGCTGAAGCCGATACATTTAATGTATCGGCTTTTTTAATGGAGCAAGCTGCCCTTCTTTCATGAGGAAATGGTAAAGTGCCCCCTTCATGCCTGCCTGATTCAAGTAGCAGCAAGTTTCCAGCTTCACCTGAATGTTCTTCCATGCATGCAGTGTATGTAAATGTTTTTCAATGTTTTGTAATAAATCTGGTCTTGCACTTACGCCTCCGCCAATGAGGATTTTCTCCGGGTTAAGAACAGTCGCTACATTGTAAACGCCTATGGCTATTCGCTTGTACCATTGATCCACCAGCTTCTCAATGGCCGGATCATGCTTCGCCTTTTCAAAAATTTCTTGACCGTCTATTTGAGTACTTTGCGGTATTCCTTGCTTTTCTTTATAGCTCCGAATTAATCCAGCCGTTGAAGCGCTGCTGTTAAGAGTTGTAAACTGGCCATTTTCCGTCTCTGTCAGCATCATGCCGAATTCACCACCGCGGAAGGATGCACCGCGCACAAGCTGACCATTAGCAAAAATACCCCCGCCGACACCAGTGCCAATTGTCATACAAATAAAGCTGTCACAATCTTTCGCATGACCGCTGTATTTTTCTGCGAGAGCTGCACAGTTCGCATCATTTTCCACTTCTACACGAAGAGACGTTTTCTCTTCTAAAAGTGCTTTTACATTTTGACCATTTAAGGCGATGATGGCGCCTGCAAATTCTGTATAACCTGATTCACTGTCCACAAAGCCTGGTAGACTGATGGCGATACCACTGATATTCGTCATCCTTTGATATTCCTTGACCACATCTGCCATGGCTTCTAAAAACGGTTCAAGCTGCCGGCAGTTCGTCTGATAGTCACCGCTAGAGACCAGCTTTCCATCCTGATCCATTAATCCATGTTTCGTTCTCGTCCCGCCTACATCAAACACGACATAATAGGCCACCTTTACCCCTCCCTTTACTTCAAAATGTAGTACCTTGATCTCATTTTAATGAAACAGCCTCCCTTTGTAAAACGTTTTCAAAAGAGAAAACAAAAAAGCCAGCTCCAGGGCTGGCTTTCTCATGAGTGAACTTCCTTCGGTTCGCAGGAAGGACACGTTCCATATATTTCAAATTTATGTCCGCTAATATGATAATCCTCTAAATCGGCGTCGAGCTTGTCCATAGGGCAGGCATCGATCTCTTTTGTTTTCCCGCATGTAAGACAAATGAAGTGATGGTGATGATGGGAAAATGAACATTTAAAACGGAATAGTTTCTCCCCTGACAATTCTGTTGTTTCTAATATTCCAAGGTCTTCATATAGTGACAAGTTTCGATAAATCGTATCAAAGCTGAGACCAGGGTAGTCTTCACTTAGTGCCGTCAGCACATTTTTAGCCGTCAAGTATTTATCAGAATCAGAAAACAATTGAAGCATGTCTTCACGTTTGCTTGTATATTTGTAGCCTTTTTCCTTTAATAAATCAAGCGCTTCTTGTACGTTCATGTTGATTCCCCCTTCTGAATTTCCCAATACTAATACACCCGATTAAAATCAAGATAGACAGCATCACAATGGTTCCGCCTGGCGCTAAATCAAGATAATAGCTTAAAATCAATCCGGCCAATACAGACAATTCACCAAATAAGATCGAAAGGAAAATCGCCTGTTTGAATCCTTTGGCAATGCGGATACTTGCCGCAACAGGAAGCGTCATGAGCGCCGACACAAGCAGTGTACCGACGATACGCATCGATGCCGCAATGACAAGTGCAACGACTAAGATAAAAATAAAATGAATCCATTTTGCTGAAATACCAGAAGCCTTTGCATGCTCTTCATCAAAAGAAAGCAGAAACAATTCTTTATATAAAAGCACAACAACTAACACAACAACGAGTGAGATCCCTACAATAATCCAAAGATCAAGTCTTGAAACCGCACTGACACTTCCGAATAAATAACTAAACAAATCTGTATTAAAGCCATTCGCTAGTGAAATGAAGATGACGGAGATCCCAATACCCCCTGATAAAATAATAGGAATGGCAAGCTCCTGATAATGCTTATACACTGAGCGCAGGCGTTCAATAAACAATGAACCCGCAACAGAAAAAGCCATCCCTAAGTAGAGCGGGCTTACCCCTGTCAAAAGGCCAAACTTTTTATCAAGAAATAGACTTGCGGCAATACCGGCAAGTGATACGTGACTGAGGGCATCTGCAATAAGCGAGAGCCTTCTTACGACAATAAATACACCAAGTAAGGGCGCAATAAAACCAATCAGTATACCTGCGATAAACGCATTTTGTAAAAATTCATAATGAAAAAATGGAAATAGCATTATTCATGTCCCCCATGATGGTGATGGTCGTGATGAATCACTTGAATGTCATGCCCGTAAAATTGGGATAGCGCCTGATCATCCATTGAATCAAACGCTTCTGCATCCCCGTGGAAATGCAGTGTCTGATTTAAACAAGCCACATGGGTGACTTTATCAGAAACGGTGCCAACGTCGTGTGTGACGAGAATTAAAGACATTCCTTTTTCTTTGTTCAATGTTTCGAGCAGCTGATAAAAGCCTTCTACTGTCCGCTGGTCTACTCCAACCGTGGGCTCATCCAAAATGAGCAACTTTGGCTGGCTGACAAGCGCACGGGCAATAAATGCACGCTGCTGCTGTCCGCCAGAAAGCTCACCGATGTTTTGATGCTTTAAATCCTGTATGCCAACTGAGCGAATGGCATCTTCTACTTGCCATTTATCCTGCTTGCTCATTCGTTTAAACAAACCAATTTTCGCGGTCAGTCCGCTTGCGACGACCTCATATACAGAAGCAGGGAAACCCGTATTAAAGCTATTCGCCTTTTGAGAAACAAATCCAATTTGATCCCAGTCTCTAAATTTTGAAACAGGCGTGCCAAATAGCTTTAATTCACCTTGCTGCGGTTTAATGAGCCCAAGCAGGCATTTTAATAAGGTTGTTTTACCAGAACCATTCGGTCCAACAAGTGCTAGAAAGTTTCCTTCCTCTACTGTTAAATGAATGTGATCAATGACATTTCGCTGTCCATACGAGTACGAAATGTCATTCATTTCAATAATTGGCTTTGCCATGAATCTTTCCACCTTTAATCAATATAAAAAGAATGATTACGATTTATACAACAAAAAGAAAATGGCTTTTGCCATTTTCTCTGTCCATACATACATTTCATTATATAAAAGAAAGATAAAAAAGTAAAATAAAAGCTAATGAATGGCTGTTTTGAACTTACCGCCTTTTGTTTCATGCGTATCCATAATCGTGATAAATGCTTGGTCATCAATTTCAAATACAATGGATTTCAGCTTTGTAATTTCAAGCCTTGTGACAACGGCGTAGATGACATCTTTTTCTTCATCTGTATAGCCGCCTTTTCCTCTCAGCTTTGTCGTTCCCCTGCCGAGTCGATGCAGAATCGCATCTGAAATTTCATCATAATAGTCTGATACGATAATCACAGCTTTTGTTTCATCAAGCCCTTGAATAACAGCATCAATTGTTTTCATTGCCAAATAATATGTCATGACAGAATACATAGCCTGCTCTGGTCCGAAAACAAAGCCTGCCCAAATAAAAATGAACACATTGACGATCATGACAAACTCACCGACGGAGAAAGGAATTTTTTTCGTCAGAAGAATTCCCAAGATCTCTGTTCCATCCATTGAACCTCCATTACGGATGACAAGTCCAACACCAAATCCAAGTAATAGCCCTCCAAATACAGTGGCTAAGATCGGCTGTGTTGTAAATGCCTCCACATGATGAAGTGAAGATTCAATCACGGCTAAGCTGACAATCCCAATCACAGTGGAAATCAGAAAGGTTTTCCCAATATGCTTGTATCCTGATATCATAAATGGAATATTTAAAATGACAACAATCGTCGCAAAATTTATAAACGGGTTATCTGTAAAGAGATAATCCAAAATAAGCGAAATGCCGATGATGCCTCCATCAATAATATTGTTTGGCACTAAAAATAATTCAATGCTGACTGCTGCACATGCAGCTCCTACTAGAATCAGAAAAATTCTCAAAATAAAATGAGGCACTGATTCCTTTCTATGCTGTTTACTATTTGCCATACGTTCTCCCTTCTACACATGTTAAATTTTCAATGAACATTTTATTCACTTTACTATTTTATCATTTCACAGAATAAAATAAAATTTTTTGCACATTTTCCGTTTTCGCCCATACATTGTTACAGAGGGGAGGAATGGAATTGATTTTAATTCAAAAAATTGTCCTGCAGCGGCTCAATCAGATCACAGCAAACGATCTGTTAAGGTATGCGAAACAGTACGGCGTCAGTTTAACGTCTCATCAAGCTGCTGAGGTTGCCAAACTCATGAACGGGAAAAACATCAATATTTTTAATGACTCAGAGCGTAACCGGCTTCTTAAGCAAGTGGAAGCGATTACTTCTAAACAGACAGCACAGACTGTGAATGATTTGTTTAACCAGTTTACAAGTTAAGCAAAAAAGGGCCGCATTTAGCGGCACCTCAACATGTTGCATCCTTTTTACTGACCCGTAATTTTATCTAGTAAGCCTTCATCAAATTGCTTTTCTTTCAGCATCGCAATTTCGAATTTGTAAGGTGGTTTTTTGTTCTTTTTATCTTCACCTACATAAGGCGTTTCTAGAATTTTCGGCACATCTTGAAGCTGCGGATGATGCACAATATAGCTCAGTGCATCGAAACCAATTTCACCAAAACCGATATTTTCATGTCGGTCTTTTCTTGCGCCTTGTACGTTTTTACTGTCATTAATATGAAGAACTTTGATTCGGTCAATACCGACGATTCGGTCAAATTCTTCTAATACACCATCAAAGTCACTCACAATCGGGTAACCAGCATCATGCGTGTGACACGTATCAAAGCAGACAGAAAGAGCTTCGTTATGTGTCACTCCGTCGATAATTTGGGCAAGCTCTTCAAAGCTTCTTCCGCACTCTGATCCTTTTCCTGCCATTGTTTCAAGTGCAATTTGAACCTCTTGACCTTTTACAATGACTTCGTTTAAACCTTCAATGATTTTTTGAATCCCTGCTTCTGCCCCTGCTCCGACATGCGCACCCGGGTGTAGAACAATTTGTCTTGCTCCCAGCGCTTTTGTACGCTCAATCTCAGATCGAAGAAAGTCTACACCAAGCTCAAATGTCGCTGGATTCACTGTATTTCCAATATTGATAATATACGGAGCATGCACGACGATATCCGTCATGCCATGCTCTTTCATATGCGCTTGTCCAGCTTCAATATTCAGGTCTTCAATTTTTTTGCGGCGCGTATTTTGCGGTGCACCTGTATAAATCATAAACGTATTCGAACCATAAGAGGCAGCTTCCTCACTCGCTGCAAGAAGCATATGTTTTCCGCTCATGGATACATGTGAACCAATCTTTAACAATGTTTCCCCCTACTTTCCATTACGCTTTGACTTTCTACGTTCCTGTCTTTTGATTTTATCCATCTCACGTGTCATTTTCTTTTTGTATCCAGGTTTGACGGCCTTCGGTTTTCTCACAAGACGTTTTGCTTTTTCTTCAATTTCATTCGGGGCTTTTTTACGTCTTTGACGCTTCAGACGGTCATCTGCATCTCGCCATTCGCCATGAACAATGGTTTTGTTTTCAAATACAACGCCCATTTTCTCAATTTGAATGAGTGCATCCTCATCAGCCAGCTCATAAATGGTCATGGCAATTCCAGAAGAACCAGCACGAGCTGTTCTTCCAACTCGGTGCACATAAAAATCAAGATCAGATGGAAGTTCATAGTTAATCACGTGGCTGACGCCTTTGATGTCAATCCCGCGTGCTGCAAGATCAGATGCCACAATATAAGTGAACTCCAAATCTTCAATTTGTTTCATGACTTTTTTACGTTCGCGCGGCGTTAATCCGCCATGAAGCACACCGATTTTCATTCCTTTTTCTTGTAGGAATGCGGCGATTTCATCAACAGTTGTTTTTGTATTGGCAAAAATGATTCCTAAATAAGGCTGTACATTCGTCACCATTTCATGGAGCAATTTTAATTTATCACGCTGTTTAGACGGAACTAAAATATGCTGAATGTTTTCTGCTGTAATCCGTCTTGGTTCAACATGCGCATACTTTGGATTGTCCATATATTTTTTCAGGAAAGGCTTTAGTTTTTCTGGAATGGTTGCAGAGAACACAAGCATTTGCAGCTGTTCTGGCATTTGTGCACCAATACGGTCCACATCTTCTAAAAATCCCATATCCAGCATTAAATCCGCTTCATCAATAACAAGTGAGGTCGCTTTGTAAACATTCAGCGCCTGCTCATGAATGAGGTCAGCAATACGTCCAGGCGTGCCGACAACCAAATGCGGCTGGTTTTTTAGCTTTTGAATTGATTTCTGCTTGTCCGTTCCGCCAATGTAAAGCTTTGCTTTGATCTCTTCTTCTGGAGAAGCATTCTTTAAAATCGTTTGAGCTTCTTTGAAAATTTGATTGGCTAATTCTCTTGTAGGTGCAGTAATCACTACTTGTACCTGTTCTTTGCTTGGATCAATTGAATGAATCAGCGGCAGTAAGTAGGCATGAGTTTTTCCTGTTCCGGTTTGTGACTGGCCAATCACGCTTTCTCCTTTTAAAACAGCAGGGATAATTCTTTTTTGAATATCAGTCGGCTCATAAAAGCCTAGTTCATGAATAGCATCTATAATAAAAGGCTTTAATTCATATGTCGTAAATTTCGTTTCTTTCATGTTTTCACTCCTTAAGGCAATGCCTTTTTGCTCATCTCCTCATTATAGCTGATTTTCAGTAAAAAAACCATGTCCGCTTTTCCTACAGGAAACCAATTGGTGCTTCCTTGCATAACCTATGAAGAGAAAGAGAATGCAGTAAGGGAGGTACAAGTATGTTAGGGCAAAGGCCTATGGGCGATTTTCAGCCGCGCCGTCCCTCACGCCGGCACCTTGGAAATGGCGGACAGCCCGGAATGTTTCAAAGAGGGCAGCAGCCTCCTATCCAGCAGCCTTTTCAAGGGCAGGGCAATCCATTTCAGCAAATGATGCCTCGCTCCCCGTCTGTACAGGGAGGCGGTTTACCCGGGATGGGCGGAATTCCAGGAGGTGAGAGCCGTGCACTAGGCGGCGGCGCAGGAATTAAAGGCATGCTCTCTAAATTTCTTCCTGGCGCAGGAGGAGCTGGAGTCTCTGGAGGTGGTGCGGGAGTACAAGGAATCCAGAGCTTCACAAATCCTGCAACCCTCTCAAGCATGTTAGGAAATGTTCAAAAAGTGCTCGGGATGGCGCAGCAATTTACGCCAATGATTCAGCAATACGGTCCTTTAGTGAGAAATTTGCCGGCGATGATTAAACTGTACAGCCAGCTTGGCAGTGCGGATGATGATGAAGAAAGTGCAAATGATGCTGATGCAGAATCAGCGGAAACCAGCGCAGAAACAGAAGTGCCCGAGGAAGAAGCACAAACTGACGAAATAGAAAAAAATAAAGAACCAGAAGACATCCTCGTCAAAAAAACAGCACCTCACACATCACCTGCTCCTCAAGCAAAACCGAAAAAAAGATCTGGCAGCTCTGTTCCAAAACTATATGTCTAGTGATCTTTTAACGGCGAAGTGTTCACTGCGTATAACAATCTTTGATATATACGCTTACTTTGGCTATAATGGAAGCAAGAGAATGATAAAAAGCCGTTTTTTACGGCTTTTTATATTGTTCTTCTCTAGCAGCACTTCCCTACAGGAGGACGAATAAATGAATGTAATTAAAATATCGCCGCGTGGCTATTGCTATGGCGTTGTGGATGCAATGGTCATTGCTAAAAATGCCGCACTTGATAAGAACTTGCCACGCCCAATTTATATATTAGGTATGATTGTGCACAACAAACATGTCACTGATGCCTTCGAAGAAGATGGTATTTACACACTGGACGGACCAAACCGCTTAGACATTTTAAAGCAGGTTGAAAGCGGAACAGTCATTTTCACGGCTCACGGCGTTTCTCCTGAGGTTCGTCAAATCGCAGAAGAAAAAGGCCTTGTCACCATTGATGCGACCTGTCCAGATGTAACGAAAACTCACGAACTCATTTCAGAGAAAACAGCCGATGGCTATGACATTATTTATATTGGGAAAAAGGGTCATCCTGAGCCAGAAGGAGCTGTCGGAGTAGCCCCTGACAAGGTACATCTTGTCGAAACAGAAGCTGACATTGAGGCACTCGATTTAACATCAGAAAAACTGCTCATCACGAATCAAACGACCATGTCTCAATGGGATGTCCACGACCTGATGGAGCTGATTAAAGAGAAATACCCTCACGTCGAGTATCATCAAGAAATTTGTCTTGCGACACAGGTGCGTCAGGAAGCAGTATCGCAGCAAGCTGGCCAAGCCGATTTAACCATTGTTGTCGGCGATCCAAAAAGTAATAACTCTAACCGTCTCGCACAAGTGTCAATGGAGATTGCCGGAACGCAGGCTTACCGTATTGGCGACTTAAGTGAACTCAAGCTGGAATGGCTGCAGGGCGTCAAAACCGTTGCCGTTACTGCTGGTGCTTCAACACCAACACCTATTACAAAGGAAGTCATTCGTTTCTTAGAAAACTATGAACCAGATGATGAAACGACTTGGAAGATTGAACGGACTGTTCCCCTTTCTAAAATTTTACCTCGCGTCAAAACAAAGAAATAAGAAAACGTCAGAGCATATCCGCTCTGACGTTTTTTGTTTACATAAATTGAAATGGGTTTGTGTTTGATTCAGAAACAAAGAGCTGTACGTCATATTTTTTATCCGCACACAGCGATTGAAGCTTCGCCTTTACGCCCTCTTTCATAATTTTTTCAGCATAATGCCCCGGGTCCACAACGTTCAGCCCTAGCATCATGGCATCGTGCGCAACATGGAAATAAAGGTCTCCTGTCACATACACATCTGCACCCATTCTTTTCGCTTGATGGATGTATTTATTTCCGTCTCCCCCAAGCACCGCCACTTTTTTCACAACAGCGTCTTGATCTCCTACAAAACGAGCACCATTCACATCTAGCTTCGTTTTCACAAATTGTGTGAAATCTCTCAGTGTCATTGGCTCATTTAGCTCTCCAATACGGCCAAGACCTTTTTGAATAGGAGGAAGGTCTGTCGTGTGTACACTATAGGCGACTTCTTCATAAGGATGTGCTTTGATCATTTCGCGAATCACTTGTTTTTCTATACTTGCTGGGAAAATGGTTTCAATCCGCACTTCTTTCACAAATTCTAATTGACCCGACTCACCAATAAACGGCTCAGCTTCTTCTGATGGCAGAAAGCTGCCTGTCCCTTCATTTGAAAACGCACAATGGCTGTAGTTGCCGATATGGCCGGCGCCCGCCTTTCCTAAAGCTGTCCGGATGGCCTCTTCAAATTCCACTGGGACATACAGAGCAATCTGTTTGATTGGATCTTCGTATGTCGGCACTAACACTCTTGTTTCTTCAAGCTCTAAGGCCTCAGCAAGCAGGTCATTGACTCCGCCATCAGCTACGTCTAAATTCGTATGTGCCACATATACCGCAATATCATGTTTGATGCATTTTTCAATGATACGTCCAGCCGGCTGATCCGTCGCTACATGTTTTAATGGACGGAAAATCGGCGGATGGTGGGCAATAATAAGATCCACTTTTCGCTCGATCGCCTCATCTACTACATTCTCTAATACATCCAAGGTAATCATCACATTGGTTACTTTTTTATTTAAAGTCCCAATCTGAAGACCAATTTTATCCCCTTCCATGGCGTATGCCTTTGGTGAAAATTGTTCAAACAATTGGATGATTTCATGCCCGTTTACTGTTTTAGCCAACAGTCAAAACCTCCTTTAGCATCTTTATTTTCGCATTCAGCTCTTCAAGGCGTTCTTTATTTTCTTCTGTCCGCGCCGCCTGCTGAATTTGACTTTCTATCTTCTCCATATGCTGAAGCTCTTGCATCCACTTGCGCCGGAAGACGTCATTTTGCTCTTTCGCAAGGAACGGACCAACCAGCATGCCTGCTTCAAGTGACATTCCTTCATAAGCTTTATCTTTATCGCCTTTTTCTGCGATGATGATTTCGTATATTTTGCCGTCCTCTTCTAAGATGACTTCATCTAACAAATCATACCCCTCTTGATAAAGCCATAAACGAATATGATGGGCATGGATATTCGGCTGAAGAATGAGCCTCTCATGGCCTGCGAGCTTATGCCTACCTTCATTTAGAATGCTTGCGATGAGCGCCCCGCCCATACCTGCAATCGTCACTGCATTCACTTCGCCTTTTTCAATGACTTCAAGGCCATTTCCTTTTCTGACCGAAATTTCTTCATCTAATTCAAGTCTATGTACTTGCTGCTGCGCCGATTGAAGCGGTCCATCGGTAATTTCACCAGCAATGGCTTTCACTGCTTTTTGATGCAGAATCGCATAGCATGGCAAATAGGCATGATCTGAGCCGATATCAGCGAAGACTGCCTCATCTGGTAAAAAGTCTGCGACTTTTTTTAATCGTTTCGATAAATTCATTTCATTCATACGTATCACTACTTTTCTTTAATGTTCATACTTGTCTATCTTATATAAATTATGGACTTTTTAAAAGTCGTTTTCAAATGAAAAAAGCTCTTCTTTTGAAAAAGAGCTTTTTGTGTAAGATTATTTAATTTTAGACACCCATTCCGCCATTTCATCGAGCTTTTCATTCGGAATCAGCCCGCCTGGCATCCCGTTGCCGCCTTCTTGGATTTTCTTCTTGATGTCAGCTACTTCAAGCTTGTCTCCAACACCTTTTAATGCAGGACCTGCGCCGCCTTCATAGTTTTCCCCGTGACAGCTTAGACAGTTCTGCTTATACAATTCTTCCGGCGTTGCATTTGCTGTCTCTTCTTGCTTTTGCTCTTTGCCCCCAGAGGCAATTTTTTCTTCATCTTTCAGCCCCTTCATTGATAAGAAAAAAGTGAGTCCAATACCTAAAATGGCAATCAATAAAAATGGTATAAGTGGATTCCGTTTCATTTCTTTCATCCTCCCCTTTGTGAAAACCCCTTTGAGACTATGCAAACAATTCTAATTCTACTTTAATTTTACAAAAAGTAAACGAATTATGATACAAAACTTTGGTCAAGTTCACAGATTAGACAAAAATGATTCAAGATGAGAAATGAAGCCTTCAGCACATTTAGATGTATTTTTTATACATCTTTTCTCTAAGAACGTTGCAAATTCATTTGTTATTCAGTAAAATATAATCAGATTGAAAAAAGCGTTTTCATTTTTGATAAGAAAGAACGGATCTCTTTCAAGATCCGTCCGGTTTCTACTCTAAGAAGTCTTTTAATCGTTTACTTCTGCTTGGGTGTCTTAATTTACGAAGAGCTTTCGCTTCAATTTGTCTGATACGCTCTCTTGTTACGCCGAACACCTTTCCAACCTCTTCTAACGTGCGAGTTCTTCCGTCGTCTAGTCCGAAACGTAGTCTTAGCACATTTTCTTCACGGTCCGTCAGCGTGTCTAATACATCTTCAAGCTGCTCTTTTAAGAGTTCATACGCAGCGTGGTCAGATGGAGATGTCGCCTCTTGGTCTTCGATAAAATCACCAAGATGCGAGTCATCTTCTTCACCAATAGGTGTTTCTAAAGATACAGGCTCTTGCGCAATTTTAAGAATCTCTCTTACCTTTTCTGGAGTTAAATCCATGTCTTCAGCAATTTCCTCAGGCGTTGGTTCTCTGCCTAGGTCTTGCAGAAGCTGTCTTTGAACACGGATCAATTTATTAATCGTTTCCACCATATGAACTGGAATCCGGATTGTTCTCGCCTGATCGGCAATCGCACGTGTGATCGCCTGTCTAATCCACCAAGTCGCATATGTTGAGAATTTATATCCTTTGCGGTAATCAAACTTCTCAACCGCCTTCATCAGACCCATGTTTCCTTCTTGAATCAAGTCAAGGAACAGCATACCACGACCGACATAGCGTTTCGCAATGCTGACAACGAGACGAAGGTTCGCTTCCGCTAATCTTCTTTTTGATTCCTCATCGCCCTCTTCGATCTTTTGAGCATACGTAATTTCTTCTTTAGCAGATAACAAATTGACGCGTCCGATTTCTTTTAAGTACATACGAACAGGATCATTGATTTTGACACCTGGTGGTACGCTTAAATCATTTAGGTCAAATTCTTCTTCTGCTTTAGCCAGCTGCTGAACATTTGGGTCTTCTGTCTCTTCGTTTTCACTAATGAGCTCTACACCCTGTTCGCCTAAGTATTCATAGTATTCATCCATTTGGTCTGATTCAATTTCAAAGCTAGACATACGCTCTGCAATTTCTTCGTATGTTAAAACGCCCCGTTTTTTACCCGTTTCAGTGAGCTTATCTCTCACCTGTTCAAAGGTTAATTCAGTTTCGGTTTCGTGGGCTTGTTTATCAGCCATTATGGATCCCTCCTTCCAAAGCTTGCAACGAATTCTAAAGTAACTTGCGATTTACTTCCGCCCTGCTTTTCTCTCTCTATCAAACAGATGACGAAGCAAATAGGAAATAAAATAAATAATGATGAAGGCAAGATGCTTGCGGTCTTATGCTCCTCCCGTAAAGGATTCATTGCCAGCCGTAAGTCCTGTCATTAATAATAGACGTATTACTTCAGCGAACGGTTCAACTGAATAATTTCTTTTGCAAGTGTTGCCGCTTTGAAGAAATCTTTTTGCCTCTCCGCTTCTGCACGTTCTAGTTCTTTTTCCTTTATCATTGACAAATTCCGATGATTCAACACTTTTTTTACATAATCACTTAATTCAGCTTCACTTAGTTCGTCTCCGACTTGAATCATCAATATATCCGTCAACAGCTGATTCATGACATCATCTTCTATCCGGTTCATCAGGTGCTGCGGCGTTGGTTCTTTGCCTTCTTCATACAAGGCATAAATGTACGTTGCCAGCGCCCTGTGCGAATCTATATTAAATTCAATCCCGATTCTGTCAAGTACTTTGCGGATCACGTCATCGCTTTTTAACATATGAGCAAGCAGCATTCGCTCTGCATTTTCATATGCCGGCCGCAGACGCTTTCTTCTCACTTGTGTTGACAGATGTGCACGCCGTTTTTCAAGCCCGTTTTCTTCCTGCGTGCTTTTGGTTTCTTGCCGCTGCTGTTTTTCAAACAGCTCCAGTTGTTCTTTTAATGAATCAAGTGAGATCGAAAACTCCCCAGCAAGCTGTTTCATGTAAATCTCTTGCTCCAAAGAGCCGTTTAACCGGCTGATTTCTCGGAGAACCTGCTTCATATAAGTAAGACGGTCTCCTTCGTCTGATAAGTTTTTTCCTCTTCGGAAAAAATTCATCTTAAACGTCATTAATGTCACACTTGCATCTATGATGTCATTCCTAAATTTCTCGCCGCCATATTTACGAATGTAATCATCTGGATCAAGTCCATCTGGTATCATGGCAACGCGAACTTTACATCCTCTTTTTCCAAGCAAATCTGATGCTTTCATGGTCGCTTCGTATCCGGCCGTATCAGAGTCATAGCAAAGGATGATCTCTTCTACGTTCCGCCTGAGAAGCTTTACGTGCTCTTCTGTAAGAGACGTACCCATTGTTGCAACACTTTCACCGACACCTGATGTAACAGCTGAGATGACGTCTGCAAATCCTTCAAAAAGAACCGCCCGTTCGCGTTTGCGAATATGCATACGTGCGTCATGAAAGTGATAAAGCAGCTTACTTTTATGAAAAAGCGGCGTTTCAGGACTATTCATATATTTAGGCTGCTGATCACCAAGCGATCTTCCGGAAAAAGCGATGACCGTTCCATGATGATCATGAATGGGAAACATGACACGATCTCTAAAGCGGTCAAAAAAGCCTGTGCCGTTTTCACGTTGAATCAAAAGACCAGCCTTCTCCATCATCACAGGATCAAATCCTCGTTTTTCTAAAAACTTGGTCACGAAATCCCAAGAATCAAGAGCATACCCGATCTCAAACTTGGCAATTGTTTCATCCGTAAAGCCTCTGGACCGTAAATAATCGAGTGCGTTTTGACCTTCCTTTGTATTTACCAGCAAATGGTGGTAAAATTTCTTAAGAAGCTCATGGGCCTCAATCATTTTATGATCTGCAGTGTCCTCTTGCTGAGAGGAACTCATCTGAGCATTCGCTACCTGATCAGGCAGATCAATATGGTACTTATCAGCCACATGTGAAACGGCTTCAATAAATGAGTAGCCTTCCATTTGTCTGAGGAAAGAAAACACATTGCCTCCTGCACCACAGCCGAAACAATGGAAGATTTGCTTATCTGCTGAAACAGAGAATGAAGGAGTATTTTCACCATGGAATGGACAAAGACCGAAGTAATTTCGACCTTGCTTTCTAAGCTGTACGTATTCTCCAATCACTTCGACAATGTCTGCGTTTTTTTGGATCTGCTCCAAAAGTTCATCTGGTATACGTTTGCTCATCCTAATAACACTCCGTCGTACATTATTCGCCTTTTAATTTAAAAATCCTTCATGATTCGACAGGATTTTTTGTAGTTGCGCCATAAATCGCTTCTTATCCTCTTCTAAAAGCTTTTTGGGACCTTTTCCGTATACACCTTTTCTTCGCTGTTTGCTAGAAACATGCCTGCGTTCCAAATCAAAATCAATTGTTTCGTTTGTGTACATTCGTCCTCTTTCAGACAGAACAATGACCTGTCTCGGAAGCAGTAAGGAGGCAAGACCAATATCTTGGGTGACGACAATATCATGTGCGGCAGCTGAGTTTGCAATGACTAAATCCGCTGCTTCCTTATGTGTATCTACAAACCGCCAATCTTCAAGTGGAGATCTTTTGGTTTGAAAATGCTCATATGAAGCAATGAATGTCACTGGTACTTGAAATTGAGATGCGATAGAAAGGATTTCGTCTTTTACAGGACAAGCATCTGCATCGACATAAATCGTCCTCTCTTTTTTACGTTCATTCAGGTGACTAATTCTCCATCCCTCCACCTTATTCCTGCTTTAGAGAAGCAAAAAGACCATACTTTTCCCCCATAAAGCAATCAACAGTAAAACTCATTTTGTCGAAAAGTTATGTTCAGAATCACTTGACTTCTGCCAATATTAGTTTATTCGTTCTTGACTTAACTTAAACCTAAAATCAATCATTTTATCACAATTTTTTATTATAATACAAATGCAGCAAATATGCCATTGTTTTTGTTTACCCGTTTCCCACCATAGGAAAAACCCAGGAGGAGCATCCTGAGTTTATTCGGAACCTCTTTTGGTCAGCATTTGATGAATGACATTTGCCGTTTCCTCAACTGCTTTATTCGATACATCAACGACTTGACAGTTAATGCGGTCAACCACTTTTTCAAAATACTCTAGTTCCTCTTTAATCCGCTCAATGTTCGCATAAATAGCGCGATCATTTAAACCAAGAGATTTTAAACGCTCTTTGCGAATATGATTTAGTTTGTCTGGACTAATTTTTAAACCGATACATTTCTTCGGATCAACTGAAAATAACTCTTCTGGCGGATCAACTTCAGGTACAATTGGAACGTTCGCTACCTTCAGCCGCTTATGTGCCAAATATTGAGATAATGGTGTCTTGGACGTGCGTGATACACCAATGAGCACAATATCAGCCTTTAGAATACCTCTTGGGTCTCTGCCGTCATCGTATTTCACAGCGAACTCGATGGCTTCTACCTTTTTAAAATAGTCCTCATCTAATTGACGTACACGACCCGGCTCATGTTTCGCTTCATTTCCATATGCCGTTTCCATTTTATCAATGAGCGGACCGATGATGTCATAATAAACGACACCGTTGGCTTCTGCTTCCTCGATTAAGAATTGGCGCATTTCTGGCACAACAAGAGTAAAGCAGACGATCCCATTATCTGCTTTCGCCAGTGAAATGACTTCTTTAATCGTACCAACATCCTCTACATACGGGATTCTTCTAATATTTGAATGGTCTGATGAGCCGCCATCAAATTGGCTAAGTGCCGCTTTGACCACGAGCTCTGCCGTTTCTCCAACTGAATCTGATACCACAAAAATTACGCGATTACTCATAACATCCCCTCGCAGTCTTCTGTCATTAGATTATTTCGTTCTCCGATAAGCTGACAAGTATTTTCGTCATGTTTGTTTTCGTAATTCTTCCGACCACTTCAAAGCCTTTATCCGTATCTTTTATCACAGGAAGTGCATCTATTTGCTTTTCAATCAAGTGCTTCGCCACATCCATAATGAAATCTTCCTTGCGGCAAACGGTGATGTTCGGCATTCTTGTCATAATAATATGGACAGGGATAGATGGAAGCTCCTGTTTCCCTATACTTGCGCGAAGGAGGTCTTTTCTGGATAACACGCCTGTTAAAATAGAGTGATCGTCCACAACGAATAATGTGCCCACATCCTCTAAAAACATCGTACAAATCGCATCATAAACCGAAACATTCTCATGTATTACCACTGGAATGGATTGAAAGTCTTTCACTTGAAGTTTTTTCAGCTTATCTGCGAGAAGCTGCGTGCCTGTTTTTCCTGTGAAAAAGTAGCCGACCCTTGGTCTTGCTTCTAAAAAGCCTGACATTGTTAAAATGGCTAAATCCGGTCTGAGGGTCGCCCTTGTTAAGTTCAGCCGATCGGCGATATGCTCTCCAGTGATCGGACCATTCTCTTTGACAATCTGTAAAATCTGCTCTTGCCGTTTATTTAACTCGATTGTACTCACCACCTTTAAATAGAGAGAGCGAAATCTTTATTTTATGTATATCATTTTCATAACTCATCATATTATAGCGCATCTTTGTCCGAATGAAACAAAAATCCACTCAAAAACCTTGAATTAAATGAGTAAAAAACGATTGCCCTTCGGAAAAGGCAACCGTTCTTAGGTATTTATTTTACAATTAAATTGTTCATATTCGCAAATGATTGAATGACTTTGGCTAGTTTGACCATTTGTGCTAAACGATTTCGCTTCAGTTTTTCATCATCCGCATGAACCATTGTATGATCGAAATAATGAACAATCGGTGTTTTTAACGTATCCAGCGCCTCAAGTGCCAAGCTGTATTGTCCTGCTGCTACATGTTCCTTTACAGCTTTCTCTACTTGCTGATACGCCTCAAACAGCTTTTGCTCATGTTCATTTTCAAACAGTTCAGGCTGAATCTCTGCATCTTCCCCTTTTTTACTGATTGAAATGACGCGTCCCAATGCTTCAGCCGTTTCTTTGAAGCTTTCTTGTTTTACACTCTCTTCAAGAACAGCTGCTTTTTTGACGACTGCATATGGCTCAATATTTTCAACATCCAGCACTGCATCAACAACATCATGGCGGATATGCTCTGCTTGAAGAACATATTTTAAACGATGCGTTAAAAATTCAATCAGAGCAGCTTCATGTTCTGCCTTTACTTGAGCAAGGGCTAACAGCTCTTTAAATGAAATATTCCAATGACGGTCGAGCAGGATTTGAACGATACCGCTCGCTTGTCTTCTAAGTCCATAAGGGTCTTGAGAACCCGTTGGGATCACATCAATTGAGAAGAATGAACAAATAGAATCAAGCTTATCTGCTACTGCCACAATCGCACCAATCAAAGTGGACGGCGCCTCGTCACCAGCAAAGCGCGGCATATAGTGCTCGTTGATGCTTCTTGCTACTTCTTCATGTTCACCAAGAGCTCTTGCATATTTCTCACCCATGATTCCTTGTAATTCTGGGAATTCATAGACCATTTGAGTCACAAGGTCAAACTTCGAAATACTTGCTGCTCTCGCCACACGTTTAGTGGTTTCGTCATCTGCTCCGACATGCGCCGCTAGACGAGTTGCAATGTCTGTCACTCTCTTCAGCTTGTCGCCGATTGTTCCAAGTTTCTCATGGAATACCACTTTATCAAGCTTTTTAATATTGTCTTCAATCACTAGTTTTTCGTCTTCTTTATAGAAGAATGCAGCATCTGATAAACGCGCACGAAGTACTTTTTCATTCCCTCTTGCGACATTTTCGAGCGCCTCACTGTTTCCATTTCTGACTGTAATAAAGTGCGGCAATAATTCCCCTTGCTCATTTTTCACAGGGAAGTAGCGCTGATGCTCTTTCATTGTCGTCACCAATACTTCTTCCGGCAATGCAAGAAACTCTTCTTCAAAGGAACCAGACAGCACAGTTGGATATTCTACAAGATCGTTCACTTCTTCTAGAAGTTCAGGATCAACAGGAATGACCCAGCCTTTTTCTAAAGATAGCGCATCTAGCTGTTCAGTAATGAATTGTTTTCTTTTCTCTGAGTCTGCAATCACAAATTGATCGCGCAATGTTTGTTCATAGGAAGCAGGTGTGTCAATGCTGGCTGTCGTTCCAAGGAAACGGTGTCCTCTAGTCTCCCGGCCGCTTTTCACCCCAGCAATTTCAACAGGTACAATCTCTTCTCCAAATAAACAAACAATCCATTTAATCGGACGGATATAGCGTAAATCCTCGCTTCCCCATCTCATGTTCTTTGGAAAACTTAATGAAGCGGCGATTTCACCTAACGCTGGCAGAAGGTCTTTGACTTGCTTTCCTTCTTGAAACTTTTGGACATGGACATAATCCACTCCTTTGATCTCTTTGAAATAGAGATCATCTGTTGAAGCACCTTGTCCTCTTGCAAAGCCTTCAGCTGCTTTTGTCCAATTGCCTTCAGCATCTTGGGCAATCTTTTTAGCCGGGCCTTTTGCTTCTTCTTTGATGTCTTCTTGTTTTTCTGCGACACCTTTCACAAGTACAGCAAGACGTCTAGGTGAGTTAAATAAAGCAGTCTCTTCGAATGAAATATTTTGCGTTTCAAACCATGCTTTTACTTTCTCACCCAGCTGCTTTGTGCTTTCTGGCATGAAACGAGCCGGCATCTCTTCTAAGCCGATTTCAAGTAATACATCTTGTTTATTCATGAGAAGCCGCCTCCTCTTTTAGCATAGGGAATCCCAGTTTTTCGCGTTCTTCATAATAGGTTTTGGCTACTTTTCTTGCTAACTGACGCACTCTTCCGATATAACCAGTTCGCTCAGTCACAGAAATAGCACCCTTTGCATCGAGCAGGTTAAACGTATGAGAGCATTTGAGGACATAATCGTATGCCGGGTGAACAAGCCCTTTGTCCATTTGGCTATGTGCTTCTTTCTCATAGGTTGTAAATAGCTCGAACAGCATGTCAGTATTAGATGTTTCAAATGTATAAACAGAGTGCTCGTATTCAGCCATTAAGAATAAATCTCTGACCGTAAATCCGTCTGTCCATTCAAGATCGAAGACATTTTCTTTGTCCTGGATGTAAGAAGCAAGACGTTCAATACCGTATGTGATTTCAACAGAAACGGGCTTACATTCTAAGCCGCCGACTTGTTGGAAATACGTGAACTGCGTAATTTCCATCCCATCAAGCCATACTTCCCAGCCAAGTCCTGCACAGCCAAGAGATGGATTTTCCCAGTTATCTTCCACAAAACGAATATCATGTTTCAGCGGGTCAATGCCAAGTGCCTTCAATGATTCAAGATATAGCTCTTGAATATTGTCAGGTGATGGCTTAATGATCACTTGAAATTGGTGATGCTGATACAATCTATTTGGGTTTTCTCCATATCTGCCATCAGCCGGGCGTCTTGAAGGCTCTACATAAGCTACCTTCCACGGCTCTGGGCCGATGCTTCTGAGGAACGTGTATGGACTCATCGTTCCGGCACCTTTTTCTGTGTCATACGCCTGCATTAATACGCAGCCTTCATTTGACCAATGCTTTTGCAGCGTCAAAATCATGTCTTGAATATTCAATGATCGCACCTCCATCTTTTCTAGACCAACCGCTATGTATGGCGGGTGGGATGAGAACCTTGTAAGAGAACACAAAAACTCCCGTCTCTATGCTCGCAAGGTTCTTGCAAACATAGGGACGAGAGTTTTTCCCGCGGTTCCACCCTATTTGCTGGTGTAGTAGCACCCAGCCGCTTTGTTTTACGTTGCTCAAGAATGCCTTTCGTTACGCCTCCATCCTTAGCTCACACCGCCCTAAGGTCGCTTTTATGGATTTTACGTAAGTACTTCTTTCTGTCAATGCAACATATTTTATCTTAGATGATCTTACAAAAAGTCATGGGAGATGTCAACTTTTGTTTTCCCCGCCCATTAGCTTTTTCATGGATTCCATCTGATTCATGAATTTTTTTGATTTTAAATAGAGGCCGGAATATTCGTCATAGTAGTGATCAAGCACTTGACGAATTTCTTGTTTCGTCTGCTGTTTCACATCAACCTGACCAAGCCTTGATAAATCAAAATAATGAAACAAACGGAGCAGCCTTGCAGCTGCGGGGGATAAGGGCAGTTTATATGGATCTTTCGAAAAACAATTTTGGCAAATGAAGCCGTTATCTCTTATTGAGAAATGGAACTGCCCTTCTTTTTGACCACAGTGCACACATTGATCAAGTTCAGGCTTCATCCCCATCACTGATAACATTTTGACCTCTACGATAAATAAAATAATATCAGCATCTGTACCTTCGTTGAGATGACGCAGAGATTGAAGCAGAAGCTCAAACAAATAAGGGTTTGGCTTTTTTTCTTCTGTCCCTTTATCCATCAATTCCGTCATATATGCGGCATATGCGGTCAGAAATAAGTCTTCCCGAATGGCCCGCATACTTTCAATCATTTCGCCTTGCTGGAGCGTTCCAAGTCCTGTTGATGATTGGATGAGAAAGGTGCCGTATAAAAACGGCTGGCTTATAGCTGACAGGCGGCTGTTTGATTTTTTAGCGCCTCTTGCCATCACGCCAATTTTTCCATGTTCTCTAGTGAGCAGCGTGACAATTTTGTTTGTTTCGCCATAATCTGTTGTTCTAAGGACGATTCCTTCACTTTTAATGAGCATTTGTCTACACTCCGAGCATTGGAGGGGGTCAAGAATTATAAGATTGGAAAATCAAATCGTGCTATCTCTTCTTCAAGTACATCGGGTCTTTCCAGGTTCTCCTTTTCTAACTCTTTGAAAAGCAGATACGTGTCAACGCTTCCTGTTTGTGAAAATACGTTCCATGTAAAATTCAACATAAAAACCCCACCTTTCTTTATTAGAAGCAGCAACGCTACATCCAACATATTAATTTTATCTTGACCAGGCTACCTCCATTTCATGATAAACAATTTTTACTAATCGAACCGCACCATTGTCAGATTTGCTGACAAATGCAGCGATTTTTTAATATTCGTCTTCTCTAAATCCAAAATCACGCAGGTGAGTGGATTTATTACGCCAGTCCTTCTGAACTTTGACCCAAAGCTCTAAATACACTTTTGAGCCTAGAAGTGCTTCAATATCTCTGCGCGCTTTTTGTCCCACTTCTTTTAACAAGCTGCCACGTTTACCAATGACGATCCCTTTTTGCGAATCACGTTCTACGACAATGGTCGCCGCGACATGGATCTTGCCATTTTCATCTGGCTTAATCGATTCAATCGCAACCGCAATACTGTGCGGAATCTCTTCTCTCGTTAAATGCAGCACTTTTTCACGAATTAATTCAGAAATAATAAACCGTTCTGGATGATCTGTTACTTGATCTGCCGGATAAAATTGAGGGCCCTCTGGAAGATAACCTTCAATCTGCTGAAGAAGCGTGTCGATATTGTTTCCTTCAAGAGCTGAAATTGGCACAATTTCCTTGAATGGGTAACGTGTGCGGTATTCATCAATTAAAAGGAACAGTTCATCTGGATGAATTTGGTCAATTTTATTAACGACTAGGAACACCGGTGTAGATGTTTGCTTTAGTCGTTCAATGATGAATTCATCACCTTTGCCATAGCCTTCCTGTGCGTTAATCATAAACAAGATCAGGTCGACTTCCTTCAGTGTATTTTGAGCCACCCTCATCATAAAATCACCAAGCTTATGCTTAGGTTTATGAATCCCCGGTGTATCGATAAAGATCGTTTGTGATGTGTTTGTTGTCAGAACACCTTGCACTTTGTTTCGCGTCGTTTGGGGCTTATCGCTCATGATGGCGATCTTTTGTCCAATGACACGATTAAGAAAAGTTGATTTCCCTACATTTGGTCTTCCAATAATTGATACAAATCCTGATTTGAAGCTTTCGTTAGTCATTTAAATCCTCCGGTGAAAATGCGCCTGGCAATAGTTCGTTTACTGTTGTTTCGTATATATGTCCTTTTAAGTTCGTTAGAATCACTGGCATATCAGGTGCACATAGCTCTGAAATGACCTGTCTGCATGCGCCGCACGGCGAAACAGGACGGTCTGTATCAGCCACCACTGCTAACATTTGAAAAGATGTAATGCCTTCTGAATAGGCTTTAAAAAGTGCTGTTCTTTCCGCACAATTACACATACCATATGCTGCATTTTCAATGTTGCAGCCGCCATACACTTTTCCATCATTCGACAGTAATGCTGCACCGACTTTGAATTTAGAATAGGGTACATATGCAAAATCTCTTGCTTTGATTGCTTCTGAAATCAACTCTTGTTTGTTCATTCCTAGTTCCCACTTTCAGAAGAAATGGTACCACTGTCACATTTATATTTTACATAATTCACGTGACATTTTCACGCCCATTTCTAAAAATGTTAATAAATAGTAATATTGTTCTATTGCATGATCTTCGGTAAGAAGATGATCAACCCAATCATAACCGAAATCGCGGCGTAAACGCAAACAGCGCCTGCCGCAGCGTCCTTCGCTCTCTCTGCAAGCGGGTGTCTTTCTTCTGTCATCAGATCCACTGTATGTTCAATGGCTGTATTGACAAGTTCAAGCGCAAACATCCCCCCGCAAAGAAGAAGAACGATCAGCCATTCAAATGGGTCAATGCGGAACCAAAAGCCGCAGATCACCACGATGATGGCTGCGACTGTGTGAAATCGAAAATTCCGTTCATTCAAGAAAGTTCGCCATATTCCTCTAAATGCATAGTAAAAACTCCGAAAAAAACGGGCGAGCGGCCTTCTTTTCTTACGATGATCTCGAAAGGCCATAATCATCCAAAATTTTTGTCTGTTTGGCGAACATTTCTTTTTCATCTTCCTCTGTCATATGATCGTACCCGAGCAAATGGAGGAAGCCATGAATCGTTAAGAATCCAAGCTCTCTCATAAAGGAATGTCCATATTCCTCTGCCTGCTCTTTCGTTCGATCCACACTAATGATAATGTCACCAAGTACAGGCGGGATATCATCCGCTCCTATGATTTCAATCTCCCCTTCTCCTTCTTCCTCAAGTGCAAAGGAGATCACATCCGTTGGTGCGTCTTTTCCGCGGTATTCTTTATTGATTTGATGAATCTCTTCATTCGAAACGATCGTCACTGATACTTCCGCTTGATCCTTGACCTCAAGTTCGTCTGCAGCGAACTGAAGAAGCTTTTCCACTTCTTCAAGCTGCTCTTTTGATACTTGTCCTGTTTCATCTATTAAATCGATTAACAATGTCATTTACTTCACCTTCTGCTTCGGGGCATCTGGATATTCAATCCGAGAATGGAAAATCCCCTTTAATGTTGTACAAATCGTTTGGCTGATAATATTTAATTCTTTAAATGTGAGGTCACATTCACTAAATTGCCCGTCCTGCATTTTATCTGAAATAATGCCTTTGACAAGCTTTTCAATCCGCTCTGGATTTGGATTATGCATCGAACGAACCGCCGCTTCAACGCTGTCAGCCACAGAAATAATCGCTGCTTCTTTTGATTGCGGCTTTGGACCAGGGTAACGGAATTCTTCTTCTGTCACCTGATCATCACGCTCTTTCGCCTTATAGTAAAAGAACTTTAAAAGAGACTTCCCGTGATGCTGTTCGGCAATGTCGACAAGTTCTTCAGGAAACTTCTTTTCTCTCAGCATATCAGCGCCATCTGTCGTATGGGCAATAATAATATTTTTACTCAGCTGAGGAGAAAGCTTGTCATGCGGATTATCAATGTTCATTTGGTTTTCGATAAAGTACTGCGGTCTTTTCGTTTTCCCAATGTCATGATAATAAGCACCGACCCTTGCTAAAAGACCATTTGCGCCGACTGCTTCACATGCAGCATCCGCTAAATTCGCCACCATGACACTATGATGATATGTACCTGGTGTCTCGGTTAAAATCTTTTTGAGCAGCGGATGATTTGGATTGGATAATTCAATCAGTTTCATTGTGGAAAGAATACCAAACATGCTCTCAAAAACAGGCATTAACCCAATGACCAAGATAGATGATGCAAACCCTGACACAATCGCCATCATGAGGTTCACACCGATTTCAAGCCCTGATGGTGAAGAATTTTGGATGAGTGTAATGGATAAAACCACAAGTACATTCACCAAAGCAACCAAAAGCCCAGCCTGCAATATTTTTGATCTTGCATTATGTTTTCTTAAAAATAAAATACCCGCCATCCCGCTCATCAGATAATAAGCGCAGATCACATAGTTAAAGACGCCGGTTACTCCTTGATTAAACATCATACTGCCGCAAAGAGCAAATACAAGACCGGAGAAGATCGCCAGCCGCTCATTAATAAGCAGCTTGATCAGCATCGTGCCAAGTGCCACTGGCACGACATAGCCTATCGTCGTATACTTCGTTTCCTGGAAGAGGCTGAACACTTCCATGATAATTAATATAATCGTGAAAATAAGCGAGTAAAGCAGTAACGACTTATTCTTATGGACAAGCGATTTTTTCCTCGATTCAAGGGAATGAACAATCGCTGCTAAGAAAAGTCCAATTAATATGAGAAGACCACTTACAGGCTTAAATAAATTTGAGCTGTTTAACAGACCCGTGAGTTCTAATTTGCGATAAACTTCCCGGTCAATGAGCTCTCCTTCTTCAACTAAGATTTGCCCCTGCTTAATTTGCACAGGCTGAATATTGTCAGCCGCTTCCTGTCTTTTCTTCTCTGTTGCCACTGGGTCAAATACATAGTTTGGAATGATCGCAAATTCACCGATTTCTTTCGCCGCATTTAAGTATTTTGATGGAATCGAATTGTTTTTAAGCTCTGTTTTGACTTGTTTTTTCTCATCTTGTAATTTCGCTGCTGTGATTTCTTTACTCATCAGTGAATTCACCACTGTGATGATGGAATCCTTAGTAAATGAGAGATTTTCATCACTTGCTTGGAGCAGTGCTTTGATGGATTGATCCGAAACAGCTTCCTGCATATCTGTTGTGAGCTTTTCTTTGACACGCTTGACCATTTCTTGATCTGATGGCGCGTTCTCTTTATCATCAGCTGCTTTCTTCTCTTCTTTAATGGCTTCAAAGAGGGATGAGATGAGGTCTACGCGATTATCAGAATACGCTTTTTTGAGCGTATATTGATCTTCTACCTGATCTGTTGCTTCTTGTTTCTTTTCTTCTGTCGCTTCTTGATCATCAACGGTTGACGGAGAATAGATGGTCTGTTCGCTCACTGAAAATAAATCTAAGTCGAGCGATTCAGGCTTTACATGGAAGAAGAGCACCACGAATAAAATGGCTGCTAAACCAGCGTACAGCAAAACATTTAAATAACGTGAGCGCTCCATTTTCTGAGGTTCTTTTTTAGACAGCAGTCTTTTGCGCTTACTGCCTTTTTGATTCTTTCTCAAGGAAAGTACCTCCTTTTTTACTTTAAACCACGATCGAAACAAAATGACCCGATGAAGACGATCGGGTCACTCAGTTCATTTTTGCTTTTCGTATGCGCCAATGATCTTCGCCACAAGCGGGTGTCTGACCACATCTGTCTGGTCTAATTCAATAAATGAGATGCCCCTGATCTCTGCAAGCATGTCCTTTGCAGCTGCAAGACCTGACTGCATGCCCTTTGGCAGATCAATCTGTGTAATATCTCCTGTAATGACCATTTTAGAGCCAAACCCAAGTCTCGTCAAAAACATTTTCATTTGGGCAGGTGTTGTATTCTGCGCTTCATCTAAAATCACAAATGCATCATCAAGCGTCCGGCCTCTCATATAGGCAAGGGGCGCTATTTCAATCACGCCGCGCTCGATCAGTCGTTCCGTATGATCACTGCCAAGCACATCATGCAGGGCATCATATAGTGGTCTTAAATAAGGATCTACTTTTTCCTTTAGATCGCCTGGTAAAAAGCCAAGACTCTCTCCTGCTTCAACAGCTGGTCTTGTCAGGATTATCCGTTTCACATGTCCATTTTTCAGCGAATGTACCGCATTGACGACTGCCAAATACGTCTTCCCTGTACCAGCAGGTCCAATTCCAAAGACCAGGTCATCTTTTTTCATCGCCGCAGCATATTCACGCTGGCCGATTGTTTTCACCCTGATCGACTTTCCTTTGGCATTTTTCGTAATTTCATCTTCATACATATTTTCAAAATAATTCAGCTTGTTTTTTTGCGCCATTTTAATGGCATAGACGACATCCCGTTCAGATATCTCAATTCCTTTACGGATGAGATGTAAAAGAGATGTGATCAAACGGCTTACTGTATCTCTCGATGCTTCCTCACCAGAAACATACACTTTTTCTCCACGCGTAATAATGGAGACGTTCAGCTCGTTTTCCATTAGTTTCAGATAAGCATCTTGATTGCCAAATAAAGCAATCGCTTCGTTTGGGCTATCCAATTTTTGTTGAATCTCAAGTAAATGTTCTGTCATTCTCTAGTCTCCCTGAACAATAGGTGTTGGTTGAACAATATCTTCTATTACTTGGTAAAGGATGATTAACTTAACTTTACCATTCCCTGTTGTCTCGTGCAAAACTTTTTCACTTTTCACCTCTCCTGTTTGACCTAGCTTCTCTTCTAATTCTTTTTTACCCATTTTAATCCCTGCTTGAACCGCTTCTTTATTTGTGTATTCGCGATTTATTTTCTCACTTTCGCGTGTAATTTCCTTTTCATAAGAGAATGGGAGCTGCATGTTTAAGAAATGAAGCGGATGAACTTCTGTTTCTGTTTTTGGCTGCTTAAAATCATCCTTTTTAAAAGAAAAGCCCCAAAATGGCAGTGAGCCTCCAAATGCGGAGAGCTTGTGCTTTGTCTTCATTTTACCCGTAAAAACGTCAAAAGATGTTCGAAGAGGGACAGAAACTTCTGAACGATACCACGTTTCACCATAGATTTTCGCTTTGGCTCCTACCGTTTTTTGCTGATCTTCGCTGCCAATGAGTCCAGAGACAAGCATCTGTCCTTTCTTTACATGTTCATCAACCGCGGCAAGCGGCTCCCCTTTTTCTACATACATTCTCGTGATGACAGCCTTTTTCTTGGCGACGATATGCTGAGGACTCGTGTATTTTTCTTTTTCAGGTTCATTTTTTTCCACAACTTTCATTTGAAAGGTTGTTCCGTTTAGTTCTACGCCGACCCATGTGATGCTTTGAATATTGGTTGTCAGGGATTTTTGAATTTTTTCAGGTGTTCCCATTAGAAACTGAAAACGTCCTTTTTGCACCCCAATGTCGTCTAAATGCTTTCTCATTTGATGTTCAGTTTCTGGATTGGCTCCTTTAATATCGATTTTCCATACCATGTTTGAAAG
The DNA here is from genome assembly GCF_038593355.1 of Bacillus sp. FSL M8-0049. Lineage (NCBI taxonomy): Bacteria > Bacillati > Bacillota > Bacilli > Caryophanales > Bacillaceae > Bacillus > Bacillus sp. FSL M8-0049. Next base: position 2,283,080 of record NZ_CP151986.1, read on the forward strand.
CGCCAATATCGTCACTAGAAAGCATACAATCCCAAGGGTAAATCCGATATTCTTCCTTGACCATAGGAGTAGAAATGGAAAGCCCTTTTTTTGATGAAATGAACATGTCACGTCATGATGTCTGCGTACCTTTCTGAAGGCATGTACATCTGATAAGCGAATAAATAAGCGCACGCTGTCTTGACGGCGGCTCACTTGAAACATTGTGATCTCCTGCCTCGTGCACTCATTGATAAGCCGCTCAATGCCATTTCCTTTGATCTCCACTTCCACTCTGCCAATAAAATAGGCGAACCATTTATTCTTCACGCTTCTCCCCTCCGTCAGTTAAGAATCAATATAACGGACCTCATCGATTTTCCCTTCCAATAAAATCTCTTCTGGCAAAATCGTTTTAATCACAAAATCTTTCCCTGAAATAATGCATTGTCCCTGTTTGAGCATCAGCCTTACCTCTTGATCACTGAAAAGCAAAAGCCCTTTATGGTTCTCTATGTAAATGTGGAGTCTGCCAACCATCGTAATACGGGGAAGATCCATCATCACGTCTGGAGGGATTTCAAGTGTTCTTGTCAGCCATGCTTTAAGTCGATTTTTTCTTTTTCCCATTCAATAAGAACCCCTTCCCACCTCATGTGTATGAGATCAAACTGAAAGATGGTGAGACTGATGAGAAAGCCTCTGTATCATCCTATTCCTCAGGGGTTCATATCATGCTAATGAATCCCGTAAAACAGCTGTTTCAGCATTTTCTTTAAGAAAAAATGCCATCAGGCAAAAAAAGCCCCCTTTTTCATAAAGGGGGCTTTCTTCTTTATCTTTTATATGGCCGTTTCATCGTTCTGTGCGGCTTTTTCGCGCGCGGCTCTCCAAATACTTCTCCAAGGATCATTCCTTGAACAATTGTATCTTGGTTCAGCTTCTCAATGAATTTTGGCCTCATTTCAGCAGATGCAGCCTTTGGCCTTGTCAGCTCTCTTTCAAGCGATTGGAACTCTTTGTTCAGCTCGTTTTTTCTTTCTTCCATTTCGTCAAGTGTAGCCGTATAGCGATCTTGTAAGGACTGAGAAGTTTTTTTCTTCATCCCGCCATGATCATGCACATCGCCGAAATCGTCCAGCTGATCGGTCACGACTGAATCTGGACTTGTTTGCTTTGTTTGCTTTTGGGGCACCTGCTTACGCTGAGGAGCGGGCTTCTTTTGCTGATTCTGCTCTTCGTTCTCCTCTTGTTTGCCGATCTTCCCAAAGACGGCAGAGATGATACCGATGATAATCGCAATTAGTAGCGGATTTTCAAATAGAATGTCCAATGGGCTCCCTCCTTAAAGCGTGAGAGGATGCTTATTTGTTTTCATTATCAGATGGACCTTTTGTCATTTTGCCAAATGAATCTCTCATATCCGTATCAGCATCGATATTCTTAATGTTCATGTAGTCCATGACACCAATATTGCCTTCACGTAATGCTTCAGCCATTGCAAGTGGTACTTCAGCCTCTGCTTCAACGACTTTCGCGCGCATTTCTTCAACTTTCGCACGCATCTCTTGTTCTTGTGCAACAGCCATTGCGCGGCGTTCTTCTGCTTTCGCCTGTGCAATGTTTTTGTCTGCTTCTGCTTGGTCTGTTTGCAGAATTGCCCCGATGTTCTTACCGATATCAACATCTGCGATATCAATCGAGAGAATTTCAAATGCAGTACCTGAATCTAATCCTTTACCAAGAACCGTTTGAGAAATCATATCAGGATTCTCAAGAACCTTTTTATGATTATCTGATGAACCGATTGTAGAGACAATCCCTTCACCTACACGGGCAATAATTGTTTCTTCCCCTGCACCACCGACAAGTCGGTCGATGTTTGCACGAACTGTAATACGTGCTTTTGCTTTGACTTCAATCCCGTCCATCGCAACACCAGAGATAAATGGTGTTTCAATGACTTTAGGATTTACACTCATTTGAACTGCTTCCAGTACGTCACGGCCTGCTAGGTCGATGGCTGCACAGCGGGCAAAGTTCAATTCGATATTCGCGCGTTGAGCTGCAATTAATGCGTTCACAACTCGGTCCACGTTACCACCTGCAAGATAGTGGCTCTCCAGCTGGTTAATCGTCACATCAAGACCTGCTTTATGTGCTTTGATGAGCGGGTTGACCACTCGGTTTGGAATCACTCGGCGCAGTCTCATTCCTACAAGTGTAAAAATGCTCACTTTTACGCCAGCCGCTAGGGCAGAAATCCACAGCATCACCGGTACAAAAGTGAAAAAGATCGATAGAACAATCAAACCTGCTGCGATAATCACAAATAATAGTAAAGTAGATGGATCCATTTTATTCCTCCTCTAAAATCAGTATATCTATACTTTCCTCACGACAATGCGTGAGCCTTCCGCTTTCACAATTTTTACTTGTTCATCTTTATCGATAAATGCACCTTCTGACACAACATCAATGCGCTCATCTCCAAGTACGATCGTACCAGATGGACGAAGTGCAGTGGCTGTCACTGCGATTTGTCCAACAAGATCCTCTCTTGTTTCATTTGAGACATAACCGCTTTCCTTATTGGTTGAATCGGTTAAAATGAACTTTTTAAAGAATTTCATACGTTTCCCCAACACCTTTGTCAATAAAATAACTGCTATGGTTGAAACAGCAGTGGCAATCAAGATGGAAATCGCCATTTCTGTAAAGCTTCCAGCTGCTAAAAATAAGCTGACAACGACACAGATCAGTCCAATGACACCTACGATTCCCCCTGGCAAAAACAATTCCAGAATGATGAGTGCAATCCCTGCTAAAAACAGGAACAACGTCTCATATCCTGCAAAACCTGCCACGAGATGACCATAAAAGAATAGAAGAAGCGCTGTCACTCCCATGGTGCCCGGGACCCCAAAGCCAGGAGAATAGAGCTCAACAACTAACCCTAAGCTTGCAATGGATAAAAGGATTGGAATGACAATTGGGTGCGTAAGAAAACGCGCAACCTTTTCAGCAAAGCTCACTTCATCGTATTGAACAGAAGCGTCTTGTAATTTCAGCTTCTGAAGCAAGTCATCCATATTTTTTGCTTCCCCTTCTGCATACCCGAATTGAAGCGCACGGTCTGTATTGAAGGTGAGCAATTCTCCTTTTGGTGCACCGGCTTCTTTTGCGTCTATATCTACATCTGCCATGGCAAGAGCATACTTTGGATCACGCCCCTGCTTTTCGGCAGCATCACTCATTTCAGCAAGCCATAGAGATTCAGATTTTTGATCGGCAGCATTGCCTTCTCCATCAATGATCGCAGCAGCCCCCATTTTTCCATTCGGGGTCATATAAATTTGATCGGCATTTAATGCAAGGAATGCCCCCGCTGAAAGCGCTCTATGATTGACAAACGCTGTCACTGGGATATCGGAAGCACGAATCGTATCTGCGATTTTAAGCGCTGCATCAACTGCACCACCCGGTGTATTGATGTCGAGAATAATATGCTTCGCCCGTTCCGACTTTGCCTGCTCAAACGATCGTTCAATGAATTTAGAAAGTCCTTTTTCTACTGTATCTTCAATTGGGATAACATGAACTTTCTGATCTGCTGATTTCGCGGTCAATTGAACCCCTAATAACAAGCATATTATAAAACAACTGAAGAGAGCAATAGAAATTTTTATTTTTTTCATCTATTTGGTGATCCCTCCTCTCTTTCTTCCATTTTACTGTTCCTTTACATACGTTACAAATGTATCATAGGTTTCATTTTTATATGACAGAATCACAAGGACATAAAAAAAGTATCCTTCTAACAATAGAAGGATACTTTTTATTGAGACAGCTGCTCGCTGACAAGTCTGTTAATGACAGCTCCATCAGCTTTACCTTTTACTTTTGGCATAATAGCGCTCATGACTTTACCCATGTCAGCCTTCGAGGAAGCACCTGTTTCAGCGACCGTTTCTTTCACGATCGTTTGCAGTTCTTCTTCAGAAAGCTGTTCAGGTAAATAAACGTCTAATATGTCAATCTCTTTTTGAACTTTATCTACTAAATCTAAGCGATTAGCTTTCGAAAATTCACGGAGGGAGTCTTTACGTTGCTTAATCTCGCGGGAAAGGACGGTTAGTTCCTCATCGCCGGTCAAACTGTCTTTCTTAAGCTTAATTGCTTCATTTTGCAGCGAAGCCTTTACCATACGAATGACAACAAGCTTGTCTTTCTCACGGTTTTTCATCATAAGCTTCATATCAGAATTTAATTGCTCAAGAAGACTCATAAAATCCACCCTCTTTAGAATTTACGTTTTCTAGCAGCTTCAGACTTTTTCTTACGCTTTACGCTAGGCTTTTCATAAAATTCACGCTTTCTTGCTTCTTGCAATGTTCCAGTTTTGGATACACTGCGTTTAAAGCGACGAAGAGCATCTTCAAGCGATTCGTTTTTTCTAACGACCGTTTTTGACATTCTCTTTCCCTCCCTCCGAATACACCAATCGACTGCATTAAAAAAAGATATACATGCAAAACATGTACCTAGACATTATAATATAAGCCTAGTGTGAGGTCAACTAAGTGATTTGGAAATATATTTTCGTCATGAGCAGGTAGACAAGTCCATATATTCATTGGTAAGAGGAGGACTTTTCTATGATGGCGATCATTTATTTTTGTGCACTTATTTTCATTTTTTTATGGTCAATGGGTTTGCTGAGAAAAGGATTAATGGCGCTTGCGTCGTCTCGTATTGAGAAATCACTTCTTCTCTTTACAGATCACCCGTTAAAAGCATTCTTGGTCAGCATTGTGTTTACAGGGGTTCTACAAAGCAGTTCTGCTTTTATGGTCATCGTCATCGGCTTTGTCAGTACTGGCATTCTCTCTTTTAAAAAATCGATCCCAATGATTCTTGGAACCAATATCGGCTCAACGTTTACGACAGAATTTATCGCCATTAAAATGGACGTATTCATGTGGGTTTTGATCATAGCCGGTCTTGTATGCATTCTTTTTGGCAGGACATCTTTTAGACATGCAGGAAAAAGTTTATTTGGGCTGGGGATGATCTTTTTTTGCATACAAGGCTTTTCAAAAATTGCAGGGATGATGACAAGCCAGCCTGAGACATTGCGTTTTCTTGAAATGATGCAGCATTCAGACTGGACAGCGCTGCTTTCGGGTACCATTTTCACAGCAATTGTTCATTCGAGCTCAGTCTGTATCGGTATTTTAATGGGATTTATGAATGAAGGAACTGTGGCACTTCAGGAAGGCATCAGCTTTGTGTTGGGGTCCAATATTGGGACATGTATTACGGCTGTGATGGCTGCGATATCCGGCGGCTACGCAGCACGTCAAACGGCTTATGCACACGTCGTGTTTAATGTGCTCGGGGTTCTTTTATGCCTGCCGTTTCTCGCCCTGATCACAGAGGTTGTCGCCCTTCTCGCAAGCTCTCCTGCCCAGCAGATTGCGCATTTCAGCCTGCTGTTTAATGTGGCAAGCTCTCTCCTCTTCTTTCCGTTCATTCGCCCTTTTCACGCATTGATCTTGTGTCTCATGCCGAATCAGTCAAAATAAAAAAACCGGCTTGCCCTTTTGGCTGCCGGTTTTTTTATCTATTATGAGGTCATTCTCACTTTGTCTGGCTGCACATCATCGCTGATGCGAACGAATTGTCCTTCGTTATAAGGATAGCCCGCTTTCGTAATTTTCACTTTGACCAGACGGCCGATCATGTCCTCTGTCCCTTCAAAAACAACTTTCATGTAGTTATCGGTATAACCAACATAAAGATTGTGGTTTCCTTCTTGTTCTTTGAAGGATTCTTCCGGAATAATCTCTAGCACATCACCTTCGTATGCTGATGCATACTCTTTCGCAAGCTGGTCAGAAAGAGCGATCAAACGGTGGACACGTTCGTTTTTCACATTCTCATCCACTTGATCTTCCATTCTTGCAGCCGGGGTACCTGTACGTTTGCTGTAAGGGAATACATGCAGCTCAGAGAATTGATGATCTTTGACAAAATTGTACGTTTCCAAGAACTCTTCTTCTGTTTCCCCAGGGAATCCAACGATTACATCAGAGGTGACAGCAAGTCCCGGCAATGCTTTTTTCAGCTTTGTTAAACGCTCTGCAAAGAATTCCATCGTATATTTACGGCGCATTCTTTTCAGCACAGTATTTGAGCCAGATTGAAGCGGGATGTGTAAGTGTCTGACAATTTTATCTGACTGATCAAGCACTTCAATCACTTCATCTGTAATTTGACTTGCTTCAATAGATGAAATACGGATTCGTTTTAAGCCAATAACACGTTCATCTAATTCTCTCAGAAGCTTTGCAAAGTTATAATCCTTTAAGTCTTCTCCGTATCCGCCTGTGTGAATACCTGTCAGCACAATTTCTTTATAGCCCGCATCAACAAGCTGCTGCGCTTGGTTGATGACCTCTTCTGGATCACGAGAACGAAGAAGGCCGCGCGCCCAAGGAATAATGCAGAATGTACAGAAATTGTTACAGCCTTCTTGGATTTTTAATGAAGCGCGCGTTCTGTCTGTGAAGGCAGGAACATCAAGTTCTTCAAACACACGTGCTTTCATGATATTGCCAACCCCGTTGATCGGCTGTCTTTCTCTGCGGTATTCTTCAATATAGCCTAGTAATTTATGTCTGTCCTGTGTTCCAACCACAATATCAACACCAGGAATCGCCATGATTTCTGCTGGTGATGTTTGCGCATAGCAGCCTGTTACACAAATGACACCATCCGGGTTATGGCGAATGGCTCTTCTAATGACTTGGCGGCTTTTCTTATCGCCTGTATTCGTGACCGTACATGTATTAATGACATATACGTCTGCTTTTGATTCATACTCTTTTCTTTCATAGCCAGCTTCTTTAAACAGCTGCCAGATCGCCTCTGTCTCATAGTGGTTGACCTTACAGCCAAGTGTATGGAACGCTACTGTTCCCATCATAATTCACCTCTTAATAACTCTGTTTGATAAGATATAGCGGAAAGCGCATATAAAGGAGCAGTTTCTGTTCTTAAAATGCGTGGTCCAAGCCCGCAAATGACTGCACCAAGCGTTTCAAGCTCTTCAATCTCCTTTTCTGCCAAACCGCCTTCAGGGCCAAAAACCACTAGCAAGGTTTGTCCGCCTTTCATCTGTTGAAGCACAGTTTGAAAGCGGCTTTGCTCTCCTTCTTTCGATGATTCTTCGTATGCAACGACACATTTATCGAATTCACCAGCTATTTGCGTCAGCTCTTTAAACGTTGATACTGAATAAACACGCGGAATGATATTCCGGTAGGACTGCTCGGCTGCTTCTTTCGCGATTTTCTCCCAGCGCTCTCGTTTTTTATGGGATTTTTTTTGGTCAAGCTTTGTAATAGAACGAGCCGCTTGAAACGGGATAAAAGCACTTGCGCCAAGCTCTGTGCCTTTTTGGATAATGAGCTCAAGCTTATCTCCTTTTGGAAGACCGCTTGCAATCGTCACCCTAATCGGAAGTTCTCTGTCCTGATTTGTCCAGCTTTCAAGGTGACAAATTACTTCTTCCTTTGTTATTGTATCAATTTTACTGAGCGCTTCAAAGCCGTCTGTCGTTAAACAAAGGATTTCCTGTCCTGCTTTCATCCGCATGACATTGGAAAGATGATGTACATCTTCACCTTTTATAACGATGGCTCCCTTTAACGTCACTTCTTCTTTCGTGAGGTCGATAAAATATCGTTGCATACGTGTCCTGACACCTACTCGCTTTATTTTTTCGCTATAATGCTGACCCAATCTTCCATTGACAGCACTTCAACAATGTCAAAACCCGCCTCTTCTAATGCTGTTTTGACCTGTAATTTCTTTTGTCCAATGATGCCTGATGTAATGAAATAGCCATCTTTCTTCAATAGGTCATAGGCTTGATCTGTAAAGCGCAAAATCACTTCTGCCAGAATGTTGGCGACAATCACATCACGCTCACCTGAAATTCCATCAAGCAAATTGTTTTGTTTGACCGTCACTTGGTTACTTACACCATTTAATTCGATGTTTTGCTTCGCACTTTCTACCGCAACGGTGTCGAGATCAAAGGCTTGAATGTCCTTTGCACCAAGCATCGCTGCTGCCACACTTAGAATTCCAGAGCCTGTTCCAACATCAATCACCGTATCGTTTTCCTTCACGTAGCGCTCAAGCGCCTGAATGCAAAGGACGGTTGTTGGATGCGTACCTGTTCCAAATGCCATTCCAGGGTCCATTTCAATAATCAGTTCATCAGAATGAACTGGTGTATATTCTTCCCACGTTGGAACGATGGTGAATTTTTCAGAGATTTTCACAGGATGATAGTATTTCTTCCATGCGGTTGCCCATTCTTCTTCATTTACTTCACAAATTGACAGTGTATTGCGCCCAAGGTCAATATCGTATAGAAGAAGGTTGTTGATGGCTTCTTTGATCTCATCTACCGTTTCCATCAAAAAGCTGTTCATTGGAAGATAGGCTTTCACAATGACACCTTCATCTGGATAGTCATTCGGATCGAGCTGGTAGATCTCACCGTATACATTTTCACGTTCCTTGACTAAATCAAGCGGGTCCTCAATCACGACACCACTTGCACCTGCTTCATGCAAAATATTGGTGATCGGTTCCACCGCTTCATTTGTTGTATGGACGCTAATTTCTGACCACTTCAATACTACCAACTCCTTATCCGTCTTACTCGCCTTTAAATGCGCGTTTTACCTTATCGAAAAAGCTCATTTCTTGTTCGTCTGGTTTATTTCCGCTCACTTCAGCAAATTTTCTAATGATATCTTTTTGATTGTCTGTTAAATTTGTCGGTGTGACGACACGTACAACGATATGCTGATCGCCTTGGCCGTAGCCGCGTACATTTTTCACACCTTTTCCTTTGAGTCTAAACTTCGTGCCAGTTTGAGTGCCAGCAGGAACTTTTAATTTTACTTTTCCGTGTAATGTCGGCACTTCAATTTCGTCACCTAATGCAGCCTGCGCAAAGGTAAGCGGCATCTCGCAGTAAATGTCATCTCCATCACGTTCGAAGAATTCATGCGCACGCACATGGAATACAACAAATAGATCGCCTGGAGGTCCTCCATTTACGCCTGGTTCACCTTGCCCAGACACTCTGAGCTGCTGGCCATCATCAACACCTGCAGGGATCGTCACGTTAATTTTCTTACGCTTACGCACTTTGCCAGATCCGCCGCATGTTGAACATTTATGATCAATTTGTTTCCCTGTTCCGCTGCAGTAGTTACATACTCTGCGGTTGACCACTTTACCAAACGGAGTAGATTGCTCAACATTTAACTGACCAGAACCGCCGCAATGTGAACAAGTTTTTGCCTGCGTACCAGGCTTTGCACCTGATCCATGACATGTCTCGCAAGATTCTTCACGAGGGATTTCAATGGTTGCTTCTTTTCCAAATGCCGCTTCTTCAAACGAAAGCGTCATTGTATATTGCAGGTCCGCTCCTTGGCGCGGTGCATTTGGATCTCTTCTTCTGGCTCCGCCGCCAAAAATACTAGAGAAGATGTCATCAAAGCCGCCGAAGCCGCCAAAGTCTCCTCCTCCGCCAAAACCGCCGCCGCCAAAGCCTTGGTTTGGATCGGCATGACCGAACTGGTCATAATGCGAACGTTTTTGATCATCAGAAAGGGTTTCATAGGCTTCTTTTACTTCTTTGAATTTCTCATCTGAGCCAGCTTCTTTATTAATATCAGGGTGATACTTTTTTGAAAGCTTGCGGTATGCCTTTTTGATTTCGTCCTTTGAGGCGCTCTTACTTACGCCAAGCACTTCATAGTAATCACGCTTACTCATCTCTTCACACTCCCGATTTTCTCACATAAATACGATTGTATCATTTTGATTTAACCTTTTTCAATTCCTTTCAGCGTTGAAAAGAAAAAAAGTCAAAGCCAAGAGATCCTGACTTTGACTTTCTGACGAGTACGTTTCAGCAGTCTTTTTCAAAAGTAAAGGTGATTATTTTTTCTCTTGATCGTCGTTTACTTCTTCGTATTCTGCATCCACTACATTGTCATCTGCTTTTTGAGCACCTTCAGCGCCTTCTTGCTGAGCTTGTGCTTGTTTTGCAGCTTCTTCATAGAGCTTTGTCGTTAATTCTTGAACGATTGTTTGCAGCTCATCTTTTTTCGCTTTGATGTCTTCAAACTCGCCTTTTTCGATCGCAGCTTTTAGCGCATCTTTCGCGTCATTTGCTTTTTTCACTTGCTCTTCATCGATTTTGCCTTCTAGATCTTTTAATGTTTTTTCAGTTGTAAACACTAATTGATCTGCTTCGTTGCGCACTTCGATTTCTTCTTTTTTCTTCGCATCTGCTTCAGCATTTTCTTCTGCTTCTTTGACCATTTTTTCGATCTCATCATCAGAAAGACCTGAAGAAGATTTGATTGTGATGTTTTGCTCTTTGCCTGTACCCATATCTTTCGCACGTACGTTGACAATACCGTTTTTATCGATATCAAAAGATACTTCGATTTGCGGTACGCCGCGTGGTGCCGGCGGGATATCAGTCAATTGGAAGCGGCCTAATGTTTTGTTATCTGCAGCCATTGGGCGCTCACCTTGCAGGACATGGATATCTACAGCTGTTTGATTGTCAGCAGCTGTTGAGAATACTTGAGATTTACTTGTTGGAATTGTTGTATTGCGTTCAATCAGCTTCGTGAATACGCCGCCCATTGTTTCAATTCCTAAAGAAAGTGGTGTTACGTCAAGAAGAACAACGTCTTTGACATCTCCTGTGATCACTCCACCTTGGATGGCTGCACCAAGTGCAACTACTTCATCAGGGTTTACACCTTTATGAGGCTCTTTGCCTGTTTCTTTTTTGATTGCTTCTTGTACTGCAGGAATACGAGTTGATCCACCAACAAGGATGACTTTATCAATCTCGCTAGCAGATAAACCAGCATCTTTCAGTGATTGACGTACAGGTGTCATTGTACGCTCTACAAGATCTGCAGAAAGCTCTTCGAATTTAGCACGCGTTAACGTTAATTCAAGGTGAAGAGGTCCTGCTTCTCCAGCTGTGATAAATGGCAGTGAGATTTGTGTAGAAGATACACCAGAAAGATCTTTTTTCGCTTTTTCAGCAGCATCTTTTAAACGCTGAAGCGCCATTTTATCTTTAGAAAGATCAATGCCATTTTCTTTTTTGAATTCAGCCACTAGGTGATCAATGATGACTTGGTCAAAATCGTCTCCACCTAGACGGTTGTCCCCAGCAGTTGAGCGCACTTCAAAGACGCCGTCTCCAAGCTCAAGGATCGATACGTCAAATGTACCGCCGCCAAGGTCGTATACAAGAATCGTTTGATCTTCTTCTGTTTTATCTAAACCATATGCAAGTGCAGCTGCTGTTGGTTCGTTGATGATACGTTCTACTTCAAGACCAGCAATTTTACCAGCATCTTTCGTTGCTTGACGTTCTGCATCGTTGAAGTAAGCAGGAACTGTGATAACAGCTTTTGTTACTTCTTCGCCAAGATAGCCTTCAGCGTATGATTTAAGATGCTGAAGAATAATCGCAGAGATTTCCTGCGGCGTGTAGTTCTTGCCTTCAACTTCTACTTTATAATCAGTACCCATATGTCTTTTAACAGACATGATCGTGTTCGGGTTTGTAATTGATTGACGTTTTGCTACTTCACCCACTTGGCGCTCTCCGTTTTTAAAAGCGACAACAGATGGTGTTGTACGTGCTCCTTCAGCGTTAGCAATGACTTTTGGCTCGCCGCCTTCAAGTACTGCAACACATGAGTTTGTTGTTCCTAAGTCAATCCCAATGATTTTACTCATATTCGATGACCTCCCATTATGTAGTTATTGATTTACTTTTACCATTGATGGACGAATAACTCGGTCTTTGAGTTTATAGCCCTTTTGCAATTCTTCTACAACGATATTTGAATCGTAGTTTTCATCTTCAACTTGCATGACGGCTTGATGAAGGTTTGGATCGAACTCTTTGCCGACAGCTTCAATTGGTTCTACGCCTTCATTTTTCAACGCTTCTACCAGCTGGCGATAAACCATTTGCATTCCTTCTAACAAACTTTTTGTCTGCTCATTGTCTGGATCAATTCCAAGCGCTCTTTCAAAGTTATCAAGAGCTGGGAGAAGATCACTGACAACATGTTGAGAACGATATTTTTGCACGGTCTCCACTTCAGTTCGAGCACGGCGTTTATAGTTTTCAAAATCTGCTTGAACACGCAGAATTTTGTTTTCTTTTTCATCTAGAAGCTGCTGCAATTCATCGATTTTTTCTTGGAAGGCAGACTGTTCATCATTTGTTACTTCCTCAGTATCTGCTTGAACTGCTTCTTCTTGTGCTTCAACCTCTGCTTCTTGCTCAGGTGTCTGTTTTTCTTCTGACATTGTGTTCACCTCCCTCAAAAGATTCAAAAATACGAAGGGGCTGTGCCCCTATCTTTTATCACCCTACTCATCATACAAATTGGAAAGTGCGTTTGACAAGTCTTTTGATACATGATGCAAGAGACTGACAACCCGCCCATAATCCATACGGGTTGGACCAATGACGGCAATGGAGCCGAGTGATTTTTGATCAATCGAATAAGTAGCTGTGATTAGGCTACAGTTCTCCATCGCTTCCAAATTGTTTTCTGAACCGATTTTAATGGTGATTCCTTGCTGATTTGGATGAAACAGCTGCATGACATCATTCTTTTGCTCAATAAGCATCATGAGTGAGCGGATGCGGTCAATGTCATGAAACTCCGGCTGATTCAACATATTAATCTTCCCGCCAAAGAAAAGTTTTGATTCATTTTGAGTCGATGTAAATGTATTGCCGAGCGCATCTAAAATATGATCATAATCTTTTAAATGCGTACGAAGAAGCATCACAACTTCTTTATACATTCTGTCCTTCAGCTGATCCATCGGGACTCCGGCTAGGCGGCTGTTTAAAATATTCATCAGCTTCTCAATATCGGAGACATCGAGATGCTCAGAGAAGGTAATGGTTTTGTTTTCAACATGTCCGCTGTCTGTAATCATGATCGCCACTGCTTTGTTTGGCTGAACAGGGACAAGCTGAATTTGCTTTAATCGATTTTCACTTAGCTTTGGACCAAGCACAATCGATGTATAGTTTGTGAGATCTGATAAAATTTCCGCCGATTTTTGAACTGTCTTTTCCAGCTCAAAAATTTTCTCCTGAAAGGCCGACTGGATGAGCACAAGCTCTTTAGACGACAGTTTTCGCGGAGAGAGCAAATGATCTACATAATAACGATATCCTTTTTCGGAAGGAATTCTTCCTGATGAAGAATGGGTCTTTTCAATAAAACCAAGTTCCTCCAAATCAGCCATTTCGTTTCTAATCGTCGCAGAGCTGAATGTAATGTCTTCTTTTTTAGAAAGAGTCCTTGATCCAACTGGCTGCGCCGAACGAATAAAGTCATTAATGATGACTTGCAGAATCAAAAGCTGACGATTTGTTAACATCATCATCACCCCTGTTAGCACTCTCTTTCAACGAGTGCTAATTGTATAAACAAAATTACCAAACTCAAATTAAAATGTCAATTATAACTCACCGAGAAACGCTTGAAATACTTCATTGCCTAACAATTTTCCTTTTCTTGTTAAACGTATCCCCATGTCATCTTTTACAATGAGGCCTTTTTCTTCTAAATCTTCAAGAACAGTGGAAAAAAGTGCTTCTGGTGCAGCACCATATTTTGCTTGGAAATCAGCGCTTTTCACCCCTTCGATTTTTCGAAGACCTAAAAACATTTCTTCTTCTATTTGCTCTGCTTTTGTGACCTGATGTGTTTCCTTATACGGGAACCCTGTTTGGTCAATCAGCTCCAAATAATGTTTCACCGGCCCTGCGTTCACATTTCGGATGCCATCTACATACCCGTGTGCGCCTGCACCAAAACCAAAGTAATCTTCATTGCTCCAATAGGTCAGGTTATGCTGGCTTTCAAAGCCAGGTTTGGCGTAATTGCTAATTTCGTACTGCTTTAATCCATGGCGCTCCATTTCATCCATCACAAGCTCATACATTTCAGCCTCACGTTCTTGCGGCGGTAAATGAAGTTTTCCTTTTTGCATTAAGTTGTAAAAAACGGTTTTCGGCTCGACGATGAGTGAGTAAACCGAATAATGCTCTGCCCCCAGCGAGAAAGCCGTCTCAAGTGAATTCATCACATGATGCTTTTCTTGATGCGGCAAGCCAAACATGAGATCAAGGCTAATATTGTCAAATCCAACCGCTCTAGCTCGCTCAAAGGATGTAAGGACATCCTTCTTTTGATGAACTCGTCCAATTTTCTTGAGCAAATCGTCTTCAAAAGTTTGAACGCCAAAGCTCAGCCGATTCACGCCGGCTGCTTTAAGCACATGCAGTTTCTCAAGCGATAATTCATCTGGGTTTGCTTCTACTGCAAATTCAATCAGGTTTTTTGTCGGCTTTAATACGCTGTGAATGCTGTTCATGAGCTGGTCTAGCTGGCTGACAGTCAGTGATGTCGGGGTTCCCCCGCCAATAAAAATTGTCTTTAGTTCCTGCTCGCCTTTTTGCTCGATCGTGTGCTGCATCTCTTTCTCAAGAGCCGCTAAGTATTCGTCGACTGGCTGCGTTTTGATGAAAAATTTATTGAAATCACAATAGTGGCAAATATGCTCACAAAATGGAATGTGAATGTATGCTGCTTTCATTTGTTGACACCTTCTTTACAGGTAAAGAGCCGCAGTTTATCGCTGCGGCGTCTTTGTTTGTTATCGACTATAAACGTCAAGGCAGACATTGTAAAGCAGGCAGCCTTGAGGATGTTATTTTTTTGGTGTGCTGTCGTCCATCTTCAGCACGGCCATAAATGCTTCTTGCGGGACTTCAACAGAGCCCACTTGCTTCATGCGCTTTTTCCCTTCTTTTTGCTTCTCAAGAAGCTTTCTTTTCCGGGAAATGTCTCCACCATAACATTTAGCAAGTACGTTTTTACGCATCGCTTTAATGGTGGAACGAGCAACGATTTTTTGACCGATTGCTGCTTGAACCGGTACTTCAAAGTGCTGGCGTGGAATCAATTCTTTTAGCTTTTCTACGATGATCTTGCCTCGTTCATATGCATAATCGCGGTGAACAATAAAGGAAAGGGCATCGATTTTTTCGCCATTCAGCATGATATCCATCTTCACCAGCGTCGAAGGACGATAGCCAATCAGCTCATAATCAAAGGACGCATAGCCTTTTGTGTTGGACTTTAGCTGATCAAAGAATTCGTATACGATCTCTGCCAAAGGAATTTCGTACACAATGCTCACGCGGTTCGCATCAAGATACTGCATATCAATGAAATTCCCGCGCTTTCCTTGGCAAAGCTCCATCACAGAGCCTACATAGTCATTCGGCACCATCATTGTGGCTTTTACATACGGTTCTTCAATTCGCTCAATCTTTTGCGGATCAGGCAGATTGGATGGGTTATCTACGACGATTTTTTCTCCATCTGTCATATATACATCATAAATAACACTTGGCGCTGTCGTAATCAGATCAATTTTAAATTCACGTTCAATCCGTTCTTGGATGATTTCCATATGAAGCATTCCAAGGAAGCCGCAGCGGAAACCGAAGCCAAGTGCTTGGGATGTCTCTGCCTCATATTGAAGTGAAGAATCATTTAATTCAAGCTTTTCTAACGCTTCTCGTAAATCGTTGTATTTCGCTGTATCAATCGGATAAAGTCCGCAGTATACCATTGGGTTTAGCTTTCTGTATCCTGGAAGTGCTTCTTTCGCAGGGTTCTCCGCGCTTGTGATCGTATCCCCTACACGTGTATCACCGACATTTTTAATTGCAGCGGTTAAGTAGCCAACATCTCCAACGGTGAGTTCGTCTGTTGGCATGGCTTTTGGTGTGAAAACGCCGACTTCAAGTACTTCAAATTCTTTCCCCGTCGCCATCATTTTAATTTTCTGACCAGGTCTGACGGTTCCTTCGACAATTCGTATGTACGCAATAACGCCGCGATACGCATCGTAAAGAGAATCAAAAATAAGGGCTTGAAGTGGTGCTTCTGGATCTCCAGCGGGAGCCGGCACCTTTTCAACGATTTGTTCTAAAATATCCTCGATTCCAATACCCGCCTTAGCAGAGGTGAGAACAGCTTCAGACGCATCCAACCCGATGACATCTTCAATTTCTTCTCTTACACGCTCAGGCTCTGCACTTGGCAGATCGATTTTGTTGATAATCGGAAGAATTTCTAAGTTGTTATCAAGAGCTAAATAAACGTTCGCAAGTGTCTGTGCTTCAATTCCTTGTGCTGCATCTACTACGAGAATCGCACCCTCACAGGCAGCTAGGCTTCGAGATACCTCATAGGTGAAGTCGACATGCCCTGGTGTATCAATCAGGTGCATGATATATTCTTCTCCATCCTTCGCCTTATACTTCAGCTGGACAGAGTTTAATTTAATCGTTATGCCGCGTTCACGCTCTAAATCCATGGAATCAAGCAATTGTTCTTTCATTTCTCGCTGCGTAATCGCCGCTGTTTTTTCCAAAATACGGTCCGCCAATGTGGATTTCCCATGGTCAATATGGGCGATAATGGAGAAATTTCGAATTCTTGATTGCCGCTCTAATCGTTTTTCTTTATCTGTCACAATCTATCACTCCTACTATAAAACGCGGGTTGCGCTAGGTTAGATTATATCAATAGGGCTGTAAAGATTCAATCGAAATCAAGAAAAGCCGCTTATTGGTCAGCGGCTTTGATCAAAAGGGTGATATCTCATGAAATTCGTTTATTTCCCATTCACCCAATCATAAAGAGAACGGGCTGCATGTGTCATGCCATCAGACAGGGCTTTTCCTGCCTTGGAAAAGGCATTAAAGCCCTCTATTTCCTCCAGCTGTTTTTGTTTTTCGGCAAGATCCTTTTCTGTAACAGCCGTTCCTAAGATAGAAGCTTCCTTCTCTTCATTGTCGTTCATTTGAATGGAGAAAGCTCCTTTTAATTGCGGATCATGGTAGCCCTTCATTTGCAGCATGCCATTATTCGCTTGCTGCATTCCTAAAAAGACACCAAACAGCAAGACCAATCCTAAAATAATGGTTTTTCCAATAAATGAGCCCATATCCGTCACCACCTTAAGAGCGTTTTTTCTCATCCTTTGCTTTGCCGTCAACCTTTTCCGCGTCCCAGAAAATGTCGCTGAATACATCAGCTGCCGCATTGGATGCATTTCTCAATTCTTCCATATTATTATCCACTCCACCAAATTCTAAAAGAAGGGCTTTGTCGGATAAATCTTGATTATAGATTCCATTATCGCCAATTTCTCCTTTGGCAAACACACCGACACTAAGACCTTTATATTTTTTCTCCATCAAATGGTGGAACTCTGTCGCAAGCTTTAAGTTTTTCTCATAGCTTTGATTCTTCTTCCCAACAACAAACGCAATTCTCGCATATTTTTTCCCTTTGATTTCGACAGTCGTATCTTTCTTTCTTCTTGAGTCCCGGTGAATATCAATTAAATAATCGAGGTCATCATTTTTCGCTAAGGCTTCTTTCACGACCAATCTTGATTCATTATAAGACTGCGGATACTTCAATCCTTTTTTTAACAGTCTTTTTTCAATTTCCGTTTTGTCGACTGTATTGCCGATTCCTTGCTGATCAAGCGCCTTTCCAAACATGTCGCCGACAAGGGTGACATTCACTTTTGAGTGCCGTGCATTATTTGGATTCGTTTCTCCTTTTAAAAATGGTAAATATGATTCCGTATTATGTGTGTGATAAATGTACACAGCTTTTCGTTTTCCTGTTGACCGGTCAGGTTCTTTGGCAGGCTTTTTCGGCGTATCATCATCGAGCTTGTCCAGCTCAGCCAAATTTGCTTCTTTTTCATCTTGGATTACTTCACTAGGCGGCGGTGATTCCATTGGCATGTTGGTATAATCTGTTCCTTCACCCGCTAAGATGATTTTTGTATCAAAATGTTCAAAGCCTGGGAGTTCTCTTCCTAGGAAACTGCGTGGGTCTTCTAAATTAATACTGGTTGCAAGCTTCAATGACAGCCCAGAGAAATGAAATCCTTTTTGAGCTTCTGGAACTGCTGAGGCGAAATATTGGTTTTCCATGCCCATTAATGTGGCAAAAAATGCGCCAGAGAGCTCATCTGCTACACCATATAACGAGGCTTGCGGCCTCAGCTCGGGTTTTAAAGAGGTCAAAGCCCCTGTCATCACAAACACCACAACAAGAGAGGCAATAAATAAGAAGATGCTTTTTACTACTTTCGTTCCATTAATCGCAACGACCAACTGTCGAGGACGGCGGGGTCTTTTTTTCATGATTTACTCCCTCCAGCACGCTTTCTAGTAATTACACTATGAGCGAGCTAGAGAAAGTAGAACCGATTAATGATTATATGAACCCATATTATCTTGAGTGATTTTTTGATGAAGCGCTGTGTTTAATCCGTTGGCAAGTACGTTTGCCATATCATCAATGAATGTATCGACTTCCTTAGGCGTGACCATTAAATTTTGCCCCAGGGGCGCAAGCACTTCGTGAATCAGCTGCCTTTTCTCTTCTTCAGGAAGGGTTCCTACGATGCCTAAGAATGATTGACGCGTTTCTTCATCTGGCAAGTCCTCTTCTTTAAGCACTTTTTTCTTCCCGAATGTCAAACCAGCTGGCACAAGAGAGCGGGATGGTCTATCATCTTTTAGTTCTCTACCAAAATGCTTTAAGACATAATCAATTGTGTCACTTGCAATGGTTACTGCATCCACCACTGTCGGAACGCCAATCGCAATCACTGGAATTCCCAATGTTTCTTTGCTTAATTCTTTTCGCTTATTCCCTACACCAGAACCGGGATGGATACCTGTATCAGAAATTTGAATGGTTGTATTCACTCGTTCCACCGCACGAGCAGCAAGGGCATCGACCGCGATGACAAAATCAGGCTTAGACCGCTCAATCACACCTTGGATAATGTCACTTGTTTCAATACCGGTCAGTCCCATCACACCAGGTGACAAAGAAGAAACCGGGCGATAGCCTTCCTGAACATTTTCCGGCTGTAATTCAAAGAGATGGCGGGTTACAAGCAGGTTTTCAACTGTGAGAGGACCTAGTGCATCTGGCGTGACATTCCAGTTTCCCAGCCCTACTACAAGGCAGCTCGCATCAGCCTGAATGCCTCGGTCTTTTAAAAACTGAGCAAAATGACGTGCAAAGACTTCGACGACTTTTTCTTGCATCTCAGAGTCTTTCTCCCGAATGCCTTGTGCCTCAAACGTCAAGTATGTCCCTGCCTTTTTGCCGGTCAGCTCCTCCCCTTCTTTCGTGATTTCCACAGTACGTATGCGGATGCCCTGCTCTTCTTTTTCCTTTTCGACAATCCCTTGGATCCCGTCCTTTTTGACGACATTCGGATTGTTCTCTTGTTCTAGTATCTCTTTTGTTTCAACAGCGAGGTCTGTCCGGATTTGATAAACGCTTAAATCGAGTTTCTGTTTCTCCATAAAAAGACTCCTTCCACCAAGTAATTAACAGTAGTCTTTCCATCTCTTGAAAGAAACATTCGAGTACGTCATCAATGAAAAATACTTTACATTTATATTGCATTCTAAAGGTGTGTTTGATAGAATACAATTTGTTCTATTGTGAAGATTTAACCTTAAGACAATTGTGTTTAGGTTGTATCTTAGGAGGTGAAACACATGCCAAATATTAAATCAGCGATCAAACGTACAAAAACGAATAACGAACGCCGTGCACATAACGTAACAATCAAGTCTGCGATGCGTACTGCGATTAAACAAGTTGAAGTTTCTGTAGCTAACAACGATGCTGAGCAAGCAAAAGCTGCTCTTGCTTCTGCTGCAAAACGCATTGACAAAGCCGTTAAAACTGGTCTTGTACACAAAAACGCAGCTGCGCGTTACAAATCAAGACTTGCTAAACAAGTAAACGGACTTTCTGCATAATGCTTGCAACGCCTCAGTGATGAGGCACCTGTTTAACTGTACGTCCGTCCTGACCGGCCGAGCCTTAAGGACAGACTGGCAATTATACATCTAAACAAAAACGACCCTCTTTTTAGAAGGTCGTTTTTTTATGTTCAAGCGCCTAACAAACGAAGCAGGAACAATTCTAACAGCAGCTGCTTGTCCTTTTTACCGGTTTTCATTTCATAATCAATCGTTGAAAGCTCTTTGACGATCTGCTTGAGCTCTTCTTCTGAAAACAGTCTTGCCTGATCCATCGCAAGTTTGACCCGAAACGGATGGACTTTTAGATTTGAAGCAATTTGTTTTTGTCCATAGCCTTGCTGAGCGAAGTACTTCGTCTGCAAAATCAATCGAAATTGAGTTGAAATGAGTGCTAATATTTTAATGGGTTCCTCATTTTGCTTCAGCAGGTCATAAAACATCTGCATGGCCTCAGACCGGCGTCTGTTTACGATTTGATTAATCAGCTCGAAAATATTTTGCTCTAAGCTTCTTGCAACGAGCTGATTGACATCTGCTAACTCAATTTCCTCCCGCTCTCCAATATATGTACTTAGCTTCCGAACCTCTTGGAATAGAGAGGAGAGACTTCCGCCGCATAGCATCACAAGCTGCTCAGCCGCTTCGGATGTAATCGTCTTTCCTTCTGTCTTCACCAGTGTGATGGTGAAATCAGTTGTTTCTTTTGGGTTTAACTCTTTCGCCTCAACGACAGCAGCTTTCTTTTTTAGCAATTTGGTGATTTTCTTACGCTCATCCAGCTTTTCATATGGTGCCAATAACACGAGAATGGTATAGGGCGCTGGCTTTTCTAAATAAGCTTCTAATACAGAAAGCTCATGCTCAATCTTTTCCTTTTTCTTTTCAGCAGTAAGAAAATAAGGATTCTTGATCACGACGAGACGTCTTTCTCCCATAAACGGAAATGTTTCTGCATCCGTCACAGCCTGTTCAAGCGGCACTTCTTCCATATCGAAGACGGAGTAATTAAAATCCTTCGTTTCTTCCTCTACTACAGCTTGTCTCAATTTAGCAGCGGTTTCTTGCAGTAAATATGTTTCTTTCCCATATAAGCAATAAACGGGATGGATATCCCCTCGTTTTAAATTGTTCCATACATCAAAGACCATCAATTGAATCCCTCTCTTTCACTTCCTCCTCTATCCTAAAGTGTGTGAAGACATTAGTAAAGAGGAAGCTGAAAGTGCCGCCTCCTCATTTATAGTAAACGTCCGGCGCAAGCTCCCGGGTCAGCCTGCTGTCAGACGATATTCATAAAATGATCATAAAATGGAAAACGGTTACTTTACCTTCTAGCAATTCCAAATGAGTTCAAGTATACTAAAATTAGCCAGGAGGGATGAAAATGAATGAATTTGAAAAAAATGTTCAAAGCAAGCGGAATGATGTGACCGACTCAGCTGTTGGTTTTATCGTCACATTCGGATTTTTCGCCTCAATGTTTATTTTGGCAACCATTATACACCTCGTTGGATCTTAACTTCATGAAGGTTACATGACTGCCGTTTTGGCAGTTTTTTTATTGAGTTTGTAAGATATCATATGGAGGGTGTGTGTAAAACGTTCCTTCCTCATCGAGAAATTCATACGTCACGCTCCCGTCGGTATCTGTACGATACACCTTCATTTGCTGGTCCTTTAATTTTTTCAAAACTTCCTGATGTGGATGCTGATAACGATTGCGTTCACCTGCTGAAATGAGTGCATGTGAGGGCTTGAGATGCTGAAGCCATTCTTCGCTTGTTGACCCTTTACTCCCGTGATGTCCAACCTTTAAGATATCTGCCCGCAGATGAGGAAAGGCTTCTATCATGTCTCGTTCCCCTTCTTGTTCAAGATCTCCAGTGAGCAGAAACCGCTTCCCGCCTAGAGTAAATGTCAAAACGAGTGAATCATTATTCTTAGTTGTAACCCGATCACGCGATGGATGAAGGACCTGAAATATTTGCTCTCCAATCTGAAGCTGATCTCCTCTCTCTAATTCATCAATCATGATCCCTTGATCAGCTGCTTCTTTTAACAGCTCCGCATCCTCTGGACTCCGTGCAAAGCCTTTTGGAATAGCCAGCCGCTTTACTTTATTTCGCTTGATTAAACGAGCTGCTTCTCCCATATGGTCTTGATCCGCATGTGTGAGAATAAGAACATCAAGTTTTGCTATCCCTTTAGAATGCAGAAACGGGATCAGTGTTTGATCACCGATCGTAGACACCTTACGTCTTTTTTTCCACGGTTCTTCTTCAAAAGAAAGTCTGCCTCCTGTATCCACAAGCAGGTGCCCCTTTCGATAGGGCAGCTGAATAAACAAACTATCCCCCTGTCCTACATCCAGCATTGTCACTTCCCCTTTTTCGAGAAAATTCGGGGTGAAATAGTGTGCACTCAAGACACCAATAAGAAAAAGGATCGGCAGTGCATAGGATTTCACAGAAGTTTTGCTCTCCATCACAAATAACAGAACAATTAAGGCGCTCACCTCAAGCAGAATATGCCACCAAGCAGACTTCATAAAAATCAAGTTGAATTCATCAAAAACAGCCATATTGGCTGACAATTGATGACTAAGCTGAATCACCGAATCAAGCAGCTGAAACAATGTTTGTCCAAGCGGAAGATAAATCATAGTGAGAATAAAAAAGAGTAAGGACAGCGGCATAACGACCGTCGTATAAAAAGGAACAAATATCATGTTCAAAGGTACACTCAGTAAAGAGAATTGATGAAAATGATATAAAAGAACAGGAAGTGAAGCAAGCTGTGCAATAAAGGAAATCAGGAATAATTGCATGACTGAACTTTTTGCTTTTGATAAAATCCTAGTCGATAACAAAATAAAAAACGTGACCGCGAATGAAAGCTGAAATCCGATATCAAATAAATAAAGAGGATGAATCGCTAATAAGAGTAAAAATGTTGCACTTAATACCACAGCAGAAGGCTGTTTCATTTCTTTTGGCAGACTAGTCATCACTAAATAGATTCCTGCCATGAGGCAAGCTCTTAAAACAGATGGTGCAGCACCTGTCAAACAAGCATAAATAGGAAGAAAACATAAGAGAAGAATACGTGCTGTCTCTCTTGTCACGCCCGCACGAAGGAGACACCAAAATAAACATGCAAGAAGCGTTTGCACATGCAGTCCTGAGATTGCTAGTAAATGAATAATGCCGAGCATTTGATAATCTCTTAATGTGTCAGGTTCTATCAACTCACGATCGCCAAAAATAAGTGCCTGTACAATGCCAACAGAGTGTTTAGGCACATGATCTTCTAAAAATTTCAAACCTTTTTGCCTTATCACTTGAAGAAAATAGGAAGACCCGTCTTTTTTTGTACAGTTTTTGATCGACTGTGGCAGAAAAATGGCGTCAATGCCTTTTGATTTTAAAAATTGATCGTATTGAAACCCGTTAGGAATGGTTGCGTGCTCTGCTGGACGAACATCACCTGTCATGCGACAGCTCATACCAGGTTCTACCTCTTTTAATGCCTCTTTTTCACGCTCTGTTTGAATTGTATAAAAAGTGGCTAGTTGTTCATGGTCTGTTGAAACAGTCGCTGAAAAACGATTGCCATCTGTTTTCGGAATACTTCCAATCACAACGGAACCAGATAGGAATTTTTCTAGTACGGGTTGATCCGTTTCAAGAGACTCATGAATCATAAAAATGAGTATATAGACAGCACCGCATAGGCTGACCATTAAAAAGAGCTGAGGCATTTTTTTCAGTAGGCTGAGAAGTAATATGATGAGAAGAAAGAGAAGGAAATACATATGAAGATGATATGCAGCCAGAGCAATTCCAACAGCTGCTGAAATTGCCCCAAACGGCAAATATTTAAACATAGGAAGTAAATAATTGATTCGCCTTCTTATGCATATCGCGAATTTCTGTTTCGCTAAGTCCTGATTCACTCAGCTTCCCAATTAAATCTGCAACAAAGGCCAATTTTTCTTGATTTTTTAAGTCGATGATCATTTCATCTAATTCAACTTGCTCTGTTTGAACACCCGCCTGCTCGAATAAATCAATCGCATATGGATGATTTTTATAATCCTTTGCATAGTACACTGTTCGTATGCCCGCTTGAATGATGGCTTTACAGCACTGTAAACAAGGAAAATGTGTGACATATATTTCAGCATCAGCTGTAGGTGCACCAAATTTGGCACATTGTAAAATAGCATTCATTTCCGCATGGATGGTGCGAACACAGTGATGATCA
This sequence comes from Bacillus sp. FSL M8-0049, assembly GCF_038593355.1. Classification (NCBI taxonomy): domain Bacteria; kingdom Bacillati; phylum Bacillota; class Bacilli; order Caryophanales; family Bacillaceae; genus Bacillus; species Bacillus sp. FSL M8-0049. Next base: position 2,307,402 of record NZ_CP151986.1, read on the forward strand.
ATGACATAGCACCCTACATCCGCACAATGAACATCACCGGCAATGGAGCCATTATACCCCCCTGCAATGATGCGCTTGTCCCTTACGATGGTCGCCCCAACAGCTAACCGCTCACAGGTGCTTCGTAAAGCAAGCAAATGGCTTTGTGCCATAAAATATTGATTCCATGAAATTCTTTCCACGAGCTGATCCCTCCAGAATGATGGTTGATATTAAGTGTACATGCCTTTCTTCTCTACCGTCAATTCTACTTCACGGTCAATTGACTTTTCAGCCGTTCAATCGTCTTTTCCCCAAAACCTGAAATGTTCCGCAAGTCTTCAATTTGTTGAAATTCTCCGTGTTCCTCTCTATACATAATGATAGCTTCGGCTTTAGCTGGTCCTATGCCGTTAATGGTTTGCAATTCGGCTGCATCGGCCTGATTGACATTCACACCTTCACTCTTTTCAACGCCCGTTGATGCGTCAGCTGATGCTGTTTGCGCCTCTCTTTCCGCTTCCCCCTGCTTCCGAACATAAATCATCATACTATCCTCTAATTTAGCTGCTTGGTTGATTTCAATCGAGTCTGCTTTGCTGGTAAAGCCTCCTGCCCTTTGAATCGCTTCCTCTACCCGAGCATCAGATTGAAACGTATAAACACCTGGCTTCCTTACAGCTCCTTTGACCTCTACAAAAATCGTCGATGGCTCTTTTTCTGTCTTTTCTTGTTTGTCTTCTAATGTGACTTGTATGTCTTTATTTTCCTTCAATACACTTGGCTCTCTGTTGCCCTCTCCTTTTCCAGTGAAAAAGAAGAAACTGAAGATGATCACGACTATGAGTCCAGCGGCGATATAAAGACTGTATTTTTTTAATGAAATGAGTCGTTTCACTTACTCACGCTTCTTTCAATCATATTTTTCTACTGCTCAACATACTGTTTAGAAGATAACAGATCCAATGCGTCTAAGGAGGGAGAACGTTTGAATATAGGGTTAATCGGTACAGGAAACATGGGTACCATACTTACTGAGGCATTTATTGAATCAAAGGCAGTCAATCCCTCATCGATTACTATTACAAACCGAACCATTGAAAAAGCGTTCAATATAAAAAAGAACCATCCAGAGCTTGAAGTAACGAAACAGCTTTCAGGGGCTGTCACGAATAAAGATTTCATTTTTGTTTGTGTCAAACCACTTGATATTTATCCACTGTTAAAAGAGCTGAGCCCTCTTTTAACGGAGCAGCAAACCATTGTCATCATTACAAGTCCGGTTCATCCTGAACAGCTTCAGGATATCGTTCCTTGTCAAACAGCCAGGCTGATTCCAAGCATTACAAACCGCGCTTTATCAGGCGCATCACTTTTAACTTTTGGTTCATCATGCAATGCCGCGACGAAAACTGCGTTAAGACAGTTAGCTTCGTGCATTTCAACACCTATCGAGATCCATCATTCGATTACAAGAGCGGCTTCCGATATTGTCAGCTGCGGACCTGCTTTTATCAGTTTTCTCGTTCAGAAAATGATTGAAGCGGCCGTAGAAGAAACGGATATTTCCAAAGAAGAAGCCACCACCTTATCAGAGGATATGCTTGTTGGACTTGGCCGATTGATTGAAAAAAGAGTCTATACCCTTCCGACACTGCAAGACAAAGTATGTGTGAAAGGCGGCGTCACTGGTGAAGGCATTAAAGCACTTGAAGCAGGGGTGCAAGATATGTTTCACCGTCTCTTTCAAAACACCCATGAAAAATTCGATGAAGATCTAGAGGCGGTTGCGCATCAATATCCGCCAAGCGTGTTCACTGATGATCGCAGAAATTAATCATCTTTGCAACAAGCGAAAAAAGGGTTTTAAAAAACCATCGTTCTATTAAACGATGGTTTTTGGTTTCTTAGCTGAGATGAAATACCTTTCGGCGAATTCACCGGGGGCTTCATTTGTAAAATCAGCAGTCACTTCTATTTGTTCAAAGCCAGCTGACTCAAGGAACGCTGCATATGTTTCAAATGGAAATGTGCGCTGTTCATGTGTCTCATCATAACGCTGATACATGTCTCCGTCTTTTACAAAAAAGCTTAAATCATGAATGACCGAATACATGTCATCCCCTTTATCACTCTGCCAAATATAGCTGATCTCTTCATCTTGATCTGCATAAGTCGAACCCGGGAATACCTCTTCCATTTTATAAGGCGTATGAACATCAAAAAGTAAAACCCCATCTGCCTCTAAAAGCTGAAACATGTTTTTAAAGGTTTTTTTGACGTCATTTTCGTTTTTTAAGTAATTTAAGGAATCACAGCAAATAACAGCTGCCTGGAAGGCTTGCTCAAAGCCCGTAACCTCTCTCATATCTTGATGTAAAAATTGAATCGACTGCTTTTTCGCCTGCGCTTTTTGCTGCGCGAAGGCCAGCATTTCTTCACTGAGGTCAATTCCTGTGACCTTGTGGCCCTTTTCAGCTAACCGAAGAGAAATCTCTCCAGTTCCACAGCCTACATCGATGATGGCAGCATTCGGCTTCATATACTGCTGGATCCACTGAACCCATTCATCATAAGGTGCATGTGTCATGAGCTCGTCATACACACCTGCAAACCCTTGATAAATCATGAGTTAATGCCAAGTGAAAGCGTTTCTCTCGGCGCATCTCCCCATAGCTTTTCTAGATTGTAGTATCCTCTTTCTTCTTTGTGGAACACATGGGCAATGACATCACCTAGGTCAATCAATACCCATCTTGCTTCATCAAAGCCTTCCATCTTCTTCACTTCGATTCCGCTTTCCTCTGCAAGATGTTTTACTTCTCTTGCAATGGCTTGCACTTGTTTATCAGAATTCCCGTGACAAATGAGAAAATAATCTGCAACAAGTGAGATTCCTTGCATATTAAGGGCAATAATATCCTCAGCCCGTTTATCATCGCATGCTCCTGCTGCGACGTTTAAAATTGATGATGAATCCATCCAAATTCCTCCTTAGTTGTTCTTATGCACAAGCGAGTTGTAAGTAGCAAGCGTATCTGGAAAGACTGGCTGATTCTTTTTCATTAGAAAACTGATGGTGTTTTTTAATGATTGGATCAGTGCACGATCTAGATCATGTTCTGCTAATTCCCTTACTTCTTCGACACCAGGGAAATGACGTCCTGGTTCAATATAATCTGCGACATAAATGACTTTTTCAAGTAAGGTCATGTCTGGTCTGCCGGAAGTATGAAATTCAATAGCTGTTAACACATCTTGATCATCAATTCCAGCTTCTTTTTTGACCAAATAGGCACCAACCGGGGCGTGCCAAAGCTCGGGCGAATATTCAAGCAATAAAGGGTTCATCTGTTCTTTTTGGATAATCCCCTTCATTTCTTCTTTTGGTCTAAATTTCGCATAATCATGAAAAATAGCGGCGATCTCTGCTTTTTTCACATCTGCACCGAACCGTTCCGCTAATGAAATGGCTGTCTCCATGACTCCGAGTGTATGTGTATATCTATGCTCTGTTAACTGCTCTTTGACACAGTTCAATGCTTCTTCACGATTCATATAAATGATGCTCCTTTATATAACGCTCAACAGCTTTCGGAATCAAATAATCGACAGGGTTCCCCTGCTCTATTCGCTGCCTAATCAATGTCGATGATACATCAAAAGCTGGAACATCTGCAAATAAAACAGGATATCCCGTACTTCCAACGTAACCCGGCCTTTTCATCCCAATAAAGGTGATCATTTGAAGCAAATCATCGATCCGATGCCATTTTGGCAAATACTCGACCATGTCCGCTCCTATCATAAAAAAAAACTGATCTTCTGGATGACGCTTCTTTAACAGATCGACTGTATCTACCGTATAAGACGGACCCTCCCGCTCCATTTCAATGAGCTCGATCCGAAAATATGGATTTGACTGAATCGCCGCCTCCACCATTTTTATCCGGTGATGACTATCTGCTCGTTTCCGTCCAGTTTTATGAGGAGGCATATGGTTTGGGATAAACCAAATTTCATCAAGCCCCACTTGAATCCGCACCTCACTTGCCATCAGCAAATGCCCGTTATGGGGAGGATCAAACGTACCGCCGAACAACCCTATTTTTTTCATATCGCATCCACCTTTACGGCAGCTTAATTTGTTTATTTTCCTTAGATTCTTTGTAAAGGACAATCACATTTCCGATCGTTTGAACGAGCTCAGCCTTTGCACCTTTTACAAGTGCTTTCGCAACTTCCGTTTTGTCCTCGTCGCAATTTTGCAATACGCTGACCTTTAACAGTTCTCTTGCTTCAAGCGCCTCGGAAATTTGCTTGACCATATTGTCATTTACCCCGCCTTTTCCAACTTGAAAAATAGGTGATAAATGATGTGCTTGTGCACGTAAAAAACGTTTTTGCTTACCTTTTAACATGGTGTTCCTCCTAATTTCTCTATGACAATTGACTTCATTTTTCCGGCGTCAGGCGTAATGCCTGTCCACAGTTCAAAGGCTCTTACTGCTTGTCCAACAAACATGCCAACCCCATCCACTGTTTTCAAGCCTAAACCTGCTGCTTCACTGAGCAGTTTTGTTTCTATTGGATTATACACAATATCACAAACGACCGCTGTTTTTTTTGCGTTCGCTAAAGAAATCGGGGTTTCTTCAACATTCGGATACATGCCGATCGAGGTCGTATGGATGATGACATCATATTCCCCAAGCCGCTCTTCCGCTGCATTTAATGTGATTGCTTGAGATGTGATTTTCCCCTCTGCACTTTCAATTAAAGCTTCAGCTTTTTCAATGGTGCGGTTCGTAATATCAAAGCTCTTCGGTGCATACTGAGCAATTGTCGTATAAATCGCTCTTGCCGCTCCGCCAGCACCAATCAAGAGAAATGACAGCTCTGATAGCGGCTGATCCAAGGCTTCAAGCAATGAATGAAGAAAGCCTTCTCCATCTGTATTGTACCCAACGAGCTGACCCCCTTCGAGCCTCACCGTATTGACGGCACCGAGGCGTTCAGCTGTCACATCAATTTTGTCGAGGTACTGCATGATTTCTACCTTGTGAGGAACAGTGACGTTAATGCCGCTGATTCCTAACGCTTTCATGCCGCTAATCGCATCTTTCAGGTCATCACTTTCTACTTGAAAGCCATGATAATGTCCATCAATTCCAGCATCCTTTAATGCTGCATTATGAATATCCGGAGACATTGAGTGGCCAACAGGGTTACCGATTACTCCGTATAAAGGTTTCAAGGTCTCTCCCCCTTTGAACATTTAAATTAACGAACGTCTCATAAACACATGAACGCCTTTTGGCGCATAAACTTTGATTTGCTTGCCCGCATCATTTGCAGTGACCCAGCCTAAACCTGAAAAGACGATGTCCATTTTTGGCTGATCAATGGTAAAGGTATGCGGAACGAGCGGCGGGAAATCTTCCATTCCCTCTTTTGATGGCGGTGACAAGAGTTCCCCTGCATGTTTTTCATATAAATCATCTGCATTCTCCAGCTTTGTACGGTGAATGTTCAGCTCATTTGGCATATAGCAGACAAATGATGTTCTGCCGCCTTTTACGTAATCAAATCGAGCCAGTCCGCCAAAATAAAGCGTTTGTGCTTCATTTAATTGGAACGTTCTCGGTTTCAATTCTTTTTTCGGCGTTAAAATCTTCAAGTCATTTTTGCTGACATAGTGCGCCATTTGATGGCGGTTGATGATGCCCGGCGTATCAAATAAAGCAGACCCGTCATCAAGCGGAATTTCAATCGCATCAAGTGTAGTACCTGGATATTGGGATGTAGTAATAACGTTCTCTTCGCCAGATACTTCTTTGATGATTCGATTGATAAATGTTGATTTTCCAACATTCGTACAGCCGACAACATAGACATTTCTTCCCTCGCGGTAATGATCGATCGCTTCCATCACCTCAGGTACGCCCTGGCCTCTGCTTGCACTGATCAAGAAAACATCGATAGGGTTTAATCCGTTTTCCTTTGCTTCCCGTTTCATCCAATGAATCAGACGATCTTTTTTCACGGATTTCGGTAAAATATCCACTTTGTTGCCGACAAGTAAAATCGGATTACCGCCGACAATACGGTTCAGCCCATTGATCCAGCTTCCGTTAAAGTCAAAAATATCAACGACCTTCACAATGAGAGAATCTGTCTCTCCAATGCTGTGCAATATATTTAAAAAGTCGTCCTCTGTTAAAGAAACATCTTGAATCTCATTGTAGTTCTTTAACCTAAAACAGCGCTGACAGATCACATCTTCTTTCAATAGAGATGCTGCCGGCGCATATCCTAATTGATCTTTATCTTCCGTCTGAATGGCTACACCGCAGCCAATACAAACAACCTTTTCCATTATTACTCTTCCTCCCACTGAATGTGGCCCTTACGCTTTAAGGCTCCTAAAATTCTGCGTTCAATCTGCCTGTTAAACTTTGTGAAAAATCCGTCCGAGGCAGCAACAGGAACGACCAAAATCGTATGGAAGCCATGACGATTCCCGCCAAGAACATCTGTCATGAGCTGATCTCCAATGACAACCACATCTTCTTTTTTCAACTGCATATCAGCGACTGCCTTATTAAAGGCTCTTCCCATAGGCTTTCTCGCTTTATAAATAAACGGAATATGAACCGGTTCAGAAAAAAGCTTGACCCTTTTTTCATTATTGTTCGATACAATCGTCACTTGTATCCCGTGATCTTTCATTTCTTGAAACCATTCAATTAAGCGCGGTGTCGCACTTGGACGGTCCCATTCTACTAGTGTGTTATCTAGATCGGTAATAATTCCTTTTACATTTCGTTCTTTTAATTTTTGTGGTGAAATGTGGAAAATACTTTTCACAAATTCATCCGGTAAGAAATACTTCTTTAGCACAATTTGCACCCTTTCTTCCATTGGTTTTCAGCGATTGTGTCGAATCAAATCACAATTTGTCTGTCTATCGAATACAATGAAAAAGTTTTCGACATATGATGAGGACCTTCAACAGGTGTGGATAATTTTACACACATTATCCACCTATATTCCATCACGCTTTCATTCAATTATAAACACTCTACCCACAAGTTATCCACTTAACCATGTGGATAACAGAACGATTGTTCTTGTTTCCCATTCATGGTAGATTAAAGGTACTTCAAAGACAGTCGATCAACCTATGATGATATGTCTTTTCCTCAAATTTTATGCCAACTTTTTCAGGGGAGGTGTTTTTCCCATCATATGGGTTTCTAGTATGAAAAAGCTGTCAGATGATTTACTTATAGAATCGTATTATAAAGCAAATGAAATGAACTTAAATCGCGACTTCATTGAATTAATTGAGACAGAAATGAAAAGACGTTCGCTCGGGCATATGCTCTCTGTTTCCTCTTAATTCCATATCACAGGAACCATGCCTCCCGAGCACTCTCCTTTTTTAAACTCAGGTGACTGATATTATATCACTTGCGCTATAGGCTTACTACTATTTTCCGTAAAAAACACCCCTTCTGATGAAAGAAGAGGTGTCTTAATTACAAGGCTGTTCATTCCAAAACCATAACCCTCCGCCTACGACTAAAATGACCACAAGGAACACAACAAGAAAAGCGTAACCGATTCCTGCTCCTTGTGCTGGATAAGGCGAACACGCAGGGTAAGGATAAGGACATCCCCACATATCAGTTACCTCCTTCTAGGAAGATATACTGTTAGACTATGCTGGATGGATGGTCTTGTTTAGGCAGATGGCCATCATTTAAAAATGTTTGATGACATCACGCTCTTTGATTTCGTTATAAATAATTCTCGCCCCTTTTGGTGTCATATGATTGCCAGAAGGGTCGATTAAACCTGACTGAATCAGGGCATGATCACTATCTTCTCCAGCTTCTCGGATGAAAGCTTTCCAGTTGTCGACAAGCGGCACCTGCTCATCCTTCGCTACTTCTCTGGTGATATCATTATAAGAGTTTTGCCAAGCTCTTGCCCCGCCTCTCCCGGCAAAATAAGATGACTTATATCTAGAGTAATAATACAAGCCCTTTTTCCCGCCTTCTACAACAGGCACACAGGTCATGAGAATCGGGGTTATGCCTTCTTTTCTACTTTCAGAAACAAAGTAGATTAAATTTTCTTTAAACCGTTTTTTCGTCACTCGGGGATGTTTCCCGTCTAAAATCGCCGCATCATTCGTGCCGAACATGATGAGGACGTAAGTTGGTTTCTGTTTTAAAATATCCTGCTCAAAGCGAAGTTTCGCGTCTTCAGTCGTCTGCCCGCCAATGCCTGCATTCTTCACTTGAATTTGGCCGCGCTCGACGTTTTTCATGAGATTCACCCATTTTTCAGATGTTGGATAATCTCGAAAGTCCCAGTTTGATCCTCTTGTATTGCTGTCACCAAATGCGATGACGCTTTCTTGTACTGGTTTTGAGCACCCAGCAGCAACACATAGTAGGATAAAAAGGAAAACATATTTCTTCACAACATTCACCTCCAAAAGCCCTCTTCATATAGTAAACGACAAGACTTTTGGTTTCAATGAATGAATGTTTTTGACGAATGCTGCCTATTGCAGCTGAACAGGCATATATGCTTTGTCATGGTGCAGCAGTTCACTTACTTTTACAAATTCATAGCCCCTCTTCTTCAACTCAGGAATCACTTGTTTCAATGCTTCTACCGTTTGCTTGCGATTTCCTCCGCCATCATGTAAAAGGATGATATCGCCGCCTTGAATATGATCAATGATTCGGCTTGCAATTTTACGTGCGCCTGGTCTTGACCAGTCCTTCGGATCTTGCGTAAAGGACCACATGACCACATCGTACCCTTGCTTTGATAGAATGCGGAATGATTTCATTGTTAAGCGTCCACCAGGAGGGCGAAATAATAAGGGACCGCCAGGCTGGAGTGAAGCGATATGAGCCGCTGATTCTTTTAATTCCCGCTTGATCTCCTTTGACGACAAAAGGTCAAAATACGTATGATTCATCGTATGATTGCCGAGTTCATTCCCCTCGTCCACAATCCGTTCTGCGATCATTGGATATGTATGAATTCGGCTCCCTATCACAAAAAAGCTTGCATTCACTTGATGGTCCTTCAGCACATCCAATATTTGATTTGTATACACTGGATGAGGTCCATCATCAAAGGTGATCGCAATCTTTTTCCGTTCCGCTCTCACATCCCAAAAGGCACGTCCCGTTTTTTCAAGATCGACTCGTTTTAATGTACGTGCCTCTATTTTATTAGGAATAAAAGCACATAGCAGCCATATACACATCAAGATATGCAGCCCTCTCATTCGACCGCCTCCTCCACCGACATCATTACCGATAAATTGCCCGCTTTCTCATCAATTCATGCTCATATCCGCTTTTTTTTCAAATAAAAAAAGCCGGCCATATTGGCCCGCTCTTTGTTTCACGTTTGGTTTCTCTCTTCAACTGTCGAACGTTGCTTAGAATTCATACAGACACTCTCCTTCTTGGATTTGATTTTGAGCCCATAATAATTTCTGATAATACTGGTTGGACTTCTTGTATTGTTGAGAGGCTTCTAAGGCTGTCGCAATTTCTAGTGAGATATCCTCTATATAAGAGTATAGGCTAAGTTTTTCCAAATAATCAATGGTTTTTTGCAGTTGGTCTTCATTGATTTCCTGAACATATAAAGCATCCAGGTACTCAAACATATGACAGAACAGCTGGTCTTCATGCTTCTTTGCAGCCAATTTCCCATCTTCTAATATGCGCAGGGCATCCGCTTGTTCATTCTGTCTAAAAAGCAGCTTCGCCAGCGTATAGAGCGTATGCGGAAGCGTTGGAAGCAGCTCTTTGCGGGCAAGATCAGCAGATTCCGTTAAATATCGTTCCGCTTCCTCTCTATAGCCAAGCTCACCATAACATTTTCCTAAATTATAGAGCGCTGAACTGTATATGCGCGGGTGATCAATTTGAGATGCGAGCTGTTTTGCCTTTTTTAAATGAGGCAGTGCCCGGTCTTTTCGTTTTAAATCTTGATAATTTCCTGAGATGACAAAGAGACATTGAATGATGCGAATGGTATACGCATCATGCTGATCGTATATTTCCAGCGCCTTTAAAATATGGTGCATGGAGACATGTGTTTGTTTCATGATATAGTAGGCTTCTGCCACTTTAAAATGAAACTCTGCCTGCTCAATATCATCAAATACCATGGACAGCTGCTTTTCTGCGACTCGATAATATTTGACGGCTTCTAAATATTCTTTTTGACTAAATTCATGCATGCCACGAAAAAATGCATGGTAATAATGCAGCATATCAGATAACTCATGATTGGAGTTTTCGATTTTATCGACTAGATTAGATACTGAGAAAGGTTGATATTTTGAAGGGTGTATATAGTCAAGCATGATTTGGTGCCGAAAACACATGAGCTGATAATAAATCAGTAAATGCTGGTCCTCTTCCATTTGTTCAATTTCCGCTTCAACTTCCGCTTTCAAGATTTCCGCATCTGGAACACTGAACTGCCGTATCATTCGATACCATTCATTAATTTTCATACCTACATGTGAAGATAGAACCTTCCCCATGTTCCGAAAAAACCCCTTCCTTTTCGGTCTAATATTACATATTTTAGCACGCTTCTTGACCGCCAAGCACCGCAAAGAAACCGCAAACATATGAGGGGAGCTGTAAAAACAGACGAACATTTTTCGAAAAACATGATTTTTTCATCGTACAGACACAGACAATCCCCCCTTCACATACATTTGAGGATATAGGCAGCGGCCTAAACATGGTGGAGGTGAAAATCGTGGCAGGAGTATTTACAGCGATGGGATTGATGGTCAAAGAATTGGTGTTTTTAGTGTCCTATGTCAAAAACAATGCCTTTCCACAGCCCCTTTCGGGAGATGATGAAAAAAAATACTTAGCCCTCATGGCACAGGGCGATGAACACGCAAGAAACATGCTGATTGAACATAACCTTCGGCTCGTCGCCCATATTGTAAAGAAATTTGAAAATACCGGGGAAGACGCTGAAGACCTCATCTCCATCGGGACGATCGGACTCATTAAAGCCATCGAAAGCTATTCTTCTGGAAAAGGAACAAAGCTGGCAACGTATGCGGCGCGGTGTATTGAAAATGAAATTCTCATGCATTTACGCGCGCTCAAAAAAACGAAAAAAGATGTCTCCTTGCATGATCCCATCGGTCAGGATAAAGAAGGCAACGAAATTTCATTAATCGATGTCTTAAAATCCGAAAATGAAGATGTGATCGATACCATTCAGCTCAACATGGAGCTTGAAAAAGTAAAGGAGTATATCGACATTCTCGACGGCCGAGAAAAAGAAGTCATCGTCGGCAGGTTCGGCCTTGATTTAAAGAAAGAAAAAACGCAGCGGGAAATAGCCAAGGAGCTTGGGATATCGCGGAGCTATGTGTCACGTATTGAGAAGCGCGCGCTGATGAAGATGTTTCATGAGTTTTACCGGGCGGAGAAGGAAAAACGGAAGCGGGAGAAGGGGAAGTGAAAATAAATTTTCCTAACTTCTAACAAAAACAGACCTCATGAGGTCTGTTTTTGATTTCGGCACTAAGCTACTGTCACTCTGCATTTCTTTTGATAATAGCTGCCGCCTTAGCCCTCAAGAACAATGGCAAGATTTTGGTCATGAACTAAGGCATGAAGGAAATCAATTCATTATGCTCCACTATTTAGAGTACTGCAGGAAATGATGGCAAAGCGATTTGCATATAAGTATTGTATTCTGCATTAATGCTTAAAAAATTTAAATACGAAAAAATAAAATATGATGCTTCGTGTATTCTTGCTAATCAATTTTTTTGAAGAGAAAAAGGCTCTGTTAAAAGTAAATGTTGATATTTGATACCTGTCAGAAAGCTTAGTATAATCAATACAGGAACAAACATTCGGGATATTAGAAGTATGAGGAAGGCGTTTAGTAATTTGTTAAAACACATTGATAAACTACCGCTTACCCAAAAGAACAACTTGATGCAAGAGACCCTATAAACGTAACAGTTTCCAAGGGTCATGTTATGAAAACAAGGTTGATAGTATGATTGGTTCTAAACTGACACCAGATCATGTAGATTGTGTCGTTTAATTCAACAAGAATATTTTTCAGAGATAGCAGTACTTAAACAAACAATTTAACTTTGGAGTGATCATAATGATTAAGTTTTTTGAGTACAACTGGCAGGTTAGAGACGAATGGGTTAACTGGTGTCATCAACTAACAACAGAAGAGTTGTTACAAGACCGCATAGGTGGAGTGGGGAGTATTTTATACACTCTTTTTCACATTATCGATGTTGAATATAGTTGGCTCCGTGGTATTCAGGGTAAAGAAGACGTGGTATTGAATTTTGATGATTACAAGTCTCTGACGAAGGTAAAAACTCTCTCATCTACTTTACGACATGAAATCGTTGAAATTTTAAAGTTTCATTTAGATGAAAAACAAGATCGAATGGTAACAGTTCCTTGGGATGAAGATGAATACACTAAAAATGAAATATTACATCATATAATTGCCCACGAAATTCACCATATCGGTCAACTTTCTGTTTGGGCAAGAGAAAAAGAATTAACACCTGTATCTGCTAATTTTATCGGTAGAAAGTTAAAATCAGTACATTCTTATGAAAAGTAAGGTCAGTTAAAGATCCATTCATTTATTCCACTATGCCATTTTCTTTTAAAAAGCACTCAAATAATTGCTGACCTTTCTCTTCGATTTGAGCATCTTCAATTGAATATTCCACAATGAATAAGCCTAAATGATTGTATTCCTCATAACTCTTTAAGAGATTCAACCCGTAACTTTTTTGATCAAAAAACAATAACCATCTTCCTGTTTCTAAACTCTTAAAAAACACGCCTTCATAATCACAACCTTGTTCATCATATCCTACATGTAAATGCATACTCTCATCTAAACTATGTATTCTTTCATTTGTACACACTTTCACCTTACTCCCCTAACTTTTCACTTCATGCTGAAACTCAATATTCCTCAACTCGACCCATTCAACAGAGTCAGGTACCTTTTTTGTCATCAAAAAATGTTGAATGATTTGATATGCCTGATTGCGGTCGACATAGCTGCACGATGGCACATACAATGGTGATCCTGCTATGAAATGCTCGATCGTTTCGATCTTTTCTACCTTTTGAAAAGGGACTAAAAAATCTGGATACCTGATGATAAAGAATCCATACGGTTCAGTATAAAAGAAAACTAGACTTTCACTTTCCCAACCATCCTCTACCTCAATGGAAGATTCCCCGTTACCTTGTTTCCAATACTCTTCACCCTCCTGAAAGAAGATTCTTTTCATGAATTCTTGTCCGGGATTTTCTATCGGAGCTTCTGTAGGCCCATAGTATAAAAACATCAATATCGCTCCTTCATGCCTCTATCAATTTGGATTCAACCAATTGTTCTATTTCCCTCAAAATCATAAAAAGCTTGTGTTTGTTGGTTTAACTTTAGCATGTGATATAACTTTAGGTTTAGCTTTTGAAAGGTTTGAGTGCTGACCCATTTTACTTCTTCAATATCATGATCCGGATCTAGAATGTTCATCTCTCCCCCGATGATTTCCGCAAAGAACGTAATGATAAGTGCGTGATGTTTTTTATCTTGAAAGAATGCTTCTCGAACCGAATGAAGTTCATTTACTTTGACAACATACCCTGTCTCTTCTTTCACTTCGCGGATGACAGCCTGCTGCAGGTGTTCACCTTTCTCTACAGCACCGCCCGGAAGTTCCCAATATCCCTTTACATTCTTGACCGTTAATAGATTTTCTTCCTCGTCATAAATAATAGCTGAAACCACGTCTACTCGTTTCAAATGAATCCCCCTCAACATTCTCCATTCACATCAATTGTCGAATATATGACACGAACTGTTCATTTTATACATTCTTATTATACTGTATCCTTGATATAAATTAATGGAAGTCATAGCGTGTTATCATCATTTTACTTATTGTGCTCATAGGATTCACAGGAAATATCGTTTCTCTTTTGAGACAACTCAAAGCGTCAAACGAGAAAATCATCCAACTGTTAGAACATCAAAAACCGAAAAAATAAAAACCTCACGCATCTAGCAGGAGGTTTTTGCACTAGGAGAAATCTTATCGTTTTTCATCAAACAACATATATCTAATTCGCCGAATATAATGGAGCGCAATATGTGCGAGACATAAAATGAGCCCAATCATCGCAAGTATATAGACGGGCAGCATCAAACCAGGTACATAGTTTACGACAAATCCCAAACTAAACGCTGTCAGCATATATATGCTGATCAACCTCATCAACATCATTCGAAGCCCTCCCTTTCTACAACCACTTTAACATATTTTTCCTCCATGTTCATAATTGGCTTTAAAAAAGATGCGAATCCTCTAAGACTCGCATCTTTTTTACGTATTCAATTCACCTTTTTCGCCCGTATTTCCTTCCACTGCTCAAGCTCCGATACGGTTAGTAATTGATATCCTTGTTTGGTCAATTCCTTGATGATCGTGACAGCTGCGTTTGCAGAGGTGTCATAGATGTCGTGCATTAAGACGGTTTCTCCGCTAGACGCATGTGTGAGAATGTAGTTGGCGACGTATTGGCTGTTGCGATATTTCCAGTCTTCAGGATCTACGTCCCAAAGCGTGACTTTCATGTTGACAGCCTCGTTGATCTGCCTGTTTGTTCCACCATATGGCGGTCTAAAGTGAGTCGGTGTGAACCCGCCTGCTTTTTCAATGATTTGCTGTGTATCTTCTACTTGCTTGATGGCTTGTTTTAATGGCAGTCTTGTGAGTAAAGGATGACTATAGGAATGATTTCCGATTTCATTTCCACCTTTTCTGATTTCACCCAGCATATCAGGATAATATTGAACCCTGCTTCCTAATACAAAAAATGTCGCATGTCCTTTGTTTTCTTTTAAAGCTGTTAAGATTTTTGAGGTCGTTGATGGATTTGGTCCATCATCAAATGTAAGGGCAATGGCTTTTTGATTTGGGTTGAATACTCCCTGTTTTGGCAGTTTTACGATCTTTCTTTTTGCGATCGGTTCTTTTTTCTCGTTTTTGTTCTTTTCTTTATTGATGTATTCTGGCTTTAACATGCCTTTAAGCAGTGTTTTCTTAATCGCCAGCACTTGAGGGCCTTGTTTGTCTGGTGCAATTTGCCCTGCTGGGAAGTAGAATTCAATAAAACGATCTTTGATGGCAAAATACTGATAATGCTCTGCTTTAGGAGACGTTCCTTGTTTGAGCAAATGCTCGTTTTCAGCAAGAGAGCGATCTTTTTTCAACTCCTCAAATGTCATTTGAGACAGTTTTTGCAGACTTTTTTTCTTTGATAAAAATAGATCATCAATTGATAAAAACTGCTGTTTCTTGAAATCAAAATTGAATATCTTCGTTTCATGTGCGCCTTTTACTCCGCCTTTCAATTCATATGTATTGAATTTGATCGCAGCAGTTTGTTTGGCATAATGAGTAATCTCGTAATCTATGTTTAATTCGTATCGATGATCTTCATCGACATCAATTGCTTCACTAAACGATGTTTTGAATTTGTCCAGCGCTGTTTCTGCAAATCTTTTCATCTCTTGATCTAGCTTTTTTTGATGAAACACAGGATAGTTCACAGCATATCTCAAGTATCTCCCGTCATTCACGAGGGTCACAATTTCAACTTCTTTATAGCTCGCATCTGGTTCTACCTTCTTCTTCTCTGTCCCGCTTGCCTGCTGATTATGATAAAACGCAGCGATTCCGATGATCATCGCAAGTCCGCATAGGACGAGACTGACTTTCCATTTCATTGACACAATGATTCTCCTCTCGTGATGCCGTCATGCCTGAATGACGTGTGTTTGTAGGATAGACTTTGCATGCACCCTTTTTAGTTTGCAAATCACATAACTGTCACATTTTCGACACATTTTTAGAGAGGAATAAAAAAAGGACTTGATTTCTCAGTCCTTTGATTACTTTTGCATATATAGTTGAAATAATTTCGTTTCTTCATCAATGGAACGCGCTCGATCAAATGCCGCTCTGACCGTCTTTGTATTGTTCATGAGCTCGTACAGCATGGTCAGCACAAAAATAAATGCTGCATTCCCATCGATGTAATCGTCCGGTGCCGTATAAGATGTAGCTCCTGACTCTAAGAAAGCATCTGCTAAATTTTTCTCTCCTAGTGTGCAGCCTGTAGAGATGACATGAATTCCTTTTAAGGAGGCATACCGCTTGATTTCATCCACTCCAAAGGCAGTATCTCTAGGCTCCTCATCTTCGTAAACATCTTCCCCTAATTCAGGCAGGATAAATGCTCCTTCTTCACCGTGAAACGATAAAAGAAGGTAATCTATTTCACCTCTATTTCTGCCGGATAACACATGAATCAGATCATTCGGTCTTCCGATCCAATGCATATCGACTTTCACGCCGAAGTTTTCAAGTGCTGCACGCAGGGCAAAAGATTCCAGCTCACTATTGGGTCCTGCTGCTAATATGATACGCATGGCCTGTTGATCCACTTCTATCTCCTCCAGACTATGATAAAAATAAAACCATTTTTTCCTCATCTGCATATGTATCAGCCCATTTTAGCGCTTTTTCTTCGACAGCGTACGACTCAAATCCAACGGAGCGATAGAGGCGCTTGGCTGAGTGATTAGTTGTCACCACTGATAAATACATTTGCTCGATATCCTGCCGTTCTCGCGCAAAGGAAAGAGCTTTTGTCATCAAGGCCTGGCCTGCTCCTTCTCCGCGGGCACTAGGTGTTACATACATCGCTGTCAGATTCGCTCGATGCTTTAACTTCTGCAAGGTTTCTTGGATGAGCGTGACTGCCCCCACAAGCTGCCCTTGATGAAAAGCGCCAAAAGTCCACATAGATTGGGCCGAAGCAAAACGCGCTTTATATTTGTCCTTTGTATTGATTTGCTCTTCCTCATAGCTCATCGCAAAACCCTCTGGATTTAATCGCAGTGCTTCTAGTCTGAGTGCTGCATATTCTTCAGCATCATCTGGTGTTAACAATCGAATATTCAGAAAACCGCCTCCAAAAGAATGATGGATACTTCCAATTTTATCTTGAAAGAAGATTTTGATCAAAGGATATTGGTCCCTCTGCACATATCTCTTTACCTATATGCAAATTAGACTCGCTTTCCCACCTGTGAAAACAAGGTATTTCAGATCATGTTTACGTGTTTTATTCTAGCAAAAACGATTCTTTTCTCACTTATCTTTTCACCTTTTTTATATTAATCTATAACTAATTCATGAAAAAAATGAAAAAAAAGGATTGCGATGAACTAAAAGATATCTTAAGATAAAATAGTAATAAAAATACAAAAAAGGGAGGAATTTGATATGACAGAAACAAGAAATGAAATCAAACTACATGTTCTTTTTGGTGCTTTAGCAGTAGGATTCCTTATGCTAGCTCTTTTTTCCTTCTCGCTACAAATGCTGCCCGTTGCTGATCTAGCAAAAGAATTTGGTATTCCAGGCAGTGTTGCAGCTGTTGTTCTGAACGTGGTTGAAGCGGGCGGGGCTGTTACAACAATTGTCTCCATTTTAACTGCTGTAGGATCAGGTGGTCTTTCTCTCATTGCAGCGGCTGGTAAAGAGACAATTCGTCAGTACCTTAAAAACGAAATTAAGAAAAAAGGCCGTAAAGCTGTTATTGCTTGGTAATTCAATTTTATGACTCAATAGAAGGAGACTTTGTTCTCCTTCTATTTAAATTTTTATGCAGGTGAGAAGATGTTATATCCATTATTATCACTACTTCTATCAATTAGAATGAAACAACAATATTCAAATCTAGCTCAGTTTATAATACGCAGGGTTTCATTTTTCAAATCGTTTTCTTCTAAACAATACATATTATTTTCTTGCATTCTTGATACTTTATTCGGATGCCTGATTGTATTCGTTATTTATTCATATCTTTACTCTTCGGTCTATCAAATAGAATGGGAAAGTGCTTTTGTGATATTTTTGTTCCTTTTCTCTATTGTCAAAGGAATTGAATCTTATAGAAGAACGCATATTCTTCCTTTTGAAGAGTTAATACAGCTTGCACCTGTTTCCGCGAGACGCCTTTTTCAAACGCTTTTATTTTCAGAGTTGGTATGGCTTCTATTTACGAGCTTGAGTACTTATTTGATTTATTTTCTCTTTCAATATTTCATTGCTCAAACACATGACTGGATATTTTGGTTGAAGCATCTCAATGTTTTATTGACAGGCTTCTTACTTTTTATCGTCAGCAATAAGATATTTGGTGCTTACATCTATAACATTGTCGTAAAAAAAATTGGGATCATTCGTGTTCTTTTTTTCGCAAGCATCTCTTTACTTTTCTTCTTATTCGGAAGGGTTCTAATATCGAACGTTATTTTCCCTTTTTATCACACCTTCCGACAACTTTTTCAATCAATTTCTTCGCTTGCAGAAGATGCGTTTTGGATTACACTTTCAAACAACTTGGTGTCTTTATATCAGAATAATCTTCAGCAAATCCATCATGCTTTATTTTCACAGGATTCGGTATTTCTACAATTTCTAGCGCTTTTTACTTCACCTGTCACATTTTTCGTGGTGATATTAGCTGCAACACTCGTCATGAAGACTCCTGTTCGCTGGATTCCGACTGGGAAAGAGCATGATCAAAGCTCAAAACATTTTAGAGATTTATATTATTGGTACTTTCAAGCACTTGATAAAATTCAGGGCTCGCTGTTTCAAAAGAATATGTTGATTCAAAAAGACCTTAAGGTGTTAAAAGAAAAAAGGTGGCTGCTGTCTAAAGAGTTTTTTAATTATATGTTCATGTCATATGAAGCCTTCTTCTATGTCGGGGTTATGACAGGTTTGATCTCGCTTATTGATCATCAAGCTTTGCAAATTCAGATATTATTCACATTAAATGTGATGATTTTAGCTAATCAAACATATGAAATGAGAATGCTGACCCCTTCTATATTTTCTTTGAGTGCTGAAAAAAAGAATATTTGGCTCTATGAGCTTTCTCAAACATCTCTTATGCAGTTTTTCTTATCAAAAATCCAGTTATTTTATTGTTTATTTTCTATACCATCACTCTTTCTACTTTTCATTAATCTATCAATCATGAGTGTATATCACCTTTTTGATGTTCAGATGCTCATTCAATTGGTGGCATTGGGGATTGGCTTTTACATTTTTCCATTGATTCAGCTGTATTTGTTTCCATTCACAACAAAATTCAATTTTATTCACGAGCATGAAATAGGGACAACCAATGAAGAAATAGAAGTTATCGATAAAGGACAGGCCTTTGCAAGGAATTTTCTCGTGTTGCCTTTCATGTACTATATGATCTTGACCTCTTTTCTACCTATTTTGCAGCATTCTACAAGTCTCATAAGCGTTCTGTTTGCTTTATATTTTGTGATCGTTTCAGTGATTTGCTGGGTGTTATGCCGCAAGACCATCTATAAAGGGATTGAATATGTTGAAAAAAATAAGATGTTTTATATCGGAGAATAGACTGATTCTACGCCTCGGTTACCTCTACGCTGCTATCTTTATTGCAGCTGTGCTAATCGGAAGCCTTCTTCCTTATGATCAGATTCCTTATCTTAAAAAGGATGAAGAGATGTTTTTTCTATCTATTTTCTTAAACAATTTACAAGTTGGAATGGCGATATTAGGAATTGGAGCTTTTACAGGCGGCATCATGTCTGCAGGCATTCTTTTTTACAACGGCTACATTATCGGCAAACTCGTTCAGTATTTGATTGTCATTCACAAAGCGCAGCAGCTATTCACAGGACTCCTGCCTCATGCTTTCGTAGAAGTCCTTGGATTAATTCTGTTTTCAATCGTCAGCTCTTATCCTTTTATTTATCTCTATCGATTTATAAAAGGAGAAACAATTGAATTAAAAAAACTGACTCTAACTGTGCTTCAATTGATTTTTTCAGCAGCCATTCTTTTATTCATGGCATCTCTTTTAGAGCAATACGTTAGCCATGTACATCTACCATAGAAGAAAGGAGAATGCGGTTCCATGGAGCTACTTCTACGTCCTAAGCAATTTTTCAATCAGAATCAATCAATTAAAACCATTGTAGGCCTTGTCTTACTATCATTATTTGTGTCGACTGTCTTTTTAACATTTTTTATTATTGATTTGTTAGTAGATGAACCTTTATCCACTGGGAAACAACTTGCCAGCATTGTTTTTATCTTTTTGCTGACAATCCCGCTTTATTTCATTTTAAATTTTCTCAGTACTGTCCTAACTTCTATTTATATGTATTTTTTTCATAAAGCTTTTATTCTACGCAAAATGTATCTTGTTATTTTGGTTTATAATGCATTTCTTTTATTAGTGAATAGTGCAGCGATCTATTGTGTGATGGTGTTACAATTAGATCACTATTTTCTCTTGATTCAAATAGTTTCCTTCTTATTCAACTTATATCTTTTACGGATCCTTTATGATGGAATTATTTACTATGCTGAAGGATCAAAAAAAGCTGCCTTAGCAACTGTGATCTTGTATATGCTTGTGACGACTGCGTTTGTTATTGGAGGATTCATCAATGGCTAAACTTCAAGTGTCTCAGCTATCTTTTCGCTATGAAACAACAGAAGAGAATTCTCCCCTTCTCGATCATGTGTCATTTGATCTGAAAGAAAGTGATCGAGCTTGTATTATTGGAAAGAACGGCAGCGGTAAATCGACACTTTTAAAGATCATCGCAGGTCTGCTTCCTTCAGCATCAGAAACGATTTTACTTAACGAGCAGCATCACCCTGGAACCGCTCAATATAAAAGTCTGGTAGCATACATCCCAGATAAACCTTTAGTCTATGATGCGCTCACTGGTTTCGAGCATATGGAGCTTATCCAGTCTTTATGGAAAATGAAAAAGTCGGAAAAGGTTTTATACAAAGACACCTTTCTATCGCTTTGTGATACATTTGATTTAACTCATGCCCTAAAAATGCCTGTCAAACAATATTCATTGGGCATGAGATATAAACTTTTCTTTAATTGTATGGTGGCAAGATCTCCAGAGCTGATCATTCTTGACGAGCCTTTTACCTCTCTTGATGAAGCCTCTCAAATACAATCGATTTCTTTATTAAAAAAAGAGTTCTCTCATCGATGTGTTTTATTTACAAGCCATCAGCGCTACCTTTATTCAGAGTTAGGAAATCGTTTCTTCCAGCTGGATCAGGGACAATTAAATGAAATGGAGCATTAGACATACAAAAGGCATCCCATAAAAGGATGCCCCCTTCATTACCACTTACAGCGCTTCACCGGACGGCAGCAAGGGTTTTTGATATCACTGCCGCAATCGTATTCTTCTACAATATACTCGTTGTGAGTCGATTCAGTGACAGGATAGTAGTTTTCGATTCTTTTGATGTTTTTATTGACGTTTGTGATATGCGTTGGATGAATTTTTCTGATCGTTTGTTCATTCGTTCTTGTGTTGACAATTTGACGTGTGGGAAAAACAACCGTTTCGTCTCCTCCTTGGTTTCCTCTGCGAGGTCCAAAGAAGAAATCATCTAATCGATTTCGGCTCATCTCAACACCCCTTCAAGTTGTCTTTCACTTACACTCTATCGTATGTCAGAGGCACCTTTCGTGATTAGATGCTTGTCTATTTTTAAAAAAATCCACTATCGACCTCGTTTTCTCTTTCTTTACAAAAGGACAATTTTAACATATTATACAAATGATATCTTACGAAGACAGGTCATCCATGAAAACAAAACATCAGCTCTTTTTATTCAATGCATTTTTTCCACTCATTATCAAATAAGAGGTGAACGATATGATCAACACGACACAGCCATTCGAACGAAACAAGCTAGACATTGCACTTGAACTAACTCAATTACATCTGAATCAATATCAAACAAACCATCCTGATCAGCTGAGTGAAATTTACGCGAAATATTACGCACTGCTTGAAGTGCTGGATTTGTCTTCCTATGATCAATTGATTGATTTACTGCCAAATGAGCTCAAACAGACGCTTGAGTAAAAAACCATCTACCCACATGGGATAGATGGTTTTCTTAAATTTATACACGTGCAGCCATATCGGTTTCGATTTGCTCTAAACTTCTTCCCTTTGTCTCGACTAGCACAAATCGGGTGAATAACAGCCCGATTAAGCAGATGACTCCGAATGAGGAGAAAATGACCCCAAAGCTGAATTGATCAGCCAGAATAGGGAAAACAAGTCCAACTGCTAATGATCCGGTCCAGTTAAAGGCAGAAGAGATACCTGCTCCGATGCCTCTGACAGAAAGCGGGAAGATTTCGCCGATGATGATCCAAGTGATCGGTGCCCACGAGAAGGCATAGCACAAAATAAAGCAGCAAAGTGAAATCAATGTCACCCAGTTTAAAATTCCTTCACTAACGCCAAGTGCCCCTAATGCGGCTGGAGCAAAGAAAGAAAGGGCCATGCCCGATCCCCCTACGGTGAGAATCGTTCGGCGGTCGAAGCGGTCAACAAATTGTAAAAAGATCACGGTCGTGACGACGAAAATGACACCGACAATGACTGTAAAACCTGCGGCGACCTGCGGCGCAAGACCTACATTCCGAGCGATACTCGTTGCATAATAGACAATGGAGTTCGCGCCTTGAATTTGCTGAAGGGTTGCCATTCCAACCCCAATGAAAAGAGCCATTCGGAATTTCTTTTGAAACAATTCACGAATTCCCGAGCGTTCTTCTTTGGCGACTTCTAAAATTTCCTGCATTTCTGATTCGATTTCTTCACGGGAAGAACGCAGTGATCCTAATACTTCCCGTGCTTTATGAGCCATTCCGTGTTTAATCAAATATCTCGGAGATTCAGGAAGCTTCAGCATGCCAATATAAAGCACGATCGCAAATAAAGCGGCACTTCCCAGCATCCAGCGCCAGCTGTCCGGGATGGGCTCAAACACAAACGCAACAATATAGCTGAGCAATAGACCCGTTACAATCATGAGCTGATTGAGCCCAGATAATTTCCCGCGGATTTTAGCAGGAGCGATTTCAGACATGTAAGCAGGAACCAAAGATGAAGCTGTTCCTACTGCTGTCCCTAAAAAGATTCGAGCGATGGTGAGTGAAATCTCTTCTGGTGCGACAGCTGATCCGATCGCCCCGACAAAAAAGATCACGGATGAGACCAAAATGAGTTTTCTGCGGCCAAATTTATCCCCTAAGAGACCGCTTAAGATGGAGCCAATGATGGCCCCGCCCATTAATGAAGAGACAACGATTCCAAGCCATAATGGGCTGAGCTGAAATTCTTCCTGAATATGTCCTTCCGCCCCTGCAATAATACCAATATCATATCCAAATAAGATGCCTGCAAAGGACCCGAAAAAGAAGATAAATTTGCTTGACACTTTTTTCTCCAAGTGGATGACCCCCTCACTTAATTAACCGCTTTCATTTCACCCGGTGCTTCTACTGTAACCAGTAGAAGACCTTTCCCCCTTCTATAAAACCACATATTCTGCATTGACTAGCTTTGCAAAGTGAACAATTTGATCAACCTTTAAATTGAGAGACACGACTGTATGATGGCCCCCGCCTTCTTTAATCCATGCTTTGACGCCATCCTGAAAATTCGGTTTGATTTTCCACAATACACGCGCAACTGGTAAATGAGGTGCTGCTTCCTCCGGCTCAAAGGCTTCGACTTCTTGTATCAGCCATTTGAAATGTGTTCCAAAATCCGCTATAGAGACAACGACACCCTCGCCTGCTTTTCCATCAAACACAAGACGTGCTGGATCCTCCCGGTTTCCAATTCCAAGTGGAGACACGACAATGACAGGTTTTGTATGGGCGAGCGCTGGATCTACTTCCAGCATATGAGATTGCAGCACTGCTTCCTCTCCAGACGTCATTTCATATGTGTAGTCCTCCATAAAACCAGTGGATTGATGATGGCTCATCACCTTTAATAAGCGGTCCAGTGCGGCCGTTTTCCAATCACCTTCCCCAGCAAAGCCGTAGCCCTTTGCCATCAGTCGCTGTACCGCAAGTCCAGGCAGCTGCTTCATCCCATGTAAATCTTCAAAGTTTGTTGTAAAGGCATTATAGCCGCCTTCATCTAAGAAACGTTTGATGGCGATCTCATATCGCGCCTGCACCTTGACACTTTTTTCCCACTCTTCAACTGAATACGTTCCATAATTCACATCATATTGCGTTAAATACTCAGCAAATAATGCATCTACCTCTTCGTCATCTACTGCATTTACATATTCGACGAGATCGCCTATTCCAAAGTAGTCAACGGTCCATCCTAATTGAATCTGTGCTTCGATTTTATCGCCTTCTGTCACAGCCACATGCCGCATGTTGTCACCAAACCGGGCTACTTTGATGTGAAAGCTCTCATGATAGGCAGCCGCAACATCCATCCAATCCGCAATTTGCTGCTGCACTTTCGGCTTTGACCAATGACCGGTCACAATTTGGTTTTGTTTATTTAAACGTGCATTAATATAGCCATATTCTCTGTCTCCATGTGCGGATTGGTGGAGATTCATATAGTCCATGTCGATCGTGTCCCACGGAATCTTTTCATAATATTGTGTAGCAAGATGCAAAAGAGGCTTTTGCAAAAGACTGGTGCCGCGTATCCACATTTTTGCTGGAGAAAATGTATGCATCCACGTCATCACACCGACAACTTCATCGCGATAATTGACCTCTTTCATAAGCTTTGTGATTTGATCGGCACTGACAGCCAGGTCCTGCAAGATCACTGGATAAGGAAGTAAACCGCTCTCATTTAAAGCATCCGTCATCTTTTGTGCATCTGCTTTTACTTTTTTCAGTGCTTCATCACCATATAAATGCTGTGACCCAACGATAAACCAAAACTCTTTTTTCAGGCTTGTTAACATAAATATCCCTCGTTTCTTTATCTTGAAGGTTTTTGTCCGTAATACGCATGCTTTCCATGTTTTCTTAAGTAATGTTTATCTAAAATTCGCTGCGGCAATGGCTCAGCAAATTCGTTCAATTGCTTGGCAAAAAGATTCATCTTGGCGACTTCATCTAAAATCACACTGTTTGTGACCGCACTTTTAGCATCCTTCCCCCATGTAAATGGACCATGCCCTTGAAGCAATACACCCGGCACCGCCATCACATCTAGGTTTCTTTTCTCAAACGTTTCGATGATCAGCTTGCCCGTTTCTACCTCATAACCCCGATTGACTTCTTCTTCTGTTAGAAAACGAGCGCACGGAACGGCGCCGTAAAATGTATCGGCATGTGTTGTGCCCATTGCTGGTAAATCAAGTCCTGCCTGCGCCCAAACGGTTGCCCACATGGAATGGCTATGTGAAATGCCGCCAATTTCCTCAAAGTGTTTGTAAAGAACTGCATGTGTAGCTGTATCTGACGAAGGACTCAATTCTCCTTCCACCACTTCACCATCAAAGTTCACCACGACCATATCTTTTGCTGATAGTTGGTCATACGCTATGCCGCTCGGCTTAATCACAAACAAACCACTGTCACGATCACATGCACTGACATTACCCCATGTAAATTTCACAAGTCCGTATTTTGGCAAATCTAAATTTGCTTGATACACTTCTTCTTTTAAGCGATCTAGCATACCGTCGTCACTCCTTTCTTTGGCATGAGATGCGCTACCGCCGCTTCTTCAATCGCAAGCCCATTTTGATAGCGCTTTAAAAATTCGTTAAAGCCTTTGACATCGAGTGGATCGGGCTCCATGAGCTCTTCTGATGTATGGGCAAATACGCGATGGGTGAGAAATTCAGCCAATGTTTGCTGCTGCTGATGGACCATATATGAAGCAAGGACAGCCATCCCAAATGCACCGCCTTCTCCCGCTGTTGAAACGACTGATACAGGTGTATCCAGCGCTGCGGCAACCATTTTTTGTCCAACAAGCGGTGTTTTAAATAATCCCCCATGCCCTAGTAAGCGGTCGATCACTACATGTTCCTGTTCCTTTAATCGGTCCATGCCTATTTTCATAGCACCAAAAGCAGAGAACAAATGGGTTCGCATGAAATTAGCGAGGTTAAAGCGGCTTTCAGGAGACCTGACAAAAAGAGGTCTTCCTTCTGGCAGTCTCGTAATATTTTCACCAGAGTAATAGCCATAGCTTAAGAGTCCGCCGCCATCTCTATCTGCTTCTAAAGCTTGCTGCAATAAGGATTCGTATAACCTTTCTGACTCCACTTGCAGGCCAAGTGCTTCAAATGCCTCTCTGAATATATTCATCCAAGCGTTTAGGTCACTTGTACAGTTATTCGCATGAACCATGGCAACTGGCAGTCCATCCGGCGTCGTGACAAGATCCACTTCTGGATACACACCTTTTAGATCCTGCTCCAGCACAATCATGGCAAAAACCGACGTCCCAACAGAAATATTCCCGGTCCGTCTTTCTACACTGTTTGTCGCCACCATTCCCGTTCCAGCGTCACCTTCCGGCGGGCAAAATGGAATGCCTGGCTGCAAATGTTTTCCTTGATCTAAAATGGCTGCTCCTGCTGCCGTTAACACGCCAGCCTCCTCACCTGCTAAATAAACACGCGGCAGAAGATGACGAAGCTTCCATGGATAGCCTTTTTCTGCGATCAAGTCTTCAAATTGATGGAGCATTTCTTCATTGTAATCTTTCGTTTGTTCGTCAATTGGGAACATACCTGACGCATCCCCAATGCCAATGGCCTGCTTTCCGGTTAACAGCCAGTGAATATATCCTGACAAAGTGGTCATATATTCTAATCGGGATAGATGTTTTTCATCTTCTAATACCGCTTGATACAAATGGGCAATGCTCCATCTTTCTGGAATATGAAATTGAAATACGTCTGTCAGCTTTTGACTCGCCTCGATGGTCGTTCCGTTCCGCCATGTTCGGAACGGAACGAGAACCTCTCCTGTATGATCACATGCCACATAGCCATGCATCATCGCTGATACCCCGATTGAGCCAATGGTTTGAATGGTCACACCATACTTTTGCTCGGCCTGTTCTTTCATCTCTCGATACGCCACTTGCAGACCTGTAATGATATCAATTAAGTTGTACGTCCATATTCCATCTTGGAGAAAACTTTCCCATTCATATGCACCTTGTGCAATTGGCTGAAATTCCTCATCTATTAAAATCGCTTTAATTCGTGTTGAACCAAATTCAATGCCTAAAGATGTCCGTCCTTCTTTCAAGGCTTTGGCCGTCTCTTTGTGATCCACTCTACGTTCACCCCCATTTTTGATAGCGGTTTCAATTTTCTTTTTCTAGATTCATTGATTCTCTGGTACAATCACAATATAATATTTGTACGTACATATGTCAATAATAAATATAGTTGTACATACATAATGCGACAAAAACTTTCATTTTTTCTGAAGGGGTCATAACAGAAAAGGGAAGCGCCTGTTTTTGATCCGACAACCATGTTAAAATATGTCCATACAATTTCTTCTCAATCCGAGTAGATGATCAACTGAGAAAGAAGTGAAACGATGAAAAAGAAGTACCAGATCATTATTGATGATATAAAAAGCAAAATACTCACAGGGGATTATCGGATCGGGGAGCGTATTCCAACCGAATCAAGCCTGCAAGACATGTATCAAGTGAGCAGACATACAGTTCGAAAAGCCATTTTGGAATTGTCCAGCGAAGGATTTTTGCGCAGCGAAAAAGGTTCAGGCACATTTGTGACCAATCAATATCAAACAAAACCTGCGGGACATGCACATATGAAAACGATTGGTGTCATTACAACATACATATCCGATTACATTTTTCCTTCTATCATTCGAGGCATTGAAAGCCGTTTAAACGAAGAGAACTATTCCTTGTTACTGGCAAGTACAAATAACGATGTTGAGCAGGAGAAAAAAGCGCTTGAAATGATGCTGTCGTTTGGTGTGGACGGACTTATCGTCGAGCCGACGAAAAGCAATTTATATAACCCAAACATCTCGTACTATTTATCCTTTAAAGAACAGGATGTACCGCTCATTATGATCAATGCCTATTATGAGCAGTTAGAGGTTCCTTTTCTCTGTTTGGATGATGTAAAATCCAGCTATTTAGCCACAAAAGAGCTGATCACCTCTGGACATCAGCAAATTGGGCTTATTTCAAAAACAGATGATTTACAGGGAAAATATCGGATGAAGGGCTATATTCAGGCGCTAGGTGAAGCGAAGCTTAATTTCCTGCCTGAGCATGTGCTTTTTTTCGATACAGAATCGAAGCAGCATTTAGGGGAGCAAATTTCCACATTCCTGATGGCGCACAGGCATGAGCTGACTGCCCTTGTTTGCTATAACGATGAGGTGGGTTTAGAAGTAGCCAATGTATGCAGCGAAATCGGGCTGTCCATTCCAGATGATCTCTCGATTATTGGACAGGATAATTCGTATATTGCCCAGAAAAATGCCCATGTGAAGCTGACAACACTGACCCATCCTCAGGAGCAAATGGGCCGGGATGCAGCTGACTGGATGATTAAAAAAGTACAAGGAAAAAAGAATCTCCCTGATCAAACGTTTTACGAGCCTGAATTGGTTCCAGGTGAAACGATCAAACGAATAAAATGAGCCCCTACTCCAAGTGGCTCATTTTATTTTAGATTCCAGCATATCCAGCAGATCATACGCTATACGATCGGGAGAGTCTTGCGTGATTCGATTACGGTAGTTGGATAAAACGACCACGCCTGTTTTTGAATGCGGGCGGAAGCCCATGAAACTGGAGAATCCAGACGTCGCCCCATTATGGCAAATGAGTCCTGTGTCATCGATGACCCAGCCGAGTCCCATTGACATGTTCCTGCCCATATCCCGTCTTGGTTCATGCGTGATTTTCCAAAAAGAATCCGCATCTGCGTGTAGATGGCTAGAGAGAAATGACAATAAATCTGTGATGGTCGAGCGAATAGCGCCAGCTCCTTGATAGTCAAGCATATGAAGCGGCGGAACCTCTTTTCCATTTTCCCGATGCCCTAAGATCATCTTTGCTTCTACATTATCCTTTATCGTAATAAAGGTACTTGATAGATGAAGCTCATCCACGATATATTCCATCAATAGCTGTTCATATGTTTTGTGACGAGACCAGCCCATGATTAAACCAAGCAGACCCATACCCACATTGGAATAACGAGATGGAAAGCTTTTTGGCTGATTCCACTTTTTCGAATTTAACAGTTTCATTAATTCATCGAGTGAATACTGACAGAACATATCTCTTCTCACTTTAGGAAGGAAGCATAGCTGCAAATCTCTAAGAAGACGATGCGAAGGAAGACCAGACGTATGGGTTGCCAGCTGCTCTATTTGAATGGGGTGATTCTTTCGAATGTGAGGACAATACAGAGAAATCGAATTATCGAGTTTCATCTGCCCTTTTTGCATCATGCTTGCCAATATACTTGTCGTAAAGACTTTTGAAATCGAGCCAATCTCAAAAATGACATCCTCTGGCTGCACTCGCTTTTGTATAGGGTGATCCCCGAAATGAAAGACATGCGTTTCCCCTTGATGAATCAGTCCGATCACAAGCAGCGCCTCCTTCTTTTTCTCTGTATAAGAGGAAGCGATTCTCTGTACTTCTTGTTTGAGCGTCATTCATTCTCATCCTTTCTCTTCGTTTTGATGTGGGATCAATTGATCAAGCTTTTCATAAATCGATGTCAATGTGGAGATCTCATCGAAGGATAATGCTGAATAATATTTTTCAATAATCGCAAGCTCTACCTTTCGCATATTCTCAAGGTACGTTTTTGCCTTCTCAGAAAGTTCAACATGCAATTCCCTCCGGTTATTCGGGTTAATGCTGCGGCGAATCCATTCTTTTTTTTCAAGCGTGTTTAACAATTGACTCACTGCACTTTGAGTGATCCCTAATTGCTGGGCAATTTGAATAGGAGAACTTCCCCCTTTCTGCTCAATAAAATTTAGTACAATATGCTGCTTATCGGTTAACTCATCTACAAATAATTCTTCAAACTCTAATCGGAGCTTTTGATGGATGCGGGCTTCGATATTGTTTAGCTCTTGAATCATAGCTGTTTTGGACGTCACTTTTATCACCTTCATAATTAAGATAACTTAAGTATAAAGCAACCTTTATATTAAAACAAGAAAAAATCCCCATCTTTTAGAAAGATAGGGAACTTGCCTATTACGCTTCTTCTTTAGGGGTAGGCACCGCACATACGCCATCTGCACATGCTGCTTCAAATGAATTGGCAGACGCTTTCTCTGCTTGAGCTGCTTCCTCTGTCCAAGCTGTTTCAAGTGCGCGCAGGAACGTATCGGCCGGCTGCGCACCTGCAACTGAATACTTGTCATTGATCAAGAAAAACGGAACAGCATTGATACCAAGCTGTCTCGCTTCTTGTTCATCTTTTCGGACATGATCGGCAAATGCTTCGCTGCCCAAAACTTGCTGTACTTTCTTCTCATCAAGACCAGCTTTTTCTGCAATGTCTAAAAGAGTTTGACGGTCACCAACATGCTTTCCATCTGTAAAATATGCTTGAAACAGTTCTCCCATGACAAAATCGCCTTTCTCCATTTGACCAGCATATTGCGCCAATCGATGAGCATCAAAGGTGTTTGTCAACACGAGCGGATCAAATTGAAAATCGATTCCTTTCTCTTTGCCGGCCTGCTTCACCTGCTCATTCATCGCCATGGCCTGGCTGCGGCTCATGCCATATTTTTTGACGAGCATATCATGAACGTCATAATCGACTTGAGCAGGTGCATGTGGATCAAGCTCAAAGCTTTTAAACTCTATCTCTACCTGGTCCTTCTCTGGGAATTGTTCTAGCGCTGTTTCCAGCTGTTTTTTTCCTATATAACAAAAAGGACAGGCGATATCTGACCAAATTTGTACTTTCATTTTCATCTTCCTTCCGTGCTTGCACTTTTTCTTTAACGATGTAACTATTATAGTTACATCAAATCGGTTATGTCAAGATTCTGGGCTTGATTGAAATGAAAAAGCCTCTCCTTTTAAGAAAGGAAAGGCGTTGAAAATGACTATTCTAAATTTGCATGGTGACCGTACATTGTATGTGTATCGAGCTCTTTCATTTCCATTAACCGCAAAATGACCCCATCGTAAGTCAAAAGAAGCAGCTGCTCAAATAGTGAACCCATTGGCTGAATGGTATGATGGCTTCCTTCCTGTTGATCCTTCGGTGCACCTGACAATAAGATGACTTCATCCGATAGATCAGCTAAAGGTGACTCAGCAGAAAGCGTGAACGCTGCCACTTTTCCGCCAATTGCTTTTGCCTTTTTTGCAAGGACAAGCAAAGACTCTGTGCGGCCAGAGCCGCTCCCCACAATCAAGAGATCCTTTTTGGTAAAAGAAGGCGTATTCGTTTCTCCAATGACATAAGCCTTGACGCCAATATGCGTAAGTCTCATCGCAAACGATTTTCCCATCAAACCAGACCTGCCTGCACCTGCCACAAAGACTTTTTGTGCAGATAAAATACTTGTGACCAGGCGCTCTGCTTGTTCGTCTTGAATGGCTGGCGAATGCTCAGAAAGCTCATTTAAAATGGCCTTCACATAGTCGCTGGTCTTCATGATTGTGCGATCAGCTGCTTCATTTGTGCCGCTACTTCTGCTTTATTGTCCTGGCTTGCGATACCGCCGCCGACAATGATTAAATCAGGGTTTAATTTCACGACTTCAGGTAACGTATCAAGCTTAATTCCGCCTGCAATCGCTGTTTTTGCCTGCTTGACGACTTGTTTAATTGTCATAAGGTCAGCAAATGAGTTTTGACCAACCGCTTGCAGGTCATAGCCTGTATGCACACAAATATAATCGACTCCAAGCGCATCCAGCTCTTTTGCACGGCCTGCGATATCTTTGATGCCAATCATATCAACTAAAATTTGTTTTCCTCTTGCTTTTGCTTCTTTCACCGCTCCTTGAATGGACATATCTTCTGCCGCTGCAAGAATGGTGACGATATCTGCTCCTGCTTCGGAGGCCTGCTGCACTTCATAGCCGGCAGCATCCATAATTTTCAGATCAGCGAGTACACGTAAATTCGGAAAAGCCTGCTTGACTTCTTTTACAGCACGAAGCCCTTCGTTAATCACAACAGGTGTCCCAATTTCGACCACATCAATGGATGCTTCTACTTCTTTGATCAGCTCAATCGCTTCTGGTATATTCACTAAATCTAATGCTAATTGTAATTTCATCAACTTTCACTCCCGTTTTTCATCTCATCTTCAAGAGCTCCGCGGATGATGCATCTTGAACGATGAAATGAGTATAACAACAGGATGGACGCAATCCAAGTACGCACTTTTTTTTTACATACTATACTTTTCCGCATATGGTTACAAAAAAGATACTGTCTTTTGGCCAGTATCTCAGCGTAAAGACAAAGGGCTAAAATAAAGTTATTTTAGCCCTTTGCCTACAATCGGTAGTCTTTCTATTTATCATCTTTTAAAAAATTACTGTCGAGATACTGTTTTCCCCAATCATACATCGCCTCTAAAATCGGCATTAAGCTTTCTCCTAGTTCTGTGAGAGAATACTCAACCTTTGGCGGGACGACAGGATAAACCTCCCGGTGCACAATGTGATCTTCCTCTAATTCTCTTAGCTGATTGACAAGCATTCTTTGCGTAATCCCAGGCATTAACGACTTTAACTCACCAAAACGTTTTGTCCCTTCTCTGCCAAGGTGCCATAAAATCAGCATTTTCCACTTACCGCCGATAATATTTAGCGTCAGCTCTTTTTCGCAATTGAATACTTTATTTTCCATTCGTGATGACAACAACATACACTCCTTTAATTTCAAACCATTTACGCTTTATCATATACTGCGGCAAAATGAATTGCCCAAGCATACGGTCTTCGTTATTGATTTTGTTTTTTGACAAAAGCCATCACAGCCTCTGTCATTTTTTGTGCTTCTTTTGGCGCTCTGTCTGATCCAAACCATTTGTTCAGATCACTATGGCTTAACGTATGAACCCGAAAAACAAACCGAGAGCCTTTATCATGGTTCAGTTTTTCTGCAAATCGGTACACCTCAGGATTTTCCCAGCCCGTGACCAAATAGACAGGAGGTACATTCGCTTGATTCATATAAGTGACAGGTGATGCCTTTGTCCAATTTTTCTCTTGTTTGCCAAAGACTTTTTTGTACGATGGGATGGCTTGTATAAATTGATTGAGGTTTAACGGCCCATCTAAAATCACGATGGAATTAATCGCTTTTGGCGACAGCCCCACACGTTTTAAGTAGGTCGAATCTGTGGCAACCAGCGCCGTCAAATGACCGCCCGCTGAGTGACCCATGACATTGATTTTTGATGAATCAATTTGATATTCATCCGCATGATCCTTTACCCATTTAATGGCGTTTGCTGTATCATCTGCCATCTGCTCATAGTTGGCATCAGGGTGAAGCCTGTAATTCATTGAAACAAACACATACCCTTGACCTGTAAAATAATCAGCCTTTGAAGCGACTCTATTCTTATCGCCGCCTGTCCAGCCGCCGCCATGGAGATAGATTATCACAGGATGCTTCTTCTTTTTGTCTTCATCTTTGCCCTTTGGCATATACATATCGAGTGTTTGCTGTTTGTTTTGTGTGTCTGCATAATGGATATTGGTTGTCGGCTTAGGCTGGTTGAAACGGAACACAAAGAATGCGCATACCAATAAACCAGCGATGACAACTACAAATAAGAGCCATTTCAAGATTCGATTCAAAGTCATTGCACCTTTCTGTGTTGGGATGGGGAAGTATATTTAGGCATATGTTGGTAGACTATCACGATTCATTTGATACGACTTGTATGACTTGAACCGTTTGACAATAAAAAGAAAAATACTGTTCTTCAAAGTCTTCGACAAAGTAATTCAAATTTTCCCAGCCCCTATCCAAAAGCTGAATGTCCAATAAAATATAGTCATCGTTTGTTAACTCCAAATCTTTGATTTGAACAGAAGAGACATTGGTGAATTTCAGATAAATGTCTGCTTTATGGATCGCAGATTCGTATGGGATGTGTAGATTAATACAGTTGATCAAGTCGTAATGTTCATTATACTCTTTAAAATAGTGAAATTCATTGATTTGCTTTAGATGGTTGATATTGAAATCAGGGATTTGCTTTTGGATTTTTTCATCTAAAAACCATGTTATCGTTTGTCCCCCATAGGTTATTGTATAAGTGCAATGATTCGTTTTCTTGTTTCTTCATGGTATTGAACGTAGGAATGTAATAAAGGATACGATTCAAGGATGTGTTGAAACGCTTTGATTTGAGGGTATTGCTCTTCAAATGATTGACGCAGCACGTTCAATTGTTTTTTCGGTATTCGTTTGTTATCGATCACATAACTTAAGCTTCCTGTTACAAGTGTGAAAAATTCATAAAAATCATCGGACCAAATGCCAGTTTCCTCCTCAAAAGATACGATATCTTCTGGATAAGCGGAATGAAAACAATATTGATAGCGCTGCTTCAAATCATTGATTAATGCTGTTTTATCTTGGCTGATGTTCATGGCCTTATGCTCCTTTTATATATAGACATTACTGATAATCATTTCTTTGTCTATCATTAGTAATTGATACTTCCTAATTTAAACCACAAGTACCATTACGGATAATTTGATAGCAATTGACTGAAATATTCATTGAATGTTTTTTGATCCTTCAATAACAGTTCTAACCAACTTGCTAAATCAGGATGATTCAGTGGTTTCCATCCTTCTTCTAATAAAATATTTTGGGGACACTCTTTTTTTGATACCATACCTATTATACAAATTTCCATATCTCTATCTGCCCAAATCGCCCACTGCAAAGAACGGGATAACCAAACCACTATGTTTGAGTTCGTAATTATATTATCAGCTATAGAACCTTTTGGGTGCATCCATAGTGCATTTACATAATCCTCACCTGAAATGTTCACACTCGCTTTCAGCCAATGATAATAACCAAACTCCTTCAAATAGTAATCAACTGGATCTGGCTTAAGGATTGCGGTCAAAAATTCTCTATCACGTGTTGAATTTGATAACTCCTTGATTGTTGGTAAAATATCATCACTTAATGCCCAATCAAACTCTTGAAACAAAAAACAATCAAAATTCTTACGGAAGACTTGCTGTGGCAGCCCTTTATTTTGATCAAATACATGATCCACTAAATTCTGATAGAACCTGAATTCTTTTTCTGAACGAACAAATAAGGGCTCAGGCTGGTTCAAGCAAAAAGCCTCCTTCTCATGTGATATCACTATCATTTTCCTAAAACTAACCCATATATCATCATCTTATCAAAATATCCCCTTTTATATATAAAAAAGCACCCTAAACGGATGCTTCAATCAAATGATATTTTTTCAAAATACGATAGGTAATTTCTTTTGCTTCTAGCCCGGTGCCTTCGATATTTGTGACGAAAATGTAGGTTTTGTTTTCATGTTTGATGAAGCCTGCGTACCAGCCGATGCCTGAACCGGAGCCTGTTTTTCCGTATAGGGTGGCATGTTTCTCTTCTTCTTGTATCATCATTCGTTTGACGGTTCTCATGACAGACAGGTCAAATGGAAGACTTTCTTCATATAGCTGTTTGAGAAAATGGACTTGTTCTACTGGAGAAATTTTCAACGAACTGCTTAACCAAAATTGATCGATTCCGCCTGATATGTCTTCGTTCCCATAATGAATGGCTTTCACCCAATGACTCATGCGTTCTTCTCCGATGTCACGCGCCATGGCTTGATAGTACCAGACGACTGAATCTCTCATACCAGAGCCCAGTGTATGATCCTTATTCCAGTTATCAATCTCTCTTTTCACTCCGTCCCAATATTTAATGTCGTATTCATCTCTCACTGCGCCTGTTTGGAGTCCGATGAGGGCATTTGCCACTTTAAATGTCGATTGTGGGGCAAAGCGCTTGTTCGCTCTTTTTTTGTTATACACCCATGGCGATTTTTCTTTTACTTCTTGAATCACAAATGTGCCTTCCCGGTCTTTCATGAATTCATCTACTGACCACGCTGGAGATGTTCCCTCACTTGATGAAGGCTGGCCGATACAAAATGCCATCAGCATGATGGTGCAAAACAGCCATTTCATATGCTTTTTCTTCAAAAAAATCGCTCCTTTTCCTATGATTTGTATCGATTGTAGCATGCCTGAGTGATGAGACATAAGGTACGCTTGTCCTCTTTTCTGCCAAATAAAAAAAGCCGGTTTCATCCGGCTTTTTGATCATATTAGCTTTCTTTTTTTCTCTTCAATGGCCTGCTTCGCGATTTTTGAAATCGTCATATCATCCATTGGCGGGTTATGGAGCCCAGCCCGGATATCTCGATAGTAACGCTGAAGCGGACAGCCAAGGCTCAAGCTTTTCGCACCGACTAAACGCATGGATTTATCGACCACTTGCAGACTATGATTAACGACTGTATGCTTCACAGCACCGAATTCATTGATTAACAGCTCTCTTTTCTCAGGCTTTTCATACAATGTTGTCGTTGAATAGATGACGTGGCGTGCTTGCTTTAGTAGTAAATCAATTTCGCCAATCAGTGTTTGGACATTCGGCAGGTCACTAATCGTTCCGCTGATACTGTTCGGTGAATGTGTGATGGCATACTGTACAGCATAGTCTCTTGCCGCTTGTGCAATTCCTAAATAGCAGGAAGGAATATGGGCGATCCAAGGGTTTAACGTACCGCCCCGAGGTCCTTTTTGCACTTCAACAAGCATATCATCTGATACCACAACTTGATCTAAGATTAAATCATGGCTTTCTGTTCCTCTCATGCCGACAACATCCCATGTTTCTTCTATAGAAACACCTTCTGTGTCACGGTGAATTAAGAAGAATCCCATCGCCTCTTTTTCTTCGATCCATACACCGACTAAAAAGTATGTGAGAGCTGGTGACATTGTTGTGAAAATTTTACGTCCATTGATCACCCAGCGATCACCTGATTTCATCGCTGTTGTCCCAGGCTTGCCGCCTCTTGTTGGGCTGCCTGTCTGCGCCTCACTTACAGCGCGGTTGACAAGGGCGCCCTTCTTCACTTCTTCCGCAAAGAATTGCAGCTGCTTCTCATTCCATAGTTTCTTTTCATAAATTTCACCAACAACTCCTTGGTGCCAGCCAATCGATAAGGCAGTCGCTCCGTCCATGCTGCCAAGCGTTTCTTGAAATAGAACCATATCTGTTACAGATTGACCCCCGCCTCCATATTCAGCGGGAAGAGACAGGGCTGTATATCCCATGTTTACTAATGATTCGATATTCTGTTTAGGAAAATAAGCGCCTTCATCATGTTTTTTTGCGTTTTGTTCAATCGTTTCACGAAGAGATTCCAGCTGATTAAGCCATGTTTTTTGAAAATCGGTATCGACAAATAATGCTTTAGACAAAACGTATCCAACTCCTCTGTTTCTCACAATCTATGATATCTCATTTTTCCAATCGGAATGAATAAAACACACTTTACTTATAGGATTTAATGTGTTAAATTTTATCAATATTAAGTACATCTGTCAAAGGAACGTGATGCTTTTATGATCTCAGCTACTAATCTACATAAATCTTATGGGCAGACCCATGTGTTAAAAGGCATTGATTTCACCGTACAAGAAGGTGAAGTGGTCGCAATTATTGGACCGAGCGGATCAGGAAAAACAACACTTCTCCGCAGTTTAAACAGCCTCGACATTCCAGACAAAGGAGAGCTGACTGTTGGAGAAGCCACGATTCAATTTGAACGATATCATAAAAAAGATCTTTTAAAACTAAGGCAGCAATCTTCCATGGTATTTCAGCATTATCACTTGTTTCAAAATAAACGAGCACTTGAAAATATTACAGAGGGATTGATTGTGTCCCAAAACATGTCTAAAAAAGAAGCTGAAAAGGTTGGAGAGCAATTTTTAGCGCGGATTGGACTGCTTCATAAAAAGGATGCATTTCCGAGTGAATTATCTGGCGGTCAGCAGCAGCGGATTGGAATTGCCCGCGCTCTTGCGATGAATCCTGCGGTGCTTTTGTTTGATGAACCAACGTCCGCACTTGACCCAGAGATGGTCGGAGAAATCCTTGAAATGATCAAAGATATTGCGAGCCAAGGGATGACGATGGTCATTGTGACGCATGAAATTTCGTTTGCAAAGGACGTAGCGGATACCGTGATCTTTATGGCAGATGGGGAAATCGTTGAAAAAGGCTCCCCAGAAGACGTCCTCATGAAGCCTCAGCATGAACGAACGAAACAATTTTTATCTAGGATTCATCGCGGAATGTGGCAAGGATCGGAGGAAGACATATGAAGCAAAAGACAGCATTCATGACAGCTGGTGTCCTTCTGATTCTCCTCTCCCTGATTGGCTGCAGCAGTGTGAAAACAACAACAGATGATGGAAAACAAATTGTGAAAGTCGCACTGAGTGCAGAGGTCAATCCACCCTTTTTAGCCACAAATGACCGAAACGAACCGATTGGCTATAACATTGATTATTTAAATGAAGTGGAAAAAAGACTTCCACACATACATTTTGATTACATCTTTGGCGAGGAAGAATCCAATTTAATTGGTGTTGGCGCAGGGAAGTTTGAAATGGCAGCTAATTGGTTTTTCAGTAACCCTGAACGCGAAAAACGGTTTCTTTACCCTCAAGTTCCATACGGCTATTCGATGACAGGATTAATTGTGAATGAATCAAACCGGGATATTCAATCGCTTGATGATATGACATCAAAAAAGCTCGCTCCTGTCAGTCCCAGCGGCGGATTGCGTTCCATATTAAATCAATATAATGAAGTATATGATCCAGATATTCCGCTGACAACCATTGAAAGCCCTTCAAATGAACTCAACTTAAAGCGCGTTGAAAGCGGACGGTCTGATGCGGCTTTTATGAATATTTCGACCTTCGATACCATACAAAAGCATCTCAACCTAAAGGTCAAAGTTGGCGGCATTGTGTCAAAGGAGCCGATTTATCTTGTCTTACAGCCGAGTGAGAAGCAGCTTGCAGCAGATTTGGACCGGGTCACACAAGAGATGATTGATGATGGAACACTACCTAAGCTTGCGAAAAAGTGGTTTGGGGTTGATTTCTTTCAAGATATTGACTACATCTCAGAGCAAGGCTATCAATATGAAGAAAGGAAGGAAGCGTCATGACGTTTACAGCTGGAGATTGGCTGCGAATTTTTTTACAGGTGCTTGAACGCCTGCCACTCACTTTTCTCATTATTGCGGTGTCATTGTTTTTCGCCATCATAATAGGGCTCTTATTTGCATGCATTCGTATAAAACAAATCCCAGTGCTGAAGCAATTGGCTGTTATCTATTTATCTTTTACACGAAGTACGCCATTAATTGTTCAGTTATTCTTGATTTATTTTGGGCTTCCTCAGCTTTTACTTGTAGCAGGAATTCAAATCAATCATTGGGATCGTGTGTTATTTGTGATGATGACGTTCTCTTTACATACGGGGGCTTATTTATCTGAAGTTTTTCGCAGTGCGTATTCGTCTGTTGGGAAGGATCAGCTGGAAGCCGCCTACATTGTGGGGATGACAGATACACAGGCCTTGATCAGGATCATTATCCCGCAGGCCTTTCTCATTGCCCTGCCAAACCTCGGAAATTACACCATTGATCTTGTGAAAGACACGGCGATTGCCTTTACGATCGGACTCATCGATATTATGGGACAGGTGAAGATCATCTTAGGAAATAACTATGGAATAGGCATGTTTGAAGTGTATGTGATCATAGCGATTGTGTACTGGCTCATTTGTATGAGCATTGAACTAGTCACCATGCTGCTTGAAAAGAAATTTGTAAAAGGCCGTACCAGTCTGTCACGTTAAGGAGGCGATTTGATGCAAACCATTGATATTCCATTTGCGATTGACCAAGTACCACATATTCTAAAAGGTGTTCCTTTCACATTATTAATTGCTCTTGTTTCCATGGCTGTGAGTCTTGTGATCGGATCTGTTTTTGCTTTCATTCGCCTCTTTCGCATCCCTGTACTCAGACAGCTCGTTACGCTATACGTCTCCTTTTTTAGAGGAACGCCGCTTATTGTTCAACTGTTCGCTTTCTTTTATGGGCTCCCTTTTCTTCTAACCAGTATGAGCGGCACATTCGGACTGACCTTTCATCCAGATATGGTCTCCCCTTTAGCTGTGGCTCTTATTACCTTCAGCCTGCATTCAGCCGCTCATTTAACAGAGGTGGTCCGAAGTGCACTTCTGGCAGTAGACAAAGGGCAGCTTGAAGCGGCAAAAATTGTAGGCATGACCACACGTCAGGCGATGATACGCATTATTTTGCCGCAGGCATTTGTTGTGGCCTTACCAAACCTAGGCAATCAGCTCGTTCAGTTATTAAAAGCGACATCTCTTGCGTTTACAATTGGGGTACTCGAAATCATGGGTATTTCCCGGATCATTGCAAATGACGGCTATCAGTTTTTAGAAACTTATCTCGTCTCTGCTTTGATCTATTGGCTGCTGAGCATTGTCTTTGAATTAGCCTTTGCATTATTAGAGAAACGTGTCAGTGTATACGGAAGAACTCTCGGACGTTAAAAAGTCGATCAGGCCCAAAAACCTGATCGACTTTTTTATTCACCCTTTTTTGGTGTGTTAAATAGTTCTTTTGGTGCGGGTTTGAGCTTTGGTGCAGAGCCGAATACGACAGGTGCGGAAATATATCTGAACTCTCCTTTTCCATCCATGCTGCGGCCATGTGCCCATCTGCCTTGCTTACTTTCTTCCCCTCTTGAGAAGTTAAACAAGTCATAGGATACTTGCTGTTTTTCTAATGAACGAGGGAAGGTGGTTGGTACGACGACATCCCCTTCTCGCTCTTCTAATTCTTTAATTGCGGCAAGCCACATATTTTGATGATATGTATCACGAGCAATGAGGAAGGAGAGCATATCTTTGACGCCGCGGTCATCTGTCATTTCGTAAAGTCTTGTGACCTGAAGGCGGCCCTGGGCCTCTGCATTTAAATTGGCTCTGAAATCCGCCATTAAATTTCCGCTTGAAATGATGTATTTGGCATTCCACGGGTATCCTTGACTATCCGCTGCCATTGCCCCTAAACCTGCAACAATCGCATGCTGCGGGTTCATTCCGCCCATGACAGCTGCAAGTGCAGGATCACTTTGGTACGCCTCTTCTTGTTCTTTAACTGGTGCATTATCAAGTAAACGCGCAATCATCGTTGCCAGCATTTCGACATGACCAATTTCCTCTGTTCCTACGTCAAATAATAAATCCCTATATTTTTGATCTGCCCGGCAATTAAAGCCTTGAAATAAATATTGCATCATCACGCTGATTTCACCATATTGACCGCCTAATACTTCTTGTAATTTCTTTGCATACACCGGATCAGGCTTTGAGGGCTTTGCTTCATATTGCAATTCTTTGATGTGATAAAACACGATGTCATCTCCCTTATCATGAAACATCTTTTCAATTATCACTATTCAACCGCAGCTCTCTTTATGAAAATGATATGAATACATAAAAAAAGAGAATGGCTTATGCCATCCTCTTTGTTATCTTACTTATTCAGCACTGACTAAAATTTTCACTTGATCTTTTTCATTGATTAATGCATGGAAGCCATCCTCGATCACATCGTCC
The DNA here is from genome assembly GCF_038593355.1 of Bacillus sp. FSL M8-0049. NCBI lineage: Bacteria > Bacillati > Bacillota > Bacilli > Caryophanales > Bacillaceae > Bacillus > Bacillus sp. FSL M8-0049. The sequence goes on from NZ_CP151986.1 coordinate 2,349,237, forward strand.
AGCTTGATTTTTTTCGTGACGAGTGTGTCTGCAGAGAAATAGCCTTTTCTCATTAAGTTTAATACAGATGGGAATACGTCTCTGTAGCCGATAATTCCTTTTACTGTACGTTCTTTAATGACAATGTCATTCGGCATAATTTCAGCGCCTTTTTCCCAAATGCTTACAATGACTGTTTCGCCTGAAATTCTAGTTGATTGGATTGCTTGCTTCAATACAACAGGTACACCTGTCACTTCAAAAGAAACATCGACGCCACCGTTTGTACGGCGAGCGATTTCTTGAACAACATCTTCATACTGAGATGGATCTACAATGATCGCTCCAAGCTCTTTTGCTTTCACTTGGCGCTCTTTTGATAATTCAACTGCATAAATATCAGTAGCACCAGCTGCTTTTAATGCTTCAATGACAAGTAAACCAATTGGTCCGCAGCCAAACACAGCCGCTGTATCCCCAGCTTGTACTTTACTAGAGCGAACCGCATATAAAGCAACTGCAGAAGGCTCGACAAGCGCGCCTTGCTCATATGAGATTTCGTCTGGTAATAAATGAAGTAATTCTTCATCGACTGATACATATTCAGAGAATCCACCGCCGCCTCCGGCAAGTCCTAAAAAGCCCATGTTTTCATCTAAGTTATAAGCACCTTGATGCCCGTGAGTTGCAAAAATAGGTTCAACCACCACTCGGTCGCCTACTTTGTAATTGCTCACGCCTTCTCCTACTTCAACAACTTCACCAGAGAACTCGTGTCCCAGTGTAACGGGTGCTTTTTCTTTTGTAAGTGGATGAGGTTCATTCACAGGAATGAAGATCGGTCCGCCTAAATATTCATGTAAATCACTACCGCAAATGCCGCACCATTTTACTTTAAGTTTCACTTTTCCTGGAGCAACTGTTGGTTCATCAATTTCCTCTAGTCGAATGTCCTTTTGATCGTGCCAGCGTAGTGCTTTCATTTGTAAGACTCCTTTTCTTATCAATTTAATTAACTTACTTAAATAATGATAACATAATTTTTTTAATTTTCTAAGTAGGATGCACTATTTTTTTGGCAGTCAATGGACGAAAGATGACAAAACATAGCAATAGACAGATAAGAAGCATACATAGACACCCGATGATGACGGAAATTCTGATCGATAGAATATGAGCGAGTCCGCCGAATATTCCTGTCATGGTCATCGTCAGAATGGCTTCAACCAAAGCATAAAAGCTGGCTACCCTCCCCATCACCTCTACGGGGATATTTGTTTGATAGAACGTCATAAAACCTGTATTCGCAAATGCTAAAAAGAAGGCTAATATAAAAAATCCACCGGCGGCTGCAACTAGACTGCTGGAAAATGCATAAATAAGATAGCCAAACGCCACAAACAAACTGCCGATTCCAAGCATCAGCGAAACTGACAGCCTTTCGACAATGACCGAATTAAGACTTGCCCCTGCGATAATACCCGCTCCAGCTATACTGACAAGAAGGCCATATTGTGTATCAGTCAGCATCAATACTTCTTTTGCAAAGGCTGTTTCAAGTGAGTCTATGGCCGTAGGAAGGACCGATATTGCGGCACTAAATAATAAATATACCGTCATGATCTGGCGTGACGTCAGACTAAAACGCAGAACAAGCTTTGCATCCTCTTTTAACATTGAAAGGGAAAACCGCTTTTGGGCAGCATCTGTTTTGACCAAATTCGGTAAACACATCGTTAACAAAGCAGATATCAAGAGGCAGATCGCATTTACATAAATTGAAAGCACAGGAGTCCCGATGAGAAAGAGCAGACCTGCTGCCGCGGGCCCAAGTAAAAATCCCCCGGATTGTAATAAAGAGCGAATGGCATTAAACCGTTTTCGGTTATCCGCCGGGATTAGTCCTGTCATATACACCATCGACGCTAGATGAAACATCGCTTGTGCCATCTGTATGAAAAACACCATGACATATAGGATGATCAGATGTCCTGAGAATAAGGCAAAAGGGATGCATGCAATGAGCAGAGCACGGGTAATATCTAAACTGATCATCACATTCCGCTGATTCAGCCTGTCAATCAAACTGCCGGACCAGCTATTGGTCAAAAGAGCAGCAGCCGGTCTTAGTAAATAAACTGCTGTTACAGCAAGTACAGAGCCCGTTTCTTGAAAAATAAGCAGATGGAGGGCAATCATATAAATCCATTCTCCTATGTTCGCAATCCCGATGGCTCCAAGTAAAATACTCATATCCCGCCAATGTTTTTTCATCATGGTCCCCCCCTATTTGTCATAAAAAAATCCCGCCCCCAAGACATGTCTGTCTTGAGGACGGGATTTACTCCGCGTTGCCACCTCAGTTCATTCATCTGTTGCCAGATGAACCTTAGCGGGTGATCATTCACCCTTCTCTGTAACGGGAGAAGTTCGCTGCACCACCATCCGAGGGAATCCGGTGCAGAGCTAAGAGGCTTGGTTCCATCATGCTTCCCAGCTCCTTCTCAGCTTCACGGAGTTCTCTGTGTGGGGCAGCTATGATGTACTCTTCTCTATTTGCGCTGTGTCTTTTTTTCATCACGATCTTCAGCTGAATTGTTACATATTGTACTGCGCCTCGATCAAAGCGTCAATGTTTTTTTCATGTTAATCCGCATAAATCATTTTTCTAGTCATGCCGCCATCAACAACCAAATCTGTGCCGGTCACAAATTGATTGTCTTCATCTGTTAAATAAAAACAGGCTTTCACAATATCCTTTGGCGTACCCACTCGATTGGAAAGATGCTGCTGATGGTCAATTTCTCGAAGACTTTTCTCATCCTTCGTTTCAATCCATCCAGGGGAAATGCTATTCACCGTAATGTGATCCTGACTAAAAGAAACCGCCAAGGCATGAGTAAGCGCGGAAATCCCGCCTTTTGATGCAGCATATGCTTCCGTATGAGGCTCTGACATGGCCGCACGGGTAGAGGAAATGTTCACAATGGAACCACCGTTTGGATTCTCTTTGATATAACGTGCTGCTTCTCTAGCACATAAAAAAGTTCCTCTTACATTTGTATGCAGCACATGATCCCATTCATCAACCGTTAATTCATAAGGCGATGCTGTGCACATCACGCCGGCATTGTTGATGAGAATATCAATCGTTTTGCAGTGCTCGGCCGCAAACGACATTAAGCGCTGAATATCCTTCTCCCGTTTCACATCTGTTTTAATGAAATAAACTTCACAGGACTCTTTTCTCAGCTGCTCCTCCAAACGCTTCCCCTTCTCTTCATCTATATCCGCAAGCACCACACGCGCCCCTTCTTTTGCATAACCGCAGGCGATCGCTTCACCAATACCATTGGCTGCGCCTGTGATGATGACGGTTTTATGTTGAAAATTCATCATTCATCCAATCCTTTCTCCATGAGATGTTGTCGTCTATCATATCATTTTGAGGAGTACGCATGAATAAAAAACCCTCTATCGCAATTGAGAGCCATAGAGGGTTTTTAAAAACTAAAATGAAACGAAGAAAAGTGATTAATAGGATCTGATATTTTTCAAACCAATCACCATAAAAACAATCGTAAAAGCAGCTAAAACTGTTATGTCTAATAATAAGATTGATTGATTGACAGTACCGCTCATGATCTCACCAAAACCAGACATCATCCACGTTTGCGGTATAGCCAAAGAGACCTTCTTCATAATGTCTGGAACGATATCTAAAGGCCAATAAATACCACCCAGCATGCACGATCCTACAATGACAATTGCACTAAATACTTCAGCCTGCTTTTTTGTATGAGATAAGGCGGCAATCATAAAACCTAAACTCACGACTAGCCCTATAACAAATGATCCGAACACTAAAATAAGAAACAGATTGCCTAAATACACATGAAAGAACACAGATAAGACGGTCAAAAGAACACCCAGTTGTATCCATCCAAGAAGGAAATAAGCCATTAAATAGCCCAGCAGCACATATATTTTATGAATTGGGCTCGAAAGCAATCTTTGCCATGTATAATCTTTATACTCCAAATGAATAGATGACACAGAGCTTGAAATCGCAAACATCATAAACATAATGGTAAAGCCAAGCGGTATTAAATTTGGTTGCTGGCTTGCTTGATCATCTTGATTTTTTTCAATCAATGAAATGGTGCCAGATTCATTTAACTTGTTCAATGCATTAGTGAGAGAAACACTTTTCTGCTTTTTCACACCCTGATTGATTTGATAAATGATGGTAGCTGTCTCTTTTAAATAAGGAGATAAGACTGCATATTCTTCAGTTTTCTTATAAACTGTCACATCAAAAATTTCTTTATTTTCTTTTAGATGGGACTTTAATTGGTTTGCGACTTTCACAGACGCCACTACCTTTTCTTCAGATACTAAATCTTTTGCGTCCCTTTCAGTCGCCTTTACCCAGAGAAATTTGGTGTTTTTTTCGAGAATTTGAAAAATTTCTTGATCCAGTTTCCCTTGACTAGGCTCTAGAATAAAAGCAACTGTAGGTTTCTTTGAATCAGATGCGGTACTTCCAAAGATAAAACTAAATACAATTGGCATTACAAATAAAAAAATGAGGGTCAATGGGGACTTTAATGTTTCTTTTAACTTTAACGTTAAAATGGCTAATATTTTATGCATAACGATGCTTCCTTTCAAAAGACATTCTTAATAAAGCAATGATGAAGAAAGCTAGTCCCATCCCACAGCTAAGTAATAATCCGCTTTGAATTTCACTAAAATCAGCACCTGCCATACTTTTCAAAAACATTTGAAGTGCAAGAGAATTAGGTAAAAAATAGCTGATATCAATCACCCATTGTGGGAATAAGTATAAGGGCACCATACTCCCACCTAAAGCAGCTAACACTTGAGTTCCTAAAATCCCTACACTGTTAAACGTTTTTTCTCTATTGATAAAAGAACCAATCAGCACCCCGAAACCCGCAGCATTTAATATAAAACTACATCCGATCATAACAACAGTAAAAGGCTCTCCCCAGTTCACCTTAAAGACAAAACTAGTAAATAAAATAATGACCGCAAGTTGAATCATACTCATCAAAACAATACCCAATAACTTCCCAACGATGTAACTAGTATTGCTTAATTTTGATACAATCAGCCTTTTATAAACATCTTCTTCTTTTTCCTCTATCATACTTCCAACTAGAAAAACAACAGTCATTAATAAAAAAAGCACACCCATCCCGCCTGCGTAGTATTGGAAGGATGTAATCGGCTGGCTGTTGATATGAATATTCCTCTCGTTCACCAGTTCTTTTTTCAGTTGATCAGACGCGATTTCCACTTCTTTACCTTGATTCAACGGCACCAGAATACGATTCATATGATAATTTTGAAAGAATTGCAAAACCACATTTTCCAGAACCATTTCCTGTAAGTTTGAATTAGGCCCTTTCAGAATATTCAATTGCACATGATCATAATTCAATAGGCTTTTTTCAAAATTCGGCTTGATGATTATACCCATTGTAATGTCTCTACTATTTAAATCTTTCTCTAGCTGATTTTTCGAGGTGACCTTCACATCAAATATGTCACTTAGTTCACTCTTAGACACTGTTGAAAGAAACATTCTACTTGTAGCGGACTTATCTTGATCTGTTATTCCTACTCGAAATGAATTGATCCTGATTTCACTATTTTTCTTCATGTTATCTCCAAATGCTGCACCTAAAATAGCAATTAATATGATAGGCATAAAAAAAAATGTAAAAAAGCTTTTCTTATCCCTAAAAAACAATAATAGATCTTTCAGTACAACCCAAATGCTCATATGCTCACCTCCAAACAGCCTAATCTCTCAATTTTTTACTAGTTAAATATAAAAAAACATTTTCTAAGTTTGGTTCTACGATTTCTGCTGAAATAATTTGAACATTTAATGCAGTCACACCTTGGATGAGACGACTTAATAGCTGTTGAGGATGTTGATCAAATATTTTAATTTGATTTCCATGAATCACGATTTCCTTTAACGGATCTTCATCATTTATGTATTGGCACACACGATCTATTTCGCTCTGTCCATGTTCACGTTTAATAGTAAAAATAATTTCCCTTTGATTGCCGACAAGCTCACTTAATTCATGTTGATCCCCCATTGCAATGATCGATCCGTGGTCCAAAATAGCCATTCTTTCACATAAATATTCGACTTCTTCCATGTAATGACTAGTATATATAATTGTCATCCCTTCACTATTTAACATTTTTACTGTTTCTAGTATGTGATTTCTTGATTGTGGATCTATACCTACAGTCGGTTCATCCATGATTAATAGTTTCGGCTGATGCAAAATCGAGCATCCGATATTCACTCTTCTTTTCATTCCTCCAGAGAATACTTTCACTTTGTCATTTGCTCTATCTTCAAGACCAATTAACTGAAGTGTTTCTTGTACTCTGCTTTTTAACTCCTTTCCTTTGAGTCCGTACATTCTCCCCCAAAATATTAAATTTTCTTTTGCTGTCAAATGTAAATATAACGCGATCTCTTGCGGGACAATACCAATCATTTGCTGTGCTCTATTTGTTTCTTTGTTTAAATCTAAACCTTCAATCGTTACAGAGCCGCTAGTTGCTCGGATAAGCCCTGTCAAGATACCAATTAATGTGGATTTCCCAGCACCATTCGGTCCCAATAGACCAAATGATTCTCCTTTTTTTAAGTGAAAGGTTACCCCTTTTAATACCTGTTGATCCTCATAATTTTTTTTAATGTCATGTACTTTTAGCAACCTATCTCTCTCCTCTATTCTGTCTATCGTTCTCTCACATAAAATCCCTTTATAAATACCATCCAATCAAATCATAATATATAGTAAAAAATTCTACTAAAGATGAATATTTCCAATCTGTTCATTTTAACATGTTACGGAATTCAGGAGAATAGTACAGTCTTTTTTTAATTTTGAAAATACAAAAAACTTACAAGGGGTTCTTGTAAGTTTTTTAATCAATTTATGCGGATCAAATACAAATTTCAGTCATATTACAGCACAGGGGGTTGTCACCCTTCACAAATGTTTGAGTCTGTTTTGTCCAGCAATGTTTAATCAACATTTTTATTCTTTCCTGAAAAGAGCAATCCAGTCATCCACCTCTATTGATTCTATCTGATCCTCTGTCATGTTCAATCTATAATATTGCTTTATTTTCTCGTTAGCATCTAACATGTATTTTGTAACGATCTCTTCTTCCTTTAAAGTTTTCGTTGTTCGCTTGACCCATTCTTGAAAAGGGTAACGTTTTTTTCGTTCCATTGATCTTACTTCTTTTATTCCCTCTTTATAAAACAATTCCCGCCATTGTTCTGTAGATAGACAGGACACATGACTTGGGTCTCTCAATCTTTCCAGCTCATTGATAAATAGTGCAAGCTCTTCATCATTTGGCGAAACATTATCAATAAAGAAAAACAGACCATTAGACTTTAATACACGAGATGCCTCTTTGGCAAACTGTTCAGGGTGCGGGAAATGGTGTGCTGCAATTCGGCATGTGACCATATCAAATGTGCCTTCTAAAAAAGGAAGGCTTTCTGCATCCGCTACTACATAAAAAATTTGGGGATACGCTTTTAAATGAAGTGATGTATGAGAAAGCATCTCTTTCGTTAAATCCGTCGCAAACACTTGATTCACATATGGAGCCAGTGCTTTTGCGGTATGCCCGCCACCAGTTGCTATATCGAGTACGACCCAGCTCTCTTCTGGGGCTGCCCATTCAACAATTAGATCAAGGTCTGCTCCCTTTGCGTGAGTTTGACTCGTCACATACTTTTCTGCATTTCTTCCAAATTGTTCTACTACTCTTCTTTTGGCCTGATCTGAATTCATCTAATTCCTCCCCTTTGAAATGGATTTGTATAGTCTATGTGATTTTCCACAATAAAGAGCCGTCCCATTTTATTGAGCGGCTCCTTTCATGTTAAAAATTATCGAGAAAGCATCCCGTGCGGGTCAATGACAAATTTCTTCGCCACACCCGAATCAAAGTCACTATATCCTTTAGGGGCTTGATCAAGGTCAATGACGGTCGCATTGACGGCTTTGGCGATCTGTGCTCTGCCGCTTAAAATGGATTTCATTAGACTGCGATGATATTGCATAACAGGGGTTTGACCTGTCACAAAGGTATGAGCTTTCGCCCAGCCAAGTCCAATTCGCACTTTCAGAGAACCGACTTTTGCATCGGCATCCACTGCTCCTGGATCTTCTGTGACATAAAGCCCTGGAATTCCAAGCTTGCCGCCAACTTTAGTAATATCCATAATCGTATTTAAAACAGTTGCTGGTGCTTCTCCCTGGTCTCCATGACCCGAAGCTTCAAAGCCGACACAATCGACGGCACAATCAACTTCTGGCTCCCCTAAAATATTCGTAATTTGTTCGCCGATTCGATCATGTTTTCGTAGATTGATCGTCTCACAGCCGAAGCTTCTTGCCTGTTCCAGTCTTTGCTCATTCAGATCTCCAACAATCACAGCAGATGCGCCAAGAAGCTGAGCCGAATGTGCTGCTGCAAGACCTACCGGCCCAGCACCTGCAATATATACGGTCGAACCAGGCTTTACTCCAGCCGTATAAGCACCATGAAAACCTGTCGGGAAAATATCGGAAAGCATCGTGAGATCAAGTATTTTTTCCATCGCTTGATCTTTGTCTGGAAATTTGAGCAGCTGAAAATCTGCATATGGAACCATGACATACTCGGATTGGCCGCCAACCCATCCGCCCATATCTACATATCCATAGGCAGAGCCTGGGCGGTCCGGGTTTACATTTAAGCACACATGGGTTTTTTGTTCCTTACACATGACGCAGCGTCCGCAGGCAATATTAAACGGAACGGACACGAGGTCCCCTTTTTGAATAAACTCCACATCTCGCCCAACTTCCACGACTTCACCCGTAATTTCATGACCAAGGACAAGCCCTTCAGGTGCAGTCGTACGCCCTCTCACCATGTGCTGATCACTTCCGCAAATATTCGTCGTCACTACTTTTAAAATGACGCCATGCTCACATTTGCGCCCCACATTGGCTTTAGGTACACCCGGGCCGTCTTTTAAGACCAAATCAGGGTATCCAATATCCTCAACTGCTACTTTTCCTGCTCCTTTATAAACGACACCTTTGTTTCCCGACATGATTTCATTCCTCCCTTTTGTTTAAAAATGAAGTCTCTACAATTTTCTCTATTTCTTAAGCAATTTCCTTCTTCAAACAGCACATTATGTGAAAAAGAGGGAGACACATGTCTATGTGAGAAAGAAAAATGTGTCTTTCAGCGAAATAAAAAAGAAAATATTGAAAAAAAAGCTAAACTTTTGCAGAACGGTGTCGATATAAGAAATAAGCCAGACAGGTATCCTTAATCGACAAACAAATTCCTTATATATACTATCATTCCTTACACACCTGGCTGGCGCCTATATCACATACAAAAGGCTCTTCTGATGAAGAGCCTTTTTTTTGAGTGCTTGTTCATTACCTGGGAAATATTTTCATCATTTTAAGGCTTTGATACAGATGTATGTATCATAGTGATAAACCGAGACTTCTCTAAAGTGATATGCTGAAAACAGACGGCTGATCTCTTCTTCACTGTACGATGAAAAAGATGTTGACCGTTTTTGTTCGTTGATCAGCTCCTGCTTTTGGAAGGATAAAAATACTTCTCCATCCACTTGAAGGACGCGGTACACTTCCTTCATGACTTGCTCAATATCCTTCAAGTAATAGATCGTCTGCACCGTAAATAATTTATTGAATGATCTGTCTTCAAAAGGTAATTGCTCAGCCTTACCAAGCGTAATAACGGCTTTGTCCTGTTCCGCAAGCTTCTTATGTTTTCTTTTTGCATATTTAATCATATGACGAGAGGCATCCACTCCATATACTTTTCCGCGGTCAAGTTTTTCAGCTACCTTTGATAAGGTGATGCCTCTTCCAGTCCCAATTTCTAAAATTCGGTCATTTTCTTGTATATTTAAGAGTTGAAGCGTCCATTCATTGATATTATGATGATTTTTTTCCATATAGCGGGCAACCCATTTTGAGAACAAGCCTTTTGGTTCCCTCATTTGTTTTCCAATCCAGCTTTGAATCAATGTTAACACCTGCTTTTCACCAGTAAATAAACTATTTACAAATTTTCTTACTTTTCATATCGGCTCTCACCTAACAAAAATTAAGACCTAGTCCTAATTTATTTGTCTTTTATAAGACGCTCCTTTTCAGAAAATGTTTCGCAGAAAGTGAAAATTATTTTTTAACTTGAATAGGCGTTTTCATTATTTGTGCTCAGATTGATTTCGTTTTCTGCATGAGCTGCATAATTTATAAATGTATCTTGATTAGATAAAGGTGGTGCTAGATTATGGGCTTTGGCGGTTATTCTGGAGGCTACTGCGGTGGCTACGGTGGCGGTTTTGCAGGCGGATTCGCATTGCTTGTTGTACTGTTCATTTTGTTGATCATCATTGGTGCAAGCTGGATTTGCTAACGTAAAAGGAGCAGGAAACGTCATGGTTTCCTGCTCCTTTTCTTTAATACCAATAAGTCCGGTACTGATACATATAACGTCTGAGCATTTCCTCTTGCTCTCTTTGCATGCGGTATGGATTGCCGTATCCGTGCTTTAAGGAATGCGGAATAGATGCATACCCGTGCCCCACAGACGGAAATCTCATATATGGTGACATCGACATTCATTGATCACCTCACAATCACCTTTTACGGTATCATATGTGCAGGTGATCAATGTGGAGCGTGTCTAAACCTGGTCCTTCTCCATCGTATAACAATCAAGCATGGCTAGCATCATAAACATGTCAATCTCCTCCTTTTCACATTTTTCATTTCCTGTTTTAGTTCATATACTTTAGTTGTTTCTGTTTCATTTCTTCATAAATTGTTTCGACTTCTTGTTCGTAAAGAACTGTCTCAATGTCCTTGTATTTCCGCTTAATTGTCAAAGTAATAAAAAATAAATGGATTGTCATATACGCTCACCTCCCTTCAGTTCGCAGCACGCGAAATAGCCCGCAGATCTTCTTTATCAGTTGACCTGCGGGCACACAAAAATGCAGATCAAAAGACAGTGTCTTCCAACCTGCAATGGATGATACGTGTGAAATCCTCGTTTACTTAAACAGTTTTGAAGCGTGCACCGTATAAGGCAAAGGAAGGACACGAACTCTTCCACAGGCTGATGACATGATGAAATTGTTGGTTGAATTGATCACAAGTAGATACGAATAACATATTCTTCAGCCTCCTTTACGTTTTTTTTTAATTACTTTGTAAGTATATCCAGCAAGCACCATTTTGTAAACCTGTTTTTAGTCATATAGGTGATTTTTGTGTTTTTGACTAAATTTCTACAGTTATTCTTGTCCGATTATCCAATACAATAAAAAAAGCCTCCTCAGGCAAATGAGGAGGCTTTCGAATTAATCTTCATCTAATTCTTGCAGTTTCTTTTGAAAGAAAATCGCGCGTTTAACACAAACAAAAGCTGCTAATAAGAAAACACAATCTATTCCCATCATCAGCATTTTTGGAGATGCTTCGATGTGCTGGTTCGGTAAGATCGTACCAATATATAAAAAGGTGCTGACAGCAAGCAAAATAAAAGCGTACTGCTTGTAATCTGTCACTAAATCACTCCACTTTTTCTTCACTTGTTTCACCTTCCAGTTATCAATGTCTATTCATAGCTTAACATAGTGAGAGAAAGCGAGGAGCATGTAAATCTATCCATTCGCCAGTGCGCTTAGTCCTTGCTTGATATCATGTAGTAAATCATCCACATCTTCAATTCCGACGGAAATACGAATTAAACCATCTGTGATGCCAAGCTCCTCCCGGCGGTCTTTTGGAATGGACGCATGGGTCATCCGGGCAGGGACAGAAATTAAGCTTTCAACCGCTCCAAGGCTTTCTGCGATTGTAAACAGCTTAAGCTGGCTTAAAAATACATCGACATGTTCTTCTTTTCCAATATCAAAAGAGATCATGCCGCCGAAGCCGGATGCTTGTGTTTTCGCAAGTTCATGTCCAGGGTGAGTATCGAGACCTGGATAATAAACACGTGTGACGGCTGCATGTTGTTCTAAAAACTCAGCGATTTTCTGTGCATTTTGTTGATGTGCTTCCATTCTTAGTCCAAGCGTTTTCATCCCTCTCATGAGAAGCCATGAATCCTGCGGTCCAAGAATTCCGCCTGTCGAGTTTTGAACAAAGTGCAGTTCTTCTCCAAGTTCTTTTGTCGCTGTGACGACAAGCCCGCCTACAACATCACTATGGCCGCCTAAATACTTAGTCGCACTGTGCAAGACAATGTCTGCGCCATATTCAATCGGCTTTTGGAAATACGGTGTGAAAAATGTATTGTCGACAATCATCAAGATGTTGGCTTCTTTTGTCAATTCGCCGATGGCTTTTAGATCCGTCATTTTGAGCAAAGGATTGGTTGGTGATTCAATGTAAACGGCTTTTGTTTCAGGTAAAATGGCTTTTTTCACTGCTTCAGGATCACTTGTGTCAACAAAGGTTGCAGTAATGCCAATGCGGTTTAGCACCTTTGTGATGACGCGGTAGGTTCCGCCGTACACGTCATCTGTCAGGACAATATGATCTCCGCTGTTAAACAGCATCATCACAGCCGTAATGGCTGCCATCCCTGAACCAAATGCGTAGCCGCTTGCTCCTCCTTCAAGATCACGAATGACTGTTTCCAGTGCAGTTCTTGTTGGATTTGCTGTTCTGGAGTATTCATACCCCGTATGTTCGCCTGCTTTCGGCTGCTTATAAGTACTCACTTGATAAATCGGCACAGACACGGCGCCTGTTCTTTCATCACCCGTTGTTCCGCTGTGAATCATCATTGTTTTTGGTTTCATGCTATTTTCCTCCCTCATAAATTCCTTTACTTAAATATCGCTCACTGCTGTCAGGAAAAATGGTGACAATGACTGTCCCAGGTGCTGCTTTCTTTGCTTCCTCTAAAGCGGCAAATAAAGCGGCACCAGAAGAGCTGCCGATGAGAACACCTTCTTTTTCAGCTGCTTCTTTCACCATTCGAAACGCATCATCATCACTGACAGTGTAAATCTCATCGAATAAAGCCTGCTCCATATAATCTGGGATAAATTCAAGGCCAATTCCTTCCGTTCTATGCGGGCCCGGGTCCCCTCCATTTAAAATTGATCCTTCAGGCTCCACAACCACTGTTTTTAACGCCTGATGCTGCTCTTTTAAATAGGCGGCACACCCTTGAAAAGTCCCGCCAGATCCTGCTCCCGCCACGAATACATCGATATTCCCTTTTAAGTCGGACCACAATTCGGGACCGAGTGTTCTGTAGTAAGTCAATGGATTTACTTGGTTTTTAAATTGTAAAACACAATAGGCATTGTCAAGGCTTGCCTCTAGTTCAAGGGCTCGATCAATCGCACCCTTCATGCCTTCTTTTCTCGGCGTATGAATAATTTCTGCACCGAGCGCCTTCATCAGCTGTTGTTTTTCTTGACTAAAATGTTCTGGTACACAAAAAATGGTCTGCAATTGCTGCTTTCTTGCACTTAGGGCAAGCCCAATTCCTGTGTTTCCAGCAGTCGCTTCAATAATAGTTCCGCCTGGACGCAGTTTGCCAGATGCCAATGCTTCTCTGATGAGCATATCACCTAATCGATCCTTAATACTTCCACCTGGATTCATCATCTCAAGCTTTGCATACACCTCAACGCCTTCTGGGACGCCAATCCCTGACAGCTTTAAAAGCGGTGTGCGGCCAATTAATTCAGTAATATCCTTTATGACAGCCATATGATTCCCTTCCTTTGCATGGAAAAGAAGGGGGAAACCCCTTCTTTTATTGTGTTTGCTTTATCATACGCAAGACAAGGTCGGTTGAGTGAATCGCTGCTTGCTCAAGGAATTGATCAAAGGAGATATTGGATTCTTTCCCTGCAATATCCGATAGCGCACGAACGACAACAAATGGCGTACCAAAGAGCTGGCAGACCTGTGCAACGGCTGCGGCTTCCATTTCCACCGCATATAGCTCTGGAAACTTCTCTCTCACAAACGCTACACGATCCGAATCATTCATAAACGAATCTCCTGTTGCAATCGTTCCTTTTGCCACTTGAATATGATCAATTTCTAAAGCAGATTCTTCTGCCAGCTTCACAAGCTTTTCATCTGCAATGAAAGCAGCTGGAAGTCCCGGCACTTGTCCATATTCGTAATCAAAGATGGTCACATCTACATCATGATGTCTCACATCAGTAGAGATGACAATATCACCTACATTTAATGAGTGGTGGAAACCGCCAGCAGACCCTGTATTGATCACATAATCTGGCTGAAAGCGGTCAAGCAGTAATGTTGTGCTGACCGCTGCATTTACTTTTCCAATCCCTGATTTTAATAAAATCACTTCTTTATCTTCATAAACACCTGTTGTAAATTCACACCCAGCGATGTTTTCTTGTGTAGCATCTTTTAGTTGATCTCTTAAAATCGTCACTTCTTCTTCCATTGCACCTATAACTGCGATTTTCAAATCAAAAACATCCTTTCATTCCCTTTTCTTCGCTTCTACGATCCAAACAAAATCATTCATTTGATGAAAGGACGTGCTAAAACCTTCTTCTTCAAAGATTTGCTTTAGCACATCAATGGATGGATAATATTCCGTTTCTAAATCCTCTGCAAGCTGATCGAACCCTGCGGCTCTCGCTTTGTCGATCTGAGCTTGATGTGCTGCTTGATTTTGAAACATTGTATCAGCAAAAACTATTTTACCATCTGAGTGAAGGATGTTGCTATAGGTGTGAATGGCTTGTTTTTTTTCTTCATCCGTTAAATGGTGGAATGCATATGAGCTGACGATCGTATCTGGCTCAAAAGGCGGCGCTGGAAATGATAAAAAATCCCCATCATGAAATAGATCTGGCAGTCCTTTTTGAAGAGCCGCTTTCTTCATGGCATCTGATGGTTCAACACCAAACACGTTTTTATCAGCTGCAAGGAGCAGCGCTGTTAGATTCCCCGTACCGCTTCCAAACTCAAGAACATCTTGGCCTGAACGGCGGGCAATTTCTTTTAAAATAGCCGGATACCGGCGAAACACTTCTCTATACTGCTCGTCATGACCACTTACCGTGTCGTCATAAGAGTCGGCCCAATGATCAAATAAAGAAAGAAATTCGCGTCCCATTTTCTTTCCCTCCACTTTATCTATTTATTCCTATGCGTATAGTATGTTTTATTCCATCGAACAGTTCCTATCCTACCACAACTTCTGTTTCTTTCCTACTAAAAAATACTGGGAGAGACAGAAAAACATTTGCCCTTCTGAGGGAGAGAGATTAAGATGAATGAAGAGTATAGAGAGGTGAATCAAATGGATTTTCAGCTGGATTTTTTAAAGGATAAAATAGAATTTTTTGAAGCTACATCTTTAAAAGAACTTGAACAAAAGATCCAAAAACAAATTGAACATAATCAGGCGATTCTGCTGACCGTTCATTCTGTCAGTCATCAAACGACTGTGATCGATGAGCGGATTTTGTATACAGCAGTTGTTCATTTTAAAGCAAATGTTTAAACAAAAAAGATAGCATATCTGCTATCTTTTTTTCATGTTCATCTTAATTTTTCAACCTTCACAGGTTTCCAGCCTTTTTCATCTACCCACGTAATTTCCACGCGGTAGCGTTCACCTGTTGATTTATCACGGATGGTTCCTTTTGCATCTTGAGGACCTCCGTTATTTCCTAACCAAAGAACGGTCATTTGATCTTCTGAAATTCCTGTCGCATAGGACATGGCTTTGATCATTTCTTTCCAGTCTTTTGAGCTGGAATCATAGGTTGCTGTATGTGAACCGGATTGCTCTGTTCCTACAGGCTCCCAGTCATCATTTTCGTATGTTTTGTCTACATCACTTGTTTTGCCGCCATCTGTTTCTTTGGCGTCTTTTAACGCATCTTTATTAGGCTTTTCTTCATCATCTGTCTTCTTCGTTTCGTCGTCTTGATCAGATGAATCATCTTTTTTTGCATCTGAATCATTGGATGTGTCTTTCTTTGGATCTTTCACATCTTCTTGTG
The DNA here is from genome assembly GCF_038593355.1 of Bacillus sp. FSL M8-0049. NCBI lineage: Bacteria > Bacillati > Bacillota > Bacilli > Caryophanales > Bacillaceae > Bacillus > Bacillus sp. FSL M8-0049. Next base: position 2,365,387 of record NZ_CP151986.1, read on the forward strand.
AGTTTTGTTTATTTTCACTTGTTGCAGGTGCCGTTTTTGATGGCTCTTTCGCTACATCTGAATCTTTCGGCTTATTAAAAATTAACAAACTCGATGCGACAACCAAAATAAGCACCACAACGATACCAATTAATATGTTAAGCACCATATTCGCCTTTCTGCGCTTATCACGATGTTCAAATCGAGAATTTCTACTCAAAATCTCTGCACTCCTTTGCCTCTGTTCCCTAAGTCGTTACTATTCTAACATGTCATGAAGGGATGTTCTATGTCTGTTTCTTTTCAATTTCATTGACCTTTTTTACAATATCATAAAACGCATCATTTGTCTTAGCCCGGCCACTTGTCTCATCAAGGTGAACAACGACAAGGGCGTATTTTGGTTTTTCTACCGGAAAGTATCCAGCAAACCACTTATGATAAAGCGGATTCCCCTTTTTGTCTTGACTGCCGGTTTGGGCAGTACCTGATTTTCCCGCTACATCGTATGGCAAATCTTGAAACCTTCTTCCGGTTCCCTTGTCAGAGGTCACCACCTGCCTTAAGAATTTTTGCAGCTTTTGAGCTGTATAGCGGTCGATGCTGCCCGCTTCAGGCCGTTTGTTTTGAAAGGACAGCATGGTTGTTCCGTTTTGATACAGCACTTTTTCTGCGATTTTCACTTCTTTTCGTTCTCCTCCTCTTGCGATCGTAGCCATCATATTCGCGATTTGCAGAGGAGTTGTTTTGACATTTTTTTGTCCTATTGCGGTTTGTGCAATGGCTTTTTTGACATGCTTGTCTCTTTTATCTCCCCACACACTGCCTGTTTCTTCACGATCAAACTGTTTGAAGTGCTGCTTATGATAGACATCCCCTTCCCAGCCAGCTCGATCTATTAGTCCAAGCTTTGCAGCCGTCTTTTCAATGATTTGATCATCTGTTTGAATGAGCTTTTCAGCAAGTGCCGCAAAGGTATAATTGCAGCTCTGCGAGAAACTGTCCGTCAGATTCAGCACTTCCTGTTTTCCTTCAGGCTCTCCATATAAATTCTTTCGACAGTCATACATGGTTTGTGGCTGGTCAAGGTTTTTTTCGATTGCTGCGGCAAGTACAGCTGTTTTAAAGACAGAGCCTGGAGCAATCGCTGTCAGCATGTAATTTCTTGCCTCATGCCGGTTTTTGCTTGTGACATTTGGGGTACTTGCCATTGCCAGTACACTGCTGCTTTCAATGTCGAGCAGAACGGCACCGCCTTTTTCAACGCCTTGGTCTTTGAGCACCTTCTCCATTTCAGCCTGCATGTCTTCATCTATCGTTGTCTGTACCTGAAGTGGATAAAAGGAATGAGCTTCTGCTGTATATTTGACGTCCATACCGAACAAAGGGTTTCCCCTTCCGTCCACATGATATAACAATTTTGTGTCTTGTTCGGGTAATAGAAATTCGTCAAAGGTGCTTTCCAGCCCAAATGTGCCGATTTCAGTACGTATGGAAAGCTCTTTTTTGTCAGGATAACGCTTTCTGAGTAGTTCTGGATTTTCGCTTGTGAAACCTAATGTGTGGAGGGCAAGTCTTTTTTTGTCCTTCTCTTTCATATATACGCCGTACACACCTGAATATTTCATATCATTGATGTCTTTCAGTTTTTTTTTCGTGATGTCATCTTTTAAAATGAGAGGTTTTTTCGTTTCTGTTAACTGTTTTTTGAGTTCATCCTCTTCCATCTCAAGAATAGAGGCGGTTTGCTGTAAGCGTGGAAGATCATATTGCAGGAAAGGAAATAAGATAACCGCAGGCTGTTCTTTTGTAAGAAGTGCTTGGCCGTTTCGATCTAAAAACTCACCGCGACCGTCTGAAATAACGACTTCTTCTGTTCGCTGTTTAACACTTTCTTGTATTAAATTGATATCAAGCTTTGAAAACGATTCTGTGAAGAACAGCTGAATTTCTGCCAGTCTCATCAGAAGACCGAGCAATAGTATAAAAATAATCGCACCTGTCCATTGAATTCTTCTTTTTTTGCGCATAAAAACACCTCGTCCCTATTGTGGACGAGGTGTTTACCTGATAAACGTGATTATGAAATTTTTACAATTTGGACGAACATTTCTCCGCCAGGTGTTTGAACGGTTACTTTGTCATCTACTTGTTTACCTAAAAGGCTTTTTGCAATAGGTGAATCGTTTGAAATCTTGCCTTCGAACGGATCAGCTTCTGCACTTCCAACAATTGTGTAAGACTCTTCTTCCCCGTCTGGTAATTCAACGAATGTCACCGTTTTACCAAGTGAAACCACATTTGAGTTTCCTTCATCTTCGATAATTTTAGCATTACGAATCATATTATCAAGCGTTGTAATACGGCCTTCTACAAACGCCTGCTCTTCTTTAGCAGAATCATATTCCGAGTTTTCAGAGAGGTCTCCAAAACTTCTAGCGATTTTAATACGCTCTACAACCTCTTTACGTTTAACCGTTTTCAAATATTCAAGCTCTTCTTCTAATTTACGTTTTCCTTCTTCTGTCATTGGAAATACTTTCTCTTGTGCCATGAATCATTCACTCCTTCTATTAATCCTCATCATACAAACTTTCTGCACGTGAGTGACGACTGAAATATACAAGAATGAGGACATGTTCAGGCCCTCATTCCTTCTGTACCATATTCGTAAAAGTCCATCTTACATGGCGTCCCTTTTAGATGCAACTATTATGCCTTTTATTAGACAGGACCACTCGCAGCGGTCTAAAATCGCACAAACTGTGGAAAGGCACAGGAAGCTCCTGTACCTCGTTCGGCCATTTCGATCATATGTAGAAGAATAGCTTATCCATTCTCCATCTTCCAATACATAATATGGTCAGTGTACGATATGTCTATGCTATATTATTACAAAATTGCATTTTGATCAAGAATTGTTTGAAAATTTGTGATGATTTGTTTGTCGTTTTTTTAATATACTTTTTCAACTTCATTCTTTCGCTATGTGGTAGTGATTTCTCCATCTCTTCTTTTCTTCATTGTTTTCTTATCATATCAAACCCTTAAGATTTTTTCCGAGAATGCTGCTTTAATAAATGTTCACACACAATTAACAAATATTAACAAGGAAATATTTGGTTTTTGTTGAATTTTATCAATGCAAGACCAAATACATGCTAGGGAGTGTTTTAAATGAACATGAAGAAAACAATTGTTTCAGTTCTATCCATCTCTACCTTATCTTTTTCACTAATGGGCATGGCTTCCGCCAAAGAAACAGCGGATTTCACAGTCAATTATAGTTCTTCTGGATTTCAAACTTTAGATGTGATTTCGATTCAAGATTACAGTGTATCTTTAAGAGTTGGTGAGCAATACTCGGTCTATAATTCTGCAGCTACACGTTATTGGACAGATAAACAGAGTGTAGCTTCTGTTAGCTCTAATGGAATAGTGACCGCTCATTCACCTGGCAAAGCCACTATCACTCTTTATAAAGGGACGTCTGTCTTAGGACAAGTTTTCGTGACTGTTTATTAATATGATGCTGAAAAGACCTTTACAATGTAAAGGTCTTTTTCTTCTCCACCATTTACTCTGCTCGGTTTTGAAGAATCGTTTGAATTTTTGTCACCATTAAGTCGATCGCCACATGGTTTTGGCCGCCTTCTGGGATGATGATATCGGCGTATCGTTTCGTTGGTTCAATGAATTGATTATGCATCGGTCTGACAACAGATACATATTGTTCAATCACAGAATCGATCGACCGGCCTCTTTCCTTCGTATCGCGTAAAATACGGCGGATGATGCGAAGGTCTGCATCTGTATCAACATACAGTTTAATATCCATTAAATCTCTCAAACGTTCGTCTTCGAGCGCAAAGATACCTTCAACGATAATGACATCCTTCGGCTCAACATGAACCGTCTCTTCTGAACGTGTGTTTAGTTTAAAATCATATATTGGTTTTTCAATGGATTCATACCTTAAGAGCTGTTCCAAATGCTCAAACATCAGGTCATTGTCGAATGCAAGCGGATGATCATAGTTCGTGAGCAGGCGCTCTTCAAATGGCATATGACTTTGATTTTTGTAATATAAATCTTGCTGAAGCATGAGGATGGAATGTCCTTTAAATTTTTCATAGATCGAATTGGTGACGCTCGTTTTACCTGAACCCGAGCCGCCAGCAATACCAATGACAACTGGTTTACTCCTCATGTGGCTGTTATTTCCCCTTTCTCATCATGTTGCTAGGGTATACTTTTTGATCAAGCTTGAATTTGACGATTTGCAGCGGATGACGAGCAGCATCTAGTTCATTTCCTTTTTCATCCCAAATCGTTTCAATTTTGCATGTGAAATTCTCAATTTCTGGTCCGAAGAATTCGACTTCGTCGCCTTGCTTAAAGAAGTTACGCTGCTGCAATGTCACGATTTGTTCTTTTTCATCATAATGAAGAACAAGACCTGCGAAATCAAATGTCGTTTTCTTTCCATGAATGCCAAACATTTGTTCATCTGTTCCTGGTACGCCTTCGAAAAAGGCTGGTGCTGTGTCACGGTTTGCGCATTTATCTAATTCATCTAACCATTCCTGCTGAATGACAAAATTGTCTGGATCAGCACAATACGCATCAATGACTTTGCGATATACACTTACAACAGTGGCAACATAATGAATGGATTTCATCCGTCCTTCGATTTTTAAGCTGTCAATCCCCATTTCGATCATTTGAGGAATGGATTCAACAAGCTTCAAATCTTTTGGACTCATTGCAAATGGCGCATCTTCCTCACCAAATAAAGGCGCTTCCTCAGAACCTTCTAGTTTATAAAGATCATAATCCCAGCGGCAGGACTGGCAGCAGCCTCCGCGGTTAGAATCTCTTGCCGTCATATGGTTACTGAGCACGCAGCGGCCAGAGTATGCGATACACATCGCACCGTGAATGAATGTTTCGATTTCAATATCGACCTTTTCTTTCATTTCTCTAATTTCTAGCGCACTAGTTTCACGTGCGAGCACCACACGCTCAAGCCCTTCTTCCTTCCAAAACTGAACAGCTTTCCAATTTGAAAGAGATTGCTGTGTGCTTAAATGGACTTCAAGCTTCGGTGCAACACGTTTACATGTTTCAATGATCAGTGGATCAGCTACAATAATGCCTGCTACTCCAGCGCCTTCGATCCCTTGAAGGTATTCCTCCAGCCCGTCCATATTTTCATTGTGAGCGAAGATATTTGTTGTCACATAAATGCGTGCACCATATTTGTTTGCAAATGCGACACCTTCTGCCATTTCTTCAATTGAAAAGTTATCTGCATTTGAGCGAAGTCCAAATTCTTTCCCGCCAATAAAAACAGCGTCAGCTCCGTAATGTACAGCAATTTTCAGCTTTTCCAAGTTTCCTGCGGGTGCAAGCAGTTCTGGTTTTTTTGTAATGACACGTTTCCCATCAATCATTTCAGAAATACCATCTTTCAATAATGCCATTTCCTCTGCCTCCTCTTATCTTAATAAACCGTTTCTTTAAAGAAGAACCCTGTATCAATCGAACGATTCACTGGCTGAATCTCTTCAATCCGCTTCACCCAGTCTTCTTTCTGATCTTCATACGCGTCTTTGTCAGTCGTTAGTAAATCAATTGCTTTTCTATAAAGTGATGTCACCTCTGTCATATAAGAAAGTGACTTTAAAATTCCGTCAATTTTAAATGAGTCAATGCCTGCGTCAACAAACTCTTCTAATTCGTCAATCATACACACATCATTTGGACTCATAATATGTGTCCCGTTTGCATCCTCGAAAATAGGGTATTTGTTTTGACGCTCTTGGTCATGCAGGAATAGCCCTTCCTCCATATTTCTGCCTACGACGTCCATTTGTTTGCCCTGGTATTCAAAGTAGTTGCCGATGAGCGTACGTTTTGATTGAAACATACATGTCATGCCATGAACTTGAATTTCAATCTCCACCTCAGCATTTTCTTTGATGTCGATCACACTGTCCATGTTCAGCTCTTTAGCAAGAACAGCACGCGATGCGCCTTTTCTGCCCCAATAGTTACAAGTGTAATAGTTGGTTCCAGTCGTTTCTGTACTCCAGTGAAGATTCAGGTTCACTCCTGTTTCCTTTGCGGCCATGATCACGGCTGGGTCTCCAAAAACGACGCCGTCCACGCTTAATGAATCGAGAAAGGTTAAATAATCTCCAAGCAGCTGCACGCGGTCATTATGAAAAATCGCATTCATCGCCACATACACTTTTTTGTGATGGGCATGTGCAAGCTCTACCGTTTGTTTCACATCTTCTCTTGAAAACTCACCTGCAAGACGAATACCGTATGTTTGTTCGCCTATTAAGAATGCATCAGCTCCTGCCTCAATTAATGGCAGTACGTCTGACACGCTGCTTGGCGTCACAAGCAATTCTGGTTTCTTCATGATTGGTCACCTCTTTTTGTACTAATGGCGATCCCGTCTCCAACTGGAATAATGCACGTTTGGAAATCAGGGTTTGACATGAGCCATTGATTGTATCGATCAATTTTTCCAATTAATTGTTTTTTTCGTTTATCTTCAATTTCTTCTTCATAATTCGTTGCCACTAAGCCTTTAAATAAGACATTGTCTGTAATAATCATTCCGTCATGAGCGAGCATCGGTTCAAACAATTCAAAAAAACGCTTGTACTGCCCTTTTGCGGCATCAATAAAGATCACATCATAGGGCGCCATCGTTTGAACCGTTTTAGCCGATTCCATCGCATCACCAAAAAACACGTGTATTCTTTCTTTTAACTTTAATTCCTCAATATTCCGTGTTGCTTCTTCATAGCGCTTTGCATTGCGCTCAATCGTATAAATCTCAGCATCTGGCAGAGCTGTTGCCATTCGAATGGCGGAATAGCCAATCGCTGTCCCAACCTCAAGAATTTTTTTCGGCTTTTTCATCGAAAGCAGCTGCAGTAAAAGCTCAATGCTCACCTTTTCCATAATTGGCACATGATGCTCTTTGGCATAGATCTCTAATTGAGCGATTGCATCAGGACTTGGGTGAATTAAATGTTCAATATAATCATTTATTCGATCATCTTCGATAGTCATTATCTGTCTAGCTCCTTCATGACCTGAAAAAGAAGAGTCCTGCCTATTGCAGCTCTCTTTCTCGTCAATCTTTCGTTCATCTAAGTAAAAACAACCCGATATATTTTACCACAAAGAAGTGGCAATTGCGAACCTATAAAATGGAGATTCCAACGAAAAAAACTGCAGGCAATCTCGTATTGTCTACAGTCTTTTTCGATTCACTTGTACATTAATTGCTGCCTGTGATGTATTTCGCTTTTGCTTTATTATGCTCATTTAACGTTTTCGTAAATACGACCTCTCCATTTTTCTTCGCAAGGAAGTAAACGTAATCCGTTTTCTCTGGATGCAAAGCGGCTTTCCAAGAGGATTCACCAGCATTTGCAATAGGTCCAGGCGGCAGCCCTTTGTTGTTATACGTGTTATAAGGAGATTTCACTTTTAGGTCTTTGTAATACACGCGGGATTTATGCTCACCAAGTGCATAAAGAACGGTTGGATCAGTTTGAAGCGGCATGTCCTTTTTTAACCGGTTATAGAATACACTTGAGATTTTTGCCCGATCTGTCTTTTCTGTTGCTTCCATTTCAATCAGTGATGCCATCGTTAACACATCATGTATGGACATGTTTCTCTTTTTCATGTCTTTTTCATACGTTTTCACGTATTGATCTGTTTGTTTAATCATCGTTTCAATGATCGTTTCGAGCGATTCATCCTCACGATAAAATGGATACGTAGCAGGGAATAAATAACCCTCCAACGGATGTTTCACCTGTTTTCCATTCACCTGTGATGTCACGGTTTTCGGATATTTTTTCATTAGTGTTTGAATAAAATCAGGATCATCCAGCTTCGCTTCAACTTCCTTCGCTGAAAAATTCGTCTGATTTGCAATAATGGCTGCAATATCAGACAGCTGTCTTCCCTCTGGAATCACAAGCTGAAAGGCGTAATCTGTCCCGCCAGATGTCAGCTTTTTGATCAGCGTGTCTGCGTCCATTGTTTGTTTTAAATGAAAATATCCCGCTTTAAAGCCGGACGCCTTTTTGTATTTTGCATAATAAGTAAAAATCGCGTCATTCGAAATGAGCCCATTATCTTTTAAAATGCCTGCAATTTCGCGGACAGATGTCCCATTTGGAATATGAATATTAATGGTTTGTTTACTTTTTTGATCGACCGGTCCGAGTGCTGATTTAACATATAAAAAGCCTGATAATGCTGCAATGATGATGACAGCAAGGACAGATAACAGGACGATCCCCATTTTTCTTTTGAAGAATGGTCGTTTCTTTTGTTCTGAAAACATGCATGGCCCTCCTCACATCTAGCTTTTATAGTACATGATTCGACGGAGTTCGGCAATTCCTTGCTTATGCATGTCATGACAGAACTTGACATAACACGGCTAAACCAATGCCGCCACCACTTCCAATAGCAGCCATGACATAGCTTCCATTCGGTAAGGCGCGCCCTTCATAAAATAATCTCACCATCATAGCAGCTCCTGACGCGCTGTAAGGATGCCCAAGGCAAAGTGCACCGCCTCTTCTATTGATCCGGTCATATGGTATCCCCAGCGTCCGGGCAATAAGTGCAGCTTTCAGCGCAAACGCTTCATTGATTTCAAATAACGCCACTTCCTCTGCCTTGATGTTCTCTTGATGTAAAAGCTTCTTGATCGCATCAATTGGTGAAGCAGCTGGAAAATGAGGATGTATCGCTGTCACAGCACTTCCGGCATACCGTAGCATCACCTTATATCCACTTGCTTCCGCTAGCGATCTTTCCATCACAGCGACGGCGGCTGCTCCGTCTGCTTCCTTACAGCTATTGGCGGCGGTCACAGTTCCTTTTCCCGGTAAAAATACAGGCTTTGCCCGCTTGATCAGCTTTGCCATTGGTCTTATTTTAGCAGCCGCTTCATCTATGTTCATCCCGTCAATCGAAACGATTTCTTCTGAATATGTACCATGTGTGAATGCTGCTAAACTTCTTTCCCAGCTTAAAAGGGCATAGTCATCTTGTTCTTTTCTCGTGACAGAAAATGCCGACGCGGTCAGCTCTGCTGCTTCTCCCATATGCGGATCTCCTATCCGCTCCGGTGAAAAGCGTGCTCTCTCTTTCATTGGTGAGCTGGAAATGCTCTCAGTCCCGCCAGCGATATACATCGTGCCCTCCCCCGATTGAACCATGACGCAAGCTGTTCGGATCGCTTCAAGACCCGAGGCACACTGCCTGTCAATTGTCATACCGGGAACGTGTAAAGGAAGACCTGCTTCTAATGAGGACAGACGGGCCATATTTCCACCGCCTCCGACGACATTGCCTAATATGACGTCATCCGGCGTCCTCATCTGAGACAAATGCCGAATAAGGGGAGCGGCTAATTGCTCTGGGCGATAATTTTTCAGCATCCCATTTTTATCACCGAAGGGTGTTCGTTTTGCTTCTACGATCACTGCTTGCATGACAATTGCTCCTCCGCCCACTTTTTTATGCTCGCGCGGGCTATTTTTCCGCCGGATGTTTCAATCATTTGATCAATCACAAGCCATTTTTTTGGTACCTTGTAGGCCGCCAGTTTTTCTTTAACAGCTTGTCGAACCGCCTTTATTTGCGGCACTTGCTCCAGTATGGCAACAGGGATTTCACCCCAATATGGGTCAGGAACGCCAACCACAATCGACCGTTTGACCTCTGGCTGTTCATTTAGCACACGCTCAATTTCCTCTGGGAAAATATTCAGTCCTCCATAGACAATCATGCCATTCTCACGACCGCTCATATACAGATAACCGTCTTCATCCAGCCCTCCCATATCGTAAACTGTCAGCCACTCCTCCGGCGGTTTCTGCTCATGCAAGTATCCTGAAAACGTCATTGGGCTCTTTACATAAATTCTCCCTGTTTCATTTGGCTGACAGACAGATTGATCGGGCCGCCTTACTTCTACTTGAATGGAGGAGAAAGGCCGTCCAACAGAAGTAGGTTTTTGCATAAAGTCATTTGAAGACAAATAAGAGACAAAACTTAACTCTGATGTGCCATAAAAATCAAAAAAAGTGACATGTGGATAGTTGATCACGAGCTGTTCTTTTGAAGAGATGCTCCAATCTGCTCCCGATGACATGACAAGAAGTGGATTGTCTTCTCTAAAAGCTTCGATTTGTAGTAACGTTTCTGTCATTGTTGGGACAGTATACATCACGGTGATATCACCTGTCTCTAAGGCTTTCTTCGCTTTTACTGGCACAAATTTTTCTAAAAGCGTCACTGTGCCGCCAAAGTATAATGTACTAATAGCACCATATAAAAAGTGAGAGGATAAGAGTGTACCTAATATAAGAGCATGATCTTGATGAGTGATTCCAAATGAAGCAGTGGTCATTCGAAAGCTCTCGATCCAAGACTGCTGACGCCTAATAAAGGCTTTCGGTGAGCCCGTTGATCCTGACGTAAACCCCATATAAAAGACAGGATTCTTCTCGGTATCGCAGCTGTTATATGGACTGTCTGTGAGAAGGCTCATTCTTTCCTTCCATTCTGATAAAGAAAGAAGCGGCATGTCCACGCTTCCCTGTTCAAATCTCTTTATCAATCGATCCTCTATAATGGCGAGATCCGCCTCACTTAACAGGAGCTTTTCGACACATTCTTCATGACTCCATCTCGGATCAAGCGGAACGGCTGTCCATCCTGCATAAGCAGCGCCCGCAAATATTTGCAAAAAAGAAGCACCATTTGATAATAAAAAAGCGATTCTTTTTTGCTGATGAACCGTTCCTTGTAACCACTGTGCTGATCTCTGCACACGTTCATACCAATCTTGATATGTAATGCTTTCTTGCTCATCTATGATGGCAATCTGATCTGGTTTCATTTCTGCATGTACTGCATAGCTTTCCGTTATTCTGTTCAAACTGCACGCCTCCCTTTATGCAGATCCCTTTTTCGATATGACAGGGCCTGTATGATTTTGACCGTAAAGACAGCACACATTCCCGCTTTGATGAGATCGCCTGGAAGATAAATCAAACTAAGGAAAGTCGCCTGCGAGACCTTCATATGCATCATCATGGCTTGAAAGGGGATACCGCACATATACAAAATCACAATACTGCAAACCGCATAGATCACAAAAAGACGCAGTGCGGTTACTTTTTTCAGCCGGTTCACCCATAAGCTGATCATGAAGGCAGCAGCAGGATAAGCAAGAAGAAAACCACCGCTTGGACCAAAAAAGACCCCTATCCCGCCTCTCCCGCCTGACAAAAGAGGTGCGCCTGCTGCCACAACCAAAAGAAAAAGACATAAACTGATTAGTGCTTGTTTAGGCTTTAACAGCCCGCCAGCAAGCAAAAGACCTGCGGTTTGCAATGTAATCGGTACAGGTGTAAATGTAAGTAAAATCGGCGGGATTAAGCCTAACATCCCGATGACCGCTGTCATTAACGCTATTTGCATCATATCTTGTATTTTCAATCTCCATGCCCCTCACTCAATTTATTGTTAAAAACAGAGTAAAAGGTACAATTCATTATGTCAACATAAAATAAAATAAAGTTAACATATTAATCGTAAAAAAAGACCTGTGAAGAAAGATCAAGAAGATCTGTTCACAGGCCTTTTATTTGTTCTATTCTTCGTCTTCTTGATCTAAGAACGTATTTAACGTTTCTTCAATCATGTCCCATTCTTCATCCGTTTCAATCGGCTCTAGCTCGCCATCTTCACCGTCTTCGTTCGGTGTAAAGCTTGATGCATGAATTTCAATTTCCTCATTGTCTTGCTCAGAAATTGGGTAGTAAAGGACATAAGATTTGTTAAAATGGTCGCTTTCAAAAGTAAATAGTACTTCGCAAAGCTGTTCATTTCCATTATCATCAACGATTGTAATTTGCTTTTCTCCGTGTTCCATTTGATTCACCTCATTTTAATTTAAGCTGTCTAAATATCCTTGCAGGATCATAACAGCCGCCATTTTATCAATGACTTTTTTACGCTTTTGTCTGCTCACATCTGCAGAGATGAGCATTTTTTCCGCTGCCATTGTTGACAGACGCTCGTCCCAAAGCACAACAGGAACATTGTACGTGTTTTCTAGCACTTTCGCAAATGATTGGCTGGCTTCGCCTCTAGGACCGACCGTGCCGTTCATATTTTTTGGAAAGCCAAGTACAATTTTATCCGCTCCAAATTCTGCAACGATCTCAGACAGGCGGCTGAGACCAAAGTCTCCGCCTGCTTCATCAATTTTAATGGTTTCAATCCCTTGCGCTGTCCAGCCCATTTCATCACTGATCGCAACACCAAGGGTTTTCGTGCCTAAATCTAAGCCCAGAATTCTCATGTTTTACGCCTCTTTATGTGTCTCTAAGTACGATTTAACCAATTCCTCAATTAATTCGTCTCGTTCTAGTTTACGAATTAGGTTGCGTGCATCCTGATGTCTTGGAATATAAGCAGGGTCGCCTGACAGCAAGTATCCGACAATTTGATTGATCGGGTTGTATCCTTTTTCTTGGAGTGCGTCATGAACTGTAATGAGCACTTCATTCACATTGGTTTCAGCTGAATCATCAGAGAAGTTAAACTTCATTGTCTTATCAAATGAACTCACTGCTTCTTGCACCTCTCTTCCAACATTCTACTAGCAAGCTTTTTTCTAACCGCTCATCTAATACCATTATTCTACACTACATCGCCTGATTATAAAACGGATTTGACAGATTCTTCGACAGTTGCCAGTGCTTCTTCAAGCTTTTCTGGTTGTTTTCCGCCTGCTTGTGCCATGTCTGGACGTCCGCCTCCGCCTCCGCCGCAGATTTCAGCTGCCTGCTTCACAAGCTTTCCTGCATGAAGACCTTTTTCGATCACGTCTTTTGTCACTCCTGCTGAAATGTTTACTTTTCCGTTTTGAACGGCTCCCAGGACGATGACAGCTGATCCTAATTTAGCTTTTAAGTCATCAACCATTGTTCTTAAATGGTTCATGTCTTTAGCATTTACTTTTTCAGTTAATACTTTCACTCCGCCAACTTCTGTCACTTTCTCTAAAATAGAGCCTGCTTCTGCTTGGCTTAATTTCGCAAGGAGAGATTCGTTTTCTCTTTGAGCCTCTTTTAAATCTGCCTGTAATGAAGCAATCCGTTTTGGTACATCCTTCGTATTTGACTTCAGCTCACTTGCTGCCTGTTCTAAAATCGCCAGCTGGTCATTTAATTCTTCATAAGCGCCTTTACCAGTCACAGCTTCAATACGGCGTGTTCCAGCACCAATACCCGACTCAGACGCGATTTTAAACAAACCGATTTCCGCAGTGTTCTGCACGTGACAGCCGCCGCATAGCTCGATGCTGTAATCACCCACTTGGACAACACGGACAATATCGCCATACTTCTCGCCAAAGAGCGCCATTGCACCCATTTCTTTTGCTTCAGCAATTGGTTTCAGATCAATAGCAACTGAGATGCCTTCCCAAATCTTTTCGTTCACGATTTTTTCAATCTGAGACAATTCTTCTTTCGTCACTTGTCCAAAGTGAGAGAAATCAAAGCGAAGTCTGTTTTCATTCACCAATGACCCTGCTTGGTTCACGTGGCTGCCTAATACATCTTTCAGCGCCTGATGCAGAAGGTGTGTCGCTGTATGGTTTTTCACAATGCCTTTTCGAAGAGCTGATTCCACTTCAGCAGTGACCTCGAGACCTTTTTGAGCCGTACCGCTTACGACGACTCCTTCATGGACATGCTGACCGTTTGGTGCTTTTTTCACGTCTTTGATCTCAATGATGGCTTCTGCACTTTTTAGTGTTCCTTTATCCGCTACTTGTCCGCCGCTTTCCGCATAGAAAGGTGTTTCATCTAACAAGATTTGCACCGTGTCTCCTTCATGTGCTTCAGAGACAAGTTCACCATTTTGAAGCAGTTCGATAATGCGAGTTTCCGCAGTTAAATTTTCGTAGCCAACAAAGGTACTTTCCACTTTAATATCGCCTAAAGCGCCGCCTTGAACCTGCATACTGCCGACATCTTGTCTCGCATTTCTTGCCCGTTCACGCTGCTTCTCCATTTCCGCTTGGAAGCCTTCTCGATCAACTGTCATGTTTTCATCTTCTGCGTATTCTTCTGTCAGCTCGACAGGGAATCCATACGTGTCATACAGCTTAAATACATCTTCACCTGAAATTTGTGAACTGCCTTTGTCTCTTTCTTTTTTGATCACTTCTGACAAAATCGCTAACCCTTCGTTCAGTGTTTCGTGGAAACGTTCTTCTTCGTTTTTGATGACTTTCGCAATAAATTCTTCTTTTGCTTGTACATCTGGGTAGAAATCCTTCATGATCTCAGCAACAACTGGCACTAGATCATACATAAACGGACGGTGGATATGAATCGTTTTTGCATAACGCACAGCGCGGCGCAGCAAACGTCTTAATACATATCCGCGGCCTTCATTGGAAGGAAGCGCACCGTCACTTACAGCAAAGGCAACTGTCCGGATATGGTCAGCAATGACTTTAAATGCTGTATCTTTTTCCTTCGCCAAACCATAGCTTTCTCCAGAAATGGTTTCGACTGCACGAATAATCGGCATGAAAAGGTCTGTATCGAAGTTCGTTGGCACATTTTGAATGACAGATACCATTCGTTCAAGGCCCATCCCTGTATCAATGTTTTTCTTCGGAAGCGGTGTGTATGACCCATCTGGATTATGGTTGAATTCAGAGAACACGAGATTCCATACTTCTAGATAACGCTCGTTTTCCCCGCCTGGATATAATTCTGGATCGTTCATGTCGTCACCGTATGATTCACCGCGGTCATAGAAAATTTCTGTATTCGGTCCGCTTGGGCCCTCGCCAATATCCCAGAAGTTTCCTTCAAGGCGAATAATACGTTCTTCAGGCACACCAATTTTATCTCTCCAAAGAATATATGCTTCTTCGTCCTCTGGGTGGACTGTCACAGATAACAAATTCGGATCAAAACCAATCCACTCTTCACTTGTGAGGAATTCCCACGCCCATTCAATGGCCTCTTCTTTAAAATAGTCACCAATAGAGAAGTTGCCAAGCATTTCAAAGAACGTGTGATGGCGTGCTGTCTTCCCTACATTTTCAATATCATTCGTACGAATCGATTTTTGCGCGTTGCAAATACGCGGATTGTCAGGTACGACGCGGCCATCAAAATATTTTTTTAATGTTGCCACCCCACTGTTGATCCATAAAAGTGTCGGATCGTCATGCGGTACAAGTGACGCACTCGGTTCTACAGCATGTCCTTTTTCTTTAAAAAAGTCTAAAAACATTTGACGTACTTGAGCTGAAGTTAAAGTTTTCATTCAAAAATCCTCCCTTTTCATTCATCAATCTCCACACAAACGAAAAAACACCCCGCCCTATGCAAGCACAAAACGACTTACACAGGGACGAGATGTTCTCGCGGTACCACCCTGATTATAGACAAATTCGTCTATCACCTTCACATCCGATAACGCCGGAAGAGAGCGGCAGTGTTTATCTGCACTCGGGACTAGCTTCCGTTAAAGGTCTGATAAGGCTTTTCACAGCAAATAAAGCCTCTCTCTGCAACAGCTTTTTAACGTACTCGGGTCCGTCATTGAATTTCAATATGTATGAATCGAAATTATTATAGACAACTCGGCTCGTCTTGTCAATGAACGCTTCGTCTCATCAGGATATATTGCACAATGATCACCCTGATAATCGCAGCTGCTGGTACGGCTAAAATCATCCCAATTAAGCCAAACAGCTCCCCTCCTGCAAGCAAGACAAGCATAATGACGACAGGATGCATATGAAGACTTCGCCCTACAATGATCGGACTGAGGACATTGCTCTCTAAAAATTGCAGCACCGCTACTGTGATCAATACAATGATGACCGATTTCACTGAGATGGTAAACGCAATAAAGATGGCAGGAACTGCGCCAATTATCGGTCCAAAATACGGAATCACGTTCGTTGCTCCTATCAGCATGCCAAGAACGAGCGGATACGGGATATGGAAAAGCCAGAGCACAATGGCTGCTGCACCCCCGATTAAAGAACAGACAAGCAGCTGCCCTCGAATATAATCACCAAGCGATTCATCCACTGCTTTGACAAAGGCATGCCCCCTCTTCCTAAATGATGGCGGCGTTAAATACCATGCCGCCCGCTTCATCGTGTTCATGTCTTTTACCATATAAAAAACAAGAAAAGGGATGAGTGCTGCAACTAAAACGTAATCAAATAAAACTTTACAGCTAAGAATCATCCGCTCAGCGCTATTGGCTGCATATGTCTCCGATTGAACAATGAAGCGGTCCAAGCGGTCGTGAAGTCCGTCAGGCCAGTGGCTCGTATGATGATGAATATGTGATAAAGCGCCATTATACGTTTCCGCGATGACAGGAATTTGTTCTGACAGCTCATTTAACTGTGCGATCATAACAGGCGCTCCTTTATAAACCGCAAAACCAATCCCGCCAAAAAACAGGACATAGATGAGTAAGAGACTGATTGTTCTCGGCAGCCCTCGTGCATGCAGTCTTTCGACAATAGGATAAAGCAGGTAAGAAATAAAAATGGCGATGAGAAGCGGAATGAGAACCGCCTTCAGCAATACAAAAACAGGCATCCATAACTCGTCGAGCTGCAGTAAAATGAGCAAGGATGCAAGGACAAGCAGGACCCCTGCAGCATATATCAGAAATTGGATCGGACGTTTCTTCACCTTTTTCACCTCTTTTCTTATTGTTTAACCATTTTCTGCAATTATCCACGTAAATAAAATTTGTCCTAACTTTGTTAAAAATGAATACACATGAAACATACAGCTCCATCCAAAGTCACTGTTTGCAGTAAAATCTCGTCAGAAAATATTCCATTATTTACTTCTTTTTACACAAGTTGTGCTAGAATCCACTTTAGCTTTAGCCAATGAAACACAAGAGGAGGTTCTTCATGATCACATTCGAAGAAGTCAACAAGCATTATGGCCAGTTCCATGTACTTAAGGACATTAACCTACATATTCAAAAAGGGGAGGTTGTTGTGATCATCGGTCCTTCAGGGTCTGGTAAAAGCACGATGCTCAGGTGTATCAATCGTCTTGAAAGCATTGATGCGGGAAAAGTTCTCGTCAACCAAGTGTCTGTTCAGCATCCGAAGACCAACATTAATCTTGTCAGGCAAAATATCGGCATGGTCTTTCAGCATTTTCACCTCTATCCGCATAAGACGGTGCTTGAAAACATTATGCTTGCGCCGATGAAGGTCAAAAAAGTGAGCAAGGAAGAAGCAAAGGAAACAGCTGAATTTTATTTAAATAAAGTCGGCATTCCTGAAAAGGCAGACACCTACCCTTCACGACTCTCTGGCGGACAGCAGCAGCGCGTTGCCATTGCAAGAGGGCTTGCGATGAAGCCGGAGGTGATGCTTTTCGACGAACCGACATCTGCACTTGATCCAGAGATGATCGGCGAGGTATTAGATGTGATGAAGCAGCTGGCCCGTGAAGGCATGACCATGGTTGTCGTCACACATGAGATGGGCTTTGCCCGCGAAGTGGCCGACCGCATTGTCTTTATTGATGAAGGCAGAATTCTTGAAGAATCAACACCGGCTGCATTTTATGAAAAACCGCAAGAGAAACGTGCTCAATTATTTTTAAGCCGTATATTAAATCACTAGGGGGAATGGTTTGATGAAAAAAATGAAACGCTTTGGCCTGATGCTCTTTATGACTTGCTGCATTGCCGCTTTGGCTGCTTGTGGATCGACTGAAAAAGGGTCAACTGAGGCAAAACAAGGAAGTTCTTTAGAAACCATTAAGAAAGACAAAAAAATCATTTTCGGTGTAAAAAATGACACACGTTTATTCGGTCTAAAAAATCCGAGCAGCGGTGATATTGAAGGATTTGATATTGACATTGCAAAAGCCATCACAAAGGAAATACTCGGCGATGAAGGAAAAGCAGAATTTAAGGAAGTGACATCTAAAACAAGAATTCCTTTGCTTCAAAAAGGGGATATTCATGCGATTGTTGCGACCATGACAATTACAGAAGAGCGTAAAAAAGAAGTCAATTTCTCAGATGTTTACTTTGAAGCAGGACAATCACTGCTTGTGAAAAAAGGAAGCGACATTCAATCCATTGATGATCTTAAAAAAGGAACGAAGGTGCTGGCCGTGAAAGGCTCTACTTCTTCTCAAAATATCCGCGAGAAAGCACCTGAAGCATCCGTATTAGAATTCGAGAACTATCAGGAGGCTTTTACAGCATTAAAATCAAACCAAGGGCAAGTGCTGACAACTGATAATGCGATCTTATTTGGTATGGCAGATGAGGATTCAAATTATGAAGTGGTCGGCGGCACCTTTACAGATGAGCCTTATGGCATTGCTGTGAAAAAAGGAGATCAAGAATTAACAGATGCGATCAATAAAGCCTTAAAAACGTTAAAAGACAATGGAGAGTATGACAAGATTCTTAAAAAATGGATCAAAGAATAGCATTTGATTCGTCAAGATTAATGCCTCAGGTGAGCCGCTCCTTGGCTCCCCTGTTGATCAGGAAGGAAGTGAACTGATTGCTGCGGTTTTCCATTCTCACTGAAAACGTTCATCTTTATTTAGAAGGCTTTAAATATACCATTGGTGCAAGTGTCATAGCTCTGATTGGAAGCTTTTTGATCGGTACACTCATTGCCATTATGAGAATTGCGCCACTCAGGCCGCTCAACTGGTTAGGGACGGCTTACGTGGAATTTATTCGGAATATTCCGTTATTATTGATCACCTTTGTTTTCTTCTTTGGTTTACCAGTCCTGGGTATAGTAGCAGATGGTTTTACTGCTGGAACGATCGCTCTTGCCATTTATACCTCTGCCTTTATTGCTGAAGCCATTCGTGCAGGGATACAAGCTGTGCCGCTTGGACAAATGGAAGCAGCCCGTGCTTCAGGTCTGTCATATGGCGGGACGATGCGGTATATCATTTTGCCGCAGGCGATTAAAATCGTCATTCCCCCTCTTGGGAATCAATTTATTAACCTTGTCAAAAACTCCTCTATTTTAGGTGTCATTGCAGGGTTTGATCTTATGTATCAGGGAGACCTCATTGCGTCTAGAACATTTGTGACGTTTGATGTCTACATCTTTGTCGCCATGTTCTATCTGCTATTAACCATTCCGCTCAGTCTAGGTGTTGGTTATTTAGAAAGAAGATTAGCAAGAAGCCACTAGAAAGGAGGAAACATCATGGATTTTATAGGTGCCTACCAGCCTGATCATCTCGCCTTTTTACTTGAAGGATTTGCTGTCACCTTAAAAGTGGCTTTTATTTCCATCATTTTGAGCTTTATCATTGGATTAGTCGTTGGCACATTGCGGTTCGCTCAAATTCCGGTTTTATCAAAAGTGCTTGCGGTTGTTGTAGAAACCATTCGGAACCTGCCGCTTTTACTGATCATCTTTTTCACATATTTTGCATTGCCTGAAATCGGCATCAAGCTGAGCATCACAGCCTCTGCTATTGCAGCTTTAACCGTGTTTGAATCTGCGATGCTGTCAGAAATTATTCGGAGCGGCCTTAAATCAATTGATAAGGGCCAGATCGAAGCAGCCAGGTCTTCTGGTTTAACCTATATTCAAACATTGAAAATGATTATTATGCCGCAGGCCCTGCGCCGAATGGTGCCGCCAATTGTCAGTCAATTCATATCCCTTTTAAAAGATACGTCGCTTGCTGTTGTCATTGCGCTTCCAGAATTATTACATCACGCACAAATATTAAATGGGCAAAGCCAATCCTATTTACTGCCGATATTCCTATTGGCAGCTATGATGTATTTTGTCGTCAATTTCAGCTTATCTATTCTTGCAAGACGATTAGAATACAGGCAGGCATAAAATGAACATCCGCTCTTGACGTATGCCTCAGCGTATAGACCGGTTTTTCGATCACGCTGAAAAAAACAAAGGGCTAAAATGAAGATCATTTTAGCCCTTTTTGTTTACATCATTCTCATAACACGTTTTCTTAGCTTTTTCATATCCCGCTTTGATGGCATATCATATCGGCTTGCAAAGTGATATGCGAGTGCACCTGCACCAAGCGTTAATAGTGAAGAAGTCATTTTGCCCATTCGAAATTCCCCCTTAACACTTATAATTGAATTGAACGTTCATCGTCACTAAACAGATCATCTAAGCTGCTTAGTGTCCCGTCTTCCTCCACTTGGTGTGTAGATATTTTGCCTTTCGACAGTGTCAATTCAATAAAACAGCCCCAGCAATAATATTGATTGACCCCAATTTTTCCGATGTCTTTACATTTGCAATTTGGGCAAATGAGCATAATCAGCACCTCTTTACGTTCGGTTTAGAACCAGTGCTTCCTTTTGAACGTTCATCAAGGTTCCGGCAGCCTGCAACTGTTTCCGAATCCCTGATAGCTCTGTAAAGAAGCCGTCCGAGAGTTCATATGCTACGATTGTGCCCGAATTTGAGCAAAAGTATACATCTTCCAAAATGCCTAAATTTTCACCATCAGGCGACTGCATCATTTTCTTTTTTAATTTTGAAAATAACAAGAATGGAGCAGTGGAATCCATGCCCACTCCCTCCTGACAGCTCACATACAAACCTTTATCTGTCAGCTGATCAAAAGCAGAGAATGGAACGAGTGCACAGTCTTTCTTTTTCCCCTCTAACACATATCCTCCGCAGCTGCCTCCGGCTAAAAAGCAAATATCTTTTATGGAACCAAGTGATTGGGACAGCTCATCTGTATAGATCGTCATTCCTTCAAGTTCTCGGCATGTTCTCAAAATGTGCTCAACCACCTTTTGCGGAACAGTCTTATCGTGTGCGTTTGCTTCATGACTCATACGAAGAAATGGCTTCCATGAACAGAATGGGAGAAGTTCTTTTCATACTAAAAGGCTCCCATATGGAAGCCTTCTACTCATGCATAAAATCAAATGGAGTGATTCCCTCCATGCCAATATTTGCGTCATGTACGCTAAACGGAAGCTCTTTTTGGAGCGCTTCAAGTTCTGCATCCATGATTTGTTCGGTTTGCACTAGCCGCATCGTTAAGGACGTTTGTCTAAGGGAATCCTCATTGTTTTTCACACCCCATTCCAGCGCTGATTCCTCGCCGCACAGTATTAAAAACTTTTTACTGCGTGTAATGGCTGTGTACAGCAGATTCCGCCGAAGCATTCGGTAATAGCTCCTGACGACTGGCAGCACAACAATCGGGAATTCACTTCCTTGTGATTTGTGAATGGAGCAGCAATAAGCATGTGTAAATTGATGAAAATCCTTTTTTGTAAAGGTGATTTCATTCCCATCAAAGGAGATCACGGCCATGTCTTCTTTTTCTGTATTTTCTTTTGCATAAAAAATCGAGACAATTTCGCCGATATCGCCGTTAAAAATGTTGTTCTCCGGCTGATTCACAAGCTGAAGCACCTTATCACCTGTCCGGTACACCACATCACCAAACGGGATTTCTCTGCCTTTTGGTTTTTTAGGATTCAAAATGTGCTGCAGCATTTTGTTGAGCTCATTGATGCCTGCTTTTCCTTTATACATTGGTGCGAGCACTTGAATGTCCTTTGCCGAAAATCCTTTTTGAGCAGCATTGCTGACAACTTTCTCAATGACTTCTTTCATTTGATCAGCTGAACACCGAATGAAGGACCGATCCTTTGAGCGTGCAGTAATATCCTTTGGCAGCACACCATTTTTCATATCATGTGCCAGTTCAACAATGGTTGAGCCGTCTGCCTGCCGGTAAATATCTGTCAGGGTAACAGCCGGCACGGCTTTTGAGGCAAGCAAATCCCGTAAAACTTGGCCTGGTCCGACAGATGGCAGCTGATGTTCATCTCCTACCATAATCACTTGGATATGATCAGGAATCGCTTTAAACAAATGATTCGCCAGCCAAATATCCAGCATACTTGATTCATCAATGATGACAAGCTTTCCTTCAATCGGCTGTTCCTCATCATGCGAGAAGCCCTCCGAACCGTTCCAGCCTAGCAGCCGGTGAATGGTGACAGCTGGAAGCCCTGTTGATTCTGTCATCCGCTTAGCCGCCCGTCCAGTTGGTGCCGCAAGCACAAATGGGAAGGATTCATCTTTTTTATAATCACTCGGATCAAGAGAAACACCGTGAAGATCACTGTAAAGCTCGACAATTCCTTTAATGACCGTCGTCTTCCCTGTTCCAGGCCCGCCTGTTAAAAGCAGCATCGGTGACATGAGTGCCTTTTGAATCGCTTCCTTTTGTGTCGGTGCATACTGGACGCCTAACCGCTCCTCCAGCTCGCCAAGTGCTAGCAGGAATTCTGATTCAGGAAATTGATCTGCATATTCTGTTTGGGAGACGATTTTTTGAATGCGTTTGGCGACACTTTGCTCTGCATAAAATAAGGATGGATGATAGCAGCGGTCGTCTTCAATGATCATTTCTTTTCCTTCGCCAAGTGCAATGATCTGATTGGCAACATCCATTTCAGTCACTTTGTAATCATTGCCTGTTTGGTTGAGCAGTTTGCGGGTTTCGACGATCAAATCTTTCGTTTGTATGTACGTATGACCGTCCTGAAGACTAGCTGTCTCCACTGTAAATAGCAAGGCGGCGCGAATCCGCTCTGGGTCATTACCTGAGATGCCTGTTCTAGCACCAAGCTCATCCGCCTTAATAAATCCGATTCCCTCGACATCCTTGACAAGCTGATAGGGATTTTCCTCGATTTTCTGCAGCGTTTCACTCTCGTATACTTGGTAAATCTTCATGCTGAGCTGTGGACCAAAGCCATACTGATTCAGGCTGATCATGATTTGTTCCAGCCCTTGATGCTCCTGAAGCGCTGCGGCCAGCTTATCCGCCTTCTTTTTTGATAAGCGCGGTACATCATACAAAACAGCTGGGTCACGCATAATCTTATGAAGCGTCTGATTGCCAAGCTTCCCGACGATTTCTTCAGCCGTCTTTTTCCCTATCCCTTCAAATAAATCACTTGAGAGATAATGTATGATTCCTTGCTTCGTTGTTGGTACTTCCTTTTGAAAATGAGTGGCCTGAAACTGTTCACCAAATTTCGGATGGCTTGTCACTTTGCCATAAAAGGTGTAGGTTTCCTCCTCATGAAGTGCTGGGAAGTAGCCTGTGACAGATGCTGTTTTTTCCTCTAAGTTTTCCGATGTTTCAATGACTTTTACCTTTAACACCGAGTATAAATTACTTTCATTATGGAAAATAACGGCTTGAATGGTCCCCTTTAAAAACGGTTCGTCCTCAAGCTTCATTTGATCTGGATGTTCCTGCACAGGTCTTCCCTCCTTCCATCTATTCTGCCTCTTGAATCAGCTTTTGCGCATGTAGTGCCAGCATATGGTCAGGCTGCACGTCAATGGCTTTACCCAGCATCTCAAGTGCTTCGTCTTTTTTCTCTAAGTACGCATACGCAACACCTAAATTATAAAAGGCATCTGCATGCTGCGGATCACGCGTGATGACTTCACTAAAAGTTGTCACCGCTTCTTCCAGCATGTGTTCATTGGCTAAGCACATGCCAAATTGGAATCTTGCTTCATTATCTTCTTCATTTAGTTCAACAGCACGCTGAAGATACGGCATCGCAAGCTTTGGCTGCTCTAATTTGATGAGCGTCTGCCCAAGCATATAAAACAAATCACTATTTTCCATGCCCGCTTTTAGTGCTTGTTCAAAGTAGTCTTTCGCTTTCATAAAGTCTTCTTTTAATGTATATACATTTCCTGCTCCATAATAGGCTGCAGCTGCGGTATGATCAAGTTCAATTGCTTTCTGAAAAAAGTTTAAAGCGCGTTCAAATTCATTGATACTTGAAAGTAAGTTCGCAAAGTTAATATATGGAACCGGGTCCTTCGGGCTTTCTTCGATCGCTTTTGTAAAAGCTTCAGCTGCTTTTTCGATATTCCCTTGATTCAAGGCTTCTATGCCGATTTCGTTATAATTCATTCGCTCTCTCATCCTTTCATTAAAAAACCTCAACAGCGACGTTGAGGTTTTGAAACATGCTACACATACGACAGCTTTTGACCATCTTTGAAGACATCGTCAATTGTACCGCCGCCAAGACATTCGTCGCCATCATAAAAAACAACCGCTTGTCCCGGGGTAACAGCACGAACAGGTTCATCAAAGATAACCATCGCTTCTTGCTCACCTGTCATTTTGACCTTCACATGGTGATCTTCTTGACGGTATCTGAATTTTGCTGTGCAAGTTAATTCACCGTTTTCTCCGACAATATGAGGACGAGTCCAGCTGATATTAACAGCTGAAATGCTTTCAGAGTATAAAAGTGGATTGTGGAAGCCTTGTTCAACAAACAAGATGTTTTTCTCCAAGTCTTTTCCAACGACAAACCAAGGATCACCGCTGCCGCCAATGCCAAGTCCTTGGCGCTGACCGATCGTGTAATACATCAGTCCATCGTGCTCCCCTTTTACTTCTCCGTCCATTGTCTGCATCACACCAGGCTGTGCAGGCAAATATTGACTGAGGAACGTTTTAAAGTTTCTTTCTCCAATAAAGCAGATACCTGTTGAATCTTTTTTCGCTGCTGTTGCGAGCTCTGCTTCTTTTGCCAATTCACGAACCCTTTTTTTCTCTAAATCACCGATTGGGAACATGACTTTATCAAGTTGTTCCTGTGTCAGCTGATTTAAGAAATACGTTTGGTCTTTGTTTGCATCAAGACCTCGCAGCATTTTGACTTCATCACCAGTTCGATCAACACGAGCATAGTGTCCTGTTGCCAAATAATCCGCACCAAGTGAAAGTGCATGCTCAAGGAATGCCTTGAACTTAATTTCTTTGTTACACATGACATCTGGGTTTGGCGTTCTGCCCGCTTTATATTCATCAAGAAAATATTGAAACACTTTGTCCCAATATTGCTTCTCGAAATTCACTGCATAATAAGGGATTCCAATTTGGTTACATACGCGGATGACATCCTCATAGTCTTCCGTTGCTGTGCAAACACCATTTTCATCGGTGTCATCCCAGTTTTTCATAAATATGCCGATGACATCATAGCCTTGCTCCTTTAACATAAGAGCGGCAACTGATGAATCGACTCCTCCGGACATACCGACCACAACTCTTGTATCTTCTGGTCTTTTTGTCATCTTCATCAACTCCAATTTCAATGAAACAACATGCGCGTTTCGTTCTTCAGGTGCTTCGCTGTTTCATTTTTCACACACGAACAAAAGGAAGCATTTATTTGGCTAGGCGTTTGACAACAGCCGCTATCTTATGTGCCGCCTGCTTCACATGATCCTCTTCATTCCCAAGACCGAAGCTTATTCTGACTGAGGATGTCAGCTCTTTTGCTTCTTCGCCATACATGGCGCTTAACACGTGCGAAGGAAGGACAGATCCAGCCGTACATGCCGATCCGCTTGAAACAGCAATTCCTTCCATATCTAAATTCACAAGCAGCGATTCAATGGAGACGCCCGGGAAATGAACATTTAAAATGTGCGGCAATGTCTCTTTCGGATGTCCATTGATAGAGAAATTGAGAGATTCCTCTTCGAATACTTGCAGCATGGTTTCTTTGAGCTTACCATAATGCATCGCTTTTTCTCTTCTATTTTGCTTCGTTAATTGAACAGCTTCTGCAAGCCCAACAATTCCTGCCACATTTTCAGTGCCGGCACGGCGCTTTCTTTCTTGTTCGCCTCCGAATATTTGCGGAGAAAGTTTCACGCCTTCGTTTACATATAAAAAACCTGTTCCCATCGGACCATTCAGCTTATGGCCAGAAGCAGATAAAAGATCAATATGGAGATCTGCTGCATCAATGGGCACTGTGCCAAACGCCTGCACTGCGTCTGTATGAAAATGAGCAGTGTGATCACGCAGAAGTTCGCCAATGGCTTTGATTGGCTGAATCACACCTGTTTCATTATTGCCGTACATGACGGTCACAAGAATCGTATCATCTCTCAATGCTTGATTTAATTGATCAAGATGAATCAATCCTGTTTCGTCCACATCTAAATATGTCACTTCAAATCCTAGTTTTTCTAGGCGTTCACATGTATGCAGCACCGCATGATGCTCTGTTTTCACTGTGATGATATGTTTTCCTTCATGCTGTCTTGCCATGGCAACACCTGTAATTGCCAGGTTGTCCGCCTCGGTTCCACCGCTTGTGAGGATGATCTCCTGCGGTTTACAGTGTAATTCTCCTGCAATGACTTCTCTTGCTTCATCGAGCCACTTTCTTGCCTCGCGCCCATATGAATGAATACTAGAGGGATTGCCAAATATCTCTGTAAAGTACGGCATCATCTTGTCCACAATACGCTGATCCATCGGCGTTGTGGCCGCATGATCTAAATAGATTCGTTCCATTTCCGGTACACCTCTGATCTAAATATAGAACATATACGAGTCTTGATCCCCGTCATCTGTGTAGCTTGCCAAGTCTTCAAGAGTTGTATTGTCTAGTACGTCTTTTACTGCATCACGAATACGAATCCATAGTTCACGCTTTGCTGGTTCTTCGTTTTCGATGACTTCAACAGGACTAATGGGTCCTTCTAATACACGAATAATATCACCTGCTGTGATCTCGTTTGGTTCATGTGCAAGAACATAGCCGCCATACGCTCCGCGGATACTTTTTACAAGACGGGCATTGCGGAGTGGTGATACAAGCTGCTCTAAATAATGCTCAGACAAATCATTGTTTTGAGCGATTGATTTTAATGATGTAGGGCCTTCGCCATGTTTTTTGGCTAATTCGATCATGATCGTCAGACCATATCTGCCTTTAGTTGATATTTTCAAGTTAAACACCTCTGCGTTTTCTATTCTATGTCATCAATTATTTTTCTGATTTCATATACGCCGATATATAGACCAGAAGCAATTATATCATACTTTCAGCCAACTTTCATTTACGGGTTCTGAGCATGATAGAAGGACGAATCCCTTTTCTATTTGAAGAAATTTCGGTACTCTATACAAACAAGACATTGCTATAGGAGAGATAATTATGAAACCTTTAGCGTACCGGATGCGCCCAAGTCATATTGAAGACATTATTGGGCAGGAGCATCTTGTTGGAGAAGGTCAAATTATTAGGCGAATGGTCGAGGCAAAACATTTATCCTCGATGATTTTATATGGACCGCCGGGCATCGGCAAAACATCGATTGCAACCGCGATTGCTGGCAGTACAAGCATTGCTTTTCGAACGTTGAATGCGGTCATTCATAACAAAAAGGATATGGAAGCTGTTGCCGCTGAAGCGAAAATGAGCGGCCAGGTGATCCTTATTTTAGACGAAGTCCACCGGCTTGATAAAGGAAAGCAGGATTTTCTTCTTCCTTATTTAGAAAATGGCATGATCATTTTAATTGGGGCAACGACGGCTAATCCCTACCATGCGATCAATCCTGCCATTCGAAGCCGGACACAAATATTCGAGCTGAAGCCGCTTGAAACAGAGCAAATCAAAGCTGCGTTAACAAGAGCCTTACAGGATGAGCATCGAGGGCTTGGCGGCTATGAGGTGACAGTGGACGATGAAGCGATGAATCATTTTGCCAATGGATGCGGAGGAGACGTGCGTTCTGCTTTAAATGCACTCGAGCTCGCTGTCCTATCGACAAAAGCTGATGAGACAGGGCATATCACAATCACTCTTGCCGCAGCAGAAGAATGTTTACAAAAAAAGAGCTTCTCACATGACAAGAATGGTGATGCTCATTATGATGTCCTCTCGGCTTTTCAAAAATCCATTAGGGGATCTGATACAGATGCGGCGCTGCATTACCTTGCCAGACTGATCGAAGCAGGAGACCTTGAGAGCATTTCCAGAAGATTACTCGTGATGGCTTACGAGGACATTGGCTTAGCCAGTCCGCAGGCTGGCCCCCGCGTGTTAAGCGCAGTACAAACAGCAGAAAGAATCGGTTTCCCAGAAGCACGGATTCCACTGGCGAACGCAGTGATTGAGCTGTGTCTTTCTCCTAAGTCTAATTCGGCATATAAGGCGATTGATGCGGCACTTGGTGACATTCGTACAGGGAAAATTGGAGAAGTTCCAGTTCATTTAAAGGATGCTCACTACAAAGGCGCCACAGCACTCGGAAGAGGCGTCGATTACTTATACCCGCATGATTACGAAAACGGCTGGGTGAAGCAGCAATATTTACCTGATCCGCTGAAAAACAAGCAATACTATGTACCGAAACAAACCGGAAAATTTGAAGGTGCATTGAAACAGGTCTATGAAAATTTAAAACGCCAGAAATAAAAAAAGCCCCCTGCATTTCAGCAGGCAGGCTGTTTATTTATCCTTCACACGTGTAATTGGAATATCTTTTAAAAGCTTCATAATGACATGACCACCCATGATCAGCCCAGCAACAGACGGAACGAATGCATTGGATGATGGCGGCATTTGCGCCTTGCGAATCTTCGCTTCATCATTTCCAACTTCTTTTCTGACATCTTCACGAATAACAATCGGACTTTCATCAGAGAAAATGACTTCAATTCCTTTACGAATCCCTTCCTTACGCAGACGTGTTCTCACAACTTTTGCAATAGGGTCGGTATGTGTTTTTGAAATATCATCAATTTTGAAGCGTGTCGGATCTGTTTTGTTCGCAGCTCCCATACTTGAAATGATGTTCACACCTCGTTTCAGACACTCTTTCATTAAATGAATTTTATAGTGAATGGTATCTGAGGCATCAATGACATAATCAAGCGGATACTCAAAAAATTGCTCGTATGTTTCCTCTGTATAAAACATCTTCAGCGCAACAACTTCACAATCTGGATTAATATCAGCGATTCTCGCCTGCATTAAGTCAACCTTTGGCTGGCCAACTGTTGATAGCAATGCTGGAAGCTGACGATTTACATTTGTAATATCAATATCATCTTTATCAACAAGAACAATACGGCCAACGCCTGAACGAGCGAGTGCCTCTACTGCGAATGAACCAACGCCGCCCACACCAAGCACTGCAACTGTACTGTTTTTTAGTATATTTAAGCCTTCCTTGCCAATGGCAAGCTCGTTTCTTGAAAACTGATGTAACAAGTGCCTCACTCCACCTTTATTTAAAATGAATCGAAAGAATCATATCATATTCAGACTTCTCCGTCATCCTTCTCTAAAAGAAAAAAACACAAAAAAGTCCCGATGACGCCGCCAGCATTTCCTTCGTTTTGAACCCCGCACCATGCAGGTGGGTGCTTTCTTCCTGACTTTATAAGTCCTCTAAAGAGGCATTTATGCAGAAAGGAAAGGCAAGCTCCCGTATAAAAAAATGTTCGGTCAAAACTAGGTAACCACCGTACGTATCAGGACTTTATTTATTATTGATGAAAGCATATCATAGGCATATTTCTTTTTCAAGCGTTTACATACCTATAAACATGCGCCTATTTTACTGTTTTACTTTTGGTTTAATCGCTAAACTCAGCTCATCAAGCTGCGCCTCGCTTACATGGCCAGGGGCATCTGTAAGAACGCAGCTCGCACTTGCCGTTTTTGGGAATGCAATCGTATCTCTTAAGTTAGAGCGGCCTGCAAGCAGCATCACTAAACGGTCAAGACCCAGCGCGATTCCGCCATGCGGAGGAACACCATGCTCAAACGCATCCAGCAGGAAGCCAAATTGTTCGTAAGCTTCTTCTTTTGAAAAACCAAGTAAGCCAAACATCTTTTCTTGAATGTCCTTTTCGAAAATACGAATAGAACCTCCGCCAAGCTCGTAGCCATTCAGCACAAGATCGTAAGCCTGCGCCTTCATGTCTTCCGGGCTTGTTTCAATTAATTCAAGATCCTCGCGAACTGGCATTGTGAATGGATGATGGGCAGCATAGAAGCGGCCTTCTTCTTCATCTTTTTCAAGCAGCGGCCAATCGACAACCCATAAGAAATTGAATACAGACTCATCGATCAGTCCAAGCTCTTTACCAAGTTTTAAGCGAAGTGCACCAAGCGCATCATGGACAACAGACGTCTTATCTGCAACAAAAAGTAAAAGGTCGCCTTCTTCAACTTGCAGCTGTTCTTTTAATTCAGCTTGCTTTGCTTCATCAAAGAATTTAGCGATCGGCCCTTTTAATTCAGTCCCTTCTGCTTTTAGCCAAGCTAGACCTTTTGCACCGTAGTTCGCTGCAAATGCACCAAGTGCATCAATGTCTTTTCTTGAGTAGTTCGCTGCAGCCCCTTTTACATTGATGGCTTTCACAGACCCACCATTTTTCACAGCTCCGCTAAACACTTTGAAATCGGAGTCTTTTACCGTGTCTGAAATGTTCACCAGCTTCATCTCAAAGCGTGTATCCGGCTTATCAGATCCATAAGAATTCATCGCTTCATCGTATGTCATACGAGGTAATGGCAATGTAAGGTCTACTCCTTTGACATCTTTCATCACCTTCGCCATCATCTCTTCAGCAAGCGTCATGATATCCTCTTGACTCATAAAGGACATTTCAATATCGACTTGTGTAAATTCCGGCTGACGGTCAGCACGCAAGTCTTCATCTCTAAAACAGCGGGCAATTTGATAATAACGGTCCATTCCAGAAACCATCAGCAATTGTTTAAATAATTGCGGAGACTGAGGCAATGCATAAAATTCTCCCTCGTGTACACGGCTTGGAACAAGATAGTCACGCGCACCTTCTGGGGTACTTTTCGTTAAAATTGGTGTTTCAATGTCTAGAAAGCCGTTGTCGTCTAAGAAATGGCGGAATGCTTTTGTGACTTCATGTCGCATTTTCATTGTTTCAAACATTGCAGGGCGGCGAAGATCCAGGTAACGATATTTTAAACGAACATCTTCTGATACCTCATCTGCTTGATCTGAAATCACAAATGGAGGAGTCTTCGCTTCATTTAAAACGGTGACCGTTTCGACTTGAATTTCAATTTTGCCCGTTTTTAAATTTGGGTTGATCGTTGCTTCTTCTCTTGCAACAACCGTTCCTTTAATATCAAGGACATATTCATTACGAATTGATTCTGCTGTCTCAAGCGCCTCTTTTGATAAGTCTGGATTGAAGACAACTTGTACAATCCCTGTACGGTCGCGCAAATCAATAAAGATTAATCCGCCTAGGTCACGCCTTTTTTGAACCCATCCTTTTAATACAACTGACTGACCGATTTGGTCTTCTGTTACTTCTCCACAATAAAAAGTTCTACCAAACACAAACATTCCACTCCTTCTTTACGCTTTCTGGTGGGCCTTCAACATTTGAATCAGCTCATCAAGCTTCACTTCAATTTGTTCACCCGTTGTCGTATCTTTCACATTCACAATTTGCTGCGCAAGCTCATCTTCACCAAGAACTGCAATAAATTTGGCTTTTAATCGATCAGCCGCTTTAAATTGTCCTTTTAGTTTCTTCCCTGTATAGTCCATTTCACTTGAGATACCTTCTTTTCTCAGACGGTTTAATAATGAAACAGAATAATCCTTCGCTTCATCTCCGAGAGCAGCAATGTATAGATCAATACCATCTTGCAGAGGAAGCTCAATTCCTTCAGCATCGATCGCAGATAAGAAACGCTCAATACTCATCGCAAATCCGATCCCTGGTGATTCAGGACCGCCAATTCCTTCAACGAGCCCATCATAACGGCCGCCGCCGGCTAATGTTGTAATCGCACCAAAGCCTTCTGCATTACTCATGATCTCAAATGCTGTGTGATTGTAGTAATCAAGACCGCGTACTAAATTTGGATCAACGACATACTCAATGCCTATATCCGATAAGTATTGTTTAACCTTTTCAAAATACGTCCGCGATTCTTCATTTAAGAAATCTTGAATGGATGGAGCTGTTGCCATCAATTCATGATCACGATCCTTTTTACAATCAAGAATACGCAGCGGATTTTGATGTAAACGCGTTTGACAGTCGTGACAGAATTCCTCAATTCTTGGTTCAAAGTGCTTGACCAGTGCTGTGCGGTAGTCTGCACGGCTCTCTTTGTCACCAAGGCTGTTAATGACAAGTTTTAAGTTGGAAAGACCTGCTTTCTCATACACACTCATCGCAAGCGAAATGACCTCAGCATCAATGGCAGGATCTTTGGAACCAATCGCTTCTATCCCAAATTGATAAAATTGACGATATCTTCCTGTTTGCGGACGTTCATAGCGGAACATTGGTCCGATGTAATACAGCTTTGTTGGCTGAGCAGGCTGTGCAAACAATTTATTTTCAACATAAGAACGGACGGTTGAAGCTGTTCCCTCTGGACGAAGTGTGATGCTGCGTCCTTTTTTATCTTCAAATGTGTACATCTCTTTTTGAACGATATCAGTTGATTCGCCTACTCCCCGTGCAAACAGCTCAGTATGCTCAAAAATCGGTGTGCGGATTTCTTTGTATTGAAAGGCTGCACATGTATCTCTCGCAATTTGTTCAACATACTGCCAGCGTTCTGACTCTCCAGGTAAAATATCCTGTGTGCCTCTTGGAATATTAAAACTCATTTTTCGTCCTCCTACGACCATCATTCATTTTTTATGTGGACATATAAAAAACCCCCGCCTCTACTATGTGTATAGTAGGGACGAGAGTTATACCCGTGGTGCCACCCTAGTTGGAACATGATCCAGCCATGTTCCCGCTCAAATCCTTAACGCAGATTCACGTTCTCCGCCTATTGACTCATTTTTAGAGCGTTCAGCAGGAAACCTACAGAGTGTTCTTTCGTGATAAATGCCATGCGGATTCGCTTTCAGCCTAAGGCGATTCCTCTCTGCTCACGCAATTTACCCTACTATTCTCTATCATCAGTTCCACATTTTAAATTTTCAAGTGTGTTGATTTATATTATAATAAGGTCGGTGCTGCCACTCTGTCAACCCTTGCCGTGCCTCTTTTTCTTTTCCAGCTCTTCTTTTGACGTACATCCGTATTCAGATGCGGTCTCTTCAAGGAAGCCTGGCTGATCCATTTCGTCGTGCTGCCAGCGGTCGATATCACGATGTCCATTATATTGCACTCGTCCTAAT
Source organism: Bacillus sp. FSL M8-0049 (assembly GCF_038593355.1). Classification (NCBI taxonomy): domain Bacteria; kingdom Bacillati; phylum Bacillota; class Bacilli; order Caryophanales; family Bacillaceae; genus Bacillus; species Bacillus sp. FSL M8-0049. The sequence continues at coordinate 2,398,556 of NZ_CP151986.1, forward strand.
TTTCTGCTTAATCTCATGTTTGTACATCCTTTTATCACATTTTTATTTAGTATAAACAGATTGATTCATTTTTATTAGGGAAACTGCAAGGAATTCATCCACTACATAACGAATTAACATTCATCGGTTTTACAAGGGAGGGGAAAACACCGTTTTGAATCTGAAAAAACACAATCAAATGATGATGCTGCTTACTTGTTTTGTTCTCATCGCGAGTTCTTTGCCTATGACACATGCTACAGCACAAACAGATCAAGCTGTTGTCGCAACAGATGAAATCAATGTGAGAACGGGCCCTGGTTTAAGCTATGGAATTGCAGCTGTTGTAAAACGCGGCGAAAGTTATCCCATTCTCACTGAACAAGGAGAATGGGTGCAGATCCAATTATCAAACGGACAAAAAGGCTGGGTCGTCTCATGGCTGATTACCACATCATCCGGCGCTCAAAAATCCGCGAAGCCAAAGGCGCAAGGTCAAAGCACGGCTGGAGGCAGTACAATTACATCGACAGCTTCCGATCTTCGCATCCGGACAGGCCCTGGGACTTCCTATCAAGTGATTGGTACTTTCCCGCAAAGTGCTACCGCTAAAAAGCTCGAGACAAGCGGCGAATGGACGAAAATTTCGTATAAACAAGCAGAAGGCTGGGTTCACTCTGATTATGTTTCAGGGGGGCAGAAAACTTCTCAATCAAGCTCCGGCGAGTCCTCTCGCTCTAACCAGACAGGCACAGTTGGCGTATCGAGCTTGAATGTAAGGCAATCGGCCGCACCAAATGCACAAGTCGTCGCTTCACTTGCCCGCAACACACAGATCACCATTTTGCGAGAGCAGAACGGCTGGTATGAAATTGAGGGGAAAGGCGTAAAAGGCTGGGTTGCAAGCTATTACATTGTCACAGGCAAAGGAGCAGGCTCTGCACCTGAAAAGAGTTCATCCTCTTCGGCTTTTGAACAAAAAGCGTACATTGTCTATGATGGCACCAATATTCGAAAAAGCGCTTCTACCTCTGCTGGGATTGCAGAAAGAGCAACAAAAGGAGCTGCCTATCAAATTGTTCGGACGCAAGGTGACTGGTACGAGGTGACACTATCAAACGGCGGAACCGGCTATGTGGCGAGCTGGGTCGTTCAAACGAAGAAAAATAGCAGCGACGCGCCAAGACCTCAGCAGGATTCATCGTCTGGAACTGGTTCTTTAAAAGGGAAAACGATTGTTCTTGATCCTGGTCATGGCGGAAAAGACAGCGGCACAATTGGCGCAGACGGTGCTTTTGAAAAGAACATCACCATCAAAACCGCCAATTTACTTGCAGGCAAATTAAGGGCTTCTGGTGCAAATGTATATTTAACAAGAAGTGATGATACCTTTATCAGCCTTCAATCAAGGGTGGCAACATCTCATTACCGAAATGCAGATGCATTTATTAGTCTTCATTACGATAGTTTTATGGATCAAAGTGTTAGAGGAAGTACAGCGTATTATTATCAAGCAGCAAAAGATCAGCAATTAGCGTCAAGCGTTCATTCAGAAGTTGCAAAACGCTCTCAAATCCCTGATAAGGGTGTCAAATTCGGAGATTACTTTGTTTTAAGAGAAAACAAACGCCCTTCCCTTTTATATGAACTCGGGTATTTAAGCAATCCTCAGGAGGAAGCGATCATTTATAGCGCCTCTTACCAAGAACGAGTCACAGAAGGAATGACTGAAGGATTAAAACAATATTTTCGTTAAAAAGAAAGAGGCCGCTGCGCCTCTTTTTTGTTTATCCGCAAAAGAAAAAGACTCTAAACAAACTCCCGCATGAGTTCATCTACAGTCTAAAGAGAATCTATTCTTTGCTGTCCATCAAGATCGTGACTGGTCCTGAATTGGTCAATGTCACGTCCATCATCGCACCAAAACGGCCAGTTTCCACATGGATGCCTTTTTCTCTAAGGGTTTTATTGAAACATTCATAAAGCGAGTTGGCTGCATCCGGCTTGGCGGCTTTCATAAAATTCGGCCGTCTGCCCTTTCTCGTATCACCATATAGGGTAAATTGTGATACAGACAGAACGCTTCCTTTTATGTCCAATAATGAACGATTCATTTTCCCATTTTCATCTTCAAAAATACGTAAATGTGCAAGCTTTTCAGCTAAGTAAAGCACATCTTCTTCTGTATCTTCGTGTGTGACACCAACAAGCACCATATATCCTTCGTTGATGGCACCTGTGATCTCTTCTTCTACCTTCACAGATGCATTTGTCACACGCTGCACAACAAGCCTCATAGACGATATACTTCCTTTCTAATTCATGAATCGGCGAACAGAGTAAATGTCTTTGATTTGTTTAATGCGTTCGACCACTTTGTGCAAGTGATTAATATTTTGGATAAAGATCGCCATATGGATCGTCGCCACTTTGTTACGATCAGACTTCCCAGAAACAGAGGAGATGTTCGTTTTGGTTTCGTTGACTGCTTGTAGCACCTCATTGAGTAAGCCGCGTCTATCATATCCTAATATTTCAATTTCTACATTGTATTCTTTACGGTTTTGAGCAGGCTGCTCATGCTCCCACTCAACAGGAATTAACCGCTCCTGCGCTTCTCCTGTCTTCACGTTCGGACAGTCGTCGCGGTGAACAGATACACCTCGGCCCTTCGTAATAAAACCGACAATGCTATCGCCAGGAACAGGATTACAGCACTTAGATAAGCGGACAAGCAGGTTATCAATTCCTTTGACCCTTACGCCAGCTTCCCGTTTTTTCCCGTGATACGTCTTTGGCTCCACCGTCACTTCTTGAACGGTTTTCTCTTGCTCTTCTTGATCTCTTTGTTTTCTTTCTTTTTCCGTTAAACGATTGGCGACCTGCAGTGCAGTAATGCCGTTATATCCAACTGCTGCATACATGTCCTCTTCGTTTGAAAAATTAAATTTGTCAGCCACTTTTTGCAGGTTTTCAGCGGTCAAAATGTCTTTGACATCAAACTCAAGGTTTTTGATCTCTTTCTCCACGAGCTCTCGGCCTTTTTCGACATTTTCTTCACGGCGCTGTTTTTTGAAAAACTGTCTGATCTTGTGCTTCGCTTGGGAAGTTTGGGCAAGCTTGACCCAATCCTGACTTGGCCCGTAGCTGTGCTTTGATGTCAGAATTTCAATAATGTCACCTGTTTTTAGTTTGTGATCGAGTGTGACCATCTTGCCATTGACCTTGGCACCGATCGTTTTATTCCCAATTTCCGAGTGAATCCGGTAAGAGAAATCAATCGGAACTGAGCCCGACGGCAGTTCAATGACGTCTCCTTTTGGAGTAAACACAAACACCATATCAGAGAAAAGATCAATCTTTAACGACTCCATAAATTCTTCTGCATCTGTGGATTCGTTTTGAAATTCAAGAATTTCTCTAAACCAAGAGAGCTTCTTCTGGAAGACCGCTTCTTCCGTTGATTCTGCTGACTCTTTACCTTCTTTGTATGCCCAGTGTGCCGCAATCCCGTATTCTGCGATTTCATGCATTTCCACTGTACGGATCTGAACTTCAAGCGGATCGCCTTTTGGTCCAATCACCGTTGTATGAAGAGACTGGTACATGTTCGGCTTTGGCATCGCGATATAATCCTTAAACCTGCCTGGCATCGGCTTCCAGCATGTATGGATAATCCCGAGCACAGCATAACAGTCTTTAATGCTGTCAACCAAAATACGAACGGCAAGCAGATCATAAATTTCATTAAACTGCTTATTTTGCAAGACCATTTTGCGATAAATGCTATAAATATGTTTTGGTCTGCCGGAAAATTCAGCCTTGATGTTTACCTCAGACACGCGGTCTTTCACTTCATTGACAACCTCGTCCAAGTATTCCTCACGTTCCGCTCGTTTGCGCTTCATCAGATTCACAATCCGGTAATATTGCTGCGGATTTAAATAGCGGAGTGCTGTATCTTCAAGCTCCCACTTAATCTTTGAAATCCCTAATCTGTGCGCAAGCGGTGCAAAGATTTCAAGTGTTTCATTTGAAATTCTCCGCTGCTTTTCCTGCGGAAGATGCTTGAGCGTTCTCATATTATGAAGACGGTCTGCCAGCTTAATCAAGATTACGCGGATATCCTGCGCCATTGCAACAAACATTTTTCGATGGTTTTCGGCCTGCTGTTCTTCTTGTGATTTATATTTAATCTTCCCGAGCTTTGTGACACCATCAACAAGCATTGCTACTTCCTCGTTAAAATGCTCTTTTAAATCCTGTAATGTCACATCTGTATCCTCAACTACATCGTGCAGGAAACCGCCTGCAATGGTTGATGGGTCCATTTCAAGATCAACAAGAATACCCGCCACTTGAATTGGATGGATAATATAGGGCTCACCAGATTTCCGGTATTGCTCCTTGTGTGCATTTTCAGCATATTCATATGCTCGCTCTATAAATTGAATATGTTCAGCGGACAGGTATTCTCTTGCCTTGTCAATGACCTGCTGCGCCGTTAAAACTTGTTCGTTCGCCATGGAATCACCTTTTTAAATGAAAACTGTATTGTAGTTTATTATCAAGAAAAATTCGATAGATGTAAAGAGAAGAAGTCCGCTAAAAGATTTTTGATAGGAAAAAAGCACCCTTCTTACTGAGTGCTTTTTACGAAAACTCCATTAGTATTGCATTAACGTCATGATGTCGTAGCCGTCAAGCTTCTTTCTGCCGTCCAGATACGTCAGTTCAATCAAAAATGCAATCCCTGCCACAACGCCGCCTAATTCCTCTACAAGCTTAATGGACGCTTCAATTGTTCCACCAGTCGCAAGTAAGTCATCTGTAATCAGGACACGCTGACCAGGACGAATCGCATCTTTATGAATCGTTAATACATCTTTACCATATTCCAAGCCGTAATCGACTTTAACGACTTCACGAGGAAGCTTTCCTTCTTTACGAACCGGTGCAAAACCTACACCAAGTGCGTATGCTACAGGGCAGCCAATAATGAATCCACGCGCTTCAGGTCCAACAATGAGATCAATGTCTCTTTCCTTCGCGTAATCAACGATTTGATCCGTTGCATAACGGTACACTTCGCCTTTATCCATTAACGTTGTAATATCTTTAAATTGTACACCTTCCTTTGGGTAGTCAGGTACAACTGTCACATATTGTTTTAAATCCATCTTTTCCTTTTCCTCCTCGTACGTCAAAGCACAGGTGAGACTTCGCTCATCATGCTATTCAGCCATTCCTTCAGCTCTTTAGCTGAGGAATATGTTAGTGTTTGATCGAGTTCCATCAATCGTTGTTTTGCTGTATAGGATGCTGATGCCGTTAAATCTTTTTTAGGGGCATCAAGTACTATTGACAGCACACCATTCTCTATTTTAACAAAACCGAGTTCAAAAAACACCTTTGTCATAAAAATGATTGTATCTTTTGTCCAGCCTCTATGTTTGGCAAGGTCCATTCCTTGTTCTTTGATAGGAAAACTTCCCCGTTTAAACAAGAACCCATAAAACCATTTGAATTGGTCACGGCTTGGGAAAGAGGACATAAAATGATCTTCTTTTCTTTGAAAAACCGTATAAATTCTGGCAGGCTTTTGATTTTCTAAAAGCTGCTTCAGCAATTGCTCATCTGCGGGAACATCCGCAAAGACCACATATTTGCCCTGTACATCAAACGTTGATACATTTTCTGCATGAACATGATGAATGGGGATATCGACGTCCTGTTTTGTTGCTTCATCAAAACAGACAACCAAAGATTTTTCTGAATCAAGCGTCGAAACTTTCTTCTCCCAATCCTTTTTCCCGCGCAGATCAAACAGCTGCCATTCATCAACTCGTGCATCTTTTAGCATCAGCTGGGGCTTCTTCCGGTTATTCCATTCATTGACGGACATTTCTCCAATCACGGAAATGCGGCTTCCTGGAACAATTTCTTCTTTTAATTTCCCTTGGTGAAAACCGACACAGTCAAGCAGCTTGTCTTCGTCTTTCAGAGACATTTTAATATGGTTGTGATTTGCCCCAATCGTTCGGATATCTTCAAGCTTCGCATCTTCAATCATAATGAACGGTTTTGGGTTTGACATACCAAATGGTGACAGCATCCCCGCTTCCTCAATCGCTTCAACCGTCAATTCGTCTACCTTGCATACTGCATCGACCCGCTGTATTGGAATAAAATCTTCTTCCGTCAATGTTTCATTTGCATATTGATTTAATCTTTCCCTTAGTAAAGCGACATCATCCGATCGAAGTGTCATCCCTGCTGCCATCGGGTGCCCGCCGAAATGCGGCAGGATGTCGCGGCATTTGCTTAGATGGAAAAACAGATCGAAGCCAGGAATACTCCGGGCTGATCCTTTTGCCATTTGCGTCTCTTCATCTATTCCAAGCACAATCGCCGGACGAGAAAAAGTATCCGTCAATTTAGAGGCAACAATTCCGACAACGCCCGGATTCCAGCCAGCTTTCGCTACAACGATCGCAGACTGGTCATCACCTGCCTCTTCCACCATTTGAATGGCTTCTTCTGTGATCGTACTGACAATCTTTTGTCGTTCTTTATTCAGTTCCTGTACAAAACGAGCGAGCTCTTCTGCTTCATCCTTATCCTCAGTCATCAGAAGATGAACGGCAGGATCTGCCTGTTCAATTCGTCCTACAGCATTCAGCCTTGGCGCAATTTGAAAGCCGACCGTTTCCTCATTGGCTTCTTCTAGAGTGGCTCCCGCTTCTTTCAATAACGCTTTCAGCCCCGGTCTATTCGACTGCCGAAGCTGCACAAGGCCTTTTTTGGCGAGCCATCTATTCTCATCATGAAGCGGTACAAGATCCGCGATTGTCCCGATTGCTGCAAGATCTAACAGCTGAACTGGCAGCTTCCCAAGCAGTGCATGCGCCACTTTAAACGCTACGCCTACACCAGCAAGTTCTTTAAAGGGATACTCACAGCCAGGCTGCTTAGGATGGACAATAGCAAGTGCCTCAGGCAGCTCCTCACTTGGTTCATGGTGATCTGTAATGATTAGGTCTAACCCTATTTCTTTTGCAATATGTGCTTCATTTACAGCAGCAATGCCTGTATCGACCGTGATGACAAGCGATGCTCCTTGCTCCTTGATATATCGAAATGCCTGTTCATTAGGCCCATAGCCTTCTTTAAATCGATCTGGAATATAAAAGTCTACTATCGCAGACCGCTCTTTTAATGTATGTAAAAGTACAGACGTACTTGTCACACCATCTGCATCATAGTCTCCGAAGATCACAATCGATTCCTGCTCTTCGATCGCTTTGTTGATGCGCTCTACTGCTTCTTTCATTCCTTTTAATAGAAATGGATCATGAAATTCGGCTTTTTGATCAAATAAAAAAGACCTCGCCTCTTCTACTTCTTCAAGTCCTCTTTTTACGAGAAGCGATGCAGTCAGCGCTGAAATATTCAGATTTTCAGAGAGTGATTTCACTTTTTCTTCGCTTGGATGTTCATATTCCCAGCGCATTTTGGATAATAACATAAATTCACCCCTCAACCACACTATTATACTAGAGTGGAATGAGGGGTTTCAATTTTTATTTTATGAAATTGTGCTGGAAGATTATTTTTCCTTCCGGTCAAATGATGCTGGCTGTTCTTTTAAAGGCGTGACATGAGATTTTTTTTGAAGATCTTTGTCTGCCTTTTTCGTCGAAGCAGCAGGTGCAGCGGCTGCACGCTCAGCTTTTAATGCTTTTAGTTCACGTTTCAGTTTCACAATTTGGAAGATTCCTGCAAATGCCACAATCAGCCCGCCCATTAAAACTGAACCGATAATGACAAGGATCAGGGGCCATTCAGCCGTTCCAAATAAGTAGTGTACCTCGACAGGCCGTACATTAATCACGGCAAATACTGAGACAATTAATACGAAAATAAATGCGAGTATGATGGTCCATTGTTGTTTGTTCATCTACATATCCCCCAAGCTTTTTCTTTTATTCTTCCCTTTTCGCTGCCTTTTTTAAACACCGAAAGAAAGCAGTGGAAGAAAACCTATCAGCATGGGCATCATCAGCTGCTGAGTTTTTCTTTAATCAGATTCTTTAATTCTTTTCTTTCTCCAGAAATGACAAGGGTATCCCCTTCTTCGATAATGGTATCTGGTCCTGGATTTAAAATCTTCTCATGTGATTTTCTCACAATGGCGATGACTGTTACTTGATAGTTTTGGCGAACATTGAGGTCACCGATGCTTCTTTGAACAGCTGGTGCATTCTTTTCAATTTTAAACCATTCAATCACCAGTTCATCAATTGCTACCTCTACGGTTTCAAGCGCTTTCGGCTTATAGACCATGCCGCCTAAAATAGCCGCAATTTGTCTTGCTTCTTCATCGTTTAGCAGGATGCCAGAAATCGTTTCTTCATGGTCGTCCTCCTGAAAATGATACATTTCTCTTCTGCCGTCATCATGTGTAATGATGGCAAGCTTCTCATTATTTCTTGTGATCATTTCGGCTTTATGACCGATACCTGGCAGTTCAGTTTCCCGAACCTTCATAACAGCCCCTCCAATGAATAAAGCCAAATGCCTAAACAGACACTTGCTTTCTATACTGGTCTAAACGTAAGTCATTATAGCAAAAGACCATTTTAAGATCAATGAAACCCGAAATGTTTTTTCAAATCATCTTATTTTCAGAAAAACCGATAGAAAAAGACTGCCGAAAAAGGCAGTCTTTCTAGATTAAATATCTTGATCTGTATCAATCTTAGCTGGTTTTTTCAGCTCTCGGCCTTTCCACATCAGCCAAATTTGTGCCGCGATATAAAGGGATGAGTACACCCCTGTTAATAAGCCGACAAGTAAGGCGATGGAGAAGTTTGTAATCGACGCTGATCCGAAGATAAGCAGTGCGACAACAACGACAAGTACAGTCAGCACCGTGTTGACAGATCGCGTAAAGGTTTGCTGTAAGCTTAAGTTCACAATGTACGATAGATCTTCAATGGTTTTCGGTTTACGTTTCTTCATTTGCTCACGAACCCTGTCGAAGGTAACGATCGTGTCGTTGATCGAGTACCCAATGACCGTGAGGATCGCGGCAATGAAGGTGACATCCACCTCTAAGCGCGTGATACTAAAGAAGGCGACAATAAAGAATGCATCGTACAGCAGTGAGATAATCGCCGCAATCGCCATCTTATACTCAAAACGGACGGATACATATAAAATGATCCCAATGGAAGCAATGATGACGGCATACAGCGCATTACGGGCAAGTTCTTTTCCGACAGTCGGTGATACTGTACTTACGTTCGGCTCAGTGCCGTATTTATCTTTGAAGTAATCCTTCACTTCAGCGATTTTTTCTTTGTTCGGCACCCCGACAAATCGAGCAGCTGCCTGATTTTCTTTTTGCCCCGACAGCACAACACTGTCTGCTTCAAGACCAAGCTTTTTAAAGTCTTGCTCTACTTGTGCAGTTGTCAGCTTGTGATCGCTTTGAACATCAATTCTCGTTCCACTAGCAAAGTCAATACCAGCATTGAGCTTGAAGATCGAAAGGACGATGATTCCCGCAATAGTAACAGCTATGGAGAAAATCATAAAGCCTTTACGTTTGCTGACGAAATCCCATTTATCAAATGGCGTTTTCGGTTCGGTATTTTCTGTTGTTTCGTGGATACTCATGATGTCTTTTTTGCGGACACCAAACCAGCCTTTTTTGCGGTCGAGCGCACGGCTTTCTACAAGCAGTCCAAGAAGGAATCTTGATAGGAATACAGCCGTGATAAAGCTTGTTAAAATCGAGAGGATGAGCATTGTTGCAAATCCTTTTACAGAGCTTGTCCCGAAGAAGAACAGCACTCCGCCGGCAATAATACTTGTTAAGTTTGCATCAAAGATGGTCGCAAATGATCTGCGGTTCCCTGATCTGAAAGCAGAACGGACAGATTTGCCGAGCTTCAGCTCTTCTTTGATCCGTTCATAAGTAATAATGTTGGCATCAACAGCCATCCCTACCCCTAGAATAAGTGCGGCAATTCCAGGCAGTGTCATGACCGCGCCCATCCAGTCAAACACTTGCAGCGTAATGTAGATATAGGCTGATAGTGTGATGACAGCTATAAGACCAGGTAATCGGTAATAAAGCAGCATGAATAAGAAGATAAATGCGATTCCTACTATTCCTGCGAACACTGTTTCGTTCAGTGCTTGTTCACCAAACTGTGCACTCACAGATGTGGAATATTTTTCTGTTAATTTTACTGGCAATGCCCCGGCATTTAAAATACTTGCGAGGTCTTTTGCCTCTTGGACAGTAAATTTCCCTTCAATTTGTACGTCACTGCTGTTAATCTCTTGATTCACATTTGGTGCAGATACATACTTGTGGTTTGATTTTGAGACTTCTTTTTTGAAGGAATCTCCTTTGTGATAATCAAGCCAAATGACAAGCTGGTTATTCGGCGCCATCGCTGCTACTTTTCTTGTGACGTCACCAAATTTTTTCGCATCCTTTAGTTTAACCGTCACAATTGGCTCATTCGTTTGACTGAATGTTTGTTTTGCACTGTTTTCGACTAGGTCAGCCCCGTTAAGAAGTTCTTTATCATTCGTATCTCTGAAGGATAGCTGTGCTTCAGTGGAAAGAATCTCCCTAGCTCTGTTTTGATCTTTTACCCCTGCTAGTTGCACACGGATACGATTATTGCCTTCAATCGAGATGTTCGGCTCACTTACACCTAGCACATTGGCTCTTCGGTTTAAAGCCTCCACTGTACTAACGAGAACACTATTTGTGATCTTGTCCTCTTTTTTCACTGGATGTACATCATACAGGACTTCAAATCCACCCTGTAAATCCAGCCCTAGCGTCATATCTTTCGCAACAGGCTTTGTCAGTAAGCCCACGCCAGTTCCGATTAACAGAACCACTAAGAAAAACGCAAGAATGCGCCCTTTTTTCATTATGTATTTCCTCCTTAAACACCTGAATCCATTAAGATGGCTTATTTCAACAGTTCATCAAGCATATTCTTGCCATCTTCACTGTCCAAAAAAGCAGACGTTTTAAACGACTGAACGGTTGCATAGTTCATAAATTCGCCTATTTTCACAGATAAAATATCTGCAACCATTTCATGAATCGGATACTCTTGTTTTTTCTTCCACTTCTTATTCTCTAAGTATGACCATAATTCCTCTAAATCTACATCTTTATAGCCCAAAACGATGAATTCTTCAAGCTTACTGAACAGAAAAGGCTTTAAATGGTCTTTGTATATAGCAGCTGGGTGTTGTGTCATTGCGTAGCTCCCCCTTTTCAGTTTTTTATCGAGAGACTTGTCATGCTTGGACGATATACACGCATATCTTATTGTATATGATTCTATGTCGTTTGAGAAGGCAGGTGATCTGTGATTTGACGAAGCAAACGTTTTTAAAGGGGACCATTATTTTAATTTTAGCAGGTTTTATCACGAGAATATTGGGTTTTGTCAATCGAATTGTCATTGCGAGGTTCATTGGCGAAGAAGGGGTCGGGCTTTATATGATGGCTGCACCTACCTTTTTTCTCGCCGTGACGCTCACACAATTCGGACTGCCTGTCGCCATTAGTAAGCTTGTCGCAGAAGCAGAAGCCCGGGGTGACAAACAGAAAACAAAACGTATTCTGGTCATGTCCCTTGCGATAACAGGAACACTCAGCCTGATATTCACGCCGCTCTTTTTATGGTTTGCGCCCATCATGGCAGAAAATATGCTGACTGATCCTAGAACGGTCTATCCACTGCTTGCCATTACACCCGTCGTACCAGTCATCGCCATTTCCAGTGTGTTAAGAGGCTATTTCCAGGGCAGACAGCAGATGAGCCCGCTTGCGATGTCTCAAGTTCTAGAGCAGGTCGCAAGAATTTCACTAGTGGCAGTATGTACAACGGCTTTCCTTCCTTACGGGATTGAATATGCGGCAGCAGGTGCGATGATTTCATCTGTGATTGGAGAGATGATTTCACTTGCTTACTTACTGATCGCCTTCCGCTATAAAAAGACGATTCGTATTCGAAAACGATTTTTTAAGGCGATTCATGACGGGAAGGACACGTTTAAACAGCTGATGAGCATTGCCCTGCCAACAACAGGCAGCCGTTTTATCGGGAATATTTCGTGGTTTTTAGAGCCGATTGTTGTCGCGCAAAGTCTTGCCATTGCTGGTTATGCAGCTGTAGAGGCGACAAGGCAGTACGGGGAGTTGACTGGTCTTGCCCTGACCCTTTTGACACTGCCTAGTTTTATTACGTATTCACTCTCCACTGCATTAGTTCCGGCGATCAGTGAAGGAATGGAGCAGAACAAACGTAAAACGGTCGAATACCGGCTGAAGCAGGCGATGCGCCTTTGTTTACTCAGCGGAGGCATTTCATGTATTATTCTTTTCGTTTACGCAGAAGATTTAACACTCTTTATGTATGGTTCATCGCACGCGGCCATTTATGTGAAATTCATGGCGCCATTTTTCCTTCTTTATTATTTTCAAGGGCCCCTTCAAGCCGTGCTTCAAGCACTCAATTTAGCTGGTGCGGCGATGACCAACAGCCTGATAGGTGCAATTGTGAAAACAGGGATGATTTTTGTCCTTGCTTCCCAGCCTGGCTTTGGCATTATGGGCGCAGCACTTGCGATCTTAATCGGCATCATCCTTGTCACGCTGCTCCATGCGGCAACTGTCGGAAAGGTGCTGCCTATTCATTTACCATTAAAGGAATATGGACTATGCGTCCTTGTGATTATCGGTACAGGGGCTGTCAGCCTTTGGCTGAAATCTCAAGTAGACGGACTCTTTTCTGCTCCTATTGAACTTGTGACACTCATTTTTGTTACGTGCACGCTCTATGTCATTCTATTAATCTGCCTAGGGCTAGTGAAACGAGAAGAGCTGCGCCGCATCCCGTTCATTGGGAAGCTGTTTTAGCTCATCTCTTTTTGATCACTTCATCTTTCAAATCAATATAAAATGTTTTTTGATTAAAGCTGCAGTAAGAGATTTGATCGATATCATGATAGCCTCTTTTAGCAAGCTCATCTTTCAGCCACTGTTCATTTTGATTGATTTGCTTAAGGTGGTCATGCTGCACGACACCGTCCGCAACAAGTGGAAGCTCAAGCGCTGCATGTTTGCGCTTGTTTTCTTTTTCGACAACGGCGAGCTTTCCAGACGGCTCTAAAATGGCGTAAGAGACATCCTGAATGCTGTCGATGTTATTTTCTCTTAATTGAATGAGAAGGTCATCAAAATTGTATCGCTGTTTTCTCATTGCACCCTCGTCTATTTTCCCATTGATGATGAGCAGGGCCGGTTTGCCGTCAAGAAAGCGCCGGACGCCTTGGAATTTCAGTGAGAGGTAAGCAAGTGTGATTTGAATGAAGGTTAACAGCAGGATTGGCCATACCGTATGTAACATGTGATCCTCTACTTCTTCTATGGCGAGAACCGCAATTTCTGCGATCATCATAAAAATGACTAAATCTAAAATGCTCAGCTCGCCAATTTCCCTTTTGCCCATTAAGCGAAATATAAACCAAATAAGAAAATATAAAATGATGGTTCTCATGGAAATGATCAAGATATCCTGCATGTGATGGAAACCCTCCTTCTCCAACATAGCTTGTGTCAAAACACTTTATTTATGTAGAAAAGAAACGTCTGAAACATGTCTAATTTTTCTTCACTGTGAATACATTTTAGTAAAAGACAAGCTTCGTTCAATTGGAGAGGAGACGAATCTACATGCAGGAAACGAAACATATTGGAAAAGGCATTTTATCCGGCTTAATTGCCATTTTTGTCGTGATGGTTGTCACAAGTTTACTTGTGTCGCTCATGCTTACATTCACAAGTATGCAGGAAACATCATTTAAATGGATGATTATGATTTTGTCCTTTGCTGCCCTTTTATTAGGAGGCATCATTTCTGGAGGGAAAGCAAAGGAGCGTGGCTGGCTGATTGGTGCGGTCACGTCTATCATTTTTTCCCTCACTGTATTTCTATTTCAATATTTGGGATTTGGAAAAACGTTTTCACCAGAGCAGTTTATCTATCATGGAGCATTTTTAGGCATTTGTATGCTGGGGGGAATGATTGGTGTCAATCTTCGAGGCAAATAAAAAAAGAGCGGTTATATCGCTCTTTTTTTTATGGCTATGTATCAGAGGATTAGCCTTTGTCAGCTAATTCTCTAATAGCACGACGATCGAAAGTTAAACGGTTGTTTTCGCTTGTTTTGATGACCACTTTTGATTCATCAATTGAGTCGATTTCACCGTGTAAACCACCGATTGTGACGATTTTATCGCCTTTTGATAAAGATTGCTGCATCTGACGCACAGCTTTCTGTTGCTTTTGCTGTGGACGGATTAACAAGAAGTAAAGCACAGCAAACATGACAACAATCATAATGATTGAACCCATACCACCATCCATTCTATTTCACCCCTTTCTAAAGCATTGTAAAGCCTTTCGTTTATGCGTTAAAAGTTTTTCGCATTCGGTTTGTTAAAGCCGTAACGCTCAAAAAACTCTTCTTTAAAATCACCTAAACGATCCTCACGGATAGCTTCTCTCACTTGCTCCATTAATTTTAACAGAAAATGAAGATTATGATAAGTTGTTAATCGAATTCCGAACGTTTCATTTGTTCTGATGAGATGTCTAATATAGGCGCGTGTATAGTTTTTACATGTATAGCAGTCACAGTTTTCATCGATTGGTCTAAAGTCACGCTCATATTTTGCATTTTTCACAACAAGACGGCCTTCACTTGTCATCAAGGTGCCGTTTCTTGCAATTCGCGTCGGCAGTACGCAGTCAAACATATCTACACCGCGAATGGCGCCGTCAATTAAGGAGTCTGGTGAGCCGACACCCATTAGGTACCTCGGCTTGTCTGCCGGTAAAAATGGTGTTGTGAACTCTAGTACACGATTCATCACATCTTTTGGTTCCCCTACAGATAAGCCTCCGATGGCGTAACCTGGGAAATCAAGTGAAACAAGGTCTTTTGCACTTTGTTTTCGAAGCTCTTCGTATTCTCCGCCTTGGACAATCCCAAACAGCCCTTGATCTTCAGGACGCTGGTGCGCTGTTAGACATCGCTCTGCCCATCTGCTTGTCCGCTCCACAGAACGTTTCATATAATCGTACTCTGCAGGATACGGCGGGCATTCATCAAATGCCATCATAATATCAGAGCCAAGTGCATTTTGGATGTCCATGGCTTTTTCAGGAGATAGGAACAGCTTGTCTCCGTTTAAATGATTACGGAAGTGAACGCCTTCTTCTTCAATTTTTCTAAATTCACTCAATGAAAAAACTTGGAATCCGCCTGAATCTGTTAGGATTGCTCGATCCCAGTTCATAAATTTGTGCAGACCGCCTGCTTCCTTTACGATATCGTGACCTGGACGGAGCCATAGGTGGTACGTATTGCTTAAGATGATGCCTGCATCCATAGCCTTTAATTCTTCAGGCGCCATTGTTTTGACTGTAGCCAGTGTACCTACTGGCATAAATACAGGTGTTTCAAAGGAGCCGTGCGGTGTATGAACGCGGCCAAGACGTGCACCTGTCTGTTTGCATGATTTAATGAACTCATAACGTATCGGTAATTGCGACAAAAATGAGCCCTCCTGTCTTTGTTGTATGATGTTATTGAATCAGCATGGCATCGCCAAAGCTGAAGAATCGGTATTCCTCTTTAACAGCCTCATTGTACGCTTTAAGTACGTGCTCTCGTCCAGCTAATGCGCTGACAAGCATAATTAACGAGGATTTTGGCAGATGGAAATTCGTGATCATGCCGTCAATTGCCTTGAATGTGTAGCCAGGGTAAATAAAGATCGACGTCCAGCCGCTTGAGGCTTTGAACTCACCATCATGTGCACTTGCAATGGTTTCAAGCGTTCTTGTTGACGTTGTGCCGACTGAAATAATCCGCCCGCCTTCCTTGCGAATGCGGTTAAGCTCATCAGCTGTTTCTTCATTCATTTCATAAAACTCTGCGTGCATTTCGTGTTCTTCAATACGTTCTGCACTTACCGGACGAAATGTGCCAAGCCCTACGTGCAGCGTAATGAAAGCAATGTGTACACCTTTCGCTTTCAGCGCATCCAGCAGCTCGGTTGTAAAGTGGAGACCGGCAGTTGGCGCAGCAGCGGAGCCAACCTCTTTTGAATAAACGGTTTGATAGCGTTCACGGTCGTCAAGCTGCTCTTTAATATATGGAGGCAGCGGCATTTCACCAAGGGATTCAAGCACTTCATAAAAAATGCCTGTATATTGAAACTCGACTTTTCTTCCGCCATGTTCCATTTCCTCTGTGCATACTGCTTTGAGCCGTCCATCACCAAACGTGATAACCGTCCCTTTTTTCACCCGTTTGGCTGGTTTGACAAGTGTTTCCCAGTTGTCTCCCTCTTCTTGTTTCAATAGAAGCAGCTCTACTTTGGCACCTGTATCCTCTTTCATACCAAACAGACGTGCAGGCAGAACGCGCGTATTGTTTAGAACGAGACAATCACCCTTTTGAAAATAATTGATGATTTGTGAGAATGTATCATGTGTAATCGCACCCGTTTGTTTGTTTAAGACCATCAGTCTTGATGCATCTCTTTTTTCAAGCGGCACTTGTGCAATCAATCTTTCTGGTAAATCAAAATCAAATAGTTCTAGCTTCATTTCCTTCACCTATTCTGTAGTTAACTAGTTAACGTTATTTCATCCGTCCAAAGATATTAAGTAATATGGTTAGTACGATGCTAATGACAATGCATGTAATGACAGGAAAAAAGAACGTTACATTTCCTTTTTTCACAAAAATATCACCTGGAAGCTTACCAACCAATTGAAATACTAATCCTGCGGCAAAAAGGACACCACCTAAAATCATTAATATTTTAGGGAATTCAGTCACGAATCGGAACCTCCATTTGAAAATGTTCATACGCTTCTCTTGTGACGACCCGCCCTCTTGGTGTTCTTTGCAGGAAACCAATTTGCAGTAAGTACGGTTCGTACACATCTTCAATCGTATGTGATTCTTCTCCAATTGTCGCTGAGATCGTATCAAGCCCAACAGGACCGCCTCTAAATTTTTCGATCATACTTAAAAGCAGCTTATGGTCTATATGATCAAGGCCAAGCCTGTCGACTTGAAGACGCTCTAGGGCATCTTCCGCAATATCCTGCGTAATGGCATGATTCCCAAGCACCTGCGCAAAATCTCTTACTCTTCTGAGCAAACGATTGGCAACCCTCGGTGTTCCCCGGGAACGTCTCGCAATCTCTTCAGCAGAGCGAATATCGATCCCAATCTCAAACAGCTCGGCTGTTCTTGCCACAATGTGAGCCAAATCTCTTTGTTCATAGTATTCCAATCTTGCATGTACCCCAAACCTGTCACGAAGCGGTGCTGTTAACAGCCCGACACGGGTTGTTGCACCTACAAGCGTAAATGGCGGTAAATCAAGCCGCACAGAGCGTGCTGTATCTCCTTTTCCAATGACAATATCTAAACAAAAGTCCTCCATTGCTGGGTACAGCACTTCTTCAATTGAACGCTGCAAGCGGTGAATTTCATCAATAAACAATACATCACCTGGCTCAAGAGATGTTAAGATGGCCGCCAAATCACCAGGACGTTCAATCGCTGGTCCTGACGTTGTACGCAGCTGAACATTCATTTCATTGGCAATGATCGACGCAAGCGTTGTTTTCCCAAGTCCAGGAGGTCCATATAAAAGGACGTGATCAAGCGTTTCCTGCCTCATGCGGGCAGCTTCAATAAATACGCTGAGGTTATCCTTTACTTTTTGCTGACCGATATATTGGCTAAGTGTCTGTGGCCGCAGACTTTGCTCAATGGCTGATTCATGGTTGTCTGCTTCAGTTGAGACGAGCCGTTCATCCATGAGACATCACCCTATTTCAACATTTTTTGTAAAGCTTTTTTCACATATTGATCGGTTGTGAGATTCTTTTCTTCTTTTAATAATGGAAGAACCTTTTTGATTTCACGATCACCGTATCCAAGGACACTTAAGGCTTCAAGCGCTTCATCTAATGCAGTTTGCTGCGTTTCGACCTGAATGTGGTCCTCGTGATTAAATAAGTTGCCAATCATTTCTGGTACCACATCTGCAAGTTTGCCTTTTAGATCCAGAATGATTTGGCGTGCTGTTTTTTTGCCCACACCAGGGAATTTAATCAGGAACGCTTCATCTTCACGTTCTATCGCTGAAATGACAGCGCCAGGATCCCCGGAAGCAAGAATGGCGAGTGCGCCCTTTGGCCCAATTCCTGTGACATTTAACAGTTTTGTGAACAGCGCTTTTTCTTCTCGTGTTTGAAAACCGTATAACGAAAAGGCGTCTTCCTTTATGTAATGATACGTATAAATCGTTTCTTGTTTATTTACTCGATAGATAAACGGGTTTGGGGTATAGACTTGATATCCCACTCCGCCGTTTTCAATGACAACATATTGCGGGCACACATAATCAATGGTCCCTTTTACAAACTCTATCACCGTTTTCACCTCTTTGACTGTTCTTCATTGTAACATAAATCGAAGAGAAAACCGCAATAAAAGTTAACATACGTTCGCTCAGTACATTTTTATGATGAAACCACGAAAAACAGCTTGTGGCCTTCACACCAGCAAGCTGTTACACGCTTTAAAACGATACTTCATTTCGATAAGGCTTCATGACTTCAAGCACATGCTCAAATTCATCCTTTGTTCGAAAAGGAATGCCTTGCTCAAGCTGCTTTTCCACATGACTTTCTAAACGGGACGTATCAATTTGAAAAAAGAGATGAATAGGCTCCGCCCAGCCGTCAGGCCTTCCATGAAACGTAGAGATCACACCGTCCTCTGATAATCCGATATATCCATTTGCTTTACTTAATGGAGAGATATCATCAATTTGCTTTCTAAAAAGGGCAAAATCCTCTTTTTGTTCTACGAGCGTCCAGCCTTTATACTGCGCCCAGAATGTGTCTTTGTCTTCTAATGATGCCCGGTGTCTTTCAATACTCACATCGCCGTCTAGATAGACTTTTTCAAGCTGGACGGTAATAGAGTTTGACTGCTTTTGCAAGTGTTCTTTCCCTTCCATATCCGCAGCAAAAAAAAGCACACTTGTCATGATAAGTCCTGTAACGAAACATTTCATCTTCACTTTCACTATTTACACCTCTTTAGAACATGAGATCGATGCATGACATATGTAGTTTGACCCATTTTTCTAAACATTAACCAAATCGATCATTCAAATGTATGGTAAGAGTCTTTCGTTGTATCCTTCATTCGTAAATGTTATGTTTTATACAATCCATTGCTTTATCGAATGACACGGTTTTTTCATCATTCGTTTTTCAGCCGCATAAACTGAAACCAAAGAAGGTGAAGTCAATGTCAGATGTCAAAAGATTAGCCGAATCGATTCAATATCATGAAGAGAAACGTTTTCATAAGCTTGCCTATAAACCGGCAGAGCTTGAACTGTGCGGCAAAGGAAGAAGTGCCTATGTCTTTTTATACAAAAAAGACGGCAAGAAAATGGCACTAAAAGTTTTTTTCCCTTCTTATCAGCATATTGCCCGCAAAGAGGCTGCCATTTACGAAAAACTTTCTGGTTCGTCTTACTACCCTGAGATTTATGAGTCTGGGGAACAGTATATTTTAATGGAATATATTAAAGGCTACACATTCTATGAATGCCTTACAAAAGGAATTCCTATTAAAAAACAAATGATTGAACAAGTCGATGATGCGCTGGAGGAAGCGCGCGAGAAAGGATTGAATCCTTCTGATATTCATCTGCGCAATTTGATCTTAACAAAAGAAGGACGGATCAGGGTCATTGACGTTGCCAGATTCACGCAAACGAAAGCATGTCATCAATGGGATGATTTAAAAGCCGCTTATGCCTATTACCAAAAACCTTTTTTCCCTAAAAAAGCACCGCGTCTGTGGCTTGAAGTCATTGCCTATTTGTATAAAAAGAACTGGCTGTCCCGCGGGCAGCTTAATAATCGAAATGATTTTTCTGCATAATGAAAGCCGCTCTCTTTGAGCGGCTTTCTGCGTTATTCTGTTTCTACATGGATACTATTGACGTTTAATAGGTTAATGATTTCATTATTCAGCTTAAACCAATGATTGGCTTCTTCAATTTTTTTATACACATCATAGGTAGCTGGACGTTTGAGCTCGAAATCAAGCACTTCCCCATTGTTCATATGAAATGTTACCTTAAATACTTTCATCATAAAGATCACCTTCCACTCTTCTTGTTCGCTGGTCAAATAGATCAGCTCTTTTCATTCATTCTCTATTCAACTCGTTTCCCCTCCTTGTTTCCATTCAAACCCAAGAAGTTTAAATTTTGTTTAAATTCACACAACATATCTATCTCTCAGATCTGCAAAGAAGTATATTGATTAAAAAGGAGGCTGCCCTTAATGAAGCAGAAAAAGAAACGAACATCTCCCGTAAAACAAACAGTCTTTTTTCATTTAACAGATGCTCTCATTCCAAGTGTGGACATGCTGGCATATGCAGCAAAGGCATTTTTTCACCTTTTAAGAAAAGCCTTCTCAGCCGTTTGATAAAACCCCGCACAGCATGCGTGCGAGGTTCTTTTTTTAGGGCTGATAAATTTGACTTCCCTGACTGACAAACTCCTTCGCCTTCTTTTCCATCTCTCTTTTCACTTCTTCAGATTGATTGCGGATATCATGAGAAATTTTCATACTGCAAAACTTCGGTCCGCACATCGAGCAAAAGTGAGCGGTTTTAGCGCCTTCGGCAGGCAATGTTTCATCATGGAACGCCAAGGCTCTTTCTGGATCAAGTGACAGGTTGAATTGGTCCCGCCATCTAAATTCAAACCTCGCTTTCGATAAAGCATCATCGCGCTTTTGAGCAGCAGGATGTCCTTTTGCTAGATCAGCGGCATGTGCGGCAATTTTATAGGCGATCACGCCTTCTCTCACATCTTCTTTGTTCGGCAGACCTAAATGCTCTTTAGGTGTTACATAGCACAGCATGGCTGTTCCGTACCAGCCGATCATGGCCGCACCGATTGCGGATGTAATGTGATCATACCCCGGCGCGATATCTGTTGTAAGAGGCCCTAACGTATAAAATGGTGCTTCCTTGCAAATGTCCATTTGCTTGTCCACATTCTCTTTGATTTTATCCATTGGGACATGTCCGGGCCCTTCAATCATCACCTGCACATCATGTTTCCAAGCGATCTCTGTTAATTCACCTAACGTTTCCAGCTCTGCAAACTGCGCCTCATCATTCGCATCAGCAATCGAGCCTGGTCTAAGTCCATCTCCAAGTGAAAAGGCGATATCATATTTTTTCATAATTTCACAAATGTCTTCGAAGTGAGTGTAGAGGAAATTCTCTTGATGATGAGCAAGACACCATCTTGCCATAATTGCACCGCCTCTTGAAACAATTCCAGTCACCCGATCGACTGTAAGCGGAATATATCTTAACAGCACGCCCGCATGAATTGTGAAATAATCTACACCTTGTTCTGCTTGTTCAATTAATGTGTCCCTGTACACGTCCCACGTCAAATCTTCTGCGACTCCATTCACTTTTTCAAGGGCCTGATAGATAGGAACGGTTCCTACTGGGACTGGGCAATTCCGAATGATCCATTCTCTCGTTGTATGAATATCCTTTCCAGTAGACAGATCCATCATTGTATCTGCCCCCCATCTGATCGCCCATGTCATTTTTTCAACCTCTTCATCAATGGATGACGTGACAGCTGAATTACCAATATTCGCATTGATTTTGACATGAAAATTCCTTCCGATAATCATTGGTTCACTTTCTGGATGGTTAATATTCGAAGGAATGACGGCTCTTCCGCTCGCTACTTCCTCTCTAACGAACTCAGGGCTTAGCTCTTCTCTTATTGCGATAAACTCCATTTCAGGCGTAATGATGCCTTTTTTGGCATAATGCATTTGCGTCACGCGCGCTCCTTGTTTCGCGCGGAGCGGCTTATGATGAAAATCAGTTTGGACAGAATGGAAGGACCCCTTCTCCCTTGAACGATATCCGTTATCTTCCGGTTTTACATGACGCCCTTCATAGCTTTCTGTATCTCCTCTTTCTTCAATCCATGCTGCCCTAAGACGCTTTAATCCCTTTGTGACGTCAATATGAACGTTCTCATCAGTGTACGGTCCACTCGTATCGTATACACGGACTGGTTCATTTTTTATGCCGCCCGCCTCTGTCACAGTATGTGAGAGCGCAATCTCTCTTTTCGGCACTAAGATATCGGGCCTTGATCCTTTCTCATACACCTTTCGGCTGCCGTCAAAGCTGGATAATAATGATTGGTTGGATGGGACACTTTTCTTTTCCTTCATTTGCTGTTCTCTCCTTTTCTTCTTGTCACCGGACAGGATGGAATCAGCACCAGCAAAAAACCAGGCTCTATTGAAAGAACCTGGTTTCGTCGTCAGAAATAAACATGCATATCATTGATAGGATACATGCATCATCTTCAACTTCCCCACGCTGGTACGAGCCAGATCAGGTCCAAAGGGTTAAGAAGCTTATGCTACTCTCTCAGCCCATTTACGGGCACCCCTAGTCACTTTTATTGATTTCCACATCAGTGTAGCATAGAGACATCATGAAAAAAAGAGAATTCAGGAAAATAGTTCCTTTCCCCTACAAGCTTTATGGATTATATTGATATACAGATTTCTATACATGATCTGTCTCTCTCATTTCAATTAAATCTGAAATAATCGTTGATCCTTTTCTCCTATTATGTATAATTAATCTAAACGGAGAATTTTTATACAATTTATTCAAAGGAAGTTCTAGTCGATTGCAAACATTTCTCACATTTATCGTCGTAGGATTCTCAATTGCTCTGCCTGTTGGAGCAATCACGGTTGAAATGACAAAACAGGGACTCAAAAACGGATTCTTTCATGGTTTAACTGTCGGAGCAGGCGGTATGACCATAGACTTATTACTTATCTTGACTTTATATGCTGGATTTGCTCAGTTTTTATCTCTGCCGTTTGTTCAAATCCCGCTCTGGCTGATCGGAGCTGTATTTTTAATGATTCTCGCATACGACTCCATTAAACACGCGGATCAAGATATCCATTTAGCAGGAGAAAAGGTCAATAAATCATTCGCAAAAACATATCGAAACGGCTTGCTCGTGGCGGTATCTCCTGGAAATCTTGTGTTCTGGGTTTCTGTTTTTGGTGCTGTACTTGCGGATGCGTATACAAAAACAGATTCATCTGAATTTATGCTGGCTGCCGGCGGTATCTTGGCAGGGATTTTCCTTCATGACATCGGTCTTCTCACACTTGTATCGTTAACAAGAAAAGTGATGAATCGGACGATGATCAAGTGGACATCCATTATTGCTGGTATTTTATTACTAGGGTTTGGCTGTTATTTCTTTTACGAATTTTATATAGGCATCAAGGTTTATTTTTAAGAAAAGGCTAAAGTTCGTGATGAACTTTAGCCTTTTTGTGTCAAACTATCGGGTCATGCCTGTTTGGCCTGTTTCAAATTGCGTTCTTCTCATGTCTCTAAAGCGAGTGAATGCACCTTCATCTTTTATGACTTGGACTGCTCTTCCATCCGCATAACGAGTCGCTGCTTCTTCTACTTGTGATACGCCTTCTGACGTCAGGCGGCCATCTGATTTAATGGCAATATACACATTCTCATCCGTCACCATGACTTGAGAGTCTGCCACGTGATTCATTTTATTGACGCGGTTGGCAATTTTTCTTGAACGCTGAATGTTCTCTTGTTTATCATAGCCTGAGAACGACATTTGGTTATGATAATTCATATCTCCATGACTGTAGCGTCCATCTCCACCTGTGAGAGGCATTCGATCATCCGTTTGAGGACGTGTACGGTAATCAACATTTGTTGTATTTCTCCCGTTCATTCCCTCCATAAGTTCAGAAACTGGTCCTTGATGATCTTGGTTGTTGTCTTCCGCTCGTTGATTTGAATGATAACCAACCGGCTGGCCTGATTGATTATGACGTGTATCGACACCTGCGTTATTATTTGCACCACATGCCGTTAAACCAATAGGAAGAAGCACTAATGCGATTGTTTTTTGCCATTTTTGTCTCAAACGAAAAACCCCCTGTACAAATTCAATCTCATGAGCGCGAAACAGGCTCTGTTTTAGCATGTACAGTTAGGAAAAAAATCAAGCTGTCAGTTATAAACAAAAAAAGGAACGATTGAGATCGTTCCTTCTGTCATTAATCTTCTTCCTCTTCCTCCGGCCTTGCAAAAACGGATTGACCTGGATATGGCTGCATATAAGGCTGAGCTGGATAAGCCCCCATTTGGCCATAAGGAACAGGATTCGGATCATGTCCTGGCCAAGGCTGATGATGCTTCATGCCATCATCGCATCCGCAGTCTCCCTTTCCATATGCTGGATTTGAAACATTTGGATAAAATCCTTGATTTGCGTTGGCATTTGCGTTGGCGTTTGAATGCATATGGTGATGCCAGTGATGTCCGTCGTTTGCATGGTGCTCATGATTCTCTCCGTAGTAAGCTGGCGCTTGATACGCAGGATAATACGGATGAGCCGGGTATGGATATGGCATCATATGATGATGATAATATGGCTGGATTGGATAACATAGGCCTGATCCCGGTAAAATTGGCGATGCCGGCACCATTTGCTGCGGATATGGATACATCGCCGGCATGTAATGACCATAACCAAAATAAGGATCATATGGTTCATGATGATGGTGCTGATGATGATGCTCGTTATTTTCAGCCACTCCCCCTACCGCTGCCCCTCCCATATTTGGCATTTGCGGGAAGTTAGGAAGGTTCGGATAATTGCCATGCTCCATGTCTTTTCCCTCCTCTTTTTGATGCGGAATATGAATAAACGGATCATACCCCTTCGCCACTTCTTCTTTTAGATGACCTTTATTTTCATGATGAAAATGGTCCTTGTTATCTTTATGTTCCTTATTTTCATGATGAAAATGGTCCTTGTTATCTTTATGTTCCTTATTTTCATGATGAAAATGATCCTTGTTATCTTTATGTTCCTTATTTTCATGATGAAAATGATCCTTGTTATCTTTATGGTCTTTATTTTCGTGATGAAAATGATCCTTGTGATCCTTTTTGTGATGAACGTGATCTTTTTTCTCATGATGATCTTTTTTGGGAGGAGGCGTGAATGGCTGGTAGAGATTGGTCTGATAATAGTTCACATCGACTTGCGGAAAAACTGGCTGCTCGATCTTTGGCACTGGCGGTACATATGGTACCGGTTCATTTGGCTTTTCCTTCGGTTTCGTATCTTGCACTTGCACAACATCTTTTGGCTTTTCTTTCACATACGGATGTTCTTTCGTTTTTGGCATTTCTTTTGCTTTGTGATGATCTGTTTTCACAGGAACACCACTAGATGGAATTTTAATCTTCATACCCGGCATGATCAAATCAGGATTACTGAGCTGTGAATTTAGTTTTTTCAATTCTTGAAAGTCGACTCCGTATTTCTTTGAAATTTTCCAAAGGGAGTCTCCTTTTTGCACAATATGAATTTTCAACGTTTTCCCCTCCTATGCAAAACGTGAACGTAACGGTTATGTCAGAAGTACAATATGTTTCAACATAAATTTATGCCTATTTACAAGCCGATATGATAAAAACTTGTTTTCTGATAGGAGGGGCTGATTCATTATTTAATGGTGAGCATTTTCTTGAGTGCAAGCAATGCGTCTTTCGTGATGTCTTCATTGACCTGTATCAACCCGGCCGGCTGACCCTTCTCAATGCTTTCAAGTGACCATAACAAATGAGGCAGATCAATCCGGTTCATAGTCAAACATAGACACATATCTGGGTTAAGGGATTCAATTTGTTTATCTGGGTGCTGCGCTATGATCCGTTTGACTAAATTCATCTCTGTTCCAATCGCCCATTTGCTTCCTGCTGGTGCCTGTTTGATCGTATCAATAATAAATTTCGTTGAACCTGCTAGGTCAGAAGCCCTTACGACCTCATGCGTGCATTCAGGATGGACAAGAATTTGAATGTCACGGTCTTTTTTTCTCATTTCTTCTATATTTTGAACGGTAAACTTCTCGTGTACGGAGCAATGGCCTTTCCATAAAATCATCTTAATACGAGAAAGCGGCTGATCGGTGATGAGCTTTTCTTCTATCTGATCCCACACAGCCATTTCTTCTAGCGGAATACCTAAATCAAAAGCCGTATTACGCCCTAGATGCTGATCAGGGAGAAACAGAATCCGCTCTTTTTGTGTCAGTGCCCACTCGAGTACTTTTTTAGCGTTTGACGAAGTAACAGTCGCCCCGCCATGCTTGCCGACAAATGCTTTAATATCTGCTGTTGAATTGACGTACGTAAGCGGAAGTATTGTATCCCCAAACAGATCAGTGAGCTGCTCCCATGCTCTGTCTGTTTGTTTCATGTTCGCCATATCTGCCATTGAACAGCCCGCCCTCATATCTGGCAAAACGACGCTTTGATTCTTGTTTGACAGCATATCTGCCGTTTCTGCCATAAAGTGAACACCGCAGAACACAATGTATTCAGCCTCGTGATTGTCGGCAGCTATTTGTGCCAGCTGCAATGAATCTCCTGTGGCATCTGCAAATTCGATGACCTCATCCTTTTGATAATGGTGGCCCGGTATAAAAAGCTTTGAACCAAAAGCCCGCTTAATTTCTAACACTCGCTGCTTCATCTCATCATCAGAGCGGTGTTTATATTCATCTGGCATCATGACTGCATGTTGATTGGCTAATACATTAAGCATAGACATGAGTCGTTCCCCCTTTATGACTGAATTCCATATTCATACTAAAATCAAACGCTGGAGCAGAATGAGTCAGAAAACCAAGTGAAATAAGATCGACTCCTGTCCCCCTGTAGCTTGGCAATGTCTCTAACGTGATGCCCCCTGAAGCCTCTGTCAGAATGGACTCTGGCGTCATTTGTTTAAAACGTTTTACCTCGTCCGGAGAGCAGTTATCAAACATGATGACATCCGCTTTTGCTTCAATGGCTTCCATTAGCTGCGTTTCTGATTCAATTTCCACTTCAATTTTCACCATATGACCGGCATATGCTCTTGCTTTCTCTACAGCTTCACGGATAGAACCGCATGCGGCAATATGATTATCTTTAATCATCACCCCATCTGATAAGCCAAAGCGATGATTCTTTCCACCGCCTGTCTTTACTGCGTATTTTTCTAACATACGCAAGCCGGGTGTCGTTTTTCTCGTATCACAAATCGTAATAGACGGGTCACCTAATCGCTGCACCGCCTCATGTGTTAAGGTGGCAATACCTGTCATTCGCTGCAATAGATTTAAAATGACCCTCTCTCCCTTTAATAAGTCGTTGACTGGGCCCTTTATTTTCGCCAGTACAGCGCCTGAATGAATCCAATCACCTTCTTGAAAAAACAGCTCAGTTTGAATCTGTTCATTCAACAGGCGGTACCCTGTATCAATCAGTTGTGACCCTGCCAATACACCAGATTGTTTCGCAATGATAAGAGCTGTTCCTTTCTTGTCTCCAAAGATGGCATCTGCTGATACATCTCCAAAGCCAATATCTTCTGTGAAAAAATGAGTGAGCATTTGTTTTAACTGTAAACGTTCCATTTGGCACCGATCCTTTCATTTTTCATAATGTGAATGTGGCCTTTTTCATGAACAATCTGCCTGCCCCGCCAAAACGCATCACTCCGCTCTGGATAATCCATTCGATAATGGCCGCCTCTGCTTTCTGTACGAAGTAATGCAGATTTAGCAAGGCAAACCGCTAATGCCCATTGATTGCTTAATTCGATCTGTTCATTTGTGATATCCTTCACATTAATTTGCTGAAAATTGACATGTTGCAACGAATGAAGCAAAGTCTGCAAGCCTTTTTCATCTCTCACAATGGCCGCAAATGTAGTCATCCATTGTCTCAGCTGAGCTGTTGAAATCATTGGGACCATCCATATTTCTTGAATAGAAAAAGGTGGACTTGTTTCTTTCAGTTTAGGCAGCTGTTCAATTCTCTGTGCCGCTTTGCTGCCTAACACGAGACCTTCCAGAAGAGAATTACTCGCCAATCGATTCGCACCGTGTAAGCCAGTGCAGGCCGCTTCTCCAATGGCAAATAGTGCTGGAACAGTCGTTTCTCCATATTCATTCACGCTGATACCGCCCATTAAAAAGTGCATACCTGGGGAAATTGGCAGCCTGCCGCTTGCCATATCGACGCCTGCACGCTGGCACATCTGAGCTATGGCCGGAAAACGAGCTGAAAAATGCGGAATATCATGGATGTTAAGATACAATTGATGACCTAATTGCTGCTCATGAAAAATCGCTCTAGCGACCACATCTCTAGGTGCTAAATCAGCTTGCGGGTGAATATCTTTCATGATCCGCCTGCCTGTTTCATCTTCTAAATAAGCTCCCTCTCCCCGTACTGCCTCTGAAATGAGACCAGCTGCTTTTCCCGCGATTGTTAAAAGAGTAGGATGGAATTGAACAAATTCGAGATCCACTAATTGCGCCCCGGCTCGATAGGCCATCATCAGTCCGTCTCCTGTTACAGAAGGATCATTTGTGTTTGTCTCATATAGGGAGCCGCAACCGCCAGTTGATAAAACAACGGCATCTGCGGTCATCGTATGTACGTGTCCTGTCTCGTCTTTCCATACAACACCCGTACATGTCCCTTCATGAATCAATAGATCAATGACATGATGATATTCGTATAAATGAATATGTGAGCCGAGCTGACTTTTCAGGAACTGTACAAGGGTTTTGCCTGATTGATCCCCTCCCGCGTGCAAGATGCGATGAGTGGTATGTGCTCCCTCTTTGCCTAATTGCGGCTCTCCCGCCTCATCTTGATCAAATGGACAGCCTTCTGCTACGAGCTGCTCCACAAGATGTTTTCCAAGTTTCACGATTTCTTGTACGGTTCTTTCATCATTGTGATCACAGCCGGCAGCTAGTGTATCTTGCACATGCTGCTGAACTGAATCATGTGCTGAAAAGGCAGCAGCGATTCCTCCTTGTGCCAGCATGGAATTACTAGATGAACATTGTTTTTTTGTCATCATGATGACCTGGCAGCTTTTAGAAATGGTTTTTGCAAAGGAAAGCGCTGCAATGCCTGATCCCACCACAATAACTTTTTTGATTGATGACACCATCGCCCCTCCTGTCATTTACACCTGTCTTGACACATATCATTACACAACACTAAAATAAATACAAGAAAAAATTTTCACACGGGAGATGGATAGGTTGGTTTATTTAGATTACGCAGCTTCTACACCTGTTTCAGAGGAAGCACTGCATGTTTTTGAGCAGCTGAGTAAAAATTTCTACGGAAATGCAAGCAGTCTTCATGATGCCGGGGGAAAAGCAAATGACATATTGACTTACAGCAGACAATCACTCGCTGCCATGATCGAGGGTGAACCAGATGGGGTCTACTTTACAAGCGGTGGAACTGAATCCAATCTCCTTGCGATTCAATCGATCATCAATGGACTGCCAGCACATCAACAGCATGTCATCACAACTTCAGTTGAGCATCCTTCTGTTCATCATGCAGTTAGCAGCTTAGAGCGTCTTGGCGCAAAAGTCACGATCATTGAACCGAATCAGGATGGAATCGTTACAGAGGACATTCTCAAAGAAGCATTATTGCCTGAAACAGGGCTAGTATCAATTCAGCACGCTAATTCAGAAACAGGGATTATCCAGCCGCTTGCTGATTTAGCGCCTCTTTTAAAAGAAAGGAACATTCTTTTTCATACAGATGCTGTGCAAACATTTGGAAAGATTCGTGTGTCCATCAAAGACCTTGGAGTCGATGCCGTGTCCATCTCAAGTCATAAAGTGTATGCTCCTAAAGGCGCTGGTGCCGTTTATATGGGCGCTCATGTTCCTTGGAAACCTTTATATACAGGAGCAGTTCAGGAAAATGGCTTACGTCCAGGGACAGTGAACGTTCCTTGTATCGGTGCTTTTGCTGCCGCAAGTGAACAAACGATGCTTAGGCTGGATGAACAGCATAAATTAGATGAGCAGCTACGTGATTATTTTCTTCAGCAGTTAAAAATAAGACAGCTGCCAGTTCGTACACTTCAGGACAATGACAATCGCCGCACGCTGCCTCATATTATTGGTTGTTTTTTTGAAGGGTTTGAAGGACAATATGTAATGTTAGCATGTAACCGGCATGGGATTTGTCTTTCAACTGGAAGCGCATGTGCTTCTGGTTATCACCATCCTTCCCCTGCTGTGAAGGCATTGCGTGTATCAGATCGTGATGCCCTTCAATTTATTCGACTATCATTTGGATGGCAGTCATCAAAAGAGGACATCGATCAGCTTTTGCATACATTTGAGCATTTGCAAAAGGAGAAGAAGGGAGCTTAGGACGTGGAGCAAGAGAGGAAACTCATTGGCGAAGAAAGAAGAAACGCCATTTTAGAGTGGCTGAAAGAAACAGACACACCGCTTACTGGAAGCTTTTTAGCTAAAAAGGCGGCTGTCTCTCGGCAAGTCATTGTACAAGATATTTCATTATTAAAAGCAAAAAACGAACCCATTATTGCCACAAGCCAAGGCTATGTGTATATGGCAGCGCAGCATGCGCCAGAAAGAGAAATTGAACAAATCATCGCCTGCAAGCATGATCCTGCTCGTACAGAAGAGGAACTGACCTTAATTGTAGACTTTGGTGTGACGGTGAAAGATGTGATCATTGAGCACCCTGTTTATGGTGAACTGACGGCCTCTATTCGCGTCAGTACACGGAAACAAGTCGCTGATTTTGTGCATCATATTTCTAACACCGGCGCTTCCTACTTGTCAGAACTAACAGACGGCGTGCACCTGCATACTCTCACTTCTTACAGCCAAAAGCAGCTTGACCAAGCCATTCAAGCGCTGGATGATGCTGGGTTTTTAATAAAAGACTAAAAAAATAGTGTCCTGCACGGGACACTATTTTTCATTCGTTAATTCATATGTTTGATAGCTGCCGAGCAGCTTAACCTCACAGCCAATCGCCTCTAATTCTTGAATCGCACCAGGAACGAGGACATCATCCATTTCTTTTTCAATATCAATAATAAATAAATAATGTCCAAGACCTGTTTTTGTCGGACGAGATTCAATTTTTGACAAGTTGAGATTCCGCCAAGAAAAAGCAGACAGCACGCGGTGCAATGCGCCTGATTGGTCATCCTTAGGCAGACTGACCACAATGGTCGTTTTTGGCTTTGATGAGAAACCAGAATTCATTGGGAACGATGCGTTAGGATCTTTATGTAAAATCACAAAGCGTGTATGGTTGTGCGGATAATCATGAATGTCTTTTTTCGCAATCGTCAAACCATACGTTTGTGCGGCAATTTCATTAGCAATAGCCCCGACAGCTTCATCTGGATGCTCACTGATGTATTTTGCTGCATAGCCTGTTGATTCCACTGGCCGATGAGGAATATGAGGGTACTGCTTTTTCAGAAATTGATGACACTGGGCAATCGCGTGAGGATGTGATTGAATGACATCTAACGTCTCCCAGCTCTCGGCTCTTGATGGGTGGACAAGCAAATGCTGCCGAATTGGTGCTGTCATTTCCCCCACAATGGACAGCGCTTCTTCATGAATTAAATAATCAATCGTTAAGTTCACAGAGCCTTCGAGTGCATTTTCAAGTGGAACGACCGCCAAGTCGACTTCGCCCTTTGACACAGCATCCATACATTGCGGAATCGTTGCATAGGCACGCTGCACCGCATCTTTTGGAAAACAAGAGCATACGGCCAAATGAGTAAATGTTGCCTCTGGTCCAAAATAACCTACAGTTAATTGCTTCATCTGCTATGATCTCTCCTTTTACGCCCCGGAACCTAAAATTTCGACTTTTTCGACAAATTCAAGCTTTCTTAATTGATTCATGACGGTGTTGATATCATCTGCCATACCAGCTGTACTAATTGATAAGGTGACATTCGCTCTTCCTTGCAGCGGAATCGTTTGGTGAATGGATAACACATTACAGCCAGAGTCAGCCACAATTTGAAGCAGTCTTGATAAAGCCCCAGACCGGTCCTCAAGGTGGAAAAACAATGTGATGATCTGCTCTTTCACCATTGTATAAAATGGAAAAACAGCATCTCGGTATTTATAAAAAGCACTGCGGCTTAAATCCGCTTTTTGAACAGCATCGGCAACTGAATCCGCTTTTTTGCGATCGAGAAGCTTTTTGACTTCAAGCGTTTTTCGCATCGCATCTGGAAGTACATCCTCTCTTACTAAATAGAACGTTTCTTCTTTCACCTGTTTTCTCCCCTTTTAAAAACGGGAGAGCCCATGGTCTGGACCCTCCTTTTGATCAATCAATAAATTCGAATTCAAATTCAAGCAGACGAATGATGTCGCCATCTTTTGCTCCGCGCTCACGCAAGGCATCATCGACACCCATTCCGCGCAGCTGTCTAGAGAATCGTTTAACAGATTCATCTCTTGAGAAGTCTGTCATCTTAAACAGACGCTCAAGTGCTTTACCCGTTAAGACAAATGTGCCATCAGGATCTCTAGAGATCTCAAATGGTGCATCGCCTTCATCAAACCTGTACATCACGCGGTTATCCGACAGCTCCTCTTCATTATAGAGCGGGAATTCCGGTGTTGTTTCAAGCTGATTGGCGATTTCAAATAAGAGCTCACGAAGCCCTTCTCTTGTGATCGCACTAATCGGGAACACTTTATAGTCATCCGTTAATTTTTCTTTAAATGCCTCTAGATTGTCAGCTGCATCTGGCATGTCCATTTTGTTCGCAACAATGATTTGCGGACGCTCAGTCAATCTCATATTGTACTGCTCAAGCTCTTCATTAATCGTCACGTAGTCTTCGTATGGGTCACGCCCTTCAAGTCCAGACATATCAATGACATGGACAATGACACGTGTACGCTCAATATGACGTAAAAATTGATGACCTAAGCCAACGCCTTCGTGCGCTCCTTCGATCAGTCCTGGCAGATCCGCCATAACAAAGCTTCGGTTATCGTCTGTTTCAACAACCCCCAGGTTCGGTACAAGCGTTGTAAAATGATAATCCGCTATTTTTGGTTTCGCAGAAGAGACAATCGAAAGCAGCGTTGACTTCCCGACACTTGGGAAACCAACAAGTCCAACATCTGCAAGTACTTTTAATTCTAAAATGACGTCACGTTCTTTACCTGGCTCACCGTTTTCAGACAGCTGTGGTGCAGGGTTTGCTGGTGTTGCGAAGCGTGAATTCCCACGTCCGCCACGTCCGCCTTTGGCAATTACAGCCCGCTGCCCATGCTCTGTCAAGTCAGCTAGTACTTGTTCCGTCTCTGCATCTGTCACAACCGTACCCGGCGGAACTTTGACAATCATTTCTTCCGCATTTCGGCCATGCTGGTTTTTACTCATTCCGTGCTCGCCGCGGTCAGCCTTGAAATGGCGCTTATAACGAAAGTCCATTAACGTTCTGAGTCCTTCGTCTACTTCAAATACAACATCTGCACCATTTCCGCCGTCGCCGCCTGCTGGGCCGCCCTTTGGTACATATTTTTCACGACGGAACGCCACCATACCGTTTCCGCCGTCACCGCCTTTAACATACACTTTAACCTGATCTACAAACATAACTTCCTCCGTTTCTCTGCATCACATATCTCGTTCTTGCCTCAAACAAAGCTCAATCATGGACTCATGAGGCGTCACATGAAATTGCGTTATACTCATACATGGATAGTTTGCGTAATGAAACGCATTTAACGCATCCAAACTTGTTAATTTTCCTTTGAAATCAAAATATAAGATCACATCATTTTCTTCATGATCTGTTTGGAACGTGACCGTTAAATGATTTTCAGTTTTTTGGCAAACTGATTGATCGAATATCGAAAACAACTCCTGTGATACCGTTAGCAGCTGCGATTCATATGCTGATAAGTCTCGGGTTTCACCAAGCACTTCATATTCTAAGGTGATAAAATGCGACTCCCAATTAAATGTTAGAAAGTAATAGGCCAATTGGGGAATTTTTAAATTTGAGAGTTTGGATTCATGCTGTGCTTCAATGACCATTTCTTCTATAATTTCAAACACGCGGTCATATTTTTCTAATGTCAAGTTGCCTTTGATCAGCTGTAATTTATTCATCCAGTCGTGTCTTGAACGACTGAGCAGATCAATCAATTCATTTGTTAATGCAACGTGAGTTAATTTTTCATTTTCTTTACTTGGTATCTCTTCCATTATCGCACTCCCAATCGTTTGGTCTCTCTTTTAGGAGTCTTATCATCAATATGTCTCCCTGAATTATAACAGAGAAGACAGCATAGAAAAACACTAGTTATGTGAGGAAAGGTTGTTTTTTCTGATTGTATAGGAGAAAATGAGGCAAAGTCAGCAAACGTTCTTTGATATTTATGGAGTGCATCTTCTTTTATCATCTTCGGTACTGCTTGTAAAAAGTGAAAAAAACTCCAGTCAATGACCGGAGTTTTTAGCAATTATTGTGCCGCAGGATATACGCTCACTTTTTTACGGTCACGACCGAAACGTTCGAATTTAACTGTTCCGTCGATTTTAGCGAAAAGAGTGTCGTCGCCTCCGCGTCCAACGTTTTCACCTGGATAGATTTTCGTTCCACGTTGACGATAAAGGATAGAACCACCAGTTACGAATTGACCATCAGCACGTTTAGCGCCTAAACGTTTAGACTCAGAGTCACGTCCGTTCTTTGTAGAACCTACCCCTTTTTTAGATGCGAAAAATTGAAGATCTAATCTAAGCATGAAGTTCACCTCCTATTTTTTTGTTGATATTCTCACATAATCGTGATAATCTCGTTCAATTGTCTCCAAGGAAACGACCATGCCTTCTAAAAGCAGCTGGGCTTTTTCAAAGGATACTGGATCTGTATCAGCCGGCAGTTCAAAAGAGAAGTAGCCGCCTTCTTCACCAATATCAAGCAGTGGGTCCAATCCTGTCAGTGCAATAATTGAATTGACTGAGCCGAAAACAACAGCAGATACACCTGCACAAACGAGATCCTGACCTTTTTCAGCAAACTCGGCATGTCCAGTCATCTGAAAAGACGTAATGCTTTCATCTGCTGAAGACCGAGTAATGGTTGCTTTGATCATATCACTCACACGCCTTAAGCGTTGATTTTTTCGATAACAACTTTAGTGTAAGGTTGACGATGACCTTGTTTCTTGTGGTTGTTTTTCTTCGGTTTGTACTTGAACACAGTAATTTTCTTACCGCGACCTTGTTTTTCAACTTTAGCCGTTACTGTTGCTCCAGCAACTGAAGGGTTACCCACTTTGACAGTGTCTCCGCCGACAAACAATACGTTTTCGAAAGTTACTGTTTCACCTGCTTCAGCAGCTAGTTTTTCAACATAAACAGTTTGACCTTCTTCAACTTTTACTTGTTTACCACCAGTTTCGATAATTGCGTACATCTCTGCACCTCCTAATAAACTCAGACTCGCCGAATACAGGGGGCCATAGGCACTTTACACCTGCTCCGCGCGGTTGTAGCACGGGTGCTACATATCCATAACATTAAAAAATATATCAAACTAGACGCAGAATGTCAATGTATTTTCACCATTAGTACGGTAAAAGAAGCTCTTCCATTGAGGAGGTGGTTCTGCGGTCTGAAAAATACGCATGGAGCAGTTCATTTTCATCAAGCTGGCTCATCTTCACGCCATCTCTTTCAATAATAATCGGATGTTTGCAGCCCCTTTGAAATCGTGCCATCACTTCGTATACTTTTTCCTCTGTACTTGCTCTCAGCGGAATTAGCTTTTCTACCTTTTGCTCTTTTTTACCGTAATACCGTTCTAGTAAAAAGCGAACCCTGACGTAATGCCGCTGCC
Source organism: Bacillus sp. FSL M8-0049 (assembly GCF_038593355.1). Taxonomy (NCBI): domain Bacteria; kingdom Bacillati; phylum Bacillota; class Bacilli; order Caryophanales; family Bacillaceae; genus Bacillus; species Bacillus sp. FSL M8-0049. Next base: position 2,434,620 of record NZ_CP151986.1, read on the forward strand.
TGTGCTCCATCACGAGTGAATAAGCTAAAAAAGTGAGCAGCACCCAGCCATTGAATTGCAGCGGTGCAAACAAAAGTAACCCTCCTGTCAATAGACCGAAAAAGACAAGTGAGCCTTTTATTGCTAGGGCATGTGCACGTTGGAAAGGGTAAAAAACGGATAAGAGCAAAAAGAATAATTTTCCGCCATCAAGCGGCCAAACGGGCAAAAGATTCACAAGAAAAATCGCCATATTATAAAAGGTAAACATCGTAAAGACGTCATGCGAAATAAGAGAAGCCTCCATGAAAAGCCATGCCATGAGCTGGAGCGGTACATGCTGAAGCGGCCCGCACAAAATGACCGCCAGCTCTTCTTTTAACGGACGGTTCCCATGTTCCTCTACTTCCACCGTTCCGCCAAATGGCAGTAAAAAAATCCGCCGAATGCGCCAATGATAATAGCAGGCAGCCGCTGCATGTCCAAGTTCATGGACACAGACGATGATAAGCAGACAAAGCAGCGGCTTAATTTGGCCTGACAGAACCGCAAACGCCATCACAATCCACAGCAGCGGATGGATATGAATTTTCGTCAGCATGAGCAGCCATCTATTCAAAGGTCATCACCTGAATAGGATCGATAAATTGTTCATTTTGCTTAATGGCAAAGTAATACGTGCCCTTCCCTTGATCATCAAGCGAAATCTGGCCAATTTTTTCACCCTTATCGACAAAATCGTATAAGGCCACATCCGCTTTCTTTAATTGACCGTACCAGCTATAGCTGTTATCTGCATGCTGCACCACCACGGTAAGCCCTGTATCGCTTTTCTTTTTCACCTCAACCACATAGCCTTCCTTCATACTATCTATGGCTTCAGCGGATGTCTCCACTTTGACACCTGCTCCATTTTGCGTAAAGGATTCCTGCACTTTACCAGAGGCAGGAACAGCCAGTTCTTGATTCGCTTGTACGTCCTTTTGGCCATCTTTTTTCTCTGTTAAAAAGGCCAGCGGATGTCCAACTGTTTTTTCAAACCAGCGGTTAACAGCAGCAAATTGAAAATCTTGCTCAAAGGTCTGAGTAATCATCGGCTTCAGCTGCTGAAACGGACCTGTCTGACCTTTAAATGAAATGGCTGCAATCAACACAAGGGACGCTGATAATAAGCATTTAAGCACAAAGGTATTCGGGTTAAATAAGGGATGACGATATTTCTTTGGCTGATGGGACGCCGGTTCATAGGAGGTCGAGCCAGAATGCTTTTCTTCCTCTGTCAGCATAACCCATGGCGGGATATCTTCTTTTTTCTTGAAAGCCGTCTTCTTAGAGAGAGCAGCTGGCTGCATCGTTTTGCGGCGCTGCGCGATTTTCTTTCGGTACTCGTCCACTCTTTTCATGAGATCACCCTTTACATACAAACAGTTTGTACATTTTATGTGACAACCCCATCTGATATGCAACAAAAAGACCGATTCTCATCGAATCGGTCTCAGCGTGCAGAGAAACCCTCGCATTCAGTGTCGGTCTGCGCTCCGGTGCTCACGAATGTCAAATTCGCTTCGCAAAGGCAGCCGCCTTTCCTGACTGCAAAGGTTTTCTATCACGGTTCAGTGATTATGCTCTTACACCAAAGAATGCTTTCAGCTTTGCAAACATTCCCTTGTTTTCTTCTTCAAAAGATTGAAGCGGTACTGATTCGCCTAGTACGCGGCGGGCAATATTGCGATAGGCAATCGATACTTTGTTTTTAGCATCCATGACAATCGGTTCACCATTGTTTGAAGCCTTAATCACATCATCATCATCTGCTACGATGCCAAGTAGATCAATCGATAAGTGATGTACCACTTCATCTACATCCATTGAATCGCCATTTTTCGCCATGTGTGTACGAATACGGTTGACAATCAAACGAGGCGGTTCGATATCTTCTTGTTCTAACAAACCGATGATTCGGTCCGCATCTCTCACAGCTGAGATTTCAGGCGTCGTCACGACAATAGCCTTGTCTGCACCGGATACAGCATTTTTAAAGCCTTGCTCAATTCCAGCAGGGCAGTCAATGACAACATAATCAAAGTCTTGTTTCAATGATTGAATTAATTCTTTGATCTGTTCCGGCTCTACAGCCGTTTTATCGCTTGTTTGAGCAGCAGGTAAAAGATACAAAAGATCCTCGAAACGCTTATCTTTTACAAGCGCTTGGTGAATTTTGCATCTTCCTTCTACTACATCGACTAGATCATAAATAATGCGGTTTTCAAGCCCCATCACGACATCCAGATTCCGAAGGCCGATGTCAGTATCAACTAGACACACCTTTTTCCCTTGAATTGCTAGTGCTGTGCCTAAGTTTGCAGATGTTGTTGTTTTGCCAACGCCGCCTTTTCCTGAGGTAATCACAATAGCCTCGCCCAATTTCACATTCCTCCCTCAAGCCTTGTCAGATTAGGTCTTATATGAGCCAATTGCTGCAGGCGTTCAATGATCATATTGCCATCTATATCTAAATAAGCACATTCCATTTCATTTCCATCTTCTTTTTGGTCTGGTGCACGGTTAATAACTTGTGCGATGCGAAGCTGTGTTGGAATCATATGTGATGCCGCAATAACAGCCTGTTTGTTGCCATTACATCCAGCATGCGCCACACCTTTTAATGCGCCAAGTACAAAAATATTTCCCCCTGCGCGAATCGTTCCGCCAGGATTGACATCTCCTATTAATAAAAGATCTCCTTCGACATACAGCACCTGTCCAGAGCGTACAATTTTTGCTACAGAAGTAATTTCAGCCTCTGCTTTTAATCGTCTCGCCTCTTCAGTTGACATGACGTCACTTTCAATGGAGTGGATAACGAGATGTTCATTTTCAGACACCGCTTCGGTCAAACGTGTCTCCTGATCCTCTGTTAAATAACGAAAACCAAGCTTAATATGCACATTGACCTTATGTCCTTCTCTTCCATCTGTATATTGCTCAAGTAATAGAACCTCTCGCAAGCCAGAAAGAAGGTCATCAAACGAACAGTCATCATTTAACTGTAATGTTAATCCGTTTTTTGTACCTTTTATCGTCACATATTGCTGTTTTTGAGTTTTCAAGATGCTCACCTCAACAACATACTCATTTCGCCGTAATTGGACAAACTCCTGCTTTTATTCGTCGATCAGTTCTTGTTTCACATGGGTGAAAAAGAGCCTTAGCGGCACAACAAGTATGAGAGACGCAGCAGTATTTAAAAGAATCGTTGGAATAAAACGTTCGATGACATACGTATTAAACGGCATAATCCCTGGTTGAATTGTCGCTTGAACGCCGTATACATAAAACTCCATCACTGAAACAGCAATAATCGACAGAAAGACGACAACTAACACATTCGTTTGCAGAACTTTAAAGGCTTTTGCTAACAAATAGCAAAGCGCCCCAAAGCCAAACATATGAACACCAAGTATACCTGTATATGAAATATCATATAAAAGTCCAAAGATAAATCCGTAAATCACACCATATTTTTGATTCACAAAAGCAGTCATAAATACAAGTGCGAGTAAAATGAAATGAGGAGCTAAAATTTGATTCTCTGAAACAAATGGGAGCTTCACTAAATCAACAAAAATGCTGTCAAATACGAAGATAAACAACATGACGAAAGCAAGAAGGACACGTTTCACGAGCCTTCCTCCTTCGTCAATTCAGATGCATCTGCTGTACTTGTGCTACGATTCACCACAATCACGCGGTCTAAATTGTTGAGTTCAGCCGCTGGTTCTACGTAAATGATCTTTGTCAGGCCGTAATGGTCTGGCTCAATTTCACTCACCTTACCAATCGTTAAGCCTTGCGGGAATACGCCCCCTGCTCCAGATGTTTCAACAAGATCTCCTTTTTTGACATCCCCATCTGCATCGGATTTCAGAATATTCATAGTCAGCATTTTTTTCTTGCTGTCATAACCGTTAATGATTCCATTGAGTTCTTCCTTGCCCTTTTTCGCATAAATTTTCGTTGAAATTCTATTATTTTGGTCAGTAGAGCTTAGCAACCTTACAGTCGAAGTAAAATTGTTGAGCTTATCACTTTCAATTTTCCCAATTAACGCACCACTCTCATTTGTGACCGCCATATCTTTGTCCACGCCTTGTTTTTTCCCTTTATCAATCATCACAAAGCTATCCCAAAGAGATGGGTTTCTTGCGATAACAGTTGAGAGAATTGGCGTGTAGTCACGAATAGAGTTCACATAGCCAAGCTGTTTGCGAAGCTTTTTGTTCTCATCTTCTAGTTCTTGAAGTTTCGCCTCATATTGGGTTTGTCCATCAAGTTTTTTTCGAAGACGCTCGTTTTCATCATATGTGTTCTTTAAATCTTGTACGTTCCCATAAATACCGGCAATAAATTGTGATGGTTTATGAAAGACACCTTGAAAAAAGCCTGTCGTATCCCCCACTAATTTTTCCGGCCATGAAGCACCTCTGCCGCTTTTCACTGAAAAACCAATCATGGCCACCAGTACGATGACACAGACAAGGAGCAACATTAATCTTTTATTCATAAAAAACTGCGGCATGTCTTACACCTCTTTAATTACGACCGATTATCGATTATCTTTTGATTTTCCTTTGAACAAATGAATATGTTCTAGTGCTTTCCCTGTTCCGATTGCCACACAGTCAAGCGGGTCTTCTGCAATAATGACTGGCATTTTCGTTTCATCACTAATGACTTTGTCAAGATTACGAAGCAATGCACCGCCTCCTGTTAAAACAATTCCGCGGTCCATAATATCTGCTGCCAGCTCAGGCGGGGTTTTTTCAAGAGTCATTTTCACTGCATCGACAATTGTTTCCACCGTATCGCGAAGCGCTTTTGCAATCTCTTCTGCCGTAATAGAGATTGTTTTTGGCAGACCTGTTAAAAGGTCACGGCCGCGAATGTCCATCTCATCATGTACATCAGGCTGCGCAGAACCGATTTCCATTTTAATCGCTTCTGACGTACGATCACCGATCATTAGGTTATACGTTTTACGGATGTAGCTGCTGATCGCATCATCCATCTCATCTCCTGCCACGCGGATTGATTGTGATGTCACAATGCCGCCAAGAGAAATAATCGCTACCTCTGTTGTACCGCCGCCAATGTCCACAACCATACTTCCTGTTGGCTCCCATACAGGCAGGTTAGCACCGATTGCCGCAGCAAATGGCTCTTCAATCGGGTATGCGTCACGTGCACCAGCTTGTCTTGTTGCATCAATGACTGCACGCTCTTCTACAGCTGTAATACCAGATGGTACACATACCATGACGTAAGGTTTACGAGCAAAAAGCCCTTTGCCTTTTAATGCTTGATTAATGTAATATTTCATCATTGTTGCTGTCGTCTCGTAATCTGCAATGACTCCGTCTTTCATTGGGCGTAATGCCACAACATTACCAGGTGTACGGCCAATCATGTTTCTAGCATCATTTCCGACTGCCACTATAGACTTCGTATCAGTTTCCAAGGCTACGACCGAAGGTTCTCTCACAACAATGCCTTTTCCTTTAATAAAAACAAGCGTATTCGCTGTTCCAAGATCTATTCCAAGGTCTTTTGTACCAATTCCAAACATATGTATGTATCTTCCTTTCTTAAACCAAAATTCCCTTAGGGAAAAACTCATAAACTCTATTATATCGTAAAACATTGAAAAAAAAAGTGTTACAAATACCCTTTTTCCTTCAAACTCACAAATTTTTGATCACCTATGACAAGATGATCAAGCAGCTGTATTCCAATCAGCTTTCCACATTCAAAAAGTCGCTGTGTGACTTCAATATCTTCCCTGCTCGGCGTCGGGTCTCCAGATGGATGGTTGTGCACACATATAAATGAAGCAGCCGAACGTTTAAACGCCTCTTTGAAAATTTCACGCGGGTGAACGATGGATGAGTTCAAACTTCCAATAAACACAGTATGTTTATGAAGAACTTGATTTTTTGAATTGAGATAAAGACAAACGAAATTCTCCTGTTGTAAAAACCTCATATCTTCCATCACATATTTTGCCCCATCCTCTGGTGTGCGGATCACATAGCGGTTGTCCGTCGTTTGATGGTGTAATCTAGTGCCGAGTTCTAAAGCAGCTAATAGAGAGACCGCCTTCGCCTTTCCAACTCCTCGAATCTTCGACATTTCTTCAATTGAGGCTTCTCTTACAGAGCGAAGACCGCCAAATGTTTGCAGAAGTTTTGCAGAAATTTGGAGAACTGATTCCTTTTTTGTGCCTGTCCTTAAAAGAATCGCAACAAGTTCATGGTTTGACAGACTGCCGGGACCATATTTCATAAATCGTTCTCTCGGCTTTTCATCTTGAGGAAAATGCTTTAGCAACATAGGGAAATCGTTCATGATGCCCACTCCTTTTAGATTCCTTCCTGTCATCAAAAAGGGGTGATTCCAAATGTTTCGAGCACTCTAACTGTTTTGGCAATAGGGAGACCGACAACGGAAAAATAATCCCCATCTATTTTTTGAACAAACAGTGCGCCTTTTCCTTGAATGCCATAGCTTCCCGCTTTATCAAGCGGTTCTCCCGTTTCGATATAGCGGTCTATTTCATTTTGCGCAAGTGTCCAAAACGTCACTTCTGTTTGTTCATAAAATGTTTCTTTTCTATTCTCTGACTGAATCGTGACACCCGTCAAGACTTGATGTGTCTTTCCTGACAATAATTGAAGCATTGAGGCCGCTTCTTCCTTGTCTTTTGGTTTCCCAAGACATTTGCCGTCAATTGCAACAATCGTATCTGCACCAATAATCACAGCTTCGGGATATAATCTTTGAATATCACTTGCTTTTTGTTCTGCCAACCATTGGACGTTCTCTGCAGGAGAAAAGTTTCGATTTATTTCTTCTTTTAATTGACTTGCTTGAATGTCATAAGAAAACCCTGCTAGATCAAGCAATTCTTTTCTTCTAGGGGATTGAGATGCGAGAATCAATTGGTTCATGTTTGTTCATCCTTTCAGGGTTTAGCCTAAGAAGTAAGATACCCATTCATCCTATCAAATGTACATCTTACCGACAATTTACGAAAATTCATTTTTCATGTTTCTTCATCATTATGTTGGATGCAAAAGAAAAAAACTAGTCATTTTTTGACTAGTTTGGTTTTATAAAATATGATTTTACGTATTTAATTGATCAAGCAGTGCCTGCTGAGATTTCCACCCGTTTTCAGCAGTAGGTTCATTTAACAGCTGCACCGCTTTCAGCAAACTGCTTTTAGCTGGTGCGTCCGTTGTTTTGGCACTTTCAAGCTCAGAGATCAGCTGCGCAACGTCCTTTTGATCCACATCATCCCCTGCAATGACCTTAGAGGATAAAACAGATGCCTTTTCTATTAAACTAGTCAGCTCCTCCGGTACTTGAAATGAGAGCTCCTTGCCTCCCCACGCCTCAAAGTGCTGATCAATCAGCTTCTTCCCAACAGCGCTTGTCATGCCCTGTTCTGTCGCAAGCCCGGCAATAACATAATAGCCATCATCCATTGAGACCTTTTTCCCCGCGTATCCTGCTTCTTTTAAACTGCCAACTAATTCATCTGCTCCTTTTTCAGAGGAAAACTTTCCAGCCTGTACAACATATGTTGAAAAGCTGCCAGAGGCGCTTTTTTCATCTTTATTCTCTTTTGATTCATCAGCAGTATCTGCTGGCGGCGCATCCCCGCCCGCTTTCATCGATGATTGATTTCCGGATGCTGAAACGCTGATATCTCCCCCTGATGGATTCTGAGTACCATCTTGACTTAGGCTAAGTGCAAACACACCTAGGCCTGTCCCAAGAACCACTGCAAACACAATCGTTGTCATCACTCTCTTAAACGGGCCGCGGTTTTTACCGAACTTCTGATCAAAGGAGCCTTTTTTCTTTTGATAAGGTGTGACGACCTTTGGATCAGAATGATAAATATGATCAGCTGCATCATCCCACTGGAAATCTTCTTCTTTCGGTTTAGCCGGTTCTTCCTCGGAAGCAGCTGTCTCCAGTTCTGAATGCCTTTTTTCCTCCCAATTCGAAAACGTCACTTGATCATCCTCTTGTTGTTTTGGCGGCTGATGGTCATCTTCATGAAGCATTTCTTCTTTGCCATTAATATTGACTTTTAACCCTTGTTTTTTTGCCTGCCTTTTTTTCACTGTCATTCCCCGCTTTCTGACATTGTTTGTAAGAAAGACCTTTTTGTCCAATGAATCAGCGCGAATGTAACCCGTCCTTCTTTCTGTTTCACACTTTAACATAGCGGATAAAAAAAAGAACAAGACTTTTGTCGGCAGGGAAAAAAAGTGTTCGCCAATTTTTTCAACCGGTCGACCCGGTGAATGGGAGCATGACATGAGCTCCATAGAGATACAGCCAAAAAGAAAAAGAGATCGCAGGAACAAAGGGAAATGGCTCATCTAATCGAAAGGAAAAAACCTTCGCATAGACGATTCCAGCGATACACGAGAGGAAAAGAATGAGAAGGAATGGCTTGAATCCTAAGCAAAATGCAATTACTCCGAACAGCTTGACATCAGCTCCGCCCATGCTATTTGGCTTGAGACGATCTAAACTATAAAACAAGAGAAAGCAAAAAAGAAGCGAAGCCGCTCCTTCCCACCAAATAAGAAGAGGTTCAAGCGTGCGGTATATGACGAAAAGAGGGAAAAAGAAGAGAAACAGCTCGTTTGGCACCCTCATATAAAGGAGATCGCTCACGACAGCAATCACAAATAAACTACAAAGAATCACAAGAAAAAGACCTTCAAACGAAATACCAGCGATTCTATACATGAGCAAAAAAAGACTGCCTGACAGCAGCTCAATCAGTGGATATAGCAAAGACAGCCGAGTGCCGCAATATTTACAAGTCCCCCTCAATAATGCATACGAAACTAGCGGAATCATCTCGCGCAAGGAAAGCGGCTGTTTACAAGCTGTGCAGTGAGAACGAGGAAAAAGAATAGACCGCTTCAGTGGCAGCCTTTCACCAACTAGATGAAAGAACGACCCCATGGTGATGCCTGCAAGAAACACAAAAATGCCTATCATATATCGTGACCCCTTCCGAGAATAAGATAGACCGGATTTTACCACGACCGTATTCATTGAGCACATAGCGAAAATATGATTTTACTTCCCTTCTGCGTATCAAAAGAAAAAAACGCAAGAGGCATTGAAGCCACTTGCGTTTTTTTGTTACCCGATCATACGATTTCGTATATCTGAAATAAAATAAAGAGAGCCTGTCACAAGAATCACCGCTGAAGGATCATCACTTTTTTTCTGAATGAACTCAAGCACTGTACGAGGGTCATCATCATAAGACTTTGCGTCTAACTGACTGCATACATAAAGCTTTTCAGCTGATTCGGCTCTTGGAAAATCAAATGAAACAAAATGGATAGAAGAACTAACGGCTTCAAGCTTTTGAATCATTTGCTTGTACGGCTTATCTTTTAAAGCACTAAAACATATATGCACCTGTTTAGTAGAAAAATGAGCTTGCACAGTTTCAATTAAACGGTCGATCCCTTCTTCATTATGAGCACCGTCTAAATACACTGGAGGATGATCTTTGACTTTTTCAAACCTTCCAGCCCAAACTGCCTGCCGAATGCCTTCATATATTTGCTCTTCTGTCACACTAATATAGCCTTCTTGCTCCAGCCATTCAATGAGTAAAACAGCAAGGGAAGCATTTTGCCTTTGATGCGTTCCAATTAATCCTGTTTCAAGCTGAGGATACTGCCTTTTTGATGTGCGTAACGTGAATCGTTCACCTGTTTCTGTCGGCTGCTGCTCATCAAAACTACAAGTATCATGTAATGAAATACATTCGGCATTCTTTTCTTTGGCTGTGTTTTGAATGACAGAAAGAGCTTCAGGCTGGTGAACTGCCGTGATCATCGGAATACCCTCTTTGATAATGCCCGCTTTTTCAGCTGCAATTTGTTCAAGTGTGTCACCTAAAATGGCCATATGATCATGACCAATCGATGTAATCGTTGTTAAGATAGGCACAGCAATATTTGTAGAATCAAGCCTTCCGCCAAGCCCTGTTTCCAAGAGGACAAAGTCTACTTGGTGCACATGATCAAAATAAGCAAATGCACATGCTGTAATGATTTCAAATTCTGTTGCTGCGCCAAGCTCTGTTTGATCTAATTCATCAACAAGAGGCTTGATTTCATTCACCAAACTCAGCCATTCTTCATCCTCTATAGGCGCTCCGTTCACGCTGATTCTTTCATTGAACGTTAGTATAAATGGGGAGGTGAAAGTTCCGACCGAATAGCCGGCTGCCTGTAAAACAGAACGCGTAAACGCAATGGTTGATCCTTTACCATTTGTACCTGCAACATGTATTGCTTTTATGCTTTGTTCCGGATTTCCTAGTCTGTTCATCAGCCATTTCATTCGTTCAAGACCCGGTTTTACACCAAAGGCCAGTCTGCTGTGAATCCACTCAATCGCTTCATGATAGGTTGTAAACAATGTCATCTCTCATTTCATACGAAATTTTCAAAAAAGACGACTCCATTTCATTAGGAGCCGTCTTTTCAACCTTATGCTTTCAGCTCTTCAATACGCTTTTGAACAGCTTCGCGTTTTGCGACATAATCACGTTCTTTCGCACGCTCTTCTTCTACGACACTTTCAGGTGCTTTTTTCATAAAGCCTTCGTTGCCAAGCTTTTTCTGTACTCGTTCCACTTCTTTTGTCAGCTTATCAAGCTCTTTTTGCAGACGTGCAATTTCTTCATCCAAGTTGATTAAGCCTTCAAGCGGCAGAATGAGTTCTGCTCCAGAAATAACAGCCGTCATCGCTTTATCACTAGCTGGAACGTCTGTGCCAATTTCAAGAACACTTGGGTTCGTGAAGCGCTCAATATATGAACGATTTTTCTCTAAACGTTCCTGAACATCAGACGTAGATGCTTTAATGTAAAGCTCAACTTGTTTGCTCATTGGCGTGTTCACTTCACTGCGAATGTTACGAACAGAACGAATGAGTTCAACAAGCAGCTTCATATCAGCAGAAGCTTGTTCGTTGGAAAGCTCTGGCTTCACTTCAGGCCATGCCGCTACAGTAATGGACTCACCTTCATGCGGCAGATGCTGCCAGATTTCTTCTGTTAAGAACGGCATAAACGGATGTAGAAGCCTCATCGTTTGATCTAATACATACGCAAGGATCGAACGAGTCGTTTTCTTCGCCGCTTCGTCTTCACCATAAAGCGGAAGTTTCGCCATTTCAATGTACCAATCACAGAAATCATCCCAAATGAAGTTGTATAAATGTCTGCCCACTTCACCGAATTCATACTTGTCAGCAAGCTGTGTGACACTTTCAATCGTTTCATTTAAGCGTGTTAAAATCCATTGATCAGCAACTGATTTTTCCCCTGATAAATCAAGCTCATCATACGTTAAACCATCCATATTCATTAAAGCAAAACGGGATGCGTTCCAAATTTTGTTCGCAAAGTTCCAAGTGGATTCAACCTTTTCAAAGCTAAAACGAAGATCCTGACCTGGTGAGCTTCCAGTCGCTAAGAAATATCTTAATGAATCCGCACCGTATTTGTCGATGACCTCCATTGGATCAATTCCGTTGCCAAGCGACTTACTCATTTTACGTCCTTGTTCGTCGCGGATGAGCCCATGAATGAGGACATCTTTAAACGGTTTTTCTCCTGTGAATTCAAGACCTTGGAAGATCATGCGGGATACCCAGAAGAAAATGATGTCATAGCCTGTTACAAGCAGATTGGTTGGGTAGTAGCGCTTGAAGTCTTCACTGTCTGCATCTGGCCAGCCCATTGTAGAAAACGGCCAAAGTGCTGAACTAAACCATGTATCAAGCACATCGTTATCCTGTTCCCAGTTCTCAATATCTTCTGGTGCTTCAAGTCCAACGTATACTTCTTTCGTTTCTTTATGATACCAAGCCGGAATGCGGTGTCCCCACCATAGCTGACGAGAAATACACCAGTCACGGATATTTTCCATCCAATGTAAATATGTCTTTTCAAATCGGTCTGGAACAAATTGAACTTGGTCGTCCCCTTTTTGCAGATGAATAGCTTCGTCTGCCAGCGGCTGCATTTTCACAAACCATTGTGTCGATAAATACGGTTCAACGACAGCTCCACTTCGCTCACTATGACCAACTGAATGCATGTGGTCTTCAATTTTGAACAAGATGCCTTCCTCTTGTAAATCCTTCACAAGCTGTTTGCGGCATTCGAAGCGGTCCATCCCTTTATATTGCAGGGCATTCGCATTCATTGTGCCATCTTCATTCATGACAAGAATACGCTCTAGCCCGTGGCGGTTTCCAAGCTCAAAGTCATTCGGATCATGAGCAGGTGTAATTTTCACAGCACCTGAGCCAAACTCCATATCGACATAGTCATCACCGACGATTGGGATTTCACGGCCTGTAATTGGTAAAACCACTGTTTTTCCAATCAAATGCTGATAGCGTTCGTCATCAGGGTGTACGGCTACGGCTGTATCCCCCAGCATAGTTTCAGGTCTTGTTGTCGCAATTTCAATTGAACCTGTTCCATCTGAAAGCGGATATCTCAAGTGATAAAACGCACCTTGAACATCCTTATAAATCACTTCAATATCAGAAAGTGCCGTTTTCGTTGCTGGATCCCAGTTAATGATGTACTCTCCGCGATAAATAAGCCCTTTTTCATACAATTGAACAAACACTTGGCGAACGGCTTTATTCAGACCTTCATCTAAAGTAAAACGTTCACGGGAGTAATCGAGGCCAAGTCCCATTTTCGCCCACTGGCTGCGAATAAAATCTGCATATTCTTCTTTCCACTTCCACGTTTCTTCTACAAATTTCTCCCGGCCAAGGTCATACCGGCTTACGCCTTCTTCACGAAGCTTTGCCTCGACTTTTGCTTGAGTCGCAATACCGGCATGGTCCATACCTGGAAGCCAAAGAACGTCATAGCCCTGCATCCGTTTCATACGTGTCACGATGTCTTGGAGTGTAGAATCCCATGCGTGCCCAAGGTGCAGTTTTCCTGTCACGTTTGGTGGAGGAATGACGACTGTATATGGATCTTTCGTTTTGTCATTTTGTGCTTCGAAGAATTTCCCTTCAAGCCAGTACGTATAGCGGTCTTTTTCAATCGCATTTGGATCGTACTTTGTTGGCATTTCTTGATTATTTGTTCCCATTTGTGTAACCTCCACATTTTTTCGGCTGATGAAACATAAAAAAAGCCTTTCCATCCTTATAAAAGGACGAAAAAGCTTTTTCGCGGTACCACCTTTTTTCACGAGACACATATACGTGTCCCATACACTCTAAAGGATAACGGGGTTCTCCCGAATTTCTCTACTTGTTCATTCAAGAAATTAAGCTCACAGGCGACCTTCCAAACAAGTACATCCTAGGAAACCTTTCAGCTCTTGGTTTCCCTCTCTTTAGGGTCTTGCTCGTACTCTTCCTGATCCACGCTTACGATATATCACGTTCATCAGCACATACTCATCTTTTATTAATATTACTAAATGCCTTTTGTTTTCGTCAATCATCTTTTCCGCTTTTCTTCTTCTTTATACAAATTGGGCAGGCACCCTTCGCCCTTTTGCCCATATGATAATAACAAAATGAAGAAGGAGGGCGTTTGATTTGAAGAAGTTCAATCCTTACACACTTCCCCCCTGGCTGAGACAAATTCGGGCAGTTGCTTCCCAAGTCGTTCTCCCGATTGCTATATTTCAAGGATTTCGTACGATCATTTTCCCTACGACATTTGACGTCCTCATTCTAGGTATTCTTATTTTTCTCGCCTGTGCCTTTCACCTTGATTGGTTTTAAAAACTTATCATTATGTACCTGCCCATATAAAGCCAACGCAGCATAACCTCGTCATTCCGCCGATGACGAGGCACTTTGTTCTTCTTCAAGCCGTCTAGCCTGCTCAATCTCGTGAATCTTCATGACAGTCGGCTCTGAATTTTTCATCTGCCAATACGCTCTTAACAGCTGCTGGCAGCTTTCCATTTCATCCTGCCCGCCTGCTTCATAGGCTTTTACTGTATCAAACAGACCTTGCGGATAAGCGAGGTAGCTTAGGAATAAATGCAGTTCTTCCTCCCTAAGAGGGTTTCCTTTTTGATACGTATAAAACAAGGAAGTGCATTCAGGACAAGACGTGGGATAGGTTTTGAATGTCCGAAAGTAAAAGGTCAGAAGATCATAAATGGGGGCGGCTTTTTTAGACCGCTCAAAATTGGTGAAATGTCCTGTCCCTACATCATTATACAAAAAGTGATGGATCGATAGCTGTCCATGATTTAGCACAACACGCGTTGTCTCTTTGTCTGTCATTTCTTCATGCCAATCTTCTAAACGTTCAAGCGCAAATTCACTGGCAGACATCGCCTCTGAAAAATACATAGCAGCGGCCAGCTCAAATGGCGACATATACCACGTTTGTTCTGCCCGCTCTATGAATCGTTCATACATGTCTTTCTCTGTTTCCCATTTGGTCTTGATTTGTGTGTAATGCGCTTCTATCTCTTGCGCTGTGATATCCATCATGACTTCAGTCCGCTTATGAAGTCTCGCAATCTCTTGAAATAAATATTCATGCTTATCGTCCTGCTCTTCTCTCTTTTCATTCGTCAGCCACGGCATCAAATAGTATGCATACCGGCTTTCCCGATGACTTGAGAAAAAGGAACCGCTCTTCGTCCGATAAATCGGCACAAAGGAGCGATAGCCCTTTGATTCCAGTTCAAGCATTTGTTCTGTAAATTGCATATGCCGGCTGGCTTTTACTCGTTTCAGAGCAAATACACCCTGCTTTGTATAGACCTTGATGACAGCAGGACTGACAGGTTCAATATATTCAGCCTCAAGCCCGTATTCGTATAAGACAGATTGGATTTCATCCACGTTCACTCACCACATTTTCTCGGTCAGTCATCGCTTGCTATGCATTGCTTTTTTGATATTCAGGAATATAAAGAATCTGCCCTTCCTCAAGCTCCGCATCCATCGATAATGAGTTTGTGCGAAGAAGCTGCTGCACATTCAACTGATATCTCTCACAAATACGATCGACCGTATCTTCTTGCTGCACTATACATATTTTCATGCGGGAAAAATCTTCCTCCTCCTGCTTAGCGAACAGCTTTGTTAAATAAAGAGAGTTCTCACTGCCAGACGTTTCTCTCACGTCTTCTTCAAGCTCCTCTTCTTCTTGAGCTGACTCATATATTTTAGGTGCTTCCCGTTCATATAAGCGCCCGAGCTGATATTCATCATCGTGCGCCTCATGCTCAGGTTCCACTTGATCAGCAGGTGTTTCAAAAGCCGGATACGACTGTACCGTTTCTTCCTGCTCTTCAGCAGCTTCCGGATCCTTTCTCACTTCCACTTCAAAGAACGGATCTTCTCGGTCCTCTTCTTCTAAAAGCTTTGGCGGTTCAAAAAATGGCGGTTCCTGCACCTGAGCTTCAGGAATAGATCGATAGCCAGACGCCACCGCTTCTTCTTGGTTATTAGGCTGTTCCGGCTCTTCTTGTTCTTCTAATTCTTCCGTTTCTTCGGGCGTTTCCGCTACTTCCCTCACCAGCTCTATCTTAATTTCTTCTTCCTCTTCTTGTTCTTCTTGTTCTTCCTGTACTGCCTGTTCCTCTTGCTCCGCGCGCGTGTCATGTTGGAATACAGGCTGAATCTCATCATGCTCACGTTCTTCGCTTTGCAGCTCTTCTTGTTCTTCTTGTTCCGGCTGCAACTGATAATCGTAGGCCATATCGCCATAATCCTCTTCAGGACGATGGACAAATTCATATGGCTCCTCTACAGGCGCTTCAGGCGTTTCCTCGTCTAACAAGCCCTCAATGGCTAAATCAGCCTGAATGGTGAGCAAACGATTCTCTGTCAGCTGGTAATCAAACGCATCAATAAACACAAACACATCATTTAAATGACTAATTTTGTTCTTCGGAATGGTGATATCGACTGGAAATTGATGCAGAAGCTCCGCCGTTCCGTCTTCTCTGACCTTTACCTCATCTGCTTCCCTGTATGTTGGAAAGGAACTCAATTCACCCAATAGCTCCTCTTGATTTATGTTGTATTCTCCTGTTAGCTCGAGTGAACCTCTAATGGAAACATAATCATTCACTTCTTGAACGAGAATGTCAGGGTCGAGAGAAATTGACAGCAGCTCACTGACTTCCTGTCCGCTTTTGAAATAAATGGATTCTTCTACCGAAAACTGTAATCGATTGTTTTGAGACAAGTCGGTGTCCTCCTTTCATCTAATCCTTAAAAAATAAAATTAGATGTCAATACAGTTGTATGAGGGAGGGAGTGAAAATATGATTGGTTTTCTCCAATGCAAAAAATCCGATATGTCTCCATATCGGCCTTTTGTTTTATCGACGTAGTTTTTGAAAAACCTTTTCCACTGTCTCAATCGTATATTCGATGTCTTCATCTGTATGAGCTGTTGACAGGAATAGTCCTTCAAATTGAGAAGGCGGGAGGAAGATGCCGTGATCGGCCATTTCCTTGTAAAATTCAGCGAATAAAGCAAGATCAGCTGTTTTCGCCTTGTCATAATTGATCACTTCTTCATTTGTAAAGAAGAATCCGATCATGGAACCCGCACGGTTAAACGTTAATGGAATTCCGTATGCTTTTGCTGCTTTCGAAATACCTTCTTCTAAACGGTCACCTTTTCGTTTAAACTCTTCATAGGACTCAGGTGTCAACTGTTTTAAAGTTTCTAAGCCTGCTGTCATCGCAAGAGGGTTACCAGATAACGTTCCTGCTTGATAAATTGGACCACTTGGCGCAATTTGTCTCATAATATCCGCTCTTCCGCCATAAGCACCGACCGGAAGACCGCCGCCAATGACTTTACCAAGGCACGTCAGATCAGGTGTGATGCCAAAATAGCCTTGCGCGCAGTGATAATCCACGCGGAAGCCTGTCATAACCTCATCAAAAATAAGTAATGATCCATATTGCTCCGTGATGTCTCTCAGTCCTTGCAAGAAACCTTCTTGCGGAGGGACAACCCCCATATTTCCTGCAACCGGTTCTACAATGACACCCGCGATATCGTCTCCAAATTCTTGAAAAGCAACTTGAATGCTTTCTAAATCATTGTACGGTACTGTGATTGTGTTGCTTGCAGTCCCTTCAGGAACACCAGGACTATCCGGCAGTCCAAGCGTCGCCACTCCAGAACCCGCTTTGATGAGCAAAGAATCACCGTGGCCATGATAGCAGCCTTCAAATTTCACAATTTTATTTCTGCCTGTAAAACCGCGAGCTAGACGAAGTGCACTCATCGTCGCCTCTGTACCAGAGCTGACCATACGAATAACTTCGATGGAAGGAACCCGTTCTGATACAAGTTTAGCTAATTCATTTTCAACTAACGTAGAAGCACCGAAGCTTGTCCCATTTTCCGCTACTCGCTGAATGCTTTCAACAACACGGTCATTCGTATGTCCTAAAATAAGCGGTCCCCATGATAAGACATAATCGATGTATTCATTTCCATCAATATCATAGATCTTGGCGCCTTTGCCTCGTTCCATAAAAATCGGGTCTGTGTTGACTGATTTAAATGCACGCACAGGGCTGTTGACACCACCAGGCATTAATTGCTGTGCTTCTTCAAATGCTTGCTTTGATTTTTCATAGCTACGTCCCATTTCAACGTCCTCCTGTCTATCCGTTCTTTATTCTGAGAGCCATTTTGCTGCATCTTTTGCATGATACGTAATGATGAGTTCTGCTCCTGCACGTTTCATGCTTGTCAGCATTTCAAGAACAAGCTCTTTTTCAGAAATCCAGCCATTTTGAGCAGCGGCTTTCACCATCGCATACTCTCCGCTCACATTGTAAGCAACAACAGGGAGTGTAAATTCATTTTTCACATCACGCATAATGTCTAAGTAAGAAAGAGATGGTTTGACAATCAAGAAGTCAGCTCCCTCTTCTACATCAGATTGCGCTTCTCTTAGAGCCTCTAAACGGTTTGCAGGGTCCATTTGATATGTTTTACGATCTCCAAACTGCGGTGTACTATGTGCTGCATCACGGAACGGACCGTAAAAAGCACTTGCATATTTCACCGCATATGACATGACAGGTACATGAATAAAGCCTGCTTCATCAAGTGCCTCACGAATGGCAACAACAAATCCGTCCATCATATTTGAAGGCGCGATGATATCTGCACCTGCACGCGCTTGGCTGACAGCAGTTTTCGCTAATAGCTGAAGAGATTCATCATTTAAAATTTCTCCATCTTCAACGATTCCGCAATGCCCGTGATCTGTATATTGGCATAAGCAAGTGTCTGCAATGACCACGAGCTCTGGGAAATGCTTTTTGATCTCAAGCGTTGCCCTTTGAACAATGCCATGGTCGTGATACGCCTCACTGCCTACACGATCTTTATGATCCGGCACACCAAATACAATGATCGATTTGATGCCAAGATCAACAAGCTCTTGAACTTCTTCTTTCACAAGGTCTACAGAAATGTGATATACACCCGGCATTGAAGAGACTTCTTTTCGTACATTTTCTCCCTCTACAAAAAAGATCGGGTAAATGAAATCAGATGGTCTTAAAAAGGTTTCTCTGACTAATTCTCTCATTCCTGCGCTTGTCCGCAATCTGCGGTGTCTGTTAAATTTCATCAATGGTTCAACTTCCTTTCAGATAAACGGCACATTAAATCTAGCATTCCGTCTATCGTATAAGTATCTGGGGTTTCAGAAGAAATCCCGTATTGAAGCAGTGCCTCTTTTGTCAGAGGACCGATCGTCACAAAACAGGTGTCAGATGCAGCCAGCATCGCTGCGTCTGGTTCCATCACATGCATAAAAGAATGAACAGTGGATGAGCTCGTAAATGTAATAAAATCAAATGATTGCTTTGTCATTGCCGATTTAAGTGCAGCAATTCCTTCCTCATCCTTGACTGTTTCATATAAAATCCATTCTTTTACTTCTATGCCGAGCGGAACGAGGGTCTCTTTCACCACATCTCGTGACAGATGCCCTTTTGCTACAAACACACGCTCTCCTGGGCGTACATGATCAAGTAATGCATCTGCCAGCTCTTCCGCTATAAATCGTTCTGGCACCACATCCACCTTCAAGCCGTGCTGCTCAAGATAGGCAGAGGTTTTCTCTCCTACAGCAGCGACTTTCAAATGGGTTAAGCTCTTATGTAAATGATGGTCTTTTATGTAATTCAGAAAAAAAGACGCACCATTCACACTCGTGAAAACAAGCCAGTGGCTATTTTGTAAGTCCTTTAAAAAGGCCTGCGCTTTTTCTTTTGTGAGCGTAGGCTCAAACCGAATAAGAGAGGTTAAAACCGCATGGCCGTTCAGCGCTTCGATCTTTTGCTGAAACACGCCCGCTTGACGTTCATTTCGAGTGACAAGCACCGTCTGTCCGTGAAGCGATTTGCCTATGCTCATTGAGACAGATCCTTTTTCACCTTGTCGATCAAATCCTTTGCTCCCTTATCGGCCATCTGCTTCGCACACGCTGTTCCTATGGCTTCAGGGTCAGTGCCTGTGACGGTTTCTCGAATAATCGTGTGCCCATCAGCAGATGCAACAAGACCTGTTAGTTCAATTTCATTATGCTCATTCATCGTTGCATAGCCGGCGATCGGCACCTGACAGCTTCCATCCATTTGTTTGAGGAAGGCTCTTTCTGCGAGGACCGTTTTCTTCGTATATTCATTCGTAAATTGGGCGAGAAGCTTAAGCAGCTCTTCATCATCCCCGCGGCACTCAATCGACAGCGCGCCTTGTCCAACGGCAGGAAGGCACGTCTCAGGAGATAAGAATTCCGACACGACCTCTTTGCTCCATCCCATTCTAGACAGACCGGCGGCCGCTAGAATAATGGCATCATACTCTTCATTTTTCAGCTTTTCCAATCTTGTATCAATGTTTCCTCGAATCCATTTAATCTCAAGATCTGGTCTCTCCTGAAGAAGCTGGGCGCTGCGCCGTAAGCTGCTCGTTCCCACAATTGCGCCCTTAGGCAGTTCGCTGAGACTCAGATGATCCTTCGAAATAAGTGCATCCCGCACATCTTCACGCTCAGGAATACAGCCAATCACTAAACCTTCCGGAAGAGCAGCCGGCATATCTTTCATGCTGTGCACCGCCATATCGATGTCATGATTCAGCATCGCCTGCTCGATCTCTTTAACAAACAGTCCTTTTCCGCCAACCTTAGATAAGGTCACATCTAAAATTTGATCACCCTTTGTCACAATTTCTTTTATTTCAAAAGAATAAGAAGGGTTTAGTTCAGACAGCTTTTGAATGACCCATTTTGTTTGTGTAATTGCCAGCTTACTTCGTCTAGAACCTACTTTAATTGTACGCAATACGTCTTCCTCCCGACAATGCCTTTAAGACTCATCATTATTGAAACCAATGAAAGGTTGATAAGCTACCAAGCAGAAAATAATTGATCATCAGCACAAGAAATGAAGCGACATTCCATAGTGCCACGATTTTGCCCTGCATATTTCTCACCAATCTGATATATAAGTAAAAGCCGTATAAAAACAGCATAATAAACGAACCAAGCACCTTTGCATCTGTCCAGTACAACGTATCATACGAAATATATGCCCAAATGATGCCAAGAATTAAACTAAGCAAGAGCATTGGCACACCAATAATGTTTAATACGTACGCCATATGATCGAGCTTTGATAAGTCTTCAATTCTCAGAAGCCATTTTCCCCATTTTTTCTTTTTCAGTAAACGATATTGAAAGAGATAAAGCAGTGAAAACGCAAATGAAAGTGAAAAGGCACCGTAGGATAAAATCGCCATCGTAATATGAATCACGAGCAGTTCACTCGTGAGCTTCCCCGTTAGTTCTGCTGAATGGAGGTCAGATGGTGTAAAGGTGTGAATCGCCATCATGGAAAAACCGATCACATTTGTAAAAAAGACAATAAATTCAACGCGCAATACCTTTGTTAGGACAAGAGAAAGTGTCACAAGCACCCACGTATAAAAATATAACCCCTCTGCTACATTCAACACAGGGAATCGGTCTGTTTCCATCATAATATAGAACATGTAGACTGTTTGCAGCAGCCAGACAATAGAAAGCAACCAGAAAGCCATTTTTCCAGCCTTCCGGTTGTGTTGAAGAAAATCTATGAAATAGAACAAGACACTTAGTGCATAGATTAAGATCGTCGCTTCATTGAGTCTCGCTACAATGGATTCCATCATCGCTTAATCACTCACTGGCAACTGTAGCAAAGCCTTGTGCCATATTTGGTTTGAACAGCTGAAATGATCCTTGCTCCACCTGCATTGGCTCGACCTTTTGCTCTTCATCTTCAACCTGTAAATCAAAGATTTCTTTAAAGAGTAAAAGCTTTTCCTCTGCATTCGGCTCCGCGGCAATTTCTTTTGCCTTTAAGATAGGATCTTTCAACATTTGGTTGATGATGCTTTTCGTATGTTTATTTAACAGCTTCATTTCACGGTTTGTGAGGTTTGGAAGCTTCCGCTCAATACTCTGCATCGTATCGGCTTGAATTGTGAGTGCCTTTTCTCTAAGTGCAGAAATGACCGGAACAACACCTAACGTATTCAGCCATTGCTTAAATTCCACAATTTCTGCTTCAATCAGGAGCTCGACCTGCTCAGCCACTGCACGGCGCTCTTTTAAGTTGGCAGCCACGATGCCTTCAAGGTCATCAATGTCATACAAAAAAGCACCTTCTACTTCAGAAATAGCTGGATCTAAATCACGGGGTACAGCAATATCCACCATAAATAGAGGTCTGCCCTTCCGTTTTTTATTCGCACTTTCGACCATTTCTTTTGTAATGACAAATTGTTTCGCTCCCGTTGAGCTGATTAAAATGTCTGCTTCGGATAATGTTTTTTCTAATTGGTTTAAGCTCTTAGGCTCTCCTGAAAAACGACCCGCCAATTCCTTTGCCTTCTCAAACGTTCGGTTGATGACCGTTACTTGGCCGATTCCTTGACCTTGAAGGTTTTGAGCCGCCAGTTCGCCCATTTTGCCCGCACCAAGAATCAGGACATGCTTATCAGAAAGACGTCCAAAGATTTTTTTGGCAAGCTCAACAGCTGCATAGCTGACAGATACGGCATTAGACGCAATATCTGTTTCCGCATGAGAGCGCTTTGCAACGGTTACCGCCTGTTTAAATAAATAATTGAAAACGGTACCAATGGTCTTCTCCTCTTGAGCTACTTTAAAGCTGGAACGTACTTGACCGAGTATTTGCGTTTCACCAATGACCATGGAATCAAGTCCACAGGCCACACGGAATAAATGCTCAACCGCTCCATCGTTTTCATAGAACTTCAAATAAGGAGAGACATCTTCCTTTTCTAAACCGAACCAATCGGCTAAAAATCTTTTTATATAAAACCGTCCAGTATGAAGCTGATCTACTACTGCGTAGATCTCTGTTCGATTACATGTTGAGATGACGATATTCTCTAGAATGCTTTTTTCTTCTTTAAGCTTGGACATCGCTGTTCCGAGCTCACTCGGTTCAAAGCTCAGCTGTTCCCGTATCTCAACAGGGGCTGTTTTATAATCTAAACCCACAACAAGAATATGCATAACTTCAGCTTGCACCCCCAACGCCCTGTCTAATTTATAATAATTACAATATAGAATTTATTATTTATAATGATTATAACATATATTCATTTTTAACTGGATAAAAATTGTGAACAGATTTCAAAAATGTTGTGATATAGTAGAAAAATGTTCGACACTGTTTATGCCATATCATCACTTCAAGCAATTTACCAGATTTGGCGCGTGCGGACAAATGATCTGCTTAAAAGAAGGTGACATCTTTGAAGAAGAAATCCATTTTGCTGCCGCTTACTTTACTGGCTGTAGCGCTATATGCCATTCTCTCAGGAGGTCAATTTGACATTTGGAAGGATCAAGAGAAATGGTATACACTTGTACTGCTTTTTGGTCTCGCTTTTTTATATCAAGGAAAGAAGGAGCAAGAAAGCGCTCATGTGTTTATCGGTATGCTTATGACAGGCCTTTCGCTACACTTTATTCTACAGCCTAAATTGGACCACTGGCCAGACACATTTACAATGATTGTATTCATCGTAGGACTTGCACTCTTTGTGAAATCATCTCAGAAAAAAGAATATCGTATTGAAAGTGTTGTGCTGATCGCACTCGGTCTGTTCCTTTATTTCTTTCAGCAAATTACAAAACAGCTAAGTTCCCTTTCGATTCCTACTTCTGGCTTTGAATTGTACTGGCCTTATGTACTGATTGCTGTCAGTCTCCTCTTATTATTTTTAAAAAGGAAATAACTTATACAATAAAAAAGCATCTGCTCATCGCAGATGCTTTTTTAGCCGTTTACCTTCGCAAGGATCGCATTCCAGGCTTCGTCTTTTCCCTTTTTTGTTTCAGAAGAGAATAAGATGAGTTCATCTGATGGGTCAATGTCGAGCGTCTGTTTGACGACTTTCGCATGTTTTTCCCATTTGCCTTTTGGAATTTTATCCGCTTTTGTTGCGATGACGATCACGGGAACTCCGTAATATTTAAGGAATTCATACATGTTCACATCGTCTACTGATGGCTTATGGCGCAGATCCACAATTTGGACAACTGCTTTTAATTCTTCACGCATTGTAATATACGTTTCGATCATTCTACCCCAGGCTTCGCGCTCTGTTTTTGATACTTTGGCAAAACCGTAGCCCGGAACGTCCACAAAATGGAGCATATCATTAATAATGTAGAAATTAAGCGTCTGTGTCTTACCTGGTTTAGAAGACGTACGCGCTAAATTTTTACGATTAATCAATGAGTTGATGAACGAGGACTTTCCAACATTTGATCGTCCAGCAAGCGCGATTTCAGGCAGCCCGCCGCTCGGGTACTGCTCTGGTTTCACCGCACTAATGACGATATCTGATTTTGTTACTTTCATCTTCCCTCTCCTACCAACGCTTTCTCAAGCACCTCATCTAAATGTGAGACCGGAATAAAGGTTAGTCCTTCTCTCACACTTTCAGGAATATCATCAATATCCTTCTCATTGTCCTTTGGAAGAATAATGGTTTTCAATCCTGCACGATGTGCGCCTAATGCTTTTTCTTTTAGTCCGCCAATCGGAAGCACTCTTCCTCTTAACGTTATCTCTCCTGTCATACCAACCTCTTTTGACACAGGACGTCCTGTGAGTGCTGATACAAGAGCCGTCGCAATGGTGATACCAGCTGATGGCCCGTCCTTTGGAACCGCACCCTCTGGAACATGGATATGAATATCGTGCTTTTCATTAAAATTAGGATCAATGTTCAGTTCATCTGCTTTGGATCGAATATAACTGAATGCCGCCTGTGCAGATTCTCTCATGACATCACCTAGCTTACCTGTTAACAAGAGCTTGCCTTTACCAGGCGAGAGTGATACCTCAATTGATAAAGTGTCTCCGCCAACAGTCGTATACGCAAGTCCTGTGACAACCCCCACTTGGTCTGTCGTTTCAGCCTGACCATAACGGTAAAGTCTTTTTCCGAGAAATTCAGATAAGTTCTTTTCCGTCACTGTGATGCGTTTGCGGTCTTCAGCCACAATCGCTTTTGCTGCTTTCCGGCAAATGGACGCAAGCTGACGCTCTAATCCACGAACACCCGCTTCTCTTGTGTAATAGCGAATCGTATCATAAATCGCGGCTTCACGAAGCTGCAAGTTCCCTTTCTTTAATCCGTGCTCCTTTAGCTGCTTCGGCAGAAGATGGTCTTTCACAATCTCTGCTTTTTCAACTTCTGTATACCCTGCAATCGTGATAATCTCCATTCTATCACGAAGTGGACCTGGAATGGTTGCTAAATTGTTGGCAGTGGCAATAAATAACACCTGCGATAAATCAAATGTCTCTTCAATATAGTGATCGCTAAAGTTGTGATTTTGCTCAGGGTCCAGCACTTCAAGCATCGCAGAGGACGGATCACCTCTAAAATCAGAGGACATCTTATCGATTTCATCTAAAAGAAATACTGGATTCATAGTGCCTGCCTTACTCATCCCGCGAATGATACGGCCTGGCATCGCCCCTACATATGTTCTTCTATGTCCACGAATCTCAGATTCATCACGCACACCGCCAAGAGAGATACGGATAAACTTTCGGTCAAGTGATTTAGCAATCGATTTGGCAAGTGACGTTTTCCCTACCCCAGGAGGTCCTGCTAAGCAAAGAATCGGTCCTTTTAATGAATTGGTCAGCTTCTGTACAGCAAGGTATTCAAGCACACGTTCTTTGACTTTCTCCAGCCCATGATGCTCATCATCTAAAATTTCACTTGCAAGCTTTAAATCTAGACGATCTTCTGTATAGATGCCCCATGGGAGATTGATCAGCCAATCAATATAATTTCGAATGACAGAGCTCTCCGCAGAGCTTGAAGGAATTTTTTCGTAACGGTTCAATTCTTTTAACGCCGTTTCACGAACAGAATCCGGCATGCTGGACTCTTCAATTTTAGACATTAATGAACTGACTTCGCCTGTTTTTCCTTCCTTGTCTCCAAGCTCCTTTTGAATGGCTTTCATTTGTTCACGCAAATAATATTCTTTTTGCGTTCGTTCCATTGAACGTTTGACGCGCTGTCCAATTTTCTTTTCAATTTCCAGCACTTCTTTTTCATTGTGGATTAAGCTGATGACGCGATTCAGACGTTTTTTGACATCCACTGTTTCCAGCACTTCTTGCTTGTCCTTTAACTTGAGCGGCAGGTGAGAAGCGACGATATCTGCCATTCTCCCCGGTTCTTCAATATCCGTCACCGTTGCATATGTTTCAGCTGAGATTTTTTTTGAAATTTTTATGTACTGATCAAAGTGATCTAACAAAGTGCGCATGAGTGCTTCTGCTTCTGCGTCTTTTAATTCTTCTTCTGCCAATTCTTTAATATCGACGGACGTATAGTCCTCAAGCTCCACGTATGATTCGATCTGCGCTCGATTTAAGCCTTCAACGAGTACACGAATCGTTCCATTCGGCAGCTTCAGCATTTGTTTGATTTTTGTGTAGGTGCCGACTTTGAAAATTTCCTCTTCACCTGGTTCATCTATTGAAATTTCCCGCTGTGTTGCTAGAAAAATCATATGATCGTTCATCATCGCCTGTTCTAAAGCTTGAACAGACTTCTCGCGTCCAACGTCCAAATGCAAGACCATTGTTGGATAAACAAGCAAGCCTCGCAGTGGAAGGAGCGGAACATTCTTTTTGATTTCATCTGCCATGTTGATTGACACCTCCGTCACTAGTATGAATCATTATAATATACCTGTTTCAGTCTTGTACAATGTAAAAGACTTGAGAAATGATGATCTTACCGTAGTATACCCTTTCTTTTTATCTTGAAAAAGAAAAAAAGATCTATTTCACTAAAAAATCCCCATATGTGATGGGGATTAAACAGATTTTCTTTTCATTTCCTCTTCTAGTCCATCTTTCTTCTCGTCTGGCGGGTTGACCAAACACTGATCCAGCACTTCTTGGAAGTGCTTCACAGGCACAATGGTGACGCCTTCAATCTCTTTTAAGATCGACTGCTGGTTGTCATAAGGAATAATCACGGTTGTGGCACCAGCCTGTTTCGCCGCCTTAATCTTCGGTATCACACCGCCGATCGGCTTCACCTGACCCTGCAATCCAATTTCACCTGTCATCGCTGTCAGATGATCAATCGGGATTTGATGAATGGCAGAGAAAATCGCCGCCGCCATGGCAATCCCAGCAGACGGTCCATCAATAGGGGCACCGCCTGGAAAATTAATATGGATGTCATATTCATTTGTCCGTATGCCCAAGTTTCTCAGCACTGTTAATACATTTTCAACTGATCCTTTAGCCATACTTTTTCGTCTAATGGATTTCGATTGACTGCCAATGCTTTCTTCTTCTGCAATGCCTGTAATGTTGATACTTCCTTTTTCGAGTGCCTTACATATATTCACTTCAATCTCGAGCAAGGCTCCGCTGTTTGGTCCGTAGACAGCCAGACCATTCACTACACCGACTTTTGGCTTTTCCGGTACTTTTTGTTCATATCTTGGTGTCAGCTGGCTTGAGTGAATGACCCACTCGACATCGGCGATCGTGATGTCTTTTCGGTTTTCTGTGACGGCCATTCCAGCAGCGATCTGCACCATATTGACTGCTTCACGGCCATTTTTCACATATGAGGTTAACAGGTTCAGCCCTTCATCACATAATTCCTTTTGGATTTTCTGGACAGCCTTAGCAGCGACAATTTTCAGTTCATGCTGGTCAAGGTCCTTAAAGAAAATTTCCAAACACCTCGATCGAATCGCTGGTGGAATTTCTTCAGGTGTTCTTGTCGTGGCACCTATCAATCGAAAATCAGCCGGAAGTCCATTTTGAAAAATGTCATGAATGTGATTCGGAATTTGAGTGTTCTCCTCACTGTAGTAAGCACTGTCTAAAAATACTTTCCGATCTTCAAGGACTTTCAGCATTTTGTTCATTTGAATCGGATGCAGTTCGCCAATTTCATCGATAAACAGAACCCCGCCATGCGCATGCGTAACGGCTCCTTGTTTTGGCTGCGGTATGCCTGCCTGGCCCATCGCTCCTGCCCCTTGGTAAATCGGGTCATGCACGGAACCAATGAGCGGGTCTGCGATGCCCCGTTCATCGAACCTTGCGGTTGTGGCATCGAGTTCTACAAATACCGCATCTTTCTTAAACGGTGAATCAGCATGACGTTTCGCTTCTTCCATGACAAGACGAGCAGCGGCTGTTTTACCAACCCCCGGGGGTCCGTAGACAATGACATGCTGAGGATTCGGTCCGCACAGCGCTGCTTTTAGAGCACGAATGCCGTCTTCCTGCCCTACAATATCTTGAAATCCCTTTGGCCGGACTCTCTCTGATAAAGGCTCACTCAGCTTGATTGACCGCATCTTTCTGAGTGCTTCCATTTCTTTTTTTGATTCTTTGTCTATCGTCACCTTTTGTGTGCGCTGATTACGCAGTAAGTTCCAAAAGTACAGCCCGATGACGATACCAAAGAACAGCTGTATAAATAATACGATTCCTGTCCAGCTCAATCGGTGCTCCCTCCTTCATCTATCGTATGTATTGGTTTCTGTCTGCTAGTATTTCCTAGAGCTGGACGGAATAAACACGTCTTCTGCGATAAATAAAAAACTCCTGAATCAAAATGATTCAGGAGTGATAACTTCTCTTATGCAGATGTTTTTGTATCTTTATTGACGACTGTGCCATCCTTTAACACAAGACGCGGCGGCTCACCATCAGCAACCGTTGCACCAGTGATGACACATTTTTCAATATCATCACGAGATGGAAGGTCAAACATGACATCAAGCATGATGCCTTCAATGATCGAGCGAAGACCACGAGCCCCTGTTTTACGCTCAATTGCTTTTTTCGCAATTTCGCTAAGAGCATCTTCTTCAAATTCAAGCTCTACATCGTCAAGCTCAAGCATTTTTGTATATTGCTTAACAAGCGCATTTTTAGGCTTCGTCAAGATTTCTACAAGTGCTTTTTCATCTAACGGCTCTAGGCTTGCAATAACCGGCAGGCGGCCGATGAATTCTGGAATTAAACCGAAGCGAAGCAAGTCTTCTGGCAGTACTTTTGATAGAAGGACTTCTTTTTCAAGATCTTCGACTTTATTTTCCGCACCGAATCCAATTACTTTTTGACCTAAGCGGCGTTTGATGATTTGCTCAATCCCGTCAAAGGCTCCTCCACAAATGAAGAGGATGTTCGTCGTATCAATTTGAATGAATTCTTGATGCGGATGCTTACGTCCACCTTGAGGCGGTACACTAGCGACTGTTCCTTCAAGAATTTTCAAAAGGGCTTGCTGGACGCCTTCCCCAGATACATCGCGAGTGATAGAAGGGTTTTCTGATTTTCTTGCTACTTTATCGATCTCATCGATGTAGATAATACCTTTTTCCGCTTTTTCTACATCATAATCC
Organism: Bacillus sp. FSL M8-0049; assembly: GCF_038593355.1. Lineage (NCBI taxonomy): Bacteria > Bacillati > Bacillota > Bacilli > Caryophanales > Bacillaceae > Bacillus > Bacillus sp. FSL M8-0049. The sequence continues at coordinate 2,463,737 of NZ_CP151986.1, forward strand.
GCTGCCTGGATCAGCTTTAGTAAAATATTCTCTACGTCTTCACCAACATAACCTGCTTCAGTTAATGATGTAGCATCTGCGATCGCAAATGGAACATTTAAAATACGTGCAAGTGTTTGAGCAAGTAATGTTTTACCGCTTCCTGTTGGTCCAATCATAGAAATATTACTTTTCGAAAGCTCAACATCATCAATCTTGCTGTTTGAATTGATCCGTTTGTAGTGGTTATACACCGCTACAGCTAAGGATTTTTTCGCATTGTCTTGTCCGATGACATATTCATCAAGAATCTCCCGAATTTCATGAGGCTTCGGAACATCCTTGAATTCAACTTCTTCCTCTGTGCCGAGCTCTTCTTCAACTATTTCCGTGCAAAGCTCGATACATTCATCACATATATATACGCCAGGTCCTGCGACCAGTTTACGCACTTGATCTTGCGTTTTTCCGCAAAACGAGCATTTTAATTGACCTTTTTCCTCGTTGAATTTAAACATTCTTTCACCCCTTATTCTTCTTCACTTGCCTGTAGCTAACAGTCAGCTACCTTTCTGGGTCCAGTATGTATGCATTTTACCATACTTTCCTAAAAGACGGTAACGATGTGTTTCTAACACTGCACATTGAGATATGTATGACAGAAAGATGCGACTTACACTATCGTTTCCAAAAGAAGCGATGATAAGTCAAAAATTGTACAAAACAAGGCACGAGTCACTCGCGCCCTGTTTTATTATTATGCACCATATTAACGGTTTTCTACAAGAAAATCAATTGCTTTACGAACTTTTAGATCTTCTTTCATTGCTTCAGTAGATCCGATCGCTTGTTTGATATTTTCAATTGGCATGTTGTATGCTTCAGCCATTTTTGAAAGTTCTTCTTCCACTTCTTCGTCAGACACTTGTAAGTTTTCTGCAGCAGCAATTGCTTCAAGTGTTAGGTTAGATTTTACGCGTTTAGCAGCATCTTCTTTCATTTGCTCTTTCAGCGCATCTTCATCTTGTCCAGAGAATTGGAAGTAAAGCTCAAGGTTCATTCCTTGCATTTGAAGACGTTGTTCGAATTCTTTCATCATGCGGTCTAGCTCTGTGTCAACCATCGCTTGTGGGATGTCAACTTCCGCATTTTCAGAAGCTTTCGCAACTAGCTCTTCACGAAGTTTTCCTTCTGCTTCGTTTTCTTTTGCTTCTTCAAGACGTTTCTTCGTTTTTTCAGTTAATTCAGCAAGCGTTTCTACTTCTTCATCAACATCTTTAGCGAACTCATCGTCAAGTGCTGGAAGTTCTTTTGCTTTGATTTCATGAATTTTCACTTTGAATACAGCTGGTTTACCTGCAAGGTCTTCAGCGTGGTATTCTTCTGGGAATGTAACTTCTACGTCTTTTTCAGCGCCAGCTTCAAGACCAACTAATTGCTCTTCGAAACCTGGGATGAATGAACCAGAACCAACTTCAAGAGAGTAGTTCTCAGCTTTTCCGCCTTCGAATGCTTCTCCATCAACGAATCCTTCGAAATCAAGAACAACTGTATCGCCGTTTTCGATTGCGCCTTCTTCTTTGACAACAAGCTCTGCTTGACGGTTTTGCATGCCTTTTAGCTCTTCTTGTACATCTTCATCAGTGACAGCTGTGTCGTCTTTTTCTACGTTAAGACCTTTGTAGTCACCAAGTTTTACTTCAGGCTTCACAGTTACTTTTGCAGTGAAGATTAAGCTTTCGCCTTTTTCGATTTTCTCAACATCGATTTCAGGGCGGTCAACTGGCTCGATACCAGCTTCGTCGATTGCTTTTGGATATTCAACTGGAAGAAGAATATCTAATGCATCTTGATAAAGAGATTCTACACCAAAACGCTGCTCGAAAAGACCACGTGGTACTTTCCCTTTACGGAATCCAGGAATCGATACTTGCTTAACCACTTTCTTAAATGCATCATCAAGTGCTTTGTTAAATGTTTCAGCGTCAACTTCTACAGTTAGAACGCCTTCGTTACCTTCTTGTTTTTCCCATTTTACTGACATGTGTGTTTCCCTCCAAAAATCTATTCAGATTGTGCGTTGCTCCATTCTAAAGCATCATAAAGACTTCGTCCAATCAAAAACCACGCACTCCGCTAAGAAGCTTGCATTATGTATACAACATTTGACTTGATTATACATATCGTCTTTCAACCGTTGGAATCTGACAACTGCACTATATATGCACAAATACAACCATTATATTATAACATAACAAGTCCGTCTTTCAACTAAATCGACAAATTACAAATAAGAAATTTCTTCAATATCTTTCAGCATTGTGCAAGCTTCTCTCAGCTCTCGTTCGTTAAATTCATACAATAAATGCAATTCTTCGAGTTCAATCTCGATCCCATGCATTTCATAGCCGACTTTATGAAGTGCCGCTGCCCAAAGACTCGGATCTGTGTATTTAGGAAGAAATGGATACAGCACAAATAAGTGCCGGCGCCATAACTCTTCCACGCCTTGGTAAAGGGTCGGATTCTCATTGCCGAGCGTGTCATCGAGCATACGAAGCACTTGCTGGAGAAGCGGCATCTGCTCTGGCTTTACAGCCTCAGAAGGAATAAGGGTTAAAGAATCACCGAATTTCGTCACATGAACCGGCTTTGCCACATCATGATCTGCCAGAAGCTGCAGGATCATTGATTTGACCAAAGGGTTCCCATCAGGGTTTTGTAAGATGGTATTTAATAGACCCATGTGCGGTGTGATGTTCCGGTCTTTCAACGAATGGATAAACTGTACCTGTTCTTCCGGCCGCTTTAGCATGTCATCTATGTTGATCTCACTTCCGGCGTCCTCATCTTCATCTAAAATCTCTTCAGGTGATTCGATCATTTTTCTGCTAAATTCGAGCAGCTTGTAAAAATGCTCCGCGCTTTCTGCTGGAAGGTGGTTTTCCTCGAGCACAGCCTCAATCGTCTGTTTGACTTCTTCATATTCTTTCAGCTGAATGAGGATCGTCATATACACTTGTAGCACAGTGAAATAGTGACCATATCCTTCATGCAGCATTTTTTCACAAACACGCTTTGCATCCTGCAGCTCACCCAGCTCCAGAAAACAAATGGCCATTCCGAGGTGAATATCGGATTCTTCATCGTCATCATACGATTTTGCTTCTGAAAACAAGTGAAGCGCCTCTTGATACTGTTTATCTTTTAATGCTGCCATTCCTTTTTCAATCAGTCTTTCTTTCAGACCAGGAAACAAAATGACATTATCTTTCTTCTTGTCATGCTTCATGCTTACGTTCCTTTCGGGCGCATATTTTTTATCAGTTTACCAACGAAGATTAGTAAACACAAGTAACGAGAGGTTTTCATGCAAAAAAGAAGCCGTCACACCTCGGGCGGACAGCTTCTCGTTGCTTAAGCGCGCAGCCAGCTGCTGCGCTTTTCTTCAAATGCTTGAATGTCATCTTCTAATAGTAATGTTAATGAAATCTCATCATAACCATTTAGGAGCATTTCTCTCCAGTGAGGGTCGACTTGAAAAGGGGTGATATTCCCTTCATGATCTTCTATCTGCTGTTTTTCAAGATCAACCGTCATCTCATACCCTTTGTTCTCATATGACGCAGCGAAGGTTTTCCACACATCATAATCAAGGCGAATCGGAAGCATCCCATTTTTAAAGCAGTTTTGATGAAATATATCTGCGAATGATGGTGCGATGACAATTTTAAAGCCATAATCATCAAGCGCCCAAGGAGCATGTTCCCTAGATGATCCGCAGCCAAAGTTCTCCCCTGCGATCAAAATGGATGCTCCTTCATAGATCGGCTGATTTAGTTCGAAATCTGAATTTGGGCTGCCATCGGCTAAATAACGCCAGTCGAAAAAGGCAAAGCGGCCATATCCTGTTCGTTCGATTCTTTTTAAAAATTGCTTCGGAATAATTTGATCTGTATCTACATTGATACGGTTAAGCACAGCGGCTTTTCCTTTATGAGTGACTAAAGGCTCCATCTATGACAACTCCTTACACGACTGTTTTCTCTTGATTAAACTTCCTGACATCGACAAAGCGGCCATGTATCGCAGCCATTGCAGCCATTGCCGGGCTGACAAGATGCGTTCTCGCACCCTTCCCTTGACGCCCTTCAAAGTTACGGTTTGATGTGGACGCGCAGCGTTCACCCTCCGGTACCACATCGTTATTCATACTAAGGCACATACTGCAGCCTGATTCTCTCCATTCAAATCCTGCTTCAAGGAAGATTTCATGAAGACCTTCTTTTTCTGCTTGCAATTTGACACTTTGAGAGCCAGGCACCACAATCGCTCTGACATGATCTGCTACTTTTTGTCCTTCAATCATAGAAGCGGCTTGGCGTAAATCAGTCATTCTTGAGTTCGTACATGAGCCGATAAAGACATGCTCAATCGTAATATCTTCTATACGCTGATGCGGATGGACACCCATGTATTCATAAGCACGAATCGCTTCTTTTTGATCATCTTCTTGTGCAAAGTCCTCAGGTCCTGGGATTGATGCATCCACAGGGAGTACCATTCCTGGGTTAATTCCCCACGTGACCATTGGTGAAATCTGATTTCCATCTAACACAATGGTTTTATCGTAGGTTGCACCTGGGTCTGTTCTAAGTTCTTCCCATTCTTTAATAGCTGCTTCGAAGTCTTCGCCCTGCGGTGCATATTTGCGGCCGCGGCAATATTCGAAGGTGACTTCATCAGGTGCAATCAATCCTGCTCTTGCGCCTGCTTCAATTGACATATTACAAACGGTCATCCGCTCATCCATCGTCATGTTTCTGAATACTTCCCCAGTGTATTCAATGACATAACCTGAGCCGAACTTCACGCCGTGCGCACCAATGACGGCTAAAATGACATCTTTGGCGGTTACCCCTTTTTGAAGCTTTCCGTCTACTCTAATTTCTAGCGTTTTCGGACGCTGCTGCCAAAGTGTTTGTGTAGAAAGTACATGTTCAACCTCACTAGTACCGATCCCAAAGGCAAGTGCGCCAAACGCGCCGTGAGTTGATGTATGACTATCTCCACAAACGATTGTTTTCCCCGGAAGTGTCAATCCAAGCTCAGGTCCAACGACATGGACGATTCCTTGGTCAACACTGTGAAGGTCAGCAAGACGAACGCCAAATTCCGCACAGTTGCGCTCTAAGGCACTCACTTGCTTTTTAGCAATCTCATCTTTGATCACAAATCGATTCACAGTTGGGATGTTGTGATCCATCGTCGCAAACGTGTTTTGAGGTCTTCTCACCTTGCGCCCTTTTTGTCTTAATCCTTCAAATGCTTGAGGTGATGTCACTTCATGCACCAAGTGCAGATCAATATATAAAAGGTCTGGTTTTCCCTCGCCGCTTTTGACTACATGCTGATCCCATATTTTTTCGATGATTGTTCGAGGCATAACCCTTTTCCTCCCTCTACCTAATTCCACAAGATTCTATTTACACAATGGTTTGCACGCGCTGCTTGAGTGCGTCTACAACCGCATTAGTGATTTCTTCAGTCGTTTGATAAGTTCCCTCTTTTGCTGCTAAATCTTTTGTTCGTTTGCCAGAGGCAAGAACAGCTTCGACAGCTTCTTCTATTGCAGCCGCTTCTTCTTCTAATGCAAAGGAAGTTCTAAGCAAGCTTGCTGCTGATAAAATGGTTGCCAGAGGGTTTGCAACGTTTTGCCCCGCAATATCGGGTGCTGAACCATGAATCGGCTCATATAAATGAAGGCCTGTGCTTGATAAACTAGCAGATGGCAGCATGCCGAGTGATCCAGTAATCATAGAAGCTTCGTCACTTAAAATATCGCCGAACATATTCTCTGTCACAATGACATCAAATTGAGCGGGCTTGTAAATCAGCTGCATGGCAGCATTATCGACGAGCATATGCTCAAATTCAACTTCTGGATATTGGGCAGCAACTTCTTCTACTGCATCCCGCCATAGTTTACTAGAAGCAAGAACATTCGCTTTATCCACAGACGTCACTTTTTTCCGTCTTGTTAACGCCATATCGAACGCTTCTTTTAATACGCGGACAATTTCTTCCTTTGTATAAAGGAGCGTATCAACGGCAGCTTCTTTTCCTTCATCATCCGTATAGCGTTCGCTTGGTTCACCAAAATAGAGACCGCCTGTTAATTCACGAACGATGACGAAATCAACTCCGTTAATGTGATCTTGTTTTAACGGAGATGCCTCACTTAAGCTATCGAACACCTTTACAGGGCGGATGTTGGCAAATAAGTCCAGCTGTTTACGAATGGCGAGCAGGCCTTTTTCTGGACGAAGCTCTGGCGGGTTTTGATCCCACTTTGGTCCGCCGACTGCTCCTAATAAAATCGCATCAGCGCCTTTGCATACATCTACTGTTTCCTTTGGAAGCGGGTTATTTTTTTCATCTATTGCGATACCGCCAATTAGCGCAGTTTCAAATTCGAATTCGTGTCTAAATTGAGCCGCTGTCTCTTGAAGGACTGCGACTGCAGATGTCACGACTTCCGGTCCGATTCCATCGCCGGGCAAAAGTGCAATTTTCTTTTTCATGAGAACCTTCCTCCTTTCCTATGAAATCGCGTGATGTTTCTCAATTTCAATCAGATTTGATTTGAAGATTAAATGCCTGTTCACTGCATTGACGTAAGCTTTTGCCGATGCTTCAAGTACATCTTGCGCTACACCGCGTCCTGCTGTTTCTTTTCCTTCTATTGAAACAGTGACATATACTTCTGCTAGTGCATCTCTGCCTTTTCCATTTGATTGAATGCGGTAGTCCAGCAAATGAATTCTTTCTTCCATACAGCGCTCAAGCGTGTTGTACACAGCCTCTACACTGCCTGCACCTGTAGCTGCTTCTTGAATGACTTCCTGTGTTTCTTGGTTTTTCAGAGAAACTGTTGCTGTTGGCATTTGTTCTGTTCCATAGTGCACTTGCAGACTTTCAAATTCATAGCCGATTTTTCGGTCTGCTACTTTTTCTTCTAATATAATAGAGATCAAATCATCATCTGTAATTTCTTTCTTCTTCTCTGTCAAGTTCTTGAAAGTCTCAAAGAATTTATTGATTTCGTCTTCCGTTAGTTTAAAGCCTAGTGTTTTCAGACGGTCTTTAAACGCGTGTCTTCCGGAGTGTTTTCCAAGGACAAGCACATCTGTTGTCACACCGACAAGCTCTGGAGAAATAATTTCATAGGTTGTTTTTTCTTTGAGGAAACCATCTTGGTGAATACCTGATTCATGTGCAAAAGCGTTGTTTCCAACGACTGCTTTATTACGCGGCACAATCATTCCTGAGTATTTGCTCACTACATCACTTGTACGCTTAATTTCATTCAATTGAATCGTTGATTCGACCTGGTAAAAGTCTTTTCGAATATGAAGAGCTACTGCAATTTCTTCTAAAGCAGCATTTCCAGCGCGCTCGCCAATTCCGTTGACAGCCGTTTCAATTTGATCTGCTCCATTTTCAATGGCAGCAAGTGAGTTTGCCACAGCCATTCCTAGATCATCGTGACAGTGAGCGGACAAGTTGACGCGGTCGATATTTGGAACGTGTTCCTTCATATATTTAAAGATGTTTCCGTACTCTTTTGGCGCTAGGTATCCAACTGTATCTGGCAAGTTAATGACACTCGCCCCAGCGTCAATCACCTTTTCTACAATTTCTGCCAAGAAAGCAAGATCTGTACGGCACGCATCTTCTGCTGACCATTGGACAACTGGAAAACGTTCTTTCGCATATTTCACCATTGCGACTGCCTGTTCTACGACTTCTTCACGTGTTTTCTTGAGTTTATGCTTCAGGTGAATGTCAGAAGTGGCAATAAAGACATGAAGCCTTGGCTCCACTCCATCTTTTAATGCTTCCCATGCAGCATCAATGTCACCTTTCACACATCGTGCAAGACCAGCTACAGAACAGCTTTTAATCGTTCTTGCTATTTCTTGTACGCCTAAGAAATCCCCTCGGGATGAAGCGGGAAAACCCGCTTCAATGATATTAACCCCAAGGCGCTCAAGCTGCTTTGCAATGATTAGCTTTTCTTGTGCATTTAAGTTCACTCCTGGAGATTGCTCTCCATCTCGAAGTGTTGTGTCAAAAAAATTAATTTTCCGCACCGACGCTCACCGCTTCCTTTTTCTTTCCTTGTTTAACGAAAGGCATCATTTCACGAAGCTTTCTACCAACGATTTCAATTTGGTGCTCATTTTCATTTGCATTGATTGCATTGAAACGCGGACGATTCACTTGGTTTTCAACAATCCATTCTTTTGCAAATGTTCCGTTTTGGATATCAGTCAAAACAGCTTTCATTGATTCTTTTACTTTTGCATCCACAACACGAGGTCCTGATACGAAGTCACCCCATTGTGCTGTATCAGAGATTGAATATCTCATGCCTTCTAATCCTTCTTCATACATAAGGTCAACGATTAATTTCAGTTCATGCAGACACTCGAAGTATGCAAGCTCTGGCTGATAACCAGCTTCTGTTAACGTTTCGAATCCTGCTTTTACTAGTGAAGTAAGACCTCCACAAAGAACTGCCTGCTCACCGAATAGATCCGTTTCTGTTTCTTCTTTAAATGTTGTTTCAAGAACGCCCGCTCTTGCTCCGCCGATCGCTTTTGCATAAGCAAGTGCTTTGTCTTTCGCTTGGCCAGATACATCTTGATAGATAGCAAATAGGGCAGGTACACCAGCGCCTTGCTCATATGTTCTTCTCACAAGATGTCCTGGACCTTTTGGAGCTACAAGATACACGTCTACGTCACTTGGAGGAACAATTTGATGGAAGTGAACGTTGAATCCGTGTGCGAATACAAGTGAGTTGCCAGCTTCTAATTGATCTTTGATTTCTTCATCATATACTTTCTTTTGCTGCTCATCTGGAAGTAGTACCATGACTACGTCTGCTTGTGCTGCTGCTTCTTTTACTGTGAACACTTGATGGCCGTCTTCTTGTGCTTTTGTATAAGATCCGCCTTTTCTCACGCCGACAATAACATCTACGCCGCTTTCTTTTAAGTTCAACGCATGTGCATGACCTTGTGAACCGTAACCAATGATTGCTACCTTTTGACCATTTAATACGTTTTCTTGAATATCACCGTTATAATATACTTTTACCATTTGACTCTCTCCTTTTGTTTAGACAATTGAAATTGTTTTATTTGTTTGCGGCTTTTGCTGATTATCTCTCGCAAAGGCCGTGGTGCCAGTTCTGGCGACTTCTTTAATGCCGTATGGCTTAAGTAATTCAATGAGTGCTTCAATTTTTGAAGACTCACCTGTCACCTGAATGACGACACTCTCTCTGCTTACATCTACAATAGAAGCTCTAAAAGGTTCAATGACCCCTGTGATCTCCATTCTTGATGCTGGTGCAGATACGACTTTTATCAAAGCCAGCTCTCGCTGAACGATTGATTGGTTTGTAATGTCTGTTACTTTCAGAACATCGATTTGTTTGTTCAGCTGTTTTGTCAGCTGTTCGATGTCTTTCTCCTGGTCTACATGGACGACGAACGTGATGCGTGATACATCTTGAATCTCAGAATGGCCGACCGTAATGCTTTCAATGTTGTAGTGTCTTTTAGTAAAGAGGCCTGTGATTCTGTTCAGTACGCCTGATCGATTTAATACAGTCAACACAATAATTCTTTTCAAGGTTTCACCCCCACCATCTCATGAAGTCCTTTCCCCGGTGCTACCATCGGGAATACTTTTTCATCTCTCGCTACATTGACATCGATGAAAACAGGCTCTCTAGAGGTTAAGGCTTCTTCAAGCTTTTCTTTCGCCTCTTCGTCTGATGAGATTCTGATTCCTTTAATGCCATAAGCTTCAGATAATTTGACGAAGTCTGGCTGCTCTGAAAATTTAGAATGTGAGTAGCGTTCTTCGTAGAAAATTTCTTGCCATTGTCTTACCATTCCAAGGCTGTGATTATTGAGTACAATCACTTTGACTGGAAGGTTCAGCTCACGGATAACGGCAAGTTCTTGCAGGGTCATTTGGAAACCTCCGTCTCCTAAAATTGCCACAACAGTTGCCTCTTGATCAGCCAGCTGAGCGCCGATGGCTGCTGGTAATCCGAAGCCCATTGTGCCAAGACCTCCAGATGTGACCCACTTATCTGCATTTTCAAATGGATAGAACTGTGCCGCCCACATTTGATGCTGTCCGACATCAGTTGCGACAATGGCTTCACCTTTTGTGAATTGATGAATGTATTCAATCAGCTTTTGAGGCTTAAAGCCTTCTGCTTCGTTTTCAACGTACCAGAGTGGATATTCTTCCTTCCACTGATCTAATTGATTTTTCCATTCGTCTGATTCCCCTTGCTTCCCGTCCTGCTTGATCAGCTCTTCAAGAACGAGCTTACTGTCTCCAACAACCGGGATATGGGTATGAATGTTCTTGCCAATTTCCGCTGGGTCGATGTCAATATGAGCCACCTTCGCATGTTTCGCAAAATGATTAAGGTTGCCTGTTACCCTGTCATCAAATCTTGCTCCGATTGAAATGAGCAGGTCACATTGATGAAGAGCCATGTTCGCTGCATATGTGCCATGCATACCGGCCATCCCTAGGAAAAGAGGATGCTTTGCCGGGAATCCGCCAAGTCCAAGCAATGTATGAGCGACTGGGATTTGCTGCTGCTCTACATACTGTCTTAATTCTTCAGATGCTTTGCCATGAAGAACGCCAGCTCCTGCTAGAATGACTGGTTTCTTCGCTCTGCTGACAGCTTCTACTAATTTGCGAATTTGCAAATAGTTTGGCTCTACTTTTGGCTGATAACCAGGTAAATCAATTGGCTGATCATATTCAAACGTTCCTTCAATGCCTGCGACATCTTTTGGAATATCAATCAAGACTGGACCAGGTCTGCCTGTTGTTGCGATATGGAACGCCTCTTTAATGACACCCGGTAATTCCTCTGGATTTCTTACTTGGTAGCTGTGCTTTGTAATTGGCATTGTGATGCCGAGTACATCAGCTTCTTGGAAAGCATCCGATCCAATGACTGACGTTGCCACCTGCCCTGTGAATACAACAAGGGGAAGTGAATCAATCATCGCATCTGCAATTCCTGTCACAAGGTTTGTCGCTCCCGGCCCTGATGTGGCTATGACAACACCCGGTTTACCAGATACTCTTGCGTATCCTTCTGCTGCGTGAATCGCTCCCTGCTCATGTCTTGGCAGGACATGAAATAAACCAGAATCGTAAATTTTATCGTAGATTGGCAAAACCGCTCCGCCCGGATAGCCGAAAATGACTTCTACTTTTTCTCTTTTAAGTGCTTCAATTAACATGAGTGCACCGTTCATCGTTTGTGGCGCTTTTGATTTTTCCGTCTCCATTTGTACATTTGTCCCCATTTGATTTCCTCCTCTTTGTCTTGCTTCAGTCAAGTCCTTTCACCCTTTTCTATTCAAGATAGAGATATGAGACCATATAAAAAAGCCTTCTCACCCCACAATGACACTACTTTTCACTAGGTCAAAGGGGCGAAAAAGCTTTGTTTTTTCGCGGTACCACCCTTGTTCACGGCATATCCTGCTGCCGTCTCATGGACATCTTTCGTCCATTTTGGTAACGAGTGAGCAATGTCACTCGGTCTGCCCTACTATCATTTCAAGCAGACACTCAGAGGTGAGTTCACTTTAGAAAGTAACACCGGTTTCCAGCTAGCACCGGCTCTCTGTAGATACTGACTCTAAAGCTACTAGTCCTCTTCAACGTTTATCGATATCTATTTAGCTTGCATGAATGTTTTCATTTGCAAAAACGACTTTTTCTCCTTCTTCAACTACTCGCTTGCGGAATTGTTCAAGAAGTTTGTTTGTGTGGAATCCAGGTTTCCCTTCACCGATTGTACGGCCGTCAACTTTTACAACGGCGATGACTTCGGCTGCGGTTCCTGTTAGAAATACTTCTTCAGCTGTATACACATCGTGTCTTGTGAATGGTTCTTCTTTCACTTCGTATCCTAAGTCTTCTGCAATCTCCATGATGGCATTTCTTGTAATGCCTTCAAGTGCGCCGATATAACCTGGCGGTGTATAAAGCTTGCCTTTTTTATAAATAAACACGTTGTCAGCAGAACCTTCCGCCACGTACCCTTGATCGTTCAGCATCAGCGCTTCACTCACACCGGCCATATGGGCTTCAATTCGGACAAGAATGTTATTCAAATAATTTAATGATTTCACTTTTGGGCTAAGGACATCTGGACGATTTCGTCTTGTTGGAACCGTCACAATATCAATACCCGTTTCATATAGGTGCTTTGGAAAAATGGCCAGCGGCTCTACAATGATCACTGTATTGGCTCTCCCGCAGTTGTTAGGATCTAATCCAAGATCACCTGCTCCTCTTGAGACGACAAGGCGGATATAGGCATCCTTTAGGCCGTTCCTTTCAACTGTATGAATCATTTTCTCCGTGAGTTCCTCAAGTGAATATGGAATGTTCAGCATAATGGATCTGGCGGAATCATACAGGCGGTCTAAATGTTCTTTCATTCGAAAGATATTTCCGTTATATACGCGAATCCCTTCGAACACACCGTCGCCATATAAGAAGCCATGATCGTAAACTGAAATTTTCGCATCCTCTTTTTTCACGAGTTCATCGTTTAAAAAGATCCACTGTTCCTTTTGGTCTTCCATTTTCAGTGAGCACCCTCTCTTTCAAACAAAAAGTAGTTGAATTTTCAGACACTTTATATTGAAGTGTCTCTCGCTTGCACTGCGTGTTTGTTTAGCTTTTGTTGAACCCATCTTACGCCGCTTTCCATACAGTGTCAACAGCATTTTTAAAATTATTAGACAATTTAGACTAATCAAAATTAAATGTATACGCTTACACCTTTGCTAGACAAGGAATGAAAAAACTTAAAATTTTTTGTATTTTTTCTTCAATTTATTTACTTTACATGAACGCTTTTCTTTTGAGAAAACTTTTGTGATATTTTTTCACATGATTTTTGATGAATATTGTGAGATTTCAATGACTTCGTTTTTTCTTTTGACATGCCTTTCTAAAGCGTTTTCCTATGAATTTATGATAGAATGAGAGCATCTAATAGAAGGAGGGCAATACATGGCTAACATCAGAGGTTATATTGGTACGTATACAAAGGCAGACAGTAAAGGTGTTTATACGTTTACATTAAATACGGACAAGCAGCAGATTGAGCAAGTAGAAGTCGCTGCTGAACTTGAAAATCCTACATATTTAACCGTGTCAGAGGATCAAAAGTTTGTTTATGCTGTTGTGAAAAAGGGCTCACAGGGCGGCCTTGCTGCGTATCAAATTGATTCAACGACAGGCAGACTTCACTTCATCAACCAAGAGCTTGCCGATGGAGCTTCTCCTTGCCACGTCAGCGTGGACAGTCAAACGAAAACGGCGTATACAGCGAATTATCATAAAGGGACAGCAGAGATGTATGAAATCGATGCTGAAACTGGCTCAGTGATCCGCACGCTCTCACAGGCGCAGCATGAAGGAACTGGCCCTAACGAAGATCGTCAGGAAAAACCGCACACTCACTTTATGGGTCTCACGCCAGATGAACAATTTGCAGTAGCTGTTGACCTTGGAACAGATGGAATTTATACGTATAAGAAAGAAGACGGCAAACTTGAGCTTGCTCATACATTTGAAACAAAGCCTGGCAGCGGACCTCGTCATATCACATTCCACCCAACGAAACCTGTGGCATATGTAATGACAGAGCTAAGCTCCGAGGTCATTGTGCTTCGTTACTTTGAAGATGGTCATTTTGAAGAGATCCAAACAATCGCGACCATTCCAAGCGATTTTACAGAGAACAATCAAGGCAGTGCCATTAATGTCTCTTCAGACGGACAATTTGTTTATGCAGGAAATCGCGGTCATGATAGCATTGCGATTTTTAAAGCAGATGATGACGGCCAATTAAGCCTAGTCGAGATTGCTTCTTCTGAAGGAAACTGGCCTAGAGATTTTGTGCTTGATCCAACAGAAGAATTCCTCGTCGGTTCAAACCAAGAATCTAGCAATCTTGTGTTATACAAACGCGACAAAGAAACAGGACGTCTCACTGTCTTACAATCAGACATTACCGTCCCTCATCCAGTTTGCGTGAAATTTTTAGGGTAAAGAAAAAAGCCTCCAATAACGGAGGCTTTTCTTTATGCAGACGGCATACCGCCATCCTCAAGCTTTTGATCAATCAGAGACGTATCCGTTTTTTCACCGAACCATTTTGACAGCCTGTCTTTTGCTTTCCCTTTCACATCATCATCAATGTACATTGCTACTTGAAGCAGAGCAAATGTGATGGCTCCTAAATCATCTGTGTAGCCGACGCCAATCAATGTATCCGGAATGAGATCAAGTGGAAGGATAAAATAGCCGAGTGCTCCAATAATCAAGGTCTTTGCTTTGACCGGCACTTCGGGTTTTTGCAATGTATAGTAAAGTAATAGCACAGCATAGACAAGAGAGACACCTGCTTTTTGTGCCGTCTTTTTTAACTTTTCCCAAAAGGCATGATCATTAAAATGCTTCTTTGAACGCTTTAATAGTTCTTTTTTCTCAGAACGATTCATCATATCGCCTCCATCTACAGCATAGCCCTTTTCCCTCAGTTATACAAGATATCCGCTGATTCGACAAACAAAAAGCAGCAGAAAGCTGCTGCATTCTACTGCTCTTTGTAAAACTTTTCAATTGCCTTATCGATGTACACCCATCCTTTATAAGACACATGAATCGTATCTTTAAAGAAATATGGATCGTACTCATGCTTAGTCAAATCCGCGACTTCATACCCATTATCTCGAATTTGACGATTGATTTTTTCATAATAACCTGTACGGCCTTCTTTCGGAAAACCGGTGTAATCATACCACTTTCCGTTGACAGGAATCGTCACAAACAAAGGCTTCGCCCCTGCCTGTTTTAAAATATCCAGCATGATTTGAAAATCTTTGTATTCTGGTGATTCGGCATAAGAATGACCTTCACGGGAATCCTTCATCTTTTTCATAATCGGTTTCAGCTTGTGGTCAAACAGTTTTTGGTTAATATAAAACGGGTTGTCCCCTGCTCTTTTCGCACCAAAAATGCTCGCTTCTTTTTCAAGCTCAGCCCATGTTTTTCCTTTGACTGAAGGAGACGGTTGAAGCTTGCGCTCATGCCCCGATCCAATCGTATAGTACATGTCTTTCTTTTGAAGCATACCATAATACATTTTCGCAATAGGAGAAATCGCGCCATAAGCGAACTTGTTCCCAGATAGCTCTGCTTTAAAAAGCTCTGTAATCACCATGTCGTTTTTGACTGCTTTAAACTTCATGATTCTTTTAATCAGTTCTTTTTTCACAGTTGGATCAATTTCTTTATTATAGGCGAGATTCAGCGCTTGAAGCGCTGAATAGTTAGGTGCAAAGTGATTCTCGTCAGATCCCCATTTCACAAACCACTGCGGAGACACGATAAATACAAGCTTCTTCCCTTTTAATTCATCCATATGCGCTGCGAAGTTCATCGCATGAATTAATGATTGCGATCCACCTTTTCCAATAAGATAAGGTGTAAACCCTTGAGGATTCTCATGAAAGAAATTCGAAGGGTGATATGGATCAAAACGTGATAGTTCAGAAGATCCATAGATCGGCAAATAAGTTGGATCTTTTAGCATTTCATCTTGTAAATAGAGCCCTTGAAACATCCCTGGATCTAATTCTGTGGCTGACTTTTGTAATTTGTCTTTTGGGATCAGGTGTGAAAGCCATGCATTTGGTACAAGAAGAACACCAATGAATAGAACAGCCGCTAAAATAAGCGGCCCAAAAAAACGCTTTTTCATTACTTCATCTCTGCCAGCTGCTCAGCAATATGATTCGGCGTATCCCACACATCACGATCGAATTCTGTAATCGGAACAGTGATTCCGAGTTGACTTTCAATTGCCATAAGCAGTTCTACTGTACCAAATGAATCAAGAAGACCTTCTTCAAAAATCGCAATCTCTGGATTTTCTTTCACAACGTCATCCTGACAAACCTCTGCAATAATACCGTATACTTGATTTTTAAATTCCATAATTTTCTACTCCCTTAATCATTAATGATGAAATGGTTTTCCTGAAAAAATATAAAATCCGAAACAAATCACATGGAATGTAATAATGATCGACACAACCATTGTGACCTTATTATCCGGCCACCACTTGTGCTTTTTATTCCATTTCTCAAATAAATTGTAACCGGACATGACAACTGCATGATATAGTCCGTAAATAATATATTGAAGGGCAAGACCATGCCAAGCACCCATCAATAGAAAAAGGACAAAGTACCCAATATTTGATACAGCCATTCGGTTCTTGATCCACTTCTTTTTAGTCATAAAGAACACAAATCTCATAAACACGTAGTCTCTGAACCAGAAGGACAGGGACATGTGCCAGCGATTCCAGAAGTCTTTAATGTTTCGGCTGATAAACGGTTTATTAAAGTTCTCTGGTGATTTAATCCCCATAATATAACTCACACCTACAGCAAATGCTGTATATCCAGCAAAGTCAAAGAACAAATACATGCTGTAAGCATACATATATGTTAACTGCTGAACAAAGTGACTGCTGCTAATGTGATGGATATTCATCAGAATATATGTGTGAATCAGATAGCCAATAATGAACTTATATAAGAAGCCAATAAAAATTTTATGAATACCGGCATATAGAAGATCACTGTATGCTTCTTTTTCAGGCGGCGTATCCATATCCTTTTCAAATCGGCGGTAACGGTCAATCGGACCTGATGAAATCGTCGGGAAAAAGACAATGAAATAGACCAAACGGTGAATCGGGATTTTCTTCTTAATCAAGCCGTCTCTTGTTTCAATAATTAACTGAACACCTTTAAATGTTAAGTACGAGATCCCCAAAAAGCTCAGCCAGTTCATTGGCGGCGGCTGGTGCGGCTGATGAGTTAAAAAGAATGGTAAAATCTTAGACAGCACAAGCGGCAAAATAGATGCCACCACTGCTGCATAGAAAACAGATGCCTGATTCGCCTTTAACCGATATGCAAGGTACAGGCGGATGATGAAGACTTGCCACACCGTGAACAAGAAGAGCAGCAGCGCGCCATGGGCATCCTTTGAGAAAATAAGTGCCAGCGCCACCACCGTTGCAAACATGTTGTAGCCCTGCATTCTTTTGCCGCGAAGACCAAGAATGATCGTCGGCAAAAGAAGAATACCAATTAGAATGAAGAAAAAGAATGAACTAAACGGAATCATAGAAGAACCTCTTTCGCGATTCTCTTACGGTCAACCTTCCCGTTTGGCGTCATGTACAGCTGCTCAAGATACACAAATTTTCTTGGAATCATGTACGCTGGCAGTGAATCCGCCATTTCCTTCTTAATCGCACTTGTCAGCTGATACTCTTTTTCAAATGAATGAGCTGCTGGAACAATCGCTGCAATCAAGTACTCGACATGACCGTTTGGCTGGAATGGCACAATCACACAAGCATTGACATAGGTTGTCTCGCTCACATGATATTCAATTTCTTCAAGCTCCATCCGATATCCATGAAGCTTAATTTGATAGTCGAGACGGCCATGGCACGTAATTAATCCATCCTGCGCCACACCTGCGTCACCTGTACGGTAAGCAGGGCGTCCCTCGTATTCAAAGAACACTTTATCCGTTAAGGCTTGTTCACCTAAGTAGCCTCTCGTGACGCTTGGGCCCACGATGACAATTTCCCCTTTTTCACCATCAGGAAGTGTCTTGCCTTCTTCATCTAAAATGACGATGTCTGTATCAGGTTTGGCATAGCCGACTGGTAAAGAATCGTGCTGATCAAGAATCGCCTGCGTGACTTCAATTGATGTGATCGCAACAGTTGCTTCAGTCGGACCATACGTATTAAAGACCTGCGCCTTTGGAAAACGCTCCAGAAGTGCACTTGCTACAGCTACAGGAAGCGCCTCACC
This sequence comes from Bacillus sp. FSL M8-0049, assembly GCF_038593355.1. Lineage (NCBI taxonomy): Bacteria > Bacillati > Bacillota > Bacilli > Caryophanales > Bacillaceae > Bacillus > Bacillus sp. FSL M8-0049. The sequence goes on from NZ_CP151986.1 coordinate 2,481,775, forward strand.
GCAGAACAAGAAAACTTTCAGCTCAGGTAAAAGCTCCCCTGTAAAGGAAGGGTCCATTAAGCACATTTGCACAAAAGAAGGTGTTGATGTCCACACTTCAACGTCAGATTGACCAAGTGCTGCAAACATATCCTTTGGCTTATTGACGAGATCTTTTACTAAACAGTAAAGCGTGCCGCCTGATTGAAGCGCTGGATAAAGATCCATCACTGATAAGTCAAAAGAAAATGGTGCTTGATTTAAGAATGTGCGTCGCTCACCAATTGGGAAGTCACGGCACATCCAATCTGTAAAGCTTTCTAAATTATTGGCAGTTACCTGAACGCCTTTCGGTTTTCCTGTACTGCCAGAAGTATAAATAATGTAGAAAACATCATCTTGTTGAACCCACTGCGTGAATGGCGGTGCTTCTTTTTCAAGTGCTAAAAGCGATGCCGCACTCTTCACTTCAATGTGTTCTTCTACATCTAATACATTCTGCTCATTTGCACAAATCAATAGACTGGCTTTTGAGCTTTCAATAATTGAGACGATACGCTCGACAGGTATTGAGATGTCGACCGGAATATATGGTCTGCCTGATTTCACACTGCCTAAGAAAGAAATCAGCATCTCTGGCTCCATATGACCGTATACAATGACAGGTTCACTGCCAGCTGCGACTGCATCGATCGCACCAGCCATTTGGTCTGATAAATGCCAAAGCTCATCATATGTGATCGAAGCATGTTGAGAAACAAATGCTGGCTGTGTTGGTTTCGTTTGCTGGTATTCATGAATCGTTTGTAATAGTTTCATAATTTAATCTCCAATTAAAAATCGTTGTAAATGAATGATCCCGTATTTGCTGTATGGAATCCGTAAATAAAGAACAATAATAGCAAAATAAGTAAGTAAAAGCTTGTATATCCTATCCATTTTACAGACTTATTTTCTGATAGCTTTTTGAATAGCATATTGATAACCTCTTTTCTTTTGACACTTATAGAGACGCATGACTCATTCAAAGAGTTTCATATCAAACGATAAAATTTTTAAGAAATGCTAAAAAAATGTCGAACCTTGGAACGTCTCTTTTGAGCAAAGCTGTCTTATTGTAACAAAGATTTAATGTATTTGAAATGAAATTCGATCTTAAATTTGCCTTAAAATTGCTGAAAGCTGTCGAACTAACGCAAAAGCCACCTAGTTGGACTAGATGGCATTGATTTCATTTACTTCTTATATTTATTGACTTCGAACATGAGAATGTTTTTGAACACCACATAATCCTTTTTACTTTCAAAAGGACCTTTGTTGTTGTCATGCTCATCAATTTCATAAAAACCTGGTCCTTCTCCGGCATCACGTTTTTTGTACCAGGATAGGAAAGCGTTGACTTCTTTCATTGAAAGGTCATACTCTTTCTGTAAGCCATTGACCATGGTGATGATGAGAAGGGCATCGCCGTCTTCATCGTTTGCATCATCTTTAGGCGGTGTGGTTGGTTCTGGATCTTTGTCACCAGGTGTTTCTGTGTTGTTTGGGAATTGCAGGTCTTTTAAAGATAAAGAGATGACGGATTTGTAGTTTTGATCTGCAATCTCTGTATAATTCACATTATAATCTCGACCGCCAATAACGTATAAAGTATCGTCAATAATGACAGAGGAAGCACCTATACGAGGATTGTGATAAGGTACATCAACACCTATAATTTCTTCTTTATTAGCATCATAAATATTTAATTTTCTAGTTGAAGAGGCAGGAAATATCATATTTCCTTTATAAGTAACGCCAGTTAAATAACCTGAAAGATTTTTTTTCTTAAATGACCAAACTCCTTTGTTTGTGTCATACTCAAAAACTTGGCGATTATCGTTCTGTCCAATGATATAAAACTTCTCTTTTAAAACTAAACCGGTTGCACCCTCTGTTTTCACATTTAGAGGAGCTTCCTCTTTCCATGTTTGACTGGTTAGATCATAACTAAAAAATTCTTTACCGCCTAGTACATAAATTTTATTTCCAATAACACCCGCTTGAACGTTATAAGAGCCTTTTGATTTGCTGATAAAGGGAATATCAGGTAGTTTTTCCCATTCATCTTTTTTTGTATCATACACTTCGAACTTATTATAAGTAAAACCCGTATGTTTTCCAGCAAGGACATAAATTTTTGAACCTACTACTACTGATGCTGCTCCCCCTCTTCCAGTTGGTATATTATTTTTTTTAGTCCATTTATTTATAGATGGATCATATTCTAACGTTTCTTTGTCCGCATTAAACCCACCAATTACATAAATTTTCCCATCTACAGCATTAGCTACAGCTCCCACTCTTGCTGTTGGCAAATCAGCTAATTGATTCCACTCATCCTTAGCCGCATGTACCATTTGAATTGACTGCGTGAATGAAAGAATTACTAGTAACATCATGACGATCCATTTTTTCAAAAATAACACTCCCTTTTCATTATCTTACTTCTTCATTATCGGAGTGTTTTTAAATTTTTATAGAATAATTGATCTTTTTAAGGAGAAATTAATAGTAAAAAAGCATTAGAAAGGGCCTTACTAAAGAGAGCCTCTTAAAATAGCAAGTTCAATCAGAAACTGCCTGAGACTATAATCAGAGAACAATTTTAAAAAACCCATGGCTTTGCGATAAAAGATTTTTATATGGAGTGTCACATTCCCTTTTTGCAATTCTTTCAGATTGTCATTGAAGAGTACAGCAGTGCGCTAAAAAAGACAAAACAGTTGAAGTTATTCGAGATGGAATGCTATATCGGTTACGAATATCGGATCAAAACAAAGTGAATATTGAAAGCATCACAAAAATTTCTGATGTGAAAACGGGTGAACAAACCTCAAAAATCTTACATACAGCGGTTGAATTTACAGGAATAAATGATGCCATTCAAGTCATCACAGGGAGAGACCCTGTCACAGGTGACAAAGTTGCTGACATGGACCGTCTAGTATCAAGCTTGTACATGATACCAGGAGCTAAAATCGCTAAAGTTGGAAAATACGCATTTAAAATAATGAAAGGAGATAAAGCAGCCAAGAAGATTGTCAAAACACCTTCCTTCGGCAAACATTCCGTACCAAAAGGTCCGTATCGTGAAGTAAATGGTTTCCCGGCAAAAGTAAAACCAGGTGTTCAAGAGAAACATATTCCTGATACACCTAACTATAAACAGGAGATAGCTAATGGTAAAAAACAAAGAGTATCTTCTTTGGAGATAATAAAAAAGCACAAAAATTGCTTGATAAACATGCAGGTACTGGTGATATGTTAAAAACAAAAAATAAAGAAAGAGTGGATTTTGGTCAAGTCATAGGAGAGCATTACAATACAGAGACCAATAAGTATGAAGAGACTACAAGAGGCATTATACATTATAGTAAAAACGGCGCTCACATCGTGCCTTCACAACCATCCTAAATATGAGAAAAGAGGATTGACATGGAACCTGATTCTTTATTTAAAACATTATCAAAATACAAAAATAGAGACCTTAAATTGGAATATGAAAATGGATTAAGGCTAATCGGTAGAACTGATACATTTTTTGAAACTGATAACGGTCTAGAAGATGATGACATCAATTATAAAGAATATTACGCTACAGTCTTTCAAGTAAATAAGATTTTATCTCCTCCCCTTATTAATGAAAAAGACAGTTTATATACTTGGTTAATTGAGGGAAACACTTTGTTTGAGATTTCTCTTTATGAAGATACACCAAATGCAGTTTATATGGCAGACGGTCAAAAAATATGGGAATTGGCCAGTAATGAATAACTAAGAAAAGCCCCTCCATGTCGGAAGGGCTTTTCTTTTACTTCTGCTTTATTTCAACATATTTTAGTAGGATGTGTACTCAGCTTTACACCCTGGACATACAAGAAGATGTCGTTTAATGCCACGTCCGATTTTCATAATCCTAGAACAGAACTTGATTATAAAGATAGTTCCACATTGATCACATGTGCATTTTTTATAATCCATTTCCAAACCCTCCATCTTCTTTAGCTGTCTTCCTACCGTAACAGGATACACATAGCAGCTGCCAGTTAGAAGAATCCCAGAATAATTTTTTATCTCCCTTATGTGGTTTGAAGTGATCCACTACTGTATCAGCAATCCGTTTGCCTTGTAACATACAAGACTGACACAAAGGATGCTTTGCTAGATCACCTTCACGCGCTTTACGCCATCGGCTGTTATACCCACGGCGTGACGATGATTCACGGAACAGATCATATAAAGGCTTTGATGTCCTATGCTGCTGGCAATATCCTTCGCACGTTAGTTGAGGACATCCAGGTTCATTACACGGCTTTAATGACTTTTTCATTCATGTTCTTTATCCCCTCTATAAAACGTTTATCTTTAGCCTCTCTTTTAAGAGAGGCTAAAGATAAACGTTTTATAGCATAATAATATATCTAACTTAATTTGAATTTAAATCTTTTGCCTTTTTAGTATATATCGCTTTAACTTCCTTATCTGACAAAACTTTTCCATCTTGTATTTCTTGCTTAGTTCGACTCCATTCTGATTTTAGGATTACTTGCTGAAACATTATTATTTCTTTTTGATGTTTCATTGCAACATCTTTATCAAATTCGTCATTTTTTAATAATAACAAGAGAACATAATTGAATTCATTAATAAGTTTTTTCGCATATTCCTCTGTTGGATTGACTAGTAAACTGATATTAATTTGTAATCTCCTTATTGTTGCAATACTCTCACCGAAGTTGAAATCATCCTTCCATTCTTTCTCTTCTTGTGAATGTCTCAATAACGAATCCCATTTGACAATATGTAGAAATATCAAGTCATTAATTTCCACAAAATTATCTCTCATTTTATTAACCCATTCAATTCTTTGACTACTTATAGTGTCCACAATAGACGTCCTTCTTGCATTTTTTACTTGAATCACAATTGTTATAATACCAGTAACAACAGAAACAATACCTGCAATAATTGCAGCGGTTATAACTTCATTCATTAAATCTCCCCCTTTTATTTTTACCGGTGAATTTCGAAATTTGTCAAACGAAAAACGACCTCTACAATGGAAGCCGCTCTCAATTTATCACCTAATACCATCATAACCGCACTCAGACAAAATGCTTTGCCAAAAGTGTGCCATTTTATTAAAACTTATATAATTGGCTTGAAGCCACTACCTGTCCCTGTATATTCAACTTTCTTTATCGCTTCTAAGTCAACATATTCACCTTCTTCTTGTGTATCGTAATATGTAAAGTGTTTATATTTGATGAACACAGTAATTACTTGAGAATCTCGAGAAGAAAAGTTTCGATTGATTTCATTTAAAAAACTGATAATGTCTATTTTTTCCTTATTTTCGTATTTTTTTCTAACCCAGTATTTAAAATCATTAATTATTACTTTTTCTGGGATAATTCTAATGGATTCACCTTTAGCAATTTTTGTGTCTAAATCTGAAGTTTTCTTATTAAGTTTAATTAATAATTCGTCTAATTCTTCTCTGCTTATAGATTGCTCTTCCTTTTTAAATAATCCTTGTATTAATTCCTCGGTGCCATTTCTGTAATCTGAAACAGATTTTAATAATTCTTGTCTAAAATCAATTAATTCTTCTAATGTTTCTTTTAATTTCTGTATAGTATCTTGAGAAACTGATTGTGACTCAGCTAATTTCTCAGCAGTCTCTCTAATATCAACGATAGACTGCCTTTGACCAGCTACGTCTACTAAAGTCATTAAAATAGCTATAACCGCTAGTATTATAGAAATTCCTGTAGCCATAACATTAACTTGATTTCCGGCATCTTTATCGCTACCAAAAGCTAATACTAATGTAAATGTAATGATTAAGAGTGCAATAATAATATTGTATACAAAATGACCAATGCCTATTTTTTTATTTATCACCATAAATCCCCATTCTCTTTTTAAAGACATTATATAACTAGAATAGTTATTAATCCACACAATCCACCAATTAACCATATCTATTATTGTGTCTAACTCAGGGAATCGCTGAATCCTTTGCCCCTCTTGCTGTTCAGCCATTTTATTTAAAATGAGCTGGACATTTTCTCGTTATGGTGAGTTGATGAAAATAATCTCAAAAAAAGCCCACGTTTAATACCGAGGACTTTCAACTAACTCTATACACCTATTTCAATTTGATATAGTGCTTAGAATCCCATTCTCAAAATATAAATACTTATTCCCTTTATAAATCCACTGCTCCATAGTATGATCTGCTGTTTGAGTTTTGTTTATCTTTTCAGGCTTCCCCCATCCTTCAATTAATACTTCTTCTTTAGACATACCAACAGAAACACTTTGAGGACTATTAGTTCTCTCTTCTATCACAGTTGCTCTTTCTCTTATAGCAGAATACTTTTCTGCTTCTTCCACTTCCTTAATATTTTCTTGAATTTGGTCATCTTTATCATTTTGCAAAGCATCTATGTGTTTTTTATTATTTTCTTGGGTTTGAAGAAAATCTAAATCTGCATGACTGTTTTTGTATTTTACTTTATCTAACATTGCATCAACATAAGTATAATCATCATAATTATCTAAACTCACTTTAGCACCTTTTAACTGTTCTAACTTTTTGTATGCGGAAGCTATAAAATAATAATCTTTTTTAAATTCATTTTCTAAATCCCTTGTCTTTTTAATAACATGATCATATTCTTTATTTTTAATAAAATTAATAATTTTTTTGTCTTCTTTAGTGAGGTCATGTTTCTTTTGAGTTATTTTTTCTTCTCTTGATGATTCTTTAAGTTTATCTCCATTGAACTTAGTAACATTTTGATTAGAGCATCCGAATAAAGCAACTAAAAGTACGAATAAAACAAGAAGAAAATTTTTCATTGGAAACCTCCAACATATTATTTAAGTTCAAGTGACTAAATAACCCGATTTTTAGCATATCGTTAGAAAAAGCACCCCTTAGGGGATGCTTTATTTACTAAAAATAAGTCGATAAATCATTTCTTCATTGCGAATATCTTCTTTAAATTTTGACCTATCCAAAGAGTAAAGATACCATTTTTCATGACTATTAGAGGAATTAGCTAACTCCACTTTTATGATATCGGGAAAACTGTATGTATACTCTTCACCATTTTCTGGATTCTCCAAATGAATCAATAAAAGTACTCCTGTTCTAGTTACAAATAAATCATGACCAAGTATTTTATGCCATATACTCTCATCAAATCCTGGAATATCAGGTTCATAACTAATTTGAATCCTTTTAAAAATATTAAAACAACTAATCAAATTTTTATCAAATTTCATTTATATCCTCCTATTTTTTAAAAGAGCTCATTATAGACATAACGACTAAAACTATCAATATCCACTATAAGGCCCGACACATCATTTATTAATTTAATTTCAATATCGTTCATTAGAATTTCTAATATAATTTCAGTATATGGTCTACCAAATTTCTTTTTAAGTAGATTGAATAACTCATCGAAGTAAAGAGGTTTTTCATTAAAATAGTGCAGCTTATTTACTATGAATTTGCAAAATTTAATCATTAATTCACTCTTATCTTCTTCACTTAATTCATTCATTTTAAATGAAAAAGGGATTTTAAATTTTTCACCTTTCATATTATAAAAAATAGCATCTTCGTATTTCTCTTCAAACAACTTGGTTTTAAACGCTTCACTTACTTCTTTAACCTCTGAAACAGCTGATTGATCTAAACCACCCTTAATTTCTATAAATCCAATAGAGCTAAACATATAAAAATCTTTCTCTGATTTATTAGAGAATTCATTTAACAATTCTACTCTAGGACCAATAATTCTTCCTTTAGCTTCATACCACCAATCTTCTTTTTTTTCATCAGTTATGAAAATTATATTTGTGTTATTTTCGACAGCATAATCCAATACCTGTTTCCAAAGAATGAAGTCACCATACTTATTTTGTATCTGTACCCCATTATAATATTTAATACCTTTTTTATTTTTAACATCCTTATATCCAGGTGGTATTTCGTTATTAAATCTATTGTCTGCTTCTTTCATAATATCTATTAATTCTTCTTCAGAATAGGGGTCACCGACTCTATTACTATACAAATCAGTGATTTTTGATTTTATCGAATCACTTTGTAAAAGATCATCTTCTTCACTAATCTTTTTTAAATTATGTACCTTTACCTCAATTACTTTTTTAATCTCGTAAACTAAAGAATCTAAGTCATCTTTATGTCTTTTTTTAAAATTTGACAGATCTTTATTGAGTATGTCTCTAATTTTGTCAGGTATCTGTTGAAAAGCTGAACATACTTTTTCATTCGATCCTCTCTGTTCTAAAATAACTGATTTTCTATTGTAATGATATTCTAATCCTACGTGATGTGGCATCCATAAATTTTCTTTATATTTATCTAATAGTTCGAGAATTTGATCTGAAGTTTCCTTAGTGTATCTATATAAATTTAATAAAACGTTGGTATCAATAACAATTATTGACTCTTCCCAAATATTTTTATCTTCTTTATCAAAATAAAATTCGCGAAATTTCTCTTTCAATCTAATTCCTCCTATACAGATTTCATAATGATTATCGAACATAATTGCCTAATTTGAAGTAAATGCAAATTTTGTCGAACGAAACACCCTCTGCTATAAAAAAGTCTTTAAATTTATGACCTATTACAACAAGCCTACTCTCTTGGAATATGGGGTTTCCTGATAAAAAGTCGAATTTCATTTTTAAACTAATTACTGAAACATTTAAACATCCACCTGTCATGAGTACATGTGGGACTATAAACCGAAATTGTCCTTTGTCTTATCCGTTGTATCTTGTATAATCCCGATATATCGTAATCTAACGTCTGGTGTTGAATGATTGAATATTTCTTGCAACAAGGCAACGCCTTTGAATTTCTTATAGTGCCAATAACCAAATGTCTTTCTCAAAGTAAAGGTCGGAAACTTCAAAAGTTTCTTTACCAATAAGAGAAAGGGAAACCAATTCTGCGGCAATTAGCTTTACATATTTAAAGAGTGGAGTCTGACTACCTACTTTGAAAATCTCATGAACAAAATTGAGATACCTAATAGGACCTGTAAAATACTCTTCTTCGCCTTCATACATTTTTCGACTTCCGATAAATTGGTCTGCAACTTTTATTACTTCCCAGCCTTGATTGCTGATGCGTATTCAAACACCTTGAAATTCCAACCTACTCATAAAAGCTTACTAAAACTCTTCAAATAACTCCTTCACAAGTTTATTCATTATTAATACTTGGATTAGCAGTAAACAACATAAACATTTAAAGGGAATAAGTACGTTTGGAGGGAATTCAATGACACAAGATTCTGATGAGAGTAAGTTGCAACAAATAAAACAAATGCAACAGATGTTTCTAGAGAAAATGAAAACTCAACCTTATCCCATGTATCCTAATTACGGAAAAATCACACGCTATGAAGAAATCCCAATTAATTTACCTGAACAACGTCAACTTCGTCATCCTGGTGTAGAAGGTTTAATGGTACCACTTCCAATTATTGAAAATACAAATTACAAAGGGAGTGGTAAGTTAGCGGGAAAAGTTGCTCTCATTACAGGAGGGGATAGTGGTATTGGTGCAGCAGTAGCCATTGCCTTCGCAAAGGAAAGTGCTGACGTTGCGATTGCATACTTAGATGAACATGAAGATGCTAATAGAACAAAAGCAAGAATCGAAGAACTCGGGCAACATTGTTTATTGATGCCAGGAGACTTGCGAGATAAAAGGCAATGTATCAACATTGTAGAGAAAACAGTAAAAACCTTCGGGCGTCTAGATGTTCTATGTAACCACGTTGGTATCCAATTTCAACAACCAAGCCTTCTTGACATTACAGACGAACAATTCGATGACACCTTTAAAGTCAACATATACTCACATTTTTACACAACCAGAGCAGCGCTTCCATACTTAAAACCAGGCAGTTCTATTATCGGCACTTCTTCAGTCGTAACGTATGTAGGGGAGCAACAAATGATTGATTATACAGCCACAAAAGGTGCAATTGTTGGTTGGACACGTGCTTTGGCTAAAAATGTTGTAAAACAAGGAATTCGTGTAAACGCTGTTGCTCCTGGTCGAATCTGGACGCCACTCATTGCAGCAAGCTTCTCGTCAGATCAAGTGGGTGTATATGGAGCATTTAATCCAATGGAACGAGTTGCACATCCATTTGAACTCGCACCAACATTTGTTTATCTTGCTTCTGATGATTCACGTTTTGTTACAGGTCAAGTGCTGCATGTTGACGGCGGGGAATCCACACATTCCTAATATAAGGAGGTCATTGGATTGAGATATGAATTTAATCCAAAAGTAGAGTTATTACTTGTGAATCATTCAATGAAAAAAGTTACTATGGTTTATATGGAGCATTCATGGCTAATGTCTGAAATTGGACGTAGACCGCCTTATTATTGCTACCCACATTACGAACTGAATTATCCAATCATTTAAATAAATCGCAGTTATTCAGGCACGTTTAGGGCATACAAAAATGGATACAACTATGTCAATTTACGCTCATGTCATTGAAGAAGCTGATCAGAAATCAGCCACTCATTTTGATAGCTTCTTTGATACAAAAACAGGGAACGGAAATACTTAAAAATAAATCCGCTCCCAAAACCCTGTTTTGAAGCGAGTTGCGAACTAATGTTTCAATGAACAAAAAAGCCTGAAACCCTTTCTTATCAAGGGTTTCAGGCTTTTAAAATAGTACGTCCCAGGAGAGATTCGAACTCCCGACCGACGGCTTAGAAGGCCGTTGCTCTATCCTGCTGAGCTACTGGGACATGTTGTTATGTAGTGTGCTGTGGTGTATTACCTCAGCGACAAGATTTATTATATTACTATTGTTCTTTAAAGTCAACGGTTTTTCGAAAGTTTTTTCATAAGGGGCAAATGCTGCACCCTTATGAAATACCTTCCAATGTGACAGTGTTTTCGAGGTCTTGTATTGCAAGACCTTCGTCCGTGAAAAACTGTACGTTTGCTTCGCTTCCATCTAGTGTCAGTATAGCATAGCTGCGCTCTTTTCGCACTCTTGGCAGGTGCACGCTGCCTGGGTTAATGAGCAGTTTTCCTCTTAGCAGTTCACTGCCTGGGATGTGCGAGTGGCCAAAGCAGATAATGTCTGCGCCCAGCTCTTCTGCACGGTAGTAGACTTGAAGTAAGGATTGTTTGATGCCATGCAGATGTCCGTGAGTGAGAAATAGTTTTCCGCCCCCATCAAGTGGGAGCAGGAGCTCTTCTTCAAAATCGCCCATAAAGTCACAATTTCCTTTGACGACTTTGTATCCTTCAAGTGCTGGGTGGTTCGTTTCGAGTTCTGAATCTCCGCAGTGGATCATCATGTCAACTTCAGCCTCATGCCGTTTGGCAATGGTTTGAAGTTCGTCTGTGAGTCCATGACTGTCACTAATGATGAGTATCTTCATGGCTTCATTCCCCCTTATTCATTTGCGTCTAGCAGTGATGAAAGCTTTTGAAGCGCGACCGCTCGATGGCTGATCTTGTTTTTCTCCTCTGGTGATAATTCGGCCATCGTCTGGTCTTTGTCTTTGACGATGAAAATCGGGTCGTATCCGAAGCCGTTTTCGCCGATCGGTTTTTCAGCGATGAAGCCTTCTACTGATCCTTCTACCGTCTTTGTTTCTTTTCCCGGTATGCTGACAGCAAGGGCACATCTGAATCTGGCTGTGCGGTCTTCTTTTTCAATGCCTTGAAGTTCGCTCAGCACTTTTTCCACATTCTCCGCATCGTCTTTATGCTCACCTGCGTATCTCGCTGAATACACGCCAGGTTTTCCGCCCAGATAATCAATTGACAGACCGGAATCGTCTGCAATGACCATTTCACCTGCTTTGGCTTGAATGGCCTCCGCTTTGATGATGGCATTTTCTTCGAAGGTTTGTCCTGTTTCTTCAATTTCTTCAGTAAAGCCAATGTCTGCTAGTGTTTTGACCGTGAATCCTTTTGGCTCAAGAATGGCTTTGAATTCTTTCGCTTTACCCGCATTGTGCGTTGCAATGATGGCTGTTTTCATCCTGATCAAACCCTTCTCTTTATTCGATGACTTCTCCTGTTAGTGCTTTTTGCTTTTCGATTAATTCTTTGATGCCCTTTTCGGCTAAATCAAGCAGTCCGTTTAGCTGTTCTCTTGAGAATGTCGCTTCTTCGCCTGTTCCTTGAAGTTCAACAAAGCGACCAGCGCCTGTCATAATGACATTCATATCTACTTCAGCAGAAGAATCTTCTTCATAGTTTAAATCTAACAGAAGACCTTGCTGAGAATCAATTCCGACGGATATCGCCGCTAAATAATCAGTAATCGGGTTTTCTTTGATGACTCCTTCAGCCCGCAGCTTTTGAATCGCAAGTGTCATGGCAACAAAAGCACCTGTGATGGATGCTGTGCGTGTGCCGCCGTCTGCTTGAATAACATCACAATCAATCCAAATGGTGCGTTCGCCAAGCTTTTCTAAGTCAACAACTGCGCGGAGTGCTCGTCCAATTAAACGCTGAATCTCCATAGTGCGTCCTGTGACTTTTCCTTTAGATGATTCTCTTATCGTTCTTTGTGCAGTTGCTCTTGGAAGCATGCTATATTCTGCTGTGATCCAGCCTTTTCCTTCTCCTCTTAAAAAAGGAGGTACGCGGTCTTCGATCGATGCGTTACAAATCACCTTCGTATTTCCCGCTGAGATTAAGACAGAGCCTTCTGGGTGCGTGATGTAGCCTGCCTCTATTTCAATTTTTCTCAATTCGTCATATTGTCTTTCATCTAATCTCATGTTTTACCTCCGTTACGATATACATTCCTCGCGAGTGCCAGCGGGGTTCTCCTACTAACTTTGACAACCTCAGCTCGTTCTAATCGCTTGGAATAAAAAAGAGGCAGCGAATATGCATGCCTCTTTTTCTCCATTATATCAATGTGTGACGTTAAAAACTACCTGTATTCACTTGTTCTGGTCGTGAAACCGGCTTTGTAAGCTCTGCTCCTTTTTCGTTCACAAGCTCAGCCTTGCCGTTCACCTTGACAGATACGCTTTTGACGTCCGGCAGCTCGGTTAATGTGAGCACAATGCTATCAAGAACTTTTTGTGAAATGACCTTTTTCTTTTCATCTGCACTGCCAAAAATGGATTCGTTGAAATCAAGTGTCACATGGCCATCTTTTACTTTTGGTACATCATTCAGCTTCACATCTTGATCGAAGTCTGTAAGCAGATGGCTTTTTTTGCTTGGTCCAGAGACGAGCTCATCAATCGCTGCTGTAATCGGATCATCCTCGTCTTTTGGCGCTCTTTTGGTCACCGGAACATAGTACGTCTGTTCATCAGATTCAGCTAAATAGTAAACCGTCACTGGCTTTGTCGCTGTCATATCAGCAGCAGCCTCGTGCTGGATATTAATACCGTCTTCTCTGCTTAAATCATCTGAGATAGGTGTACCGTTCACAGGCATTTCTTTTAGTTCATGTCCATTCATCTTCAATTTGACTTTGGCTATGGAATCAAACTGTGTTAACGTCCAAGTAACAGATTGCAGGATGCGCTGCTCGTCTTCTTTTTTATAGTTTTTAAATTCATTTGAAAAATCGACAACCGCCGTTCCGTCTTTAATATCGACAGATACGCTCGTATCCGCTGGCAAAACTGCTCTGAATCCATTCGGCATTAAGTTCGAAATAGGCCCCCCATCCACGAGATATTCAAGGGTTTGTTTGGCACTCCCTTCATTTTTCGGCAATGGAATGGATTGAGATACGACATACCCGTTTTTATCTATTAAATATAATTCTCTCATGACCGTATCTGCCTGCTTCTCTTCTTTTCCTTCTTTGGCTGTTTGTTTATCTTCTTTATTTTCTTTCACATATGTGACGTTTTGTGGCGGGTCAATCTCTGTTTTCGCTTGGTCTGTTTGAAACAATCCGCATCCTGACAAAAGCATGGCTGACGCGATACACGTAACAGCTGCTGTAGATCCTTTTTTCAGCATACTTCACCCTCCTCTAGTAGTTTGTACTACTATGTATACGAGCTCCCCCAGAGGATTAGACCCTTTTCATAAAAAAATAACCCACTTCAAAATAGAAGGGGGTTATTGCTGGTAGATGTGTTCAAGTGACACAGTTTCGACCTTCCCTGGCAGGTAGCCAAACCAGTCACGAGCGATGTTTTGAAAATTTTGCTGCTGCCCCGTTGTGTAAAATGTATGGACAGGCGCTTCTTTAGAGGTATTTAACAGCCCTTTATATGAAAGAATCGTACTCGCTTCTCTCGCTGTCTCATCCCCTGATGAAATGATGCTGACATCACTGCCCATAAAGCGCTGAATCGGCTCTTTTAAAATCGGATAGTGTGTACAGCCAAGTATAAGTGTATCAATTCCTGTTTCCTTCATCGGTTCAAGGGAATCTTTCACCACTGCCTCTGCTGTCTGATCTAAAAACGTACCGCTTTCCACAAATGGGACAAGGAGCGGACACGCCAGACTTTGAACTGTTAGACCTGCTTTTAGTGACAGCAGCGCTTCTTTGTATGCCTCGCTTTTGATCGTATTGACTGTGCCAATAACGCCAATATGCTGGTTGTTCGTCACTTTAATTGCTGTACGGGCGCCAGGCTGAATGACGCCAATAACCGGAATATCAAGCGTTGCTTTAATTTCATCCAGTGCGATCGCTGTTGCTGTGTTGCATGCAATGACGAGCATTTTAATATGGTGGTGTTTTAATAAGTAGTGTGCCATTTCCCATGTATATTGAAGAACTTCTTCTTCTTTCCTTGGGCCATATGGACATCGTTTTGTATCGCCTACATAAATGATTTTTTCTTTTGGCAGTTGTCTCATGATTTCCTTTGCAACGGTTAAACCGCCGACGCCGGAATCAATGACGCCAATTGGTTGATCCAACAAAATCGCCTCATTTTCTTTTCATTTGCTGCTGTAGTTTCGTTAAGGATTGGTTGAAAACGATGGCTTCTTCTTCTGAGAAAGCCTCTAGAAGTTCACTGACGTATTCTTGGCGTTTAGCAATCACTTCTTGAATGATCCGCTCGCCTTCAGGCAATAAATGAATGCGAACCACGCGGCGGTCAGATGGATCTTTCACCCGTTCGACAAGTTCACTTTTTTCCATTCTATCAATTAAATCAGTGGTTGTACTGCAAGCCAAGTACATCTTTTGTGACAGCTCGCCTATTGTCATATCTCCGAATTCATAAAGCCACTGAAGCCCAATGAATTGTGGAGGTGTAATCGTATATTGATTCAGTATTTCTCTGCCTTTTTGCTTAATAATTGCGGCAATGTGACGCAATGATTTTTCAATCTCTGCAACATGGCCTGACTCATTCGTTTCCATTTAATTGATACCTCACTATAGCATCTCACTTTGATTAAAACGTACATGTCTATTTTCCTCGTTTTTCAAAGAAAATGCAAGAAGAGACTCATGGAAACCATATAGAAATAACCGGTTCCTTCCCGATATGGAAGGAAAACCGGCTGACTTTAGAGCTCTAGCTCACCCATACGCAGAAGCTCGACTACGGCCTGTGAACGGCCTTTGACTCCTAGCTTTTGCATGGCATTCGAAATATGATTTCGAACAGTCTTTTCGCTAATAAAAAGCTCGCTTGCAATTTCTTTTGTTGTTTTATCTTGGACGAGCAATTCGAATACTTCTCTTTCTCTTTTGGTTAATAGCGGCTTGGATTGAAACTCTTTCTCCTTCAAGTATTGTAACCCTCCTTGCTAAGGTGAGAGCTCTAGTCTCTATAGAATGGGATTCTGTATAGTCGAGATATCATATGCCGGGTGCCTGAGGTAGGTGACGTTAAAATCAAGAAATCCCGCATATCAGCGTCCAATTTCTACGCTTTCATCCACGCAAAAAAGGACGAGTCTCCTCCCCGAGACATCGCCTTTTTTTGCGTGGTATTTAAAAGATTGAAATGGCGCCTGTTAACAATGCAATAAGTGTTGTAAAAAGGGCAGTTAACACGGTCCATAGCAGTGCATATTTTTGCAAATCACCAATATCTTTGTTCAGCATACTGACAAGCAGCAGTGTTGAAGCGACAAGCGGACTCAGTAAGTGAACAGGCTGCCCTATGATAGAGGCACGTGCAATTTCCACCGGATCAATCCCATAAGCTGCGCCGGCTTCAGCCAGGATTGGCAGCACTCCGAAATAGTAAGCATCGTTTGAGAGCACAAATGTAAATGGCATACTCGTCAAAGCCACAATCAGCGGAAAAAATGAGCTGTAGGAATCCGGAATCATGTAAATGACCAAATGGGCAATGGCCTCAACCATTTTTGTTCCAGAAAAGATCCCTGTAAAAATCCCTGCTGCAAATACAAGTGTAATGACCGTTAATGCGTTGCCTGCATGAGATAAAATTCGCTCGCGCTGATCTTCAACCTTTGGATAGTTGATCATAAGAGCGATGACAAATCCAATTAAAAAGAGTACAGGAATTGGTATGATATCCATGACGAGTGTGACCATGACAGCAACTGTAAGGAAGAAGTTAATCCAAATCAGATTCGGTCTCTTGATATCGGCTACTCCATCTTCAATTGACGCAGCCAATTCAGGAGAAATGGACGGCTCTTCTTTGTACTGAATCTCTGCAATCCCAATCCGTTTTCTTTCTTTTTTCCCAAGTACATAAGCAGTAAAAAGTATAAAAAGACCGCCTCCAACCATCGTTGGGAGTAATGGAATGAAAAATTCGCCTGCATCTAATCCAAGCGCCGCGATTGCACGAGTAGCCGGGCCGCCCCATGGCGTCATTCCGCTCATAATTCCTAATGATAATAATGAAATTGTTCCTAAAATTAATGGGTTCATCCCGATTCTTAAGAAAAGTGGCAGCATCGCTGATACGGTAATCATGTACGTTGTTGTTCCGTCACCATCTAATGCAACAAGCATAGACAAAATTGCTACCCCAAAAGCAATTTTGACAGGATCACCTTTTACAATACGTAGAATGAGTTTAATCAGAGGATCAAACAATCCAGCATCCAGCATGACACCGAAGAATAAAATCGCAAATAACAATAAAGCAGCTGATGGTGCAACAGTTTTCAGTCCATCAAGCATCATGTCCCCTAACCCTTTGTTAAAGCCGCCGATCAATGCAAATATGATAGGTACAACGGTTAGAGCCACCACCGGATGCATACGTTTTGTCATAATGAGAAATGTAAATGTCAAGACCATCAAGATCCCTAAAATAGCTAGCACTTTATATCCCTCCATCCTCTTCTTTACATGATCTCCAAGCGCCCCCTTGCACTTGCGATCTATATGTTAGCGCTTTCTATTTCAAGGATATAATAGCTTTTTTTATAATGAAAATATCGATTTTTTCGTTTATTCAATAAATTTCTTTTATAATCAACCTTGCTGATTTCTTAAAAACTCAATGAACGCTTTCACCACAGACAAATGAAGTGAGTCTGGCTGATACATGAGCCATGTATCTCTTAAAACAGGCTGTCCATCTTTATACGAAAGTCCTTTTACAAATAACTCATCACTTGGTCTGAGGCAAATTTCTGGGACAATGGCATAGCCTAAACCATGCTTCACCATCTCTTTTGATGTATCCTGACGGTCTGTCTCCATCGTGACAAGCGGAGGCATTGTGAATGTTTCCTGCCACCATCTGTTAATCAGCCGTTTTAATGAACTGTCTGTATGATAGTCAATGAGCGGCAGATTCGGGAGATCCTTTAGCTGAATCTCTGATTTTGAAATAATGCAAAGACGCTCTTTATCAAGCAAAAAACGCTCTCCATTCCAGTCATAATCACCTCTTAAAATCCCTAAATGCACACTTGATGTTCCTAATAAATCCATTACCTTTGTGCTCCATCCTGTGTTGACCATAAATTGAACATGTGGATACTGCTTAGAAAATTCTTTTAATATTTCTGGTAGTTTATATTGGGCAAAGTTACTTGAGACCCCTAATCGGATCGTTCCTTTGACCTTTTTTTGCATATTGAGCATGCCATCTTTCGTTTGCTGCAGCTGTTTGAGCATGTCATTTGCGTATTTAGCCAAGTATTCGCCCTCTGATGTAAATTCAATTCCTCGTTTTCTTTTAAAGAAAAGCTTCATATCAAACTCCTCTTCAAGCTGTTTCAATCGATAGCTTAAGGCAGGCTGAGAGACAAATAATTTTTCTGCCGCTTTTGTGATGTTCTTTTCTTCATAAAGTACCTTTAAAAACCGCCAATCTTTTTCATCCATTGTATGGCCTCCTTTTCTACTAATTATAAAATATTTTTATTGATTTCTCTTAAAATAATGTATTTAACTTATTTCTTATTATACTTTACCATTTTGGTTAGATAAACAGTTCATTAAAAATTGAGGGTGAGAGTCATGAGAAAAGTTCCAATCACAATCATGCGAGGCGGTACAAGCAAAGGGGTATTCATTCACGCAAACAATGCACCATATGAACACGATGAGCTCGAGGCATTTCTATTAGACATTATGGGCAGCCCTGACCGGCTGCAGGTCGATGGGATCGGCGGCGGTAATTCTTTAACAAGTAAAGTGGCCATTATCGATAAAGCCACACGCCCGGATGTGGATGTGAACTATACATTTGCACAAGTCAGTATTAATGAGAGATATGTCGACTTTAAAGGAAACTGCGGGAACATCTCATCAGCCGTTGGGCCGTATGCGATCATTAAAGGACTTGTTCAAGCGGTTGAGCCCATTACGACTGTACGTATTCTCAATACCAATACAAATAAAGTCATTACGGCAGAGGTCGAAGTCGAAAATGGGGAAGTAAAATTTGAAGGACAGGCAGAAATTCCAGGCGTAAAAGGAACCGGTTCTCCCATTTATTTATCCTTTGAGAATCCTGAAGGCGCTGTCACAGGTAAAACCTATCCGACTGGAAACAAAATGGATACGATTCAAACAAAATTTGGAGAAATTCCAATCTCGATCGTTGACATTGCAAATCCAATTGCCTTTATTCGCGCCAAGGATATTCAATTAAAAGGAACTGAATTACCTGAAGAGTTTACAGACGAATTACTGGATGATTTAGAAGAAATTCGTTCACTCGCTGCTGAAATGTGTCACTTTGCACCAAAAGAAATGGCCACATTACAGTCTCCAGCTGTTCCAAAGCTTGCGCTCATCAGCGAGCCTGCGGATTATGTAGATACAAATGGAATCTTGAGACGAGCAGCAGATATGGACATCATTGTTCGTATGCTATCAATGCAAAGACCGCACCAAGCACTTGCCATTACCGGCTCTGTCTGCGTGACAGCCAGCTGTTTCCTGGGTGAAACGCTTCCTTCTCAGCTGTTCCAAGGTCAAGATGACACCCTTCGTATTGGGCATCCTGCCGGGATTATGCAAACGGAAATTGACATCTCTCAAAACAGAGTCAAAGTCATTCGAACCGCAAGAGAAATTCTAGACGGAGTTGTTTTCACAAAACAAGATTATGTGATTCAGCCTCATATTAAAAGAGAAGCTTAAAGCAGACGAGAATATCGTCTGCTTTTTTAATGCTGAAGCGGTGCATCTATATCTCCGGCAGAATGAGCTTTTATCTGCCCTTTCTCATCTTTGAGCTGGAGATGACCGTAGCGGTTGACTCCGCAGCAAATGCCCTCTTCCCATGTTTGTTTTTCACGGTCTAACGAGATCCGCAGCGGTTTATGAAGACGATATAACCGTTTGTTATAGAGGGAAGTGAGTGCTTCAAACCCTTCATTCTTCCAGCGTGTATGATATTTTTCAAAAGCGGCGGCAAGTTCCTTCACAAGCTGATCGGCTTTTACCTCTGTAAGCTCTGATAGGCAAATGGTTTTGTACGGAACATGCTCCGGCCTTGTCTTCACATTGATGCCAACCCCGATATAAATGGCGGTACGGTCCGCTTCAATCAATGTGCCTGATACCTTTGCTTCATTGATGAGAATATCATTTGGCCATTTGATCGCCAGCTGATCCTCAGCCCTGATGAGAGGTTTGAGTACATCGTAGATCGCTAGTGCCGTCAGCGGAGCAATCGTTGACTGGGTGGAGAGTTCTTCTGGCAGCAAAACCGTCATGGTCAAAGCGACATTCCCTGCAGGCGTTTCCCACGGCCTGCCTAGCCTGCCTCTTCCTTCTGTCTGCTGATGTGCATAGACAGCAAATGAAGGTTTTTCTCCTTGCTGAATGAGCCTTTTCGCTTCATTATTTGTACTATCAATGGTGTCATATTGAAAAATCTTCATGTGTTCTCCTTTTGTTCTTCTTGATATGATCTTTTTATTATAACAAAATGAAGCTTACACGTTGCTGAGGCTGCATGCTATCCATTTCGCTGAGCTTGAAATGTATCTTTTTCTTCCTCTGTAAATGGGACAGGTGCGCCTGTTTCTTTATTAATTTGCACCATAGTGACTGAGCCGGTAAAGCATGGTTCCTGCTGCTCGTTTTCTCCTAAATAATGAAGGATAAGTGAGCTTGATCCGACTTTTTCCGGCTTTACATACACACGAAGTCGCTCTCCTATCTCCACCTGTTTGATGTAATCACATTGCAGGTTTGCCACGACTGTAATCGTCTCTTTCACACGTTTCATTCGTTTATCCACAATTCCTGTTTTTTGAAAAAAGGCAATCCGTGCTTCTTCAAAATACACAAAAGGGGTGACATTGTTCATATGGCCGAACATGTCCGTTTCTGAAAAACGGACAGTCGTTTCGACATAAAATCGAAAGGATGCTCTCCATTCTTCAAATGGTTCCTCAATATATGATGGAAGTCTCACTTCATCATCTCCTTATTCATCAATAAACGCCTCTCCCATATTGGAAGAGGCGTTTATTTTGTGTTCCATCCAGCCTCTTTTAAACACTCATCATGATTGGCAAAGAGGACTGAATGTGATGTTATTCTGCGTGATCGCTTCCGAAGAAGTTACGGAAAGCTTGTAATGTTGTATCTCGGTTAAGTGCTGCAATTGACGTTGTCAGCGGGATTCCTTTCGGACAAGCCTGCACACAGTTTTGAGAGTTCCCGCAGTTCGCAAGACCGCCGTCTCCCATAATTTCTTCTAGACGGTCTGACTTATTCATCGCACCTGTCGGATGTGCGTTAAATAGACGAACTTGCGAAAGCGGTGCAGGGCCCATAAAGGAAGACTTATCATTCACGTTTGGACAAGCTTCAAGGCAGACACCACATGTCATACATTTAGAAAGCTCATACGCCCATTGACGTTTTTTCTCAGGCATTCTTGGTCCAGGTCCAAGATCATATGTGCCATCGATCGGCACCCATGCTTTTACTTTTTTCAAGGAGTTGAACATGCGGCTTCTATCAACCTGCAAGTCTCTCACGACCGGGAATGTCTTCATCGGCTGAAGACGGATCGGCTGATCTAACTTGTCAATCAAGGCTGTACATGACTGGCGCGGTTTTCCATTAATGACCATAGAACAAGCTCCGCACACCTCTTCAAGACAGTTCATGTCCCAGTTGATCGCCGTTGTTTTTTCACCTTGTTTATTGACCGGGTTACGTCTAATTTCCATGAGTGCGGAAATGACGTTCATATTTGGGCGGTAAGGGATTTCGAATTCCTCATCATAAGGCTTTCCATCTGCTGTATCTTGACGTGTGATAATGAATTGAATTGTGTTTTTTTCACTCATCTTATTTCTCCACCTTTTTCTTCGAGTAATCTCGTTTACGAGGTGCAATTAACGATACATCGACGTCCTCATAGTGGAATGCAGGCTTTTGATTTTTCCCTTTGAACGTAGCCATCGTTGTTTTAAGGAATTCTTCATCGTTTCTTTCTGGGAATTCCGGTTTATAGTGTGCGCCTCGGCTTTCATTCCGGTTATAAGCCCCGATCGTAATGACTCTTGCCAGCTGAAGCATGTTGTCAAGCTGACGTGTGAAGGCAGCGCCTTGGTTGCTCCATGATGCGGTATCATTGATGTTGATCTTCTTGTAGCGCTCCATTAGTTCTTCAATCTTCTGATCTGTTTTTAAGAGTTTGTCATTGTAACGAACCACTGTCACGTTATCCGTCATCCATTCTCCAAGCTCTTTATGAAGCACGTACGCATTTTCTGTTCCGTCCATGCTGAGGATGTTGTCCCATTTCTCCTGCTCTTTCTTCACGGCACTGTCAAATAGTGCAGAAGAAAGGTCTTCCGCAGATTTTTCAAGACCGCTAATGTACTTCACCGCATTTGGTCCAGCGACCATTCCGCCGTAAATCGCAGAAAGAAGTGAGTTTGCACCAAGTCTGTTTCCGCCGTGCATTGAGTAATCACATTCTCCGGCAGCGAATAGACCTTTGATATTCGTCATTTGATCATAATCGACCCATAATCCGCCCATTGAGTAATGAACAGCTGGGAAGATTTTCATCGGCAGCTTACGCGGGTCGTCACCCATGAATTTTTCATAGATTTCAATGATTCCGCCAAGCTTAATATCAAGCTCTTTTGGATCTTTGTGAGAAAGATCGAGATATACCATGTTCTCTCCGTTGATGCCAAGCTTTTGCTCGACACATACGTCAAAGATTTCACGCGTTGCAATGTCACGCGGTACAAGGTTCCCGTATGCTGGGTATTTTTCTTCAAGGAAGTACCAAGGCTTCCCGTCTTTATACGTCCAAACACGTCCGCCTTCACCACGAGCCGATTCACTCATGAGACGAAGCTTGTCATCTCCTGGGATCGCTGTCGGGTGAATTTGAATGAATTCTCCATTTGCATAATGCGCACCTTGCTGATAGACGATGGACGCAGCAGATCCAGTGTTAATCATGGAGTTCGTTGATTTACCGAACACGATTCCAGGACCGCCTGTTGCCATGATGACTGCATCTGAACGGAAGGATTCAATTTCCATTGTCGTCAAGTTCTGCGCGACAATCCCGCGGCATACTTCCTCGTCATCTAAAACAGCGCCAAGGAATTCCCAGCCTTCATATTTCGTGACAAGTCCTGCTACTTCATAGCGGCGAACCTGCTCATCCAGTGCGTATAATAGCTGCTGGCCTGTTGTAGCTCCAGCAAACGCTGTACGGTGGTGCTGTGTTCCCCCGAAACGGCGGAAGTCCAATAATCCCTCTGGTGTTCTATTAAACATAACACCCATACGATCAAGTAAATGGATAATGGACGGCGCTGCTTCACACATTGCCTTTACTGGCGGCTGGTTGGCTAAGAAATCTCCGCCGTATACCGTGTCATCAAAATGCTCATAAGGTGAATCCCCTTCACCTTTTGTATTAACCGCTCCGTTGATTCCGCCCTGTGCACATACAGAATGCGAACGTTTCACAGGTACGATTGAAAATAGTTGAACAGCTGTTCCCGCTTCTGCTGCTTTAATAGTTGCCATGAGACCAGCTAAGCCGCCTCCGACAACGATGATGCTAGAATTACTCATTGTAGCCCCTCTCCCTCTTCTACTAATCTATTTCCTCTTAAACAAAAGCGAAAATTGCTCTTAGCCCTACATATGAAAGCGCTATAAATATACCTAATGTCACATATGTGGAGATTCGTTGTGAGCGTGGTGAAACAGTAATTCCCCAGCTGACAGCAAATGACCACAAGCCATTAGCAAAGTGGAAAATAGTAGATAAAACGCCGACAATATAGAAGCCTAGCATAAATGGAGAGCTTAAAATATTCGCCATCATGTCATAGTTGACTTCAGCTCCAAGCTGAGCTTGAATTCGTGTTTCCCATACGTGCCAAGAGACAAAAATCAATGTGATAATACCTGAAATCCTTTGCAGTCTGAACAGCCAGTTTCTTAAGTAACTGAAGCGAGACGTGTTGTTTTGTGCCGTAAAGGCTATGTACACCCCATAAACAGCATGATAGATCAGTGGTAAGAAAATCACGAACAGCTCAAGTGCATATCTGAAAGGAAGCTGTTCCATAAAGTGTGCAGCTTTGTTAAACGCCTCAGGTCCATTCGTCGCAAAGTGGTTAACCACTAAGTGCTGTATTAAAAATAGACCGACCGGAATGACGCCAAGCAAAGAATGCAATCTCCGATAAAAAAATTCTTTGTTCCCCGACATTACTTTACCCCCTAGTAAAAAAAGTGCAATTGCTTGAAAATTGTCTTACCCCCGCTTCTTTCAATTGTAAGCACTTTATTCAAATTTATTGACAATTTCATTTTACTCCTATGTCAAAAAAGCGTCAAGAAACCGCGTACATAAATTAAAATTTTCCGAAATTTAAAAGTTTTAAATCAAAATTCGTTTTACTACAATAAGAATTTCTTAGACTTCAGGGAAAACTCTGTCATCATATGCCCACATAAGCTATAATAAATTGTTGAAAGAGGGGAGCCGTACAATGAATAAATTCGAATCTAACTTAGAACAGCTAAAAGAAATTGAAGTCAATGGATTTGCCTACGAGCTGATACGCGAAGTTCTGCTGCCTGATATTCTTGGTCAGGACCATTCATCTATGATGTATTTTGCGGGTAAACTGCTTGCTCGTAAATTTCCTCAAGAGTCATGGGAGAAGATCCCCGAATTTTTCCATGATGCCGGATGGGGGACTCTCACAATGGTCCATTCGAAAAAACAGGAAATTGAGTTTGAGCTCGAAGGTCCACTAGTATCAAATCGACTCACCTATCAAAAGGAGCCATGCTTTCAGATGGAAGCGGGTTTTATTGCTGAACAAATTCAGCTTCTGAATGAGCACGTGGCTGAATCCTATGAACAAGTGAAAAAGCGTGCTGAGAAAGTCATTTTAACCGTTAAATGGGATTTAAGAGACCCTAGCTAATACTCTTGATAAAAGGCGCGGACTTCAGGTCACGCCTTTTTTATATGTCTACATCTATCATAGCATACTTAATGAATGGGTTTACGCCCGTTTCAGCCGATTCCATATAGAAAAAAGAGGCGACCCTCTTTCATGAGAGCACCTCTTTACCTTTTTAAGAATGAGCAGCGGCGCTCACCTTTGATAAATCAAACGCATCATGCAGCGCTTCAACCGCTTTGACCATATCATCACGGCCGACCACTGTTGAGACTTTGATTTCAGACGTACTGACCATTTTCACTTGAATGTCTTTTTGCGCTAACACAGCAAACATTTCAGCAGCTACGCCTGGGTTTGAGACCATTCCAGATCCCACGATGGATACTTTCGCTAATTTGCTTTCTGTCTCAATCTGCTCGTAGCCAAGCGCCCCTTTATATTCTTCTAATACTTCAACTGTTTTGGACAAATCATCCGTTTTGACAGAGAAAGAGATCGACGTCTGATTGGTGCTTGTGACAGACTGAATGATGATATCAACATTGATATTCTGTTTCGCAAGCGTCGTAAAAATGGTCGATAATGTTGTTAAACCGCTTGAAAGTCCGCACACTGTCACACGTGTAATCTGATCTTCAAATGCAATGCCTCTGACGACTAAATTTTGTTCCATGGATGATTCCTCCTCAATTAACGTACCCGATTCATTTTCAATACTAGAACGGACTTCTAGCGGGACTTGATAATTTTTCGCAAATTCAACAGCTCTTGGATGCAGAACGCCAGCTCCTAAATTAGCCAGCTCAAGCATCTCATCGTATGAAATGCCTGCAAGTTTCCGCGCAGATGGTACATAACGCGGATCTGTTGTAAACACTCCTGGTACATCTGTGTAAATATCACATTTATCAGCTTTTAGTGCGGCAGCCAGTGCCACAGCAGTTGTATCTGATCCGCCGCGGCCAAGTGTTGTGATATGTAAGTCATCTGCAATTCCTTGGAAGCCTGCCACAACAACAACTTTCCCCGCACTTAATTCCTCTTTTATTCTTGATTCATCAATGTCCACGATTCTTGCATTTCCGTGTACATGCTCTGTTTTCATACCAGCCTGCCAGCCTGTAAAGGAAATGGCATCATAACCTCTTCTTTGGAGCGCCATCGCTAATAATGAAATGGTCACCTGCTCACCAGTTGCGAGCAGCATATCCATCTCTCTTTTGCTTGGATCGTCTGTGAGTTCTTTCGCTAAGTCTACTAGAACATCCGTTGATTTGCCCATCGCTGATACAACCACAACCACATCATGTCCTGCCTCGCGTTCAGCGATCACTCTCTCTGCGGCATTGCGAATTTTTTCTGCCGACCCAACGGAAGTTCCACCAAATTTTTGTACAATTAGTCCCATGTCTACCACCCTTTTTCAAAAGTTCACGTGTGAGAGAAGAGGCAGCTTTGGAGACTGTCCGCTCACTGCAAATAAAAAAGCAATGAGAGAACAAATCTCCCATTGCTTTAAAATCATCATTAAACGATGCAAACAATGAGATAGCCCTCCAAGAAATGAATTCTTGACAGCCCTACATTTCTTCAATGTACAGCCAGCGAATAAAATGAGTGGATTTTATTCACTTCGGCGACGCTCCCCTTTCAGCCCTCTTCTTAGATCCCATCGATCTCCGAAGGCTTACTCTTGAAGTTCGCACCTCTATCTTCAACAAACAACACGTTCATTTATTAAATTAGTCACATCTTAACAGACTTTTGGTAAAAGTACAATCTATTTTTTTAATGCTTCCATTAAAAGTTCAGCCGTCTGTTTCGGAATGCCAGCCTCCTGAAAGTCTTGGATAGAGGCTTCTTTCATCTTTTTCACAGAGCCAAAATGTTTGAGGAGCTGTTTTTTACGTTTCTCTCCGATACCTGGTACATCGTCTAAAATAGACTGGAATGCATTTTTTCCGCGCAGCTGCCGGTGAAAGCTAATGGCGAACCGGTGCACTTCATCTTGAATGCGCTGCAATAAGTAAAAAGCCTGGCTATTCCGCTCCAGCGCAACAATTTCAAGTGTATCTCCCATCATGAGATTCGATGTCCGGTGTTTTTCATCTTTTACAAGACCTGCGACTGGGACAGACAAATTCAATTCATTTTCAAGCACATCGATGGCTGCGTTGATCTGTCCTTTTCCTCCGTCAATTAAAATTAAATCTGGCAGCGGCAGTTCATCCTTTAACACGCGGGTATATCGTCTTCTAATGACTTCACGCATGGATGCATAGTCATCTGGCCCTGAGACGGTTTTAATTTTGTATTTTCGGTATTCCTTTTTATAGGGTTTTCCGTCCTGAAAGACGACCATGGCAGAAACCGGATCTGCCCCTTGAATATTTGAGTTATCAAATGCCTCGATTCTGTATGGCATATAAATATTAAGCGCATCCCCGAGCTGTTTCACCGCACCAATTGTCCGCTCTTCATCACGCTCAATGAGCGAAAATTTTTCTTTTAAGGCGATTTTGGCATTTTGATGGGCAAGTAAAAGTAAATCCTTTTTCTTTCCTTTTTTCGGCTGGTGAACGTTCGTCTCAAGCAATTGCTCAATCATCTCTTGATCGACACTGTCAGGCACCAAAATTTCCTTCGGCAGAAAATGGTTGTTCTTTTCATAAAATTGCCCCATAAACGTGAGGAACTCTTCCTCAGGGTCCTGATACATTGGAAACAGGCTGACATCACGTTCAATCAATTTCCCCTGTCTGATGAAGAAAACTTGGACACACATCCAGCCTTTATCATAGGCATAGGCAAAGACATCTCGATCTGATAAATCACTCATCGTCATTTTCTGTTTTTCCATCGTTGAGTCGATATATGCGATTTGGTCTCTTAGTTCTTTTGCCCGTTCAAACTCTAAATTTTCAGCAGCTTCCTGCATCTTTTCGGTGAGTTCTTTTTTGATTTGCTGATGTCCTCCGTTTAGAAACCTTGTGATTTCATCCACGAGCTGCTTATTCGTTTCCTCGGAAATGTCATACACACATGGCGCAAGACATTGTCCAAGGTGATAATAAAGACAGACCCGGTCAGGAAGAGTGGCACATTTTCTCAGTGGATATAAGCGGTCGAGCAGCTTTTTTGTTTCTCGAGCTGCTTGTACGTTTGGGTATGGACCGAAATATTTTCCTTTGTCCTTTTTTACATTGCGGGTGACGATCAGCTTAGGATGGCGTTCATTCGTAATTTTTATAAATGGATACGTTTTGTCATCCTTGAGCATGACATTGTATTTTGGGTCATATTTTTTGATTAAATTCAGCTCTAAAATGAGCGCCTCGATATTAGAAGAGGTGACAATGTATTCAAAGTCTTCAATTTCACTGACAAGCCGCTGCGTTTTGGCGTCATGTGATCCAGTGAAATAAGAGCGCACCCTATTTTTTAAAACCTTTGCCTTTCCCACATAAATGATCGTATTTTGTCTATCTTTCATTAAGTAACAGCCTGGTTGATCCGGCAGGACTGACAGCTTTTCTTTGATTAGTTTGTTCATCTTTTCATCCGTCCTTGTTTTCCTCTTTCACTCCTTCTAGTGTATCACGAACATTTGTTTTATACCATGTTGAAAGAAAAGCGGCTCTCGTCTTTACGAGAACCGCTTCAATGATTATGCCGCTTGAGCATAGATTGGTTTATAGATGTTTGTTGACAAGCTCAGCAAGTGCTTCTTTTGGTTTGAAACCAACAGAAGTTTCTACAACTTCACCGTCTTTTAAAACAAGAAGTGTTGGGATACTCATCACGCCGTATTTACCAGCAGTTTCTTGGTTATCGTCTACATCAATTTTTACAATTTTCATTTTGTCGCCCATTTCTTGATCAAGTTCTTCAAGAACTGGAGCAATCATTTTACAAGGTCCACACCATGGTGCCCAAAAGTCTGCAAGAACAACACCTTCTGCAGTTTCTTGTGAAAATGTTGCGTCAGTAGCTTTTACGATTGCCATTATTCATTCCTCCAATGTAAATTATGCTTTTTAGTATAGCATCTACCAATGTGACTTGCGAATGAAATGCTTACGAATCATTTTTTAGGAAATGAATTAAAAAACAAACCGTATAATCGCACCAATAACAACAATCGCACCGATGATCATAAGAATGGTTCTAAGCATATGACATGACACCCTTTCCGCTTCATTTACAATGTATGATGCCCCAACATTCTTCTCATCAAACATCGAAATATGCAATTAAGCGAGGTCGACAGTTATCATGACCACTGACATTGGCGGCAGCTCCACCGTTAATTCTCCGGACTTTACAGCCATTTGCTCAAAGTCTTTTGGCTGAACAGAATGAGGATCATCGAATGTATTATGGGCATTCATGCGATCAGCCGTCAGTACACGTCCAGTGACTTTCGTTTGTTCTTCAATCCCTGCAATGGCAAGGGATATCTCTGTTTGTTCATGCGGATTCAAGTGACAGTAGCTAATATGCATCTTACCTGATGAACGCGAGGCTGACACACTGACCTGAGGAATTTTTTCACCTCTTCGTTCATACGGCGGTGAAACGAACTCCACTTCAAGCGCTTCTTCCTCTTGATGCACTTGAAACATGTGAAATACATGATACGTAGGTGTCAGAAGCATCTTTTCATCCTTTGTTAATACCATCGCTTGCAGCACATTGACCGTCTGAGCAATATTTGCCATATGAATCCGCTCGCAATGGCGATGAAAAATATGAAAATGGAGGGCGGCCACAAGGGCGTCTCTTAGTGTGTTTTGCTGATATAAAAACCCAGGATTTGTCCCTGGCTCTGGGTCATACCATGTCCCCCATTCATCAATAATCATCCCGATTCGCTTGTCTGGGTCATAACGATCCATGATTTCTCCATGGTCTTCGACAAGCCGTTCCATCTCATAGGCCTTTTTCAGCGTGATAAACCATTCATCCTCATCGAATTCAGTCGCTGATCCTTTCTTCTCCCATGTACCCGGTACGGTGTAATAATGTAAACTGAGCCCATCCATCCACGGTGCGGCCCGCTCCATCAATACTTTCGTCCAATTCACGTCATTAGAGTTCGCGCCGCAGGCGATTTTATAAATACGCTGCCCTGCAAACTCTCTTACGTACGTTTGATAGCGTTTATATAAATCTGCATAGTATTCAGGCGTCATATTCCCGCCGCAGCCCCAGCTTTCATTGCCTACACCAACATAGGTCAGCTTCCAAGGTTCTTGTTTTCCATTTTTAATGCGCCAATCTGACATAGGTGTCCCTTTTGGAAATGTCATGTATTCGACCCAATCGGCTAATTCTTGAACAGACCCGCTTCCCACATTGCCGCAAATGTAAGGTTCACATTCAAGCAGCTCACACAATGCCATAAATTCATGCGTACCAAATGCATTGGATTCAACCGTACCACCCCAATGGGTATTGACCATTGGCTTTCGTTCACTCAGCTCACCTACACCATTTGCCCAATGATACTCGTCTGCGAAGCAGCCCCCCGGCCATCTCAGCACCGGAATATGTAATGCTTGAAGGGCCTTCAGTACATCAGTACGAATCCCCTCAATATGATCAATCTCTGAGTCTTTTCCTACCCAAATCCCGTCATAAATCCCTCTTCCTAAATGCTCTTGAAAATGCCCGTAAATGTGTTTAGAAATGCGTCCGATCACGTCATTGACTTTTACTGTCCCCTTCACTTGTCAACCGCTCCTTTTCTTCTTAATAACATACAAAAAAACCCAGAATACCTAGGCATTCTGAGTGTATGAGCGTTACGAGTGGATATTCATCTTTTTTAACTCTTCATTCAAAAGCGGTACCACTTCAAACAAGTCACCAACAATTCCATAATCGGCGATTTTGAAGATTTCCGCTTCTGGGTCTTTGTTGATGGCCACAATGACTTTACTGTTAGACATTCCCGCTAAATGCTGAATCGCTCCTGATATCCCGCATGCAATATAAAGATCAGGTGTGACGACTTTTCCCGTTTGACCAATTTGCAGGGCATAATCACAATAATCAGCGTCACAGGCTCCTCGCGAAGCTCCGACTGCTGCCCCCAGCGTCTCAGCGAGTTCATTCAGCGGTTCAAAGCCTTCCTTGCTCTTAACCCCGCGCCCTCCAGCAACAATGACCTTTGCTTCTGATAAATCTACACCTTCTGACGTTTTTTTAATGACTTCCTTCACGATCGTCCGAAGGTTTTGAATATCGACAGAAACTGGTGTGACTTCTCCCCCTCGTGACGTATCCCGCTCAAGTGGTGCCACGTTATTTGGCCGGATGGTCGCTAGAAGCAGAAGGTCTGTCGAAATGACTTTTTCGAAGGCTTTTCCAGAGTAAATCGGTCTAGTGAAAACAAGATGTTCACCAGTAACGCTTACATCAATCGCATCTGAAATCAAGCCAGTCTGGAGACGTGCGGCTATTTTCGGCGACAAGTCTTTTCCGATAGATGTATGGCCAAAGAGCACAGCATCTGGATCAACCTGATCTAATATGGCTTGAAGCGCCTGCGCAAAACCATCTGACGTATAATATGAAAGGTGCGGATGCTCCACAATCATGACATGATCCGCTCCATAGTAAAGCAGTTCATCTGCTAGGTCTTTGACGTCATCCCCTATTAACACGCCAATGACCTCACCGCCATCTGCCACTTTGTGAGCGGCAGCAATGGCTTCAAATGTCACATTTCTTAACTTACCGTCACGACTTTCTCCAAGTACAACAACTTTTTTACTCATCTTCAAGCTCCCCCTTGTTCTCGTGATATCGTAAAGTGGATGTTTAGATGACTTTTGCTTCATTTCTGAGTAGATCTGTCAGTTCTTTGACTTGATCCTGAAGCTCGCCGCTCAGCACCTTGCCACCCTGTTTTTTCTCCGGTAAGAAACGTTCAATTGTTTTGATTTTATATGGTACATCGTCTTCATCCAGATCTAAATCATCAAGTTCCAATTCTTCTAAAGGCTTTTTCTTTGCCTTCATAATGCCTGGTAATGATGGATAGCGAGGCTCATTGAGTCCTTGCTGAGCTGTGACGACAAGCGGGAGTTCGGCAGAAATGACTTCCACATCCCCCTCTGCATCTCGTTCAATCGACGCAGAGCCGCCGTCAATTTGAATACTTGTTATCGTAGTCACATATGAAAAACCGAGTAATTCAGCAAGACGCGGGGCTACCTGTCCAGAGCCGCCGTCAATTGCTACATTCCCTGCTAAGATCAAGGAAGCCTCTTTGTCTTTTAAATAGTGATAAAGAATGGTAGAAGCAGAATATTGGTCCCACTCTTCTAAGTCATCCTCCACATTTAATAAGACGGCCCTGTCACAGCCCATAGCAAGCGCTGTTCTCAGCTGTTTCTCTGCATCCTCACCGCCAACTGTCACAACGGTCACTTCTCCCCCGTGCTCATCGCGAAGCTGAATGGCTTCTTCAATGGCATACTCGTCATAAGGATTAATAATGAACTCTGCTCCATCTTCTTGAATTGCACCAGACTGAATCGAAATTTTCTCTTCCGTGTCAAACGTACGCTTCATCAAAACAAATATATTCATTTATTTCTCCCCCTTGTGTCGTACTTATCCCTTATTCCCCTTTAAAATTCGGTTTGCGCTTTTCAATAAAGGCCTGGATGCCTTCTTTGGCGTCATTTGATTGGAAAACCTCACCAAATTTTTTGGCTTCCAGCTTCATTCCGCCGTCATATGAATACAGTTTTGTGGCGTTCAATAAATCAAGCACATATTCAAGTGATTTAGGGCTTTTCGCGGCAAATTTCCCCGCAAGTGTTTTGGCCGCTTCGAGCGCTTCTTCCTCTGTTTCTGCCAGCTTTGTAACAAGGCCGCACGTAAATGCTTCTTCACCTGTAATCGGTTCAGCTGTTCCCATCATTTCAAGTGCTTTAGCAGAACCAACGTAGCGCGGGAGACGCTGCGTGCCGCCGAATCCTGGAATAATGCCAAGGTTTAGTTCTGGCAGTCCAAGCTTTGCATCTTTTGTTGCGATTCGGATATCACAAGACATAGCAAGCTCAAGGCCCCCGCCTAATGCTGCTCCGTGAATCGAGGCAATGACTGGCTTTGGACACTGTTCAATCCGTTCAAAGACTTGCTGTCCTCTATCAGCGAGGCTTGCATAATCAGACTCTTCCTGTAAAGTCGTAAATTCTTTAATATCAGCACCTGCTGAGAAGAATCTGCCTTCTCCGTGGATCACAATCGCTCTTACTTCTTCATTCTGTTCGAGCTTATCGAACATGTCATTAAGCTCAGTGAGCAGCTGAGAGGATAAGGCATTTGCAGGCGGGTTCTGAATCGTGATGAGCGCTGTCTGTCCTTCATGATGTAAGCTGAGTATTTTTTCCATGTCAATCATCCTTTTTCACATTGTCTTTAGGATTGATGTATTCCGTTTAACAGCAGATCATGTACACTTTCTGCGAGTGCAGGCAGATCATATTTTTGATCATTCATGACCCATGTTGTTGCGGTTTCATCAATCGTCCCAAATACCATTTGTCTTGCTAAGCGGACATCTAAATTTTGTCTGAATTCTCCTGTTTTCTTTCCTTCTGTTAAAATCGACTCGAGCATATTTAAATACCCTTTTAGCACCTCATTGATTTTTTGCCGCAGCTCAAGGTTTGACTGCCTGAGTTCAAGCTGTGTCACAAGAGCCAAATGATGATTTTGCGCCAGCATGCGAAAATGCTCCTCGATCAACAGTAGAAGCTTTTCTTTTGCAGACGGCTTCTTTTGAATATCTGTCTCCATCCGTTCGATGAATTGTCCCATTTTTTCTTTGAACAATGAGATGAGAATATCCTCTTTGTTTTTGAAATAAAGATAAATGGTTCCGTCTGCCACCCCTGCTTGTTTCGCAATCTTTGAAACTTGTGATTGATGATAGCCGTTCTCCGCAATCACCACAACTGCAGCATCAATAATTTGCATGTACTTCGGTCTTTTCTGCTTCAATGTGCTTCGTCCCTTTCTAAATTGAATGAGCATTCATTCATAACTTTATGTTAAAAAGAAACGGGTGATTTGTCAAGTGATCTTCTTCTTTCTTTTCAACCTTTATCATACCAGAGCAGACGGTCATCATTCAAATCATCCGGCCGCTCGACCGGATGATGAAGGTCGTTATTTCTTCAATTGATCGACAGGTGTCTCAGATGATGAAGCTTGCTTTCTTTTTTCTTCTTCAATTAATACTCTGCGCAAAATTTTTCCGACAGCCGTTTTAGGCAGTGATTCTTTAAATTCATACACGCGCGGTACTTTAAATGAAGCAATTCTCGTTCTGACAAAGCGATCGAGTTCATCCTCTGTTAAATAAGCATCCTTTTTCGGCACAACAAACGCTTTTACTGTTTCTCCTCTATAAGGATCTGGTATGCCTGCGACAACGGCTTCTTGTACAAGCTCATGCTCATAAAGGGCTTCTTCGACCTCTCTTGGGTAAATATTATAACCGCTCGCAATAATGACATCTTTTTTCCGGTCAACGATATAGAAAAAACCGTCCTCATCCATATACCCAATATCTCCAGTGAAAAACCATCCGTCCCTTAATACAGC
This sequence comes from Bacillus sp. FSL M8-0049, assembly GCF_038593355.1. Classification (NCBI taxonomy): domain Bacteria; kingdom Bacillati; phylum Bacillota; class Bacilli; order Caryophanales; family Bacillaceae; genus Bacillus; species Bacillus sp. FSL M8-0049. The sequence continues at coordinate 2,516,315 of NZ_CP151986.1, forward strand.
TGCTGTCTCCTCTGGCTGATTCCAGTAGCCTTTCATGATCTGCGGTCCTTTGACGATAATTTCTCCGTGCTCATACGGCTCTTTAAGGCCACCCGTTTCCTCGCAATAAATACCTGCGTCTGTCCCAGGCCACGGACAGCCAATGCTGCCTGTTTTGTTCGCTCCCCATAAAAAGTTAGAATGGGTCACTGGCGAAGTTTCTGAAAGACCATACCCCTCAACTAAACGCCCTCCTGTTAATTTCTCAAAGCTCTGTTTGACTTCAACAGGAAGAGCCGCCGAGCCGCTTAAACATGCAGTGATGGACGACAGGTCATACTTTTCAATGTTCGGATGATGCAGCAAGGCAATATACATGGTGGGTGCACCTGGAAAGAGTGTCGGTTTCTGTTTTTCAATCGTTTTGAGGGTATCAGCTGCGTCAAATCGCGGAAGGAGAATCATTGAATGCCCTTCTTTCACAGCAAGGTTTAATACGGTCGTCATTCCGTATACATGAAAAAACGGAATGATGCCAAGGATTCGTTCTTTTCCTCTTGTCGTTTTATACATCCAAGAAGCGCACATTTCAGTATTCGCTAAAATATTTTCATGCGTCAGCATGACCCCTTTTGGTAAACCAGTCGTTCCGCCTGTATATTGCAAAACAGCGACATCCTCTTTCGGTTCAAAGGCAAGAGCCGGAATCTGTTCTCCTGACGATTCTTTCATAATTTGTGAGAAGTGATGAATGGTCTCGCTTTTCTCTACTTGGATGACCATTTTATTTTTTCTTTTTTGGACGATAGGAAACAGAATGTTTTTCGGAAATGGTAAATAATCCTGCAGTTTGGTGATGATCAAGTGCTCCATACTTGTCAGCGCTTTCATTTTATAGGCCTTTGGATACAATAAATCCAGTGTAATCAGCACTTTTGAGCCGCTGTCCTCCATTTGATATGCCAGTTCTTTCTCCGTATAAAGCGGGTTCGTTTGAACAACGATGCCGCCTGCAATTAAAACAGCATAATATGAAATGACAGATTGAGGACAGTTTGGCAGCATGATTGCTACTCTGTCGCCTTTTTTCACGCCAATTTTCATCAGGTGACCAGCTAGTTTCAATGCTTCTTCCTGGAGCTGTTCATAGGTGATGTTTTTTCCTAGAAAATGAATGGCTGTATGCTCAGGTGCAGCCTCTGCGGAGCTGAATAAGTAAGATTGTAACGTCTCATTTGGGATGGTGAGTTCGTGGGGAATTTGATTCGGGTAATGCAGAAGCCAACGTTTATCTGACTGCATAAAAACCCTCCTTCCTGAACTTTCGTACTATTTTATTATAGCAAACTTTTCCTTAAGGCAGTTTTCTTTTTTCAAATAGAGCTTGGTTCCATGGCATCTTTACTTCTTTGCCGGTGTTTCGATCGATGCTCTTTTTCCTTCATGATGCCACTGTTCATATAATCCACCGATTGCACGAAATGACTCATTTACTCTCTCCACGATCTGTTGATGGATACTCGGGTCATTAGGTAAATGCGTCTGGATGTTGTCGACTTGATACTGCCTCATCATATCTATGTAGACTGTAAGAAAGATTGTGTCTTCTAAAATCCAGTAAATGACTTCATCCGCCGCTTTTGTTCTTTTATGCAGCATTTGGATTCCTCGTTCATATTGAATGAGAATATAGCCACTCGGATCGATTTGAATATAAGGGCTCAAATCATCAAAAAATCCAGTCGTTTGAAATGGACGTGCAATATACGGTTCGTATATGTCTCTTGGCAGGGAAGTCATTTGGAGACAAGTATCAATTCGCTTTATGAGTTCGTCTTTTTGCAGAATTTGCTTCATGTGATTCACCGCCTTCTGGTGAGATAAAAGCTGCCAAGGAATCCCTGACAGCTTTCTCACTTTGTCTTATTCATTTCACAGGAACATGTAAACGGCACCAATGACCGCAAAAGTGCAGGCAACTACGATTAATACTTTTGCTAGCTTTTCCATGTCGTCTCCTTAAATGCCGGCTGCTACTACATAAGACAGCCCAACTGAAATAATGAGTGAAATAAACCCGACCGCTCTATTATCATTCTCAATTTCTTTGTCTACTTTAAATCGTGGTGTTAAAAATTCAAAAATGAAATAGCTGACAAGCAGCATCACAAAGCCGTATACGCCCCATCCAATCATTTGCAGAAGGGAATTGTGCTGTGCGATAGAATGCTGAAACACATTCGCAATCCCAAAGATCTTTCCGCCTGTTGCCATGGCAACAGCTAAGTTCCCCCGCTGGATCTCTTCCCAGTTTTTATAGGAGGTAACGAGTTCAAAAATGGTTAGAAATAAGACAAGACATAGGACGGCCACGCTGTAATAGGCGGCAATTTCCACAAGTTCATTTTCCCAAAAGGCTTTCATGCGTTTTCTCCTTTTTACTTTAATTCGACGATGGTAACGCCTGATCCTCCCTCGCCTTGTTCCCCAAAACGAGCATTTTTCACACTTCGGTGCTGTTTCAGTAATTCCTGAACCCCTTTTCTAAGGGCGCCAGTTCCTTTTCCGTGAATGATCGACACACGCGGATAACCAGCTAAGACAGCATCATCTAAATATTTCTCGACTCTGCTTAAGGCATTTTCATAACGCTCTCCCCTTAAGTCAAGCTCAAGCGATACATGATAGTCTTTTCCTTTGACTGCCGTAATGGCTTTCTCCTGCTTAAATTCAGGTGCTGATTTGATAAATTCCATGTCTTTTTCTTTTACTTTCATTTTCAGAATGCCCATTTGGACACTCCATTCTTTGTCACCTGTTTGTTCAAGCAGCGTTCCTTTTTGCCCGAAGGTGAGCACTTTCACTTCGTCGCCTGATTTTAGATGTCTTGCTGCTTTTTTCACCGGCTCTGGCTTTTTCTTCCGGTCAAACTCAGGGACTGCTTCTTCAAGACGCTTTCTCGCATCGATGAGTTCATGCTCTTTAAATGATCGATGCTCATTTTTTATCGAACGAAGCTCTTGAATGATGTCTTCTGCTTCTTTTGAGGCTTGTTCAATTTTTTCTGCCGCTTTTTTTTCAGCTTCTTCAAGCAGTTTGTCCTTTTGCTCATTCCATTCAAGAATTTGTCTCTGCAATTCTTTATGAAGCTTTTCTGCTTCTTTTCTATAGCCTTCTGTCTCATGCAGCTCTTCTTCTGCTTGTTTCTTGCTGTCTTCTAATGAAGCAATCATTTGGTCTACTTCATTATGCTCGGCATGCATATCCGCTTTTGCACGGTCAATGAGATGATCTGGCAACCCAAGACGTTTAGAAATTTCAAATGCATTACTTCGTCCGGGCACACCGATGAGCAAGCGGTACGTTGGTGATAAGGTTTCAATGTCAAACTCCACGCTCGCATTTGTGACACCTTCCCGGTTATATCCGTAAGCCTTCAGCTCAGGATAGTGGGTCGTTGCGATGACGCGTGCATTTGTTTGATGCACTTCATCTAAGATACTCATGGCCAGCGCGGCACCTTCTGCAGGGTCTGTTCCTGCCCCTAATTCATCAAATAACACGAGTGAGTTAGATGTCAAATTCTTTAAGATATCTACAATATTGACCATATGAGATGAGAACGTACTCAAGCTTTGCTCAATAGATTGTTCATCTCCAATATCAGCAAAGACTTGGTCGAATACAGCCACTTCCGAGCCTTCTTCAACTGGAATATGAAGGCCTGCCTGCGTCATCAGCGTAAGAAGACCAAGCGTTTTCAAGGTAACTGTCTTACCCCCTGTATTTGGGCCAGTAATAACGATGGTTGAAAAATCTTTGCCGAGCTCAATGTCATTTGCCACAACCTGATCCCTAGGCAATAGAGGATGTCTTGCCCGCTTTAAATAAATCTCCCCTTGATCATTCACAGCAGGCTTTGTGGCTTTTTCTGCCTTTGCATATTTGGCTTTAGCAAAAATAAAATCTAACGTCTGAAGCTCTTTTACATTGTGAAGAAGTTCCTCAATGTGTTCTGACACGCTCGCTGTCAGCATTTGGAGGATCTTTTCGACCTCTTGTTTTTCTTTTAAACGGGTTTGCTGCAAGGTGTTATTTAAATCCACGACCACTTGCGGCTCAATAAAAAGGGTTGCCCCAGATGATGATTGATCGTGAACAATTCCGCCGTAATTCGAGCGGTACTCCTGCTTTACCGGAATCACAAACCGATCATTACGAATGGTGACAATCGTGTCTGACAGCATTTTTGAAGCAGATTGTGAGCGAATCATGGATTCTAATTTATCTCGCACTTTTGATTCTAATGAACGTAATTGCGTACGTATTGTTCGTAGCGCCGGAGTTGCGTGATCAAGCACTTCTCCATTATCACCAATACAGCTTTCGATTTCTTTTCTGACTTCAGGCAGTAATATCAGCGTCTCTGCATATGTATGAAGGCGAGGTATGTCTACACCATCTTCATACAGGGACGTGAGAAAGTGCTTCATATTTTTCGCAGTGTATAATAGCGCTGCAATTTCCATGAGCTCAGATGGGCTTAATGTACTGCCGATTTCTGCCCGTTTGACCCCGCGTCTAATATCCGTCAGCCCGCCAAATGGCGCCGATCCCTTTAAGCGGATGACATCCTGTGCTTCTGCTACCTCTTCCAGCAAATGCTGAATGGTTTCTATATCCGTCAGCGGCGTTAAATCCTGCGCTCTTTCTTTTCCTAATGAGGATGCGGTATAGGACATGACTTTTTCTTTTACTTTATGAAATTCTAATGATGCTAACACTTTTTGTTGCAGCATGGTCCAGCCTCCTAACGACTACCTGTCACGCGTTAAAAACTTTTTGATCTCGCTTAGAGAAAAAGTATTCACGACATTTGCTTTTGGTGTCCAGCCTTTTCTTGCAGCTGTTACACCAACTTCCATATGATCCAGCATGGCGATATTGTGCGCATCTGTATTGATCATGATGTTCACACCTGCTTCGTTTGCTTTCATTAAATGCTCTGTTTTTAAATCCAGTCTTGACGGGTTGCTGTTGAGCTCTAGTGCAGTTCCCGTTTTCTTCGCAAGCTCTATGAGCTGATCTATATTTAAGGCATAGCCGTCCCGTCTGCCGATCAAACGGCCTGTTGGATGTGCAATTAAATCCACATGCTGATTCCGCAGGGCATTTTCAAGGCGCTCCATAATGACTTCTTCCGGCTGAGAAAAGCTCGAGTGGATAGACGCAATGACAAAATCCATGTCTGCTAAAAAGTCATCATCATAATCTAATGATCCATCCGGGAGAATATCCATTTCGACCCCTTTGAAAATGTGAAAATGCTCGAATTCTTGATTCAGCTTGTCAATTTCTTTTGCTTGCAGACGTAAACGTTCTTTTGTTAAACCGTTTGCTACTTTTAAATATTGCGAGTGGTCTGTAATCGCCATGTATTCATAGCCTTTTGCGATACATGCCTCTGCCATTTCGCGAATAGAAAATGCGCCGTCACTCCATGTTGAGTGCATATGAAGGTCGCCTTTGATATCTTTTAACTCTACAAATTGCATACTTTCTTTATACGTATCAATCTCCGCTCCGGTTTCACGAATTTCTGGCGGAATGAGCGGAAGTTGAAAATGCGCATAAAAAGCGGCCTCGTCTTCAAACGTTTTGACTTCTCCAGTTTCAATTGTTTCCACACCATATTCACTAATACGCTCTCCGCGTTCCTTCGCAAGCTGACGCATGCGAATATTGTGATCTTTTGAGCCAGTGAAATGGTGCAGCGTTGTTGCAAATTGATCTGTTGTCACAAGCCGGAAGTCTACACTGATCTCAAAATCAAGGGCAAGAATGACAGATACCTTCGTATCACCGCTTGCAATGACGTCTTTGACATCATCAAGTGCAACGAGCTGCTCTCTGACTTGTTCAGGATCGCTGGTCGCAATGATATAATCTAAATCTTTGACAGTTTCTCGTGCACGTCTTAGACTGCCAGCTCTAGAAAAACGAATAATCCCCTTCATCTGTTCTAGCGCATGATCAATCCGCTCTGCCACATCTAATGCAAAGCCAATTGGCAGTCGTTCTGGCTGCTTTCCGGCCTCCTCAAGAGCAGCGAGAATCTTCTCTTCTGTTTTTTTACCGAAGCCTGCAAGCGCTTGTACTTTTTCCGCTTCACATGCTTCTTTTAATGACTGGGCATCATGGACACCAAGCTCTTGGTAAAGCTTCGCAATCTTCTTCCCGCCAAGCCCTTGCAATTTCAAGAGCGGGACAAGTCCTTCAGGCACTTCCTTTTTTAATTGTTCGAGTGTTTCTGATTTTCCTTTTTCGATATACTCTGTGATCACAGCAAAGGTTCCTTTTCCAATGCCGGGTAATGCTAATAGATCATCTATTTGAGAAAGGCTGCGGTCGTCTTGTTCCAGTGCCGCTGCTGCTTTACGAAAGGCAGAAATTTTAAAAGGATTATCTCCTTTTAGTTCCATATATACTGCAATTGTTTCAAGAAGTTTGATAATATCTTTTTTATTCATCTCTCATCCTCCAGCCGCTTTCGCATCTTCCTATATAAATATACAAACTTTCCCTTCTTCCTACAACTTTCTGTCATGGAATGAGAAAAAACTTCTCCAGAAAAGGAGAAGTTTTTAAACTCCATACGTCGACCATAGGTCTTTGACAAGACCGGACAGGTAAGGGGTGTTGTTTACGATCACATCTGCTAACATTGATTTGCTCATCATTGTTTGGAGCGCATCTACTGGAAGTAATGCAGCGACAAACAATAGAATAAACACAAATAAATAGGTTTCAAGAAATCCTAAAACACCGCCAAGCAGTTTGTTCACCTGTTTAATCACAGGTATACTTGCAATGGTTGTGAGCAATCCGCCAATGATGGCGAGCAGGATTTTGGTCAAGATAAACAGAATGATAAACGCAATGGTATTATAATAAGCTGTTTCTAGATTCCCGCTAAAGAAAGCGAGCTGCGGTTGACCGCCGCTAAAATTAGGTGACGGAATCCACGTAAGCTGTGGTGCAAGTGACTGATAAAACATGGAAGCCACTAAGATAGAAACAACAAAGCTGATCAATTTAATAAATTGAAGAATAAACCCGCGTTTTAGACCGACAAGCGTTCCCATAAGAAGCAAAAACAAAATGATGATATCGATCACGGTAATTTCATTCCTTTTCTTTTAGCTGAATCTCTAATTTTTCGTATTGCTCTTTTAATTTCAAGTAGTCGTGGACGACATTGACTGCTGTCAGTACAGCTAATTTGTTTATATCAAGATATGGATTTTTTTCATTTATTTCTCTCATTTTATCATCAACAATTGACGCAACATGTCGCATATGCATCTTCGTTTCTTGTCCGATGATCGTATAGGACTGTCCGTAAATCTCAACTGTTGTTTTCGTTTTACCGCCGTCAGACAACGTTTCTCCTCCATTCCACGAGAATCCTAGTCTCTATCATAACATGTTTAGACATTGAATGGAAAGACGAGCCCTTCCCTGTTATGGTACACTTTAGAAATCAATGATATCAAGGTAAAAAGGAGTTATCCACTGTGCCCCAATCCGTTTTAAAAGCAACATCAGAAGACCTCAAAAAGATGAAGAGCGCGTATGCGCACCATTTAACAGACAATTTGCCGCCAGGCGCCCTCTTTCAAGCAAAAGTCCCTGGCTGTACGATTACAGCCTATCGATCTGGAAAAGTATTGTTTCAAGGACAAAAGGCAGAAGCTGAAGCCAGTCAATTCAGCCACTTGCAAGCAGCTGATACGAAAAGTCAAAAATCACCTGCTGTTACAAAATACAGTCCGCCGCCCGGCATTGCTTCCATGTCGGTCATCGGTTCAGATGAAGTAGGTACAGGTGATTATTTCGGACCGATCACAGTCTGTGCGGCCTATGTTGATGCCAGCCAGCTTGCTTTAATGAAAGAGCTTGGCGTAAAAGACTCAAAAGGGCTAAAGGACCCGCAAATTCTCAACATTGCCAAGGATCTCATCAAAACCATTCCGTTCAGCCTTCTCGTTCTCCGAAATGAAAAGTACAATACGATGCAGGAAAAGGGCATGAGTCAAGGAAAAATGAAGGCACTGCTTCATAACCAAGTCATCACCTCTGTGCTAGAAAAACTGGACGGACAGCAGCCTGAAGCCATTTTGATTGACCAATTTGCAGAACCAGGCATTTATTTCAAGCATCTTGCCGGGAAAAAAATTATTCGGGAACGGACGTATTTTAGTACAAAAGCAGAAGGCATCCATTTGTCAGTCGCTGCAGCTTCCATTATCGCAAGGTACGCCTTTTTAATTGAAATGGACAAATTATCACAGGCTGCAGGCTTTGACATCCCAAAAGGAGCCGGTCCTCATGTAGACAAGGCCGCCGCCAAGCTCATCAAGCTGCATGGTGAAGATACTTTACGTCAATTTACAAAGCTGCATTTTGCCAACACACAAAAAGCGAAAAAAATGCTATAAAAAAAGCTAGAGCCCATGAGGCCCTAGCTTTTTTCCTTTAACCGCGTAAGACGGCTTGATACGTATCTTCTAGTGCTTTCAAAACTTTTGTGTGAACAGCGGTGACTTCTTCCTCGGTCAACGTTTGTTCAGGGTTTAAATATTGAAGAGAGAATGCAACAGATTTTTTGCCTTCTTCCATATGTTCCCCTTCGTACACATCGAATACAGATAGGTCTGTGAGTAGATGACCGCCTGCTTCATAGATGACACGCTCCAGCTGTCCGCTTGAGATATGCTGATCGACAACAAGTGCGATATCTCTTGTCACAGCAGGGAATCTCGGAATCGCTGTATATTTCATATCCTTCGTTTCAGATGTCATCACATCTGTTAAATCAAACTCGAATACATACGTTTCTTTTAAATCCAATTCTTTTTCAACGACTGGATGCAGTGCGGCAACAAAGCCAATGACTTGACCATTTAAGTGAACATCTGCTGTTCGCCCTGGGTGAAGACCCTCACGCTCTGCTTGAACATATGTGATTTGGTCTGACACACCAAGCTTTTCAAACAATCCTTCAGCAATTCCTTTCGCTACATAAAAATCGACGGCTTTTTTCTCGCCCTGCCAAAGATTTTTATGCCATAAGCCTGTCAGCGCACCAGCGACATGTTCTTTTTCCACTGGCTTTGCCCCTTCAGCTTCTGCTAAGAAAACAGAGCCCGTTTCATAAAATCCAAATGAATCAGCTTGTCTTGCCAAGTTATATGCAACAGAATCAAGTAAGTTTGGCAGAAGACTTTGTCTCAGCACACTGCGTTCCTCACTCATTGGCAGAGAAAGTCTCGTTTCATAAGCTGGATGCAGGGCAAAAGCTGTGGACTTATGCTGATTCGTCAATGAATACGTAATCGCTTGAGAAAGTCCTGCGCCCTCTAAGAAACGTCTTACCTTTCTGCGCTTTACTTGGTATGGGGTGAGACCGCCAACAGTGCCGGCTGTCGCGGGCAGTGTAGATGGAATATTATCGTAGCCGTATAATCTTGCGACTTCTTCAATGAGGTCTTCTTCAATCGTAATATCCATTCTGCGGGAAGGAACTGTTACGACAAGAACATCATTTGATTCGCCCACTGTAAAGCCTAATTTGTTGAAAATCTGAATCATATCTTCTTTTGAAATGCTCATTCCAAGCACCTTGTTCACACGCTCAGTTGATACGTGGATGACATTCATACTTGCTTCAAGGTGATTTTCCTCAACTGTACCGCTTAGCACTTCACCGCCTGCATACATGCTGATCAATTGAGCTGCTCTTTCTGCTGCCGGTTTCGTACGCTGCGGATCGAGGCCTTTTTCAAATCGTGTGCTTGATTCACTGCGAAGCCCTAAGTCTCTAGATGCTTGACGGACTGTTTGACCGTTGAAATATGCCGCTTCTAAAAGAATCGTCGTCGTCTCATCCCGTACCTCTGATTCGAAGCCGCCCATGACGCCTGCTACCGCGTGCGCTTTCGTTCCATTCGTGATGACAAGATGCTTTGATGACAATGTACGCTCTTGCTCATCGAGTGTTTGAATGATTTCGCTGTCAGACGCTTTACGAACGACCACCTGCTTTGAACCAAAGCGGTCATAATCAAAGGCATGAAGCGGCTGGCCGTATTCAAGCAGTACAAAGTTTGTAATATCCACAACGTTGTTAATTGGACGGATGCCTGCATTCATCAATCTTGTTTGCATCCAAAGCGGTGCTGGTCCAACCTTTACATTTTTAATGATCTTCGCTGCATAAAGTGGATTCGCTTCTTGATCCTCAATTTTAACAGAAATATAGTCTGCTGCTTTTTCGGAAGAAGTGTCATGTGCTGTATCAGGAAGCTTGATATCTCTTCCTAAAATGGCGGCAACCTCATAAGCCACACCCAGCATATTCAGGGCATCGGCACGGTTTGGTGTTAAGCCAAGCTCAAGTACCGCATCATCTAATTGAAGTGCTTGAAGAGCATCATCCCCTGGTTTCACGTCATTCGGAAAAACAAAAATCCCTTCTGCATATTCCTTTGGTACGAGCTTGCTCTCTACGCCTAATTCTTGCAGAGAACAAATCATGCCATGAGACTCTTCACCGCGCAGTTTTGCTTTTTTAATTTTAAAGTTGCCAGGAAGGACTGCGCCAACCGTTGCGACGGCCACATACTGTCCTTTCTCCACATTCGGAGCCCCGCAAATAATTTGCACCGGTGCGTCTTCGCCGATATCAACAAGACATTTGTTTAATTTATCCGCATTCGGATGCTGTTCACGTTCAATGACGTGTCCAACGACAACTCCTTTGATGCCTTCGCCTTTATATTCAACGGTTTCCACTTCAATTCCGCTTCTTGTGATTTTTTCTGCTAATTCAGCCGGCTTGATGCCTTCTAAATCGACATAGTCTTCTAACCATTTATATGAAACAAACATGTTGATTTCCTCCTCTTAGTCCTGCTTGAATTGCTTTGTGAATCTAATGTCATTTGTGTAGAAATGGCGAATATCATCAATGCCGTATTTCAGCATCGCGATCCGTTCCACACCCATTCCAAAAGCAAAGCCTTGGTAAGTTTCTGGATCAAATCCGCTCATTTTCAGGACATTCGGATGAACCATTCCTGCACCTAAAATCTCAATCCAGCCTGTTCCTTTACATACAGAGCAGCCCTTCCCGCCGCATTTAAAACAAGACACATCGACTTCGACAGATGGTTCTGTGAAAGGGAAAAAGCTTGGACGCAGTCTAATTTCACGATCTTCCCCAAACATTTTTCTTGCGACTGTCTCCAGCGTTCCTTTTAGATCACTCATGCTAATATTGTGATCGACGACAAGCCCTTCAATTTGCATAAATTGATGTGAATGAGTCGCGTCATCACTGTCACGTCTATATACTTTACCAGGACAGATGATCTTCACAGGACCTTGTCCTTTATATTTCTCAAGTGTACGTGCTTGTACTGGTGATGTTTGTGTTCTCATCAGTGTATCTTCGGTAATATAGAAGCTGTCCTGCATATCACGTGCCGGATGCTCCTTTGGAAGATTCAGCGCTTCAAAGTTATAATAATCTGTTTCTACCTCAGGACCTTCCTCAACGGTATAGCCCATTCCGATAAATAAATCTTCAATATCTTCGACAACTATCGTTAATGGATGTCTTGCTCCCATTTTGATTGGACTTGCCGGCAAAGTAACATCGATCGTTTGAGAAGCAAGTTTTTTCTTCACTTCTTCTGCTTCCAGCTGTTCATTTTTTTCAGCAATGGCACTAGCAATCTGCTCTCTTACTTCGTTTGCAAGTGCACCCATTTTCGGTCTTTCTTCTGCGGAGAGCTTGCCCATTCCGCGAAGTACTTCTGTAATCGGTCCTTTTTTCCCTAAGTATTGAACACGAATGTCATTGACCTCTTTGAGCGAGCTAGCTGCTTCAACCTTTGCTATCGCCTCTGTTTCAAGCTGTTTTAACGTTTCTTGCATGAGTGTGATCCTCCTTTTGATATACAAAACCGCTCGGATAAACGGCTGTTTGATCGTTTGAAGACAATAAAAAAACTCGTTCCTCCATAAAAGAAGGGACGAGTTGTGGTCGCGGTACCACCCTTGTTAAGCACAAATGCATGTGCGAATAAGCTTCATTGACATAACGGAATCAAACGAATCCGGTCCACCTTTACGCAAAGCCTGCGGTCCCGGTGACAACTCCAGAGGTGAATTCCTGTTTCAGCATTCCTTAAATGCACTTTCAGTCTACGATGCATTCTCCCTAAAAGGCCGCTTCTTGAAACAATCTTCCTCTATCATGGTTTTTAAATATTAGTTTCATTATAGTGAAAATGAGCACTTGATGCAACACTATCCGCGCAAATGATAGACTAGAACAGCTGCTGCAACAGCGACATTTAATGATTCTGCCTGCCCATACATTGGCACATATAAATTTTGATCTGTCATTTGCAGAATCGCTGGATCAATACCTGCTCCCTCATTTCCAACAATTAATGCAAACGGACCTTCTGCCGTTACGCTTCTATACTCTTTCGCATCTTTTAAGGCACTCCCGTATACAGGTATGCCTCGTTCTTTCAGTTCGGTGATCGCCTGTTGAAGGGTTTGCTTTAAGATAGGCAGGTGAAAATGAGACCCTTGTGCCGAACGGAGCGTTTTTCCGTTAAACGCATCAACTGTTCCTTCTCCTAAGATCACAGCATCAAGACCAGCGGCATCTGCTGTTCGAATGAGTGTGCCTAAATTCCCCGGGTCCTGCACTGCGTCTAATAGAAGAATTCGTTCAACCTTCTTTTCTTCAAAAACAGGAACTGTACAGACTGCGGCAATGTGCTGAGGCGTTTCTGTTTCTGTCATGGCAGAAAAGGCCTCTTCGCTCAGTTCATAAAGCTCAATGTCAGGCTGGATATGAGAAGGAAGCATATCGGGCGAGGTGACCATTAATTCCTTCACGATCCCGCTCTTTAATGCTTCTTCGACTAAATGTATTCCCTCAACGAGAAATAGCCCCGTTTTCGTTCGTTCTTTTTTCGTATGGAGCTTCTTCCACTGTTTAATGTTTGTGTTTTTAGCTGATTCTATATATTTCAAGCGACGTTAACTCCTTTAATTATCATGAATTTATTATATCTCATGCACACTACATAATAAACCTGTCTTTGAGACAGAATAGGGCTATTACCATCAAAAAAGGAGTGTGGGCAATGGATTTTAATTTAAGAGGCGCAGTCATTCAAAACATTACTGGCCATAATCAAGAACAGCTTGAACATACGATTTTAGATGCGATTCAAAGCGGCGAGGAAAAAATGCTGCCAGGCCTTGGCGTGTTGTTCGAGGTGCTTTGGCAAGAAGCATCAGAAAACGAGAAAAATGAGATCCTTGAAACATTAGAGCAAGGCTTAAAGCCTCAACAGCAGCAATAAAAAAAGCCGGTTTGCTTATAAAAGCAAGCCGGCCTTTTTCATTTAGCCAGTGATAGGCGTTTCCATTCGAAGCGCTGGATCACGCCAGATTTCGACCCATTTTTTTATCGCAAACACAATAATCACAAAACCTAAGATCAGCATGATGATCGACAGCACCGCATTCAGCACGCTGTAACCGGATGCTTCAGGATTGAGATATACATTTGCTACCATCCAATAGCCTGCATAATTCACCGTCACATATAAGTAAGCAAGCGGAATTAAACAAGTCAGCATATATCGTCTTTTATCTGCAATTTTTAATACAACGGTTGCCCCGATGATCAACCCAACCGAGGCCATTAACTGATTTGAAACCCCAAACAGCGCCCAAATAGACCCGATGTCCCCTGAGTAAAGTAAGTATCCCCACATAAAACAAGCAAGCGCACTTGCAAACACCGAACCAGGTATCCAGTCAGTTCGTTTAAGCGGTTTATATGCTTCACCTAAGAAGTCTTGAATCAAATAGCGTGCCACACGTGTCCCCGCATCAATAGCAGTTAAAATAAAGACAGCCTCAAACATAATGACGAACTGGAAGAAGTAAGAAGCCAAATGACTAAAGAACGGAATCCCCGTAAAGATATACGCCATCCCTACCGCTAATGTTACGGCACCACCCGTTCTTCCTTCTAAGTCAAGGCCGATTTCCTTACTCAGCTGCGGAAGGTTTTCGACACTCATACCGAGTGTACGGAACACTTCGGGTGTACTGTTTATCGCAAAATAATCTCCTGGATGCAGAGCAGTAGCTGCAATTAAAGCCATAATCCCAACTAAGCATTCCACAAGCATTGCGCCAAACGCAACAGGCTTCATATCACTCCATCGGTCCAGCATCTTAGGTGTTGTCCCTGAACCAACAAATGCGTGGAAACCAGAAATGGCACCGCAAGCAATGGTAATCGAAATAAATGGCCAGACAGGACCAGCTAATACAGGTCCTCCTCCATTCACAAACTCTGTAAACGCGGGGAATTGAATGGACGGATTCACGACAAAGATACCAGCAATCAGCGCAATGAATACACCAATTTTCATAAAACTACTTAAATAGTCCCTCGGTGCAAGCAGCAGCCAAACTGGCAGAGCCGCAGCAAAAAAGGCATAGATCGGCAGGGCAAGAGCAAGCGTTTTTGTATCAAGTGTTAAAAAATCACCTAGTGCCGTTCCTTGAATATTTGGACCAAGGAATACCCCAAACATCAGCAAAATAAATCCCGCAGATGTCGCCAGCTTTAAATTGCCTGTTTTTTTATAATACAGACCAACCCCCATCGCAATCGGAATCGTGATTCCAACTGCAAATGTCCCCCAAGGGTTACGTTCTAAAGCATGAAGCACAACCATAGACAAACCTGCCATTGTGATTGTAATAATAAACAGCATCGCAAGCCCTGTACAAAACCCGGCAACAGGTCCCAGCTCTTCCTTCGCTACCTCTGATAATGATTTCCCCTTTTTTCGCATCGATGCAAATAAGACGACTAGATCATGTACAGCTCCGCCTATGACTGCTCCAATTAAAAGCCAAAGGAGACCAGGTAAATACCCAAATTGAGCGGCTAAAATCGGACCCACTAACGGACCAGCAGCTGCAATGGCAGCAAAGTGATGCCCAAATGTGACCCATTTATTTGTCGGCACATAATCTTTCCCGTCCTCTAGCGTGTGAGCCGGTGTAGGATGATCATCTGTGACCTTTAATACCTTGACCATCATAAATGTGCCATAAAGACGATAGGCAATCGCTAAAATACACATAGATCCTATTACAATTGTAACCGCATTCATTTAACCATCCCCTTTGTATAAACAATTTGTTACAAATATAACATAAATTGATTGATTTTTCTTTCTTTTAAAACCAAGTTGACAAATAAGAATAATATGTTTATTCTTAAGGTAGCTTCACCTACTTCCATAAACTCTCTTTTGACAGGGCATTCTATGGCTCTGTCCTTTTTATTGCTTTCATCTTACAAAAATAAACGCTCGATCACATGTGCCTTATTCACTAGGAAATATTCTCCTTTTTTACTGAAAATAGTTCTTTTGACTCACTTTGAACACACCGTTCATTTCCTGGGAAATTCAATAAAAAAGCCTTTCCCCTGTACTGAGGAAAGGCTTTCTTACTTAAGAACCGTACGTAATCTGTTCAACGGTTTTTTGATCAAGTCTTTTGATCACTTCTGTTAAAAGCTTCACTGCATTTTCATAATCATCTCGGTGAATCATTGCGGCATGGGTATGAATATATCTGCTCGGAATTCCGATAGATAGTGATGGAACACCATGGCCTGTTAAATGAATACCGCCAGCATCTGTCCCGCCGCCAGGCATTGAGTCATATTGATAAGGAATGTTCAGTTCATCAGCTGTTTGGACAACAAAATCACGAAGTCCTTTATGAGAGACCATTGAAGCATCAAATACAACAATCGTTGGGCCTTTGCCAAGTTTGCTAGTTGCTTCTTTCTCAGTGATGCCCGGTGTATCTCCTGCTACACCTACATCAATGGCAAATCCAATATCAGGCTGAATCGTAGCCGCTGCTGTTTTAGCTCCGCGCAGGCCTACTTCCTCTTGGACAGTTGCGACGCTGTAAGCAATATTCTCATGCTGAGCATTGTGCAAATTTTTCATGACATCAATGGCGACTGCACAGCCAATGCGGTTGTCCCATGCTTTTGCAAGGAGCATTTTTTCATCATTCATGACTGTAAACTCAAAGTAAGGAACGATTTGATCTCCAGGCAGCACGCCCCACTCCATTGCCTGTTCTTTGCTTGACGCCCCAATATCAATAAACATATCCGTAATCTCAATTGACTTTTTACGAGCTTCAGGTGACAAGACGTGTGGTGGCTTTGAACCAATTACCCCTGTGATCTCTCCCTTTTTCGTCACAATGGTGACACGCTGGGCGAGCATGACTTGTGACCACCAGCCGCCGACTGTTTGAAAACGAATGTAGCCTTTGTCATCAATTTTTGTCACCATGAATCCTACTTCATCTAGGTGACCAGCGAGCATAATTTTAGGTCCGTTAGCGTTTCCTTCCTTTTTAGCGATCAAGCTGCCAAGGCGGTCTGTAGAGACTTCATCTGCATATGATTCTATGTATGTCTGCATGACTTTTTTGACATCACGTTCATTTCCTGGAATCCCTTTTGCATCCGTTAGGTCTTTGAGCATAGTTAATGTTTGATCGAGCTTTGTCATTCCATTTATCCTCCTTTATCTTCATGGTGCATTCTTATTATACAAAACCTCTTTCGTTCAATACGATCTTTTTATGAATATTTTTTCGTTTTACGAAATATTTTTTTAAAAAAAGTTGAAACCTTTTGGCGTTTTCATTCGTAGTACATCAGATAACGGTATTGGAGGTGCATCCTGTCATGTTTGTAATCCTCATGAGACTAGCTCTTGTTGCACTGCTTGTCTACATCTTCTACATGGCGGTAAAATTCTTCTCAAATCCGAGAAGAAAGCTGAAACAAGCACAATTAAAAGAAGGCTTTTATTTTATGGATGAACAGCAAAATGCGCGCAAAAATTTTAATTTCGTCTATAAAGGTGTCTTGTTTGAAGGGGAGAAGCATGTTCCTTCTAAGGATCATCCTCTGTTTGTCCACTCCATTTACGTTTGGACGGAGTCACCTGAGAAGCTGAGTGAATTTACATTAGAAGACTTTGAAAAACTGGAGGAAAACATTATCGAGCGTTATCCTCAAACAAAAATTGATTGGGATCAGCCCATAAAAAAAATCAAACAAAAAAAAGGAGCAGACACGCCGTCCTAATGGCGTCTGCTCCTTTTTCAAATAACTTGGATATATCCCAATAGGATCAACTGCAAAATAATTAATAAAGGCATGCCGATTTGAAAGGCAGGATGCTTTGTTTTATGCCGGAAATACTGCATTCCTAGATACGACCCGGCAGCGCCAAAAAGAACCGCAACACTCCATAAATGCGCCTCTGAAATTCTCCATTTATGTGCTTTGGCCCGGCGTTTGTCTTCACCCATGAGAAAAAAGCCATAGCCATTCACCAAAATAAGCAGCAGGATCAAAGCCATATTCATTCATTTCACCTCAGAAAAAAGATCACCCCTCGAAGGAATGATCTTTTATAGAACTTACTTGTCTAGTTGTGCTTTTGCAGCATCAGCAAGCTGATTGAATGCATTTAGGTCATTCACAGCAAGGTCAGCAAGCATTTTGCGGTTTACTTCGATACCAGAAAGCTTTAAGCCATGCATTAAACGGCTGTAAGAAAGACCGTTCATACGAGCTGCAGCGTTGATACGAGTGATCCATAGTTTACGGAAGTCACGTTTTTTCTGACGACGGTCACGGAAAGCGTAGTTTCCAGATTTCATCACCTGTTGGTTTGCTACTTTGTATAATCTATGTTTTGAACCGAAATAACCTTTTGCTAATTTAAGAACCTTTTTACGACGCTGACGCGACACAGTTCCGCCTTTTACTCTTGGCATTGTAATTCCCTCCTATGATTCCTATTCCAAATTACTTAATGTTTGCAAGTTGTTGTTTGATACGTTTGAAATCTCCAGCACTTACGATTGCACTCTTACGCAATTTACGTTTTTGCTTTGTAGATTTGTTAGCGAACAAGTGACTTGTGTACGCATGAGAACGTTTAAGTTTACCAGAACCTGTTTTTTTGAAACGTTTAGCAGATCCGCGGTGAGTTTTCATTTTTGGCATTGGATGTTTCCTCCCTCTGTTACTTTACTTTTCGACTTTTGGTGCAAGCATGAGGAACATGCTGCGTCCGTCCATCTTAGGTTTTGTTTCTACTGTTGCTACTTCAGCGCAGGCTTCAGAGAAACGGTCTAACACGCGCTGTCCGATTTCTTTATGCGTAATCGCACGGCCTTTAAAGCGGATAGAAGCTTTCACTTTATCTCCCTTTTCAAGGAATTTGATTGCATTACGGAGCTTCGTGTTAAAATCATGTTCATCGATTGTCGGGCTCAACCGAACTTCTTTTAAGCTAATGATTTTTTGATTCTTACGTGCCTCTTTTTCCTTCTTCTGCTGTTCGAATCGGAACTTACCATAGTCCATGATTCGGCAAACAGGTGGTTTTGCATTTGCAGCAACTAACACAAGGTCAAGATTGGCTTTCGTAGCAATTTCCAGAGCTTCCTGGCGGGTTTTAATCCCAAGCTGATCGCCATTTTGTCCGATCAAACGAACTTCACGCGCACGAATACCTTCATTAACTAATTGATCTTTGCTAATAGTGAGCCACCTCCATGAGATTTTGAATTGAGTTCACAATTCATTTGACCATTTCGTTGTATGTTTTACAGGCAAACAAAAAGTGTGGGCATATAAAACACCCACACTGCGAACATTTGCATGAAAAAATAAATGTACGGTCAACCTGTCAACTACAAACATGTGTCAATCAGGTGAGAAGCGGGTGCTTCTGCTTGTGATATCTATTCAATTCGTTAATTATTCTACACAATTTTCATTCGTCCGTCAAGTAACCGAACTCTTGAAACAACTTTTTCAGTTTAACATGATGAGACGAATTGGGCAAGACTTTTTCACACAATGACGCCATCAAAGAATCAACTGCATAAAGATTGGAATGACGATAACGGTCACAACTCCTACGACCACAACGGCGATACTTGCCATCGCTGCTTCTACTTCTCCCATCTCAATTCCAACAGAAACCCCAAGCGCATGTCCTGATGTACCAAGTGCAAGACCTTTTGCCACTGGGTTTTTAATGCGAAATAATTTTAAGAAGAAGGCACCTAGTGCATAGACAATGACTGCGTTAAATATGACCGCAAAGGCTGTGATATCTGCGATTCCGCCAATATCCTTTGCAATCGGAAGAGCAATCGCTGTTGTCGCTGCTTGTGGAAGCATGCTTTTCATCACAGCCGCATCTAAATGAATCCCTTTCGCTACGAGATATACGATCGTAATGGAACAAAGTGAACCTACAAAAATAGCGGATAAAATTTGCCACCAATATTTTTTAAGCAAGGCTCTCTGCTTATAAAGCGGGATAGCGAAAGCAATCGTGGCAGGCTCTAAGAAAAATTTGATAATCTTGCCGCCCTCATTATAATCTGCGTAGGAAAAACCGCCAACTTTCAAAAATAAAATGCCTAGTACCATCGCCACAAACAGCGGGGTGAACAAGAAGAAACCTTTTGATTTTTTAAATAAGAATGTCCCTATCCCAAAGGCGACTAATGAGACGACAATGCCAAAATAAGGACTCATTGTACTTGTACCCATTTTGCATCTCTCCTTTAATGCGTACTTGAAGCTGGTTTATTTGAATGAGAAGGAGCAGATTTACTCTCCTTTGTCTCTTTACGTTTCTGCGGTCTTTCTGATAATTGCATGAGAAGCTGCGAAAACAGCCCTGTCGCTGCAAGTAGCATAATGGTTGCAATGATAATGACGCCGACTACTTGCACACCTACTTCTTGCATGACACCTAGTGATTGAATGACTGAGATTCCAGAGGGAACAAATAGAAAGCTAATGAGTCCTGTCAATGATGTTCCTAATTGCTCCACCTGCTCCAGTTTAACGATTTTCGTTGTTAACAAAACAAATAATAGAACCAAACCAATGACGGATGCGGGCATCGGAATCGGTAAATACATTGAAATGAGATTAGAAACAAACATTACGGTTGCAAAAATAAATGCTTGAGATAGAAATCCATATACTTTCGTGGCACTCATGCCGCTTCACCTCTTTCTTCGACTGCCCTCAGTATAAGGCATGAAATAAACGAATGAAGCGTTTACAATAAAACTCGCTCGATTCAATGACTGAAATGCAAAAAACGAGTATTGAAATACAAACAAAAAAAGCCCTCCTACTCTAGCAGGAGTGACTTCTTTAATTCTTTGGCATATGTGCGGCTGACAGGAATGATAGACCCGTCTGTCATATGCAGATTATACGTCGAATTAAACCACGGCTGTACTTCTTTCATATGAGAGGTATTCACGATATAGCTGCGATGGACCCTCATAAAGTAAGCCTCAGGAAGTTTCTTTTCAATGACCACCAGCGGTTCTGAGACCTCATACTCGTGATCCTTTGTTTTCACGACCTTTTTCCCCTCGCTGAGTCCTACATACATGATCTCTTCAACTCGCAGGATCACAATTGAGTCATCGACTGAGATCGCTAATTTTTGCTGGTGGGGCGCTTTCTCATCTGACAGCTGGTGATCTTGCGTCTCAACAGATTTCCACTTTTTAAACTTTTGAATGGTCTGGAGCAGCCGCTCTTCATCAAATGGTTTTGTTAAGTAATCAAGGGCACTTACCTCAAACGCCTTCAGCGCATATTGATCAAAGGCTGTCGCAAATACAACCGCTGGCGGATCAGACATCCGGTTGAGCCTTTTGGCAATATCAAATCCGTTCTCACCAGATAAATCAATGTCTAAAAAGAGCAGATCCGGCTTATGATCGACCATCCGGTCAAAAGCAGATTCTATATTTTCTGCTTCCTGTATTTGAACATCCTCTTTCGTTCTTCGTAATAAGTATTTTAATTCATCTCTTGCTAACACTTCATCATCTACGATTAATACTTTCATCAACGAGAATCATCCTTTTTTACATAGTCCATCGGAATGCGAAATGAGATGTCAGTGCCTTGGTCACTATAAATGGATAAAGCGGCTTGTCTGCCAAAAATCCCTCTTAACCGCTGATCTAAATTAAAAAGGGCTGTTCCTGTTCCTTCTAGTGATTCGACAGGCGCTTTTAATAGCTGAGCCATCTTGTCATCATCGATCCCTTGTCCATTATCTGTCACTTTCATATAAACATGCCCATCTTTCATCAAAGCGGATACGATGACTTCACAATTCTTTTGATGTTTAGGAAAAGCATGCCTCACTGCGTTTTCAACAAGCACCTGAAGCACAAAGGGCGGAATCATCACCTGCTCCAGCTCCTTTTCGATTTGAAAGGTCACATGGTATCTATTTGGAAACCTTGCTTGTTCGAGTGATAAATATGCCTCCACATGCTGAATCTCCTTCTGCATTGGAATCAGCAGCTGGCGGGCGCCTTGCATATTTGAACGGAAATAAATACTTAGCTGAAGCAGCAGCTTCCTTGCCATCTCCACATTGGTTCTGCATAAAACAGAGATGGTATTAATAGCGTTAAATAAAAAGTGCGGGTTCACTTGTGCTTGAAGTGCTTTGATCTCTGCATCTTTTAAGAGGCGGCTTTGAGTTTCCGCCTCCCCAAGCTCAAGCTGTGTGGAAAACAGCATCGCCAAACCTTCTGCAAGCTCCTCTTCCACCCTGCTTAATCCGACCGGAGAATTGAAATACATTTTTAACGTTCCGATCGTTTGACCGTTAGAAGTGAGCGGCAGCACGATGGCCGCTTCAAGAGGGCAATGGGCGACTGAACAATTGATTTCGCCCTTCGAATGCGCCTTCATAATCTTGCCGCTCATCAAGACCTGTTTCGACAGCCCTGTAATCAGGCTTTTAGATGGAATATGATGATCTGTTCCATCTCCGACATGCGCTAAAATCTTTTCTGTGTCTGTTAAGGAGACCGCATCTGTTTCAGTCAACCGATGAATGATCTCCGCCACACTTTTACATGACTGTTCATTTAACCCTTGGCGGAAAAAAGGCAGTGTTTGATCGGCGATCGAAAATACACGATGTGTCTGCATCGCTTTTGCCTGCTCTTCTTGCCGAATGACTGACTGTAAAATAGATAAAAAGATAAAGCTGCCGATTCCATTCACAAAGATCATCGGCAGGGCGATGATACTGACAAGCCCCCATGCATCCGCAAATGGCCTTGCAAACAGAAGGATAATGATCATCTGTAATGATTCCATCGCCACACCAAAAAGAGCTGCTTGGCGAGGTGTCACCATTCGATTCCTCCGCTTAAACCTGCTGCCGACATAGCCTGCAATGACACCCGCTAAAATGGAAGAAATCGCACAGCTGAGCGCGGTGCTTCCTCCTAAGGAATAGCGATGAATTCCAGCTAAAAGCCCTGCGCCAATCCCTACAAACGGCCCCCCGATTAAACCACCCATTTCGATCCCCATAATTCTCGTATTGGCGATAGAGCTTGACGAGCCAAGGTGATAAGAAAACTCATGATTCATGACAATTTGCTGCTGAATTTCAATTCCTGTGTAATTGCTGATAATACTAAAAGAAGCAAAAATGAAGACAAGAATTGCCTTTTTCCGAAACCCTTGATTATGTAGCAATAGATTGCGAAAGCCCTTCACATGGGCAAGCACAAATCCTAAAATAACGATGATCCCCACACGCTCGATCATCATGATAATTAAATGAAGCAAACCGGCCACCTCAAATGATGTATGTCATATCTACTGTCTTTCTATTCTATCATGCGCGGTCAATGATCAAATATCTCTCAAATCTTTTCTTTATTGCCCTCTTCTTCTATTGTAAAATGAACATGAGCCTGTCACTTGCAATTGAAGGTAACACATACATAACAAGGGAGAAGATCATGAAAGCCGTATTTTTCGATTTAGATGATACTTTGCTTTGGGATGAAAAAAGCATTCACACAACTTTTCAGGAAACTTGCCGGGAAGCGGAAAAGAAATATGGACTTGATCCAGAATCGTTTGAACAGATTGTACGTGAAGAAGCAAGAAAGCTGTACTCTTCCTATGAAACATATGATTATACTGTCATGATCGGCATTAATCCTTTCGAAGGACTGTGGTCGAATTTTAGTGAACCGATTAGCGAAGGCTTTCAAAAGCTGAACGCCCTTGCACCTGAGTATCGCAAAAACGCTTGGACCAATGGCTTAAGGGCAGCGGGAATTGAAGATGAGGCATTTGGACAATATTTGGCTGATTTCTTTGCAGCAGAGCGCAGAAAACGCCCATATGTCTATGAAGAAACATACCCTGTTTTAAACCGCCTGAAAGGCAGCTACGAATTGCTCCTTTTAACAAACGGAGATCCTAGCCTTCAAAAGGAAAAACTGGCAGGTGTTCCTGAGCTTGCCCCTTATTTTAACGAAATTGTGATTTCAGGAGACTACGGGAAAGGCAAACCTGATCCGGGTATCTTTGAGCACTGCCTTCAGCTGTTAAACTTAACAAAAGACGAAGTGATCATGGTTGGAGATAATCCGAAAACAGATATTCTCGGCGCATCTCGCGCTGGCATCCAAACCGTTTGGATCAATCGCCATGGCAAGAAAAACGAAACAGATGTGACGCCTGATTATGAAATCAAAGACTTACATGAATTGTTTGATATATTAAAATAGAACAAAAAAACACCCTTCTCCTGACGACGAGATTGGGTGTTTTTGTAGTCTTAGAGCTATATGATTGCCGCTAGACTTTGCGCTTGCCGGTCTAAGCCGCGTGCTGCTTCTCCTACAATGATGAATTCCTCACTTGCCTGCTTTACAAGATCCCGGTTAGTAAACACGGTTGTCTGTGCCCGGCTTGTTCCGCTGCTGACTTTCTCTACTTCTGCATGAATCGCCTTCACGTATTGATCTACCTTGACGATCGCTTCTTTTGAATTTGTCGCTAGCTTTCGAATTTCTGCTGCCACTACACTAAAGCCATTTCCATAGGAACCCGCATGTGCCGCTTCTATTGCCGCATTTAAGGCGAGCAGCTGGGTTTGTGAAGAAATGCTGTTAATGCTTGCAGCAATGGAGCTGATGGACTCTACCTGCTCGGTTAATCCTTTTAGCAAGCTCATATTTTGATCGGTTTCGTTTGCTATATGATCAAAGGAGGCATTGACACTTTGACTATGCTGAATGCCAACTTCTGCTCGTTCCATTAATTTTGCAGACATCTCCTTTAAGTCTTCTACGACTTGCTTCATTGTATGTTCTCTCTCCGTAATATCTGTCGCCACTTTCACAACACCTACTACAGTTCCTTCTTCATCTCGAACAGGTGAATATGTCGCTTCAAGCCATAAGCTGCTGCCGTTTTTCGTGATCCGCTGCACTTTTTCTTGAAAAACTTGACCTTCTCTCAAACGCTTCCAAAACATGTGATAGCTCGTGTGTTCTGTAATATGCGGAGGACAGAACTGTCTATGTTGAAGACCGATCATCTCTTCTTTAGAATATCCCATGGCTTTTGCAAAAATATTGTTCACCCATAGAACTTCACCTGTCACATTAAATTCAATCATTGCCAGCGAGTGCTCTAATGCACGAAGAACAGCTGATTGCTCCAATACATGTGACGATAAATTGTTTGTTGTTTGCATCATCGCTTTCATTCCCCCAATTTGTCTCGAACCAATAGTACATACTTACCCTTACTTTTGTACTATCTAAACGTCTCTTTTTAGGAATTGGATCACTAGTGGAGGTGTTCTCCAAAAAGAAAAAGCCAGTGATCTAAAGAGAATCACTGGCTGTGCTTATTATTTCTTTGCTTCTGCTACTGCATGTTTCACAAAGGCTTCAAGATCCATTGTTTCTGAATCTTGTTCCCCGTACTTTCTTACATTGACAGCGCCATTTTCTGCTTCTTGATCTCCGACGACAAGCATGTACGGAATCTTTTGCATTTGCGCTTCTCTAATTTTGTACCCAATTTTTTCATCGCGGCTGTCAAGTTCTACACGAAGGCCTTCAAGCTGCAAACGTTCTTGTACTTTTTTCGCATAGTCTAAATGAACAGACGGTGAAACTGGGATGACTTGGAATTGTACAGGTGCCAGCCATGTTGGAAGGGCTCCTTTGTATTCTTCAATTAAGAAGGCAACGAAACGTTCCATTGTAGAAACAACGCCTCTATGAATCACGACTGGACGATGGTGCTTTCCATCTTCTCCGATATATGTGAGATCAAAGCGTTCTGGAAGTAAGAAATCAAGCTGTACAGTGGATAATGTCTCTTCTTTTCCAAGAGCTGTCTTCACTTGTACATCAAGCTTCGGCCCATAAAATGCCGCTTCGCCTTCTGCTTCATAGTAGTCGTGACCAAGCTCGTCCATTGCATCCTTCAGCATCGATTGTGCTTTATTCCACATCGCATCGTCATCGAAATACTTCTCAGTATCTTCCGGATCACGGTAAGATAAGCGGAATGTGTAGTCATTCAAGCCAAAGTCTTGATACACTTCTTCAATTAAGCGAACTGTACGGATGAACTCGTCTTTAATTTGATCTGGACGAACAAAGATGTGTGCATCGTTTAATGTCATACCGCGAACACGCTGAAGGCCGGATAAGGCACCTGACATTTCATAGCGGTGCATTGTACCAAGCTCTGCAATACGAATTGGCAATTCGCGATAGCTGTGCGGCTCGTTTTTGTAAATCATCATATGGTGCGGACAGTTCATCGGACGAAGAACAAGATCTTCGTTGTCCATTTCCATTACTGGGAACATGTCTTCTTGATAATGCGCCCAGTGTCCTGATGTTTTATACAATTCAACACTTGCAAGAACTGGTGTGTACACATGTTCATAGCCAAGACGCACTTCTTTATCGACAATGTAACGCTCAATGACGCGGCGGATTGTAGCACCTTTTGGCAGCCAAAGCGGAAGTCCTTGACCAACCTTTTGGGAATTCGCAAACAGTTTCAGCTCTTTTCCAAGCTTACGGTGATCGCGTTCTTTCGCTTCTTCCAGCAGACGTAAGTGCTCATTTAAATCTTCTTTGCTGAAGAAAGCTGTTCCGTAAATACGCTGAAGCATTTGGTTGTTACTGTCGCCTCTCCAGTATGCACCGGCAAGGCTTAACAGTTTAAACTCTTTGATTTTTCCTGTAGACGGCAAATGAATCCCGCGGCAGAGGTCAAAGAATTCCCCCTGCTCATAAATCGTCACAGCTTCACCTTCTGGAATCGCCTCTAACAGTTCAAGCTTTAATTCATCACCAATCGCTTCAAAGCGCTTTTTCGCTTCTTCTCTTGATACTTCAATTCGCTCAATTGGCAGATTGCTGTTAATGATTTTCTTCATTTCTTTTTCAATCTTTGGTAAGTCTTCAGGTGTGATGGCAACATCGATGTCCACATCGTAGTAGAAGCCATTTTCGATGACAGGACCTACGCCAAACTGAACGTGATGCTCTTTTCCATACAGGCGTTTGATCGCCTGCGCTAGCAAATGTGCTGTGCTGTGGCGCATAATGTCGAGTGCTTCTTCACTTTTATCTGTGATGATCTCGATTGTCCCACTTTCTAATAGCGGCGTACGCAGATCTATTTCTTTACCGTTCAATTTACCGGCAAGTGCTTTTTTCTTTAGGCCCGGGCTAATTGATGCCGCGATGTCTTCTGTTGTAGCTGTTTTGTCAAACTCCTTGACTGCTCCATCTGGAAATGTAAGTTGAATTTGTTCTGACATCTCTGGTCACTCCTTTTTTTGGCAATATAAAAACCCCGCCCCCTGGAAAGGGACGAGGTTGAATAAACGGAATCGTGGTTCCACCCTTTTTCCCGTACTTGCAGCTTGCTTTTTCATAAGCAAATACGGCTTGTGTTTCGATAACGGGAATTCCCGTCAGCCATTACTAAAATGTTCACAGCTGATGTTCAAAGGTGGTAAAGCAAATGGTCCTCTGCTAGGAAGCTTTCAGCCGCGGCTTCCCTCTCTTTAAGCGGGTGTTCATTTGTTCATGTCCTTATCAATACGGTCTCTGTATGAAGTTACACCGTATTATAAAACGTTTTTTCGTGAAAATCAAGAAAGCTTTTCACTTTTCTTTTCGAAATGGTCATGTACAAATTGAACATTCTGCTCTTGGAATGAATGAGACGGGAACACCTCGACCCTTTCTTGAAAAATATTTTGAATGGTTTGCACCATCGAGTGACCTGTATCATTTGTAAACAGGTCAATTTTTTGCGGTGCAATGGAGACAAGCGGTGCAATCAGCTGCGAATCAATATACATTGGATGCTCTCTTACAAACTGTCTGTCTATGTATTGTTTTTGATCACGCTCAGAAGCGTAGCGAAATTCCCAAATCACCAGGCGGTCCTGATGCACAACATGTACTTTTTCGAGCCTAGGCTCTCTTGCCATCACATAGTCTCGAAGCGATTGAATGAAGTTTTGATACTCTTGCTCCATTTTGTATTCTTCAATGGACACTTCAACATAGTTCTTCAGCCTTCGGTCATACTCTGACAGCCTAAATGTCATAAATGAACCAATTGAAAAAACACCTTGCTGTAAAGAAATCGCCTCAAGCTCCTTTTTTAAAAGGGCTTCTCTTGACGGGTCTTGCTGAATGCCGGGAATATCATCTAAGTCCCCATTCATGATACTGTGTGCGATGGAAAGAATTTGGTGCTGCTCTTCGGGATCTTTAAACAAATAGGTGTTTTCAAGGATGCTGCGCATGCGCTCATTTTCTTTGCATTCCAAAAAAAAGTGAACCAATAATGGCCGCACAATGTGCTCAAGTGCTTCTTCGGATTCCTTCGCCTCTATGAGAAGCCGGTCTTTCCCTTGTTGAATTGACATGTGATGCCGACTGTCTAAGTGTTCAGCAAGATGTAAAAAAGCGGCGGTATCATATTCATCTTCAAAGATTATTTCAAGCATGTTTGTCCCCCCTAACGACATCTGTTACATATATATGGGGGGAACATAAAAAATAGACGCCTAAAATAAATCAGGCATCTTTCTTTTTAAAATGAGTGGAACAGAGATAAAGATCAAATAAATCAAACAAACAACCGCTAAGGCGGCATAATTGCCGCTGACAAAGCTTGAGCCAAGAACATTTAACGCAATTGTACCCGGTATTAAGCCTAAAAAGGTGGCTGTCACAAATGCACGATAATTTGCACGTGAAGCAGCTGCCGCATAGCTGACAAAATCAAAATGAATCGGTGCAATACGCAATAACAAAATATAAAGAAATCCATGCTCCTGAATACGGGACGTCACCGCTTTCAGCTTCCGGCTGTTTGATTCCGTTTCCTTCTTTTTTGCTCGAAAGGTTGAAGCAATCATGAAGGAGCCTGTTGCCCCGGCTGTCGCTCCAATGAGGGCATAAATCGTCCCAAGGACACTGCCGAATGCCAAACCCGCCGCCAGCGAAAAGACCGTAATCGGGACGAGAACAAACGGGCGGAAAAGAGATAAGAAAAGAAAAACAAAGGGAGCCAGCATTCCAAATTGAAGCACCCAATTCTTCACATCTTTCGGCGCCAGCTGAAGATGCTGTTTATTCAGCCACCACAGCGCAGCAGCAAGAATGCCAATCACAAGAAAAAGCAGCCATTTTCTTTTGTTCATTTCATTTGCTCCTCCTTCAGGTGACATACGCTTTTATAAATGACGGCGGTTTTCTCCTTCGAGCAAGACAGGCTCTGCTAAATAGAGAATCCGTTCCATTAAACGAGCGGCTTTGACCTCTTCTTTTTCCCCCCGCTGTGAGTACGTAAAGTGATGCTTTAGCTCATTTGGTGAGAAATTAGAAGAGAAAAATGTCGGCAGCTGTTCTGCCATACGGTATTGTAAGATCGTACCGAGCAGTTCATCCCGCACCCAGCTTGTCATCGATTCTGCCCCAATATCATCAAGCATTAAAATAGGAGTGGATTTAACCATATTCAGCTTTTCTTCTAGCGTATGA
Source organism: Bacillus sp. FSL M8-0049 (assembly GCF_038593355.1). Classification (NCBI taxonomy): domain Bacteria; kingdom Bacillati; phylum Bacillota; class Bacilli; order Caryophanales; family Bacillaceae; genus Bacillus; species Bacillus sp. FSL M8-0049. The sequence continues at coordinate 2,545,466 of NZ_CP151986.1, forward strand.
TCAGCTAATGAATTTTTTAACTCTCTTACAAATTCAGGAACGTAAACAAGGAGAGATGGGTATTCTTTTTCCGCTAGCTGCTGCGCAATAGCTGCTAGTATATACGTTTTTCCTACTCCAAACTTTCCGTGTAAATACAAGCCTTTTCCTTTTCCAGTCTCATCATAGCTTTGGAGGAATTGACCTACTTTTTGAATGACCTCTTGTCTTCCCACAACGTTCAGATCAGCGAACGTCGCTTGAAGGACATTTTGCGGAATATACATGCTTTTCATCAGCTCTTGCTGTTTTTTCTGTCTATCGAGCCGCAGCTTGACTGGACAAGGTGAATATTCAATATCAATACTCTGACCTTTGATCACAAGCTTCGGGTGATACCCATCTAAAATGGCATTGACGTTTTCGTCATCTAAGCAGTAAGAGCAGCCCTTCGACTGCTGCACATATTCAAAGAGCCGGTTCAAGCTGCGATTGATCATGTCTTCATGTATCTCTTCTTGATGCTTCTGTAAAAATGCCTTCACATCTTCATCAGACAACACACTTTCTTTAATCTGATTGTATCTCACGCGAAAATCTACTCGTCCTTTTAGCTGTTCAAATGAACGACCGATCGGTTTCATCCCAACTCACCTCACCTTAATGTGCATTGTACTTTTTCATATTTTTAAACTGATCTAACAGTTTTTCTTTTTCTCGTTCAAGGTCTTCTGTAGACAGATTGTCCGTTTGCTCTTTTGCCGGCTGTTCTTTTGTTTCGGTTTCTTTCATCCAGTCAGGCAATTTCTCTTCCCGGACGACTTTTCCTGAACCATATGGGCTGCGCTGCTTTTTCTGCTGCGCCCACTCTGTCATTTGTCTGTTCTCTTCTTTGGCAATTTTCATGGCCGCAGCAACGGTTTTGATTTTCTTTCTCACCCAATGAGCGGCGATTTTTTGCATATATGCTTTCGACAGCTTCATATCTGTTTTGAGTAATGTATAGTAAATGAGAACATTCATGACACCTGGCTCTAGCTGCTGCTCGAGCATGATATCTTCGACAATTCTTAAGTCGGCATATGTTGGCTCAATACCATCCGCCATGTCTTTTAGCAGCTCCCTAGGCGAAATATGATCCAGCTTTTCAATCAATTTTGCATCTGGAGTATCTGCCGCCTGCGTCTTTGAAGCATCTTGGCGCAAGTGTCTTGGCTGTTTTTGATCAATCAGCTTTGGCTGTTCGCCTCTGTATTCAATTTGGTACCAGTCTCTTGCTGCTTTTCTCAGCTCTTCTGTTGAGATCATTTGATCCGAACCGCATGCACCTGCTACAATATTTTGCATTTGAAGCGGGGTGATTCCGTATACAACAGCTAACTTCTTAATTGTTTCTTTTACCTGCTTTGTCAAAGCCTTTCTTGGAATCATCATGTCAGACATACCGGCTAATAATAGATCGAAATCAAAGGATTCGTCCGAGAGCGGTGCCGGCTGACTCGATCCAACGGTCACATATTCATAGCCTTGATCAAGCGATGACGCCTGATGAATTTCTTCTGTCATCTTGCGCTCGCCTGGCTGCAATACGTGAAACACTTCTTCAAACGACCGTGAAATATTCTTTGCTTCTGCAGGAACACCCGGATAAGAGAAATAATCACGCAGCTGCATATATTTTGCTTTCTCTACACGATGGTACAGCAGGACATTCAGCATACCATCTTGGAAAAACTCATCTGGTCTTAGCGGTGGTACAAGCTCATATGTAAACAGTCTGCCTTCTTCCGTTTCCTGTTCATATGTGCGGAGTAAGCCGATCGCTTCAAGCTTTAAACGTTCCTCAAAAATATCATTTAAATTCGTTTGCAGCATGACCATGAGCTGCCGATGAGGTGCAGGTTTCCCCCACATACGATTTTGTTCCAGCTCTCCCCACAGCGTCATGTATAAGCTGAAAGCGGACATGCCAATAAGCGGCTGATATAAAAGAGTGATGAGCTGTCTATCGATGTCACCGAGCAATGAAGCGCTTTTGACGACATACGGATCGACGGCTAGCACTTCCTTCCAATGCTCTGTCATATGCTGATCCTCCCCATGAATTGCGATTGTTTCCATTGTACACTCTTTTTGCGTTTTACGCTTTACGCAGGAAAAAGAGCATGAAGAATCTCCAGCTCTTTTTAGCGTTCTTTCTTTAATAGGTCTTTTAATTCATCAATAAAGACATTGATGTCTTTAAACTGCCGGTAAACCGAGGCAAACCTGACGTAAGACACTTCATCAATTTTCGCCAGCTCGTCCATGACCATTTCACCTACAAGCTCGCTTTTCACTTCTGACATGCCTTGATTGCGCAGTTCTTTTTCAATATTAAAGCAGACATCCTCCAGCTGCTTTAAAGCGACAGGACGCTTTTCACACGCTTTGATGAGTCCTCTCAGCATTTTTTCGCGGCTGAATTCTTCTCGAATCCCTTCTTTTTTCACCACAATCAGCGGTAATTCTTCTAATTTTTCAAACGTCGTAAAGCGATATTGGCAGCTTTCGCACTCTCTTCTACGACGGATGGATTTCCCTTCATCTACTGGTCTTGAATCAAGCACCCTTGTGCCAAGGTGCTGACATGTGGGACATTTCATTTCATCAGCTCCGATCTATTCTTGGAAGTTGTTTGTCTAGTTCATCATAAAGGGACAGAACGGTCTTTTGACTATAGCCGAAATCTGTTGGCAGGGCCGTTTCTGTTGTTACATTAAAATCGACAGCTGTTTCAAAAGGACGAATTGAAATGACAGTCGCCACGAGAAAGGCTTTTTTCGGCAATCGTATGTTTGCGCTGATTTCACCTCGTTCTGCTGAAACAGATGTCACTTGATAAGAATCGCTTCGGGAAAGAATGGTTTCCACCGCTTGAAAAACTTGTGTATTCGTCGATTTGTAGTAATGGCTTTTCAGTTCTGACACTGGATGCTCGTCAGATGTTTCTGTATGGTTTGACATGAACCGTTTAAACTTTTGTCTTAAAGTCATACACGTATCCCCTTTGCCATAATGCCTCTTTCTTTATTTTATAAAAAAAACCTTTGTTTTCCTAGAACAAAAGTATAGACAAGCTGGGGAATGTTGGATTTTTTATCAAAAAAAATATAAAAAGGAGCATAACACAAAGGCATTCAATGCTTTTGGCCAGCTCCCATTGCAATCTTTTTTATGTTTACAGTGCTTTGGCTTGTGCCTGTTTTACTTGTACAGGTCCCATGCCTCGAGGAATTTCGATGTTTTCTCTTGTTTCAGCACCTAATTCATCTCCGATATGATCTGCTGCAATATTCGGATCTAGGTCACCGCAAGTATAAACATCTATGCTCGCATAACCATGTTCAGGAAAGCTGTGAATTGTCAGATGAGATTCAGAAATAATGACAACTCCACTTACTCCTTGAGGTGCAAATTTGTGAAAAGCAACCTCTCTTACCTCAGCTCCTGATTTCAAAGCTGCATTTACAAACGTTTTTTCAATAAAATCCATGTCGTTCAGTTTATCACAGTCGCATCCCCATAGCTCGGAGATAACGTGACGTCCGATTGTTTCCATCATGGACCCCCCTTTAAACAAGAATGAAAGAGTGAAGTTCTAAGCAGCCGGACCGGACATATACCACGGGGGAAAGTTAGTCCTAAGAGGTCCTAACCCTTTAAGTATACCCGAATGAGTCTGCGAACAAGAAGTTCACGAAAAATAGTATACTTTGTTTAGACCCATTTTGCAAGCTGTGTTTTTAGTGGGATTTTCTCTCATTTCTTGAAAAGGGACGATCGTCTTCTTCATTTCAAACAGCAGACAGCTCTTTCATCTGTGCGCCGACAAACTTTACAAGGTCAACCACTCGGCATGAATAACCCCATTCATTGTCATACCATGCAAGAACTTTCACTTTTCTCCCTTCCATTACCATCGTTGTCAGTCCATCAACGACTGCTGAATAAGGGTTTGTGTTAAAGTCCGTAGAGACAAGCGGCTCATCTGTGTAATCTAAAATACCGGCAAGAGATGTTTTAGATGCATTCGAGAAGGCTGCATTGACTTCTTCTGCTGTGACATCTTTTTTCAAGTCAACGACAAGATCAACCATCGACACATTGGAAACTGGTACGCGGAGTGCAAGTCCGTGTAATTTCCCTTTCATGTGCGGAAGCACTAAAGAAAGCGCTTTAGCGGCACCCGTCGTAGTTGGAATAATGGACTGAGCACATGCTCTTGCCCGGCGCAGATCCTTATGCGGGTTATCGATATTTTTTTGATCATTTGTATAAGCATGAACCGTTGTCATTAAACCATTGTCGATGCCAAATTCATCATCTAACAGTTTCACAACTGGTGCTAAACAGTTTGTTGTACAAGATGCGTTTGAAATAATGACGTGCTTTTCAGGATCAAGATCATCCTCATTGACACCCATCACAATCGTAATGTCTTCATTTTTACCTGGAGCTGTTAGAACGACTTTTTTCGCTCCGGCATCTATATGGCCCATCGCTTGATCTTTTGAATTAAATTTACCTGTTGCTTCAATGACGATATCAATCCCAAGCTCTCCCCATGGAAGCTGCTTCGGGTCTCTATTATTAAGCAAAAGAACTCTTTTGCCATTCACAATCAAGGCGTCATCTTCTGCTGTCACATCACATTCGTAACGTCCATGATTTGTATCATATTTAATTAAATGTGCTAGCGTTTCGGCAGGATAGCTTGCGTTCACCGCTACAATTTGAATTTGATCATCAAGCATTGCTTTTCTGAAGACCATGCGTCCAATTCTGCCAAACCCATTGATCGCTGCTTTTACCTTCATGAACAGGTCACTCCTCTATTATGTGTTATACTCAATAAATTTATTTATGAAATTAGTATATCACATTAGAATGTAATTGCCAGTATATAAACGTATATTTTCTAAAAAGGGCTGTTCTTTTCAAAGGAAATCAGAATAAAGCATAAAAAAAGAAGAGTACGTGTATGTACTCTTACTTATCTGTATGTTCCCATTCATTTAATATGTTCTGCAATTGCTTTCTAATAAACGCGAGATCTTGTGTGTTCTCTATCACGCGGTCTGCTTTTTTACATTTCTCCTCAAGAGGCTGCTGAGAGTGAATACGATTCAGCGCTTCTTCCTCGCTGAGGTCATTTCGATTCATGAGCCGCGACAGCTGCAATTCGGGCGTTGTATACACCACAATGATGCGGTCGACGAGACTTTCCAGCTGACTTTCAAATAAAAGCGGGATATCGAGGACAACGAAGGTTTCCTTCTGACTAACCCCTTCATCTCTCTGTTTGAGCATTTCTTTTCTCACTTCAGGATGAACAATCGCATTCAGCTGCTTTCTTTTCTCTTCATCAGAAAAAATGACGGCTCCAAGCTGCTGCCGGTTCAGCTCCCCATTTGGCAGGAGAACATCCTCACCAAAGGTTTGAACGATTTGTTGAAGAGCTGGTGTTCCTTTGGCAACTGCTTCTTTTGCAATGACATCTGCGTCCACGACCCGGATGCCCTGCTCTTTTATCATTTGCGAGACGGTGCTTTTTCCACTAGCAATCCCGCCTGTTAATCCAATGACAAGCGTCAATTGATTTCCTCCTTTACAGCTTCCACACCCCAATTAAAATGAGCAGGAGCCCTGGTAAGCATGCAAGTTTATCGATCCAGCGCCAATTGGCCAAGTAATGACCGGAACGGAGCCCGATACACACAAAAAGTGAGCTCATCACGGCCACAGTGATACTCATGACAATTGGAGAAAAGCCTAGAATCGCAGCGCCAATCCCTGCGCCAAATGCATCAATGGATAAAGCAATCCCAAGAAGCACCGCTTCTATTCCATTGATCGTCCCAGAACGGTCAATATCTGCACTTGTCGGCTTTCGCAAAATTTGAATGACAAGACCAAGCGATTGCACTTCCACATTGAGCAATGTCTTTTCATGAAGGAGCAAATCACGCTCTTTCGCTGGTTTGTAAAATTGATAAAGGACCCAAAGTCCAATGGCGATTAAAATGCCTCCACCAAGTTTATCTGTCACTGAGACAGGGAGGAATGTCGTCAGCAGGCTGCCAATCAGCATGGAAATGAGCAGCACAATCCCTGAACAGCACGCAATAATGACAATCGCTTTAAATGGAATCTTCATTTTACGAAGTCCATACGTAAATCCTACAGAAAAGCTGTCAATGCTGACTGCAATAGCTAAAAACAGGAGCGAAATCGAAATCATACCTGAACTCTTCCTTTCTGTTCATGCAACGATGATCAAGAGTCTCTAGGCGTCCTTAGACTCTTCTTCACTATATGAAGAGCAGGTGGGCTGTGTGTCAGTCTACACCTTGCTGAAAAATGAATGTTTTTTATCGTATGCACAGCAAAAAGGAAGCATGCTGATGGCTGATTTTTATTGAGGACGCTTTTGGCAGGTCACACAAAAATGAGTGCCGCGCCCTCCGACTACTGTTTTCTCAATGATGCTTCCGCATGTTTGACAAGGCTCTCCCCGCCGGTCATACACAAGAAGCTGCAGCTGAAATGTTCCAATATCACCTTGTGAATTGATATATGAGCGAATCGTGCTTCCTCCTGCATCTACCGCTACTTGAAGTGTATCGATAATATGCCTGTGAAGCACTTTGCACGATTCAAGGCTGAGCTGATTCGCTTTTGTTTCTGGATGAATGCCTGCTTTAAACAAAACCTCATCTACATAAATATTACCTAGTCCCACGACAATCTTTTGATCAAGCAGCGCTGTTTTGACCACACGGGAAGTTTTTTCCAATTGCTCCCATAAATATTCCGGAGTGAATTGATCATCAAAAGGCTCATACCCCAGCTGCGAGAGCGGGAGTTCCTTTTCTTCTTCACCCGGATGAAATAAATGCATCGTGCCAAATTTACGCACATCATGATACCGAAGCTCAGTACCGTCTGTAAATGTAAAGACGACGTGTACATGTTTATCGTATGGCTCATGCGCTTCATGTACACGGTATTTCCCTTCCATCCTTAAATGGGAGACCATCACGTAGTGGTCTAAATGAAAGAGCAGGAACTTTCCTCTTCTTTCAATGGTTTGTATCGTTTCTCCTACCATCCTTCTTGCGAACTCTTCCGGCTCCCCAGGACGTTTGATGATATTTGGCCATTTGATATCGACCGTTTCAATCGTCTTTCCTTCGACTAACCGCTTGAGTGTGCGCCGGACGGTTTCAACTTCTGGTAATTCCGGCATGCTCCCCGCTCCTTTTTCTCTCTCTATTATTTTGCGTCGTACCAAGATGGCCCTGAAGCAAAATCAACTTTTAGCGGCACATCTAGCTGAAGTGCATTTTCCATGACTTCAGGAACAACTTTTTCGAGTATGGCAATTTCTTCTTTCGGCGCTTCGAAAATCAATTCATCGTGCACCTGTAATAAAAGATTTGCCTGCAAGTTTTCTTCTTTTAATTTACGCGCCATATCAATCATGGCCTTTTTAATAATATCAGCTGCACTTCCTTGGATCGGTGTGTTCATGGCTGTTCGTTCGGCAAAGCTTTTGATATTAAAATTACGGCTTGTGATATCCGGGATATACCGTCTGCGTTTGAGAAGCGTCGTGACATATCCTTTTTGTTTCGCTTCCTGCACGATCTCTTCCATATAGGTTTTCACGCCTTTAAAGCTTGTTAAATAGCGTTCGATAAAGGCAGCTGCTTCTTTTCTTGTGATCCCAAGGTTTTGAGATAACCCATAATCACTGATCCCATATACAATACCGAAGTTGACAGCCTTGGCTTGTCTTCTCATAGAGGAAGTCACTTCTTCTTCTGAGACATGGAACACGTCCATCGCTGTCTTCGTGTGAATATCCATATCTTGCGTAAACGCTTCGATCAAATTCTCATCCTGAGAAATATGAGCGAGTACACGCAGCTCAATTTGTGAATAGTCAGCAGCAAACATGAGCCAGCCTTCTTTTGATGGAACGAATGCTTGTCGAATCTTTCGTCCTTCTTCTAAACGAATTGGAATGTTTTGCAGGTTTGGGTCTGTCGAGCTTAGTCTTCCTGTTTGCGTGAGCGCTTGATTAAATCGTGTATGCACTTTATGGGTATCCTTGCGCGTTACTTTCATTAAGCCTTCCACATAGGTCGATTGGAGCTTTCCAATTTGGCGGTAATGCAGAATGGACCGAATGATCTCGTGCTTATCTTCAAGCTTTTCAAGAACATCCGCAGATGTCGAGTAGCCCGTCTTTGTCTTTTTAATAATCGGCAGTCCTAATTTTTCAAAAAGAATCACGCCAAGCTGTTTAGGAGAATTGATGTTAAATGTTTCACCTGCTAAGCGGTGAATGGTTTCTTCATATTCTTTCAGCTTTTTCGTTAACTCTTCACCCATCTTCTCTAGGCGCTCAATATCTACCTTTACCCCAAGGGATTCCATTTCACCTAAGATGAGGGCAAGCGGCAGCTCTAAGTCTTCATATAGTTCATGCTGATCATTTTTTTCTAACGCTTCAAGTGTTAAATCATGCAGAGCAGAGATCGCCGCTGCTTTTCGTCCAAGATGTTCCTTCAGTTCATCTTCAGGTGGAATCGCCTGCTTTGCTCCTTTTCCGTACACTTTTTCATCAGAAAGAGCGATGTTAAGACCGTATTCCTTCGCTACACTTGCGACGTCCTCATACGATTTCTGAGGGTTGACGACATAGGAAGCGAGCAGGACATCGTTATCGACACCTTTTAGATCGACATCATGCCATCTGAGGGCGACAACTGCTCTTTTTGAATCAAAGACCCATTTCTTCTTCGTTTCATCCTGTACCCATTGTTTAAATGCGTCTGATTGAAGTGCATCTTCTTTCGTGATAAAAAACGCACCATTTTCATTATGGATTGCAAAACCAATCAAATCTGCTTCATGATAATTATCTCCAAGCTGCTCTACCACAAGAGCAGCTTGATCTGTCAGCATCTCATCCGTTACTTCGGTCATTTTTTTCACTTCTAATGCTTCTACTTCGACCTGTTCACCTGTTTCTGGTGCTTCTCCTAGACGCTCTAGCAGCGTTTGAAAGCCTAGTTCTTTATAAAGAGAGATCACTTGATCCATATGAGGACCTTCATATGCGAGATCCTTGCTTGATACATCTATTGGCGCTTCTACAAGAATCGTTGCGAGTTTTTTACTCATCACCGCTTGCTCTTTATATTCTTCAAGCTTTTCTTTGAGTTTTTTACCGCTGACTTCGTCAATATGTTCAAGCAGGTTTTCAACCGTTTCAAACTGCTTTAACAATTTAATCGCTGTTTTTTCACCTACACCTGGCACCCCTGGGATATTATCTGAGGAATCTCCCATCAAACCTTTCATATCGATGATTTGATCTGGGCGCAGGCCATATTTCTCTTCAATATGAGCCGGTGTGTAATATTCTACTTCTGTAATGCCTTTTTTCGTAATTGCTACCGTCGTATGGTCTGTTGAGAGCTGCGTTAAGTCCTTATCTCCTGAGAAAATTTTGACTTCAAAGCCGTCTTTTTCTGCCTCCACAGCCAATGTCCCAATAATATCGTCTGCCTCGTATTGAGGAAGCTCGTACCTTTTCACCTGATAGGCATCTAATAGTTCACGGATAAACGGCATTTGTTCTGATAGCTCTGGCGGCGTTTTTTGTCTTCCGCCTTTATATTCTTTAAATGTCTCGTGGCGGAACGTTGTTTTTCCCGCATCAAATGCGACAAGCATATGGGTTGGCTTCTCGTCCTCGAGCATCTTCATTAAGATCATCGCAAAGCCATAAATGGCATTTGTATGGACGCCTTTATCATTTGATAATAGCGGCAAAGCAAAAAAGGCTCGATAAGCGAGACTGTTTCCATCCACTAGTACTAATTTCTTTTTGTCTGTCATGTTTTAATCCTCCATCGGCTGAGCCATTTCAGCCGTCTCTTTCACACATTGTATCATCATTTTATCAAAGTTTATTTTGAAAAGAAAATAGTCGAACCTGCATAAAAAAAGGGACGAAAACAACAAGTGTTTTCGTCCTTACAAAATTGGCTCCTTGGATGAAGGGGTTCCTATTCATCCTACCAATGATTGTTTAACTAAACATGAATCCATTGTAAAGATCATGTAAATTTTAACGCGACTTTCCTTTTTTCCCTATTTTGATTTCAGGCTCACTGTAAAAGTCGTTCCTTTACCTTGTTTGCTATGGACCGAAATCGTCCCTTCATGCGCCTCCACAAGGTGTTTGACGATGGCAAGACCAAGTCCTGTACCGCCTGAATTTCTACTTCTATCTTTATCAATTCGATAAAATCTCTCAAATATTCTTGGAATCTCGCTTTTCTTCATGCCGATTCCTGTATCTGCTACATCAAATTCATAGGCGCCTTTCCGCGGTCTTGCCGAAATGGTGACACTCCCTCCCTCTGGTGTATAGGTAAGGGCATTGTTCACGAGATTGAGGAAGATTTGTTTTAACCTCAGCGGATCTGCCATCACATAGACAGGCTCTTTCGGGATACGCACTTGTAGTTGAATGCCTTTTTCTGCAGCCTTTTGTTTTAAAAGGACTTCAATCTCTTGAATGATTTCTGTCGCATTGGCGTCTTGAATATTCAGTTTGAAATGCTGCTGCTCGATTTTGGAAAGATCGAGTAAATCTTGAATGAGTGTTTCGAGACGGACACTCTCTTTTAGAATGATGGAAAGGAATTGTGTCAGCGCTTCTTTGTCATCAATCGCTCCATCAAGAAGAGTTTCGGAGAATCCTTTAATCGACGTAATCGGTGTCTTTAACTCGTGAGACACATTGGCGACAAAATCTTTTCGCATCTGCTCCAGCTGCTTTGTTTCTGTCACGTCATGAAACACAAGGACTATTCCTTTCCATTCATCGTCTGTACTTAAAATGGGAACACCATCCACCTGGAAGTAGCGCCGTTCAATGTCAACGGCCAGGCGTAAAAACTTCCGCACCTTCGTTTCTGTCATGAAAATTTCGTCAATCAGCTCAATAATTTCTTCATGTGTAAATGCTTCATGATACAGCTTGTGCATGTAAATGTGCTTTTGCACCTTAAACTGCTTGCGGAAAGTTCGATTGACTAGGTTAATATACCCCATCTTATCAATCAAAATAATCCCTGCTCCGATGTTTTCAATGACTGTTTGCAGACGGTCCCGCTGCATTTCCCCAGTGCTAGTCATTTCTTGAAGGCTTTCTGCCAGGCGCTTCATTGATGTATTAAGCTCACTTGTTTCAATGATGAGCTCTTCATAATGATTGGTATCATAGTTCCCGCGTTCCAGCTGTTTGGCTACCTTTGTGGCATAATCTATCGGTTTTACATATTTCATCGACATGCGGTATCCAAAGAAAACGATAATAATAATTGCCGTTCCAAGACAAACGGCTAATGCGAGCCAAAGCTGGCCGTCAATTTCATTTAAAGGCTGGAATGACGCATGGAGAAATAAATAGCCTGCCGGTTCATTTTGTTTCAGGATAGGGACTGCGTAATGAAACAGCGCATCCTTTTCATCCTCAATGACGACTCCTTTTGTTTGAAGGCGTTCATTGTTCAGTGTGTTTTGAATGATGCCCCTTTGCTCCGCTTGACCTGTTGTATGTATGATATTCCCCTTCTGGTCCACAATTGACGCATTCATATCGAGATGCTGCTTTGCCTGATTGAGGATCTCCTTGTTCTGCTTCGCCTGCAGATCATCACCATCCATGGAAGAAAGAAGAAAGCTCGATTCATTTTCCATTCGTTCCGTTAATTTAGTTTCATAAAAAACATGGAACATGTGATCCAAAAAAAGGCCAAGTGCAACAAACACAATAAAAAGGAGAAAAATAAGTCCCGAAAACAGGCGGGTTCGAATTTTACTCATTTGGCTTTGGCTCCTCCAATTTGTAGCCTAAGCCGCGAATGGTTTTAATGTATGTTGGTTTTTTCGTATTCTTTTCAATTTTGTCCCGCAAGTGGCTGATATGTACATCCACAATACGAGTGTCACCTGCAAAGTCATAATTCCAAACGGCACTTAGCAGCAGATCACGTGTGAGGACACGTCCTTTATGCTTGGCCAAATAAAGCAGCAGTTCAAATTCCTTCGGCGTAAGCTCTAGACGTTCTTCTTGGAAGTAGACTTCGTAGTGTTCTGGTAAAATGCGCAGTTCACCAATTTTGATTTGGTCTGCAATAACCTCTTCCTTCTCCTCTTGCGCGGGGACAGGCTGAGATTGCTGCGCTCTTCTCAAGATGGCTTTTACCCGAGCACCCACTTCTCTAGGACTGAATGGCTTTGTCATGTAATCATCGGCTCCAAGTTCAAGACCGAGCACCTTATCAAATTCATCGTCCTTTGCTGTCAGCATTAAAATAGGGAACATCATTTTTTGAATTCTCAGTTGTTTGCACACTTCAATACCGTCCATTTTCGGAAGCATTAAATCTAATACAATGAGATCAGGCTGTTCACTTGCTGCTTTTTCAAGCGCTTCTTCCCCATCTCTTGCTGTGACGACATCATAGCCCGCCCTTTCAAGGTTATAGCTTAGAAGTGTTACAATCGATTCTTCATCATCCACAACTAATATTTTTTTATTCATGTTGTGCCTCCAATTAGTGATTTCCCCTGCATCCGTTTTTTTGTATCTTATGTGAAAAGCGAGAAGTCATGCTTTCTCTTTCATTTTAACGAAAGCTTAACAAGAGGACAATTTAAAATTTCGACAAGATTGGTTTTGTAAACAAAAAGAAGGCCCCTCATAAGAGAAGCCTTCTTTTTTTCATATTAAGACAATACTTTCATGACGTTCTTAACAGATTCAACAGAACGGTCAAGCTGACTTCTTTCTTCTTCTGTCAGCTCAAGCTCAATGATCTGCTCAAGGCCGTTTCCACCTACGATTGTTGGTACACCAAGGTAAATGCCTTCGTAGCCATATTCACCTTCAAGGTATGCAATCGTTGGGATCACGCGTCGCTGATCTTTTAGAATCGCCTCAACCATTTCTACTAGTGAAGCAGCAGGTGCATAATAGGCACTACCGTTACCTAATAGGTTTACGATTTCGCCGCCGCCTTTTCTTGTTCTTTCAACAATCGCATCAATACGATCTTTTGGAATCAATGTTTCCAGCGGGATACCGCCTGCGTAAGAGTAACGAACAAGCGGAACCATGTCATCGCCATGTCCACCAAGCACAAAGCCCGTCACATCTTTGACAGATAGGTTTAATTCTTGAGCAACAAACGTACGGAAGCGTGCTGTATCAAGAATGCCCGATTGTCCAATGACTTTTTCTTTTGGTAATCCTGATTCTTTATAAACGGCATATGTCATTGCATCAACAGGGTTTGTTAACACAACAATAATGGCTTCTGGAGAATATTTAACGATTTCGCGTGTCACGCTGCGCATGATTTTTTCATTTGTTGACACGAGATCGTCACGGCTCATTCCCGGCTTTCTTGCAATTCCTGCCGTAATGACCACGACATCAGAACCGGCTGTATCTTCGTAGTTAGAAGTGCCTGTAATGTTCGCATCGAAGCCTTGAACAGGGCTTGCTTCCAGCATATCAAGAGCTTTCCCTTTTGTTGGGTTCTCAAGCTGCGGGATATCAACTAATACGACATCCGCTAATTCTTTTTGAGCCGTTAGAAATGCTGTAGTTGCTCCTGTAAAACCTGCTCCGATGACAGATACTTTTTTACGCTTGTTTGCCATTTCCTTTTTCCCCTTTAACTTTAAAGTTTAAGAATCAAGACAAGTTTTTGATGAGCTCGTCAGCAAACTCAGAACATTTCACTTCTGTTGCGCCATCCATTAATCTAGCAAAATCGTATGTGACGACTTTAGATGCAATTGTTTTTTCAACAGATTGAATCACTAGATCAGCTGCTTCCTGCCAGCCAAGGTGCTCAAGTAAAAGCACGCCTGATAGAAGAACAGAAGATGGATTCACTTTATCAAGACCAGCATATTTTGGTGCTGTTCCGTGAGTCGCTTCAAAAATAGCGTGTCCTGTTTCGTAGTTGATGTTTGCACCTGGTGCGATACCAATTCCACCAACTTGAGCTGCAAGTGCATCAGAGATGTAATCTCCATTTAAGTTCATTGTAGCCACAACATCGAACTCAGCTGGACGAGTTAGGATTTGTTGAAGGAAAATATCTGCAATGCTGTCTTTGACAATGATTTTGCCAGCAGCTTCTGCTTCACTCTGCGCTTTGTTTGCCGCATCTTTTCCATCTTGTTCTACAATACGATCATATTGTGCCCATGTAAAGACTTTGTCGCCAAACTCTTTTTCAGCCACTTCGTAGCCCCAGTTTTTGAAGGCACCTTCTGTAAATTTCATGATGTTTCCTTTGTGAACAAGCGTCACAGATTTACGGCCTTGGTCAATTGCATATTGGATAGCCGCTCTGACAAGACGGGATGTTCCCTCTTCAGAAACTGGCTTGATTCCGATACCTGACGTTTCTGGGAAACGGATTTTATTCACACCTAATTCGTTTTTTAAGAAGTCAATTAACTTCTTCACTTCGTCTGAACCTTTTGCATACTCGATACCAGCATAGATATCTTCTGTGTTCTCACGGAAGATCACCATATCTGTGTCTTCTGGACGTTTCACAGGAGAAGGTACCCCTTTGAACCAGCGAACAGGACGTAAGCATGTGAATAAATCAAGCTCTTGTCTAAGTGCCACGTTTAATGAACGGATTCCTCCGCCAATTGGTGTTGTTAGTGGCCCTTTAATCGCAATTAAGTATTCGCGAATGTCTTCAAGCGTTTGCTCAGGAAGCCACTCTCCAGTTTTATTGTAAGCTTTCTCACCTGCATATACTTCTTTCCAAGTGATTTGCTTTTCACCTTTATATGCTTTTTCTACAGCTGCTTCAAGTACTCTTGATGCTGCTTTCCAAATGTCAGGACCGATTCCGTCCCCTTCAATAAACGGGATAATTGGATTATTTGGTACATTCAATACGCCGCCAGTAACTGTAATTTTTTCGCCTTGTGACAATGATATTACCTCCCAGGTTATGTAGTGAATATTTGAAACTTCTTGGCTTGATGTCTGCAAACAAAGAAGTTTTTCACGTGATTCGTTTTTTTTGTTGATATGGAGGCTGATTGGCCTTTTGAAATCAGCCCCCGCTTATTCTATAAACATTAGTCTCTTTCACTGATCGGAACAAAGGTTTGAAGATCAGGTCCAATGTAGTCAGCTCTTGGACGGATGAGACGGTTGTTGTCATATTGCTCTAGAATGTGAGCAATCCATCCAGAGAATCGGCTGATCACGAAAATTGGTGTAAACAAGTCATGATCAATCCCAAGACTGTGATATACAGATGCAGAATAAAAATCAACATTTGGTGGAAGATTTTTCTCTGATGTCACGATTTCCTCTGCGCGAACAGACATTTCATACCATTTCGGCTCGCCAGTGAGGTTTGTTAAACGCTGGCTCATCTCTTTTAGATGCTTTGCACGCGGGTCGCCTTGACGGTATACACGGTGGCCAAAGCCCATAATTTTTTCTTTCTTCTCTAGCTTACCATGAATATAGGAATCTACGTTTTCAACTTCGCCAATTTCTGAAAGCATCTTCATCACGCCTTCATTAGCGCCGCCATGAAGCGGTCCCTTCAGCGCACCGATAGCCGCTGTCACACCAGAGTAGATATCTGATAGTGTAGCAACACATACACGTGCTGTAAATGTCGATGCGTTTAATTCATGATCCGCATGGAGAATTAGTGCCTTATCAATGGCTTCAATTTCTACTGGTGACGGCTCTTCGCCATTTAGCATATACAAGAAGTTTGCAGCATAGCTGTATTCTTCTTTTGGCTGTACAGGCTCAAGCCCTTTGCGGATGCGTGAAAACGCAGCGACTAGTCCAGAAATTTTCGCCTGTAAGCGAATCGCCTTTCTGTAATTCGCTTCTTTGTCCATAATCTCTGATTCGTCATCAAGTAAACCTAGTAAAGATACTGCTGTACGAATCGCAGACATTGGATGAACCCCATCAAGCGAATAAGATTTAAAATGCTCAATGATTTCTTGCGGAATCTGAGCATTTTCATTGAGCTGCTGTTTTAATTCACTCAGCTCCTGCTCATTCGGCAGCTTTAAGTGCCATAACAGGTAGACAATTTCTTCGAATGTAGCTTTTTCAGTTAAATCATCGATATTGTACCCTACATAAGTAAGAGTATCATCAATAATTGAGCTTACGGATGAAGTTGTTGCCACGATACCTTCAAGACCTCTTGTTGCTGTCATGTTCAATCTCCCCTTTTTAAAAAGATTCCCCTTCGTTGCAGAATTCTCACTTTTTGAAAGCGCTATCCAATCCGGATAAGATAACAGGCTCAGAAAAGAAAATGCTTACATTTACCTATACGGTTAGAGCGCTTTTAGCCTCATATCTCTTGTGTGATCAATGAGTTCAAAATTAAGCCTATTCCCATTATAAACAATAATCAGACATTTGTTAAATGTTTAACTATAATTTTTTTTGATATTTTTTTTTCCAGTCTCCCATATCAGGCATGGAATAAAGGGATTTTGCTTCTTTTAATATATTTAATTATGTTTTTTTGCAAAAGCTCACGCAAGAAAAAATTTAAAAAAGAAAGTGGCAGGAACCACTCTCTTTTCACCCGCTGAAAAATTTCACAGCCTGCATCGCCAAATAAGCAATTCCAGCCCCGATAAGCGGTCCAACTGCCACACCTTTAAATAAGCTGACTGCCAAAATGGTACCGAACACAAGCGCTGCCGTAATATGCGGATCATTTTCGAGTAGCACAATCCCGTTTTTTGCAATTAATGCTACTAATATACCCGCTCCAAGAGCTATCCAAGCATAGGAAGATTTCATCGCTTCTCCAAGCTGCTTAAATCCAATGTCACCTGTTGCAATCGGGACCAGAACTGCAATGGTAATAACGGTGACCCCCCAATTAATGCCTTTAGATTGGAGAACCGGGAAAATTTTTTGATCCAGGCCAATCAGCTTAATCGCGATCAGCACAGAGACTGCTACAATTAACGAATTGTTTTTTGCAATAAGTGCAATAACGAGTAAAAGAACCAAAAACAAATTTGCTTGAGTAAACATACGCCGCTCCTTTCTTTCTTTTTATTGCGACCTTTTCATATTACTAATCTTTTTGAATAAAATGAAGTATCGGACATGCTTGTTTTTTGGAGGGGATTGTGTGAATCACGCCTATGTGGCCATTTTTCTTCGAAGTTTGATGATGATCAGCATTGCTGTTTTTGCGGTTGTCTTTTTATATCAGTCTTTTCCGTTTTTATATCCTTTTTGGATCGCCCTTATCGTGTCTTGTTTAATTCATCCTGCCGTCTGCAAAATCGAAGAGATCACCGGGATGCCAAGAGGATTTGTTGTGGTCATTGTGCTCTTGCTCTTTTTAGTCGCAGCCGCCGGCTTAATGACGCTTCTAGTTGCGGAAATCATTTCAGGAAGTGCTTATTTGGCAAAAGTGCTGCCCCGTCATCTTGATCAAATGATTGGGATTGTAGAGCAATTTTTCACAGACAAGATTCTGCCTTTATATCATGATGTGACGGCCCAATTTAATACGCTTCAAGCAGGTCAAAAGGAATCGATTTTGGGACAAATTCAAGCACTTGGTGATGAAGCGGCCGCAAAAATCGGGTCTTTTCTTTCAAAAACATTCGAGCTTATTCCGGCTTTTTTAGGTCTTTTGCCTGATGCAGCAGCCACACTGTTATTTTCTGCTCTGGCGACTTTTTTTATCACGAAAGATTGGTTTACGTTAAAAACATATGGCTCACGTATCTTTCCCGCAAAATGGATGCAGCATACACGCGCTATTTTATCTGAAATCAAAAAAGCCATTACCGGCTTTATGAAGGCTCAGCTTCTGCTTGTTGCCATGACGATTGGTATTGTATTGATTGGACTCATCATTTTAAAGGTCAAGCATGCCTTCGTCATCGCTCTATGTATCGGGCTCGTCGATTTACTTCCATATATCGGGAGCGGCACTGTTTTTCTACCGTGGATCATTTATTCTGCTATGACAGGAAATCTTTCTCTCGCCATTGGACTGGGCATTTTGTATATTGTCGTCCTCATTCAAAGACAAATATCAGAGCCAAAAGTCTTAAGCAAATCCATCGGACTTAATCCTTTAGCAACGCTTGTGGCGCTATTTGTAGGGTTAAAATGGTTTGGTTTTCTAGGACTTGTGATTGGCCCTGCTTCCCTTGTCGTGTGGCAGGCATTCCGTAATGCAGGAGTTTTCAGAGATATTTATGAGTACATTCGGTATGGCATGCAAAAATAAAAGAGACCTTCAGCTGAAGGTCTCTTTAACGAATGATCGTGTAGCGGTTGCGATTAGACATGTTTCTAAGCCAGCGTTCAAAGAGCGGCTTGATTCTCTTTCTCGTCACCGGAATGAGCAGCAAAGCCCCAATGAGATCCGATAAGAAGCCTGGAATGAGCAGCAGCAGACCGCCAATTAGAATACAAAAACCATCGACAATCGCTCCCCCTGGCATCTTGCCATATTGTAAATCTCGCTGCACTTTTTGGAAGGCTTCTATACCTTGTTTTCTTGCAAAATAAGCACCTAAGGCACTTGTCAGCACGATGAGCAGCATGGTTGGCAAAATGCCAATGATTTTACTTGAGATTAAAAATAAACTAATTTCCACCGCAGGGAACAGAATTAATAATAGTAGAAAATATTTCTTCAACCATATCACCTCATGGGGTATCTTTCATCGAAAGCTGTTTACTTTTTTTAGTGTAACATAAAAAAAGAGAGGAGTCAGACAACTCCCCTCTAGTATGATTTAAAGGACGCTTGCACGGCCTTTGTAGATCGCTCCGCGTGCTGGATCTACTGTAATCTCTTCGCCTTCTTTTAATAGTGTCGTTGCGCTGTCAAGACCAACAATCACTGGAATGCCGAGGCTTAGTCCAACAACTGCTGCATGGCTTGTTAAACCGCCTTCTTCTGTGATAAGGGCAGATGCTTTTTCTAAAGCTCCCATCATATCACGATCTGTGCAGTTTGCAACCAGGATCGCACCATCGTACATTTTTTCTTCTGCTTCTTTTCCGCTTTGTGCAATGACAACCGGTCCAAATGCAGATTTACGGCCAATACCTTGACCTTTCGCAATGATGTCACCGACAACATATACTTTCATTAAGTTCGTCGTACCTGTTTCACCAACTGGCACACCTGCTGTAATCACGATTAAATCGCCGTGTCTTACATAGCCTGTTTCAATTGACTTTTCTACTGCATTCTCAAGCATTTCATCAGTAGACGTCGTTTTTGATCCGCTCTTTGCAAATACACCGAATACGAGTGAAAGCTTTCTCGCCACTGATTCGTTTGCAGTAACTGCTACGATTGGTGCTTTTGGTCTATATTTTGAAATCATTCTTGCTGTGTGTCCGCTTTCTGTCGGTGTCACAATGGCTGCTACATCAAGCTTCATTGCTGTATGTGCAACAGATTGACCAATCGCGTCTGTAATGCTGACTTCTACTTCTTCGCTTCTGCGAGAAAGAATGGCTTTATAGTTTAGTGCTTCTTCTGAACGTGATGCAATGTTATGCATTGTTTGTACGGCTTCTACTGGATATGTTCCTGCTGCTGTTTCACCAGAAAGCATAATCGCATCTGTGCCGTCAAAAATAGCATTTGCCACGTCACTTGCTTCCGCACGGGTAGGACGTGGGTTACGCTGCATGCTGTCCAGCATTTGAGTCGCTGTGATGACAGGCTTGCCTAAACGATTGCATTTTTTGATCAGCATTTTTTGAACAAGCGGTACTTCTTCTGCCGGGATCTCTACACCAAGATCTCCACGCGCAACCATTAAACCGTCAGATACCTCAAGGATCTCGTCGATGTTATCAACACCCTCTTGGTTTTCAATCTTAGGGATGATTTGAATATCAGTCGCATTGTTCTTTTCAAGAAGCTCACGAATTTCAAGAACATCAGAAGCTCGTCTCACAAAAGAAGCTGCGATGAAATCGACGCCTTGTTCAATTCCAAACAGGATATCATTGGCATCCTTTTCTGTAATACCTGGCAGGTTCACACTGACGCCAGGTATGTTGACGCCTTTTTTGTTTTTGAGCGTGCCTGTATTCATGACTTTAGTGACGATTTCTTTGCGGTCCTTGTTAATTTCTTTTACTTCTAAACCAATCAGACCATCATCTAATAGAATCGTTGAGCCTACTTCTACATCATGAATTAAATCTTCGTATGTCACACTAATTTTTTCCGTATTTCCAACAATGTCTTCCATACTCACGATAAGATCAGCACCAGCGACTAGCTCAATTGAGCCGTTTTCAACTGTACGTGTACGGATCTCTGGACCTTTTGTATCTAGAAGGATCGCAATGTCCTTGCCTAATGTTTTACCTGCTTTACGTATGTTTTCAATGCGTGCACCATGCTCTTCAAAATCTCCATGGGAGAAGTTGAGTCTGGCTACATTCATTCCTGCTTCAATCAATTCAGTCAGCTTTTCAATGCTTTCACTTGCTGGACCGATTGTACAAACGATTTTTGTCTTTCTCATTACTGTTCCTCCTAAGGTCTTCTCGTTTTATATAGAGAGCTCTTGTGAAAGTCGGTACATATTTTTATCGACTGTATGTTTTTTATCTAAGATTTCTAAAATATCGTGATGAACGAGTTCATTGCTTTGAATGCCTACACAGCGTCCGCCTTGTCCTTCAAGAAGAAGCTCGACTGCATATGCTCCTAAACGGCTTGCCAGTACACGGTCAAACGCACTCGGAGAACCTCCGCGCTGAATATGCCCTAAGACAGATACACGTGTTTCAAGGCTTGTCTCCTCTTCAATCCGCTTACCAAATTCAACACCGCTGCCTACGCCTTCTGCAACGATGATGATACTATGCTTCTTGCCGCGTTCGTGACCTCTTCTTAACCTAGCAATAATTTCGTCCATGTCATAGTCTGCTTCAGGAATCAAAATAGATTCGGCTCCGCCCGCAAGACCTGACCAAAGGGCAATATCACCAGCATGTCTTCCCATTACTTCCACTACGTATGTACGTTCATGAGATGTGGCTGTATCACGAATTTTATCAATGGCATCAATGACAGTATTCAGTGCTGTATCAAAGCCAATAGTGAAATCAGTACCTGGAATATCGTTGTCAATCGTGCCTGGAACACCTACACATGGAAAACCGAGCTCTGTTAATTTCTTCGCTCCCATAAATGACCCGTCTCCACCAATGACTACAAGTCCTTCAATACCGAATTTTTTTAAGTTTTCAATTCCTTTTTCACGACCTTCAACTGTCTTGAATTCAGGACATCTTGCCGTGTAAAGTTTTGTTCCTCCACGATGAATGATATCGCCTACTGAACCTATTTCGAGTTTCTCAATTTTACCGTTAATTAGACCTGAGTATCCATTATAAATACCGTAAACTTCAACATTATGGTAAATTGCTTTCCTTACAACTGCGCGCACAGCTGCATTCATTCCTGGGGAATCCCCACCGCTTGTTAAAACTCCTATACGCTTCATCTTTTTCACCTCAGAGACCATATATGAATTAAACATACCATTTCCACTGCTTGAAAACAATCATGAGCAAATTTGGATGTTTTCAATACGAATTTCTAAAACCGTACTTATTATACAATTAAATAAACCGTTTTTAAACAAAAGTTAAGAACGTCATGAAAGCAAATCTCTCTGAAATCTGTGAAGGGAGGTGCTATAAACCTTATCATATCAAGGTTTTCAGACGTTTCAAATTTTATGAAAACAAAAGAAAATTATTTTCAAATAGCGCTTACATGAAGTCGGTTTTCATGAAAAAAGATGAAAAAAAATAAACGCCAGCCAAAATGGCTGTACGTTTATTTAGTTTACCCCAATATATTGATTTTCAATCGATACTTTCCCGATTGCTTTATATTTTTCATATCTTTGTTCGACTAGTTCTTCAGGTGTTAGTTTGAGCAAAGATGTAAGTGACTGTTTTAATGTTTTTTCCATGTAAGCTGCTTGTTGTTTCACGTCTCGATGTGCTCCACCTTGCACTTCTTTAATAACATCATCTATA
This sequence comes from Bacillus sp. FSL M8-0049, assembly GCF_038593355.1. Classification (NCBI taxonomy): domain Bacteria; kingdom Bacillati; phylum Bacillota; class Bacilli; order Caryophanales; family Bacillaceae; genus Bacillus; species Bacillus sp. FSL M8-0049. The sequence goes on from NZ_CP151986.1 coordinate 2,567,685, forward strand.
ATATCTAATTCTTTTAGGTCTGGAGCGGTAATTTTCATTGATTCTGCAGCTTTTTTCGCAAGTGATGAGTCCTTCCAGAGCAGCGCTGCTGCACCTTCAGGTGAAATCACTGAATACGTTGAGTTTTCTAGCATGAATAGGTGGTTTCCTACGCCTAAGCCTAGTGCGCCGCCGCTTCCGCCTTCTCCAATGACAATACAGACAACTGGTACACGAAGTCCTGCCATTTCGAATAGGTTTTTCGCAATTGCTTCACTTTGTCCGCGCTCTTCAGCTGCTTTACCAGGATAAGCTCCTTTTGTATCAATAAAGCAAATGATCGGGCGATTAAATTTATCTGCTTGTTTCATCAAGCGCAGCGCTTTACGATAGCCTTCTGGATGAGGCATTCCGAAATTACGGCGCAAGTTTTCTTTTGTATCTTTACCGCGCTGATGGCCAATAACAGTGACAGGAAGCCCTTTAAACGTGGCAATTCCTCCAACGATCGCTTCATCATCACCATAAAAACGGTCACCGTGACATTCGAAAAAGTTGTCAAACAGCTCTTGAATGTAATCGAGAGTTGTTGGGCGCATCGCATGCCGAGCAATCTGCACTCTGTCCCACGGCTTTAAATTTGTATAAATGTCTGCTTCAAGCTTGCTCAGACGTGTTTCAAGGCGCTCAATTTCTGCACTTAAATCCATTTCTGAGTTTTGTGTGAACTTTTTCAGTTCATCAATTTTCGCTCGAAGTTCAATGACAGGTTTTTCAAATTCTAGTTCTCCAGCCACTCTCGTTCACCTCCTGTGCTGTGTAGTGCTAAGATTCGGCCTAGTGTTTCTTTCATTTCTGCACGATGGATGACAGCATCAAGCTGTCCATGCTTCATTAAAAATTCAGCCGTCTGGAAGTCCTCTGGCAGGTCTTCACGAATCGTTTGTTCAATGATTCTTCGTCCTGCAAAACCAATTAAAGCACCAGGTTCTGCAAAATTGTAATCACCGAGAGACGCAAAACTAGCTGATACACCGCCAGTTGTTGGGTTCGTCATCACAGAGATAATCAAACCTTGATCCTCGCTGAACAGTTTTAATGCTGAACTTGTTTTTGCCATCTGCATGAGACTAAGAATTCCCTCTTGCATTCTCGCTCCGCCAGATGCAGTAAAGATAATAAATGGCACCTTGTCCGCTTTTGCTTTCTCGATCGCCAGCGTGATCTTTTCACCAACAACGGATCCCATGCTGCCCATACGGAACGTGGCATCCATGACAGCAATCACAGCACTTTGGCCTTCAATTTCACCTTTACCTGTGACAATGGCTTCATTCAAAGATGTCTTTTCTCTGTCTTTCTCAAGCTTTTCTTCGTAGCCTGGGAAACCGAGCGGGTTTGCTGAAATGAGGTGCCCGTTAAATTCTTCAAATGTGCCTTCATCTACAAGGCTTTCAATACGCTGTTTTGCATTCATTTGCAAATGTCTGCCGCAATTCATACAAACACGTAAATTTTTATCTAGTTCTTTGGTGAGCATTATTTTTTTACATTGCGGACATTTGGTCATGATGCCTTCAGGCACATCTTGACTTGCCTGTTCAGAGGGTACAGATGCATATTTTTTCTTTTTACTGAAAATATTCTTGATTGACAAATGACTACCTCCCTTTTTGAAGGGTTTTTTCTTTACACGCACATCCACTATTATAGGACATGTCATAACTGTACCGAAACTATTGTACTTTTTTTGTCAAACGCTGTCATCCTTCATTCAATTTTTTCAGTGGGGAATTGATGAGAAATGAGTATGTGTTTGGGGCGCTGAGCAGTTGATATGTTTGAATTGTGAACGTCTACAAAAAAATCTCATTCCGGATGAAAAATTTTTCGCATAAGAGAGGAAATGGTGCACGCTTTTCCTCCAATTTCAGAAAGAACGTGCACACTTTTCCAGTTGATTATTCGCCGATAATCGTTAATTTTCTTGTTTTTTCAGCGACAGCTTCTGGGTCGACCTTGATTCTTGCAACACCAGTTTCCATTGCTGCTTTTGCCACCGCTTTTGCTACCGCTGGTGCTACGCGTGCATCAAATGGTGCAGGGATGACATATTCAGCTGACAATTCTTCATCTGAGACAAGAGACGCAATTGCTTCAACAGCTGCGATTTTCATTTCTTCGTTAATGTGAGTTGCACGTACATCTAATGCTCCGCGGAAAATTCCTGGGAATGCCAGTACGTTGTTCACTTGGTTCGGGAAGTCAGAACGGCCAGTTCCTACAACACTTGCACCTGCTGCATGTGCATCTTCTGGCATGATCTCTGGATTTGGATTAGCCATAGCAAATATGACAGGATCTTTTGCCATTTTTCCAACCATTTCTTTTGTTAAAGCGCCTGCTACTGAAACCCCGATAAAGACGTCTGCACCTTCAATGACTTCTTCTAATGAACCTTCTTTGCGGTCTTGGTTCGTGAATTTAGCTACTTCGTTTTTCACTGCATTCATACCGTTCGGGCGGCCTTCGTAAATAGCACCTTTCGTATCACACATAATGATATCACGTACACCGAAATGATAAAGAAGCTTGATAATCGCAATTCCTGCTGCCCCGGCGCCGTTTGCCACTACTTTGATTGAAGACATGGATTTTCCAGATAGCTTCAGTGCATTCACAAGTCCTGCTACTGTCACAATGGCTGTTCCGTGCTGATCATCGTGGAAAACTGGAATGTTTGTCTCTTTTTTCAAGCGCTCTTCGATGATAAAGCAGTTAGGTGCTGCAATATCTTCAAGGTTCACACCGCCAAAAGTCGGCTCAAGAAGCTTCACTGTTTCAACGATTTTGTCAACATCGTTCGTTGCAAGCGCGATTGGGAAAGCATCTACGCCTGCAAAACTTTTGAATAATACAGCTTTCCCTTCCATTACTGGAAGAGATGCTTCTGCGCCAATATTTCCAAGCCCTAAAACAGCGCTTCCGTCTGTGACAACAGCGACCATATTGCCTTTCATTGTATAATCATACACTTTGCTTGTGTCGTCATAAATATCTTTACATGGTTCTGCAACACCAGGTGAATAAGCCAAGCTCAAGTCTTTCGCATTTTTCACTTGTACTTTTGATTTTGATTCGAGTTTGCCTTGATTCTCTTTGTGCATATGTAATGCTTCTTCTCTTAATGACATGTGATGAACACTCCTTCAAGTGGAAAATGATTTAATGATTTGCTAAGTTGATAAGCACATACTGGCAGTTTTAAATACACAGAATCTTTAAAATGATAACACAATAGGTGAATTTGTAAAACATATTCAGGCGATTTGTCATCATTTAATCACAACGTTTTGTTCACCGAGCAGCTCTTTTAACTGGAAAATCACAGCATGATTTGCATGAACTTTGTATGCATCTGGAAGTCTCATCGTCTTTTTTTGCTTCTCATAATACAAATAGACATCTGCTTCTCCGCTGTGCATCGAGAGGACTCGTTTTACTTGCTCTAGCAGCTCCTGCGTATGATTCTCTTCTTTGACCCGAATGTAGACAGACTCTTTTCTTTTTGCGTCCATCTCTTCCAGCAAAGCAGCTTCTTGCACGATGATTTGACTGCTGTCATTTCTGACCTCTACTCTGCCTTCAACATAAAGCATGGTGCCCTCCTCAAGTAAGGGGGACAGCTTTCTAAATTGCTCTGGAAAGACGACGCCTTCCATTTCTCCCGTTTCATCCCCAAATGTAACAAATGCCATCGATTGTCCATTTTTTGTCCGAATCGATTTCACTTTTGTCAAAAGACCACCCATTGAGATTTTACGCTTTATATAGGAAGAAAGCCTGATGATTTCCACTGCACTATTCTCTCTTAAGCGGTCTCGGTACGCTTGTACTGGATGATTTGATAAATATAACCCGAGTGCCTCTTTTTCAAATTGCAGGAGGTCAACAAGCGGCATTTCTTCTATCTCCGCATATTTTGGCTTAATGGAGAAGGTTGTATCCCCAAGAAAGTCAAGCTGATCCTCTGGATTTAAAAATGACACGTGGTCTAACGCAATATCTATCGATGCTAATAACGAAGCACGATTGGGATAAAATTCATCCATCGCCCCTGAAAAAATGAGCGCTTCAATCGTTTTTCGGTTGACACTCTTTGGTGATACTCTTGCGCAAAAATCAAATAAATCTTCAAACGGCTTTTCCTGTCTTGCTCTGTATATATCCTTTACAGCTGACACTCCGACATTTTTGATCGCTCTTAAGCTGTAGCGGATCTCCCCTTTTTCAACCGTAAATGGAAACTCACTCTTATTAATAGAAGGCTTCAACACAGATATCCCTTTTTCCTTCGCCTCATAGAAATATTGAGCAACTTTGTCTTCATTTCCAATTACACTCGTTAAAAGACCGCACATAAAATATAACGGATAATGCGCTTTTAAATAAGCAAGCTGAAAGCCAATCATGCTATATGCAACAGCATGGCTTCTATTAAAACCATAGTTTGCAAATTTGACGATTAAGTCATAAACGTCATTTGCAATGTTAACAGGATACTCCTTTTTTAGGCATCCTTCAACAAAATGGCTTCGCTCTTCATCAAGAACCTTTTTATCCTTCTTCGAAACAGCTCTTCTTAATAGATCTGCCTCGCCCAGCTGAAAACCAGCCATCTTCGCTGCAATCAGCATGATTTGCTCCTGATAGACGATGACCCCATATGTATCCTTTAATATGTCATACAAATCAGGATGAGGATAGGAGACCTTGACTCTGCCATGCTTTCGGTCGATAAAAAGCGGGATATTTTCCATTGGACCTGGACGATAGAGGGCATTGACCGCCACGATATCTTCTAAACTAGACGGCTTCAGGCGTCTCAGCACCTGTCGCATTCCCTGTGATTCAAGCTGGAATATTCCAGTTGTATCTCCGGCGGATAACAATTCAAACGTTTTCTGATCCTCGTATGAAATGTCACTAAAGTTAATGTGGACGTTTTCCTGTCTTTCAATCTGGTTTTTAATGGATTCAATTAATGTTAAGTTTCTGAGCCCTAAGAAATCCATCTTTAAAAGTCCAAGGTCTTCTAAATAATTCATGGCGTACTGCGTTAAATACACACCTTCATGGCCGTCTTGAATCGGAACGACCTCTGTCAGCGGCTCTTCGCTCAGCACAACGCCAGCTGCATGTGTCGAGGTGTGTCTTGGCAAGCCTTCTACTTTTAAAGCAGTTTGGAAGACCTTTCGAAGCTCTTCGGATTGCTGAAGCATCGTTTTTAATTCAGAAGATGCAGTCACCGCTTCTTTCAGCGTCGTTCCTGGCTTTGATGGAATCAGCTTGGCAAGACGGTCCGCTGCTTTTGAATCAATTCCCATCACACGTCCAACATCCCTTAAAGCAGCTTTTGCTGCAAGAGTTCCAAACGTGACAATTTGCGCCACATGCATGTCTCCGTATTTGTCTTTTACATAAGAAATGATTTCATCTCTTCTCGTATCAGGGAAATCAATATCAATATCTGGCATACTGATCCGCTCTGGATTTAAGAAACGCTCAAATAAAAGACCGTGACGGATCGGATCGACATCCGTAATAAACAGAACATAAGCAACAAGTGAACCCGCTGCTGATCCCCGTCCAGGGCCTGTGACAATCCCTTTGTCATGCGCATACTTCATAAAATCCCACACAATGAGAAAATAATCACTGAAATTCATTTTTTGGATAATGCTCAGCTCATATTCAAGCCTTTTAACATACATGTCATTTGAAGCAATCTTTCTTTGCTTCATCCCTTCTGCGCACACTCTGCGTAAAAACTGATCTGCTGTTGATTGATCAGGAGTTGGATAGGATGGAAGTTTTGTCTGCCCAAGATTTAAATCGACTTCACAGCGGTCTGCAATCTCCACCGTTCTTGTCAGCAGCTCTCGATCATCTCTATACCATTCCAACATTTCATCAAAGGATTTGAAATGCTTTTCTCCTCGGTCTTCCTCTATCTCTGAAAGCTGCTTACCTGCTTTAATCGCCTTTAAGCACGTATAAGCCATTTTGTCTTCTCGATTGATATAGTGAACATCACCCGTCGCAACAAGAGGAATGTCCATACTTTGTGAGACGTCCCGCAGTTTGCCGGCGAGCGATTCGTCCTGCTGAAATGGCTGAAGTGCGATATACACATGTCCCTCGCCGAATATATGCTTCAATTGTTTGGCGGCTTCACGCGCTTCTTCTAACTGATCATGCTGCAAAAGCGTTTCAATATACCCAGATGCGCCTGGTGTGATGGCAATGAGCCCGCGGTGATAGCTTTTGAGCCATTTCTCTTTCAATCCGGCTTTTGATTTTGATTTCAGCACACTGCTGATTTTGATCAGGTTTTGATAGCCTTCATTGTTTTTTGCAAGGAGTACCAAGGGATAAGCCTCTGTCTCTTGTTCATCTATGAAGACAGAAGCTGTTAAACCGATAACCGGCTTGATGCCATGTTTTTTACATTCCTTATAAAATTCAACCGTGCCATACATCACATGGTCATCGGTAAGAGCAAGCGCCTTGCAGCCAAGTTCTTTTGCTTTCAGCACAAGCTCCTTTACTTTAGCTGCACTGCTTAACAAGCTGTATCCACTGTGGACCTGAAGATGAACATAAGACATGCTTAATCCACTCCTTTCGTCTAAAGTCATTCTTTCATTATAAAACGCGATGCGATGAGAAACAAATGTTCTTTCTTTTCTGACCGTTCATACTTGTCCAGCACACGCCATATATTGAATAGAGTGAGGTGGACAAAATGGATGTGAAGGAAGCTTTTATTCCGAATTTTATCAGCTGTTATTTTATCGCCCTTGGAGTCATTTTGGGTGGTGCTATCATAGGCGGTGTTGGTGCGTATTTATCTGGTCAGCCGCCTTTATCCATTATTACTAGTCTTGCCAACCGTTTAAAGATTTGGGCGCTTGTCGCCGCTATCGGTGGAACATTTGATGCTGTTTATAGCTTTGAACGAGGCATTTTCGAAGGAAACACGCGTGATATTTTCAAGCAGATTTTATTAATTATCTCTGCCATGGGCGGTGCACAAACGGGGTATCTCATTATTACGTGGCTCACCCAGGAGCATGTGTCATCATGAGGGTGCCGGAGCTGTATAAACGCCCAGGCTGGCAGCGTTTTTTTGCAGGAATGATGTTTGGTGCGATTGTAAGCTGGCTCATTTTTCTCTTTACATACGGAACCTTTCAGGAAAAGCAAGTGACACTGCTGAGAAGCCAGCAGCATCATATGGACAGTTTGAAAGAACAAATCACACTCTATCGGGAAGATTTGCATAAGTTAAATGAGGATAATAAGAAGCGGCTGCTGATTCAAAGCGTAGATGTTCATCTCGTGAATCGTGAGCAGTATAAAATCCCAGAGCCAGATACGCTAAAGTTTGAAGATCAGGTCAAGGAGGATATCTCAGAAGTCATTACAAAGGATATTGAAAGTGTCTATAAAACAAAGGAATTACTAAAACGGACAGTGGAAAATAAAGAATATACCATTCGGGAAAAGGCATATCGCGCGAAAGTGACAGAGCTGACAATTTATACGAAGCTTTCACTTGAAGTACGTATTTCATTTGCTGAATAAGGAGGTTGTGGAATTTTTATGAATTTCTGCCCTCAATGATCGCTTTTCACGCTTCATTTTTATACACTAAAAGTAGAACGAGATCTTAAATAGAAAGAGGTGAGGACAATGGAGGTTTACAGCTATCGTCAAATGGCACGAGACAAAGCAAGCCGGATCAAAGACGGCATGTGCGCCTATGCTGAGACAGAAATGATGGCTCATTTAATTAAAAAAGAATTAAAGCATCAAAATCTCCAAGCCTATGAAGATTCAACAGACATCGGCTGCTGGTTTATCCCTGTATGCAAGTAACCCTTTTCTCCATGACAAAAAAGAGAGAAGGGACTTAAGTATCCCTCCTCTCTTATGATGATGATTTACATACTTCCTCTAAATCACGCAAAATCTCATCTGCTACTGCCCAATCATAAATGGACGCACCGGCTGCAAGCGGGTGGCCGCCGCCATGATATTTTTTCGCAATGGTGTTAATGACGACTCCTTTAGAGCGGAATCTAACACGAATCTGATCGTTTTCTTCCACAAAAAAGACCCATGCCTTAATGCCTGCAATATTTCCTAGTGTCCCAACAAGCTGTGAGGCTTGCTGCGCTGTTGTTTGGAACGATTCCAAAATTTCACGCTTAATGAAAACAGATGCAACCCCGTTCTCTGACAAAGAAATATGTTGAAAAATATAACCATTTAATTTCACGACATTCAAATCTGTCTCATACAATTGATTGAAAAGATCTGAAGATGAAAATGGATATTCGATGAGTTCACCTGCATATTTGAGTGTCTTTTTCGTTGTGTTTGGGAAAAGGAAGCGGCCTGTGTCTCCTACAATGCCGGCATAGATCAATTCAGCCGCCTTTGTATTCAGCTGATATCCTTCTTCTTTCCCCTCTAAGTACAATTCATAAATCATCTCGCTCACAGAGCTTGCCTCTGTATCCACCCAAAGCAAATCACCATAAGGATCTTCATTTGGATGATGGTCGATTTTCATCAGCTTATCGCCCATTAAATAGCGCTGATCATCGATTCTTGCTTGGTTGGCCGTATCACAGACAATGACAAGGGCCCCTTTATACACGTCGTCTGGTACCTCATCGAGTTCATATAAAAATGAAAGGGATGGCTCAGGCGTTCCTGTCGCATAAATATTTTTTTCTGGATAGGTGGCACGCAAGATTTCCGTAAGGCCGCACTGCGATCCATACGCATCAGGATCTGGTCTTACATGTCTATGGATGATGATGGTGTCATATAATGATATGGTTCTAATCAGTTCTTTTTTCATAAAAACTCCTTCTCATGCGATACTCTTTTTATTATTAAATCATAATCTATCGTGACGGAAAAGTGAGGAATAGACAATTTATTCTAGTAAGCAAGCCTATTTACGTTTAAAATAGGGTTGTAACCACTTACAATGGAGGCTTGGCACATGCTTGTTTTGATTGTGTTTATTATTTGTTCTGCCATGTTTTATTTATACTACAAAGCAAAAAATGTCCGTACGAACCGGCCAGTCGAGAAAAAATTCTGGTCGGCGAAATCCAGTATGGCACTTGGCTGCTTTGTCCTGCTCTTCGGTGTGAATCAATTATTTTTAAACCGCTCGTCACTCGCATTTGTCATCGGATTTATTTTTGTTGCCGTCGGTATCGGCAGTACGTGGGCTGGGTATAAAGCCTACAAGCATTACCTTCCGCTCTTCTTAAAGGAAGGCGAAAAAGATCACGCGTAATAAGGAAAGGGGCGACATAAGTTCGCCCTTTTTATCATTATCCCCTCTCCATCAGCTGCACCATCAGCATCGCTTTGCCTACGATATTCGATTGGTGATAAACCTCGACTTCCAGCTTTCCAAACTTGCGTCCTACTTCTAAAATATTCGGCTTAATCTGGATTGTGGATTCCATTTGGACCGGTTTTAAGAAATAGACAGAGAGACTCTCGACGATCAGTTCGCCCTTTTTATGAGATTTTAAGAAGCGGTTGGCAGATTCGATTAAAATTTGTGTGAACACCCCATATGAAATGTTTCCAAGCTGGTTCGTCATTTGCGGGGTAACCTCGTATTGATAAACCGCATCCGCTTTTGGTTTTTCTGTATCGGTTTCTTTAAATCCTCTTGAGACAACATCATCCAGCTTTTCTCCGACCTGCGGCTGCTTTTGAATCATTTGGAGCGCCTTGAGCACATCCTGACGGCTGATCATACCGATCAACTTCGCATGATCATCCACAACTGGCAGCACCTCAATGCCTTCCCACACCATCATTTGTGCAGCTGAGGCGACAGATGTCTTGCCAATGACCGTCAGCGGATTTTTCGTCATCACTTTTTCAATCGGTGTGGAGCGGTCATGCCCCGCAATATCCTTTGAGGTGAGGATTCCGTGAATCTTCATTTGATCATCTGCGACCGGGAAACGGCCGTGGCCAGTTTCATAATTCTTTTCATACCATTTTTCAAGCTTATCCTCTGGTGATAAATACACGGTGCGTTCAATCGGCGTTAAAATATCTTCTACAAGCACAATTTCTTTTTTAATTAATTGGTCATAAATGGCTCTGTTAATGAGAGCCGCTACGGTAAATGTATCGTAGCTTGTCGATAAAATCGGCAGCTCCAGCTCATCTGCGAGCTGAATGATTTCATCATCTGTTGAGAATCCGCCTGTGACCAGCACAGCCGCTCCTGCCTCTAATGCCTGCCTATGGGCATTGATCCGGTTTCCGACGATGAGCAGGTTGCCAGCAGCCGTATAGCGCATCATTGCGTCCAGCTCCATCGCTCCAATGACAAATTTGTTTAACGTTTTATGTAATCCGGCGCGTCCTCCAAGGACCTGTCCATCAATGACATTGACCACTTCTGCATATGTCAGTTTTTCAATATTTTCTTTTTTCTTTTGTTCAATTCGAATGGTGCCGACTCGTTCAATGGTACTGACGAATCCTTTATTTTCAGCATCTTTGATGGCCCGGTAAGCGGTACCTTCACTCACTTTCATTTCTTTCGCTATGCGCCGGACAGAAATTTTCTCTCCGACATCTAATGAATCAATATACGATAAAATTTGCTCATGCTTTGTCGCCAATCCCGTTCACCCTTTTTGTTTTCAGCGTTTTCATCTATGTTTCATTATAAGGGCAGGAGGCTTTTAATAGCAATTTGTCTTTTCTTTCAGCAGATGAAGGCAAATAAAAAAAGCCGGCATTTGTTTGCCAGCTTTATTCATATGAGGATTAAATCTCGATTGATTCCCCGCTGTTTAACACATGACCGACGCCGCCATGCAGGCTGTCTGCAAATGCATGCGGATCCTGTTCAATTGGCGGGAATGTGCTGTAGTGAATCGGAACGACCTGTTTTGCCCGCAGCCATTCTGCTGCGATTCTTGCATCCTCCGGTCCCATCGTGAAGTTATCACCAATTGGAAGGAATGCAAGCTCAATATGATTCAGTTCACCGATCAGCTTCATATCTGAAAAGAGTGCAGTGTCTCCAGCATGATAAATGGTTTTGCCCTCTGCCGTGAATAAAATACCTGATGGCATCCCTGTATACGTAATTGTCTGTGCCTCTTCATCAATGACAGCTGAACCATGGAACGCTTGCGTGAGCTTCACTTTACCAAATTCAAACTCACGGCCGCCTCCAATAGAAAGCGGGTGCGTTTTCACCCCTTGCCAGCTTAAATACGTGGCAAGTTCGAAGGGCGCGACAACAAGTGCATCATTGTTTTTAGCCATTTCAATGGTGTCGCCGATGTGATCTCCATGTCCATGTGTCAGTAAAATGACATCCGCTTTCACATCTTGCGGTTTGATCTCTGTGTGCTTATTTCCATTTAAAAATGGATCAATCCAAATATGGTATCCGTTTGTTTCAATGTGTACAACTGAATGTCCATGATATGTAGCTTTCATGTGAGTATATCCACCTTTCAATTTTTGATCTCATATCATTTATTCCCTCTATAAAAAGCTGAAAAACTTAATGCCTGTGAATCACGTTAAGACCACCTGTTGCTTCAATGACGGTCCCTGTAATAAGATCTGAACGGTCATCGCATAGAAATGAGATGATACGTCCTATATCCTCTCCAGTGCCAGACCTGCCTATCGGCGTTTCATCGTCTTTGATTTGACGGGCTTCCTCTATTGTCGATTCTTTCATGTCTCCAACGATTTTGCCTGGACACACCATATTGGCCGTGATGCCATTTTCGGCTTCTTCAATCGCAATGGTTTTCGTCAATGACGCAAGGCCCACTTTTGCCGCTCCAAAGGCTGATCTGTGCATCCAGCCTGGCGCATGGTCTGCACCTTGGAAGCCATAAGTGATAATGCGGCCAAAGCCTTGTTTTCTCATCATTGGGATGACCATTCGGAACAAATGGAATACTGCTGATAGGTTGCCTTCCATCATTTGATACCATTCATCCTCAGAATAATCCGCCAGTTTTTTTCGTTCAAAAATATAAGGGCCAGCATTGTTAATCAGGGCATCAATCCGCCCAAATCGCTCTGCTGCCAGCTCTACCATGTTTTTTAAATCTTCTTTTTTTGTCACATCACCTTGGACAAATTGAAGCTTATCTTCGTACTGCTGTAGTTCTTCTTTCATCTGCCGGACAGCTTCATCATCACTTCGATAATTCACTGTCACAGAATACCCCATATTCAGTAAAGACTCGGTGACTTTCCGGCCAAGTCCTTTAGAACCCGCTGTTATTAATGCGTGTCGCACACAATCTCCTCCTAAAGCAAAGGTTGCAAGTTCACGTGTTTCTTTTGTTATCTTTACTTTACTATAAACCGGCATCTGGCGCACTTATGAACCCTTTATCGATATGAGTCAAACAATATAGGGTGATTCATCCACATTTTCAAATCCCATGAGCCATGGATATCGAGCAGCAGAGAAACAAAACGATAGCACTCTTTCACCTCATGAAGATCACGAGGAAGCGGGCAAATCTCTTCATAGCCCAATTGAACATTGTGGGCAGCTTCTTTCGTCAAAAGGTATTCCAATGCAATAAAATCAAACGCAGCTGGTCCATATACGACATATTCTGTATCAACTAAACTCGTCACTTGATCATCTTTTTCAATATATTGAGACGGATCTAAATCAATTAAAATGAGACTTGCTGAATCAGGGGGCTTTAGCTTTTCAATCTTTTGCAGCACAATTTCTGCATAACAGTGAAATTCTTGCTGATCAGCGTAATAGCGGCCTATGAGTTTGGATACAGCCTTTTTTAACACAGCATGGAATTCTCTCAAATGCTTCTTTTCAGCTCCGTAGACTGCACCAAAAAAGTCAGTACGATATGAATGAAGATGTGCTAGTTTCCTCCCATAATCCTTATAAAAGTCTGATGAACGTCCCTCAAAAGATGTACAAGGTGTTCCTTCTACTTTTTCCATTACATAAAAATGTCTCCCTGCCTTCTTCACTTTACGAACAACTTTTGGAATATGAAAGGAATTCGTATGAGACAGCTTTTGATTGATTTGATCGATATGCTCTTCTACAGTACGGTCATCTACTCCATAGATCATTTTGATCCCAGAAACAAATTCACTTTCTTCTCTTGCAGTTTTAGGAGATTTGACTACATATTCCGTTTTATCTTGTAAGGAGATCAGCCACACATCATTAGCCCGTCCGTCATATTGTTCTCCTAACGTTTTCACTGATACGAGTGGTTGATGAAACAAAGCCTCAAGCGTTTTCTTCATGATCTGCTGTCACTCCCTCTTCTGCTTGACGCAGGTATGCTTTCATTTCTCCAATGATCATCAATCTCCTTTTTCCATGACAAAAAAACCATCCGTATAAACGAATGGTCTTGATAAGTTATGCCAGGCAGGCTTTTGCTTTTTCTAAAGCGAGCTGAATTTGTTTGAATCCAGTTCCGCCTGCACTTGTTCTTTTTTCAACCGCAACATATGGATCAAGAACAGTGTAAATGTCTTGTTCAAAAAGATCGCTTGCTTCTGTGAATGTTTCAAAAGAAAGATCACTTAGATAGATGCCTTTTTGAATACATGTATACACAAGCTTTCCAACGATTTCGTGTGCTTCACGGAATGGCATGCCTTTTTTCGCAAGGTAGTCTGCCACTTCTGTCGCATTTGAGAAATCTTCTTTTGTTGCCTTTTTCATGACATCTTCGTTCACTGTCATCGTTTGGATCATGCCTGTGAAGATTTGCAGGCTGCCAGCGATGGTTTTCACTGTATCAAACATGCCTTCTTTATCTTCTTGAAGGTCTTTGTTATACGTAAGCGGCAAGCCTTTCATAATCGTGAGAAGCCCCATCAGGTTGCCATACACACGGCCTGTTTTCCCGCGGATTAATTCAGCCATATCCGGGTTTTTCTTCTGCGGCATCATGCTGCTGCCTGTTGCATACGTATCATCGAGTTCAATGAATTTGAATTCTTGCGAGCACCATAAAATGATTTCCTCACAAAAACGTGAGAGGTGCATCATCACAAGACTGCTATTAGACAAAAACTCTAAAATGAAGTCCCGGTCACTCACACCATCGAGGCTGTTTTCGTAAATGTGGTCAAAGCCAAGCTGCTCTGCTGTATATTCACGATCAATCGGGAATGTCGTTCCTGCTAACGCACCGCATCCAAGCGGCGACACGTTAATTCGCTTTAATGAATCTTGGAAACGCGCTTTGTCACGCTCAAGCATCCAGAAATAGGCGAGCATATGATGGGCAAACGAAATAGGCTGTGCACGCTGCAGGTGTGTATATCCTGGAAAAATCGTTTCAACGTGCTGTTCTGCCTTTTCTACAAGCACTGTTTGAAAGGAAGAGATCAGTTCAATGATATGCTCGACTTGGTTATTCAAATATAAGTGCATATCAGTTGCGACCTGATCATTCCGGCTTCTCGCTGTGTGCAATTTGCCGCCAAGCGGACCAATCTCATCAATGAGCATTTTTTCAAGGTTTAAATGAATGTCCTCATAATCCACTGAGAATTCCAGTTCATCCGCCTCTGCCTTTTTCATGAGCGTATTCAGCCCGTCTTTGATGGCAGCGGCCTCCTCATCGCCGAGGATACCGCATTTATTCAGCATACTTGCATGAGCAAGGGAGCCGGTCAAATCTTCTTTGACTAATTGTTTGTCGAAATGAATGGACGCGCCAAACTCATCAACCCATTTTTCTGGTGTTTTTTGAAATCGGCCTCCCCAAAGCTTTTTCATGCTTTAACCTGCTCCTTTTTATTCACGATGCTGTTTACTTTTGTCGGTAAGCCCCAAAGGTTAATAAATCCTACAGCTGCATCATGATCGAATTCGTCTGCTTTTGTATAAGTTGCTAGATTTTCATCATAAAGTGAATATGGTGATTTACGTCCTTCTACAATGGCATGACCTTTAAATAGTTTCACACGTACAACACCCGTTACGTTCTGCTGTGTTTCTTGTAAGAATGCATCTAGTGCTTCTTTAAGCGGTGAGAACCATAAGCCGTTGTATATTAATTCAGCCATTTTTTGTTCAACGATTGGTTTAAAGTGTGCCACTTCCTTGACAAGCGTTAAGTCTTCAAGCTCTTTATGTGCTTTAAGAAGTGTGACAGCACCTGGGCATTCGTACACTTCACGAGATTTGATGCCAACAAGACGGTTTTCAACGTGATCGATTCTGCCTACACCATGCTGACCAGCGACTTCATTTAAATGAAGGATGAGATCAGATAATGAATATTGGATACCATCAATCGCTGTCGGTTTTCCTTTTTCAAACGTGATCTCAATGATTTCAGGTGTGTCAGGCGTTTTTTCAAGTGGATTTGTCAGATCGTATGCACCCTCTGGCGGCGCAGCCCAAGGATCTTCTAAAATGCCACATTCGTTACTTCTGCCCCAAAGGTTTTGGTCGATTGAATATGGGCTGTCTAAGTTAATCGGGATTGGAATACCGTGTTTTTGTGCATAATCGATTTCTTCATCACGAGACCATTTCCATTCACGCACTGGTGCAAGAACTTCTAGGTCTGGATTCAATGCTTTAATGGATACTTCGAAACGAACTTGGTCATTCCCTTTTCCAGTACATCCATGAGCAACTGCTACTGCATTTTCTTTTTCTGCCACTTCCACTAATTTTTTTGCAATAAGCGGGCGGGATAGTGCAGATACTAGTGGATATTTTCCTTCATACATTGTGTGTGCTTGTAATGCAGTGAGTGCAAACTCTTCAGCAAATTCTTCTTTTGCGTCAATCATGTATGATTGAACAGCTCCGACTTGAAGTGCTTTTTGTTGAACGAATGCTAAATCTTTTCCTTCACCTACGTCCAGGCAGCAAGCAACGACTTCGTAACCTTGCTCTTGTAACCATTTAACTGCAACAGAGGTATCAAGACCTCCGGAATATGCTAATACGACTTTTTTATTTTGTGACATGATTGAAAAGCTCCTCTCGCTTGTTTTGATTCTGGGAATGTTTTTGCATAAAAATAAGTTTTTATTTATAAACATGCATTTAGTATGTATACACTGTAACAAGGAAAAATTGTTTTTTCAACCCCTTTATGAAAAAAACTCTGCCAAATTTTCTTGGCAGAGTCATTTTGGGCTATTTTTGATCCTTTTCAAGCTCTCGTAAGACATGAGGAAGCTCTGGAATCACGAGTTTGGTCATGGCTAAACGAACGGCTCCGGTAGATCCCGGCGTGGCAAAGACAGCCTTTTGATTGACGACCCCTGCCGTTGCCCTGGATAAAATAGCAGCTGAACCTATGTCTTCTGTATAACTGAGCATGCGGAAGATTTCGCCAAAGCCAGGCAGTTCCTTGGAAAAAAGAGGGGTGATCGCTTCAATGGTCACATCCCTTGCAGCAATTCCTGTGCCGCCATTTAACAAGACGGCATCTATTTTCGGTTCGCTTGTTCCCTCCAGCACAGCGTCTTGAATCGATCCTATATCATCTTTTACAATATCGTATGCAAGAACAAGATGTCCCTGTTCTTTGAGCAAATCAATCATCAGACGACCGCTTTTATCTGTATCTTTCGTTCTTGTATCACTGACCGTAATGACTTTCACATAAAGCCTTTCTTTCGCCTCACGTTTATGTTCTGTCACGCTCATCTTTCGCACCGCTCCCTTTTGCTTCGTATTGGACAACATTATAGCATGCTGCTTTTAACAGAAAAAAGCTCTTTTCCTTATTGGAAAAGAGCTTCTCAAACTTGATTACGCTAAACGCATAACGTCTCTTGCAATCATTACTTCTTCGTTTGTTGGGATGACGATTACTTTTACAGGTGAGTGCGGGTAGCTGATGAATGCTTCTTCGCCTCTCATGTTGTTTAGGGATGGATCCCAGTAAACGCCCATGAATTCTAGACCACGAAGTACACGTGCTCTTACTTCTGAACTGTTTTCACCGATTCCAGCTGTGAAGATGATCGCATCTACGCCATTCATTCTAGCTGCATAAGAGCCGATGTATTTATGAATACGGCTCGCAAAAATATCAAGAGCAACTTCTGCACGGTCGTTTCCTTCTTCTGTTGCTTCTTCGATATCACGAAGGTCACTTGACAGACCAGACACACCTAAAAGACCACTCTTCTTATTCAAAGTAGAAAGCACTTCTTCAGCAGTATGTCCTGTTTTTTCCATAATAAATGGAATAAGGGCAGGGTCAATGTTACCAGAACGTGTACCCATTGCAACACCAGCAAGTGGTGTAAAGCCCATAGATGTATCGATTGATTTTCCGCCTTCAACTGCTGCGATACTCGCACCATTTCCAAGGTGGCAAGAAATCAGACGAAGCTCTTCTAGTGGACGGCCTAATAGCTCTGCTGCACGCTCTGTAACGAACTTGTGGCTTGTCCCGTGGAATCCGTATTTACGAATACCAAAGTTTTTGTAGTAGTCGTACGGAAGGCTGTATAGGTAAGACTGCTCTGGCATAGTTTGGTGGAATGCTGTATCGAACACAGCAACCGCTGGTACGTCAGGCAGAATTTGTTTGAATGCTTTGATTCCTACAACGTTTGCAGGGTTGTGAAGTGGTGCAAGCTCTGAAAGCTGATCAATGTCATTGATCACTTCATCAGTTAAAAGAACAGAATCGCTGAATTTCTCTCCACCGTGAACAACGCGGTGTCCTACGCCATCAATTTCATTAAAGTCTTTGATGATGTGAAATTCAGTTAGTTTTTCAAGCAGCATTTTGACCGCTACTGCGTGATCTGGAATATCTGTCACTTCTGTTTTCTTTTCTCCATCTACAGAGATCGTGAAGATACTGTTGTCCATTCCGATTCTTTCAACAAGCCCTTTTGTTAAAACGGTTTCTTCTGGCATGTCGAACAATTGGAATTTAAGAGATGAGCTTCCTGCGTTGATTGCAATAATTTTGGACATTACTGTCGCTCCTTTTACTCAGTTGTTATATAAGGTTTCACGTTTTTTCCGGTGCTATATTCAACCTGTTTGACGGGTCTTTTATAGTTTAACGATAAGTCCGAAAAATATCTGACTTTTTCATTTAAACATTGAAAACTTTGCATTTCAAGTGCACCTTCAAACTGTTATCGCTTACATCAATAAGTCGTTATTTTCTGAATAGTAAAATAGCCAGAAATCACTCTGGCTATTGTTTCGTTTCTTTTTCTTCTATAAACCACTGGTCTAGTTTTCTCATCACACCGACCATTGCTTCCTTCTGTGAGAAAGATGGAAGATTGGCAAACAGCATTCGTTTTGGTGCTTCCAGCCCTTCTTTTTTCTTTTGCATCACAAATAAGCTTTTGGCGTGTTTTTTATCCTTAAACATGGACACTGGCAGCTGAATTAACGCATTCATATACGCATGATCTTTGATGAAATCCTTTAATTGTACGCTCTCTTTTCCTTCAAACAAATCATTTGGAATGATGAAGAATAGGAAGCCGCCTTCTTTTGTGTAGCGAAGGCTTTGTTCAATGAATAAATAATGGGCAAAAGCATGTCCTTCTTTCGCCTTTAATTCAAAGTCTGCTGCACGCTCATCATTTGGATAATAGCCGACTGGGAGACTGCATACAGTGACATCTGCCGGTGAGATCAGAAGCGGCTCAAGACTGTCCTGGTGGAAAAGCTCAACTTCTTTCTCCTCTAAATTCGCCTGCGCCCAAGCAATTTTAATGAGCACATCATCAATTTCAGATGCAAAGCCGCGTTTTGTTTCTGCAGTGAGATTATTTAAAACAGCAAGAAGTAAGTTTCCTGTTCCCGCTGCTGGATCAAAGACTACAAGCTCTTTTTGACCATCTAAAAATTTGTTCACCAAATAGCTGACAAACAGTCCAATCGTATCTGGTGTCATCTGGCGATTTGGATGAGAAATATCCTTTTGACCTTTCAATACGGCGAGCTGAAACGCTTTACGAATCTGCTCATGATCATAAGAAGCAAAATCTGCTTTCTCTATTAAATCCTTTAATAAACCGTTTCGATCATTTGCTTGGAAAAAGGCTTCTCCTGCTTCTGCCAATGCTTCAATATAAGAAATGCTCTGTTCCTTTTTTAATCGAATAGAAGCTGTATCGAGCAGTTCAAAAATCGTACTTACTTGATCTTTCTGCAATGCTTTTCTCTCCTCGCTTTGTTAAAAGCTATATGTTCTCATTGAAAAGAGCCCCAGGATGAAGCCGGAGCTCTTGTCGATGCTGCTTTTATAACAGTGATTTTGCAGCTTCAATGGCTTTTTCATAATTTGGGTGATTCGTTGCTTCACTTACGTATTCAGTGTAAACCACTTTTCCGTTAGGGTCTAATACGAAGACTGCGCGCGCCAATAAACGCAATTCTTTCATATACACTCCGAATGCTTCACCAAATGACATATCTCTGTGATCAGATAATGTTTCGACATTTTCAATTCCGTTTGCTCCGCACCAGCGTGCTTGTGCAAATGGAAGGTCTGCACTAATCGTATAAATATTGACAGGACCTAAACCCGCTGCCTCTTCATTGAAACGTCTTGTTTGTGCGTCACACACACCTGTATCAATAGAAGGAATCACTGAGATGATCGTCACTTTTCCTGCTAAATCAGAAAGTGAAACTTCTCCAAGTGAGTTCGTTAATACCGTAAAATCAGGAGCCTGCTCGCCTACTTTTACTTCATTTCCTACAAGCGTGACAGGACTTCCTTTAAATGTGATCGATGCCAAAACAATTCCTCCCTTTTCAAATGTATGGTTCTATCATAGTAGAGAAAGCAAAAAACTGCAAAGCCTAATCGTCCATTTTGCAAAAAAAGTTAACTGCAGCGCAGCTAACTTTTTAAAGGTCTATGTCATCTAGTTTTCGTTCTTTGTGACGGTGCTCCCGCTCATCCTTCTTAAACATGTGCTGAAGACGTTCAATTGCTTGAGGAGCAGAATCCAATATTTTATCGAGCAGATGGGTGTGTTCATCCAAATGAAGCATTCGAACTCCGTTTGTTCCTACAATTAAGAAGGCGATTGGTGTAATCGACACCCCGCCGCCGCTTCCGCCGCCAAATGGGAGTCTCGGCTCTTTTCGTTCCTGTTCATCAGAACGCTTTTCTTTCTTTTGGTTCCCGTTAAATTCACTGCCGCCGGCTGCAAATCCAAAACCAACCTTTGACACAGTGAGAATGACACTGCCGTCAGGGGTTTCGACTGGATCGCCGATGATTGTATTCACATCTATCATTTCTTTTAAGTTTTCCATCGCTGTCTTCATGAGACCTTGGATTGGATGATCTGCCATTTTCGGGTTCCTCCTTAAACAGATGATTCATTCTTCGTTGCTTGAAGAGAGGCACTTTTTCTCGCCTTTCTTCCTTTTAACCAATGGACAAGTAAACGAATGGCTGCAAGCATAGCATGTCCAATACGGAAATAAGCTATACATGCAAACTGAGTCTGTGACACATTGTGCTGAAAGGCCGGAATGACTTCATATATCGGTTTATGCTTAAAGGTGAGATGCTCCTGCATAAAGGCAAGCAGTGCTCCTTTAACTGACCACACACCGCCGGCTGCTACACCTGTTAAAGCGGCGTCTTGAAAGCCGATCCATGTCGACCAGTGAAACGAGACAATCTTTACGTGGATGAAGAACTTGCGCATGATCCGGTTTAAATCGACAATCTCTTTTGTGATGCGCTCCATTTGATGAAGGATCTGCTTCATATCACGTTTTCCTACTTTTTTATGCATCGATTCTTTTTCGTGATCAGGCGTTTTGGCGCTCTTCATTTTCTTCTCACGAATATCAATCGTTTGGTCTTCTGGATTGATCCTCACCATCGGAATCTCTTTTTTGAGTCTGACCAATCCATATAAGGTGATGACCTTCAGTGCAATGTGGTCATTGTCGTTTGTATGCGAATAGTCCAGCGAAATGGTTACTTTCATGAAAATCAACAAGATCACAAGAAACAAAAACGCTGCGATCCAAACGTAAAGCACTGTGCTCACTTCCTCCATAACAAATGATGCTTCCCCTACGATTATGGCTCTCATTCTGGATTTTATACCCAATCAACAAAAAAGAGTTTGACCGTTACGGCCAAACTCCCTCTGATTATACGTTTGATTCTGTTTTTTCATATAAATGTTCATGGACGACCACCGTATCGGCAAAGTAATCATGAACCCCTTGCTTTTTCGGTGAGAACCCAACGATAGCATAGAGAATAAAGATCGTATTAATGTAGCGTCCCACAATCTCTCTAAAGAAAATAACATCCCATGTCAGCTTCTTCTCAGGCTGAAGTGAGACCACTTTAATCCCAAACACCATCTTGCCAAGTGTTTGTTGAAAGATTTTCGTCATGATGGCGAAATAAAGGAGGAATACAATCGTCGTTGTGACGGAAAATGGAGAAAACCATCCCCCTCCTTTGGACCAGCCAAACAGACTAAAGATTGGAGAAACCGTCAAATGGTTTACACCCCAGACGACGAGCCAATCAAGAATAAATGCCCAAAATCTAATCCAAAAACCTGCAAACGCCTGTGCTTCAATTGAAGCGCGCTTCACAAAGGCCGGCTTCGATTCTTCCTCTTGGCTGCGGCTTTCGCTTACTTCATCGAATGTAGAATCCATCTATGATCCCTCCTTTATTTTGAATAGAGATACATCGGTTTAGACCCATTTGAGCCAGCCAGTGTTTCTTTTAAATTCAGAAAATCAATTTCGCTTTTAAAGAGCTTGCTTGCACTCATGTTGAAAAGAGAGTTCCAGCCAAAGCTTTGAGAATAGCTGACCACTGTTGCTCCTTTTAAGCCTTTTTCATTTTTCTTCATCGCTTTTAATGCATCTTCATAATACCCAAGCTCATCGACTAATCCGTTCGATTTTGCCTGTGTCCCGTCATATACCCGGCCGTCAGCGATTTTCTTGACTTCCTGTTTTGACATGCCGCGTCCTTCAGAGATCACTTTGACAAATCCTTCATAAGAGTTGTCGACCATGCTTTGCATGATGTTGCGCTCATCTTTTGTCATATCACGGTTTGGAGACATGATATCTTTGAATTTCCCGCTCTTAATCGTTTCATATTTAATACCCAGATTATCTGCGAGCTTTGAATAATTCAAGCTTTGCATGATGACACCTAACGATCCTGTTAATGTTTCAGGTGAAGCAAAGATTTTCTTCGCTGGAGTTGACACGTAGTAGCCGCCTGAAGCTGCCATGGATCCCATAGATACGTAAATCGGCTTCTTCGCTTTTTTCACTTCTTCTAATTTTTTATGTATTTCAGCACTTTCATAGACACCGCCGCCAGGAGAGTTTACGCGCAGAAGTACACCTTTTACCGAAGCATCCTCTTTCGCTTTATCTAGTTCCTTGAGGAATGCACGATGATCATAACCTTCTCCGCCTAATAGGCTCGATGCGCCGCCATTATCTTGAATGGTTCCATTAATCTCAAGAACAGCAATCTTGCCTGCACCGCTGCCATTCTCTAGTACCTTCTCTTCTATTTCATCCCCGAATTGATAGCTCATTTTATTGTCATTGAAGCTATCGAACAAGGCCATCGTGACACTAATCACAATTGAAAATCCGAAAACACCAAGTGCAATAATTAGTGCTACCCATCTTTTCGCATTCATCTTTTTCTCCTCCTTTTTATCTCACTTCATTCATACGAATGCCCACACGAAATGTTTCACAGGAATTGTGGTTTTTTTACATTTCATGTAGGCATATGATAGCACCTCTCTTAAATAACGATCAACTTTACATCGTCTACTTAGACATGCGCATGACGAAAAATTGGCTTTTTTATCCTCTCCCTGCACCTAATAGGCTAGATCTTCACCGCAACGAAACACCTAAACCATTCTTTCATGAGAAAACGGCTATTCAATTATGCTCAGGATTCAGCCATTTCAAATCACTCACATCGACTCATTTCTCATAAAGCAATCCGATCTTCAGATGGTTCTTTCTAAAATTTTTACTTTCATATGAAAAAAGTGTAAAATGTGAGCAAGGGTTTTCATGTAAGCCCTTTATCATTGAAAATTATTTTTGACAGCAAAGGGGAGAACGTCAATGACAGACAATCGTCGCAATGTATTTTTCTTTTACAAAAAAGATCATGAATTGGATGGACACATTTCTTCTCTCGAGAAGCTCGCTACTGATCAAGGCTTTCACGTCGTCAAGCGTGCAGAGGATGCCCACATTATTGCTTCAATTGGCGGGGATGGCACATTTCTTCAAGCAGTACGTAAAACAAAATTCCGGGATGACTGCTTGTATGTAGGGGTATCAAAATCAGAGAATACGCACCTATACTGCGATTTCTCGTTAGAACATTTTGATAAAATGATTGATGCCATGAATACTGAACAGCTTGAAGTGAGAAAATATCCGATCATCGATGTAAGCGTTGACAGCACAAACCAGTTCCATTGCTTAAATGAACTGTCAATCCGCTCCAGCATTATTAAAACATTTGTGATCGATGTGTATATAGATGATTTCCACTTTGAAACTTTTAGAGGCGACGGCATGATTATTTCCACTCCGACTGGCTCAACGGCCTACAATAAATCCGTGAGCGGCGCCGTGGTTGATCCGATGCTTCCTTGTATGCAGGTCACAGAACTTGCATCGCTGAATAACAACTCTTACCGTACATTAGGCGCTCCTTTCATCTTGAGCAGTGACCGCAAGCTGACGCTGAAGGTAGTGCAGGATGGAAACGATCATCCAATTATCGGGCTTGATAACGAAGCACTCGGCACAAAACACGTCAAACAAATTGACATTGGCCTTTCAGGAAAAGTCATTAAAACGGTGAAATTAAAAGACAACTCTTACTGGGAAAAAGTAAAACGCAGATTCCTTTGAGAATTTGTCCGCACGCTGAAAGCTCCTTTACGGGGCTTTTTTCTATGTCTTTTCATTCACGGTCATGGTTATGGTATGATGTCACAAGTATGAATGTACGAAAAGGAGAACACGATGACATTACAACATTTTGATCAATATCCATTAAGTGATGAATTGAAACAAGCGTTAGAAGCGCTTCACTTCCATACACCTACACCTGTTCAGCACGAGACATTATCAATTGCTTTTTCAAAGCAGGATTTAATCGTCAAATCTCAGACTGGGAGCGGCAAGACTGCAGCCTATGGTCTGCCGATTTGTGAAATGGTTGATTGGGCTGAAAATAAACCTCAAGCCCTCATCCTCGTTCCAACACGAGAGCTCGCCATGCAGGTCAAACAAGACCTCACAAGCCTCGGGCGATTCAAACGAATCAAAGCCGCAGCCATTTATGGAAAAGCCCCTTTTCAAGCGCAGAAAGTAGAGCTTTCACAGAAAAACCATATTGTGTGCGGGACACCAGGCCGCATTTTGGATCACCTTGAGAAAGGCACCCTTTCTTTAGAAAATCTCAAATTTTTCGTGTTAGATGAAGCGGATGAAATGCTGAACATGGGATTTATCGATCAAGTCTCTTCTATTATTCAGTATCTGCCGCCAAAGCGCATGTCGATGCTGTTTTCAGCGACAATGTCTGATGACATGAAGAAATTGAGCGAACAGTTTTTACAATCACCCAAAGTCATTGAGATCGCACGTGAAGAAACGTCTGTACAGCAAATCACTCACACCGTGATTGAAACAGAAGAAGAATCGAAATTCTCCCTTCTTCAGCGTACGATCGTCATTGAAAATCCAGATAGCTGCATTATTTTCTGTAATACACAAGACCGGGTGAATGAACTCACGCTGAAGCTGGACGAATGGGATGTGCCCTGTGACAAAATTCATGGCGGCATGAGACAGGAAGACCGCTTTGATGTGATGGATGAATTTAAAAAAGGTGAATTCCGTTATCTGATCGCAACAGATATAGCAGCCAGGGGAATTGATGTGAGTGATATGACGCATGTCATTCATTATGATCTTCCTTATGAAAAAGAGCGCTATATTCACCGGACTGGCAGAACAGGCAGAGCGGGAAAAAGCGGGAAAACGATTGCCTTTATGACAAAGAATGCAAAACCGCTTATTGATGAATTAAAGCAGGATGCCGGCATAGATTTTCAAACTCAGCCTTATCCGACAAAGGAAGAAGCAGAAAAGCATGTAGAAAGCTTTGAAGAAAAGATTGAAACGCCTATTCAAAAGGAAAATAAACAGGCAGGCGTTGAGAAGGATATTATGAAGCTTTATTTTAACGGCGGAAAGAAAAAGAAACTGCGGGCTGTTGATTTCGTTGGGACCATTGCCAAAATAGAAGGCGTTGCATTCGATGACATTGGGATTATTACGATTCAAGACACGAAAACATATGTCGATATTTTAAACGGCAAAGGCCCTCTTGTGCTGAATGCTATGCGCCACACAACCATTAAAGGCAAGCAGTTAAAAGTACATGAAGCTCGTTCATAAAAAGTAAAGGCCCAGCGCCTTTACTTTTTTTATTGATGAGAAATAAACTCAAAACCGTGATCCCATCAGCCTTTTTGAGGTCAAACATGACAAATGTCATATTGAATACATGATGGGTGCTACTATGAGTATGACACCTTTCCTTCTATACTTTGAAGTAGAAAGAAACGGAAAGGACTTGAACGTTCATGACGACTTCAACAAACACACAGCAGCAAGCCTCTTTAAGAAAACAAGTTGGCCAATTCTCTGGTGCTGATTCAAAAAAAAGTATCATTCAACTCTTTAATACATTCATTCCATTTTTGGGGCTTTGGTTTCTTGCCTATTATAGCCTGAACATCTCCTACCTTTTAACCCTCTTT
This sequence comes from Bacillus sp. FSL M8-0049, assembly GCF_038593355.1. Taxonomy (NCBI): domain Bacteria; kingdom Bacillati; phylum Bacillota; class Bacilli; order Caryophanales; family Bacillaceae; genus Bacillus; species Bacillus sp. FSL M8-0049. The sequence goes on from NZ_CP151986.1 coordinate 2,593,635, forward strand.
TTTGCGGTTATTGCAGCTGGTTTTTTAGTACGTGTCTTTATTATTTTTCACGACTGCTGCCATCAATCCTTTTTCAAACAGAAGCCGCTGAATCACCTGTTCGGTTTTTTAACGGGCGTACTCACCCTTTTCCCTTATCTTCAATGGCAAAGAGATCATTCAATTCACCATGCCACAAGTAGTAATTTAGACAAACGAGGTACTGGCGACATTTGGCTCCTGACAGTCAAAGAATATCAAGAAGCATCAGCATGGACAAAATTTCGCTACAGATTTTACCGTAACCCTTTTGTGATGTTTATTTTAGGTCCGATCTTTGTCTTTCTCTTAAAAAACCGTTTCAACGTCAAAAATGCTCGTAAAAAAGAGCGCTGGAACACGTATTTCACAAACGTGAGCATCATTGCGCTAGCAGCTGCAACGTGTCTTCTTTTTGGCTGGCAGGAGTTCCTGCTTGTCCAAGGTCCAATCTTCCTGATCTCAGGATCAATCGGTGTATGGCTGTTTTATGTTCAGCATACGTTTGAGGATTCTTACTTTGAAGCAGATGAACATTGGAATTATGTGCAGGCAGCGGTAGAAGGTAGTTCTTTTTACAAATTGCCAAAGCTTCTTCAGTGGTTAACAGGCAATATCGGTTATCACCATGTCCATCATTTAAGTCCGAGGGTACCGAATTATCACTTGGAGCATGCACATGATCATAGTGAGCCGCTTCAAAATGTTCCAACCATCACTTTAAAAACAAGTATTGAATCAATGAAATTTAGACTTTGGGATGAAGAAACGAAAGCATTCGTTACCTTTAAAGAAGCACGGCAATCTAAGAAGATGCCCGCACCTGTCATTAAAGGAGACATTCTAAAGAAAAATGCATAATTGGTGCAAGCTCTTTCTTACACTAGAAGGAGCTTGTTGTCATTTACAGGATGCAACCATGAGTTGAATTTGATAAAGTAAGGAAAAAGAACGAAAACGGAAAAGGTGGCACACGGATGAAAAAACAGTTTAAAATTCAAAAGTTGCATGGGATTTCTCCCTATATATGGGCCATTTTTTTCATCCTGCCCTTCTATTTTATCTTTAAAACACCTTCGACTTTAGGTATTGTGATCGGCATTATTTTGAACGTCGTCTTTTTCGCTGTGTATCGTTTTGCCTTTGTCGCAAAAGGCTGGTCTTTATATGTCTTTGGTCTTTTATTGATCGGTATTTCAACTGGTTATGTGATGCTCTACAGCTATATTTATTTCGCTTTTTGCATCGCCTATTTCAATGGGCATATTAAAAGAAAAGTACCTTTTTATATCTTATACTATATTCATCTAGGGAGCGCTGCTATAGCGGTGAACTTTAGTTTGATCTTAAAAAAGGGCTGGTTTCTCACACAAATTCCTTTTGTCGTGATCACCCTGATTAGTGCCATTCTTCTTCCTCTCAGCATTCGGAGCAGGAAGGAACGTGAACGGCTTGAGGAGAAATTAGAATATGCCAATGAACGGATTGCTGATCTTGTGAAGCTTGAAGAAAGGCAGCGCATTGCACGCGACCTGCATGACACCCTTGGACAAAAGCTTTCTTTGATCGGGTTAAAAAGTGATCTTGCCCGTAAACTCGTGTATAAAGACCCTGAACAGGCCCGTGCCGAACTCAAAAGCGTCCAGCAGACCGCCAGAACGTCTCTCAATGAAGTACGGAAGATTGTTTCCTCCATGAAGGGGATCCGAATCAAAGAGGAAATGTCGAACATCGAGCAAATTCTCGATGCAGCTGGCATTGAGTTGATCTATGATGAAAAGGAAGCACCGAAACACATCTCACTTCTGAACGAAAACATTGTGAGCATGTGCATCAAAGAGGCGGTGACAAATGTCGTCAAACATAGTGACGCGACTGTTTGTAAAATCACCATTCACCAAAAATCAAAGGAAGCCATCATCACCGTTGAGGATGACGGAACATTTAAAGGCGACTATCCGCCCTCTCAAACGAAGGGTCACGGCCTTTTAGGAATAAGAGAAAGATTGGAATTTGCAAATGGCCGCCTGCGTATTGAAACAAAAGACGGGACAAAGCTCATTATGAGCATTCCAAATGATTCAGCAGCAAAAGAAAAGGAGGGGATGAAATGATCAACATCTTTATCGCAGAAGATCAGCAAATGCTGCTTGGTGCACTCGGTTCACTTCTCGATTTAGAAGACGATATGACGGTTGTTGGGAAAGGTACGAACGGCCAAGATGCCATCGATTTTGCCAAAACACACCCTGTTGATATTTGCTTAATGGATATTGAAATGCCGGGAAAAACCGGGCTTGATGCAGCGGAAGAGCTTAAAGGATCAGATGTGAAAATCATCATTTTAACGACCTTTGCCCGCTCCGGTTATTTCCAAAGGGCGCTAAAAGCTGGCATCAGCGGCTACATGCTGAAAGACAGCCCAAGCGAGGAGCTGGCAAGTGCCATTCGCAGTGTGATGAAAGGGAAAAAGGTGTACGCACCTGAATTGATGGAAGACTTATATAGTGACGAAAACCCTTTAACGGAGCGAGAGAAATCGGTTCTTGAACTCGTCGCAGATGGTAAAAACACAAAAGAAATTGCAAAAGAACTGAGCATTAAAAGCGGCACTGTCCGGAACTACATTTCCATTATTTTAGATAAGCTGGAAGTGAAAAACCGCATCGAAGCCATTACACGATCAAAAGAAAAAGGCTGGTTTAAATAGAAAAAAGATCAGGACACATGCTGCCTTGATCTTTTTTTATCGAAAATCCCCTCTTTATTTTTTATCACCAGCTATCAAAATGTCATTGACAACAGCCCACAGTTCTATGATATGATATCCAAGTGATAATAATTATCATTATCACTAATACAACCAATATCCGGCTTATGTGCCGATTTCAAAGGAGTCTACATTCATGAAGAAAATATTGTTCCCTCTGATGCTCATCTTTGTACTTGCATTGAGCGCATGTGGCAATAGCAGCAGCTCTTCCTCAAATAAAGGAAATCAATCCACATCATCAGACAAAATTACATATCAATCTGAAAATGGGCCTGTGAAACTGCCAGCGCATCCAAAACGTGTTGTTGTGCTCGGTTCTTACACAGGGAATGTCATGTCACTTGGTGTGAACCTTGTCGGCGTTGACTCTTGGTCCAAAAAGAATCCGCGCTTCCAAAAGGAATTAAAAGATGTGGAAGAAGTATCGGATGCCAATATAGAAAAAATCATGAAGCTAAAGCCTGACGTCATCATTGGCTTAAGCAATACTAAAAATGTAGAAAAGCTCAAAAAAATCGCACCAACCGTTTTATTTACGTATAACAAAGTTGATTACCTTCAGCAGCACATTGAAATTGGAAAAATATTAAACAAAGAAAAAGAAGCAAAAGCTTGGGTTAAAGATTTCAAAAAACGCGCAGCTGAAGCTGGAAAAGAAATCAAAGCAAAAATCGGCGAAGATGCAACCGTTTCTGTCTTTGAAAGCGGCACAAAAGATCTTTACGTCTTTGGAGATGCATGGGGCCGCGGAACAGAAATTCTTTATCAAGCCATGAAACTGAAAATGCCTGAGAAAGTGAAAGAAAAAGCATTAAAAGCCGGCTACTACGCAGTTTCACAAGAGGTCATCCCTGAATTTGCAGGAGACTATATGATCATTAGTAAAAACAGCGAAATGGACAATTCCTATCAAAACAGTGAAATTTACAAGTCCATCCCGGCTGTCAAAAAACAGCGTGTGTATGAAGCCAATGCAGAGGAATTCTATTTTAATGACCCACTCACACTTGAATTCCAACTATCATTCTTTAAAAAGCACTTTTTAGGTAAATAAGCTGAAGCAAGGGACCTCTTCCCTTGCTTTTTTCTTGTCTGCTTCTAGCGGCAGGGACTTTTTTCCGCTACAATGACAACAAGCGAATACAAAAAGTGTGGTGCTGATTTTGTTTAAGATTCTACTGATTGAAGATGATACAACCCTCTTCCAAGAAATCAAAGAACGTCTAGTCAACTGGTCCTATGATGTCTATGGGATTCAAGATTTTCATCAGGTGCTGCAGGAATTTACGGATGTCCAGCCTGATCTCGTCATTATTGATATACAGCTGCCAAAATACGATGGCTTTCACTGGTGCCGGATGATTAGGCATCATTCAAATGTTCCGATCATCTTCCTCTCCTCAAGAGACCACCCTGCTGATATGGTCATGTCGATGCAGCTCGGAGCCGATGATTTCGTGCAAAAGCCCTTCCACTTTGACGTACTCATTGCCAAAATTAGTGCTGTTCTTCGCCGCGTGCATGATTATAGTGCAGAACCGGCCAGCCTAAAGGTATGGTGCGGCGCTGCGATTGACCTAGAAAAAAATACCGTAACAAATGATCATGGTGAGGTTGAATTAACAAAAAATGAGTTATTTATTCTCAAGGAATTGATTCAGCATAAAAATCATATCGTCAGCCGTGAATCACTCATTCAAGCATTGTGGGAGGATGAACGTTTTGTCAGTGACAATACACTGACTGTAAACGTCAACCGCCTCAGAAAAAAACTAGACGAGATCTCCCTTGGTGCCTTCATTGAGACAAAAGTGGGTCAAGGCTATCTTGCAAAGGAAAAGGATGATCAATGATGCTGCAAGCATTTTTAAAAGAACGAAGAAGCTGGATTCTTTTCTTTCTTAGTTTGCAGCTCCTCATTCTGTTTGTTGCTTATTTGGATACGACCATTCCAATCGCTTCTCTTTTTTATATTGTGCTATTGTCTACATTTCTCATGATTGTCTTTCTCTTTTTTCGATATCGAAAAGAAACGGCTTATTATGAAAGGCTCAAAGAATGGGATGATGACATTGAACATCAAATACGGCTAACCCCCTCTTCCCCATTTGAGCAGCTCATCCATGATGCAACGTCAGAGCAAATTGCACGCTACCGGCAGATGGCAACAGAGCAGAAAATCGCTCTCGAAGAAGAAAAAGATGAATTGCTCTCTTGGATACATGAGGTCAAAACACCGCTTACAGCGATGCGCTTAATGATTGACCGCTTAACAGATCAGCAGCTGAAATCAAATATGACGTATGAGTGGCTCAGAATCCATTTATTACTTGATGCCCAGCTGCACCAAAGCAGAGTACGTCATATCGAAAATGATTTATTCATTGAAAAGCTGGACCTGCAAAGCATCATAGCGAAAGAAATCAAGGCTCTCCAATCCTGGTGTATGCAAAAAGGAATCGGCTTTGAGCTGGCGCTGGAGGAACGCACCGTATTAAGTGATATAAAATGGTTATCCTTTATGATTAGACAGGTACTCACAAATGCCGTCAAATACAGCCATTCTTCCGATATTGTTATTGAAAGCAAGCAAATAAATGACCAAGTCATGCTGACGATTACAGATCAAGGCAGAGGAATTGATCCAAGAGACATCTCTCGTATTTTTGAAAAAGGCTTTACCTCAACAAGACATCACAATGACACCGCCTCAACGGGAATGGGGCTCTATTTAACGAAAAAAGGAGCAGACGCTCTTCATATCACGATCGAGGTCAACTCCACGATAGATGAAGGTACAACCTTCACCTTCATCTTTCCGAAAAAGAATGATTTTGTTCATATTGCGAGCATGTGACAACAATGTCACATGCTCGTCTATTTTGTTCGCCAAATCGAAGGACGTCTAGCAGGCTTCTTTTTATACTAGAGATATCAATTAAAAGAAAAAGGGGTTCAGCAAATGAACATTTTAGAAGCTCGCAAAATTTATAAAAGCTATGGAAATAAATTCAACAAACAAGAGGTGCTGAGCGGCATTGATTTGACCATTGAAGCCGGGGAATTTGTCAGTATTATGGGGCCATCAGGCTCGGGGAAAACAACTCTTCTGAACGTATTGTCCTCTATCGATCATGTGTCCAGCGGATCCATTCGTATTGCAGATGCTGAGATGACGCAAATGAAGGATCAGCAGCTTGCGGAATTTAGAAAAAAGCAGCTTGGCTTTGTTTTTCAAGATTATAATTTACTTGATACACTCACGGTCAAAGAAAATATTCTTTTGCCTTTATCCATCTCCAAAACACCAAAAAAAGAAGCTTTTGAACGTTTTCAGCAGCTCGCAGAAGACATGGGGATTTATGAACTAAGAGACAAATACCCGAATGAACTCTCTGGTGGACAAAAGCAGCGGACATCGGCGGTGCGTGCCTTCATTCATGAACCAAGTCTTATTTTCGCTGATGAACCTACAGGGGCACTTGATTCCAAATCTGCATCTGACCTGCTCAACAAGCTGCAAGATTTCAATCGTAAACGAAAAGCGACCATTGTGATGGTGACACATGATCCTGTCGCAGCCAGCTATTCAAGCCGCGTCATTTTTATCAAGGATGGACAGATTTATACACAGTTGAATAAAGGCGCTTTAGAAAGAAAAATGTTTTTCGAGGATATTATGAAAACGCAAGGTGTCTTAGGCGGTGTGAAGCATGAACATTAATCAGCTCATCTTCCGTAACCTGAAGAAAAATTTGAAGAATTACTATTTATATGTGTTTGCTCTCGTGTTTAGTGTCGCGCTCTATTTTTCCTTTGTCACCTTGCAGTACTCACCAGCACTTGATGATGTAAAAGGCTCCATTAAGGGCGGTGCGGCGATCAAAGCCGCTTCTGTACTACTCATTGCCATTGTTGGGATCTTCCTGTTATATGCGAACAGCATTTTTATTAAACGCAGAGGGAGAGAAATAGGCCTCCTTCAGCTCATTGGCATGACGAAACAAAAAATTGCTAAACTGCTTAATGCAGAAAATTTTATTCTATACGTATTCTCCATGGGTGTTGGCATCATAGCTGGATTTATCGGTTCAAAACTCATGCTGATGGTGCTATTTAAAGTAACCGGCGTCAGCGCCATCGCCAACCTGCACTTTTCAGGCATGGCCCTTTTACAGACACTTATCGTCTTTTTCATCATCTATGGATTAATCATGTTAAGAAATAGATGGTTTATTAATAGACAGACCATTTTATCTTTGTTTAGAACAACATCTTCGACAGAACAGCGTGTGAAAAAGATCTCTGTGTTTGAAATCATCATTGGGGTTTTCGGTATTGTCTTGATCAGCTCAGGCTATTATATTTCTTCTAAGCTTTTTACCGGGTCATATACGTCGATGCTTGAGTTACTTTTAGCTATGATTTATATTTTAGCCTCTGTCATCATCGGTACCTTTCTTTTTTACAAAGGCTCTGTTTCTTTCATTGCCAATATCGTACGCAAAAGAAAAAATGGCTATCTCGCCATTCACGAAGTGTTATCTTTGTCATCCATTATGTTCCGGCTAAAATCAAATGCACTGCTTTTAACGATTATTACAACCGTATCTGCACTTGCCATCGGTTTGCTGGCTCTAAGCTACATTTCCTATTACTCAGCAGAAAAAACCGCTGAGCAGCAAATTCCAGCTCATTTCGTCATGGGCTCAGAAAAAGAAGCAGCAACTTTCACTCGTGCACTTTCTGACAAACATATTGCTTATGATCAAAAGCAGGTCAAAGTGATTCAAGCGAAATTTGATGCGAAAAAAATCATGGATTCAGAGTTGAAAAATATGAATAATGATCCAGGCGTATTGACACTGCCTGTGATCAGTGAGAAAAACGCACCAAATATTCATGTGGAGAACAACGAAGTGATCTTAAGCGGCTACAGTGATCTATTAAAGAAATTCATGCCGATTCAAAGCTCAGGCAATGTGAAACTTCTCATCAAAAAGCCTGTTGATTTGAAAGTCATGGATATGAAGAAAGATTATCTCATTTCTTACAACTTCACTTTTGGCGGTCTGCCTGTTGCCGTCGTGAGTCAAAATGTTTTTGAGCAGCTCGACAAGCAGAAAGATCCAAAGCTGCAGCTTAAGAATAGCCAATATAACGCAGTCAATATAAAAGATGATAAAAATCTTGAACAAGCAAATAGCGTGTTTACATCTTTAAAACTAAGTGACAAAAGCATGTCTCAATTAGCTTCAGCTCAGCAGCAAAAACAAACAATAGGACTGATGATGTTTGTGGTCGGATTTTTAGGTCTCAGCTTCCTTGTTACATCAGGCTGTATTTTATACTTTAAACAAATGAATGAAAGTGAAGAGGAACAAAGCTCCTACACGATCTTGCGTAAGCTTGGTTTTACTGAGAAGGATCTATTAAAAGGCATCCGGCTTAAACAGCTGTTTAACTTTGGGATTCCGCTCATCATCGGATTGCTGCACAGCTACTTTGCTGTACAATCAGGCTGGTTTTTGTTCGGCGGAGAATTGTGGACTCCAATGCTCATCGTCATGTCGATTTACACTGCCCTCTATTCTGTCTTCGGATTTCTGTCTGTCCAATATTATAAAAAGGTCATCAAAGAATCCTTGTAAACAATTCCCCATAGGCATCGCCTATGGGGTTATTTTATTTACGAAGGTGTTGATTCAAACTTGTGTGATAAAATATGGTCTCTTGCTGCATAAGCTTTTCGTTTGACCTCTTCTAGGTTCACATCAACAAGCTTTCCGTTTCGTTTCACTGCTTTCCCAGCCACATAAACAGAATCAACATTTGAAGGGTGTGCCGTTTGGACAACCGCGCCAGCCGGATCTGTCATCGGCAGAAGATTCATGCTTGTCCGGTCGATTAGGATGAAATCAGCTTCTTTCCCAGGTGTAAGCGACCCAATTTTATGATCGAGCTGTAATGCACGAGCCCCATTGATCGTCGCAGCTTCAAGCATTTGATGAGCAGACAGCCCAAGTTCAGGCCCCGGCATGATCCCATCCATTAACAACGATTGATTTTGGATCGCGCGCTCTGCTTGAAGTCCGAATTTCATTTGGGCAAACAAATCTCCTCCTGTCGCTGTCACTACGTCTACACCGAGCGTTGGAAGAACACCTTGTTCAATCGCAAGTCCTGTGACAGGATAACCGTGACCCATCATCATTTCAATTTCAGGGGTAATGGATATGGAGCTTCCGCTGTCTGCCAGCATCTTCATTTGATCCGCATCTATTGCATTAATATGCACCATGTTCAAATCCGGTCCGAGTAACCCTGCTTTGTGAAGCCGCTCAATCGATCGATCCTCCGCTCCCCAATTCCCAAAGCCGATGTGCATACTGCATAGAGCATCTAGAGACCGGGCTGTTTCAATTTCAAATACCGACGTCTCCCATGAAGAAAACTCTGGTCCACGAATCGCAAGTCCCATTGTTAAAAGCTGATCTGATGATTGAAAATGTGCTTTTTTCACACGTGCTGCGTCCTCCATATTGGTGAGCGTACTCTCTCTATCCCAATATTCAGCATCTCCAGAGGACCCAAAAGCAAAAACAGCTCGTATGCCCGCATCTTTTAATCCTTCAATGAGCTCTTCTGTATGATCCATTGAATTGATCATCGTCCAGTCTAAAAACGTGGTCACACCTGCATCTAAAGCCTCTAATGCCCCTAAATAATTGGCGATTCGATCGTCGGATGGGCGTCTCATCGCTCCATAGTTGCCATAATAGATTTTGCTCAAATATGTCTGCAAAGACCAATCTGTTCCTATGCCCCGGATGACAGACTGCCACACATGCCGATGTGTATCTACAAGACCTGGCATGATGACCATATCAGATGCATCAACAATGTCAGCATCACTTACTTCAATTGAAGGTCCAACTTCTAAAATATGTTTCCCTTCAATTAATAAATCTCCCTTTTCAAGAAAACCTAAAGATGGATCCAGTGTTAAAAGAGCTGCATCTTTAAACAATGTTTTTTTCATCCATATCCCCCTTTTCAAATGACGAGGATGAGTGACCCCGTCTCAATGTCATTTTAAAACAGAACAGGATCAAATTAGAAGAAAAGTGACTTATCTCAACATATGAAGAGCAGACGTTTCTGAAATAGTTCTTTCGACCATCCCAAACTCAAAGAATTTCATAGGTTTGATTCCGATATATTGTAAGACTGCTACACTTCCAACATAAAAAAAGCGCAGGATCATTACGTCCAAACGCTTCTTTGTTTAATTCTCTATGTATCTTTACACAATCAATTGATACGCAATGTATAACGCAACCAGCCAGATCATGACCGCTGAAGCCTTATTAATACGGTTCATCCATTTGCCGTTTGTATCTAACTTTCCTAACATCTTCCCTAAAAGGGCGAGTCCAATAAACCATAACCAGGACACGATGATACAGGCAAGTGTAAACGCCAGCTTTTCTGCGCCGTTATATTGCAGCGAATTCGTACCAATGACACCAATTGTATCGAGAATCGCATGGGGATTTAAAAGAGAAACTGAACAGGCGAATACGATTTGTTTTCTTGCAGGCATTAATTTCTGCTTCTCTTGATCACCTGATGATGAGCTTGTGTTCCATACGGTCCATCCCATATAAACTAAAAAACAAAAACCAATGATATAAAGACCCATTTGCAGCACTGGAATGGTAAACACCACAACAGAAACACCTATGACAGCTAAAGCAATTAAAAGTGTGTCACAAAGAGCAGCCGTGATGACGACAGGCATTGCTCGATATAATCGAGGCTGCAGCGCTCCTTGTTGAAATACAAATACATTTTGTGCGCCCAAAGGTAAAATAAGACCAAAGGCAAGCACAATTCCATGAATGATCGCAATGGACATCTACTAACATTCTCCTTTTTCAGCAATTCCTACACATTTTAACATAAAACATTATGCTCACTTTCAACGAATTTGATTTTCCATACAAAAAAGCGCTGGATGCTTCCATCCAAACGCTTCTCGCTTCTTTATGATTGACCTTTTCGTGCAAGCTCTCTTTCTCTCAGCTCTACACGGCGGATTTTCGCTGACGGTGTTTTTGGCAGTTCGTCAATGAATTCGATTTCTCTTGGGTATTTGTAAGGTGCTGTTGTGTTTTTCACATGTGTTTGCAGCTCTTTGATCAATTCATCACTTTGCACAGTTCCATCACGAAGGACGACGTATGCTTTCACGATTGATCCTCTGATTTCATCCGGGCTTGCCACAACTGCACATTCCTTCACTGCTGGATGCTTGATCAGCGCATCCTCTACTTCAAACGGTCCAATTGTATAGCCTGAGCTGACAATGATGTCATCTCTGCGGCTTTCAAACCAGAAGTACCCATCTTCGTCTTTTTTCGCGCGGTCACCCGTAATAAAGTAATTTCCGCGGCGCTGCGCCTTTGTACGCTCTTCGTCTTTATAGTATTCCTTAAATAAAGCCGGCGTTTCAAGATGGACCGCAATGTCACCAATTTCTCCAGGTGCGCAGACGTTTCCATCCTCATCAATGATATCTACTTCGTTGCCAGGGGTTGGTTTTCCCATACTGCCTGGCTTGATGTCCATTCCTTTTAGCACCCCTACGAGCAGTGTGCTTTCAGTTTGGCCATAGCCGTCTCGTACTTCTATATCGAAATGCTTTTTGAATGTATCAATGACTTCACGGTTCAGCGGCTCTCCCGCAGAAACAGCACTATGCAGCTTTGGCAGCTCATACTGACTTAAATCATCTACTTTTGCCATAAAGCGGTATTCTGTCGGTGTACAGCATAGGACATTGATTTCATTTTTTTGAAGCAGCTCTAAGTATGTATTTGGATTGAATTTTCCTCCATACACAAAGCCTTCTGCTCCACTTCCTAACACAGATAAGAGGGGGCTCCACACCCATTTTTGCCAGCCTGGTCCTGCTGTTGCCCATACTTTATCTCCTTCACTAATGGAGAGCCATGCTTTGGCAGCTGTGCGTAAATGTGCATACGCCCATCCGTGTGTATGAACAACCCCTTTTGGGTTCCCTGTTGTACCTGATGTGTAGGATAAAAACGCCATGTCTGTGCGCTTTGTATCTGCCAATTCAAGTTCGTTTGATTGCTCTTCTTTTTGCGCTAGAATGTTTCTCCAGCCATGATCGTTTTCACCGATTGAGAATGTTTTAAAATCGTTTGGCTGTTTGGTTCCGTCGAACGATTGAATGAATGAAGAGTAAACGATCGCTCCCTTTGCTTCTGCATGTTCAATTCGATAATCTATATCTTTTGCACGCAGCATTTCTGAACAAGGAATCACGACCATTCCTGTTTTCAAAATCGCTAAATAAATGCTGTATGCCTCGAGCATGCGCGGCACCATCACAATGATTTTATCGCCTTTTTTGAAGCCTGCTTTTAATAAAACATGTCCAATTTTATTTGCCTCTTCCACTAATGCTGCATACGTCACATGCGCTTCGTGGCCATTGCCATCCTGCCAGTGCAGGGCCATTTTCTCCTTGTCATGACTGAACGCTTCAATCTCGCTGACTAAGTTATATTGTTCTGGTGCAATTAAGTCTTCTCTTTTCATGGTACAGCTCCTTTTAGCCTCTTTCTTATGAAACGAAACATGTTTCAATTTACCTATTTTAACACTCATAACTGAAAAATGCTTGAATTAGGACCTACTCCTAGTATTATGCCATAATTTTTTTCATCCGTCTTCTTTTTTAAAAATATTCTAACTATTTATATGTACAAAAAGAAAAGAGCGGGAAGGATCCCGCTCATAAGCCATAGCTTTTAAATTGTGTGTCTTAGAAAGATCCGCCACCCATATGTTGTTGAGCGTAAGATACAAGACGCTTAGTGATTTCTCCACCAACTGATCCGTTAGCGCGAGATGTAGTTTCTGCACCAAGGTTTACACCAAATTCAGAAGCGATTTCGTACTTCATTTGGTCGATAGCTTGTGCAGCGCCTGGTACTAGTAATTGGTTAGAACTGCTTTGTCTGTTTTGTTGAGCCATGTGTTCTCACCTCCTTGTGAATATAGAATGTGTAGAAACACATGACTTCATGCGATTGATTTTATGGTAATTATTATGAAATTATCGTTTTAGAATAAATCAGCGAATTCGTCTGCTGCTTTCTTTTCATTTGTCACAATAATTGTTTCAATTTGCTCTACTGCCTCGTCCAGCATCGGCTCGAAATCAGCAAAGCTTTCGTAGCGTTCTACCTTCTCAAGCTTTGGTTTTGTTTTAGGAGACGGCGGCGTAAAGATCGTACAGCAATCCTCGAAAGGCTGAATGCTTGTATCGTATGTGCCAATTCTTCTCGCTTCATCAATAATGTCATTTTTATCGACAGCAATGAGCGGGCGGATAATTGGTGTATTGGTCACATGGTTAATGGCATACATGCTTTCAAGTGTCTGACTTGCCACTTGACCAAGGCTTTCTCCGGTAATAATCGCAAGGGCATCGCGCTTTTCTCTTATTTTGTCAGCTATTTTCAGCATCATTCTTCTTGTTGATGTCATCGTATAGTTTTCAGGTACTTGTTTGTGAATCAGCTCTTGAATTTTTGTAAAAGGTACGATGTGAAGCTTCACTTCGCCTCCATATGCTGCCAGGCATTCTGCAAGATCAATGACCTTTTGTTTGGCACGTTCACTTGTATACGGCGGACTAAAGAAATGCACAGCTTCAATTTCAATTCCGCGTTTCATTGCTTGATAGCCGGCAACCGGGCTGTCAAAGCCGCCGGAAAGCATGAGCATCGCTCTTCCGCTAGAACCGACCGGCAGGCCGCCTGCACCTTTAACATCTTTAAATGTAATGTACGTTGCGTTCTCTCTGATTTCTATGCGTAAATGCACATCCGGCTGTTTCACATTGACCGTTAAGTTTTCCGTATTCCTTAGAACATGTCCGCCAATTTCACGGTTCATTTCATTTGAATCAAGTTCAAATTGTTTATAAGAGCGTTTCGTTGAGACTTTAAATGTATTTCCTTGTTCATACACTTCCTGTACCGCTGTTAGTGCCGCTTCTTTAATCACATCTAGATTCGTCTCACATTTAACCGCAAGACTAAAGCTCTGAATGCCAAATACACTTTTGAGCTGTTCTGAAATTGGTTCAGGGTCTTCTCCGTTCAGCATAATCGTGATGCGGTCTCTATCAGATGCAACCTTTAATGCTTCAAAATCCTTTAAGACGAATCGAATGTGCTGTCTTAGTTTTTCAATAAATTTCTTTCTATTCTTCCCTTTTGTTGAGATCTCACCAAAACGGACTAAAATATGATCATATTTCATGCTGTTATCTCATTCCTTTTAATTTTTTCACACTTTGTGCGATCGATGTGATGATTTGCGGCGTTAGCTCTGGTCCTTGTCCATACGTCAAGCTGATTCTCATACTGCTTTTGGCTACTTCCTCTGGTTTTCCCATTGCCAGCAGGACACGGCTTGGCTCTTTTTTCTTAGCTGAGCAGGCAGAGGTTGTAGAAACATATATGCCTTCTTTTTCAAGCATATGGAGGAGGACCTCAATTTGAATACCCGGCACTGAAAAATTCACAATGTGCGGCGCACTTAGCGCCTGCGGTGTGTTCATCACAATACCTTCTATGTCTCCAAGCTGTTTTTGCAGCTGCGTTTTTAAGTTCAGCATCTCATCATGATACTTGTCAAGCTGTTCAAATGATTGTTTCATGGCTTTTGCTAAGCTGACAGCTCCAGCAGGGTTTTCAGTACCTGAACGAAGCCCTAATTCCTGCTCTCCCCCAGTAATGAAAGGGGCGAGAGTGACATCTTTCTTTAAAAAGAGTGCTCCAGTGCCTTTTAAACCATGAATTTTATGGCCTGACATCGTCAAAAGGTCTACATCCAGCTGTTTATTGAGTGCTACCTTGCACATTCCCTGCACCCCGTCGACATGAAAAAGTGCGTTTTCGGCATGCTCACGAATGATGCCAGCAGCCTCTTCAATCGGCTGGATGGCACCGGTTTCGTTATTGACGTGCATCATGCTGACAAGCACTGTATCAGGGCGAAGCACTTCTTTTAAATGAGTCATATCTGCATGGCCATGCTCATTTACTTGAATATAGGAAATGTCAAAGCCAAATAACGCCTTCAGCTGTTCAAACGATTCAATAACAGAAGGATGCTCTATTTCTGTGGTCACAATATGCTTGCCCCGGTTCATTTTGGCAAGTGCTGCCCCTTTAATGGCAATGTTATTCGCTTCTGTTGCACCAGAAGTAAAAATAATCTCATATTGTTTCAAGCCCGTGTAGTGAAGCATTTGTTTTCTCGTTTCATTTAACAGCCGGCTTGCATCAATTCCGAGCTGATGAAGCGAAGATGGATTTCCAAAATAACGCTCACTCACTTGCTGATATACTTGTAAAACCTCAGGGTACGGTTTTGTGGTTGCACTATTATCAAGATACATCATGGCGAAACTCCTTATCCTCTTGCGTTTAACTAATATGATCCGAATTCCTTTTATTTCAATATAAAGCGGTATATTGACAACCTCATCAATTCACTATATCATGCATAGTGCCATTGTCATATTTTTTCCTAAATTGACAGAATATTTAAACATGGCGGAAAAATAAAATAATAGGGGGATAACCTTATGAATAATAAGTTAAGTCAAACAGACACATTAGCCATCGGCTTAATGTTGTTTGCACTCTTTTTCGGCGCAGGCAATATGATATTCCCTCCTGTACTTGGACAGTACGCAGGTGAAAACGTATGGCTTGCGATCGGTGGATTTTTACTGACAGGAGTTGGACTTCCGCTCTTAGGTGTCATCGCCGTTGCCCTGACAGGAACTGGTGCAAAAGGGCTTGCTGACAAAGCTCATCCTACATTCGGTACCATTTTCACCGTCATTTTATATTTATCCATTGGGCCTTTCTTTGCGATCCCTCGTACTGGAACGGTTTCTTATGAAATTGGGCTGGCGCCGTTTCTGTCTGAAGCGCAGTCTGAATCATGGATTCCATTATTCTTGTTTTCTATTGCTTTTTTCGGCATTACTTATGCTCTTGCTTTAAATCCATCGAAGCTTGTTGACCGAATCGGTAAAATTTTAACACCAATTTTACTCGCTGTCATTGCTTTAATTGTGATAAAAGCCATCGCGACACCAATGGGTGGAATTGGCAGTCCGCATCCAACTTATGAAGGAAGCCCGCTCTTTACCGGGTTTTTAGAAGGCTACAAAACGATGGATGCTCTTGCTTCAATCGTTTTCGGAATTGTCGTTGTCACGGCTGTGAAAGAACGCGGTATTACTGAACGAAAATCGATTGCAGCAGCCTGTATTAAAGCAGGGCTTGTCGCAGCTGCTGGACTAGCTCTTGTGTACATATCACTCGCTTATGTCGGAGCGTCAAGTCCTGAGGCTACAGGCATGGTCGGGGCAAATGACGGAGGGAAACTCCTTTCGCTTGCGGCGAACTTTTTATTTGGTTCTGCTGGTAATATTGTGCTAGGGGCTGCGATTTTATTTGCATGTTTGACCACAAGTATTGGACTGGTTTCATCCTGCGGGGAATATTTTTCTTCACTATTTCCACGCTTTTCTTATCGTACAGTTGTTTTAGTTGTATCTTTATTCAGTACAGTTGTAGCAAACCTTGGACTAGCGCAAATTATTTCGCTCTCTGTTCCAGTTCTTGTTGCGATTTATCCGTTAGCCATCGTGATCATTCTCTTATCTTTTCTTGATCGCTGGATCAACGGAAGACGGATTATTTATATCGCTTCACTCATTTTTACAGGTGTCTTTGCTGTGATTGATGGGTTAGTTGCAGCGGAAATCCCTCTTGGCGGATTACCTGAATTTTTAGAAGCTGTTGTTCCTTTATACAAACTTGGGATCGGCTGGGCTATCCCTGCCGTACTTGGAGCCATTATTGGTCTTCTTATTTCTTTGTTTACGAGTCCACCTAAACAGCCTGCTTAATCAAGCATCAAAACTAAAAACATCCCTTTCCATAAGAGAAAGGGATGTTTTTTTATGTTCTTCATATACTAAAATAGAAAAATTCATGACTTTTGTATGAAAACACATGTTGACATCAGGCGTACATCCTTTATAATTAGTGAATGTTAATGAAGAACCGTTTTAGCAGCTAATTAACAGAATATTTCAACATAATATTGGAGGCTTTATATTCAATGAAGGCAACATTGTCGACGAAAGATACGATTATTATAGGTTTTATGTTATTTGCTTTATTCTTCGGCGCCGGAAATATGATTTATCCACCAGAGCTTGGGCAATATGCCGGAACAAATGTATGGAAAGCAATGGGCGGATTTTTATTAACAGGTGTCGGTTTACCTCTACTCGGGATTATTGCAATTGCTTTAACAGGGCGTGATGCAAAAGGACTTGCAGATAAGGCTCACCCAGTGTTTGGAACAGCATTCACCGTCATTTTATATTTATCCATTGGACCGCTTTTCGCTATTCCGCGTACAGGAACGGTTTCGTATGAGATTGGCGCATTACCATTTTTATCAAGCGTACCAGCTTGGCTGTCTCTGCTTTTATTTACACTCGTCTTTTTTGGTATTACGTATTACCTTGCTTTAAATCCAACGAAAATCGTGGATCGTGTAGGTAAAATTTTAACACCGATTAAATTTACGATTATTTTTATTATCATTGTAAAAGCCATTTTGACGCCGATGGGCGTGATTGGTACACCAGATGTATCTTATAGCAACGGATCGTTTTTTAAAGGATTTTTAGAGGGCTATAAAACAATGGATGCTCTTGCTTCTATTGTGTTTGGAATTGTTGTCATCAACGCGATTAAAGGACGCGGTGTGACAAGCAAAAAGGCACTGGCTTCTGCTTGTATCAAAGCGGGTTTGATTGCAGCTGCTGGATTAACCTTCGTTTACCTGTCGCTTGCGTATCTAGGCGCTTCTAGTACACATGCCATTGGATTCGTTGGAGATGGAAGCAAAATCTTAGCTCAGTCTTCTCGGTTCCTTTTCGGCAGTCTAGGAAATATTGTGTTAGGTGCTGCCATCACAGTCGCTTGTTTAACAACAAGTATCGGTCTTGTCACATCATGCGGAGAGTATTTCTCAAAGTTACTTCCTAAACTTTCTTATAAAATGGTCGTGACACTTGTTACATTATTTAGTTTCATCATTTCTAACTTTGGACTTGCTCATATTGTTGCTTTCTCTGTTCCAGTCTTAACAGCGATTTATCCGCTGGCGATTGTGATCATCGTTCTATCACTTGCTGATAAATGGCTTGGACATAGAAGACCTGTGTATGTCCTCTCGTTAATTTTAACAGGGTGCGTCAGCTTATTTGACGGCTTAGCAGCAGCAAAGCTTCCAATCGGTCCAGTAAAAGACATTTTCCAAACAGTGCTGCCTTTTTATGACCTTGGCATTGGCTGGCTTGTCCCTGCGATACTTGGGGTCGCCATTGGGTTCGTGATCTCACTTTTCACTTCTTCTGCTTCAGAAGAACGCCAGAAACAGGCATCATAATACAAAAAAAGCTGAAGTCCTATCAATGGACTTCAGCTTTTTTATTGATGCTGATATTCTTTTTCGTGCTGAGCTAATAGCTTCTGAACGGCTCCAGGTGATGCTTTTTCAACAGCTGATGCTGCTACATCAAATGAACCATTATAATCATACGCATAAAATCTTCGCTCTGCCTCTTTTAATTGTTCTGAAAGAATATGATTTTGGCTTCTAAAACGATTGCCAAATTGAATGATTCGTTCAATTTGATCCACTTTAGTGAGCATTTCTTCCGTCTCATTCACAACATGTCTCACTGTGTCGGAGGCTTCTTTTAATTGCCCATTCACAGCTGGCATGTTGAGCGGCAGGTTCTCCAGCTGCTCGTGCACTTGCTGAATCATCTCCTGCGCTTTTTCAGCCTGCTCTTTCATGTCAGCAGGTACACCTGGAATATTGCTTTTTTGCAGCTGACGCACTGTATCTGTCAGCATCGTTTTGAGCTCAGCCAGTGTTTCTCTCGCTAGCAGCTCTTCTTTTCTTAATGATTGAAGATGATCCTTAAATGTATCATGCAATGTTTTTGCATCATCGATAAAGGTCTCAAGCTGATTGATTTCATTCATTAATAGTGAATATGCGACATGATCACGATCAAGCTTCTCGCGAATTTGTTTCATGAGCTTTTCAATTTCTTCTAGGCGTTTTTCGAACGCCTTCTGTTGATCAAGCTCTCCGGCTGTCAGTTTGTAACTTTCTTTTACAAGAGCTGTTTCTGCCTTGGTTTGGGTGTGATCCTGTTCGAGCTTTTCAAATGCTTCCGTCAGCTCAGGCATTTTACTTTTGATTTCCTGACCTGCTTCTACTTCCGCTTCCAGCTGATCATACAGCGTCTGAATGGCATCATCAATCATTTGCAAAATGCTTGATGCTTCTTCCAGATTGAGTTCATCAATCAGTAGTTTTTCCGCACGGGTCAGCTGTTTGTTTAAGTTCTCAAGCTCTTTAGTGATCTGGATGTGCTCGAGCTTGTAGCCTTTGTCTGTCATTTCTTTATATCCGTCTTTCAGCTTCGTCAGCTGGCCTGGTACGGTTTGTTTACAGTCTGCAATGAGCTTCGGTACATCATTGATATACAGCTGAAGCTGATCGAGTCTGCGGTCTTGTTCAAGCAAAATCTTTCTTGCTTTCATATAGTTGCCGTTTTCTGTCTCTTCTTCGTACTGCTTGATCCCTTCCCAGGCTTCATCTAAGTCCTGCTCCATTTTGTCATAAAGGGTGCCGTATAAATGGCTGTACGCAAGCAGATTTTTTCGAACTGTTTGATATTGTTCTTTGACCTTTTCAATGTCCTTGCGATTTTGCTCCTCGCTTGTGACAAGGTCTGCAATCTCTTTTAAAATGTCTTCAATGTTCGAATCAGCAGCACTCAGCAAGTCCTCAATGTGCGTAAGAACCTGCTTGGCTTTGGAGAATCGATATTTATCAGAATACTCTTCTGCATCATATAATAGCTCCTCTACCTTTGGAAGATGGGCTGTGACGATATCGTCCCACTCTGCACGCCATCTTTCAAAAAATTGCTCTGTTTCTCCGGTCATTTTTAAATGTTTGATCTTTGAAATTTCTTCTACAATTGATCTGTTTAAAATTTCAATTTTCCATGCTTCCAATCGGTCAATCTCTTTATATATATTTTTTCGCAGGAAATAACCGACTGAAAACAAAGCAAGCAAAATGACAATTAAACCGATGATTAACTCCATAATGAGCCCCCTTGTTGTGATCTAAGTGATGTCAGGGTAAAAGTGTCCCGAGTAGACCTGAGAACCCTTTCGTGTCCGCTTTGCATTTGTTTTTTTATAAGCAGGATCGTATGTTTTCCAATACCATCCATTCACGGTTTTATTTATGTTTTTTCAAGAAAGTATTTGTGCGCTTTCTATCATTTGATCACACGTATCAATGTGACCTGCTTTTATGTATGCGGAAGCTGTCGTTTTCATTGTTATTATGATACCATGTAACCAGCATTTTTGGTCATGATTTTTCATTATTTTCGCTGATAAACATCACGTTTTTCAAAATATCGACAAGAGGTGACGACATGCTGAAACAAGATGCACATCTACATACACCGTTTTGCCCGCACGGTTCGCTTGATTCTTTTCATTCTTATATTGAAAAAGCCATTAAAAAGGGATTTGATTCCATAACCTTTACCGAGCATGCCCCGCTGCCTCCATCGTTTCAAGATCCAACACCTGAGCAGGATAGTGCCATGAAGCTCCAAGACCTTGAAGCGTATATAACGAAACTGGCTCAGCTGAAACAAGAATACAAAGGACAATTAATAGTAAAAACTGGGCTTGAGGTTGACTTTATCAAAGAGTATGAAGAGGAAACAAGAACCTTTTTAGACTGCTACGGTCCGGAACTAGACGACGCCATTTTATCTGTTCACTTTCTTCCTGCTGGCGATGATTATATTTGCCTTGATTTTGACGAGCATGCCTTCCAGCAGCTAATAAGCATCTATGGCAGCATCGAACAGGTCTATCAAAGCTACTATGACCAAATTCATTCTTCTATTCTATCATCTTTAGGCCAATATAAGCCAAAGAGAATCGGTCATATCACCCTTGTCCAGAAATTCAAACAGCTTTTTCCATATGAAATGTCACCTGAACTTTGTCAAAAGGTCACCCTCTGCCTTGAAGAAACGGCAAAAAAAGGTATGTCCTTAGATTTTAATACATCAGGTCTTCGTAAAACATATGCCAGAAGTATCTATTTAGATCAATGGATGATAGACCTTGCAAAAAAGAAAAAAATTCCGCTCATATTCGGCTCTGATGCCCATCAAGCGGAAGATCTCGGATATGCGTATGATCAATTCGAGGACATCATGAGGTTCAGATGAGAATCTAGTGCCGGCTCTTTTGGTTCTAACAGATAATGAAGCGAGCGGCTCAGCTCCTTAAAGTACATTTGATAGAAATACGGCTCACTTGGGTTCAAATAAAGCACCTCTGTTAAATATTGCGGCTGTAAATATGGCATCATGAGAAGTGATTTTAGCTGAATCATAAAGGATGCGAGTGAAAGCTGCTCACAAATGACATGGGTGCTTTTTCCTTTTTCAATGATAAGCTGAAACAAATACTTTTCTTTTGTTAAATATGTCGACATGATTTCTCTGATGAGTGTCGAATCAATCGTCACCTCCCGATAAACGAAACGGGTTAATTGACGGTGCTTGTGCTGATAAGATAAAATATCAAAAACCACATGTAGTAAGCATTCTTTTGCGTGACGGGTTTCCATGTGATGGAGATGTGATTCAATCATGTGAATGTAACCTTCATAAAAATCGGATACGAGCTGCTCAAGCAGCCCTCCTTTTCCTTGAAAGTAATAAGAAATGTGGGCAACGTTGACGTTTGCTTCCTTCGCAATCTCACGGACAGAGGTTCCAGAAAATCCTTTTTGGTTAAAAAGTCTGATGGCAGCATCCATAATACGGTCTTTTGTTTGCACGGTTGTTGATGTTTTCATCCGCTCACCCCTCTTCATGTGTACATACTTCAAGATGAAGGCGGAAGTTCCTTTTACAATTGCTCGACAAATCCCACATGCGAGACGCAAGTTATGTATTTTTAAGATAGAAAGTAGGAGATTTTCATGTTTCATGTCGAAAAACAGTCTGGCGATCCTTCAAAAGACTATCAATTGCTTGTCAAACAGGTAGAAGCCATTACAGATGGTGAACCTGATCTGATTGCCAACTTGGCAAATGCAGCTGCGCTACTCTATCACTCACTTCCTGAAGTCAATTGGGCCGGGTTTTATTTAGCAAAGGGCGGCGAGCTTGTGCTTGGACCATTTAACGGACTGCCTGCATGTGTGCGCATCCCTTCTGGAAAAGGCGTTTGCGGTACAGCCTTTGCGACAGGTGAAGTGCAGCGTATCGCTGATGTCCATGCATTCCCTGGACATATTGCCTGTGACGCAGCATCGCAATCTGAAATAGTCATTCCGCTCAAGGTCAATGGACAGATCATTGGGGTGCTCGATATTGACAGCCCTGTGAAAGACCGCTTCAGTGAAGTAGATGAGTCCTACCTTATTCAATTTACAGAAATTCTCCAACAGGCGTTATCCGTCTCTACGGATGCGTAATCATGCAGAAAAAGCAGGCACATTGTCTGCTTTTTTATGTTTCTTTATATAATGGAGAACGTCTCCTCTGCCTCTAAATAGGTTGACTTCTCCTACCCGGCGTCATATAATAGATTTTGTGTGAAATATGGCAGCCTTTTTGTTCGGCTTTTTTGTATCATTTTGTTCCTTCTATATTATGAAGGTGCATCTTGTAACTCCCTGCTGCTGGAGCGAGGATGCATGAAAACATAATGACGAAAAAGAGGAAGAACAGACGGTTTTTATTTTTCACAAATAAAAACAATAAGGAGGAGTCACATTATGGCTCGCTATACAGGTCCAAGTTGGAAGATTTCCCGCCGTTTAGGCATTTCATTAAGCGGAACAGGTAAGGAACTTGAAAAACGCCCTTACGCTCCAGGCCCACATGGTCCAGGACAACGCAAAAAACTATCTGAATACGGTTTACAATTACAAGAGAAGCAAAAGCTTCGTCACATGTACGGTGTCAACGAACGTCAATTCCGTACACTATATGACAAAGCTGCTAAACTTCCTGGTAAACAAGGTGAAAACTTCATGATCCTTCTTGAAACTCGCCTTGACAACCTAGTATACCGTCTTGGCCTTGCTCGTACTCGCCGCCAAGCTCGTCAGCTAGTAAACCATGGTCACATCCTTGTTGATGGAAGCCGTGTAGACATCCCATCTTTCTCTGTGAAACCAGGTCAAACGATTGCTCTTCGTGAGAAATCTCAAAACCTTGCAGTAGTGAAAGAATCAGTTGAAGTAAACAACTTCGTTCCTGAATACCTTTCTTTCGATGCTGAAAAGCTTGAAGGAACTTTCACTCGTCTTCCAGAGCGTTCTGAATTAGCGCCTGAAATCAGCGAACAACTAATCGTTGAGTTCTACTCTCGTTAATTTCATTACTCCTCTAAGAGAGCAAACAAACCCTAGATCCCTTGATTGTTCAAGGATTTCTAGGGTTTTTTGTATGTTCTCAATTATACATGAAATCATTTGAAGTCATCTTCCATTTTCAACACTTATTTTCCCCGGCTGCCTGCTCCATTCTTACTTCAATCAAACCTGCCTCTATTTTTATATACAAATATAGGAAACATTTCATTGAAGTGCCTTTTTTCTATTGGTACAATCATGATAGATGACACATCAGTCGTATGGTCTTCTATAGTACTTAGATGGAGGAGTTCCATGTATAGTATCACGATTATTCTATTCTTACTTTTAACCTTATCAGTGATTGCCTATTCTCTTCTAAGAAAAAAACAGATTATCGATGAGCCGCCCAATAGATTTGCTGCAAGTCTGTTTATCTTTCTGCTCTTTTTTTCTATCTGCTTTGTGATCGCGGTTCCAAGTGTATTGCTATACATCACTGTTTTAGGCGTGAATTTTCTTTTTGGAGAAACCATCACGTATGATTCGTTTTTTTCTTTGATCTCTTTCTCTTTGTTAGTGAGTGTTATCGTCGTTTTTTGGTCACCTGTCCTTCTATTCATAGGAAAAGGACTGGCTTATCTCCTTAAACTTCCTATATGGCTCACTTATGCTTTGGAATGGGTGAGTTCTTGGATCGTTTTACATCTCTCTATCAAGTATGTCCTTTACTTAAATTTAATGAATGTATCGATAGGGGATTCCGGCGTATTGATTTTATCATTCTTTGTCAGTTTTTTATTTATTGAGATTGATCTCGTTTACTCACGTAAGAAACAACGAAAACAATCGCTGGACACATATACTTAGCATAAAAAAAGCTCCTAGATCTCTTCCTAGGAGCTTTCAAACGTTCATTCTGGACTTGTCCATTTTGCGATGAGCTGCTCTGTTGTCATGACAGTCGCAAATTCATCATGCAGGGTTGCAAGTGAGAGCCGGTGGATCGTTTCTGGGTCAAAATATGTACCATTTTGATCTGTTAGTCCAAAGGCGGCTGTTGCATCTGAGATCAGATACGTATCAAAGCCAAGATTTCCGCTCATTCTTGTGGTCGTTGATACGCAGTGAGGGGTTGTTAATCCTGC
Organism: Bacillus sp. FSL M8-0049; assembly: GCF_038593355.1. Classification (NCBI taxonomy): domain Bacteria; kingdom Bacillati; phylum Bacillota; class Bacilli; order Caryophanales; family Bacillaceae; genus Bacillus; species Bacillus sp. FSL M8-0049. The sequence continues at coordinate 2,618,220 of NZ_CP151986.1, forward strand.
GATCACGACCGTGTCAATCTGGTTTGATCTTAGATGTTCCTCTAAGTTAGTACCAATAAAGCTGCTGTTGACTTTCTTTTGTATCACCATTTCTTCCTCTAGCGGTTTAGCCATATCTTTGAAAAGGTGCCCTTCATTTGCTGGATGAAATACAGAGTCCGGATTGTCGGATGTATGCTGAACATGAATCACTTTCCAACCTTTCTCTCTCCAAAACGTTAATAGCCGGCTAATATTCTCCTCTGCCTCTAGGTTATTGCGTTCTCCCCATTTTTCATGCTCGAACGCTTTTTGTACATCTACAATGATGAAAGCCTTTTGATTCGTTTTCACAAACGCCCACCTCCGAATATTCACATTCACTACATGTAGTGTAAGGAATGGTGAACGTTTTGTACATGTTTTTATTCAGCTATGTACGATGGTCTGTTTCTGTATCATCGTTTTGCCACCCTTTTCAATATCTCTAGCTGCCATATGCCAGCTGACATCAAAAAAGACAGCATATGCCGCTGTCTTTTTTCGTTTTTTAATTCGTATTTTGTCCTCCGCCGTTCAGTCCTTCTTTAATATACCCTTTCACTTGGCTTGAGGTTAATAGACCGATATGACCAACGCCATGGATCAGGATGTTTCTTGCGCCAATTAAACGAGAGAGGCTGTTGACGACAATAAGATCTGCTGAGCTATAGACGGATGTGTAAAGAATTTTTTGATTTGGATCTGTGCCTGGTAATGCTCTGCTTGAAACGAGTCCGTTTGCTCCACCAATTGTGACAACGTTCTCAATTTTATCGCCGCCATCTAGATTCTTGATATAGTATAGCGTGTTCGCTCCACCCATACTATGAGCCACAATATCTACTTTTTTGGCACCCGTTTTGTCTAACACATCTTTGACGAATCTCGATAGACGCGGACCATTGTTGCGGTTATTTCCTGTTTTGTCTATGAAATCAATAGCATATAATTGGTTTCGATCCCAGCCTTGTGTGGCCAAATAACTTTTAATAGAAAAAAAGTTATAAGAGGCACCGCCAATGCCGTGCACCATCACAACCGGATTATGCTCAGCCGCCTTCGCCTCTTTCGGCTGGATAAACGCCATTGAACCAATCACCAATGCAAGCGCAATGAGAATTTGCAAACTCCTTTTCTTAACAAACATCACTTTCATTCCCCCTTATTCATCTTATACGACTCTATTTTATACAAGAAAAATATGTCAGAAAAGTGAACAAGGTAATGTTTATGAGATGATTTTACAAAAATATAAATAATCAAAAAGCACCTTGGACTTTTTTAAATTAAAACAAAAAGACTACGAGACCTTCTTTCTTTCATATATAATATCAATAGACTAAGGAGGTTCTACTAGATGCTATTTACTCAAACACCTGCACCACCCTACTACGCCGCGATTTTCACATCAAAACGAACAAATGTCGAGCAGAAAGAATACGCTGCTGCTGCTCAAAAAATGGAAGAATTAGCGAAAGATCTAGATGGGTTTCTTGGAATGGAAAGTGTACGAGATGAACATGGTGTTGGAATCACTGTCTCTTACTGGGATTCATTAGAAGCCATCAAAGAATGGAAAGCACATACAGCACATCAGCGTGTTCAAAAAAAGGGAAAAAAAGATTGGTATGAATCCTATACAACCCGAATTTGTAAGGTAGAACATGCTTATACAAACAAAGATTCACTCCTTGAACAAGAAGCAGACGAATGAGCTACTTCTACATAAAAAAAGAAAAGCACCTCAATGTTGGGGTGCTTTTCCATGATGCTTACTGTTTCATAAAGATTTATTTATACGTTACGAGGAAGTATTTCTTTTTCCCTCTTCTTAAAACGGTAAATTGGTTTTCAATTCGGTCGTCAGCGGAAAGAACATAATCTTTATCTGTTTGTCTTTCTCCGTTGATGGAGACAGCACCATTTGTGATATCTTCACGTGCTTGACGCTTTGATGGAGACAGCTTTGATTCCACAAGGATATCGACTAGTGTTAATTCTTCTGTGCTGCTTTTCTCCATTGATGGAACATCCTTAAAGCCTACTTTCACTTCTTCAGCTGTAAGAGATTTGATCTCACCTTTGAATAGCGCATTTGAGATGTTAACAGCCTGTTCTAGTGATTCACGGCCATGTACAAGTGTTGTCACTTCCTCTGCTAGACGGCGCTGCGCTTCACGCTTTTCAGGTGCTGTTTGCACTTTTTCTTCGTACGATGCGATCTCTTCTTTTGATAAGAACGTAAAGTATTTTAAATATTTCACGACATCACGGTCATCTGTGTTGATCCAGAATTGGTAGAACTCGTATGGAGACGTTTTTTCTTTATCTAACCAGATGGCGCCGCCTTCTGTTTTACCAAACTTTGTGCCGTCTGCTTTTGTGACAAGCGGCATCGTCAGACCAAATGCTTTTGCCCCTTCTGCTTCAGACTTACGGATCAGCTCAAGTCCAGATGTGATATTTCCCCACTGGTCACTACCGCCGATTTGCAGCTTACAATTTTCATTTCTGTAAAGGTTTAAGAAGTCTAAAGACTGCAGGATAACGTAGCTGAATTCTGTGTAAGAAATCCCTGTTTCGATACGTGAGCTCACGATATCTTTTGCCAGCATGAAGTTTACACCGAAGTTCTTTCCAATATCACGAAGGAACGTGATGACATTCATTTGGCTGATCCAGTCGTAGTTATTCACGATGACGGCTGGATTCTCGCCTGCTTCAAAATCAAGAAATTGAGACAGCTGTCCTTTGATTTTTTCTGACCACTGTTCGACGATTTCTGCTGGATTTAGTGAACGTTCCGCTTTTTTGAAGCTAGGGTCGCCGATTAGTCCAGTTGCGCCGCCAACAAGAGCAATCGGATGATGACCTGCTTCTTGGAATCTGCGTAATGTTAAAATTGGCAATAGATGACCAATGTGTAAGCTGTCAGCTGTCGGATCAAAGCCGGAGTATAGTTTGATTTTTTCTTCTGCTAATAATTTTGTTAAACCTTCTTCATCTGTTTGCTGCTGGATTAATCCTCTGAACGATAGCTCTTCCATCAATTGACTCATTTCCAAATCTCCTTTTTTTACAATTCAACAAAAAAACGCCCCTTCGAATGAACGAAGGGACGATATATATCGCGGTACCACCCTGCTTAAAAGACAAAAATCTCGTCTTTTCACTTACACTGATAACGGACAGATCCGTTCTTTCACTAATCAGGGCATGCTCCTTTTCGTAAAAGCGGCTCGTGAGGGTAATTCGAATATCTCTTTGTACTGACTCGCACCAGCCGTCAGCTCTCTTCAACAGGGAAAGATCATTCTACTGAATCTCAGTCAAAACCTTTTCATATTCAACTAATGTCATTTTTAACACACTTTTGATATCAAGTCAACTGATGAAAAAATTTAATCTTCCATTGTCGAAAGGTCGCCAGCAGGTAAATTCAGCTCCCACGCCTTTAGCACACGTCTCATAATTTTTCCGCTTCTCGTTTTCGGCAGTTTGTCTTTAAACTCAATTTCTCGCGGTGCCGCATGTGCTGCGAGTCCTTTTTTCACAAATGTACGAATCTCTTCTTTCAGCTCATCTGTCGGCTCATATCCGCTTCTAAGCGCTATAAATGCTTTAATAATTTCACCGCGGACCGGATCTGGCTTTCCAATGACACCAGCCTCCGCAATAGCTGGATGTTCGACCAGTTTACTTTCCACCTCAAATGGACCGACCCGCTCTCCTGACGTCATGATGACATCATCGACACGTCCCTGGAACCAAAAGTATCCGTCTTCGTCCATATAAGCTGAATCTCCTGAAACATACCAATCTCCCGGCATAAAGTAAGATTCATATTTTTCAGGATTGTTCCAGATCGTATGCATCATAGAAGGCCAGCCTTTTTTAATCGCAAGGTTGCCCATCCGGTATGGCGGAAGTTCATTTCCTGCATTATCAACAATCGCTGCTTCTACGCCTGGAATCGGTTTTCCCATCGAACCTGGCTTGATGTCCATGCATGGATAATTACAAATCAGCTGTGCTCCGGTTTCTGTCATCCACCAAGTGTCGTGAATCCGTTTGCCAAAAACAGCATCTCCCCAGCGGATGACTTCTGGATTAAGCGGCTCTCCCACACTTAAGACATGGCGGAGCGAGCTGAGGTCATATTTTTGAATGAGATCATCCCCTGCCCCCATGAGCATTCTAAAGGCGGTCGGGGCACTGTACCAAACGGTTACACCGAGTGATTCAATGGTTTCATACCACGTATCAGGATTAAACCGGCCGCCTAAAATCACATTCGTCGCCCCATTTAACCACGGTGAAAAAATACCGTACACTGTGCCTGTAACCCAGCCTGGATCAGCTGTACACCAGTAAACGTCATCTTCTTTCAAGTCAAGCACCCATTTACCAGTCTGACCTTGCTGGACCATTGCACCATGGACATGAAGCACACCTTTTGGCGTACCAGTAGATCCTGATGTGTAATGAAGCAGAAAGCCGTCTTTTTCATCCATCCATTCAATCTCAAGCTCCTTTGCTGCCTCCTCAAACGCCTTTTCATAGTGAATTGTCCGCACGCCATCGACGTCTTCGTTTTCACCGCCGACAATGATGACAGATTCAAGCTTCGGAAGCTCTGCAAATGGAATTCGCTCAAGCAAATCTGGTGTTGTCACGATCACCTTTGCCTCACTATTTTCTAAACGGTCTTTGACGGCACCTTCCATAAATGCCTCAAATAATGGGCCAACGATCGCTCCAATTTTAACTGCACCAAGCAAAAGAAAATAGAGCTCAGGTGATCTTGGCATAAAGATAAACACGCGATCCCCTTTTTCTACATGTGCCTTTTCTCTGAATAGATTCCCCGCTTTGTTTGTGTTGATTTTCATATCCCTGAACGTATACTTTTCATCCCGCTGTGAATCTTTGTAGTGAAGCGCCACCTTGTTCTGACGAATCGAGTCCGCATGTCTGTCAATCGCTTCATAGGCTGCATTTATTTTTCCTGTTTCATACCAGGAGAAGTTTTTTCTAGCTTCCTCCCATGAAAAATCTTTGTATGCCTGCTCATAATCATTTAAATGATAATCCCCTTTTACTGATGGTAGCGTTTCCAATTTCATCAAACAGTCCCCCTTTGCATACGTTTACAATGACCATTATAGTATAGATGACTTTTTTTCTCAATTTTTAAAAAACTTCTGATGAAACCGTTTTAATTATTGCAAGTTTTAAGATAGAATAGAGACGACTCACTAGAATTAGGGGCGGTGGATACGTGGAGCATCCTAAAACTTATTATTCAAAAACCATTGAGCGAGAAACAGGTTCCATCCTGGTTGAAGGACCGGTACCTGCATCAGAGCTTGCGAACTATACGTTTCATGAAGGACTAACGGCATTTCGCACGCCTGAGGAACAGAAACAAGCACTTGTTGAAATAGCAGATCTTCCAGAAGGACGTATTATCATTGCAAGAGCGAATGAGCTTGTCGTAGGCTATGTCACGTATTTGTATCCTGATCCACTTGAGCGTTGGTCAGAAGGCAAAATGGACAATTTAATTGAGCTTGGCGCGATTGAGGTCGCTCCTCCATTTAGAGGATGCTCACTTGGCAAGCATTTGCTTGATGTGAGCATGATGGATGAACAAATGGAGAATTACATCATCATTACAACTGAATATTACTGGCATTGGGATTTAAAGGGGACAAAGAAAAACGTTTGGGAGTACCGCAAAATGATGGAGAAAATGATGAACGCAGGCGGTCTTGTCTGGTTTGCAACAGACGAGCCAGAAATCAGCTCACATCCAGCCAATTGTTTAATGGCCAGAATTGGGAAACATGTGAGTCCTGATTCGATCGAGCGTTTCGATCGTCTTCGCTTCCATCAGCGCTTTATGTATTAACGTTCAATTCGTTTTTTTGGCAAAGGGGATTGGTAAACAATGATGATTGAACAAATTATGGAGCGTGATGTGATCACGCTGCGAAAAACCGATACGATTGAAGAAGCCATTCAAAAAATGAGTGCACACCACATCCGGCATATCCCGATCGTATCTGATCAAGGGTCTGTCATTGGGATGGTGACAGATCGGGATATTAAAAATGCCAGTCCAAGTATTTTTGAAACAGAGAAAAGGAAGCTCTTTATTCAGCGGCCAGTAGAAGAGATCATGGTATTAGAGACGATCACTGCTCACCCGCTTGATTTCGTTGAGGAGATATCAAGTGTCTTTTTTGAGCACGGAATTGGCTGTCTTCCAGTGGTGAGACGCGGCAAGCTTGTAGGCATTATCACAAAAACAGATCTGCTTCGTACGTTTGTAAGACTGACAGGTGCAGATCAGCCTGGGTCGCACTTAGAGGTTGAAGTGGAGCAGATGACAGAAAGCCTCTCAGATATTACAGCCATTTTAAAAGAGCAGCATATTCAAATGCTGAGTGTGCTCGTGTACCCGCATGCCAATGAGGCATCTAAAGTGCTCGTATTCCGCCTTCAAACCATTCATGCAGATCATGTGACGAAGCTGATTCGCGCAAAAGGCTATAAAGTGCTCTGGCCTATGGAGCAGACGATCAAATGAAGGAAGCGACCTTTGTTTTTTCACCATCTTTTCAAACGTACCAATTTAACCAAGATCATCCCTTCAATCAGCTTCGTGTCTACTTAACTTATGATCTTCTTCAAAAAATGAAGGCGTTAACAGAGGATGAAATCGTTGCACCGCGTATGGCTACTCTGGAGGAATTAAAGCTCGTCCATACAGCAGATTATATCCAGGCTGTGCAGCGGGCAAGTGAAGGAAAGCTGTCTACGGCAGAGGGTGAACGGTACGGTCTTGGCACTGAAGATACACCGATGTTCGCAGGCATGCATGAGGCGGCATCTCTCCTTGTTGGCGGAACATTAACAGCGGTTGACCAAGTGATGCTCGGTCATTCGCAGCATGCCCTCAATCTTGGCGGCGGGCTTCACCACGGATTCAAAGGGCGTGCATCTGGCTTTTGTATTTATAATGACAGCTCTGTGGCGATTCAATATATTCAAAAGACATATGGCGCTAGAATTTTATATATTGATACGGATGCTCATCACGGCGATGGTGTCCAGTTCAGCTTCTATGACGACCCAGAGGTATGTACGGTGTCCATTCATGAAACGGGACGCTACTTATTCCCTGGAACCGGACAAGTACAGGAAAGAGGCCACGATAAAGGCTATGGCTATGCTTATAATATTCCACTAGATGCATTTACGGAAGATGAATCGTTTCTCGAAGCATACCGAACAGCAGTGACTGAGATTGCTGCTTTTTTTAAACCAGATGTGATTTTGACGCAAAACGGGGCAGATGCACACTACTATGACCCGTTAACTCATTTATCTGCCACCATGAAAATATATGAAGAAATTCCTAGACTTGCTCATGAGCTTGCACATCAATATTGTGACGGCAAGTGGATCGCTGTTGGCGGAGGGGGATATGATATTTGGCGCGTCGTTCCAAGAGCGTGGAGCCGCATTTGGCTTGAGATGAAAGGCATTACACCGCCAGATGAGCTCCCTCAGGACTGGATACAGTCATGGAATAAGCAATCGCCTGTTACCCTTCCACCTACATGGAAAGATCCTGACGATTTATATCCACCGATCCCAAGAAAAGCAGAAATCACAGAAAAAAATGCTCAAACAGTAGAAAAAGCACTCATGCCTGTTAGAAGAGAAAAGAAAAAGGCATAAGAAAAGCAGGCTTTCCCTCATGAGGTAAGCCTGCTTTTTTTGTTTTATTTTGTTGATTGTCTTTCTTCAATTCTGTGCGGAAGCTCAACAATTTGATCGTCCACTTGTTCTTTGTTCATCAGCTTTGTGAGCAGTCTCATCGCAACAGCACCAATATCATATGTCGGCTGTACAACTGTTGTCAGCTGAGGACGCACCATGAGAGAAAGTCTTGTGTTATCAAAGCCAATCACTTCTAAGTCTTCAGGAATAGATACCCCTCTGTCTTGTGCTCCATGAATGACACCTAGAGCCATTTCATCTGTAGCTGCGATAACAGCTGTCGGCTTGTCAGACTGCTCAAGCAGATGAGCAAGTGCTTCAATTCCAGAATCATAAGAGTAATCGCCTTCAGCGACGAGCGTATCGTCAAACGCTATGCCCGCTTCTTCAAGTGCTCGCTTATAACCTGCAAGCTTTCTCACGGAATTAATTGGTTCTGACATTGGACCAGAAACAAATGCAATTCGTTTATGTCCTTTTTCAACTAACAGCTGAACTGAGTCATAAATGGCCTGCTCATAGTTGATGTTGACGGATGGTGTTTGAGCCTGCTCTTCAACAGATGCTGCAAGAACAATTGGCACAGGAGAGCGCTTAAATTCTTCCACATGCACATCTGTAATATTTCCGCCCATAAAGACAATTCCGTCTACTTGTTTGCCGAGCATCGTATTTAACAAATGAAGCTCTTTATCTGTATTTTGATCTGAGTTGCTCAAAATAATGTTGTATTTATACATCGTAGCGATGTCTTCAATACCGCGTGCTAATTCCGAATAGAAGATACTAGAAATATCAGGGATGATGACCCCGACTGTCGTTGTTTTTTTACTTGCTAGGCCTCGAGCCACTGCATTCGGACGATAGCCAAGGCGGTCAATCGCTTCAAGCACCTTTTTTCTTGTTGTTGGTTTTACGTTTGGATTACCATTTACTACGCGTGATACCGTTGCCATACTTACATTTGCTTCTCTTGCTACATCATATATTGTAACATTATTCACATAAATCACTCCTTCAAATACACTTCATATCTATAGCATTCACCAATTGGATAGAGACATGTCAGATACGAGGAAAATAATATCCTATTTGTCATTAAAACGATGAAAAGAGACACATAATTTTTCAATCTACATCAAAATGACATTCTTTTATGAAATTATACACGTTTTTTTGTCATATGAAAACGTTCCCTTTCTTTTTATAACTAAATTAAACAAACTTTAATCAGCTTGTTACCTGTAAATTGAATCATATTTCATAAAAAAACATTGAGAACGCCAGCTATGACAATGATCTTAGCAGATTCTATCAAATTTTAAAAATGAAAACATTGTGAACAAGCACTTTTTAGGGTTGCAATGTGCTTTCTTCCTTTCATTCCCAAACTTCATGGTATTTCTCCATAAAAAAACCGCCGGGCAGTTATCCGGCGGCTATTTCTATCTATGATTACGCGTGAATATTCACAAGTGGTCTTAACGCATCTAACCATTTTTCGAATTGTGGAATGTCCATTTGCTGCGCTGAGTCAGACAGTGCAACAGATGGATCTGGATGTACTTCTGCCATGACACCGTCTGCTCCAATCGCAAGAGCTGCTTTTGCTGTTGGAAGGAGAAGATCTCTACGTCCAGTTGAGTGCGTCACATCAACGAAGACTGGTAAATGTGTCTCTTGTTTTAAGATTGGCACTGCCGAGATATCTAGTGTATTTCTTGTCGCTGTTTCGTATGTGCGGATACCGCGCTCGCAAAGGATGATTTGATCATTTCCTTGGGCGATGATGTATTCAGCTGCATTGATGAATTCTGAAATGGTCGCTGCAAGACCGCGTTTTAAAAGAACTGGTTTCTTCACGGAACCGGCTTCTTTTAATAGCTCGAAGTTTTGCATGTTACGTGCCCCAATTTGGATGACATCGATATGCTCAATCGCTTCTTCAATATGAGCAGGATTGACAATTTCACTAATGACAGCAAGACCGTATTCATCCGCTACACGCTTTAGAATCTTTAGACCGTCTACACCAAGTCCTTGGAAATCGTATGGACTTGTGCGAGGTTTAAATGCGCCTCCGCGAAGTAGTTTTAATCCCTGCTGTTTCGCTGCTGCCGCTACTTCTGCGACTTGCTCGTAGCTTTCAACGGCACATGGTCCAACGATGAAACGCTGCTTTCCATCACCGATCGCTTCCCCATTGATATTCACGATTGTGTTTTCTGGCTTTTTCTTACGAGAAACAAGAAGTGCTTTGCTGTGGTCATCTTCTTGAAGCTCTAGACCTGCTTTGAAAATCTCTTTGAAAATATGCTGAATCGTTGAGTTTTCAAATGGCCCATCATTTTCTTCAAGAATTTGGTTCAGCATTGTGCGCTCTCTGACAGGATCATAACGGTTGACACCTTGCGCTTCTTTTGCTTTTCCAATTTCTTTGACAATGTTTCCTCTTTCATTGATCAGTTTTAGAATTTGAAGATTTAGTTCATCTGCTTGCTGCCTCAATTTTTCTAGTTCATTGTTGCTCATTTTTGTCATCCTTTCCTCTGCCTGCTCTCGCTTTTTATTTTTTCATTCTTGCATGATAGGGTTTATTATAAACAAAGATTTCGGAATTGTCACGAAAATTTTCTTTATTACCCAAACGCTTTTAAGCGATAAAGTATTGTATGTAAGATTATAGCATACTTTTCGTTCAAGTAAACCTTTTTTATAAAAAAAACGTCAGCCGCTGCTGACGTTTCTTTCTTTTACAGATTATGTTCAAGCGCTTCTTTTGTAATGCTTGAGTGAGAAGCATGCCATTTTACTTTTCCTCCGCTAAAGACGAGTGCCTGCGGACTTTCGTGCTTTACACCTGATTTTTCAGCCACGTAGGATGAAAGCTCTCTCGTGTTTTGAATTTGCAAGAAATACGTTGGCACGTCTTCATGTGCAGACGCAAATGCTTCAAACTCTTGAAAAGCCGCTTGGCTGATCGGACATGTCAAACTGTGCTTAAAAAAGACAAAGGTCCCATCTTGATTCGTTAGTTGATCAAACTGTTCTTCTGTTTCAATGAGTTGTTTTGACATGATGTTCTCCTTCTTCACTTCGAGCAGTGAGAGTTAGCCTTTAGTAGATTGTTCTACTTTTTCTTTGACATCTTTGATGCCATCTTCAATTTCTGATTTTGCTTCTTGTGCTCTTACTTTTGCTTCATCTGCTACATCAGATGCTTCGCTTGCCAAATCCGCTGCCGCATCTTCTGCTTCATTTTTCACATGATTAGCTTTTCCAGCCGCACGCTCTTTTATGTCTTTCACTTTGTCTAAAATCTGGTTTGACTGCTCTGCTACAAGCTGAGACAATTCAGACGTTTTATCTTTTGCAATCGTCACATATTCAGTGCCTTTTTCTTTTGCATCTGTTGTGAGCCGGTCTGTTTTTTCTTTTAACGCATTCGCTTGGGTGTTCAAATCATCGCGAAGCTCTTTCCCTGACTTCGGTGCTAAAAATAATGCTGTTGTTGCACCAACAATTCCACCAATAAGTGTTCCGATCAAAAAGTCTTTGCTATTGATTCCGTCTTTGCTCATGATTATTCCTCCTATGCGAATATGGTTTATTTTTGATGTTTACGCTGTTTCCATTTTTTATAAATTTCAAGTGCTGCGTTACTCCAGCTTACCACATCCGTCACTTTTTCTTGATTTCTTTCAACGGATGAAGAAACCGCACCAGCTGCCTGCTTTATGCTTGTATTAAATTGGTTGATCGAGCCACCAATTCCCTGCACCGCATCCACAACTGTGTTAAGTTTTGCTGATTTGTCTTGAATATCTTCAGCAAGCTGATTCGTCTTATGTAGCAACTGTGCTGTCTCTGTGGTGATGCCTTGCATCTGACCTTCAAGACCTTCTAAAGTTGATGCAACATTCTTTAATGTCAGCTGTAAGGATTTTAATGTTTTGGACAAATAGATGACAAGAATGAGGAAAGCAATTGCGATCAGTGCAACGCTTAGATATAGAATAATAATCATCTGATACCTCCTTTGCTGCGGGCATATTTAATTCATTACCCTCTCGTTGTATCATTCAAACATCGCCTAGAATGACCGATTGAATAATAATTCTACACTTATTCGCTAATTCCTGTCCACAGCGAACGAAAAAAAGCGCCGCATGTTGACACATTTAGCCCTTTTGTCACATTTTATTCAAAATAAAAAAAGTGCCGTGTGAAACGGCACTTTTTTAAAGCATTTATACAGCGACTTTTTCATAAGCACGCAAATACTTCTGAATGTCTCCTGCTCCCATAAAGATCAGAATCGCATCTTCGTGCGTTTTCAGCACAGATGTATCTTCTTCCTCAATTAATTGGGCCTGCGGGATTTTTTCTCGTAAATCTTCAATGCTCAGCTTCCCAATGTTTTCACGGGCTGAACCGAAAATATCACAAAGGTAGACATAGTCGGCTTTCTTTAGACTGTCAGCAAATTCACTTAAGAATTGCTGTGTACGTGTGAACGTATGCGGCTGGAAGACAGCCACAATATCACGGTCCGGATATTTTTGGCGAGCTGCTTCAATCGTGACTTCAATTTCAGTTGGATGATGTGCATAATCGTCAATTAAGACCTGCTCACCGACCACTTTTTCATTAAAGCGTCGTTTCACACCGCCAAATGTCGTTAATGCGCCTTTGATAAGCTCTACATCAATGGACTCATAGTGACATAATGCAATGACAGCTAACGAGTTGAGGACATTATGATTTCCGTAGGCAGGAATGTAGAAGGTATCATAAAACGTATTGCGTACAAATACATCAAATGTGGTACCTTCCGTATTTTTCACAACATTGCGTGCTTGGAAATCATTTTCTTCGTTGAAACCGTAGTACACAACAGGTACCTTCGCTTGAATCTTTGGCAGATGCTCATCATCACCGCAGGCAATAATGGCTTTTTTCACTTGAAGCGCCATGTTTTGAAACGCATCAAACACGTCATCAATATCCGAGAAATAATCAGGATGATCAAAATCAATATTGGTCATGATCGCATAATCTGGATGATAGCTGAGGAAGTGTCTGCGGTATTCGCATGCTTCAAAAACAAAATACTCGCTGTTTTCTTTCCCCATTCCAGATCCATCACCGATTAAGTACGAAGTAGGTTTGGCTGCCTGCATGACGTGAGCAAGCAGTCCTGTTGTCGATGTTTTGCCATGAGCACCAGTAATCGCAACGTTTGTGAATGAATCCATGTATTCTCCAAGGAATTTATGGTAACGAATGACAGGAATCCCTTCAGAAAGGGCGCGTTCAATCTCAGGGTGTGTATCAGGGAATGCATTTCCTGCGATGACCGTCATCCCTGGCTGAATATTATCTGGGTCAAATGGTAGAATTTTAATATTTCGTTCTTCTAATGCTTTTTGTGTAAAGATATGTTTTTCGATATCCGATCCTTGGACAGTATACCCAGTATCATGAAGAATTTGGGCCAGTGGACTCATACCTGTCCCTTTTATTCCAACAAAATGATAAACAGTCATAATTGTACCTCCAACAAACGTCTATCTGACTTACAGTATATGACGCTCATTTCAATTTGCAACTTGTGATTTTGCCTCTAGCTGATCACAGATCGCAGCTCCAAATAAAGATTTTTTCCGATCTTCCTATTCTAATCAATATTAACTATGATTAGTATCCGACAACTTTCCCATTTCTAACACCTGTTTCCGCTTATTTTACATAAAAAAGCGCTCTGACAGACATGCGAAAAGCGTCCAATTACAAAATTGCACCTATGTGCTATCATACCATGTTTATGAAAAAAATGAAGTGGTTTGTTTAGATCAACTGTTCTAAGTCACTCAGTGTCATGAGCACTTCTCTTGGCTTACTGCCTTTCGCACCAGAGATCATGCCCTCGCGCTCCATCATGTCAATCAACCTGGCTGCACGGTTGTAGCCAATTCTAAATCTTCGCTGCAAACTTGATGTACTAGCGCTATTCTGCTCGATGGCAAAACGGCAGGCATCCATAAACAATTCATCTTCGTCTGTAATCGCAGAGCCCTGCAGCATTAGTTCCTCCTGTTCAAAAAGGAACACTGGCTTGCGCTGCTTTCTCACATGTGCCACCACTTGATCAATCTCACGGTCTGATACAAAGTTCCCTTGCAGCCTTGTCGGTTTGCCGGAGCCATTTTCTAAGAAGAGCATGTCTCCTTTTCCGAGAAGCTTTTCTGCACCTGCCATGTCAATGATCGTTCTTGAATCCACCTGACTTGAAACAGAAAATGCAATTCTTGTTGGAATATTAGCTTTAATGAGACCTGTAATGACATCAACAGAAGGTCTTTGTGTCGCAATCAATAAGTGAATGCCGCATGCTCTTGCTTTCTGCGCAATTCGGCAGATGCTTTCTTCGACTTCATTTGGTGCGACCATCATTAAATCAGCCAGCTCATCGATCACCACGACGAGATAAGGCAGTTTTTCTCCCATTTGTTTTTCTTTCACAAGCTCATTGAATCGTTTAATTTCTCTCACGCCAGAGTGTGCAAATAGTTCATAGCGTCTTTCCATTTCATCCACTACCCATTTCAGCGCAGCAGTTGCTGTCTTGGCATCGGTGATGACTGGACTCACAAGATGCGGAATGTGGTTATACGGCGCTAATTCAACCATTTTAGGATCAATTAAGAGCATTTTCACTTCATCTGGTGATGCTTTAAACATGAGGCTCACTAAAATCGTATTAATGCAGACGCTTTTTCCTGAACCAGTGGCTCCGGCAATTAAGCCATGCGGCATTTTTTGCAGATCAACCACGACAGGCTGGCCTGAAATATCTAATCCGAGTGCCGCTGTTAAAGGAGATGGATTGTCTCTAAACGCACTGCTTCTGATCATTTCTCTTAAGAACACCATTTTACTGTGCAGATTTGGCACTTCGATCCCGATCGTGTTTTTCCCTGGAATCGGGGCTTCAATTCGAATATCCTTTGCGGACAAACTAAGTTTAATATCATCTGACAGGTTCGTGATTTTGTTCACTTTGACACCTGGTTCTGGATGTACTTCAAACCTTGTCACAGAAGGTCCCTGTGTGACATGAACGACACTTGCTCTTACGTTGAAATTTTTAAGCGTCGCATTGAGCAGCTCTGCCCGCTCTTTCACCCATGTGCCGTCCTCTTCTTTTTGAGCTGGCGGTACGTCTAAAAGGGCAAGGCTTGGAAAAACATACCCTTGTGTATCGGCTGCTTTCTTTTGTCCTTGCACGCGCTGATCGCTTTTTAACATCATGACATTAAACGGAACCGTAGAGGTTTGCCCGCTTGTGCGTTGTGGCTGCGGAGATGTCTGTTTTGGTTCTTCTTTCTTGACTTCATGCGTTTGTTCTTGCTGCTCTGTCTGCTCTATAACCGTTTCTGCCGCTTCAGATGTTTGTTCCTCTGTTACTTGTTCTACTGGCAGCACTTGATCTTCTTCAATTTCAGCTTCTTGGACCAGCTGATCTTCCTGCAGGTCATGTTTGACTGGCTCAGCTTCTTCAAATGCTGCCGCAGGCGCTTCTTCTTGTTTGTCTTCTATTGGATCAGCCGCTAGTTCTTCCACCGGTTCTGCTGAAATGTTTTCTGTTAACGCCGCTTCTTCTGATGGCATGTCTACTTCCATTTCAATCGCTGGCTGCGAAGGTTCCGGTGTTTCGAAGGTCAACATGTCTATTTCCTCAGTATGATCTTCAAACTGATGGACAGGCTCGTCCTTAATTTCTTCTTCATCACCGGAGACAGTCTGTTCCGGCTCAGACTCAACGGGCTGCTTCTGATAGACTTCTGTTTGCTGCTTATGTACATCAGCTTCATGATGATCTTCTGGCTCGTTTTCTTCTTGCTGGACGAACGGCTCGTCAGTTAAACGTTCCATCGTCGTTTGAACATGATCTTGATAAGCGAGTTCTTCTTTCAATGTATGCGGGGTTACTGCTGGCTCTTTGTCCGTTCTCTCTTCTGCTGACGCTGAAGCCATTTCCTCGATACGTTTTTCTTTCTGTATAGACGGGATGTTCATTTGCTGTCTGACATTCCGTTCACGCTCTGCCTCTTCTGATAACAGTGTGACACGCTGCGCCGTTTCTTCTGCTGATTTCCTTTGAACTGAAGCTGTTTCTTCTTTTGCATCTGCCCGTTTTGGACGCATATCCTGATGATAGCCATAGATCGGTGATGGAATTTGCTCTGGCTTGAATGGCTTTTTATTTATATCAGGCTGAAGCGTTTGTTTAGGCTGATAGGTTTTCTGCTTTGCCTTTGGCTGGCTTGGTTTCACGCGTCTTCTCTCCTGCTTCACTCCATCACGCTGGGGTTCATCTGGAACGAGCGGAAAGCGAAAGTTCCCTTTTGGATATTCATAATACACTTTCGTATCTTCGATTTTTTTATATTCTTTATGCGGTTCAAAAGCTGGCTGCTTTGGTGCAGCTAGATCTTCTTCAGGTCTTGCAGCTTTTTCTTCTTTCTTTTCTTCTCCTAAAAATACACTGAAAAATTTATCTAACCAACTCATCATTTATCACTCACTTTAACTCCCCTTACGTTTTCTTGGGCGATTTTTAGTATACCATTGCTTTTTCATGCAGAAAAGCGAGAAAAGTGCCGCTTTATGCTGTTCATGCTGTTGTAGATGAAAAAAAGTCACTAAGTACGTACTTAGTGACTTTTGGTATAACACATTCTTCGCTCCTATGTGCCCGTTTATGGGAGGTTACGCTTTAAAGGGTTCGCCAGCTTGATGGCTTCCATCTAAAACAAGAATCCCTTTTTCAGCAGGTGCGTCTGGAAGATCTAACTCTTTTGCAGAACAAATCATACCGCTTGATGGAACGCCTCTTAGCTCAGCATCTTTGATGACCATACCGCTTGGCATCACTGCACCGACCTTCGCCACCACAACATATTGGCCTTGGTCAACGTTTGGTGCACCGCACACGATTTGTAAGGTTTCATCGCCCACATCAACTTGGCAAATGTTTAATTTATCTGCATTCGGATGCTTTTCTTTTTCCTTTACATAGCCGACAACAAATTTTGGTGATAGATCCACAGTCAACGTTTCACTGACACCGTTACGGTTTAAAATTTCATTGATATCTTGAACAATGGTTTCAGAAAGCGGAACAGATCCGTTTTCTTCAATTTTCATGTAAGTGGATGCATTGAAGATATTAAAGCCTGTTGTTTCTTTTGTTTCTTGATTGAAGATTCGTACAACATCTCCAAACGTCTCATGACCTACTTCTTCTCTCGTCACATCTTTCAATGAAATAAGGAGTGTGTCGCCTACACCTTCTGCATTATAAAAAACGTTCATTCTTCAAAATTCCCTTCTACTGCTGTTTTGGTCTGCTTTTTGCAAGTATAAAGATCGGTTCAAGCTTACCCTCATCATATAAAAATGACAATGCGGTAATCGGAACCGTGCCGCTGGCGAAGAAGCTCATCGACATCTGTCCTAAAATATCATAGCCTGAATCATTGCGAACATCAGCAATGATGAAAACGTCTTGATGGGGAACAGAAATTGCCATCTGCCCTTCTATTTTTTGCGCGTATTCTTGTAATAACGATTCATTTAAAAGTCTGCTGGCGTCATACCCGTCATTTGCACGGAAGAAATAAAACCGGTTGCCTGCCACTTCATCCATTTTCACTACTGTTTCTAGCGAACGGACGTTGAAGCTTGCAGTTTCTCTGATTCGCTCTTTTGTCCAGTTTTCCTTTTGGAGCATCTTTTCATCAATTAATCGGTAGGTGCTTCCAAGGTCAAGCGCATAGTAGATTCTCGTTTCTGCTGTATGCTCATCAAACACAAGCGGAATCCCATCACTTGATGCCTCAGGAAAGGAAGTGGAACGAATGACCGGATAGATCTGCTTTTCTTTTCCTGAGATGTGCTGCGCTTCGCCTTTCATGGCACTCAGCGCTTCTTTCACATAATAGACGATCTCATCGATTGTTTCATCAGGCTTTACTTCCCACTTTGCAATAATTGGCGGGAGTTCTAGTGTGATGCCTTTGCCTGTTTGTTTATCTTCAATACGAAGCGTATCTTTTTCCCGGTCAAACTCGTGTGACCAGCTGTCGTTCGTCAGACGGCTTTTGAGTTCATTCGCAAGCTGTCTTGATGTCATTTTTGCCATCGTTTTAGACTCTCCTTTCGTTATTTAGAAAGAGAATCTGTTAAAAATGCTTCAATCTCTTCCTTTGTCTTACGATCTTTGCTGACAAAGCGGTTAATCTCTTGTCCGTTTTTAAAGACTAAAAAGCTTGGAATACCGTAAATTTCCCACTCTGCACAAGTGTCAATGAACTTGTCTCTATCGACATAGAAGTACTCAAATTCTGGGTAGTTTGCTTCAAGCTCTGGCAAGAATGGCTCAATAAATGTGCAGTCCGGGCACCAGTCAGCCGAAAATAGCAATACGGTTAAGTCTTCTTGAATCACTTTTTGTAATTCTTCGTTTGATTCAATTTTTTTCATGTTTCATTCCTCCAGTTTGTATGGTTAAATCTCCGAATTGTATATAGCCTTTCTTTCTCATCCATTCTGATACTACCAAACTAATCACTGCCGGGCCAACGATATGCAAGAGAGCGATCGCCAGAAATACAGATGGATGAAACCCCATGACGGTCAGCGTCATGAGTTGTCCAACAAGCCCGCTCGTTCCCATTCCCGCTCCTGCCGCATTATTGACCATCCCAAAGCCAATAATACCAATTGGCGCGAGAATCAGACCAGCAATTGTCGGAGGAATCAGGATGAGGGGGTTTTTCACAATGTTCGAAAGCTGCAACTTTGACGTTCCAATGCCGACAGCCGCAAGACCGCCAAAGCGATTTTCTCTAAAGCCTGCAGCAGCAAAGCCGACCATTTGAGCACAGCAGCCAATCGTTGCAGCACCAGCAGCTGTCCCGCTTAAGTCAAGCATGAGCGCAAGTGCAGCACTTGAGATCGGAGAACTGAGAGCAAGTCCAACAATGGTCGCTACCAGCATGCCCATGATCAGCGGGCTTTGATCTGTCCCCCACATGATGAGCCTGCCGAGCCCTGTCATCATGGCTTCAATTCCAGGTCCGATTAGGGCAGCGGTGAAAAAGCCAGTGATAATGGTGACAAGCGGCGTTAAAATAATATCAATTTTTGTCTCACCACTGACCAGCTTGCCGAGTTCCACACCAATTAATGCTGCGGCAAAGCTTCCAGCAGGCCCCCCAAGCTCTGCTCCTGCAGCGCCTGAGACAACACTTGCAAAAATGATCAAGGGAGATGCATGTAAACGGTACGCAACCGCTACGCCGATCGCCGGTCCCATGAGCCCCATGGCAAGGGTTCCCATTTTAATGATGAGTGGAAGTGATAACAGACCGCCTGCTGTTTTTAAAATCAGTCCTACCACTAATGTAGCAAATAGACCTAAAGCCATATAAGAAAGTGCATCAATGAAATACACCTTTGGCGAAAGGGAGATCCCCTTTCTTTTTAAATAAGTCATCAACGTCGTCTTCCTGCTTTCTCATAGGAAAGACGAAGAGGCCTGTCCTTCCCATTATATGTAGTATTCTTGCGATGAAAAATAGTCTCTACCATGAATATCATAATCATATTTTTTTTGCTTTATCAAGCACTTCTTGTGTAACATGAAAAGAAACAGGACAAACCTTTACTAAGTTTGTACAAAAGGAGGAGATCGTTATGCAATTAACTGTCTATTTAGCTGGAGAAATTCATAGCCAGTGGCGTGATGAAATCAAGGAGAAAAGCCAATCTTTGAAGCTGCCGGTGACATTTGTCGGTCCAATGGAAAATCATGACCGCTCAGATAACATCGGTGAGGATATTTTAGGTGAGCAGCCGAATGCCATTTTCAAAGATGATGCAGCTTCTGATTTGAATAATTTCCGCACTGAAATTTTATTAAACAAAGCAGATGTCGTCATTGCGCGCTTTGGTGAGAAATATAAGCAGTGGAACACAGCCATGGATGCATCTGCTGCGATTGCAAAAGGGAAACCTCTTATTTTAATCCGTCCAAAAGAGCTGCACCACCCGTTAAAGGAACTCTCAAACAAAGCAAATATCACTGTGGAAACCGTAAACCAAGCGATCAAGGCGTTATCTTATGTGTTTGAACAGCAATAAGAAAAAAGGCTGCTCTCATTGAAGAAGCAGCCTTTTTCTATTCTATTTATACTTGTTGGTAAATAGAATCCACTGTACTTTGATCACAATTTTTGACAAGGCGGACAATTAACTCTTTTGCCGCTGCGTAATCGTCCACATGCAAAACAGAATGACTTGTATGAATGTAGCGTGCGCAAACCCCAATGACAGCAGAAGGCACACCTTGGTTTGAAATATGAACACGTCCAGCGTCCGTACCACCCGGTGATACGAAATATTGATATGGAATGTTGTTTGTCTCAGCAGTATCAAGCACAAAGTCTCTCATTCCGCGGTGCGTAATCATTGTCCGATCAAAAATACGCAGAAGTGCACCTTTTCCAAGCTGGCCGAACTGTGTTTTGTCACCTGTCACATCGTTTGCAGGACTCGCATCTAAAGCGAAGAAAAGATCTGGCTGAATCATATTCGCAGCTACCTCAGCTCCTCTAAGCCCAACTTCCTCTTGAACAGTTGCTCCTGAGTACAGCTGACATGAAAGTGATTCGTCTTTTAATTCTTTTAATAATTCAATTGCAAGGCCGCAGCCATAGCGGTTATCCCAAGCCTTCGCTAAAATCTTTTTTGGATTCGCCATTGGGGTAAAAACCGTTGCAGGAACGATTTGCTGTCCTGGACGAACGCCAAGCTCTTTTGCCTCTTCTTCACTGTCTGCACCAATATCAATGAGCATATCTGACGGCTTCACAGGTTTGCTTTTTTGTTCTGGCGTGAGAAGGTGAGGAGGTGTACTAGAGACGACACCAGGAATTGGCCCGTGATCGGTATGGACGTCCACACGCTGCGCCAGCATGACTTGACTCCACCAGCCGCCAAGTGTTTGAAAACGAATCATCCCGTTTTTCGTAATCGATGAGACCATGAATCCGACTTCATCCATATGACCCGCTACCATAATTTTCGGTGCGTTTTCCCGTCCCTTGCGTACGCCAAACACTCCGCCAAGACGGTCTTGAATGAGTTCATCAGAATATTTTTCAAGTTCCTTTTTCATAAAAGCACGCACATGGTGCTCATTTCCTGGAGTTCCCTGTAATTCTGTTAAATTTCGGAAAAGCGACAATGTTTCTTCGTTCATTCTACAGTTTACCTCGTTTCTATGTAATGACCATATATATTCCTATAAAAATAACACTCACTTTATACTATAAGAATTCTTTCGGTTTTCCAAGTATCTCTCCAGAAATTTTGAATATGCTTTCAAGTATTCGGATTCCTTAACATCGTTGGACAAGTTTTGTATAATGGAAAAAACAGCAATACGGAGGTGCAGCACGTTGAAGTTAAAACATGTTCTGATTGGTGCGAGTATTGGCGTAGCCGCTGCAATTGTTGCAAAGAAAGTATTTTTCCCTACGTATATCTCATCTGAAAAAGCATTAAAAATTGTGAAATCTGCTTTTAAACAGCGCGGCCCGATTGATGGCTCTTGGATTTATACTGTACCAGAGCCGTATACCGTAAATGGCGAAACGATTGATGTATACAAATCTGGCATTACCCGCTCTGCATTTGGTGAGCTTGAACAGTATGAAGTGATGATTGATGCCAAAACTGGCATGATCGTGGATGTAATTGATTCTGTTGCTTGATCAAGAAAGCTTCGCAAAGACATGTCCTTGCGAAGCTTTTTTTATATGGCTTTGATTTTTTTGTAGACAGGATGCCACATAGCGTCCTGCACAGCCTGAATGAGATCATCAGGCGTTTCTTCTGCAATTCCTTCATCAATTGCTGCCTGCGCCACACGGACGGCTACTGTCGCTGAAACGGTTCGAAGCTGATCGACACTTGGCAGCATCGCTGCACCCGGCTTCCCAACATTGACCATGCTTGCAATGGCTTCAGCACTCGCAACAAACATACTATCTGTCATGAGGCGTGCTTTTGACACAATTGTGCCTAGACCAAGGCCTGGGAAGACAAGGGCATTATTCGCTTGTCCAATTTCATATGTGACACCGCCATATTCGACAGGATCAAATGGACTTCCCGTTGTCACAAGGGCACGTCCTTCAGTCCACTCGATCAGATCTTGCGGCTTTGCTTCTGAAAGAGGTGTCGGATTCGACATCGGTAAAATCGCAGGACGCTCCACGTGTGACGCCATTTCTTTTACAATTTCCTCTGTAAATGCTCCTCCGACCGTCGAAGTGCCAATTAAGATTGTTGGTTTCGCCTGCTTGACGACCTCTAATAGATCAATCGAATGCTTTGGACCATTACGGGCATAATTTTTTACTTCGTCAGAGCGCCTTGCATACGGCTTTTGAAATGGCTGAATGTCAGGTGAATCATCTGTGAGCAGCCCCGTTTTATCAATACACCAGAAATGATCATAGGACTCCTCTTCTTTGACTCCATCTCTGACAATGGCATCACGGATTTGCTCGGCTATGCCAATACCTGCCGTACCCGCTCCAAAAATGACAATACGGTGATCTTTCAGCGGAACCTTCGAAGCTTTTGCACATGCCAGAACTGCAGCAAGTGAAACGGCGCCAGTCCCTTGAATGTCATCGTTAAATGTACAAATACGGTCCTTATATTTTTCCAATATCGCACGTGCATTCTTTGTCCCAAAGTCTTCCCAGTGAAGGAGGGCATTTGGGAAAGTAGCGCGGGCAAGCTCGACATATTGATCAATGAACTGATCATAGCGCTCTCCTCGAACGCGGGAGTGCTGGTTTCCAACATAAAGCGGATCATTCAAGAGACTTTCCTGGTTCGTTCCGGCATCAAGCACTACTGCCAGCACGCGGCTGGGATCAATGCCTGCTGCAGCTGTATAAACAGCAAGTTTTCCAACTGAAATGGCAATCCCGCCAACGCCCCAGTCTCCAATACCTAAAATGCCTTCTGCATCCGTTGCAACGATTAAGTCGATTGATTCATCAACACCATAAGAGGCAAAAATCTCCTCCATGCCTTCCAGATCATCAATCGATAAATACAGCCCTCTCGGCTTCCGATACTCATGGCTATAACGCTGAATAGCCGTTCCTACAGTCGGCGTGTAGACAATCGGAAGCATTTCCGCCAAGTGCTCATTTAGCAGTTTGTAAAAAAGCACTTCATTTCTGTCATGAAGCGCTGTTAAATACACATTTTTCCCCAGTTCATCAGGCTGTGCCTTGAACTGTTCATATGCACGCTTTGCCTGATCCTCTAAGGTTAAGACCTTAGGCGGAAGAAATCCCTTTAACCCGAGCTCCTCCCGCTCTTCCTTTGTAAATGCAACCCCTTTGTTTAAATAAGGGACTGACATGACTTCCATCCCTCTTAATGGTGTTTCGATCACATCACCATGTACACGATAAAATTGGTTCACCTGCACTCTTCCTTTCACAAGTTCATTTTGTCGTTATTTTGTGTGAAAGGTGAAAAAAACATACAGATGATCTTTTATCTTCCTGTTTCTCTTTTAATTTCGTGTGTGATCTGCCCGTCTTCGTCCCATTTTACAGCACGATAAATGGCATCATGATAAAACAAGTACCACGCATTTTTTTCTTCTGCAAATGCCTGCCACTTTTGCTTGGCTGGAATCGAGGTCATTGGGTAATCATCATATGCCAAAACCCAAAGTGGATTTTTATGAGCATGTGTTGGCATGATATCAGCTAAATGAATCGCTGTTTCTCCCTCACTTGTGAGCGTTAAAATGCTATGACCATTGCTATGGCCGCCTGTATGATGCAGCTCGATTCCTTCTGTCACTTCGATGCTTTCTTCAAATGTGACGACTTGATCTGCCACAGGCTCCCAGTTTTCTTTCCAATATGTATTTCTTGAGCGAATGTTTGGCGCTCTCATTTCATCCCATTCGATTTTCGATGTGATGATTTTTGCCTGCTGAAAAACAGACACGAGCTTATCGCCTTCACGTTTTGTTAATCCGCTGGCATGATCAAAGTGCAGATGTGTCATCAATACGTAATCAATATCTGCTGGGCGCAGGCCAAGCGCCGCTAGAGATTCTTCCAATTTGGTTTCCTCTGTCACGCCGTAATTGCGTTTTTGTTTATCTGTCAGCTTCCCTGATCCGATGCCGGAATCCACTAACAGGTGAAGACCCTTCCACCGAATGAGAATTGGATCACATCGTAATTCAATTTGATTGCGGTCATTTACCGGGTATTTTTTTGACCATAATGGCTTTGGCACGACACCAAACATCGCTCCGCCGTCCATGTGCGTATCTCCCCCGTTTAACCAAAACAGTTCCATTTCACCTATTTTCATTGTCTCCATTGCTGTCATCCCTCCTTTTTCTATCGTAGCAAATACAGCCAAAAATCGCATGCACCAATCTTTTCATAAAAAAAGCTGACTGCCATTTTTCTATTGCAGCCAGCTTGAAGTCACTTGTTATTCTGGGAATTTGACTTCTGATCGATAGATCGGTTGTCCCATAGACGAGAATTTCTCTTCATATTCAGTCATCACGTTTCCTTCTAAGCCGTCCTCATGTAAATCTAGGCTGACATACGTTAAAAGAAGGCCATATGCAGAAAAACTTTTTAAGGAATATTCAAATAACCCGCGGTTATCTGTTTTGAAATGTAACTCACCGCCTGGACGGAGTATATGTTCATATCGCTCTAAAAAGGTTTTAAACGTCAATCTGCGCTTTTCGTGTCTTGCTTTTGGCCACGGATCAGAGAAATTCAAATACACCCGGTCAATCTCATTTTCCGCAAACACATCTGTCAGCGTCTCAGCATTGATGTTCAAAAGCTTTACATTTTCAACATCTGTCTCTTTGATTTTATCTACTGCCGTCACAATAACACTTTTAAATAATTCAATGCCAATATAGTTGATATCAGGATGAAGCTTGCCCATTCCAGCAATAAAGCTCCCTTTTCCTGTCCCAACTTCGATATGGATTGGATGATCATTTCCAAACAGCTCATGCCATTTCCCTTTATATTGCTCGGGACTTGCTAAAGCAATATGAGCATTCTCAGCTAAGTAATCATCCGCCCATGGTTTATGTCGCATTCTCAATTTGATACACCTCTATTTTCTTTACATTTTATCAAGATACCATGAAACATAAAGACCCGCAAGACAGCATCTTCTATGTCCATATAAAAAGACCAGCCCTTCGCTTGAGCTGGTCTGCCGCATGTATAAATTGGACGCTGAATGCACAGTTTAACCTCATAAATGACACGCAGGAAAGGAGCATTTGTATGGGTTTAAACCGTCAACATCAGCTTCAATTAATAAAAGATATTTTAACCGATCACCAGCTAGATTGCTGCGGGACTGTTGCAGAATATGAACAGGTGGGACGCGTGATTCAATTAATGCTGGCAAAAGAAGATCTGGATGCCGACATTCGTCAGCTGTTAACAGATATTTATGATTACAGCCAAAAGGGCACCTCTGTCAGTTCAATTGATGCACATATTGAGGAGCATCAATCACATCTGTCTGAGTGGGTCGAGAACATTCCACTGTCTTAATGGATGTTTAACCGTTTTAAGAGTGCATTTAGCTCCGCTTGCACTTCTTTTTGCGCCTTTTCATTCCCTTTTCGTTTATGCCAAACGACAAACGATACGGTTTCAGCGAGCACGTACCACGCCATGCGCTTTCGCAAATTGTCCGTCAGCGGGGCGCCGTACATAGAGAGCCAGCTTTCCCAGTTCTCTTCCTCAACATAATGGTATAAAAGCGGTCCAAGATCAATCGCTGGGTCTGCAATCATCGCCCCATCCCAATCGATCAAATAGAGCTGGTTTTCATCTGTCAGCAGCCAATTATTATGATTGAGATCGCAATGACAGACGACCTTGTCCTCAAAATGGACAGCCTCCACATGCTTCTCTAAATACTGGATGGCACGCGAAATGTCTTGTGAATCAATTTGCTCGTTTAATATGGACTGTTTCAGATGCATCAGAATGGATTCTGGGTCTAGAGAGTGCTTCTCTAATCGTTTCAGCATATCGAGCAATTCTTTTGATGTATGAATTTTTCTTAGCTGCTCTGCTACAGGACGATCATTCATGTCCTTTGGCTTCAGCTCTCTGCCGCTCAGCCAGTGCTGTGCAGTAATCACATCTCCATTTTCCATCCGTTTTGTCCAGACAAGCTTCGGCACAATGCCTTCAGCTGACAAAACCGCAAGAAACGGTGACGTATTGCGTTTTAAAAATAGCTTTTGGTCATTGTGTGTTGCGAAGTACGCATCTCCCGTAGCGCCTCCAGCCGGAGAGATGTGCCATTCGCTACCTAATATTTGTCCCAACCAGTTCATATCAATTTTCAACCCATCATTTCTTAAAATATTTTAAATCTTGCTTTTTTAGTCGACAAAATTCAGCCGATTGAGGATCAATTGGCTGTTTCTTTTTTTATTTATATGATCATAAAAACAAAAAGGACAGCTATTGAGAATGAGATGCTAAACAATAGCCGTCCTATAGATTTTATCGTTACCTTCTTATACTCGTCAAGCAAAACTAAAAAATCAGGACAAGAACCTTACGAAAAAGAAGGCTTTTTTCATGGTTCTTTGACTAAGGATATACCGCAAGTTATTTAAGCACGTAATTTTAAGGATCGTTCACTTGCCTTTACAAAGACAGGCGTTGCGCCGATCACTTCTCCATCTGCGTGAAATAAGATTTTTTCATCTGCTTCTAAAAACGCTTCCTCATGCTGAAACAGGGTAACCCCCTTCATCCCAAGGTGCTTTCGGAACACCATCGCGCTTAGAAACAAGAGGACTTTGAATGGATTCAAATCTGTGACAACCAACGTTTGAAAACCTGGCTGCCTCGCACTCACTTCCGGTGCCGCTTCCAGCCCTCCCCCGTAATACGGGTGATTGCAGACGATCACAAACCACACTTGGCGAAAGACTTTCTTCTCATTTTCAATAAATAACGCAAGATCAAACGGCTTAAACGACCATAAAGAATGGAGAAATGACAGAGGGTAGATGATAAAGCCAAGCCCCAGCCGTTTCAGCCACTTTTTCCCTCTAAAATGCACCGTTTTCCTCAGTACATGTGCGTCAAACCCCGCGCCGATATGATTGAGAAAGAGAACAGATTGCGGACTTTCGGCATGATCTTGAAAGGAGCCGAGAGAAAATGTTTTGGTGAGCATTCTCTTTTGCTTTCTCACTTCTTTTAGGACATCATGACGATGGATACCGAGACCCTTCGCAGCATCATTCCAATGACCAGCAGGGACAAAACTAAGCTGCACATGATCGATTTCCTTTAAGCCATTCAGTACTTCATGAATGGTGCCGTCACCGCCAATAACAATCAAGCGCTTCAGCCTGTCATCCTGCATGGCACTGATTTGTCTTGCCAAAACTTCTGCATGGCCTTCATGCTGGGTGAGAAATGATCGATAAGAGACCTCCACCTTTTGTAATTCTTTCTCTATGCTCCTCCATGTGCGGAGTCCTTTTCCATGTCCTGCTTCTGGATTAACGATAAAGTACCATTCATTCATATATTAGCTCCACTCAGGTCTCATTTTTCGTGACCTTCCATCATGCCTTTAATCGAGCCATTCCTGTCTTCTTTTGCTGTCTGATTCACCATAAGCAAGCAATGCCTTTGTCGCCTTAAATTGCTGATGCTTTGTCGGCGCCGTATTTTTCCGCTGCTTTTCAAACCACTCTTCTGCCTTCTTCTTATCGATAACCTCCATCCCATATGGAACTTCAGGTAAATCAATATAAGAGGTTCGGCTGATGAGGATTTTTTTCACAGGAAGGTCTACACCACTTTGCTGTAAGATTTTTGACACGACGGTGCCAGATCGCAAAAGGCTTGCACAAGGATTCAAGACGGACTGAACAGCTTTCCCAGTCGCCCGTTTTTCCCAAAAACGTTCCTTCGTTCCGATATAGACGCTGTCTGGCTCGGCCTCTAAGAAAGATAAACAGATCACTTCGAGCGGCGTGATGAGTATCGGACATAATTCCATCTCAGCTTTTTGAATGAGCAGCACCGGCTTGTACATCACAAAATAAGAATCCGGAAGCTGCCTTGCAAGCATCCGCAGCTTTTCATCATACCGAATATGATGGGAAACGGTTGAAATATGTGAAATCGTCGAACTCGCCCATTTTAATTGCACTTCAAAGAGATGATCCTTAAAAAAGTGAATCAGCTTCGTTGCATCGGTAGGAACGTTTCTGAAAACCCCTTGCTCTATATCTGTCGGCTCGTTAAAAAGACTCAGGTCCCGTTCCTTTTTCATATCGGCTTCTTTTTGCTTTCTCTTTAAGGAGAATTTCTTTCTCTTTTCTTCCTCTTGTTCTGGCGCTTGTTGAGGAATTTGATCAAACGGTTGCTGCGCCTCCTCTTTTGAAGCCTTTTTTAACTCGTCCCATCTTTGTTTTTTCAACCGATTGAATTGATTGATATAGTGATGCGGGTCTTGTTCATATCGTGATATATAATCTTGAATTTTGATAATTTGCGCCATCTGCTGCTCACTCCAACTTCTAGAATCATTTATGTAGTGTAAATTGTTTGATTGCGTGATAACGAGGGGTTTCCTTCGGACGTATTTCAAATAAAGTGATACGAGAAACCTCCATCACATATGGCTCTTTGCGTAAAGGAGCTTGCTTTTCATAAGGGTCATCCGCATTCCATTTGCGCGCAATCGTCATATGCGGATGAAACGGTCTCTTTTCAACAGGGTGTCCTGCTGACAAGACGGCTTCCTTTACCTTTTCTCTTAAATGCATGAGCGGCTCACTTTCATGAGGCTTTGCAAAAAAGACTCTTGGGCGTTCTTTCGCACCAAACTGCCCTACCTCATTCAGCTCTAGTGGAAATGCAGACGCTTCATTTGAAAGGATGTCAAGCAGCTGGATGATCCTTTTTAAACGCTCTTCTGGAATGGCGCCTAAAAAGATAAGGGTCACATGATAATCATGTGGTGCTGTCCATTTTTGAAAGAACAGTCCGCTCCTTTGATCAATGTCTTGTTTGATTTGATGCGCAAGTTGTTCAGGGATGTGAATCCCTATAAAATAATGACGGCTTTCTGACACAATATCACCTGTCCTTTTTTAACAAACTTTACGAATCCCCATTGATGATAGTATAACTAAAGAAATGCGTAATGAGAAGAAAGGGTGTCATCTGATGAAAGTAGCACAAAATATAGCTGAGCTGATTGGCGATACACCGCTTGTCAAATTACAGCGGCTCCAGCCAGAAAATGCGGCGGCTGTTTACTTAAAGCTGGAATCATTTAATCCGAGCGGAAGTGTAAAAGACCGCGCGGCTTACAATATGATCGTCGAGGCAGAAAAACAAGGGAAACTCACAAAAGGAGCAACCATTATTGAGCCTACGAGCGGGAATACAGGGATTGGTTTAGCCATGAATGCCGCCGCAAGAGGCTACAAAGCCGTCCTTGTCATGCCTGATACGATGACAAAGGAAAGAATCAATATTTTGAAGGCATACGGGGCGCAGGTCGTCTTAACCCCAGGAGAAGAAAAAATGCCGGGCTGCATCCGCAAGGCTGAGGAACTGGCTGCTCAAATTCCTCACAGCTTTATTCCCATGCAGTTTGACAATAGAGCGAACCCAGATGCACATAGAGGCACAACAGCAGTCGAAATTATGGAAGCTGTGAAACAACTTGGACAGCCTCTTGGAGCCTTTATCGCAACAGCTGGAACTGGCGGTACTATTACAGGAACTGGAGAGGAATTAAAAAAGGCATTCCCTCATTTAACCATCCGTGTGGCAGAGCCTAAGGGCTCCCCTGTCTTATCTGGCGGGAAACCTGGGAAGCATAAGCTCGTTGGCACAAGCCCAGGATTTATCCCCCATATTTTAAACGAGCACGTCTATGATGACATCGTTCAGGTAAGTGACGAAGATGCGTACCACATCACACGGCAGCTCGCTCAGCTTGAAGGAATTTTAGTAGGCCCATCCTCTGGGGCGGCTTGCTATGCAGCCATTGAAACAGCCAAGCAATTGCCGGCAGATCAAATTGTGATCTGTATGACAGCAGATACGGGCGAACGATACTTATCAAGTGATGTTTTTCAAGATTAAAAAAGGAACAGGGCGATGAATCCCTGTTCCTTTTTCTTCATTTCACGGTTAAGATGCTTTGACAGATTTCACCTCAGCCTGCTCCCCTGTGACAAGTAAAGCCTGTTCATCAGTAAGCGGACATAAATCAAGCGTCTGCTGATGCTTCTCTGTGATTTGCTGCGCAGCCTCGCCTAAATAGGTATTGTGCATATGCGGTACTGGATAGCGGCTTATTTCATTGAAAGCTTGATATGATGAAAGCTCCGGTGCCTTCTTTTGATCATCCATCAGAGAGATATATTCAATGCTTGGCGCCATGATAATACTCCCAGCAGACTCTCCGATGTACAGCTTGCCGTTGTTGATTTCTTCTTTCAACACGTCATCGAGACGATGCTTTCTTAATTCCTGCAATAAATAAAACGTGTTGCCTCCTGACACGTAGATCACATCATTTTGTTTGATCATCTGCGAGATCTCTTCAGCGGACTGTTCATCTATCTGCACAGTCTCAAGCTGCATCCCTAATTGCTGAAAGGCTTCCTTCGCTGCCTCTACATAGTGCGTGACTTCTTCTACAGCACTTGCCGTTGGAAAGAAAGTCACGTGCTTTCCTTTTAATGATTCCCCCGCAAAGTCAGATAAGAGAGAATAGCTGTCTTTGAATGAAGAGCATAAGAACATTTTTTTCACTATGAATCCCCTCTTCTCTTTTCCATTTCTATTTTGCTAATTCATACATGGCTTGTGCGTAAAGAGCAGCTGCTCTCAGTAAGTCATCAATTTCAATATATTCATCCTTTTGATGGGCGCAGTCTGGCCTGCCAGGAAATAAAGGTCCAAAGGCAACGCCTGCTTCTAAAGATCTTGCATACGTTCCTCCCCCAATGGCAATAAGGGTTGCAGGATCTCCCGTTTGTTCCTCATATACCCGCTGCAAGGTTTTCACAAGCGGATGATCTTTTGAGACGTGATGCGGAGGGCTGTCTTCGAATTTTAGAACGGACGCCCCTTTTATGCTTTCAATTCCTTTTTTGACGTCCCTGCCGTCTGCTGTTACTGGATAGCGGACATTTAACCCTAGCTTTGCTTCCTCATTCTGTTTAAAGCGGATTGTCCCAACATTCAACGTCAAATCTCCACTAATCTCATCTTTGCAAGCAATTCCCAGCTTTTGTCCTCTTGTATCTTGATCAAATAAAGCGTTGATTTGGGAAGTAAAGGCAAGTCCCTGCTCATCTAATTCGTGTCCGCATAAGAAATTCGCCATATGAATGCCCGCATTTGTCCCATGCGCCGGCTCCATGGCATGAACGGATACCCCTTTTAATGTAAAATGCAGTCCATCCGCCGTGTTCTTTACCTCACCAGATAATTGGTGATCAGCAAGATAGGCTTCGAAGGCTGTTTTTAATGATTCAGCATCGTGTTCCTGTGCAGCAGTCACAGTAGCAGCTGCCTCATCTGGTACCATATTGAGCCTCATACCCGATGTAAATTGCTTCAGCGTATAGCGCTGATGATTCGCTGTTTGTTGATATGTAAATGACACAACCGCATCAATGATCCCTTTTTCCGCATGAATAATCGGAAAATCGGCATCTGGTGCAAATCCAATTTGCGGCATTGGCTCATGCTTGAAATAATGATCCACACAGCGCCAATCACTTTCTTCATCTGTTCCAATGATCATGCGGATTTTTTTCGACAGCTGCAGACCAGAATCTTTTAAGATCTTCAGCGCATAAAATGCCGCCATGGTTGGGCCTTTGTCATCAATAGCCCCGCGTGCAAAGATTTTATTTTCTCTGATGTCAGCTGAAAATGGCGGGGTTGTCCAGCCGTCACCAGCAGGCACCACGTCCACATGGCAAAGCACACCTACAATGTCATCGCCTTCCCCATATTCAATATGACCCGCATAGCCGTCGACATTCTTGACTGTGAAGCCTTCGTCTTCCCCTTTTTTCAGCATATACTGCAGGGCATCATCGACTTTTTCACCAAATGGCTTTCCTTCTTTGCCGCCTTCTTCATCAAGGACACTTTCAATTTGTAAAAAAGATTGTGTGTCCTTGATCAAATCGTCTTTTTTTCGTATTACTTCAGCTTCCCAATTCATTTTTCCATTCCTCCTTGAAAAAAGGTTGCAATCCACCCTTAAAACGAATATTATATTAATTGTTTTGTAATAATGTTCGTAAATGGAGGATTTTATGTTTCAGTTAAAAGAAAATCAAACCAACATAAAGAAAGAAATAATCGCTGGTATGACGACATTCTTTACTATGGTCTATATTGTTGCCGTCAACCCGGGAATTCTTTCAAAAGCAGGTATTCCTTTTGACCAAGTCTTTACTGCAACAATCATTGCTGCTGTTGTCGGTACGCTCTGGATGGCACTATTTGCAAACTATCCGATTGCCATTGCACCAGGCATGGGGCTGAATGTCTATTTCACCTTTACCGTTGTCGGCGGTGGCGGCATCAGCTATCAAACAGCGTTTAGTGCGGTATTTGTTGCTGGTATACTCTTTATTATTTTATCGTTAACATCCCTTAGAAAACAACTGATTCAAGCTATTCCAGATAATTTAAAGTACGGCATTACAGCAGGAATTGGGCTTTTCATTGCGTTCATCGGCCTCCGTCAGTCTGGGATCATCGCTGCTGATCCAGAAAACCTTGTGAAGCTTGGCAATTTAAGCTCGCCTGTTGTCATTTTAACGCTTGTCGGCTTAATGATTTCGGTTATTTTAATGGTTCTGCAAATAAATGGTGCACTGTTTATCGGTATGTTAGCGACCACATTGATTGCGCTAGCAACTGGCCAGCTTCATTTCCCTAAAACACTGATGGACATCCCTGCACTGCCTGAAGGCATGCTGATTACAAATCCGATCTCTGCCTTTGGTGACGTGTTCTCTCATCATTTGTATGCCGTCGTCTTCTCCTTCTTACTGGTGACGATTTTTGATACAACAGGCACGATGATCGGCGTTGCAGAACAAGCCGGATTAATGAAAAATGGCCAGCTGCCAAAAGTGCGCAGAGCCCTGCTCGCTGACTCGGCTGCAACGACGGTTGGTTCTATGTTTGGTACAAGCCCAACCACTGCTTATATTGAATCATCATCAGGAGTTGCTGCTGGCGGAAGAACTGGGCTGACGTCTCTAACGGTCGCTGCACTGTTTATTGTGGCATTATTTTTTGGCCCGCTCGTTCAAGCGATTTCTTCTTTACCATCCATCACATCACCTGTTTTAATCATTGTTGGCTGCTTGATGATGAACTCGGTGTCACGCATTCGCTGGAACGAACTAGACGAAGCATTCCCTGCTTTTCTTGTCATTCTTTCGATGCCGCTGACTTCTAGTATTTCTACAGGGATTTCACTTGGATTTATTTCATATCCGCTTGTGAAATTGGCGAAAGGGAAATGGAGAGAAGTACATGTGCTGGTTCTCATCTTTGCGGTCTTATTTTTCATTCAGCTCTTTTTCTTAGAAGGATAACAGAAACAAAAAAGGCACATCCTTACATGGAATGTGTCTTTTTGCTTCACTGAATTTTTTATTTTGTAAATTTTCTGTGTTTATTTTTCGGACATTTGAAAATGTCAGCTCCAATCGCATCCCTTATCATTATTGGGTTGTAACCGGATTCAAATCATGATATATACCATATTTCATTTCATGAAGACAAGTTTAAAAACACGTAAAGTTGACTTTTTGGTGGAACTAGATGCATAATAACGTGTATAATAGAATAAAACATTAACAAACACGAACATTTACCATTGTTGCATGTCCTTATTTCGCAGTTTTAGTGTAGTAAGTTGTGGTTAGTCAAGTCCATCCGATCTTATTGATAGGGAGTGGTTTTTTGAAACCTTCAACAAACCGTATGATGACTCGAATCAAATCAGTCTATATGTTCATTCAAGAGAAAGGTCTTGTGACGACACAAGAGCTGGTTGATGAATTCGGGATCACACCTAGAACCATTCAAAGAGACTTAAACGTGCTTGCCTATAACGATCTTGTTCATAGTCCAAGCAGAGGCAAATGGGAAACAACGAGAAAAAAAGTAAAAATATCATCTTAAGCGTATAATGAATTGTCCATATAACAAAAAGAACCGGCGATATGCCGGTTCTTTTCTTTTGTTCTTATGTTATTCGCGATTCATTAAGCTGTCTAATTCTTCATCCGTCAATTCACGGTACTCTCCAGGTGCTAGATCTTCATCTAAAGAGACAGCCCCCATCGAGAGCCTTTTTAAAAAGATCACTTCATTTCCCACCGCTTGCGCCATCAGCTTCACTTGATGGTACTTCCCTTCAGTAATCGTTAGACGGATGCGTGTATCTTCGTCTTCATTCGCATCTACTTCCACCTTCGCCGGCTTCGTGTGATAATCATCTAAGATGACAACGCCCTCTTCAAGACGCTTAATGTCTTGATCTCCTAAAGGATATTTCAAATGAACCTCATACGTTTTTGGCACATGCTTTTTTGGAGAAAGTAATTGATGAGCAAGCTGTCCATCATTTGTGAGGAGAAGGAGACCGACCGTATCCTTATCCAGTCTCCCCACAGGGAATGGCTCCCTTGCGATATCCTCCGGCTCAAGTAAATCGACAACCGTTTCATCCCGCAGATCTTCAGTTGCTGAGATCACCCCGTCTGGCTTGTTCATCATTAAGTAAATGAATTCTTTATATTCTACACGCTCTCCGTGTACGAGCACTTCATCATTTGATGGATCAACATGATCTTTCACCTGCTTTGCCACTTCTCCATTCACTGTGACCGCCCGGGCCTTGACAAGCTTTTTCACATCTTTTCTTGAACCAAAGCCGCTGTTAGCAAGTAATTTATCAAGCCTCATGAATATCTACCTCTTCTTAACTCTTTTTTCTTAAAAATTTCGGCATACGGCTACCAAGTACACGCTCTAGTAATCCCACCTTATAAGACAAGAACATATACACACCGCCGCCAGTGATCATGGAAATCAAAATGACGATACCCGCTTGTACAATTCCGCCTTCATAAGAAATCACTTGGCTCACAAGTTGACTTGTCACATATGCCACGACAGCCATGATCGCCGTTAAAATACCAATGAGAATAAAACGTTTGAAAATTCTGCGGAACGAATAGCCGGCATGGCGTTTAATCATGATAAACATATACAAGATGGACGCACTGTAGCCTAACGCTGTTGCAAGTACAGAACCATTTCCTTGCAGCCAGCTGATCAGCGGGATGTTCAGAACCGTTTTAATAATGATCCCTAACAAAAGACTGACGATGGCAAATTTTTGTTTGTTGATCCCTTGCAGAATCGCTGCATTAATGGTGAATAAAGAAAACAATAATGCAACAGGTGCATACCAGAACAAAATGGAGATCCCAATCTCAGGATGAACAGACGGATAGAAAAACCAATAAACCGGTCCAGCCAATGCAGAGATACCAAATGAAGCAGGCAGCACGAAAAATAAAATGACTTGCATCGTCTGATCAATTTGTCTATTGAGCAGCTTGTAATTACGTGCTGTAAATGATTCCGTTATCGTCGGAATCAAGGTTAAGCCAAACGCTGTTGCAAGTGACACAGGAATCATCACGAGCTTCGGTAAATATAACGTCACAATGGACAATACCGCTGTACTAATATCCTGATGTCCTGATGCAATCATGGCTCTGTTAATTGTGTTTGTATCGATATAAGAATAAATTGGAATCGCAAGTCCAACAAATACATACGGCGCTGCATAGCTAAACAGCTCTGTAAACATTTGCTTATAAGATAATTCAGAGTGAGCGCCTGTATTCGGCTGCATAGCTAAGAGCCGATCCTTCCGCTTCAGCCAATATAAATAAAGCGTGAATAAACCGCCAAATGCACCGATCAGTGCGGCAAATGTTGCATATCCGACAGCAATGACAAGCCCGCCGTCAAGCACCTTTAAAATAATAAACGTCGCCGTTAATAGGAAGATGATTCTGACAAGCTGTTCAATCACTTGGGAAACAGCTGTCGGTCCCATCATGGAGTGTCCTTGGAAGAACCCACGTACAAGACTCATGATCGGTACAACCAAAAGACCTAAGCTGACCATTCGAATCACATATACTACTTGATCGACAGTCAAACCGCCTGTTTCATTTGATCCGCCAAGCTGAATTTTGGCAAAAATCGGTGCGGACAAATATAAAATAGAAAAGGCGATAATCCCGGTGACAAGCATGACCGACATACCAGCCCTGAACATTTTTCTTGTTGTCTCATAATCGCCGATCGCATTATATTTGGAAACAAATTTTGATACCGCTGTTGGAAAACCAAGCGTAGCAATACTTAAAAAGATCGTATATTGATTGTATCCATATTGGAATAGCGCACCACCAGTAGCTCCAACCATTGCGCTAAATGGAATTAAATAAATCATACCAAGAATACGAGAGAGATACGTCCCTATCGTTAAAACCAACGTACCACGAAGCAGTTTATTAGACATGCGCTTAACCACCATTTTTCTAATGAATATTCAACTTAACTATTTTACCACATCAATTCAACACACAGGTAACAAATCCAATACGGAAGTCACAAAACCAATCAATTCATATTTCAGCCTTCCCTAATCTTCGATATAATAGAAAAATGACTGAAAGTAGAAAGAGGAATGTAACATGAAACATTATGATGTCATTGTCATTGGCGGCGGACCTTCTGGGCTGATGGCCGCGATTGCATCAGCAGAGCACGGTGCGACTGTTCTGTTAATTGACAAAGGAAACAAACTTGGCAGAAAGCTGGCCATTTCTGGCGGAGGACGCTGTAACGTCACCAATCGCCTTCCAGTAGAAGAAATCATCAAGCATATTCCCGGAAACGGCCGTTTTCTATATAGTGCATTTTCTGAGTTCAACAACGAGGATATTATTTCGTTTTTTGAAAACCTTGGCATTGAACTAAAAGAAGAAGACCATGGACGTATGTTCCCTGTCTCAAACAAAGCACAATCTGTTGTGGATGCCCTTCTAGACAGGCTCCGCGCCCTCAATGTCACCATTCGAACGAACGAAAAGATTAAAACGGTTCTGTATCAAGACGGACAAGCAGCTGGAATTGTTACAAATAATGATGAAAAAATTTCAAGTAAGGCTGTCGTCATTGCTGTCGGCGGAAAAAGTGTGCCGCATACCGGCTCTACTGGTGACGGCTATGCATGGGCAGAAGCAGCGGGTCATACCATTACAGAGCTCTTCCCAACAGAGGTACCGGTCACATCCGATGAACGATTTATTAAAGAAAAAGTGCTTCAAGGTCTTTCTTTAAGAAGTGTGGCTGTCAGTGTTTTAAATAAAAAAGGGAAACCCGTCGTCACACACGTCATGGATATGATCTTTACTCACTTTGGTTTATCAGGTCCAGCTGTTCTTAGATGCAGTGGATTTGTTGTGAAGGAATTGAAAAAACAGCCGAGTGTACGTCTTCAAATTGACTTATATCCGAAGCTGAATGACGAGGAGCTGTTCCAAAAGCTTCATCGCGACCTAAAAGATGAACCGAAGAAAGCCATTAAAAATGTCCTCAAGTCTTGGATGCAAGAACGCTATTTATTGTTTCTGTTAGAACGGAACGGGATTGATCCACAAGACACATTCTCTGGTCTAGCCAAGGATAAACTGCGTGCATTTGCCCATGATTGCAAACATTTTATTGTGCATGCAAATGGTACGCTATCCTTGGACAAAGCGTTTGTGACAGGAGGCGGCGTTTCTGTGAAGGAAATTGAACCGAAGAAAATGGCGTCTAAAAAAATGCCCGGTCTTTATTTCTGCGGAGAAATTTTAGACATCCATGGCTACACAGGCGGCTACAATATCACATCAGCACTTGTGACAGGCAGGCTTGCCGGCATGAATGCTGCACTAGAAGCAAAGGAGAGAGATCAATGATCAGACGTGCATTACCGATTGTTCTTGCGGTCGTTATCAGTTTGACAGCTGCTGTTTTCTTGAAGCTGTCCATTACCCCGTTAAAAGTCGCCATTGTTTTGGCGTTTACCATTTTCGCAGTATGTTTAAAAGAATATGTCTACCGTCTTCGTAAACGAATTGAGGAAAAATCGTCTTCCCATATCGATAGTTGATAAATGAAAGCAAAACATGTTACGGTAAAGTAGAGGTCGAGTGAGAAGCTCGCCTCTTTTTGTTTGAAATAAGTTGAGTTAGGGGATATTAAGCGAAGTCCTCTGCTTAAACGTGTAGAACAACAGGAGAGTGAGATGGTGTGAAAAACGTATCAAGTGTATTTTGGATTGTGATTGCGATCACATTTGTTGCCGTGATGTGGGGAGCGTTTTCTCCAGACACATTGCAAAATGTCACAGATCAAATTCAAACATACATTACAAATGACTTTGGCTGGTATTACTTGTTAGTGGTATCACTGCTTGTCGGCTTTTGTCTATTCTTTATCTTTAGCCCAATCGGTAAGATTACGCTAGGAAAACCCGGGGAAGAGCCTGAATTTGGTTTATTTTCTTGGTTTGCTATGCTATTTAGTGCCGGTATGGGAATTGGTCTTGTTTTTTACGGAGCAGCTGAACCGATCAGCCACTATGCTATTCAGTCACCAACAGGGGAGACTGAAACAGCTCAGGCCTTCCGCGATTCCCTTCGCTATACATTTTTCCACTGGGGGCTTCATGCATGGGCTATTTATGCCATTGTTGCACTTTGCATTGCTTACTTTAAATTTAGAAAAGATGCACCTGGCTTAATCAGTGCAACGCTGCAACCCGTTTTAGGAAATAAAATTCACGGATGGATCGGTAAAACCATCGATTGTATTGCGGTATTTGCAACTGTGGTTGGTGTTGCAACAAGCCTAGGATTAGGCGCGGCACAAATAAATGGTGGATTGAATTACCTTTTTCATATTCCAATTGCCTTTAGCACACAATTGATCATTATTATCATTGTGACAGTGCTTTTCCTTGCATCTGCTTTAAGCGGGATTGGAAAAGGCATTAAATACTTAAGTAATATCAATATGGTATTAGCAGCTGTTCTGATGTTTTTCTTACTTTTGGTAGGTCCAACTGTTTTTATCTTAAATTCTTTTACTGATTCGATTGGACAATACTTATCCAATATCGTTCAAATGAGCTTTCGTCTATCTCCCAATGATCCTGAAAAGAGAGAATGGATTAATGGATGGACGATCTTTTATTGGGCATGGTGGATTTCTTGGGCTCCATTTGTCGGGATCTTTATCGCTAGAGTGTCACGCGGGCGGACAATTCGTGAATTTTTAGTGGGTGTCTTAGTCGCTCCTTCCATCCTAGTATTCCTATGGTTCTCGATTTTCGGTGTATCTGCAATGGACTTACAGCAAAAGAATATTGTCGATGTTGCAGGTCTTTCAACTGAAACGATGCTCTTCGGTGTACTGCATGAATATCCGCTGGCGATGATCACATCGATACTGGCACTCATTTTAATCGCCGTATTCTTTATTACATCGGCTGATTCAGCTACATTTGTGCTTGGAATGCAGACAACCTACGGATCATTGAACCCTTCTGGCAGTGTCAAAGTCAGCTGGGGCATTATCCAATCGGCTGTTGCTGCTGTGCTTTTATTTTCAGGGGGACTTGAAGCCCTGCAAAATACAGCCAAGCTCGCAGCCTTACCGTTCTCCGTTGTCATTATATTGATGATTGTCTCGCTGTATAAATCACTAAATGATGAACGAAGAATCATCAAACAAACCAATCAAGTCAATAAACCAAGAAGTCCAAGAGTAAAAAAAGCATAATCGCAAGCGAGAAAAAGCCGTTCCTTATCCGAACGGCTTTTTTCTATATATACAATTTAAGATTGTCGCGAGCTTGAGGATTCCTTTGAAATAGTGATGAATCATCACTTTCTACATAATGGAGGTTTATATGACGTTACTACGTTCAAGTACAACCCAGATCCAGTTTCGTTAAACGTGATCAAAAAAGAGCATACGACATGTCCTGTTTGTGAGAAAGAAAGAGACGCCAGCTAACCAAAGAAAAAGGACCCTTCAAGCGGGTCCTTTTTTGAGCTGTCTATTTTTTATATAAAATGAGTGCAGAAAAACAGTAGAGCTGTTCCCCTCCCTGCTCACAGATCACCGCTACATTGTACTTGATGTCAATGATTTGGTCGTCATCCATTCCTTTTAAAAAATGATTGATTTCACTCTGCAAATCTTTCTCATGCTCTTCATCAAATACAGCTACCTTTAGCACCTATGCCACTCTCCCTTCTCTCGCTACTCTATCTTTATGCAAATAGAAAGAGGCATATGAACAAAAAAACCTTTCATCGTTAAGATGAAAGGCCTTCTATTTACAGCTTCGGTTTTGTTTCTCCTGTCCAAGCAAGCATCCCGCCAACGACATTTGTCGCTTGGTAGCCTTGATCTTCTAGGTAATAGCAGACATTTTCACTACGTTTACCAGAACGGCAAATAATATAATATTCCTGCGTTTGATCGAATGCATCCAGCTTCTCAGGGATATCGCCCATTCGAATGTGGATGGCTTCCGGGATCATACCTTCTGCTACCTCTTCATCCTCACGTACATCGATAAGCTGAATGGCGTCTTCCTGCTCCAGCTTTTGTTTTAATTCTTCTATTGAAATTTCTTTCACTGACACGACTCTCATCTCTCCTTTTCATTACAGTGACACCATTATAGCAAATGATTCACTTCACTGCGTATTCACCCGCTTTGATTGAAGGAAAGACGGCAGCCGCTTCTTCACTTCGGCTGTCTCGTGCTCGATTTCAAACTCTACCTTTTTAAAAACTTGATAGGCCAGCCACATATGACCATAGGCGATTATGCTCACACTGAAAAACGGCACGATTCCCGGTAAATAAGCAAACAGAACAAACAGCACAGCCGAGAAAACAAGCATAGAGAGTGTATATTGCAAATATGAGATACCGAGCAGAAGAGAGAATTTCAGATAGAGACGTTTTTTCCAATCGTAATGCGCAAGCAGCGGAAAAATATAAAATAAGCTCACAATAAACAGAAAACCGAAAATATATATAGCAAAGCGAAGCACATGTAAGAGCCAGCTCGCCGGATAGATATAAGCAAGGTCGACATAAATAATCGTTCCAATGATGCATAGCACCACTCCAATGATGTTAGAGCGTATAAACTCCTCCCTGAATACCTTCCAAAAAGTGCGGAATACATTGACCTGCTCATGCCCTTGAATCCACTTTCTCATCACGGAAAATAACGCAGTGGTCGCAGGCATCAAGCCAAATACGCCAAGCCCCAGGATGGTGAACAAAAGCCATAACAAATTCGTATAGGCGAGCCTCATCACCCACTCACACATCCTCAGCATTCTGCTCATTGAACCATCATGATCCATCTCTTTCCCCTCCTCTCTTTCTCTTTACACCGTCTCTTTATGGAACAATTCATCGATTTCAATTGGGCGCTTTTCTGCGACAGAGCGCCACATGCCTTCCCCAAGAGCAATCGAATAAGCACCAGCCTCTGCTCCTGCTAAGATGTCATAGTGAATCAAGGGATCTTTTCCTATAAATAAATCAGCCAAAAGCAGAGGATCTCCTCCGCCATGTCCGCCTGGCTGCTTTACGACTTCAATCGTCTCCTTTGATCCAAACATCGGGTAATAAGAAATTGTTTGTTCTGGGAATTGAAAAGGAATTCTTGATGGCACATGAAACTCATTTGTTTCAATACGCCCCTTCGTCCCATTAATGGCAAGACGATAGCCTTCATATGGGGCAGAGAATTGAATCGAATAGCTGAGCAAAGCCCCTTGGTCATAAGCGACTGACGCCACATATGTATCCTCAATATCAATTTCCTCATCAAAAATGCAGGCATCCGGACGATAATTTGAGTACTGCTGCGTTTGCTCCTGACCGGATTCAATATGATCGTCCTCCACCTTCGAACGCTCAACCCGCGGATTCCACCTTGCTTCATAGTGACATATATCTTTCACATGACATGTTCCGCAAAATCTATTTTCCTCCCCCTGCAAGGGATTCCAAGGGCTTTCGCTGCCGTAATAGTTCAGCGCCCCGTAGGCAAATACTTGCTTCGGTTTTTGATCAATCCACCAGTTGACCAAATCAAAATGATGCGTCGACTTATGAATGGACAGCCCGCCAGAAAATTGACGTGTGCGGTTCCACCTTTTGAAATAACTAGCACCATGATACGTATCAATGAGCCAGCTCAGTTCAACAGATGTGACCCTCCCAATTTTCCCGTCTAAAATAAGTTCTTTTACTTTTCGATGGAAAGGATTGTAGCGATAATTAAAGGTGACCGTGACCTTCCCTTTACTTTCCGCCTCTTTTTCCACCACTTTTTTGGCGTCTTTTGCTGTTGTCACCATCGGCTTTTCAGTGATGACATCTAGATCATGGTCAAGTGCCTGCATGATATATGTGACATGTGTGTCATCCCTGCCTGCCACAATGACGATATCTGGCTTTGTTTCCTTGACCATCTGATCAAATGCATCTTCATGAAAAAACGAAACGCCCCGGAGTGATGGAAAACGCTCCTGACAAAGTGTATACCGCTGATGATCTATATCTAGGAGTCCTGTAATCCGATAATGCTTATTGAAATCCTCTGTGAGCGGTTTAATAAACATATTAAACGCACGATGGCTCAGCCCGCAAATCACGACCCGTTTCACATTCCCCACCCCATTTTCTATTGGTTTTCACGAAGCTGTTTCATAAGAGACAGCGCCTCTTCCGTCTTATCAGCATACACGGGAATGAAAGCGACCATATCCCGGTGTAATTGAAAGGTATAGCCGTTGAGTTTTTTCTTTCCTTTATTGATTTGAACCGCATAATCGACCGTTTTCCCTGTCTTTTTGTCCTCGACCGTATATGGTCCTGCTGCTTGACCGCCTATTTCCATCTCTTCAAGCAGCTGAAAGCTTTCAGGATCATCATATGTTCTAAACATTTCTTCTGGAACAAGCATCACGTCCCCCTCTTTTGAGGTAATTTCAACAAGAAGCTTTTCAGGAATCGCCGGAAAGATGTGGACGCTATACGTCTCTTGTTCCGGCTGAAAAGCCTTCTCCACTAATTGATCCTTCATCCCCTTTGACATATCAGAAAAAATCAGGACAT
Source organism: Bacillus sp. FSL M8-0049 (assembly GCF_038593355.1). Classification (NCBI taxonomy): domain Bacteria; kingdom Bacillati; phylum Bacillota; class Bacilli; order Caryophanales; family Bacillaceae; genus Bacillus; species Bacillus sp. FSL M8-0049. The sequence goes on from NZ_CP151986.1 coordinate 2,661,569, forward strand.
CGATCCCGTTTGTTTTCCCCTGACAGGCAGATAAACAAATGACAGCGATGATACTGATGAGCCATACGGCGGCTCTTTTTTGCCTCCTCATGCCTTTTGAAAAACAGACAGCTTTTCTAGCTCAGTTAACGCCATAATAAAAGCGCCTGCCCCGTGCAAGTCATTAGTGCTCCGCTCTCTTCCAACGTAGTAATCATAAAATCCCGCAGATGTTCCAATACAAATATCATTGATAGTAAAATCACCATTTTCTTTCTCAGCCGTCTTATGCTGAATCAAGCCTTGATATGCTCTGACCACATGATCAACATAACGGAGGCTCACATACCCTTCATTCATGGCCTTTGCCATGGCATACATGAATAAACACGATCCCGAGCTTTCAAGCCAATTGTCACTGTGATTTCCTTTATCAATGATTTGATGCCAGAGACCTGTCTTTTGATCCTGGTACTTTGCCACACTTTCCAGCATGTCTGTCAGCGTTTCCTTCCACACCTTCCGCCTTTCATGATGCTCGGGCAAGTCCTCGATCATATCTGCTAATGCAAGGACATACCAGCCAAACGATCTTGCCCAAAACTCTGGGGAACAGCCGGTCTTTTGATCAGCCCATGGCATCGTTTTTCGTTCATCCCACGCGTGATAATACAGACCTGTTTGTTCATCTTTCGTATGCTTTCTCATGAGATGCTCTTGATGGATGACCATATCCACTAGTGACTCTTCACCTTTAAGCTGTGCATACTTTAAGGCAAAAGGACCGCCCATGTAGAGACCATCGAGCCACATTTGATAAGCATAATTGTCTTTATGCCAAAATCCGCCCTCAGACGTGCAGTTTAGCGTACGATATAGTCCGCGCAGCTTCTCCGCCGCCAGCACATACCGCTTCTCTCTCGTTCGTTCGTAAAGAGGGAATAAAATGAGTCCTGCTTGAATGGCATCAAGCTCATCCCTGCGAAATAACAGATTACCGTACTCATCAATGAGGGAGTCCGCATAGTTTTTCACATAATCGAAATACGCCTCGTTCCCTGTTGCCTCATATAGCTTCATGACGCCGCAAAGGAAAACGCCTTGATGATAATGCCACCTTCCAGCTGGCGGCAGCTCAATTGGTGTATACGCTTTCATAATGGTTTGTGCTAATTTCTCTGCATGCTCAAGCGGTGATCCCTTTTCAATCGATAAAGTCATTCTTCCTCATCTCCCTTTTTAATAAATACCTTCTTCCCCGAATTTCTTCGCTAAACGGTTTGCCAGCATGACCAAAATAAGTCCAACAGCTGCTTTAAATAAACCAACAGCGGTACTATAGCTGAATTGTCCTTGCTTAAGACCTGCTGTATAAACGTACGTATCAAAAATCTCTGCTACTTCCCGGTTCGTTGCGTTCAGTAATAGATAGACATGCTCAAAGCCAAGCTCAAGCGTATCACCGATTTTTAAAATAAGCAGAACCACAATGACACTTTTAATGGCAGGAAGTGTGATGTGCCACATTTGTCTCAGTCTCCCGGCCCCATCCATTTTTGCTGCTTCATATAGCTGCGGATCTACCGCTGTAATCGCCGCAAGGTAAATGATTGTTGACCATCCTGCTTCCCGCCAGATGACCTGTAAAATGTACATCGGTCTAAACCATTCCTGACTAAGAAGGAAGTTAATCTTTTCTCCACCAAAGAAAGCAATCAATTCATTCATTAACCCGCCATCTACTGTTAACAAAACAAAAGATAAGGACACGACAATCACCCATGACATGAAGTGAGGAATATAAATCATCGTCTGTACAAATTTCTTAAACAATGCCAATCTCACTTCGTTTAAAAGAAGCGCTAATAAGATCGGAATTGGAAAGAAAATCACGACATTCATGGCAAATAAAATCAGTGTATTTTTTAATAAGATGAAAAATGTTGGTTCTGTAAACAATCGAATAAAGTGTTTGAAGCCAACCCACTCACTGCCAAGAATGCCGAGAAACGGCTGGTAATCTTGAAAGGCAATGATGAGCCCCCACATTGGCACATATTTAAAAACAATAAAATAAATGAGCCCCGGCAAAATCATTAAATACAAAAACTTTTGACTTAGCAATTGATTAAGTAAGCGCTTTCTTTTTTCGCTTTTCAAAGCTGCCGCAGGCACACCCTTGGCAGTGACATCCTCTGTTTTCATTGATAAAGCCTCCCCTCATGCTAATGCATGTGTTAACTGTATCTTAAGGATGAAAAATCCGTCTACAATCATATCAACAGATCATATTTTCATAGGTGATGCTGATCAAAACGTTACATAAAACATAAGAAAATGATCCTAATCTCAGAAAATGATTATTGACAAACCTACCAGATTTTTGGATTAATAAATTAAGGGGAAAAGATTGTTTTGTTTGAAATGGGGGGTTTTATGAAAAGAAGGCAGTACAAATTTTATTACAAGCTAGTGACGTTTTTTTTCATACTTAGTACGATTCCTGTTATCATTGTCGGCATTTTTTCTTATCAGCATTCGCAAAAAACAGCACTTGAAAATATCTCAAATGAAAAGCTCGACAGCGTCAAACAAACGCAATCCAATATTGAGCATATTTTAAAAACTGTTGATCATTCTCTCACTCACTATGTCAGTTCGCCGCCTCTCCTTCAAACACTGGCAGAACCTTTAAATCCAGACCAATTTCAGCTTTATAATCAAGTACAGCAGGAACTGAACTACCTGCAAACCTTTGACACCGACCTTTCCAATATTACACTCGTCAGTAAAATGGAAGACTGGTACATGAACAATTCGGGGCTTTATCATGTCACAAGCGAAGACCAAGAAAAAGCGCTGACCTCTTACCTCAATATACCAAGTCACTCCAGCTGGGCACTTGAAGAGAATAATCCACTTGTTGCGACAAAAGAAGGAAAAGCATCCTTTTGTAAGTACAATGTGAATTTAATCAAACAACTGCCTATGAACAGCGTTCAAAAAAAGGGAATCGCTGTCGCCAGCATTCCAAGCTGCGTAATTGCTGATAACATGCCTGACTTCTCTCAATCAGATAGTATGTTTGTCATCGATACCAACGGAAAAGTGCTGCTACATAACCGCAAAGAACAAATTGGTGAATCGCTGAAACATCAGGATTTCGTCAAGCATGTGCTCTCACTTGAAAAACGATCAGGGCAATTTGATATGAAGATCGACGAACTCAACTATCAAATCACATTTCAAAAATCAGATTATAATGAATGGACGTACCTATCCTTCGTTTCTATTCCAGAGCTTAAACAGCAAACGAAATCAATTGGGTGGATTACCTTTATTATCTGCACTATTTTGTTAGCGCTTTCATTACTATTTTCATGGTTTGGTTCCAGACACTTTTATAAACCAATCCGCTTATTATACGAGTCATTTGCACGTAATGAATCATTTTTGCAAAAACAGCCTTTTCAAAATGAATTTGAGTTGATTGAATCGAGTATTAAACAAATGAAAGATCAAAACAATGATTTAGAGGAACGGATTGAGCAGCAAGTGACACACTTACAGCAATACTTTATGGTACGGCTGCTGCTTGGAAAGCTGACAGATGAAGAAGTTAACAACCGGTTCCAAAGCTTAGGCTTTCCTCAGGGCTGGTCTCATTTGTCTATGCTTGTGACCCAAATCGATACGTTAAAAGGAACACCTTATGAAAAAAAAGATGCTGACTTGCTTTTATTTGCGATCAATGGACTGATCGAGCAGATTATTCCGCAAGAGGAGCACCTTCAGCCAACCGTTGTCAATCAGCATCAAACAACGATTATCCTCAACCACTCAAAGTCAGATGAAGAGTTTACTGAATATTTAAATCAATTAGCAGAAAGCATTCAGCAGCGTATTGAAGAAGAGCTCGGTTTATCGATCAGCATTGGGATCAGCCGCCAGTTTAAGGAACTCACGATGGCAAAACATGCTTACATTGAAGGAAAAGAAGCCTTAAAATACAGACTCAAAGCAGAGAAAAAGTCCATTATCTTATATGAGCATATCCAGCAAGGAAAGACGTTCAAAACCCATTTTCCAAAGCAGCTGCAGCATGATTTATTTGATGCGATGAAAGCTGGCGATCAAGGCAAAGCGGATCACTATTTACATGTGCTCCTGCAATCCATTTTTTCTAAAAATGCAGGACCGCACGAATACCATATCGCCCTCGCTCGTTTCTTAAACAATTTAATTGAGCTGATGCATTTGCTGGGCATTGAATTATTTGAGGTTGAAGATAACAAAATGCTCTATGATACGATTTTTGAATTTAAAACCTTTGAAGATACGGAAGCATGGCTGAAACATGAAATTATTCGGCCAATTATTGACCAGCTTGCTGCACGTGAAGACTCACAATACAAAAACATCTCAGAAAAAATCATTCATATCATTCATCAAGAATTCGACTCAGATCTCACATTGGATGAAATCGCCACACGTCTCCATTACAATCCAAATTATTTAAGCAGTATTTTCAGAAAGGAAATGGATATCTCCTTTAGTGAATATCTCTCTTCCTACAGACACCATGTCGCTAAAAACTGGCTTGTAGAAACCGATATGTCCGTCAAAGAAATTTCGGAAAAACTGAAATATAAAAACCCGCAAAATTTCATCCGGTCCTTTAAAAAGCTGGAAGGTACAACTCCTGGGAAATACCGCGACCAGAAAAAAGGCATGTAAGACAAAGAGTCCCGCTCTCACAAGAAAGCGGGTCTCTTTTATTTAAACTGTTCATTTAAGATGCTGTCTTCCAGCACGGAAAGCGGCTCTCCATACACACGTTCAATATGAGATGCCCCCCAATCGCATAGCGCATTGAGAATTCTTTCGAGCGACTGTCCGTATTCACTTAATTCATATTCCACTTTAGGCGGCACCTGTTCATAGACAATCCGGTTAATGACCCCATCACTTTCAAGCTCTCTCAGCTGCTGCGTGAGCATTTTTTGTGTGATGTTTGGCATGAGCCGCTTCAATTCGCTCGTCCGTTTTTTCCCGTGTGTCAAATGACATAAAATCACACACTTCCACTTCCCGCCTATGACCTCAAGCGTTGCTTCCACAGAGATATTATATTTTTTCTTTTCCATCGAATGTTCACTCCTCTTTGTACGAACAGGCACTTTTTAGTACCTATATTACAAAAAAGTACGTACTTTTTTTTTCGTCATCTATGTTAGATAATAACTCTTGCCGATCGGCTTCGTCTATCAAAATGTCATCACAGAAGGATGTGAACTTACTTATGAAGAAAAAGCAAAACCATTTTGCTCTTCTCGCACTAGCGATTAGTGCTTTTGCTATAGGAACAACTGAGTTCATTAGTGTCGGTCTTTTGCCAATGATCTCAGAGGACTTTGGAGTGAGCGTCAGTCAGGCAGGCTGGACTGTCTCTTTATATGCACTTGGTGTGACATTTGGCGCGCCTATATTGACTTCCCTTACTTCCACGATGAAAAGAAAGACATTGCTTTTGCTCATTATGCTCGTCTTTTTGATTGGTAATACACTTGCCACCATTGCCCCGACTTTTTCATTGCTGTTAATCGGCCGGGTGATTTCAGCCTTGTCCCATGGAATCTTCATGTCTATCGGCTCTACGATTGCTGCAAGCCTTGTCGTGAAAGAAAAACGGGCAAGCGCCATTGCCTTTATGTTCACTGGTTTAACAGTAGCGACTGTGACAGGTGTGCCATTCGGGACATTTCTTGGTCATGAGCTCGGCTGGCGGACATCATTTGGTGTGATTGTGATCATTGGTCTGATCGCACTGATATCCAACTATTTTCTTGTGCCGTCTCAATTAAAGCAGGGGGTGAAAACATCTTTTAAAGATCAAGCTGTCCTATTAAAAACAAAAAGAATTTTGCTTTTATTCGTCATTACAGCCACAGGGTACGGAGGAACCTTTGTCGTCTTCACGTATTTATCTCCTCTCTTGCAGCATGTGACAGGTCTTGCGCCTGGGGCTGTGGCCTTGATCCTTCTTTTATACGGAATCACGATCGCAGCCGGAAATGTCATTGGCGGAAAAGCTGCTAATGAACAGCCAATGAAAGCACTGATCTATATGTTTATTATCCAAAGCATCATCTTGTTTATCCTTAGCTTCACTGCAGGATTCACAGTGTTAGGCATTGGAACCGTCATGCTGATGGGACTGTTTGCTTTCATGAATGTGCCTGGACTGCAAGTAGCCGTCGTTGATTTTGCAGAAAGATACACACCCGGAGCGGTCGACGTCGCATCTGCAATGAATATCGCTGCCTTTAATGCCGGTATTGCCATTGGCTCATTTTTAGGCGGCATCGTGACTGATACACTTGGTCTTGTGCATACAGGCTGGGTCGGCGGCATCATGGTCCTCATCGCAGCCATTCTTACGATGATCAGTTATCAAATGGAACAAAAAGAACAAACACAAACCATTTAAAGGAGTTTTTATGATGGAACATTTACAAAGTACAAAAACATTAAACAATGGGGTGCTCATGCCAGGCTTTGGCCTTGGTGTATTCAAGGTGGAAGATGGAGCAGAATTAATTGATGCTGTCAAAACAGCCATTCAATTAGGCTATCACAGTATTGATACAGCGGCTATTTATGGAAATGAAGAAGGTGTTGGACGAGGCATACAGCTTGGTTTAGCAGAAACAGGACTGCGCCGCGAGGATATCTTTGTCACATCAAAAGTGTGGAATGCCGATTTAGGATATGAATCTACCCTAAATGCATACGAAGAAAGCTTAAAAAAGCTTCAGCTTGACTACCTTGATCTGTATTTAATCCATTGGCCGGTTGAAGGAAAATACAAAGAAGCTTGGCGTGCACTGGAAACCTTGTATCGTGAAGGAAAGGTCAGAGCCATCGGAGTGAGCAACTTCCAGCCGCATCACCTAGACGAACTATTAAAAGATGCAGACATCAAACCAGCGATTAACCAAGTAGAATTTCATCCAAAACTAACGCAGGAAACACTCTCTACGTATTTGAACTCTCATGGCATTCAAATGGAAGCTTGGTCACCGCTGATGCAGGGTGAACTGCTGCATCACCCGCTGATTACAGAGCTCGCAGACACATATGGTAAAACACCTGCTCAAATTATTTTGCGCTGGGATGTACAAAAAGGTGTCATCACCATCCCAAAATCAACGAAAGCACATCGTTTAAAGGAAAACGCTGATATATTTGATTTTGTCTTAACTGATGAAGATATGAAACGTCTTTCTGACTTAAATGAAAACAAACGTATTGGTCCAGATCCAGATAACTTCGACTTTTAATGAAAACACCCCCGCTTTTTTGCTTTGCGGGGGTGTTCCTATTGGTCATTTTGATTTTTTAAAGGAAGCTTCATATTCTTCTATGATTTTATTCCCACCATTGGATTTCCACTTCTCTACATCCTTCTGAAATTGATCTTCACTGATGTCTCCAAGAATGAACTTATACGTCGCATCATCGATGATTTTCTTCAATTCGTTTCCACGCTCTGATGCTGTTTCTGAATACAGGCTTTCAGCAGGATTGGCAACGATGATGTTTTGATTGTCTTCTTCTAGCTCTTCATATTTAGAACGAACTGCATCCCCTTTATTTTTCAAGTAACGTTTATCAATTCCTACAAGACTGACAAGCGGCTGTACATCTGTCTGCCAGCTTTTCACTTGGCTTTCTTCCCTGACAAATGTATTTCCTTCTTCTTTCTTATAATGCTGGCCATCTATACCGTACGTCATGAGACCATATACATCTTCTTCGGCAATGCGGTCAAAGAAGGCCAAAATCCGCTTTAATTCTGCCTCTGATTTCACGCTTGTTTTAGGGAATGCGAAGATGCCATTATGACCACCTGATGCCCACACACGTTCTTTGCCATCTGGGCCTTTGATTCGGTTGATAATATCTACTTTCATGTTTTTATCTGTCGCATCATCTCTCAGGTTCACGGCATCTACCATATTTCCAACATAGATGCCTGCTTTTCCTTGTGAGAATAATTCCTGCTGCTGTGTTTTGCTTGTCACTGGGAAGTCTTTGTTAATATAGCCATTGTCGCGCAGCTTTTTCATGTATTTCATTGTATTCATGTACTCATCTGTCATAAAGTCTGGCGTGAATTTCCCGTTTTCTTCTTTCCAGTCTGTGGGCATTCCTTCATATGAACCAAGTGTTTTAAATGCGCCATAAATTAAATCGTTCCGATCCGTAAAGCCAATTGTATCCGCTTTTCCGTTTTGATTCGGGTCTTTTTCAGTAAAGGCTTTGGCTACTTCATATAGATCATCCAATGTTTTTGGTGTATCCAAATTTAAATTTTCAAGCCAATCCTTTCGAATGACAATCCCTTGTCTTGAAAGTGGTCTCTCTCTATAGATGCCATAAAGCTTCCCGTCTATAGAGGCGTTTTTATTAATCAATTCGTTCATCTTACTTAAATTTGGATAATCCTTTAAATACGGACCGACTTCCCAAAACATGCCTGATCTGAACGCATTAATCGCAGACGAATTTTTAATGTCTTGAATCGTCACAATTTGCGGCAAATTCCCTGCTGCAAGTGCGGAATTTAACCGATCTTCCTTCACAGCATCAGGCACCCATGTAATATCAAGCTCTGTATTTGTGAGTTTTTCAATCTCTTTTAAAACGGAATCCTTCGGCGGCTGCTGATGATATAAAATCGCCATCCATGTCAGCTTTACCTTTTTGTCTAGATCAACCTTCTCATCTGATGAGTTTGCCCCTTTACTTGAACATGCTGACAGAATACCGCTTGCTGCAAATAACAGGACAAACGCAATCAGCCATAATTTCTTTCTCCCCATAAGATCCCTCCGTTGTTCCATCTTTTTAACCCTTTACAGAACCTAGTAATGCCCCTTTGTTGAAATGCTTTTGAATAAATGGATAGACAAGCAGAACCGGAATGGTTGCTACAACGATCACAGCCATTTTAATCGTCTGGTCTGGCGGTGGTGTGGATGAGCCCATATCCGACATATCTCCCTGCATTCCGCTTGAGACAATGACAATCTGTCTCAGCAGCACCTGAATCGGCCACTTCACTGAATCATTTAAATACAGAATGGCAGTCATATACGTATTCCAATACGTCACGGCATAAAAAAGTGAAATGGTTGCAATGGCTGGCAAAGAAAGTGGGAGCACAATTTTAAAGAAAATCCCTAAATCGTTACAGCCGTCCATCTTCGCTGATTCCTCAAGGCTTGCCGGTATGTTTTGAAAGAAATTTTTCAAAATGATTAAATTGAACGCATTGATTGCAACCGGTAGAATAAGTGACCAATACGTATCAAGCAGACCAAGTGTTTTCACCACAATAAACGTCGGAATCATCCCTCCGCTAAACAGCATCGTGAAAACAACGAGAAACATCAGTGTTCTTCGGCCTTTTAGCTCCTGGCGAGACAGCCCGTATGCCATAAGCGAGGACAAAAACATGCTGACAGCTGTTCCAACGAGCGTCACAAGAATGGACACAATGAGGCTGCGATACACAATATCTGTAGAAAAAATATATCGATATGCCTCTAAAGAAAACGTCGTCGGAAACAAGATAAACTTCTTCGTGATGACCTCTTCTACTGTTGCAAAAGAGGCCGCAATGACATGGATGAACGGAAGCACACATATTAATGCGAACATGAGTAGAAAAGAGTAATTAAATAAATTGAACAATCGGCCTTTAATAGAACGATCTATGTTCATCACGCCCTTTCTTTGAAAGCGTTATCATTTCATCTGAAAGTAAGCTGCAGCCTGTGACGATATCGTGATTAAAATGTAACAAACGGGGGAAGAAAGCGTCTATAATCATTTTGACAGACCAACTGGATAGATCATGTCAGCCGTGCTTTTATGCTCATGAAACAAAAGAATAAGATCATTAGCTCATGACATGATTATGCCTTATGCTCGATCATTTTCTTCGAGGATTTCCGTCGTATTGACATCTGGTTCATAGCCTAACTCCAGCTTCGTTTTCTCAGTAGACCACGGCTTTTCTTCATTCTCTGATACAGCATAATAGGTCCCAAAGGAGATATTCGTTTCAATCGCTGCCTTTATCATACCTGCAAGATCTTCATGTGACAGCAGTGTTCTTTTTGTTCTTTGTTTTTTGTGTAATGCCGTCATCTCATCTGTCACCACTGTTCCAATTCTTAAATTGATGACAGACATTCCCGTTTGATCGTGGAACAAACCCCCTAGCTGTTCGGAAGCAAATTTTAAAATGCCATAGACATTTTTAGTCGCAGGCACATCGTCAGTTGTAATCTGCCGCCCAAGTAAGGAGCGTCCATCCTCTTCATAACGATCCGTCACATGGTTGCTGCTTGCAAAAATGACTTTTCGTATGCCATGCCGCGCGGCTGAACGAAACATATAATAGGTACTCCTCCAAAAAATATCAGTCATTTTTGCAAATTCTTCATGATCCATCACATCATGCGTCATGTCCATGTTTAGAAGATGCAAGATGACATCTGTATCCCGCGGAATTGCCTCATATACATTCTGTTCATTCGCTGCATCGGCTAAAATGACTCCTTCTACACAGCTCGTTAGATCAATAATCGTGACGCTGTACTCATCAGAGAGCGCTTTTGTTAAAAGACGTCCAATCACACCGCATCCGCCAATGATGGTGATTTTTTTCATCTGTCTCCTCCTTTCTTTTGACGTAGTATGTCCAAGCGTTTCTTGATTACAGCCACTTTTTCAAAAATCGTGTCGCCTCGTGACGCATAGCGGCTGTTTCAAAATGACCTGCATGAAGACGGGTAAGCTGATATCGTTCTTTCAATGAAGCAGCTTCATAGGTTTGACTCAATACCTTTTGAATCCTTCCAACGCCTTCAGCAGGCGTGAGCTGATCAAGTTTTCCAACTAAGCTTAAATGCGGTCTTGGAAAAATCATTTCTTGAATGTCCGCTGCTGTAAAATGCTTCGCCAAGCTCGGTACATAGTAATAAAAGCCATGTCTGTCCAAATTGTTCGTTTCAATTAATGTATGATGGTCCACCTGTGCACAAAGATCAATACACACACTGACCCTCTCATCAAGTGCAGCCGTCCACCAGGAAAGAAGACCGCCCATTGACATCCCAAAGACAGCTAACCTGTCCGCCAGCACATCAGATCGAGACAGCAAATAATCAATCGCACACATACTTTCATACAGCATCATGCCCCACATCACTTTTCCTGTTAAAAGCATTTCCTTAAAAATTTCACTTTCTGTTCTTCCTCTTCTCTCGCCGAACCCTGCATGATCAATGGCCAGTACACTATATCCTTTTGACGTAAACTCTTTTGCATATGAAGGCGTTTGCAAATAATGAGCACCTTTTAACAGCTCGTCCTTCCCATTCACGTAATTCCCGCCATGAGAGTGCTGGAACAGCACAACGGGTCTTTTTTTCACTGTATCCTTCGGTTTCACGAAATAAGCAGGGAGTTCCTCTACACCATTCATGGAGAGAATGAGTGTTTCCACTACATATGATTCACGTTCTTCCATTTTTAACGTATAAGCCTCCACGCGATGACGTTCTGGCATTTCTCCTAACAGACTGAGCAGTTGTTCACGTTTGTTTTCCTTTTCCATTGACGTCACTCCTCATTTTCTTGGTCACCTGTTAAAATACGAGACCGATGCGGGAATCACCTTGTTTTCGACAAAATTATGTCCCGGGAAATAAAGAACACCCACCGGTTTATACCGATGGGTGTCATCATTAGTTCGCAACAATATTGACAAGCTTCCCAGGAACCGCAATCACTTTACGAATGGTCTTCCCTTCAAGCTGTTCTTTTACGCGTGCATCATTTTTCGCGAGCTCTTCTAACTGCTCCCTTGTTGCATCAGCAGGAACGGTTAATTTTGCTTTTACTTTACCGTTAAGCTGTACGACAATTTCTACTTCATCGTCGACAAGTTTTGACTCATCATATTGAGGCCATGCTTCATAAGAAATAGATCCTTCATGACCAAGTTTATTCCAAAGCTCTTCTGCTAAATGCGGTGCAATTGGAGAAAGAAGCTTTACAAAGCCTTCTGCATATTCTTTCGGCAGTGTATCAGCTTTATAGGCATCGTTGATAAACACCATTAATTGTGAAATGCCTGTATTGAAACGCAAGCCTTCATAATGATCCGTTACCTTCATGACTGTTTCATGATAGCTGCGTTCTAATGCGCCGCCAGATTGCTCTGTCACTTTATCACTGAGTGAGCCATCTTCATTTGTAAAGAGACGCCATACACGATCAAGGAAACGACGAGCGCCATCAAGTCCTGTTTCAGACCAAGCAATTGACGCATCTAAAGGTCCCATGAACATTTCATAAAGTCGTAATGTATCCGCACCATGAGATTCTACGATATCATCCGGGTTGACCACATTTCCTTTTGATTTACTCATTTTTTCATTGTTTTCCCCAAGAATCATACCTTGGTTGAACAATTTCATGAAAGGTTCTTTTGTTGGAACAACACCGATATCATACAAGAACTTATGCCAGAAGCGTGCATATAGAAGATGCAGTACAGCGTGTTCTGCTCCACCGATATACACATCAACTGGAAGCCATTTCTTCAGCTTCTCAGGAGAGGCAAGCTCTTCTGTGTTATGAGGATCAATATAACGTAAGAAATACCAGCAGCTGCCTGCCCATTGCGGCATTGTATTCGTTTCGCGGCGGCCTTTCTTACCTGTAACAGGATCTACAACCTCAACCCAGTCTTTAATATTGGCTAATGGTGATTCACCTGTACCACTTGGCTTAATCTCTGTCGTCTTAGGCAAGATCAGTGGAAGCTCTTCTTCTGAAACAGCTGAAGATGTTCCGTCCTCCCAATGAATGATTGGAATCGGCTCACCCCAGTAGCGCTGACGGCTGAACAGCCAGTCTCTTAAACGATATGTGACTTTCTTTTCACCTTTTTGATGTTCTTCAAGCCATGCAATCGCTTTTTCAATCGCTTCTTCTTTTCCTAAGCCATTTAGGAAATCAGAGTTAATGTGCTTTCCATCACCTGTGTAGGCTTCTTTTTCAATGTCTCCGCCTTCTACAACTTCTTTAATTGGAAGATCAAAGGTTTTGGCGAATTCATAGTCACGTTCATCATGGGCAGGAACCGCCATAATGGCTCCAGTTCCATAAGTCGCCAGCACGTAATCGGCAATCCAAATCGGCATCTTTTCACCATTTAAAGGATTGATGGCATACGCTCCTGTGAAAATACCTGTCTTCGTTTTAGCAAGATCTGTCCGCTCTAAGTCACTCTTTGATTGAATCTCTTTGATATACGCTTTGACAGCTTCTTTTTGAGCATCTGATGTAATTTTTTCAACAAGTGCATGCTCTGGTGCAAGCACTGCATATGTTGCGCCAAATAGTGTATCAGGACGCGTTGTAAAAACCGTAAACTGTTCGTCATGTCCTTCTACTTCAAAATGAACGTGCGCACCTTCAGAGCGTCCGATCCAGTTACGCTGCATATCTTTGATGCTTTCAGGCCAATCAATGTCCTCTAAATCTTCTAACAGCCTGTCCGCATATGCTGTAATCTTTAGCATCCACTGCTTCATAGGACGTCTTTCAACAGGATGCCCTCCGCGTTCACTTTTTCCATCAATGACTTCTTCATTTGCAAGCACTGTGCCAAGCGCTGGGCACCAGTTCACTGGTACTTCATCGATATAGGCCAATCCTTTTTCGTACAATTTTAAGAAAATCCATTGTGTCCATTTGTAGTAATTCGGATCTGTCGTGTTGATTTCTCGATCCCAATCATACGAGAACCCTAGTGATTGAATTTGGCGGCGGAAGTTATTGATGTTCTCTTCTGTAAAAGCCGCCGGATCATTTCCTGTATCAAGTGCATACTGTTCTGCTGGGAGACCAAATGCGTCCCATCCCATTGGATGAAGAACATCATATCCCTGCATGCGTTTCATGCGTGATAAAATATCCGTTGCTGTATAGCCCTCAGGGTGCCCGACATGAAGCCCTGCTCCTGATGGATATGGAAACATATCAAGTGCATAAAACTTCGGTTTATCTTCCGAGTCAGATGTGGCGAATGTTTTATGTGTCAGCCAATAATCCTGCCACTTCTTTTCAATTTCCCGATGCTGAAAACTCAATGTGAAAACCTCCTTTAATATGTACGGCTTTATCTGCTTAGATGACCACTGCAAGAATTCAGATTTTTCTAAAATCAACAAAAAACCCTCATCCCTGGAAAGGGACGAGAGATTTTTTGGTTCCCGCGGTACCACCCTTGTTAGCGTAACATGCTGTTCGTACGCTCACTTAATATCTTTAACGCAGACATGCGACAGAAGCTTTAACGCAACTGCAACTCTGAGGCGAGTTCAGAAGCAGATTTGATTGACTTTCACCAGCCGTCAATTCTCTAAAGACAAATACTGCTTTCCTACTACTCCTCTTCACTGTTCTTATCGTAACCGTCATCTAAGTAGTATTTTATAGAATTATGATCATAAGTGCAAGCAGGTTTGTATACAATGGGAATGTACCCTAGACTAGGGTAAAGTAGAGGATATTATTCGTGTGGAGATCGGTTATGACGGTTGGAGCCTGCATCCTGTGAACGTTCTTCTCTCACAAAATCGAAGCTTCGCAGAACTGCTTCTCCTCCGTAACCTGAAATAATGGATAAGATGATCAAGTGCAGACTAGATTCGGGATTTGAGGATAAGACAAGCAGTGTAGCGGCAATCATCCCAACGAGCCAATCTTCAATAAACCCTAAGTAAATAAACTTTTTTGTCATTCTGGGCTTCTCTAGCCTGCCTTTTTTCTTTACGTGACCGAGAATGCCCATGACCCCTCCAATGGCGCAAGCAATAATGACTTGTTGCAGCATTTTCATCACCTTCCTAAAGCCCTTAGAATAGTAAAGCGACTTCAGGCTGTCCAGCCCCCTGTAATGCCATTCTGCTGTTCCGTCATAATCCATGTAAAAGGTCTATTCTCTCTAACGAAGAAAAAAAGCTTGTTTCTTCCATTATATGTGAATGACCTAAAAACAATCTTGATGCATTGGAATCATTTTTACCTAATCCATATTAACTATTTTTGTCATTTTATGAATGATGAGTAATTGATTCCTTCTTTTTCTAATGAAAAGTCTCCTTACTTACTCTATTCTAATGGAGGACAAACTATGATGACAAATTTAACAAAGCGTTTGCAATCGTTGAAACAGAACATATGTTATGTTACGTTTAAAAGGATTCATTTGGTTGAAAAGACAACCATTTGATATGTCTTATAGCAGCAAAGGAGGGTAATATGGTCAGCTCGAACATTTTCGGCTTGCAAAAACAGCTTGAACTCATCAAAAAAGCGCTGGATCATGCGCGGATCGGTGTTGTCATTACAGACCCTTCCTTAGAGGATAACCCTATCGTTTATGTGAATCACGGCTTTACACAAATGACTGGATACAAACCAGATGAAATTCTTGGTCGTAATTGTCGATTCCTTCAAGGAAAAGACACGGATCAAAAGCAGCTTGCTTTAATTCGTCATGGAATTCAAAACAAAACACCTATTACCACACAGCTAAAAAATTATAAAAAAGACGGCACTTTTTTTTGGAATGAACTCAATATAGATCCTCTATACATTGAACAAGATGACAAAACATTTTTCATTGGTTTTCAAAAGGATATTACGAAACAGAAAGAATATGAACAGCTCCTAGAAGATTCCTTACAGGAAGTCACCTCTCTTTCGACGCCAATCGTCCCAATCAAAAATGGTGTATCTGCTCTTCCGCTTATCGGGAAATTATCTGAAGAACGCTTTGATGCTATTGTCGCTAAGTTAACCTGTATATTAGATGATTCAAAGGATGATTATTTAATTGTCGACCTTTCTGGTTTAATCGAAGTCGATGATTCCGTTGCAGCACGTATTTTCAAACTGCATCATCTTCTCAATCTTACTGGAACCGAACTGATCATCACTGGGATTAAGCCGCAGCTTGCGCTGAAAATGAAAGACCTCGATACAGATTTCCAGAATACGATCACTTATTTGACAGTAAAAGAAGCCATAAAAGGATTACCATTAGCTGAAAACCCTGTGTAAACAGGGTTTTTTTAATTGAACCGCTCCCCAAAATGGAAAAATGAGGTATGATAGGTGTAAATAGCAATTTAGGGGGGCTGTTAGATATGCTGTTACTCATATTAGGTCTTTTATGTATTTGTTTTGCCATCGGATATGCTGTCAATTTCTTCTTACTCAAACGCAAGAACGAGCTGATTTTTTCAAAGAAACTTTTTTATCCTTTTTTGATCATTGGTCTCTTCTTTTCCATTATGTCATTACCGCTTACTGCTGGAAATGCGCCAAAGGCACAAGCCGATCCATCTTCCGAACAGCTGTTAAAGGATCAAAAGGAACTCTCCTCTGACATTTCGCGCTTAACAGCTGATAAAGAGTCGCTTACCTCCTCTTTAGAAGATGCGGAGAAGGAAAAAGAAAAGCTGGAAAAAAAGCTAGAAACCATCACCTCAGAAAAAGAAACGGTCAAACAGCAAGAAAAGACCATTCAATCGCTTGAACAGAAAATAGACAAGCTCACCTCCAGCAATGAAACACTCAAACAAGAAATCAAGAATAGCAGCAGCGATACGAAGTCTTCCACCGTCCAGCGCTCCGCACCTAAAGATGAAGGAAAAAGCACAGGCGGTCATGAATCACAAAAGGAAACAAAAAAAGAATCGGCTGCCTGTAACATTAAAGGGAGTGTCAACGGTATTTACCACACACCAAGCAGCAGATACTACTCTAGAACAAAGAATATAACCAAAATGTTCTGCTCTGTTGAAGAGGCAGAGCGTGCCGGATACAGGGCACCTAAGCAATAGCGATGTTTAATTAGATAAAAAAGAACCTCCTGAGCGCCCAATCGGGTTTACAGGAGGTTCTTTTTTAGATTTCTCTTCTTAAAGCTGCTAATACATTCGTTTTTGTTGCCTTACGTGCCGGGTTAAGCCCTGAAATGATCGCTACCCCTGCGCTGATCACTGTCGCTGTAATGACAAGGCTGAGTGGAATATAGGAAAAAGTAATCGAGAATTGATCGCTTGATCCTCCCTCAGACATGGACGACAAAATGGCTGGGATGATTAAATTAACGGCGAAACTAATCAAATATGAGATGATAATACCGATGATTGATCCGATTACTCCAATATAAGCACTTTCCATTAGGAACATCCGCTTGATAATGGATGGATTCGCGCCAATGGCTTTCATAATCCCAATCTCTTGTGTTCGCTCTGTTACCGCCATGGTCATCGTATTGAAAATTCCGATGGCAGAAATAATGACTGCAATACATCCGACAAAAATGAGTCCAATTTTGAAGACCGTAAAGAACATATCCATTCCTTCAAGCTGGTTCGTCACAGAGATGACTTGATAGCCCTCATCTGTCAGTTTATTCGTGAGCGTACCGACATTGTCGAATTTATCTGCATAAACAGAGGTCATTTTCTCGACATTTCCTGCTTCAGGAGACAGATCGAGTATTTGACCAAATTCTTTTTCATAAGCATTCGGAATCAGAATTTTATGATCCTCCTGCCACTCCAAATTCGGCTTTTTCAAAACGCCTACTACACGGAAATCAAATGTTTTTTCTTTAACGACTTCACCTTCTTCATTTAGTTTTGGCACTTTGATTTGAATCACTTTATTTAAAATATCCTTCGTGTAGCCTTTTGGCTCCTTCGGTGTTTCTTCCCCATTTGACGTCTGGTTTAATTCTTTTTCATAGGCTTCGCGTTCTTTTTTTGTCCACAGTTGCTGCGCCATATGATACCCAACCACAATTTCGTTCGCTGATGTTGGGACTTTTCCTCGGTCTAGTTCAAGACCTGCTTCTTTTTCTTCTTTCATATCAGTCAAAGCAGCCTGCGTTTCACTTGAACGGTTATCGAGCTCGACGTTAACCGAAGGATTGATTGCCGTTCTTGAGACGACAGATTTCACATGATCATATTTCTTTAAATCATCAATCTTAACGTCTCCTTTTTCTTTTCCTAACACTTTAATTTCTGTGATGATTTGCTGCTTCATAATTTCATCTTGAGCTGATTTTTGCAAACCAAAACCGACAGACGCTAGAACGATTAAGAAAGAGCATGCCATTGTCGTCGCAAGAATGGTCATAAACACACGCAATCTATTTTTCTTCATATTTCTTCTAATGAATTTGACCTGATCTCTAAATTTCAATGGATTGTTCCCCTTTCTTTAATACACCGTCGTGAAGCTGGAACGTTGTGTCTGCGATTGAAGCGACTTCATCGTCATGTGTAATGATGACAAATGTAATTCCTTTTTCGCGATTGAGCTGCTGGATAAAGGCTAAAATTTCTCCTTCAGTTTCTGAATCCAGACTGCCTGTTGGTTCATCTGCTAAAATAATTGATGGATTTAAAATCAAGGCTCTTGCAATACTCACACGCTGCTGCTGTCCGCCTGACAGCTCATTTGGGTAATGTCCTGCGTGGTGTTCGAGTCCTACTCGTTTCAGCATTTCTTTTACTTTCACTTTTCGTTCAGACGGCTTCACCCCTTTTAAAGTGAGCGGAAGTTCAACATTCTCATACGTTGTTAAGCTCCCGATCAATTGAAAGCTTTGAAAGATAAAGCCAAAGTGATCTAAGCGAAAGTCTGCCCATTCTTTTTCATTAAAGCCGGTCACATCGGTGCCATCAATGACAATTTTTCCGCTCGTTGGCGTAATATAGCCTGATATTAAGTTCAATAAAGTCGATTTCCCCGAACCACTTCGTCCAACAATACAAGCAATATCGCCTCTTTTGATGGACAGGTCAATCCCTTTCAGCACAGGAATTTCATTTTCCCTGCCCTTTTTACCAATTTTAAATACATGATCTAATGCTTGAATCTGAATCATCTCTACTCCCCTGCTCTCTGTTTATCTTTTTCTATAGATTAAGAAATAACTCGTTAAGGCGCCTACGACTCCACCGATGAGCATGCCAACGATATAACCAAATATGGAATTATCTGAAGAAAAACCAAACCATCCAAACCCTAGAACACCGAAGACGATGACCATAATCTGAATAGGTCTATCCATACTTGAGTAAAGGAAGAAGCGGCCATTTCTTTCAATTGGATGTTTTATAAAGCTAATTAAGCCAATTAGATAAAACAGAACCACCATGACAATAGGTATAATGATTTTTTCGCCTGAGAACCAAAGAGGATAATCAGATCGGAAAGGTTCATCTATAATATAGTTGATTGGAGATATAGGCGATATCAAATAAGCGAAGCTCTTATCTAACCAACTCCCACTTGTCTTGATGATAAAATCTACATGAACAAGCGGTAATCCGATCACTAAAAAGGGTAAAATAGCTGTGCTGAACCCAACGATTGCTTGCGCAATGGAACTTCCGGTTAAAGTACCCGCTGCAAAAAATAAACTATAAAACATCAAGGAGGACACAAGCGAAATGATATAAACGCTATGAAAGCCAGGTGTCTCTAGTGGGTCAAGTCCTAAAATAAGTAAATAAGTAAGAACATAAGAAACGGCATGAGCGACTGCAATGATTCCAGCACCTAAGAAAAACTTTGTGTGATAGATTGTACTCCTGCTAAATGGTAAGGATAAGGTAAAATCCATCTGCCCTTTATTTCTCTCAAATCCAAGCTGCATGACAGCAAAGAAAATTCCCATTAGCCATGAAAGAGAGAGGAATGGATCCGTCTTAAAGATATAAGAAAAACGTGGTGCATCCGTAATACACTCTGTATCGTTTAGACACGTTTGAAAAGACGAATATTCCATTAAGAATGCGAAGGGCGTCGCAAGCGCAGCAACAAGCATCACTAAAATGAATGTCAGCTCAGATTGCTTCCACTCCTTATATAATAATTGCCGCTTTACCATCTGCGTTTCCCTCCAAACTTCGCAATGAATACTTCTTCTAAATTCACAGGCAGTTCATGCCATACTTTTGGCTTCAGTGACTTCAAGTACTCTTTAGCTTCTTCGTCGGTTTTTAGAACAAGCGCTGTATAGAAAACGCCCGCTTGATCCAAAATCGCAACGCCATTTTTTCGAATACTTAAGTTCATATCTTCTTCAAAGGCCATTTGGATTTTGACATAGTCATTCTTTAATTCATCTAAATCCATGACACTTGTGAGTTCATTTCCTTCTAAAAATCCAATTCGATTACACATACGCTCAATGTCCTCTAAGCGGTGAGATGTAATTAAAATCGTTGTTTGTCGTTCTGCCACCTCGTCAATCATCAGCTGAAGAACGTCATTTCTTGTGACGGCATCAATACCATCAGTCGGCTCATCTAATAAAATGACCGCTGGTTTGATGGCAAAGCTTAAAATTAATGACAGCTGTTTCTTTAACCCTGTCGACAACTCACGATACTTCACTTTTTCCGGAATTTCATAGCGGTTCACAAGCTCATTGGCATAGGTCACGTCAAACTTTGGATACATATGCTTTAACAGCTGGACAAGCTGTCCGTAATTGTATCTGTCAAAGTAAGGATTCACGACCGGCATAAATACAATATTTTGCTTTACTAAAGGGTGGTCTTTCACCAGCACATCTTTAAAATAAATCTCTCCTTCATCCGGAAGAAGAATTTGCTGAATCAATCTGAGAAGTGTTGTTTTCCCAGAGCCATTCCGGCCAAGCAGACCGAAGATCTCACCTTCGCCTATTTTGAAGGAAACGTCGCTGAGTACTTCGCGTCCATTTAATTTCTTCGATACATTTCTGACCTCAATCAACTTGTTTTCCTCCTTTTAGACTTGAGCCGATCTCTTCCAGCCATTCCTTGAGCTGATGAATATCAATACCAGCATAATGAGCTTCTATGATGAGTTGTCTTAACTGTTCTTTCATCTCGAGCACCTTCCCTTCATTCAGCTTTAACTGAGCACCTTCTGTTACATACGTACCGCGGCCCCGCAGAGTTTCAATAATCCCTTCCCGCTCCAGCTCTTTATACGCTTTACTGACGGTGTTTGGGTTGGCAATAATAATGGTGGCGAGCTCTCTGACAGAGGGCAGTTTGTCACCTGGCTTCATCACGCCTTTTAAACATAAAATTTTGAGCTGCTCAATGATTTGTTCATATATTGGCGCAGCGCTTCTTGGATCTATTTGAATCATGATGACTCCCTCTTTCCTCATTCATGCTTTTGCAGTCCTATCGCTTGATCATGTCCTTGCATTAAAGGAACTGAATTGGGTATCAAATCTTTTTGAACTTCAAAACCAATGAAAACAAGAACGAAAAAAAATGTACATGCTAACGCAACAGCCAGCACCATCCACTTCAAATTGATTGGTTTTTTTTCTTTTTTCATGGTTGAACACCTTTCTTCACTTTTTAAGTGTCTGTAGTGTATTAGTTGATGTAGTACACTTAATACAATATAGACACTTAATTGAAAAGTCAAGAGACTCTAGAAAAAATAGGCTGTTTCGTAAAGATTGTTGCTTTCCTTGATTATACTGTTAAAAGGTTATTACAATGGGCATTCGAGAAGCGTTTTAAGTATGTGGGTAAATGTTTATGAAGAGTTCAGCGATTTAACCAAATCAGAGCAAATAGCCTTGTTAACGCAATGAAACAAGACTTGTTTCCAGACGAACCAGATAAAATTACGAAACTACTTAAAAGCATTCGTGAAGCCAAATTTGCTTCTGGTTTAGGGTGTGTTCATTGCGGTAGTACATCCATTAAACGGAACGGGAAATATCGCTCAAGACAACGCTATCTGTGTAACGATTGTGGAAAATCCTTCATTGATATGACCAACACATCATTCTCAGGCTCTCGTTATCAAGAAAAATGGGTAAAATACATTGAACTAATGGTTGAGGGTTATAAACGCTTTAAAAAACACATTTCCACCGCATTTTATTGGAGACATAAAATCTTGAACGCATCAGGCAGTTTCGGATTTAATCAACTTTAAGGTATCGTTGTAAATGATGAACCTTTCTTTCGTGAGTCTATGAAGGGGCGAGAAATCACCCATAGAAAAGCCAAAAAGCGTGGAGAAAAGGACGAAAAGGGAGGTATTTCTAACCTTAAAATCTGTTGTCGTAGCACAAGACCGTAATGGAAGTGTAATTGCTTGTAAGGCAGGAACAGGTCGTGTTAAAGCAGAAGGGTGAGTATATTCACCCTTCTGCTTTGTTATGCACTGATACAGCAACAAATTATAAAAAGTTCGCCAAGTAACAGGATTACAACATGAAACAGTCAATGAGCGTCAAAAACAGCGTGTAAGAAGGGGATTTACCACATTCAACACGTTAATAACTTTCACAATCGCCCAAAAAATGGATGGAGCGTTCCCAAGGAGTTGCAACAAAATATTTGGACAACTACCTCTACTGGTTCCGATGGCTTGATAAGGAAAAGAATTTAGCATTTGAAAAATGAGTAGAGCAAATGCTTGTTTTAGCGTGTCAAAAATCTAATTATTGTACAGTTGAGATGTTGAGAAGTGCATAATAAAAGACCCCGAATATTAAGGTTTCTACAAGGTTTTAATTAGATACTATTGCTTGGTTTTTGGACTTGCTTTTGAACAGGATTAGCACCCACCATACTAATAAAAATATATAGCCTATAACTGTAAAGATAGACCAAACTTCACCCTGTTGCAATTGACTAAATAAGTGTTCAAATTCATTCATTTCTTCTACTCTACCAATGCTATTTATCAGGCTAATAATCGGTATTGTAACAGTAAATACAATGGTTAGAATGGACAATCCCCTATGTTTATTTTTCACAACACTGAATATTGCAGTTCCTAATGTTGCTAAGAAAAACAAGTAATATAATGCCCAAAACCAATTAGGAAGAGTCTCCAACATTTTTTCTACCCCCTTGATTAAAGATATTTGCAATTTCTTTATAGAACATATTTTAACAGAATAAAACCAATTACAAATATATATCCAAAACAACAATCTTTGCGAAAACATCCAAAAAATAAAAAACAGACCCTTAAAAGAAGGATCTGTTCATCATTCATTATCGTAGGAAATCCCTAAAATCATTTGGTTTTGCAAGCTCTGAATTTGAACACGCGCCCTGTCTAACCGTTCTCTTTGCTGGTCATTGGCGACATCTTTTAATTTTTCTAATTCGTTGACCGTATTCTCAAGCATGAGCTGTGCTTTTGAAAACTCTTCCTCATTATAATGTTCCTGACGTGAGCTCAAATCAAATTGTTCATTTGCAAACTCAAGGGTTTCCGTACTTTTTTGGATAAATTCATCGATCGACTGCCTTGTTGCCATCTTACATTCCCTCCATTTCATCATCGCTCCCGCCTATTTTGCCCATGTAACGCTTTTTCACTAAAGAAAATGTTGGACAGATTCAATTGTCCTCCTTCGTGATTTTTGTTAAACTTTAAGGATGCCTATTATTATGCAAGGAGGTTACTGACTTGGATCAGCATAACCCTTTTTTATATTCAAACAGTGAAAAACGTTATCACACATGGAACTACCATTTGCGTGAACACTTTGGTCATAAAGTATTTAAAGTAGCCTTAGACGGCGGCTTTGACTGCCCAAACCGTGATGGTACTGTAGCCCACGGCGGCTGTACATTTTGCAGTGCCGCTGGATCTGGTGATTTTGCAGGAAACCGGGCTGATGATCTCATCACTCAATTTAACGAAATCAAAGACCGGATGCATACAAAATGGAAAGACGGAAAATACATGGCGTATTTCCAGGCGTATACAAACACACACGCTCCGCTACCTGTCCTAAAAGAAAAATATGAAACCGTTATGAATCTGGATGGTGTCGTAGGTCTATCCATTGCAACAAGACCTGACTGTCTGCCGGATGACGTAGTGGAGTATTTAGCCGAATTAAACGAACGCACTTACCTATGGGTAGAGCTTGGTCTTCAAACGGTACACGAACGGACAGCTATGCTCATTAACCGTGCTCATGATTATGAATGCTACGTTGAAGGTGTAGAAAAACTGAGAAAACACGGAATTCGTGTCTGCTCACATATCATCAATGGATTGCCTCTTGAAAACCGAGACATGATGATGGAAACAGCAAAAGCTGTTGCGGATTTAGATGTGCAGGGAATTAAAATTCATTTGCTTCACCTTTTAAAAGGAACCCCAATGGTCAAGCAATATGAAAAAGGAAAGCTTGAGTTTTTAAGCCAGGAGGAATATGTTCAGCTTGTTTGTGATCAGCTGGAGATTCTGCCGCCAGAAATGATTATTCATCGTATTACAGGCGACGGCCCAATTGAATTAATGGTTGGTCCAATGTGGAGTGTTAACAAGTGGGAAGTGCTCAATGCCATTAATGCTGAGCTCGAAAGACGTAACAGCTACCAAGGGAAACGTTTCGTCAGATTGGAAGAAGCAGCAAAATGATTTTGAAACGCATGCTTCCTTTTAGTAAAGAGCTGTTAGAACGCGCTTGTCAAAAAGGCGACATCGTTATAGATGCAACAATGGGCAACGGCCACGATACACTCTATTTAGCGGACCTTGTAGGAACTGATGGACAAGTGTTTGCATTCGACGTGCAAGAGGAAGCCTTGCAGCAGACAAGCAAAAGGCTTGGCGGTCAATATCCTTACGTTCACCTGATCCATGATGGACATGAAAAACTGGCGGATCATCTTCCGAAGGATGTTTATGGACATATATCTGGTGCAGTGTTTAACCTTGGGTATTTGCCTGGAGGCGATAAAGCCGTTACCACTCAGGCTCATACAACCATTGAATCGATCAAGCAGCTCCTCGAATGGCTCAAACCCGGAGGTCTAATCGTCCTTGTGATCTACCATGGACATCCCGAAGGAAAAAGAGAAAAAGAAGTGCTTCTCGACTATTGCAGATCCCTGCCTCATGAAGAGGTACAAGTTTTATCATATCAATACATGAATATTCAAAACGACCCGCCGTTTGTGGTCGCCATTGAAAAAAAGCTCAAATCCTAATGGATTTGAGCTTTTTTATGATGATTTCATCCAAGGCATTTTCTGATAGGTCCGATAGGCTCTTCCGTTAATATAGAAAAAGAACGATGTTTTCCCGCTTGATTTGATCAGCCGCTTTGCCAGCTTGTTCATCTCTTTTTGGGCTGTCACTTTTTCATCGGACAAATAGACCGCCAGTAATCCTCTGTTAATCAATTTGTGAAAGTTTTCATGCGGAATACCTTTCAGCTGCTCATCCGCTTTTTCGATAAAATGCTGAAGTCTATCCATCATCTCATGATGAGAATCATAGTATGAGCAAAAGTTCAGATCTCCCCCAAGCCGATCCTCTTCTTGGTCTATTAAATAATCGAGTAAAATGTGCAGACCTTGAATATAAGGGAAATAGCTTTCGTAAATTTGCTTCGCCTGCTTTTCTGTAAAATCAGGCTGCAGCGCATACGCCACAAGACAGAATATCCCTAACGTTGATCCCGCACAAGCTGAAAACTCATACCATTCCATCTTCGGCAAATCCTTTTCATATTGACGGAACCACGACTCTAATCTTGGCACACGTTCATGAGGAACGACGTGCTTATGTACTTGCAGGTCACTATAGTAATCACACAGCGTGTGTAAATATGGCTGAATGATCGGATAATGCCGAACGCGCGTAAGCACGTCTTGACATGTGCGGACAAGCGCATGTAAATATCCATGATCCTCTTGATCATCACGGAACTGATAGTATGGCTTGAGCTCAGCATGAATATCAAGCGCATCTCTCATCGCCTGATGCAGCATATGGAAATCCTTTGGATCAAGCGACGTGCTGCGGTCACATAGGTTATCTAAGTAATCACTAATGGTTTGATACGCCACAATGAATTCAATACACGTTTCTTTCTCTTCACCTGCTAGAAGAGATAAAATGCCTCCGCCTTCACAGTGAAACGTTTTACTCGATATGCTCGCTAGTGCCTGCGTTCTCAGTTCTTCATTTTCAATCATTTCGGCATGAGCCCGCCACTTTTTCAGCTCCTGATGAACAAGCGGAAAAATATCTTTATACACCTTTGTCATCAGTGCAAAAGGACGCTCTGGTACTGACAAATCACTCCACCCCCAACTTAAAGCTCACAATCAAATATATTGATCTGTAAAGGCTCTTGCCGCCTTAAACACATCTTCTCTTTCTGGTTCATTAAAAATTTCGTGATACAGCTCTTCCCATTCACGGTATGATTTATTGGTTGATTCTATGCCATTGAACCATTTAATCACCCTCGTTTTATCGACGATCTTATCATCACCCGCCTGCATTAAAAGGAGCGGGATCGATTTAAAGACATTCGTCGGCTGCATTGCCGCATCGATATTTTTGATCAGCTCTCGATACCAACGAACCGACACCTTTGTCACGTAAAGAGAATCATTTGAGTCTGCCTCAATGACCGCCTGATTTCGTGTGGCTAGTTCAATCGACAGCCCTGACTCCACTTTAAAAGACGGTGCCAGCACATTTAGACCTTTTGACGCAAAATCCATCAGCTTCTTCGGTTTAAATTGCAGACCTAAACAAGGTGATGATAAAATAAGGCCATTCAACTTCGTATGGGTATACTGCTTCATCCACTCAATTGAAATGAGTCCACCCATACTGTGTCCAAGTAAAAAAGTAGGAAGCCTGAATGATTTCGCATGTTCGATCCATTCATCGACTGTATCAATGTATTCTTGAAACGAACGAATGTGGCCTCGCGCACGTGTCGATGTGCCTTGTCCAGGCAAGTCACCCATGACGACGTGATAGCCTGCATTCCGCCACATTTCAATCAGCCATTTATATCGGCCGTGATATTCACTCGCACCATGTACAATGACAATTGTACCAACTGGTCTTTCAGCATGCCAAGTCCACAAAGGAAACACCTCACAAATGTTGTATTAAGAAAGGAAGTCGAAAAAGTGATTTATCCATATCATCAGTTTACACCTGAGATTCATGAATCGGTTTTTGTCGCAGATAACGCCACCATTACCGGTGATGTCACAATTGGAGAATATTCGAGCGTATGGTTTCAAACCGTCATCAGAGGCGATGTTGCACCTGTGAGAATTGGAAAGAACGTCAACATTCAAGATTTATCGTGCCTGCATCAAAGTCCTGGAAAAACACTTCTTATTGAAGATGGTGCTACTATTGGACACCAAGTCACATTACATAGCTCAATCATTCGAAAAAATGCCCTCATTGGCATGGGTTCCATCATTCTCGATGGTGCGGAGATTGGCGAAGGCGCCTTTATCGGTGCAGGAAGTCTTGTCCCTCAAGGAAAGGTCATCCCAAAAGGATCACTCGCTTTTGGCCGTCCAGCCAAAGTCGTTCGGCTGTTAACAGATGAAGATATTCAAGACATGGACC
This sequence comes from Bacillus sp. FSL M8-0049, assembly GCF_038593355.1. NCBI lineage: Bacteria > Bacillati > Bacillota > Bacilli > Caryophanales > Bacillaceae > Bacillus > Bacillus sp. FSL M8-0049. The sequence continues at coordinate 2,689,130 of NZ_CP151986.1, forward strand.
GAATCCGCAGAGAATATGTAGAAAAAGGACAATACTATCGTTCCCTTTTATCTCGTTAACATCATACGTGTATCTTCACTTTATCACGTTTTTTTCAGGATATTAAGCAATAACTATGAACCGCTTGTTATTTTACCCTTTTCCGCCACTTTCTATCATGAAAAAAGGTTTTCAGCACAAAGCTGAAAACCCTTTTTCATTAACTAAAGATGACTTCTTTTGGTTGATGATTCAATTGCTCTGGATCAATACTGCGCTCAACATAAATGCTGTGCCAAATCATAAAGATCAGGACGGTCCAAATCTTACGGCTATGATCTGCTTTACCAGCACAATGTTCATTTAATAAATCAAGCACATACGCTTTGTTAATATATTCGTCAGTTTGACTGTTTTTAATGATGTCTTTCGCCCAAGCGTTCATCTCATTTTTCAGCCAATGACGAATTGGAACAGGGAAGCCCAGCTTCTTGCGGTTTAACACATGGTCAGGCACAATGCCTTCTGCTGCTTTACGCAATAAATATTTCGTTGTGCCATCTTTTGTTTTCAGCTCTTCTGGAATTTTAGAAGCCGCTTCAAATACGACCTTATCAAGGAAAGGAACGCGAAGCTCAAGAGAATTCGCCATTGTCATCTTATCTGCTTTCAGTAAGATGTCCCCGCGCATCCACGTATGAATGTCAACATATTGCATTTTGTTAATATCACTGTAGCCTGCACTTTCCTCGAAGTATGTCTTCGTCACATCACGATACGTAATGTTCGGATCATACTGCTTTAAGAGGTTTTTCTTTACTGGCTCTTCAAAGATTTTCGCATTACCGATATAACGTTCCTCTAATGGTGTACAGCCGCGGACGATAAAGCTTTTTCCTTTCATTCCTTCTGGCATTAAGCGCGCCAGACGAAGAAGAAGCTTTTTCAGCATAGATGGAACAGATTCAAATGGTTTAAGAGAAAGCGGCTCACGGTAAATATTATATCCACCGAACAGCTCGTCTGCTCCCTCACCAGAAAGAACGACCGTCACTTGTTTCTTCGCTTCCTTTGCCACGAAATACAATGGAATCGCCGCCGGATCAGCTAAAGGATCATCTAAATGCCAAACAATTTTCGGAAGCTCATTCATATATTCCTCAGGAGAAATTACCGCACTGAAGTTTTGTAAGCCCAGCTTATCAGCCGTTTCCTTCGCTACATCAACTTCACTAAAGCCATCCTGCTGGAAACCAACAGAAAACGTCTTCAGCTCAGGATGAAATTCCTTTGCAACAGATACGATGAAAGAAGAATCGATACCACCTGATAGGAATGAACCAACAGGAACATCACTTCTCATATGAACTTTCACAGAATCATAGATTGCATCGCGTACTTCTTCAATCAGCTTCTGTTCTTGTGTTTGCTCAGGCTTGAATTGAACTTTCCAGTAAGTCTTAAATTCAATCTCCTGTCCTGGGCGTAAAGTAAACTGATGACCTGGCTCTACTTTGTGCACCTTTTGATCAAGTGTATTTGGCTCAGGTACGAACTGGAATGACATGTATTGCTGCAAAGCAGTCTCATCAAATAAAATGTTCTCGTTCACTGCCATTAAGCTTTTGCGTTCAGACGCAAAGTACACTTGCTCATCCATTTGTGTAAAATAAAGCGGTTTGATGCCAAAAGGATCTCTTGCGCCATATAACAATTGCGCTTCTTTATCCCAAATTAAAAATGCAAACATACCGCGAAGCTTAGAAGCCGCTTCTTCTTTATAATGACGGTATGTAGCAAGAAGTACTTCCGTATCAGAATCTGTGCTGAACGTATAGCCTTTTTTCACAAGCTCTTCCTTCAGCTCCACATAGTTATAAATTTCTCCGTTGAAAATAATCCAATACTTTTCATCTTCATAAGAAAGCGGCTGCTTTCCGTGCTCAACATCTATAATACTTAAACGTCTAAATCCAAATCCTACATGCTCATCATGAAAGTAACCCTCATCATCCGGACCACGATGAACGATGAGACGATTCATTTGTTTAATTAGCTCTTCCTGTTCAGTAGTTTCGGACAATGGACGGTGATTAAATACACCAACAAACCCACACATATTATTGCCTCCACGTTATGTTATTTCTTAAAAGTAGACCTATAATTAGACAGTATTTTGTCCGATTTTGTTTCACATTTTTTCGCTTTTTGAAGATTTTTTTTTTAATCAAAAGGAAAACCGCTTAAAATAAGCGGTTTTTTATGTTGTTATTGTCCCAATGCTTCTTTGCGAAGTGTATCGGCTTTATCCGTTTTTTCCCACGGAAGATCTAAGTCGTGACGGCCGAAATGTCCGTATGCAGCTGTTTGTTTGTAGATCGGACGGCGCAGGTCAAGCATTTTAATAATGCCAGCTGGACGAAGATCAAAGTTTGCACGAACCACTTCAATTAATTTTTCTTCTGAAGCTTTTCCTGTCCCGAATGTATCAATTGAAATCGATACAGGCTGTGCTACACCAATTGCATAAGCAAGCTGTACTTCACAAGAATCTGCAAGGCCGGCAGCTACGATGTTTTTCGCTACGTAACGAGCAGCATATGCCGCAGAACGGTCAACCTTCGTTGCATCCTTACCTGAGAAAGCACCGCCGCCATGACGAGCGTATCCGCCATACGTATCAACGATGATTTTACGTCCAGTCAAACCAGCATCCCCTTGAGGTCCACCGATCACGAAACGGCCAGTTGGGTTAATGAAGTATTTTGTCTGTTCATCAATCAGTTCACTTGGAACGACAGGACTGATGACATGCTCTTTTAAGTCACTTTGAATTTGTTCAAGCGTCACTTCTGGTGCATGCTGCGTAGAAATAACCACTGTATCAATACGAACTGGTTTGTTTTGCTCATCATATTCAACTGTGACTTGTGTTTTTCCGTCTGGACGAAGGTATGCAAGTGTTTCATTCTTGCGTACTTCTGTTAAACGGCGAGATAATTTATGCGCTAGTGAAATTGGCAGCGGCATGAGCTCTTCGGTTTCGTTGTTGGCAAAACCAAACATCAATCCTTGGTCACCTGCACCAATCGCATCAATTTCTTCTTCAGTCATTGTTCCTTCACGTGCTTCAAGCGCTTTGTCTACACCTTGCGCAATATCAGCAGACTGTTCATCAATTGATGTAAGTACCGCACATGTTTCCGCATCAAAACCATATTTCGCACGTGTGTAGCCAATTTCCTTAATTGTGTCACGCACCGTCTTTGGAATATCGACATAAGTAGACGTTGTAATTTCACCGCTTACTAATACGAGACCGGTTGTAACAGAAGTTTCACAGGCAACACGTGCATTTGGATCTTTCTTTAAAATTTCATCCAAAATGCTGTCTGAAATTTGATCACAGATTTTATCCGGATGTCCTTCTGTCACTGATTCTGAAGTAAATAAACGACGATTTTGACTCATAATGGCTATTTCCTCCTGTACAAGACCACATCATCCCAAGATGAGGCCTCCAATATGATACGGAACTCGTTCCCTCTTATATTTGAAAACGTTTATATTAGAGATGTTATTGGCAATTTGTTCATATGATATCCCAAAAATAAAAAAACCATTTCCTTCATTGCGAGGAAAGGGTCTGAGATCGCATGCCTTTCACTCTTATCGCTCAAGGTGTTCTTGTACCTTGCATCAGGTTAGCACCTTGGTTTCTCAGCATTTTCATGCCTTTTAAATAAGAAACCGGTTGCTGGGCTTCATCGGGCCTGTCCCTCCACCAACTCGGGATAAGAGTATCCGTTCAATAAGATATCTTATCTTAAACCCTTGCGTCATGTCAATGCTTCATAAGAATTATCTCCCTCTTTTTTCTCCTCACCATTAGCATCACCAAAAAGCATATTTTCATAGCAGAAATGAAAAAACACACACAAAAATTTTTAAATAGTATAGACTATTATTATTAATGTGTTATACTAATCGAAACAAACAAATTCAACGGTAAAGGAAGGGTTTTTTTATGAACTCAGTGGATTTAAAAGAAGATTTGCAGTCATTGCTCTCATTAGAAAATACGCACCAAAATTTATCTGTTCCGAAACTTGTTGAAAAGATTTTGGCACGTAATGAAGGCGTTTTAACATCAACTGGAGCTGTCCGCGCTACAACTGGAGCCTACACAGGACGTTCGCCTAAAGATAAATTTATCGTCAAAGAAGAAAGCTCTGAACATAAAATCGATTGGGGTCAAGTCAACCAGCCGATCTCCAAAGAAGCATTTGACCGTTTATATACAAAGGTTGTGTCATACTTAAAAGAACGTGATGAACTATTCGTCTTTGAAGGATTTGCAGGCGCTGATGAAAGATATCGTATGCCGATTACAGTTGTAAACGAATTCGCATGGCACAATCTTTTTGCCAAGCAGCTATTTATCAGACCTGACGGGTCAACACCTTCTTCAAACGAAAAACCTTTCACCATCTTATCTGCACCGCACTTTAAAGCAGATCCTGCAACAGATGGCACAAACTCTGAAACGTTTATCATCGTTTCTTTTGAAAAACGCACGATTCTTATCGGTGGAACAGAATATGCAGGAGAAATGAAAAAGTCCATTTTCTCTGTGATGAACTACCTGCTTCCTGAGCAAGACATTTTATCCATGCACTGCTCAGCAAACGTAGGTCAAGAAGGCGATGTAGCCTTATTCTTCGGGCTTTCAGGTACTGGGAAAACGACGCTTTCTGCAAGCGCAAGCCGCAAGCTGATCGGAGACGATGAGCACGGCTGGTCTGGCACAGGGGTCTTCAATATCGAGGGCGGATGCTATGCGAAATGTGTGAACTTAAGTGAAGAAAAAGAACCTCAGATCTACAAAGCGATCAGCTTCGGATCAGTTCTTGAGAACGTTGTGCTTGATGAAGAAACACGTGAAGCGGATTATGATGATACCTTCTTTACTGAAAATACACGCGCTGCTTACCCAATCGAAATGATTGATAACATCGTGAAACCAAGTATCGCAGGACATCCATCTGCCATTGTCTTCTTAACAGCTGATGCGTTTGGCGTCTTACCTCCAATCAGCCGTTTAACAAAAGAGCAGGCAATGTACCATTTCTTGAGCGGGTACACAAGTAAATTAGCTGGAACTGAGCGCGGTGTCACATCACCTGAAACGACATTCTCTACTTGCTTCGGTTCACCATTCCTTCCGCTTCCAGCTCACGTCTATGCTGAAATGCTTGGCAAAAAGATTGATGAGCACGGTGCAAAAGTATTCCTTGTGAATACAGGCTGGACTGGCGGAGGCTACGGTACAGGCAAACGAATGAATCTCGCTCATACAAGAGCAATGGTGCAGGCAGCAATCGAAGGTGACCTTGACAATGCCGAGATGATTACTGATGACATCTTTGGCTTACACATCCCGCTTCATATTCCTGGTGTACCAGATGAAGTGCTTCAACCTGCTAAAACATGGGATGACCAAGAGGCTTATCAAGAAAAAGCACACTTCCTTGCCAATGAATTTAAAAAGAACTTCCAAAAATTCAGCCACGCGGCAAGTGACATTGAAGCCAAAGGCGGTCCACTCGTATAACCAAATGAAAAAAGCTGAGGAGAATAAAATCCCTCAGCTTTTTTAGTTTGTTGAATGCAATGACACAAGACGGTACGTCACCTTCGTGACATTGTCTGTCAGTTCCAGCTTTTCAACATGTGCTGTCCCTGTTTTTTCTCCGTCTTTCGTTTTGCGCACCTCAAGTGGAATATTTAATGGATAAATGCGGTATCCATCCTTCATGAGTTCAAATACATTTTCTTCAATTCTTGTCTCTTTTCCCTTTGTGACAATCATTGTATTAAATTCAACAGGCATTCCCATAATGAAAATCCCCCTACTTTCTATATTTCGTTATACTGCTTATTTTACCACATTTCCGCTTTTTCGGCTGTGCATCCATGTAGTCAGCCTTCTCACAATTTCTCGATTATGCTGCGGCGGGAAATAGTGGTTGTATCCGTGGAAATACCACGTCTCCACGGACTTTCCGTGCTGGCGCAGCGCATCTTCTAACAAATACGCATGCTCAATCGATACATTTTGATCCTCTTCTCCGTGGATGATAAGGACAGGTGCTTCAATTTTGTCCACATCATTTAAAGGGGTTCTGTTCTCATATGCCTCTGGCACCTTATGCGGCGGACCGCCAATCACACGTTTCATCATCCGTCTCATATCCACACGCTCTTCATAAGTCAGTTTCATGTCACTGACGCCTCCCCATGTGACAAAGGAAGCTGCCTCCTGTTTCATTTCAACAGCGGTCCAGATGCCCATAATACCTCCTCGCGAAAAACCAAAAATATGAATGCGGTCCTTCTTCACTTTTTTGTGCTGTTTTAACAGCTGAAAGGCAGCGAACGCATCTTTTCGATCTTCTCCGGCAAAATCTTCGTTCCCTTCGCCTCCCTGGTTTCCCCGGTAAAAGGGAGCAAAGACGACAAAGCCCTGTGCGGCAAATTGCACAATCCGGCCAGGTCTGACCATCCCCACATTTTTAATGCCGCCTCGTAAATACAAAAAGCCGTCGTAGAAACCTTCCCCGGCTGGTTCAGCGAGCAGGCCTTTCATCCGAAGTCCATCTGCCTCATAGGTCACTGTATATAAGTGAATATGCGGATGGGGCGACGGAAACCTTCTTTTTTCCACAAACACTCGATTTCTCTCCTTTTCACCTTTGATTACGTCCATTGCTTCAATATCGCTTCTGCGACAAGCTGGCCTGATTTTGTCACCATCGGCGTGCCGCCGCCTGGATGACTTGTTCCACCAACAAACCAAAGTCCTTCAATGTCCTTTGACTGATTATTGATGCGAAAGAATGCCTGTTTGAACGAGTTTGAAGACATGCCATAAATGGCTCCACGATATGCCCCCGTTTTCTGCTGCAGATCGAGCGGGGTTTGAACCGCTTCATATTCGATAAGCTCATCCAAATCAAAAAGACCTTTTTCCATTAATTTGTTTTTTACATGCTGACGATATGTCTCCTTTAGCATGTCCCAATCTTGCTCTTTTGTCACATAAGGTGCATTGGCCAGTACAAACAGGTTGCTTCTTCCCGGTCCTCCGCTTAAAGCTGGTTCTGAATGGCCTGAATAGCATATGTATAGCGCCGGGTCTTGAGGCAATTGTTTTTTCTGAAAAATATCCTTGAATTCTTGCTCATAATCCTCAGGGAAAAACACATTGTGATGGACCAGCTGTTCATAGACTTTAGGTAGCCCTAATAAGAGAACAAAGCCCGACAACGACGGTTCAATGCCAGACAGTTTTTGATTTAAAAAACGAGGACGGTCTTTTTCATCTATGAGATGACGGTATACAGTCAGCGCATCTGCTCCTGCAATGACTTGATCTGCCTCATACATCTGCTGATCCGTCTCAACTCCTTTGATCCGCCGATCCTTCACATGAATCTTGTTCACTCGTTCATTGAGGTAAATCTGAACGCCTAATTCTTTTGCCAGTGTCTCAAATGCCTCAACTAGACGATATGTACCGCCCTGTATTCCATAAATCCCTTTCTCTCCTTCTAAATATGCCATCATGTTAAAAATAGCCGGCGCCTCGTAGGGAGAAGAGCCAATATAAGTGGCATATCGTCCAAACATCGCCAATGTATGGGGGTGACGGAAATATTGACGCAGCAGGCGCTGAACCGATGTGAATGGTTTGACAGCGAGAAGTGCTTTCATCAGCTTTACATCCGCCTTATCCTTCCAGCTCAATAACAAACGATTTAAAAACTGCTCCTCTGCCTTTTGAAAAAGCGTCTTTGATTCCTGCAAAAATGCGCGGTATTGCTTCGCATCTTCAGGACTGAATGCAGCAATTTGTGATTCCATTTGCTCAATATTCGGCGTAAACTCGACCGTATGGCCATCTGAAAAAATATTTTTGGTCAGCGGAGAAATCGGATAAAAGGTCACATAATCCTCCATCCGTCTATGACAGGCTGTAAACACTTCTTCAAAATAGGCCTTCATTGTAATGGTACTCGGTCCTAAATCAAAAGAGTAGCCTGCCTCGTGATGGCGCTGCAATTTCCCGCCTAAAGCCGCTTCTTTTTCTAAAATGGTGACCTGAACCCCGCGTGACTGTAGACGGATCGCGGCTGATAATCCGCCAAGTCCGCCGCCGATGATGATCACTTTTTTCATTCGTACCTTCTCCCTTTCCATTCATACCCTTCTTTTTTCAGACCGATTTTCATAGAAGCAAAGCCAATGGCGATCAGGCTTAAAATACTGACCGGCAATAAAAAAGCCATCGCAGATGTCCTCCCATTTTCAGTATCTATTGCCGCTTTAATCGACACACCCAGCCCATAACAAAGAATCGCTAAGCATATGCTCAAAACATCCAGCTGAAACAATGCGATCATGAAACAAATGACAGGAACCAAATAAAGGAGGGTGTATAAACAAAAGACACTGCTTAACAAAACAATGCTTCGATTCACACCTGGGAATAAATTTTTCCGGTAACCTTCCCAAACCTCTTGTCCACTTTCATACATTCTCATATACACAAATGGATGAATGCTTGCAAGTGTGAACGGAAAGCCTTTTTTCTTCACCCGCCTAGCCAAGGCCATATCATCAACGAGTGAATCCTTAATCGCTTCATGCCCGCCAATGTCGTGATAACAATTCTTTTCAATGGCCATAAAACCGCCATGTGCTGCGGCAAAAGCGGGGTTCTTAGATTTTCTTACCCATTTCACTGGCAGATGACAGCCAATGGTAAACATCATCATAGGAACGACAAGATGCTCAAAAAATGTACCTGTTTTTTGTTCTGGAAAACCTGACAGCATGCCCGTTTTTTGCATACATAACTGCTTGTATACTGATTCAACTGCCCCTTTTTTTAACCGGACATCCGCATCTAAAAATAGCAGCCAGTCAGAATCTGCTGCCTCTGCGAGCTGAGAACAGGCATATGATTTACCAAGCCAGCCCCGCTTTAATGGCTGACCTGACTGGACTCGGATCCACGGATATGTTTCTGCGAATCGCTCTACCAGCGCTCGTGTCTGATCTGTCGAATGGTCATCAAGGACGATGAGCTCTTTCGGGTAAAGACGTTGATCAACGATCGACTGAAGACAGGCTTCTATTCGTTTTTCCTCATTTCTCGCTGGAATCAGAATTGATAACGAAATAGGTTCACCCGGCGAAAAGGGTGCTGGCTTTAAAACAGGAAGATGCCTCATATTCCATATGGTGAAAATAAACTGACAGAGCAAGAGTACACTGATTACGGTTAAGAAGACCACCATGTTTTCACCCACTTTTTAAAGGAATCAAACGCATCACTTGTTGATTGACTTGTCCTTGTCATCTGTCTAAATTCTTGATTAGTTGAAAAATCAGGATCTGCGATGACCTGTGCTTGATGTGTATTTAGCTGCGTTTCAAGCAGATCTCTAAGCAGATGCGTCACGTCCTTGCTTCGAAATTCTCCGCCAGATACTAAGGTATCTTCACCAAACACAGCAGATACTGTCGGCTTTTGAAATTGATTAAATGTATAATGCAAGGTCACAGGCTTCACCACGACTTGCTCAAATTGTCTCACTAAAAATGAAGCCCCGCCCTCCAATTCAAGCGGCCGCATATCCTGATGCATGATTTTCCCCTGTGGAAAAAGCCATACAGCCCTGCCAGCCTGCATGTTCTCTTTTGCCGTCATTAATGCTTGCTTCACACTTTTCAGATTCTCTTTCTGAACCGGAAAGGCACCAAGCTTTCGGAAAAAGGCATATTGCTTCAGCTGTTTCTCCTCCATCATCATATAGTGATCGAGTTCGGACGCTTTTTCTGTTAAAAGAAAGATGATCAGTCCATCCCACCATGAGCTATGATTGGCGATATAAAGAACAGGCAGCTTCTCGTTTGGATCCACAGTGCCTTTCATCATCACGCAGCGGAAATGTTTATGAAGTAAATACCGCTCAAGATAAAGAGAAAATATACGTCTAAACGATCGGCTTTTGTCGCTTTCTTTCAAATTGAACCCTTCCTTCACACAAAATAACAATGATCAGTGCTAAATAAAAAATGACATCGAGCCCGCCCTTTAATGCCAGCACACCAAAAAAGAACACCATTGCCTGATAAATACGGCTCGTCCAGCTCAGAGCCTTTTGATCAATCTGAACAAGTGGGAAGAGAAAGGAAAGTCCTGCTCCAATCATACCCCAGCTCACAAAATTCTCAAAAGGAATACCATAAAAAGCGCCGCCGTCATACCACACCCAAAATTTCCGTTCAGCCGCTACTGGGTCTAATATGAGGTCAAGCAAGACAATCCATATCCCCGTTTCGACTGCTCGTTTCCATTTCGACTGCTGATTGGATAAAAAAAGGCTGTTTAAAAACACACCAACCCATGCAAAAGCAATGGTTAAAGGCACCCCTCCCACTAGAAAACCTAACGTCGGATAATAGTCATAGGCCCCAAAAGGAAAACCGGTTGTGATCCCAACCCATTCAACCGTAAATGTCAGCACCCCGACAACGGCTGCCCTTTTGATCACACCCCCCCATGCCCCATAAATATTTCGCCCAATCTCTATCACACAGCAGGCATACAGCACAAGGAAAATGCCATTTGCAAACTGAAGCCATGCTGGCACTTCAAAAGAGACCATTAATATGAGCCCTACTAAATACCATCCAAGAAATACCCAACTCACTCTATACACGAAACCGCCCCTTTATTTCTTCCAAATTCAAGAAAGTATTCATGCTTCTAGTATAGAAAAAAAGACACGTTCTATAAATAAACAATGCGCTTCTTATTTTCATCTAGGCACTCACCAAAAATCCCTTTTGACATACTTTAATTAGTGATCTAGAACAAAGGAGGCGAATTACTCTTGAATCGTTCCATCAAAGTCAGACTGGCATTCATCGTCGTTGTCCTGCTCTTTATTCCATTTGTCGCCTGTAAAAAAGAACAAGAGCAGACCGTACAAGTAGCCGAGGTGACCCATTCGGTTTTTTATGCTCCGCTATATGTTGCCTTATCTGAGGATTTCTTCAAAGAAGAAGGGCTAGAGGTTGAATTAAAAACGACTTGGGGCGGTGATAAAACGATGACAGCTCTCTTATCCGGCGGTGCAGATATCGCCCTGACCGGATCTGAATCCTCTATCTATGTAGAGGCTCAAGACACAAAAGACTCTGTCATCAACTTTGCACAGCTGACACAAACAGACGGTACATTTCTTGTTTCAAGGGAGAAAGTGAGCGAATTCTCTTGGGATCAATTAAAAGGAAAAGACTTTCTTGGACAGCGGAAAGGCGGCATGCCGCAAATGGTCGGTGAATATGTCCTGAAAAAGGAAGGCATTGATGTAAAAAAGGATCTCCGCATGATTCAAAATATTGATTTTGCCAACATTTCAGGCGCTTTCTCCTCTGGAACTGGCGATTTTGTGCAGTTATTCGAACCGACAGCATCCTTAATTGAAAAAGAAGGCAAAGGGTACATTACCGCCTCCTTTGGAGAGGCTTCCGGAAAGGTGCCGTATACCACCTTCATGGCAAAGAAGAGTTACTTAGAGGAAAACAAAGAGACAGCTGAAGCCTTCACTCGCGCCATTTACAAAGCGCAGAAATGGGTAGAAGCCAAGCAGCCGGAGGAGATTGCCAAAACCATTCAATCTCATTTTCCTGACACAGAACTTGATGTTTTATCAACTGCCATTAAACGCTACAAACAGCAGGACTCCTATGCAGCAGATCCCCTTCTGAATGAAGAGGAATGGAACAAATTGCAGGAAATCATGAAGGAGAGCGATGAATTGCCGAAATTTATCCCGTACAAACAACTTGTCGATTCATCCATTGCAAAGAAGGTCACAGAACACAAATAGAATAGGAGGTAGCACATGTCTTTCCTTCAAATTGACCATGTGACCCACACGTACTTCTCTTTAAAAGAAAAAACAACGGCCATACAGCACATCAATATGGAGATAGACCAAGGAGAATTTATCTCATTTATTGGTCCCAGCGGCTGCGGAAAAACCACCCTGCTGTCTATCATTGCAGGAATAACGCCGCCTTCTGAAGGCCGAATTTTAATCGAAGGAAAAGAACCGAATCAAAAAGAGCATCAAATCGGCTACATGCTCCAGCAAGATTATTTGTTTCCTTGGAAAACCATCAAGGAAAATATCATTCTCGGGTTAAAAATTACCAAGCAAGATTCACATGAAGCCACCTCCGCCGCTCTTGGCTTACTGCCTAAGCTTGGCCTTCATGATGTAGAGGAAAAATACCCGAAGGAGCTGTCAGGCGGTATGAGGCAGCGTGCGGCTCTCGCCCGAACGCTTGCAGTGAATCCCGGTCTGCTTTTACTAGATGAACCCTTTTCAGCTCTAGACTATCAAACCAAACTCACTTTAGAGGATCTCGTCTTTCATACACTCAAAAACTATCAAAAAACAGCGGTCCTTGTGACACATGACATTGGCGAAGCCATTGCGATGAGTGACCGCATTTTCTTATTCTCTAAGCATCCTGGCTCAATCAAGCGAATTTTTACCGTTCCAGATGATCTTAGGATTCTTTCTCCTTTCGAAGCAAGACAGACCCAGAGTTTCCAAGAGCTCTTTCAAACGATTTGGAAGGAGCTGAAAACCGTTGAAACACAGTGACCTTTTACATGAAGCCTATCGCAAAAAATACCGAATGGAAAAACGCATGACCCGAATCTATCAGTTCATTATTTTCGCCAGCTTCTTTTCGCTTTGGGAGCTTGCCAGTCATTTTCGTCTTATCGATCCACTGATATTTAGTTCACCATCAGCAGTCTGCCAATTGTTTGTACAAAAAATATCCGATGGATCTTTAATGAATCATATGAGTATTACATTATTTGAAACGGTGCTCGGATTTCTACTCGGTACCTTTTGCGGCATTTTGCTCGCTGCCGCCTTATGGTGGTCCACCCGCCTGGCAAACGTTCTTGATCCTTATTTAGTCATTTTAAATGCCATGCCAAAAGTTGCCCTCGCCCCGATTTTAATTGTTGCCCTTGGGCCTGGCATGATCAGCATCGTTGCCATGGGCGCAATCATTAGTGTAATCATTACGACGATCGTCATATATACAGCCTTTCAAGAGGTCGATGAGAATTATTTAAAGGTGATGAAAACCTTTGGTGCGAAAAAAAGCGTCGTCTTTCGCGAGGTCATTTTGCCAGCTAGTATTCCAACGATGATTTCTGCGATCAAAGTCAATGTCGGCCTTTCTTGGGTTGGGGTTATCGTAGGGGAATTTCTTGTTTCCTCAAAAGGGCTCGGCTACATGATCATTTACGGTTTTCAAGTCTTCAACTTTACACTCGTGTTCTTAAGTCTTTTCATTATTGCCGTATTTGCGACCATCATGTACCAGCTTGTGGAATGGCTCGAACGCCGTTTTCTTCAAAAATAAAAAGCACAGGGATTGTCACCCTGCGCTTTTTTTAACGAATCAAACCGTTCTTTTCTAAATAAGCAAGACTTCGTCTTAACACATCATCTTTCATAATAAAACTGAAATTCTTATTTTTTGCGATGGATCTTGGCAAGTCTGCGAAAAGAACGGGTCCTTTCGTTTCAAAATACGTGTCTTGCTTCACTAGCTTTTCAATATCAGCGAAATAAATATTCTTGACAATGACCTTTTCTCTGCCCAGCACCTGATATTGACCAATATACGTTAATTCACGAACAACAGCACCCGTCTCTTCTTGAATCTCCCGTATAGCGGCTTGGTCTGCTTCTTCATCCGGCTCAACTTTCCCTCCTGGAAACTCATAGCCCCGATCCTCATGTTCAGTGAGCAGCCATTTCCCTTGGTAGCGGCAGATGGCCCAAACATGCTTAGGATGACTTGAAAAAGGCTTCTCCTCAAAAGAGAGCTTGACCGTATTATGATAATAGTCTTTAAATACATGCATGTGAAATCCCTCATATCCTGTCCTTGCTTCTTGTAAAACATCATACCACAGATCACATTTATCTGAAGAATTTTTATCAAAAGTGAAACAAACGAGTGGTTCCAACTCGTCTTTATCTAAAATGAGGTATTGTTTCTAAAACCTTTTTATCATCTCCAACTTCACCCAATTTTAATCATGAAACCTTTTATCCCTATATGACGTAAATGAATCAGTGTTTGTCCTATGACAACGAGGAGGAAATCAGCATGAGTATAAAAAATGGGTCAAAACAAAACGCACCCCATGAGGTGATCAAGAAACACCTCGTGAAAGGGCAAAAGTTAGATTTAACAAAAGACAATCCAGCGGTCGACCAAATTCATATCGGGCTTGGCTGGGACCTTGCTGGTCAGCCAATTGATTTAGATACGCAAGTGTTTCTTTTAAATGAAGAGGACAAGCTGTTGTCTCCTAAGCATCTGATCTATTATCACCAGCAGCAAAGCTTAGATGGAGCTGTGCGTCATCTTGGTGATCATCAATTTGGCGGAGGGTATCGAGACAATGAAATGATTATTATGCAATTAAGCAGAGTCTCACCTGATATTCATAAAATTGTCGTCACAGCCACGATACATGATGCACACGAACGCCAGCATCATTTTGGACAAGTCACCAATGCCTACGTGCGACTTACGGATCAAATCTCGCAGCAAGAGATTTGTACCTTTCAGTTAACAGAGGATTATTCGTATTGTACATCCATTATATGCGCTGAACTCACAAGAGATCAGGAGGAATGGAAAATCACCGCGACCGGGCAAGGGACTACTCTAGATTTAAATGATTTATGCCGCATCTACGGATTTACATCTTGACGCAGGAAAGGAGCCGGCACCTATGGGATTTCATTTCAACACAATAGAAGAACTTACCTTACAAGCAGAAGGCAGCGGAATCTTTTTTGCCAAAAAAGGCGCCATGATTGCGGATCAAGGAAGTTTCCAATACCGCAAGCGATTACTTGGAACGAATAAAGGAAATATGGTCAGCCAAGTATTTAACCATATCAGCAGGAAATTCACAGGGGAGAACCTTGAGATGATGGAAGTGAGTGGACAAGGTACTTGCTACTTGGCGGATGCAAGCGAGCATGTAACAGTGATTAACCTTGAGCCAAGCGGTCCTTGGCAGCATGTAAGTGTAGAAAGTGAAGATTTACTTGCCTTTACTGAGGAATGCCATTACGGCGTCACACCAGTAGGCGTTGGTATTTTATCACAGAAAGGACTGTTTACATCAAAACTCTCTTATCAAGGGCACGGAGCGCAAGTCGCCATCAAAACGAATGGAAATCCGCTCATTTTAAAAGCCCCCTGCCGTGTAGACCCTGACGCAATTGTTGCTTGGACAGGCAAAGCACCGAAGGTCAAACTAGATGTGAACTGGAAGACTTTCATTGGACAAACATCTGGCGAATCCTACTTATTTGAGTTCCAGGAACAAGATCAAATCGTCATTATCCAGCCATCTGAGCGCACATCTGGGTTACGGGTGGGCTTAGATGATAATCGCTACAAACCTCAGAGCCAGAGCTCCTCTCATGAGTTCACCAATTCACAGCAAGAAAATAGAGGCGGCGGGATCAGCGATTTGATCGGAGGCATTTTACAACCGCGAAAATAAAGCATGTAGAGAATCTCTACATGCTTTTTCAATTCATCAAACCATTTGTCTCAATAAAGCTCCTTGTCTCTTCATTGCCGAGCTCATAAATCATTGTGTAAATCTCTTTTCTTTTTCTATCCATTTCATCATTTGGACTATCATAATGATATTCAAGAAACGGAACATGCGCCCGAAAGAAGCCTTTCCAATCTGTCATATACTGTTCATCGAAATAGTCTCTCAGCTGCAAAATTTGATCATCATCTGCTTCTATTTGAAATTGCCAAGCCGCTGCATCTCTATGCTGCGATATCGATCCATCTTGTACGGATACATAGTACGTGTGTCTCGCCATCTGAATCATCCTTTTTCCTTTAGTATGACCAGATATGAGGAAATTACGGCTTTTTGCGCAATTTATTTTTCAACATGTCCAATACATCAATAAACAACTGTGGAATGGGAACTCCAAGGGCTCTGGCTGTCGAGACGATTTGGTAAGATTCATAAATAATATAAAAGATGATCGCTAAATCCTTAATCGTCCCATTTGTCTTCAGCATGACATCGAAGAAATGCGCCATCGATATTAAGGAGACTGTCACGATCTTTCGAACAAGCCGCGTAAAAAACCGCTTCATTGTGAGCTGCCCAGTCAAAGATTCTCTTAGGCTTGAACAAATTAATTCAATAGCCATCAACGTCACTAAAATCATCAGTAAATATCCTGCTCCACCAAACAGAAAGCCCATCGCCGACAAACTCACTGTAACCAACGAAAAGATGCCTAAATCCTTGCTCACTTGGCATCAACATCCTTTCAAAGTGGAACTCCTTACCTCAATAGTATATGCCGAATTCTCGCAATAGCTTGGACGACAAAAAATAAAGGCGCTGTTATGTCCTCAGGGAGACGAATGAAACCAAAAAAAGCCGCCCCATGAGGCGGCTTCTCTTTTTAGACTCTGACATCAATAAATGAAGCATCTGAATCCTTTGGCTGAACAGCTTGAGGCTGCTGCTGCACTTGATCCAGCATCACCATAGCTTGTGCTGTATTCGTAGCAAGCTGTGAATTCAACAAACTAATATTGAGTGTCTTTTGAATGCTCGCTACTTGCTGACTCATCATTCCTGCAATAGAAGACATCTTCTTCCCTCCCTTCTCTTTTCTCTTCGGCTGAAAGCCCTATGATTTCAATGGGCTGTCTGTCCCGATTCCAATAAAAAAGAATGTCGGTCTATTTATGACCGACATTCTTTTCACATACGTGTATTATCCTAAATATGCTTTAAGCATCCAGTTGTGTTTTTCAATGGATTGATGAATCGCAAGCAGCATATCACCTGTAGTTTCATCGCCAACCTCTGCAGCCAGCTCCATTCCTTGCTTTAATTCCTCAGCGATATTGGAGAAATCATCATATAGATTTTTCACCATTTGCTCCGCTGATTCTTTGCCCTCTGCTTCTTGAATGCTGGAAATTTCTAAGCACTCTTTCATTGTCGCAACAGGCTGTCCATTTAAAGCAAGCATACGCTCAGCCAAATCATCAATATATGTAGCTGTTTCTGTATATAGTTCCTCAAATTTCTCATGGAGTGTAAAGAAATCTTTCCCCTTTACATACCAATGATAGTTATGTAATTTCACGTAAAGCACAGTCCAATCAGCTACTTGTTTATTGACGACGTTTAATAATTGTTCAGACATATTTATTCCTCCTTATGTAATTGCGTTTAGTATGAGAATACCCTTTTCTTATTATACTGAAACCTGCCGTCAATTTCTTCTATTTTGACTGCATGAAATATATGTTAATATGGAAATAAGGAGGGAGTTAGATGCTGTTACTTGGGATTATCAGCTTTATCATTATCTCAATCGTTGTCTTTTTATCATTGTGGACGACATCGAAGGCTTATGAATATAAGCATAAAGTCGATTCACCACAGGATGCAGAACCAAATCAACGTCCTAATCCAAAATAAATCCGCTTTTAATGATGTGAGGTTTCTTCTTCTTCAGTAGATGAACTCTCTTTTTTCACCTCACCTACGTGGATGTTCGTTTTCGGCATATTATGCTGCTGTTTAGCTGTCACATGGACTTGTATGATATAAAGGCCATCTTTTTTGAAGGCTGTGTGCAATTCGTATACACCCTTGTTTTCTTTCTTTGGCTGAATCATCTTGCTGTTATCCTTGTCGCCATCTTTCCACACTTCAAATTGAACATCATCTGCATCATCAACAGGCGTATCACCGTATGTGACAGCTGCTTTTACTATAACGCTTTCATTTTTCTCCACTTGCTCAGGTCCTGTGAGCTTTACTTTTAATAACTCAGGCACTTCCCCTTTGCCGCTATTTGCTGCAGAGTTTCCACATGCACTTAATAACGTGAGCATCAGAATCATTCCCAACATTTTTCGCATCCTGCGTTTCCCCCTTCTTTTACTGACATGTCCATTTTAACAAATATCCCCTATTTTGACATCTCTGTTTAAATTCAAATAAAAAACCGGACATCTAAATGTCCGGTTCATCCTTTTATTAACCAAATACTTTTAAAAGCTCTTCTTGATCCTGAGAAAGCCAGAAACGCATTAAACGTTTTGCCCCTTCAAGATCATGAAGCTTCGCTTGTCCGCATTGCTCTTCGTTTGCAGCAGGAATTTCTGTTACTTCAACCGCATCCTTGAATGTTGCATCAAGAAGTTCAACGATCTCTTTTGGAGTTGGTGCACCACTGACAACTAAATAGTAGCCTGTCTGGCAGCCCATTGGAGAAATATCAATGATATCAAAATGATCATATTTCTCTGAGTGTGTTCTAATATTAAACGCAAGCAAATGCTCTAATGTATGAATCGTATCAGGTTTCATCGCCTGCTTGTTGGGCTGACAAAAACGAATATCGAATTTATTTACTTCCCCATCTGATCCCACTTTATGAACGCCGCAATGACGAACATATGGCGCTTTTACAGCATTATGATCAAGTTCAAAGCTTTCGACTGAAGGCATAATCACCACTCCTATAATTGCAATTTCCTATATTATAACATATTTCTCCGACCAGTTTAGTTTATAAAACTTTCCTTCCTTGTTCTTTTTTCTTATACTGTGGAAGACAGACAAGGAGGAACCTCTATGAAACAAATTTTTATCGGCATAATACGCTTTTATCAAAAATGTATTTCCCCTCTTACACCGCCAAGCTGCCGGTTTTATCCAACATGCTCAAACTATGGACTAGAGGCGATCAAAACGCATGGCGCGGTCAAGGGCGGCTGGCTCACCATAAAACGGATTTTGAAATGTCATCCGCTTCATCCTGGCGGCATCGATCCTGTTCCGCCTAAAAAGGAAAAATAACTTACTTTTCTTCATATCCGTTGACAACTAAGTCAAGCTTCCCTGTTCCAGGGTCAATGACAAGCCCGTGTACAGGTACATCTGATGGAAGAAGCGGGTGATTTTTCACTACGGACACACTGTCCTTCACGCTCTCTTCGACTGAACTAAAGCTTTTGAGCCACTGTTTAAAATCAATTCCTGAGTATTCCAGTACTTCAATACGTTTTTCTGGAATACCGCGCTCAACGGCTTTATTTAAAAGTGTCTGGCTGTCTATTTTGCTCATCCCGCAATCATGGTGCCCAATGACATATACCTCGTCAGCATTTAATTCGTAAACAGCAACTAAAATGCTTCGCATAATACTTCCAAATGGATGAGAAACAAGCGCCCCAGCACTTTTGACAATCTTAATATCACCATTTTTCATGTTCATGGCACGCGGAAGCAGTTCAACAAGTCTTGTATCCATACACGATAGAATGACAGCTTTTTTCTGTGGAAACTTTGTTGTTGTAAATTCTTCGTATTTCTTTTCTTCAATAAATTGTTGATTATATTCGATGATTTCATCTAAAAGTTTCATACGTTTGTCCATTCCTTTATCTTTTTTTAAAAATAAATATAGCACAATGTAAGAAATTTCGTCACGTTTTGCAGCTTATTTTTTTAGAGGAAACATCTGCTGACGAAATTTTTTTATTTTCCTCTTTTCAAATCGTAATTATTACGATACAATAACTCAGGACATTAAATCGTAATCATTTCTATCTATTAGATTGAGAGGAGACATTTTCTACATGAAAAAAATCTTTTTTATTTTAACAGCTGCTTTATTCGCGATCGGTCTTGCCGCTTGCTCAAGCAGTGCGGGCACTAATGCTTCAAAAGGTAAGGCAGACGGGAAACTAATCATTTACACCACGATCTTCCCAATCCAAGATTTTACTGAAAAAATTGGCGGCTCTCACGTTCATGCTCAAAGCGTGTATCCTGCAAATGCAGATGCACACAGCTTTGAACCAAGTTCAAAAACAATGGTTGAAATGGCTGAAGGTGATGCCTTTATCTACAGCGGCACAGGAGCTGAAGCATTCGCAGACAAAACTGCTGCCACTTTAAAAGACCAAGGTGTGAAAACAGTCAAAGCAGCCGAAGGCATCAAATTGTTATCGACAAATGAAGAACATGCACATGAAGAAGGCGAAGATCATGACCATGAAGGTGAAGACCATGATCATGACGGGCACGATCACGGAGATAAAGACCCTCATGCATGGTTAGACCCGGTTTATGCACAGCAAATGGCGAAAAACATTAAAGACACACTCGTCTCTTTAGATCCAGATCATAAAGACGAATACACAAAAAACTATGAACATCTAAAAAAAGATTTGCAATCGTTAAATCAAGAATTTAAAACAACGTTATCTAAAGCGAAACATAAAGAAATTCTTGTTTCTCACGCAGCTTATGGTTATTGGGAAAAGCGCTATGGCATTGAGCAAATCAGTGTTTTAGGGTTATCCGCTTCTGAAGAGCCATCACAAAAACAGCTCGAAAACATTGTACAAAAAGCGGAAAAGCATCACATTCAATACGTTATTTTTGAAAACAACGTCAGCAGCAAAGTATCAGATACAATCCGTAGTGAAATTGGGGCAAAAAGCTTGACCCTTAAAAATCTGGAATCCATTACTGAAGATGATGCCAAAAACGGCGAAAGCTACGTCAGCTTAATGAAACAAAACTTAAAGACCTTAAACACCGCTTTAAATGATTAATGCTTTGAACCCCGGCTGATCACCCGGGGTTTTTTACTGTCAAAAAAAGCACACCTTTATCAGGCGTGCTTTTTTGATTACATTTGATATTTTTTCTTAAACTGCTCGGCTCTTCCGCCTTTTTCTCCGAATTTTTGGCGCCCTGTATAAAAAGGATGCGTATCAGAGCTTGTTTCTACTTTAATGACAGGATACGTTTTCCCATCTTCCCACTCTACTGTCTCGTTTGATGTCTTTGTTGATCTACTCAAGAAACGGTAACCGCTGTTTACGTCCATAAATACAACTTCATGTGAGGTTGGATGAATATCTCTTTTCAATGTCAAAACTCCTTTCGTTAATAAAACGTAACGATTACGTTTTATATTTATATTCTACTCCCTCTTTTACAACTTGTCAAAAAACAAGCTTTCTTAGTCAGGAAGAATAATCTAAAAATGGTGGAGAATAATAAGCATCATGAAAAAGAGAAGCGATAAGAAAGGCGGAGAAAAAATTGACTGATCTCGTTTTAGCTAGAAGCCTGTTCGGCACAACCATGGGCTTTCATATTATTTATGCCTCGCTTGGCGTTGGCATCCCGCTAATGATTTTGTTAGCCGAACTCATCTTTCAAAAAACGAAGGACCCTCATTATGCCATCATGGCCAAGCGGTGGACAAAAGCACAGGCTGTTCTGTTAGGGGTCGCCATTCCAACAGGTACAATTGCTGGTACGCAGCTTGCCCTTTTATGGCCAGGTTTTATGGAGGTCATCGGAAAGGTCATGTCACTGCCATTCCAGATTGAAATTTATGCGTTCTTTATAGAAGCATTATTTATGTCTATTTATGTGTACGCAGCGGATCGCCTATCAAATGCAATGCGCATCATTACCGTTATTTTTATCGTTATTGGTGCAGCTGCATCAGCGATTCTAATTACAAACGTACATGCTTTTGAAGGGACACCTGCTGGCTTTCAGATGGTGAATGGAGAAATCACAAATATCGAGCCTTGGAAGGCCTTTTTCAATCCAAGCTTTGCTGTAACTGCTACACATGTTGTGCTGTCTGCTTTTACAACAGGTGCTTTTGTGATTGCTTCAGTTGCAGCCTTTAAAATGCTCAAAACGAGAAAAAATGAGAAGCTCTATACATTTCATCGAAAAGCCCTTTTTCTTGGACTCATTGTAGGAGGACTTTTCTCCTTTCTAACAGCCTTAAATGGCCACGAATCCGCTCAGCTTCTGTATGAATATCAGCCTGAAAAGCTGGCTGGAGCTGAAGGTTTATTTGAAACGCAATCACATGCGCCTCTTGCAATAGGTGGTTTTACGGATGCTGATTCGCAGGAAATTAAAGGTGCGATCGAAATTCCTTGGGCGCTCAGTTTTCTGGCAGGAAATAGCTTTGATACAGTGGTCAAAGGCTTAAATGATTTTCCTCGTGACGAGTGGCCGCCTTTATTTATACACACATTATTTAACGGCATGGTCATTATTGGATCGGTGCTCATTCTATTTGCGGTATTAGCCCTGCTTTACCGTAAAATTTTAAAACGGGACAAATTTCCGAAGTGGCTTCTTTTTCTTTACTTATTCGGCGGGCCTCTTAGTCTTTTGGCTATTGAATTTGGCTGGATCTTTGCTTGTACAGGCCGCCAGCCATGGGTCATTTATCGAATGCTCAAAACCTCCGAGGTTGTCACATCATCTGGCTCGATCGGGACACTTTTTATCCTTTTTGCCATTGTCTATCTCATCTTAGGCATAGCAACCGTTATTGTGCTGACGTACTACTTTAGGAAAAATACGATTGAAGAAGACCTACGGTTAACAGAATCTTAAAAAAGGAGCGATCTTGATGCAAATGGATGTTACAACTGATGCGCTCATTGCAATCACCATCTTATGGGGATTCGTTTTTATCTATGCAGTGATGGCATCAATGGATTTCGGCGCAGGATTTTGGTCGATGATTTATATGAATAAAGAACAAACAAAAGCCGCTAATATCGCAAATAAGTACCTTTCTCCAACATGGGAAGTGACAAACGTCTTTATTGTCGCCATCGTTGTCGCATTGTTCAGCCTGTTTCCAGGTGCGACCTTTGTACTTGGCACCGTTTTATTAATACCCGGCAGCATCATATTATTACTTCTTGCACTGCGAAGCGGGTTTCTCGTGTTTTCTCATTCACTGCCTAAGAAATATCGAAAAGCGGTGACGTATATTTCAGGGATCAGCGGCTTTATCATTCCGTCCATCCTGATCATGGTTCTCCCAATCACCCATGGTGGCTTTATCTTTCAGGAGAACAACGTCTACTCATTAGATCTTGGACTGGTCTTTACAAGTGCAAATGTCTATTCTTTTGTCGGCTTTGCCATTTTCAGCACCCTTTTTCTTTCGTCCTTGCTTTTAGCTGATTTCTCTAATGTAGCTGATGAAGATGAAGCTTACAGCATTTATAGAAGAGGAGCGCTCATTACGGGTCCACTTTCACTTATGATGGCCTTTTTTATCATGCTGACATTACGAAGCGAGGCCAATTGGCTGTTCACAAAAATGATGCAGAACATCCCTATTCTTCTTGTATCTCTCCTAATGTTTCTGCTCGCAGGACTGGCTCTATTTTTACCAAACAGCCGGTTTAAGCACCGGAAAGGAAGACCACGCCTTGCCGTCATTGCGATTACCATTCAATATTTCTTAGCAAGCTATGTGTATGGACGTGCCCATTTGCCTTACATGGCTTATCCAGATATTACAATCATGTCTGGATTTACAGACCCTGTCACATTTAGGGCATTATTTATCACCTATATTGTAGGTTTTATCATCTTGTTTCCCGGATTTTATTTCTTCTGGAAATTATTTATGAAGGATAAGCGCTATATTCGTCAGGAAGATTAACATGAATGGACGAGCTTCATTTCGGTTACATTATAGATGAAAGACATACTCAAAAGGAGGTCATTTGTATGAGTCAAAAAATCCTTTGTGAAGTCAATAACTGTTCCTATTGGAATGCTGGAAACCGCTGTGGTGCAGATGCAATCTATGTCGTCAGCCACACAGGAAATACGGCTGAGAAAAGCGAAGAAACGGATTGTAAAACGTTTAAACCACAAGACCTTTAAGTCTCATTAAAGGAGGCGCTTCATTTTGAAACATGATCGGCTGCTTCAAACGTTTTTTGACGAAATTCATGACGCGGATGAAGACGCATTCCACCAAGCCGCTCACTCCTTTTTAAATCTTTGGGATTATGAATATGGACATGCATCAAACATGCCAAATGAAATTCATCAGTATATCGGACAGCTTGCTTATGACAGCGAGCTGGTTGAAGAGTAGAAAGAGCGGATCACCGCTCTTTCTTTTTTGTTCAGACAGGAAGGAAAAACTTTCTCTCACTATACCTAGATTCTATTGTAGATGCAAAAGGTGATTCCTTCGTTTTTATCTAACAAAATCATGTTTTGTAAACACGTCGATTTTATCTGAAAACGAACGGAGCGCTTGGTAATCTACTTCCACGCCCATTCCTGGGGAGCGAGGCACCTCAATAAACCCATTTTCAACCTTAATTTCAGGAAAAATGATATCCTGCTCCCAAAATTTTGACGAAGCTGAAATATCACCGGGAATCGTAAATTGAGGAAGCGAAGCAAGTGCCACGTTCTGCGCTCGGGAAATACCTGTTTCAATCATCCCTCCGCACCATAACGGAATTTGATTCTCCTTACTGAACGTATGAATTTTAAGAGCCTCTGTCAGTCCCCCAACTCGTGAAGGCTTCACATTAATAATTTGACAGCTGCCAAGCTCTACAGCTTTTCTAGCATCATCTAAAGAACAAATACTTTCATCTAAACAAATCGGCGTTTTTAAATGCTTTTGCAAATGGCGGTGGTCCACAATATCATCTGCAGCTAGAGGCTGTTCAATCATTAATAAACGAATATCATCGAGCTGCTTAAGCTTGCTAATATCTTTTAATTCATAAGCAGAGTTTGCATCTGCCATTAATGGCAGATCAGGAAAAGACTCTCTGATCTTTTGAAGAAGTCCAATATCTTGTCCCGGTTTAATTTTCACCTTCACCCGCTGATAGCCTTGGTCAACAAATTGCTGAATTTGCTCAAGCATATCGTCAATAGGGCCTAACCCCGCCACAACACCAGATGGTATTCTATCTTTTGTACCGCCTAATACATCGCGTAAAGACTTATTCTCACGCTTCGCATAAATATCCCAAACAGCCGCTTCAATGCCTGCTTTCGCCATCCTATTGCCTTTAAAATGATACAGACTGTCAGGGATTTCTGAAGGATGTGTAAAGGTGCGTGTCAGCACGTTCGGGATAAAGAAAGCCCTCAGCATATGATAGCAAGTCTCAATTGTTTCTTCTGTATACCACGGAGAAGAAAAAGCAGATACTTCTCCCCATCCAGTCAATCCTGTCTGATCTTTGACTTCAACAATAATAAACTCACGCTCTGAAATGGTTCCAAGACTTGTTGTAAATGGCTGTTTAAGCTTCATCGTGACATGATATAAAATTACTCGTTCAATTTGAATCATTTGAAAACCCCTTTGATCTGAGTCTGTGCCTTTGCAATTTATTCGACGCATTTCTTGGCAGCTCGTCCACAAAGTGAAAAGCGGCGGGCCATTTATATTTGGCTAAATGCGACCCACATAAAGCATAGAGCTCATTCTCCGGTATCTTAACATCTGTTACAAGGAAAGCAGCAGGTACCTCTCCCCATCTATCATCATACATACCCGATACTCCGGCTTCCTTTACATGCGGATGTGTTAGCAGAACCGCTTCAATTTCCGCAGGATAAATATTTTCTCCGCCAGAAATAATTAAATCTGAACGGCGGTCAAGCACAAATAAGAACCCTTCCTCATCCACATAGCCAATATCACCCGTTTTCAGCCAGCCCTCATCAAAGGCAGCCGCGGTCGCTTCTTCACGGTAAAGGTATCCTTTCATCACATTTGCACCTTTCACCATAATTTCGCCATGCTCAAAAGGACGGCAAATGCGATCACCATCTTGAATTTTCAGCTCACACCCAAAAAGAGGTTTTCCCGCTGAACCAAGCTTCTCTACACTAAATTCGGGCGCAAGGGTCACAATTTGTGAACAGGTTTCCGTCATCCCGTACGATTGAAAGACAGGAAAGCCCTTCTCTTTGCTTTCTTGGAGCATCGCATAAGGCGCAGGGCCTCCTCCTAATAAAAGACAGCGCAAAGAAGATGGACATTCTGCCAATCTGCTTAATAAACGAGATAACATCGTCTGCACAACGGAAATCATCGTCACACGATGTTGTTCAATAGAATCCTTTACTTCATCGACGTCAAACTTCTGATGAAGCACGACTGTCATTCCATATATCACAGACTTAAATAAAGCAGATAAGCCGCTAATATGAAAAAGAGGCAGGGCAATGAGCCAGCGGTCATCCTCTCTGAGACCCAGATTCAGTGCAGAAGAAACAGCACTATGAAAATGATTGCCATACGTTTGCTCTACCCCTTTTGGACGTCCTGTTGTCCCAGATGTATACATGATGGTCGCTGTTTCATTCAAATCAAATTCACTCTCGATCTTGTTGATATGGCCTTGCCCTGGTTCAGGTAAAGTTTCCATTGTATAAACGGGTAAATCACCCTCATGATCGCTTGCATAACTAGATTCTGTTAATAACGCCGCGGCTTTTGCATCTTCTAGCTGATAGCGCCTTTCAGCTTTTGTCAGCTTATTATTCAATAGCACAATTTTTAACCCTAATAAAAAACAGGCATGTACAAGCATCACCATATGAGGATGATTGTTCATCAAAAGCGCAACCGTTTCCCCTTTTTTCAATGATGCCTGAGCAAGTCTATTTGAGAGCACTTCCGCTTCTTGAGCTAATTCGTGAAATGTCCACTCCTTCTCTTGATAAATGAGTGCGACTCGATCTGGCGTTAAATAGGCACGGTGCAGCAGCCAATTAGGTTGCTTCATCATGACACCTCCTTTTTGTAAAAGAAAACAGCTTAGTCTGATGCACTAAGCTGTTGTTCATTGATATCATTGAATCAAGGGAAACGCGGGAACTGGCCGAAGTCCGGCTTGCGTTTTTCCTTAAAGGAATCGCGTCCTTCTTTTGCTTCATCTGTTGTGTAATAAAGAAGTGTCGCATCTCCTGCAAATTGTTGAATTCCAGCTAATCCATCCGTATCTGCGTTAAATGCAGCCTTCAAGAATCGTAAAGCAGTCGGGCTCTTTTCTAGCATCTCCTCACACCACTTCACCGTTTCCTCTTCAAGCTGATCTAATGGGACAACTGTGTTAACAAGTCCCATATCAAGCGCTTCTTGTGCATTGTATTGACGGCATAAGTACCAGATTTCTCTTGCTTTCTTATGACCAACAATACGTGCAAGGTAGCCTGAACCATAACCAGCATCAAAGCTGCCTACTTTTGGACCTGTTTGTCCAAAAATCGCATTATCTGCTGCAATCGTCAGGTCACACACAACGTGAAGAACGTGTCCTCCGCCAATCGCGTAACCTGCTACCATTGCGATAACTGGTTTTGGAATGACACGAATCAAACGCTGCAAGTCTAATACATTTAGACGTGGAATTTGATCGTCTCCTACATAACCGCCATGGCCGCGAACTTTTTGGTCTCCACCAGAACAGAATGCTTTTCCGCCAGCACCTGCAAGAACAATTACACCAACTTCTGAATTATCACGAGCCCGTGAAAATGCATCAATTAATTCACTAACAGTCTTTGGGGTAAACGCGTTATGTACGTGTGGACGATTAATCGTAATCTTTGCGATCCCATTGTACGTTTCATATAAAATTTCGTCATACTGACGCTCTGTTTGCCATTCAATAGCCATCAATATTTCCTCCTCTAATCTTGCTCTAAAATAAACTCACTTACTATTTTACCAAAAAAATGTGGTTGTTCCACATGAACTGTATGCCCGGCATGCTCAGCCAAAATGAATTGACTTCCTTTCAGCTCCTGCTGCATACGTTTGCCGATATGGCAGAACTTTTCATCAAACGTTCCGCAAATGAACAAAGCAGGCAAATGAATATGCTTTAACGCCTTCCAAACAGACGGCTGTGAACCTGTTCCAATTCCTTCTAAGCTGCGAGCCAGTCCAAGAGGATTGGCTTTGAGTCTTCCCTCTCTCAGCTCAGTCTGCCTTTCAGCTGATAAAGTTTTCTGAGATGCAAACAAAGGAATGCTTTCCCAAAAATCCACAAACTTCACTAAGCCTTCATGTCTAATCTTTTGAGCAAGCTGATGATCATGCTTTAGTCTTGCCATCCGCTCTTTAAAAGTGCGAAGCCCAGGAGACGTACTCTCAAGGATCAATTTATTGACACGATCTGGATAACGAGCGGCAAATGATAAAGCAATACGTCCTCCCATAGAATATCCGAGAATATTCACTTTGTGAAGCTTTAATTGGTTTAAAATCTCTACAAGATCTGCCAGCTGCTGAGACATTGCATATCTTCTCACACTTTCTGGCGAGTCCGTACGCCCATGTCCGAGCAAGCTGACCTGAATCAGTCTTGTATTCTCCAAATAAGCATTCAAGAACGTCCAAGACGCTGCACTTCCAGTGAATCCGTGTAAGCATAGTGTAGCATTTGCTGCCGAAGGGTTCTGGTCCACCACTTCGTACGCTACCCCATCACGCATTCTTATGATGAGAGAAGGCATTCTTTTTTCACTTCTTCCAATATGTCATCCATCATTTGACGATGCTTGTCTACACGGGAATGACGATCTGTTTCAATTTCAATTAAATGAAGACCAGGTTCATCGATATGCGCCATGTACACATCATGTAACTCTTGTTTCGTTGCCGGTTTCGAATAGGTTCCCCCATATAACTTCGATGCATACTCAAAATTCAGTCCTGTCGGCGTACCGAAGAGCTTTTCATAATACGGTTCATCAGACGCCTGCGGAAGGAAAGAAAAGATACCTCCCCCATCATTGTTTATCAAAACAACTGTCAGCGGAATGTCCATCAGCTTAGCTGCAAGCAGACCGTTCATATCATGGTAAAATGATAAATCTCCAATGACTAAAGTGACTGGCTGCTTCAATGCTGCATACGTGCCAAGTGCTGTGGACACAACGCCGTCAATGCCATTTGCTCCGCGATTGGCCATCATTCGAAAAGGCTTGGACTGAGTTTCAAAAAATGTATCTACATCACGTATCGGCATACTATTTCCGATAAAAAGGATACTCTCCTTTGGCAAGAGGTGCTGAAGCTGACGGTACACATTCCCTTCGAAGGACAAATCCTCATCTGAATAGCGGGCTGCATGCGTTCTGAATGAAGAATTAGCATTCTGCCAGCAGTTTAAGAAGCTTGTCTCTTTACGTTGCACTGCTTGAGTTAATGCTGCTTCTACAAAAGCAGACACAGTACTTTCAATGACGTATGAAGCACTTAACCCAGGATCACGAAAACCTCCGGCTGCATCTACAACAATCTGCTTCACTTCCGCATGTTTTTCCAGCCACTTGAATAAGGGCTTAGATACAGGCATCGGTCCAAAACGAATGACCATTTCCGGCAATAGGTGCTGCTGTAATGCTTCATCTTTTAATAAAGAATCATACGCATCGATAATCAGATCTTCATTTACATGTCCGTTGCGCAAAAGAGACAGCGGGTCAGCTAAAATAGGTAAATGAAGAGCTTTCGAAAGGCGTAAAACTGCCTCTTTTTCTTCCTGTGTATGAAGTTCACCAGCCACAATCAGTCCCTTTTTGGAATGGTTCATGACGGTTACGATTTCAGACATCACTCGATCATTTGGGAATGTCTGACCTGATGCTAATACCTTTTTCGTGTCTGATTCTTCTCTCGCGAAAGGATCAATAGACAGATCAGGAAGCAATGGTTCTCTCAGAGGTACATTAATCTGAACAGGCCCCTTTGGCTCCTGCATCGACATGTGATTTGCTCTCGCAGCTGCTGTCTGAACATATCGTAGCATTGTTTGACTTTCCTCTGGCAATGCTAAGTCTGTGAACCATTTAACAAACTTACCGAATAAGAATTGCTGATCAATCGCTTGAGGTGCTCCAACTTCCCTCAATTCGTGCGGCCGATCAGCAGTTAAAACAATAAGAGGTACACGAGAATAATGCGCCTCTACAATGGCTGGATAAAAGTTAACAGCTGCTGTACCTGATGTACAAATAAGCAGCACTGGTGATTGACTTGCTTTTGCAAGACCAAGCGCATAAAAAGCAGCAGACCGTTCGTCCACTAAAACATGGACATGGATGTCTTGATGAGCAAGAGCCAGCATCGCAAGCGGAGTTGAACGAGAACCTGGACAGACAACTGCCTCTTTCACACCACCTTGGACGAATTCATCCATCAATCTGCCTATATATGTTGTCATGATGTGATTATTCAATAGGATGACCTCCAAGAGCAGACAGCATTGGTCTTAACTTCACTTGTGTTTCCTCATACTCCTGCTTTGCAAGGGAATCCTCTACAATTCCGCAGCCAGCGAATAAACGAACATGATCTTCCTCAATAAGACCTGACCGAATGGCTACAGCAAATTCTCCATTATCCTGAGAATCAATCCAGCCTACCGGCGCTGCATACCAGCCGCGCTTAAGCGGTTCGATTTCACGAATCACTTCTATAGCCTTTTCCTTCGGATATCCGCCTAGTGCCGGCGTCGGATGAAGCTGCTCAATTAATGAAAAAAGGGAACAGCTGCTTTTAATTTCTCCCACAATCGGTGTAAACAAATGCTGAATGTTTTTTGTTTTATAAAGACTTGGTTGATTTGGTTTATGCACATGAAGGCAATTCGCTTTAAATGCTTGCTCAATCATATTGACGACAATTTGATGTTCAATCAAATTCTTCTCATCATGCAGCAGTTCCTCGCCTAATGCGTGATCCTCCGCTTCATCTTTTCCGCGAACAATGGAACCTGCTAAACAGGATGAAAAGACCTCTCCGCCGCTTTTTTTCACTAAGCGTTCCGGCGTTGCTCCGACAAATGCTTGTCTTCCCTGTTCAACTGCAAATACATAACTCGTTGTTTGATGCTTTAATAATTCTGCTAATAGTGGAGCAAGTTCAATTTGATTTTTATAGTGAAGCAAGACTTCTCTTGCTAAAACAACCTTTTCATATTCGTTTGCACGAATGTGGTCTGTCGCTTCTTGGATCGCCTTCATCCATTCGTTCACATCCAGCTCTTCCATATGAACAAGTTCAGCTTGTCCACCAGTCCGTACTGGTAATGTCTCGAAACGAGAGGCCTTTTGTTCTAATTCTTGAATAAGCTGATGAACATTCCCGTCCACCTGCTTCCACTCATTGATCGTAAGAAAGCTACCTTCTTTTGAAACAGTCAGCATGATCGATGGCACAAAAAAATGAGCCTCGCCAAATGCTTCCCAATGACGCGCCTTCTCTTCGTGCGGATCAAACGAGAATCCTCCAAATAAAAGCGGACCAACAGCCGCTTGCTTTAACTCCTTCTCATCATGAAAATGGAACATGTGCTGCTTTAGCTGTTCCCATTCTTGATGGACTATATCGAATCGTTCCTTGCCTTGCTCAGATGATTTAATGACGGCCGCTCTGCCAAGTCCAGAAAATATCATTTGGCTTTCTGGATCAGACCAAAAAAACCGCTCGCCTAAAAAATCCGCTTCGCCGCTTTGGAAAAAGGCAAGAGGATCCAGATCGTCAACTCTTCTGGAGTAGCTTATCAAAACAGCATGGTTGACGTTATTCGCTTCTTCTAATGTCGCGAGCGCTTCCTGCCGGAAAGTACTTTGCACTGTTGTCACCATGATACATTCCTCCAAAATCCATGAAATAACATAAAAAAATAAAACCCATAATGAAAAAATACATGAACATTCGAATATGTCGAATGACCTGCTTTTCTATTATAAACCTTAACAGATGAACTTAGTAAAGAAAACAGCTTTTAAAACCTCGAATCCTTATTATATCACGCTTTCAAGATTTTTTCGCTCCTGCTTATTGAAACGAGAGCATCAAAGGTAAAATGGCAGAACCTGTTCTAAAATCAAGCTTTCCTTCGATATGGCAACGATTAGCAAACATCTTTTTCCCGATTCATCGCATCAATATATTGACACCTTTTTGAACTTTGCTAAACTGGAATTTGGACGTGTACGTATTTTTTTATTTAAAGGAGTATATTTTATGCAGCATCAATCGATATCAGATCAGCTTTCACCAATAAAGCCTGATAAAAACTGGCGAATTTGGTGGAATTTACTACGACCGCATACACTAACAGCGGCATTTATTCCCGTTACTTTAGGAACTGTTTTAGCACTTCCAAGTGGTCAAATACATGGTGGACTATTTTTAGCCATGCTGTTCGCATCTATGTTTATCCAAATCGCAACAAACATGTTTAATGAGTACTTTGATTATGTTCGCGGGCTGGACAACGAGAAATCTGTCGGCATCGGCGGAGCCATTGTAAGAAACGGTGTGAAGCCAAAGACAGTCCTCACCCTCGCTTATGCACTATTTGCGGTTTCTTTATTACTTGGGGTATATATTTGCATGATGTCTAGCTGGTGGATTGCACTAATAGGTCTTATTTGTATGGCAGCAGGCTATTTCTATACTGGCGGCCCTGTACCAATTGCATATACACCGTTTGGAGAACTTGTTTCAGGTGCTTTTATGGGATTAGGAATCATCCTGATTAGTTTCTATATCCAAACAGGCACACTGACGTCTAAAGCTGTTCTCGTCTCACTACCAATTTCTATTTTAGTTGGTGCCATCTTACTGTCGAACAATATCCGTGATTTAGACGGGGACATGGAAAATGGACGAAAAACACTTGCCATTCTTGCTGGACGCAAAGCTGCAGTGAACATTTTACTTTCCATGTTTTTGGTATCATATGTACTCATTTTTGTTTATATCTTCACAGATATCGTCGGTCTTTGGAGTCTTCTTGTTTTACTGAGTGTGCCAAAAGCCTATACAGCCATTAAAGAGTTTAAACAAAAAGAAAAACCGATTGAATTAATGAATGCCATGAAATCTACAGCTCAAACCAATACATTTTTTGGTTTTCTGCTGACGATCGCTTTGATCTTACAATACTATATCGCGTAACAAAAAACGCCTGCAGCCGCAGGCGTTTTTTTAATAAGGAATTGCTTCAAATTGGAACTAGTCTTACATACAAAATTGCTCATACTAACAATATGTTTGATATGAAAGGATGATCGCTTTGTTGTCTAAAGACGAATTACATCATTTGAAGCAGCGCCTTCTCGATGAAAAGAAAGAACTTGAAGCCAAAAGCCATGACGATGAACAGAAAGTATCCTTTCCTTACGATTCGATCGGTGAATTGTCTGCCTATGATAACCACCCGGGTGATCAAGGGACAGAGCTGTTCGAGCGGGGGAAAGATATTGCTTTAAACAGCTTGGAACATGAACATATGTTAGACATCAATGAAGCACTCCAAGCCATTGCTGACGGCTCTTATGGTCTGTGCAAGGTCTGTAAAGCCCCTATTCCAAAGGAACGCTTAGAAGCCCTGCCTACTGCCGTCACTTGCACAGAGCATTCAAAAGAACAGACCGTTTCACAAAACCGTCCGATTGAAGAGGATTTATTAAGTCCTCCCGCGGGACAATTTGAAAATGAAGAAAGTGCTGCGTACGATGGAGAGGATGCCTACCAAGACGTAGAACGCTACGGAAACTCTGAGACCCCGTCTGATATGGAATTCCCTCCTCTAACGTACGATGATGTGTATACACAATCAGAAGATGAAGATTATGTGGAGGATTACGAAGGATTCGCAGCTGCTGATATTGAAGGAAAAGCCAGCAAGGTGTATCCGAACAAAGCACACGAGGCCTATGAAGAAGCATTAGACGAAGAAGGTGTCATGACGGTATTTGGTGACTTGAAACCGTACGAGGAAGAACCTTATACAGAAGAAAATCATTAGTCCCCTCATATTGGGGGCTTTATGTTTATATCATGTAATTATTGGGAAATCATTTTAAGAGTGAATTTGATTGGAGGAGATTCTTGATGGCTAGAAAAAGTATCATTTGGGCAATTGTCGTCTTCTTTATTACATACGCACTATTCTCTATTGCCGGATTCTTGTTCCCCATCGACAGAGAATGGTATGACGCATTGAATAAACCAGAATGGACGCCTGGTGGCGGTGTCATTGCTGCTGTGTGGGCTGTCTTATTTGCACTCATCTCATTGTCCGCAGCGATCATTTATGGAAAATATGGGTTCCAAAAAATCACTTTACCATTTTGGATTCTTTTCCTTTTAAATTATGTTTTCAATCAAGCCTTTAGCTTTTTTCAATTTACACAAAAGGATTTGTTTGCAGCTACAATCGACTGCCTGCTCGTCGCACTGACAGCACTTGCACTTGTCATCGTCTCACGTAAACTAAGCAAAGTCGTTCCAATTTTACTGATTCCTTATGTCTTATGGGGCTTCTTTGCCACATACTTGTCTTATACGATCTATTCCATGAATATGTAAAAAAAAGACCGCCATGATGCGGTCTTTCGTTTTGGAGAAAATAAAAAAGAGATCTTTGACAAGATCTCTTTTAAAAATGACCCGTACGGGATTCGAACCCGTGTTACCGCCGTGAAAGGGCGGTGTCTTAACCGCTTGACCAACGGGCCAGATCAATGGCGGAGAAGGAGGGATTTGAACCCTCGCGCCGCTTACGCGACCTACACCCTTAGCAGGGGCGCCTCTTCAGCCACTTGAGTACTTCTCCATTTGGCTCCGCAGGTAGGATTCGAACCTACGACCGATCGGTTAACAGCCGATAGCTCTACCACTGAGCTACTGCGGAAGATCATGGTGGGCCTGAGTGGACTCGAACCACCGACCTCACGCTTATCAGGCGTGCGCTCTAACCAGCTGAGCTACAGGCCCATGAACAGATATACAAATGGAGCGGGTGATGGGAATCGAACCCACGACATCAGCTTGGAAGGCTGAGGTTTTACCACTAAACTACACCCGCAAAAATATGTATGGGGCGATTGATGGGAATCGAACCCACGAGTGCCAGAGCCACAATCTGGTGCGTTAACCACTTCGCCACAACCGCCATACTATGAATATTTTTATAAAAGTGGCTCGGGACGGAATCGAACCGCCGACACACGGATTTTCAGTCCGTTGCTCTACCAACTGAGCTACCGAGCCAAGTATCTATTGAAAAATGGCGGTCCGGACGGGACTCGAACCCGCGACCTCCTGCGTGACAGGCAGGCATTCTAACCAACTGAACTACCGGACCATTTTGGTTGCGGGGGCAGGATTTGAACCTGCGACCTTCGGGTTATGAGCCCGACGAGCTACCGAACTGCTCCACCCCGCGATGATATGGGTTTTAAAAAATATGGCGGAGGAAGAGGGATTCGAACCCCCGCGGGCTTTGACACCCCTGTCGGTTTTCAAGACCGATCCCTTCAGCCGGACTTGGGTATTCCTCCGTATAGATGGTGGACCTTGTAGGACTCGAACCTACGACCGGACGGTTATGAGCCGTCTGCTCTAACCAACTGAGCTAAAGGTCCTTTATAGCGGCGGAGGGGATCGAACCCCCGACCTCACGGGTATGAACCGTACGCTCTAGCCAGCTGAGCTACACCGCCATGATCAAAATAATCTTTTAAAAAGTGGAGCCTAGCGGGATCGAACCGCTGACCTCCTGCGTGCAAGGCAGGCGCTCTCCCAGCTGAGCTAAGGCCCCATAAAAGATGGTCGGGAAGACAGGATTCGAACCTGCGACCCCTTGGTCCCAAACCAAGTGCTCTACCAAGCTGAGCTACTTCCCGATCTTAATGGCGCGCCCGAGAGGAGTCGAACCCCTAACCTTTTGATCCGTAGTCAAACGCTCTATCCAATTGAGCTACGGGCGCTTATTTATAATGCCGAGGGCCGGACTTGAACCGGCACGGTAGTCACCTACCGCAGGATTTTAAGTCCTGTGTGTCTGCCAATTCCACCACCCCGGCGTGGATGGTATAAGCGGAAGACGGGATTCGAACCCGCGACCCCCACCTTGGCAAGGTGGTGTTCTACCACTGAACTACTTCCGCATTACAGGATTTCTTTATTTTATTTGGCAATGCGGGTGAAGGGACTTGAACCCCCACGTCATAAAGACACTAGATCCTAAGTCTAGCGCGTCTGCCAATTCCGCCACACCCGCATGAAACATGGTGAGCCATGAAGGACTCGAACCTTCGACCCTCTGATTAAAAGTCAGATGCTCTACCAACTGAGCTAATGGCTCGCTTTAAAAGCGACTTGTCTATCTTACCATATGAAAGTGGTGCCGGCAAGAGGACTTGAACCCCCAACCTACTGATTACAAGTCAGTTGCTCTACCAGTTGAGCTACACCGGCTTTATCTATCCTAACATTATGTAAGAATAAATATGGTGGAGGATGACGGGCTCGAACCGCCGACCCTCTGCTTGTAAGGCAGATGCTCTCCCAGCTGAGCTAATCCTCCACTATGTAGGAATCTCTCGATCCGACAAAGATTATTATATACAGGTTTTAATCATTTGTAAAGGCTATATTAAAAAAATTTTATTTCAATTTTCATTGCGTATTTCTTTTAACAAATGATCGTCATTTCTCCTATTCAAACA
Source organism: Bacillus sp. FSL M8-0049 (assembly GCF_038593355.1). Taxonomy (NCBI): domain Bacteria; kingdom Bacillati; phylum Bacillota; class Bacilli; order Caryophanales; family Bacillaceae; genus Bacillus; species Bacillus sp. FSL M8-0049. The sequence continues at coordinate 2,725,719 of NZ_CP151986.1, forward strand.
GCTGCTGTTCCACGTTCTGCAGCTGAACTTCTCTCTTCTATATTCTCTTTTAAAACGTTCGATTCCTTCAGAAATATTAGCAGTCCCTCATTTTTATACTTTAATGATATATGTATCTCTTTAGCCGTAAGCATTTATAAAAAATCATAGACGCTTACACATCTTTAATTTCCCTATATAAGCTGATACTCTGTCTCTCTATTGTTTTTTTATAGATAATGGTTTATGCGATAGACTCTTTTTCTCTTTATATCCAAGTATTTCACACGCTGCTTGTGGACATAAAATGAAGCCACGATCTTTTATCAAACAAGTGAATGTACCCTCAACTTGCACAAAAAAGACCAGTTCCGACTGGAACTGATCCTTATAGAAGCTTGGCGGCGTCCTACTCTCACAGGGGGAAACCCCCAACTACCATCGGCGCTGAAGAGCTTAACTTCCGTGTTCGGTATGGGAACGGGTGTGACCTCTTCGCTATCGCCACCAAACCTGATGGAGAGAATGTTCTCTCAAAACTAGATAACAATGTTCAAACTTCACATTAGAATATAGGTTAAGTCCTCGATCTATTAGTATCTGTCAGCTCCACGTGTCACCACGCTTCCACCTCAGACCTATCAACCTGATCATCTTTCAGGGATCTTACTTCCTTGCGGAATGGGAAATCTCATCTTGAGGGGGGCTTCATGCTTAGATGCTTTCAGCACTTATCCCGTCCGCACATAGCTACCCAGCGATGCCCTTGGCAGAACAACTGGTACACCAGCGGTGCGTCCATCCCGGTCCTCTCGTACTAAGGACAGCTCCTCTCAAATTTCCTGCGCCCGCGACGGATAGGGACCGAACTGTCTCACGACGTTCTGAACCCAGCTCGCGTACCGCTTTAATGGGCGAACAGCCCAACCCTTGGGACCGACTACAGCCCCAGGATGCGATGAGCCGACATCGAGGTGCCAAACCTCCCCGTCGATGTGGACTCTTGGGGGAGATAAGCCTGTTATCCCCGGGGTAGCTTTTATCCGTTGAGCGATGGCCCTTCCATGCGGAACCACCGGATCACTAAGCCCGACTTTCGTCCCTGCTCGACTTGTAGGTCTCGCAGTCAAGCTCCCTTGTGCCTTTACACTCTGCGAATGATTTCCAACCATTCTGAGGGAACCTTTGGGCGCCTCCGTTACATTTTAGGAGGCGACCGCCCCAGTCAAACTGCCCACCTGACACTGTCTCCCTGCCCGATAAGGGCAGCGGGTTAGAAGGTCAATACAGCCAGGGTAGTATCCCACCGATGCCTCCACCGAAGCTAGCGCTCCGGTTTCCAAGGCTCCTACCTATCCTGTACAAGCTGTACCAACATTCAATATCAGGCTGCAGTAAAGCTCCACGGGGTCTTTCCGTCCTGTCGCGGGTAACCTGCATCTTCACAGGTACTATAATTTCACCGAGTCTCTCGTTGAGACAGTGCCCAGATCGTTGCGCCTTTCGTGCGGGTCGGAACTTACCCGACAAGGAATTTCGCTACCTTAGGACCGTTATAGTTACGGCCGCCGTTTACTGGGGCTTCAATTCGCACCTTCGCTTACGCTAAGCGCTCCTCTTAACCTTCCAGCACCGGGCAGGCGTCAGCCCCTATACTTCGCCTTACGGCTTCGCAGAGACCTGTGTTTTTGCTAAACAGTCGCCTGGGCCTATTCACTGCGGCTTCTCGGGGCTTTAACACCCTAAGAAGCACCCCTTCTCCCGAAGTTACGGGGTCATTTTGCCGAGTTCCTTAACGAGAGTTCTCTCGATCACCTTAGGATTCTCTCCTCGCCTACCTGTGTCGGTTTGCGGTACGGGCACCTCTCACCTCGCTAGAGGCTTTTCTTGGCAGTGTGGAATCAGGAACTTCGCTACTAAATTTCGCTCGCCATCACAGCTCAGCCTTTACGGGAAACGGATTTGCCTATTTCCCAGCCTAACTGCTTGGACGCGGATATCCAATACCGCGCTTACCCTATCCTCCTGCGTCCCCCCATTGCTCAAATGGTGAGGAGGTGGTACAGGAATATCAACCTGTTGTCCATCGCCTACGCCTTTCGGCCTCGGCTTAGGTCCCGACTAACCCTGAGCGGACGAGCCTTCCTCAGGAAACCTTAGGCATTCGGTGGACGGGATTCTCACCCGTCTTTCGCTACTCATACCGGCATTCTCACTTCTAAGCGCTCCACCAGTCCTTCCGGTCTGGCTTCACAGCCCTTAGAACGCTCTCCTACCACTGTTCGTAAGAACAGTCCGCAGCTTCGGTGATACGTTTAGCCCCGGTACATTTTCGGCGCAGAGTCACTCGACCAGTGAGCTATTACGCACTCTTTAAATGGTGGCTGCTTCTAAGCCAACATCCTGGTTGTCTAAGCAACTCCACATCCTTTTCCACTTAACGTATACTTTGGGACCTTAGCTGGCGGTCTGGGCTGTTTCCCTTTCGACTACGGATCTTATCACTCGCAGTCTGACTCCCAAGGATAAGTCATCGGCATTCGGAGTTTGACTGAATTCGGTAACCCGGTAGGGGCCCCTAGTCCAATCAGTGCTCTACCTCCGAGACTCTTACCTTGAGGCTAGCCCTAAAGCTATTTCGGAGAGAACCAGCTATCTCCAGGTTCGATTGGCATTTCACCCCTACCCACACCTCATCCCCGCACTTTTCAACGTGCGTGGGTTCGGGCCTCCATTCAGTGTTACCTGAACTTCACCCTGGACATGGGTAGATCACCTGGTTTCGGGTCTACGACCACGTACTCATGCGCCCTATTCAGACTCGCTTTCGCTGCGGCTCCGCATCTTCTGCTTAACCTTGCACGGGATCGTAACTCGCCGGTTCATTCTACAAAAGGCACGCCATCACCCGTTAACGGGCTCTGACTACTTGTAGGCACACGGTTTCAGGATCTATTTCACTCCCCTTCCGGGGTGCTTTTCACCTTTCCCTCACGGTACTGGTTCACTATCGGTCACTAGGGAGTATTTAGCCTTGGGAGATGGTCCTCCCGGATTCCGACGGAATTTCACGTGTTCCGCCGTACTCAGGATCCACTCTGGAGAGAACGACATTTCAGTTACAGGGCTGTTACCTTCTTTGGCGGGCCTTTCCAGACCTCTTCGCTTATATCGTTCCTTTGTAACTCCGTATAGAGTGTCCTACAACCCCAAGAGGCAAGCCTCTTGGTTTGGGCTGTTCCCGTTTCGCTCGCCGCTACTCAGGGAATCGCATTTGCTTTCTCTTCCTCCGGGTACTTAGATGTTTCAGTTCCCCGGGTATGCCTTCTCATACTCTATGTATTCAAGTATGGATACTACTCCATTACGAGCAGTGGGTTTCCCCATTCGGAAATCTCCGGATCAAAGCTTGCTTACAGCTCCCCGAAGCATATCGGTGTTCGTCCCGTCCTTCATCGGCTCCTAGTGCCAAGGCATCCACCGTGCGCCCTTTCTAACTTAACCATTTCTTACTTTAGAAAGAATCACTATGTGTGATGAACTTTGCATTGCATTCAATGTGAATGTATTACTTATTGTTATCTAGTTTTCAAAGAACAATCCTGTCTCGCTAGAGACATGTTTTGAAGGAATGATCCTTCAAAACTAAACAAGACGAAAACGTACGCTGCTCCATATATCCTTAGAAAGGAGGTGATCCAGCCGCACCTTCCGATACGGCTACCTTGTTACGACTTCACCCCAATCATCTGCCCCACCTTCGGCGGCTGGCTCCATAAAGGTTACCTCACCGACTTCGGGTGTTGCAAACTCTCGTGGTGTGACGGGCGGTGTGTACAAGGCCCGGGAACGTATTCACCGCGGCATGCTGATCCGCGATTACTAGCGATTCCAGCTTCACGCAGTCGAGTTGCAGACTGCGATCCGAACTGAGAACAGATTTATGGGATTGGCTAAACCTTGCGGTCTTGCAGCCCTTTGTTCTGTCCATTGTAGCACGTGTGTAGCCCAGGTCATAAGGGGCATGATGATTTGACGTCATCCCCACCTTCCTCCGGTTTGTCACCGGCAGTCACCTTAGAGTGCCCAACTGAATGCTGGCAACTAAGATCAAGGGTTGCGCTCGTTGCGGGACTTAACCCAACATCTCACGACACGAGCTGACGACAACCATGCACCACCTGTCACTCTGTCCCCGAAGGGAAAGCCCTATCTCTAGGGTTGTCAGAGGATGTCAAGACCTGGTAAGGTTCTTCGCGTTGCTTCGAATTAAACCACATGCTCCACCGCTTGTGCGGGCCCCCGTCAATTCCTTTGAGTTTCAGTCTTGCGACCGTACTCCCCAGGCGGAGTGCTTAATGCGTTAGCTGCAGCACTAAGGGGCGGAAACCCCCTAACACTTAGCACTCATCGTTTACGGCGTGGACTACCAGGGTATCTAATCCTGTTCGCTCCCCACGCTTTCGCTCCTCAGCGTCAGTTACAGACCAGAGAGTCGCCTTCGCCACTGGTGTTCCTCCACATCTCTACGCATTTCACCGCTACACGTGGAATTCCACTCTCCTCTTCTGCACTCAAGTTTCCCAGTTTCCAATGACCCTCCCCGGTTGAGCCGGGGGCTTTCACATCAGACTTAAGAAACCGCCTGCGAGCCCTTTACGCCCAATAATTCCGGACAACGCTTGCCACCTACGTATTACCGCGGCTGCTGGCACGTAGTTAGCCGTGGCTTTCTGGTTAGGTACCGTCAAGGTGCGAGCAGTTACTCTCGCACTTGTTCTTCCCTAACAACAGAGCTTTACGATCCGAAAACCTTCATCACTCACGCGGCGTTGCTCCGTCAGACTTTCGTCCATTGCGGAAGATTCCCTACTGCTGCCTCCCGTAGGAGTCTGGGCCGTGTCTCAGTCCCAGTGTGGCCGATCACCCTCTCAGGTCGGCTACGCATCGTCGCCTTGGTGAGCCATTACCCCACCAACTAGCTAATGCGCCGCGGGTCCATCTGTAAGTGACAGCCGAAACCGTCTTTCATCCTTGAACCATGCGGTTCAAGGAACTATCCGGTATTAGCTCCGGTTTCCCGGAGTTATCCCAGTCTTACAGGCAGGTTACCCACGTGTTACTCACCCGTCCGCCGCTAACATCCGGGAGCAAGCTCCCTTCTGTCCGCTCGACTTGCATGTATTAGGCACGCCGCCAGCGTTCGTCCTGAGCCAGGATCAAACTCTCCGAAAAAGTACAAAACCGAAGTTTTGCTTTTCGCCAGTTTGACTGACTACCTATGAAGTATCATAGGATTTTTTTATAAAAACTCGAATTAACAGGTACGTTTTGTCTTGTTTAGTTTTCAAAGATCATCTTCGTCGTCTCTCAGAGGCGACTTTATTAATATAACATTCTATCAAGATAAAGTCAACAACTTTTTTCTTAATGTTATTTATCAACCGCGCTGTTTCAGCGGCGAATACAAATATAACACCTTTTGAAAGAAGAAACAAGTATTTTTTCTAAATAATTTATTTTTCCTTATCTCTTCCTATATATTGATACAAATGCTGCTTATCTCGGGAATTGTCTATTGTTGATCCTGCAGGTCTTTAGTATATTTATAATAGATTGAAACTAAATAACCGCAGGGGGAGCTTTGTGCTGAGAGTGAACATTCGTTGTTCTGACCCTTTGAACCTGTCAGTTAATACTGAAGTAGGAATGTGGCATCACTTGAATACATACGGTGTATTCAAATCGATATGTTTTTCTATGAATAACATACTCATCCTTACACGGTCTCTCCTTGCTCAATTCATGAAAAAGGAGATTTTTTTATGCAGCAATCAAATCAATTGGTACGACTGATGGAAATCGCGATTATGACTTCACTTGCTCTTGTATTAGATTACTTATCAGGTCTCTTTTTAAGAATGCCCAATGGCGGTTCTCTTGCGCTGATTATGATTCCCGTTATTCTCATGTCTATTAGATGGGGAATATCTACCGGATTTATCATCGGTGTGTTAATCGCAGGTCTTCAGCTGATGAATAGCCCGATCATCGCTACACCTGTTCAAGGATTCCTCGATTACTTCGTTGCATCTGTTGTCATTTCTTTAAGCGGCCTGTTTTCTGGACTGATCAAAAAAGCCATTCAGGATCAAAAGCGAAAACAGCAATTCTTCTATATTACCTTAGCTGTTTTTGTTGCTAGTTTATTCAGACTGCTGACGTTCTTTATTTCTGGCGTCGTTTTCTTCTCTCAATATGCACCGAAAGGAACACCAGGATGGGTCTACTCTTTAATTTATAACAGCACATATATGGTTCCTTCATTTATTATTTGCAGTATCGTTCTTTGTATACTCATCCCAAGTGCATCTCGTTTGGTTTTTCCTCATCAAAAATAACCGGCTGATTTCAGCTGGTTATTTTTTTATGCATAATTTGCTGCTCTATGGAATCTATTAATAATAGAAGATTTCATGCTGGAGGTACGACAATGAGCCCTTACTCCATTATGCTGTGCTGCTATATTCTCAGTCTTGCTTATTTTTTGGCAGGTTTCTATGAAGCTTTAAAAATAGCAGGCGTGAAAGGAAAAGTAGAAGCTTCACCGTTTATTTCTTACATGCTGCTTGCTGTGCTCTTCACTTTTTTCTCTCATTATTACTGGAAGCTGACGATTTAATCCGCTGTACATGGTTATTCAATATAGAGAGCTCCCATCCATACCCTATTTCATTATGGTTCTCGCCAGCCAGCTCGAACTGGCTGGTAACGACAAAACTAGGTTGAAGTTTTTGATAAAATTGTTTTGCCGAATTTTGCTCAAACACCCATAGCATCAACCTCTGATACCCTTTTTCTATTAAATAATCGACACCTTTAGCAATTAAAGCAATACCCGCACCTGATTTCTGTTTCTGTTGTAATAAATAGATGGCATACAGCTCTCCATCATATGTAGAATAACGTTCGTCACGTTGTTTTCCGAAAGAAGCAAAACCAAATACGCCATCCGCATCTTCTGCGACAAACGTGCCTTCAAGCGATCTTTTTCTCCAGCTCTCTTTCCGATCTTTTATATTTAAACCATCCAAATAATCCTGATTAATAATGCCTTGATAAGTCGTTTGCCAGCTCTTCACATGTATTTCGGCGATTTTAGGAATATCTTGATGTACAGCATGTCTCACCTTCATCCGCACCACTCCTTTTAGTTTTTTACACCCTATCTTCATTATCATAAATTCCTATTACGTAGAATTCAATGGTCTGTATTTCAATGGTTAAAACTTCTTCTATAACAAATAGACACCTTCTGCTGGAAGGTGTCTATTGATTTTATTCTTCTATTTGAGTATCAGCGATCTCTTTTTTTCTTGGCTGTTTGATTTCGTTTGTCAGCTCTTGAATGCTTTGCTTCACATTTCCTTTGCCGGAAAAGTTCTCAATTATTTCTTTCACATCTATTCCAGAGGATGCTTTCAGACTTTCTTGCAGACTGGACATGAGGTTTGTGGCATAGCCTGTAACTTTATTGGCACCGCTGCCTTCCCCGTTACCGCCCGTATCCACAACAGTAATTTTATCAATGTTAGAAAGTGGTGCAGATACTTGCTTCGCATATTCAGGTAGCATTTTCACAATCATATCAAGGATCGCTGCCTGACCATACTGTTCGAATGCTTCAGCGATTTTCTCTTTCGCTTCCGCTTCTGCAAGTCCTTTTAGTCTAATGACTTCCGCTTCTGTTTCCCCTTTTGCACGATCCGCTTCCGCTTTGGCAAGTCCGTCAATACGAACTTTCTCAGCTTCTGCTTTGGCCATTGCTTCAATGCTGTATTTCTTCGCATCTGCTTCAGCAAGGCGTTTCGCTTTTTCCGCAGCAGCCGACTGCTCAACAGCATAACGGTCCGCATCTGCTTTCTTTTTCACTTCAGAATCGTATTGACGTTCACGACGCTGAATCTCTTTTTCTTCTAATTCAATTTGTTTCTGACGCTCAATGATTTTGACTTGCATTTCTTGTTCAGTTACGTGCTGACGGTTACGAGCTGTTTCTAGATCGTACGCTTGGTCAGCACTTGCTTTCGCCGTATCCTGTTCACGTCTAAATTCTGCTCTTTTCAGCTCATTGATCTTTTCTGCTTCAGCGATTTCAGTAGCACGCTCAAGCTCAGATTTCTTCGCATCTTTATCTGCTTCGGCACGTTTGATACGTGTTTCTTTATCTGCTTCAGCTGTTGCAATATCTGCATCGCGTTTTACTTGGGCAATTCTTGGTTTACCTAGAGATTCTAAATAGCCATTTTTATCACGAACATCTTTAATCGTAAACGATACAATGACAAGACCCATTTTCGCTAAATCTTGAGAAGCGACACGTTGTACTTCTTGAGAAAATTTCTCTCTGTTTTTATAAATCTCTTCAACTGTCATTGATCCTAAGATGGAACGAAGGTGACCTTCTAATACTTCTCTCGCTTCGTTTTCGCGGTCTTCTTTTGTTTTCCCTAAAAATTGCTCTGCAGCAGTCGCGATTTCTTCAATCGATCCGCCAATTTTTATGATGGCCGTTCCATCCGCCATGACTGGTACACCTTGTTCGGTATAGACTTCAGGTGTTGAAACATCTAGCTTGCTAGATAGTAAGCTGAGCGGCTCTGCTTGTTGAAAGACTGGAAGTACAAAGGTACCGCCGCCTCTTACAATCTTAATCTTGTTTCCACCTTCATCCACGTGGACATTTTTACTTCCTAGGTAACTTCCTGTAACGATTAATGCTTCATCTGGACCTGCTGTCCGGTATTTAGAAACAAATACACCAATAAGTGCAATAAGAATCACAAGCACAATTCCAATGATCACTAAAATAGTTGTTCCTGGCATAGCATTCCCTCCTAGATTTCTTCATTTGGTATAACAGATAAGACGCCTTTGTTCACTTCGACAACTAGCACACGGGTTCCATATGGAATCTCCTCTTGGTCGAAACTGACAGCTGGCTTTGAGATTTTCCCGCTATTACTGATTAACAGCACTTCTCCAAATCCGTCTTTTGGAACAGATACAATGATCTCCCCAGTTCTTCCTTTTAAATCGGCCTCCGTATAAGAGAGAGATTCTTCAGCAGAGGAAAGCGGGACTAATACAAATACATTTAAACAGGTCACAAGAATCACTGCGAGGATGGCAGATAATACTGCGCCAAGCCCACTTCCTACAATTGCTGTTTTTTCAGAGATAAACCCTCCAGCCGAGAAAAAGGTAAGAAATGCGAGGATCAATGTTGGTTGAAGGAATGGAACAGGGATCGCTTCAAATAATCCATCAAATACATCGCCGAAAAAGACGAAAACAAGTGTCAGGATTCCTGATATCATTAATATGTATAAATACAGCGTCTGAAGAGGCAGCCCGAACACATCCATCTTCCTCATCCTTTCTTCATGAAATGAACATCTTTTGTTTCATTTAGACCACACCCACCTCCAATGTATTCCTTCTAACAGGTAATACGAACCACTTTTGTAAAGGTTTCATATTTCATCACAATTCTTCAAAGGGATTTTCGGATAGCTCAAGAATGATTGTCATGTACCATTATGTTAAAATTTGATCTTGAGGTGATGAGAAAATGAGTATATTACATGAAGCGAGACAAGAATTGTGGCACGAGCTGCAAGGTTTGAGCGAAGAGCAATTGAACCAAAAATTATCTGATGATACTTGGAGTATTCAAGAGGTAGCAGATCATTTAAAGAAAATGGACTTAGTTGCAGCAAAACATCTAGCTGCTGAGGGTAAAAAAGCACCGATTAAAGAATATGAACCAAAGCCGGTAGAAATGGCAGAGGACCGTTCGAAAAAAGCCACTGCGCCTAGTATTGTTGAGCCTGAACGCAAGCATGTAACACCTACACATTTAAAGGATGAGCTCGATACTGCACGTGAGCAGCTCAATCAAATTTTATCAACATTTACTGAGGAAGATTTCAAACGCGTCATTGCACACCCTGTGTTTAAAGAGCTATCCCTTAAGCAATACCTTGATTTTATCGGCGCACACGAAAAACGCCATATTCATCAAATCAAAGAAATTAAAGAACAACTATAGGCATAAAAAAGACTCCCTTTTGGGAGCCTTTTTTCATTGCTACACCGTTTTAGGTGTTAACTCAAAGCAGCGAGCATAAATCCATTTGTACGCTTTTTCGTTTAAATCTCTTGGGTTTCCAACTGTTTGCGGATCTTTCATTGCTTCTTTAGATAAACGATCAATCATATCTTTTGATACACCTTGTTCTTCTAATGAAGGAACTTCTAAATCCTCTACTAAATCATACATCCAGTTCACAGCTGCTTTGGCTGCTTCCTCTGTTGTCATTCTGCTTGTATCAATCCCAAACGCTTGCGCAATTCGAGCGAATTTTTCCGGATACCCTTTCCAGTTATACTCCATCACTGGTCCCATCATCGCTGCAACACACTGACCGTGAGCGACAGGAATAATACCTCCGAGTGTTTGACTCATCGCATGTGCAGCTCCAGCTGATTCACTTCCATAAGAAAGCCCGGCAAGCATCGCAGCTTGTGCCATTCCATATCTGGCTTCTAAGTCCTCGCCATCAGCAAAGGCACGGCGAATATAATGAGCTGCATATTCAATTGCCATGAGCGCTACCGCATCTGTAATCGGCTGAGCAAATTTCATCGTATAGCATTCAATCGCGTGAGCAAGCGCGTCAATTCCAGTCATTGCTGTCACATGAGGCGGCATGGACACATGAAGCTCTGGATCAATTACTGTTAGATGAGCTGCAATGAGAGGTCCACCAGTATTGAATTTGAATTCTCTTTCTTCATCAGTAATGACCGCCCACTGCGTTACCTCTGAACCTGTACCAGCTGTTGTCGGAATAGTGGTTAAAGGAGGGATTCTGTTTTCTAGCGGTTTTTTTCCCTCTGCCGCTTCGTAATCAAGGACTGAGCCTTCATGAGTCGCCTCTACTCCGATTGCCTTTGCTGTATCCATTGAACTGCCGCCGCCTACTGCGACTAATCCATTACAGCCTTCTTTTTCATATAAAGCAGATCCTTCGTTCACTAGACGGACTGGCGGATTTGGCTCTACTTTATCAAATAGAACGACATCGATTTGTGCTTCTTTTAATGAAGCAATTACTGGGTCCACCACGCCGGCTTGATAAATACCAGGGTCTGTTACAAGCAATACCTTTGAAACGCCGTATGCTTTTACTTCTTCCCCAACATGTTTCACTGCACCAATGCCGTGTTTGATAACAGTTGGAATTTCAAATGTGTGGAATTTCTGCATGCTTTCAATTTTCATATTTAGTGTCATAAAGAATCTCCTCCAAATGCTTAATTTTTATTTAAACCAATGAACCGCTTCAGGTTTTGTATTTCGATATAAATGCTTCAGTTCGGTATATTCTTCAAGCCCCGTGCGTCCTAATTCGCGCCCAATGCCTGATTGCTTGTAGCCACCCCAAGGTGCTTGAGCGAAATAAGGATGGAAGTCATTGATCCAAACCGTGCCCAATCTTAATTGTCGAGCCACTCTTTCGGCCTTGCTGATATCAGAAGACCACACAGCTCCTGCTAATCCATAAATCGTATCATTTGCCAGCTTGATGACTTCTTCCTCTGTACGGAAGGATTCGACTGTCAGGACAGGTCCAAAGACTTCTTCCTGTACAATCCGCATATCTGACGTGCAGCCTGAGAAAATGGTCGGCAAGTAGAAGAACCCATTTTGCAGCTCCTCTGCGTCAGGTCTTTTTCCGCCTGTCTCTAACTTAGCGCCTTCTTCTAAACCGATGCTGACGTATTTTTCTACTTTTTCTCGATGCTCAGCTGAGATGAGCGGCCCGCTCTGGGTATCTTCATCAAAGCCGTTGCCTAGCTTGATTTTTTTCGTACGCTTCACCAGTTCTTCTAAAAATTCATCATGAATGGATTCTTCCACCAGCAAACGTGAACCTGCTGAACACACTTGCCCTGCATGGAAAAACACAGCATTCATTGCCTGGTCAACCGCTACGTCTAAATCAGCATCTTGAAACACAATATTCGGATTCTTTCCGCCAAGCTCAAGGGCTATTTTTTTCACATTCCCGCTGGCTCCCTGCATAATTTTCTTCCCTGTTTCAATACCGCCTGTAAATGAAATCAGATCTACTTGATCATTTACAGCAAGCTCATCCCCAACGGTTGCCCCAGGTCCAAGCACTAGGTTTGCAACGCCTGCTGGAACGCCCGCTTCTTCCATGAGTTTAAATACTTTTATTGTGGTGAGTGGTGTGATTTCACTTGGCTTTAGAACAATTGTATTTCCCGCTGCAAGAGCAGGTGCGATTTTCCAGCTTGCTTGAAGCAATGGATAGTTCCAAGGAGTGATTTGTCCGCATACACCGACAGGCTCTCTGACTAATTCACTTTTCGAGTTTGGAATTGGCGATGCAATGATTTCCCCGCCATCTTTATCAGCCAGACCTGCGTAATATTGGAACACGTTCGCAATATCGTCCATATCTGCTTTGCTTTCCTCTAATGTTTTGCCTGTATCAAGCGATTCCAATTTGGCTAGTTCATCAAGATCACGTCTAATCAATTCAGCTATCTTAAACACAATATTTCCTCTTTCAAGTCCAGGCAGGTTTGCCCAGTCCCCTTGATCGAAGGCTTTTCTCGCTGCTTTAATGGCTAGCTGCGCGTCATTTCTAGATCCTTCGCTGACTGTCGCGATCACTTCTTGATTGAACGGATTGATGATATCCCGTGTGTCGCTACTTTTAGCGCCAACCCATTGTCCGTCTATAAATAGTGTTTGACTCATAGAAGGGACCTCCTCTGATTCTCTTTGGTAAGTTTGTTAAATAAAAATTTAACGTTTTGAACATAATTAACTTATCATGTTCAAATTTTTCTGTCAAAGGGAGATATGCTTCATTTATTTTGACATTTTGTATTCTTTCGTTAACATATAGTCCATAAAGATTTTTTTGAACGGATTGAATTTTCTTAATAGAAAGCAGGGACAAAATGAAAAAGCAGGAAAAACCGCAAGCAGAAGATCGTATTTTAGCTGCTAAAGATCTAGTCATTGATTCCATAGCTGAAACGATGGATCTCTATGGCATTACACGAAGTGCAGGTATTCTATATGGAACGATGTATTTAAATGAGGAAATGACACTGGATGAAATGCGTGAAGAGCTGCAAATGAGTAAACCGAGTATGAGCACGGGTGTGAAAAAGCTGCAAGACATGAATATTGTCAAAAAGACGTTTCACCGTGGCCGAAGAAAACACAGCTTTGTTGCGGAAAAAGACTTTTTTAAGTTTTTCACGAACTTCTTTCCGCAAAAATGGGAACGTGAGGTCGAGGTCAATTTAGCGGCAATTGAAGAAGCGCAAGAGCGGCTTCAAGAGGTGTCGCGTGATGATCAGCTGGAGGAACATGTAAGAGAAGAAGCGCAGCAGCTCATTGAGCAGCTTGAAAGCTCAAAGGCCTATTATGACTGGCTGAGACGATTAGCGCATTCTGTTCATTCTGGCGAAATTTTTGACTATATTCCGATTGAGCAGAAGGAAAAATAGACGATGTGTTTACGTTTTACAGCTTGAATTTCAGAGGAGGATTGATTATAATAAATTATGTCGTCATACCTCGGGGCATTAGCTCAGCTGGGAGAGCGCTACGCTGGCAGCGTAGAGGTCAGCGGTTCGATCCCGCTATGCTCCATACGAAAAACCATTCTTGTAAAATCAAGGATGGTTTTTTTATGTACATATCTCTTACAGTTCTGTTTGTTCTTTGTTTTTTCTTCATAACTTTATGATGCGGTATGTGATCACAGAAAGATAAGTTAGGATGAGAATGATTGTATAGGACACAGGGAAGTCGCTCGTCATTCCGTGATAAATGAAATAGATGAGCAGCACTGACAGCAAAATGATCTGGAGCAGTTCTTTTTTCATTTTTCTCTCCTCTCATGGCCAATTATATCACAAATGATGTCATTTTTTGTTAGCAATCAGCAAGGAAGCATTTCCTCACTTGCTGATAGCTTTTTTTATAGATCATCATTTCTTCTGTAATTGTTCGATTTTGTTCTTCGTCTTCGGTCCGTAAATTCCGTCTGCAGCTAAGCCGTTCATGAGCTGGAACCGCTTGACCGCATTCGCCGTTTTCGGTCCATAATAGCCGTCAATCCCGTTGTTTTTTGCCCCTTTGTCTGGGTAAAAATAGAGAGAAGATAAGGCTTTTTGCACGGCAGTGACTTGAGGGCCTTTTGTTAAGGGCTTGGTGACTTTTAAAATGCCAGATGGCAGATTTGACGATTTCTTTTTGGAAATGGGTGCTTTTTGGCTCAAGCTTTCTGCCTGAACAGGTTTTCTTGTGCTTTTGCTGCCGGTATGTGCTGTGGCTATTCCAGCTTTAAACTGATCCCATCGTCCGAGAAGTTTCCTTGGACACTCTTTCCCGCTCCAATGTTTATGAGGCACTACATTTGATAAAGGAATTCCGAAATCTCCCATCAGCTTTCGAATGAGCCATTGGGCATTTTCGACTGCTTGTTCAAAGCTGCCGTCTGCATTTTCACAAATTTCAATACCAATTGATTTCATATTGCCGGTGCCTCTGCCATCCCCTGCGTGCCAGCCGTTTTCGTTTAACGGTAAATGCTGATAAATCACCTGATCATCAACGGTGTAATGCCAGCTCACCCCGGTACTTGAACGTGCAACAAATGCTGCATGACTGGCCGCATTGGCACCTTTTGCACTGTTTGACGTATTATGCACCGTAATATAGAGCGGCTTCATCGTGTTTCCTGGTCTGTTGCGATGTTGTTTTGGGATCAATGCTTGAATGATTTTCACCATGTTGTTTCTCCTTCAAGTATTATTTTGTTAGCCCTCTTTGTTTCAGAGCATCTTTTTGTAATTTGCCTTTGTAGGTCACATAATTGTTTTTAAACCAAGCTGTTACCGCTGTGACCATAGTGAAAATTGTAGAACCTGCCACATATAGTGCCTCACCTGCGGTTTGTACTTGCTCCTCACTAATCGGCAGCACCGTCTGTCCAAACATGACAAGCGTTTGATTGATCAGAGCAATAAAAAGAAGCACTGTGCGAATCACAGTGCCTTTGTCGAATGTTTTCATGATATTTACCTCCTATTTTAAATTCCGTTCAATTTTGTCAAGCTTGTCGATCACGACATCATACTTCTCACTAAACTTTGCTAACACATCATTTTGCGCCTCGATTTGCTCATTGAGCTTGTTTTCTCTTTCCTTTGTTGTGTTGAGAACATAGAACAGAATCCAGCAAAAAAGAACGGCAAATGGGCCTTGTGTCATTAAGTTTTGAACAACATCTACTTCCATTGGAATCACCTTCTTTCCGACAAAAAAATAAAGCCATTAGGCTTCGTATTTGTCTCCTGTTATGTCTCGATAGTCATCTGCCGAGATCCAGCCGATGCTTACATAAAATGCAATGTCCTCTGGGCCGTAACACTGCCAATCCCAAAATTGTTTGATATCTGCTACAGTTGGAAACATCATTTTGAAGTCCCCCCTTCTTGCATAGCCAATAACTGCGTTAATTGTTTAGATAACAAGGCATTTTGTTTCTTTAAAATATCTATAACACTTGGCGGGAGTGGGGCTGGTTTTAAGCTATCTATATATTCCTGTGTCGCTGATTCATACCATTGTTGTTTTTCCACATCAAAAGCTGCTTTATAAAAAGAAGGATTATTGGGTGGAGCAATTGTTGTGCATTGATCTGGAATGATATAATTTCCTTCATCATCCCTCTCAAACACTTCGATAGGTCTGACCAATTCATTTTGATGGTTGTACTCATAAACTTGTATCATACTATCACTTCTTCCTTAATTTAATGGGACGACCGTGTCTAAATAGTAGCCAGTTACTGCACTTTCATTCGCTGCCAGTAAACCAGTTAGCTTTAGCTCTCCTGTCTTATATATAAGTAATTTACTATGACCCGTTGTACCTGATACGGGAACTGACACCACAAGACCTTTCTCTGGTAAGCCCGTACTTGGAATACTTCCACAGATAACTTCTCTATTTGCTTTTAGGTGACCTCTCAACAATAATAAATTTCCCCATCTAGTATATTCAACTGGTCTATCTCCAATAGAAGAACCGCTGCCCAAGGTAACATTTAGCCACTTAACATTTTCAAAATCAGCATCAGTGACTAATTTTTTCCATCCTTTAAAGACTCCATCAGTATGAACAGTCCCGAACCAATGAGTGTTGTCGAAACTTCTGATGACATGAATGGTCTTTCTACCATTTACAGTTTCTAAGATATCGATATTAAACCAAGAAGAATCATTATCGACAGGCATATTTAAAACATTAGATCCAACAGCAAAGTAAAATCCGGATGGTAGCGTTAAGATATCAGTACCTATTGGCATTGAAAGTCTTAATCCCTTTGAGTTTAATAGGTGATGGTCATTGAGACGCTTCCAACCGCTCCACTCTTGTTGGGTGCCTGTTACATCAGTTGTTGAACGGTTAATATAGACATCTCCTGTATTGTTTGCACCGATGACCCAGCCGTAGGTATTTTCACTAAAAACAGACAAAGCCCTCATGGAACTTCTTGTCGGAAGATCTGGATGTGCTTCATGGATGTACCATGAGTGAACTCCCGGCAATTTTAACAGCTTATCTAAAATGCTAGGATCATCTGCATTAATTCTTTCAAAAGCTTTTCCATCATCAGCAGTGATTTTAGATAATTGTCCTGCATCCCATTTGTTTTTTTCATTTTGAGTCGGCATCTGCACCCAGTTAATTCCAATGTCTTTCACATGATAAGAAAAACAAAATGAATTGCCTGATGTGTCAATTGCAATTCCTACTCCAATATTATTTTGTCCTACAAATTGAAAGCCTCTTAATGCAGCATTTCCAACAGCAGGAGAATCAACTACTCCAGAACCTCCTGGGGCATAGAATGAGCAGGCACCTAGCGCTTTAATTTCCTCATAGATACTGCCACCAGCAGGGATATTAATCAATTGGGACCCGTTATCATTTGTCATTTTATATAGCTGCGATTTATTCCATTTCTTCTTTTCTGAATCAGAGACGTGAGGATTTGTATCTCCTGTATGAAGATTGAATTGTTCTAATAGTTCTTGGTCATTTTCAATCAAAATCTTCACTAGATTGTTAAAAAGATCTGCATGAGCCTTATCGCTCGTACTAAAAGGTTGAGGTGTTTTTATGATCTTTTTCTCCTTTCAAAAAACCATTATTATTAGGCGATGTTATGCATTGAACTTATGTTCTCGTTCCTTTGTTGTATTAAGCACATAAAACAGAATCCAGCAAAAGTGAACGGCAAATAGACCTTGTGTCACTAAATCTTGAACGACAGCTACCTCCGATTTGTTCACACACTTTCTTTTTCAAATAATCCTATCTTAGCTGTGACAAGGTAACATAAGCTCTATTTACCGTAATGGTTCTCCCAGTGTTTTTGGGTGTAATATAAAATGTTAATTTGTCTCCTGCTTTAAACTTTTGTTGAAGGTATAATACACATACACTTGATGAGACCACAGGATTCCAGTTACCTAATCGTTGAAATTCTGTACCATTCACATAACATGACAAAATACTATCTGATCCAACAGGAATGTTATTGCTATTAAGATAAAGCCTAATTAAATACAGACCATTGTTTTTCAGTGTAATTTCAGCGCGCGAACGATTATACTCTCCTAGATCGTCTGATCTTGTATCACCAAAATTCAGTTTTGTTGGAACGTTTTCAACGGCTGATACAGAAGAATTATCGAGATCATACGTATCAACAAAAGAAGTATTATCCATATCCTCCTTTGTTAAAACACGTTTCCAGCCTTGCCACCCCAAATTTAAATCAAGATAGTTTGTATACATGTAATTGTTATAATCTATTGCTATGACCCATCCAAATGTACCTTTTCCATTACTATCTTGAGAAGTAAAATGATACATACCACGACACGATCTTGTTGTTGGGCTGTTTAATGCTTTACCTGTAACATAAAATGTTCCATGCCTTGGACCTAAAGAAACTACCTTTTCGAGTAAATCTTCACCATCAGAAACAGATAGAATCACCCCTCCATTATCCGCAGTTATCTTAGATAGTTGCCCTTCATTCCATTTATTTAAATCGTTTATACTCGGAAGAGGTGTCCAAGTAATAGTCGTATGCCCATGATTGTAATAAAAGCTGTATGCCTTCCCTGCTATATCTACCGCAAAGCCTGCCCCTATGTTATTTTGGCCTACTATTTGCATGCCTCTCAGTGATATATTTGACGATGATGGAGAATCTTCTACTCCAGGAGCTGCGTAAAATGTACATGTTCCTTTATCCTTAATCGCATCAAATATTTTTGAATCTGCTGAGACATTGATAAGCTGCATACCGTTGTCTGCAGTTATTTTATAAATTTGTGAGTCATTCCATTTTTTCTTTTCTTCTTCAGATGCATGGAGGTTCATATCCTGAGTGTGACTCGTAAGCTGTTCTAACAGTCCATTGTCGTTTTCAAGCAAGGTTTGGACCATTTCATTGAATAAATCAGCATGAGCTTTGTCACTAGTTTCAAATGTTTTTGGTGAATTTATTTCCATTTAAATCCCTCCATTAATAAATATCATCAATCTCAAAAACAAATTCGATGTCGCCGTCTTTTTGTTTGTCTGTCATGGTGCGAATGGCGGTGAATTTGCCGTCTTCGTCGACAAGTGCTAGTTCGTTGATCACTTCTCCTGCCAGTTCTCCTTCGGCGATCGTGCAGGTGTAGCGGATTTTAGCTGGTTCCATGAAGGTAAACGAATCAATATTTTTTTGGACTAGTTCTTTTTTGAGTTTTTGTTCAGTGCCGTCTAGTGAGATCGGTTTTCCATCCTTCGTTCCCCCATTTCCAAAGGCCATTTTGACGACTTTTGTGAGTTTTGTTCCTTCAGCTCTTGCCTTTGCCATTTGTTGACGTGCATACAGTGTTGTTACGGTTAATTGATCAGCCATTGTGATCCTCCTTATAAATCTATTTTTTTAGAAGTTGCTGCTAGCATTTTTGATCCATCCAGCGGAACAGATCCATCGAGAATCCAGTAATGATCTTTGATCAGTAAGCTTCCACCCTGCTCAGTTTGGACATGTACTGGCAGACGGAACGTCATCTTCTTCTTGGTTTGATGCTGGAGCTGATTTTTTGTGCGTAAAGTCAATGCCGCTCCTTGCTTCGTTTCATGTACCGCTCCAGTCATGACATAGTTCATGCGATATGCTGTTTCTGACTGATGTTGAAGCCGCATTCTCATGTTTAATGAATGCCGAAAACGAGCAGGCACATCCGTTGTACCTCGTGTTCCGCTGAGATAAAACGTACCATTTAAGACAAATTCACCATTGAGTAAAATCGGGATATGATCGAAAAAACCCACTCTGCTGCGCAGTGTGAGCCTCCCGTGATGATCATTTTTTTCATGTACGTCGGTATGATGAAAAGCTGTGAACGTATAAGCCAAGTGTGCAGGTTTTAACGTTTCAAGTATTTCTACAATATATCTCGTGTTTTGCAGATCATCTAAGTTCACACGTAAGGCGAAATGATACCGATTGGTTGTGAGACGGATGACAGCACTTGGATTCTTGAGAAAGCGATTGACTGATTTCTCTAATGAAAGATACGTGATTGGCGGAATATTTGACATCATATTGAGTAAGCGTGCCCTTCGCAGTTCAATTGAATCATCTGATTCCCGCTGCACCTTCAGCATTCTTTCCCATCTGTTTAATCCCCATGTCGCAGTTAAAGGAAAGAACTGATCCGTTAAGTCGAAAATGGATTCGTCCAATTGCTCAAATTCCGGTGCCTCTGTCTTGAGCAGGTGATCCACTTCATAAATCTTTGTAAAATATGGCGGCAAGTAGTTTTTCATTTCATCCTGTTTGCTCAATAACCTTCACCTGCCTAAGACGCGGAATCTCAATGTCCTGTAATACTAAGTTTTTCGACTCCCCATTCAATAACACATCTGCATAATCTGACACACTTTCTGAATGGTACAGAATATCATTTAAGGCAGACATTCGAATGGTACTCTTTTCAAATGCGATTGATTTTAACAGCGTCTTGACCTTTTCTTCTATTTCTTTCTGAGCTCCTTCAAGGGTCCAGTCCATTTGAAGTTCGACAGCCACTTCTATGTCGATATCCAGCCATTTGGCGCTTTCAACGATTGCTTTTGAGCCTATAGGCGCTTGTCCTTCTCCTTCACCTGGCACTGGGTCGATATATTCCTGTACTCTTTTGACAAGAAGGTCTGATGCAACATCTAGATTGCCATCTGTGATGACAATTTTGACCGTCCCTTCTCCGTTCCAAAGCGGGAACACTTTCGCTCTGCCAACACCGGGCACTTCTTCAGCCCATTTTTTATAATGCGCCCTGTTGGCACTGACAGCCTCCCGCCTCGCACGTATTAAATATCGATCATATAAAGAAGCGTCATCTTCCTCCTCTTGACCTGGTATCACCAGTTCTTTCATCTTAATCGATTCAAGTCCTGGAATTGTATCAAGTGACAGCAGCGGCTGATCTGTTAACTGAACATTGCCGGCTTTACCAGGTGTCTCGCATTCTAGCGTGCCATCCTTCGAATACTGGAAATAAACGTCTTCAATAAAAAAACGTGAACCAGCTGGAATGTTGATATTTTCTGGCTGAATGGCCGCTGACCAAACTGCTTTAGTGGCTGGTTTTCTTTCAATTCCTACTTCAGCAGCCCGCCGATCTAGAAACTCTCCTTGTGCTGTATCTGCAAAGACCAGCTCAAACACTTGATCAAGCCAAATATAGGACTGGGCCAATTCAGCGGCAGCAGGTGCCAAGGCATTCCAAATGACGCTGTTTTCTCTTTTATCTATATCATCTGGCAGTCTATCCAGCATTCTTTCCATTAATGCTTCGTACGTTTGTTCCTCAAACATCGCCCTCCATCACCTCCTCTATTTCTAATGTGCCCTCATCTGTGACAATTGCTAGTTTGACATGAAATGAGTCATTTTGCTTTGTGACCTCTAACTCTTCAATATGGTCAATCCGCTCGTCAACGAGCAGTGCTTCCTCTAGCAGCCTTGGAATTTCCATTTCTTTGTATTCATCCGTGGCTTCTGTATCCGTCAACAGCTCCTGAATTTCAGTACCAATGTCGTGGCTGTAGATAGGATGTGCATACCGCTCTGTCCTAAGTGTCATATAAACGAATTGCCGAATTGCCTCGATGCCTGAAATGGTTTCGCCTGTCAGCCTGCCAGTTTCAAAATCTATTCGATACGTCGTCGAGGTTTCGACTTCTTCATCTTCTTCTGTTTCCTCGATTTCTTCCTCTGGTGAAAGTGCCACGTTCATCACCTCCCTTACAATTTGTCGATGATGTAAAAGGACTGGCCTCCTGCCATTGCAAGCACCATAATACTGTCTCCCCTTTTCAGCTCATCATCCTCACCCTTATTTAAGCGCTTCGGCCAAATCAGTAATTCTTCTGGAATGATCAGCTTATGATTTTCATTTAATCGGATGCTCAGAGGGGAAACTGCCGTGACTTCTCCGATGACAAGATCAATTGGAGATTCTGCGTCTACTGCATTCACTGCCAATCGTTTAATCGCTTCACTTAATCTCACGCTTGATCACCCTTTGGCATGGAATTTTTCTCAACAACATCAATGGTCATGGTGTGTTTCACCCCACTGAATTCATGTTTGTCTTGATCGATCCAGTAAGTTTTTTTCACGTTGATTTCAGGAATTTTCAAATAGATTGGGAGACCGCTTTGCAGCTCTGGAATTCCTAACGCTTGTATGCTTTTGACTTCTTGTTTGACGCCTTTTTTCTCTGCCAGCCGTACTTTGGCTCTTTTTTGCAGCTGCGGCTGGTTGATTTGCCCTGTGACTGTCTCAACATGCTGTAAAATACCGTATTTATTCTGACCGGCTTTATCCTGTTCAATCACCACAATCTCGGATTTACTGCCTTTTTTCTTATTCTTCCCCTGTTCATCAGCAGACGTACGCATCTTGACTCGAGTGGCTGTCTCTTCAATCGAGGTGCTGTATTGATAACTGATGAGATTGACGCCTGATTCAATGACCCAGACGTCCTCTGGATCAGGCCAGGCTCTCAGCCCCATCTTGCCTTTAGCAGAAAAGATTTGATAGTTTCTTCCTGTTTGCCGCTTCGTTTCTTTCAATGCTTTCAATATCATGTCATACAGGCTCGTGTCATTTTTAAAGACTAGTGATTTTATGACATGTCCTGTATTGGAGATAGAAGTCATTGGAATTTGAAAGTCGGCTCCAATCCGCCTTAAGATTTGATCTGCTCTTTGATTTGAAAAAACATAGACATCTTGGTTTTTCACCAAATATTGGAGCATATCGTATGCAGTAAACGTCAGCTTTCCTTCAACCGGCGTCCGCGAAAAAACAATGCCTCTAAACAGCTCTTTTCCTTTCCATTTAAAAAGAACCGTGTCCCCTTCCGAGACACGGTAATATGTTTGACTGCCTTGTTTTGTGATAATATTTGCCTGAATTGAGCGAGGGGCTTGATACCTTTGCCCCTGAAGTGTCACACTCTCTGTGACAAGCTCATACATGGTGCCGCTTCTGATGGCAAAAAGCTCGATCAATGCCAGCCCCCCTATTGTGGTATTTTCAACCTTTGTCCAGGGAAAATCCAATGCCCCGGCTGCTTAATATTGCGTCTGCTACGTTTAATCATCGCTAATTTATTGGCATTCCAAATACGCCGCCATTTTGTACTGTCGCCATAAAACCTGCCAGAAATGGCCCATAGCGTATCCCCTTTTTTGACGGTGTACATTTTTGGTGGTGTTTTTGAAGGTCGTTTCTTTTTCGTTTGTTTTGCTTTTTTCTTACGTTTTATTTTCCTAGGAGATGCAGTTTTGTATTCCTTTAACTCGATCGTAAATTCACGATCTCCAATATCATATGACCCTTCCTTGTGGGTGAAGCTTTCAATGCTGCACGTCATATTGATTTTTGTTCCAGTTACAATCAACCGCACGGATTTCTTTGAACGCATCATTCGTTCAATTTTCGCGATAGCATTCTCTGGTGATGGAATGCTTTTATATTCAGCAATCGGCGAATATTTCTTAGGAAATAATGAGGTGAATGATACTTGTTTAGCCGATGGTACGTCAATAAAGGTCAGTTCTCCAAAAGAGGCGACCTTTACCGTTTCATTTTGTACGTTATTTGTGATTTCGAGTTCGGATGGAAGGACAGGGAATCGCAACTTGTCCTTTCCTTGGGAAATCCACAATTGATACACTGATTTACCCATCAATTACGACCCCCTTCGTTCCTGTATGAATCTCTACTTCTAGTTCATCTACAAGCATTTGTTTAATTTTTTCGACTAGCGATTGCTGATCTTGTCCATTATGGAAATGCTGATCTCCATTGAATTGAATCGTAATCTGTTTATTACCTGGCGAAGTTGTACTGCCAGTAGACTGAGCTGAGGTAACTTGCTGCATCTGTGCTTCCGGTAAAGGAGCAGATGCATTTGATGGATCATATACTTGCATCCCAAGTGCCTTGGCTGCCTGCGTCAATAAATACCTTCCGCGAATGCCTCTTTCCTCTGGAATGATCCATTCGCGTTTATTTCCTTCACCGACTCTAGCCACCTGCTCTTGAGTAATCAATCCGCCATTTGCATAGCCTTTATAAGGTCCGCCTCTTCTCATACTTCGTAATCCCGGCGTGTTGAAGACTGTTCCATATCTTCCCTTAATGTAGTTAATAGCTGCTACGGCATTATGAATTGGGTTCCAAATGTCATTCATGCCTTTGCCTTTATTGGCGTTAAACGTCGTTCCAATGGTTTGCATTAAGCCTTTAGAAGGGGTTCCCTTTTTGGCGTTGGAATCCCATAAGTTGATCGCTCTCGGATTTCCACGTGACTCATGCTGCGCGATGGTCATCAGACCTGGAAGCCAGCTCATTGATGTACCAGTTGCCATGATAGCCGCCATGAGCCATTGTTTAATATTAAGCCCTGAAGCTCCCATACCGCTGAAGGCACCGATTAATGAACCAGCCTGATTTTCAGCAAATTTTTTCACATCAACTGAGTCAAGCCCTTTGACAACACCGATTGACGCAAATTTCCCAAGACTCATCATGACGCGTGAAGGGGAATGAATGTCTAATTCCTCTCTAAACGCCTGCTCTACTTTCTTCGCCATTTCTTTGGCTGCTTGCGTGACTTCGCTTCCTTTGGAACGAATGCCGCTGTTAAAGGCGTCAATCATTCCAGAACCCCAGCCTGGTGATTCTTGTTTTGCTTGCAGGAATGGTTGTTTGATGTGCTGATCTACGTATTGGCTAGTACCAACTGATGTGGCATTTTGCCCTGCCGCAAAACCACTAACCGTTCCAGAACCCCAAGTTGGTGATGCCGTCATCACTTGTTGGTATGGTGCTTTTACACGACTTTGCAAGAAGCTATCTGTTCCTGTTGGTGTCATCTGCTGACCATTTGCAAAGGCAGAAACCGTTTGCTGACCATACTTACCTGAGTCTGATGTCAATTGACCAAAAGGCTGCTGAATATTCTTTTGTTTCCATTGATCAAGAGAGATGACTTTACGGTTTAACCCTTGTTCAAAATCGTTATTAAATTGCTCGCCAATGCTAGAGGCTTGAATGTTCGCATTCATCGAGACTGATCCGCCTCCGCTCATTGAACCTACAGAAGATGTTAGAGTTGTAGGTGCTGGGGAGCTTGACACTGGATTTCCTGCCGCTCCGCTCGGGACAACAGACATTCCAAGTTGAGAAGCAGCCTGTGCAAGCAGCATCTTACCGCGCCCTCGGTTATTTTGAGTTGGAATGACAAATTCGTTACCAGCTTCACCGACCCATGATAAGGTTGGCTGGGTGATATAGCCGCCTGTGGCGTTATTTGCTGCTTTCTCAGACGGTTTCAAACCTGTTTTTTCTTCACCTTTTTTAATAAAGATATTAAGAAATTTCCCACCAATTTTTTTAGCCGTATCAAATACATTTCCTACAACGCCAAAGATACCTTCCCATGTTTTCTTTAAAGTTTCAGCATGCTCTTTCAAAGGATTAAATACTTTCTCTTCGAACCATGAACTCACTTTTTTCCAGATACCCTTGATCGTTTCCCATGCTTCATTAAATTTTTCCCACACGAATTCAATTGCTGGCTTGGCATATTTTTGATAGGGTTGCCATACATTTTCATCAAACCAAGTTGAAACTTTCTCCCAGGTAGTTTTAATCCAGCTCCATGTATTTTGAAACAAATTCCACACAAAAGTAATGGCTGGCAGGGCATAAGTTTTAAACGGTGTCCAAACGTATTCATTAAACCACTCAGAGAATGCACCCCATTTTTCTTGAATCCAGTTCCATGTATTTTGAAACAGATTCCATATAAACATAATTGCAGGTATTGCATATGTTTTAAAAGGCGTCCAAACGTATTCATTAAACCATTCAGAGAATACACTCCATGTCTCCTGAATCCAGTTCCACGTTTCAACAAGTTTATTCCATACCCAGCCAATTGCTTCTATCGCATATTGACCAAATGGGTCCCAAACATTTGTTAAAAACCATTCAGAGAATACACCCCATGTTTCCTGAATCCAATTCCATGTGTCAACAAGTTTATTCCATACCCAGCCAATTGCTTCTATCGCATATTGGCCAAATGGTTCCCAAACATAATCCATGAACCATTTAGATGCTACTGCCCAAATATTTTTGATAATTGTCCAAGCAACATCAAATACACCAACTACAAAATTGATAATCGGGACTGAAAAATTATAAATAGGCAGCCAAACTTTTTCCATGAACCAAGAAGAAAGCTGTCCCCATTTTTCAGTGATCCAATTCCATGTCTCACCGAAGAACGTTGTAATAGGAATTAAAACATTATTATTGATCCAGCTCGAAACTTTGTTCCAGATTTCTTTAATCCACTTAACTGCATTTTCAGCACCTTTGACAATGTCATCCCATTTTTTCTTCAAGGTTCCATCATCAAACATTTTACCGATCCATTTTCCTAAGCTTTCGCCTAAAATACTACCTAAGATTCCGCCAATTGCTGTGCCAATACCTGGTGCAATCATTGTTCCTATCGCGGCACCACCCATACCACCAGCGACGCCCCCGCCGAATCCTCCTACTTTTTCGCCTACATTTTCTTTTGTTGTGCCGATTAATTCTGTTGCACTAAGCAAGGGCCCAAGAATTGGTACCTTTTTTAATAGCTTACCTGCTCCTTTACCTAAATTTTTAAATGTATCTCCTAAGCCTTTTAGCTTATCGGTATCTTTGAGCATCCCAGCGAGCCCTGCGATAGCCATAACACCTGGTATTTTTTTGGTTAGACCACCTAATTTAGTTGGGAGCTTTCTATTCTTTTCCACCCTTGAAGTTCCCGTTGGATTATTCGGTTGGTTTTTGGGTCCATTTCTATTATCTGTTCGGGCAGTTCCCGTTGGATTTAAACCTTTTGCACAACAAGAACAGCAGCTTACTCTAAATAAACCTTTTTCATTTTGCGTTTGGTCTGAGTTCTGGTTACCCGGTTGCCCTGATGAAGCATTATTATTAGATCCACCCGAGTCATTCGTTTGATTTTTCGGACCAAGGATCCAATCTAATCCTTTGTTAACCCATTTATCTAAATAATCCTCAGGATTGATTTTAATCTTCTCACTAATTCGTCCGATCACTTCTTGCTTGTATTCGTCGATTTTTGTTTCAATCCAAGGTAGCGCCTTCTCATCCCAAAATTTTCTAGGACTCAATTTTTCCTTCAGCTTATCGGTAACGTCACCTGCATATTTTTCAATTTCTTTTAGTGCCTTATTTCCCAAATTCCCCAACCAGTTCTGTTTGTTTTCATTCGTTTTTGTAGCAGCAGTTGCATTAGGTTGCTTTTTTACTTTCTTTTCTTTCACAACAGACTCTGCCTGATCTCGTTTTTTCAGCTTACTTTTTGCATTGTCTTGAACAGACACTCTGATTTCGTGTTTGGACATCGTCAAGCTTTTGAGTGTCTTTTTGATTCGTTGAATTGCAGCGGTGGCTTGGTCAACCATGTTTAATCTCATATAGTACGTTCTGTTGATGAGCTGAAGAATTGATTTTTTGATCGATGACATTTTCGCTGACAATTGATCGTTTAGTTTAAACGTCAGCATAATGGGACTTGTCCCCATTTGTTTCAAACGATCTATGCTGGATTTAATGACATCCAGCCCCTTCGCTTGAAAGGATATGACCAGATGATCCGGTATTAGGTTTAACTGATTTTTTAATGCTTTTAGATCCCGATAGATTCCCTGATCCAGCCTCATAGAAAATACTGAAACTTTCCGCAATGATAACGTGAGGTTTCTTAATTTCTTTTCATCCATTTCCAGACTTATTTTCACTGGTTTTCTGAATGGTTTGAGCTGCTTCTCAAACGTTTGAAATCGTTTTTGAATGCGTAATAACTTCTTCGACACCCGGTCTTCTAATTCAAATCGTGCTGTAAGTTTCGCCAATTATTTACCTCCTTTCTTTGCTTCTTTTTCTAGCATGTCTAGCTTGTAGCTGATGAGTCCGAAAAGGAATGCTTTGAACGGTCTTGGGGATTCGTATAATTCCAGGAGTTCAGATGGGGAGTAGTGAAGCTCGTGCATTGCGTAATATAAAAACACCGCTTCTTTATCCCCATCTTTTATTAGTTTTTTGCTGCTTCTTCTAAATCTTCAATTTCATCTTCGAATCCGTTGATTTCGATCGCTTTGTTTAACCAGTTCGCATATTCACCGCCGACTGACAGGACCCGTTTTGCTACTTCAACTGGATCTTGTGTGCTGTAGGCTTCTCTTAATTCCTTTGAGCGGAAATCTGGGTAAATCGTCGATTCAATCGCAATACGTGCGTAGAAGCGCTGGCTGTCTAAGTCTTTCACACGTCCTCTGCCTTTGACATTTTTGAAGGTTGTGTTTTCTTTTTCCAATTCATCAATACGTTCAGTTGTAATGGCTTTAAAGACAAAAGGAATGACATTCCCTTTTTTATCAACAAAACGCTTAGAAATCGGTACTTTGACTTCTTCCGCTTCTACTGTTTGTCCTGGCATAAAAAATGAAAGATCAAATGTTTGTTTTTCACTCATGTTTAAAAACTCCCTTTGTTATGTTTTTTTGAATGCAAAAAAGCACATCCATTTTTTGAATGTGCTTTCCAATCTTTTCATGTATAATTTAAATTGTACAATTGAACGGCTTGCTCAAGGGCGTCTGGCTCATCCCCGATAGGAAGGGGGTGATGCATATGTCAACATTTGAAGCGATTTCCCTTATGCTTTTATTCGGGATGTTTATCTTTACTTTGTTGACGTATATAGACAAAAAATAGACTCCCCTTGAGCTGTGGAAGGTTAAAGGGAAGTCTACCTAAAGAACCTATTCGAAAAGCCAGCCCCTTGAAGGGCCTCATTGTACATTGCCGGGATGTTAGAGCATCCTGGCTTCTTTTTATTTTATGCAAATCGCTTTGCATGTAAACATATTTTAATGAATCGAATACAAGACGTCACCAGAAGAAATGAAGACGACTTCAAGACGGTTGTATTACAACTGCATTATAGCATATTCAGTTATTATTTTGCTAATTAATTAGCTAATTTCCTCCACTTTTCTTAGAATGTATTCTTCAGCTTTTCAGGCAGATCAAAGTCCTCGAATGTGAAAGGAACTTCTTCTTCAAGCGCCTCTGAATCAACATCCAATCCAGCGATTTTAGCAGAATCAAAGTTGACATCAAATAATGTCACACGCTCAGTGCCACGGCCTGATGATTTATCGTCAATGACAGCTTGAAGAGTGAAATATGGATCTTCTCCTTTTTTCACATAATTGAGCATTAATTGAACGAAACGGGACGTAACTTTATAGAATGTTGCCGTTCCTGTTCCGTTTGCTCCAGTTGTTTTATGTCCAGTCATTCGGCGGCCCATGACGTTGACTTCTGATTTGTTTTTCTCCACGTTTGCTTCGAAGGTTTTAATAAATGCAAGCTCCTCACCTTCTAAGAAAAGACGACCTTCTTTACCTGAAATTGTATTTTGCGCTTTAAAAGCCATCTTACTTCACCTCCACATTGAAATAGAATTTTTCTGCTGCATCTACTGGTTGAACCGCTAAATCGATGATAAATCCATCACGATCTTCATTGAGACCGATCACGATATCTGTTTCTGAATTAAAGCCTGTAATGCCGCTGCCATCTTGAAGCTGTGTAAGATACTGAGTAATCAGTGTTTTCACAAGCTGCACACCATCATCTGATGCTGGAATGTCATTGCCATTGGCTTTACGTAATTTAATCAGATTTTTTAATTCGAATGTTAAATCATTGTTGATCGCATCAAGCACACGAATGATTTTATTTTTCGCCAATTGCTGGTTCTTTTCAGCTGTAAAGCTAGTCAAGGAGTTAATATCTTTTTCAACACTCACGGTACGATCTCTCGCATCAAAGGTGAAAAGGAACTCCCCTTGTGATAATCGGTATTCTACTTGATCATTGTCAAGGCGTTCTAATGTATCGACTGCTCCTTCGTATTCAACAAAGGTCAATGACTGATTGAAATTTGCTCCGGCACTTGCACCTGCGACCCATGCTGTTGTTTGGGCAGGTGTTAGTTCTGTTCCATCTTCGAGGACAACGCCGCTTGTCACATTGATGATTCCTTCTTGGTCCGCTGCATAATTCGCCACAACCCCTTGCACCTTACGTCCTTGCTTATCACGTAGACGCTCGATAAATGAAGCGAAGGTTGCTTTTAATTGCTCACTATTATCGACTGGAAGGGCAATGACATCGAAGTATTCTGTTTCTGCTGCTTCTAGGAAAGCTGTATAATCTGCGACACTTGCCACGCCGTTTTTCCCGCCGCTTAGTGCCACACCTGCTGTGATGACGGCTTCACCTTCACCAGAAAATTGAACGTATTTGTTTTTCACAAGGTCTTTGACATCAGTGACGACCTGTTTATCCACAATATCTGTTCCAAGATAAGTGATCACATCGCGTTTTGTGCTATCAAGTACATTTTCTGCGACTTGTACTGTGATCTCATTTCCTTTTAGGCCGCCATAATTTGCTGTGACGACAAAATTTTCAGCAATTTCGGCTTTGGCCGGCTCTCCTTCATTTAGGCGGTAAAGCAAGACCGTTTGGGCTTTTTTCTTTGCTTCACGGAAAAGAAGAAGTGACTTATCATCAATGTTGAGTCCAACCTTTTTATTTAAATCTTCCATGTTTGAAACGGAAATAAAGGTTTTGGGTTCTCCCCAGCTCATCACAAGGGGAAGTGCCACTGTACCTCGATCGCCTAAAGTAATTCGCTGCTCTGCTGTTGTTTTAAAATTAAAGTAAATACCAGGACGCTTTTTCTCTGTACCTGGTGTAAAAGTGCCTCCGTTCATCCTTTAAACCTCCTTGGACAAAAAAGCATCAATGTGCTTTTTCGCTTCTGTTTTTGTAATTGGTTGATGTTTGATATAAAAAAGAGCCCCTTCAAGGATTTCTGGTTTGACCCCAAAAAGATCCTTACTGTGCTCCTTTAAGGCTTCAAATGAAAAGCCAAATTCTTTTTCTTCGCCGGCTGTTTGAGCGGGCTGAGCATGTTTAGTCTTGCTCACGTTTGATCACCCCATCTGAAAAGTTGATATCTTCAAGGCTTGCCTGTTTGTCACGGTTATACCAATAGCTGCTATCCCACGTCAGGACAATCGCTGCTACGCCTTGATCTATCATTCTTGTTTCCACTCTTTTTATGCGGACATAATCATCAAGCACCTCTCCGTCTTCACTCATCATCTGAATGATTTGACGATCAGCAAGCAATGCATCAACGATTGATTCTGCCGCATCATGTGCTTTTTCTGTATCAATATGAAAGACTTTCACTTGCAGCGAATAAGATTTCATAAAGGTAGAGACCGTATCTGGACCACTGATCACTGTCACAGGCGGCACGTAAACGGATGGCACTTGAAAGCGTTCTGGCAAAAGACGATCATACATTGTCACAGGAAAGTGTGTGTAGATATAATGCATGATTGCCCCGACTTCTTGATTCATTCCATCACCTCCCAAAATGTCGATCGAACCAGCTTTGCAGCTTTCGATCCAGCGACTGGTCAAACATTTGCTCATAGAGCATGACAGCATGATCCCAGTAGCCATTGCCATCAATCCATTGAGAGGCAAGCATCATTCCTGTACTTGCATTCGGATCATATTCAAAGCGGCTGCCAGTCCATCTGCCAGGCACCCATCTTCGCTCTCCACTTGAAGAAGTGGCATGTCCATCATTGACATAGGAGGCATATTCAAGCTGCGTTCCCACTTCAAGTGTGAGACCGCCTTTTGAAATGAGAAAATGATTCTCCTTATCGCCTTGTGTAAAGGATCTAAGAAGCCAGCCTGTATCAACAGCATTCTCCTTGATTAATTCATCCTGAATGATGTCTAAAAACTGCAGGCCCATGTCCTTCAGCCAATCTTGATATTCTGCCTTTAAGCCGCCATCACCCGCTGTCTGCAGCTGTGAAATCAGCCGGTCAAGTCCATCAATTTTCATAGATTTTCCTTCCTGACTGCCATCACTTCGAAGTGATGATTTTTCACTTTTTTAGGCTGCTGTAATTTGAGTGACACGCCATTCCACACCATTTTGTCATGCAAACGAATATCAGTTGCTAAAGGAAAATGGACAAGATAGGATTGATAAATGACTGTATTCGGCTCTTCTTGCACAAGTGACTGGTTTTTTTCTATGACATAACAAGCAAGATCGGTCAGGCTGGGAGCATCGGGATAGGAAAGTGTTATTTGTAAATCATCAGCTGGAATTCCAAATTTCCCGCGGGCAGACTCCTTATGCTCAAGGTGAAAAAGATCACAGCGATCTGTTAATAGAGATTGATAGCTCATAATGACCTCACCTTTAACTTGGCACTACCGCCGGTCAATGTTGGTTCAATGTAATCTACAAGCAGGGCATATACATAGGGTCTGCCTTTCACTTGATCAGCTGCCTTCGCATATGAATAATCGCCCATTTTCTCTGACGTAAAGCCTTTCATCATAGATTCGTCATCATTCAGCATGGCAAAATATTGGGCCATTTTTAATAATGCGATTCTTGCTTTTTCAGGGAGGGGCTGATATTTTTCGCTTGAGAAATCGTGACCTACGATCTGAAATACCGCAGCTTCTGCTTCGATAATATCTGCTGTCAGTCTTTCCACAGATCGATTTTTCACACGATCAAAGACAGAATAGGCTTGCAGTTCTTCAGCAGAAATGATCATGGCCTGCCGTCACCTACTCTTTCACTTTCATCACTTTTGCTACAGCATCCTCTTCCTCAAATTTGCTGTCTAGCTTCGCTGTGAGGACAATAATAAATTTACGGCTGCGAATATCTTTTTCTACTTCAATTCGAATATTACGAGAGAAACCTACGATAATATTTTTAGGGTGTGTCAGCAAAATATCTGATACGTCTGTTCCCGCTTCGTCATATGCCTGCATATTGGCAAGACCTTTGACCGGCACACCAAATGCAGAAGAAAGTCCGCCTTGAATGGCCGCATCTCCAAGGCCTGTCTGACGGTTTGCTACTTGATCCTTCCACTCAACCTCTAAGCTTGGGGATGTGTAGAAACGGAAATCCTGAGGTACACGTAAATATTTTGACGGCATCGCTTTATAGGCTTGCTTAAACATTTGGCGGCTGATTTCCGCTCCGTTTGCATCTACGATATGAGAAACTGCTTGTTTTCTCACGCCATCCATTTGAGCTAAAAATGGATCTGCTGAAGTCGTATCGCCATTGACGATGAGCTCTTCAATGTCAACGGCTGCTCGTTCAGCTAGCATTTGCATAATCGTCTGCTGAATTCCGTCTTTCTCAATATTGTTTTCAATGCTGTCGTAGGTCATATGAATCTCTGCGATGACCTCTTTCGCATTTAGCTGGACAGTGCTTGTCGCTGGGACAACACGGTCTTTCGCATCAAGTGCTTTGCCTTCTTCTGCTGGGCGCAAAATACGCTGGCCAAAGCCGATTTTTTCGATTTTTTGTGAATCACTTTCCATTGGAATGATACGTGCATCATTTAAAACGGTTGGTGTATTTTGCATCATTCTAATGAATGTGTTGGATTGGGTTGCGTTCATGAGACCGCCGGTTTTTAAGCTGGCAAGTGTCATTTCGGCCTTGCGAATCAACTCTTGATTTCTCACACTGGTTCCTCCTTATTTAGGCTTATAGTAAGCCATCCCATATGGGCTTTGTACTGTCATTTTGTGTATCGTGGATTGTTTGTTTTGACATACCGCGCGCTTTTTCAAGCATGTGAATCCGCTCTGAAATAGGCAAAAGCTGCTGCTGAAGCACTTGCTCAAGCGCTGCTTTTTCTCTGCTGGCTGATTTCTCTAAGGAAGAAAGCTGATGACGAATCGGTGCAACGACTTGCTCAAGCACCTTTTGGACAGGTTCTTCCTCTGTTTGATCTGTTTCCTGCTGTTCTGCCTGCTGTAAGACGTTTTCAATGGCCATTTTTGCTTTTTCAAGCTCTTGTACTTGCTCCGTTGTCAGAGCGGCATCTTGTTTTTGTACGGAGGCTGGCCTTTCACCAATCGTTTGAAGCACATCCTCTGTCTTCAAAATGTCCTGCACGATTGGCAGCAATTGCTCAAGCGCTGATCTTACACCCGCCTCATCACCATCACTTGACTGTAAGGCTTCCAGCAGATGGTCTAAAACGCTCCAAAATTGTTGTGACATGTTTGCACCTTCCTCTTTCAAAAAGAAATTTTTCAGCAAAGAAAAAAGCCCTCTCTCATTTGTGCTTTGAGATAGGAGCTGATCTTGTTCTTCTATTGCTACGATGTCCGCCGTTCCAGCCATTGAATACCCTGTAATGTGGCCTTTCTGGATTTGATCCCAAATCTCTTGGGAAGCCTTTGTTACAAGTACCCAAGATCCTTTTCGAATCAGCTCACCGCCTACCTCAAAATCAGCGGGGGCAATGTATGATTCAACAACCTCGCCCACACCATGTTGAAAATCATGCTGCTTGTCAATGTGGCGGGCATCCTTCATAAAACCATGTGCCGCTCTTTCAATTTCTTTGGCAGACATAAAGTCTTGGTGTGCATCAGGTGTATTCGGTTCATACACGACACCATACACAAGACGATGAGCATCTTCTGCCTTTGTCAGCACACTAACCTCCTTTTGAAAGTCAGGCTGGCTTTTCTTTGCCTTCATCAAAAAGAATTTCTTTTTGTTTGCGGCTCTGTCCACATAGGAAACATGCGTAATTTTTGCGTTTTTTAATTCTCTTGGCATATGTTCACCCCCTTTCAAAAAAGCGCATGCGCTTCGGTTTATTTCTTCAGCTGATTCGCCTCTCGTTGAGGCTCTTGTTCGGCTGATGTCATGCGGCTTTCTAAAGGTCTGTGATAGAGATCCTCCGGCCATTCCTCTAACGTTTTCCCAAGGATACGTCCTGCTAGATCTCGCAAATCGTTTGGTGACACTGCCCCAGCCTGAATAAACGGTGTCAGAACCTTGGCAATCTCTAATGGATCTCTAAAGTCAGGACCATTTAATAGGAAACGAACATGCCAAATATCAAGATCCGGCAGGAAAAGGGTATTGAGCTTTCCTGTGATGAGATGCCGTTCAGGCTGAAATACCTGTTCTTCTGTTGTTTTTCGCGCCGTATCGGCTGTCGCTTTGTTATAGTCTTGAGACTCACCTGTGTAAATAGGCGGCAGGCGAAAAGCAGAGCGGATTTTGTTTCTTGTTTTTTCATCGTATTCTAAAAAGAGTGCATCTTCTTGCAAGATCTCTGCTAGAGATTTGAAGTTCACTTTGACATTTGAGACATCTTCTTCTCCAGTTAACCCTTTTTCCGTCGGGAGACCTTCGACTTCAAGCAATAGAAATTTATGTGCATGATCAGAGCCTTCGATATCGTCCATATAATCCTGAAGCTGCTGATAGGAAGACTCAGACAGCATTCCATTTTCGACAATGATGGCACCAGGTACATGCCGCCCTTGTTTAAAATAAAGATAGTTCAACTCTTCTGCCTTGCGTGCCCCATACATATTGACGATGTTGCCAATCCAGCGGGGAATCCCATACGTTCCACTGCCGATTTTAAAATGAATCACTTCTGTTGCGCGCAGCGGCTCTGGGGTGGTGTCATCGTATTTGCCTGTTTCACAATGTAAAATGCGCGGATCACCATACTCCTTGAAGAAGACTTTCTTTTCATTGATCACCTGCACATATTTACGGAATCGTTTCTTTCGATTCATTGTTTTCAATTCGCCGTTTTCTGTATACCGGAATTCAACATCAACTGGCTCACTAAGCTTGCAAATACGGATATGGAGCGAATCTAAATACTCGATTCCTGCCGGCTTTCCCTGACCATCTCGGAGAACCTCTAAAAAACCATTCCCCGTTTTCTCCCGGTCTTCGATGACATAGCCAAGCACCACATCAGCAGACTCATCATAGTTCATGTATTTCGTAAACTCTTCAAGTCTTGTCCATTCCTTCTCTGCTGCTTTCTTTTTTGCCGGTTTCACACCTTCTGCATTAAAGTCAAAGGCATATTCTACACCAAAACCAAAGCCTAAAATATTGGTCTTATACGCATCAATACATTGCTGAAGAATGGTTGAATATTCTGCCATGCTTTTTAATTCATTGATATTGTAAGGCGGGGGAACAATATCATCTTTTTCGTAGGAAAATTCATCTGCATACATTTGTTTTGTATGATCAGACATGTTTGCCTTCATAATGGTTGCTTTCAATTGTTTCATTGTATGGACCTCCTCTCTCTGTTTGGACGGACACGCTCTGAGGCGGTCTGTTTCAAATCTGTCACTTCATAATCATCCAGCGCATACCAGATGGCTGATAAAGTGTGCGGATCGATTTGAAATTCATCTTCCTCTAGACGTCCATCCTTATCTGCCTTATAGGTTAGTGATTGAAGTTCATAGATGGTATATGGACAAGCATCAGAACAAATAATTTTCTTAAACCGTTTGATTTTTTTTGTATACTGCAAACGTGAGCCTTGGAACTTATGTGCCGCTACCATTTGAAAGCCGCGCTGCCGAAAATAGTGAATGGTTTTAGGTTCGGCTGCGTCAGCTTTAATCAGTTCCTGGGATTCAATGAACTCTTGCAGGTCAGTGGCTGTTTCATCATCTGTTTTCCCGCGGTCGTAATATTCCCAATAAATATATAAGTACTTTTTTTCATGATCGACAGCTAACCGAATGAGCGCATTGTATGATTCAACAAATCCAAAATCCATGCCTGCTCGTTTCAGCGGTCTGTCAATCTGCTGAATGGCTTCTAATACATCAGAATGGCTTCTCACCTCAAATTGAGGAAAAACCTTTGTGCCATTAATGCCGAAATACCCCTTCCTCGCAATGCGATAGAGATCTGGGTCATACTCTTTCAGCTCATCCAGCTGCTTCACGTAGCTTTTAGGAAGGAATAGGTTATCTTCCGCCGTGGAGTGATGGTAATACGTATCCTTGATGACAACGGTTCGCTTTTTGTATAATGTTTCGTCATCTAAAACAAATCGCTTCAGCTGTTCATCTCGAAAAAAATGTCTGTACGTCCAATTATCCTGACCAACAGGATTGGTCGATAACATCATATAAAGCGGTAAGGACGGATGCCTCAGCCTTCCAAGCAGCTCTTTAAAACCTTCATAAGAAACCTCTGAACATTCCTCAATCCAAATGATCGAGATGTTGTTGATCGATTTCAATTTTTCAGGCTTGTCCAGTCCTTTAAATAAGATGCTGCTGCCGTTTCGAAACGTTAGTGCAAGCGGCGAACTTCGGCACTTCACCACGTGGTCGATGCCGAGGTCGCTAACGATTTCTTGTAATAAAGAAAAGGTTGATTCGCGGTGCGTATCATACACCTCTCGAATGACAAGTGCTGTCCGCTTTTCTTCCAGCAGTTTTAAGACAAGCTTTAAAGCAATGTGATAGCTTTTGGAGGAGCCATAGCCTCCGACTAAAAATTGAAACTTTTGATTCCAATCGAATAGAAAGTGTTCAAAGTGAGGATTGACTTCTTTTTCAATCAATGGCGTCATGAGTCTTCCTCTTTTCGCTTGATCATGATTTGAAGATCTTCCTCTTTTTCTTCACGCACTGCTTTTTTCGTTTTTTCGATCGTCAGTTCAATTTGCTTCAGCCTTAATCTTCGTTCATCCTTCGCATGTGCGAGCTCTTCAAACTGTTTTATTAAACGCCTGAGTTCACCCATTGCACGGGATTGTGCATTTAAAAACGTCGCATGCCGATCCCATGAAAATTGAAACGAGTATTCTTCTGAGGTCATGTCTAGTTCTGTCTGAATGCCTTCGCCTGTTTCTTCTAATGAAGAAGGCATGTATGCCGCCTTTTTCAGCTCTTTGATCATGTCCTCTTGATCTGCTACATACATGATTCGCTGCGCCCGAATAATGGCTGCATATTGAATTTGAATTTGGTCCCAGATTAAATCAAGCGATGTGCGTCCATCCATTTTCTCCATGATTTCAATCGTTTCATCTGAAAGAAATTGATTGAAAATCGAGTGTGCTTGCTTTGACGAAGTTTTGTGTCTTTGCCATCCGTATCGTCTTTTCCACGATTTGACGGTATGGATCGAGACATTGTAATGATCAGCAATTTGCTGGTACGTCATCCCCTTCATATAATCCTGCTTGGCCTCTATCCGTTTATCTTTCATTTACATTCACCTGCCGCCTCCTTTTAATTCGAATGATTCCCTCTGAAGGAATCATTTGTGTAGGGCTAGCAAACATTCGTTTGGTCTTTCTAACTATAGGTGGCA
Organism: Bacillus sp. FSL M8-0049; assembly: GCF_038593355.1. Lineage (NCBI taxonomy): Bacteria > Bacillati > Bacillota > Bacilli > Caryophanales > Bacillaceae > Bacillus > Bacillus sp. FSL M8-0049. The sequence continues at coordinate 2,763,855 of NZ_CP151986.1, forward strand.
ACTGTAAGACAAGCTTTAGCTGATTTATTTTTGAACAGAAAAAACACCTATTCAGCAGCTCTGAATAGGCGTTCTTGTACTTTTTTGGACATTTTCGTCCGCGCTCTTTCCATATGTTTTTGCACAGTTCCTTTTTTGACATCCAGCATGTCCGCAATCTCGCTAAACGATAACCCTTGTGTTGTGTGCATAAAGAATACGTCCTTTTCTCGATCTGTTAAAACAGACAAAGCGTCATCAATTCTTTTTTTGTCTCTCTCACTGACTTCTCTTTCTTTCTCTTGAATAAGGGTATATTCATGTGATAAAGCCTCTAACACTTCTGGATTTGCGAGAATGGTACGCTGATAGACTGAACGTCTGTCTAATCCTCTGCGCGCGCCTGGCTCTCTTCCGATTTGAAGCCATTCTACTACGTATTCCAGATCGCTTACCATACTGGCAATCATTTTTTTATCATGCTTGTCTTGAACGGACAGCTGATGTTCTTCTTTTTCTTTAAATGGTTCATATTGTTTTCTAGCATTCTTTAAAGCTCTTTTATATTCAATGAGTAAATCTTGCATATTGGCTCTCTCCCTTTTTAAGAAAATAAAAAACGGACACCAATCAAGTCCCCTTTTAGCAGGGTCTTGATCAGTGTCCGCAGGCTTTCCGTCTTGGACATATTGTGCTTTGATGTGTTCAGTCAGTTAGCTGATTTTAAAACCAATCTCGTGATCTACTCTTGCAAAATGACCTTTTGCCGTTTGAATAATGGTTTTTCCATGTTCAGGTACATCCATTTTATAAGCCGTTCCTACATTCCCATCTAACACGATGACTTGAATTTTTCCTTTTTCCATCTCACCGACAAATGTTTGGTTTTCTTGAATGAATAGTTGTTTTGGCTCGTTCATCTGCTTGTCTCCTTTTTTGGTGTTGGCCTCGTGCCACCACCTACCGTATTGATAATGATTTCAACTCTTGGACACATACTATAAAACTGAGAAACTCTTAAATCGACCATCTGCAGAGGGACTTCATCGGCTATAGAATGAAGTGCTTCTTGAATATGCTGTAGATTCGGCTGAAAGATGCTGACGTGTACTGGGCGTATCAACCCTTTTTCTGCGTATGTACGCTTTTTTTGGCAGTCAGCTATATCAAACGGCATGTGATCAAATAAACGAATTTCAAGTGATAGTGCGCCTTTTAATTTTTGCGGGCATTGCCCTTTTGCAGCTGATCGTATTCTTTTCATCAATGTCTCTTTTGTTAACAAATGCTCATGTTCAATGATTAAATGGATGACCATGTTATGATCTCCCGTCATCCTTTGCCCACTGGCGGATGTCTTGTTCGTTTTTACTCGCTTTGAGCAAGCATTTCAAAAATGTCATGATTTGCTTCCATCGTTTCACGTTGAGCTGATTCCTCCTTTTTTGTATCATCAACCTTAGCTTCCAGGAGGGTCATATATGTCTCTTTCTCTTCTGATGTGGCAAAAACAAACATCGGTTTCTGATGATGAAAGGCGATCCAGCCGCCAGCTTGGTCTAAACAAAGCTGCGCTTCTTTTCTAGCATCAAACGTCAGCTGATGTCTCATCTTCTTCAGCTCCCTCCAAGCTGTCCTCAATTTCTGTTTGGTATCCATATCGTTTCATGTCATATAACCAATAACTTTTTGGATAACCAAAGTCACTCATCTGAGTCACCATTGGATGTTCAATATTCATTCTGTTCGTCTCCCCTTTTCTAAGAACCGATCTCCTCTTAAACAATTACTCTTTTCGTGTAACTTTTGGCCAAAAAAAGCTCTTGAACCCCGGTATTCAGCAGATCTGCAATATGCTTTGCTATTTCTAAGCTAGGCTTCGTTCTGCCCATTTCGATATTCGCATAGCCGCTTGTGTACTTATATCCCAATTTTTTCGCCATATAGGTTTGTGTTTTTCCTTGCAATATGCGCTCTTCTCGTAAATTTTCAAGTTTCATCTTTCCACCTCTTACTCAATATGTGTAAGTTATATTCATTATGATAATATACACAAAACGAGTAAGTCAACCACATTTTTATTCTTTTTGTGTATTTATTTATCTTTTCCGTGTAATTCATGATAAAATTTACTCATAACATGAAAAAAGGTGTTTCTGATGGATAATTTGACTGGGAAGATTCTAACTGAATTAAGAGAGAAGAATGGATGGAGCAAGTCAACAGTTGCTAAAAAACTCGGATTAAAGGCGATGTCGACTTATGCAAACTGGGAATACGGCTTGAGAAAACCCGACGGTGAAATGATTGTGAAAATTGCCGAATTATATGGGGTCTCAACCGATTATCTTCTCACAGGTAAGGACAAAGGCAGGCCCGATGACGATCTTGCAGACGATCCTGATTTGCAAATTGCGTTTAAAGCAGCATCAGATTTTTCCGAAGAAGCACGAAGACAAACCATCGATTTTATTAACTACATTAGAGAGAAAGAGAAGCAAAAAGGTCGTCAGCCAAAAAAGCGAGACGACAATTGATCATCTCTTTTCATCTGCTTTACGCTGGGACGAACCCAGCTTTTTTTTATACCTCTTTCCCTTAAAAAAGAAATAGCATATGAATAAAAAATCATGTCTTTTCCAACATAATATGTGACAATTTTCGCCATAATTACTCTTTTTTTCACATATTTTAATTGACAAATAATTCTATTATTATTAATATATGTATATACCAATAAAAGGAGTGTTACCGATGAAAAAATTCATGAAAATCTGTACATTGTCTTTAGCTGCTGTAGGTGCTCTTACGTTCTCTCAAACTGAAGGTGCTCATGCAGCTGCACAGCCAAAAGAACCAGTCATAGCAAAAGCTCCTATTATGAATAAAGTAATTACGGTGAACCGTACGCTTTCTGTAGGTTCTTCAATCGCCGTCTCTCTTCCAGCAAGCCAAATTTCTGTGTCGGGTGCAACGTATGCGATTCAATTAGATCAAACGGCTCCAAACTTCACATGGATTCGCGCTGTACAACGCGGTTCTGTGACAGTTTCCTACTATAATTCACTAGGCGAGCTTGTGATTAACTATATTACTGTTCGATAAGCAATCTAGCTTTACATATCTAAAGGCGATGACATGAAGTCATCGCCTTTTGGTGTTTAGTGTTGGTTTCATCTGAATCATGATTGCCAACATCCGTACAATATGTTAACTTTTAATTAAAATAAGTTAACATATTAAGGGGGCATTCATGATGAGAGAGCAGCTGTCTTTGTCTTGGGAAGCAATAGCGGAGAAGGCGATGAAAAATGAACCGATCACGGCGCAAGAGGGGCTAGACATTCTTGAAGCTGACGATAGAGAATTGTTACCTATTATGCATGCAGCCTATCAAGTGCGATTTCATTTTTTTCAAAAAAAGGTGAAATTAAATATGATTTTTAACGCAAAAAGTGGATATTGCCCTGAGAACTGTGGATATTGTTCACAGTCGATGATTTCAAAAGCACCGGTTGAAAGATATACAATGCTTGATCAAAAGACCATTGTAGCTGGTGCGCGTGAGGCTCTCAAAAGAAAAGCCGGAACTTATTGTATTGTGGCAAGCGGGAGAGCGCCTTCTCATAGGGAATTAGATGAAGTCACAGCAGCAGTCAAGGAGATCACTGAAACGATGCCTTTGAAAGTGTGTGCCTGTCTTGGGTTATTAAATGAAGAAAAAGCGAAGCGGCTGAAGGAAGCGGGTGTTCATCGGTATAATCACAATATCAATACACATCATGATCATCATGCTCACATTACGACAACTCATACATACGATGACCGCGTGTCGACCATTGAGCAGGTCAAACAATCTGGCATGTCACCTTGCTCAGGGGTCATTATTGGAATGGGTGAAACCAATCAGCAAATTGTTGAAATGGCTTTTGCGCTCAGAGCACTTGATGCGGATTCAATTCCAGTCAACTTTCTTCATGCCATCGAAGGAACACCGCTTGAGCATCAAAAACGAACACACCCGATCAAAGCATTGAAAGTGCTGGCAATGATGAGATTTGTCAACCCAACAAAAGAAATTCGGGTATCCGGAGGCAGAGAGTTTAATTTACGGACACTCCAGCCGCTCGCACTGTATGCCGCAAATTCCATTTTTGTTGGTGATTATTTAACAACAAAAGGCCAGCAAGTCCAAACGGATCATCACATCATTGAGGATTTAGGGTTTGAAATAGAAGAATGTGCGTTATAAAAAAAGTCTGCCGATTCACCGGCAGACTTTTAAGATTAGAATCTTTTATGAAAATCGACAGTTCCGCTTCCATCTTCTCGGTCAAAGCTGCCAACAAACGTCCAGTTAATATATCCACCGTCACCATTGTTGACAAACGTACCATCTTCAAATACCCAAATACCAAACGTAATACCGTCATATTCAACACTATCATAGTAGACAACATTGTTCAGACCGCTAAAGTCGTGGTCTTGGCTTAAGTTTTGGACAACTACGTTGTAGTTTTGACCTGCTTCATAGAACGCACTGTATGCCGCATTTTTTACGAATCCATCACGATTTTGAGATGATTTTACTGCTTGTTCAATTTTATCGGCAATGGCTACTGGATCAATTGAGACACTTCCATCAACACCTGTTGTTGTAGCAGCTTCAGCCGTTTGACCAAAAGTCGTAAGAGATAGAGGGGCAGCAATCATTGACGTAGCGATGACAGAACCAACAAACATTTTGCTTGTTTTTCTCATTATTTCTAACTCCTCCTTTAATTGGTATGTTTATGTACTACCCCTTCATCTGTCTCTTAAACACTAATTTATGAAAAAAATCCTTGTTCTACCAATTAAGAGGGTATTTTTACTGTCTAATTAGGCGAAATAACAAAAAAACTACTCTTATAAAAGAGTAGTTTACAGTATTACATGAACAGGATAAATAAAATCACACCTAGGATAATTCGGTATATCGCAAAAGGCACCAGTTTGATTTTATTGATCAGTTTTAGGAAGAATCGAACAACAAAGAGAGCCACAACAAACGCACTCACAAAGCCGACGATAAAGAATGGCAGCATATCCGGTGTTAAATATTCGGCATTTTTCACAAGGGTTAACAAGCTTGCTCCTGCCATAATCGGCATCGCCATGATAAATGTAAAGTCTGCCGCAGCACGGTGATTCAAACCAAGAATAACCCCGCCTGCGATCGTTGAACCTGAGCGCGAAAATCCTGGCCATAATGCTAAACATTGAAACAGTCCAATATAAAGCGCCTGTCTGTAAGTCATGTTATCGACAGAGCTTGTTTCTGTTTTCCGTTTATTGATCCAGTCAGCGACAAGCATCAGAACTGCCCCTAAAATCAAACCGACAGCGACTGTTCTGACGTCAAATAAGTATTTATCAATATAATCTTCAAATAAGAATCCTAAAATGACGGCTGGAACAAGTCCAACTGCAATTTGGGCGATGGTCAGTTTATGCCCGCTGCGCTTTTGCTCTTCGGTGATATTTTTCTTTAAGCCCAATAAGTTTAAAATACGATCTTTAAACACGATCATGACAGCTAAAATTGAGCCTAACTGAATCACGACTTTAAATGTGTTGGCCGCTTCTGGCGTAATAATTTCCTTTGATTTTAACCAAAGATCATCGACAATGATCATGTGACCTGTAGATGAAACAGGTGCGTACTCTGTTAATCCTTCGACAATTCCTAAAACCAGTGCCACGAATAAATCCCATAGATTCATGATTTTCTTTCCTTTCAATTCTGATCTTTTGAACACGCTAAACATCTATGTCCACATAAAGACAAGCTTCCTCCATCGAAAGCTCGTCTTTATGATACTATATTTTTTTCAAAAAAAGATTATGACATCAAACCTTTTCTTCTTTATACAAATTGGACCGCATTTTGAACCAATCAAATAAGTGAGTCGTGATGACCTTCAGAACGGCATACGTCGGAATAGCGACAATGATGCCGACCACGTTGAACAATTTACCAGCTGTTAATATAACAAAAATAATCGTAATGGGATGAATATGAAGGTTTTTCCCCATCACCTGAGGAGAAATGAATTTCCCTTCAACGAGCTGAACCACTGTCCAGACTATAATAAGTTTTAGCAGCATTACTGGTGACGTCACAAGTGCAATCACAATCGCTGGTGTAATCGCAATTGTTGGACCAAGGTAAGGCACTATGCTTGTACATGCAGCAATGATAGCGAGCAGCAGCGCATAGTCAAGTCCAATGATCATATAACCGATTAACAGAAGAACACCGATACAGAAGCTGACAATGATCTGTCCGCGAATATACGAGCTTAGACGGTGGTTCATTTCGTGAAGCATGATATGTGTATGTTCCCTCATTTTACTTGGGAAAAATTTCAATAGATAGTCAGGCAGCTTTTTGCCGTCTTTTAATAGATAAAACAGAATAAACGGCACAGTCACGATCGAGATAATGACTTCTGTGAGCGCCCCTAAGAATGTTCCTACACCGGTAAAGGTGCTTTCCAAAATCTTCGTCGCTTGACTGGATGCTTTACTTACCAATTCAGACACGTTAAAGTTCATCGAGTTTTGCACTTGATTAATAAAGTTACTTCCTGTTAATTGTCTAATTTGATCTTCTACCGTATCGACGTATTTCGGAAGATTATGAAATAGACTCATGGTTTGAGCTTGTAAAAAAGGAATAATGGACACGATGGTCACTGTAATAATCCCAATAATGACAATATATAAAAGCAAAATGGAATAGATCCGCTTGATTCTTGCTTTCTCTAACAAGTTAACAATTGGATTTAATAAATAATACACGACTCCCGTTAAAATAATCGGTAAGGCAATGGTTTTGACGAGTACAATGAGCGGTGTGAAAATAAATGATGTTTTCATGAAAACTAGGATATTCAATCCAATTAATAACAGGACGAGTAAAAAGAGAACAAACTTGTTATCAAGAAAAAATTTTCTAAATCGACTGCTCCACATTTGCATAGAATTCATATTGTTCCTCCAAACACGGGCTATTTTATGAGTAAATTGTACACTACTTGATCATGATTATGGTCGTCATTGTTTGAGCTTTTTTTCCCATTTTGCAATGGACATTGCCCATACAATGAGAATCGGCTGTCCAATAAGCCTTATCCATAGCAAGGCTTGTTCTGTATTTTCTTGACCTGGAAATGGTATTCCCTCACGAGCAGCAAATAAGTTTGCAGGGAAAATGAGTACAAGATAGACAGCAATGGATTTTGCCGCTGCAATCCTGACATTTGGCAAAAGCAGCAGCACGGCCAGCAGCCATTCAAGACATGCAGTCGCATAGACCATTACATATGGAAATGGCCAGCCTGGCATCATGCGGGCAAAGCCGCTCGGCTCTATCACATGAAAAATACCAGCCGCTATGAATAAAAGCGCAAAGATGTATGTACTTCCTATATGCAGGACGCGCTTCATGTTTCCTCCTCTCCCTTCTATCCTGAGTATTACCCGAAGAAGGAAGAAACTACCCACTTTTCGTACATTTATATCCTTTATGTAAGACGTTTCAGCCTATATAAAGGTTTCATCCGCTTTGCAATAAAAAGAATATTCTTTCATACAAACGCTTTCAAAGCATGTATAATCAGAGAAAAGCAGAAGGAGGGAATCACATGATTCGATTTGCTGTCATCGGAACGAACTGGATTACAGATCGGTTCTTACAAGCTGGTGAAGAACTAGCTGATTTTACATGTACAGCCGTCTATTCACGGTCCGCTGAAAAAGGACAGGCCTTTGCCGAAAAATATGGGATTGATACGGTTTTTACGAACTTACAACAAATGGCGGAAAGTGATACGTTTGATGCCGTGTATATTGCGAGTCCAAATGCCCTTCATAAAGAGCAGGCCATGTTGATGATGGGGCATCAAAAGCATGTTTTATGCGAAAAACCATTCGCCTCTCATCGAAAAGAAGTGGAAGAAATGATTGCCGCAGCGAAAAAACATCAAGTGTGTTTGATGGAAGCGATGAAAACGACATTTCTGCCTAATTTCCTTCAAATCAAACAGCATCTTGATCAGCTTGGACCTATCAGGCAAGTGGTCGCGCATTACTGTAAATATTCTTCAAGATACGATGCCTATCGAAGCGGCGAGCTTCCAAATGCCTTTAAGCCTGAGCTATCCAACGGTTCTTTAATGGATATCGGGGTGTACCTCGTTTACCCAGTCATATACTTATTTGGTCTGCCGAATCAAATCACCGCAAGAGGCTATAAGCTTTCTTCTGGTGTGGATGGGAACGGTTCAGTCCTTTTACAGTATGACGGGCATCAAGCACTTCTTTTTCATTCTAAAATTTCAACGTCTCATTTATCGGCTGAAATTCAAGGCGAGGATGCCACCATGGTGATTGATCAATTCCACCGTCCTTCACGAATCACGATACACGACCGTGACGGACATCAAACTGACATCTCTCTCAAAGATGATCAGCCAGCTATGTCTTATGAAATCAATCATTTTATTGAGTGTATTCAGCAGGGAATGGGGCAGTCTCCTGTCAATACATTTGCCCTATCTGTTCAAACCATGTCCGTCATGGACGAAGCGAGAAGACAAATGGGCGTGTTGTATCCTGCCGACAGACAAAATGTATAGGGCATGAAATGATGAACAAAGGGCGAAATTTTTTTGTTCGCCCTTTGTTTCGTGTCAGTCGTTTATTTTGCGGCTAACACATCCGCAAATGCTTTCACATACGGCGGAAGGTCCGGCGGGCGTCTGCTGGAGATGAGGTGGCCATCTGTGACGACTGCCTCATCGAACCAATCCGCACCAGCATTTGTCATATCGTCTTTAATACCTGGTGTACTTGTCACTTGTCTGCCTTTCAGGATTCCTGCTGATATCAGCACCCAGCCGGCATGACAAATCTGACCGATTGGTTTTGCCTTCGCATCAAATGTACGGACGATGTCTAATACTTCTGGATAACGGCGCAGTTTATCAGGCGCCCATCCGCCAGGGACTAGCACAGCATCATAATCATCAGCTTGTATGGAATAAAAATCTGCATCAGATACCGCCGGCACACCATACTTCCCGATGTACTCATGATTTGCTTTTTCACCTACAAGATGGACAGTCGCCCCTTCTTCTCTTAAACGCAGAACCGGATACCATAGCTCTAAATCTTCAAAATCATCGCTGACAAACGCAATGACCTTCTTATCTGATAAACGCATACTATCTCTCCTCTTCTTTCGATTTCCTCTATTGTACGAGATGTCCTCTTAAAAAGAAAAGCGGTTCCCCTTGAGGAGAACCACTTGACCTTATTCGCTGATCTTGAATTTTTTAATTAAATCACGTAATTCTTCCGCCATTTGGGAAAGAGTTGTGGATGAAGAACTAATCTCTTCCATAGAAGCAAGCTGCTCTTCAGCAGATGCTGCGATATCTTGGATGCTTGCTGAACTCTCTCTTGATACATCTGCAATTTCATTTACTGCTTTAGAAATTTGCTCAGATCCTTTCGACAGCTCGCGCACCGTTGTATTCATTTCATTCATTCTTGCTGCGATTTCCGCTGTTTGCTCATTTATTTGTGAGAAACTTTCTTTCGTTTGATCTGTAATAGTAAGACCACTTTTCACTTCTTCATTCACTGCTTTGAACATATTTTGAGATGTTTCGATTTCAGTAACGATTTCATTCACAAGCTTTTCAATCTCTTTTGCTGAATCCGATGATTGAACCGCTAGTTTACGCACTTCTTCCGCAACAACAGAGAAGCCTCTGCCTGATTCACCTGCACGTGCTGCTTCAATGGCAGCATTTAGTGCAAGTAAATTCGTTTGATCCGCAATGCCGTTAATCACGCCGAGGATGTTTGTGATATCTTTTGATTTATGCTCTAGCCCGTTGATCACACTTTCAGCTTCTTTCACTGAATGGTCAATCGTCTTCATTTGGCCAACAGTCTGCTCCACAAGCTGTCCGCCTGTTTCTGCGACTGTTTTTGATTGAACAGATGACGCTGTGATGACATCAGACGTTTCGGCAACTTCGTTCAGTCCTTCATTCATTTGTTTTAAATGAACCGCGCTTTGTTCCACCATTTCGCTTTGATTTTCGTTGCCGTTTGAGAATGTTTCAATAGATGATGTAATATGTTCGGTTGCTTTAGTTGTTTGACCTGCGCTTGCCGTCAGTTCTTCAGATGATGAAGCAACATTCTCAACAGATGTTTGTACTGCTTGAATGACATCTCTTAGGGACTCACTCATTTCATTAAAGCTTGTGCCAAGCTGTCCAATTTCATCTTTTGAGCGGACATCAATTTTTTCTGTTAAATCTCCCTGACTGATCTTCTTCGAAGAAGAGACAAGAGTGGAAAGTGGTTTTGTAATGGAACGGATGATAAAGAAGATCAGAATCCCGCCAATGATCAGCGCGCCGGCTAAAATGATGGCGGCCATGTTAAAGACTGGCTGTGCAGCTTCTTCTACTTCACTGACAAACATCGTCCCGACAATTTTCCAGCCAGTCGCCTTGTTTGTGGTGAACTCCATTTGCTTTTCTTTTCCTTCAAACATATAGCTCATAGATCCGTTATCTTGTGAATACATTTTTTCTAACCATTCACCAGATAATTTTGTTCCTGCTTTTTTCGTTGGATGTGCCACATATGTACGGTCTGGACTTCCAATAAAGGCATAGCCTTGTTTCCCAATGTTAATGCTATTGGACTCTTTAACTAGATTCGCAATGTCTAGGTTCATCGCGATGACGCCTGATCCATCCTCTAGTTTTTTAGAAATGGTTACCACAAGTGTACCGGTTGAAGCCGTTGCATATGGGGCTGAAACAGACAGCTCACCGTTTTTCGCCCAGCCGTCTTTGTACCAATCCCGCTCAGTTGCGACATAACCTGCAGGCATTTTTTGATTAGGATATCTTGAAAACACTTTGCCGTCACTTGAAGCGACAAAAATGCCTTCTGTGTCATCATTCATACTCATGAACTGCTCAAAGCGTCCTTGAATATCGGTCGTTCCTTTTTGCTTGAGCTTTTTCTCCGTGATCCATTTGCTAAAGAAATCGGCTGCGTCTGTTTTCACTTTGACAACCTTCGTAATATTTTTATCTAGCTGCTCTACGTTTTCCTTTGCACTTTGCATAATTTGATCATTTAAAGAGGTGCTTGCCGTATGGTATGAAGAGAATGCCAATACAATGATTGGACATAAAAGAATAAATAAGAAAGAGAATACGAGCTTTTTTGAAATAGATGGCTTTCTGAAATACTGTATGAATTTCATAAAAAAGAAAACTCCTTTTAGTAAGATAGTATATATATCGGAAGTACTACTAGGTTCTTTACTTTTTTAACTTATTAAAGTCTAAATAAGTCCAAATTACCCAATTTATATGCATCGAATGGAAAAACACCAGACGTTTTGGCGTCAGGTGCTTAAGATTGTTGACAAAGGGCTAAAATGTTCTTGATTTTAGCCCTTTGTCTTCTTTTTCAGTGTGATAGAAAACCTTTGCAGTCTAGGAAGAACGAGTACCAGAGCGAATAAAAGATTCGTGAGCACCGGCGCGCAGACCTGACACCAAATTTGAAGGTTTGTCTACACGCTGAAACACCTGACGTTTTGCCGTCAGGTGTTTCGCTACTCTCTTACATTTTAAATTGTTTAATAAGCTCCCTTAGTTCTTCTGCCATCTGAGATAAAGTGGCAGAGGATGAGCTGATCTCTTCCATAGATGCAAGCTGTTCTTCTGCTGATGCCGCGATATCTTGGAAGCCTGCTGAGCTTTCTCTTGAGAGCTCTTTGATTTGATTCACCGCATGAGAAATATCATTTGAGCCATGCGATAGCTCTTCGGCTGATCTGTTCATTTGTTTCATTTGTTCTGTCATTTCTGATGTTTTATCAGTGATTTTCTCAAAACTCACTTTCGTTTCATCTGTAATGTTTAATCCAGATTGTACTTCACCTGCTACTTGTTTAAACATTTTCTGCGATTTTTCTATTTCCTCCACAATTTCGTTCGTCAGGCTTTCAATTTCTTTTGAAGAGCTTCCTGACTGCTCTGCCAGCTTGCGGACTTCTTCTGCGACAACAGAGAAGCCTCTGCCTGCTTCACCTGCTCGTGCGGCTTCGATCGCAGCGTTTAAAGCAAGGAGATTCGTTTGATCCGCAATACCGTTGATGACCCCAAGAATGTTTGTAATATCCTTTGATTTCTGCTCCAAGCCTGCAATGACAAGCTCTGCTTCTTTTACTGCCTGCTCAATCGTTTGCATTTGACCTGCTGTTTTTTGAACGAGTTCTCCTCCAGCCTGAGCAGTTTTGCTCGATTCGATCGACGATTCCATCATATGAGAGGTTGTATCGACCATATGCGATAAGCTCCGATCCATTTCGTTTAACTGAACTGAGCTTTTTTCGATCATATCATTTTGATGTTCAGTGCTGTTTGAGAACTGTTCAATAGATGATGTGATATGCTCGGTCGCTTGAGCTGTCTGTCCTGCACTTGCCGTTAACTCTTCAGACGAAGCAGCCACATTTTCAATGGAATTTTGGACAGCTTGAATGACTTGCTTCAGCTTTGCTGACATGTCGTTAAAGCTTTGCGCAAGCTTACCAATTTCATCGTGCGTACGAACTTCAATATACTGGGTCAAATCACCTTGACTGATTTTTTCAGCCGATTCAGAGAGCTCTATCAGTGGCTTTCGAATCGATTTAATAATAAAATAAATCGCGATTCCGCCAATGGCAATCGCAGCCGCAAGAATGATCATTGTTAAGTCGAGCACTGGCTGTGCGGCTTCTTTTACTTCATTCACATACATCGTTCCAGCAAGCTTCCAGCCGGTTGCTTCATTTGTGTCAAAAAACATTTGCTTCGGCTGGCCATTGTATTCATATTCAAAGCTGCCTTCTTTTTTATCATATAGTTTTGAGATGAAGTCACCAGTCAGCTTTGTCCCAGCCTTATCGGTTTTATGGGCCACATAACGCTGATCTGATGTGGCGATAAACGCATAGCCTTCTTGGCCAATTTTGATGCTGTTTGTATCTTTTACAACCGTATTTAAGCGTACATTCACCCCGATCACACCAGATCCATCTGCTAGCTGTTCTGATATTGTGATGAGCAGGTCATCTGATGACTTATCGGCAAAAGGATCTGAAATGATGAGTTTCTTCTCTCCCATCGATTTCTGAAACCAAGTTTCATTTTTTGCGCTCTTTGCATTACCTTTGTGAATCTCCGAATATTCAGTTAGTTTACCATTTTGATCTGCAACAAATACTTCTACTACATCGTCATCTGTTTCCGATAATTGCTCTAATTTCACTTTGAGTAAATCTTTGTTTTTAGCAGTCAATTCACCCTTTTTGATCGATTTAGATAAGTATGAAACCATGTCAATTTTAGGCTGTATATCTTTATTAATGAGTTCGTTTAATTGTTGAACACCATTTGCAGCACTAGACATAATCTCATCATTAAGAGACTTTGATGCCACTTCATAAGAAAATGCAGCCAATACGAGAATTGGCACTAGGAGAATCGCTAAGAATGCAGTAATTAATTTCTTCGACATCGTAAAGTGCTTAAAAAAGTTGATTTTTTTCATGACTCTACTCCTTTTGATTTATGATTTGTGGTCTTCCTCTTCTATTCTTAGGTAATATGAATTATTTTTCAAGGAATAATGTTCAAAAAATCCAAAAAATAAGTATAATTACCCATTTCTTTTGATTTACTCAATGAAAAAGAGCCTCTATCTGGAGGCTCTTTTCTTCCTGTCTATTCAACCTTAAATTTGCTAATTAAATCGCGTAATTCTTCTGCCATCGAAGAGAGTGTGGCAGAGGACGAGCTGATTTCTTCCATTGATGCCAGCTGTTCTTCTGCTGAAGCAGCAATGTCTTGAATATTTGCCGAGCTTTCACGTGATACGTCTGCGATCTCACGAACAGCCTCTGACACATGTGCCGAGCCTTTTGAAAGCTGAACAACGGTTTGATTCATTGTTTGAAGCTGGTCAGAAATTTCTTTTGTCATTTCGAAAATATTGTGGAAGCTTACTTTCGTTTGTTCAGTGAAGCTTAGGCCTGATTGAACTTCTCGATTCACTGCAGTGAATACTTCCTGTGATACGTCAATATCTTGCACGATTTCTTTAATCAAATTCTCAATTTCTTTTGCCGAGTTGGCAGATTGAACCGCCAGTTTTCTTACTTCTTCTGCTACAACGGAGAAGCCTCTGCCAGATTCACCAGCTCTTGCTGCCTCAATCGCTGCATTTAGCGCAAGTAAATTCGTTTGATCGGCAATTCCATTGATGACACCGAGAATTTGGGTAATGTCTTTCGATTTACTTTCAAGTGCACTGATGACATTCTCTGCTTTTTTCACGGACTGATCAATGACATTCATTTGAGAAGCGGTTTTTTCAACAAGCTGGCCGCCTTCCCCTGCGATATCTGTTGATTTGATCGATGAAGCAGTAATGGATTCAGCCGATTCATTCATATTCTGAAGACCGCGGTTCATTTCCTCTAACTCTTCTGAGCTCAATTCGACTTTATCATTTTGGCTTTCATTTCCGCTGGAGAATTGTTCAATGGCTAGTGTAATATGCTCTGTTGCTTTACTTGTTTGTCCTGCGCTGGCAGTCAGTTCTTCTGATGAAGATGCGACATTCTCGACTGAAGTTTGAACGGCTCCAATGAGAGATCGCAATGAGTCAATCATCGTATTAAAGCCTTTACCAACTTGTCCAATTTCGTCATCTGACTGGATCTGAAGCTTATCGCGTAAATCACCTTCGCTGACTTTTTTCGAGAAGCGGGCAAGATTGGATAATCTTTTTGAAATAGAGCGGACGATAAAGAAAATGAGGGTTCCTGCAACAATGAGTGTGACACTGAATACGATAATGGCTGTATTGAAAACGGGCTTTGCCGCTTCTTCTACTTCAGATACGAGCATCGTTCCACCAATTTTCCAGCCGGTTAATTCATTGGTGACATATGCAACCTTTTTATCTGTTCCTTTGAGGGTATAGCTGCCGCTTCCTTCTTTATTTTTAAAAATAATACTGGCCAGATTTTCATTGACTTGACTTCCTGGCTTTTGGGTTGGATCTGCTAAAACTGTTTTATCTTTCTCCATGATGAAAGCATAGCCTTTTTGCCCAATTTTGATTTCTTTTAGTTTTTGGAGCAGGCTGTCAATTTCCATGTCAAGACCAATGACACCTGAACCATCTTTCATTTTTTGGGCAATTGTGATAACCATTTTGCCTGTGGATGCTGCTACATATGGTTTTGTGATGACTTGTTTGCCGTTTTCTGCTTTCAATGCCTCTTGATACCATGGACGTTCTCTTGGATCGTAGCCATCTGGCATCTTTTGAACTGGATATTGCATAAACAATCCCTTTTCAGAGCCTGCATAGATTGCGGATACATCTTTTTCATTAATTTTTCCAAATTGCTGTAATTCTTTAATGGTCGCATTTCTATTTTTTTCTTGAAGATTAGACGCTTTGAGCGAGTCTGAAAACAGTGTCACAGCATCTGATTTGTTTCCAATATTCTCATTGATTAAGGTATCAAATGCATTGACCTGACTCATCGCACTGCCCATAATCTGTTTGTCTAGCTCTGTCTTTGATGTAAAAAACGCACTAATTGTCAGTGCCACAGTTGGCAGAATAAGGACGACCAAAAAGGCAATGATTAATTTCTTTGAAATGGATGGTTTTTTGAACCATTGGATCATTTTTCCCATTTTAACTTTCCCCCTTTACTTCTCTAAAGTTATTATCGGATGAAAGGTGTATTTTTAGAGGCTGGAAATGACGTTTAAAAATAAAAAAAATACCCAGACAATTCTGGATACTTTTTCATCATTATTTAATTAATTTTAAATTGACTTGTGAGCTCTTTTAGTTCCTCTGCCATGTTGGCAAGTGTCACAGATGAAGATGTGATTTCCTCCATAGATGCTAGCTGCTCTTCTGCGGAAGCCGCAATGTCCTGAATGTTTGCTGCGCTTTCTCTCGAGACTTGGCGCATCTCCTGCATCGCTTGTGAAACAAGCTTTGAACCGCTTGATAGGTCAATGGCTGTATCGTTTAATTGCGACAGTTTTTTCGACATTCCTTCTGCTGCCTCATAAATGTGCTGGAAGCTTTCTTTTGCTTCCTCTGTCATACCGAGTCCTGCGTTTACTTCTCGATTGACTGCTTTGAACATATCTTGAGATTTAGCAATTTCTAGTACAATTTCTTGGATGAGCTTCTCAATTTCTTTCGCTGAATCTGCGGATTGGACTGCTAGTTTTCTCACTTCTTCTGCAACGACGGAGAATCCGCGTCCTGATTCACCTGCTCTTGCTGCTTCAATTGCTGCATTAAGCGCAAGTAAATTCGTTTGATCCGCGATGCCATTAATGACATTTAAAATACTCGTAATATCTTTAGACTTGTATTCTAATTCTTTCATGACCTGCTCTGCTTCTTGTACAGATGTATCAATATGTTTCATTTGGCTTGCTGTGCTTTCAACAATTCGGCCGCCTTGACCAGCAGCTTCTGTTGATTGAATAGAGACAGCAGCCACTTCAGATGAGGTTTGTGACATATCTTGTAATCCTTCGTTCATTGCCACAAGCTGATTCGTACTAGATTCGACTTTCTCGTTTTGTGCTTCATTTCCATTTGAAAATTGTTCAATTGACATCGTGATATGCTCTGTTGCTTGACTTGTTTGGCTGGCACTTGCCGTCAGCTCCTCTGAAGCCGAAGCCACGTTGTCGACAGATTGCTGTACAGCGCGAATGACGTCACGAAGAGATTCACTCATCTTGCTGAAGCTTCTTGTGAGATCTCCTATTTCATCCTTCGATTTGGTTTCGAGGGTTTCTGTTAAATCCCCTTCACTCACCTTTTCTGAGAAATCAACAAGCCTTCTCAGTCCAATGGTAATCGAGCGAACAATGAAGAAGATAGCGACACCGCCAAGGATAAATGAAGAAATTAAAAGAATAATGGCAGAATTCCAAACTGGCTGTGCTGCTTCTTCTGTTTCTGATACAAACATCGTTCCAGCAATTTTCCAACCTGTTAAATCATTTGTGACAAAAACGATACGTTTTTGTTCTCCTTTATTCTCATAAGTTGATGTTCCTTCTTTGCCGCTATAAAGGATTGATGAAATATTTCCTGTGACCTCAGATCCTGACTTTTCTTCTGGATGGGCTACAATTTGTTTGCTTTTATTTGCAATAATTGGATATCCTTCTCGTCCAATTTTAATTTCTTTGATTTTATCAACAATGTCTTGCACATCAATGTCGATTCCGATCGCTCCCGACCCGTCCTTCAGGCGCTGGGCAATCGTGACCACCATGCCGTTTGTTGTAGCAGAAATGTATGGATTGGTGACAACTGGCTCACCTTTTTCATCCTGCATCGCTTGCTGATACCAATCGCGTGTTGTTGGGTCATAGCCTTTTGGCATGTCTACTTTAGGAAACTGAATGAAATCACGATTTTTACTTGCTGCATAAAATCCAACTACATCATCTTCGTTGATTTTGCTGTATATTTCAAAATGCTCATACAGTTCGTCCTGGTTTTTCTTTTTAAAGTCTGCAGCAGTTGTTGTTTGAGTAAAAAGTTTCACCGCGTTTTCTTTATTCAAAAGCTTTTGCTCGATCATGTCATTCATATCATTGACTCTTGCTTTTGCTCCGTACATGATTTCATGATCTAATTCTTCTTTGGCAATCTGATATGAAATCGTACTGAGTGTAATGATTGGCAAGACGAGAACAAGTGTGAATGAAATAATCAGTCTTTTGGAAATCGATGGTTTTTTCAACCATTTTATTGCACTTTTCATGTTTTTCCTCCTTTTAAACGATATGTTTTATATCGGACATCTTCATAGTATTTTCATGTTTTTCAAATAAAAAGGATGCTATTTTGTTTATTTTCACAAATTGATTCCTTGCCCAAGCACCCTGCATACGCTAATACAAAAGGGGGCGCTTTTCATATGATTATCCTTTCAGGACAGCCAGTGACAAATGAGCAGCTGGCATCGTTTCAGCTAGAGGGACAAAAGCGGATCATTTTGATGCAGTTACAGGCCTCGAATGATACGTTCCGCTATAGGCAAGCATCTGATTTGTTATTTGAGGTCACTTTAAGATCGAACATTATGAATGCTGCAAGAGATTTGAATAAAAGCGGTGCCTCATTCGCCATCTTTCAAAGGTCGCGTGCAAATGATGCGTTTTGGCGTGTGTCGGAAGCAGGAGCACTAGAGCTGCGCTATCAAGTGGAGCCATCAAGAGGCATTCAAGACATTTTTGAAAATGGTTCAAAATATGCATTTGAATGCGCAACAGCGATTGTCATTGTGTTTTATATGGGGGTTTTGCAAACAGTAGGAGAGGAGAAGTTTAATCGAAGACTTCGCAGTTTAACACTGTATGACTGGCACTATGATACTTTGTCGATTTATACAGAGCGCGGGAATGATTTTATCTATGGGGATTGTTTATATTTCGAAAATCCAGAGTTTAGCTATCAGCAGTCGCAATGGCGCGGGGAAAATGTGATTTACTTAGGAGAAGATCAATATTACGGTCATGGACTTGGAATTTTAACAGCAGCAGAAATTATCGACAAACTGAATAAGAGAAGACGGCCAGGTGCGGTTCAATCCGCTTATTTATTACCGCAGACTACCCGGATGGATGTAATTTATCTCAGGCAAATGTTTGGCAGCTAAAAAAAGCCTCTTGTCTATTGGTTATGACAAGGGGCTTCTGTATGCCTTGCGTTTACGATAATTTTGGAGTGTGCCAAGCATCGTGTTCGCAAGGATCTCCATTTCTTCTAAATCTTTTCTTGTGACCGGCGAGTCGTGCCGGCTCCATTTCACGTATCGAACAAAATAGTAATGACGAATGGGCGTAAGGACAGCAGGAGAATGAGGGAAATCATCAAACCAAAATTCAATCTGGCCTTTTTTTCGGTAGGAATGTTTTAAGATGTCCATCCTGTCACACCACCCATCATGATTTTATGTCTGCGTCAGTTCGTGCATGATGTCTTCAACGCTTAAAATCGAGTGAATACGTCCAACGCCCTGTCCTGCCCACAGAGCCATTTGATCAGGGTTACCTCCGGCAGCAGCTGCTTTTCGCATCGGTGTTGTGCATAGATGCTGAACTGGGTAAGGAAGAACCCTATCTTCATGCAGACTTTCATCCTCCATCCACTGATTCACAATACCTCTCGCTCTTTTCCCAGAAAAAAGCCTTGTCACCCTCGTTTCACTGCCTTCTGCCTGTAAAATGGCTTTCTTGTATACCTCTGCCGCAGCACTTTCCTGGCTGGCTAAAAATCGTGTGCCGATTTGAACCGCATCCGCTCCAAGCGCTAGCGCTGCTTTCATACCTAATCGGTCCGTGATGCCTCCTGCTGCTATCAAAGGCACACGGCAGAGCGGTTTGACGTCAGAGATCAGACTGATCAGCCCCACCAAGGCGTCTCCTTTTGCACGTAAAAATGTGCCGCGATGTCCCCCTGCTTCACTTCCTTGCAGCACAATGGCATCCATTCCTTTTTCCTCTAGAAGCAGTGCTTCCTCTTTTGTTGTCGCCGTTCCGATTAAAAAGATTCCCTTTTGTTTTAGGTGGTGAATCGTTTGTTCATTTGGACAGGCGAATGTAAAGGAAACGATCGGAACGTCTTCTTCCAGAAGAATGTTGATTTTCCGTTCAAAATCATCCCACAACTCTTCTTCGCTTGGCATCCTATGAGCTTCGGGCCATACAGGCAGTCTCTTCTCCCAAAACGCCACATCCTCTTTTTTCACATCTGGAATTGGCTCTGGTACAAACACATTGACCTGAAACAGGCGAGATGTCAGCTGTTTGACCTGTCTAATCTGCTGTCTCAAATCGTCAGGCTGCACATATCCACTTGCCAAGCTGCCAAGCCCTCCGTAATTTGAAACAGCGGCTGCCAGCTGCGGTGTCACAGCTCCTCCTGCCATTGGTGCTTGAATGATTCCATGTTCGATTTGCAGTAACTTTTTGATGTCCCCCATTTATTTCCCCCATCTCTTACTCGTTTGACGACACTTGTACATAAAAATGACGATGCCTCGGCCCGTCAAACTCACAGAAATAGATTCCCTGCCACGTGCCAAGCACAAGATCTCCATCATGAATGAGAACATGCTGAGACGCCCCCATATAACTCGCTTTCATATGTGCAGCCGTATTTCCTTCCATATGGCGATCCTTTGGGTGTTCCCACGGAAAAACATCATCAAGCCGGCGAAGCATATCTCGTTTCACATCTGGATCCGCATTTTCATTAATGGTGATCCCTGCTGTCGTATGTGGACAATAGACGATGACAGTTCCGTTTTGTATGCCTGTTTCCCTGACATATTGGAGAACCTCATGTGTGACGTCGATCATATCATCGCGTCTGTCTGTTTGTAGATTGATTTTTTTCATATGAGCTGCTCCTTTTTCACGTTTCTATAAAAACCATACCCTTTTTATGTGAAACAAATCTTCTTATCTAAAGTTTACCAAGCAAAAAAACCTCGTCAAGCAATGCGAGGTTTTTAAGAAAAGTGAACCTTTTTGACTTCAATGGTTCGAATATGGTGGTCTTCAGCATCAATGATCGTAAATTCACAGCCTTCTGCTTCAATCGTATCCCCAATGTCAAAATCAAATTTATGCGTCATCATCCAGCCAGCAATTGTATCAACATCATCATTCTCAATGGCTAAATCCAATAAATCATTTACTTCATCAATCAATGCTTTCCCATCCATCACATAATGAAAATCACCTTTTTTAACGATGTGAGGTGTTTCATCCTGATCATATTCATCTCGAATCTCCCCGACAATTTCCTCTAATATGTCCTCCACTGTGACAAGTCCCGCTGTACCTCCGTATTCGTCTACGAGCACTGACATATGAATCCGTTCCTTTTGCATCAAAATGAGCAATTCTTGAACAGGGGTGCTTTCAATCACTCGGATCACCGGACGCATTAAGTCTTCAATCGATACATCTTGATTTAGAAAGCTGGCCTTAAATACATCTTTGCTGTTAATAACACCAATCACATGATCTTTGTCTTCTTTAATAACAGGGTAGCGTGTGTACCTTTCGTTCAGCATATAATGGGTCACGTCTTCTAAGGTCTGTTCAATCTCTATAGCTGAAATTTCTGTACGCGGAATCATGATCTCTCTTGCCACTCGGTTATCAAATTCAAAGATTTTATTCACATATTTGTACTCAGATTGGTTAATCTCACCCTTCTCATAGCTTTCAGATAAAATGAGACGCAATTCTTCCTCACTGATCGCCACTTCATGTTCTTTGACAGAATGATAACCAAATAATTTCACGATGCTTCGTGCAGCCCCATTTAATGCCTTAATAAACGGGTACATGACTTTATAGAAAAAGATGAGTGGTTTTGCTGTCACAAGGCTGACCGCCTCTGCCTTTTGAATGGCAATTGTTTTAGGCGCGAGTTCTCCCACAACGACATGTAAAAATGTAATGATCACAAATGCGATGATAAACGAAAGGATGTCAGTCAATGCAGAATGAAGCCCGATTTTTTCAAACAGCGGATGCAGAAAATGCTCCACCGTCGGCTCACCCAGCCATCCTAGACCTAAAGCCGTGATGGTAATGCCAAGTTGGCAGGCGGATAAATACTCGTCAAGATTTGATATCAGCTTTTGAACATGAATGGCTCTCTTATCCCCGCTTTCGATCAGCTGGTTGATTTTAGAGCCTCTAATTTTCACAATCGCAAATTCAGTGACAACAAAAAATGCTGTCGCAGCAATGAGTAATATGACTAAAAATACGTTTAAAATGTACAAAAAAACCCTTACCTAACAATGGTAAGGGCTCACCTCCTCTGGCATCAATTAATCATTACGGCCATTTAGGAAGATCATTACAAAACGGAGCAATTCAAACAGGGAGACAAGGGCCGCTGCTACGTACGTCAGAGCTGCAGCATTTAACACCTTGTTCACGCCTCTTTCTTCACTGCTTCTAATGATTCCTTCTGAAACAATGATATCTTTTGCACGAGAACTTGCATTAAACTCGACAGGCAATGTCACAAGCTGAAAGAATACAGCTGCTGAGAACAAAATGATCCCAAGCCCGATTAAGTTAAGGCTGCTGAGCAAAATTCCACCAAGGAAAAGAAGCGGAGCAACACCAGATGCAAAGTTCACGACAGGAAAGATCTTATGTCTCAAAACAAGCGCACCATAGGATTCCTGATGCTGCAAGGCATGTCCAACCTCGTGTGATGCGACTGAAATGGCCGAAATGGAGTGGCCGTAGTACACAGGTTCAGATAAACGAACCACACGCTGCGTCGGGTCGTAATGATCAGTCAAAGTTCCTCTTACCGGTTCAACAGGCACGTCGTATAACCCGTTGCGATCTAAAATATATCGAGCGGTTTCAGCACCTGTTTTCATACTGGATGCTTCCACCTTTGAATACTTTTCAAAATTATTCTTCACTTTAAATTGTGCCCAAAATGATAATCCCAATGCGGCAAATGTTAAAAAATAAAAAAACAGCATGCTCATCAGCTTCCTTTTATTTTATATATTTATTTACAATTTTAATGACTTTTATGTACCATGTACAGCAAAAAGCACTAGGTCTTTTTTAGGGGGATAACCGCACCAACGAAAAAGAAGAACACACCTAAGCAAGCTGTATAAAAGGTTCCCGTACCATAAAGGTCTTGAAAAAAGTGCAGCCATGAAAAATCATTCATAAAATGATTCACAGCATTTAAATCAAACACGAGTAAGATGACAGCTGATGATAAAAAGTGCACACCAATAAAAAGAAGTACGGTCTTTTGAACAAACGACATTCGAATTCCCTCCTTCTTCTCCCTTATTTTAAGATATGGGTTCTATTTCAATACATGACGAAGATGAAAAAATGTTTCCTCAATCGGGCATACTGACATTAGCAGTCTCCTGAAAGGAAGAGTCCGATGAAATCAAACCGTATCTTTATCGCTTGGCTAAGGTGGCCACTTTATCTTCGAATTGCCATTATCATCTGTTTCTTGCTTCTCTTTTTTGGACAATTAATCGTTTTACTTGAACCGAAGCAGTATCATACGATCTTTGATGGGATATGGTGGGCACTCATTACAGTCTCTACGGTTGGCTACGGTGATTTTGTGCCGCAAACCATGCCAGGGCAGGTGGCAGGTATGGCGCTCATTTTTATCGGAGCCAGCTTTGTCACCGCTTATTTCGCCACACTTGCCGCCGCTGTGTTCAGCAAGCAGCACCATTATGTTGAGGGCAAGGTAGCCTTTAAGGGGAAAGGACACCTCATTATCGTCGGCTGGAATGAGAAAACGAACAAACTGCTTCAGTCGTTTCAAACGATTGATCCAGCCATGCCGATTGTGCTGATTGATGACTCCTTGAAAGAAGGGCCTCTTTTGGAAAATGTTCATTTTATTAAAGGACATGGGACCGAAGATGTCACACTGCGTAAAGCCAACATTACCGGTGCAGATGCAATCATGATTACCGCGGATCAGCATGAAAATGAAGTGACAGCCGATATGCAGAGTGTTTTAACCTTACTTGCAGCAAAAGGATTAAACCCTTCTCTATATTGTTTAATTGAAATCTTAACAGATCGTTACGTGAAGAATGCCGAGCGTGCTGGCGCCAACCAAGTCATTCATACCTCTGATGCTGTCAATCATTTAATGGTTGAACATTTTCTGATAAAGGAACAGCTTACGGCGTTTAAGAAAAAACGACATATGACGCTGCATAAACACGTCACCATCATACCTGTACCAGCTTCATTGGCTGGAGAAACATTCTTAACGGCGCTCCATCACTTTCTAGAGCATCATGTAATTATCGTTGGCGTACAAAAAAAAGAAGGACCCATGATGAATCCTCCCTTTGGCTATGAGCTTCATCCAGAGGATGAATTGATCAGCCTTTAAAGCAGTGCGTCTTCTAATTCCTTGACGAGCGAAAAGCCAATCTCAGCATAAGCCTTTGATACATCCCCATCTTTCTCTTTTGGTTCTTGGAATTGATTAAAGGATGCACCCACATTTCCAACCATCGCATGATCATCTAACTTATCTTGATAGACATGCTTTAAGAGAAATGGATGTCCCATTTTCACCACAACACCTGGCTGATCGAGCTGGCCTTTCTCGGCTGTAAAAGGAACTCTGAGAAAGGTATAGCCATCACGGTTATCAATTTTATAATCAAAATACCCGTGATCATAATCCCAGTTGCCATTAATGACATAACCGAGCGGCTTCATCGTTTCTTCTAAATGGTAAAGTGAAAAGCTTTCACCAGGCAGCCTGGATGGTACATGAATCATACGAAACCCTCCTTTTTGTATAGGGTTCGTTAAAGAGAGGAATTCATACATTTCCCCCTCGTGATTTGTACATTGTTTGTAAACGCGGCATCGAACAGGCTTTGATTGGATGATTGATTCGTCTCGTTATCACTGCCGGAACCTGCTGTTTCCTTCGTAGCACTCTTAGAACAAATGCGTCCGACATTGCCAAAGTTAACGATCGCCTGCCCAGAAATATCATGAATATATATATGATTCGTCCTCATTTTTCACCCTCCTCCATTCATTATTCTATGTACAGCACACAGGAAAGCTTGCACAGGAACCTGAAGAAAACAAAAAAGGCACACCTTTATGAAAAGGTGTGCTTTTTGTTCTTATGATTGTTTTAAACGGCTTTCAAGCTCAGCTTTTTTCTCTTCGAAGCCTGGTTTTCCTAGTAAAGCAAACATATTCACTTTATAAGCTTCTACTCCAGGCTGATCAAATGGATTGACGCCTAGTAAATATCCTGACATCGCACATGCTTTCTCAAAGAAGTACACGAGGTATCCGAATGTATAAGCATCCATCTCAGGAATTGTCACGATAAGGTTCGGTACTTTTCCATCTGTATGGGCAAGCATCGTTCCTTCAAATGCTTTTTTATTGACGAAATCAACCGTTTTTCCTGACAGATAGTTCAAGCCATCAAGGTCTTGTTCTTCTGCTTCAATTACAAGCTCATGTCGAGGCTTGTCTACACTCACGATTGTTTCAAACAAGTCTCTTCTTCCTTCTTGAACATATTGGCCAAGTGAATGAAGATCTGTTGAGAAGTTAGCAGATGAAGGATAGATTCCTTTTTCATCTTTCCCTTCGCTTTCACCGAATAATTGCTTCCACCATTCTGCGAAATATTGCAGACCTGGCTCATAGTTAATCAGCATTTCAATCGTTCTGCCTTTATTGTAAAGGACATTGCGGACGACAGCATATTGGTAAGCCGCATTTTCAGAAAGCTCCGATGAAGCGAAGTCTTCGCTTGCTTTTGCTGCACCTTCCATCATCTGATCAATATCTGCACCGCTCACAGCGATTGGCAAAAGACCGACTGCTGTTAATACTGAATAGCGTCCACCAACATCATCCGGGATGATAAATGATTCGTAGCCTTCTTCAGTTGCTAATGTTTTAAGTGCACCGCGTGCCTTGTCAGTTGTCGCATAAATACGTTTTTTCGCTTCTTCAGCACCGTATTTTTCAATGAGGAGCTTTTTAAAGATGCGGAACGCAATGGCTGGCTCTGTTGTTGTACCAGATTTTGAAATCACGTTAATGGAGAAATCTGCATCTTCCAATAGATCCATTACATCTGTTAAATAAGAAGAACTGATGTTGTTTCCAATAAAAATGATTTGCGGTGTCTTGCGCTTGCCTTTTGGCAAAGTGTTATAGAAAGAATGGTTCAAAAATTCAATCGCGGCACGTGCCCCTAGATATGACCCGCCGATTCCGACAACGAGCAGGACGTCAGAGTCAGATTTAATTTTGTCTGCACTTTTTTTAATGCGGGCAAATTCTTCGCGGTCATATTGCTTCGGCAAGTCCACCCAGCCTAAATAGTCACTGCCTGCACCCGTTTGTTCATGAATATTATGATGGGCTACCTTCACAAAATCTTTTAAATATGTAAGCTCATGTTCTTGAAAGAAAGGTAACGCTTTCGAGTAGTCAAATTGAATATGTGTCATCGCTTGTAAGCCCTCCATTACGTTAGTTCTGTCCCTTTCACTTTAGCGGAACTAGCTTTTGAAATCAAGTGATCGTCACTGGCATGGCAAAAAGCCGCTTCTCTTGATGAGAAGCGGCAATCTGGATTATAAAGAAGCTTTCAAAATGGATAGAATATCATCACGGTTAAGTTTCATAAAGTTACCAAAACCACCGTATTCCATTTCTTTTGCTGCAATGTCGGCAATTTTGTCCAGCTGATCTTCACCAATATCATAATCCGCTAAACGGCTTGGTGCACCGAGACTTGTCCAGAACGCTGACAGTTTGTCGATCCCTTCTAATGCGATGTCACGATCTGACTTTCCGTCTGTTTCGATGTCAAACATGTTCAGCATAAGGTTTTTAAAACGTTCTACATTATGATCGAGCGTGTGGCGCATCCAGTTTGGGAAGAGGATAGCAAGCCCGCCTGCATGCGGAATGTCATAGACAGCCGATACAGCATGCTCAATCGTATGGGACGCCCAGTCGCCAAAGTAACCCATTTGCAGCGTGCCATTTAAAGCAATCGTTCCTGCATATAGAATCGTTTCACGATGCTCATAGTTTTGTAAGTCTTCCAGCAGTTTTGGTGCTGTCTCGATGACTGTTTGAAGAACAGCAAAACACATCCGGTCCTGTAAAGGCGTGTTTTTCACATTATGGAAGTATTGCTCAAAAACGTGACTCATCATATCGACCATACCATACACCGTCTGGTTTTCTGGCACAGAATACGTATGCTCAGGGTCTAGAATTGAAAAAGCAGGGTGAGTGACAGAGCTGCCCCACACATATTTTTCATTCGTTTCCCAGTTTGTGATGACAGAGTCTGGATTCATTTCCGAACCAGTTGCTGCAAGTGTCAGCACTGTGCCAAACGGCAGTGCTTTTTGAGCGGTTGTTTTTTTTGAAATAATATCCCACACATCACCGTCATACTCTGCTCCGGCTGCAATTGCTTTTGTACAGTCGATCACACTTCCGCCGCCAACGGCTAATAAGAAATCAATGTTCTCCTTTTGGCAGATATCGATTCCCTTTTTCACTGTTGTGAGGCGCGGGTTTGGTTCAACGCCAGACAGCTCAAACACTTCTGCATCTGCTTCATTTAACGCACTGATGACATTGTCATAAAGACCATTTTTCTTAATGCTGCCTCCGCCATATACAAGTAACACTCGTTTTCCATAACGAGCGAGTTCGCTTTTGAGTCCTTCTAGCTGTCCTTTTCCAAACATCAATTTTGTTGGATTATAGTAAATAAAATTCTCCATCTGTTAAAACATCTCCTTACAACGAATATATCCAAAAACATGAAAGACTACTGTAACATATGTACACGACGAACTCAAAAAAAGATAACTGCCCGCGAGCAGCTATCCCTTTATTGTTCAATTATAAAGAAGCGTTCAAAATGGCTAAAACATCTTCTTTGTTCAGCTTTTTAAATTGACCAAATTCACCGCGTGCCATTGCACGGTCTGCAATTAAATCAATTTTCTCATCGTTGATGTCATAATTCGCTAAACGACTTGGTGCACCAAGACTTGTCCAGAAAGCTGACAGCTTGTCAATTCCTTCTAAGCCGACTTCTTCATCTGTTTTGCCCGCAGGATCTACATCGAATACACGGACCGCTAATTGTTTAAAACGGCCTGGGTTTTCTTGAATCACATGTTTCATCCAGTTCGGGAACAAGATTGCAAGACCGCCTGCATGGGGGATATCATAAACAGCTGATACTGCATGCTCAATGTTATGAGAAGCCCAGTCACCACGTGCCCCCATTGAAAGCATGCCATTAAGCGCAATTGTGCCAGTGAATAAAATCGTTTCACGGAGCTCATAGTTCTCTAGATCGTTGATCAACTTCGGTGCCGTTTCAATGACAGTGCGAAGAAGTCCTTCACACATACGATCTTGGTAAGGTGTATTTTCTGTGTGATGGAAATATTGTTCGAACACATGTGACATCATGTCAACCATGCCATAAATCGTATGGTTTTTAGGCACAGTGAATGTGTTGACTGGATCAAGAATAGAGAATTTCGGGAAAACTGCTGGACTTCCCCAGCCATACTTCTCATTTGTTTCCCAGTTTGTGATGACTGATCCAGAGTTCATTTCAGAGCCTGTTGCGGCAAGTGTTAACACAGTACCGAACGGAATAGCTTCCATTGGGACGTGCTTGCGTGTCACGATATCCCAAGCATCTCCATCGTACTTCGCACCAGCTGCGATTGCTTTCGTCGCATCAATGACACTGCCGCCGCCAACTGCCAAAATAAAATCAATGTCGTTCTCTTTGCAAAGTTCGACCCCTTTTCTTACTGTTGTTAAGCGCGGGTTAGGCTCCACACCAGCAAGTTCAGTGATTGCAGCTCCTGATTCTTTTAGGATGCTGACAACTTGGTCATAAAGGCCGTTTCGTTTAATACTGCCTCCACCATATACAAGTAATACGTTTTTTCCGTAGTGTTTGAGTTCATCTGAAAGGGCTGATACTTCTCCCTTTCCAAAAATTAATTTCGTTGGGTTCCAATAAGTAAATCGATCCATGTGATCTCCTCCTCGCGCTACATTATGCGCCTCATTCATTCCAAAAGTAAAGTAATTTGCTTTCATCCATTTTCTTACGCATAGTTTGGCTAAAAATCTGCAAAATATAAATGTATTGATGCTGTAGCGAAAGGAGGAATCACGATGAGTGCTATTCAGCGTATTGCCCTCGTGCTCACGATTATCGGTGCTATTAACTGGGGACTAATCGGCTTTTTTCAATTTGACTTAGTAGCAGCGATCTTTGGCGGACAAGGTTCTGCATTATCACGTATTATTTATGGTCTTGTTGGAATTGCAGGTCTTGTCAACCTTGGTCTGTTGTTCAAACCAAGCGAAGAAGCTGTTCGCCGTGACGAGCCGAACCCAGAAGTTCGTTAAATAAAAAGACATAAAAAAGGCTGCCTACATGAGGCAGCCTCAGCATGTAGACAAACCCTCGCATTCTTTGTCAGGTCTGCGCGCTGGTGCTCACGAATTCTAAATTCGTCCGCAAAAGTAGCCGCTCTTCCTTGACTTCAAAGGTTTTCTATCACGCTGAAAAAGAAGACAAAGGGCTAAAATTTTAGCCCTTTGTCAACAATCTAAGGCACCGTTTGAAGCGGTGCTTTTTTATTATTTCTTGATAAGGTCTTTACGGTTTGATTGCTCAATCCACTCTTCAAGTTTATCTTTAAGCGTATTGAAACCTTGTGGTGCAGCAGCTTCTTCTTTCACTTGCTGTGGTCTTTGTTTCTTTGGTTTGCTTTCTTTTCTTTCAGGTGCATCTTGTGTCGCACGGATAGAAAGGCTGATTTTACCTGCATTTTCATCAACAGAAAGAACTTTTACTTGTACTTCGTCACCAATTGAAAGGTGCTCGTTGATGTCTTTTACAAAGCCATGTGTTACTTCAGAAATATGCACAAGTCCTTGAGTTTCTTCATCTAATGCAACAAACGCACCATACGCTTGTAATCCTGTTACTTTACCAGTGTAAACACTGCCTACTTCAAACTTTGTCGCCATGATAACAACTCCTAAATAAATGTTTTAATATTCGTTTATACGCAATTAAAAACTATATCACAGAACAGGCAGTTACGCAAAATATTTTTTAAATGGGTTTAGATGAGATCAAAAGGGGGAATACCTGAAAACAAGAATGCTTTCTAGTATTCCCCCCTAATTTGTGAGGCATGAGTCCATTTGGATTGATGCCTTTTTTTATTTTAAGATGGCTGATGCTTCTTCCTTCACTTGTCGAGCCTGCAAAAAGCGCTGAATTCTTGAAAGTGATTCCTGAAGATGATCAAGTGACGAAGCATATGAACAGCGAATATGACCTTCACCGCTCGGTCCGAAAACATTCCCAGGAACAACGGCCACTTTTTCGCTTAGGAGCAGCTCCTCAGCAAATTGTTCTGACGTCATGCCTGTGCTTTTAATCGATGGGAACGCGTAAAACGCTCCATTTGGCTGATGGCATGTAAGTCCTAGTTCATTAAGGGAGCCGACAAACAAATTACGGCGTCTTCTATAGCTTTTCTTCATTTTCTCTACATCTTCAAGTCCATTTTTTAATGCTTCTTCTGCCGCATATTGTGCCATCGCCGGCGCGCACATCATAGAATATTGATGTATTTTCAGCATGGCATCGCGCAGTACAGGTGGTGCTGCCACATATCCTAAACGCCAGCCCGTCATGGCAAACCCTTTAGAAAAGCCTGAAATCAAGATCGTTCTTTCCTTCATATCTTGAATAGCCGCCACGCTTGTAAAAGCTTCATCGTATGTCAGCTCCGCATAAATCTCATCCGTAATAATGAGCAGGTCATGCTCTTTCGCAAATTGAGCAATATCTTCAAGCTCTTCCTTTGAATAAACAGACCCAGTCGGATTTGATGGCGAGCAAAGCAAAATGGCTTTTGTCTTCGGCGTCAGCTTTGTGCGAAGATCAGCAGAATCTGCTTTGAAATCTTTTTCAGCGGTTGTACTTAAATAGACAGGCACGCCGCCTGCAAGTGTCGTAAGTGCCCCGTATGCTACGAAACAAGGCTCTGGAATGATCACTTCATCCCCGCTGTTTAAAATCGCACGAAAGGCCAAATCAAGTGCCTGGCTTCCGCCAACTGTGATAATGAGTTCTTCTTCTGGACTGTAGTTAATGTGAAACCGCTTATATAAATAGTGGCTCAGTTCTTTTCGCAAAGAAATTAAACCTGCATTCGCCGTATAAGAGGTCAGCCCTTGTTCTAATGACATAATACTTGCCTCTCTGACATTCCAAGCTGTCACGAAATCTGGCTCGCCGACACCAAGGGAGATTACCCCCTCCATTGTGGCAGCCAAATCAAAGAATTTCCGAATACCTGACGGCTGAATGCTTTGTACCGTTTCAGATAAATAAGACTTTTTCATTTAAGGAGACACCACGATTCTTTTGTCATCGTCTCCTGTTTCAAACACTTTCCCATCATGTTTATATCTTTTCAAAATAAAGTGGGTAGTTGTTGAAACAACGGAATCAAGTGTCGATAATTTTTCAGATACGAAGCGGGCAATATCAGACATTGATCTTCCGCGGATCACAACGGAAAGATCATAAACACCTGACATGAGATAGACAGACTCCACTTCCTGAAACCGATAAATCCGTTCAGCAATTTCATCAAATCCGACGCCTCTTTTTGGTGTCACTTTTACATCAATCATTGCTGTAACGCCTTCATGACCATCCACTTTTCGCCAGTCAATCATGGTTGAATAATCAATAATGACTTTTTGATCTTCAAGTTTTTGAATGATGGCTTCGGCTTCTTCTGTTGTCACGCCTGCCATTTTTGCAATTGTATTTAAATCGGCGCGGCTGTTTTCATCTAAAATCTCTAATATTTCAGTTTCTTTTTCTGTTAGTTTCATTTGATTTCACACCTCAGATTATAAAAGCTAGTTTTAAAAAATCTTCTGAACATTATAGCACGTTTTTCCCATTATGCTAAGCAGGGAAAAGATTCTAATAATAGCTTAAAATCCACTTTTTAGGGTACAATACAGTCACCTAACAGAGAGAGTATCAAGTATCGGAGTGAAGAATGTGGACATTGTTCAGCCAGCTTATATGAAAAGTACATTCGGTTTAGATATCTATTACGAGCACTATCCAAATGAAGGCAAAAAGACATTGATCTTAATTCACGGTCTCTTCTCTTCTACCTTCAGCTATCGAAAGCTCATCCCGCTTCTGAAACAGGACTTCAATTTAATTGCAATTGATCTGCCGCCATTTGGACAGTCCGAGAAGTCGAATACGTTTATTTACAGCTATCGCAACATGGGAAAAATTATTATAGAGCTAGCTGGTTATTTACAGATTCAGCATGCGATTCTTGTGGGTCATTCAATGGGTGGACAAATCGCCTTATACGCTGCATCTGAACGGCCGGACCTATTTGAAAAGGCGGTTCTATTGTGCAGCTCTGGCTATTTGAATAAGTCAAAAAGATCACTTGTTTACAGCACATATATTCCTTATTTTTATCTGTATCTAAAAAGAAAGCTTTTAAAACAGGGCATTATGAAAAATTTAACGGCTGTTGTGCATGATCATTCCATCATTGATCAAGAGATGGTCGACGGCTATTTAAAGCCGTTTTCAGATGATCAAATCTTTCGGGGGATATTTCGTTTGATTCGGCACCGGGAAGGAGATTTGACCTCGGACGTTTTAAAGAAAATGGAAACACCCGTGCTGCTCATTTGGGGCGAGGAAGATCGAATCGTTCCCATTCAAATAGGCGAAAGACTGCACAAAGATCTGCCAAATTCAACCTTGCATGCATTAAAAAAAACCGGGCACCTCATTCCTGAGGAAAATCCGGTCTTTGTGTCTGATCAAATCGGACATTTCAGCCTGTCTTAGCGTGAACAGGAGCTGCTGTCTCTTATGGCAAAAAGCTGATTCGCTGTATGCTGACAGCTCTCTAGCGGAAGAAGCTGTTCAAATGAGTGATGGTAGATGGCTTGAATCTCTTTTGCTAAAGATAACGGGTCTTCTGCGTCGTATAATGCACTGATGACGTCAGCAGGCTCCGTTTCATAAAAATCCTCTCCATAATGAAAAGGGTCCCATGCCTTAATGAATTGAATCATCTCTTCTACAGCTTGACTATCTTTCATCGGTATCACCGCTTATAATAAATTTTGTGATGTTTATTTTAGCACAACCAAGAATGGTTGAAAAACAGCTAGAGGTGGGTTTCATGAATTTCGACGAACAGATCATACGTAAAGGTTCAAAATCAGTGAAATGGGATCAAGCAGAGTCTTTGTTCCTGACAACAGATGCCCTCCCGATGTGGGTGGCTGATATGGATTTTAAAGCGCCGCAGGTCGTCCTTGATGCATTGAAAGAGCGATTAGACCACGGTGTATTTGGCTATGCATTTCAAGATCAGGATACGCAGCAGGCAGTCGCTGGCTGGCTCAAAAGAAGACATGGATGGACAATTCAAACAGATGCCGTCACCTTCACACCAGGAATCGTAACGGCACTTAGTTTTGCTGTTCAAGCCTTTACAGCACCGCACGACGAAGTAGTTATACAGTCACCAGTGTATACACCTTTTTATCAAATGATTGAACGAAATGGACGTACTGTCTCAACCAATCCTTTAAAAATAGAAAACAACCGCTATATGATGGATTTTGATGATTTAGAGAAAAAACTGAGCAGACCACAAGCAAAGCTCATGCTCCTTTGCCATCCGCATAATCCGTCCGGAAGAGCATGGTCAAAAGAGGAATTAAAGCGAGTCGGAGACCTATGTGTGAAGCATGGAGTCACAGTCGTTTCAGATGAGATTCACTCGGATTTGATGCTTTACGGGAATCAGCATGTGCCCTTCGCCAGCCTTTCTGACGACATTGCACATATCACGGTAACGTGTATTGCGCCGAGTAAAACCTTTAATCTAGCAGGGCTCCAGGCATCTGCTATTATCATTTCAGATGAAGAAAAAAGAACCCTTTTCACGAATGAAGTGCAAAGAAACGGACTGTCCAAACTGAATGCCTTTGCGATTCCAGCAATGGAAGCAGCATACCGCCACGGGGATGAGTGGCTTGATGCCCTTGTTCTTTATCTCGAAGGCAATATGAAAACGGCGATGGACTATATCGACGGAAATCTTCCAAATATGCGTTATATGAAACCAGATGCTTCTTATTTATTGTGGCTGGACATTCGGGATTATCAATTCAGTCAAGCGGAATTGAAACGGAATCTGCTGAAAAAAGGGAAAGTGATCTTAGAGCTTGGCCACGTGTACGGACACGAAGGAGACGGCTTTATTCGGATGAATCTCGGCTGTCCTGCTGAAACAGTCAAAGAAGGACTGAAACGTCTCCACCAAGCGTTCACGCTATCAGCTGAATAAGACCTATACGATAGAAAGAACATCCTAACGGGTGTTCTTTTTAAAGAAAAAAACCCTCCTTTTATCATATCTACTTTGTACATGAAATGATATAATGAGAGGAATTACAATTATTTACGAGGAGAGCATTTAAATGGAAATGTTCAAGGATTTTCTGCTCCATGTATCTTTTATTCTATTTCCAATCTTTTTATATCATGCGCTATGGCTAAGCCGGACCCCTGCTCATTTCCCAAAAACGAATAAACTGCTCATCACAGTATTCGCATCCATCTCTTCAGCACTATGTATTATGTATCCAGTTGGTTCGATTTTAGATTTGCAGACTGGGCTTCAATCCATTCCCCTTGTGCTTGCTATTTTATACGGAGGATACATGGCGGGGATCGTTGCCATCTTAATAAGCATCATTGTCAAATTCGTGATGTACGGCTCTTTCTTATGGATTGGGCTCATCGTTGTCCCAATTTACTTTTTCATCCCATTCCTGTTCTACCGAAAATGGCATCAATATTCGAAGCCAAATAAGCTGTTTTACGGAGTGCTTATCGGTTTATCCAAAGGATTCTTTATTTACATTGGCCTGCTTGCCGTCAGCTTAATGGCATACAGCCCAGCTTTTATTATGCAGCAAAAGCTCCTTGAGTTATTTTTCTCAACTCTTTACTACATATTCTTTCTTGTGCTCAGTATCTATTCCATTGAATTCGTGAAAGAAAATGCGGAAATGAGATCACAGCTTGTCCAGTCAGAAAAACTGACCATTGTAAGTGAACTTGCTGCAAGCGTTGCCCATGAAGTACGCAATCCGCTGACAGTTGTGAGAGGCTTTATTCAATTGCTCTTTTCGAGTGATAATACAAAAGAACCACCTGCCAATAAAGATTATAAGAATCTCGTTCTGTCCGAGTTAGACCGTGCGCAGGACATTATCACGAGCTATCTTGACATTGCAAAACAAAACTATTATCAAATTGAATCTCTTAATCTCTCTAAATTACTTGAGGAATGTGCATCACTGATGACATCCTATGCGAATTTTAAATCGGTCACAATTCATCAATCCATTGAACCTGACTTATACATTCAAGGGGATGTAACGAAGATCAAGCAAGTCATGATTAATTTAATCAAAAATGCGATAGAAGCGGCTCCTGAACATGAAGGGAAAATAGAACTTTTTGCTTCAAAAGAAAATCATAAGATCTGCCTTTATTTCGTTGATAACGGTGTAGGTATGACAGAAAGCCAAATGAAAAAGCTTGGCGAACCCTATTACACCTTGAAAAATAAAGGGACTGGGCTTGGGCTGACAGTGACTTTTTCTATTATTGAAAATCACCATGGAACCATTCGTTTCAAAAGCTCGCTGCAATCTGGAACAACCGTCACCGTGAAATTTCCTGAAGATACAAGAAGAAAATGATTAATCCATTTTTTTTGTTCTTTTTTCATCTATGCGCTCCTGCTTCTTAGATGCACGAACGATGAGCCGAAAACAAATAAACGCAGCAATAAAGAAAATCACCGTGGTGATAGCCGCTGGGATGTACTCCCTTTTATCTTCAGGAAAATATAGTAGAAAAAGTACGATGAACGACATCATTCGCCATTCCCCCCTTTTGCTCGTTTACTTCACTATATTGGCTAAAAGAAATGAAATACCTTCCGATGAGAAGGAATTGGAGGAATTTCACATGACAGACATTCAAATTGGACAAGTTGTGAAAGGTTTTTATAAAACAGGTGTATACGTTGGGGAAGTGACAGCAGTGAAACCATCGACCTATCTCGTTCAAGTAAAAGCCGTTCTGACACATCCCACTCAAGGCGACCTGCATCATCCGAAAGAAGCAGACGTGCCTTTTTTCCAAGAGAGGCGGGCTTTGGCCTATAGAGAACAGACAAATATCCCTCATCATATGGTGAAGCCTTATGATGGCGATATACCTGATTATGAAGAGTCACTGAAAGAAGCTGTAGATAAATTGAAACAAGCACTCCGTGCGGATGATTCTAAATGGGCTGAAAAATCAAGAGCGTGCCTATCTTCTCTTGAAAAAGATTATTTTCCAGAAGACATCCGCTAATCAGCCGAATCAAAAAAATGTGAGAAATCGATCAGCTCACCAATTTTGGTTGTTTGCGGATTTTCCACATAGGCTCTGTCTTTTTCAAAAAGGGTGAACAGCTGATAAGTCGTCATGGCATCATCGAGTGCTTTATGATGCTTACCAGCTCCTTCACTGCCGTATTCCTTTGCCGCTTTTCGAAGCCCTGTCAGTGTGCGGTCACCAAAAAAGGTTTTATATTCAAAAGCCAGATCCCTCAGCTTCCCCTTAAAAGGAAAGGTAATATGATTGAGCATACAATTTTGCTTCAGTACCTTCATGTCCATGTTGCCCCACGTAATAATCTCACAATTCTCTCCCCCATCAAGTGACACGAGCTTCTCGATAAACGCCTCAAATGAAATCCCGCTCTCTACATCCTCCTGCGTAATTCCGAGGAAAGATTTACAGCGCTTCGTCAGCTTCGGGAACTTTTTCGGTTTGACGTAGCTAGAGAATGTGTCTATGATCGTTTCATCTGCTGCTTTCACTGCCCCAGCTTCAATAATTTCAGGAAAAAAGTTTTGTGGATGATATTTTCCATCAGGCATCGTAAATTCAAAATCGACCACAAGCACCGTCTTCTGTTCCACCAGTTTCACCTCACTTTTTCGTCAGCTTTTCATTCTCATACCATTATATTAAGACGGACCTTGAAATCACTTCATTTTCGTGAAAATAATGCAGATTCACTATGCCCAACCTATTCATCTGATGAAAGATCGTTTATTTTCCTTTATAATTATTAAGGAACACGAAATAAATAAAGAAGGTGGTCTCTATCACAAACAGGAAGAAAAACTTGTACATCATGTGGTTTGTGAACTTTTTTGTATCTGCGAGTATTACAATGATCGTCCCTTTTTTATCACTTTACATAGAATCTCTTGATAGCAGCTATTCAAATGAATTTGTTCAAAGATGGAGCGGATATGTCTTTGGGGTCACGTTTTTAACAGCCTTCCTGATTTCTCCGATTTGGGGGCGGATTGGCGACCGGCATGGCTATAAAAAGATATTATTAATTAACGGTATTGGCATCGCCACAAGTATTCTATTAATGGGGCTTGTGCACACCGTGTATCAGCTATTTGCACTAAGGCTCTTCATGGGGCTTGTCACAGGCTTTATCTCGACTTCAATGGC
This sequence comes from Bacillus sp. FSL M8-0049, assembly GCF_038593355.1. NCBI lineage: Bacteria > Bacillati > Bacillota > Bacilli > Caryophanales > Bacillaceae > Bacillus > Bacillus sp. FSL M8-0049. Next base: position 2,801,367 of record NZ_CP151986.1, read on the forward strand.
ACTGATTTCTGCACAGACTGAAAAGGCAACTGCTGGTAAAACCCTTGGAACGATGCAGATGAGTAATGTCGCCGGAGGATTGTTTGGTCCGTTAATGGGCGGATTCATGGCAGACAGCGTCGGATTTATTTATACGTTTTTCCTCACAGCGGCTGTCATTTATGTGTCAGCTATTGTGATTGTCTTCGGAGTAAAGGAACAGCCGATCCGGTCAAAAGAAGCAAAGCGAGTTTCTTACTCACGGAAGGATGTACTCATTCACATTTTCAAACAGCCTTTGCTTGTGGTCACGATGCTTTTAACGTTTATTACGCAGGTAGGGAACTTTAGCATACAGCCGCTTTTGGCTTTATACATTCATGATTTACATGGTCCTGTCAATCTCGCTTTTTATGCGGGGCTTGCTTTTTCTGCAACTGGACTTGGCAATTTGCTGTTCACGCGAAAATGGGGGGATCTCGGAGATCGAATTGGTCACGACAAGGTGCTGCTTGCCCTTCTCATCCTCTCCTCTATTTTATTCATCCCGCAAGCGATGGCGGATTCATACGTCATGTTAGTCATTTTCCGTTTCCTATACGGGATGGCACTTGGCGGAATTATTCCGTGTACGACGGCGTATATCCGGATCAAAGCACCTGCTTCTATGCAAGGGGAAGTGCTCGGATACAATGTCAGCTTCCGTTTTCTTGGGAATGTCGTCGGTCCGGTGATCGGCGGCATTGTGGCGAGTCATTACGGGATTCCAGCTGTCTTTTATGTCACTGCCGGCATTTTTCTGTTTGGTGCGTTATTTTTATGGGCGGTCCGCTCGCATGCGAAGACGAATGAAAGGAGTGTCTGATCATCTTCAGATACTCTTTTTTCTTGCGTAAAAGCCTTATTCACTAGACTTCACGCCCATTCTTTTCTAAAAATAACCTTCTCGTATTCGCAAAAGAATGGTACGATATGGCTAGAAAATTGAAGAAAGTGAGTGACCTCATGTTTCGTGCAATTATTGGTTGGTTATTACTTGCTGCCCTCATCCCATTATTTGTTCTGACTTTTTATCTATCAAAGGAAGAAGCTGCAAGTGTAAAGCCTGTTAACGAAGTGCTTGATCAAAAAATCAAGCTGGAAAAGATAGATTTTTCCCAAAACAGTTATATGTATGACCGGGATGGTTCTCTTATCTCCGAGATCGTCTCAAATGATGAGAACCGGGTGTTCGTGAAATACGATAAAATCCCTGAACCTGTGAAGGAGCTGTTCCTTCGTTCAGAGGACCGCAACTTTTATGACCATAAGGGAATTGACTTTATGGGGGTTGTTCGTGCCCTTGCTGCAAATGTCAAAAACCATGGCATCAGCCAAGGAGCGAGTACGATCACACAGCAGCTGTCCCGCAACTTATATTTAAGCCATGAACGTTCATTCAGCCGAAAGTTTACAGAGCTGCTCTATTCCTATGAACTTGAGCGGAAATTCTCGAAGGATGAAATTCTCGAAAGCTATTTAAATACGATTTATTTCAGTAATGGTGTTTACGGTGTCGGTTCTGCGGCTAATTACTATTTTGATAAGCCGCTTAGTTCTTTAACACTTGCACAAATGGCATTTATCTCTGCTATTCCAAACAACCCAACACTGTATGACCCATTAAAGCAGTTCAAGCACACAAAGAAACGCCAAGAACGACTGCTTGGTATTTTGAAGAAAGATGGCGTCATCACCAAAAAGCAATACAAAAAAGCCGTCAAAGAAAAAATCAGCCTTTCTTTAAGTGAAAAGAAAAACCTATACCCTGACTATGTGACATATGCCAATGAAGAGTTTACCGATCTTGTGTCTGATCAGGAGGGCTTTACAAAACGATTGAAGAAAGCCAAAACAACTGAAGCGAAAAAGGCGATTCAAAAAGAATTATCCGAAAAGGTCAGTGCCCTGCTCCAGGATGGTGTGAAAATTTATACGGCGCTTGATCCTTCCTTACAGCAAAGAGCCGTCTATCAGCTCAATGCTCAATTGCCTTACCAAGGTGTGGAAGGCGGATCAGCCGTCATTAATCATGAAACGCATCAAATTGTTGCACTTGCTGGCGGGAAAAACTATAAGAAATTTGATTTTAACTACGCTTATCAAGCGCAAAGACAGCCTGGTTCTGCAATTAAACCGCTTTTAGACTATGCACCTTATATTGATCAAACCGGCGCAACGGCTTCAAGCACCATCAGTGCCGGCAAGTTTTGCAGCAGCGGATACTGTCCGCAGAACTATAATCATAAAACGTATGGTACAGTCACACTTGAAACAGCCTTTAAACATTCTTACAATACCCCTGCGATCCGAATGCTGGATACAGTAGGTGTCAAAAAAGGCTTCAGCTATTTAGAGAAGTTCTCATTTGAGCATATTGTAGCGGATGATTACCGCCTTCCTTCTGCACTTGGCGGATTTACGAAAGGCTTCTCACCGCTAGAAATAACAGATGCATATACCGTCTTTGGCAACCAAGGAGCCTACACACAAAGTCATTCGATCACAAAAGTGACAGACTTAAACGGTAAGACCCTTTACAAGTGGAAAGAGTCGCCAAAGCAAGTATATTCTCAGCGTACAAATGAAACGATGCGTAAGCTGCTTACCTCCGTTGTGAAAAGTGGGACAGGGAAAAAAGCGAATTTCAATGCCCCTTACATCGGTGGTAAAACAGGGACATCCAATGACTACAAAGATATTTGGTTTGTGGGACTGACAGATCAGTACACAATGGGTGTCTGGGTCGGAAGAGATAGAGGAACGGTCGAATCGATTTACAATTCAAGCCCGCACTTACGTATTTGGAAAAATACGATGCAATACGCCAGATAAACAGGAGGTTTGATTGCGATGCATTCAACACATCCACCCCATTTAATTTTATTTGACGGTGTCTGCAACGTGTGCAGCGGCGCTGTTCAGTTTGTGATTAAGCGCGATCCGAATGAACGGATGATGTTCGCTTCATTACAATCAGATACAGGGCAGCGTATTTTAAAGGAAAACGGTTTGCCTTTAGATGAGTTCAATTCATTCATTTATATCGAAAAAGGGACCCTTTATACGAAATCGACAGGCATCTTAAAAGCCGCGCGGCATTTAAAAGGAATCTACAGATGGAGCTTTTTACTCCTTGCCATACCTCGCCCAATCCGTGATTGGTTTTATCAGCTGATGGCAAAAAATCGCTATAAATGGTTTGGTCAAAAAACATCTTGTATGATGCCTACACCCGATATTCAAAAGCGGTTTCTTTCATAAAAAAAGCATCCTCCATCGTTGGAGGATGCTTTCTTTGTCTGCTTATGAAGGCAGACTTGCCATCACACTGTTATAAAGCTTAATAAATAAGTACAAAATACCGATCAAAAACGTCGCCCAAAACAGCAGAATAAACATCATAAATCCAATCAAATTCAGCATAGAAAGCGATTGATAAATGCGAACCACAACCCAGATAAAATAGACAAGACTTGCTAATGCAAAAAGTCCAACAAGCAGAATGAGCTGCTGCGTCAACAGAAATGCTAGCAAGCTGGCAAATAAATAAACAACGGATGCAATCCGAATTTTCTTTAAGTTCTCCCCTTCAGGGTCCTTAGCGAAAAAGAGCAGCGCCAGCTCTAATACCGTATCTGCAATCAGTTTTAAGGCAGATAAGATCATAAAATAAACAAGTGCAAAAGCAGCAAAGAGAGCAAGACGAATGCCCTGTTCAGAGAAAAATTCAAGCATTCCTTTTAAAATGCCTGCTTGAGTCAAGAAATCAGTCGTGATACCTACTGTGAAAATCGAAAAAGCAGAGCTGAATAGTAAAATTGAAATCAGCGGAAAATATCCAGTCAAATATGTATTTTTCATAAATAGATCCTTTCTCATAAGCTCACATTTATTATGGCTCACTTAAAACGGATTGACAAGATGCTTTCAAAGTAAACTGACAGCAAAATCAAATTTATGATTTTGCACGTACATTCCTTCACAAACTTACATTTTCCCGTTAAAGTATTACTGTTACGAAAAAAATCGTGCGTTAGGGGTATACTCGTGAAAAAAACTTTAAGACTGCAAACACGGCTGACGATCTTTGTGTGCATCGTTGTCCTGATCTCCCTTTGTATCACATTCTTTACGATATGGTCGGAAACAGCCAAGAACATCCATCAGCAGGAACGTGACATTGCTCTCTCTACTGCCAAAATGGTCGCAGAGGCACCGATCACCGCACAATCATTAGAAAATCATTCATATTCCGCATTACGAAAATATACAACAAGTGTTCAGCAAATCACCAAAACCGAATTCGTTGTCGTCATGGATATGAACGGTATCCGCAAAACACACCCGAATCCGCAGAAGATTGGAAAGCGGTTTGCCGGCGGTGATGAAAAAGCAGCATTACAGGGAAAAGAACATATTAGTACGGCTTCTGGAACACTCGGCAGATCCATGCGTGCTTTTGTTCCTGTTTATGATCAAAATGGAAAGCAGCTTGGGGCTGTGGCCGTCGGGATTACGTTAAAGGAAATTGACTTGATTATTCATCAAAGCTTACTTCCACTCTACTTCGTCACATCACTCAGCCTTCTATCTGGCATCATTGGAGCACTCATTGTGGCAAGAAAAGTGAAGAAGATTATGTTTGGACTTGAGCCAGATGAGATCGCCACATTGTTAAAAGAACGAAGCGCCATGCTAGAATCAACAAAAGAAGGGATTCTTGCCGTCGATCAGCACGGTAAAATCAAACTGGCCAATGCAGAGGCAAAACGGCTCTTTCATAATATGGGCATTATGGTTGATCCTAGAGAACAAGATGTTCAAACTCTCCTCCCTTCAAGCGGCTTAAAACAGGTCATTGAAACACGCAAGCCGCTGCTTGATCGTGACGTGAGAATGAATGGACTGGAGCTCGTCTTTAATGAAGTGCCAATTACGGTAAAAGGTGAAATTGTCGGAGCCATCGCCACCTTCCGTGACAAAACAGAAGTGAAACATCTGGCTGAACAGCTTAGCGGGGTCAAAATGTATGCGAATGCGCTCCGTGCCCAGTCACATGAATTTATGAACAAGCTGCATGTCATTTTAGGATTGGTTCAGCTCAAAAACTACGATGATCTTGGCACCTATATCAAAGATATTGCGATCTATCAGCAAACGGAAACAAATGAAATCATCAACCATGTGAAAAACTCTGTTTTAGCAGGATTTTTACTAGGAAAACAAAGCTATATCAGGGAACAAGGCGCTGCCTTGGAGGTTATTTGCAGCACACAAGTGCCAAATACGGAGGACCCGGCAGTGACGCATGATCTCATTACCGTGATTGGCAACTTATTAAATAACGCACTCGATGCTGTTTCACATACTGACACGAAAAACATCTCGATCTCCTTCAGATACGTCCATGAGCAGCTTCACATTGAAATCACGGACACAGGTGTTGGTCTCACGAAAGAAGAACAAGACATCATGTTTGATCAAGGCTTTTCAACTAAAGGAGAAGACCGAGGGTTCGGACTCTACTTCGTTGACCAAAGCATCAAGAAATTGAACGGACATATGATTGTCACGAGTGAAAAAGGAGAAGGAACGACCTTTAGTCTCCGCATTCCATATAAACAAAAGGAGGATTCACATGATTAATGTGTTAATAGTAGAAGATGATCCAATGGTTGGGGAGCTGAACAAACGCTACCTGACCCAAATCGACGGTTTTGAGTTAAAGGGGATTGCCACCTCCTTTCAGCAGGCACTTGAAGTGTTAAAAACAGAAGTCATACACCTCGTCCTGCTCGATATTTATATGCCTGGTCAAAATGGACTGGCATTACTAACAGAAATTCGCCAGCAAAATCATGCCGTTGATGTCATTGTCATTTCGGCTGCAAATGAAGTCGATGTTGTACAGCAAACGATGCGAAACGGAGCAGTTGATTATTTAATTAAGCCTTTTGAGTTCGAACGATTCCAATCAGCACTGGCAGAGTACAAACGGAAACACGCCCTGTATCAATCCATGAACAGCATTTCGCAAAATGATTTAGATGCGAAGCTTTTTCATAAAAAAGCAGAGGCGGAAAAAGTCCTCTTGCCAAAAGGACTGACCAAAAGCACACTTAAACTCATCTGGACAAGCATTCAATCATTTGGCCAGCAGGCTTTCACAACTGAAGACCTAGCCAATCATACAGAAATCTCTCAAGTCTCCATTAGAAAATACTTGAAGTTCCTTGAGGATATCGAAGTGGTGGATGTTGAAATGGCATATGGGACAATTGGACGTCCTGTTTTCCAATATAAACTGAACACGAGCAATATGAATTTGATTCAGCAATATCTTTAAAATACTACATCTGACCTTTCACAAAGGCCAGATGTTTTTTTATGGCATACGATGTAACAAACCCCTTGATATCAGTAGTTCTGCTGTAGCGGAGCACATCACAAAAGCGGCATTATATCATATTTCAGCAGATAAAAAGACATCAAATAAAGCCATTTAACATTTTTTTAAAAATAAAACAAATTTCTATTTATTTATTCGATCGGAAATGATAAATTATGATTGATTAGTTCAACGAGATATAAGTCTGATGTCTTACATCTTCTCTCCTGCCCTCCATAAGTTTCATGAGAAAGCAGGATAAAATACCCTCTTCAGAAGGGTGAGAAGAGATAGAACGGTCTTTTTTCGCGAGACTTTTCTGAAACTTTTAAATTTTATAGGGGGTTATGTTTTGAAGAAGCGCAAAATTGGACTAGCATTGTCCTTAGTCGTAGCAGCAGGAACCATCCTTGGAGCATGCGGCAACTCTGGCTCAAACAGCGGTGAAAGCAAAAAAGATAAAGATCAATTCACTGTTGCAATGGTAACTGATGTCGGTGGTGTCGATGACAAATCGTTTAACCAATCAGCTTGGGAAGGTTTACAAGCATTTGGGAAAGACAACAATCTAAAAAAAGGTAAAAACGGCTTTGATTATCTACTGTCCAAAACCGATGCGGATTATCCAACAAATTTAAATACACTTGTTAGGCAAAAATTTAACCTCATTTATGGTATCGGTTATAAAATGGAGAGCGCCATTTCAAAAATAGCCGATCAACGTAACAAAAACCACTTTGCTATCGTTGATGCAGTCGTGAAAAAAGACAATGTAGCAAGCATTATGTTTAACGAAAACGAAGGATCATTCCTTGTGGGTGTTGCGGCTGCTCTTACAACAAAATCGAACAAAATTGGTTTTGTTGGCGGAGTTGATTCTGAATTAGTCAGAAAATTCGAAGTTGGTTTCCGCGCAGGCGTTGAAGCAACTAATCCGAAAGCAAAAGTTGAAGTCAAATATGCTGGAGCATTCGATAAGGCTGACATCGGAAAAGCAACAGCTGAAAGTATGTACAAATCCGGCGTCGACATCATCTATCATGCTGCTGGGGGCACTGGAAATGGCGTCTTCACAGAAGCAACTAATTTAAAAAAGGCAGATCCAAATCGAAATGTCTGGGTCATCGGTGTTGATAAAGATCAGTATGACGAAGGAAAAGTATCTGGAACAAAACAAAGTGTCACCCTTACCTCTATGATTAAGAAAGTTGACACAGCAGTACAAGACTTAACAACGAAAGCAAAAGAAGGTAAATTCCCTGGCGGTGAAGTGATCACATACGGTCTGAAAGAAGGCGGCGTTGACATCTCTCCATCTCAGGACAACCTTAATAAAGATGTATTAAAGAAAGTTGAAGAATGGAAACAAAAAATCATCAAGGGTGAAGTGAAAATCCCTGCAACACGTGATGAACTAAAAGATTTTAAAGCTTAATTTGAGCAGCGGGATAAGCGCGCCTTATCCCCTTGCCTCTCCTTTACCTCCTCTTTATTCGTAAAAGGTGGTAAAAGAAAAGCTGCAGCCTCGTTTTGCAGCTTTTCTTTTGCTAGTTTTTATCTTCATCAGCACCCTAAAAAAGGAGCGGTTAAACCTGTGGATTATGTCATTGAAATGTTGAATATACGCAAAGAATTCCCTGGCATTGTAGCAAACGACAACATTACGCTGCAGCTAAAAAAGGGCGAAATTCATGCGCTGCTTGGTGAAAACGGCGCTGGAAAATCAACGCTCATGAACGTGCTTTTCGGACTGTACCAGCCTGAAAAAGGTGAAATCAAGGTACACGGAAAACCTGTGACCATCTCTAGTCCAAATGATGCTAGTGATTTAGGCATCGGAATGGTGCATCAGCACTTTATGCTTGTCGATACCTTCACTGTCGCTGAAAACATCATTTTAGGTAAAGAGCCCAAGAAGTTTGGAAAGATTGACAAAGAACAAGCCATACAGCAAGTACAAGAGCTTTCTGACCGCTATGGTTTGAAAATAGATCCTGCCGCAAAAGTATCTGACATCTCTGTCGGCATGCAGCAGCGTGCAGAAATCTTAAAAACACTTTACCGCGGCGCTGACATTTTGATCTTCGACGAACCAACGGCCGTTTTAACACCTCAAGAAATCAAAGAACTCATACAAATTATGAAAAACTTAATCAATGAAGGCAAATCCATTATTTTAATCACCCATAAGCTGAAAGAAATTATGGATGCCTGTCATCGCGTGACCATTATCCGAAAAGGCCAAGGCATTCGTACACTTGATGTGGCAAGTACAAATAAAGACGAACTTGCAAGCCTCATGGTTGGCCGTGAAGTGTCATTTAAAACAGATAAAAAAGCGGCTTCTCCTGCTGAGGAGGTACTTCAAATTCAAGACCTCACAGTAAAAGACGCCAGAGGAATTGAAGCGGTCAAACAGTTGAACCTCTCAGTGAAGGCTGGCGAAATTGTCGGAATTGCTGGGGTAGATGGCAATGGCCAGTCTGAATTAATTGAAGCCATTACCGGTCTAAAGAAATCAGAATCTGGCACGATCATGCTAAACGGGAAAGCCATTCAAAATCTCCCGCCTCGTAAAGTGACCGAATCCGGGATTGGACATATTCCTCAGGATCGTCATAAACATGGACTTGTACTCGATTTTTCAATTGGAGAAAACATTTCCTTACAAACGTATTATCAGCGTCCGTATTCAAAATTCGGCTTATTGAATATGAAAAATATTTATCAAAAAGCAAAACGAATCATTGCGGAATATGACGTCAGAACACCGAGTGAATATACAGAAGCGCGCGCTCTGTCAGGCGGTAACCAGCAAAAAGCCATTATCGGCCGTGAAGTTGACCGCAATCCTGATTTATTAATTGCCGCTCAGCCGACACGTGGACTTGATGTTGGTGCGATTGAATTTGTTCATAAACGTCTAATCGAGCAAAGAGACGCAGGCAAAGCCGTTTTGCTCATCTCCTTTGAGCTTGATGAAATTATCAATGTCAGTGATAAAATCGCTGTTATTTTCGAAGGCAGCATTGTGGCCATTGTTGATCCAAAAGAAACAACAGAGCAAGAGCTTGGTCTATTAATGGCTGGAAGTACGCAACAGGAAGTGGGGAAAGAAGCAAATGTCTAATCGCTTAACAAATCTGCTGATTCCGCTTATAGCCATTGTACTTGGTCTTTTGGTTGGGGCCATTATTATGCTGGCAAGCGGTTATAGTGTCATCGAAGGCTATAGCGCCCTTTGGAATGGCGTTTTCGGTGAAACTTATTATATGGGAGAAACCATCAGGCAAGTGACACCTTATATATTATCAGGTCTTGCTGTTGCCTTTGCATTTCGGACAGGCCTGTTTAATATCGGTGTAGAAGGTCAAATGCTTGTTGGCTGGGTAGCTGCTGTATGGATTGGAACAACTGTCCATGCACCTCTATATATTCATCTGCCGCTTGCACTCATCACCGCAGCTGCTGCTGGTGCATTATGGGGCTTTATTCCTGGTTTTTTAAAAGCTCGTTTTTATGTTCATGAAGTAATTGTCACCATTATGATGAACTATATTGCCCTTCATGTGACAAATTTTATTATTACAAATGTTCTTACAGATCATAAAGATAAAACAGATAATATCAAATCCACAGCCTCTTTGCACTCTGACTTCTTTGAAAAAATAACGGATTTTTCAAGCATGCATAACGGCATTATTGTAGCCATTATATCTGCCGTTATTATGTGGATCATTATTCAAAAAACTTCTAAAGGTTTTGAATTGCGAGCTGTTGGTATGAATCAACACGCCTCCCATTATGCAGGAATGAATGTGAGAAAAAATATTATATATTCAATGCTAATTTCTGGTGCTTTTGCAGGTTTAGCAGGGGCAATGGAGGGATTAGGAACCTTCGAATATGCTTCAATAAAAGATGCCTTCACAGGCGTAGGTTTTGATGGAATTGCCGTCGCTTTATTAGGTGGAAATACGGCTGTTGGTGTTGTCCTTGCTGCATTATTGCTTGGTGGATTGAAGGTCGGTGCATTAAATATGCCGCTTGAATCAGGCGTACCGACTGAGGTTGTTGATATTGTCATTGCGATCATCATTCTTTTCGTCGCCTCAAGCTATATTATCCGTCTTGTGATTCAACAAATGAAGAAAAAGGGGGGAAAATAAGTGGGATTTCTGCAAATACTTGAAATCATCGTCCCAGCTACACTTGTTTATGCTGCACCACTTATTTTAACCGCTCTTGGAGGCGTCTTTTCAGAAAGATCAGGTGTTGTCAATATCGGTCTTGAAGGGTTGATGGTCGTCGGAGCATTTTCCAGTATTATCTTTAACTTATTTTTTGCTGATACGTTTGGAGCCTTGACCCCGTGGCTTGGGCTTCTCGTCGGAATGGCCGTTGGCGGTTTGTTCTCACTGATTCATGCAGTGGCGACCATTACCTTCCGAGCTGATCAAACGGTCAGTGGTGTGGCGATTAACATGCTGGCACTTGGCGCAACATTGTTTGTCGTCAAACTGATTTATGGGAAAGCACAAACTGATAAAATTACAGAGCCTTTCTATAAAGGAGATATCCCCCTTTTAAGTGACATTCCGATCATTGGTGATATTTTCTTTAAAGATGTTTATTATACGTCTATACTCGCCTTAGCTCTTGCGGTTGTTGCTTGGTTTGTTTTATTTAAAATGCCGTTTGGTCTTCGTCTTCGTGCAGTCGGAGAGCACCCAATGGCAGCTGATACAATGGGTATCAAAGTGTATCGGATGCGTTATATCGCTGTTTTCATTAGTGGACTGTTTGGCGGTCTTGGCGGAGCTGTTTATGCCTCAACGATCGCGCTTGATTTCTCACATGCCACCATTACTGGACAAGGCTTCATCGCACTAGCTGCGCTTGTATTCGGTAAATGGCATCCATTTGGCGCAATGGGCGCCGCTTTATTCTTTGGATTTGCTCAAAGTTTAAGCATCATTGGCTCTCTCCTGCCGCTGTTCCAAGATATACCGAATGTGTATATGCTCATAGCACCATATGTGCTCACCATTTTAGCACTTACTGGCTTCATCGGACGTGCCGATGCACCGAAAGCACTTGGTACGCCTTATCTAAAAGGAAAACGATAAATACGATGTATGATCAATCCCCTGAAGGACAAACTACCTTCAGGGGATTTTTGTATGATAAAAAACTCAAAAACCCCTGTTTATTTTACTTTTATTACACTTATTTTAGTTTAATAAATAGAAGAGTGTCATTGAATCTTCTACAATTGAGACAAATAGCATTTGGGGGTGTTTATGTGGCTAATGCACAACAATTGAAATCGATTACAGACGATTCTGACAATAATAAAAGCGTTTTCCGTAAGATCATGTCTTGGAAAATTGGTGTTATTGATCTACCTGTGTATTTAGTACTTGCAGCGATTATTTTAACTGCCGCTTATTTTAATAAAATTCCAGCAAATATGCTTGGTGGTTTCGCTGTTATTATGATTTTGGGGATTTTCCTTGGAGATGTAGGACAACGTATTCCAATCTTAAAAGATATTGGTGGACCGGCGATTCTTTCTTTATTCGTACCATCGTTCCTGGTCTTTTTTAATGTTCTGAATCCGAACTCATTGGAAGCGGTTACGTCTCTTATGAAAACGTCGAACTTCCTTTACTTCTATATTTCTGCTCTTGTAGTAGGTAGTATTCTTGGGATGCAGCGAACTGTTTTAGTACAAGGCCTTATTCGTATGTTTGTTCCTCTAGTTGCAGGTACAATTGCAGCTGTGAGTGCTGGTATCCTTGTTGGCCTTTTAGTTGGTTACACACCGCATCATTCATTCTTCTTTATTATTGTACCGATTATTGCCGGTGGTGTTGGTGAAGGGATTTTGCCATTATCTATCGCTTATTCACAAATTCTTGATGTGTCAGCAGAGTCATTAATTTCTCAATTAATTCCTGCAGCTGTCATTGGGAACGTCATTGCCATTATCTGTGCTGGCGCAATGAAGAAGCTTGGTGAGAAACGTCCTGAACTAAACGGAAATGGCCGTCTTGTGAAATCAAAAGAAGCAAACGAAATATTTGAACAGCCAGATCTGGATGCAAAAGTTGATTTCGGGTTAATGGGTGCTGGTGTACTCGTTGCTTGTACAACCTTCATCTTTGGTGGTTTGTTAGAAAGCTTTGTTCATATTCCAGGTCCAATCTTGATGATTGTTCTTGCCGCTTTAATCAAATACTTAAACGTGATGCCTCAGCATCTTCAAAATGGCTCACAGCAGTTCTACAAGTTTGTATCAAGAAGCTTTACATGGCCGCTAATGGTTGGTCTTGGTATTCTGTACATTCCACTTGATGATGTAGCAACTGTCATCTCCATTCCATTCGTATGCGTATGTATCGCTGTTGTACTCGCAATGGTTGGTTCTGGTTACTTCGTTGGAAAACTAATGAACATGTATCCAGTAGAATCAGCTATTGTCACTGGCTGTCACAGCGGACTTGGCGGTACTGGTGACGTTGCCATTCTTTCAGCTTCTGGAAGAATGGGTCTTATGCCTTTCGCACAAGTATCTACACGACTTGGCGGAGCAGCAACAGTCATCTGTGCAACGATCTTACTCAGAATGTTTAGTTAAACATTCACACATAAAAAGCATGGGCTCTCACATGGACCCATGCTTTTTTTATATTTCTTTTATCCTATAGGATCTTATTCATCAGCTAATACAATTCGTAAATATTCCCTGGGCTGAAAAGGATACAGCTTGGTTTCTTGATAGCTCATGTGAAGAAGATGCTCAGAAAACAGCGGCCATTCACTCCCGGCCTGCCACCTTTTTTGATCATTTCGGTCGATCAAGAATGCTCCTCCTAAAATCGTGCAGAATAGGCTTAAGCTGATGGCGATCTTTCGTTTCATTTGATCAGCTCCTTTAAGAAAAGCATGTACGAAAAACAAAACAATATACAATGAGTATCATTTTTGATAAAATTATTTTGTGGTCAAAAGAACCTAAAACAAATACAGTTTGCTTGAAATCGTTTCAAACCAATGCACTATGGCTGTATTTACGCTATAATTTTAATTACCAGTTCTTTAGAACGTGAATTTATATTGATCAAAGGAGGTTCATTTTCTTGCAGCTTATTCACTTCGCCATCCTATCACCTTTTTTACTCGCTTTTGTTGTACCTTTCCTTTACAAATATGTGAGACGTATACATACAGGATGGTTTGTTCTCATCTTGCCGATTCTTTTATTTACCTATTTCATCCAAATGTTACACATCACTTCGAATGGACGAACGCTTTTCTCACAGGCTGAATGGATTCCATCTTTAGGGATGAATTTCACTGTGTATGTCGATGGTCTCAGCCTGTTATTTGCTTTATTAATTACAGGTATCGGCTCACTAGTGGTGCTGTACAGTATTTTCTACTTATCAAAGGAAAAAGAACAGCTTGGCTCTTTCTACACGTATTTGCTCATGTTTATGACCGCGATGCTGGGTGTCGTTCTTTCTGACAACATGGTCGTTCTATACTTGTTTTGGGAGTTAACGAGTATCTCTTCCTTCCTCTTAATTGGGTATTGGTATAAGCGGGACCGCTCTAGGTATGGAGCAACAAAATCACTGCTTATTACTGTTTTTGGCGGATTAGCTATGCTTGGCGGCTTCATCCTCATTTACCTGATTACTGATTCATTCAGTATTCGTGAAGCAGTGAATCAGCTTCAGCTCATTATGGCATCACCTTACTTTATCCCTGCCATGATCCTAATCTTACTAGGTGCCTTTACGAAATCAGCGCAGTTCCCATTCTATATCTGGCTGCCTGATGCAATGGAAGCACCGACCCCTGTGAGCAGTTATCTGCATTCTGCTACGATGGTGAAAGCCGGTATTTATCTTGTTGCCCGCTTCAGTCCAATCTTTGCTATATCAGAGGTATGGTTCTGGACCATTTCCATCGTGGGACTTGTCACATTATTCTGGGGATCATTCCACGCCGTCCGGCAAAACGATTTGAAAGCCATTCTGGCCTATTCGACAGTGAGTCAGCTCGGCATGATTATGCTCATGCTTGGCGTCGGCGCAGCTGCGATTCATGAAAACAATCCTGCCTTTTTTGGCGCAGCCGTTCTTGCAGCTATTTTTCACCTCATTAACCATGCTACGTTTAAAGGCAGTCTCTTTATGGCAGCTGGTATTATCGATCATGAAACAGGAACTCGTGACATTCGGAAATTAGGCGGATTAATGACGATCATGCCGATTACCTTCACCATTACGTTAATCGGTACATTTTCAATGGCCGGATTACCGCCATTTAACGGTTTCTTAAGTAAAGAGCTATTTTTCACAAGTATGATACGGATTTCCGATATCAGCTTTACGGACGTTTCAACATGGGGTGCCATCTTCCCAGCACTCGCTTGGCTCGCTAGTGTCTTTACGTTCATTTATAGTATGATGCTCCTCTTTAAAACTTTTAGAGGCCGTCTGAATATAGACCAATTGGAGAAAAAACCGCATGAAGCACCGATCGGCATGCTCATTCCGCCCATCATTCTAGCTGCACTTGTGGTCACCTTCTTCTTTTTCCCTAATATTCTTGCCTATTCTGTCATTGAACCCGCAATTGCGGCGATCATTCCTGAAGCGATTGAAACAGGAAGCCGGTTTTCTGTAAAAATTGAAGCATGGCATGGCTTCCAGCCAGAACTCTATATGACAATAGGTGTTGTTGTACTCGGCACAATCGGCTACTTGACGCTTTCAAAATGGCGTCCTATATACAACATCTTTAAGGAAAAATGGTCATTTAACGCTTTATACGACCGCTCTCTTATCGGTTTGGAAAAAGGTTCATACCGCCTGACAAACAGTTATATGACTGGTTTTCTTCGTGACTATCTTGTCTATGTGTTTGGGTTCATGATTATCGTCATTGGCGGCGTGATGTTTTATCAGCAGGCCTTTTCATTTCAAACAGATCAGGCTGCCTCAATTGGCACGTATGAGGTGATTCTTTCACTTGTGATGGTGGCGGCGACGATTGCCACAGTATTCGCAAGCTCACGATTAACAGCTATTATTGCTCTAGGTGTCATGGGCTACACGCTGTCACTATTCTTCGTGATTTTCAGAGCACCTGACCTTGCGCTGACGCAGTTGATTATTGAAACGATTTCAGTCGCACTGTTTTTGCTTTGCTTCTATCATTTGCCGAAGCTGAGCTTAAAGCAAAAAACGAGAAGATTCAAAATGACCAATTTCATCATTTCTTTAGGTGTTGGGGTTGTTGTCACTTGTCTAGCCTTCGCTTCCACAAGTCAGCAGTCACTTGACACCATCTCAACTTACTTTATTGAAAACAGCTACAAACTTGCTGGCGGTGACAATATTGTCAATGTCATTCTTGTAGATTTCAGGGGCTTTGATACCCTTTTTGAAATTACCGTGCTCGCCATTGCGGCACTTGGTATTTATGGGTTATTAAAAACACAAGTAAAACGGAAGAGAGGTGTGCGGCGATGAGAAAGATTGATACGAATGATATGCTTTTGCAAGTCACAACAAAAATCACAGCATTCATCATCTTGCTTTTCTCCCTTCACCTATTTCTTGCAGGACATAACAATCCTGGCGGCGGATTCATTGGCGGCCTGATGAGTGCTGCGGCTGTCGTTCTTCTGCTTTTAGCCTATGATCTGAAAACAGTAAGACGCATTTTGCCATTTGACTTTATTTATGTAACTGGAGCCGGTTTGCTCGTTGCGATCCTGACAGGTATGGGATCCTTTCTATTCGGTGCACCTTTTCTATCCCATGCATTTGATTATTTTCAATTACCGTTTTTAGGAAAAACAGAACTAGCGACAGCCGTCCTGTTTGATATCGGTGTGTATCTGGTTGTTGTCGGTGTCACCATGACCATTATTCAAATGATTGGAGAGAAGGAATAATGGAATTTCTAATGTCTATTATCGTCGGAATTATTTTTATGGCGGCGACCTATTTGATGCTGTCAAAGAGCCTTCTGCGGGTCATCGTCGGTACTGCTGTTTTGAGTCACGGCGTCCACTTGCTTCTTTTAACAATGGGCGGTTTAAAAAAAGGAGCGCCTCCAGTTCTAAAAGAGGGGCTCACATCCTATGTAGATCCATTACCACAAGCATTAATTTTAACAGCCATTGTCATTGCTTTTGGTGTGACATCCTTATTACTTGTCATGGCCTTCCGTGCCTTCCAAGAGCTGCGAACAGATGACATGGATCAAATGAGAGGAAATGATCAGCATGAATAATCTCGTGATCCTGCCTATTTTAATTCCATTACTAGCTGCTACACTGTTGATCTTTATGAATAAAAACATCATGCTGTCAAGAGTCTTTAGTGTCTTGGCATCTCTTTCAGCCATTATATGTAATGCATATTTGGTTCAAACGATTTTCACAAATGGGATACAAACCCTTTATTTGGGCGGCTGGAAAGCGCCATTTGGGATTGCCCTTGTGGCCGATCAATTTGCTGCACTCCTTGTACTGACCGCTTCCGTTGTCGGGCTTGTGACAGTCTTCTTCTCCTTTCAAACGATTGGGAAAGAAAGAGAGCGTCTCTTCTATTATTCTGGCGTGCAGTTTTTGTTAGCTGGCGTGAGCGGAGCCTTTTTAACAGGAGATATTTTCAACCTGTTTGTATTCTTTGAATTACTGCTGATGGCGTCTTATATGCTCATTGTATTAGGCGGATCAAAGCCTCAGCTTCGTGAATCACTCAAATATATTGTGTTTAATATCATCTCGTCGGCATTATTTATTGTCGGAGTCGCCTGTTTATATGCAGTGACGGGTACGCTCAATATGGCTGATTTAAGTGTGAAAATAGCTGAATCAGGGCAAACAGGGCTAATCACTGTTATTTCCATCCTGTTCCTCATTGTATTCGGCTTAAAAGCTGGGATCTTCCCGCTTTATTTCTGGCTGCCAGGATCGTATCACGCGCCGCCAGCAGCGATATCAGCTCTATTTGGGGCTTTGCTGACAAAGGTTGGCTTATATGCGATAGCCAGAGTCTTTACATTAATTTTTATACACGATACAGGCTTCACCCATACACTCATGGCGTGGCTTGCCGCACTGACGGTGATATTCGGTGTGATAGGCTCGATCGCCTATTCTGATGTACAGAAGATCGTGATTTATAACATTGTCACAGCTGTTGGGGTCATTTTGTTTGGATTTGCAGCCAACACACCTGCATCACTCCAAGGTGCCATTTATTATCTCATTCACGACATGGTGATCAAAGGGGCTTTATTTATGCTGGCAGGTGCCCTCTTTGTGTATGCTGGTACAAATCAACTGAAAAAAATGGGCGGACTGATTCAATCCCAGCCTCTATTAGGATGGATGTTCTTCATATCGGCTTTATCGCTTGCAGGAATTCCGCCGCTGAGCGGCTTTGTTGGAAAACTAAAAATTGTGGAAGGTGGATTTTCTGCTGGACACATGACGTTTTCTATCCTGGTCTTACTGTCCAGTCTTCTTGTCCTCTACTCTATTATGAAGATTTTCATGTCCGCATTTTGGGGCGAGGAACAGGATATGCGAAGAAGAAAGCCGTCAATTAAAGGAATGGTGTACCCTGGCGTACTGCTTGTCGTCTTATCGCTTGCCATTGGGTTAGGGACAGAGTTCATTGCCCCTTATATCAATCAAGCAGCGGAAATGCTCTCTACACCAGAAAAATATATTCAAGCTGTGCTGAAGGAGTAGATGAACATGGCCTTTCAAATATTACTAAACGCACTCCTCGCCTTTACATGGATGTTTATGAATGATACATACAGAGCCGCAGACTTTGTATCAGGTTTTGCATTAGGGATGATCGCCATTTTTATGCTGCGTCGATTTTTCCCGCAGCGTTTTTACGGCTATGCCCTTTATGCGATTTTCAAGCTGATCATCATTTTTATTCGCGAGCTGCTTCTTGCCAATTTAAGTGTATTAAAGACCGTATTATCTCCAAAGCTCACGATTAAGCCCGGTATTTTCGCCTTTCGTACGGACTTGAAAACAGATTGGGAAATCACCATACTGGCAAATATGATTACATTGACACCAGGTACACTAGTGATTGATATTTCCGATGATCGGTCCATTTTATACATTCATGCAATGGATATTGAAGATGCTGAAAAAGCCATTCACGATATCCGGGTTTCATTTGAAAAAGCGATTCAGGAGGTGAGCGGTAAGTAATGGAACTCATTTTGCAAATGTCACTTGGCATTCTTGCGCTGTCTACTTTGCTTTTTGTGATACGAGTGATCAAAGGTCCCTCTATTCCTGATCGCGTGAGTGCACTTGATGCGATAGGAATCAATTTAATTGGGATGACAGCCATCGTTTCAATTTTACTGAAAACCACTGCTTTCTTTGAGATTATTTTACTGCTCGGCATCCTTGCCTTTATCGGTACTGTCGCTTTTTCCAAATTCCTTGAGAAAGGGGAAGTGATTGAAAATGATCGTCATCGCTAAAGCCATCGTGATTTTCTTTATCCTGCTAGGCGCTATCCTCTGTTTGATTTCAGCCATTGGTGTCCTTCGCCTGCCGGATGTTTACACACGTATGCATGCTGCATCAAAAGCATCGACCCTTGGCGTTGTTCTGATTTTAGTAGGTGTGTTTTTTCACGAATGGTTTCTTGCAGGCGTTATTTCTGCAAAAATCCTTCTCGGGATCGTATTCATCTTCCTGACAGCACCAGTCGGCGCGCACTTGATCGGAAGAGCCGCGTACAATACTGGTGTTAAGCTCGACAAGCGCAGTGTCCAAGATGATTATGGCGGTTTCCGTAACTTTGTGATTAAGCGAAAAGAAGATTCTTATTTATAAAAAGCAAAAAAGAATGGCCTGCCATGTTGGGCCATTCTTTTTTTATCGCGCAACAGCATACAAAAAAAGCTTCCGCTGCACCGGGAGCTTTTTTATATGCGATCAATGACAGCAAGTGTGCATCTTGACGTACAGATGTGCCGGTCTCGATCATCTTTTATATCGATTTGAAATACCATTGTACGCCGTCCTACATGTACTGGAACAGCTGTCGCTGTCACCACTCCACCGCGTACAGATTTTAAATGATTGGCATTGATTTCAATACCTGAGCAAACTTGCTGCGTTAAGTCCAAATGAGCAGCAGCCCCCATGCTCGCCACTGTTTCTGCTAGAGCAGCAGATGCTCCTCCGTGCAGCAGTCCAAATGGCTGTTTTGTTCTGTGATCGACTGGCATTGTTGCAACGCATCGTGATTTATTGCACTCTACAATCTCAATGCCTAGTGCCTCAAGCAGTGTATTTGATCCGCTCACATCCATTAAGGCCCTCTCCCTTCACACGTTTACAGCACACTTTCAGACTTGGCAATTAACACCGCTTCTGTACGAGATCCAACATTCAGTTTATTAAAGATGGATGTCAAACTGTACTCAATTGACCGTTTGCTCAAATGAAGCACATCGGCAATCTCCTGGTTCGTGTATCCTTTTTCCACTTCTCTAAGAATCAAACACTCCCGTTCGGTTAAGAGCTCGTGATCAGTCTGCTGCGCCTGTTCTGGCTTTTCTTGCTGCTGTGAAATTAATTTCTTTAAATAGGACAGCTGAATGACAACTTCCCCTTGCAATGTGCGGTGTATGTATTCAATAATTTTGTCTTTCGTCTCTGTTTTGCTAATTGCACCGTGTAATCCAGCCCGAATAGCCTCTTCAAAATAATCATCTACTTCATACCCTGTATAAATGATAATTTTCACTTGATGATTGGTTTCTAAAATTTGTTTCGCAATGTCCATTCCATTGATATCCCCGAGATTTAAATCCATTAAAATCACATCATAGATGGAAAAGTCATGCGTCTTTAAAAAGGCGGCTTCTGCATCAGGACTTAAACAATCGACTGATAGCTGCTGGTCTGATTCTAATATGCTTTTTGTCCCTTCCATGACAGCCGGATGATCATCAATGACCAATATCTTCTTCATGTCTTCCTCCCTTTAAATCACTCACTTCCATTTTATATAAAAGACTTGGCTGATGCCAAGTCTTAATCCTTAATAAATCGTTACAATTCCATTTCAATTTTCACCTTGAGCCCTTTTTCCGGGGCTGTGTGAATTTGAAGCTTTCCATTTAACGCTTTCACTCTTTCTCTAATTCCCGACAGACCCATGCTCATTGTGTGCTGATCAAGATGACTGGCATCAAAACCGACTCCATCATCCTCATAGTGAAGAACAACCTGATCTTTAATACAAATCAGCATCACTAACACTTGAGTGGCTTTTGAGTGCTTCAGGGCGTTGGATAACAGCTCCTGAACAATTCGGTAAATATTCAGCTGTGAATCAATATCAATGTCCAATTCTTTATCAAAGCGTGTCGTATTCAGCCTAATATGAAACGGTGCTTCCTCCTGGATTTGAGAAGTCAGCTTCGATATCGCCTTTACTAAACCTAAATCATACAGCAGCTGCGGCCGAAGCTCATGACACGTTTCTCTCGTCGTTTGAATCACTTTGGACATTTGATCATTCCATGAGATAAGCGAATTTTCAATAGATGTCGGGCATTGGTTGTTTTGGAAATTCGTTAAAAACATCTCCGACTGCCTTTTTAGTGATATCAAGTCCTGCAGCACGGAATCATGAAGATCTCTCGCTAAATCTGAACGCTGCTTTTCTTCCATAGCAAACATGATTTTCTTCAACCATGCAGGATTGGCCTCGCGCTGTTTCAAATCGTCAAGGTGCTCCATCAATTCTTCGATCTTGACGACATTTTCTAAACTGACACTTGTATAAAAGGCCAATGTTTTCAGCCATGAGATTTCATCGCGGGTCAATTTCGGTGTCTGTATATTGGATAAGCAGCAAATCATAAACGAGTGACCGCCCCGCTCGCCAATTTTCATCATAAACCCTTTATCAAGCTCGATGATTTTACCAACTTCACCTAAAATATCTTGAAATTGATCCACGTATTCTTTCCATAGCTTACTATCATTTGTTGACTCATCAATTTCAATAATTTGTCCATCAGCCTTCACCTCAAGCACAAAGGCTTTATTCACAACTAGCACTTCTAAAATGGTGTATTTCAAATGATACAGCACTTGATGAAGTGATGACGCCTCACGAATAAGCTGTGTAAATTTAAACACGCTGTCTTGGTAATTATACTTTTCTGAAAAACGCTTCAGACGGAAGCGGAAATCTAGAATTTCTTTGAAATAGAATACAGCCAGCATGAGTGTATAGGTGATTAATGCGAGCTTCAGTGTGTACTTCAAATCTTCTGGCTTTTGCAGAATGTAAAACGTGACAACAACAAAAACGGTCGGTGTAATGGCAAGAAACCCATAGTATTTCAGTCTGCTTATCAAAAAATCCATATTGTAAAGCTTGTTCGTCATAAATTGATACACGAGTGAAAAAGGAATGAGCAAGACAAAAGAAGTTAAGAAAAAGGGATCTACCACATAAATACGAAACAAAACATATGGAATTGCAAACAAAAAGATAAATGGACAAAATGCTATGATGTTTATCATGACAAAAAACTTTAAAACAGACCCCTGCTCTGTCTCTTTATATTTCCGCATTCCATTGATAATCACTTTGAATGACATGATAATAGAAGCGAAAAAGAATAAAAGATTTAAACTTGGCATGTATCTGGCTAACGCCGAATCAATTGGAACAAATAACTCTATTACTAGATTAATTATAGGAAGACTATATAAAAAGCGAATCGTTTTTTGAGTCGTAATATGCAGGTCAAACTCTTTGAAATATTGATAAATGAAGTGAATATAAAAGATAAATACACTTGATAAACAAAATACGATCACATAATGGCTAAATCTCTCACCAATACCTGAAGTACCTGCACTAAGATATCCGATACAAATCGTTAATAAAAATACAACTAAAAGAAATGCTGATTTTCGTTGAGCCTCTTTGTTAATTCGAATGATAAAGAAGATACAAAATAAACAAATTGAATACAGGATGAGAGGAATTATATAGACAAATAAACTCTCTTGGCCAATCAATGTCTTATTTTTTAGGGTGATCATTTGGTTGCCTCTTTGAATATCAATTCTTTGCACATTCCTAAGCTCACCATTGATCAAATGATCTTTGTTGTTAGCAGGTTCCCCATTGATTTTAAGTATAATATCTCCTTCTTCTAATCCTGATGTGTAGGCTAAAGAAAGATATTCAACTTTGACAACTTCTGCTTGACCGTTCTTGTTCTCCGCTACACGTGCTCCATTAAAAATATCAAATACATAAATATATGAAACATAGATCACAAATAAAAAAGACAGAAAAACCAAAAAAGCAGATAGTTTCGTATAAGTTATCTTCATGTATAAAACATCCTTAACTGGAGAACTTTTAAATCATTTTTAAATGAATAGTATCATTTATAGTACCATATATAATCTGCAGACATTTGCCCTTTTTTAATCCCCTGAATGATTGCTTGCATGGTTTGCTCATCTGTGTGAATTAAACTTGCATTCCCTAAGTCCAATTCATTCACAACACCAGGATTTTTGACTAAATATGCAATAACATTTTGAATGTTCAATCATTGCCCTCCTTTGTCATAAATGCATATAATTGTTCCTTCTTCGTTTTAGGTAAATCAAGTTGTTCAATTCCTCGCTTCATTTTTAACAGCATAATCTCTCTCATCGATACCATGTACTGAGTCAAACCAGCTTCAAGTAACTTCTGCTTCAATTGAAACGACTTTTGCTCTGACTCATCCAGCCGCTTAGAAAAGAAGGAAAGAAGCTCTTGACTGGCATCGTTAAAACGTCTTTGTAAATAACTGAATGCCAGCGTTTGTTTTTTTTGAAAATCTCCGTTTGATTTTGAAAATAACGCAAAAAAATCGTTACTGATCTGTTCAGCAACACCATAATATATCGAATAAGATTCCACAGTAGCGTTTATTTTTCCTGTCGCTAAATAAACACCCAGTACGCTAGAAAGAGCTGTTAAAGATCCTGATTTTTTCCTTAAAACCTCTACACACTCTTCTTCTGTTCCATGCAAATGTCGCAAATCCTCATGCTGACCTTCCATTGACATTTTGATGAAATGGAACAGTTTCTCTACTAGTTGAGAATTATTTTCACATATTGACGTGATGAATTGAATACTCACCGTATACAAATACGTAGAAGCATTGATGGCCACTCCTTGGTCGACGTTCATCCAAGGATACGAATCATTGTCCTGATCTTCAATATCATCTAATATATCGGCAGCTAAGATGAGAAGTTCAATCCCTGCTGCCAGTTTTGTAATCGCTTGCTTGTCTTGTCCGTCAAATGCCTCATAATGCTGATAAGCTAATTGACCAAGAGGAAATTCTTTTTTTCTATCTGTAAATTTCAAAAGCAGCTTTTGTAAATCATTCTGCCTGACTGCATGTTGAATAAAATCAGACATATTCTGCTTGATTTTTGTATTCTCTAGATAGTTTAGCATACTCGATCTTGTACCTCACCCTTCCGCCTTTTATTTTACTAAAAAGACATGAGCAAATGTCCACTGACATCACTATTTAACAATTATATAATAATATATCCTTTTTTTGTATGTATTTGGATAAAAAAAAGACTTGATGATTATCAAGTCTTTAAGAAATTTTCACATATTCATATTTGTCGTATTGATCAATGCTTTTGTTAATGTTATGAAGAGAAGCCGTTGTTTCTCTGATTTCGTTTTCAAGTTTCCATAATAATTGTTTAAGTTCTTCGATTTCATACTTTTCCATCGATTCCACTCTCCTTTTTTGGAAGATCAATGTATTTGTGTATGGTGATTGGGTCATAAGTATTTGATCTGTTACTAACAGTGTAAATGTAATTGAGTATTTTTTCACCGAAAAGTATACACAAAACGTGTGCGCGATACCGCAAAATTCAATAGGTCTTTTTTCATCATTTTCTGACTTTTCAAATCATACTTTTATCTCAATTTCAAAGGAATTGCGTCATTTTTGCGACAGGAATAAGCATCATTCGTCACACTTCTCTCCCGATAGAACGTACGATCCCCTCTGTATCTTCGGTTTTGCGTGTCATAGGTCAGACGACAGATGCTATTGTGGACACCGCAATTTTTTGGCGACATTCACCGAAATTGACCGCAAAAGTACCTATTTTTATGCTGGAATTACAAAGGTAGAAAGATCATTTTGATTCTTTATTCTGATTTTCTACATACATTTAGAACAGATATCCGTCCAATTTCACGTCAATGAGAGAAGAGGTGACCATGTGTTTTACTATGTTCCTTATCCTGCTTTGCAGGTTCCCGCAATGAGCCGCGCATACCCGCCGCGCACGCCAATGACTTTTCCTCCAGTAGATGCCCACTCATTTCAACGAGCCGCAAAAGAATCAGCCCGCCTCGTTGCTGATGCTTCACTCATTACACAGCAAATTTCCAGCTCCCTTCCGTTTGCGCAGCGCATCATGGAGGCTGCTGAGCGCTCTGATTCAACAAGTGTGATCCGAATGCTGAAGCAAATCGGTGTGAAAAGCGGCATTGATATCCGCTTTAGTCCAGAAGGGATTCGAATCTACTTGTCTCTTGCCTCCAGCAGACTTTTCCTTCTTTTAAAGTGGGCATGACAAAGAAAAAGCCGCTCTCACGCGAGCGGCTTTTCTTAAGATTCAAACATTTTATGGCACCATTCAATGGCTTCTATATAACAGCCATAGGCTTCCTGTTTCGAGAGATTTCCATCTAACATCTCATCATCCCATTCATTTCGTTCAATACGTTTGGCCACACCTAGTACAAAAGAATAATCATTTTCATAGCCAAGCAGTGCCTCGCCAACTTCATCAGAAAGCGGCAGTTCCTTCACAAGTTCTGTGATATCTGCCCTGACAAGCGTATCAATCAGAGAAAACATACCTGTCAGCATATAAGAGGCGGGGTGCTCTCGTTCAGTACGAGAAGCAATCAGTTCACACGTTTTGGCACGAATGAATGACATTTTGATGATTTCTTTTTGGCTAGAATTAGCTTGGACATTCAGTTCTTTAAATGAAAGGATAAAGATCCAGCGCCGAATTTCATTAAACCCAAGCAGGATAATCGCCTGCCGGATACTTTTAATTTGATAAAGACGTCTCATGCCGCCTGAATTCAGCATTTTTAATAATTGATATGATAGCGAAAGGTCACTTTCAATAAAATGGGTCACGGTCTGGATATTCGGCTGGTCCTTGCTTAACTCATTTAAAAGCTGATGGTACGCATGGAAGCTGGTCGATAATGCTCGTCCCGATATCACATGCGGCTCACTAAAGAAATACCCTTGAAACAAGTGGAAGCCCGCTTCAAGCGCCTCTTCATATTCTCTTCTCGTTTCTACCTTTTCTGCTAGGAATCGAAGGCGATACTTTTTATACGAATGCAGAATATCTCTTCGTTCTTGCGTTGTGGTTTTCAGAAAGTCAATTTTTAAAATATCTATGCAGTAGAGGAGTTCCTCAAGCAGCTTGTCACTATAATGTGTTCCGTTTAGGAAGAAATCATCGAGTGCAATCGTATATCCCCATTTTTTTAACTGCTTACATCTCATAATAAGTGCCGGGGTAATCGGTACATTTTCTAATATCTCGATCACAAGCTGATGCGGATCAAAATAGGTGAGCAGATCAGATGAAAGCAAGCTTTCGGTGAAATTAATGTAGCATCGTTTTCCTTCTGTCAGTGTTTCGATGCCGATATTTAGAAAACTGTTGATAATGAGGTCCGTTGTCGCTTGATCACCGTCTTCAGCGCTATATGTATTGGTTTCACTATCTCTATAAAGCAGCTCATATGATACGACTTGTTCTTTTCTGTTAAAAATAGGCTGTCTCGCAACAAACACCCTCAACTGCTCCAATCCTCCTTTATGCCATGACAAACAAGATGTGCTTTCAGTATACCAAATGATTGCGGTTTTAGTTCAATTTCAATCGGTCAAAATAAAAAAAAGAGACCACCTGGCTTGATGGTCTCCCTTTCTTCAAATCATTCGCTTTCATAAAGCTCTTTTTTGATTTTATTTTTCACATCATGGATAAACTGCATTTTATTATCCCAGCATTTTTGACTCAAATCGACTGGATATTCTTCTGGTTTGCTGATTCGTTTGTATTCCTCCCAGAAGAGTCCAAGACTGTCCTGCACGTAGGCTTGAATCGTTTGAATATCTGGATTGTCATAGACAAGTTTTCCTTGATCAAAAATCGGGACGTGAAGATCTTTCGCCACAAAGTTTGTCACGAATTTACTAATAAACGTATGCACAGGATGGAACATTTTTAGTTTATCCTCACTATGAACATCTTCCTCTTCAAGTGCAATGTAGTCGCCCTCAGAATGATGATTCAATTGATTGATAATCCGGTACACACGTTTACGGCCTGGTGTTGTCACTTTCTCTGGGTTGGATGAAATTTTGATGGTATCATTCATTTTGCCGTTTTCTTCAATGGACACCAGCTTATATACTGCACCGAGGGCTGGCTGATCGAATGCTGTGATCAGTTTTGTCCCAACACCCCACACATCAATTTTGGCGCCCTGTGCCTTTAAATTCATAATGGTGTGTTCATCAAGATCGCTTGATGCAATGACTTTAGCATCATGGAAACCTGCTTCATCAAGCATTGTTCTAGCTTTTTTAGACAAGTATGCAAGGTCTCCGCTATCAAGTCTGACACCAATGAAGTTGATTTTATCTCCAAATTCTTTCGCTACCTTAATCGCATTCGGAATACCTGATCTGACGGTATCATACGTATCGACTAAAAAGACGCAGTCTGTATGTGTTTCAGCATATTTTTTAAATGCCGTATATTCATCGCGGTATGCTTGTACAAGTGCGTGGGCATGCGTTCCTGATACTGGTATGTTGAAGCGTTTCCCAGCACGAACATTACTTGTCGCCTGAAAGCCGCCGATGAGTGCCGCTCTTGCTCCCCACATCGCTGCATCCATTTCATGCGCACGTCTTGTTCCGAATTCTAATGCTGTCTCATCTTCTATGATTCCTTTAATCCGGGCCGCTTTTGTTGCAATCAGCGTCTGGAAATTCACGATATTGAGCAATGCCGTTTCGATTAACTGAGCTTCAACAAGCGTTGCCTCGATGCGCATAATCGGTTCATTCGCAAAGACAATTTCCCCTTCTCGCATTGAATGAAGTGTACCTGTAAAGGACAATCCGCTTAAATAGTCAATGAAATCGCTTTTATAACCGAGTTCATCTTTTAAATACGCTAGATCGCTTTCGGTGAAGGAAAAGTCCGATAAATATTCAATCGCTTTCTCTAAGCCAGCAAATACAGCGAAGCCATTGTCAAATGGAAGCTTTCTAAAGAAGAGTTCAAAGACTGCCTTCTTCTCATGAATGCCGTCTCTCCAATACGTTTCTGCCATGTTAATTTGATAAAGATCTGTATGTAGTGATAAACTGTCGTCATTAAACCGATGCTCCAACTTCCATTCTCCTTCCCTTACTTAACCACTTTCGCACCAAGCGACTGCTCAAAGTGAGAAAGTGCCCACTCGTGCCCCGCTTCATTAAAACTCGCCACAGCATTTTGGTGAATCACAAGTTCAAAGCCTTTATTGTACGCATCAACAGCTGTATGAAGTACACAAATATCGGTACATACGCCGGCTAAGTGAAGTTCCGTGATGCCGCGCTCGCGCAGTTTCATTTCTAATTGAGTGCCTGCAAAAGCAGAGTATCTTGTTTTTTCCATATAGTAGACATGTTTTAAATGTTTTGACGTGTGAAATAGTGAACTTAGTTGTCCATAAAGTTCAATACCCTCTGTTCCGCGAATATTATGGGGCGGAAATAACTTTGTCTCTGGATGATAAGGGTCCTCTTCTTCATGATGATCGACAGCAAAGACGACAAAGTGGCCTTCATCAATAAATGAAGAAGTGATTTCTGTGATCTTAGACTCAATCGCCTGTCCAGGCTTTCCGCATGTCAGTTTTCCATCGTCTGCAACAAAATCAACTGTATAATCTATACAAATCAACGCTTTGCCCATCCGCATCTCTCCCATATGCTCTTTTGAATCATTATAGCTTATTCATTTCACTAGGGAAACCTATTCAACAGATTCATGAGAAAAAGCTTTTTGAAACAGCTCATCCTCTATATAGATATGCTCCTGATTGACCGCATCAGGCATCTCTATGACAAGACCAAAAGGAGAGTGCGCTTCGTGATGATTCACCACTTTAAAGGAACATCCAGCGGCATTTGCCATTTTGACATATTGAGAATAAGAAGCATAGGAAAGTTCACCATTTAATAGAACTGTGGCCTGGCGATTGGCCTTCAATATTTGTTCGACTTCTTGATACGGTTTATTTCTTGATACTTGTCCCTTTGTCAGGGCGAGAAGCGCTCGTTCCCTTAATGAACCAAGAAACATTCTTCGTTCATCAGGTTTTGTTTCAGCATGTCCAAATATCCCTTGCTGCAAATAAAAGTCTACGGATTCTTCTTTCATCGCTGTGTTCACTCCTGGTTTCTAAATTTACATTTCTGTGACCCAGTGCACAATCTTGAGTGCGAGGTCACGGGCTTCGTCTGTTTCTACTCTTTCCATTAAGGATTGTTCAAGCGTATGGTTGAGCTGCTCCTTTTCGTCCTCATACGCAATGGACATACTCCATTCAATGTCAGGTACGGCTACAAGCGTTTTATATTCTTTTTTATTTTCATGTAAATATACATTGTAGGTCTTTGGTTGTCCGCTTGTGATGTGTGCTTTTCTAATTTTCATTTGACTCAGTTCACACCTCTTTTTTCTTCTTACATCCATATCCATTGTACCATAAAAAAAGACAGCTTCTGAAAAGGAATTCTCTTTCAAAGCTGGCTATGCATTAAAGCTCTTTTGCTGGCTGATCAGGTCTATATCCCACATAAACGTAACGTTTGGACTGCTAAAAAATTGGACAAAGTCCCCTGCATTATAGGTACCTGATCCACCGGCGGAGTGATCGACACTTTTTGGCGAAATGGCAAAAACATCACCGAAATGTGCAGAACCATTTCCAATCACACGGTCAATATGAATAGGCCCAACAATCGCTGGCATCTTTCCACCACCTTTTCTCCCCACATCATATGCCCAGCTCAAAAATACGTGTATGAAAAATAAAAAAGACAGCTGATCTGTGACCATCAGCTGCCTTTCTATGCGTTAAATGATTGAGGCTGGCCAAACAATGTAAAGTCCCAAAGCATCGTGGCATTCGGATCACTTGTAAGTGACATATAATCACCTGAATTAAAGGCTCCCGCACCGCCAGTAGAGTGGTCTACAGCCAAAGGAGCAATGGCCAGGACATCACCGAAAGTAGCTGCACCGTTTCCTCCTAACGACTCGATATGAATAGGTCCAACGATTGCAGGCATCAGAATCTCCCCCTATCTGCTTATCTCAATCATCTTATGCAAGAAGGGAAAAGGTGTGCATCTGTCCTAGACGTTTAAATGCTGTTCTTTGCGAGATCGCTGACGCAGCTGCACCAATCTGACAATATTCAAGGTGATGGCTTTGAGCAGTGCATAGACAGGGACCGCAAAAATCATGCCAAGGATTCCGCCAAAGCTTCCTGCCCCAATTAATAGCAGGATGATGGTCAAAGGATGTGTGTTGAGGCGTTTCCCAATGATCAATGGAGAAATGACATTTCCGTCAATTTGCTGAACGACAAGAATGACAATGACTGTCACCACCGCTTTTCCAGGCGAATCAAGAAACGCAATAAGCACAGCTGGTGCCGCGCCAAGATATGGCCCAAGGTACGGAATCACATTTGTGACCGCAATGATAATGCCGAGAATGAGCGCATATTTCACACCGATTAATAAGTATCCGATAAAACAAGCCACTCCAACAAACAAACAGACAACAATCTGCCCTTGTATGTAAGCTGCAAGCGTATCGTTTAATTCTTTAAAGATTTTCAATCCTTCCTTACGGTAAGGCATTGGCAAAAATTGAACGAGCTTGTCCGGAAACTTATGTCCGTCTTTCAACATATAAAACAAAATGAACGGAACTGTGATCACAGCTAAAGCAATATTGGCAATCACACCAAACACAGCAGACATACTTGAAGCAATATTTTCCGGCAAACCTTTTAATGTCGAAACAATTGTCTGTTCAAACTTCGAGACGGAGACATAATCTTGGTTCATCATCCAAGTAAATGTTTTAGAATGCGAGAAGTCGTTGATAAATTTCTGCATATCCGTCACATAACCAGGGAAGCTTTTGACAAGTCCACCAACCTGCGTGACAATAACCGGTCCCGCAGCATTCACAATGAACGTGATGAGTCCGATGAACAAAAGATAAATGATCAGGATAGCAAGTGTCCTAGGAATTTTCCTGGACAAAAATCGAACAATTGGATTAAAGATGAAAAAGAGAATTCCAGCCAGCAAGATGGGAACAAACAAGGTAGATGCAAATAAAATAATTGGCTGAAATAAAAACGAAACCTTTGTAGATACATAAACAATGAGTAAAACAAGTAATATTTGGAATGTCCAAAAATGAACTTTAGATTTTAACAAAGATGCTCCTCCTGTTACGTATTGATCTTATTAAAAAACTACTATTCCACCCACCTTCTGTCAACTGCTTCTTGTTTTAGAACCTTATTTTTTGTAAAAAAAAGAACAATTGGTATATCATGCACTTTTTCCAGATATACATTCTATAAGCGTGAAAAAAGCAGACACCTTTGCGTCTGCTTGTTACACTCTTTCACTGTGATCAGGCATCACCGATACAATTTGCTGGATCCGCACATAAAAAACTGATTTTGTCCCCGCCTCAATGACAATATGATCCGGCATGACTTCCTTCAATTTTCCGCGCACTGTATCTTTCACTGTTTGAACAATCAATCTCATACCGATCACTTTCTGCAATGTTTGATAAACATATGGATCAACTAATGAAACAAGCTGCGGACTTCCTTGTTGTGCCATCCTACCTGCCCCTTTACTTGTGTATTTACCCACATCGTATGCAATGACCCATGTGAATGTCACTCAGGCAAACCTACAACTCAAATACCATATTTTAACATTTTATTTAATCTTACATCTTTTGGAAGTATAATAGATTGGTGCTGCCAACAACTTAAATCATTTGAAGAGGTGAATGATCTTGAAAAAACTCATCTGTCTCGCTGCTGTCATGCTCTTTTTTTCCTTTGCAAGTTATGCGTATGCAGGATCAATTGGAGATGAACCTGGGACACCAGGAAAGTGGTTTAAAGGAGAAGAGCCGGTTCAAAAAGACGAGTCAAAACCACCACTTGTTTTTGTTCACGGCATTAACAGCTCCTCCTCCACATGGTTCGACCGAAACGACATGGCAAAGCAAGCTGTTCTGAACGGATACGAAAGCGCATTCATAGATTTGTATCCAGATCAGGATACGAAAAAGAATGGCAAACTATTAGCAGAAAAGCTAAAAGAAATTTATGATGTGTTCGGTCGAAAACTTATTGTGATTGGTCATAGTAAAGGCGGGGTGGATACCCAGTCCGCACTCGTGTATCACGATGCCCATCCATATGTAGAGAAAGTCATCACACTCGGCTCCCCTCATTACGGGACGCCGCTGGCAGATTTAGCGTATAGCAAGGGCGGAAGCTGGCTCGCAGAAATTCTTGGACAAAAAAGCGACGCGCTCTATTCTTTGCAAACGGGGCTCATGGCGGCTTTTCGAAGTGAAACCGACAAGCTGGAGAAGTTTCCTCAAAAATACATCACGTATTCGGGATCGGAATGGGGAACATTTGGCGGGGTGCTGTACTTAGGCGGCATGTATTTAAAGAGCTTTGGCGCAAACGATGGCGCCGTCACAGTAAGCAGCACAAGACTATCATATGCAAACAATATTTTAACAGGGAAATGGGATCACAACTCCATTAAAAACGGCACAAGCATGTTCCCTGTGTTTCAGCATCAGCTGCTGGCAAATGCCGCAAGCGCTGAAAAAGAAAATAAAGAGAGCCCGAACTCTACTGAGCTGAATACAGATGTTTATGTGAAAGGCGGTGAAAGTGAAAAGGATAAAACAGAAGCGTTCTATGTAGAGGAAGGAACGAATGGCTTATCGATTCAGTGGTTAAATGAAAGGCATGAGGCGCGGCCGGAAATCATCGCCCCAAATGGAGACGTCTTAACAAATCTGAAGACATCGGAAGCATCTTTCCCATATGAAGGCGCATTTTCGCACCATGTGCAAATCAATAAACCCGTTCCTGGAAAATGGACGATTCGATCAAATTCAGGAAAAAAGGCTCCTTATTTGCTGCTCGTATCCTTTGATTCACCATTAAATGACGAAATCAAAGCAGAGGCAGCGAAATCAGGGGATGATGCATCGACCCATTCAAGCGGTCTGATTAAACGATTAAGCAAGAAAGTAGAAACCTTTTACTTTAAGGATGCCCAAAAAGATCATCCACTCAAAACAACTGCTTCATCCGCTGTTGAATTGAAAAAAGAAGGTGCTTATTCTGTCACGGTTCATTACACCGGACTCACTGCATCAGGTACATCTGCATTTAACCGTACCGTTATTCGCACATTGTATGTCGATCAGGATGGAAATATTCATGGAGACATTCCATACTAAACAGAGCGTTTCATAGGCTGAAGTGCCTGCTGCACTTTTTGATCCAATTCCGTGATTTTTTTCATTGCAAGTGACTCGTCTATTTGTCTGTAATGGTGATGTCCGCCAGGCTCTTCATCCATTTCATCTGCCTTCTTGACGATTTGCTGAAGTGTGTCTTTATGAAGGTCGCCCTCTGGCAAATATGAATCTGTATGAAGCAGAATCGCAAGCGCAATATCTTTGGCTGCCTTTGGTTCCTCACCGAGGCGTATGAGCAGTTTGTGAGCCCGCTCTGCGCCTTTAATGGCATGGATATCATTCCGTCTATATGTCTCGTAATCCCATTCTCCGCCAGCTGTATACCATTCATAGTGGCCGATGTCATGCAAGAGGGCTGCTTTCACAGCGAGATCTGGATTAATCCCAGCCTGCACCGCCAGTTTGAATGCGTGATAAGCACAAGCAATCGCATGGGCTTTTCCTGAACGATTTAAATATTTTTGAGCGACTGGATGGGTGTAAACATCCATTAATGTAACCTTTCTCATGGAAACCCCTCCTTATCTATATTTTTAGCATCCTAACATATTCTGAAAAGAAACTCAAATGTTCTGTTATATTTTCTAT
This sequence comes from Bacillus sp. FSL M8-0049, assembly GCF_038593355.1. Taxonomy (NCBI): domain Bacteria; kingdom Bacillati; phylum Bacillota; class Bacilli; order Caryophanales; family Bacillaceae; genus Bacillus; species Bacillus sp. FSL M8-0049. The sequence continues at coordinate 2,835,206 of NZ_CP151986.1, forward strand.
GAGTCTCAAGAACAGCTTATGTCAAATGAGCTGTTTTTGCTTGTACAATACGAAAAAAGCAGTCGTTATGACTGCTTTTTCACATACTCACGTGCATCGTAGACACATCCGCCAGCTGGATCATCCGCTAAAAGTTCGAGCAAAATACCTGCGACTTCATCTGGGCTCTTCAGCGTGCCTGTTTCATATAATTGCTGAAAACGGTCTATTTGTTCAAAGTCTTGTTTTGATGACTTCCGAATTTCCCCCTGCATATCTGTATCGATCGTGCCGGGTGAAAAGGAAAACGTGTTGATCGGATGCGCCTCGTCCTGCTGTTCCTCATGAAAAGTCCTCATAAACATATCGAGTCCTGCCTTTGAACTGCAATACGCACTCCAGCCTTTATATGGGTTTTTCGCCGCTCCAGAAGAAAGATGAACGATCGTTTTCTTTCCGTTAAATGATTGAGTCTGCTTAGCAAACATATGGCTCAGTAAAATAGGAATGACAAGATTCAGCTTGTAATGCTGATGAAGCGTATCCTGTCCGCCTTGTCCAACGCGCTTGATAGGTGTGACCATTCCTGCATTGTTGACAAGTAAGATGTCATCAGCATCTGCCAGAGTTTGCGGCGTGAGACTATCTTGAATCCATTTGGCCGCTGCTTCTTCATCGGTCAGATCAACCTGGGTATGTGTAAGCTTCGGATGGGATATCGGCGATGCACTTCTTGCTGCTGTGTACACATGATCCCCGCGTGAAAGCAGCCTGTTCACAAGTGCTAAGCCAAAGCCTTTTGATCCGCCTGTAACGATTGAAATTCGAATGACAATCTCCTCCCTTGATATCACTATTTTACGTAGTGAAACGGTATGACATCAAGCAATCTGCATAAAGAAAAGCCTGCCTCTATTAAAAGAGACAGACTATTTCTTTTCAGCCTTCACATTCACCTTTGGAATCAGGATAATCATCACAACGAGACCAAGGGCTATCAAGAAACCAAAGATCATCGGAAGCAGTGCCGATGTCTGCTTCTCATGATCATCCTCAGAAGGTGCTGATACAGCCGAATCACTAAAAGAGATATTCATCTCTTTCATCATACGAGCCGGTGTTTTGGGCGGGTTCTCCTTTAGATCACTAAAAAGCTGCGGAGAAAGAGATCCCCCCGGGGCTTTGGGCGGTTCAGCAAAATGAATGTCTGTTTTGATTTTTGACGTCGTTTTGCTTTGTTCGTATTTTGTTTGATCCCTCAATATACTCGAGTTAATATTAAGTTCCTTTTCCTGATATTCATTCGGCTTGACATTCGTATCCGTATCTTCACCAGCAGCGAAAGCAGCAGGGATGAGGAGAAAAAGGGAAACGGCAACGAGTGCCGCCCCTTTCACGAATAGATTAAGCTTCATGAGTCACATCACGTTCCTCTGTTTTATCTTTCCATAGCTTTTTCACAAGCGGTACGACCATGAAAAGGACAGTTAAAATCACTAACCCTGTGACGCCCATTCCAAAGGTGTCTCCATTTCCATATTGGATCGACAGGTACACGTCTGTCACTGGATTGGTAAAGTGGAAATTCGGCATCACCAAATCAATTAACGGTGCGACAAAGAAGAAAATCAGTGCCGTTGCTGCCATCCATCCGGCAATGGAACCGAAAAGGAAGGCCGTGCGAATAAAGGCAGAGCACGCCACTAACAACAAAATGGTGAAGATCGACCATTGAATGGCTTGATCATCTGCAAGTTTGTAAATGTTCAGTCCAAACAAGCTGATCATGAGTCCGACTAATAGATTCAAGATGCCAAACAGTGCACCTTTGACCAGCATCGGAGCTGACGCATAATACGAGCTGAAAAAGCCAATTAACAAACTGCTGATCATCACAATGACCAAAATGACGACCGGCGGTACAGTCTGCGTTTTTTCTTCCGGCACATCGCCGCTGATTTTCAGCGGATTGGCTAAATGGTTATACACATAGTTGCTGTTGCCTTGATCACTTAATGTATTTCCTAAAATACCCTTTAAATCTTGCTGAACAAGTTTCGTAGAATCGACATTCTTGCTCCAGTTTTCATTCAGCGTATCTGCTTTATCTTGAACTGTTGTGACACTCTCTTCAATGTTATTCGTATAATCCGCCACCCCTTTTTGGCGGTCGGTTAACGAACTCATATTTTCAGAAAGACGAAGCACTTCCTGACCAATTGAATCCTGTGCACTGACAACAATTGAACTGCCTGCAAGGTCTGCTGTATACACCGCATCTCCTTGATCAGCCATTTGCTCAGCTACATTGTCCGCACTTTCAGAAATTGTTTGTAATTCCTGTTCCATGCTTGCCTGCTGAGTCGTAATGTACTCCGCATAACCATCTGAAAATTTCTGCATCTCATCAATAAAAGTAGACACATCATCGTTTGATGTCAGCATTTGGTTTTTGAGCTTATCCCAGTTTTCTGTTTCTTCTTTTTTGATGGAGAGGATGGATTTAATCTCATCTCCTTTTGTGTCTATTAGAGAAGAGTTATTTGGTGGTTCGTATAAGTCACCAAGCATCATTTCTAGTTGAGAGAGTTGATTGGAATACTCCATTAAATTCTTAGTGTTTATTGTCTTCACTTCAAATTTCTTCTTAAAAAGATCATCATCTAAGAGATTACTAATCGGTGAATTTCTTTGCTGCAGATTTTTCACTTTGCTTAAAATAGCCGCTTCCTGATTTTTGATTTCGTTCGGCATCACATTATATCGATTTATGATCTTTTCAAGTTTATCTATTTTATCAGAAAGGTCCTTAAGCTCTTTATTTATCTGACTCACTTTGTCTTTCAATTCGTCATTATGAGCGGCAGCTTTTTCTTGAATTTTCTTTTTCACTTCATCTAAACGAGTCGAGAGTGCTTTTAGATCTTCTTGCGACTGATTCGTGTTTCCGGAATCCGGCTGAGCAGGATTTTCACCGTTGTCCACCTCTTTATCACCTTCAATAGAAGGTGGCGTCTCCTGATCTGCTAATTGATCGGCGAGATCGTTCATTTCTGTTGAAATTTGCGAGAGTTCATTTGTTTCTTCATCTAAATTAATCCCAATCTCTTCAGGGTTTTCCTTATCTTGATCTGATGGTCCGTCATTGCTGGAGTCATCTGGCTTTTCAGTTTCAGCTAAAATCTGCTCCCTTTTTTCTTTTAAATTATTTTGCAAGGTTTTCATCTTATTTTTATAGTAGTCCAGATACCGCTCTTCATAGTTTTTAATCAGTTCCTTCTGAGACGCTATCACAAGTTCCTTTAACCCCGTGGATTGCTTAGGAATAACGTCTTCTCTCGACTTTTGAACAGATTGGATGGCGCTGTCCGTTGTTTTCAGCTGACTTTGTACCCCGTTGATGTCTGTTTTGAGTCCGCCCATTTGATCACTAAAGCTGCGGGCATTTTGGTTTTGAATGTCAGCGAGCTGTTTGAGCCCTTGCTGGATTTGCTTTTGACTTGCTGATTGCGCTTTGATCAAGAGATCCTTTTGTTTGTCTTGATACTGCTGATATTGATCGACTGCTTTCACAAAGTCCTTTAACTGGTTCTTTGCCTCTTCTGTGGTACTCAAGCCGTCTTTATACTCTTTCTGTGAATCGGCCATCGCATTTTTTAATTCTTCTATTTGTTTCTTCTGCTGCTGGACGGCATCTGATAGTTTGTTTGAGTTCGGTTTATAGAAGTTGTACATCGTGTTTTGGAATTCGACTTCTTTGCCGACAATATGCTCAAACTCTTCTCTTACATTGCCGATTTCCTGTGATACAAAACTCCAGTATAGCGTCGACATCTGTTCATTCATTTTCTTTTGTGCATTTTCCAGCTCTCTTTGCACTTTCTCTTTATTAACTGCATTGAGCTGATCTTGAATTGAAAATTGAATGGACGCCTTTTCAGGATGGTCTTTATCATAGCTCAGCACATTTTTAGAGAAATCAGACGGAATATAAAGGACAGCGTCATATTTTCTGTTTTTCAGTCCATTTTCCGCCGCACTGCGATTCACTACAGTCCATGTATAATCAGGACGTTCTGACAATGCTGCCACAACATCCTGTCCGAAACGAGCCGTGTTTTCACTTTCGCTCGCTCCCATATCCTCATTGACCACTGCAATATTTCGTGTGGCATTCTTCTTCTGTTTTGCCGGGTCATCTCCAATCAGGTGGAAAAATAAAACCGGCAGCACAAGAATCAATATCATGGTGGATACGATTTTGATGGAGCTTTTTTGCTGCTCTGTCATTGAACACTCTTCCTTTCTACCGCACATAAAGGAACCTGGATTTTCTTCTCTTTTCCGTTTTCAACCAAATACCCGAAGCCTGGCTGAATCTCTGGTTCTTGTCTTGCATACGGAAGCGGTATGATGTTTTGCTCTGATTTTTTCATGAGTAACATAGCATGACGAACTTGTTTGATTTCGTTTGTGAGTGCATCATAGCCCTTACTGAACTCGGTATGATTCCCTGATGCAATCAGGCTGAAGCCTAAGTGTGCATATGACTTCATGAAATCAGCTAATTGATCTTGAAGACGCGGATCGATCGTCTGCTGAAAACGCGTAATGCCATCAATCACAAGCACAATTTGAGGAAATGACAGCTGATCGGTCTCCCCTTGGCGTACAGCTTCGACATACATTTCTTCCCGCACCTTGAATATGCGGTCCATTTCTTCTGCCCATTCGGTGATATCATCTTTTGTTTCAAGGTAATCAATGTTCTCTTCTTTTGCATAATGGGATAGACCTCGATCAATTGAATCAAAGACAGCCAGCTTTTCAGGCTTTGCCACTAAAAGCTGATCGAGCATCAGTTTTGTCACATTTGTTTTCCCGCGCTGCGTTTGACCGATGATGAGACAATGTTTATTCTTTTTCAAGTCAAAATAAACAGGTGCCACAGATTCCTCATCTAATCCGACTGGAATGTCATAAGGCGGTTTTTGTTCATCTAAACGACTCTCAAGCTCCCAAACTGTCAGCTTATCAGGAAGCATTGGCACAGGCTTTGGTTTTTCGGATGCTTCAAAGCGGTCATGAAGAAGCTGTATCTCTTGTTTCAAATGCTCAAACAATTCGAGATCGTTCTCTCCTTCAACTGGCAGAAACATTTGCGCAAAATAAAGCTCTTCTTTGTTAATAATGACTCGTCCTGGGATCGGCTCTAAGCTGAATTTCGGTCTGCCAATAATCGAGTACGCCTCTCCTTGATCCATTAAGTAATGGACAATCTTTGTTTTCAAATTGTTCATCAGCGATTGACGCACTGCATTTACCCGGGTTGCTGTAATCAAGAAGTATATACCTAGTGATTGTCCGTCACGGCTCAGCTGAATAAATTCAGATTCGAGATCATGCATTTCGTCTTTCACAATGTCAAAGTTGTCAATCACGATAAAAATGAACGGAAGCTTTTTCTCATTTAAGGCGTTGTACATTTTGATATGACTCATTTCTTGCTGTCTAAATAACCGCTTGCGATATTCAACCTCTTCCCGCAGACGCTTAATTGATTTTTGGATCTTTCTCATCTGATCCATTAAGAAATAATCCGCCGTATGCGGTAGTTTGGCTAACGGAAGCAATGTTCCGTTTCCGAAGTCATAAATATATGCATGCCATTCTTCAGGTGAATACCTCTCCGCAAAGCTCATCAGCAGTGTTGTAGCAGCAAGTGATTTGCCGTAGCCGGAGGAACCGAAGATGCCAATGTTCCCATCTTCCATCATTTGATAAGAAAGTGGATGCTGGCTTTGCTGATCTGGTTCATCAACAAGCGCAAAATGGAAGACATGCTCTTCACTCGACGCATAACGCGTTTTTGGAATCCGTTCTTCAAGCGGTGGAAGCCATGGACTTGGCAGCTTCTCAATTCCAAGCTCCTGCTGCATACGTTCAATTTCATCCACAACAGCGGAAATCTCCGTCACTGTCTCTTTTTTCACTGCTGGCTCTGTGCTTACCCCTGATAACGGAATAAGACCAGTATCTGTCACAATGGCAATGTCATCTTCTGAGCCGTAGCCATCTTCCATATATGGTGCACCGCTCCAAGCCGATTGGAACAATTCATAAATTTCATTGTTGCCCACTTGTAAATAACCGCGGCCTGTGACCGTAATGGACGCTGCATCACTATTTTTCAAAATTTCCTTACTGTCTGACGCATCTTGTACTTTTAGTGCGACCTTAAAACGGGAGTTACTCCAAATCTGGTCATCAATGACCCCGCCTGGCTTTTGGGTAGCCAAAATGAGATGGACCCCAAGGCTTCGGCCGATACGTGCAGCGCTGACAAGCTCCCTAATAAAGTCTGGCTCTTCACTTTTTAATTCAGCAAACTCATCAGAGATTAAGAACAAGTGAGGCATTGCCTGCTCAGCCTTTTTCTCCTTGTAGAGCTTCGTATAATCATTGATGTGATTCACGTGATACTGATCAAACAGCCGCTGCCTTTTCTTCAATTCACTTTTAATTGAGGCAAGCGCTCTTTCACTAAAGTTCTTGCTGCCTTCAATATTGGTGATCGTTCCAAGTAAATGAGGAATATTTCGAAACGGCTGCGCCATTCCGCCTCCTTTATAGTCAATCAACAGAAAAGCAACTTCATGCGGGTGAAAATGTACAGCGAGCGATAAAATATACGTCTGTAAAAATTCACTTTTCCCTGATCCCGTTGTCCCCGCCAACAGTCCGTGCGGGCCGTGCGCTTTTTCATGCAGGTTCAGATCGACAATGTCGTTTTTCCCCTTATAACCGATTGGCACTGATAATGATTTGGCCGTTTCTGAAGTCAGCCATTTTTCACGAATGCCAATGTCATCTACCTGTTTAGCATGGAAAAGATCAAGGAATGAGACCGTCTCAGGAATCGAATTGGTCATACCAACTTGATGATCCAATGTTCTCAGTGTTCTGGCAAACAGTTCATTGTCGCCGCGCTGATGTGTATCAAGCTGAAACGGAATTCGTACTGCCTTTTTGTGCTGAATGAGAATATCTCCTTCTTCTTCGTTAATATAACGGACAAGCGTCGAAATATTTTCAGCTAAGCTTTCCTTTGTTTCTGCTGCAAAGATGATGGAGATACCAAGATCTGTCCGGCTGCCTTCTAAGTATTCTAAAATCACATGCTCGGCAATGAGCTCATGATTTGTCACGATGAACACAAAATGAGGCGTAAAGATTTTCTTCTCTTTTTCTTCTAAATCACGCTCGCGTAAAATTTCATAAATCGAGGACAACAGCTGATCGCGTGTTTGTTCGTTGTAAATAAACCCTTTGCCATATGTATGAGGCAGCTGGAAGTGCGGAAGCCATTTCATCCATTCCCAATTCTCATACTCCTGCTCATGAAAGATAAAGACAAATCTTAAATCGTGATAGCTGTGTGAGAAAGCAAGCTGTCCGACAAGCTGATGAAGCTCATTTTTCACAATCGCAGGCTTCCCAATTAATCCTGTTGGACCATCCGCAAGACCGAATGTAATTGGGACATTCTTCACTTCACGATATACTTTTTGCATGTGCTGCGTTTGTTCCATTAAGTCATCAACATCTCGATTGGCCATATCGCCGCCGCTCATCGATAATTCATAGCTTGATGGGACTGCGCCTGTTCCAAGACGCAGGTGCAAGAAGTCGTCACTCACAAGCGTCTTTTCCCAAATGCGTCCGCTGATTTCTGATGTTAAATACTTCATTTGTTCAAATGACGGATAATGATACGTCAAAATATATTGCTGGCGGTCATACAGCTCCTGCAGCTCTTTCCGCTTATTTTCTAAATAAAGAGAGTAGACTCGCTGCCGCTTCTCTTCTCGTCTTTTGCGCTGTGATTTTTCCTTAAAGTATTGAACGGACGATGTAATTAACGTCATGATAAACATCGCCATCGACACGATAATAAAGATTCCGCGCGGCTGGATTAGGGCAACAATCCCCATCACAAGGAGCATCACAAGCGGCGGAAGGACAACAAGCCAAAGCCCTCTGCTGTTATTTTCACTCTCCTGCGAAGGAAAGCTAAAGGATACCCTGTCATCTGGCAAATCATAAATCAAACGCGGTGTACGTCTGTATGAAGGGTATTTTTGTTTTGTTTCCGTACTTGGCGGTCTTGTTTTTTCCAAACGTGTATGAAAAGGTTCGTAAGCTGTCACCTGTAATAAATCATCGTCTTTAAATGTCACCGTCAGAAAGTTCCAGAACAGCTCATCTCCTGCATATACCTTCTCTGGACCGTGAATTTTCTTTCCGTTCACGTAAATCTTCTCGTCTTGAGGCATGACATACCATGTTCCTTCAATTTTCTCTAAAGTGAACTGGCTGGCATCTTGAAACATGGAATGGGCTTGTTCTTTCAACACATCTATCTCATCTTTCTCTTCACGTGAAAAAGACAGCTCCACTCTATTTCCTAGGTAATAAATATGTTGATCATGATGTGCATCCATTAAAATAAGTGTAAGTGAACCAAGCTGATATGGTTCATGTGGAATTAATTTGCCCTTTTTCTCATCTCCCTGATAAATATAAAAACCATCATTCGGTTCTTCAGGAGATAAACGAATGACCCCTTCATCAAACGAAAGTGATGGGATTGTCACCGTATGCTCTATTTCAGGTCCTATCAGAGCTTCTCGATTGAACTGCTCATCTAAACGGACAGTTTGATAATCCTCCTCATAAAAAACCCAAAGAAGACTCAAACGCTCCACCTCCTCATGGGACAGCACCAACTGTCAGTTGTATCGAAAGAATTATTTTTTCTCATCTTTTTTCGTCTGAGAGGTTTTCTTTTTCGCTTCAGATTCTTTCTCTTTTTTCTCTTGATCGGCTTTTGACTCTTTTTGTTCAGCTGTTTCATCTGTTTGGCTTGCGTCTGAGGAGTCACTTGTGCTTGTCTCGGTTGTTTCTTTTTCTTCATATTTCGCCATTTCCTTAATGATCGGATCTAGCTGTTTTTGTTTTTCTTCAGCAGAAAGGCTGTCATCGTTTTGAATTTCATTGCGGTAGGCGACAAGTGCCGTAAATATGTACCTGTCGTCTCCAAGCACCCGTGCAATATCAAGTGCTTCCTTGCTATTGCCTTGTCCAATATGAATCCAGAATAGGAAGTATTGCGGATCTGTCTGCAATGTGTACGTTTCTGTGATTTCTTTTTTATGCTGATCAAGCAACAAACTGCCTTGGTTCGTTTGTACATACGAAATGGCCAGTTCATATTGAAGAGAGACTGGCATTTGATTGGCTGGATATTTCTCTAACGTATCCACCACTTGACTGTACTGCTTGTTGAGATAATATTTGTTTGCCTCGACGTACGCTTCTTGTTTTGGCATGGCAAAAAAGAAGGTGTAAATGGTGTACACCAATGCAGGGATTAACAGGACAAGCAGACCTAGTCCGATGTATCGCTCGATCTTCCATTTCTTTTTAGGTATGGTTAAGAGCGTTTTTTCTTTCGCATCGATTGCTTTGATCTTTTGCTCAATCAAAGCTGACAATTCTTCCAGCGACTTCGTTTCACTAATTTCTTTTGCCAGCTCAGATAATTTCAACGTTTCATTGTAAGCCGCATATTCTTGAAATTGATATTCATGGTCGACCACTCGAAGAACAACAGCCTTGACCTCTTTTAACAGGCGATACTCATCGGTTTCATATGGCGGAATGCTTTCTTTAACCCCATAATGCAAAAATGCAGGAGCTAAGCCTTGATGAAAAACAATGTTTTCAGGAGAAACAATAGGATGCAGCCGTTTCACATCGTGTTTAAGAACTGCATCGACAAGCTGGTATGAAAAAATCCATTTGCTTTTTTCATCCTTTGCATGGATGAAACGAAATTCCTGATAGGCAGGAGGCGGTTGTATAGAAATGATGACCTCATCTTCAGTTAATTGAATCTCTTTCTGAAATGAAGGATTGATGTCTTTGATCGGTGCCGCTTCTAAACCGTCTAAGAGTTTAATCGTCTCTTTTTGAAAAATAAAGGTATAGGTGCCTCCCTCTTTTTTCATGACTGCTTCTAATTGTTCTTCTAAATAGGAACTCTTTTTATCTGCCATTTACAAAAGTCCTTTCATAGTATTTCCAGCCTGTCTCCTGTGGTAATTCCACAGTCTGACAGCTTATATTCGCCTGAAAACACAGCTTTCTTATTGACTACCCGCACCCATCCACCTTCTCGCTTTGGAAGTGAGATTTGTTTTGCCTGCCAGGCGATATGGATGACTTGTTTAATATGTAAATAATTTGATAGTCTCAAATCAAACACACTGCCATCATAATTTTTTAAGTCGATGGTAATATCGATATACACAAATTTCCACCTCACAAAATAGAAAGAGCGCCGGCATCCATTGACAGACTCGGCGCTGTTTCTGCTTTTCACACTTAGAAAGGAAATCCCTTTGATTAGCCGCGGATTTGGCTTGCGATGTCTTGGTCAGTGCTTTCAAGTGTATTTGCCGTTTGATCAAGCTGATTGCTGACATCTGTTAATAGATCAGACATTTTGATAAATGAAGGCTTAAGCTGTTCGTATTGATCAGCAAATGCTTCACTAGAAGCACCTTCCCACATTCCTTTTAAATCAGAGATCATTCTATTTAGACGATCAACTTGGTTTAACACTTCTTGACTTTCAACACCATATTGCTTAGCGGTCGCTCTTAGTTCTTCTGGGGTTACGCGAATAATTCCTGACATATTCCTCATTACCTCCCGTGCATAGCCGCCATATAATGGGCTAATCCACTTATTTTTTGACGTTATTATTATAAAAACAGAAATGATACACAGTCAAACAAATCTGTTTTTATTTTACAAAATGAGTCTATAGAATTACTGTTTTTTCGCTTTTTATCTAGTATTTAACATTTTTTTGGTCATATATTCATAATAAGTGTCCACCTACTTTGATGGACCTTTCCGCCTATTGATTTTTTACTACGTTATTATTGTACTATTTCTTTTTCATCGTGCTTCAACATTCATTTGCTTGCTTCTCACACTTTTTGTTTTTTTAAGTTTATGGCAGTTTTTTGTTGATTTACGTACCTCATTCTCTTCATAATGTAAGTACGTGAAATATTCGAAAAAGCAGGGGTTTTTTATGACAAAAAAGACAGATCCGTTTAAGTATAGTCTTGATCGTTTAGAGGATGTGGCAGACCAAATTAGTGATGTGCTCAATTGCCCTATTACTATAGAAGATACTCATCATCGATTATTGGCATATAGCACACACAATGATTTTACTGATCCCGCCAGAACTTCAACCATTATCTCCCGCCGGGTACCGGAAAAAGTCATTAATCGGCTTTGGAAGGACGGCATCATTCCTACACTCCTTAAAACAGACGAACCGCTTCGTGTCCCTCAAATTGCAGAAGTGGGTTTATCTAGCAGGGTCGCCATTTCGATCTGGAAGGACAAAGAAGTGCTCGGATTTATTTGGGCGATTGAATCCGCACAGCCTTTTTCAGAAGAAGAAATGGACCTTCTCAAAATGGCAGCGCATGCCGTGAAAAACAAATTACTCAATTTACAAATTCGAAAAACGAAAACAGAAGAACGTAATCAGGAGCTTTTCTGGAAGATGCTCACAGGTCATATTCATGAAAAGGATGAGATGCTTGACCTATTTTTAAGGCTTGGCATCAGATGTCCAGACACATATGCCATCATCATCTTCCGTCTTCGTGACGAACTCACAGAGGAGACAGAAAAAAAGCTGTCCTATCTGCTTGAAACAACACAGCAAGTACAGGTACTGTTAACGACTGTTGATTTTCACGAATTCATTATTCTTGTCTCACCAAAAACAGAACATCCGCTTCAAGATATTAAGCAATTCACAAGCGGCATGCTGCAGCAGCTTGCGGACCGGTATCATATTCAGCATGTTCAGGCAGCAATTGGAGGAATTTACGATAACATCTCTCAAATTCAGCCTTCCTATAAAGAAGCACTGGCTGTATTAAAGACGAAAGAACGCTTTCCAGTTGAAACAGAACGTTTAAACAGCTTCTCTGAATTAGGCATTTATCAATATCTTGATGTGCTTGCTGAGAAGCGAAAGGGCTCTTCTTACTCCAGTTACTCTTTATCAAAGCTGGAGGATTACGACCTAAGGCATCATTCCAACCTTGTCGAAACCCTTGAGCGTTTTATTGACTGTGACAGCAATGCCAATATTGCCGCAAAGCAATTAAACATCCACATCAATACCTTAAATTATCGATTAAAACGGATTACAGACATCGCAGAAATTGATTTAAAAAACATGAATGAGAAAATGACCATCTACCTTGATATGAAGCTAAAAAACGTCCATTTGTGAAATTTCACAAAGAGGCGTTTTTTTATTTTTTATTTCAACCGAAGAATTTTCTAAACTTTCCGGATACACTAGACATACAATATCAATAGATAAGCATAGGAGGAATAAACATGATCATCGGCATTCCGAAAGAAATTAAGAACAATGAAAACCGAGTGGCTTTAACACCAGGAGCAGCTTCTCAATTGCTTTCAGCTGGACATCAGATTTTAATTGAAACAAACGCTGGTTTTGGAAGCGGATTCACTGATGACGATTATGTATCTGTTGGTGCAGAGATTCTTGATCAGGCGAAAGATGTATGGGCATCTTCTGATATGATCATGAAAGTAAAAGAACCATTACCTGAGGAATATCCTTATTTCAGAGAAGGACTTATCTTATTTACGTACCTGCATCTAGCCGCAGAGCCCTCCTTGGCTGAAGCATTAAAACAAAAAGGCATTACAGCCATTGCTTACGAAACAGTAACGGACGGAAAATCACTCCCTCTTCTCACACCAATGTCTGAAGTAGCAGGCAGAATGGCCGCTCAAATTGGGGCACAATTTTTAGAAAAGCCAAAAGGCGGAAAGGGTATTTTACTTGCAGGTGTACCAGGGGTATCAAGAGGAAAGGTCACCATTATTGGGGGCGGTGTTGTTGGAACAAACGCAGCGAAAATGGCGATCGGACTTGGCGCAGATGTCACCCTGATTGATGTAAACGCAGAACGCCTGCGTCAGCTGGACGACCAATTTGGCCATCAAATGAAAACGTTAATGTCCAATCCTGTCAACATTGCAGATTCAGTCAGTGAGGCAGACCTTCTTATTTGTGCGGTGCTGATTCCTGGTGCCAAAGCACCGACGCTTGTGACAGAAGAAATGGTGAAACAAATGAAGCCTGGCTCTGTCATTGTGGATGTAGCGATTGATCAAGGCGGCATTGTCGAAACCATTGATCACATCACAACCCATGATCAGCCTACTTATGAAAAACACGGCATATTACATTATGCTGTCGCTAATATGCCAGGCGCGGTTCCGCGGACATCAACTGTTGCTCTAACGAATGTCACTGTTCCATATGCGCTGCAAATTGCGAATAAAGGCGCTGCAAAAGCTATTAGAGAAAACAATGCCATCGCAGAAGGTGTCAATGTGATGAACGGACATATCACGTACGAAGCGGTCGCTCGTGATCTCGGCTATGATTACGTACCTGTCAGCAAAGCCATCGATGCCACTTTTATGACCGAAGCTTAATCAGCTACCCGCCCTATTGATGGGCGGGTTTTATTGTTAACCTAAAATAAAAACAAGTTGACAAAAATCCCTCTTCCCCTTAATCTATTTGTACAGATAAGACAGGGGGAAACATCATGCAAAAGAAGACAAGAACTGCTGACTTTGTGCTAGTGGGAATGTTTGCTGCACTCATGGCTATCGGAGCCAATATCACATCCATTGTGCCATTTTTACAGGTCGGCGGAATTCCACTTACGATGCAGCCGTTTTTTTGTGTGCTTGCTGGTCTTTTACTCGGCAGACGGCTTGGCGCATTAGCTATGATTGTCTATGCCTTGGTTGGAATTGCTGGTGCACCTGTATTCGCCCAGTTCTCTGCGGGCTTTGGGGTCATTTTAGGCAAAAGCGGCGGCTTTGTATTATCATACATCCCTGCTGCCTGGCTTGCCGGATTCATTCTAGAAAAAAGAAAAAACCCTGGCTTTGGCCGCTTTTTGCTTGCAGCCATTGCTGGTACGACCGTGATGTATGTGATCGGAACGACCTATACATACCTCGCATTAAATGTATGGCTCAATGCACCGATTTCCTATCAAACCACATGGTTCTTTATGATCTGGTTTATGGTAAAAGACTACGCATTGACTATATTACTTGCGATGCTGGCACCTAAAATTTATCGCTCTGTATCCAAAGCCACATCCTTTCGAAAACAAGAAGCTGTATCATAGAAAAAAGAGCCTGTCTTCATTCAGGCTCTTTTTCATCATTACTCAGCGTATTGATCTATGATTTCTTCCAGCATTCCTTCAAGCACTTCTACATTTTCAAGATCTGATGGACTGAAGCGGTAGCGCACAAGCTGTTCCCCATCATTATACATCTCCTCAAGCCAGCCTCTCAGGCCTCTTGCTCTACGGTCGACTTCAAAAACAATGTCTAATCCGCCTTCATCTATCAGAAAAATCAGCTCTAACTCATCAAGCATATAGCGATAGTAGTCTGATGTCGGAATGAACTCGAATTCTTGGACGAATGGCAGGCGCCGCTGAAAGTAAGGTGCTTGCTCACAGTCTGCTTCATTTAGGTGGAAGCCAAGATTTCTAGTGGCCTCCAGTACATTTCTCACCCAAGGGTGTGCTTCAACGAAAATGCGGTCATAGTCAGATTTATCGATTCCGCCTTGGATATCAAGGTCTGTCTCCACTGCAATTTCAACTTTTCCGATCGTCATCGGGGTATCGATAGGAAGAATAAAAGAAAACGGAAATTCATACTTTTCTCCAGGCTGGATGGTAAAAGAATCCGCCACCCGTACAGAATGGATGTTTGCATATTTTCTACGCTCTTCATCATCTTTTACAATCACATACTGTGTTTCAATTTTAACATTGATATGGCGGATTTCCTGAGCAATTTTTCCGCCCTTTACATGGACAGTTCCCTTTACTTCTTGTCCTGGATAATAAGCGTTTTTCTCTAAAATGGTATCTACTTTTGCCGCACCAATTCCTGCACTTGCCGCTAGCTTTTTAAAAAATGACATGTCCCATCTTCCCCTTTTCATTTTTATCAGCATATATACGTAAGATAGAGAAAGAAAGATTCATTTAATTCATACTTTTGTCCTAATTATTTTTTCATCTGCGAACAACAAAAAAGCTTATAGAAAAAACATCATCGTTTTCTCTACAAGCTTTTCATTTTACAGAATAATCGCCGCCAGCCAGCCGAACAGAACAAGCGGAATATTATAATAGATAAAAGTCGGGACACAAGTTCCCCAAATGTGGTGATGCTGTCCATCCATATTCAATCCAGATGTTGGTCCAAGCGTACTGTCACTTGCAGGTGAACCTGCATCTCCAACAGCCGCAGCAGAGCCAATAATGGCAATGGTAGCCATTGGACTAAAACCTAAGTGTAAGCAAAGTGGAACAAAGATGGTTGTAATAATCGGAATCGTTGCAAATGATGATCCGATTCCCATTGTCACAAGCAGACCAACGAGCAGCATTAAAATCGCCGCAAGACTCTGGCTGTTTCCGATAAATTGGGAAGATGCTTTGACAAGAGATTCAATGTCTCCTGTTTTTGTTAAAACGTTGGCAAACCCAGCCGCAACAAGCATGACAAAACCGATAAATGCCATCATATTCATTCCAGATGTAATCAGTTCATCTGCTTCATCCCGTTTCATCATTCCAGTCACAAACAAGACAAGCAGTCCTGCGAGTGCACCGAAGATCATTCCTTCCACACCAAGGCTTTGTGATAGATAAAGCTGGACAATCAACGAAACGAGAATAGCAAGACCGGCAAAGAATAAGCTTTTTTTCGTATAAGCCGATTTCTCTACATCTGTAATTTCACGATTCTCATATACCTTCGGCTTTCGATATACAAAAATGGAAACGATCAAACCAAGAACCATTCCTGCTACAGGAATCAGCATGGCATATGGAATATCTGCAAGGTTTACAGTCAGACCCGCTTCCTTCATATTGTCACGAAGCATTCCGTGGAAAATCTGTCCAAAACCGACTGGAAGTAATATATATGGTGCAGTGAGTCCGAAGGTAATGACACACGCTAGCAGTCTGCGGTCAATCTGAAGCTCGTTAAACACCTTTAATAACGGCGGAATGAGGACTGGGATAAAGGCAATGTGAACAGGAACGACGTTCTGTGAAAAACAGGACACGATCAAAATGACAAGAACGATGAGCACTTTTGATAGTGTTTTCCGTCTTGAATCGCCTTCTTTTCCTAGAAGCTTCACTGCTCCTTCAACCATGGCATCTGGAAGACCTGTTTTCGTCAGTGCCGCAGCAAATGCTCCTAATAACGCATAACTAATCGCCACTGTTGCATTTCCTCCGAGTCCGTCCGTAAAGGCGTCCACTGTTCCTCCCAAGCCTAATCCACCTGCAAGTCCGCCAGCTAAAGCGCCTATTGCCAGCGCAATCACGACATTAACCCGCAGCAAGCTTAATATCAACATTAAAACAACCGCTAAAACAACTGCATTCATGGTGAAACCCCCGAAATCCTTTAGTTTACTAATGTAGTAGATAATTAAAGTACCAACGTATGTTACCATAGAAAAAAAACTTCGTCAAATGGCGTATGTCCTACATAAAAAAGCTCTGCCACTTGGCAGAGCCCAGCGTGTAGACAAACCCTCGCATTCTTTGTCAGTCCTGCGTGCTGGTGCTCACGAATGTCAAATTCGCTCCGCTCCAGTACTCGTCCTTCCTAGACTTCAAAGGTTTTCTATCACGCTGAAAAGAAAAAGACAAAGAGCTAAAATAAAGTTCATTTTAGCTCTTTGTCAACAATCTGAAGCCCTGCCACTCGGCAGAGCCTTCTCCTTTATTTTGTTCCTTCAAATCGTTCCACAAATGTTGCGAGTGATCTCACCATCACACCTGTTGCCCCTGTTGGTCCAAAGCATGAAAGTTTTTCTGTTGTTGCAGTTCCTGCAATATCTAAGTGAACCCAAGGCGTATCCTCTGCGAATTCACCGATGAAAGCACCTGCCATGATCGCATGACCATCACGGCCTGGTGAGTTATTGAGATCAGCCATTTTGCTGTTTCGTACTCGTTTTTTATCTTTTTCTGTGATTGGCAGCTGCCAGATCATTTCACCACATTCTTCTGATGCTTCTTTAAACTGAGCGAGCAGCTCATCGTTATTGGTCATCACGCCTGTTGTCTCATTTCCAAGCGCCACAATGACACCGCCTGTTAATGTGGCCACATCTACAAGGACAGAGGCACCGTGCTGCTTCGCATATGTCACCCCATCTGCTAAAACAAGACGGCCTTCTGCATCCGTATTGAGCACTTCGATTGTTTTACCGCTTAGTGACACGATGACGTCATCCGGCTTCATAGCGTCTGCCGAGATCATATTATCGGTTGAGGCAATGACAGCAATGACATTTTGCTCTGGGCGCAGTTCTCCGATGATTTCCATGGCGCCTAAAACAGAGGCTGAGCCGCCCATATCTGTTTTCATGCCAACCATACTAGCTCGTGGCTTTAATGAATAGCCGCCGGTATCATACGTGATGCCTTTACCGACAAGGCCGATGACGTCTGTCCATTCTTCCTTGCCTTGATATTTCAGCACGATGAGTTTTGGAGGTTCTGTTGAGCCTCTATTGACGGCTAAAATACCACCCATTCCGAGCTCTTCCATTTGTTCTTTATCTAAAATTTCAATCTCAAATTCGTATTTATATGCAAGCTCTGCCGCATACGAAGCCAAATCAGAGGATGTGAGCATGTTCGGCGGCATATTCACAAGGGTACGGGCCGAATTGACTGACTGTCCGTACACTTCGCCGACTTTCAAACTCGCCTGAATTTCAGCTTGATCATGCTCTGTCGTTGCATAAACAAACTCGATAAAACGATCCGGTTCATTTGTTTTATGTTTAAAATCCTGTAATTCATATGTAGCTAAAAGGCAGCTTTCAGAAAGGGCATGGGCTGCATCTTGAGCAGGCAGATCCTTTCCAATAAACGTATCCAGCAAGACAGAAACCGCTTGCTTTTTATCTTGATGAAGCTTTTTGAATAAATGGGCAAACACTTCTTTTGCCTCTTCAAACGTGTAATCTGATTCCTTCCCAAGCCCGACAAAATAAATGCGTTTGATGCCTGTTTCAGGGGATGGGAAAAATTTCGAAAGCTGATTTCGTTTGGATGAAATGTCGCCTTCTTTTAATAATTCAGTGATTCTTCCTTCAAGTAATTCATCCATTTCTTTTGCTTTTCCTGATAATTGGCTCTTTTGAAAAAGTCCGATCGCCAGTGTATCTTTATGCTGCAATTCATTTGTCGAGAAAAACATATTTATCACACGCTCCTTAATGAACTCCATTTTTCACATTGGAACTTCTATTATATCAAAATTTGCGTGCCTATACGATCATTGCCAGTCTGTCTTTACTTGATGAACATTTATATTTTCAAACGCGGAAGGGCATCATGAAAAAGCGGCGAAAACCTGTGCAGCCTGTCCTTGTTCTCCTCGTTCCACATCTACTTTCTTTAATGTTATAATGAACATGGACTTGGCAGCATTTTTTACTGCTATCATTTTTTCATCATACTAGGATTTTTAGTCCATCATTTCGCACGATATTTTTTCTTAAAGAGAGGATGTTTCTTGTTCATGAGCGTACTGACGAATTTTCCGCTGCTTGCCAGCCTTGCAGCCATCTTTTTTGCTCAATTTGTAAAAGTACCGATTCAATTTATCATTTCTAGACGACTAGATTGGTCGCTCATTACAAGCACAGGCGGAATGCCAAGTTCACACTCCGCAGCAGTAACAGCACTCTCAACAGCAGTGGCTTTAGAGCACGGGCTAGATACATCTATCTTTGCCATTTCCGCCATCTTTGCCATTATTACGATGTTTGATGCGACAGGCGTTCGCAGACAGGCAGGAGAACAGGCGACTGTTCTCAACAAGCTCGTAACAGATTTTAACCGATTTGTTTCCGAAGCAAAGAATTTCCCGAATGCGGAAGAAAAAGAAAAGCAAAAGAAATTAAAAGAGCTTCTTGGTCATAAGCCGATTGAAGTCTTCTTCGGCGGCTTAACAGGGATCTTGCTGACACTCATCTTAGATTATTACTTCATGTAGAAGCGAAAAAGCTTTGGACCTTAAACGGCCCAAAGCTTTTTTATTCTTTATTGGCTTGAAACTGCTGACGGAATACTTGCATCGATTCTGCTTCATTAAGCTGATTTAAGTCTTTTTCCGTTAACGTCCCTTCACCCTTTTTGATGATATACACATCGAGCACTTTTTTACCCCATTCTCTATACACATCATCAACGGTTTCATAGTATAAATCAAGCTTATGACCTTTAATGGCTTTCCCGGTATCTGCAACCACACCGTAGCCATAGTTTGGGATAAACAGCACCGTTCCAATCGGAAAAACAGATGGGTCGGCTGCCACTGTTGAGTATAAATCACGTTTCACTTTGACGCCTGAATATGTAATGCCATATGCATGATGTTCCTTCGTTTTGCCTGTTGATTCCACACCTGCTGTATAGCCGGTTGCAACAACTTTCTGTTTCGGGTAATCGTTCCAATTAAAGGCTTCTTCGAGAGAAACAGCCCGCGAATCTTCACTTTTGAGTGCGATCGTTTCCCTTTTTTGCTGCTGAAAAAAAGAAGATACTTGCTTGCCCGCATCGGTTTTTTTCACCCATACAGCTAAATCACTTGGTTCGACTCCAGATATGCCCGTAAAGCTTGTCAAAAGTGCAAGCATGAATAGGGCGGTCATGAACAATCGTTTCATCCATGTTTTCATCTCTATTTGTCACTCCTCTACCCATCTATTTGTTTCCAAACAAAATGGAAACTATGCAAAGGAGAAACAAAAAAACCCACTTGCGTGTCCACAAGTGAGTTAAAACATTTGATACCCTCTTTTTCGAAGTGCATTAATGACAAAACCTGATGTGATTGCACCGATCAGGCCGCTTAATAAGATGATGATATCTGCCGCAGCGAGTGAGACGATCCGGTCTCCTATTCCTGAAAAAGCAGTGCCAGGCTCTCTTACATAAGCGATCATCTTTTGATTGTTAATAATGAAAAGGCATACAATTGGATATAAAATAGCCATAATCCATGACATTCTCAGTAGCATATTGAGCAAAAAGCCAATGCCGAAGAATAACACGAAAAATAAAATAACTGAAATGATAACGACTGGTAAACTGATCACTTCATCTCCACCCCCAAATATCCCATCATTAGTTTAACTTGGAAATAGAGATGAAGTCAATCAATGGAAAAAGCAGATCGATTAACGCTTCTTTCCTGTCCCTTTACATTCCTCACACGTTTCAGATCCGCCGAGCAATAGCTGAAAATACCCTTTTCCTGAACAATATTGACAGATTGATGTTTTTTCCTTTGTTTGTGCATTCATATTGCTCACTCCTTAATCTAAATTTTCTGATAATTCATCATAACATATTTTGCCGTCAATGACCAAGTGAGAAAATATACCACAACTTATAAAAAAACGTGTATCACGAGGATACACGTTTTTGTCTATGATGGTTTAGAAGAACTTGAATTTTCCTTTTTTCAGAACAAGTCCTGGTCCGCCAACCATGAATAAAGAACGGTTGTCGATGATTTTCTTCATTGCAGAAGCTTTTGTTCCTTGAAGTTTTTTACCAAACGCAACACCTACAGCGTCGTGTTCACCAAGAGAAGCAACTGTTCCTTTGATGTCTGGCTTAAAGCTTTCAAGAGAACCGCCTTTTACTAGTGCTGCAAGGTTTTTCGCTACTGTTTCACCTTGCTGCATAGCGATTTGTGCAGTTGGTGGGTATGGACGGTTGATTTCTTCATTGATAATCAATGAACAGTCACCAATGATGAAGACATCATCATTTTCTGGTACACGAAGGTCTGGAGAAACTTTTACGCGGCCGCGCATGTTTTCAAAACCAGCTTCTTCAACGATTGGGTTACCGCGTACACCTGCTGCCCAAACAACAGTTGCAGCTTTGATTTCTTCTGTATCATCGTCTTTTCCAACAATGATCCCCTCAGGTGTACATTCTTTGATCGCTGTACCAATTTTGAACTCAACACCTTTACCTTGAAGGTAGTTCATCGCATAGTCGATCAATTCTGGATCGAATCCAGGAAGAGCTGTTGGCGCAGCTTCTACACAGATGATACGCACGTCTTTTTGATCAATGTCATACTCTTTACAAAGCTCAGGCACACGATTTCCAAGCTCACCAAGGAACTCAATACCTGTGAATCCTGCGCCGCCGACAACGATTGTCAAACGCTCTGGACGTTTTTCAGCATCCGTATTATACGTCGCAAATTGAAGCTCAATGTGCTCACGAAGCTGACGAGCAGAGTTGATGTTAGAGATTGAGAATGCGTATTCTTTCAGTCCTGCAATACCAAATGTTTCAGGAACAGCACCAAGTGCAACAACAAGGTAGTCATAAGAAAGTTCGCCATCTGATGTCACAACTTTCTTTGCTTCCTTATCAATGCTTTCAACTGTTGCTTGTACAAAGTTGACACGGGAACTGTTAATCACATCTTTGATTTGATAACGACAGCGGTCATGATGAAGTGTACCTGCACTTGCTTCATGAAGCCATGTTGTTTCGTAATGATAATTATGCTTGTTCACAAGAGTAATGTCCGCATCATTTGTGCCAAGCTGTTTTGTTAATCTTGTTACAGTCATTAATCCGCCATAACCTGCACCTAATACAACGATTTTCGGTTTATTCACTGGAATCACATCCACCTTTTTTAAATTTGCTGTAAAACGGATAAAGAATTACATATCGTTATTCTCAACCGCTTTGCGGCATTTTATGAAATTTAAACAAAAAAATAAGTATGTGAAAATCTGAACTTTCACCTACATAAAACGAAAGCATTTGACCGTATCCGACAAAAATTCATAAAAAATTAATATTTAGTTCCCTTAACAATAATAGCGAGTTCTGCTCCAATTTTCAAGGCTTTAAACTGAAAATCCTTATGATAAAGGGTCTTTCTCACTTTTTCCTCCTTTTCAAAGCTTCAGCATCAAAAAACGACAAGTTTTTCAAAACAAGTCAAACGACGATATGTGGTATGATATGATATAGTGATAACAATTTTCATTTGGGAGGATTAAAGGAATGCAAGAAGATTCTAAGGTATATGACATTACCGTTATCGGGGGCGGCCCAGTTGGATTGTTTACTGCGTTTTACGGAGGCATGAGACAGGCAAGTGTGAAAATCATTGAAAGCCTTCCTCAGCTCGGCGGTCAACTATCCGCTCTTTACCCTGAAAAATATATTTATGATGTGGCTGGATTTCCAAAAATCCGCGCACAAGAATTAGTTGATAACTTAAAGGAACAAATGGATAAATTTGATCAAACCATTTGCTTAGAGCAGGCAGTTGAAACGGTTGAAAAGCAAGCAGATGGGATCTTTAAACTTGTGACAAATCAAGAGATTCATTATTCTAAAACAATTATCATCACAGCTGGTAACGGTGCATTCCAACCGAGAAAGCTTGAGCTAGATGCAGCAGAATCATTTGAAGGAAGCAACCTGCATTACTTCATTAATGACTTGAACCAATTTGCCGGCAGACGTGTGGCCGTTCTTGGCGGCGGAGACTCTGCGGTGGACTGGGCACTTATGCTTGAACCAATCGCAAAAGAAGTATCCATTATTCACCGCCGCGATAAATTCCGCGCGCATGAGCACAGTGTAGAAAACCTGCACAACTCGAAAGTCAATGTACTGACACCATTTGTACCAACTGAGCTCATTGGTGAAGACCGCATTGAACAAATCGTGCTCGAAGAAGTCAAAGGCGACAAAAAACAAGTGCTTGATGTGGACGACGTGATCGTCAACTTCGGTTTTGTTTCCTCCCTTGGACCAATCAAACAATGGGGCCTTGAAATCGAAAAGAACTCCATCGTGGTGAAATCTACAATGGAAACAAACATTGAAGGCTTCTATGCGGCAGGAGACATCTGTACGTATGAAGGAAAAGTCAAATTGATTGCAAGCGGATTTGGTGAAGCACCAACTGCTGTCAACAATGCGAAAGCTTACATGGACCCGAAAGCCCGTGTACAGCCTCTCCATTCCACAAGCTTATTTGAAAACAAATAAGATCGGATCAAAAAAGGAGTTCCCACTCGCGGAACTCCTTTTTCGTTTATTTAAAAACCCCAATATAGGCATTTGCCATTCCAAGTACCATTGCAGCAAGCAGCACCACAACAATCCCTGCCACAACCAAAATCACCCGATCCTTCACACGTTCCTTTTTCGGAAGCGGCTTCTCAATCCCGCAAGATGGACACGTTTTGGAACGATACGGAATCAGCTCATGACAGTTCCTGCAATTGATTTGTTCACTCAAACCTCAGCAACCTCTTTTCTCACTACAGTTTATGTTTGGTTCTCATGATACTCTTTTCGAGTGGAAATAGCCAGTTGGTGAAGTAAAATGTCACGGAATTGATGTAATTACATATACAATGATTTCTTTTCAATAGTTTTAATAAATATTGCACTTATATAATATAATTGTTTATATTATTATCAATTTTATTAATAATTATAGCCTATATTATTTATGATAATTTTCTCAACTGTTGTACATTCTAATAAATCCGTATCGAATACCATTAAATTATAACCTTTTGTACTAAGTGTACTTTCGAAGACAATTCCCTGATAACTTTCAGACTGAATTTCGTTAAGGCTCTTTATATAATCCACAATAAATTGGGTAGGTAAATATTCCAATTTACTATCCCCGCTACGAACGGGTTTAGATATCTCCATTGACATTTCATTAAATATATCTAAATTTATTGCATACATAACTGGATCTTCAAAAGTAAAAACATCTAGATTTTTCAACATTCTAAAATCAATAACTTTTAACTTTTGTTTTAGTGGAAATTTCCCTACATAAACAGTATCACTTATACTAGGTCTAATCTCGCTCACTACTGTTTCAATAGCACTAGCTAGATATAGGTGACTAATTCCTTCTGAATTTGCTCTTCCGGCACTTGATTTTGGTGGATCTGGAGCTCCCATATTTTTAATCCCTAATACTTTGTCATTCGAGATTCTCCCTCGATAGAAAATATCTTCTTCAACAAAAGTTGTTAGTTTTTCAATGTACTCATTCAATACTCCAAAATTAACATATTTTGAATGAAACCTATTTCGATATTTAATATAATTTACGAAGTCTGTCCAAGTATGACCTTTCAGTACAGATTTTTCCTCTAAATATTCTTTATTCATCCATTCAATAATTCCAACTTGATTTATTAATAATTCCACCTTATCTGGGTGTTTACGTTCAAGAAGAGTTTTCAAAAAAGTATATATTTTATTCCCATCAAAACCACTAAATATTTTCCATTTATTCTCAAATTGATCTTTAATACTAATTAAATTGACCTCGGGAAATCCATCCTTAATTAGCTCTGAACCTAATTTAAATATGTTTAAAATTTCATTAAACAAGATGTCCAAACCATCGTCAGCGATAAGATCATATACTTGAACATTTCTACTATAGCAAAAAGCACAATCCCCATGATTATCCAAACTACTTATAATACTTTTTATTTCAGGTGACACAAAGCATTCAACACAACAATTCATTTATTTCACCCTCGAACTTAGTAAACTTCCCATTAGTTCAAGATGATGCATAATAGATAATTTTTTTATAGTTGCTAAACCTGGATATGTCCCCTTTTTATGATGATCTTCAAAGGACTGCATAGCTAATGTATGCATTCTTTTATCAGCTTTAATATCATAGTACCAACTCATCATTTTCTCTAATGCTTCGGAGAACTTTCCAGCAGGGTCACTTATATCAGTATTTGAATCAGAAACAAAATGCATTATTTCCAGCCCACCTTCAGAATTCGGATAAACAATGTGAAACGCAACTGCATATGGGGCGAAACCACTTGTATTGTATTCTGCACCTACAATAGAGTAATCGGAAAATCCAATGTATCCCTCCTTTTCATAAAAGAGATGCTCCTCTGAAAAGAACTCACTTTCAATCTCTAAATAATCTGCATTTCTAGGGAGTTTATTAAATTTATCACTTAAACCTACTAAATTTTGATCGTCTAATTGTCTCCTGAAGGAATTATCAGATGGGATAATGTTTAGATAAGCTTTAAATGAAGAATATATTTCTCTGTACAATTGTATAAATTTTCTTTCAGTGTGAAAAATAACTAAATTTTCTAAACTTAAAGAAACGTCATCTGATAATTTCTGAATCTCATTTTTTGAATTTCCATTTAATTGATGTCCAATAATTACATTGTCCAAGCTCATTAGACTTAAAAATTTACTATAGATACTAGGCATTGCTAATTCTCCGTGAAATGAACCGATTTTTGGATTAGATACCAGGATTATTTTTCTAGAATTTTCTTTGAAACTATTTATTGTAGACACTAGAGTAGGGCTCAGCTTAGTAGGCTCGATAACTGGAATTACCTTTTCGCTCAAAAGATTTTTTTCTAATAATTCTCTAAGTGCTAGCAAATCATATTGCCTACCTCTAATTATTGGATAATACATTACAATTCCCCCATTATACAGTTATTTTTTTATATATTTTTTCTAATTCTATACTATTCAAATTACTCGAGTATATAATCCATCTAATAGGAATTGGAAAATATTTTATTTTTTCAAGCTCTTTAGGATTAACTCTTTTTTTCAATTGTTTAAACACCAATTTCTGAGCTTCTCTAATTTCAATTGTTTTAAACCATTGAAGAGATGTTCTAAAATATTGAACTGGCTTAACATTAGGTAGACATTTAAACTTAAAATATAAGATTTGTTCATATTCGTTTTTTCTTAAAAGTTTAAACAAGACTTCATGATTAAGTTTGCTACTATCTAAAGTTGCTTTTTTTCTTACACTTAGGGTTTCTTTTTTGGTTAATACAATGATACCCACATTAGGATTTTTTTCTTTTATAGTCTTAAAAACTGGGTAATAATATTTTTCGGAGGTTACTATGTAGATTTCACTAAATGCTTTTGAATAATCATTCAGTTGATTATCCATTCTTTCAAGGTTATCTAAATCAGTCTTAATTTCATAAACAATCCCAAAGGTTTTATTTATTAATACAAAGTCTGCTTTAGAGTTACCAACAATAACTTCACTAAAAGCAGTTGTAGTATTTAAACTATATTTTCCTAAAACCAACTTATTAAAAAGAGTATTTTTAAAAAAGAATTCATTCCTATATTCTTTTCTCAAGATATCATAATAATTTTGAATTTCTTTATTAAAGATTTCAGCACTAAATCTATCTCTTGAAAATTTTTCTGTTAAATTTTTTTTACTAAAAAACTTATTTAAATAAATATAATTCACACTCATCACACTTTCCAATCATCTATACCAAATAAGTTTAACATTTTCTGCGATATCCAGTGCAAATATTCATATGAAATTTTTAGCATCTTGAACTTAACATTCCAATCTTCAATTTTAATTTAACCAGAATATCCATGTAATTACAAATAAATCATTTTTTTAATATGATACCACATCAATTTTCTTTAATTTGTTATATGACATTTAGAACTATCAAACAGTGTATTGATTTTATACCTGCATAAAAAAGACTCTGAGGAAAAACTCAGATCGAAGAGAAAGTAAAGTTTTTCAGGGTAAGATGTCAAAAAAATTTTATTTTGTTTCAATTTGTTCCCATTGATGGATAACGTGTTTTCATTTTAAAAAGGCTGTCAAGAAAATCTTGACAGCCTAATCCCCATATATAGAAGGTTTTCAGTTTTAATTTAACACTCTTCCGGCGTACCGGTATTCGTTGCTGTTCTGAAAGAAGAACCGCACCCGCATGACGCGATGGCGTTCGGATTGTCGATGGTGAAACCGCCGCCCATGAGTGATTGTTTGAAATCAATGATGGTTCCGTTCATGATATCAAGGCTTTCGGAATCGACAAGGACATTGATGCCGTGCTGCTTGAACTGCGTGTCTTTCTCTGAGACTTCATGGTCAAAGCCCATGCCGTATGAGAGACCGCTGCAGCCGCCGCCTTTTACGCCCACTCGAAGGAACGCATTTTCTTCTTCATGCTCTTTCATCATATCTTTAATCTGCAGTGCAGCAGCTTCTGTAATGGTTACTGGTGTACTCATGATCATCCCTCCTTTTGACTGGATGTTTCTTTTCAATTATAAACGTGATGATGCCTTTTCTCAAATAAATGGTTTAGAGATAAAATGTGCCGTCACAAATCGTTTCAGCAGGTCCTGTCATGAGCACGTGGTCATTGTCTTTCCAACGAATGATGAGGTCTCCGCCTGCTAAATGAACGGTCATGTCTGTTTCTTTTTTTGCCTGACCATTCATAATTGTGGATACAGCCGCAGCACAGGCCCCAGTTCCGCAGGCCTGGGTAATCCCTGAGCCTCTTTCCCACACGCGAAAATGCAGTTCTGTTTCACTGACAACTTCAACAAATTCTACATTGACGCCTTCAGGGAACATGTCGTGCTTTTCGATGATCGGACCAAGTGTATGAAGCGGCGCTTTTTCTATGTCCTCTAAATAAAAAACGATGTGCGGGTTTCCCATCGAAACGGCCGTTCCATTTAATTTCGCAGTGCCAAAATCAAGTGGCTCATTAACCGTTGTGCTAGCCGGTTCACCAAGCATCGGCATTGCTTCTTTTTCAAAACGTGGTTTTCCCATATCTACTGTGACTAGCTGAACGTGACCATCCTGAGCGTGAACGGTCGCTTCAACGAGTCCTGACAATGTCTCAATCTGGAACGTTGTGTCCGTCACAATTTGATGCTCATACACATACTTTGCAACGCAGCGCAGCCCATTCCCGCAGTTTTTGCCCTCTGATCCATCATTGTTGAAAATGCGCATCTTCACAGGTGCAACATCTGATGGGCAAATAAGAATCATCCCGTCAGAACCGATTCCTGTATAAACAGAAGAAACGCGAATCGCTATCTCTGATAGCTGCTCTTCCGGAAGCTGTTCCTTCATCTGATTGACGTAAATATAATTATTTCCTAATCCGTGCATTTTCGTGAATTGAAATGATGTCATGAGCTTCCTCCAAAAATGTTGTTTCTTTATAGTATAAAAGGAGTCGATTCAGGAGACAATCTTATCATCCCCCGTTTTTCATACATAGAAGCTCTTTGCTGCCATGGCAAAGGGCTTTTATTATGCATATGCCTCTTTTTCTCTCGTGTGATGCTTCATATTGATGATATTTTATTAGCATAACATATTGGATGCGCTTTCTATTAATTCTCCTTAAAATGGAAGCTGGAAATGTGAAAAAAATGCACCTCATGACCCATGTGGTGCATTTAAAACATGTCGTTTTCCTCTATAAATGCATAAATACGCTCGACTAGCTGCTCTGCATTTTCTCCTGAAACAAATTCTCCATTCACAAGCGCAAATGGGGAGTCCATACATTTGCCGCAATAGCTTAAACAGCCGTATTCCATTACGTCTAGGTTTGGGTCTTTTTCAAGCTTCTCTTTTGCTTCTTGAGACCCTTGTGCAAGATTACTTACACAAAATTCGATCAGTGGAAACACTGTGCTTCACCTCACATTGCCTTACCATCCTACCGAAATTCCTTGTATTAGTCAAAATATGAGCTTCGCCTGTATCGTTACGCCTATTCCTCGTAAAATGTTTTACTATTTAGGACTAACTGATGAATATGTAGGTTATTTTGAAACAATTATTGTGGTTTCACAGTAAATTCGATATAATTTTATTTGGTATTTTAACTTAAAGTTTTTTAGTATAAGTGTTTTTCAATGTCTACGGGGAAAAGGAGAATCGTCATGAAAAATTTAGTCTTGATCGGCGGAGGTTACGGGAATATGCGGGTTCTCCACCGCTTATTGCCAAATCAATTACCTGATGATGTCACTATCACATTAATTGATCGAAATCCTTACCACTGTTTAAAAACAGAATATTATGCACTTGCTGCTGGAACGATCTCTGATCATCACATTCGAGTATCTTTTCCAGAGCATCCGAAGCTGGATATTCAATACGGGGAAGTAGAAAAAATTGATATTGAAAACAAACAGATCTTATTCAGCGACCGTGAACCGATTCCGTATGATGATACGGTGATTGGACTCGGCTGCGAGGACAAGTATCATAATGTCCCTGGTGCGAAAGAACATACATACAGCATTCAAACCATTGATCAGTCAAGACATGCGTATAACAAATTAAACAATTTGAGCGCAGGTGCAACGGTTGGCATCGTCGGTGCTGGACTTAGCGGGGTAGAGCTGGCCAGTGAACTAAGAGAAAGCCGTGCTGATTTAAACATTATTCTTTTTGACCGCGGAGAGCTGATTCTATCAAGCTTCCCAAAAAGATTAAGTTTGTATGTGCAAAAGTGGTTTGAAGAAAATGACGTAAAGATCATTAACTGTGCCAATATTACAAAGGTTGAAGAAGGTCTTGTTTATAACCATGAGGACGCAATTGAAGCTGATGTCATCGTGTGGACAGCAGGAATACAGCCAAGCAAAGTGGTACGAGAAATGGATGTTGAAAAAGACGCACAAGGCCGCGTCATATTAACTCCTCATCACAATCTCCCAGGGGATGAGCATGTATATGTTGTAGGTGACTGCGCAAGTCTGCCGCATGCCCCAAGTGCACAGCTTGCCGAAGCGCAGGCAGAACAAATTGTCCAATCTCTGCAAAAACGCTGGAAAAATGAGCCGCTTCCTGAGGCTTATCCACAGTTTAAGCTAAAAGGTGTTTTAGGTTCTTTAGGGAAAAAAGCCGGCTTTGGCTTAGTGGCTGATCGTCCACTTGTTGGACGGGTGCCAAGACTCCTGAAATCTGGACTCCTTTGGATGTACAAGCATCACAATGGCTAAAATCATGTGAATTTTTTCTCAAAGCTCCTTCGTGACGAGGGAGCTTTTTTCTATGAAACGGCATGTGCCGATGAGTTGGTCCATTTGATCGGAGCAAGAGCAAGAATGCAGTCTTTACGAAAGGTTCTCATCGTTTTCTTCGATAAACAATACGCTTGGATAAGCTGATCCGTTTGACGGTGTACAATGATTTTTCTCTTTGTGCAGTCTCCATTTTTCTTCATATAAATCATCTCAATCGGTATTTGCTGATGAAGAGATTGTTTTAGTAAATAATTCATGATGCTCACACTCCTTTCATTTCATTATAAACGAACAAACGTTCTTTTTCAACCCAAAAAGGAACACTTGTTCGTTTATATTTCTCAAAAAAAGAACAGCTTATTCACTGCTCTCCTTGTACCCGTACTTCTCCATTTCTTGATAAATGTCTTTTAATTTCGGATTGCCCTCTCCAACGATTTGATCCTCTACTAAAACAAGCGGATAAAAGAATTCATCATCAAGAATTCGTTCAGACAATTCCTTTTGTTGTTCATTTTCTGGCGGGTGCTCAATATCAATATATGTGATGCGAAATGGCTGATTCGGATATTTTCGTTTTAATGCTGCATCTAACCATTCAAACGTATCTTTTGAAGAAGGCAGATTCACGCAGCTAGCGCACAAGACATCTCTTCCATATACATAAAGATCGACGGTTTTGTTCATTTGACAAGCCCCCTATTCTTTCTTCATTTTAGCTGAATTTTATGGATGAAAAAAGTCAAAATCACTTTTTGTTTCAAGATGAGATTGTGCTATAATGAGAAGGAAACTTTGAAACCAATCAATAGATTTTTATCGTCCAGATGAATATAATGGTGATATGTTGTGAAAGGAGCGATTATATCTAATGACTGAAGTCGAAATGAAAGACCAAGTACAGGAAGTACTGGACAAACTTCGTCCATTTCTATTACGTGATGGTGGAGACTGTGAGCTTGTAGACATTGAAGATGGCATTGTGAAATTACGTCTTCTTGGTGCATGCGGCAGCTGCCCAAGTTCAACCATTACATTGAAAGCCGGTATTGAGCGCGCATTATTAGAAGAAGTGCCTGGCGTTGTAGAAGTTGAACAGGTTTTCTAATTCATATATGACATGAAAACGACCCAATTAGGGTCGTTTTTTTCATGATTGACAAAGGCTTTAGCCCTTTGTCTTCTTTTCAGCGTGATATGAAAACCCTTGAAGTCTAGGAAGGACGAGTACTGGCGCGGAGCGAATTTTCTATTCGTGAGCACCAGCACGCTGAACTGACACCGAATGCGAGGGTTTGTCAGCACGCTGAAGGGTCGTTTTTTATTAAGCTAGCTTTTCTCTAAACCATTCCTTTATAAAAGTCAGTCTTTGAATACGCTGCCCCGGATGGCCACTTCTGGATAAATCATGAGATGCCTTCGGGAATTTGACCAATCTTGTGTCTTTCCCAAGCTCCTTCAATGCCACAAAAAGCTGCTCTGCTTGATCAACTGGGCAGCGATAATCTTCATCACTGTGCAAGATGAGAAGCGGTGTGTTCATCTGCTTCACATATTTTAGCGGAGAGCGATCCCATAGCTTATCGACAGAGTCATAAATATCCCCATCAATCTGCCACCTTGTAAAGAAATAACCGATATCACTGATGCCATAAAAGCTAATCCAGTTTGAAATGGAGCGCTGTGTGACAGCTGCGCGAAAGCGGTCGGTCTGACCGACAATCCAGTTGGTCATAAAACCCCCATAGCTGCCGCCTGTCACGCCAAGTCTTGTTTCATCAAGGAAATCATAGGCTTTGAGCACATGATCAACAGCCTGCATGACATCGTCATAATCAACGTCACCATAGTTTCCTCTCACACGGTCAGTAAACATCTGTCCATATCCATGACTGCCATGCGGGTTGATATACACGATGGCATAGCCTTCAGAAGCGAGCATTTGAAATTCATGAAAATACGTATGACCATACATCGCATGCGGACCGCCATGAACCTCTAGAATGAGCGGATATTTCTTTCCCTCTTCCATCTGGGAAGGCTTCATAAACCAGCCATGCACCTCGTCGCCATCTTTTGACTGAAAAGAAAATGGTTCAGGTTCCGATACGATATGCTCCTTTAGAAAATCATGATGCTCGAACGTGATTTGCTTTAGCTCAGTCTCCCCTAATGTCATCTCATACAGCTCACTTGGTGAGACAGGTGTAAGCCGGCTGAACAGCAGTTTGGATTCATCTGGATGAAGGCTGAAATTGGTGATATGTTCCGCCTCTAGTCGAACAGGATAGGCTAAACCTTCAATAGAGAAATAATAAATCCCTGTACTGCCTTGATCAGAAACAAGCGCATAAAACCCTTGGCTGTCCTTTGTCCACTGAGGAGGCTGAAAGACCTCTCCCATCACGCTATCTCCTGCCATACAGTTTCCAACATACATATCGAGCATTTCTGACAGCTGAACCGCCTTGTCTTCCTTCAGATCATACAGCCATAATGATGGAAAGGTGGCATTTTGAAATTCGCGCTCATGTCCAATATACAAAAGGCTCTCTCCATTTGGAGAAAAAGAGACGGTGGAATAAGCGCCGTTTGCTTGTGTGATCTTTTTGGTCTGACCATCTTCTAATGACAGGAGACACACGTCACTTATGTAAGGTGTCTGTGCGTTTAATTGAATAAAGGCAAGCCATTTGCCGCACGGAGAAACCGTATGATTCATATGATGAACCTGCTCGCTCGTGACAGGCTCTATCTCTCCTGAATCGATATCCACCTTCACGATCTGCGTGACACGCCCATCTAAAAAGCCTCTTCCATCTGCTTTATAGGTCAAATCATCATATACCGCTGGAGCAAAGTCATCTTGCTCTTCCTTTTTTTCATCATGAACAGATTCTGATTGTTTCAATGACACAGCCGCATAAAGAAAAGCACCATCTGGAGAAAAGACAGGATGAGATACTCCGTAAGGAATCGTCGTTAAGGTTCGCACGCCGCCTCCTTCGCTCTTCATGAGCGCCAGCTGAGGGACTTCCTTTGGCTTTTGTAAAATAAAAGCAAGCTGCCTGCCGTCTTTTGACCAAACTGGCTGATGATGCTTTCCATCCTCAAATGTCCATTGTGCCAGCTCCTCTGTCTCTTCATTTCGAACCCATAAATGGATGTTGTAATCGTCTTTTTTCTCATTCACAGTGACTTTTGTAAAGACTGCCTTTTTTCCATCTGGTGAATAAACCGGATGGGAAACAGAAACAATCTTCGTTAAATCTTCTGCCGTCATCAATTTCTTCATGAACGTATCTCCCCCTTTTATGCTTAAAAAATAGTTCGATCCTCTAAATAATAATCCCTGCTTCTTCATATAAAAACAAGCATAAAAAAAGAACGTGCAGATTCACAGCACGTTCTTAGATTGTTGAAAAAGGGCTAAAATGATCTTTATTTTAGCTCTTTTTCTTCTTTTCAGCGTGACCTGAAAACCTTTGCAGTCTAGGAAGAACGAGCACTGGCGCGGAGCGAATTGAACATTCGTGAGCACCAGCGCGCAGGACTGACAACGAATGCGAGGGTTTGTCTACACGCTGCGAACGTGCAGATTCACAGCACGTTCTTTACTTGATTAACAGGATGATGCTGCACGACAACACCTTCTACTGGCACCGTCAGCAAATCGACTTCGCAATGCGGGAAGTTTTGGGCAAGCTGTTCTTTCAGCGCTTCTCCCTTCCCTTTTTCCACTAAGGTGAGGATCGTCGGCCCAGCACCGCTCAAAGCCGTTCCATAGGCTCCTTTGAGAGAAGCGACATGCTCTACCTTTGAAAGCTCTGGCACAAGCATTGTGCGGTAAGGCTGATGAAATAAATCCTTATTCATCATTTCTCCAACAAGCGGCCAGTTTTGCGTCATTAAGGCGGCCACTAGGACGTTGCTCACAGCACTCGCACTGACGGCATGTTTATAGGAGAAATCCTCTGGCAGGACATCACGGGCATCCTTTGTCAGCACTTCATAAAAAGGAATCACCACGACGACATCTACATCCACATGCTGCACTTTCACGGCATGTGTTTTGTCTTCTTCGTGGAGACCAATCAGTAAACCACCGAATAAAGAGGCACCCGCATTATCTGGATGACCTTCTACCTCACTTGCATAAAAGAGCTTCTGATCATCTGTCATGTTTAATTCAAGAAGCTGATTGGCAAGTTCAATGGCGGCCACGATGGCAGCAGCACTGCTGCCAAGCCCCCGTGCCAATGGAATATCACTCCACACTTTGACATGAACAGGCGGGAGTGTTTTTCCAAAGTCATCTGCGACCTTTTTGGCTGTTTGGTAAATCAGGTTGTCGGTGCCTGATGGAATCCCAGACACGACATCTGTTTCTGCTTCAAACAGCCAGCTATCATGGTCAAAGACCGATAGCTTTAAATAGCGGCTGAGCGCCATTCCAACTGAATCAAAGCCTGGTCCTAAATTGGCAGTGCTTCCCGGTACTGTGATTGAAAAAAGCATGGAGGCTTCACTCATACGCGTGCGGCCTTTTCTAAGTGTTCAAGAATTTGATCTTCATCTGCATCGAGTGTGACCGGCTTGATTTGTGAAATATCGATAGCCGTATTTGGATCTTTCAGCCCATTGCCTGTTAGTACCGCAACAACTTTACTGCCTGGCTTGATTTCTCCAGATTTCACCTGCTTTAGAACGCCCGCAATCGACGCACATGAGCCCGGCTCTGCAAACACACCTTCTTCACGTGCAATCAATTGATATGCATGAAGAATTTCTTCATCAGTCACTTCATCAATCTTTCCGTTTGATTCATCTGCGGCTGCCACAGCTTGTTTCCAGCTCGCTGGATTTCCGATACGGATAGCCGTTGCCACTGTTTCTGGCTGCTCAATCACTTCATTTCGAACGATTGCCGCTGCACCTTCTGCTTCAAAACCGCGCATGACAGGCAGTCCTGTTCCCTTTTTCTCGTGATATTCCTTGAAGCCTTTCCAGTAGGCCGTGATGTTCCCGGCATTTCCAACAGGAATCGCCAGTACATCCGGGGCAGAGCCTAGCTGCTCACAGATTTCAAATGCCGCTGTCTTTTGTCCTTCAATTCTATAAGGGTTGACTGAGTTCACAAGGGCAATCGGCGCTTTTTCACAGATGCTGCGGACGATTTTCAGTGCATCATCAAAGTTGCCGTCAATGGCAATGATTTCTGCTCCGTACATGACGGCCTGTGCAAGCTTACCGAAGGCAATTTTCCCGTCTGGAATGATGACAATACATTTCATATCAGCACGAGCTGCATAAGCCGCTGCTGCTGCAGAGGTATTCCCTGTTGAGGCGCACATGATCGTATCATTGCCTTCTTCTTTCGCCTTTGCAACGGCCATGACCATTCCTCGATCCTTGAAAGAGCCTGTTGGATTGACGCCTTCTGTTTTCACATGAAGCTCAATCCCCAGCTTTTCTGAAAGCTTGGCGAGGTGGACCAGCGGTGTATTCCCTTCATTTAATGTTAGTTTAGGTGTAGATTCGTTTACTGGTAAGAATTCTTGAAATTCTTCAATGAGTCCATTCCATTTCATCGGCTTAAACCGTTCCCTTCTACTCGGTACGTGCTCTTCACTTGAACCACCACGTCGAGGTCGTTTAATTTTTGCAGGATATTTGAGAAATCTTCTTCTGAGGTCTGATGTGTAATAATCACAATTTCAGCCAGCTCATCATGTCCTTTCACAGGAAGCTGAAGGATCTTTTCAAAGCTGATGCCTCTTTCAGAAAAAATAGATGTAATGCGGGAGAATGCCCCGACTTGATCTCTAACATGAATTCTTAAAAATTGCTGAGCAAATATTTCTGATGAGGATTTGATTTTCTTCTCAAACTGCGGTGCGATAAATCCGCTTCCGTTCACGCCAAGGCGCATGTTTTTCATTACTGCGACTAAGTCTGATACAACAGCTGTTGCCGTTGGCAGACTTCCTGCTCCAGGTCCGTAAAACATCGTTTCTCCTACAGCACTTCCGTAGACATACACCGCATTGAATTCATTGTTGACAGATGATAACGGATGATGATCAGGAAGTAAGGTTGGCTGAACGCTGACCTCTACTTTCTCTCCGTCCCTCTGAGCAATGCCGATCAGCTTCATTGTATAGCCAAACCGCTTACTGAAATTAATATCCTCATCAGAGATATCAGAAATACCTTTCACCTTGACGTCCTCTAAATCTACATTCATGGAAAAGCCGAGCCTTGCAAGAATCGCCATTTTCCTTGCTGCATCCAGTCCTTCTACATCAGCTGTCGGATCTGCTTCTGCAAAGCCTAGATCCTGTGCTTCTTTTAAGACATCCTCATATGCGCTTTTATCGACATTCATTTTCGTTAAAATAAAATTCGTTGTACCGTTCACAATCCCCATCATCTTCGTGATTCGGTCAGAGGCCAGCCCTTCCTCCAGCGTACGCAGAATCGGAATTCCTCCGGCGACACTTGCTTCATAATAAAGATCACAGCCATTTTCTTTCGCTACATGTAAAAGCTCCGTACCGTAAAGCGCCATTAAATCTTTATTGGCTGTAATGACATGCTTCTTCTCATTCAACGCATCTATTAAATATTGTTTTGTCTCTTCAATGCCGCCCATCACTTCAATGATGACGTCGACCTCTGGATCTCTAATCACATCGTATACTTCAGTTGTGAAGACCTCTCTTGCGACATCCACATCTCTTTTTTTATCGGGATTGCTCACAAGCACTTTTTTTATTAATACCGGACAGCCGATTTGGTGCATTAATTTATCCTGATGGTCTTGGATAATTTTTACGACACCGCTTCCCACTGTTCCTAATCCTAATAGCCCAACTCGAATTGCCTTCACCTGAAATTCCACCTTTCTACGTAAATGTCCTCTCTAAAAAGACATTTGTTAACCTTACACAGACATTCAATGTACACACATTATAAAGGGGTATCCTCAATTTGACAAGGTAATAAAATACGAGATTGTCAGAATGAAACCGCTTAACAGCTATTTATATCAAGATTCTATATTTTCAAAATATTTTTGTCAGAAAAGCTCCCGAAAGCCGGGAAGCCTTCTATTATGAACGAACCGGCGTTTTGGCTGGCTCGTCTTGTAAGACAAGCGCAATATTTTCAGCACATAAACGCATCATCGTTTTTCTCGTTTCGACACTAGCACTTCCAATATGAGGGAGGACTGTGACGTTACGTAATGTCGTTAACGGATGAGACGGACTGACAGGTTCCTGTCTAAATACATCCAGACCAGCGCCGGCAATTTTTCCTTTCGTGACAGCCTCGTATAAAGCATCCTCATCCACAGTCTGTCCTCTTGATACGTTAATGAAATAAGCAGAGTTCTTCATCAGATCAAATGCTTTTTCATTAAACATGTCTTTCGTTTCCGGGGTTAACGGCGTCAGACAGACGATGAAATCAGACTGCTTGAGCAGTTCCTCAAAAGCCGCATAGGTCACGCCAAGCTGCGCTTCTGCTTCGGGTTTTCTTGAACGATTATGATAAAGGACATTCATATTAAAGCCTTTGGCCCGCTTGGCAAGTGCTGTTCCAATGCTGCCCATTCCGACAATCCCGAGTGTTTTGTGATGAACATCAGCACCGGCAAGAAGAAGCGGCCCCCAGCCTGTCCAGTTTCCATCCTTAATCCAATCACTCGCCTCGACAATGCGTCTAGCTGACGCCATCAGAAGAGCAAAGGCTAAATCCGCCGTCGATTCTGTTAAGACGTCTGGTGTATGACATACGGTGATTCCGTGCTTTTTGGCTGCTTCAAGATCAATATTGTCATAGCCAACAGCAAGGTTTGCAACCACCTTGATATTCGGAGCCTTTGATAAAAGCGGCTCATCTATTTGATCTGACAGCATGGTGAGAAGCGCCTCCGCTTTAGCAGCTTGTGTTTCTAACTCTTCTCTTGGACA
Source organism: Bacillus sp. FSL M8-0049 (assembly GCF_038593355.1). Taxonomy (NCBI): domain Bacteria; kingdom Bacillati; phylum Bacillota; class Bacilli; order Caryophanales; family Bacillaceae; genus Bacillus; species Bacillus sp. FSL M8-0049. Next base: position 2,873,373 of record NZ_CP151986.1, read on the forward strand.
CGGCTCATCCTCGCTTTGCCACATCTCAACATGAGCGACTTCTTTTAATGGTGTAAGTGATGCTTCATCCAGCTTTCTTGTGATATAGACATAAGGTTTTGGCAAGAAGAACACTCCTTTAATTGATTTCTTTAAGCATAACGAAAAACGCCTCAAGAGAAAAGAGACGTTTCGTCTGTTCACTGAAACTTCAAATCAGCTGCAGGCTGAATCCAGCCAACAGCCGGAATGGGGGTCCCGCCGCTTCGCATGGCACTCATTTCTTGAAAGACCTTTAGAAAGTATTCATAGCGATTGGCATCATTTAAGACGTAATCTAACCGCTCTTCATAGTATGACTTTTCATTTTCTCCCGACATATAGTAGCCTTCCACAATTTCAAAGTAATGAAGCGGGAACAGCAGGCGGCTGTATAACAAACGCTTTGAAAAGGAGGAAAGAGGTGTCACCTCCTCATATTGCTGAAGAAAGGAAAAGCCTTCTTCAATTAAATCTTCCTTATGCTGTACAAAGGTTTCTCTTAAGTATTCAGCAATATCACGGGTTGGATGATCAAAGACCCAATCCACAGGTAAACGAAGCGGCTGCTCATGCGGCCATGTCATACGTGAAAAGCGCTGATGACAGACAGTGCCTGAGTCACCTTCTTTCGGTTCATCATCAAGCTCAGTATCGACTAAATATTGAATGGCATTCTCCGTTAATCCAAGATAATACGGAAACGATTCAATGAATTTTTGTTCAAACCGTTCCAGCGGTTTTTGATGCATTTGCTGCATCCAAAAGCCTTCGAGCTGATCTAATCGTTTTGCCCATAATTCCTTCCAGGCACCGACACGTTTTGTTTCGGATACTTCATATGGAAATCCTCTTCCCCTGACATGGAAGGCTGCCAGCTCTGACGCTTGCTGAAACGAGCGGCTTGAGAGCGGAGGCGCTGCTTTTAATAAAGCATACTGCTCCTTCCCATGAGTAAAGGTGGGTTTCTCTTCATTTGTTAATTCAAACACAGCGACGTATGGGTCTCCAGCATTCAGTAAATACTGACTGATATGATACAACTCTGAGAGTTCTTCTTCTCGCAAATGAGACACAGGAACAATGAGGAAGAAAGCCTCCGCCGTTTGAAAGCTCTGATAACTGCCATATGGCGTAAATTGACGAACATCAATACCAAATGTGTGATAGATGGTTTCTTTCATGTTTTCACCTGCGTTCCTATGATCAACTCTTATCATATCGTAGTCGCAGGTTGAGGGATTTATGAATACTATTTACTATCCGAAGCTTTTTACACGTTGTGGACAAATTACGAGGATTGGGTGAGGAATACATGCCGCATCATCATGAGATGAACGAAGTAGAAAAAACAGCAAGACGCCGTTTACAAGAACGTGGCGTAACCATTCAAGATATAGCAGACCTTGTCTACTTTTTACAGGAAAAATATCATCCTGGCTTAGACATGACAGAGTGCATCCACAATGTGGAGCGTGTCATCGCAAAACGTGAAGTTCAAAATGCGATATTAACGGGCGTCGAACTCGACGTACTCGCCGAGCAAAAAAAACTGACTGAGCCGCTTCAATCAATACTTGAAACGGACGAGAGCCTGTATGGCGTTGATGAAATTTTATCCTTTGCTATCGTCAATATTTATGGTTCAATCGGCTTTACGAATTACGGATATATCGATAAAGAAAAACCAGGAATTCTCGGGAAACTCAACGATAAATCCACAGGCGAATGCCACACCTTTTTAGATGACATTGTCGGCGCTATTGCTGCCGCCGCATCAAGCAGGCTGGCACATAGTGCAAGAAATGCGAAATAAAGAAAAAGAGGACGTGCGCGTAACGCTTGTCCTCTTTTTCTATGATAATCGCTCAATCCACTCGGATAATGAATCAATGACATAGGTTGGTTGCTTTTCATACTTCTGAAGCAGCTCTTTTGTTGTCACACCTGTATGGACGAGTAATGTGTCCATTCCTGCATTCATTCCTGCCATAATATCCGTATCATAGTTATCACCCACCATGAGCGTCTCAGACACATCTGTCCCAAGTACACGCATCGCTTGTTCCATAATAATGGATTCCGGCTTTCCGATAAATGTCGGCTGAACCGTTGTTGTCACGGTCAGTACAGATGTTAATGAGCCGTTCCCTGGCAAAAGCCCTCTTTCTGTTGGAATGGCAATATCTCCATTTGTTGAGACAAACTGTGCGCCTTGACGGATGGCAATCGCACCTACTGCTAATTTTTCATATGTAATGCCACGATCAATTCCAACAACAACGAAATCAGCGTCTTCCTGACCAAACGTCAGCCCTTTTTCTTCAATGGCCTGCTTGATTCCTTCTTCACCGATCACATAAACGGACGCATCTTTCTTTTGCTCAGCAATATAATTAGCCGTCGCCATACTTGTTGTAAAAACTTGTTCTTCTGTTGCTGGGATATCGAATGAAACGAGTTTTTCCGCTACCTGCTTTGGCGTACGTGATGAGTTATTCGTGACAAACAAGTAAGGGATGTTCAACTCATTTAACTTTTGAACAAATTGACCTGCTTCCTCGATCTTTTCTGTTCCTTTATACATGGTCCCGTCTAAATCAATTAAATAGCCTTTGTATTTCATGATACTCACAACTCCAATGGTTTATTTAAACGCTGATACTGGGCCAAGCTCCTGCTCTAAGTAGGTACGGATGCGGCTTGGAAAGACCTCTAGCGCCTGCTCTACTTCGCTGATCACCTGCAATAAATCATGATGAACCACTTCCTGATATTGCTGCACAAGTGTTTTGCGGGATGAGACAAGCTTTTTCAGCTGACTTCCTTCTCCTTCTGGTACAACCTTTTCATCAACAAGTATATCCATGATGTCATCATAGCTTCCTGGGTCACGCATAATAAAGCCATCAATCATGTCATTTCCTGTATCAAGAATACATTCGACGAGCAAATGAACAATTCGTTCCAGCGCTTTTTTCTCTAGAGGACTTGTCCATGTTTGATGACTCTGCATCAACTCATATTGCTCCTCGAAAAAACGTAAAGTCTCTTCAATCTTTTTTCTGTCTACGAAATACATTATGACGCTCCCCTTTGCGTTATTTTCTAATTCGCTTTAAGACAAAATAGGCACAGCCAAAATTACAGTATTCATAAATGTATTCATCGAGTGTGCTGATTTTAGTATCAAATGTGGCCTTTTGGTTTTGGTCATCAAAGAACCCTTTCAGCCTGAGCTGATTATAGCCCCAGTCCCCCACAATATAATCATACTTATTTAAAATATCTGAGTACCTTGCTTTAAACGCTTCTTCATTAAAGCCGTCTTTGATATCTCTTACAAGATCAAAGGTAGCATTCTGAACGACGATCATCTTCTCACCTCTTTTTAAACGATCCATCTTTAATGATAATTCATTGGAAGAACTCCATCAATTGCTAAAGCATGTTTTTTCTGATTTAGCCGAAGCTAAAAGAAAAAGGAGGTCACATTTATGAAGAAACAACTGACAGCCGCGATTCTCCTCAGTATGCTTTTAGGCGGGTGCGGCTTTCAATCAGGTATGAACCGGCAAGTGGATGAAGATTCTTCAAGTAAAACCATCCGTCTGTCGGATCGTCATGAAGGAAATAATTCCAACATGCCAGAAGCAGATACAAACAGAGCAGGATATGTTCGTTATCAGCGCCAGCAAGTAACGGATCAGAAAGAAAGAACCCCTGCTTTAAATCGTGAGCATCTTGCCCACGTGATTACAAGTCTAACGGTGCAGCTGCCAAACATCAAAGATGCAGCCACACTTGTGACAGATGAGGATGCACTCATCGTGTATCGAACAGGAAACAAAAACCGTGATGAATCTGCCGATCAAGTAAAGAAAACGGCGGTTTCTGTTCTCCCTCGTTATTATCATGTATACGTCTCTGATAATCCAGAGCACTTTCAATCCATTGCCAATTTTTCACGTCTTCAAACCAATTCACGTGATTTTGACCAAATTTTAACCAAAACGATTCAGCAAATGAAGTATTCCCCTCAAGGCGGGAACATATCGAATCAAGAAGATGCAAATGGGATGACGAATTCCGACCGTACGATGAGAAGAAACGCCCCTTACGGCCAAAATTAATACGAGAAAAAACGCCAGAGAGCTCTGGCGTTTTCTTTGTTACGCTTGCGCCTGACGCTTTTTAGACGCTTCGTTTACTTGTTCATCTGCATGGTAGGAAGAGCGCACAAGCGGCCCAGCTTCACAGTGGCTAAAGCCTTTTGACATCGCAATTTCCTTCAGCTCTGCAAACTCATCCGGATGGTAGTATTTTTGAACTTTCAAATGCTTTTTCGAAGGCTGTAAGTACTGGCCAATCGCCATAATATCCACGTTATTGGCAAGAAGATCATCCATGACTTCAATGATTTCTTCCTTCGTTTCACCAAGTCCAATCATAATGCTTGATTTTGTTGGAATATCGGGCTGCATTTCTTTTGCACGACGCAAGAATTCTAATGAACGATCATATGTAGCACGCGCACGAACTCTTGGCGTTAATCTGCGAACTGTTTCAATGTTGTGATTTAAAATGTCAGGACGAGTGTCCATTAACGTCTTCAAGTTATCATAATTACCGCCCATGTCTGAAGGGAGAACTTCAATGGTCGTGAATGGGCTTTTTCTTCTTATCGCACGAACGGTTTCAGCGAACACACCTGCTCCGCCATCCTTTTGATCATCCCTTGCAACCGCTGTTATGACAGCGTGCTTTAAATTCATTAAGGCTACTGAATCTGCCACGCGTTCTGGCTCTTGCAGGTCAAGCTCAGTCGGAAGTCCAGTTTTCACCGCACAGAAACGGCATGCGCGCGTACAAACAGATCCAAGGATCATAAATGTAGCGGTTCTTCTCACTGCCCAGCATTCATGAATATTCGGACATTTTGCTTCCTCACAAACGGTATGCAGGTTGTTTTCCCGCATCATTTTCTTTAAACCGGTATAGTTTTCATTCGTATTCAGCTTAATTTTAAGCCAGTCCGGTTTTCTTACGTGCTCTTCCTTCTTTGCCAATTCCATCATCTCCATATGAATTCGTTAAAGGTGCATCTACAAAAATCTTCCTGCTATATACGATGGATGCAGCCAAGAAGCTGCAAAAAATTGAATCTTCGGCCTAAAGCCTTTTCTTTAGACACTTTAACATAGTACAGATTGAACAACAAGGGAATGAGCTGCAAAAATACCCAAAAGCCTCCTAAAAAAACAGAAGAAAATTACTAACATTTTCTTCTTATGAAATAGAGTGATCTAACCACACTAAACGGTAGAAGACAATGCTCGATGAAAGGAGATGGACGTTTGTGAAAGTGGTTTTAGCCATCATGATTGCTCTTTCAATGCTCCCTTTACCTGTTCATGCAAAAGGGACGGGCAAGCAGCCAGATGAATTGAAGCAAAGAATGGCCCTATATGAAAAAGTCTCCATCACAACACAGGTTCCATGGTATGTACTTGCTGCAGTTGATCAGTATGAACACAATATTCGAAAAAGCAGAAGAGATTTACCGAAACAAAAAGGCGTCATTGGCATCTACATTCCCCGGGAAATGTGGATTGGACCAGAAAACCCGAATAAACAGGATACCTCTCCTTTAAGCATTAAAGTGTTTGACGGAATTGGTCTTGATGGAAATGGGGATGGCAAAGCAAGCAGCGATGACGATGAGGATGTATTGTTCACGTTTGCTCAATACTTGCTTCACTACGGCAGCAGCATTGATCAATTAAAAATTGGCTTATGGGACTATTATGGACGTGATCAAACCGTTGGAATCATTTCATCTTTTATGAAGCTATTTAAGCACTACGGCCATCTTGATCTTGGAAAGCATGCTTTTCCTCTTCCAGTTGGAGCTGACTACAGCTACCGAAGTACATGGGGAGATGCGAGAGGGTTTGGAGGCAGAAGAATTCATGAGGGAACCGATTTATTTGCCCATTATGGACTTCCCGTTCGTGCGACATCGTATGGCGTGATTGAAATGAAAGGCTGGAACCGTTTTGGCGGCTGGCGGATAGGTATTCGAGATATTCATAATCATTATCATTACTTCGCTCACTTAAATGGCTTTGCGAAAGGACTCAAGACAGGTCAAATTGTTGAACCTGGCCAGGTGATTGGGTCTGTCGGAAGCTCCGGTTACGGTCCTCCAGGCACTGCAGGAAAGTTTCCGCCGCATCTTCACTATGGCATGTACAAAGACAACGGCAGAACCGAATGGTCATTTGATCCATATCCTCATTTGAGGGCGTGGGAAAGAGCTGAACGGAAACGAAAGTAAATAACAGCCCAATCATTGTTGGGCTGTTATTCCTTTTTCTCCTTTTTCTCTGGGAGAACAATTGATGGAGCACCTGAGTTTGTTCCGCTGCCATTATAATAATCTGGTACGTCTCCTTGAACGGCTTGTATGGAGACAGGAACAGAGTTTTTAACTACAATTGTTTCAGAAGCAAATGGGATAATGACTCTTACCTTGACCTCGATCAGAACACTAATATCAATCAAGGCATTGTTGATGCCATAAGGCTTAATGTTTTTTTCAACGTCCGTATGCGGATCACCAATCACACTAAAGCGCACAGGCACTTTTGGTCCGAGGTTGGCGATGAGTGCATTTCCGGATGCTTGCCCAAGCGGAATGTTATATATAATGCCGTCATGTCCATCTGTTTGATCCTTTAATGCTTCTTTTGCCTCTTTTTGAAAGTTCCCCTTTTCAATGTCCTCTAAATTTTTTTGAAGATGACGCGAGAGGTCAGCCATTGCTTTCGATGTTGCTTGCGCATTAAAATCGATGGTCGTCACTTTTCCGTTCTCACTTGTATTCATAACCACCATATCCTTCATATTCTCCTGATCATCTGCAAAGTCTTGCACTGAATATTGTATGAGGTGATTGGCGATGCGCTCTGTTTCGAGTTCAGCAATGTGAATAAGGGTAGGTTTAATGGATCGGTTGATAAAAAATAAACTAATCACGGTTGAGAGCACAAAGAATAAGATCGCAAGCAGCATGACGTAACGAAATGGCAAAGGGCCCTTCTTGTAGGGGCGATAACGGCGGTTCATTCTCAATAAAAAATCCCCCCTTCTCCATTACATGTGTATGCAGACAGGCGGGGGGATAGGAATCATCTCTCTATTTTATTTCACCATTTTTAATAATGCATCTCTTCCAATTGTTCCAGCTGAGATGCCCAGCGCTTCTGCGGCGTATGTCACAGATTCTAAAGGAGCATCGAGCAATTGCTCAATGGTTCTTACACCAACTGCTCTTCCTGCAATAATTCCTCTATCTGCAAGCTTTTCATTCAAGAGCCCGACATCCAGTGCACCGCACATAATATACCCATGTTCATTTGATACTGCCATAAAATTTGTCTTCGGCAGCTTGACGGTGACCGCTGTAAAGGAATGGCCATCAATTGTAATAGGTGTTAAATTCACCAAATCCCTTCACTCCTCTCATCACAATCTATGTGAAAAGAGGGCGCGTGTTGTTAGGCTGAAGCGGATTTCAAGTGGCTTCCTTCAAGCGCCATGTCAGAACATCACGTAAAAATTCAGGCATGAAATATTCAATGTGTTCGTGATCACGGATATGAGGAAAAAGAGAGCCTAATGTATACATATCGACTGTGCCAACTGTATAGGAGGCGTCTTTTTTGATCAATTGACCATGTACAAAGACATCCTTCACCCGTTTAGCATCGCCTTCTTCTAACGTATAGCTGAGTCCGCTATATAGCATTTTCCCCATTAGCTCACCTCTAAATCCGAAGCCTTTGATGCGCAGCTGTTCCATTTTTTCTTCACAGCCCCGTCGAACTGTTTCGATCAGCTGTTGACCGGTAAGCGTCACCCGAATGGGATTAATGGGATGCGGACATATCCGGTGGATTTCTTCTCTTGTGACGATCCCTGCCTCTAATGAATCAAGCACCATACCTGCATTCATCATGCCAATATCTGCTCCGCACCAATCTTTAATGGCATCTGTTAAGAGCTGCGGAAGCGGAGATTCCTCGAACCACTTCGTTTCTAGCTTCGACTCAATCGTTGTCACTTTTTCCTGCATGAGTGCTTTCGCTCTTCTTTCTGCTTGCTGTAAGGTGGTGATGGCTTCATCTGATTCACTGATGAGCTGATCTACTGACTGTACTGTCGCTTTTTTCTCTATCAGCTCTTTGCGCGCTGTATCGATCGTCAGCTCAACACAGCCAATATAATGCCCATACTTTTCAGCGCATGCAAGCAGCACACCATTGTCCATTTCACCTTGTTCTAACAGATGATGCGTGTGTGAGCCTAGGATGATGTCGATGTCAGGGAAATCACGGGCGACCTCTCGATCATGGATGATACCGAGATGGGATAAAAGCACAATGACATCTGCCTGTCCCTTCACTTCCTGCAGCATGTCCCGTATGCTGTCAAACGGATCAGTAATGTTCCAGCCCAGCTTTTCATATACAGGTGTATACGCAATGGTCACGCCTAAGAGACATATCTTCAGTCCGTTTTCCATTGTGATCATATGATAGGGCTTTGCCCATGATGGCCTTTTGCCTTTCTCAAATAAATTAGACAGGACCACTGGAAATTGTGCATTCTCATACAAGTGATCCAGCTGATCATGGGGCAGCGTAATGCCTTCATTATTCCCGATCGTGACTCCATCATAGCCAAGCTGATTGAGGAGCTTGACGTTTACCTTTCCATAATCCGCTTCGGATACGAGGTTCACTCGATCCATATGGTCGCCAATATCAAACAAGAGCATCTGATCGTGAACTTGACGCTTTTCTTCAATATAAGCTGCAATTTTTGGCCAGTTCTCAAAGTGGCTGTGCAAGTCGTTTGTATGATATAACCATAGCTTCTGCAGCATGTTGATCTCTCCCTCAAGTTGTCACTGACCGTCTCATTCAGGTTGAAAGCTTCAGTCAGCTCTCGGTTAACTAAATAAATCTAACTGCTTCGGAGACAGGTTTGAATAGGTGATATCCAGCAAATCAATCATCTGCTGGCCATTCGCCGCTGCATCTCCGCCAGAGTTATTATTAAACACGACATAGACATCTTTCGATTGCTGATGCAGGATGTCGAGATTCTTTTTCCACTCTTTTAATTCAGCTTCATTATATAAATATAAGTATCTTACTTCACGCCAATTCTCATGGTCTGCCGGGTGAAGCCAGCCCTGTTTATTCCTCCCGTGAAATCGGACCAAGGTTTTATCACGGTGTGTAGCTTGTATGACTGGCGGAATGGAGCCTTCTCCGACTTGCGGTTCATCACAGACGGAATGAATCCATCCTTCCTTTTCCATAAAAGACAAAGTCTGCTCATAAAATTCCTCTGAAAACCATGTACGGTTTCGGAATTCGAGTGCACATGGAATATCGCCCATCTTCTCCTTACACCATCTTAAATAGTGAACGTGCTCTTTTTTGCAATCAAACCAAGGTGGAAATTGAAAGAGCACCATGGCCAGTTTCCCTTCACGAATGAGCGGAGTCAGCGAAAGAATAAATGCATCAAACATGTCCTCCTTCGAAGCAAACGGAATCTCGCCCCTTTGATGTCCAGTCATTCCTTGGTATGCTTTCACAACAAATTGAAAGTCATCTGGCGTATCCTTTATCCACTTTTCATGATTACGCTCAGGCTGAACCGCATAAAAGCTGGCATCCAGTTCCACAATCGGAAACGTTGATGCGTAGTGAAACAGCTTTTGCGCGCTGCCGATTCTCGGCGGATAAAGACTGTCATGATCTCCCCAGCCAGTTAATCCGATATAAATCATGTTTCTCACCTCTTGCCACTCTCATGTATAGACGACTTCCTCACATCAAAGCCTTTATTCCTTGTGATACCCATATTTCTGAAAGAAATTCTTCTGTCTACAACATATCATATTTGCTCGTAATTCTGAATGAAGATGACTGGCGGCACGTGATTTTGTCCTGACGCTCTGTTTGTTTGTTATATGAATTGACAACTTTCTATCTAAAATGATTTTAGCTGATAACATAAAATGCATATCAGAGATGTTGACAGTGATTGTCCATTTTTTTATTCATCTTCACCAATAAAGGAGACCCAGTGGATATGAACATAGACGATAATCAGTTTGAAATTTTACAAAAATTGGACAAAAAGATTCACAAGCCCATCTATTTGTTTAACCAGCATGGACGTATTCTCTATACCTCGCACCCCATGATCACGAGCCTAGAATGGATGCACATTCTCCCCTTTTTCCAAAGCAGGACAACTCATTCTTTTTCAATGATACATGCAAAACAAACCTTTTCCATCTTTCCAATTGATCTAAACGAACAAACATGTGATTATCTGGTCATCCTCGCTTTCATTCACCCGCAGAATAAAACTTTGCATGGGATCATTGCAAAAGCAGTAAACGAAATGTCAATTGCACGTATGAGACAATATGCCGCCCTGCAAACGGCCAAGCGTGCCAGAAATGAGGGCTTTCGCAAATGGATAGAGAGGGCATCGTCTTCTCAGCAAGATCCCTTACATTTCGCTCAGGCATTTGGATTAAACGCCGAATGCCGCTATCTATGTATGATCTGTCAGCTTGACGAGCGCAGTGATACCACATGTTTTATGAAGCAGCAAATGGTTTTGGATCAAGTGGTTGATCTGCTCGAAAGTGCACTTCCAAGCTGCCCATTTCCTGCTTTTCTGTTTTTAAAAGGTGATATGGGTGTTGTATTGATGGAGGAGACTGGCAGTTGGCCGGAGGTTAGCGGCAGGCTCAGCTCTTTTTTTAAACAGTTGCAGATGCTTGTTAAACTGCAAGTGAATCATACTATTTCTTTTGGGGTGAGCTTGACAGGCTGCCTCATCTCCCATCTGTCTGAAGGCTACAATGAAGCATTAGAGGCTCTTCAAACAGGACATCTCTCATCGCGGACTGAATATATTCAATTTTATCAAGCGAAGGATGTGCCAGATTTACTAAGGCTCATTCCAAGAAAAGATATGATCACGTTTCACCAGCTGCACCTTCACCCGTTATCTGAACCATCACAAGTCGATCAAGCCCTTCTTCACACCTTATCTGTCTATTTAGAAACCCATTGCCACATTTCAGAAACAGCCAAACGATTGTCCATTCATCGCAACACGGTCATTTATCGCCTCGAGAAGTGTGAAGAATTGCTTCGAATCAGCTTAAAAGATTCTGACGCAACATTGCGGCTGCGCTTAGCATTCCGTATTCAAATGTTCCTCTCATCCCATCCTGATTGAATTTTTTCTTCTGAAACTTCATATAGTTTGGAGGAGAAAAATGAGACTCAAGGAGGGATGATAAATGGATGATGAGCTCCGTCACATCCCGCAGCCCATTCGAAAGGATGGCGCGGGTGCCACCGACTTAGGCCCGCGCGATGTCCTTCGAGATATAGAGAACCCAGATATGCTCGTTCCCCCTAAAACCGATGCCGGAACAATCCCCAATTTAAAATTTTCATTTTCTGATACACACATGCATTTGAATCACGGCGGCTGGTCGAGGGAAATTACAAAGCGGGAGCTGCCAGTTTCAACAACGATTGCAGGTGTCAACATGCGGCTCACACGCGGAGGTGTTCGTGAGCTTCATTGGCATAAGCAGGCGGAATGGGCGTATATGATTTTAGGCAAAGCCCGCATCACATCTGTAGATGCAGAAGGGCGAAATATGATCGCTGATATAGAAGAAGGTGATTTGTGGTATTTTCCACCTGGTATCCCGCACTCTATTCAAGGACTTGAGGATGGTTGTGAGTTCCTTCTTGTATTTGATGATGGCGATTTTTCTGAATTTGATACATTCACGATCACAGACTGGTTTGCCCATACACCGAAAGAGATTCTCTCCGCCAATTTTGGTGTTCCTAAGAAATTGTTTGACCATATTCCGAAAAAGCAGCGCTATATGTTTCAAGGCTCGCCGCCGTCATCCTTAGAAAGCCAAATGGTATCTGACCCATACGGCAGCATTAAGCCGCCATTTACGCACCAGCTTCTTCGTCAAAAACCGATAACGACCTCTGGCGGAACCGTCCGAATTGTCGATTCACGGAATTTCCCGATTTCAAAAACGATTGCAGCTGCACTTGTTGAAGTAAAACCTGGCGGCATGAGAGAAATGCACTGGCACCCTAATAATGATGAGTGGCAATACTATTTAACAGGTACAGCTAAAATGACGGCCTTTGGAGCAGGAGGTACTGCCCGCACCTTTAATTACAGAGCCGGTGATGTTGGATATGTTCCTTTTGGCATGGGGCATTACATCCAAAATATCGGCCAAACGAGCCTTTGGTTTTTAGAGATTTTTAAAAGTGACCGGTTTGCAGATATTTCGTTGAATCAGTGGATGGCCTTAACCCCGCCTCAATTAGTGAAGGAGCATTTACACGTAGATGAAGCGATGATTCGTGCGCTTCATAAAGAAAAATCACCTGTCGTGAAATATGAGAGATGATGCGATTTTGTTTATAAAAAAACCGATCATTTTTAGATGATCGGTTTTTAATCATGGTTAACCCTTATCGATACCACGCTTTTGCTAAATTGTTTTTAAAGTTACTATCTTTGAAAGGTACGTTTGCACTACCAAAGTCTGTTGTATTCAGTGCATGTCTTGCAGCCGGCGTTAGATCATCCCAGCCAATTAAAGGCTGCATTCCTTTTCCGCTCACATTGCCGCTTACATTCAACTCATGATTTAATGGCCAGTTGCTATCATAACCTACTAAAGGATTTGTCCCTAAAATACTTGCTGCACTCGGTGCTACTTTCTTATATTGTCCATGACCTGAGTAAGCAATCGATTGAACACGCGGATTGGCTACAGCTGGATTGTCAATCCAAACGACAATGGATTCCCAATCATGACGATGACCAAAGCCTGGTGAAGGATTATCTTTTGGGAAATACCAAGCATACATAATCGCCCAGCTGCCATTGTACCAATCTGAACGTGAATATACTTGACCGATATTACTGCTGCATCCACCATTATGTGAACCGCTCGTTTTTAACCCTCTGCTTGTGTTTCCAGCAGCATCTACAGCTGGGAATGGTACACATCCATGCCATACTTTCAAATAAGGCTGAAATTTTTTCGCCGCTTTTTGTGTAACAGTTGTTGGGTTGACTTCTCTAAAACCAACTACCTTGTCATGATCAATTTCTGCCGCATGAACTGCTGAAGGCACTGCTGTACTAAACATGGTGACGATAAAAAATATAATGGCAAAAATAAACTTCTTCATTTTCTACCCCCTTTTCTCTTGATTATCTCAGTTACCTCATGCTGTCGAGATTGATGTTACCATTGCGGAAAAAACCAATCAATCACTTTTTACACAAAATGTATAATTTAGTATTTTATTAATGGATTCCCTCTTAGAAATATTGATAAACTCTACTATTCATTTAGATAAAATATATACTATTTCTAATTGAAATTTTTCTAAATACATTTCATTCAATAAAAAAAGACTGTAGATCTACTACAATCTTCCTTGCGCTGCATGAGCATGCTGCACTTTTTTCCCCCACACGATGGATGCAGCGAAGCTTACGCAAAGCACCAGTGTTCCAAACATAAAAGGAAACTCAATATTCACATCAAATAATATACCCGCAAGACTCGGTCCGACGATATTGGCAAGGCTCATAAAGGATGTATTGAGACCGCCTGCTACTCCTTGCTGATTGCCTGCCATCTTGGACAGCAATGTATTGAGGGCTGGACGGACGAATGACGTAGCCGATAAAAATAAAATCGAACCTGTAAAAATCAACCAAAAGGACGGCGCAAAACGGCAGGCGATCAGCATGAAAGCCGCACCTAACAGCGCATAACGGACGACTCTCATCTCTCCAAATCGTTTCACACAGGCATTCACTAACGCCCCTTGAACAAGCACCCCGGCAAGACCTGCAACCGTAATCACAAACGCAATATCTTTAGGTGAAAATCCGTGTTTTTGGTCTACATATAAGCCGAAAATCGATTCAAAATGAATGATTCCGAAATTGAGGACAAAGGCCAATATAAACAAAAAGCCGTACGATGTCCTTAGAGCCTCAATCATTTGTACAAAAGGATTGAAATGAATATCCTTGTTGAGCCGCGCCTCTTCCTGTTTTTCCTTTGTTAATGTTTCAGGTAAGAAGAGGATGGATAACAAAGTAGAAAGAGCAGCAAAGGAACCGGCAATCAGAAAAGGAAAAGCGATCCCGTACTCAACCAAATAGCCGCCTACGCCCGGTCCAATGACAAAACCTAGTGTCATCGCTGCACTGAATAGACCCATTCCTTTCCCTCGGTCCTTTTCACTTGTGATATCAGCGATGTATGCAAACATGGCCGGCATAAGCAAAGCCCCGGCAGCACCGCCTAAAAACCGAGACACGAACAGCATCCAAAGCTGATCAGCAAAAGCAAAAATAAACTGAGCAATCGTAAAACCCGCAATCCCGGCAATGATCAATTTTCTTCGTCCAAATCGATCGGTCAGTGCCCCGGCAACCGGCGATAACGCAAATTGTGTAAAACCTGTTGCAGCGACAAGAAAACCGAGTGTTTTCCCTGTTGCACCAAAGGCTTCGATGTAACTCGGCATAACAGGTACAATGAGGCCAAAGCCAAGCATGGCAATAAAAATATTGAGCATCAAAATGTATAATCTGCCCATCTTCTTCATATAAAAACCTCTTTCTGCAAAATAAATGAAAATGATGACAAAAATGGTGAGAACTTCTCCAGTATAGCGATAACCTCATCTATAAGTCTAGTTTTTCAAAAATTAGCGTTCTTTTCCAAAATAAAAATACCCGCCAATGGCGGGTATTTTAGATATCGTTATTCAGCTTGTTCATAGATAGAAAGAGCCGCCTGAAGCCCTGCTCCGCAATGGATAGACGCACCATGTTTGATGAGGATCGCTTCAAGCCCTGCTAACACAAACAGCACATTTTCCTTTCGGCAGCTGTAGCCCATTGTCCCAATTCTCCATATACGGCCGGCAAGTGGTCCAAAGGAGCTTGCAATCTCAACCCCAAAATGATGGAGCAGGTCGGCACGGACCGCTTCTCCGTCAATACCACTTGGAATGACAATACAAGTCACAACCGGCATTTTACAATCTGGATCACCAAACAATTCAAGCCCCATTGCTTCAAGACCTTTCATCAAGGCTTTCTCATGAAATGCGTGCCTTTGAAAACGTTCAGACAGCCCTTCTTCCAGCACAAGACGAACCCCTTCTCGCAGTGCATAGAGCATCGTTGTCGCTTCTGTATGATGATTTAATCGTCTTGGGCTCCAATAATCCTGAAGCTGGCTTAAATCAAAATAATTGCTTTTGATTGGAGAAATGTCCATTTGTTTTTGTAATTCATCCTGTGTCGCAATGCCTTTTTCTACTTTCTTTCTCGATTCAATGACAGCTGCGACCCGGTCATTATACGTAATAGGTGACATACCTGATGGAACAGATAAACATTTCTGCGTGCCGCCAATCGCCGCATCTATTTTCCATTCGTCCACTTTTACCTCGACACCGCCAATGGTTGCCACAGCGTCTACAATAAACAGCGCACCAAGAGCCCGGCATGCTTGCCCGATTTGCTTGAGCGGCTGTAATCGTCCGGTGGATGTTTCCCCATGAACCATGGCAACGATTTTAGGCTTGAGCTGCTTTATTTCTTTGATGATGTCGTCAGGATCAAAAACCGTCCCCCATGCACATTCCATTGTATGTACCTCAGCACCGTAGCGCTGTCCTATTTCAATGAGCAGGTGACCGAAACGGCCAAAGACAGGCACAAGCATTGAATCTCCCGGCTCAATCACACTGGCGAGCACAGCTTCAAGCCCTGAACGTGACGTACCGTCGATTGGATAAGCCCATTTGTTTTCTGTTTGAAAAAGTGACCGCAATAAGGTCATTGTTTCATTCATAATGTGTGTAAATGCTGGATCAAATTGACCGAGAATAGGCGTGCTCATTACACGGAGTACTCTCGGGTCTACTTCTACGGGTCCCGGTGTCATAATCGTTCTTGAAGGTGTTTGCAGTTCTTTCACGTGATCCATCCTCTCCCTTGCTGTCCATCCTTATAAGCCCACTTATACAGGAATGCGCTTAAAATAGCAATCTCTTTTCCTACGAACTTATTACATAAAATTTACGAGTAATCCATTTATTTCTTCATGGCAATATGATAGAAATAAAGAGAATACATTCCCTATCAAGGAGGAAATCGAATGAAAAGAACTTTATTTGGAACTGTGGCCGCCGGAATCATGATATTCGGCACATTCGCCGCCCCGCTGCCTCCAGCTGCAAATGCTCAAGGTTTCAATCTGAGTGAACCTAGTCAAACGATCACCTTTTCCCCGTTACAGCTTCAAAACGAAACATCTGCACAACAAACGCAAACTGCCGCCACAAGTCAAATCGATTCCTATTACCAATCTGCTGCTGGCAAGTCAGGACCCGCTCTTAAGAAAGCCTTACACGATATCATTGATGATCATACGCAGCTCTCCTACAGCCAGGTTTGGAATGCATTAAAGGAAACAGATGAAGACCCCAATAACCCAAACAATGTGCTGCTGCTTTATAGTGGTGCCTCCCGCTCAAAGCAGTCGAATGGCGGAAATGTGGGCCAGTGGAACCGGGAGCATGTCTGGGCAAAGTCTCACGGCAATTTCGGGACAAGCCAAGGGCCTGGGACAGATCTCCATCACCTTCGTGCGACAGATGTGCAAACGAACAGCACACGCGGAAATTTAGATTTTGACACGGGTGGTAATGAATACAAAGGAGCGCCGGGCAACTTCTACGACAGCGACTCATTCGAACCTCACAACCGGGTCAAAGGAGATGTCGCGAGAATGCTCTTTTATATGGCGGTTCGCTACGAAGGCGATGACCGCTTTCCAGATTTAGAATTGAACGACAAAGTGAATAATGGAAGCTCTCCCCTTCACGGCAAAATGTCTGTACTTCTCAAATGGCACAAGCAGGACCCAGTCGATCAAATCGAACGGAACCGCAATGAGATCATCTATCAAACGTATCAGCACAACCGCAATCCTTTTATTGATCATCCTGAATGGGCAAGCGAGATTTGGGAATAAAAAAAGGGCACTGCTACGAGCAAGCAGTGCCTTTCTTTTGTTCAAGCGGACAAACAAGACAATAATCGAGACTCTCCGATTTTTTCTCAAGCTTATAATACATACAGCAGGTTTTCCGGTTGGATGTTTCTAGTAAACTGTCGTCTAGGTTTAGGCTGTGCTGAAATGGATTTTGCTGAGCTCCGAATACATCACCAGCCGTTTGCTTCAGATACAGATAATCCTCCCGCACACGCTGCTTCACCGCAGGTTCTTCCGCTTCCCGCATCATGCTTCGATAAAGAGAGTTGATTCGAACCGCTACATTTTCCCATAAAATACGATAAGAGAGTTTTGATGTGCGGTTCAGCACGTCTAAAAGAGGCGTGACACACTCCGTAAACAGTGCACGCACGACCTTCTCTCTCCACTCATGCCGGTCTCCTTCTAGTGGAACAAACGAAGACGCCGTCTCATCCAATTCAATTTTCCGATCCTCTCTAAATGCACATGCTGCTGGTGGAAACTGATAGACACCGTCATACATCGTCATCAAGTATAAAGAGGAACTGACGGCTAAGTAGGCGTACCGCTTTGAAAACATAGAAGCTGCTACCGCCAGATTCGGTGCATGCATCGCTTCCTTTTCAGCTTCTAATAAACGCATGACGGCTGATTCTGAAAAAAGCGCAGCAAGTGTGCGATCAGATGTCATTGGTCCATTTGTGATGTGTACCCCAAAATCAAGTAATTCTCTCTCAACCCACTCTGGCCTCATATCAAAACCCCCCTCTTCTGTTTATCGATTTCGCTGTTGATATAACAAATAAATAAAGAATGGTGCACCAATGGCCGCCGTAAATACACCTGCTGGGACGTCTAACGGTAGAAATGCGGTTCTAGCCACTAGATCAGCCAGCATCACGAGAATACTTCCAACAAGCGCAGATGCTGGGACAAGTGCTATGAAAGAACGGCCAATGATCATCCGTGCAACGTGCGGCGCCATGAGTCCAACAAATTCAATGCCGCCTGCAAATGCGACTGCAACACCAGCCAATGTCACACTCATCAGGAGAAAGAATAATCGTTTCGCCTGCACTTTTACCCCGAGACCTGTTGCAAGATCATCGCCAAGTTCTTTTACATTCATCGTTCTTGCTAACACCATGACAATCGGTAAAATGATCATCACCCAAGGAAGCATCGCAGTGACGTCTTTCATCGTAGAACCATATAAGCTGCCCGTCAGCCAGATGTATGACTTTGTCGTTGTCATCGTATCACTAAGTACAAGCGTAAACGTCACACAAGCCTTCATAATGGCAGAAATCCCAATTCCCATTAGGACAAGTGTGATCGGCTTGACCCCTTTTTTCCATGAAAGCAAATAGATCAGACACGATACCGCAAAAGCACCCGCAATCGCCCATAAGGATTGATAAGCAATAGGCACAGTGCCCATCCAAAAGACGATGAACATAATCGCACCAAACGAAGCACCACTTGTAATTCCAATGATATCAGGTGATGCCAGCGGGTTGCGGATCAATCCTTGCAAAATAAGCCCTGATACCGCAAGCGCGGCTCCGACTAAGACAGCCAGTAGCGTTCGTGGAATCCTCAGCGTATTTAACACAAAGGAGTTTCCCTCTCCCTGACCGATTAAATGAAGCAGCACATCGACCGGCTGAATGAACCGGCTTCCCATACTGAGACTGAGAATAAATAAACAAAAGGCAATGGCCGTCAATAAAAGTAAAATCAAAAATGTCCGCTTTGAAAATTGAAATGAAATGCGCCCGCCTTTAGAACGCACTGTATATGTTTTAGCCACCTGTCTTCAACCCCTTGCGCACGAGATAAACAAATAGAGGCGCTCCTGCTACCGCCGTCATGACACCAATCG
This sequence comes from Bacillus sp. FSL M8-0049, assembly GCF_038593355.1. Lineage (NCBI taxonomy): Bacteria > Bacillati > Bacillota > Bacilli > Caryophanales > Bacillaceae > Bacillus > Bacillus sp. FSL M8-0049. Next base: position 2,892,524 of record NZ_CP151986.1, read on the forward strand.
GCACTTCCTGCGGCATGATCAGAAAACGAGCCGCCAGATCCGCGGCAAGTAAAAGCGACGCCCCCACTACGGCACAATACGGCAGTACCCAGCGGTGGTCAGGCCCGACAAGCTTTTTCACAATATGCGGCACAAGAAAACCAACAAAACCAATTGAACCAGCAACAGCGACGGAACCACCTGCTAAAAAGACAACGAGTACACCCATCGTTATTTTCAGCAGCAGTGTACGCTGGCCAAGTCCTTTGGCAATATCGTCTCCCGACAAAAGAACATTAATAGAACGTCCCAGAAGCAGCGCCACAATAGTCGCACCTAAAATATAAGGCAAAACAGGGATTAACATATCAATGCTTCTTCCAGACACTGAACCAGCCATCCAGAACAGAATACTTTGAATCGACTGTTCATTCACGATTAAAAGACCTTGTGTAAAAGACGCAAACAGTGCAGATATCGCCGCACCTGCAAGGACAATTTTGACCGGCGTCAATCCATCTCTTCCAATGGAGCCCAATAGAAAAACGAGCATCCCAGCAATCGCTGCGCCTAGAAAGGCTGTCCACATATAGCCTGTTAACGACTCTGTTGAAAAGAAAACAATCGAAATCACGATAAAAAATAGCCCGCCTGCATTAATTCCTAATAAATCAGGCGCCGCAAGCGGATTTCTTGTCAATGCCTGCATGAGTGCACCTGAAATCGCCAGGCTAGATCCAACGACCGTTGCGATTAAAGCTCTTGATAATCTGGATGTCATGACAATGACACTGTTTGGATCCGATTCATCAAATTGAAGAAAAGCATTGATGGTGGCTTTGAGGGAAATAGAGGTTTGCCCAAGGGAAATACTGAGCATAAAAAAGACCAACATCAACACAATGAATCCAGCAAAAAGCAGTGCCTTGCTTGAATCCTTTTTTAATAAACTTCTCATCTGATTCCCGCTTTCAATCTGTTATGGAAAAAAGGAGAAAATGGTATGTTCACATTTTCTCCTCTGTTATGTCTTATTTATCAATTCCTAGACGATCGTAAATATCATCAAGCATCATGTTTGCTGCGATAATACCGCCGCCCATGTTCCAAGTGATTTCATCTACTTTATGCACTTGTTTCGCTTTCACTGCGTCAAGCTGCTTCCATAAAGGATGACTCGTCCACTCTTTATATGCTTTTTCAACTGCTTTATCCTGATCATCCATAAAGTAATAGATCACATCTGCATCCATTTGTGGAATGCTCTCTTTGTCTGTAAGTGTAATGATGTCTTGCTTTTTATCTTTGACATTCTTAGGTCCTTCAAAGCCTAGCTCTGTTAAAATGGACCCTGCGAAACCAGTTTGATAGATTCTAGCATGATCTGCACGGAAGTTCACCACAGATACACTCATCGGCCAGTTTTTGATGTCTTTTTTCGCTTTTTCTTTGAAATCAGCGACGCGGTCATCCCACTTCGTCAGCAATTCTTTTGATTTGTCTTGCTTGTTTAATGCTTCACCCATTAATTTCACTGTGTCTTTAAAGGTGAACACTGTTTCTGTTGCAACAGTTGGAGCGATTTCTTTCAGCTGATCAAAAATTTGCTCGTGGCGGATTTTCGATGCAATGATCAAATCAGGCTTGAGCTTTTCAATTTCCTCTAAGTTTGGCTGTGTTTCCTGCCCAACAATTTTAACATCCTTTAAGTCATCTCTTAAATATTTATACGTAGGTGCTTCAAGCCATGATTCAACAACACCTACTGGTTTAATGCCCATAGCGACTGCTGCATCCGTTGCTCCTTGGTACAGTGTCACCACACGTTTAGGCGATCCTTTAATTTCAGTTGAACCGATAGCGCTTTCAACGGTTCTTGTTTTCTCTTTACTATCTGACTTGCCGTTACTGCTATTGCTGCCGCAAGCTGCAAGTAAAACGATGGAGAGCACAACTAAAAGCGACCAAAAAGATTTCTTGAACATGTACCTCACCTATCCATTCTATATGTAGTCATATCGTTTGATAACGATTCTCATTATCACACTATGATTTTATCATAGAAAAGGATGGTGTCAATGTAAATTTTTAAGAAAACGGGAGAGTGTTGACTAGTTGTTCATGCTAAATAGAACGATTCCACACTTGGATAGTTCCTCCAATCTGTTTTCCCACTTCTAGTAGAATCGACAAATGAGTGTGTCCATCCAGCACTTGATAGACTGATTGTTGTTGGATCGATTCATTTGGCAGCTCATGATAGGCAGGAAATTTTTCTATATCAAACAGTTCATCCTCGCTGCCTACTAACATCGCATATGGCCGATCCATTCTCGCAAATTGTTTTTTAGGTGCTGATGGGGTTAAGGCAAGTGATAGTTTGACGGTGATGGCTGTCAATAAAAGCGGATCCTGCTCGACTGCCCATTTTGGATAATGAAAACGTACGGCTTCAGAATGACTCATCAACATTCCTTTTGTCATGGCAGACAGAACGAATTTCCATACTTGAACGGCCGCAAAAGGAATTTGATCTGGCCTCGCAGTATCTGATTGATAGCCAAATTCAGGTGCAATAAAAAAGTAGCCATCAACCTCTCTTTTTTCTTGCCAAGATAGATAGTTTAACAGCAATCCCGCTCCAGATGAATGACCGCAAAGATAAACGGCTCCTTTATGCTTCTGTTTAACCGCATCCACGATCTGCGAAATATCCTGCCACACATCCGTGATATTAGGTGTATCACCCTTTTTTCCATCCGAATGGCCGTGACCTCTTAGATCGAGCAAAAACGTATTCACATGAAATTCATGCTGCAGCGTATGGGCGATATGCTCATAACCAGCCAAACTATGAGCACCACCGCCATGAATTAAGATCACATTGGCCTGCGTCTTCTTTTCTGATAAAAATGGATAATACGCAAGGCTTGTACCATCATGTGATGAAATGTATTGTCTTTCTGGAATATGTACAGGGACTGCCTGCTGCATACTTGCAAACGAGAATGGTTCGGTCTTGATGTCTGTCAATTTTTTCGCTCCTTCAAACAGAAACAAGAATGGGCCAGCCGCGCTAGTCATCCTCATTTCTATTTCTTATTCATTGCACTCTTTCAAAGGAAAGGTATTACTTTCAATAATCGCGACAATTTGGTTTAACGCTTTTTTTGCTTCTGGTATAGGGAAGACAGGAAACACGTGATTCATTTTAGGATATTCTATATAGTTTATTGGAACCCCCTGCTTATCTGCCATCTCTTTGAATTTACGGGCATCTGGGAGGAAGAATTCGTGAGTGCCTATAAAAACAGAAATTCGTCCCAGTGACTTGATCTCTCCATAGATTGGACTGACTAAGTAGTGTGTTTCATCCATGTCACCCGCATATCTTTTTCCTGCTTCAATTAATAATGCTAGATTGAGCATTGGTTCTTTTGGAACCATAGCAGCGATATCAGGGTTGCTTAATGTAACATCTAGCCATGGTGATAAAAGAATGATATTCCCTGGCTGCGGCAATCCCTTTTTTGCCAAGTATTGAGCAAAGGCTAACGATAAACCTCCGCCAGCAGAATCACCCATGATGACGATATTTTCAGGCGTTCCTTTCTCTAAAAGAGCTTGGTACACAGGAAGGACACTTTCGATCGCATCCATATACTGATGGTTTGGTGCTTTTGGATAAACCGGCACATACACCGTACTATTTAATTGCTTCGTCAATCGGTCTAAAAAACGCCAATGCCAAGTCAAAGGCTGTTCAATATAGCCGCCACCGTGTATAAACAACACTTGATGGTCATCCGGCTGGACATTTGATTTCAGCATATACGTATCGACTGGAAACGAGTGATTTTGAGTGATATTGTACTTATTCTTAAGTTTTTCAGGCAATTCATAAGGTAATTGATTTGCCCTTCTTCGTTCTTCTAGATAATCATTTACGTTGAGTTTCTTTTTCGTCAAAATAAGCAGCTGTTCTACTAAAAAACTTTGAATACTTCGCATATGATCGACCCCTGTTCATAGAATCATGATGATCGATGCCGATGGAAAGATAAGGCTTCTAAAGCATACCGTATGAAGACGTACATCAGGAAAAACCTTTTATCCAGCTGATCACTCACCACAACAAACACTTATTCATTAATGAACAACTGTTATTTATTGTTACTCATATTCTACTTTTTAGACGCATGACAATCAATTGTCAATCTGACCCTAACCGTTCATTAATAGACAGATAACGACTGAGTGTTCATCTCGTCAATGTCCAGACATGAAAAAAGACGAACTGGACAAGTTCGTCTTCTTAATTGAGTACGATTAAGGCTGCAAGCTTAGGATTTTTTGAATCGTATGCATGACCCCGCTCTCTTCATTTGAAAGCGTAATAAAATGAGCAGCATCTTTTACCTCTTGGATGGCATTTCTTACAGCAAAACTGTATTGAGCGGATTCCATCAGTTCTAGATCATTACGACCATCACCGAATGCCATCGTTTCCTCTTCTGTCACACCCAATATGTGCTGAAGCTGTTTCACGGTGGTTCCTTTGTGAACGCCAATATTGGCAATGTCGATCCACGTATCCTCTGAAGCAACAACATATACTTGTTCAAAGAATTCACTTATTCTCTCCCTTGTCTGTACGCATTTTGCCTCAGGATCATGAACGGTAATTTTCACAAAGTCATCTTGTATGTCTGCAAAGTTTGATACCTTGAGTACATTTGTATAAGAGCCCGTCACAAATCTCATTTCACTCTCAGATAAATGCTCATTGACCACTGCACCATCTTTCGTACATGCAATGATCGTCTGCTCTTTGCTTATCTCCTCCAGCTTATGGATGATTGATAAACCTAGATCATTTTTTATTAATGATTCATAAACAAATTGCCCATCCTTTTTAATTCGCGTTGCACTATCCCCTAAAATCCAAAAATCCTTTGCATCATCACCAAACAATGCCTCTACACGTTCACACTGCTTACCCGTACAAGGAGCGAACGCCACATTTTTCTCTTCCATTAATGCTTTTATTTTCTGAAATAAAGCTTGATCAAATAATCCTTGGCGGTTTAAAAAGGTGCCGTCTAAATCCGTAATAATTAATTTAATCATGTTCTTCCTCCAATTCCTTAGCTGAACAAACACTATACGATGAAAATTGTATATGTGTACGTGTCAGTAAGTAAATAAGCCAGGAACATGTTGTTTGTCATCACACATAAAGGCACTTGTTACATGTACGTCACACGGTGTTTCATGAATCATTCTATACAAAAAAGACGAACGGTCATCGTTCGTCTTCTTTCCTTAATTCACTTCCTCATGCTCTTGAGCAGCATTTCTTTTGCTCGCGATAAAGAGTGCACAGGTCATGGCAAGAATGGCCAGCGCCCACCAGAACGTCGATACTGCCTCTTCATGATCAATGATAATCAAACGGATGACAGCTGTAATCCCTATATAAATAAAATAACGAAGCGGAAAATGAAAGTTAGATTTAAAGTATTTAATAATTAAGGCAATAAACTCAAAGTACATAAAGAAGATCAGCAGTTCCCCAAGCATTCCATAATAGCTTTCTCCTTTGTTGAACAGTGTCTTATAAACAAATTGGACAATGTACCATGTTTCACTGATTAAGAGAACGCTTAAGGCGATGGCCAAAAAGAACAAACAGATATTGAGAAGGCCTTGCAAGAGATCAGGTATCTTTTGGAAATTGTTGAATCGTTTCATTGGGCTGTCTCTCCATTCCAGTATATTCATTTGTTTTCTACATTTTGATGTTCCAAAATCGCAGCACGATGTAGTAAACATCGTTCCTTTCTATACTTTCAAACTGCCCGTGCATGCGGGTCATCATTCGTCTGATACTTCGTTCACCAAGTCCATTGCTTTCCGGCGTAACCTTTGTCTCTTTTATCGCATTGCTGACATGGATCTCAAAGATTTCTTGATCGGATAAAAACGTGAGATTGATATCCTTTTTAGGATCTGCGTATTTCCGTAAATTGGACATCACATTATCAAATACTCGGCCAAGCAGTTCGACATTCACATTGATATAGCTGTCAGGCAGCTCTCCTAAAAGATGAACCTTAAAGTTCTCTTGATGCAGGATGGCCACCTGATCTGACAGAAGATCGTAAATCACCTCTTTGACTGCAACGGTCTCAAGCTCAGATTCATGTTCTTTATCCAGCAGAAAATAGGCAAACAGATTGTCAGACAGATTTTTTAATTGCAGTGCTTTCCCGTAGGCACTCGCTATATATTGATCTTTATGGGTATCCGCTCCAGTCTCCTCTTTTTTCGCAAACTCCAGATTCATCATCAGCGACGTCAGCGGTGTCCTCATATCATGGGACATTTCGGTGACCAAGCTGCGGCTCTCTTCTTGCAGCTCATCAATGGCTTGAAGCTTGTCCAAAAAGGCTTTACGCAGATCCTCAATACTTTTGGCAATCATCGCTAATTCATCATGCCCTTTTACCGTCATTTCATAGTCCAGCTCTCCGCCTTCAAGAATATGAATCTCTTGATGAATCGTTTGCAGATAGCGCAGACTTTTGCGAATACCGAGAAGAACAATGAGTAGAAAAATAAGCGTCGCCCCGAGCAGCTCGAGTGTAAAGGCAAGATCGTGGTAGCGAGATGAAAAGAAACCGTCCACCATGACGCAGCCTTTACCGTCGCTAAACTGAACCGGATATGAATGATGCTCAGCGTACTGGGTCATCCTTTCTTTTCCGTACGCCGATTCATCGTCAGCGGAATAAATAGAGTCATATTGTAGCACCTCATCCTTGAAGATAGTCAAATTAATGTAATTCTCTTTTTTCACCCACTCGCCAAACGCTTTTCGATCCGTTGAGGACAGCTCATTCTCAGACACGTAGCGGCTGAATTTTTGAATGTACTTGGCTGACTCCTGCTCGTAATACTCGTCTGAACTCAAATATCCATCGATCAAATCATTGGTGATCTTTTGCAGCGTCAAAAAGACAATACCACTCACGATTGTAGCCATCAAAATCAGCAGTGACAGCTTTTTGGCCAGTGTATATTTACGATGTGCCAAATCGGTATCCTCTTCCCCATTCAGTTTTGATATATACAGGACGCGCAGGATCATCTTCAATTTTGGCACGAAGCTTTCGAATATGCACCATCACCGTATTGTTGGAACAATAGAAATAGGGCTGTCCCCACACGCTTTCATAAATATTTTGAGCAGAAAATATTTTGTTTCGCCTGCTCATGAGCAGCTTTAACATCCGATATTCTAGATCAGAAAGCTTAATTTGCTGGCTTTCTTTCCATACTTCATTAAATTCTTCACTTACCCTCAGCTTGCCCCCGACAAGAAACGTATCTTCCTGCTCCTTTTTTTCCTGATAAATGGTATATCTGCGTAATTGTGCAATGACTCTAGCATGAAGCTCATCTTCTGAGAAGGGCTTTGTCATATAATCATCCCCGCCGGCAAGTAATCCTTCAGTTTTATCGAAAGTGCTCGACTTGGCTGTCAGAAATAGAATCGGAACGTTAGATGAGGCTCTTATGTGTTGGCATGTTTCGATGCCTGAGAGCCCCGGCATCATCACATCTAAAATCACCAAATCGAGCGAATCCTCCACAAGCTTCAATGCTTGCTCGCCATTCATCGCTCTTAGCACCTCATATCCTGCACGTGTAAGGGATTCCTGCAGAAGGTCACCAATATCCTGATCATCTTCTACGACTAATATTCGATGGGTCATGTCTCTCACCTCATGTAATGTGATGCTCTTTCTTTTATGTCTTTACTATATATCATCTAGCTATATGAAAAGATACAGCATAAACCTTAACAGTTTATGAATTTGATCATCTGCCATCAATTCGTCACATTCATTTTCAAAAAATTGGATCTTCATAAATTGTTAAGAATTGGGCCGTATATTGATTCATTGTAAGGATCGATGAATTGATCCGCATTACATTTATCATAACAAGAAAAGGAGCATGGATATGAATGCAAACAAAGTAGCACACGGACAACCGATGAGTCTGCGCGAACGGGTTCATTTCTTGGACATCGTACGAGGATTCGCCTTAATGGGGATTATTCTAGTCAATTACTTTTTGATCGTGGATTCAGCCAAGGGATTTGACATGCTGTCAAATGATGTTTTTCACAATGTGGTGAATTGGTTTGCCTCGGGGAAATTCATTACACTGTTTTCCTTTCTATTCGGGGTTGGTTTTATGATTTTTATGGACCGAGCTGCTCAGAAGGTGGACAGCCCGAACAAGCTGTTTGCCCGCAGATTAACCATTCTCTTAGGATTTGGCCTTCTGCATTTGACCTTTGTTTGGATTGGTGACATTTTGGCCTATTATGCAGTCTCTGGCTTTTTATTGCTTTTCTTTTACAAACGCACAGCTAAAACCATCCTATACTGGCTGATTACACTATTTGTGATTCAATTGCTTACACCTTTTTTCACGATGCTGTTCAATACCATGAACACAGCATCATCAGCCAAGCCGGATTTTGCTGATTTCGAGCTGACCAGCCACAACAGTCTGACTTATTTAGCATCAATTAGTGATCGGTGGACAGATATGGTCACAATGGCTTCCAGTTCTTTTTCCACCGTCTATTCTATGTTTTTCATGTTTTTACTTGGTGTGTATTTTGTGAAAATGAAGTTTTTCAAAAACATGGAGGCGAAAAAAGCGATTTGGAATCGCATTTGGATCATTTTTGCTATTGCTTTTCTCATCACCCAAGGCAGTACGATCATAACAGCGGTCAATCCTTTTGAAAATACACTCTGGATGAACATAGCCTCTGCCCTTGAACAAAACGGCGGATTAACAGGCAGTATGTTCTATATGAGTACACTTGCGATGCTGTTTCTTCACGTCCCTCAGCTGCGTGGTGCTTTGATGGTCTTTACCAAAGTTGGACGGATGTCATTGACCTGCTATTTGCTTCACTCCATCATTGGCACAATGCTATTTCTGAAATATGGAGCCGGACTTGCCGATCATCTTCAGCCGGCTGGCACGTTCATGATTGGACTCGGGGTTTATGTCTTCCTCTTGCTCTTTAGTACATTATGGTTAAAGCGGTTTAAATACGGTCCGATGGAGTTTATCTGGCGTCAGCTGACGTATGGGAAGGTTGATGATCAACCGAAAACAAATACCTTTCATGCGGCGAAGTAAAAAAAAGAGGCGAATTGCTATAATTCGCCTCTTTTAATATGTGGAGTTTTTTGTGATTCAGAGACAATTCGTTTACTTTCAATACTGATCAATCACTTCTCGCAATTGATTCAAATAACTTTCTTTCAATTCATCTGGGTATTCAATTTTCACATGTTTCCCAAAAGACATCAAATAGTGTGTCATATACGATAATTCTTCTTGGTTGTACCCACCCACAATATAAGGAATCTGATCAATGATCTCCAATCTCATATTTGGGTAATGATGCTTCAAAAACTTTTCTTTTCCTTGTTCCGTTAATCGACATTTAAATGAGATATCATGATAAGTTTTTTCGTACTCGAGCTGCAGTTCTTTTAATTCATCCTTCGTAAATGTGTCTCTCATTTCTTCTTCAATCATCATGTCCTTCATAAAGTCACATCTATAGATGCCCCACTTTTTATTTTGAACATCATATGCTTGAGAAAACCAAATGCCATTTCGATAAAACAACTCAAGAAATTGCAGCCTGATCCATTTATTTTCATATTGAGTGTACGTCATCTTCACGATTTGATCTTTCATCATTGCCTGTAAAATCAATTCCAAATGATTTTGTTCACTAACTGGTGCGACATTATAGTAATGAATCACATCCAAAGTCTCTGTAATCATTTGCTTTCTCTCATCAGACATTGTGGCAAACAACTTTTGCCGAATTTGTGAGTAGGATTTTTTAAATGGTGTTGCTGACACCAGGTCTAGCGCTTTAAGAGCGAAAAAAATAGCTTGGACTTCTTCAATATTGAAATAAATAGGAACCAATGGAGATTGATTCACCAGTCGATATCCTCCGTGTCTGCCAGGTTCAACGTAAAAAGCTAAACCCATTGACTCCAGCTCTTCTATATCTCTTAAAGCCGTCCTTTTAGAAATGCCGAATTCGGACTGTAAGTCCTTTAACTGAAAAGAGTGTTTATCGCTTAAAAAAATAAGTTCTTGGTTTAATCGTTCTGATTTTTTCATTTGTTTTCCCTCTTAAAAAGGTGCCTTCTTTTGTCACCTTTATCATTTATACTCAGCTTATCAAAAGAAAAGGAGCATGTACATGCAAACATTAATCATTAACGCGCACCCAGATTTCACTCATCGAGAAAGTTATTCAAACAAACTGCAAACACTATTTTTAAAACAATTTAAAGAAAGGTTTCCTCATGAGGAACCAACCATTTTACATTTATATGGAACTGAAATTCCTCGTATCGAAAAAGAACAGCTGCTAGGAATTTGGGATAAGCAAGCATCCAAACAAGCATTAACGGCTGCCGAGGAAAAAATCGCCGCTGCTTCATCTGCTTTATTGGCTCAATTCAAAGCACATCATCGAATTGTGATCGTGTCACCTGTTCATAATTTCAATGTGACTTCACGAATGAAAGATTATATAGATAATATCTTTATTGCGAGAGAAACGTTCAAATATACAGAAAATGGTTCTGTTGGTCTGATGACTGACGATTATCGTGTACTTTTACTTCAAGCAAGCGGCTCAATTTTCACAAATCACGATCGATATACACCTCTGGAATTTTCACATTATTACCTAAAAGAAATATTTCAAAACTTGATGGGGTTTCATCAATTTCATATTGTCCGAGCACAAGGAACAGCGATTTTAGAACAAGATGCGATCTTACAATCTGCATCTGATGATATGACGAAAACCTTAGAGAAGTTTTATGCACCTAATTAATTTCTATTTTTCAAAAACAAAAAGACCTAAAACGTATGTTGTCAACGTTTTGGGTCTTTTTTACAATTTTCCATTTCGACAATATTGTTTGTTATTCACGTTCATACTTTGATTCTGATTCACACAGTGATAACATTGTCCTTCCCACAATGCCATATTCACAACACCCTAAGCTATTGCCTTGCCAACCAGTCATTTGAACATTCTATCAAAAATATTTGTTTTCTATCATATCAAGAGCCAATGTTCTAAACTGACGATCATCAATTCCTTGTCGTGCCTAATACCACAGGTGCTTTTAGCAATATTACATAAAACACACCAATTGATGGATGTTTTAAGGTATAATCAAAAAAGAGCCTAGGCTATTGCACTAGCCCAAGCTCGTTCCACCTCAAAGGAGGTGAAAAATATGAAGCTATCCACTATTATCCTCATCGTGATAGCTTTGGCTCACTTGATTGTGAGTTTAATCACTCTAATCAAGTAAGCTACACTTCATAAAATGGTCCTTAATTGGGCCATTTTTTGTTTGTCCTCCGCCTTCTCTAATTAGAAGACATCATCGGATAAGACTCACTAGTCTCAATATATGTTATTTGTTATTTATTAAAGCAATACTTACGCTTTATTTCACCTCCAGCTTCAAAAAACAAACTGTAAAGGCATCATTTTGTAATTATTTGTTGCGCCTCGAGTATAATCTTTCGTTTAATACCGCCATGCTCCCGCCTTCTCTCCGCCCTTTATCGATGGAAAATGAACAGAAATACAAGAGAAGATGTGTTTTAATTGCAATACTTTTGTTTAATCTATTATGCTGTGTTTTATGGATAATTTTTATTTTAATGCTCTAATTCATTGCAATGGTTTTATTTTAAAAAAGTGTAGTAAGATTCATTTAACATAATTGCAGATTAACGAGTATTATGTTAAATGACGTATATCTGGATTATAACACAAAAACACAAATAACATATATCTATATACATGTAGATGGGTATGTGTAATTTTTTAATTAGTGACAAGTTTAAGGTCGTTAACTCAAGAATTACAAATACATTTCTTCAGCATACGCAACATCACTTTTATTAATGGTCTCGAAAGCACCCTTCCACTCATCAAACAAGCATTCAATGGATATTTTAGCTGTACGCCCATAAATGTCCTTAAATAAGCGTTGACCTTGAAACATGGATTCAAGCATATTTTGTTTTCCTCGCTTGGTTCAAGGTTCATCCATTTCAAGTTCTTCACGTTCGTTTGGTTCGTCAAAGGCGAATGCTACACCAAAGTTCCCAGTGTCATCTTCATGAAGTGCGTCCTTAGTGGATTGAGAGACAAAGAACACAGCATTGTTGTAAGAACACCCAATACGTCTCATTTGAAGCTCTACTTTTTACCCTGTGGTGAAGCTGTAAATATCCATGCTTCATCAATAAATTCCGCTGTTTTTTCTTCTACATTCATTCCAAAAAGCTCGCAAAACTTACCAAGCGCAAACATGACCGCACTTGATTTTAATTGTGACTTCGCGAAATTTTCTATACGTTCCCCAAAGTCTAGTAAATCCATATTTTCAACTACCAAGATAGTAATTCATTCACTAAGAGATAGTGAATGATTAGAACCATCATGAACAAGCAATTTCATGATACTTCCTGTACAATCTTAAATAAATAATCTCCAGCTTTTATGAAATGCAATGCTGCTTCTTCATGCCGCTACAATTTAAAAATGCCATGCAGCCATCCTACTTGATTCCCACGTTTTATATTTATTATGCGTCTTATAACATTTTGAACCGTCAGAAGCTTGTTAGTGTTCTGTAGGTGAGCCCACATCATCATCAATCTAAGAACAACTCCCCAAAAAGAAAAATTGTGCTAACTTGTCATATAAATCTCATTTTTCGTTTTGGGGTGTTTTATAAAATCTTTCAGTTGGTGTGCAACGGCGGGATCACAAGCACTGCGATTTCATTTCAATTACGACATTCTTTATTTATCCCACATTCTCAACTGCTAGTAAAACTATTTTTTATAACCAATGCTGCCGTTTCACTCGGATGGCTAAGAGGAAAATGATGGCCGTATGGAACAATATCAACTTTTCCAAGATGCGATGGAAGATAATAGCCTTTGTCATACTCCCCCCAAATCATATGAAGATTATCCTTTGTTACTTCATTGATTGCCCCTTGATCGTTTTTCAATAGTAAATGATTAAGCTGAACCGTCGTATTTAAAATTCTAGGAGACGTAAAACTGTTTCTGATTTTTTCAATATAATGTTCAGGGATGCTTTCCGTCCTTTCAAACAAACCATTACTTAATAAATAACGCTCTATCATTTTAGGAGTTGCTAATTTTAAAGACCATTTGTTCATCCATTGAGGAACATTTAGCGATTTAGCATTTTTTTTGGAAAGTGGCGGCTGAAGTAAAGTGATTGAATACTTCTTATCTATGTACCCTTTCCCCAGTGCTTCCAGTAGAATAAATGCACCGAATGAATGGCCGATTAGATGTGCACCATGAGCCGCTTTCTCCAATACCTTTTTCACTACATTCAAATAGATATCTAGAAGATGTTTCTCTCGTTTAAATGGGGAACGCCCCAAACCTGGAAGATCCAAGATCCATACAGGTTGACCCGTTTTTTCATGAAGCTCTTGTGCTAAAGGGAATAAATCCTCTCCATCACTCAATAAACCATGTAATAAAATAAACGGTTTCCCTTCTCCTTGTAATTGGTAAAGGGTGTTGTTATCGCATAATGTTCGCTCAAATGTATGATGACGCTCACCATGTTGATCCATCATGCGATAATCCAGATCAGCTACTACGGCAGGTAAAAAGTTCATGACGCTCGTCTTCTTAAACCAATCTCCTCCCATCATTTTTTTCGTTGAAGCATTTGGAAATGTTCGTTTAGTCATAAAATTGAGTCCATCAGAAGGAATGTTTGTTATTTTACTGACTCCACTTTTCATCATTGTTTTCATAAGCGGCATTGGGACAGAGATTTTTGGTGCCCTCATATTCATACTTTCCGACATCACACTTAATAATTCAGCAATGTTCTGATCATGCTCTTTGTCTTCAACAAGTGTAAATGTTTGAATAGCCGGCTGCTCCATCCTGAAAACCTGCACAATAAACTTCGCAAACATATCGTTTGAAATCAGTGGCAGCCTATATCCTTTACCTCCAGGAATCACTGGCATGAGCCCTCTTCGCATACTCTTTACAAGCAAACCTAATCCTGCTATCTGCTCTGTACTCCCTGTTTTACTACTACCGACCACAGTTGGCGGATTAATGACAGACAGCGGATAACCTATTGCTGATGCCTGTTGACGGATATAAAGATCTGCTAAAAATTTTGTTCTCTCATATGGATTTTTTATTTTCAAATAGTTGTTTCCTTCTTTAAACACATCAATTGTAACCTTGCTATTTTGATCATCAAAGGGACTCATATAACCGACAACATGAATAAATTGATGCAAGCCCTTCGATTGATGAATACTTTTAGCTAATTCACTCATATGTTTGGCGCCATTTAAAAAGACGGAAGCTGCCTCATTACTTGTCGCTTGAATATCCATGGGGCCTCCTGCGTGAATGATCACATCCGTTTTCAATACCCTTTCCTTATCTTCAGCACTTAGACCTAAATCTATTTTCGTCAAATCACCTTCAACAAAGTGCATCACTGACTCTTTTAAAATGCCTCTTTCTTGAAAAATGCGTGTCGCTTTACTTTTCGACCTCACTAAAAGAAGAATGTTCACATCCTCTTTGGCTAATTCTTCGACTAATTGCTTTCCGATAAAGCCTGTTCCACCAATTAAAAATACTGTTTTCATATGAAGGCTCCTTTTTAGTACTACATAGTACTAATTTGATGTAAAAAAAATGCTTCTTTATCGAAGCAAGTTAAATAAATGATCTGCTGTTTTTGTGATGACAGTGGCATCCTTCAATGTTTCTGAAATAAATAACGCTCCTTCAAGATTTGTAATAAAAAGTGATGCCACCTCATCAATCTGAATCGTATCTCTGAATTCCCCGTTCTCTACACCTTGTTTCAGTAATAGAGAAACTTTCTTTTGTAATCCTGTAAAAAATAAACCTATTTTTTCTTTTATTTGCGTGGCCTGTACAGGACTTTGAATATAAAGAGTAATAAATGGACAGCCTCCCTGATACTCTCTCGACTGGACGCCTTGTGATAATTGCTTTAAAAACATTTGGATACGATCTTCAACTGAAAATTGGGTCTGAGACATTACGTCATCAATTGCAGATTGATACATGTCAATCCAATAATCAACGACCCCTTCTAATAATTCTTCCTTATTAGAAAAGTGATAATACACATTCGACTTTGACACTTTGCTTACACGTACCAATTCATCCATACTTGTATAAGCAAACCCTTTTTCCAAAAATAATGTTGCAGCTACTTCAAGTACACGCTTTTGATTCATTAATTTTGCCTTTGTCATAATTAGAACTATACAGTACTAATTTAAATGTTGCAAGTATTTATTTTGAATAAAGTTGATCTGAACCTCGAAGTTGTTGCGGCCTTAAAGGTAAAATCATTTCTCCTTTAAAAGGTTCATAACAAATGTTGTGAGAGAGTATTTCAAAGAAGTTTGTAAAAGACATGCATTGAGACATAGCCATGCTGTAAACATTTTGAATAAGAACTATGTATGGGGAAAGGTTAAGACATTCTAGTATAAAAAACAACCGCAGACACGTATCTCCATGTCACCCAAAAATTGAGGACCAAAGGAAATGTATCTGCGGTATGTTCAATAATTAAATTTTGTGGGCGCTTTGTGGGTGCTTAATATAAATATAACATCTAAACAACTTTAATCCCCGCTATATCAACGGTTAACCGATTGAACCTTCCATTTCAAACTTAATCAAACGGTTCATTTCAACGGCGTATTCCATTGGCAGTTCTTTTGTGAATGGCTCGATGAAGCCCATGACGATCATTTCTGTTGCTTCTTCTTCAGAAATTCCGCGGCTCATCAAGTAGAATAGCTGTTCTTCTGATACTTTTGATACTTTTGCTTCGTGCTCTAATGAAATGTTGTCGTTTAAGATTTCATTGTAAGGGATCGTATCAGACGTTGATTTGTTATCCATGATGAGTGTATCACACTCGATGTTTGAGCGTGCACCTTCTGCTTTGCGTCCGAAGTGAACGATTCCTCGGTATGTGACTTTACCGCCTTGTTTGGAAATCGATTTCGATACGATCGTTGAAGATGTGTTTGGTGCAAGGTGAATCATCTTCGCACCTGCATCTTGGTGCTGACCTTTACCTGCTAGAGCAATACTTAATGTCATACCACGAGCGCCTTCACCTTTTAGGATGACTGCTGGGTATTTCATTGTCAGCTTAGAACCGATGTTTCCATCAATCCATTCCATTGTTGCATTCTCTTCACATACTGTACGTTTTGTCACAAGGTTGAAGACGTTGTTTGCCCAGTTTTGAATCGTTGTATAACGGCAGTAGCCGCCTTTTTTGACGATGATTTCAACAACCGCACTGTGAAGTGAGTTTGTTGTGTAAACTGGAGCTGTACAGCCTTCTACGTAATGCACATGTGCGCCTTCATCAACGATGATCAGTGTACGCTCGAACTGACCCATGTTTTCAGAGTTGATACGGAAGTATGCTTGAAGTGGAGTATCTACTTTTACGCCTTTTGGTACGTAGATAAATGAACCACCAGACCATACAGCCGAGTTAAGCGCAGCAAATTTGTTGTCAGTCGGAGGAATGACTTTTGCCCAGTGCTCACGGAAGATGTCTTCGTTCTCTTTTAATGCGCTGTCTGTATCTTTAAACACAATTCCTAGATCTTCAAGATCCTGCTTCATGTTGTGATACACAACTTCAGATTCATACTGAGCAGATACACCAGCTAAATATTTTTGCTCTGCTTCTGGGATACCAAGCTTATCAAAGGTTTGTTTGATTTCTTCTGGTACTTCATCCCAAGAACGCTCAGAGCGCTCTGATGGCTTTACGTAGTACGTAATTTCATCAAAGTTTAATGCATTTAAATCTCCGCCCCATTGTGGCATCGGCATGTTGTAAAAGTGCTCAAGAGATTTCAAACGGAAGTCGAGCATCCACTGAGGCTCTTCTTTCATACGAGAAATTTCTTCAACGATCTCTTTTGTCAGTCCGCGCTCTGAACGGAAAATGGAAACGTCTTTATCAGAAAAGCCGTATTTATATTCACCAACATCTGGCATTTTTTTAGCCATCCATTTTCACTCCAATCTTATGATTTGCCGTTATCTTCGGCAGATGCGCCTTTTTCAAGCGCCTTCCATGATAATGTTGCACATTTGATGCGGGCAGGGAATTTTGCCACTCCCTGTAGCGCCTCAATGTCACCAAGATCAATGGAATCGTCGTATTCTTTTCCTAGCATCATATCGGAGAAAATCTGAGACATTTTCAAAGCTGTTTCAATATCTTTCCCTTTAATCGCCTGCGTCATCATCGAGGCAGATGCCATCGAAATCGAGCATCCTTCTCCTTCAAATTTCGCATCCGTGACTTTATCGTCTTCGATTTTCATCGTAAGACGAATGCGGTCACCACACGTTGGGTTGTTCATATCGACGACAATGCTGTCGTTTAGCACACCTTTGTTTCTCGGATTTTTATAATGATCCATAATCACTTGTCTGTACAGTGTGTCTAAGTTTACATTAAAAGACATTCGTAAAATACTCCTTTGTCTTACGGAGCGCTGCAATGAGCCTGTCAATCTCTTCTTCTGTATTATACAGATAGAAGCTTGCTCTTGCAGTCGCTGATACACCAAGCCATTTCATAAGCGGCTGTGCACAGTGGTGTCCAGCACGAATGGCGACACCTTCCGTATCCAGAACAGTTGATGCATCATGCGGATGGACATCGTCTAAGTTAAACGTCACAAGCCCAGCTCGGTGCTGCGGTCCATAAACAGTCGCACCGTCAAGTTCCTTAAAGCGCTCAAGCGCGTAAGTCGCAAGCTGATGCTCGTAACGGCTGACTTCCTCCATACCAATGTCATTTAAGAAGTCAATTGCTTTTCCTAGTCCAACTGCTCCAGCAATAATCGGTGTTCCCGCTTCAAATTTCCACGGCAGCTCTTTCCATGTGGAATCATATAGATCCACAAAGTCGATCATTTCACCGCCAAACTCAGCAGGCTCCATATTATTCAAAAGGTCCTTCTTCCCGTAAAGCACACCGATGCCAGTCGGTCCACACATTTTATGCCCAGAGAATGCGAAAAAGTCACAATCTAGATCCTGAACATCAATTTGCATGTGCGGAGTGCTTTGCGCACCGTCGACGACAATGATTGCCCCATGATCGTGGGCAATTTTGGCGATTTCTTTAATCGGGTTGATGGTTCCTAATACGTTTGAGACATGTGTGACAGCGACGATTTTCGTTTGATGTGTGATCGTTTGCTTCACATCTTCAAGCGATAGCGTGCCGTCTTCCTGTAACGGAATGTATTTCAATGTGGCGCCAGTTGCTTTTGCTGCTTGCTGCCAAGGGATGATATTCGCATGATGCTCCATATGCGTAATGACAATCTCATCGCCTTCTTTGAGGTTGGCTCTAGCATAGCTGATCGCCACTGTGTTTAGCGCAGTTGTTGTACCTCTAGTAAAAATAATCTCCTGAACAGATGAAGCACGGATGAATGCACGAACTTTCTCTCTCGCACCCTCGTATGCGTCCGTTGCTCTTGTGCCAAGGGTATGAACACCCCTGTGGACGTTCGAGTTGTAAGACCGGTAATACTCATTCATTGCATCAATGACCACTCTTGGTTTTTGAGAAGTCGCTGCACTGTCCAAATACACCAAATCATGTCCGTTCACTTGCTGATGAAGGATTGGAAATTGCTCACGAACGTCTTTGATATTCATTATTTTACTTTCCTTTCAATCACAGAAACAAGCTGCTTTTTAACTCCTTCAATCGGCAGTTCTTTTACAACTGGATTTAAGAAGCCGTAAATCACAAGTCTTTCTGCATCTTCTTTGGAAATCCCGCGGCTCATGAGGTAGTACAATTGAATTGGATCGACACGTCCAACAGAAGCGGCGTGCCCTGCTGTCACATCATCTTCATCAATTAAAAGAATTGGGTTTGCGTCACCGCGTGCTTTCTCACTCAGCATGAGGACACGTGATTCCTGCTCTGCATTTGACTTCGTTGCGCCATGCTCGATTTTACCAATTCCGTTAAAGATAGAGGATGCTTGATCCTTCATCACACCATGCTTCAAGATATATCCTTCAGAGTTTTTACCGAAGTGGATGATGCTTGTTGTGAAGTTTTCCGTTTGGTTTCCTCGGCCGACAACAACTGATTTCGTATCACCGAATGTACCGTCGCCCATCAGTTTTGTGATGTTTTCAGATACGACGTCTCCATCATTCATCAGGCCAAGCGCCCATTCGATTTTACTGTCACGGCCATTTGCCATACCGCGTCTGTTTACATATACTGTGACTCCTTCTGCAAGGTTATCTACAGCACCGTATGTGACGCGGGCGTTAGCGCCTGTGAACACTTCAGAAACGATATTGAAGATCGCTTCTTCCGGTTTTGCTGTACTGATGTAGTTTTCTACATATGTCACAGCACTATGATCGTCTGCTACAACGATGACATGGTTGAACAAAGTCGTTTCGTTATTTTCATGAAGATAAACAGCTTGAATTGGTGCTTCAAGCTCTACGTTTTTCGGTACATAGAGGAAAGCCCCGCCATTCACTAAAGCAGCATGTAAAGCTGTTAGTTTATGCTCATCCACTTTCACTGCATCTGTCATGAAGTATTGTTTCACTAATTCTCCATGCTCGCGGATCGCTGTATGAAGATCAGTGAAGATCACACCTTTGTCTTTCGCTTCAGCTGAAAGAGACAAATAGGCCGGCGTTTGATCACGCTGAATGTAAACTGTCTTATCTGTGTCCTCTAAATCAATAAGAGATTTCACTTCTTCAGGAAGCTCTTCTAATGATCCAAATGGCGCACTTTCGACTGTATGCTGTTTGAAATTCGTTAAATTCCATTTTGAAATATTCGTTTTATCAGGCTTTGGCATTGGGAGGTCTTCTGCTTTTTCAAGAGCCTGTAAGCGAAGGGAGCTCATCCATGCCGGTTCCTGATGCTTCTCGGAGAAGCTTTTGACATAATCTTGATCTACTGATAATTTCGTTTCTAATGTCATCAATAATCCTCCTAACGCTTACGCTTCTTGACCAACAGTTTCGTCTTCAATTCCTAACTCTTTTTTAATCCAATCATAGCCTTCTGCTTCTAGACGCTGCGCAAGTTCTGGTCCGCCAGATTTCACAATACGGCCTTGCATCATGACATGAACGTGATCTGGTGTGATGTAGTTCAGCAGGCGCTGATAGTGAGTGATCATTAAGCAGCCGAAGCTTTCGCCGCGCATTTTGTTAATTCCTTTAGAAACAACTTTCAAGGCATCGATATCAAGACCAGAATCGATTTCGTCAAGGATGGCGATCTTTGGTTCAATCATCATTAATTGAAGAATTTCGTTGCGTTTTTTCTCCCCGCCTGAGAAACCTTCGTTTAGGTAGCGCTGTGCCATATCTGGATCCATTTCAAGGAACTCCATGTTTTCGTCCATT
This sequence comes from Bacillus sp. FSL M8-0049, assembly GCF_038593355.1. NCBI lineage: Bacteria > Bacillati > Bacillota > Bacilli > Caryophanales > Bacillaceae > Bacillus > Bacillus sp. FSL M8-0049. The sequence continues at coordinate 2,913,209 of NZ_CP151986.1, forward strand.
TTGCGGATGAATTTCATAAGAGAGATTTCATCGCCTTCTTCTCTGCGTGCGTTAATTGCAGAACGAAGGAAGTCAGCATTTGTAACACCGCTGATTTCAGATGGGTATTGCATCGCAAGGAAAAGACCAGCTTGAGCGCGCTCATCTACTTCCATTTCAAGGACATCTTCGCCATCAAGCAAGATGCTGCCTTTTGTTACTTCATATTTAGGGTGACCCATAATGGCAGCAGATAAAGTAGATTTACCTGTTCCGTTAGGTCCCATTACTGCGTGGAATTCTCCACCTTTTATCTCGAGGTTTACACCCTTTAAGATTTCTTTCCCTTCAATCTCAACGTGCAAGTCCTTAATTGTTAATGTCGAAGCAGTCATATATCGATACCTCCAAAATAATCATTATTCTCAATTTATTCTCATTCTAATTTTATAACAAATTAAAACTGAATACAACACATTCACGATAAGCGTGAGAGGATGCTCTCAAAATTCTAACAAAAAAAGCAGGTAGATAAAAGGATTTATGTCGAAAAGACTGTTTTCATAAAGAAAGGGCGGGAAACTGTTCTCCCCGCCCCTCAGCTATTATTAGCCTCGTATATTCATTTTTGCGAGCTGTCTTTTCTCATCTCGATAGGACTGCTCTCGTTTATATTCCACTTTCATCCGTAAGTCATGGTCTCTTTCGTACTCTGCATAGCTCATGCCATGAGCTTGATGCATGGCCTTTTCCATCTCGGCGGTATAATCCAATCCTAGTGTACTATGGTCCGAACAAATAATAAACCATTCCCTTCCTTGAGTGTAGCTTTATTGTAGCAAACGTATGCGGCTTCACTCAAAAGGGATATGACACCCTATGCTGGCATATTTTCTCACACAAACGGATGAGAAGCGCTCAACTCCCTGATATGGAAAAATACCGTGTTATGCTTCCCTTAATGCGTCTGTCCTCCAAATTCATCAATACATTGCTGAACGACAGTGATTCCTTGGCTTAGTGCTGCCCCGCCGCCAAAAGCTGCTGCTACGCTGACAACCTCCAGCAAATTCTCTTCTGTCGCCCCTTGATCGAGCGCTCCCTTTGTATGATAAATCATGCAGTATTCGTCCTGTGCATGAATACTGATGCCAAGGGCAATCATTTGTTTTTCTTTTTGCGTTAATGAATCGCTTTGGAAGCACTGCTCCGTAAATTCATTGAATTTCTTTCCAAACACCGGCATTTTCTTCTGGAATTCACCCATTGCGGTTTTATAATCAGTCAGTGATTGCTGCATGGATCCGCTCATATGCTGTTCATTCATCTTGATTCCATCCCTTCAGGTCATTTGTACGTTTTTATTATGAGCGAGATTTGAAAAAATACACAAAAAACCTCGCTTTGGTAGAAGCGAGGTTGAAATGTTGTTATTCAGATACAGGCAATACTGCACCATCATATTTTTTGTCGATGAATTCTTTGATTTTATCAGAGTGAAGAACTTCCATTAATGTCTTGATCTTATCTGATTTTTCGTCACCTTTGCGAACCGCAACGATGTTTGCATATGGGTTGTTCTTTGTTTGCTCAAGTTCGATTGAATCTTTTTTCGGATTCAATTTATTTTGGATCGCATAGTTGACGTTGATGAATACAGCATCGCCTTCACTGTTTTCATAAGCTTTCGCAGTTAATTCAGGCGCGATTTTTTTGAATTTTAGGTTCTTTGGGTTTTCTTTAATGTTCTTTACTGTTGCGTTGATTGTATCAACCTTTGGATCAAGCTTGATGACACCAGCATTTTGCAGCAGGGCAAGCATACGGCCTTGTTCAGCTACGTTGTTTGTCATGATGATTGTGCCGCCGTTTGGAATATCTTTTACAGATTTGTATTTCTTAGAGTAGATACCGAAAGGCTCAAGGTGAACCGCACCAGCACTCACTAGGTTATAATCTTTGTTTGATTTATTTTCTTCGTTTAAGTAAGGGATATGTTGGAAAAAGTTCGCATCCACTTCTTTTTCAGCTAACGCTTTGTTGTACATTTTATAATCGCTAAGCACTTTCACTTTTAAATCGTAGCCTTTTTCTTTTAGAAGTGGTTTTGCTTCTTCAAGAATTTCGGCATGAGGCGTTTTTGAAGCGGCAACCGTAATGGTTTTGCTTTCACTTGCGTTATTAGATGAACCGCACGCAGCTAAAATACCTGCAAATGCTAGAAATAGTGCACTTAAAATCAATTTCTTCATGAATAAATCCTCCCTTAACGTTTATCAATTTTATTTGTAATCAAATCACCGATTATTTGAATAATAAAGACGATGATGAGAATAAACACAGTAGCTACAAGTGTGACATCTGTATTACCAGATTGGTACCCTTCCACATAGGCGAGGTCTCCAAGTCCGCCTGCTCCAATTGCACCTGCAATCGCAGTAGAGCCAATCAGAGCAATTGCTGTTACGGTAATACCTGAAATAAGGGCTGGCAATGATTCTGGCAGCAATACTTTGAAAATGATTGTCGACGTTTTTGCTCCCATTGATCGTGCTGCTTCAATGACTCCTTTGTCTACCTCACGCAGTGCAATTTCGACAAGACGTGCATAGAATGGAGCTGACCCTATGACAAGGGCAGGGAGTGCTGCATTTGGGCCTAAAATCGTATGCATTAAGAATTTCGTAAACCCTAGTAATAAAATAATTAAAATGATAAAAGGAATCGATCTGAAAATATTGACGACAGCGCCGATGACAGCATTTATCGGTTTATTTTCCCAAAGACCGCCTTTTCCTGTAAGGAAGAGCAGGAGCCCTAAGATAATCCCGATTGCAAAGGCAAATGCCAATGAAATCAGTGTCATATACACCGTTTCACCTGTTGCACTCCAGATGACGTCTAAATCAACGTTCGGAAACCATTTCTCAAACATGTGTCATCACCTCGATTTCAACCTGTTTGCTTTGGATATAGGCGATGGCTTTTTCTACCTCAGTCACTTCTCCATTAATGTGGATAAAGAGTGTTCCAAACGCGCCTTCCTGCGTTTGAGAAATCTTCCCTTGAAGGATGTTCACATCGACCTTGAAGGATCGAATGATTTCAGTGATCAGCGGCTGCTCGGCAGAATCTCCGATAAAGGACAACCGTACGACCTGACCTTCTTTTACTCGTTCTAAGACGTGCTCAATTGTTTCTTTCGCTTCCTCTGGTTCTGCAAGCTGTTGCACAAATCGTTTCGTCATTTCTTCCTTCGGTTGTCTGAAGACGCGTAATACTTCGCCTTCTTCGACAATGCGTCCATTTTCCATGACCGCAACGCGATGACAAATTTTGCGAATGACGTGCATTTCGTGTGTTATCAGCACAATCGTGAGCCCTAGTCGTTTATTGATATCCGCCAAAAGTTCAAGGATCGAATCGGTCGTTTGCGGATCTAGCGCAGATGTCGCTTCGTCACATAGAAGAACCTTTGGATCATTCGCTAATGCTCTCGCAATGCCGACACGCTGTTTTTGCCCGCCGCTCAGCTGAGACGGATATGCATTTTCTTTTCCTTCTAAACCGACCAATTTAATCAGTTCATTCGCACGTTCTCTCCGTTTTGATGTCGGTACACCTGCGATCTCAAGCGGGAACATAATATTTTGTCTCACTGTTCTTGACCAAAGCAAATTAAAGTGCTGGAAGATCATGCTGATTTCTTGTCTTGCTTTCCGAAGTTTCGCATTCGATACTTCATTGATCCGGTTGCCTGCCACTTCAACAATTCCTTCTGTTGGCAGCTCCAGACCGTTTAATAGGCGAATAAGCGAGCTTTTTCCTGCACCGCTATACCCGATAATTCCGAATATTTCACCTTTATCAATATCCAGGTTGACGTCTTTCACGGCATCAACATTTCCGCTTTTTGAATGGTACGTTTTTGATACATTCTGTAAATGAATCACAGTCTGATCACCTGCTTTCTTGCTGAATCTATAGGTTTCCATCACATACGTTATTTATTCTTCTTTCTGTCATGACTCTAGCCTGACGCCAGGTCAGTAAAAAAGACCTAACTGCAACGCAAGCAGAAAGGCCTTTTATGTCAATTACGCCTTTCTCTCATCTTTCAAAGCGCTGCGGCTTTGAGTGAATTGGCACCAATTTCAGCTATGCTGACGGTTGCCGGGTTTCATAGGGCACGTCCCTCCACCTCTCTTAATAAGAGAAAATATGTTGTTTTATGTGATGTTCATGTTTTTACTAACGTAGAATATCATGCTACCCGAGATATGTCAACGCTGTAAATCGCTAATTTCCAAGTAAACAACTACGTTATCATTTTTCGAAAAAAACCGTTCGTCAGCCAAAGCACTGCCTCTAATCTAAGGAGCGCACGGAATGACCCTTTGACTTTGACTTGTCCCCTGCTGATTAACTGCTGTAAGGACATATCTCCGTCTAATAATTGAAGAATTTCTTTCCTCTCACCATAAAAGATGAGATCCGATAACTCAATTGCAGGTAGTTTCTTCACTTCACCACGTTCATCCACAATCAATGTACAAGAGTCAGTTTCCGCCTCAAATGTAATCTTCAAGGATGATGATGAGAGCAGCGGTTTTAATAATAAACGCTGCCCTGTGTTTCCATGGGCTTTCACATTTTCCACATGTATAACCTCCCTGTCATTTGGTTATACATAACATTTCTCTACAAACATCTTCTTGTCCTTTATAAATAACTCGACAAATTTTCAAATGAATTTCTTGAAATATGACAAAAAACCGCTTTATTTAGCGGTTTCAATCATTTCATGAAGATATGGAACTGAGTGAAAGGCATAGCCTTTTTGCACCAATTTACCTTTTTTAAACAGTAGAAAGCAAGGAACACTCTCGATCTCAAATGCTTTCGCAAAGCCTGGAGAGTAGTTTAAATTGTTTTCGTAAAAAGGTACATCCGGCTGCATGGCGTCTACGACTGCCAGCATTTTCTTTGCCAGCTGGCATGTTCCGCAAAACGGTGTATATAAGTATAAAAGAAATAAATCGTCCTCTATCTCCTTGAATTCGTGTTCTTCAATCTCTTTCATATACGTCCACCCTCATAAATATTTCGAATGAACATCAATGTTTGCAGCTAATAGGATAGATGCAATGTGGGCTGAGGGTGAAGCGGCCACTTCGCGGTACGTTCTGTCGACAAAAAGATGAAGTGCTTCAGGGAATTCTTTTCGAAATTGCTTCCGCAGTTTGTCGCCTGCATCGTCACTGTCAGCTAATATGTAAACGTCTTTCCCCAATAAATCGTCCACAAGCTGATCCAGCTTCGATGTACTGATCGTGCCATTGGTGCAAATGATGGTAACAGGTTCACTTATGACTTCTTTTAGCTTTTGTTTGTCTGTTTTACCTTCTACAATGATGACCTTTTCTATCTCGACATTCATCACGATCACCCGGCCCTTTTGACGTTGATTCACTTCTTCCTTAGATTACAATCTTTCATTCAGGTTGTAAAGATTGAGCGCCTCGTCATCAAAAAGACTGCAGCTTCTGTTCACTGCAGTCTCATCTGTGATTAGCACCAGCCATTTTCATCGTCACAGTCAACATATTTTTCTGTCCCGTCGGTCAATGTATCCGTTAGACGATAAAAACGATTTTGATCATAGGAATATCCCGATTTCAGCTCATATTGGTTTTCACTAATCATCGTGCCAATCTCTTCATTTTGATGATAAAGCACCATGCCGCTTTCTTTGAATCGTCCAGTGACATGCTCTGTTATATCCACCTGTTCTTTTTGAAAAGACAAATTGGACACCCCCCATAAAGGTAGAGTGTCCAATTTCACATGAATTAGTCTTCTTTTGTCATTTCTTCATATTGCTCAGCCGTCATTAAGTTCTCAATTTCAGATGCATCAGCTGGTTCTACAACGATCATCCATGCCTTTTCGTATGGAGAGTCGTTGACGAATTCTGGGCTGTCATCCAGCTCATCGTTCACTTCAACAATTGTGCCATTGATCGGTGCATAAAGTTCAGAAACTGTTTTCACTGATTCTACACTTCCGAAAGGCTCGTCCGCTGTGATTTTGTCTCCTACTTCAGGAAGCTCAACGAACACGATATCGCCCAGCTCGGATTGAGCAAAATGCGTAATACCGATACGCACCTTATCTCCTTCTACTTTGACCCATTCATGTTCTTCTGAATAACGTAAATCTTTTGGTGTGCTCATTCAATACCCCTCCAGTCTTTTCTTACAATCTATATTGAAGATACCACAATCTGAATGAAAGTTACATCATTTCCAGACGCTTTTAAATGTATCTTCATTAAATCCTACCGTGACTCGTTTTCCGTCTGTTGTAATCGGGCGCTTAATCAGCATTCCGTTAGACGCGAGTAATTCTAGCTGCTCGTCCTCTGACATTGCAGGAAGTTGATCTTTCAGCTGCAGCTCCCGGTATTTTTGCCCGCTTGTATTAAAGAATTTCTTCAGCTCTAAACCGCTTTTTTCGTAAAGGGCTTTTAATGTTTCTTTATCAGGCGTCTCTTCAACGATATGTATGCTGTTGATGTCTTTATTGTGTGCTTCCAGCCACTTTTTTGCTTTTCGGCATGTACCGCAAGATGGGTATTCGTAAAAATCTAAAGCCACCATTTTCACCTCCTGCAAATTGTGACAACATTTTATCACAAAATATTTTAAAAACCTAAATGTATGCTTACAAAAAGGTGCGGAGTGATATCCGCACCTTTAACCCGCCCTTATACGATATATTTCTCTGCTTCAAAGATTCGTTTTGCCACTTCGCGCTTTTTGGCGATGACATTGATCGGCGTAAATCTTGTCAGCTTGCGAAGGGCTGACAGGCTCATGCGGAGTGAATCTCCTTCCTCCATCGCAATCAAGGATTCTTTTGCATGGGCTTCAATCTTTAAGAAAGCTTCCTGCGTGAAAATTTGAGTGTAAACAAGCTTTTGAGCATTCTTTTCTGCCCCTGTTGCAGCGATTGCCTTTTCTGTACGCAGAACCGCTGATTCAGCAGCAAAAATTTCATTGACGATATCGGCTATGTTCACAAGAATTTCTTGCTCTTTGTCTAAGGCTTTCCCGTATTTCATTGCTGCCATACCAGCCACCATTAAGGCGATCTTTTTTGCATGGGCGAGCAAATATTTTTCTTGATCGAGCGGCTGATTGCCTGGCTCTTCCGGCATCATCATCATCAGCTCTTCCTGTAAGGTTTGCGCTTTTTGAAGCAGCGGAAGCTCTCCTTTCATCGCTTTCTTCAAGAATGTACCTGGTACAAGTAAACGATTGATTTCGTTTGTCCCTTCAAAAATACGGTTAATTCGTGAGTCGCGATAGGCTCTTTCGACCTCGTATTCTTGCATGAATCCATATCCGCCGTGAATCTGCACGCCTTCATCCACAACATAATCTAACGTTTCAGAGCCAAGCACTTTACAGAGAGAACATTCAATCGCATATTCCGCAATGGATTGAGCAATTTGTTTGCCGTCTTTTTGCTCTTCATCACTTAATAGCCCCATCCGCTGTTCAAATAATCCAACCGTGCGGTAAACTGCACTTTCCATCGCATAGAGCTTTGCTGACATATTGGCTGCTTTTTCACCAATTAAGCTGAATTGAGAAATTGGTGTTTTGAACTGCTTACGCTGGTTCGCATATTCTGCCGACAATTGAATGACGCGCTTTGATGCACCGATTGTGCCGACTGCCAGCTTATAGCGCCCAATATTCAAAATGTTAAAGGCAATCACATGACCTCTGCCGGCTTCACCGAGCAAATTCTCCTTCGGTACTTGGGCATCTTCAAGAATTAATGTTCTTGTCGATGATCCTTTAATGCCCATCTTTTTCTCCTCAGGTCCCGTTTTGACACCTGGAAAATCCTTTTCGACGATAAAAGCAGAGAAGTGTTCACCATCAATCTTCGCATACACAACAAAGACATCGGCAAATGCGGAGTTTGTGATCCACTGCTTTTCTCCATTCAGGACATAATGAGTACCTGCTTCATTCAGAACTGCGGTTGTTTTTGCTCCAAGAGCGTCAGAGCCTGATCCTGGCTCAGTGAGTGCGTACGCCGCAATGGTTTCACCAGAGGCGAGTCCAGGCAGGTACGTTTCCTTTTGCGCTTGATTTCCGAAGAGCACGATCGGCAGAGAACCAATACCGACATGAGCACCATAGGAAAGTGAGAAGCTTCCTGCTCTAGCGAATTTTTCAGTAATGATCGCTGAACTGATTTTATCTAATCCAAGCCCGCCGAATTCTTCAGGCACATCGGCTCCTAAAAGTCCAAGCTCACCAGCCTTTTTGAGAAGCCTGACCGAATGCTCGAACTCATGGTTTTCAATTTGATCAATATGCGGAACAACATCTTGTAAAATATAATCCTCTGTTGTTTTTCCAATCATTTGATGTTCATCAGAGAAATCCTCCGGTGTAAAAATATGCTCATAATTCGTCTCATCAATTAAAAAGCTTCCACCCTTTTTTACATCTTCCAATGCTTTCATCCTGATTTCCCCCTTTAGATCAATTCAAAAATGCCTGCTGCTCCCATGCCCCCGCCGATACACATTGTGACAATGCCAAATTGCTCGTTTCGCCGTTTCATTTCATGAATCAGTGACAGCGTTAGTTTCGTTCCTGTACAGCCGAGCGGATGTCCGAGCGCAATGGCCCCGCCATTGACATTCACCTTTTCCTCATCAATTCCTAAATGGCGAATGACTTGAATTGCCTGAGAAGCAAACGCTTCGTTTAATTCAAACAGACCAATATCCTTCAGCTCAAGTCCAGCGATTTTCAGCGCACGCGGAATGGCTTCAACCGGACCGATTCCCATCACTTCAGGCGGTACACCGCCAACAGCAAATGCTCTGAATTTAGCGAGCGGCTGAAGAGAAAGTGAGGAGGCTTTCTCGCGGTCCATCATCATCACACACGCAGCCCCGTCACTTGTCTGCGAAGAGTTCCCTGCGGTCACTGTGCCTTTTGTCGAAAAGGCTGGACGCAATGTGGAAAGAATCTCCTCCGTTGTGCCTGCTCTCACACCTTCATCCTGTGAGAACGTGAATTGATGCTCTTCTAATTGATATTGCTCTCCTACCCGTCGCTCTGTTACATCAACCGGTACAATTTCATCTGAAAATTTCCCTTCTTGAAGTGCCTTTGCTGCCTTTTGATGACTTCTCACCGCAAAGGCGTCCTGATCTTGACGTGTGACCTGATACTTTTGCGCCACTTGCTCTGCCGTGTGACCCATGCTCATGTAGTATTCAGGCGCTTGCTCTGCCAAGAGAGCATTCGGACGAATGGAATGACCCATCATCGGCACCTGCGACATCGATTCGACTCCTCCGGCTAAAATCGTTTCTGCCTGCCCAAGCATAATTCGTTCACCCGCATAAGCGATAGATTGAAGTCCGGACGAGCAGTAGCGGTTTATGGTGATGGCAGGTACTGTATAAGGAAGTCCCGCTAATGCTCCAATATTTCGGGCCACATTTAACCCCTGCTCTGCTTCTGGCGTTGCACAACCAATGATCAAATCATCTATCTGTCCGTCGTATTCACCCGCACGCTTTAACGTTTCTTTTACACATAATGCGCCCATATCATCAGGACGGACATGTTTTAACGATCCTTTTTTCGCCTTCCCTACTGGTGTTCTTGCGCCAGCGACAATGACTGCTTCTCTCATTTTGACTCCCCCTTAGTTACGTAAAGGTTTTCCTTTGACGAGCATGTGCTGCATACGTGCCTGTGATTTCACTTCCCCTACAAGACTTAAAAAGGCTTCTCTTTCAAGCTCTAATAAGTATTGCTCCTCTACCTCTGTTCCAAATGGCAGTTTCCCGCCGGAAATGACATGAGCTAATTTTTTTACAATGGTCATGTCATGCTCTGAAATGTATCCTGACAGTCTCATATTTTCAGCAGCCAAAATCATCGCTGCATATCCTGTTTCTCCCATGACCGGCACCTTTTGCTTGAGCGGCGCACGATAACCGGCTTCATCAAGAGAGAGCACCAGTTGTTTTGCATCATAGATCAGGTGATCCTCGTTCATACTGATCCGGTCGTTCACGCGGAGCATGTTCATATCCCGCGCATCCTCAGCTGAAGTCGATACTTTTGCCATTGCAATTGTTTCAAATGTTTTCAGCGTGGCATCCTGTATAGCCGTCTGCGACGGCTTCGCTGATCCTTGCAGGTGACGAAGATATAACTCTTTGTTTCCTCCGCCTCCTGGAATCAGTCCAACTCCCGCTTCCACAAGTCCCATGTAAGTTTCGCTGGACGCCTGAATAGCTGCTGCCGGCAGACAAACTTCTGTTCCGCCTCCTAATGTCATCCCAAACGGTGCGGCTACGACTGGGCGATTGCTATATTTCACCTTCATCATTGCCTGCTGGAAGCGTCTGATCACAAAGTCAATTTCAAAGAAATTGTCGTCCTGTGCTTCCATTAAAATCAGGGCAAGGTTTGCGCCAACACAGAAGTTCTTCCCTTGGTTTCCGATGACAAGCCCTTTATAATTCTTTTCCGTCTCATCAACAGCGCGATTGATCATATCAATGACATCTAGTCCAATGGCATTGCTTTTAGAGTGAAATTCGAGCAAGGCGACATCATCACCAATATCGATCAGGCTCGCACCAGAATTTTTGAAGATGACGTCATGTTTCTTTTTCAATCTAGCTAAAGAAATATGTTTGTCGTTTCCTTTTTCCTGTTCATAAGCCCCGTTATGATAAAACGCTCGCACTCCATCAGCATTCTCTTGATAGAATGTCTCGTGTCCTTTTGACAGCATGTCTTGCACCCATGCTGGAATAATGCGGCCTTCTGCTTCCATGCGTTCGGCGGCTTTTTTGACACCTATTGCATCCCACAGCTCAAATGGGCCGTGCTGCCAGCCGAATCCCCATTTCATGGCGTTATCGATAGACTGAATATCATCCGCAATTTCACCTTTTAGATGAGCTGAATAAAGAAGTACGGGCGCTGTCATATTCCAAAGTAGTTGCCCTGCACGACCATCCTGATAAATAAGCGCTTTCAACTTTGCTTTTGCACCCTTTTGCTGTTTCGCCATTTCAATGCCTGGATCTTTTAGCTTTGTGCGTTCACCATATGTGAGCGTCACTGGGTCAAGCTCTAAAATGACCTCCCCATTTTTTTTATAAAAACCTTGGCCTGCCTTGCTGCCAATCCATCCTTTTTCGAGCATTCTTTCAATAAACTCAGGCAGCTGAAAAATCTCTTTTTCCTTTCCTTCTACCTGTTCATATACGTTTCGTGCCACATGAGAGAACGTGTCGAGCCCCACGACATCAAGTGTACGGAAGGTCGCACTTTTCGGTCTTCCGATGAGAGGTCCTGTGACAGAATCCACTTCTCCGATGGTGTATTTGTTCTCAAGCATTTCACGCACTGTGACAAGAAGTCCATAAGTGCCAATGCGGTTTGCAATAAAGTTCGGTGTGTCCTTTGCTTCAACCACACCTTTGCCGAGTACATCCTCGCCAAATGTTTTCATAAATGACAGTACTTCTGGATCTGTTTCTTGAATAGGAATGATTTCTAAGAGCTTTAAATAACGAGCTGGGTTAAAAAAATGTGTGCCTAAAAAGTGGCGTTTAAAATCATCTGATCGGCCTTCTGCCATTTTTTCAACTGAAATACCGGATGTATTGCTTGATACGATGCTTCCTTCTTTGCGGTGTTCGTCGATGAGAGAGAATACGTGTTGTTTGATGCTGAGCTTTTCAGTGACGACTTCAATGATCCAGTCAGCATCGTGTAATAAGGAAAGGTGGTCTGTGAGATTTCCCGGTGTGATGTATGATAGGTTTTTTGCTGAAGTAAGAGGTGCTGGCTTTTGCTTTAATAATTTTTTCATCGCTTCTTGACTTAATCGATTCCGAACACTAGGGTGATCAAGCGTCCGCTTTTTCGCCGTTTCTTCCTTTGTCAGTTCATTTGGCACAATATCTAGCAGTGTAACTGGTATCCCAATATTGGCTAAATGTGCAGCAATGCCTGAGCCCATGACACCTGAACCAATGACAGCCGCCTTGCGAATATGTTTGCCCATAAATATCCCCCTAAACATTTTGAATGAACAGTCATTCATTTTTTGTCCAAAAAAAAGCAATGCCTCTTTCTTTATCTTAAAAGATTTTCCGAAACAGTTCAATAGCAGATTTCAAAAATTTACACATTCTCGTGTGCCTCCGTTTGCGGCGTATGAATTACAGATGAGAGGGAATTGTAAGAATGGAGGTGATGTCCACATGTCTCGTTTGAAGAAAAACCCATCGAAAGCAGGCGTAAGTGCTGCAAGTGTAAAAGGAAACGCAGGTCCATCACAGGAAGCAGACCTTGGCGGGAAAAAAACCAGTCAAAATCAGCAATATAAAAAGAATCAGTAAGGAAACAAATTCGTAAGGAGGAACACATGTTGAATAATCAGCAAATGAATATGCCCCCAGAAGTCATTTCAGTGAAGGATTCCTTGTACTTAGAGGATATGCTCAACTGGAACTTGATCGCCATGAAAAAGGCTCATTTTATGGCCGAGCATTGCCAGGACCAAACATTGAAACAAGAATTAAATCAAGTTGGCCAAATGCATCATCAGCATTACACACAAATTCTTCAGCATTTAGGCAGCTCAGGGCAAGGCCAGTCTACTGGCTTTATGCAATAGGAGGAAAAAACATGGAACAGCAAAACCAACAAAAAATCGGGAATCCACAAACTCCGGTTCCCACAACAACAAATATGAACGATCGTGATTTCGTCACAGATCTCTTGTCGACTGAAAAATATATGACAAGTGGATACAACACAGCGCTCAATGAATTCAGTCATGAATCTCTTTATCAGGATATTCAGCGAATTGCACTGGAAACACAGAAAACACAAAGACATTTATATGATGTCATGTTCCGATATGGCTGGTATTCTGTTGAAGCCGCTGATCAGCAAAAGCTCCAGCAGGCACACCAGAAATTCCAGCAAACACTGACAGATCAATCGCCGTACGGTTCATCACAAATGTCATAAGAAAAAAACTGCCAGTCTAGTGCTGGCAGTTTTTTAACGGTCTTTATTGGCGCGATGAGCTTCGTTCAACTGTTTGATCCGTTGAATCGTGTGTTTGATTTCTTCTTTTGCTTCTGGATACGTTTCATTGAAATGCTTTGCTAGCGGCGGCATGCTTTTTGCAATATGAGAGTAGATCACCCACTGTTTCACATCTTGTTTCAGCTCGTCTGTTGATTCACCGAGCAGCAGCTCTGTATATTTATCAAGCAAGCCTTCCAGCTTTTCATCTAATTCATTTCCCATTGATATTCCGCTCCTTTTTCAGAAAAAAGCCTGACTCTGTGAGATACAGATGTCAGGCTTTTGACATACGATTATCTTGCAGCAAGAAATGTTTCAGCTTGCGCTTGCTGCACAATACAGCGTCCTCTACCGTGCGGAATACATAATGGTGTTCCAAATAAAGGATCTGTTGTCACTTGGCAATTCATATCAAAGACATTTTTCACGAGATCACAATTAATCACTGTTTCTGGTCTGCCTTCTGCATAGATTGACTTGTCTTTAATCGCCACAAGATGATGAGCATATCTGCATGCAAGATTGAGGTCATGAAGAACCATCACAATCGTGCGCTGCTCTTTCTCATTTAAATCAAACAGAAGGTCCAAAATTTCGATTTGATGTGTCATGTCTAAATATGTCGTCGGCTCATCTAACAAAATAATATCGGTCTCTTGGGCCAGCGTCATCGCAATCCATGCACGCTGCCTTTGTCCACCTGATAATGAATCAACGGTCCGATCAGCAAGGTCTTCCATCTTTGTTGACTTTAATGCGCGGTTCACTGCTTCTTCATCTTGCTTCGACCACTGCTTCAGCCAATTTTGATAAGGATATCTGCCTTGCTTCACTAACTGATGCACGGTTAATCCTTCTGGCGCTTCTGGTCCTTGTGGAAGAATGGCGAGTTGTTTTGCTACTTCTTTTGTAGGTAATTTTGCAATGGAATGACCTTCAAGCAGGACAGAACCACCCATTGGCTTCATGAGACGGGCCAAAGAGCGAAGTAGCGTGGATTTACCGCATCCATTACTGCCAATAAATACTGTGATTTCACCCTTAGGGATTGATACATTTAGTTCATCGATGATCATTGTTTCTCCGTAGCCTAAGCTTAAACCTTCAGTAGAAATGGCACTCATTCCGCTCAAACGCTCCTTTTCTCATCCAAATTTTTATATGAAATATCGTCTATGTACAGACGTAAAAGATCACTTATCTCAATTTAGTGTATCAGATTTAAGTGATCTTGAAAATCATTTTCATTTAAAAAATGAGAAAGTCTCGTTTATTTCTTCCTTTGGAATGTACGTTTGGTCCCATCTTCTAGCTTCAGATCGATCTGTATCCGCTGATAATCATCATCTAAATTAAAAGCAGCTAATAGTTCCTTTACATACACTTCATTGATCTTTTCACTAGGAATCGACATATCATTCAGCTTCATCTTCATTTCGCGCAAGGCTTCTTCTCCTTCATAGCGGACCCCATTCATATGATCACGAATGATCGCCTCCTCTTTGCCTCTTGCCTGACGATAAGTCGCTTCGTATAATTCGTTTTTCTGTCCATATTGTACATGCAGATGCACATGCTGAAATGGCAGTTCCTTCATTTGAACAGCTGACAGACTTTCTGCTTCTGCTTCATGTGTTTGTTGTAACGGTTCAACTGATTGACAGCCGGACAGCATAAAGAGCAGCACTCCTATTCGTCCCGCCTTCTTCCAACACATCATGTGTTTCCTCCTATTTCACAGCATCGCTTTTTATTCTTCTCCAGGCTCCTTTTTGTTATTCAATAAAACATCGCACTATGATAAATTGAAACAAAAAGGAGAATGGGATGATGAAAAGAACAGCCATTGTAACTGGTGCCAATAGCGGCTTTGGCAAGCTCATCACGATGCGTCTCGCCAAGCGGGGCTATACAGTGATTGCCGGCGTCAGACAGGAAACCAATGCCAAAAAGCTCGCTGAAGAAATTGATCAAGCCTCTTTATCTGGCATGATACATATTGAAGCGTTAGATGTGACCGATACGCAGTCGATTCAAGCATTTCAGAAGAAGCTTCATGCCTATGCACCCATTACCCTGCTTGTGAACAATGCGGGAACAGCCTTTGCTGGTTTTGCGGAGGAGGTTCCTGTCGACACGTACCGCCAGCAATTTGAAGTGAATGTCTTCGGTGTGATGGAAATGACCCAAGCAGTGCTGCCGTTTATGACGAGTGGTGCAAAGATTTTCAATATGAGCAGCATCAGCGGATTAATGGGGATGCCTGCACTTTCTCCATATGTATCGTCTAAGTTTGCGTTGGAAGGCTATACAGAAAGCTTGCGGATTGAACTGGCTTCGTTCGGTATACAGGCGGCCTTGATCGAGCCAGGCTCTTTCCAGACGAATATTTGGAACACCTCCATGAACGAGCAAATGATTCAGCCAGCAGAAGGATCGAAATACACAAAACTCTATCAAAAGATGATGGCCCATATTGATGCCCAGAAATCCAACTATGGAGATCCTCGTGAAGTGGCAGAGCTTGTTGTACGATTAGCAGAAAAGAAGCGGCTGAAACGGCTGAGATATCTTGTTGGAAAAGGCGTACGGCTTTCATTCACAGCAAAGCAGCTTCTGCCTTGGAACATGTGGGAACACATCATTCTACGGACACTCTCTTCAAAAAAATAAGCACAAAAAAACAGGTGGATATGTCAACATGTCCACCTGTTTTTTTCATTTATTCGCTATCTGACTGTCCAAGGGTAATATCTAGATTTTTGTTCTTTCCTTCACGGATGACAGTCATTGTGGTTTTATCGCCGACTTTTGTTTCTTTGTAAAGAATTTCTTTCAGCTGAGAGCTGTTCACTACGTCTTTCCCTTTGAACTTGATGATGACATCTCCAGATTTCAAGCCTGCTTTTTGTGCAGGTGAACCTTTTGAAACATCCTTTACGTAAATGCCTTTGCCGATTTGTTTATCAAATAAGCCGAGCGTATTTTCCTGATATGTCTCAGGCACTTGCTCAAGGTCAATCATTTGTACGCCAAGGTATGGACGTTCAACTTTTCCATTTTTTAACAGCTCATCTACAATCGGTTTGACATCGTTACTTGGGATCGCAAATCCGAGTGATTCCACACCGCTTTCGCTGATTTTCAAACTGTTGATGCCAATGACTTGACCGTCAGTATTGATCAGTGGCCCCCCGCTGTTTCCTGGGTTAATCGCTGCATCTGTTTGCAGCACATTCATCTCCACCGTACCAGATGACGTATTTGCTTCTACAGTACGATCAAGACCACTAATAATTCCTTCTGTCACAGTACCTGAGAACTGTGCACCGAGCGGATTCCCAATGGCAATGACTTTATCTCCAGCACGAAGCTTAGAAGAATCACCAAAGCTCGCCACTTTATCAATACCGTCTGCGTTCATTTCAACAACGGCTAAATCTGTCATGACATCACTGCCGACAAGCTTTGCGTCTTTCGTTTTTCCATCATAAAGGGTGACCTTGATTTTATTGGCACCTTCGACAACATGGTTATTTGTAATAATGTACGCTTTTTTGCCATCTTTTTTGAAGATGACACCAGAGCCTGTTCCAGCTTCAGCTTCTGTTTGATCACCGCTCAGGCCAAACGAATTTTGTGTAGATTGATAGTTTGAGACCCCAACAATGGTTGGCTCTAAATCTTCTACCATATCAGCCACATTTGTGGCATTGGTGATTTGTTTTGTCGAGAAATTATCTGAGGCTGCCGGCTCGCTTGATGCTGTCTGCGTTTGCGTGTTGGCAGCTGTATCCTGTGACTGCGGCAAAAGCGGTGTAATGCCAAGTACAAGACCCCCGCCAATAATTCCTCCAAGAATCGGGCTCAGCCATGCCGCCTTCCGCTTTTTCTCTTTTTTCGACGCACGGTCATCCACCATTTGAGGAGAATGATTTGTCACACTCTCCTCTGTAGCAGATGCTTCGTTTTCATGCTGGTGAAAAACAAGTTCCTTCTCTTTTTCTGGTGCGTCTATTTGTTTCTCATTCTCTTGATGGGTATCTTTTTGATGATTCATTTCATTGTCTTGATTTTCTGGATGATTCATCTTATTCTCTTCATCTTCTCTTCGGAAATCCATCGCTTGCACTCCTTTACATCATGTTTCATTCATATGTCTAGATAGGACTTCAGGTCCTCTTATTGGAAAGATCATTGAAAAATACTTTATGGCAATATGTCAAATTATATAATACTTATTCATAGAAAAAAAGCAAGGTGCGCACATTGATGAAAAGCACCTATTCATCCGCCTTTTGTCTATGCCCTTTTTTCCCTTGACCTTATCATAATCAAACATTATGGGATAATGATGAGAAGAATATGTGAAATTGTGAAAAAAGCGTGTGATTGTTGACATGCCGCCTTCGTATCCCGTTATAATGACGTTGAGAGGATGTGGAAGACTTTGTCGTACACCATTTATTTAGTTGAAGATGAACAAAATTTAAATGAACTGTTAACCAAATATTTAGAGAGTGAAGGTTGGAATGTCTCCTCTTTTTTAACCGGAGAAGCGGCACGCGAGGCAATGAACAAGCCGCCGCATCTATGGATTTTAGATATCATGCTGCCTGATACAGACGGCTATACCCTCATAAAAGAAATTAAAGCCGCATCACCTGACGTACCGGTCATTTTCATTTCAGCCCGGGATGCAGATATCGACCGTGTCCTCGGTTTAGAGCTGGGAAGCAGTGATTATATTGCGAAGCCGTTTCTTCCGCGTGAGCTGATCATTCGGGTTCAAAAGCTGCTGGAGCTTGTGTATAAAAACAGCGATACACCGCAGCAAAGCGTCACTTCAGTTTCTTCTTATGTCATTCATGAGGATGTAAGAGAGGTCTATGAAGAGGGACAGCTCATTAACTTAACTTCTAAGGAATTTGACTTGCTGCTTTTATTTACACATCACCAGGGACATGCTTTTTCTCGTGAAGATATCCTCGTCAAGATTTGGGGACACGATTACTTCGGGACAGATCGTGTGGTGGATGACCTTGTCAGACGGCTGCGCAAAAAAATGCCCGACTTAAAGGTCGAGACCATCTATGGATTTGGCTATAGGATGCTTAAAGGATGAAGAACAAACCGCTCGCTTTTCAAATTTGGGTCGTGATCTCTGGCATTTTGCTCACCATTTCCATTGTCCTGATTATTCTATTTTCCAATACATTACGTGACTTCTTCACAAATGAAATTTATAAAAATATCGAAAATGAACAGCAAGTGCTGACAGAATATCCATTGAACCGAGACGGCTCGCCAAAATCGACACCGGAAAACCGCTCCGTGCAGCACATTTTGATCCCATCAGATGAATTAGATCAAATGGCGCAGTTTTTTCCGCATGCTTTTATTGAGAAAATCCAATCGTTTGTGAAAAAACAAAAAAGCGCAACGAAACGGTATTCTGAAGAGGTGAACGGCCAGCATATCTTTTTTGTCATCAAAAAGGTATCATCAGGCAATACACAATATATTCTTCTGTCCTATGCACCAGATTCTTATCGAGATGACCTGTCCTTTACCCTGTTTAAACAGCTGATCTTTATCTTAGGCACCGTTATTTTACTAAGCTGGATTCCATCGATTTGGCTTGCCCGCTATTTATCCCGACCAATCGTTGCGTTTGAAAAGCACGTCAAACGGATTGCCCAAGAGGACTGGGACGATCCTGTCATCGTTGACCGGCAAGATGAAATTGGCAAACTTGGTCATACCATTGAAGAAATGAGACAAAAACTCATTCAAAAAGATGAAACAGAACGGACACTTTTGCAGAATATTTCACATGACTTAAAGACACCTGTCATGGTCATCCGCGGCTACACTCAGTCCATTAAAGATGGTATTTTTCCTAAGGGAGATCTTGAACAAACGGTGGAAGTCATTGAAGGTGAAGCGGAAAAGCTTGAGAAGAAAATCAAGGATCTGCTGTACTTAACAAAGCTTGATTATTTATCAAAACAACATCCCGCACATTCTTCCTTCCTACTCAGTAATACGATGCTGGAAGTGGTCGACCGAATACGCTGGTCGAAAAATGAATTGCAGTGGAACGTGGACTTAGATGATGAGGCTGCTCTTGAAGGCGATCCAGAACAATGGAGCAAATTATTTGAGAATGTACTAGAAAATCAACTTCGGTACGCAAAAAGTAAGATTGATATTCAGATGAAACAGGAAGAGGATCAAATCCGCATTGTCATTCGTAATGACGGTCCTCCAATTGAAGAACATATGCTGTCCAACCTATACGAGCCTTTTAGTAAGGGAAAAAAGGGCGAATTCGGTATTGGATTAAGCATTGTCAAAAGAATTCTTTCAATGCATCAAGCGTCCATATCTATTGAAAATGATGATCTAGGTGTACGTTATACAATTATGGTTCCAAAGAAGAGACTGTAGGTTTTTGACCGCAGTCTTTTTTAGATGAATGAATACCCATTGAAATCACGGTATGTGGCTTTGATCTTTTTGCCAGCTTGATACATCCATTTCTTTTCAATGGTTGTCTCTTTCGGCATTTTGACTTTTTCTACTTGAATCCCTTTTGTTCGCAGGCGTCTAATCATATCATCGATTTCTCTCATGGAACATCATCCTTTCACATATTTTGACCAGTTGGTCACCTTACTTTATAATATAAAGAATTACACTGTAAAAAACAAGTTACAATCTGATTAATTTTTGAAAACTTTCGTCGTTTATGACCGATAAGTCACATCTCTTTGCGCACGTTTCCTAAGACATTTGTCTCTCGGTAAGAAAGGATGACATTCATTTTGAAAAAGAAAGAAAAAATGATCATTGAGGCTGGCATGAAATTATTTGCCAGCAAAGGCTATAACACAACGTCTGTTCAGGAAATTGCAGATGAATGCCACATGTCAAAGGGTGCTTTTTATCTTTATTTTAAATCAAAGGAAGCACTGCTCATTTCGATCCTTCATTACTATTACGATAAGGTATTTACCCGGATTCATGAGGTTCAAACAGAGGGCGGCACACCAAAAGAAGCCTACCGCAAACAGCTCACTGTCTATTACGATAATATTTTGCAGCAAAAGGATTTTATTAAAATGCAGCTGAGCGACAGGGCGCTTCCATTGAATGAAGAAACGCAGCAGCTCGCAAAACAAATTAGGCTTGCAACCATCCAGCTTCACATCGATAACATTAAACAAGTGTATGGAGACGCTGCTATTCCTTATATGGCTGATTTATGTTTGACGATTGAGGGCATGAGCCACGTTTATTTCGAGCTTGCCATTTTATATGATTTTCAGCTGGAAGCAGAAGAGCTTGCCAAAACCATGATTCATCGTATCGATGATTTGATGGGCGGTATGATGAAGCGAAATGATCTTCCTCTCATTTCTGTAGATCAAGCGAGCGATTGGTTTGGTCCAATTTATGAACGGTCATTCGATCCGCTCACAGAATCTCTTTTAAAGGAATTAAGAGAGATTGCTGAAGCACACTATGAAGTGAAAAACGAGCCTGAGTTATTTGAAGCGCTTGGCATCCTGGAAAATGAATTAAACAAACAAAAACCAAGACAAGTCATCGTGAAAGGCATGCTGTACCAATTGAAATTATATGCACCGCTTCAAACCAATTCTGATTCACTTTTGCGTATTTTGAAAGAGGATCATTTGTAAAACCCAGGGGATGCCCTGGGTTTATTGTTGTGATAAAAAATCAAAATCCTTATGTGTCAGTTCAGGAAGTTTGCTGGCTTGAACTCTATTTAGTAAGTCATCTACATATTTTTGAACAGCAAGCATGTCACAAGGAAAATCAAATTCAAATTCTTCCTCTATCGACAGTGTGTCCATACAAAACGAACAGGTTGGTTTAAAGCCTAGCATATCGTTATTGAAACTTAGAACATCTTCATACGACTCTTCTGACAGCTCAAAATGAGAGATCAAAAATATATCAATATGATTCCCACCCTCGGGCCGTCTTTGATCAATATATAACAAAAAAGCTGACTCCTCCGTATCTAGGGACATTACTTGAAAGAATTCAACATCACGTGTCCGCAGCCATCTAATAAATCTTGTCTTTATTGTTCTCACAACTATTTACCTCAAATATCTTCCCACATAAAAACCAGGGGCAGCTGCCCCTGGTTTCTTATTTTGCTTTCGGTGTCACCATTTCCTCTGGTTTCACAAATTGCTCGAACTGCTCTTCAGTTAACAGCTCTAATTGAAGTGCTGCTTCTTTTAGTGTTAATCCTTCTTTATGCGCAAGCTTCGCAATTTTAGCTGCATTTTCATATCCGATGTGCGGGTTTAATGCCGTCACAAGCATCAATGAATTGTTCAAGTTTTTCTCAATCGTTTCAAGGTTTGGTTCGATTCCAACTGCACACTTGTCATGGAATGAGTTCATGCCGTCAGCAAGTAGTTCAACTGATTGCAGGAAGTTATAAATGATGACTGGCTTAAATACGTTCAGCTCAAAGTTTCCTTGGCTTGCCGCAAAACCGATTGTGGCATCATTCCCCATGATTTGCGCTGCAATCATAGTTAATGCTTCACTTTGGGTTGGGTTAACTTTTCCTGGCATAATGGAGCTTCCCGGCTCATTTTCAGGAATGATCAATTCGCCAATTCCGCAGCGAGGACCACTTGCAAGCCATCTTACATCATTGGCAATTTTCATTAAATCAGCTGCAAGTGCTTTTAAGGCACCGTGTGCATACGTAATTTCATCATGGCTTGTCAGCGCATGGAATTTGTTTGGTGAAGAATTGAAAGTTTGACCTGTCAGCTGGCTGATTTCCTCAGCAACAAATTGACCGAACTCAGGATGTGCGTTAATTCCTGTACCAACAGCAGTTCCGCCAATGGCTAATTCTCTCATTTTTTCAGTTGATTCTAGAATCATTTCTTTTGAACGATCCAGCATGTATACCCAGCCGCTAATCTCTTGACCAACTGTCAGCGGTGTTGCATCCTGCAAGTGCGTACGGCCGATTTTCACAATCTCTTGATACGCTTTTGCTTTCTCATCAAGAGTTGTTCTTAACTGGTCAATTGCAGGCAGCAATTTTTTGTACACAGCTAAAACAGCTGCCACGTGCATAGCCGTTGGGAATGTATC
The DNA here is from genome assembly GCF_038593355.1 of Bacillus sp. FSL M8-0049. Taxonomy (NCBI): domain Bacteria; kingdom Bacillati; phylum Bacillota; class Bacilli; order Caryophanales; family Bacillaceae; genus Bacillus; species Bacillus sp. FSL M8-0049. The sequence continues at coordinate 2,935,531 of NZ_CP151986.1, forward strand.
ATTTGAGCTTTGGCTGCGGTTAACGTCATCATTCGGGTGAATGCTGAACTCGCTATTTTTATCTTTCAAGTAAGCAGTTGCTCTGTTTGCAACGACTTCGTTCATGTTCATGTTACTTTGTGTTCCACTGCCTGTCTGCCAAACAACAAGCGGGAAATGCTCGTCATACTTTCCGCTGATGATATCATCACATACAGCAGCAATTGCTTCTGCTTTTTCGCTTTCAAGGTTGCCAAGTCGTTCGTTCGCAATCGCTGTGCTACGTTTCAAAATTGCAAACGCATTCACAACTTCCTTTGGCATTTTCTCAGAACCGATTTTGAAATTTTCTTTGCTTCGTTGTGTTTGTGCACCCCAGAACTTGTCCTTCGGCACTTTGATTTCGCCCATTGTATCTTTTTCGATTCTAAATTCTGTCATTATGTATCCCTCCATAGCTTCTCATCACTCAACTCTATTCTATACAAAAAACGAAAATCCTTTAAGCGTTTTCAATTAAAATTTTATCTTTATTTTAATTTTAGTTCAATATAAACGCGAACATCCTTCGAATATTTGTATTTTGGGTTCGTTTTTCCGTAATCCTTTGATGTATAGGTCACCTCATAATGCTTGTCAAACGACTGTAGAATACGGTCGATCTCCTCTTTTGTTCCTGCTAAACGAATCTGTGCCATCTTGTTTCCTCCAAAACCCTCATTCTTTCTTTTACCACAAAATAATGTAACACAGAATATTGTTTTTTCAAGCAGGTAATGCTAAGAAAAAGATTTGAGGCGGGTGATCCAAATGAATCAGACTCCATTAAAAGAGCACTTATACGATAATCTCTCCGTCATCCTTCCGCAATTAAAAGAAATGGACGATTTGGTCCATGAGAAAAAAACACTGCCTCACGGACAGGTGGTTTACTATTTATACATAAAAGAAATGAACGAAACGATGGAGATTCAAACCTTTTTAAAGCTGCTTCTCCAAGATCATACGTCTCTCACAAAAGAGAAGCTGGAATCCAATTTATCGATGATGACCACCCGTTCTGTGAAGACCACCGAGGAATTGGTCGATGCGATTTTTGAAGGGCATTGTGTGGTACTGATTAACGGATTTCAGCATGCGTATATTTTAGAAACGCATGGAACGAAGAAACGCAGTATAGGTGATGCTACCTCTGAAACAATTGTGAGAGGCCCGAAAATTGGCTTTATTGAAGATTTAGATACGAACTTAGCTCTTGTGAGGCAGCGCTTGAAAAACCCCAATCTTAAAACCGTCGACATGAAAATTGGTCAAAAAAAGTACACCCAAGTGACCATCATGTACATTGACGGTATGGCTCAATCGTCTGTTTTAAAAGAAGTGAAAAAAAGGCTCAAGCAAGTCACCATTGATGATATACAAGACTCCGGTGTTCTTGAGGAACTGATTGAGGACAATGTGTACTCGCCTTTCCCGCAAATCCAAAACACAGAACGGCCGGATAAAGTGGCATCTGCTTTAAATAATGGACGTGTCGCCATTTTTGTTGATCATTCACCTTTTGTGTTAATTGTACCTGCTTCTCTCGCGACGATTATGCAATCACCTGATGATTATTATGAAAGGTGGATCGCCGCCTCTCTCATTCGTATGCTGCGGTTTACCTCTATCTTTCTGACATTATTTTTATCAGCCATTTATATTGCGCTTGTGTCCTTCCATCAAGGACTTTTACCAACAACACTGGCTATTTCGATCTCAAGTACAAGAGAAAATGTCCCCTTTCCGCCTATTGTGGAGGCACTCATCATGGAGATAACGATTGAGCTGCTGCGGGAAGCTGGTTTAAGGCTGCCAAATCCGCTCGGTCAAACGATTGGACTTGTAGGCGGAGTCGTCATTGGGCAGGCGGCCGTTCAGGCTCATATTGTGAGCTCGATTATGGTGATTATCGTCAGTGTGATTGCCCTTGCTTCCTTTACTGTGCCTCAATACGGGATGGGCATGTCGTTCCGCGTGCTCCGCTTTGTGTCCATGTTTACGGCAGCTACTTTGGGTTTATATGGGATTGTGCTGTTCATGCTCGTTCTCCTTACCCATTTAACACGGCAAAAAAGTTTTGGTACGCCTTATTTTTCGCCAGACTTTGTGTTCAGCTATAAAAATGAAGACAATTCCATCATTCGATTGCCTTTGAAAAATCAAAAGAAAGGAGAACGATATGGTCAATCATAAAGAGTCGATCACCAGCTATCAGGCAAGTGCCATTATTGCCAATACAACATTAGGTGCAAGTATGATGATTCTGCCCAGAGCAATGGCACAGGCTGCAACTACACCTGATGGCTGGATTGCACTCTTACTCATGAGCGTCATTTACATTGTATTTATTTTTGTGAATGTCCTTATGATGAAAAAAGTCCCCTTCTCCTCTTACTATGATTATACAAATGAGGGGCTTGGAAAGTGGATTGGTGCTCTTGCTAACCTGCTCATTATTGTTTATTTTCTTGGCGTTGCCAGCTATGAAGTACGGGCTATGTCAGAAATGGTGAAGTTCTTTCTGCTTCAAAACACACCTGTAGCGGTGACAATGATCAGCTTTATTTTGGTTGGTCTTTATCTCGTAGTCGGCGGGATTGGTGATTTTGCCAGACTGTGCCCTTTTTTCCTCATTGTGACCTTGATTATCTTATTTGTTGCATATGGACTCAGTGTTCAAGAATTTAAGTTAGATAACCTCCGGCCTGTTTTAGGAGAGGGATTCTCCCCTGTCTTCAAATCCCTTAACGCATCAGCCATTTCGTTTGTCGGCATTGAAATGATGCTGTTTATGCCTGTCTATATGAACACGCAAAAACACACCTTTGCTTATGGCGCAATCGGCTTTTTAATTCCTGCGATCATTTATATATTCACCTATATTCTTGTCGTTGGTGCGTTCACTGTGAAAGAAACTGCGACGTTGACTTGGCCGACGATTGCTTTATTTCAATCGTTCGATATACAGGGGATTTTTATTGAGCGAATTGAATCTTTTTTGCTTATCGTTTGGCTTGTTCAGCTTTATACGAGCTTTGTAGGATATACGTTTTTTGCTGCAATGGGGGTATCCAAACTAACAAAATTACCCAAAAAAGTCGTACTCACGTTGATGGGAATTGTCATCTACTTTGCCGCCGTTTTCCCAAAAGATGTTGATACAGTGCGTGATTATCTAACCTATGTGAACCATTTATTTTTCCTTTTATTCGGCATCCTCCCGTTTCTCTTATTTATCATCGTGTTTTTTAAAAGGAGGCGGAAAGCAGCATGAAAAAAAAGGCGGCCTTTGCATACCTGGCCCTTGTTCTATTAAGTGGATGCTGGGATAGTACCAATATTGAGGAGCTCAACATGGCGATTGGTTTTGGCTTAGATAAAGGAGATGACGGTCATAAGCTTAAAATATCTATGCAAGTCCTTGTTCCTCAAAAAATTGAGCAAGAATCCAGCGTAAAAGACCCAACAAAGATTATTGAAACGAGTGGTGATTCCGTACATCAAATATTCCGAACAACAACGCTCAAGAGTCACCGGATTTTCGCCCAGCAGCTGAGGGTGTATTTATTTTCTGAGGAGCTCATCAATGAGAATAATTTCGACCTCGTCATTAATCAATTTATTCGCGACAATGAAACACGGAGAGGAAGCCTTGTCTTTATGACTTCTGAGAAGCCTGGGGACTTGCTGAAAATCAATGACGATGGACAGCCAGCTTCTTCTACATTATATGATATTTCTAGGAATACTAAATCGACTATACGTATGCTCAAGCCCGCTTCATTAGGAGATATTTCTTCTGCTATGCAAAACAACGTATCTTTTGCTGTTCCGAAAGTCGGTGTGGATCAAGGGAAATTAATGCTGGACGGAGCCTCTATTATAAAGAACAGACGATTTCTCACCAACATCTCTCCGTTAGCCGTGCAGTCGTATAACCTGTTGACCGGAGACGGAGAAGGCGGAGTCATTGAATTTGAATATGATCACAGCATCTATTCTTTTGAGATTTTTAAACTGAAACACAACATTGAAACGAATAAAACAGCCAGCGGAAAATATCAATTTAATGTGTCAGTGGCGCTTGAAGGAAGATTATCTGAGGATTGGAATGAGCGGGAAAATGCATTTAATGAAAAGTATCTCCAAGAGATTGAAGGTGTTGTGGAGCGTCGATTAGAGAAAAACGTAAAAGATTTCATTGAGGAATTACAGCATGAGATCAAAGCAGATATTTGCGGGTTTTATCAAAAAGCGAGTATTGCGTATCCAAAGGACTTTCGAAAAGAAGCGAAGCATTGGGATGAAATATTTAGTGAATCGGACATTCGTTACAAAGCAAATGTGAAAATCCGTGACTTCGGGACTAAGGGCGCAACACAATCTTTATAGAGTATGTTAAAATGGTAAGAAAAAAAGGGTGTCAATCATGAAACGAGCTTTACTTTCGGCCGGCATTCTATTTTTGATTCTAGGGATACTTCTGTTAATCGTTGTATTCACGCAATCAAAAGAAGATTTCTTCATTGAAGCCGACAGCTTTTCAAGCACATTTTTGATCGTGGTTTATTATGGACAAACCCCTGCGCTCCTTCTGTTGGGAGGCGGATTATTCGTCGGACTTTCACAGATCATTGATTTGCAGGAAAAAAAAGCGGCAGCAGCAAAGGAGAGCGTAAAGCTTTTATCCGAAATGAAGAAAACCCTGGAAGAAAAACCGGCCAAGGAGCAGGAGGCTTTTCCAGTTCCTGAGCTCCATCAACTATCCGAACGTCCGATCACAGGACAGAAGGACTAATTTTACGCATGTTCTAGCAGCTTTCACTTGAAAGCTGTTTTTTTATTGAATCAGCTTATGGCGGTGCGCATACACAGCCGCCTGCGTTCGATCTTCCACATCAAGTTTGGAAAGAATGTTGGTAATATGGGTCTTCACCGTTTTAATTGTAATAAATAATTCCTCGGCAATGACCTTATTCGATTTCCCATCCGCAATCAGCTTCAAGATCTCCATTTCTCTTGCCGTTAATGAATCGTGAAGGATGGACCCATTTGATGAATGACGGAGTTTATTCATGACCTTTCCAGCCACTTTTGATTCAAGTCTTGGTTCGCCGATACTTGCAGATCTGATGGCATCAGCAATTTCTCCTGCCTTGGATGTTTTTAATAAATAGCTTAAAGCACCCGCCTCAATCACTGGATAGACTTTATCATCGTCAATAAAGCTCGTCAGAACGATAATCTTGGCATCTTCAATTTCCTGACAAATTCTTTTCGTTGCTTCGATGCCATCCATCCCCTCCATGACAAGATCCATTAAAATCACATCTGGCTTTAATTCAACGGCTAGCTCTACACCTTTTTGTCCATCTGACGCTTCACCAATGACTTCAATATCAGCCTGCGCCTCTAAAAAGGCCGCAAGACCCATTCTCACCATTTCGTGATCGTCGATTAAAAGCACTCGAATCATCGAACGTTCTCTCCTTTTCCTTCATCAAAAATGGGAACCTTCACATCAATTTGTGTGCCTTTTCCCTCAAATGACATAATCTCTGCGACACCGCCTACTTCACTTGTTCTCTCTCGAATCGATTCAAGTCCGTAGGAGGCTGTCTTCACATGGTCTGTTTGAAAGCCGATACCATTATCAATAATCTTTAGCTGCACTTGCCGGTTTCTTATGAGCAGGCGCACAGTTACCTTTGTCGCCTTTGCATGCCTAAATACATTAGACAGGGCTTCTTGCACAATTCGGAAGAGGTGGTCCTCTACTCCTTTAGATAACGGAACATCATCTTCGATTTCCCAATCAATATCAATCGGCTGCTTTGCTTGAAATTCATTTAGCAGCTCAATTAAGCCTTTTTTCAGGTCTTTTCCTTCTAGCGTGATCGGTCTTAGATGAAGCAGAAGAGCACGCATCTCATTTTGTGCATCGCCAGCCATTCGTTCGACAAGCTGCATTTGCTTTAATATCTTTTCATCCTTTTCCTTCATGCCTTCAAGAATAGCTGAAGTCATCATCGAAATCGCAAATAACTGCTGGCTGACCGCATCATGGAGCTCTCGTGCAAGCCGTTGCCGCTCTTCTGAGACGACCGATTTCTTCATTTGAACCTGCCATTCAGCCCGTTCATTTGAAAGCTTTTGCAAAGAGGCTACTTGCCCTTCCACTCGCTTCGCCATTTCATTTAATTGATCGGCGGCTAAGCCAATTTCATCGTCGCCAAGAGACGGCAGTCTGTATGCAAAGTTTCCATTTTCAAATTTCAAAATCGACTCTACAAGCTGATCGAGGCGCTTCTTATGCTGATAGCCAAATACACTCCCGGCAGAAATCCCAATCGCAAGACTAACGATGAGTAAAATACAAAAAAACGGTATGCCAAACCAGCGGGTAGAAAGCAGAATCATCGGATCAAGCTGATAATAAAAAAACATCGGCAGTGTCGTCATCGTCACAACACCGAGCGAGATACCGACGCCAAGACGAACAGATTGCCACTGGAGGCCTAAATGGAATTTCCTCATAAGTATCTCACATCCACATCTCCGATCAATAGAGAGATGGAGATTTTCACTTTTCGTTTGCTCTCATCGTAATCGTTGGTCATCACGTACACTTTACTGCCGAACCCGCTTCTTTTTTCATCTATGATTTTCATATCACCAATCGCGGCGGAAGCACTCACACATACTTCAATATCCTGCGGTACGTAAATATCCACATCTCCGATCAGCCCGCTAATCACGATCGTACTCTCTTCTTCTGCGATGATCGCCTTTGATAAATCGATTTTAACATCACCAATAAAACCTGAAATCGTCAAATCACTTAATTGAAACGGCTTTTTCATCAGCCTGACTTCACCGATAAAAAAGTCATGCTCTTTGCGCGGCTTTGTCTGGCTTTTTGTTTTCTTCTGATCGTCCTTTTTTTCAAGATTGACTTTCAGTGAAGGCTTCCCGTCGTCTGATGTTTCTTTTTTATCGACATCAAAAACAGGTTTATTTTTCAATAAGCGATAGCCGGCATAAATCAAAAAGGCCGCAAATAAGTAACCTGTTAAACTAAATGTAATATTGAGCAGAAATTTTAAGAAGAGAAAGCCGGCAAAAATATAGGAAACTGAACCGAGCCAACGTTTGGATCGTGAGTGCAGCCAATAACCTGCCAGCGCAAAAAACACAGGCCAAAACAAATCTGCTCCGATCCCAATAATTTTGAGAAATAAATTAATACCAAATATCACGACAATGATGCCTAAAATTTGATTCCTTGTAAAACGCAGTTGACTCGCCTCCTTCCTTTCTTTCAATCATTACCGCAGCTTGAGGTTACCACTTGTCATTTCAATATCGACTAAATGTGTCCCTTTCCCCCGCGTACCTGTAAAGCCTCGACCTTCACTATCCACTTGATCAAAGTCATACGAGTGATCGACGCTTCCACTTGTTTTTTTCACCTGAACGTTGAAATCTCCGTCATCTGGCAAATTAAATTTCGCGCTCCCTGATGTCATATGAAAGGAGACAGGTGACTCAATTGTATCAAAACTTGCTGTCAATCGGCCGCTTGTCATGCCCAATTGTAGCTCGCCTTTGACATCATTAATATCGGCACGCCCTGAAGTTGCCCCAATATCACTATCCTTCGCATCGATGTGCGACACTGCCAGCCTGCCAGAGGTTGCTTTGATTTCCACATTTTTGGCTGAGAAATTCTCAGCTGTGAGGTTTCCGCTCGTTGATTTGAGTATCACATCTTGAAGGGACAGCTTTCCTTCTCCGTTCATCTCGCTGACTCCGCTTCCACCCGTAATCTTCACATTTTTATGATAATCTGTTGGAATTTTAACTAAAAGCTCTCCTTTTTCAAATTGAGTGAAAAACAAGAAGCTTTTATTTTCAGCGCGAATTTTAAAGGTACCGCCTGTTTGCTCCGCATACATTTTCCCTTTTCCATTGACAGCAGTCACGGAAATATCGGAACGATTTTCAGGTTTTACCTTCACGCGAAACCCAGAAAGAGAAATATCTAATTGATCAATCTCCTCTTTTTTCGCTGAAGCTTTTGTCACTGGTTTTTCACGGGAAAAACTTAAATGAAAGAGATCTTCATTTTTGAAAAGCATGCCAATCATTAAAAAGATACCTACAAGTATACAAATTAGACCGATTAATCGCTTCATTCATACCATCCCTTTATCTTCTGACCTTTTCATTATAAGGAAAAGCGAAACAGAAAGAAATCAAATATCGGAAGAAAAAGCCTGCTTTTCTTCCGATGTGATCTCTATACGTTTGCTTGCTGTTGTTCAGGCTTTTTCTCGAGCTTCAGCTTCTGCCATTCTTTTTCAACCTCGTCGGCATAATCTAAATGAGCATATGCACCTTGATCCGCAAATTGTGCATAGCTGCCTGCTTTTGTTTCCATTTCTTCAATACGGTTCTCCATTCGGAGAAACTCTTTATATGCACTTTCACTGTCTACTTTATTGATGGAATCATTCATATGCTGCTTTGCCTGTGCGGCATTGGCTCTTGCAATCAGTGCCTGCTTCTTGTCTTTTATATCACGCAGCTTCGTTTCTAAGTGCTGCAATTGCTCTTTCAGCTCTTTCAATTGTTTCACAGATTGCTGGTAGGCTTCCTGATATTCGTTGTGCTTTTCTTCAAAATACTTCATTTCTGTGAGCGCTTTTCGTGCAAGCTCCTCTTCTCCCGCATGATATGCCAGCTCGGCCTGCTTCTTTCGCTTTTCAGCAAATGCTTCCGTCTCTTCTGCTTTGCGCAGGAAGCCTTGCTGAATCGTTTGCTGTTTGATGATGGCATGTTTCGCTTTCGCAACATCATCCTCCATATCACGAACGTATTGATTCAGCATGACACGCGGATTCTCCAATTTATCTAAGCCTTCATTGACAGTTGCAACAAACATATCTCTTACTCTTCTTAATACCATTTGATGTTCCTCCTTTTATTTTTTCTTTAAAAAGTCTTCCCATTCTTGATCAAAAGACGTGTGAAGCGGTTCTTCCGTATTAGGTGCCGTGTTTGGCTCCATATATGCTCTGCTTGATGATTTTTTGGTAGATTCACCATTGATCATCGACCAGCCAAAATAAAGAAGTACCCCTGCAAATGCGATGCCAAGTATAAACGGCAAAAATTGCACGACGATCAATACACCAATGACTGCTAGAATGACACCTAAGGTTTTACTGCCTTTTTCGTATTGTTTAACACCTACATAGATGAGGCCTGCCCCAATCAAAACCGGGATCAGTCCACCAAATGAACCACCAAAGAAGATGGATAAACCGACAAACAATAAAATTGAACCGATAATGGTTTTACTTGTTATTTTCATCTTCATGCCTCCTTTCTTGCTCCTTGCTTTAACTATAGTCAAAAAAGAAAGCCGGCAAAACGTGTCACAGATTGATCTTTGATTGCGACTAGAGTCGTAACAATGCTCAGACTGAGCGGCAGAACCTAATAAAAAAGCACTCTTCTATTTGAAGAGTGCTCAGATTGTTGACCAAGGGCAATTTTAGCCCTTGGTCTTCTTTTTTCAGCGTGATAGAAAACCTTTGCAGTCTAGGAAGGACGAGTACCGGAGCGGAGCGAATTGAACATTCGTGAGCACCGAAGCGCAGACCTGACAAAGAATGCGAGGGTTTGTCTACACGCTGGGCACTCTTCTATTTGAAGAGTGCTTTCCTTATTTAGAACGAAACACGTCGGCACTTCGTTCATATTCAACATCAGCTTCACCAAGCCGATGATTCACGATTCGAGCGGCTGCAAATAAATAATCGGATAGACGGTTTACGTATGAGAGCGCAGCGGCTGGAATCTCCTCCTGTTTTGCAAGCGTCACAATATGCCTCTCGGCTCTTCTGACGACTGTCCGCGCCACATGTAAGAGAGCAGCGCCTTCCTGACCACCCGGTAAAATAAACTTGGTGAGCGGCGCGGCCTCTTCTACATAGACATCCATCCTTTTCTCAAGGGCTGTCACAGAGGCTTCTGTTAATTTGCCTTCTTTACGTGGTTTGACTGCTGCCAAATCACCGCCGCAGTCAAACAGCTCATGCTGAATAACAATCAGCTCTGACAAAAGATCCTGAAACAATTCGCCATGCTGCCGTAATTTTGCATGCGCGAGTCCAATAAAGCTATTCGCCTCATCTAGCGTTCCATACGCCTCTACTCTCACATCATCTTTATCAGCTCTTCCGCCGATCAAGCCTGTTTGACCCTGATCCCCGGTTTTCGTATAAAGTTTCAACGGTTTGCCCCCTTTTCTACTGCTTTGTCCTTTTAGTATAACCTGAAGTTGAAAGGAAGTATTTGTTTAATTATGAAACACCTTAACTGAAAATCCCCTAATCCCCTTATATATGTTGAATGATGAAACATACCGTTTTATAATGAATGAAAGCGCTTTTTAAAATGAGAGATGGGTGGGATGTACGTGAGTTTACAAAATAAAGTAGCGATCATTACAGGTGCAAGCAGAGGGATTGGCCGCGCCATTGCGGAGGCACTTGCCTGCGAAGGAGCGCACGTCGTTCTCAATGGAACAAACGACATGCTGCTTCAAGAGGTTTGCTCCTTACTGAATAAAAAAGAGAAACGAGCCGTTTATGTTGCAGGTGATGCTAGTTTACCAGAGACAGCATTTTCACTCGTGGAGCAAGCAAAAACACATTTTGGACAGATTGATTTGCTCGTCAACAATGCTGGTATCAATTTACGAAAATCAACAGTCGAGACATCCCTTGATGAGTGGAAACGATTAATTGATATTAATTTGACCGGCACGTTCCTCATGTGCCAAGCGGTCATTCCTGACATGATCAAACAACAAAGCGGAAAGATTATCAATATGAGTTCTACAACTGGCAAAACCCCTCATCACAATGCATCACCTGCATACGGTGCATCAAAGGCAGGAATCAATTATTTAACCATGCATCTTGCCAAAGAATTAGCAGAGCACCACATTCATGTGAATGCTGTCTGCCCTGGTCCAATTGAAACAGACATGAGCAAACAGTGGAGCGATGAATACCGGCGATCGGTTTTAGATAGAATTCCTTTGAAAACGATTGGAACACCAGAACAAGTCGCAAATGTTGTGACATTTTTAGCTTCTGACCAGTCGGATTTTATCACAGGAGAAACCATCAATATGAATGGCGGAACGTATATGAACTAGAAAAAAAGAGCCTCTCTTAAAGGCTCTTTTTCTTTTCATATTGATTTTCTCTCGTACCAGAAAGCATGATGGCCTGTCTAATAGCTTCTTCCATGCTCGCAGAATCGGCTTTTCCTGTTCCTGCGATATCAAATGCTGTCCCATGATCGACACTTGTACGGATAATCGGCAGCCCAACTGTAATGTTTACACCCGACTCTAAGCCAAGCACCTTAATCGGTCCGTGCCCTTGATCATGATACATCGCCACAACGATATCAAAGTCACCTCTTACTGCCCTAAAGAACAAGGTATCAGCAGGCAGCGGCCCAAATACTTGAATCCCTTCTTCCTGCGCTAGTTCAACCGCTGGGATGATCTTCTCCTCTTCTTCTCCGTTCCCAAACAACCCATTCTCCCCAGCGTGCGGGTTAATCCCGCATACAGCAATTTTAGGGGCAGAGATTCCAGAACGGACGAGTGTATCATGTGCCAGCTTAATCGTCGTGTATACACGCTCAGGATTAATTTTTAAAATGGCATCCATTAATCCAATATGTGTGGTGACATGAACTACCTTTAAGTTAGGGGCCGCCAGCATCATCGCATAATCTTCTGTACCCGTCAGGTCAGCTAAAATTTCTGTATGTCCTGGATACATATGACCTGCCTTATGAAGTGCCTCTTTGTTTAGCGGCGCTGTGCAAATGCCGTCAATTCTACGGTCATTTGCAAGACTAATGGCTTTTTCAAGATATCGGAAAGCAGCATTTCCTGCTTCTTTTGATATGTCCCCAATCGGCATCTCGTTCGTTAAGAGCTTAAGGTCTAAGCAGGGAACAGCTCCGGCTTTCACCTGCTCCGCTTCCTCAGGTTCTATGATACTTACAATCTCCACATCTGTATTCACAAAGTCTTTCGCCCTATTTAATATACTGGTGTCTCCGATCACAAATAGAACGGCTTCTTCATGTAAACGCGTTTGCTGAAAAGCTTTTAAAATAATTTCAGGACCAACACCAGCCGCATCTCCCATCGTTACAGCAATGATTGGTTTTGACATTCGACTTCCCCCTCTATCTTTTTCAGCACTTCTACCGCGTGGAGTACTGAATTTTTTTGACCGTAAGCTCCTGCTTTCGTAACCGCATATAAATTCGTATCAACGAGCTGGCCGAGCGGGATGCCAGGTTCAATTTCTTTCAGCAGCCGAATACCTCCTGCTCCAAGCTCCTGGCAAATCGCCCGCGCTGTATCTCCGCCAGTTAGGAAAAGTCGTCTCATTCCTGATAATGTGACAATGTCTTTTGTGATCATTCCAAGAAAGACGGACAAAGCACTTCCAACCTCTTGTCTTGACAGCCCTTTCTTTTCTCCGTAAATCAGCATCTTTTCAACCATCTCTGGCCGTGCATCTGTGTAAAGGAGAATATCTTCGTTCTGACGCTTACGCAATTGATCGAGAACTGATTTTCGTTCCCATGCTTCACGGCCGTTTAATACATTCAGCGGGTTCACTTTTATCTCAAAACAATCGTGAGTTTCTCTTAAATAAGCAAACTGCTCATTTGTTTTTTGAGAGGCACTTCCAGATACGATGAGGACAGGTCTCTGTTTTTTAAGGCGAGAAGTATTTCTATGTTTAGCGACATATGCCGATAATGCACCAGCTAGTCCCGCTGAACCGACCCATAGTATTCTTTTATCCATCTTCATAAACACTTCCACAATCCGCCCTAAATCATCACTTGTTTCTGCATCACACACAAACCATTGATGACCATGCTTCAATAAGGATGATACCTCATCACTCGTTACTTTTAGCTCTTCGCCGATTGTCTGTTGAGAAAGGTTTTTTGGTCTGACGTTCGTCTGCTCCTCAATTAAATCTGATATGCTGGATGTCAAAACTGGAGTTTTCGGATCCTTTGCTGCCTCTGACAGATGAACAGGCACTCCTTCCACATAATGTATGCCATTATTGGTTGCTCTTTGTGCATCTGGGTAGGCAGGAGCGATAACCGCCGCATCAAATGGGCCAATATCCATTAGTGCTTGCAGTTCATTTCCTATATTGCCTCTTAACGTTGAATCTATTTTTTTAAAGAAAAGGTGCGATTCATCTTGGAGAAATGGCTGCACCATTTGGCTGACCTCATGGTAGGCGTTCTCTGAAGACATACTTCGTGAATCGGTATCCACAATCAGCACATCCTCTTTATACCTGTCAATGCCTTCAAATGACGGCTGAAACAGGACAGAGGCTGTTAAGCCAGCTTTGACAAATTGAACACCTGTATCGTTGGCACCTGTCAAATCATCCGCCACAATGATTACCTTTTGCTCTAATTTCGCTCCTTTTTTTAATAGATCGTTTGTCATTTAGACACCTCGGCCTCATTACATATTATTCCTTTAGCTTTCTCCATAGCGTCGTACGGTTGATATTCAACCGCTTTGCCGCCTTTGATTGATTCATATTTTCTTCTTCCAGCACCGTTTTGATAATCCGTCTTTCAATCTCATCAAGCGTTCCATTCAAATAGCTGGACAGCTGTTTTTCTTCATTTTCAAAGGCAAGCTGATCAATTGCTGCCTTTGCCCTATTCAACGTGATATATCCACTTTTTGTTGTCAGTACCAGTTCCTCAATGATCCGCTTGAACTGCCTGACATTTTCTCTGAATTTCTGGTGTTGAAAGGCTTCAATCACATCTGCTGACAGCCCAACCACCTGCGTCCCGTAAAGAGAATTCAGTTCCGCAATAAATAACCTGCTCATGTCCTCAATATCTTCCGGCCGTTCAGACAACGGAGGGACATGAATTGTGAGCTCCTGTAAGCCTGTATATAATTCCTCACTAAACGCTCCAGATTGCATCAATTTGAACAAATCCACTTGAGACGCAGCCATCCAGCGAATATTCTGATGATAATGCAGCTGCTCGGCAATGAGCTGCTGTATATCCATTGGAACGCTCTCAATATCCTTTAGAAACATCGTCCCTTTTTGATGCAGAGGGATTGATTTTATGTCTTCCGGTTCTGTCAAACGTCTGCAATGTACTGTCGTAAAGCTCTCATTTTTCCTCTCGCTCATTTGATGGATAGCAAATGCAAGGCATGATTTACCCGTTCCTTGTTCACCATAAAGGCAAATCGAGCGCTCCGTTTGACTAAACGCTTTTGCCCTATTGATCACATCTTTCATTTTTGGGCTTTGTTCTGTAAAAAGAGCAAATGGATGTTCTGAATGAATAGGCGACGCAAGCGTCCAAATACGATGACCTTCTTGATTCATCACAGCCGAAGGCTTTTCAATCGTGACAAGCAACTCGCCTTTCGATAGCATGCTTCCTTTGACATGCCACACTTGCTGCTGATGGGATATTTGAGAATAGCCATTTTGTTTCCCTTCTCGAATCGCCTTTAGTGCCGGTTCAAGTGCTGGACACCACGCAATCACATCAGCATGAGAAGTAGACGGTGCAAATAATCCTTTTTCTGTCCATTGTTTCATTTGTTGATTCATAAAATGTAGCTGGTTGTGCGGATCAATGATGAGCATCCCTTTCGGCTCTTGATCAATCATTTCACGAAAGAGACGCTGTTCAACTGTCGCTTCTTTATATAAACGATACATTTGTTTTGCTTGATGAAATGCTTCTTTGACCGATTCACGACCTGATGTAATGAGCATACTCTGCATTCCCAGCTCTTTAGCCGCTTTATCAGTAATGACATCTCCAAGCACGACCTGAGTCCCTTGTTCTTGTAATTGTTTTAAGAGATCCCATACCTCTTCCTCTTGCTGCACTGTGTAAATATCAATTTTAATCCCGTATAATTCCCCAATGGTGCGTACACCTTGTGTAATATTTTCAAAACCCACGACCGCTTTTTTACCTTGATAATCTTTTATCAGTGTTAAGGCACGAAGCAAGTCATACCCTGACACAGGGATATCAACTACTGGGATGTTCACATGTTTTTGAATGAGCGCAGCTGTTCCGCCCCGGCTCATAATGATATCCATTCCTTGAGCTTCTGCTTGTTCTGCAAGAGCAACACCAGACCGGAGATCTCCGACTACAAGCTGGAATGTCATATTTTCTTCTTCTTTGGCAAGGTCGATTAACACATCGCCCAACCCTTTATACGGCGCAACACCTAACACTTTGATATTCATGAAAAGGACCCCCATTTTTTATCTCTTCATCACGAGACATAGCTTGAGGGAGTCCAGCCGATAGAAAATGGGGACAACCCTCCAAACATCAATTATAAATGAAGCAAATGAGGGTTACAATTCACCAGAAGCAGGGCCCTCTTGCAGTTAAGAAGTGCGATTGACCCATTCTTCTGTCACACACACATATTTGATCGCCTGCCGATAATACGTAAACGCAATATGCAGCTTCCCGTCTTTTCCTTCCGTGATGGATGGATAAGAATACTCTCGATTTAGTTTATCCTTTGAATTGTTTGTCATCGCATATCCATCACCCACTTCAAGGTTACGTCTGATAGGCCATGTATCACCATTATCCTCAGAGAGCGCCAAAGTCATCGGTGCACGCGGTGTTCCCCAAAAGGCTGGACGTGCTTCTGTATCAACCGCTGTGCGCGTATCGCCTTCATCCTCAATTTCATCATATAAAGAAGCTCTTCGTTCTGTTTGCTCATCCGCATTGATATGATTATAGACGAGGGCAAGATGCCCATTTTGGAGCACGGTAAATTGAATGGATGAATTATTATTGGGCAGCTCCGTCGCCTTTGGCTCAGACCATGTCCGCCCATGATCGACGGAACGGCTGATATAAATCGAATCAGCAAACCGGCTTCTAAAGAGGGCTATGAGGGAGCCGTCTGCACACTTTCCAATATTCATATGAACACAGCCCGTGCTGTTTGGTACAATGACCTCATCCCATGTCTTTCCTTGGTCGGATGAAATCTTCACAGCACTGACATCCCGGTTCCCCGTCCATTTGACGCCTGGAATGGTCTTACAATAGAAGACCGGCAGCAGCCAATCTTGATTATCCAGTACAACAATCGGCTGACGTATAAACGTACCCGGCTGTTCAAACAAAGTATCAATCTCACCCCATGTCTCACCTCTATCCTCTGATAGCCGGTATCTCACGATGGCCGTATCTTGATTCCCAGATAGCTGTGCGGTATACAGCAGCCATAGCCTGCCATTTTCCTCTTGAAACAGAACTGGATTTTGTTCAGAGCGTGCAGGATCGTTAGATAACTTCACTGCCTCTGTCCACTGGTTACTTCCCCGTTTGAGTCTCGACATATAGATTGAGATATCAGGTATTCCCTCCTGCGTTCCGCCAAACCAAACACATAATACATCTCCATTATCCAGCTCAAGTAGATTGGCCGCATGATTCTGCACGCAGTCTGTTGGCAGAAAGGCTTCTTTTCTCTCTGTATCTTGTTCATTTTGTCGCAAAATTCCATCTATTTTTATCACAGTCTCTTCATTTTTCATGACAATTCTCCTTTCAATGGTTGATCCTTTTTAGCAGGCGGACTGAAAAGTCGGTCGATTACCAGCACAAGGAAAGGAATGATAATGGCAATATACATATTATCGATTCCGAATGGATTATCGAGTAAATACCAAACCGTCGTGGTAACACCTGAAGCAGCAAGGCCAATGGTCGCCCCTCTATTTGAATTAAAGTACGGCAAGTAAAAGCCCATTGCTGCTACAACAGCGATCGATGTTCGAAGCGCCCTTGTAAAAAAGGAAAGGGACAGCAGCTCCGGCGCAAGTGCTACTCCTACAAGAGGCACAATTCCAACGAGTACAGCCACATACCTCGTGACTTTCATTCTCTGCTCCGGTGTTGGTTTCATTTTCGGTACATAAAAATCATCCATAATTAAGGTTGTTGTCGCAAGCGCAACCGTCGACACACCGACAAAGATGGATGCCACAAGCGATGTTGCCACAATGGCACTCAAAATTGGATTCATATGCTGTAAAAAGACAGGGAAGGCATAAATAGGATCAATGTCTGGATACAAATAATGTGCAGCTACGCCGATCACACCGATTGCAATGGCGAGCGGCAAACAAAGCAGAGCCGCATAAAGTGTTGATTTCTTTGCCTCACGCTCACTTTTCGACGAAGTGATTGCTTGAATGATAAACTGCGTAGCAAAGATGGCACCCATGTTTCCTATAAACCAAGCTCCTATCGTCCCCCATCCAATTGTCCCGTCCCATGTAAAGAAATGATCAGGCATCGTTTGTTTCATTGGTTCAAAGCCTTTTGTTAAGTAAAGAGCTACCCCTAGTGTAATTAAAATCCCCGCATACTTCACGATCGAATGAAGGATCGTGACCCATGCAACCCCTTTCATTCCTCCAAATGTAAAATAAAATGTACTCACAACGGCCGTAATGATCGCACAGGTCATTAAAGGAAGCCCCAAAATGGATGCAATAGCAGCTGACCCACTTAAATAGTTTCCTAGATTCACAAGCAGTAATGCAGCAATCATAATAACAGAAACAACTAGCTTCGTTGATTTTCCAAACTTCTGATCGATAATACCTGAAATGGTGTACTGTCCTGTTCGATAAAACTTGCCTACTAAAAAAAAGGAAAAGATAAAAAAGGCGATAGCGACAGTCACAATAGACCATGAAGCAGAAAGCCCATGCGTAAAGGCAGATTCTGCAGTTCCAACAGTGGATTTCGTTCCAATGAATTCACTCATGAGCAAAATACCGACTACAATGGCTGGAAGTGACTTAGCAGCATTGTTAAATTCTGAATTGGATTTACTGCGGAAACGCATCGTCAGCCAAGTCGTAAATAGTATATAGAGAATAATGACGATCAAAATAAATGTGATGACAGAACTGCTTAAGACATTCATTTAAAATCCCCCTTTGTGTGCAAGCCGTGTGAAGCAACTTCTCATTCCCATCCCAATGAAGCGTTAAGCGTCGAGCAGTTTCATGTATACCTGTTCAATATCAGAAACAGACATTGGCTTTGGATTGTTGTCCATTAATCTCTTCACCTCTGAAGCTGCTTGAGCAAGTGCCGGTACATCCTCCTTGGACACGCCAAAAGCTTTGAGCTGCTGTGGAATGTGTAAATCCGCTGTCCAATCTTCAATTTGATGAATCACACGCTCTGCAAGCTCCTGCTTTGTGTGAGCTCCCGCTAGTCCTATTGCTCTTGCCACATGTTCAAGCCGATCAATGATATGATCTGCATTAAAAGCAGTGACATGCGGAAGCAGCATCGAATTAGCAACACCATGAGAAATCTTGTATTTCCCCCCTAATGGATAAGCCATAGCGTGAACAGCAGCAGTTCCGGCACTTGTAAGCGCCATTCCTCCATACATTGCACCAACAAGCATATTTTCTCTTGCCTTCATGTTCTCCCCGTGATGATATGCCTCCTGAATACTTCCTGAAATCAGCCGCATCGATTCCAGTGCAAACATATCACTGAATGGATTGGCTTTATTTGAAATATAAGATTCAAGCGCATGCGTAAAAGCATCCATACCTGTAGCTGCGGTAATAGATTTCGGCAAGTTGAGAGTAAGTGCTGGATCTAAGATGACAAGGTCTGGCAAAAGATGCGGACTAACCATTCCAATTTTCAATTCCTTTTCTGGAAAAGTCACAATTGCATTTGGTGTCACCTCAGATCCCGTACCAGAGGTTGTCGGAATGAGAATCGTTGGCACTCCCCTTTTTTCCACAAGATTTGTGCCAACGAGAGCAGAAATCGGCTGATCGTTTGTCTTAAGAACAGCTAAAATTTTTGCAGCATCAAGGACACTCCCGCCACCAATTCCAATAATGGCGTCATGCGCTCCTCTTAAAAAGGTGTGGAATACGTCCTCGATATTTTCTTCTGTTGGTTCAGGTTTGATTTCTGTACTTATCTCACTTGCTATCCCCTTTTTCGCAAGTTCTCTTTTGATGTGATCTGCATAACCAAGTGATACGATAGATGGCTGCGTTAATATAAAAATGGATGTGAGTCTGCTAAGCCCTAAACTATCTAATTTCTCCCCAAGAAGGTCTAAAGAACCTGCGCCAGATACAATGTGTGATGCCGTCTGAAAGTGATAATGCGTGATCGTCATCTCTTCACTACTCCTTTGCCGCTTTTCCTTGTTTGCGATAGTCTTCAACCATTTTTGCCACAGCTTCCAATGCCTCACCTGACAGCTCTTTTACAGGGCTTTTGGGCGGGCCAACCGGAATTCCATAAAGCTCTGCTGCCTTTTTCAAAGGCGCTGGTAATGTCCCTAAACCGAATGTTGCTCTTAATGGCTGCAGCTGCTTCTGGAAGTGCTCACTTTCGTCAAGCTTCCCTTTTCGAAAAGATTCATAGAGTCCAACGACAGTTTCAGGAAGTACATTTGCAGTTGCTGCGACCGCCCCTGCTCCGCCGAGTTTCAAGGTATCCAAAATGAGTGAGTCCGTACCTGCAAGGACAACAAAATCTTCATCTTTTGTGACATCCAGATATGCCTTGATATTTTCAATGTTTCCACTGCTATCTTTAATGCCTAGCACATTCGGCAGTGCACTGAGCCGAGCAACCGTCTCTGGTGCTAGAGATACTCCTGTTCTAGATGGAATGTTATAAAGCAGAATCGGAATATTCACATTCTCAGATATGTGACGAAAGTGCTCATACAGCTCTTCTTGGGTTGGTGCAACAAAGTAAGGTGTAATGATAGACAGAACATCTACCCCTCGATCTGCCAGTTTGTTTGACAGCCTGATGGTTGCCTCCGTACTATTTTCACCTGCTCCAATGAATACCGGCACTCGTCTGCCAACAGCCTTCACGACAGTTTCAGCAATTTGAAGCTTTTCTTCCTCTGAAAACAAATGAAACTCTCCATTTGTGCCTAAAGCAAAGATGCCGTGTACACCTGACTCGATCAAACGATTCACTAATTGCGTTGCCACTTCGGGATGAAAATGTTCTTCCTCAGTAAGCGGTGTCAAAATAGCTGGTATAATCCCTTGAATGTCCAAATAATCCTCCCTTTCTTATGTGTTGCATTTTTAAACATGTCATATTTTAAGCGCTTTCATATTTTTTATTATAAAAGGATTTTGATTTAATTAGCAACACTTTTTTGATTTTTCGCTATATTAAGTTCATTTTTTATGCAGCTGTTGATGTTTTCAACAAAAAAAGCGAACCATTTTGGTTCACTTTTGAATGGCATTCAACGTTTGAAGAAGCCCATGCACCTTTTGTCCTAATCTTTCGTGTAAAAGGTCAGCATCTTCCGTTTCATGCGTATTGGGTGTAGCAATACAAAGATGATGGATTGGAATGCTTGTTTCTTGCTTCATGATGTGCATAAGCTGCCCCATGAGCTGAATAGCTGCTCCGTCTGATAAAGATCGTTTCAGGATAAGCCAAATGGCCAACTCTTCTTGCTGAAGCATGCCGTAAAGGATCATATCGTCTTCGGCGTCTTCTGCGGCAAATTGTGCTAATCCGTTAGCTTGCTCGAAAAACAGCAAATCTTCAGCTGACTCTAGCTGCTCATGAAGCGTCTTCGTTCCCGTTCCAATAGACCTTTTCCAAAAGAACCCGCCGTTTTTCTTATGTGAGGAAAGGATGCGAAGAGGCTGATTAATGGAAAACGTCATTCCTTCTGAGCTATAAGTCCTCCAGCCATCGGCTATGTTTACAATTGATGCTTTTGAAGGGGCTGCAGGCTCAACCATCAGCTGGGGGTTAGCCCTAAATGGATGCTGGAGCGGTGTCACATTTGTTTCATACACACGGTTGATTCGTTCAGTGGTCAAGACGTGATGCGGCAGTCCTAACATGTCTGTCTTTCCTTCATGAAGCAGAAGCAGCCGATCACAATATAAACTAGCGATGTTCACATCATGGAATACACCAATGACCGTTAACCTAGAGGAATCAGTTTCTTCTTTAATTAAATCAAGCAAATCTTTTTGATAGGCTAAATCAAGGAAACTCGTTGGTTCATCCAGCAATAAATATTCAGGCTGCTGCGCCAATGCCTGTGCTAAATATACACGCTGCTGTTCTCCTCCGCTTAACTCATGGATGGATTGATTCTTAAACTGTGCAACACCCGTTTGTTCCATTACTTTGCTGACGACCTGCACATCTTCTCGCGTGACAGATTGCAGCCACCCTTTTTGATATGGATAACGACCGAATTGGACGGTTTCTTCCACCGTAAATGAAAAAGCTTGGTCCGTTTTCTGCGGCAGAACGGCCATCTTTTGCGCAAGCGCCTTTGGCTGATAGGATTGAATAAGGTGACCGCCGAGACGCACCTCTCCGCTCTTAGGTGCTAAAATCCCTGCCATCATTTTAAGAAGGGTCGTCTTACCGCTCCCGTTTGGACCGAGTATACCGAGAAATTCTCCTTGCTTTACTTCAAGATTAATGCCTCGAATGACCTCTTTCTCTCCATATCCACCTCTGATTTCCTTCACTTGAATCATACGTGCGTCCCCCCTCTATATTTACGAATGAGGATGATGCCAAATACAGGTGCACCAATTAACGCAGTAATGATGCCAATCGGTAATTCAGTCGGCTCAATGATGGTACGGGATAACACATCTGCTAATACAAGAAAGGAAGCACCGTTCAGCATAGATAAAGGCAGCAGATGCCGATGATCTGTGATAGTTAAGAGGCGGATAAAATGCGGAATCACAAGTCCTACAAAACCGATCGTCCCTGATACCGCTACTGCACTTCCGGTCAGGATCGAGCCCGCCAGCAGCACAATATATTTGCTCCTTTTCACATGAACACCTAATAGCTTTGCCTTCTCCTCGCCATACGTCATCACATTCAAATCCCGCCCCATCAACATTAACGCAAAGGTCCCAATAAGAAAGAAAGGAAGAAAAAGCACAATATAACGCCAGCCCCTCATGGACACACTGCCAAGCAGCCAATGAATGATCTCTTTTAGATCATCACCTGTTAAAGCAATCATCAATGAAATGAGCGCACCCAAAAAAGAGCTGAAAATCACTCCTGTCAAAATCAAAGAAGAGATGCTCATCCCCCGATGAACAAGACGCGCAAAAAAGAGAACGAGACAGAGGGTCACAAGCGCTGTTGTCATACTGAATAATGGCAGTGTGAAGCTGCCAAAAAGCGGGAGCTGCAAGCTGAAAAACAGGGTCGCTACGGCTCCAACTGATGCCCCTTGAGATACCCCCAGCGTATAAGGGTCAGCGAGAGGATTTTTTAATAAACCTTGAAAAGCTGCACCAGATAACGCAAGTGCTGCTCCGACTAATGCCGCTAATATGACTCTTGGCAGCCGAATGTTCATCATAATATTGCGATCGATGGAATCAATGGTTCCAAACTGCACTCCGAATAGTTCATGAACAAATATACGAAGAATAGAAGGAATGGGAATCCCTAAGCTTCCAAAGGAGATTCCCATTCCAATGCTCATCACAAGAAGTAAAACACTTAGTGTATATGCGATGATCAATTTATTTGAACGTGTCAGGATAGACGTTTTTCGCAAGAGCCTCGACTCCTTCAACCAATCGCGGTCCCGGTCTTGATGCGAGATCCGTATTCAATTGAAAGACTTGTTTTTCTTTCACTGCTTTCATTGCATTCCAGCCGTCTCTTTTTTTCAAATCAGCTAAGCCTGATCCATCAATTGTAACGATGACATCAGGATTTCGCTTGATGATCGATTCTTCCGTCATTTGCACCCAGCCAGTTTGATCACCTGCAGCATTTTTGGCATGGATAACAGAAAGCATTTCATCCATAAATGTATTTTTACCAGTTGTATAGATTTCAGGTGCACCTGATACTTCGACAAAGACTGTTTTTTGCTTGTCTTTCGAAATCCCCTCTGCTTGTTTCTTGATGTCATTCAGCTTTGTTTTCATTTCGTCTACAAGCTTTGTTGATGCTTCTTTCACGCCGGCTGCTTCACCGATCATATTGATTGATTTGTACACATCCTTAAAGGATGTTGCATCATTTACAGTCAGCACTTGGATCCCTGCATTTTCAAGCTGTTTAAATCCATTTTTTGATCCCATCTGAGATGCATGTGCTAAGACAAGATCTGGCTTTAAGGAAATGACCTTCTCGACATTGAATTCAAGTCCGCCAATCTTCTCTACCTTTTCGACTTCCTTTGGATAATTGTCAAAGTCTGATCGTCCAACCATTTTATCTCCAAGACCGAGTGCATAAGCAATCTCCGTATTACTTGGAATTAACGAAACAATTCGTTTAGGCTGTTCTTTGATTTCGACTGTTTTGCCAGCTGCATCTTTTATCAATACGGGAAATGCCGCAGTGGCCGTTTCTTTATTTTGTGACCCTTTTGCTTTGTGATCTGTCTCAGCGCCTGCACATCCTGCTAAAACACCCATCACAAGCAATAACGATAGCCAAATAGCTGTTAACTTTTTCATGAGTAACCCCCTGGTTTATGTACTGCTTAACGAAATCTCTTTCGTCAATTCTTTTCTAATTTCGGGAATATTATACTACAGTGCAGATAGGTTGTATATGTGATTTCTAAAAGCGTCTTTTCTGTTCATAAAACAAAAAAACAGCCTCTAAAAAGACTGTTTTTCACTCTTCAATGAATTGATTTGTTCTCCATTGATGGCGACTTTCTCAAAAGCAGGAGAAACGGCATGCTCTAAAGATAATGGATACGCCACATCATCTATGACACAATCTTTCATTTTAAAGTGAGTCACAGGAGAATGTGCATATGCGGCTATTTTCACACCATATCGTCCGCCGCTGCTTTTGAGTCCTTCCACTTCAATATGACGTACAACAGGACGATGCGGACCAGCATCTCCTTCCTCATACATCATGTCGATACAGACCACTTCATGCTTTAGACTTTTGACTGTATTGTTTTTAAAATAAATATGTTCAATGGTGCCGCCTCTGACAGAGTTGGTTTTAATACGCAGTGCCCGGTCAAGGTTCGGACTGTCCATGACATTATTTTCTGCATAAACATACTTTACCCCGCCAGAGATCTCGCTCCCGATCGTCACACCGCCGTGTCCATCCCGCATCTCATTTCTACGAATGACAATGTTTTCAGATGGAATCCCTATTCTCCGTCCATCCTCGTTTCTGCCCGATTTGATGGCAATACAATCATCTCCGTTATCAAAATAACAATCTTCAATGAGCACATTCCGGCAAGATTCCGGATTGACACCATCTGTGTTTGGTCCATGCCCAATGATTTTAACGCCGCGGACGATGACGTTATCACTTAACACAGGATGAATTTGCCACATCGGTGAATCCTTCACTGTCACTCCTTCGATTAGCACATGCTGACATTGGTATGGCTGAATAAAGCTCGACCTTAAATAATGACCTTCTCCAAATACCCTTTCTTCTACCGGTATTCTCTTTTCCGCCATTTCAAACAAAAGCTGGCGATCCCGATCCTGAGAGGGCTGGCCATTTGTCCCATACTTCCAAGGCCACCAATGATGCTCATCCCCTCTGCCATCAAGGGTTCCGGCTCCAGTTATAGCGATGTTTTCTGCATGGTGTGCATAAATGAGAGGTGAATAATTATAAAGTTCAACCCCTTCATATCTTGTCAGTACAAGAGGCAAGTAATCCTTTGGGTCTTGGCTGAATGTCACATAGGCTTTCTCATGCAGATGAAGTTCTACATTGCTTTTCAATTCTAAAGCACCTGTCATAAATGTCCCTGCTGGGATCAGCACCCGTCCCCCTTTCAACCGGTGGGCATCATCAATGGCAGACTGAATAGCATTTGTAGAAAGCTCTTGCCCTTCCGCATCTGCTCCATAATGCACCACATTCAATTCACGATCTGGGAACTGCGGTGCTTTTATCTGCTTTAGCACTTGATCAATTCCGTTTACTTTTTTATCTTTCTTCCCTTGCTTTGCTAAACGAGCAATTCCAACTCCAGTTAGTACCGTTCCTGCTGCGATATACATCAAATCCCGTTTTTTAGACACGTACTCATCCCCCAGTCGCCTTAAAGTGTGACACCTGTTTTGAAAATAGCCAGCTCTCTAAAATTGTTTTTTTCATGATTTAACAGCTTCCCGCTCGCCACATCAATGACAGTTGAAATGAATTTTTCTAATACAACATCTTCCGGTACATCTTCAAGCAGTTCTCCGGCATTAAAGTCAATCCAGTGCTTTTTTGTTTCATATAAGGCTGTGTTGGTCGAGATTTTCATTGTTGGCACAAACGTACCAAAGGGTGTCCCCCTGCCTGTTGTAAAAAGCACCATTTGACAGCCAGAAGCAGCAAGTGCAGATGAAGCAACCAAATCATTACCAGGTGCACTTAATAGGTTCAATCCCTTTTGTTTCAGCAGCTCTCCATATTTCAATACATCTTTAATATCAGAAGTACCTGCTTTTTGTGTACAGCCAAGAGATTTATCCTCTAATGTCGAAATTCCACCTGCTTTATTTCCCGGGGAAGGATTTTCATATACCGGCTGTCGATGATCCATGAAGTATTGTTTAAAGTCATTGATCATTTGCACAATATTGTCGAAAGTCGCTTCTGATGCTGCTCTCTCCATTAAAATCGTTTCAGCACCAAACATTTCGGGCACTTCTGTCAGCACAGTTGTTCCGCCTTGCGCGACAAGAAAATCGGACAGTCTGCCTAAAAGCGGATTTGCGGTAATACCAGAGAATCCATCTGATCCTCCGCACTTCAAGCCAATTTTCAGCTCAGATAACGGAATGTCTTCACGATGATCTTCTTTCGCCGCATCATAAATTTCCTTGAGTAAAGCGACTCCCGTCTCAATCTCATCTCCTACTTCTTGGCTTCTTAAAAATTTCACTCTCGTACGGTCATATTCACCTAATGTGGACTGAAAATCCTCAATGTCATTGTTTTCACAGCCAAGTCCAAGAACGAGTACTCCTCCAGCGTTAGGGTGCTTCACCGCATTTTGTAAAATGGTTTTGGTATTTTCATGATCGTCCCCAAGCTGTGAGCAGCCATAATTGTGCTTTAATACAAGGGCTGTTTCAAAAGGATGGATGTTTCCACCCATTTCAGCGGTGAATATTTGGATCATTTGATCGGCGATGCCATTCACGCATCCAACGGTAGGAACAACCCAAAGCTCATTGCGGATTCCGCTTCCGCCATTTTTTCGTTTATACCCTTTAAATGTAAGATTCGTTTTTTCATAGGGGTTTTCTGATAATGAAGGCTGGTATTCGTATTCCAGCTTGCCAGATAGATTGGTTTTGATATTATGCGTATGCACCCATTCTCCAGCAGAAATGGCAGTCACTGCATGACCAATAGGATAGCCATATTTGATAATATTCTCTCTTTGCTTGATTTCAGCCAATGCAAACTTATGACCTTTGGCGACGGTCTCTTTTAAGATAATCGTATGTCCTTGATGCTGCAGCTCCTCCCCTTGCTCAAGTCCTTTTAAAGCAATACCGACATTATCTGAAGGGTGAATGACAATAAAGTCTTTCATGCTTTCTCCCCCTTACTTTCATATTGATGAAGCATCATTCGATGAACAGCTGCTCTCATCCCATGCGTCTGTATGAGGGTAAGCTGATCAGCTACAGCTTGACTCAATCCATTTATATCTGTTAAATCTCTGCCCCATAATGACTCGCATGAAAGAATTTTCGCTGCAACTCCTTCATTAGAATGGTTTTCCTCGTCCCATGCTTCCTTCATGAGCGTTAGCACAGTTTCATCATCCTTTACCCTTCCTGCATGTGCTCTGTAGAAATAAATGAGACTGCTAAGTGAAAACACAAGTTTCATTGGCAGCTGTTTCTTTCGCTCGACATAATCAAGCAATGACGGAAGATTACGGGTTCGGAATTTGGATACCCCATTCAGCGCAATATCCAGCAATTGATGCTTTACAAATGGATTGCAAAAACGATCCCAAACGGATTGTGTATAAAGAAGAAGCTCATCTTCAGGGAGTTCAAGCCCGGGCAATACTTCCTCCTTCAGCATACGCCGGATGAACGGACCAACATGCTCATCATCCACAGCTTCCTTTACAGTTTCTAAACCGCATGAATAGGCAATCGGCACCATCGCCGTATGTGCACCATTTAAAATTCGTACCTTGCTCATACGATAAGGCGCAATATCCTCTACAAAAAGTACATTTAATCCTGCTTCTTGAAAGGGGAGCTCCTTTTTCACAAAAGCGGGCGCTTCAATGACAAAAAGATGATAATATTCTGCCGTGACAAGCAATTCGTCGATATACCCTTCTTCCTTTTGTACGATGTCAGCCGCTTTCTTAGAGAATCCAGGGACAATCCGGTCCACAAGCGTATTACAAAACGTGTTGGCTTCCTTAATCCATGTAAAAAACGCAGGCGGCAGTTCCCACTCAGCTGCCATACTGATCACATATTCCTTCAATCGATCACCATTTTGTTCAACCAATTCACAAGGCAGAATGATCAGTCCTTTCTGCTCATCTCCAGCAAATGCTTTAAACCGGTGATACAAGAACGCTGTCAGCTTTCCTGGAAAACTGGCTTGCGGCCGATCCTCCAAACGATCCTCCTTTCTGAGCACAAGTCCTGCCTCTGTCGTGTTTGAGAAAACAAAGCGGAGATCCGGGTTTTCCGCTACGTGTAAAAATTCCTCGTAATCCGTATACGTACTAATTCCTCTGCTAATCGATTGAATGATCATACGTTCATTCATTTCTTGCTGGTCATGATATCCCTGAATACATAATGTATACAGGCCATCTTGTTCATTTAAGGCTGCTACCGATCCTTTTCGAGGAGGAACAACAACCGCTCTTCCTTTAAAATCTGTGCAGTCGTTCAGCTTCTGGATGTGCCAATTGATAAATCCTCGCATAAAATTTCCTTCACCAATCTGCAAAATCGTTTCCGGATACTCAGGTGCTGGGTATATGGCTTTTGATAATCGTTTCAAATGGATTCCCCTCTCCAAGTATTATGCACACGTGAACATTTATCTAAGAAGGTGCAGATTACTGCACCTTTTTGACTGAATCTCTGATCATCAGCTCTGTGTGGACATACACTTTTTCCATATGATCTTCTTCTTGCTCTTCACCGTTTATCACTGAAAGGATAGCTTCTGCTCCAAGTGCACACATTTTTTCAATCGGTTTTTTCACCGTTGTCAATGCAGGTATGGTATAGGATGAAAAGGCAATATCATCAAAACCAATAATAGAAATATCACCTGGACACGTTTTGCCTTTTGCAAATAATGCATTCATTGCACCAATCGCCATGTCATCGTTTGAGCAAAAGAGCGCTGTTGGCGGATCATCAAGGGCCAGCAGCGATTCCATTGATTCATAGCCGCTTTTCATGTGATAGTCGCCTTTCATCATATATTCTTTCTTCATAGGTATTTGGTGATCAATTAATGCTTGCAGGAAACCAGCTTTTCTTTCTTGAGTTGATTTAAAGCCTTCTTTCCCTTCAATGATGGCGATTTGTTCATGACCTTGCTGAATGAAATGGTGTGCAGCCTGGTAAGCTCCTTGACTATCATCTGCTAATATATTCATGACCTCATGACTTTCTACACGGCGATTCAGCACAATGATGGGAATGCCCTGTTTCTTCACATGATGGATAAATGCTTCATCGTGTTCGCTTTGACTCATGAGCAAAATGCCATCGTAGCGTTGTTTATGAATGGTTGTGTAATCGTGAAAGTCGTCAATTCCTCTTACAAAGAGATTATAATACTCTGTCATGACGCTGTTGACACCTTTTAACGCATCCACAAAGAAGCTTGAAGATGTGCCTTCTGTTAAACTCGTAAAAAACAGACCAATTGTAAATGATTTTTGTGATACTAGGCCTCTCGCATGGACATTCGGTGAATAATTCAGCTGTTTTGCAATCGACAAAATCTTTTGTTTTGTCTTCTCTTTAATAAAAGGACTGTTATTCAAAGCCCTTGATACCGTGGTATGAGAGACGTTTGCCAATTTTGCTATGTCTTTAATTGTGACTGTCATGCTATTCCGCCTTTTATGATTTTTTACCATCTTATCATAAAACCGCTTTCATTTTCTTCATGTCATTTTGTTTGGGTGGTGCTTGAGCTGATTTGCCCGGTCAAATTGGAAATACTGTCTGGCATTTTCATAGCTGATTCCTTTCACGATTCCCCCTAACAGCTCAAGATCATAAGGGGCTTCTCCTTTTTCTACCCAATCTCCAATGATATCGCAAAGCAGTCTTCGAAAATATTCATGCCTTGTATACGACAAAAAGCTTCGTGAATCTGTCAGCATCCCAATGAAACGGCTGATCAGCCCAATACTGGATAGAGCCATCATCTGTTCTGTCATCCCTTGTTTCGTATCATTAAACCACCAAGCTGTGCCGTGCTGGATCTTCCCAGGTGTCGTCCCGTCTTGAAAGCTTCCAGCCAATGTGGAAATCACAACATGATCCCTAGGATTCAAGGAATAAAGAATGGTTTTTGGCAGTGCCTGTTCTTGTTCTAAACGGTCCAATATTCTGCAAAGCGGCTTGGCAATGTCTTCATCATTCATCGCATCATACCCTGTATCTGGCCCAAGCCGCTCAAACATTTTCGTATTGTTGTTCCTAAGCGCATTGATATGAAGCTGCATCGCCCAGCCCCGCTCATAGTAAGCCTGACCTAGCTTTATGAATGTTTGTGTTTTAAATTTGATCTTCTCTTTTTCCGTCAATGAATGCCCAGACATTCTTTTATGAAAGATGGCTTCCACTTCTTCTTCCGTCGTTTCTTCAAACGTCATTTCGTTAATGGCATGATCTGAGATCAGGCAGCCCTGTTCATGGAAAAAATCAATTCTTGTACGGAGTGCTTTCAAAAAGTCTTGGTAGGATTGGATTGGAGTAGATGAAGCCTCTGCCAGTTCGTGAACATACGCTGTAAATAGGTGATTCGTTATATCAAGTGCCTTATCAGGCCGAAATCCGGGCAGTACTTGCACAGTGAATCCTTCTTCCCGCAGTTTTTGATGATAGCAAAGCGAGTCGACTGGATCATCTGTTGTCACGACTGTTTCAACGTTCGATTTCACAATGAAGTCTCTTGCACCAAAACCCTCTCCTTGCAGCTTTTCATTTACTTTTTGCCAGATGATGTGTGCGGTTTTTTCGTTTAAAAGTTCTTCAACTCCAAAATATCGTCTCAGCTCTAAATGAGTCCAGTGATAGAGCGGGTTTCCAATGGTCATGGGAACGGTCTTCGCCCACGCCAGAAATTTCTCATAGTCTGAGGCATCCCCTGTGACGTGCGATTCGGGTATGCCATTTGCTCTCATGGCACGCCATTTGTAATGATCTCCGTAAAGCCATGCTTCGGTGATATTATGGAAGGTTTTATTTTCATAGATTTCTTTGGGGCTTAAATGACAATGGTAATCTATAATTGGAAGGTCCTTAGCAAACTCATGGTATAGCTTTTCCGCCGTCTGACTGTTGAGTAAAAACTGTTCATCTAAAAAGGCTTTCATCAAACTCCCCCATTTCTCTTATAGATAAAAATAATTTGTTCACGTTAACAATTTTATTGTAATCGTTTACAAAATTGATTTCAATCCTAAAACAGGAAAAAACGATCTCCTTTAGAAAAGAAAATCGTTTTTTGGCTATTTTACAGGTGATGATTTTTTTAGGATAATCGCAATAGTTGTTCCAGTGCCTAGTTCACTTTCAACTTGAATATCACCGTCATGCAGCAAGACGAGCTCTTTTGCTATCGCAAGCCCGAGACCTGTTCCGTTCGTTGGATCATTTGTATTTGTCCCTCTGTAATAGCGGTTAAATAGGTGATCCACCGTTTCCTGTGCCATTCCGCGGCCATTGTCTTTCATTTCGATCCGAACTTCTTCCTCTGTTTCAGATAAAACAGCTGTAATATGGGTGCCTTTTTCGTTATGCTTCACTGCATTCGCCAGCAGGTTCTCAATCACTCGTCTGAACCATGCTTTATCGATCTCAAATATGACACCATCTGTTTGATCTTCAAAGGAGCATGGATAATCCTCAGATGAAGAGCTTCTTGAAAACTCGTCCATAATGGAAGTTAAAAATTCACTGAGTTCAACCGGTTTCCGATTAATAGGCAGGGCACCATTCTTCAATCGGTACGTGAGGTTTAAATCCTCAATCAGTGTCGACATGTATTCTGATTTCTCACGAATCACCTGTCCCATTTCCATGACTTCTTCTTTGGACCATTGATATTGATCGGATTCAAGCATGAGTCCATAGCCGTAAATCGTACTTAGAGGCGTTTTCAAATCATGAGACAATCCTGCAATCCATTCTTCCCTTGTGGTTTGAATTTTTCTTCGGTTTGCTTCATTCTCTTTTAATGTAAGCGTGAGCTGATCCATTGTTTTTAGGATATCCTCAAATAATCGGTATTCCCGCTTAATACGGCCTTTTTTATTTTTACTGACTGGAATTCCCTTTCTATTTGTTGGTTCCTGCAATTTATTTTTTGATAAGAAAATCAGCCAGCGAATAATGTGATAAATTGGCAGCCCATAACGATACGAATACCACAATGTCATGACAATAATAATAGTGAGTGCAAGACCTGCAATTAAGATGGTTGTATATTGATTTAAAGCGTCTCTCTCTTTATCGTAAAGCTCGTCTGGGCTGTATACTTTATTTGGTACCGAGACGATGATATACAGGTTTTTATTCACCTTCATATAAGTGAGGTCACTTCTAAACTCCCAAGGCTTCGATTGATACTTGAGCAATTCAACATCTGTTACGTTATGTTTCAAACTAGTGTTGGCCCGAATGCCTTTTAAATATTTTCCTTCTTCATTGAACAAATGAACCGATCCATTCATTCTCTTCAAGAATTCTTTCGTTTCAACCGAATATTGAGATAATGCAGCCAAATTTTTCTCGTGCTGTTTCAGATAATTGGCTACCTTTGTGCTGTTCGTTTTGAACCCATATAACACAGTAAAACTTTCTTGATCAATCTCAATTGGCCAGAAGTACATCTTGTAATCTTTAAATTCTCTTTTTTCAAAGATCTTGATCATTTCATCCTTTTGATAAGACGTTGGAATTGATTTAGGGCGGTGATAGCTATAAACGGTATTCTTCTTTGAATCAATCACTTGCAGCCAGCCGTCTCTTTTTTCCACTGCTTGCTTGAGCTGATCGTCGGCTTCCATTTTTCCATCCTCGTTAAAATACAGCCAGCTCATGAGTGTATCTCCATCAGCTTTTGTTAAACCAGTTTCGGTCATATTCTCATAGTATTTATTTAAATATAAGTTCTCAGAGAACGTATTGCCGATCGTCAGAATGGCAATCACAATAAACATTTGTCCGACAAAGTGAAAGAAAAGTTTTGCTCGTAAATTCATAAATTATTGAAGGACCTTTGCAGGGTGCGGTATAAATTTATATCCCATACCACGGATCGTCACAATATATTCTGGCTGACTCGGATCTAATTCAATCTTTTCCCTCAGCTTTCGAATATGAACCATGACAGTGTTGTTATCACCATATGATGGGACGCCCCATACTTTCTCATAGATTTGATCTTTTGAGAGAACCACATTCGGATGGTCACAAAAGTACTTCAGCAAAGAAAGAAGCTGAGCAGAACATGCCGTCACCTCTCCTCTTACTTTCAATTCGGCTGCATGAGGATGATAGGAGAAATGGGCATAATGATATTGGCTTTGAGTGTCTTCTTGCTCCTCCTGTAAGGAGATATATGTTCGGTTTAGGTGAGCCTTAATTCTAGCCACTAGCTCAAGCGGGTTAAATGGCTTTGTGATGTAATCATCTGCCCCCTGTGCAAAGCCCGTCAGTTTATCGACATCAGACGTTCTTGCAGTTAAATAGAAAATAGGCACTTTCGTTAACTTTCTGATTTCAGGCAGAACGTCAAAACCAGACTTACCGGGCATCATTACATCTAGAAGTAAGAGGTGGATGTCCTCGTTTTTGACAATATCTAATGCTTCATCTGCATGGTAGGCTTTATAAATATGCTTGAATCCTTCTTTTTTTAATACGCGTTCAACCATTTTCACAATTGCTTCTTCGTCATCTGCAATCAATATTTTTGCTGTTTCCACGCATCTCTTTCCTTTCTAGCTATGATCTCTAACCGTATATTACCATTGTCTAAAGTAAAAAAGTACCTCTTTTCCGCATAAAAGCGAAAAAATATCAACTGGAGAAAATGGCAGCACGAGGAAGTTTCAAACATGCAAAAAAACCCGGCAGCTGCACCGGGTTCCTTTACATCTATTATCCATTCACAGCTTCTAGCTTTCGTTCATGATTCATTAAGTCATAGGTTAAACAGATCGGCTTATTCGTTCTAGGATCAAGCACAATTTCTGCATCAATATGGAATACCCGACTGAGTACCTCTTTGGTCATGACCTCATGAGGCGTACCATCTTTTATGACTTTCCCTTGATTGAGGGCAATCATGTAATGTGAAAAACGAGCCGCATGATTCAAATCATGGATGACCATCAACACAGTTCGGCCCTGCTCTCTATTTAAGCGTTCTAACAGCTGAAGAATCTCGAGCTGATGTGCAAGGTCTAAATACGTCGTAGGTTCATCTAATAGGAGCAGCTCTGTTTCCTGGGCAAGTGCCATCGCAATCCATACACGCTGACGCTGTCCGCCGGAAAGTGCTTCAATTGGCCGATCATGAAAAGCAATCATTCCCGTTTCCTCAAGTGCCCACCTAATGATTCGTTTATCTTCATTTGATAAACGGCCAAACCCATTTTGATGCGGGAAACGTCCATATGACACGAGCTCATACACTGTCAATCCACTTGGTGCTTCGGGCGTTTGCGGTAAGATCGCCATTTGTTTTGAAATTTCTTTTGTCGGCGTCTCATGGATAGCCTTGCCATTTAAGTAAACAGCTCCTTGATTGGACTTCATAATACGAGACATCGTTTTTAAAATGGTTGATTTCCCGCAGCCATTCGGTCCAATCAGTGTTGTCACCTTGCCTTTTGGGATGCTGACATTCAAATCTTCTACAATCAAACGGTCTTGATAACCGATACAAAGCTTTTCTGTTTCGAGCGATTTCATATGTTGTCTCTCCTTCCTCATTAGTTCGATTTCATCAATAAGTAAATGAAGTAAGGTGCGCCTAAAGCAGAAACGACAAGGCCAACTGGCACTTCTGATGGTGCAAGGATGACGCGGCCAATTGTATCTGCCAGTAATAATAACAGCGCGCCAATCAGCGCGGAGGCCGGTATCATTCCTTGATGCTTTGGCCCAACAAGCTTTCTAGCCAAGTGCGGTGCGGCTAATCCTAGGAAAGAGATACTTCCTGCAACAGCAACACTCGCACCTGCTAATGCAACGGCAATCAGCATGAGAAGACTTCTTTCTTTATGAACAGAAATGCCCAATCCATAGGACAGCTGATCACCTAAATTCATAATGTTTAAGTAGCGTGATCTGACAAGCGCTAATATAAGGAAAATCAGCATCCATGGCAGAACAGATAGGACATACGTCCAGCTCGAGCCATAAATGCTTCCAGATAACCACACGATAGCTTGGTTAAAATCATTTGGACTCATTTTCAACTGGATGACCACAATTGCTGCTGAAAACGCAGCATTCACACCAATACCAGTTAAAATCAATCGAACAGGTGTGATGCCTTTTTTCCACGCTAACACATAGATGAGAAATGCAGCAAAGCCTGCACCTACGAACGCGAAAAGCGGCAGTATAAAAATCGTAAGATCACCTAAATTTGTCATCGTGCCTTGAAATGCAAAGATAAATAGCACAACGGCAAAGCCTGCACCGGCATTGACACCAAGAATACCTGGGTCAGCTAAACCATTTTGAGAAACACCTTGCCAAATCGCTCCTGATACAGCGATAGAAGCGCCGACAAGTAAAGCGATGACCATTCTTGGAAGCCTGAACTCGAATAATACGAGTTCATCCATTTCACTTCCGAATCCAAAAAGTGTTTTCAATGTATCCATCGGAGAGATCCGAATTTCTCCGGTATTTAAACTAATGAGAAACACAGCTACGATCGCGAAAAAAATCATGAGCATCGTTCGTTGATATTTCTTTTTCTTTGCTTGCTGCACCATTTCCATTTAAATCCCGCTCCTTTCACGTCTAGCTAAGTATAAGAAGAAAGGAACGCCTATAATCGCTGTAATGGCACCGACTGGCGTTTCAAACGGAGCGTTGACCAGTCTTGCAGCAATGTCTGCATAAATTAACAAAGTGGCCCCTAAGATAGCGGAGCATGGGATAATCCAGCGGTAGTCCACTCCAACCAAGAACCGAGTGACATGAGGGATCACAAGCCCAATAAAACCAATAGAGCCTGCTACCGACACGGCAGCACCCGTTAAAAGAATAACAACCAATATACCAAGCACCTTGACCGTTTTTGTATACTGTCCAAGTCCTTTCGCCAGTTCTTCACCTAAGCTTAAAACCGTGATCGAACGAGCAAGGATCATTGCAATGATTAGTCCTGCAATGGCAACTGGAATGATGATATGAATGTTACTCCAATTCACACCTGCCACTCCGCCAGCATACCAAAAGCTCATATCTTGAGCGACGTCAAAACGGATGGCAATGGCTGAGGAGATGGAGCTCAAAAGTGCTCCAACCGCTGTACCAGCTAGTGCAAGCTTTACAGGAGTCAGCCCCCCCTTTGACATAGTACCAACACCAAATACAATAGAGGCACCGAGTGCGGCTCCAACAAATGACCAAAGAATTAATGTAAAAGAAGATTGGCCAGGGAAAAATGCTAGTGCAATGGCAATCGCAAATGCGGAACCATTTGTCACACCCATAATCTCAGGTGACGCAAGCGCATTTCTCGTCATTCCTTGCATAATGGCACCTGATACGGCTAAAAAGGCACCGACGAGAGCAGCTCCAACTGTACGCGGCAGCCTCAATTCCCGAATGATTTGATGTGAAGTTTGATGTGGATCAAAATGAAAAACGGCTTCCCATACAGTCTGTAGATGAATGTTTGCCGCTCCTAATGATACTGATAAAAAAAGACCAAATGCTAAAGCGATCATTCCTATGATGATAACAGCTGCTGTTCCAAAAGGCTTCGTGACAATATCGATCGTATCATCTCTGGCTGGCAGCTGTTTATTCGATTGTGAGCCCAAAACCAGTCTCTTCCTTTCCGTTCATGTCTATTCTCTATTAGTGATAATGATTATCAATCTCGAAGTCTAGTATATCACTTTCTTTTCTTTTTGAAATCACTGTTCTGATAAATTTCTTTATTTTCCGCAAAAAACTGTGAGAATTTCATCATTTTTCTTTTGGTTCTAAATTAGCCGATGCATTTTTATTCCTATCATGGTACGATAAAATTGAAAATGATAATCATTATCAAGTGAAAGTGAATAGGAGAGAATTTTTGTGAAAAAACGAACTGGATTTCTTTTGATTTCTTTATCCATCCTTATGATCTTTACAGCCGCTTGCGGCAGCACTTCAAATAAACAATCTGCAGCGAAAAAGAATGACATGATCACGTATCAGGATGCCAAAGGAGAAGTGAAGCTTCCGAAAAATCCGAAACGAATAGTGCTTCTTGCAGAAAGCTATTACGGGGACCTCGTCACACTCGGCAAGACGCCGGTTGCTACGACATCACCCATCTTTAAAAACCCTTTTTATAAAGGGAAAACAGATGGAGTGAAGAATCTCGGAAGGACCCCATCAGTCGAAAAGGTAGCCGCTTTGAAGCCAGATATGATTATTGCATGGGGAGAAGACGAGAAGTTTGATCAATACAAAAAAATCGCCCCAACTGTAGCGGTTAAATACAACCAATATTCCTTCAAAGACCAGCTAAAAGAATTCGGTAAAATGACAGGTACACCAAAAAAAGCAACAGAATGGATCACGAAATGGGATACTAAAATTGCTGAGGTGAAACCAAAGGTAACAAAAGCTGTCGGCAGCAAAACGGTTTCGATCGTATCGCCATTTGATAAAGGTATTTATATCTTTGGAAACACCTTTGGCCGCGGGGGAGAAATCATTTATGACGAGCTGAAATTAAAAGCACCGAAAGCCGTCAAAAAAGAAGCGATCGACAGCGGTGTCGGCTATGCAAACATTTCTCTTGAGAAGCTGCCAGAATTCGCAGGCGACTATATTTTCACAGGTCCATGGAGCGGCTCAAAAAGTAATGGTGACCAAGTCTATCAAAGCAGCATTTGGTCATCACTTCCTGCCGTCAAAAATAAACGTGTATTTGAAATAGATCCAGTCGGTTACTTCTTTAATGACCCAGTGTCACTAGAAGGTCAGCTAGAGTTCATTGTGGACCGATTGACATCTGCATCATAAAAAAACGTTTCTCCAGAGATGGAGAAACGTCCAAATTATTGACAAAGGGATAAAATGATCTTGATTTTAGCCCTTTGTCTTCTTTTCAGCGTGATAGAAAACCTTTGCAGTCTAGGAAGGACGAGTACCGGAGCGGAGCGAATTGAACATTCGTGAGCACCGGAGCGCAGACCTGACAACGAATGCGAGGGTTTGTCTACACGCTGAACGTTTCTCCAGAGATGGAGAAACGTCTTCCTTATCTTATACCGTTTCTTTGGCAAATCCTTTTGACATAAGTGGATAAAGCAAAATACCCACTAAGAATAGACCGATTCCAAGACCAAAAGTTTTCAAGTCGGCTGTTCCTGAAATAATGACCCAAGCCGAATACCCCATCGCAACAAGTGCAATGATGCCGTCTCTTGTTCGATTTCCTTTTTGAAGCTCATATGTGTCACCTTGCATGATGACCTTAAAGCTGTAGATGGAAGACACAATATACGGAATAAGATACGCAAGTGTCGCTGATGTGGTTAAAAAGGTAAAAGCTTCATTAATCGTACGTGACATCACAGAGAAGATAAACAGCTGTGACATAATATTTGTAACAGTCAAAGCGAAAGCAGGGCTTCCTTTTTTGTTTGTTTTTGCAAATACTGCTGGAAAATCACCAGCCTTTGCTGCTTGATACGGTACTTCTGAACCAAGTAAAATCCAGCCAAGCATCGAACCAAACAAACAAATAATCGCCAGCAGTGCCATGACAATTCCGCCAGCCGGTCCAATAATAAGCTGAAGCACATCCACGAATGGTTTGTCAGAGCCTTGCAATTGATCATGCGGCAGAACGCCCATTGTAATCAATGTGATAATCATGTAGATCGAAAGTGCGATTAAAAGACCTGTAATCGTCGCACGTTTCACATCACGCTGTGAGGATGCTCTTCCTGATAAAATGACAGCTGATTCAATCCCAATAAATGCCCATAGTGTGGAAATAGCCGCATGATGAATTTGGCCTCCAAGTCCGAGCACTCCTTCCCCGCCTGTTTCAACCGGGAAGTAATAATGTTCAAATAATGCCGTTTGAAAAGCAAATAATCCCGCAACAATAAAAAGGACAAATCCAAGCACCTTCGAAAAGGTCGTAATAAAATTCAATTTACTCGCAGCACTTAAGCTTGTGATTAAAATGGTATGTGTTCCCCATAGAAGAAGAGTACATACGATAAACGTCATGAGCTGGCCAAGTGTGACCGCTTCTTTTCCAAAGGTAAAAACCTCAGTCTTCACGGTGAGAATAGGGAAAAAAGTCGTTAAATAACCAGCAAGGCTTGTAATAATCGCGACATTACTAATCCAGCTTGCCACCCAATATCCCCAAACCATTGTAAAACCGGCCGCTTTCCCTTTTTTCGGATCTTTAAAAAGCGCCCTTGCATAACTTTGTGGTCCAGCCGTCAGCTGCGGCTTATGAATGGACAAATGCCCAAATACAAGCGCAATCATCAGCACACCGCCGCCTGTGACAAGCCATGCCATCGTCACACCTAAAGGACTGGCGTGCTGGGCAAGCGTACTTGGCAGCATAAAGATGCCTGAACCTACCATATTTCCGACGACAAAGGCCGTCAATAACCAAAAACCCCATTTTTTTGTCTGTTCCATTTCCGTACCTCCGTTTTATTCACTTTGGACCAGACCCGGCAGTATCTTCATTGATATATTTGTGAAGCAATGACTTGCATTCTTTATGTTCATCATGGATTACTTTTTTAACAGCATACCCTTATTTTTGTTACTCAGAACATAAAAAAAAGCCTGAACAAAAGTCCATGCTTTTCAAAACATACACCTTGATCTCCGGATAGCCCTCCACGCTTTAAAGACGTGGCAGTCCTGCATTTATTCAATGCAGACCCAGCATAAAGAAAGTTGGAGCTCTCTTTACACTTCGGCGCTGATGCCTTTTTTCTCATGATCTACGATTCCATCTCTCCTATGAGTGACTCATCATCCGCGCAACCTCTACCTCACTGAGACATAGCGTGAGGATTTCTATTCATTTTTACTACACGAAGGTTATCAAACATTCTTACATCTGTCAAAGGGAAAAACATAGAAAAAAGGCAGAGAAGTGTTTCTCTGCCCTTTACCTGCTTATTGTTGGTTGTTTTTCTTCTTTTGTACAGCTTCCTGAAGCGGGTCGCCTGCTAGCTCTTTACTTGCTTCCTCTAACAGCTGATCTACCTGCTGATGGTCTTTCTCACTTTTCGCCTTTTTATCCTTTTGGAAAAATGACATCGCTGTTTCCTCCCTTTTCATAAAATGCGATTGCCTGTTTAATTT
This sequence comes from Bacillus sp. FSL M8-0049, assembly GCF_038593355.1. Lineage (NCBI taxonomy): Bacteria > Bacillati > Bacillota > Bacilli > Caryophanales > Bacillaceae > Bacillus > Bacillus sp. FSL M8-0049. The sequence goes on from NZ_CP151986.1 coordinate 2,975,592, forward strand.
GTGCTACAGCGCTCAGACTTATTCAAGGGAAGAGGCTCAATCATCATGAAAGGTCTGTCTCATTTTTTGCAAGTACGACAGAAAGGTTTTTAAATCTTCCTTTGTGAAGTCTGACATCATATGCTGAATCACTTTTCCGAAAAGACGTGTATGCTTTTCATAAATCGCCATCCCTTTTTCCGTGACTTCTAAACGAACAAGTGATGAATCGTCCTTGTCCCGTTCTCTCTGAATATAACCCTGCTCACATAATTTATTGAGCGCAATAGAGGCTGCACCTGGGTTTAATGAGAGTCTTTGCTTCAGCTCTTCGGCATGTGATACTTTGCCTTGTATCAAAATAGAAAGAGCATATATCTGCGGCGGCGTGATGTCTTTCTCTAACTCAAGTAACTTGCGGTTTAATTTACGGCTGACTTCATAATGTACAAGAACAATTTCTTTTAAAATGTCTGCATTACCCATCCGAATCGCATCCTTATCGTTAGTATCAACATGACTTCCCCCTTATTATAGAATGTTTTTCCATTCAGCCAACCCTTTTGGCCTCTTTTTCTTTAGAAATAAGCCTTGCTGAATGAATCCACCCTTGATATAGTGAGTACTTGAACTAAAGATAGAACAGGAGTACGCATCATGACAGGAAAAACACACATCATGGGCGGAATTGCCGCCTCCACAGCCGTTGCCTACTATTATGGATTCGACCCAGTGATAATGGCTGCCGCTGGATCAGCAGGTGCCCTGATCCCTGACCTTTGCCATACAAAAAGTAAAATCGGCAGAAAATTCCCGCTGCTCTCGGCACTGATCAGCAGTGTGTTCGGTCATCGCACGTTTACACACAGTTTATTATTTTTGCTGATCATTTATTTTCTAGCGACCACATACATTCCAAATGACAGCCTAAGTATCGGTTTACTAGTCGGGATGGCAAGCCATCTCATCCTGGATGCAGGAACAGTGAACGGGATTAAATTTTTATTTCCAGCTTCCATTAAAGTGCGTCTTCCCTTCTATGTCAAAACAGGCAGCGCAGGAGAACAAGTCGTACTGGCTGCTCTTACCGTCGTTACCTGCTATTACATCGCTGTTATCTGCGGCATATCCATCCCATTCTAATGAATCAAAAAGAGATTTCCGAAAAACACAGGATATGAATTGATCATTCCTCATTTTTTTAGTAGGTTTAAGATAAGTGTTTTTGCCTTGCAGCTGAATACAGAATGGTGAGGAGCTACATAAATGAAAGCGTTTTTCAAAGATCACTGGTTTTTAGTGTACTCCATCCTCTTCATGTGGATGAAAACATACATCATTTATCAATTCGGATTTCACATACGAACAGCCAATCTGTTTCATGAATGGCTGCTTTTGATCAATCCACTTAGCTTTTTGCTCCCCTTGTTTGGGATTGCTCTTTTTTTAAATGAAACGAAGCAAAAGGTTTTTTTATTGACCGCAAATTTGATTTTGACGGCGATTCTCATATCGAATACGATTTTTTATGGATTTTATATTGATTTCATTACGATCCCTGTATTATTCCAAGCGAAAAACATGGGAGATATGGGCAGCAGTATGACGGAATTATTCCACCCGCTGTTCTTGCTGATGCTCATTGATTTCGTGGTGCTGGCTTGGCTGTTAAAGCGCAAACCTTTAGCGCCAAAAGCCTCCTTCAAGACGATCAAAACATATTATGCCGTGTGCTGCAGCTTTCTATTGTTTCATGTCAGTTCAGCCATGCTGGATCACCCTCGCTTTCTGACAAGCTCTTATGATCGAGAAGTGATTGTTCGAAACCTTGGGCTGTTCCAGTTCCACCTGTATGACGGCGCTGCCCAAACAGCGCGTATTGGACAAAAAGCCTTTGCAGATGAAGATACACTTTCAACCGTAGCAAACTACACAAAAGCTGATTACAGTGCACCAAACGAAGAGTATTTTGGACTTGCTAAAGGCAAGAACGTTGTGTTCATTTCACTCGAATCAACCCAGCAATTTGTCGTTGATCAAAAGGTGAATGGACAATACATCACCCCCTTTTTAAATCAACTCGCTAAAAAGAGTTTTTATTTTGATGAATTTTATCAGCAGACTGAGCAAGGAAAGACGTCGGATTCAGAGTTTATTGTCGCAAATTCCCTCTATCCATCTAGCAGCGGCGCTGTCTTTTTCACAGCTAGTGACAACGAATACGACACGTTATACAAGCAGTTGAAAAATGAGAACTATCAATCCGTCCAATTTCATGCGAATAATAAAACGTTTTGGAATCGTGATGTGATGTATGAATCGTTTGGGATTGACCGCTTTTATGATGTCGATTCTTATCAAGTCAATGAACAGAATTCAACTGGCTGGGGCTTAAAGGATATCGACTTCTTTGACCAATCCATTGATTATTTAAAAAAGTTGAAGGCGCCTTATTACAGCACGTTCATTACCTTGACCAATCACTTTCCATTTGAAATTGATCCAAAGGATCAATTGATTGATGAATATGATTCGTCCAGCGCCATTTTAAACCGCTATGTGACGACCGTCCGCTATCAGGATGAAGCCATTAAGAACTTTTTTGACCGTATGAAAGAAGAAGGACTGTATGACAATACAATGTTTGTTCTCATGGGAGATCACTATGGCATCTCCGAGGCACATCATCAGGCAATGGCAGAGCTGCTCAAAAAAGATGAGATTACACCGTATGATGCTGTGAAATTGCAGCGTGTTCCCTTTTTGATTTACATTCCGGGAGTCACAGATCAAGCACCGCAGACAATCTCTGAAACAGCTGGGCAAATCGACGTGAAGCCGACACTCCTGCACTTACTCGGTATTGAAACGAAGGATGCCATTCAATTTGGCAATGATTTATTTTCAAACGAACGGACGCCTTTTGCTGTTTTGAGAAACGGGAACTTTATTACAGATGATTATCTCTATACAAAGAACACCTGCTATGATCAAAAAACAAAAGAACCTGTTGAACAGGATGAGGTGTGTCAGCCTTATATCGAAAAAGCCAATAAAGAGCTTTCCTTATCAGACAAAGTGATCAATGGGAATTTGCTCCGTTTTTATCAGCAATAAAAGCCGCCTTCTGGCGGCTTTTTCTTTTCTCTTTTTACTGAAAGCCTATGAATGGTCAAATAAGTTTGCTTATAATAAAGGATACAGATGATATTGAATAATAAGAGGTGTGAACATGAAGTATACGTTCTTCGCCTTCATCGCCATCTGTTTGCTCCTGAGCGGGTGTCAAACAGAGATGAAGTCATCGGATACAACAACCAAAAAAACAGAGCTTGTCATTTCAGCTGCGGCAAGTCTTCAGGATGCACTTAAAGAAATTGAATCTGCCTTTAACGATGAGCATCCGAATGTGACATTAACAAATAATTTCGGGTCATCCGGCGCATTGAAGCAGCAAATTGCACAAGGGGCAAAGGCGGATCTCTTTTTCTCAGCAGCTGAAGCGCCCTTTGATGAGCTTGTGAAATCTGGAGACATCGATCAACATTTTATCAAGGATGCCATCCAAAATGAGCTTGTACTCATTGTGCCAAAAGATCACTCTTCCTCTATTAAAAGCTTTCAAGATGTCGAGCACATAAAAGGAAAGGTTGCTCTTGGCACCCCTGAATCCGTTCCTGCTGGTACATACGGCAAAGAGATTTTTACAAAACTGAACATCTGGGATCAAGTGAAAAAGAATACTGTGTACGGCAAGGATGTACGGCAGGTTTTAAGCTACGTAGAAACAGGAAATGTGGAAGCAGGTGTTGTGTATAAGACAGATGCCCTCGTTTCCAAAAAAGTAAAGATTGCCGCTGAAGCCAATCAGGACATGCATTCCCCGATCATTTACCCAGTAGGGATCGTAAAAGGGACAGAACATTTAGAGGAAGCCAAGTCCTTTTTTCAATTTCTACAATCAAAAGCAGCCAAATCCATTTTTAAAAAGTACGGCTTTCAAGTGACATAATGCCCATGCTGACTGAAGAATTTCTATCTCCCATCTGGCTGTCCGTGCAAGTTGCCGTTGTGAGCGGGCTGCTGGCAACTGTTTTTGGTACAATGATTGGCTATTGGATGGCGCGAACATCATTTAAGGGGAAAATGATCGTAGAAACACTCTTGATGATGCCGCTTGTCCTCCCGCCAACGGTTGTAGGGTTCTTATTGCTCGTCATATTCGGAAGGCATAGCATGATCGGAGGCGTGATTGAATGGATCTTCCACCAGCCGGTCATTTTCACATGGTGGGCGGCGGTAATTGCATCAACGGTTGTGGCATTCCCGCTTATGTATCAATCAGCAAAAGCTGGATTTTCTACGATTGAGTCAGATATTGAAGGGGCTGCAAAAGTAGATGGTGCTCATTCATTCCAAGTCTTTGCCTATATTACAGTACCACTTGCCCTGCCTTCCCTCTTGTCAGGCAGCGTCCTCAGCTTTGCCAGAGCCCTTGGGGAATTCGGGGCGACCTTAATGTTTGCCGGCAACATCCCAGGAAAAACGCAAACTCTCCCAACTGCTATCTATGTGGCGATTGATTCTGGACGAATGGAGCTCGCTTGGGCCTGGACGATTTGTATTGTGATCTTATCTTTTATCATGCTCTTGGCTGTGCGCCGAAGCAGTACGTAAAAAATCCTCTTTCTCATATAAGAAAGAGGATTTTATTATTTATTCAAACCCAACCGTCATTGTCTCTGGATTTGAGCCGACGCGTTCGTTATTGTTTAATGCATCGATTTTTTCCATGTCTTCTTTGGAAAGCTCGAAGTCAAAGATGTCTGCATTTTGTTTAATGCGTTCTTCATTGATTGATTTAGGAATTGTCACAACACCGCTTTGCAGATCCCAGCGCAAGATGACTTGAGCAACAGATTTGTTGTAGCGTGCAGCAATGTCTTTCAATACGTCATGATCTAATAGCTTCCCTTGCATCAGCGGAGACCATGCCTCAATTTGAATGCCTTTTTCCTTTGCATATTGACGCAGTTCAACAAGTGTCAGTTTCGGATGAAATTCAACTTGGTTCACAGCTGGCACAACCTCAGCATCTTTTAACAGCTCTTCTAAATGCTGAATGTAGAAATTGCTGACTCCAATGGCTCTGACTTTCCCGTCTTTATAAAGCTTCTCAAGTGCGCGCCATGTGTCTTTAAATGTATCTGCATTTGGTCCAGGCCAATGAATCAAATAGAGGTCTAAGTAATCAAGACCTAATCGGTTTAAGCTTGCGTCAAACGCTTCAAGCGCTTTGTCATAGCCTTGATCTGTGTTCCATACTTTAGATGTGATAAATAAGTCTTCTCGTTTCACGCCAGATTCTTTAATCGCTTTTCCTACGCCTGTCTCATTTTTATAAACAGCTGCCGTATCAATGCTGCGATATCCGTTTCGTATGGCTGCTTTTACGGCATCTACCACTTGATTGCCGTCCTCCACTTTGAATACACCTAAACCAAACCAAGGCATTTCAACTCCGTTATTCAATGTTACGGTATCATTCAAGCTTTTGACCATTTTAACAACCACCTTTTTTATAGATTCCATCTCTTTCATTATCTCATGTTGTACTTCAAAACTCTATTATCAGGCGTTTCTCTTCGCTTCGATGGCTAAGAGCAGCGCACCTGTCATGCCAGCCTTGTCCTCAAGTCCTGGGGAGACAATGTATGTATCAAGCGGCGGCAGGTCCACATAATCATTGACATAAGCAGCCAGCTTCTCACGAATTAGTGGGAATAACTGCTTTTGCTTCATGACGCCTCCGCCCATGATGATGCGCTCTGGGCTTAAAATGAGCGAGTACTGCATAAGCGCCTGCGCTAAATAATCCGCCTCAAGTGACCAAACCGCTTCTTCCTTCGTAAGCTCTTTGGCAGGTTTCCCCCACCTTTTCTCAATCGCTGGTCCAGCTGCCAGTCCTTCTAAACAATTTCCATGTGCCGGACAGATACCTGCAAACGAATCCGATTCATCCTGTCTGATAAGGATATGTCCCATCTCAGGATGTGAATGGCCGTGTAGAAGCTCATTTTTCACAACAGCTCCCGCACCAATGCCTGTACCGACCGTGATATACAAACAGCTGCTTAGCCCTTTGGCTGCCCCCTTTGTTAATTCACCTAGTGCTGCGGCATTGACATCGGTTGTAAAAGATACTGGGACACCTAATTGCTTCTCAAGCTCAGGAATGAACGGATAATGCTTCCACTCCACTTTTGGCGTGTTCATGATATAACCGTATGAAGGATCATCCTTTTGAACACAAATGGGTCCAAAGGAGCCAACCCCTAATGCTGCAATGTCATGCTGCTCAAAAAATGGAATGAGCTTTTGTATTGTTTTCTCCGGGTGCTCTGTCGGAATCGTCATTTCCTCTAAGATGTCTCCATGCTCATTGCCGATTGCACAACAAAATTTTGTACCCCCAGCTTCAATTGCTCCATAATACGCCATCATTGATCCCCCCTGCTTGTTCTCTTTCTTCATCATAAAACATGGGGGAGAAGATGACAACATCACGTATTGGTGAGCAGAACAGCTTCCATGTCATTGATATACTCCCTTAAATGATGGGCAATATCACGATTGATCTCACCGTCTTCATATAAGGTTTGAATTTCATTTCGAATCGTCTGTACAGCTTGGAAGTTCAGCTCTTTTTTCTTCCGGTCAAATGAACGGTCTTTTTGCTGGAAGAAGCTTGGACCGTGTTCACAGCGGAAAATCACTTGATTATAAAAACCAATGACTTGGTGGCACGTTTGTTGGTTTTCATCTGTCATATGATGTTTGATCGAATCTACTGCAGCTTCAGCGGTTTTCTTACGGATTTGTTTGTACGATTCCTCGTTTTCTAAAATGCCGCTTGAAATGTGCTGATTCGGCCGCCATAATTGCAGCCATTGAAGCAAGCGCAGAAACTTCACCTTTGAAAAGCGAATTTTGAAGGAGTTTGAATACAGCATTTCCAGCTCATGAAATCTTTCTTGCAGCTCATAGGCTTCTTCCTTGTCAATTTTCTCTTCCTCAATTAATTGTTGAAGTTTCATCTGTTCTGCTTTGATACCGTGCAGTCTGATTTTTCGCTCTTGTCTTCTCATCCCAAATTGGTATGGTTCACGCTGGATATTTCTCAGCTTCATTCGGTAATCATTGATGAGTGCAAGGGATACTTCCCTGTTGTCCTCATTCATTCCTTCTTTTAAGGTTTTAATGGCACTTCTCAGCAGCTTTCGTTTTGCATGCTGAATCTTTGTATCCAAGTCCACGTCGACTTGCTTGTCTTTTTTCTCTGATAAAAGAGGCAGTAACACACTGGCTAAAATGAGCGTACATAAAATCACACCAGCTGCGAGGAAAATAATCAAGTGCCGCTCTGGAAATGGTGATCCGTCCGCAAGCGTAAATGGAATAGAGAAGGCACCGGCCAATGTCACAGCCCCGCGGACACCAGAGAATGTCATAAGCATCGAGGCGCGAAGCTTCGGCTTTTTCACATTTTGCTTTTTCGTTGCACTCCATTTTCCTGCCCAGAACAGCCATACCCATAAGAACCGCAGCACCATGAGACATAGTGTAATAATTAAGATGTAGCCAATCACCTGCATGTTGTTAAAGGCTTCATCCTGGAAAATAACTGTGGAAACATCCGGAATCTGCAGTCCAAGTATGACGAAAACAAGGCCGTTTAAAATAAATAAAATAATATTCCAGGTGTTTGATGAAGCAATTTGCAGCTTGGCTAAATTCGCTTCCATTCGGTCTTGCTCAATGGCATGTGTCACACCGCCAGCCACAACAGCTAAAATGCCGGATACACCGATTTCTTCCGCTGCTAAATAAATCACAAATGGTGTAAGGATTTGCAGGATGATATGCATTGTGACATCGTCCATTCCTAAACGGCGGAGGAAATAGCGAAAACGAATGATAAAAAAGGATAGAATAAATCCAGTCAATAACCCGCCTGCTGCAATCAGTACAAAACTAAAGGATGCCTGAGCAATTGAAAAAGCTCCCGTCACCGTTGCAGCAATGGCAAATTTAAAGGCGACAAGTCCTGATGCATCGTTCATCAGCCCTTCGCCTTCCAGCAGTCTCATGATGCCCTTTGGCATATTCACACGGCTGGATAAAGCACTTACTGCCACCACATCTGTCGGTGATAAAATTGCTGCAAGCGCAAATGCGGCTGGAAGCGGTATGCTTGGAATCATCCAATGAATGGTATATCCCGCTACAATGACGGTCGCAAACACTAAACCAAGCGCTAAAAGAAGAATCGGTGCTCTTAATTTCCATAGCTCGTCCCTTGGGGTACGCTTCCCGTCATTAAATAACAGCGGCGCAATAAATAGAACGAAGAAGAGTTCAGGATTTAAAGAAATATGTAAACCTGAAGGAAAAGCTGCCACCAATATTCCTAAGCCCACTTGAATTAACGGAACGGGAATAAAGGGGACAAAACGATTGATAATATTAGATGCTGCAATGAGTGCCAGTAGTACGAGCACTGCCAAAAAAATCTCCACTAGTACATGTCCCTCCTATGTATATTTTTCGTCAAGTTTTGCTTACATGCAAAGATGTGTTCATTACATCCGTCCGCTCAGAAGTGCTTCTTTAGTATTCCGCAAAAAGTGAAACCAACACATAACAATCCATCTAGGCAAAAAAAGGCTGAATCCAGATATTCAGCCTGCTGACAAAATTTTCATCATATGTATTGTTCAAATGATGAACAAAAGACCCTGCTTTTATTTTACACGAAAACTCCATCATCTGCTGATATTCAGCTCTTATTAAACACAAAAAAAAGAGCGGAATCGCCCTTTTTCGTTTTACCCTTTATTTAAAAAATAAGACCTGGCGGGAAGGCGCCATTTGAATAAGTAGGAACAAACCCTGCATACGACGAGGATGACAAACAGCAAATATAAAGCAAGCTCTCCTTGCGCTAAGCCGAGTCCAACGAATAAGCCGCCAAGGGCTGCCCATACGGCGTAAATCTCTGCTTTTAGCACAAGCGGCTTTCGCCCTGCTAATAAATCACGCACAATTCCGCCGCCGCTTCCAGTCAATATGGCTGCCACAATGACTGCACTGAGCGGGAGTTCTCTTTGCACAGCAAATAATGCGCCTTGAATCGCAAACGCTGCTAAACCGATCGCATCCGAGAAATTTCCCCATGTGCTCCAGTGCTTGAGCAAAAGCTTTGGAAAAAGAAACACAATCGTAATGGATACAAGGGCAATCGTAAACATTTTGCCCTGTGACCATAAAGCAGACACCGGAAGACCAATTAATAGATTCCGAATCGCTCCACCGCCAAATGCTGTCACAATCCCTAAAATGTACACACCAAGAATATCGTACTCTTCCTCCATTGCCACAATCGCACCACTAATAGCGAATGCGACAATGCCAATGATACTTAAGACTTCCCATGCCATTTTCCGCTTATCTCCTTACCTTTATCTGATCATCTAACACTACTCCCTTAATGTATATCTGACACAGGTGAAAAGCAATACAAATTTTCTTTAAATTTTATCTTTTTGCAAAAATAAAAAATAGCCCGCTTATAAGCAGGCTATCTCTTTCAATCTTCTTTTGCATTTAACAGCAGCATACTAATGATGATGAGAATAAATGCAATAAGGGCTAGCAGTGGAATGGTGATAAAACCAAACCAGTTCAAATAATCAACAGAACAAGGAATACCGCTCAGGCAAGGGCGGATCGATGCAAAGCCAGGTATCTTTTGTTCCATATAATGATAGATAGAAAAACAAGCGCCAATCACAGCCAGAGGCAGAACGTAATATTTCACTTTCACATCGCCTCTGAATGTCGCAATTCCAAGTAAAAGCACGAGCGGGTACATGAAAATGCGCTGAAACCAGCACATATCACATGGGATAAACTTCTTTACTTCACTTAAATACAGGCTGCTCATCGTCGCAACGATAGAAACGATCCAAGCACTGTATAAGTAAACAAGTTTATTCTTCATGATTTTTTCCCTTTGAGCTCTTGATCAATTAATTCTTTGATTTCATCATAGTCATAAAAGTTTTCGACTTGTTTATTGTTAATGAAAAGAGTTGGTGTTGCATTCACTTTATATTGGTTCACAAGCTGATCGTCTGTGTTCAGCTGCGGCTGATATGTTTTCTTTGATAGATGATCTTTAAGCTTGTCCGTGTCTATTTTTGTTGTCTTTTTCGCTAGCTCTGTCAGCTTAGCAGGCGTGACCCATTCTGCTTCACTATCTGGCTGTGCTTGATAGACAGCTTCATGAAATGCCCAAAAGTTTTTCGGATCTTCTTTCCACACTTCTTCAGAAGCTAGTGCTGCCAGCACTGCGCCATCTCCATGAACAGGAAGTGGCAAGTTAATAAACGAAAATGATACATCGCCTTTATCTATGTAGTCCGCTTTCAGCTTTGGGAAAATGTCTGTTTCAAATGATTTACATGATGGACATTTATAATCCCCAAACTCGACAATTTGTACGGCTGCGTTTTTATCTCCCATGACAGGCTGTCCTTTAATAGAAGGCTTACTGTCAACCGTTTGTGCTTCTTTGCTGTTGTTGTTTCCAATGACGACGAATAATCCGATGAGAAGAGCTGCGATAATGGTTAAAATGACAGCAAATTTAATGGATGATGATTGATTATTTTTTTTACTCACATAAGCACCTACCTTATCTTTTTCATTCCTTCAAAAGAAAAAGGATAATAGCTTAGAATAATGCCATTATCCAACTTCTTCTATTTTAACAAGAGGGGATTCATTATGAAAGATGGTATTCATGAATTTTTCCTAACAATTTTATTTCATTACCCTCATGGCATTTAAAACAGCGAGTACAGTCACACCGACATCCGAGAAGACGGCTTCCCACATGGTCGCAATACCAAATGCTCCGAGTAATAGGAAAACCCCTTTAACTCCAAGAGCAAATGCAATGTTCTGCCATACAATTCTTCTTGTTCGTTTAGCGACAGCGATGGCTTCTGCTACTTTTGACGGCTGGTCTGTCATAATGACGATATCAGCCGCTTCTACCGCTGCATCTGAACCAAGTCCGCCCATCGCAATTCCTATGTCTGCTCTTGCTAATACCGGTGTATCATTAATGCCGTCCCCAACAAATAATAATTTTTCTTGAGGCGCTTTTTTCTGATCAATTTCTTCTAATTTCGTTACTTTATCCTGCGGTAATAATTCGGCATGTACTTCATCAATGCCAATTTGCTGGGCGACCGCTGTTCCAACTTGCTTGGCATCACCAGTCAGCATGACTGTTTGAATGCCAGATGCTTTTAGAGATGAGACCGCTTCAATTGCATCATCCTTTAATTCATCTGCAATCAAGATCGATCCGGCAAACTCACCGTTAATGGCCATGTACACAACTGTTCCGCTTCGTTTTTCTTTTTCATACGAAATGCCTTCTCGTTCCATCAAGCGATGATTACCCGCTAACACTTGTGAACCACTGATGGTCGCTTTAATTCCATGTCCCGCAATATCCTCATAGGCTTCGATCTGGTTTTCATCAAGCGGCGAACCATATGCCGCTTTAATCGATTCAGCAATCGGATGTGAGGAGTGAGCTTCTGCTAAAGCTGCAAAAGAAAGCAGCTCCTCTTCTGACCACTTGTCGCTCGTTGTCACGATATTGGTCACCGTAAAGTTCCCTTTTGTGAGTGTGCCCGTCTTATCAAATACAGCATAACTCACAGAGTTCAATGCTTCTAAATAGTTACTGCCCTTTACTAAGATGCCTCGTTTAGAAGCTGCCCCAATTCCCCCGAAGAACCCTAATGGGATGGACACGACAAGCGCACAAGGACAAGAAATCACTAGGAAAACGAGTGCCCGGTAAACCCAGTCAGACAATTGTGCTGATGGAATGAGAAGCGGCGGCACAAAGGCAAGCAGCAATGCTAATACAACGACAGCCGGTGTATAGTATTTTGCAAACTTTGTGATAAAGTTTTCTGTCTGTGCTTTTCGGCTGCTCGCATTTTCAACCAAATCTAAAATTTTCGTCACGGCCGATTCACTTAGCCCTTTTTGCACTTCAATTTCAAGAATACCGTTTTGATTCACAAATCCTGCAAGAACTTCTTTCCCTGCTTCTACATCCCGCGGCACAGACTCACCTGTTAATGCAGAGGTATCCACAAGTGAAAATCCTTCAATGACAAGACCATCAAGTGGAATTTTTTCGCCCGGTTTTACGACGATACGGTCACCGACTTTTACTTCTTCCGGCTTCACTTTTTTTGTTTCATTTCCTACTTTGAGATTTGCATATTCAGGGCGAATATTCATTAATTCACTAATGGATCGTCTTGAACGATTCACTGCTGCCCCTTGGAACAGCTCTCCAATTTGGTAAAACAGCATCACTGCCAGTGCCTCTGGATATTGCTGAATCACAAAAGCGCCAGCAGTTGCAATGGTCATTAAGAAGTTCTCATCAAATACTTGGCCGCGCACGATATTTTTCAGCGCTTTAAAAACCACATCACCGCCGACTAGTAAATACGCTGCGAAAAACATGATAAATTTCAGTAAGCCATCTTCTGGTATAAAATAAGCTGCTGTTCCTATAACAGCACCGCCAATTAATTTCAGCACAATCGCTTTTAAATTCTTTGTCCCATGATCATGATCGTGGTGATGTCCCTCTTCTTTTGGTGATACACTCACATGAGGTTCGATGGACTGAACTGTTTTTTCAATACGCTTTGACATCGTTTCTTGCTTATCTGCATGTGTGACAGTCAATGTCCCTGTCGCAAAATTAACGGAACAAGCTTCAACGCCATCCATTTTGCTGACACCTGTTTCAATTTTACGTGCACAGTTTCCACAATCAAGACCGCTTAATACGTATTCATCCTTCATTTTTTTCATGTTCTCACCTTTTTTCTATATGATAAGTAACGTTCCCTGGATCGATGAAACCTATTAAAAATCAAAAACTTTATATATGAGCATATATTCATATATTAGATTACCTTTATTATATGAGGAGTTCTTGTCTTCTGTCAATCATTTCTGAAGAAATCATTGGTTTTTTGTGTCCAATTCTGTCACACGGATTTTCAATAAACCAAGCTCATGTCCCCCGCTCCCCGCATAACATAAAAACGATCATTTGCAGTTTTTCTCTTTACAAAAGAAGGACATAAGCTTAGAATAAAATAAAAGTTTCCCTAAGGAAACAAATTAGCGTTAGTGAATCATTTCATCCTTTAGTCAAAATTATTTAATGTATGCATATATCTTTAGGAAGTTCAATGATGATTGAAAGGGGCCGCAAGAGATGTCAAATGCTTTAACAATCGACCGTCTTCATGTCTCATATCACGGACAGGATGCATTAGAGAATGTCTCTCTTTCCATACAGGAAGGGACAATGACAGGAATCATCGGTCCAAATGGTGCTGGTAAATCGACGTTACTCAAGGCATGTTTGGATCTCATTGAAAAAGACCAAGGGGATATTCGTTTTTTTGAGCAGCCCTTTAAACAAGTCAGAAAACAAATCGCCTATGTACCGCAGAGAAATGATTTAGATTGGACGTTTCCGATTCATGTACTGGATACCGTACTACTTGGAACATATCCGAAGCTCAGACTAATCAAACGTCCAAAAAAAGAAGACCGGGCATATGCGTATCACTGTTTAGAAAAAGTCGGGATGCAGGACTTTGCCAAAAGACAAATCGGTGAGTTATCCGGCGGACAGCAGCAGCGTGTCTTCCTTGCAAGGGCACTTGCTCAAAACGCACAGCTCTTCTGTTTGGATGAACCATTTGTCGGGATTGATATGGCAAGTGAAGAAACGATGGTTCGCATTTTGAAGGAATTACGAGATGAAGGGAAAACCATTTTGGTTGTCCATCATGATTTGAGTAAGGCAGATGATTATTTCAGCCATCTTGTTCTGTTAAATAAAAAACTCATCAAAGCAGGGCCTGTACACGACATCCTTCGCCCAGAAATCATGCTGGAAGCATATGAAACACAGCTGCCATTCTTAAAATCAGCAGGAGGAGACGTGTAATGGAATTTTTAACCGGACTCTTTGAATATGCTTTTTTACAAAAAGCGCTATTTACATCTGTCATGGTAGGCATCATTTGCGGCGTTATCGGCTGCTTTATCATTTTACGCGGCATGGCCCTGATGGGAGACGCCATTTCACACGCCGTACTGCCAGGTGTCGCCATCTCTTATATGCTGGGAATTAACTTTTTCTTCGGGGCCGTTTTAACTGGGGTGTTAACAGCGATTGGGATCGGTTATGTGAGTCAAAACAGCCGCATAAAAAATGATTCTGCCATCGGCATTGTCTTCACAGCCTTTTTCTCAATCGGAATTATTTTGATCACATTTTTGAAAAGTTCAAGTGATCTATATCATATTCTATTTGGAAACGTTCTAGCTGTTCGATCATCTGATATGTGGATTACACTGGGAATCGGTATTTTTATTTTGCTAGCCGTCATAGTTTTCTACAAGGAATTGCTCATTAGTTCATTTGATCCGGTGATTTCTTCGGTTTACGGTTTGCCGAATCGTATGATTCATTATTTTCTCATGACCTTATTGACCCTTGTGACCGTTGCATCACTGCAAACCGTTGGGATTATTCTTGTTGTTGCCATGTTGATTACGCCGGCAGCCACCGCTTATCTCTTAACGGACCGGCTATGGATCATGATTTATTTATCTGCTTTTTTCGGTGCTGTTTCTGCTGTCGTAGGTCTAGGGCTTAGTTTTACGTATAACTTGTCATCAGGCGCTTCCATCGTGCTGGTCGCGACTATTTTATTCGGCAGTGCCTTTATCTTTTCACCAAAGCAAGGCATTCTATGGAGATCATTAAAATCTAAACGAAAACGAACGCACTTAAAAAAGGAAGCGTCTATGTAAAAGGAGGACATATATGAAGAAGGTATTTGCTATCCGTTTGACCGCAGTATTCATTGCCCTTATGATCATCGCAGGCTGTTCAACCCAGCAAAGTAATTCCGGTAAAGATGACGGCACATTAAAAGTTGTCACGACCTACTCCATTCTTTATGACATTGTGAAGGAAGTAGGCGGGCAGCATGTCTCTATTCACAGCATTGTTCCCATTGGTACAGATCCACACGAATTTGACCCGCTGCCAAAGGATGTTCAGTATACGACGGATGCAGACCTTGTTCTATATAATGGCTTGAACCTTGAAACAGGAAACGGCTGGTTTCAAAAGCTGCTTGAATCGAGCGGCAAGGACGGGGATGATGCACCTGTAGCCGAGCTGAGTAAAGGCGTCAAAGTGAAGCATTTGTCATCAAAAGGCCTTGAAAGCCAGCAGGATCCGCACGCATGGCTGAATGTCGAGAACGGGATCATTTATGCCCAAAATGCCCGAGATGCGCTCATTCAAGCAGACCCTGAGCATAAAGAGGATTACGAAAAAAATGCAGAAGCCTATATCAAAAAGCTTCAAGCGCTTCACGATGAAGCAAAAGACAAGTTTGATCAGCTGCCAAAAGATAAAAAGCTCCTTGTCACAAGTGAAGGGGCATTCAAGTATTTTGCAGAGGCGTATGGATTGAAAGCCGGCTATATTTGGGAGATCAACACAGAAAGTGAAGGAACACCAGGACAAATGAAGCGCATTATTCATTTTGTCAAAGATCATCAAGTTCCTGCGCTCTTTCTTGAAACAAGTGTTGATAAACGCAGCCTTGAAAGCCTCTCTGAGGAAACCGGGGTTCCGATCAAAGGAAAAGTCTTCACTGACTCTATTGGAAAAGAAGGTGAAGATGGAGACAGCTACTATAAGATGATGAAATGGAATATCGACACCATTTACAAAGGGCTGTCATCATAAGAAAAGACAGGTGGAGTAAATCCGCCTGTCTTTTTTGTCAGCCTGTTATATTTTCTGGATGTTTTTTCGGCCAAATGACGTAGCTGATGCTAATGATGAAATCAATAGTTAAGATCATCCCCCATGTATTGACAAGCTGCATCAGTGCTTCCGTCCGCTCTGGTGCTTGGATGAGATAGGTTAATCCATATAACAGCCCCGCTCCAATAACATAAGAAATGAAATGCCGCGCCCAGCCGACCATTTCATAAACAGACCGCTCTTTCCCGTACTTTGGTTTTCCCTTTGGCTTAGGACCTCCTGCAAATCGATAGGCAAACCTAGCATCTGCCCATTTCACCATTTGATGTCCGAAGGCAAGGCTCACACCAATATAAACAGCCGCAAGCCCGTGGATGACACTCGCCACAGCCCCTTGCCTTAAATCTATATAAGTAGCCGCAAGAAGTATGAGATCCAAAACCGGCGTACAGACAAGAAAAAAAGCACCCCACTTTTTCTGTTTAAACACATAACGCAGCGTTAAGCCCATTAGAATAAACAGCCAAAAACCAATTTCACATGCCACAATCAATAAACCGACCAATTTCTCCACATCCTTTTTAATACGATTGTATTAAATAAAAAATAACACAGATGTGTTAAAAAAACAACAGCTATGCTAAAATCAATGTATGCCAAAAATCGTCGATCACCATAAACAAAAACAAAAGGTCGCTCAAGCTGCAATGAGAGTGATTAAACAAGAGGGATTGGAAAGCGCTTCTGTACGAAAAATAGCAGTCGAAGCTGGAATTTCAGCCGGCTCTATGCGTCATTATTTTTCCACACAGCAAGAGTTATTTCTATTCTCTATGAATTTAATTCAAGAAAGAGTCAAGGAGCGGATTACAGGGCTTTCATTAAACGGTTCAACGGAGGAAAATGTCCTCACTTTATTGGAGCAGCTTCTTCCACTTGATGAAGAAAGAAAATTTGAAATGGAGGTGTGGCAGGCTTTTGCAATCAAGGCGCTGACTGAACCAGATCTACAGCCGCTCAATGCAAAGATGTATGACGAGCTTTTCCAAACGGTCCAATATTGTTTAATGAAATTGAAAGAGGATGAGCTGCTGCTAAATGATATCGATCTTTTATTAGAAACCGAACGGCTTTATGCGGTCATCAATGGGCTTGCATTGAATGGAATCGTGCAGCCCGAACGTATACCGCCTCAGCTCATACGCTCCGTACTGCAGATGCACCTGCAATCCATCACAAAAAAAGACATGTCTCCTTAATTGGAGAGCATGTCTTTTTTTAATCTTCCATAAAAATACGTTTCGCTTCGTAGTAAAGCACCTGCACAAATTTCTTCACATTGATGCGGGTGTGTTCTTCTCTTCCGCTCATCTCTTTCGTCAATTCGCTCATTTTCTTTCGTACGATGGTGAAATCGAAAAATTTAGATGCGTAATTTTCAAACGTTGGATGGGAAAAATCGGTAAGCCCAAGTGATGCGATGTGTTTCAATGATTGATTGATCGCACGCCTTACCCGCTGTTCGGCTGCCTTTGCTTCTCTTGCGATGTCTGCCGATGTGTAGGGCTCACTTAACTTATCCTCCGTAATCCCAGTGAAAATGATCTTTAAAGAAGGAAAGGAATCATGATGATCAGCATGCAGCGCTAAATACTGGTCTGTAAACAGAATCATATCTAATAAATCTTTAGACCCCTTCTCACCAACAATACCAAGCTCCGCCAGCAAAAACTGACCTGCCTCTGCAAGACTTTTCCCCCGCTGCTTCGTTTTCGTCTGACCGCGCTGCTGAAATTGCATGACTGATTTGAGTGAGTGCTGAATATTTTCAATTGAATGCTCTAAATGAAGACGTTCAATCATCAGATGGAGGACACTTAAGACCTCTACACGATTGATCGGCTTTGTCACATAATATTCGACGCCAAGCGTATACGCCTGTCCGATTAATTCCTTTGTTTCAACCTGTGACAGCATTAAGTATTTCCCATGAAACTCATCCTTGATCGCTCGAATCGTTTCAAGCCCGTCCCTTTCCGGCATCAATAGATCAATACATAAGATATCAATGTGCAAATCATTTAAGTAGCTGGCTGTTAACTCTGCGCCATCCTCTGCTTCCCCGGCCACAATGCCAAGCTCTTCATCTTCAATGAGCTGAGCCAGTGAAGAACGAACGGCTTCATCATCATCAACTATAAAAAATCTCATCTCCCAATCCCCTCTTTTCTACTGACTTGATCTACTGGTATCGTTAATGTGAAAATCGTTTGTTTATTTGGGATACTCTTCATCTCAACACTTCCGCCAAGCTTCTCCGCTGTATCCTTTACATAGGCAAGCCCGATACCGCTAGATGGATTCCCAGCCTGGTCGTATTTCAAAGTGAAGCCCGGTTTAAAAATCACATGATGATTACGTTCTTTTATGCCAGGCCCGTTGTCGCTGATCTGAAAAATCACGTGGTTTTCTTTCTGTGAAATAGAAAGTGACACCTCTCCATCTACAGGAATGGCTTCAACAGCGTTGGATACGATGTTATTTAACAAAGATAGAATGGTATACACGTGATAGGCGGGATGCTTCCCATCTTCATCATAATGAAAGACGATGTTTTTTTTAAGAGATTCTGCGTAATTTTCATGAATGCGAATGACAAGCCCAGCGATATGAGAAGGACTCTCATAAGCCTGGAAGTTTTCTTCATGAATCAGCTTTGATAAGGCAGAAAAAATCCGCTGGTTATCCTTTTTGATTTCATGCACCTCTCCTGCAATTTGCAAGGCGGTTTTACCGAGCTTTTTCAAATCCAATGATTCCGCATCCTTTGCGTGGTGAAGGGATTGATACAATTGATAGGATGTAGCCGTAATGTGCTCGGCATGTGCGAGTGTTTTATGAAAATATGTAGATTCCGTGTAAAGGTTGGACAGGAGCATCAGCAAATGTTCCTTTTCCTTTTTCATCTGACGCTCTCTCGCCTGCTCTTCATATAAGCGAATCATTGTATAACAAGCCAACACGAAAAAGCTTCTGAAAATCGCTAAAACAAATAATTGAAACAGCGTCCGCACCGTTAACATTTCATCCATCGTGCCTCGAAGTGCGATGATCTCAACAACGCTTGCGCACAGCTCCATGACGATGCCTGTTGCGCCAATCAGCCATGGCTGATCGCGGAAACGTCTGACCTTCAATAAATAAAAGAGTGTGCCATAGACAACATAATAAAGCAGGGAAGGAAATCTTAATGAAACTGCCTCTTCAAGCGGAAGATGCCCTGTCACAGCTGTATCAAGCAGCACGCGAAACGCAAAAACAGATATCCCAGCGATGATGCCGCTTGCCCATGCCGGAAATCTTTTCATTTGAAGCAGGATAAAGAAAAAGACAACGGTTCCAAAGCTGACCCGAAAGCTGTCCTCAAATGGATAAAATTTAAACTCTCCGCCAATCGGCGTCAGTACAATGAGCAGCACAATTAAATAAGGCTCTGTATTCAGCCATTTTTTCAGTAGATTCAAACGCAGTCACATCCCTAATAATTTACGATAGTATACTATGTGAGCTAAAGAAAAACAAACCTCCATGAAAAAGCGCACACCGGAACTTTGCCGGTGTGCGCTTCTCATGATGCCGCTTAATCTTCTAAACGATCCTTTTCTAAAAGTGATGCACCAGCAATACCTGGTTTTGTCATTTCAAAAGGATTTAAGATGACATCAAGCTCTTCCTCTGTTAACACATCATTTTGCAGACAAAGCTCACGTACAGATGCACCTGTAAGGATGGCTTCTCTTGCAATTCGTGCAGCCGCTTCATAACCAATGTGCGGGTTCACCGCCGTCATGACACCGGCACTCTTTTCTACATATTCTTTTAATCTAGATTCATCTGCTTTTAGGTCACGCAAGCAGTTGTCCACGAAGGACTCGAATACATTTTTCATCATGCTGAGAGATTGAAGCAGGTTGAACACTAACACTGGTTCCATAACGTTTAGTTCAAGCTGGCCAGCCTCTGATGCAAGACAGATTGTGTGATCGTTCCCAATAACTTGGAATGCCACTTGGTTCATGACCTCAGGCATAACTGGGTTGACTTTTCCTGGCATGATGGATGAACCTGGCTGTCTCGGCGGCAGGTGCAGCTCACCAAAGCCCGCTCTTGGACCTGAAGCCATTAGACGAATATCGTTCGCCATTTTGGACATGTTCATCATACATACTTTAAGCGCAGCCGATACTTCTGTATAAGCATCCGTATTTTGCGTTGCATCGACTAAGTCTTCAGCACCAACTAACGGTAATCCGCTAATGTCAGATAGGTAGCCAACCACTTGGCGAATATACTTAGGATCTGCATTCAATCCAGTTCCGACTGCTGTTGCACCCATATTGACTTCATATAAATGCTGTCTAGACTG
Organism: Bacillus sp. FSL M8-0049; assembly: GCF_038593355.1. NCBI lineage: Bacteria > Bacillati > Bacillota > Bacilli > Caryophanales > Bacillaceae > Bacillus > Bacillus sp. FSL M8-0049. The sequence continues at coordinate 2,995,985 of NZ_CP151986.1, forward strand.
CTTGATACGTTTAATATCACGAGCAAGAACTTTTGCATAAGCACTAAACTCTTGTCCAAGTCTGATTGGAACAGCGTCCTGAAGATGCGTGCGTCCCATTTTGATGACATGATCGAATTCCTGCGCTTTTTCGGTCATGACTTGATGCATGTTTTCCATCGTATAAAGTAGTTTTTCAATCATATTCAATGTTGAAATATGAATCGCTGTTGGGAAAACGTCGTTTGTTGACTGCGACATGTTCACATGCGTGTTTGGACTTAGCTCAGTATAAGCGCCTTTTTCCTTTCCTAGTAGTTCAAGCGCTCTGTTTGCAATGACTTCATTGGCATTCATATTCATTGAAGTGCCAGCCCCGCCTTGAATTGGATCGACAATAAATTGATTGTTCCATTTTCCTTCGATGACCTCATCTGCGGCTTGAACAATTTTTTCTCCAAGACCAGAATATAGTCGCTGTGTATCCATATTTGCAAGTGCGGCTGCCTTTTTGACAATCCCTAATGCTTTGATGAGTTCCTCATGAATACGGTAGCCTGTAATTGGAAAGTTCTCCACTGCACGTAATGTTTGAATTCCATAATATGCTTGAGTGTCTACTTCCTTTTCACCTAGAAAGTCTCGTTCGATTCGAACTTGCTTGTCCTGTAGCTTCGTCATTTGAAAAGATCTCCTTTTTTACGCTGCTTTTGTTTGTTGTTTTAATTCCTCAATATACTTCTTCGATTTCTCTTGATCAAATACTTTTTCCCACTTAGACATGACAATGGCTGCAAGTGAGTTACCAAATACGTTCACTGTTGTACGAACCATGTCAAGAAGTCGGTCGATCCCAACGATGAAGGCAAGTCCTTCAAGCGGCAGTCCCATGGCACCAAGAGTTGTGATGACAACAACGATCGATGCACCTGGTACACCAGCCATTCCTTTAGATGTCAGCATTAAAATTAATAGTAACGTAATTTGCTCATAGATGGAAAGCGGCATGCCGTACATTTGTGCAACAAATATCGCAGCAATGGATTGATAGATGGCACTTCCATCTAAGTTAAAGGTGTAGCCTGTTGGAATAACGAACGACGTGATCGCTTTCGGGCAGCCGAACTTCTCCATTTTGTCCATTAATCTAGGCAGTACAGCTTCTGAACTTGCTGTTGAGAATGCAAGAATGATTTCTTCTTTTAATACTTTAAATAGTGTAAAGACGCTTGTTCCAGCCATTTTCGCAATAATGCCAAGTACAACAATGACGAAGAATGCCATTGTACCGTAAACGACAAGTACCAGTTTGCCTAGCGGGAGAAGCGCTCCGACCCCGAATTTGATCACCGTCACACTGATGAGCGCGAATACACCAAATGGTGCAAACTTCATCACTTTATTGGTTACCCAGAACATGGCTTCGAGTATACCCTCAAAGAATCCTAATACTGGTTTTCCTTTGTCTCCAACTGCGGCAATTCCTAATCCGAATAAGACTGTAAAGAAGATGGTTGGTAATAGATCACCTTCTGCAATGGATTGGAAAACGTTTGTCGGTACAAGATGCACCAACGTTTCTGAGAAAGTCGCTTTTTCAGAAGAAGCCTTAGATGTCTCTTCATATTTAGAGATATCGCCTTTCTCCATGTTGCTCATATCAATTCCTGTACCAGGATGGAACAAGTTTGCTGCAAGCAGTCCAACTGCTAATGCAATCGTTGTCACAATCTCGAAGTACAGAATGGTTTTTCCGCCGAGTCTTCCGATCGTTTTCATATCTCCAACACCTGCAACTGCTACAATCAATGCAGCAATAACAATTGGAAGAACGATCATTTTAATTAAATGGATGAATATATCGCCAATCGGCGTTAACACATTAATAACGGTTTCATTTTGATAAAACAGCGCTCCCACGACAACACCCAGAACAAGTGCAATGAGTATTTGAGAAGCTAACCCTAACTTTTTCATACGTGAACCCCCTTTTATTGATAACGCTTTCTTTGTTGCTTAATCGCATCTTAACGACGAACCTACAAAAAACGACAAAAAAGAACAAAAAGAAGTGAATTTTTTATGAAAAATCTTTAAAAAGGTGGGTTTTTCCACAATATTGTTAAAAAAAGACTTTGCTTTTGGCGAAGTCTTAATGATTTTGCATCTGTTCACTTGGTGTATTTTGATTTTGATAAAATTCGTCATAAATCGCATATCCAATAAGTACAAGAGCAACATAGAGCAATGCACTAACGGTCCAAACCCATTTAACATTCATCTTCATTCTGCCACTCCCTCTCTGACTGGCTTCAATCGCTGCAATCTGAGCGCATTCAGCACAACGGACACGGAGCTAAAGGCCATTGCCGCTCCTGCAAGCCATGGCGCAAGGAAACCAAATGCAGCGATCGGTATCCCAATACAGTTATAGGCAAGCGCCCAAAATAGGTTTTGTTTAATGTTTCTCATCGTTTTTTTACTAAATTCCAGCGCATCTGCAATGGCATGGAGATTTCCTGTCATGAGCGTAATATCTGCCGCCTCCATGGCTACGTCTGTCCCTGTTCCAACCGCCATCCCAATATTCGCTGTTGCCAGGGCTGGGGCATCATTGATACCGTCTCCGACCATGGCGACTTTTTTTCCTTGTTCCTTAAGTGCCGTAATGTGAGCCGCTTTTTCTTCAGGAAGCACTTCAGCAATGACATGATCAATGCCCGCCTGTTTCGCAATCGCCTCTGCTGTCAGCTTGTTATCACCTGTCATCATCACAACGTGAATCCCCTGCTCTTTCAGACGAGCGATGGCTTGAGGAGAGGATGATTTGATCGTATCTGCCACTGCTACAATGCCGGCGACTTCTCCGTCAATCGCAACGAGCATAGCCGTTTTTCCTTGCTCCTCCAGCGTTGTGACAGATGCTTCGACTTGATCATATTGGATATGATGTTTCTGTAATAGCTTCCGTGTACCAATGAAAAGCTTGTGCCCAGCGGCTATTGCTTCAATTCCATGACCAGGATCTGCTTGGAAGGCTTCAACTTCGACCGCTTCAAGACCTTGTTCTTTCATACCGTTTGTGATCGCTTGGGCAAGCGGGTGTTCCGACTGCTGTTCTGCCGATCCTGCTAGCTGCAGCAGCTCATCTTCTGTCCGATTGGCATATGCGAGCACATCTGTCAGACTAGGCTCCCCTTTTGTCACAGTCCCTGTTTTATCTAACACCACCGTATCGAGTGATTGAGTCACTTCTAAATGCTCTCCGCCTTTAAACAGAATACCTGATTCAGCCGCACGGCCGCTGCCAGCCATAATAGAGGTTGGTGTGGCAAGACCGAGCGCACACGGACATGCGATGACAATGACAGCTATAAAGGTTTCAAGTGCTGACGTTACATTTCCTGGGTCAACAAAGAAAAACCATATCAGGAATGTGAGCACAGCAATTCCTACAACAATGGGAACGAATATTCCTGATATTTGATCTGCCATTCTTTGAATGGGTGCTTTTGAGCCCTGCGCTTGTTCTACGACTCGGATAATCTGTGAAAGAGCGGTCTCTTTCCCGACTTTCATCGCTTTTATTTTGATAAATCCATTTTTATTCATCGTTGCCCCGATGACCATATCTCCTGCTGTTTTATCAACAGGCAGACTTTCTCCTGTAATCATAGACTCATCTATCGCCGTTGTCCCCTCTATGATCTCTCCATCTACCGGCACTTTTTCTCCGGGTTTGACAAACACAAGATCATTCACTTTCACGTCAGAAATAGGCACAGTCATCTGTTTGCCATCACGCTCGATAACCGCTTCTTTCGCTTGTAAGCCCATCAGCTTTTGAATCGCTTCTGATGATCTTCCTTTTGCTCTTGCTTCCATTAATTTTCCGAGCACGATCAACGTAATGAGAACAGCACTTGTTTCATAATAGAGGGCCGCCTCATGTGTCCCTTGAACCGCTGACTGAATGCTTTCATATAAACTATAGAAAAACGCGGCAGATGTCCCAAGAGCGACGAGAACATCCATATTGGCACTTTTATTTCTTAAAGCCTTATACGCCCCTACATAAAAGGGCCAGCCGACAATGAACTGCACAGGCGCTGCCAACGCCAGCTGTACCCATGGATTCATAAACGCTTCAGGCAGCCAAATAAAGGACGTAATAGAAAAATGGCTGACCATTGCCCAAAGAAGCGGCAGTGACAAAATCATCGAGAATAAAAAGCGTGCCGTTTGCTTCTCTATTGCTGCTTGGCGGTGATCTTTCTTTCCTTCCTCTGCTTGATCTGCGGCTGGTTCAATTAAAGAATACCCAATAGACTGCACCGCATCTTTTATGTCATTTGTAGACGTTTGGCCCGGATGATATGTGACCTGAAGTGTCTCAAGTGCAAAATTTACAGACCCGTGATCGACACCGTCCATTCGGTTAATTTTTTTCTCGATTCGGTTTGCACAAGCCGCACACGTCATTCCCTCTATATCAAATTCTGCTTGCTCCATCACCACATCATAGCCAAGCGATTGAACTTTTCGCTTTAAATCATCTGGTGTTAGTTTCTCTGTTTCATAGACAATATGGGAAGTGTCAAGCGCCAAATTCACACTGGCATCCTCCACACCTTCCAGCCTGTTCAATCCCTTTTCGATACGGCCTGCACAAGCAGCACAGGTCATCCCCGTAATTTGAAAGTCAATTTCCTTTTTCATTGATCTCACCTCTCCATATACTCCATGGGGGTATTATTTTTTGAAAAAAATACGTGCTGTACTGCAGCACGTATACTTATTTATACGACATCATATCCCTGTTCTTCAATCACATCAGAAATACGGTGTAACGTGACTTGATCCGGATGAAATGAAACCTCCACCTGTCCTTTGTCTAAATGGACTTTCACAGATTCCACACCTGCTAATTCTCCTACATTTCCTTCGACTGCTTTCACGCAATGTCCGCAAGACATGCCCTGCACTTGAAGTGTTGCTTGTTCCACTTCTCATCGCCTCCATCAATCATTTTCTACAATTTACTATACCCTAGTAGGGTATGGATGTAAACATAAATGCTACGATTTTGTCAGTTTCGTAAAGACCGTCATTAACTCTTCAATGGCTTCATCCCCATTGCCGCTCTTGATAGCATCTGCAACACAATGATGTGTATGCTTTTCCATCAAATGAAGACTGACTTTTTTCAAAGCCGCATTGACTGCAGAGATTTGATTCACAACATCTATACAGTAACGATCGTTTTCAATCATTTGCTGGATCCCGCGAACTTGTCCTTCCACTCGTTTCAAGCGATTGATCAATTGGTCTTTTTCCTTTTCGGCTCTAGGCGAAGCCATATGTCTTTCTTCATGTTCTGTCATGTGATCACCTTTTTTTCATTATGACTTGTCTTTACCTAAATTAAAGCATATCTCCACCGAAAAAGGCAAAGATATGCTGAGCACCGCATATAAAGCTGTTTGTCCTAATTTGTTAATTGTTCGATATCCTGCAAAAGATTGACGGATTGCTGAAGCTGTTTCATCAATCCCTGCTGATCCTCCAGTATGGCGGCAACATCGATATCGCCTGCTTTCAATTGCTGTATATATGTTTGGATCTCCTCTGACAGCACTTTATTTTTTTCAATGATTTGTGCATGAAGGTCTTCTGCCATTTTTGGCGCTGTGACTTCATTAAAATCTTGAATGTCTGCCTTCAACGATTCAAGCTGCTGCGTTAATTCCGCCTTTTTGGCGGCGTTTTGCACAGCTTCTTCAGCGAGCTTTGGAAATTCCTCTGTAAATTGCTGAATGTCCGTCACATAGTCATTTGCCTCAGTGACATATGTCGTTGTATCGTTGACCTGATCAAGCAAGCCGGAGCAACCGCTTAATACAAGCGTGCCTGAAAATAGACAAGCCATCACGTATTTTTTCAAGATCGATCATCCTTTCATCTGTAGGATTAAAAGCATCATTTGTTCCGCTTCCCTATCACACAGATGCAAAAAGACCTTAAAAATAGCCAGACCTTTGCCTCATGTGTGATAGGCAAAGGTCTGGCTAACATTGTTCATGCCGGAATGGCCGAGAAACAACGAATGTTTCTGTAGTGACGACCAAAACCGTAAAAGCTACTCCCCTTTAGGAAACCGTTCAAATGTTATGTTTATCATATCGAATGTCAGGACAACAGTCAATGAGGAAGATCCTGCTCTTGATACAGCACATGGCCCTTACCAGTGGATGCATAAATCCGGTTCCGTCCTTGGCGTTTTGACATATACAAGGCCTGATCCGCTTCAAATAGAAGTGTCTCTAATACACAAGGATCATTGGCTGTGTGAGCAATTCCAAAGCTCGCTGTCACTCGCACTTTTTCCTTATCATTCGTAAAGAAACTTGCTTCAAACGAATGTCTTATTTGTTCCGCGATATGACATGCCTCTTTAAATGACTGATGAGGCAGACAAATGGCAAACTCTTCTCCCCCATATCGTCCAAATAAATCATCCATTTGTAAATGCTCCTGACAAATAGAGACAACATGACGCAGCGCTTCATCCCCGATATGATGTCCGTGTGTGTCATTGATTTGTTTAAAGAAATCAATATCAAACAGCATAACAGCGGTATCCTGCGCATCCTCTTCAAGGATCAACTGCGTTCGTTCGATGAAAGAAGATCGATTGAAAATATTCGTCAAACCATCGATATACGCACGACGCTCCAGCTCTTCCTGCAGCAAACGCTGCTCTGTAACATCACTGATCACTATTTGCCTGCCCTCAATCTCTCCTCTTCTATTAAATAGAGAGGAAGCGGTCAGATGATAATAATAGGACTGGTCTTTTTCTTTTTTCCACATTAAATCATATTGCGAATGATCCTGCGGAGAGCGCAGCCATTGAATGAACGCTGAATCTTTGATGATTACTGAGAAAATATCGTCGATCTTATAGCCAATTCCCTTTTTATTCGCAAGTGCTGGAATGATCGATGCAGCAGCGGGATTGTAATCAATGAGTGTCCGATATCGATCTAAAATCAAAACCCCTTCAGACATATGCTCAAACACACGCTCCATTGCAATGGGAGACAGCTTAAACAGCTGGAACGACATAATTGCCCATAAATAGAGTGCGTTGGTAATAAACATCACCACAGGAACCGGATCAATATGCAGGGGTGTAACGCCTAATAAATAAATAAAAGAAGTCAAAATTGGTAAGGACATTCCCACTAACAGTATCAGAATCTGCTTTAAATATTCTTTTTTTGTGACACGTAAAAACCAAAGCAGCATAAAAATAGCAAGCATCGAACAGCCAAACGTATAAACGCCATGAATGATATACCAATAGCCAATCGTAAAATCAGCCAATAAAAACCCATCTACTGGATTCATCGTGATGCTTCGATAAAAGAGTGAATGTAAAGAGTTGGTGAACACCATAATGGTTGTGAGAGTTGGAATCAATAAGATGAGAAGCACGCGGCGCTTTGTGAAATATTGATGGAACCCCGTAAATTGCAGCACAATCAGCAGACTGAGCGGTGCGATAAACGGAAGACCTATGTATTGAAAACAAACCCAGAACATGATTTCTTCAGGGGTACGAGCCAATAATTCAAACGTATGCCCAAAGATATAAATCGCAGTTGCTCCAGACATGTACATAAACAATTGACAGCCAATATACCGGTGGCGGTTCGCATGAGCAATGATTGATAATATCACGGACAGAATGCCAGAAACACTCATGATCACAATAAAATGTAAAACAATCGAATCCATGTAAACGCCCCAATTTCAGTTATTTAGAACTAGTCTAATCTTACTATATATGAGGACGTCTCAAATGGGAAGATGTGATTTTGAATTGGTTGGAGGTTTTTTGTAAAATTTCAGGCGTTATCTGTTTGTGATCCCTTATATTTTCACTACTTTTTGCTTAATTTGAGGGAGAAGTATGTTGCGTCTGTAGAAATATCTGTACAATGTGGAGATCAATGGAGAGGAGACTCGAAAGGAATATGACTTTTTGGATGATTATGACGGGGCTGTTTATGTTGATTCTTTTAGAAAAACCGTTTGAAAAGAGAAGTTCTGGATTGTTATTTTTGATCAGTTATTTACTGCTGATTGCGGTTTATGTGATTCAGACAACGTTTGTGGAACTTGTGCCGGATGGATTTTTGATGATGCTTGCGGTGGTTGTCGTTTTTCCTTTGTTTGTTCGGTTGGTGCAGTCTTCTTTGAGAAACCGTACATAAGAAAAGAGATGCCAGATGCGGCATCTCTTTTTCTGCTGTGAACCAAGTTCGGTGTATTCCCCTTAAAAGTTTCAGCATTATTTTTCTAAATCAAGGTTTTGATTTGTCCTTTGGTATATCTTTAGCTTTCTCATCTTCAATTTTACTAACTTCTGTTTTTGCATGGTCCATTTCTTCTAATTCTTTCTTCATTCTAGAATTTATAAAATTTAAATCTTTATCTACAACTTTAATTTGCTTTGTAACCTTTAAGATATCTTTTAAAAGCGGTTCGGCGTGACTGATCTTGAAAGGAAGCTTACCGAATCATCTATAGTTTGAGGCAGTTAGATGGATGAACTAAAACGGAAAACTGGTAAGGATGAGCCGACGATCCTAAAGGTGTTAAAAATCTTGTGTCAAGAAATGAATTTAGAATGGGATAAAGAGAAGAAGGAATGGTGGCTTAAGTAATGTAAAAAAGCCGCCCAGGTTGACGGCCAATTTCACATAATAATTTTATTCATATTGAGCAGGAGCAATTTTGGCTACTGGTGCACCACAAAACAGCATGAACGCGAATAATACGGGCGGCTTAATTGCAATATTCATAACTGCAAGAGCACCTAATACAGCTATCCAATCTCCTTTTTCAATTGATTTTTGTAGGTGCTTTAATGTGCCCTTAGCGACACCAATTGCATCCTCGACACAGCGAGTTACCGTGTTACTTTTCGTGGTCACTTCTTGATTCATTAATTTTGCAAAAGCGATCATTCCATCTTTCACTTCAGCCGAATAAGGTGACTTCGCAAGCTCTTTCTCATTAATGACGAAACCTTTTTTTTCAGAAACAATAATCTTTGTGAAGATATATTCAATTTCTTTTAATGACTTCTCAATTTGCTCTTCTGTCAAACCTTCTAATCCCTTTGTGCTTTGTGTCTTTGCAGCAGCAGCTGGCGCAAATGCAGTTACAGCCAAGACTAATGCTAACATTAAAAATAATAATCTCTTCATTTTAAAACCCCCTTTAAGTTTTCAAAATAACTTTATCATACAAATATAGAAAATAAAGGGTTTTAAGTGAGAGTTAAAGTCTTCTTACAAATATCGACATATTGTGACACTAACCCCACATAAATAGAAGGAAAAATGATAGCGCCCAAGCATATATACCAAGCATTACAAAAACTTTCAGGAAACTCTCGTACTTTGTAAGAGGACGTTCCTTTTTTAATTTCGACAATCGCCGGTGAAGAGCATAACCAGAGAACAAAAGAATTAATTGACCAATTCTTGATACGTTTTCTAATATATCTATACCATTCATTATAGTTCACCTCCCAAATCAGAGAAAAATCAAACATTCTACACATCTACTTTTCATGTATATCTAAGGTAATTTCAATTTATTATCTCAAATTTCCTTTCACCTTCCAACATTTATGTAAAAATAAGTAATAAGAAGCATTAAACAAGATAGATGTCTCTACGTGTTTTTTTATATTCTAAAAATACGGATGATAAATAGGTGGACATGAAGTAACTGAATTAACACAAAAAAGCCCCTCCAAAAATATGGAGGAGTTCTCATTTTACTTTTGTTTTACCTGAACATATTTTGATGAAGCAGTGATGAATAATCCTGATTTAAGTTTAAACATTTTCGATCCGTTAACCGTCACAGTCTTATCAATCTGTGTTTCGCTGATCAATTGGACTTATCGTAAACCATGTGTAATATTTAATAAATAAAAAATACAAGGCACTCAGGTGTTGCAGAAACACTAAACACTTATAGCCACCTATACACTTCCAAACAAAAGGAAGTTGTAGCTTTCATGGAAGAAGAAATTTTCTAAAATGATGCCAAAATGTTGCCAGACACGCACCAAGGGCTTTCAAACCCTTGATACGACTGCATTCTAAAAGTTTTGATGGAGACGGTGGGAGTCGAACCCACGTCCAGAGACATCGATTACTTAAGCGTCTACGAGCGTAGTCAACATATTTACGTGTTCACTCATCCTCATGCCTGCTGACGGGCGCTTGGAGAGCTAGTCTGATGGATCTCTTCTTACGTCCTCAGACGGAAACGTAAGCGTAGCCTACTTCATTGGGCTCCTCACAGACACATAGGCGATGTCAGGAAGAGCTCGCTGCGCTTATTAGGCAGCTAGTGCTAAGTTTTGGTTAAAACTTTTAGTTTTGCCAGTTACATTTAAGTGCGTGTTAACGAGATCGCCTCTCGGCTCGCAGCCTAAGCTCGAACCATCCCTGTCGAATCCGTAACGTCCCCTTGTAAAAGGGATATACGGGATGGAAGTTCAGCTTCACTGCTTCCGTATATAACTATTATAACAATCTCATCGCTTGAAACAACTGGTGGTTTCTGTAAAAAAAGCGGTGGTTGTTTACTGCATAACATATTGTAGCATAATGCTTCCGCTCTCAGCAAGCCATCTGCATCAGGCTAGAATTGCTTTTGACGATCGCGGAAGGCACGTTCGATTTCACGTTTTGCATCTTTTTTCTTCAGATCTTCACGTTTATCGTATTTCTTCTTCCCTTTTCCGATTCCGATCAGCACTTTGGCAAAGCCATTTTTCAAATAAAGTTTCAGAGGCACAAGTGAGTAGCCTTCTTCCTTTGTCGCACCAATCAATTTGCTGATTTGCTTGCGATGAAGCAGCAGCTTTCTCGTTCTCAGCGGATCATGGTTATAACGGTTCCCCTGTTCGTATGGGCTCACGTGCATATTATGAAGAAACACTTCTCCTCGTTCGATTTTGGCAAAAGAATCTTTTAAATTCACTTTTCCAGCACGAATCGATTTGATTTCAGTTCCTTGTAATACTAGGCCAGCTTCGTATGTTTCTTCTATAAAGTAATCATGATTTGCTTTTTTGTTTTGGGAAACAACTTTTCCCTCTCCCTTTGGCATTGGCGTACACCCTCCTTTTGACACAAACACGGTCCAAATCGTACGGATTATTTTATCAAACAATCCAGCTTTCGACAATGCTGACGCCATGTGGTCAAAAAGCAAATAGAGCGGGATGCCCTATTTGCTTTTTGGCACGTTACTTTTTCTTTTTGCGTTTTTGTTTCGGTGCGTTTTCAAATACGCGTTTTTTCTTTTTCTTCTTTTTACGGTTTGTGAACCAGTCACTTCCGCTTTTATCCTCTTTGCCTTTTTCCCCAGAGGCTTTTTGACCTCCACGCCCTTTTTTCGCTGGTGGATCTGTCCGTTTTTTGAACTTGAAATCTTTTGGAGATTTACGGCGAGTGCCCTTCATCCCGACGATTTCAAAATCAATTGAGTGCTCATCTTTATTAACATTAACAACTTTGACAGTGATTTCGTCACCGATACGGTAGACATTCCCTGTACGTTCACCGATCATGGCAAAGTGCTGTTCATCAAAGCGATAATAGTCGTCTGTCATGTAGCTGACATGGACAAGACCTTCTATCGTATTAGGCAGTTCAACGAATAGTCCGAAGTTCGTCACGGAACTAATCATGCCATCAAACTCTTCACCGATTTTATCTAGCATAAACTCTGCCTTCTTCAGATCATCTGTTTCACGCTCTGCATCGACTGAGCGGCGCTCCATTGTGGACGCATGATCTGCGATTTCAGGCAGCAGCTGGCCCCACTTTTCTAAGGTCGCTTCATCTGTCTTTTTCTGAATCAAATAGGTTCTAATCAGTCTATGCACGATTAAATCCGGGTAACGGCGGATCGGTGATGTGAAGTGTGTATAGAATTCCGTTGATAATCCAAAATGGCCAATGCTTTCTGGATCATACTTCGCCTGTTTCATAGAGCGAAGCATCACAGTTTGAATGACGACTTCTTCTGGTTGATCCCTGACAGCATCGAGGACACTTTGAAGTGCGCGCGGGTGAATGTTCGTTGACGTCCCTTTCACAATGTAACCAAACGTCGTTACGAACTCTAAAAAGCGCTGAAGCTTCTCAGGGTTTGGTTCTTCGTGAATTCGGTAAATGAACGGAACATTCATCCAGTGGAAATGCTCTGCAACCGTTTCGTTTGCAACAAGCATGAATTCTTCAATTAATTTCTCTGCAACGGAACGCTCACGAATGACAACGTCTTTCGCTGCGCCTTCATCATCTACAAGTACTTTTGCTTCCTTGAAATCAAAGTCTACAGCTCCGCGCTCCATTCGTTTGTCACGAAGAATCTCTGCAAGCTTCTCCATCTCTTGAAACATCGGCACTAGCGGCTCATATTTGTTTAAAAGCTCTTCGTCTTGGTCGACTAAAATCTTATTCACATCAGAATAGGTCATTCTCTCCGTCGTTTTGATCACACTTTGGAAAATCTCGTGTTTGACGACTTTTCCGTTTCGATCAATGACCATTTCACAAGACAGTGTGAGACGATCGACCTTTGGATTTAATGAACAAATACCGTTTGACAAACGATGAGGAATCATTGGGATGACGCGGTCGACGAGATACACACTCGTTCCACGTTCATAAGCTTCCTGATCAATCGGCGAATTCTCTGTGACATAATGAGAAACGTCTGCAATGTGCACGCCAAGCTTATATTTGCCATCATCCAGCTTTTGCACAGTTACAGCATCATCTAAGTCCTTCGCATCTGCACCGTCAATCGTCACAATCGTTTCATTGCGCAAGTCGCGTCTGCCTTCAAGGTCTTTTTCATCAATCGTTTCAGGTGTGTCTGCTGCCTGCTGAAGTGCTTCTTCTGGGAACTCACCTGGCAGACCGTGTTTATGAATGATCGACAAAATATCAATGCCAGGGTCATTTTTATGACCGAGGATTTCAGTCACTTCACCTTCTGCACTCATTCTTCCTTCAGGGTAGCTTGTCAGCGTCACAACGACTTTATGACCTTCGACCGCACCGTTTTTAGCGGATTTCGGAATGAAGATATCGTTTGTGATTTTTTTATCATCAGGAATGACAAAGCCAAAGCTTTTCGTTTCTGTGTAGGTACCGACAACCGTCTGAGTATTACGCTCGAGAATACGGATAACAGTTCCTTCTTTTTTCGTGCCGTTTGATTTGTGGCTGACACGAACCATGACGGTATCTCCATTCATCGCTGTGCCTAACTCATTTGGCGGGATGAAAATATCATCCTGTCCAAACTCTTCAGGCGTTACAAATGCAAATCCTTTTGCATGAGCAGACAGCTTTCCTTTTACCAAATTCATTTTTTCTGGTACACCGTAACGGTCGCTGCGCGTGCGAACGATGAGTCCTTGATCCTCCAGCGTCACAAGTGCTTTGACGAGCTCTTTATAATCATCAGGATTGGTAATCTCCATCATGACTTCCAGCTCTTGAACGGTTAACGGTTTATACGCTTCTTCTTTCATAAAAGCGAGTAATTCATCCATAAATTCTTCTTTTTGCACACTCTAACCCCCTATATATTTAAATTGACCAATCAAGTGATTCTAAGAATGCATAGACATCCTGATGAACCTTCTCCCGCTCTTTATCAAGCGTGATGACATGGCCTGATTCTTCATACCATTTCAAATGCTTATCATCTGTCTCTACTTCGTTATAAATGATATTCGCACTGTCTGTATTAATCATATGATCGTGACGTGCCTGCACAACAAAAGTAGGTGAATAGATCATGTCGACATTGTTTCTAACATCTGCAATCAGTTCTTGCAGGCTCCTCAGTGTATCCATTGGTGTTTTCTTGAACGATTCCATTTCTTGTTCAATTTGGTCCTCTGACTTACCCTCAAATTTCTTATAGTTACGGGCATAATCTAGTACACCCTGGTACATGACTTCTTCACTTTTTATGTACATAGGTGCACACATAGGTACAATTCCCTTTACAGGTACAGTGTAACCTAATTTTAATGAAAAAACTCCTCCGAGGGATAGTCCGCAAACTGCAATCTCCTCATAACCCTCATCTTTTAAGAATTGATAGCCTTCTTCAACATCTTTCCACCAGTCAGCCGGGCCTGTATGGACAAGCTCTTCTGGCGGCACACCGTGTCCTTTATATTGAGGTGCATGGCATGTATATCCTCTATCGTTCAAATAACGGCCAAGCATTCGAACATCGGCTGTATTCCCAGTAAAACCGTGAAGAAGAAGCACCGCCTTTTCTCCACCTTTAAACGTGAATGGTTTTGGTGTAACAACTTTCATGATGTGACTTCCTTTCCTTCTGGTATGGTTTATATTTTCCACTTGTATGTATGAAACAAACACAAAAGAGTGCTGATAATAAAAAAAGGTCTGAAAAAAGATCAGACCTTCTGTTACTCGCGCTTTACACGCCTAAATATGCCAATGCAAGTGTTAAGATGAAGAAAAGCACTGACAAAATAACCGTTAAACGGTGAAGAATCAAGTCAAGGCCTCTCGCTTTTTGCTTACCGAAAAGCTGCTCGGCTCCACCTGAAATAGCGCCTGACAGTCCAGCACTTTTACTTGATTGTAGTAATACAACGATGATAAGTGCGATACTGACAATTACGAGTAATGTGATAACAAATGCGTGCATGAAAACACCTCCAGACAAACTGGTACACATAACTTTATTTTACATGAAAACAAGGTGCATGTCACGAAACATCAAAATAAAGATTTCCTATATATTGTCGACTTGATTCGTTATTTTGATACAATTTCGTTCCAAAGTGCTGATTGCAGCATTTTTATATGAAATTTTTCGGTTAAAAACACATTTTAATGAGTTGCTTCTTCCTTCAATAGCTGTTTTAATTCTACTAACAAACGTTCAGCTCCTTCAGGACTCAGCATCACGTTCCCATTTCCATAGCTTTTGTTGTACTTCGTCACTTGTCCCGTTAACAGGCAGCTCTTATCTGCATCATATTTTTTCAGCATAATGGTTTGATCTTCAATGAAAATTTCTAACAGCTGCTCTTCTTTAATATTGAGTACCTTGCGCATTTCTGAGGGCAGTACAATTCTGCCGAGAGAATCAATGTGTCTGACCATCCCAGTCCTTTTCAATGACATTTCCTCCTTGATGATGATATGATGATATCACTCATTGACTTTTGTCAACATTTTCATAGTAAAATAGATCTTCAAATTTTTTATCAAAGTAATGAATCATTTTGCCAATGACAAGCTGTCCCGGTTTTCGGTGACCATTTAATACCCTGCTAAGTGTGGCAGGAGAGATGCCAATTTCATCAGCGAGCTGATTTAACGACATATCGTTCTCGATCATATACTGCATGACAAAAGCCCGCCTGATCTGAATCTTTTCGACCATCATTACAACCTCCTATGGAATCATTATGTACAACATGTAAGACTTTCACATCAAGCAGATTCATTAACTTATGTCAACACTTTTACCCCTCTGCTATTTCCTTTGGTCAATGATCATACTAAAATAAGTCATATACTGAAATGTGAGGTTCGATGTCATGAATCACTTTGGTGAACAATTACGCATTTTAAGAGAAAATAGAAAAATGTCGGTCAATCAGCTTGCCATGTATTCAGGTGTCAGCGCTGCTGGTATTTCTCGTATTGAAAATGGAAAGCGCGGTGTGCCAAAGCCTTTAACCATAAAAAAATTAGCACACGCTTTGAAGGTGCCTTATGAGGATTTAATGCTGCTTGCCGGTCATATTGAACAGGAACAAGTTCATGAAATGAAACCGAAATATGAGTCCATGTTAAAAATCTATCAAACGGCGCTTCAAAAGGATGTAGAACATCTCCCCATTTTTGACGGGGACAAATGGGAAAGGCTCTCCGCACAAGACATCAGCCAGCTGAATGAATACTTTCTCACGCTCATCAACCAAAAAAGGTGAACAAATAGCGGGGCATAAACCTAATGTACATCCACCATTAACTAATGTCAATATTTTCATGGTGCACTTATTGCCAATAGTCAACAAATCAAGTAAAATAGACATATCTAATCTATAACCATGTGAGGTTTTGCGTTAATGAACTTTGGTGCATATTTAAGAGCATTACGTGAGGAAAAGAAGCTGTCGGTGAACCAATTAGCGATGTATTCTGAGGTCAGCGCTGCCGGTATATCTCGTATTGAAAACGGGAAACGCGGCATTCCGAAACCTCCTACGATTAAAAAGTTAGCTGGTGCGTTAAAGGTACCTTATGAAGACATGATGCAGGCTGCGGGCTATATTGAGGAAGCCGCTTCTGTCCAACAGCTTAGGGAAGATGATCTTGCTTTATCCAAAATAAAGGAAGCCGCAGCGCAATATGAACTTGGTGATCTCGAAATATTTGATGGTGACATATGGTCAACCCTTTCGAAAAAAGAAATAGAGGACCTCAACCGCTATTTGTTATTTATGTTAAACAGCCGTTCGTCCTCATAAATGTTTAAGCTTTTTGCGCCGATTTATGACAGATTTACGGTATAATGGGTTCAGATTGGAGTGAAGAAAGATGAATCAATCTGACATGTGCCCGCGGTTTGAAAAAGCAGTTGAGTTATTGAGTAAACGCTGGGTGGCACTGATTGTTTTTCAGCTTCTCTCAGGTCAGCAGCGCTTTAGTGAAATTGAGGCGGCTCTGACAAATTTAAGCGGAAGAGTATTATCTGAGAGATTAAAAGAGCTGGAAGCAGCAGGTATTGTAAAACGGGAGGTTTTTGCTGAAACACCCGTGCGCATTGAGTATTCTTTAACAGATATGGGGCGTTCACTTGCACCCGTTTTTGAGGAAATTGCGAAGTGGTCCTCTGAATGGATCACGCTTGAATCATAAACCAGCATTCGAACCGCCTGATCATCATAAAACAACCTCCCTTACAGCGATGTAAGGGAGGTTTTGTCTTTTCAACTGCTTAAGCAGATGTGATGTTTTTTTCAGCTAACGCTTTTCTTTCTTTTTTCTTGTTTGTCGGGCTTAAATAGCGTTCGAGCCAGCCCATGACAAGGTCAGCGATAATAGCCATAAGTGCAGTTGGAATCGCACCTGCTAAAATGATGGCTGTTCCGTTTGTGGCGTTTGACCCTCTGATGATGATATCACCAAGACCTCCCGCGCCCACAAATGTTCCAATCGCTGTAATTCCGATGGCAATGACCAGTGCGGTTCTTAAACCAGCCATAATGACTGATAAAGCAAGCGGTAGTTCAACCATTCTCAGCACTTGCCATTTCGTCATGCCCATCGCTTTACCTGATTCTAAATAGGCATGTTCAATGCTGACAATGCCTGTATACGTGTTTCTGATGATCGGCAGAAGCGAATACAGAAAGAGTGATAGGATGACTGTATTTGCGCCAAGTCCTAATACAAGCATCAACACGGAAAGCATCGCTAATGCCGGTATCGTTTGGATGACGTTGGTAATGGCAAAGACCCAATTGCTCAGCTTGCGGTAATGCGCGACAAAGATGCCTACTGGAATCCCGACAATCGCCGCAAACAACACCCCATACGCCGACATGAGAAAATGCCGATAAAATTCTTCTAACACATATGACCCGTTCTGCTGATAATACGTCCATAATTGCTGCAGTGTGTCCATCAGCCGTGACACCTCCCCATCTTACTCAAAGTAATTGTGTTTTTTCAGGAAATTCTTCGCAACGGTTGCTGGTTCTTGAAGCTCTCCGTCGACTTGATAGTTCAGCTCTTGCATTTGTTCTGTATCGATTTTTCCGATCAGCCTGTTGATCACCTTATCAAGCCCTGGATTTTCTTTTAAGACTTTCTCCGGGACTACTGGCGATGCATCATATGGCGGGAAGAACCGTTTATCATCTTTTAAGATTTTGAGATTATAGGCTTTGATTCGTCCATCTGTTGAATAGGCAAGTACAATATCCATTTTTTCATTTTTTAATGCATCATAGACTAAACCAATCTGCATCGGATATGTGCTGCCAAATTTGATTCCGTATGTTTTCACAAATCCGTCATAGCCGTCGCCTTTCTTTTTGAGCCATATGTTATCGACCCCAAATCGGTAATTGGTCGCATTCTTTTTCAAATCAGAGACCGTTTCTAAATTATTTTCCTTCGCCATCTTCTGCGTTACGGCAAAGGCATACGTATTATCAAATCCATAAGAATCAAACCATTTGTAATCATAGCGTTTTTTAAATTCTTTTTGGACGATCTCCATCGCCCGCTCCGGGTCTTTTTCCGCATCCATTCCAAGCGTGCTTGTTAAATCTGTGCCTGAATATCTTGTGGCAGAAATGTCGACATCTCCGTTTTCCATTGCTTTCTGCTGCACAGTGTTGGAGCCTAGGTTTTTCACAATGGTCGTCTTTTTATCTGTGTAATGTTCAATCATATCGCCAACCATATAGGCCATAATTTCTGATTCGGTAAAGTTTTGTGCTCCAATTCGCAGTGTGCCCCCTGAGGAGCCGGCTAGTCCAGGAAGTGAACAGCCGCTTATCAATAGCAAGCATCCGGCAAGCAGTGCACTGATCCATTTTGTTTTTCGATTCTTCACATAAGCCAACTCCTTATGAAACTTCCTTCAATCCTTTTAAGCCTTCAGGTGTTACTTTTTTCTCCAGCTTCATTAATGATAGGTCGATGATGACTGCTAAAATTGTGACTGGGATCGCACCCGCAATAATGAATTCCGGCTGATACAGCTGAAGTCCAATCAAAATGTAGTCACCTAGACCGCCTCCACCAATAAAGGCTGCAAGTGTTGTCCAGCCAATCAAATAAATCGTTGACGTTCTAACACCTGCCATAATGACCGGTACAGCAAGCGGGAGTTCAACAAGACGAATTTGTTCCCATGTTGTCATCCCGATTCCTTTACCGGATTCAAGCAAGTTTTTGTTCACACCTTGTACCCCGGCATACGTATTTCTTAAAATAGGTAAAACCGAATAGAAAAAGAGAGCAACGATTGCAGGTATTTTCCCAACCCCCAAAATAGGAATAAAAAAGGCAAGAATCGCTAAACTAGGGAGTGTTTGAAAGATATTCACGATACCGATGATAAAACCTGCGCCTCGCTTCATTCGTGTGAGTACCACGCCTAAAGGAACGGCAACAAGAATACCGAGCACAACTGCAATTAAGGAAATATATAAATGCTCCCACATTTTTGTGAGGAGTTCCCCGCCATTTTTCTCTAGAAAGTCGATGATTTGATCCATGTGTACACCTCCCTTACTTCATTTCAGTGACAGCTGCTGGCGTATCGTCTCCCCAAATGGAGTCGTACACAACATCTACAAGACTTGCACGTGTCACAATGCCTTTTAAGTGCCCTTCTGCATCCACAACCGGTACATATTTAATGCCGCGTATTAAGATTTTCCGGACAGTGTCTCTTAGAAGTGCGCCTTCTTGTACGGTATAGAACTCTGTATTTAAAATATCACCAACGAAAGCTGCTTTTCTGCGGTTCGCATCAATTGTTTCAATATCGATATAGCCTTTTAGCACATGATGTTCATCTACTACAAGCAAGGAATCGACCCGCTTTTCTCTCATGATGTAGATGGCATCTGTTAATGTTTTTTCAACTGTAACGGTGACTGGTGACGTGTTCATCATTTGTTCTACACGTTCCATATTCGGATTTGATTGAAGCAGACGTTCTTTGCCGATGAATTCTTCTACGAATTCATTGGCTGGGTTTCGCAGAATATCGTCAGGCGTACCTACTTGGACAATCTCTCCATCTTTTAAAATCACAATTCGATCAGCTAGTTTAATAGCTTCGTCCATGTCATGTGTGACGAATACGATGGTTTTATTTAACGTTTTTTGCAGTTTCTTAAATTCTTCCTGCAATGAATCTCGTGTGATTGGATCAAGTGCGCCAAACGGTTCATCCATGAGGATCAGAGGGGGTTCCGCTGCTAGTGCGCGAAGAACACCAATACGCTGCTGCTGTCCTCCGCTGAGTTCATGAGGATAGCGCTCTAAATATTCCGGTCCCATGTCGACAAGCTTCAGCAGTTCACGCGCCCGTTCTTTTCGTTTTTCTTCCGGCCATTTTAACAGCTTCGGAACAAGTGAAATGTTTTGTGCGATGGTCATATGGGGGAACAGTCCAATTTGCTGAATCACATAGCCAATTTCTCTTCTTAATTGAACTGGATCTTTTTTCATAATGTTTTCTCCCTCGATGAAGATTTTTCCTGAGGAAGGTTCGATGAGTCGGTTGATCATCTTCATGGTTGTTGTCTTACCACAGCCACTCGGTCCAATAAAACAAATAAATTCTCCTTTTGCTATTTCTAAATCAATATTTTTGACAGCTTTTTTTCCGCCTTTATACGTCTTAGATACATTCTCTAGTTTCAGCAAATGAGACACCTCCAATTAGTCGGATCAATATTTTCAGAAAATTTACACCTTATTTATTATAGTGCAAACTTTATAAAATAAAAAGTTTACGATGTGTTTGTATTGCATAACATTTATTTAAAATTTTCAGTTAACGGCCCGATAGATAGAGATCTCTCCTTTTTCCTCCAAATTACGAGCAAATACTCAATATTTATTGTTTTCATCAACAAACAGGTATATGATATATTGTGTTACAAATTGTCAGTCGTGAAGGGATGAATCGGGGAGTGGACAAGCTAGCGTTAGGCGCCATTCAAAAAGCACAGGATCATTATATTGAAAAAGCTGCCGAGAACATGAATGCCTTTGGTCTTTCTTCTACAGTGGGTAGAGTGCTTGGTATCATTCACATGAACCGTAAACCAATGACGCTTGGGGAGCTATCAGAGGCGACAGGCATGAGCAAAACGAGAATGAGTCAAGTCGTTCGAGAAATGCTTGATTTGAATATTGCGGAAAAGGTTTATGAAAAAGGAATACGTAAAGATCTATATGACGTTGAGCAAGATCAATATCAAACGTTTATTTCCTTGTTTGCAGCCAATTGGTCCCGAGTTGTCAGCAAAAACCGCAAGGCACATAAGAAAACGTGCAAGGAATTGCTGGAGCTGCTTGAACAGGACGACCTGCCAGAAGAGACAGAGGATAAAATCAATCTGCTTCTTTCAGAAATCAAGGAAAGTCTTGATTACTATGATTGGATTAGCCGCTTAATTGAATTCTTTGAAAGTGAAGAAGTGTTTAAGCATGTGCCGAAACCTTAAAAAAAGCTGTTTTATTTTACATCATTGTAGAAAAAACAGCTTTTTTATATACACTTATTGCATAAACATTGGAAACATCCCTTTTAAGCCTGCGCCGATCATCTCAACTGCCACTACAGCAAGAATTAATCCCATTAACCGCGTCACGACATTCATCTCTGTTTTCCCCATTTTCCGCATAATGAAACTTGAATAATGAAAGGCATAAAAGGTCATTGCCAGAACGATGACAATGCCAATTACAATGGCAAACATGTGAAGCATCACTTGACTTCCCGGGGTTAAGCTCATCACTGTAGCGATTGTACCAGGACCAGCGATGATCGGGATCGCCAGCGGCGTAACGGAGACATCCGCTTTCTCTTTGCTTTCTGCCTTTTCTTCAGAATGTGGATTTTGGACATGTGACTCCTTTGCATTCAGTAAATTGTAAGCGATACCAAAAATAAAAATACCTCCAGCGATGCGGAGTGCATGAATATCGATCCCAAACAATTTGAAAATAAGCCTTCCTGCCAATAGAAAGGCAATCAGAATGATGAAAGAGACCACAATGGCTTTTTTGGCTGTCTGGGAGCGTTCTTTCTCTGTATATCCCTCTGTTAAGGTGATAAAAAGAGGCACGTTTCCAATGGGATTTGATACAGCAAATAATGAGACCACGACATGAATCATAAAGGAAATCAACAGACACCCTCCTTTTTTCATAGTGTCTGCCAATCTGATGTGAATATTCCCTTGTGATGTTAAAACCTGTATATATTTAACCGATGTTAATAGAGGTTTTATTGAAAGGGGAATCACACATGAAGAAAACAATCACTATCGTCCTTCTATCTGTTGCGGTTTTAGGCGCAGCCGGCTGGATGGTTTGGCAGCAGCAGACCATCAAAGCAGCAGAGGAAAAACATCAGCAAGAAAGCAAAACGAACACTGAGCAGCTTTCGCAGTTGAAATCAGATCAAGCGGATATGAAGCATGAAAACGAAGATCAAAAAAAGAAACTGTCGACCATGTCGAAAAAGCTCAAAAACGAAAAGAAAGCCTATCAAAAAGAAGTCAAGCAGCGTAAAGCGCTTGAGGCAAAAATTGACCAGCTTCAAAAAGAGCTGACAGCAGCGAAAGCCACTGCTCAAGCGAATAAGCAGAGAGCACAGGCTGCAAGGAAACCAACTGTCAAAAAAGATCCAAATGTCACCCACAATCCGCCCTCACAATGGGTACAGGATCAATATGATTGGGGTGTGAAACAAGGGTATATTAAAGAATAGAAAGGATGAAAAAACATGATACACGTTCAGCCATTGTCAGGTGATCAATCTGTCCCTATGGATCTTTTACTCTTAGCTGATCCTTCCAAGGAAAAGGTTCTTACTTATGTGCAATCCGGCTCTTGTTATGCCGCGTATCATGATCAGGACGTGATTGGCGTCTATGTGCTTTTATCTCTGTCTCAGCAGACAGTCGAAATCATTAATGTCGCCGTGAAGGAATCATGGCAAGGAAAAGGAATTGGGAAGCAGCTGATCCGCCATGCCATTGCTGAAGCGAAAGCCGCCGGATTTCACACAGTTGAAATCGGCACAGGCAACTCGAGCATTCAGCAGCTCGCACTTTATCAGAAATGCGGCTTCCGCATGACATCTATTGACCACGATTTCTTTCTAAAGCATTATGATGAACCGATTTTTGAAAATGGCATTCAGTGTATGGATATGGTACGGCTGTCACTCACTTTGCAAGCAGACTGATGTTTTGTTCCGTCTGCTTTTTTATGTTCTGCGCTTTTTTACCACATGCTTCACATATTGAATGAAGAAATAAAGGACGGCGCCAGCTAAAAAACAGACCACACATCCAAAGAGCGTCGCCTCTGAGCTGAATTGATACTCTTCAATTTTCATGATATAAAATGGCATGCCAAACAATGTTGGGCTTGATTCAACATGATTGACCTCTAGCAGCAGTAAAAAAACAGGGGTCATAAACACAGCAAATACATACAGCATCGCAAGTGTTATACCGCTGGAAAACGAATGAAATACTTTGATCATCTCTTTCTCTCCTTCATCTCTTTTAAACTGGCTGTGATATTTTTCCCGTCTGGACAAGCTGGATGCAGCATCACCGTATTTAGTAAAGAAAAAAACAGCAGCTGATGACTGACCGGATGCTTCCATATCATAAAAAGCACAATCGAACAAAGCACCGGAAAGAGCGGCCCTGCAAGTGCCACCATCATATTGAAGCTCGGCCGGCCAAACGTTTCATGGACGACCGCCACATGCTTCCAATCAATCGTGACCACAAAATCAAAGAGCGGCCTTTTTTCGATTTTGTTACACAACATGACCATCAGTATATGACCGAGTTCATGTATCACCACAACCGCTAGGAAACTGCACACAAGCTCTATCATCGCAAAACAGGCCTCTTTAACATGACAGCATATATACAGATAAAGAATGCAAGTGAACCTAGCAGATAGGCGGTGGCGAGAAGATACACATCTGATGAAAGCCACCTCAATAAAAGCATATCGATGAAGCTGAATACAGCAATCATCATCACGATGACAAACAGTTTATTAAACTCACTGATCTTCACGATAAACCCTGTACAGGCCGCCATGGCAGTGATCAACAAAATGGACAAACTTGCGAGGCCATGCCCTTCACTTTCAATGCCTATCACCATAGATGCAAGCCAAATAAACACAAAATATGTTAACAAATTAATAGCGTAATAAAATAAAATTCTCGACAATAAATAAGCACTCTTTGATGTATTTAACATAAAAATGGCCCTTTGATTCATATGATATTCTCTGCCAATCATCAGCGGAAGCATGATCAATATTTCCTTTAATGCATACTGCACAATAAAGGCATACATCCAGCCGGTTTCTACCGGTGTAAAAACAATAGGCAGCCCCGCCGTCAAACAAATGAGAAATAAAAACAAAATGCCCTGTTCTTTAAAAACAGCTGACCGGCTGAAATAGACCAATTCCTGCTGCAGGTGCGTCAGAAAGGAAGATTGCGTTCTGATTTTCTTGTAAGAAAACGACTTCACCTCTGTTTTCAGCTGCAAAAACATCCGATGGACATAAGAAGCCGCTACCCCCTTCAGCCAAAGCCAGCCAGCGCTTAGAAGGATCACCAGAAATATGAGATAGACTGATGGCCATACACGGATCATCTCCATTGCTTTTTTCAAAAGGAGAAACACCAATAGATTCAGCACCGCAAAGCCTAGCGTTTGCAGCAGCAAATGCTCTTTTGTTTTAGATACGAAATGGCTCACAGCAATCCGCATCACCATCCAAGAAGCAAGTGCAAGCAGCGCCAGTACACAGCAAGTCATGCATACAGCCGTTATCCAATACAAAGATGGCGTAACACCGCTGATCAAAAGGCCTAAGACAATCGGTAAAAAAAGCAGTCCTACCATGAGAAAACAAAAGAGCATCGGAAAGAAATACACACAAAGGACAAATGGCACACTTTGTATCGCACTATTCAAAAAGTAGAATTGATATTCCTGTCGCTTTAATTTATTGCGGGATAACAAAATAGCTGCACCTAAAAGTAAAAGCGTCATTTTCATCAATTGGAGGTATAGAGCAGCCGGCTCACTTTCTCCTGCCTGCATGAAAAAACGCAGGCTGATAACGACGTATATCGCGTACATGAGCAAGAAAAAAGCCGCGGCTGCGAGAAGCTGTATAGGGTACTTTTTTGCGAGCTGCTTTCCTTTCGTTGTCAGCATTCCCCATTCTATTTTATGAAGAACGTGTCGTGTCCAGATCATTGAGTAACCTCTCCACCTGCATATAGTAATCTCGATTCACTTCTTTATAAATCTCTTCAAGTGCCTGATGAGGAAATGTCTGATTCGTTTCTTGGCGAGACATATCCAGTTTGACGTCCCCATTTCTTAAGATCATGAGATGGTCATAAAGCGTATCACCAAAGCTCAAATGATGGGTTGAAATGAGAATGCCAGCGCCTTGATCTCTCAGCTTCATGAGCACCTTTTTTAAGATGATCATCATATCTGGATCAAGTCCGTTCGTTGGCTCGTCGAACACATAATAATCACATGGCCTGAGGAGCTGGGAAATGATCTGCGTTTTCTTTTGATTGCCATGAGACAGCTGAGCGATAGGCTGATCCATATATGAACCCAGCTCAAACAGTTCGATGAACGTCTCCTCCCGTGTGACATCTTGCTCATTTGGCAGCTGAAGTAATTGAAAGTATTCCCTCGGTGATAAATAATCGAACAACGAATGCTCGTCAGGAATATAGGAAACATGTTTTTTCAACAAGGAGATGTGTTCTGAGGATTGAAGGTTCAGCTGTTTACCGTGTAAAGTGACGCATCCTATAAATGGTGTCAGCCCAAACATGGATTGGATCATCGTCGTCTTTCCCGCACCATTATGCCCCAAAAGCAGCAGCATCTGCCCTTTCTCGACATTCATTTGAATATTACGGAGAGAGAAGGTGCGGCTATATGTTTTTTCTTTTAATTGTATTGTCAGCATCATATCCCTCCGTTTGTTTCAGATAGAACAGATGACCTTGCATCTGTTCTCATCCCTGTTAAAAACCGCACTGGATTTTAACGTACATGCCTAATAATTTGAACTCTCCTAAAAATTTCGAGCCCCGTCCAAAGGTCTTGCATGCCCAAATCAATGCTCCGAGTGAAATAATGCCTAATATAGCGGCAAGGACATAAATCCAAAATGCGTTTTTCTGTACATTCTTAGAAGTTAAAATTCGTTGCTTCCTTTCATCATATGCCGCCAATAGGTGAAGGACATACATATACACACCTACTGGAAAACGAAGGCTAAAAGGATTCAGCATCTCATCACCCCCTAATATATGTAAAATGATACCACCTCCTTACAGAAAGCATAAGTTCATTTCAGATCATATTTTTAGTCGATTTTTCATGATTTAGTGCTTATAAATGGAGAGGATTTTGGCTTCTTCTCTAACTGAAGGAGGATTTTTTACAGAAATAGGATAAGCCAAATGAATTAGCCACCGGATTTTCGCTCAACACAAAAAAAACGCTGCGTCCCGCTCTCATGAAAGAGCGGAACGCAGCGCATAGCTGACATTATTTATTCAAGTTATAGAATGTTGCAATGCCGTGATATTGTGCTGTTTCAGCCAATTGATCTTCGATGCGAAGTAATTGGTTGTATTTCGCCACACGGTCCGTACGAGACGGAGCACCTGTTTTGATTTGTCCAGCGTTTGTTGCCACAGCGATGTCTGCAATTGTGCTGTCTTCTGTTTCACCAGAACGGTGAGAGATAACAGCTGTGTATCCTGCGCGTTTTGCCATTTCGATTGCATCAAATGTTTCAGTTAATGTACCGATTTGGTTTACTTTGATCAGGATTGAGTTACCAACGCCGTTTTTGATTCCTTCAGAAAGCTTCTTCGTATTTGTAACGAACAAGTCGTCTCCTACTAGCTGAACCTTGCTGCCAAGGCGCTCAGTTAATAGTTTGTGACCTTCCCAGTCGTTTTCATCAAGGCCGTCTTCGATAGAGATGATTGGGTATTTCGATACCATATCTTCATACCAGTCAACCATTTCAGCAGATGTTTTCACAACACCTTCGCCTGATAAATGATATTTACCGTCTTCTTTGTTGTAGAACTCAGAAGATGCAGCATCCATTGCAAGTTTCACTTCTTCACCTGGTTTGAAGCCAGCTTTTTCGATCGCTTCAACGATTGTTTGAAGTGCTTCTTCGTTAGAACCAAGGTTTGGAGCGAATCCACCTTCGTCACCTACAGCTGTGTTTAAGCCTTTTGCGCTTAATACAGATTTCAGGCTATGGAAGATTTGAGCGCCCATGCGAAGTGCTTCACGGAAGTTCGGTGCACCTACAGGCATGATCATGAATTCTTGAATGTCTACGTTGTTATCCGCATGCTCTCCGCCGTTGACGATGTTCATCATTGGTACTGGAAGCGTTTTGGAGTTGAAGCCACCAAGGTATTGATACAGTGGAATTTGTAAGAAATCAGCAGCCGCACGTGCTACAGCGATAGATACGCCAAGGATTGCGTTTGCGCCTAATTTCCCTTTGTTTTCTGTTCCATCAAGTTCGATTAACATTTTGTCAATCGCTACTTGTTCTGTTACATCAAAGCCTAAAAGCTCTGGTGCAATGATTTCATTTACGTTGTTTACAGCTGTCAGAACACCTTTTCCAAGGTAACGGTCTTTGTCTCCGTCACGTAGTTCTACTGCTTCATATTCACCAGTAGAAGCACCACTTGGAACAAGCGCACGGCCAAAGCCGCCAGATTCTGTGTAAACTTCTACTTCAACTGTTGGGTTACCGCGAGAGTCTAATACTTCGCGTGCATATACGTCAACAATGTATGGCATGTTTAATTTCTCTCCTTTTGAATCAATTTTTTTATTTCTGAATTAATGATGTTCCTGTCATCTCTTTTGGTTTTTCAAGACCAAGTAAGTCTAAAAGCGTTGGAGATAGATCGGCTAAAATACCGCCTTCTCTAAGCGTCGCACCTTTTTTCGTCACGATGACTGGTACAGGATTCGTTGTATGTGCAGTATGCGGCTTTCCTTCTTCGGTAATGAGCACGTCTGCGTTACCGTGGTCTGCCGTGATGATGGCATGTCCGCCTTTTGCCAGGATTGCGTCGACTACAGCTCCTAAGCACTCATCTACTGCTTCAATAGCTTTGATTGTTGGCTCAAGCATACCTGAATGACCAACCATATCCGGGTTAGCAAAGTTCAGGATGATCGCATCATGCTTGTCAGCATTGATGTCTGCAACAAGTGCATCCTTTACCTCATAAGCGCTCATTTCCGGCTTGAGGTCATAGGTTGCCACATCTGGTGAATTGATTAAGATGCGGTCTTCACCAGGAAATTCTTCTTCACGTCCACCACTCATAAAGAACGTCACGTGAGGATATTTCTCTGTTTCAGCAATCCGCAGCTGTTTCAATCCGTTTTGAGAAAGCACTTCTCCTACTGTGTTATCCAAATTCACTGGTTTGAAGGCAACATAACCATCAACCGTTTCACTGAAGTGTGTGAAGCAGACGAAGTGTAAATTCTTCGGATGAGCTTCTCCGCGGTCAAACGAGCGGAAATCTGCATTTGTGAAAGTGTTCGAGATTTGGATGGCACGGTCTGGACGGAAGTTATAGAAAATCACAGAGTCACCGTCGTTTACTTTGGCAACCGGCTCACCATTTTCTCTCGTAATGACAGATGGAATAACGAATTCATCGTAGATTCCATTTTCATAGGAGTCATCAACGACATCATAAATGTTTTGATAACTTGGGCCTTCACCATATGCCATCGCGCGGTACGCTTTCTCCACACGATCCCAGCGTTTGTCACGGTCCATTGAGTAATAGCGTCCAGAAAGTGTTGCCACTTCACCGACACCGATTTCTTTGATTTGATCTTCCAGCTGTTTCAAGTACACTTTGGCTGTCTTCTGACCAACATCACGTCCGTCCAAGAAGCCATGAATGTATACCTTTGTTAAGCCTTCTTTTTTCGCCAGCTTCAGCAGGGCAAAAAGATGCTGGATGTGACTGTGCACACCGCCGTCTGACAAGAGTCCAAATAAATGAAGCGCCTTGTCATTCTCTTTTGCATAAGTCATTGCATCTAGGAACGTTTCGTTTTTCTCAAATTCCCCTTCACGGATGGCAACATTCACCCTTGTTAAGCTTTGATACACAATACGTCCTGCACCGATGTTCAAATGCCCAACTTCAGAGTTTCCCATTTGACCTTCTGGGAGGCCTACTGCCTCACCTGAAGCCGTTAAGGTTTGATGCGGAAATTCATTCCAGTAGCGGTCAAAGTTCGGTTTTTTTGCTTGTGCGACAGCGTTACCGACTGTTTCGCCTCTTAAACCGAACCCGTCTAAGATGATTAATGCAGCTGGTTTCTTACTCATATTGACCTTCCTCCAATAATTGAACGAAAGACTGAGGTTCTAAGCTTGCGCCGCCTACCAAAGCACCGTCAATATCGGATTCTGCCATATATTCTTTAATATTTGCCGGCTTCACGCTTCCGCCATATTGAATGCGAAGGCTGTCTGCCGCTTCTTGACCAAATTCGCTTGCAACGGTTTGGCGGATGTGTGCGCAAACGTCGTTTGCATCTTTCGCTGTAGAAGATTTTCCTGTACCGATCGCCCAGATTGGCTCATATGCAATCACAGATTCAGCGACTTGCTGCTTCGTTAAACCAGCTAGTGCTTTCTTCACTTGATCAGCGACAAGTTCATTTGTTTTGCCAGCTTCACGCTCTTCAAGCGTTTCACCTACACAAATGATTGGAACGATGCCATGCTTGAATGCAGCATGTGCTTTTTTGTTCACTGTTTCATCTGTTTCAGCAAAGAATTCACGGCGCTCTGAATGCCCAATCACTGAATAGCCGATGCCTAAATCTTTTAGAGCAGCAGGGCTGATTTCACCAGTGAATGCACCATTTTCTTCAAAGTGCATGTTTTGTGCACCAATTTTAAGGTCTGTTCCGTTTGAAAGGCTGTTTAACTTTTCAAGGAAAAGAGCTGGCGCACAGACAATGGATTCCACTTTGTCAGGAGATGGAATAGATGACTTGACTTCTTCAACGAAGCTGACTGCTTCGCCAAGTGTTTTGTTCATTTTCCAGTTCCCAGCTATAATTGGTTTTCTCATGATTGACACTTCCTTATAGCAGTTTTGGTCTTATTTATCGTTTAATGCAGTAACACCAGGAAGTTCTTTGCCTTCCATAAATTCAAGTGAAGCGCCGCCGCCTGTAGAAATATGGCTCATCTGATCGGCAAGACCAAATTTCTCAACAGCTGCTGCTGAATCTCCACCGCCAATGACAGAATATGTATCTTTTGCTTCTGCCAGTGCTTCTGCGATAGCTTTTGTTCCTTTAGCGAATGCATCGATTTCAAATACACCCATTGGTCCGTTCCAGACAACAAGTTTGCTGTTTTTAATAACGTCAGCATACTTTTCTCTTGTCTCTGTTCCAATATCAAGTGCTTCTAGATCACTTGGAATTTCAGAGATTGGCACAATGCTTGTATTCGCATCATTTGAAAAGTCGTCGGCTACCAGAACATCTGTTGGAATCAGGAAGTTCACGCCTTTTTCTTTTGCACGGTCCATAAAGGATTTCGCTAAATCTACTTTGTCTTCTTCTAATAGAGATTTCCCTACTTCGTGGCCTAATGCTTTCACAAATGTGTAAGCAAGTCCGCCGCCGATGATGAGGTTGTCCACTTTATCAAGAAGACTTTCAATCACACCGATTTTATCCTTTACTTTTGCGCCGCCGATAATCGCTGTAAATGGGCGATCAGGGTTTGAAATGGCTTTTCCTAAAACCTCAAGCTCTTTTTGCATGAGGAAGCCTGAAACAGCCGGAAGATAAGCTGCAATACCAGCTGTCGATGCATGTGCACGGTGTGCAGCACCGAACGCATCATTGACATACACATCGGCTAAATCAGCAAATGCTTTTGATAATTCAGGATCGTTCTTTTCTTCACCAGGATAGAAACGAACGTTTTCAAGCACTAGCACATCTCCTTCTTTTAAGTCAGAGATTTGCTTTTTCACGTTGTCGCCGTAAGCTTCATCTGCTTTTTTCACTTCTTTTCCAAGAAGCTCTTGCAGACGTTTTGCCACAGGTGTCAGACGCAGTTCTTCAGTAACTTGACCCTTCGGACGACCCAAATGACTAGCTAGCAGTACCTTTGCGCCTTGTCCTGTTAAATACTCAATTGTTGGTAATGCTGCGCGGATACGAGTATCATCCGTCACTTCTCCGTCCTTCATCGGAACGTTAAAATCTACGCGGCAGAACACAACTTTACCTTTTACGTCAATGTCTTTTACTGATTTCTTATTCATGCTCGTCAGGAGATCCTCCTTTATTCTGGTTTCCTTACGCATTGGACAAGACTCTCTTTATCCTTTTCCCATTTTGCCCTCATCAAAACGAGAAATCGTGCAGAACGGATAAAAACAGAGAAAAAGGGAAAGGGATGCTTCCCCTTCCCTTGTCCGTCTTCATTATATCGTGTCTCTAGGAAAGAACCAAGTGAGTTCCTTCAGTGTGAGAAATTAAAGACCTTGTTTTGCAATGTAAGCTGCAAGGTCAACAACGCGGTGAGAATATCCGCTCTCGTTATCGTACCAAGAAATCACTTTCACCATGCTGCCTTCCATTACCATTGTAGAAAGAGCATCGATTGTTGAAGAGTTTGCATTACCATTGTAGTCACCAGATACTAATGGCTCTTCGCTGTAGCCAAGGATTCCTTTAAGTTCTCCTTCAGCTGCTTCTTTAAGTGCTGCATTTACGTCTTCAGCTGTTACATCTTGGTTTAATTCAGCCACAAGGTCAACTAAAGAAACGTTAGGTGTTGGAACACGCATAGCGCCGCCGTTTAATTTACCTTTAAGTTCAGGCAATACAAGTGAAACAGCTTTCGCAGCACCTGTAGAAGTTGGGATGATGTTTTCCGCAGCTGCACGAGCACGACGGTAGTCTTTGTGCGGAAGATCAAGAATTTGCTGGTCATTTGTGTATGAGTGAACAGTTGTCATCATACCGCGTTTGATACCAAATTTATCGTTAAGTACTTTTGCAAATGGAGCTAAGCAGTTTGTCGTACAAGACGCATTAGAGATGACATCGTGGCTAGCTGCATCGTATTTGTCTTCGTTTACACCCATAACGATTGTGATATCTTCTTCGTTAGCAGGAGCAGAGATGATGACTTTTTTAGCGCCAGCTTCTAAGTGTTTCGCAGCGTCTGCACGTTTTGTGAAGAATCCAGTAGATTCAACAACGATTTCTACGCCTTGTTTACCCCAGCTTAATTTCGCAGGGTCACGCTCAGCTGATACTTCGATTGTTTTACCGTTCACTACTAAGTTTGTACCGTCTACAGAAACCTCTGCATCTAGTTTTCCGTGAACAGAGTCATATTGTAAAAGGTGTGCAAGCATGTTAGCATCTGTTAGATCGTTAACCGCTACTACCTCAACTTCAGGATTATTTAATGCTGCACGAAATACGTTACGTCCAATACGTCCAAATCCGTTAATACCGACTTTTACTGCCATGATGTTTCCTCCTTTTATAGGTCACAATGTTTTATATTGAGGGATCAATTGACTCCCTTAATAACTCTTTTGCGGCTCCTTCGTCTGTGACGAGAACCGTTCGGCGCGGTTTCTTGAAATAAGCTTCAATCGCCCCCGCCTTTGATGATCCACCTGCAACAGCAATGATGTGTGGAATGCTTTCTAGATCATCTAGCTGCATACCGACGGAGTGCACTTTGTGTACGACCTCACCATCACGATTAAAGTAATAGCCAAAGGCCTCTGTCACTGCGTCATGCTCATCAATCTTTTTTAAATCTTCAGCTGGTGTATTTCGTCTCATCGCCATTGTTTTTGCTTCACCAATACCATGAATAAGCATCGTGGACGATTTAATCGTTTGAAGCACTTCTTTGACGGACGGCTCTTCAATAATGGAAGAGTAAGCACCTTCTGACAGCTGCCCTGGAACAAACAGCAGTTTGTAAGTACCGGAAGCTTTTTCAGCCATGTGGGCACAAATGGTGTTTGCCTGATTTTTTACATTCTCCCCAAGACCGCCTCTCGCAGGGACAAACATCATATCGCGGTTTTTGGCATCAGGGGTCATCATTTCGGCAACGGCTTCCATCGTCGTTCCGCCAGTGACGGCGACGATATTATTTCCAGTAAACCTTTTTTTCATGCATTGGACAGCAGCTCTTCCCATTTCTTGCTTCACCCACGGGGATTCGTCACTGTCACCAGAAACGATCATGACTTCTTCCAGGCCTAACTTTCTCTTTAATGTATTTTCCAAAAAGGTTAAACCTAAAACGTCCTTCATCATTCCTTCAAGCATTTCAAGCAAAGCGTGACCCTCACTCGTCAGCATCATGCCGCTCGTTTTGACATCCAGCAGATTTTGTTCTTTTAAAAACTGAACTTCAGCACGTAAGATGCGCTCGCTGAGACCAAGACTCGTCGCAAGGCTTCTGCGGCCAATTGGTTCAGCTAATCTGATGTACTGCAAAATGTCGTAGCGTTTTTGCATAACAATGAGAAGATCTGGCAATAATTTTTTTTGAGCTTCCAATAAATGATTCATGGCTAACGACCCTTTCTTTTCACGTTGGACCAAAAACGTCCCACTGTGACAAAAAACGTCCCGCCACAGCCAAAAAAATCAATCCCTGCTTTCTTTAATTATTTTAACAGGATAATCTTGCATTTTCAACTCTTACAAACACATTTAGACAAAAAATAGACACATTTTCACCGATAACCTGCTTGTCATCAAGGTTCTTGCTATGATATTTCTTTTCAAAATATTTATTTTCTTTTATATAGAATGTATTCACGATGCAAAATGTGCATGCTGGTGAGATCAGCATGCACATTTTTTTCAGGATTTGCTTATGTTTTTGTGATGGTTCCAAACTGTTTTGCCTCTTCTTTCGGTTTGATTTTGAGATAATAAATGATGTAACAGGCAGCCATGAACGGAATTCCGCAATAAAGACCGATCCGCTGATCCTCGATAAAAAACAAGCTGATGAGGACAATGCCAAATGCGATAAAGCCTGCTAATGGGACAAATGGATAGAGCGGTGTTCGGAAGACGAGATCCTTTACATCTCCGCCCGCCTTTATGAATTGTTTTCTAAAGAAATACTGGGACAAGCAAATAGACATCCACACCACAACAAGAACCATACCAGAAATAGAAATGAGCCACACATACACCGTTTTTGGTGCCACAACACTTGTCAGCAGAGATAGTGCAGATACGCCCATTGTGACCAATAGTGCATTGATCGGAATTTTACGCTTGGACAGCTTTTTCGTAAAGTCAGGTCCTTTCCCGTCTTTCGACAGTGCCCAAAGCATACGTGATGATGCATATAATCCAGAGTTTGCTACAGATAAGACCGCTGTGATGATGATAAAATTCATGATATCTGCAGCATACGGTATACCGACCTTGTCCAGCACGACGACAAACGGGCTGTCGACGGTGCCTGCTGTCTGCCACGGAAGAAGTGCGGCCAGAACCGCAATGGATAAAACGAAAAAGACCATCGTTCTCCAAATAATATTTCGTATAGATCGCGGCAATGTTTTTTCAGGGCTTTCACTCTCTCCTGCGGCAATCCCTACAAGTTCTGTTCCTTGAAAGGAGAAATTGACCGTGACCATGGTTAATAAAATAGCAAAAACGCCGTTAGGAAATAGTCCGCCATGATCCGTCAAATGACGAAATAGAGGAGCTGGTTCTCCATCTTTCAAATGAATCATTCCGAAAATTGCGCCAATTCCAATGATAATAAATAATAGGATGGCAGCGACCTTAATGGCTGAAAACCAAAACTCGGTTTCAGCGAAGCTGCGAGCTGAGATGGCATTCACGGCAAATAAAATCACGCTAAACGCAAGACACCACAGCCAAACAGGGATATCTGGGAACCACCTTTGGAGCAAAATGCCTGCTGACGTAAACTCCAGTCCTATTGTACATGCCCAGCTAAACCAATAAAGCCAGCCGATCATAAAGCCTGTGGACGGACCTATATATTTGGTTGCATACTCCTGAAAGGAACCCGCTGTCGGCATCGCCACTGCTAATTCTCCAAGACAGAGCATCACCAAATACATTAACAATCCGCCAATGATAAAGGATAGAATGGCTCCCCCGGGTCCAGCCTGATGGATAATGAGTCCTGACCCAAGGAAAAGACCAGTACCAATGACGCCGCCTAAGGCAATCATAAAGAGATGCCTGCTTTTCATGGAACGTTCTAGTTCATTATGCTGTTCTTGGTTCAAATCCGCTTCCCCACTTTCACTCTTCTATTCATCATCCTTTGACAAAATTCGCTGTTCGTTGAAAGAGAAAGGGAGAAAGTGAAGGTTTCTCCCCCTTTGACATTTATGCTTGAAATAATGCTTCAATATGACCAATCGCCCAGTCTAAATCTTCTTTAGATATCGTGAGAGGCGGTGCAAAGCGGATGACGGTCTCATGGGTTTCCTTACATAACAGCCCTGCTTGTTTCAGCTTTTCACAATAAGGTCTCGCTGCCTCTGTCAGCTCCATGCCGATAAATAATCCGCGGCCGCGCACTTCTTTGATGACAGGACTTTGAATGCGCGTGAGTTTGTCTTTTAAGTATTCGCCAAGCTCCATAGAACGCGCTGCAAGGTTTTCGTCGATTAAGACATCCAGTGCAGCCAGCGATACCGCACACGCAAGAGGATTTCCGCCGAAGGTAGAGCCGTGAGATCCAGGGTTAAACACACCTAATATATCGCGGTTTGCGACCACACACGAGATTGGGAATACACCGCCGCCTAAAGCTTTCCCTAGAATCAGCATATCTGGCTCAATGTCTTCCCAGTCACATGCAAACATCTTTCCTGTTCGCGCTAATCCAACCTGAATTTCATCCGCAATGAACAGCACATGTTCCTTTTCACAAAGCGCCTTCGCTTCCTTCAAGAAGCCTTCTGGCGGCATGACAATTCCCGCTTCTCCTTGAATAGGTTCGATCAGAAAAGCCGCAGTTTGTGGTGTGATGGCTTCACGTAACGCTTCAATATCTCCATAAGGAATCAATTTAATGCCTGGAAGCATTGGACCGAAACCTCTTTGATATTCTGCTTCAGAAGAAAGGGAAACAGCCGTCATCGTTCTGCCATGGAAGTTACCGACGCACGCAATGATTTCTGCGCGATTGTCTTCGATTCCCTTGACGTCATAGCCCCAGCGTCTTGCTGCTTTGACAGCTGTTTCTACAGCCTCAGCTCCAGTATTCATCGGGAGTGCCATCTCTTTATTCGTCAGTTGACAAATTTTCTCATACCAAGGACCAAGCTGATCATTGTGAAAAGCTCTTGAGGTCAGTGTTACCCGGTCTGCCTGTTTTTTGAGCGCCTCAATAATGCGGGGATGGCGATGCCCTTGGTTCACTGCGGAATATGCACTCAGCATATCCATATATCGATTGCCTTCAGGGTCTGTCACCCAAACCCCTTCAGCCTCTGAAATCACAATTGGCAGCGGATGATAGTTTGCCGCACCGTATTGTTCGGTTTGTTGAATCAATTCATTTGTCTGTGTCATCGTCTATTCCTCCTTCTATAAGCTAGCCTCTTTTTCATTAGGTTCATCTACACACATATGATATGCAAGGATCGTGCCAACTTTCTGCCTGCATTATGGCGGTGATTGATCTGGTTTTTTATGCAAAATATTTTTGCATCTGCCAAATTTTTTAGAGGAAACCGCAAAATTTTTCATGTAAAATAGAGGTAACGTCTGGAGGTGGCGCAATGAAAGAAGATTCGTATACTGCAAAGCTCGAAAATGAGATTGATCTGTATAAACAAATGCTCGATTTAATTGATGTCGGGGTTCATGCAATTGACGAGAATGGCAACACTGTTGTCTATAATAAAAAAATGATGGAGATTGAGTCTTTGAAACGCTCTGATGTTCTCCATAAAAATGTATTAGACCTCTTCGTCTTCCAAGACGACATGCACAGTACGCTTGTCCAAGCGCTGCGTACTGGGAAACAAACCGTTCATGCAAAGCAGACGTATCATAATTACAACGGAAAAGAAATCACAACGATTAATCATACATACCCGCTCGTTCGAGACGGCCTCATCCAAGGAGCGGTTGAAATTTCGAATGATGTGACCAAGCTGGAACGGCTGATCCACCACAATATGAAGAAAAAAGGAAGCACACGCTTTACCTTTGATTCCATTATTGGACAAAGTCCTGCGTTTTTAGAGGTGATTGAGCATGCAAAACGAGCGACACGCACCTCTTCCTATGTGCTCATTGTTGGAGAAACAGGGACAGGAAAAGAACTATTTGCGCAAAGCATTCATAACGGCAGCAGCCGGTCATCTGGACCATTTATTACCCAGAATTGCGCGGCACTGCCTGATAATCTCATTGAAAGTCTGCTCTTTGGTACACAAAAAGGGGCTTTTACAGGCGCAGCTGATCAGCCCGGCTTATTTGAACAGGCGCAGGGAGGTACACTGCTGCTTGATGAGATCAACTCATTAAATCCTGGTCTTCAAGCAAAACTGCTGCGTGTTTTACAGGAGAAGCGTGTGAGAAGGCTTGGCAGCACAAAAGAAATCGCTGTTGATGTAAGAGTCATTGCCAATATGAATGAGGATCCTGTAGATGCAATCGCAGGCGGACGCATGCGCAAGGATTTATTTTATCGGCTGGGTATTGTCACATTATTTATTCCGCCGCTTTCTGAGCGAAAAGAAGACATTCCTACGTTTGTCAGTCATTTTATTCAAAAATATAATGAGCTGTTTCAAATGAAGGTGAAAGCGGCTGACGAAGAGGTACTAGCCCTTTTTCAAGCGTATGATTGGCCGGGTAATGTACGAGAACTGGAGCATGTGATTGAAGCGGGGATGAATATGATGATGGATGAGGATTACTTAAGCCTGCATCACCTTCCATATCATTTTAGATTTAAGCATGGGGAAGGGCGCCCTGCAGCGCAATTACAGACGAATCCTTTGCAGCATACCGCAGCAGCTGACACGTTTATTTATACAAGCCAAGAACATACGACTGATTTTCAAACCCAAATGGAACGATTCGAAAAACAATACATCGTCCATTACTTAGAAAAAATGGACGATAATATTTCACAGACTGCAAAGATACTGGGCATGAGCAGGCAAAGTCTGCAATATCGCATGAAAAAGCTGCATATTTCTCGTTAATAATAGAGCTGTGCCCTTATTCGGCACAGCTTACTGTGGTTCTGACTCTTCTGCCGGTTCTTGAATCACGTCACTCAGCAGTTTTTCTACATTTTTTAAATGCGTGAGCATCGCTCTTTCTGCTTCTTCTGGCTGTCTTGCCAAGACGGCTTTGTAAATGTGTTCATGTTCTTTGTAAAGCTGCCGAATGGAGGCTTTTTTTGAAAACAAGACGGCTTTTCTCGTCTCACGCATCGTTTCTACCAGCAAGGTGGAGACCTGATTCATTAATGCTTTTAATAAATCATTCTTTGAGGCTGTGGCTATGGCGAGATGGAAGGAGAGGTCTGCCTCTTCACCAGTTTCTTTATGTGCTTCTGCGAGTTTCATTTGTTCGAGTGCCTCACGCAGCTGATGAAGGTCATCGTCCGTTCGGAGCAGCGCTGCCTTTTTGACAGCACCCGTCTCAATAATGGTCCTTAATTCAAGGAGCTGCGTGACATCATGCTGCTTCATCAAAAATGCAGGAGACAGACTAAATGTGAGCTGTTCAGGATCGAACTGCTTCACATATGTACCTTCCCCTTGCTTCATCTCTATTAATCCGATCGCTTTGAGAGCAGACAGCGCCTCTCTTACAGCAGAACGGCTGACTTGAAAGCTTTCTGAGAGCGCTTGAACCGAATCTAATTTTTCCCCCGGAAGAAGCTCACCTGTACGAATGGATTCAATTAATGCATCCGCAATTTCTTCATATATTTTTTTCGTTTTGATTTGTTTATATTTCAATTGGTCTCACCTCATCACTGTTGTCTAACCCTATCGGCTCATGCCCTATCTTATACTTTACCCCAAAATTTCCGATCACACGTCTCCCCTCTTTAATTTTCAAGAAATCTTCGGGCTGCCTTGCTTTCAACAAAAAAAGAAGCACGTGCCATGTTCTGGCAAGTACTTCTTTTTAATCGTATCGCTTCCGCAGCGTAGAGGACGGAAGATTCATTTGTTCGCGATATTTTGCAATGGTTCTGCGTGACGCCCGGATGCCAAAGGTTTGCTGAAGCAGCGTCATGATTTGCTGATCTGAATACGGTTTTTTCTTATTTTCCGTTTGGATGAGTTCTGCAATGTGCGTTTTGACAGTGTAGCTGGACGCCTCTTCTAGTGAATGCCCTTCTAATTTTGCTTGGAAAAATTGTTTCATTTCCATGAGACCATAAGGGGTTTGCACCATTTTCCCTTTTACAGTCCGGCTGACTGTTGACTCATGCACTTGCAGTATATCTGCGATCCGCTTCATCGTAAGCGGTTTCATTTTATGTTTCCCTGTTAGGAAAAAATCTGTCTGATGTGAGATAATCTCACGAACGACATGAGTCATCGTTTGCTTTCTTTGCTTCAGCGCTTGGACAAGCCAATTGTACTGCTGCTCTTTTTCCTTTAAATACGTGTATGCTTCATGCCGCTTTTGTTCTTGAATCATGGCGAAGTAGCCTTCATTCATTTCAACGTCTGGAAAAGCGCGCTGATTCAGCTCAAATGTGATGTGATCCTGCATCACAGTAATCGTCACATCAGGCTCTATATACAGATGCTCTTCATCATATGAGAAATGAAGGCCTGGTCTTGGTTCAAGCTGAGACACTACATCTTGTACCGCTTGGAGTGTTTTCATTGAAACACCTGTTTTCGCCGCAATTTCCTTCCAAGCCTTTCTGGCAAAAAGAAAGAAATGCTCTTCGATGATCAGCTCGGCTTCATACCAGCGTTCCTTTTTTCTTCTCAGTTGAAGGAGGATACATTCCTGCAATGATCTTGCGCCAATACCGGCAGGCTCTAGGGATTGCAGCTGATGAAGGACGGCTTCTACTTCTTCAGCTGGGACCTCTAAGACAGCTGCCATTGCGTCAATCGGTTCATTTAGATAGCCATTGGAATCAATGGACTCAATCATAAAGTAAAAGATTCTTTGATTCTTTTCACTTAAATTTAAATCAATCGCCTGTCTCTTTAAAAACATTTGCAGGCTTTCTTTTTGATGCGTTCGATACGGCTCTGTCATTCGATCGTGTGATTTTTTATGATAAACTGGTTGGTAGCTGTCCGTGTCTTTCCGCTCAATCAGAGGGTTCTCAAGTGCTAACTGGTCAAGATACTCGCCGAGCTCTGTGCAATTCAGCTGCAGCAGCGTAATGGCCTGCCTGAGTTCTGGTGTGAGCACCTGCTTTAATACCTGTTCTTGTTGCAGTTTAAGGCTCATTGTCTCCCCTCCCTCTCATCATTTTACATGAAGATTGACGGACCGTATATACGAAATAGGAGTGATTTCTATGTCTGAACTTTTTTCCGTTCCATACTTTGTCGACAACTTGAAGCAGCACATCGCCATGAACCAAAATGAAGACAAGGTTCATGCCATGAATGCCTATTACCGCTCAGTGGTGTCAACGCTTGTTCAAGACCAGCTGACCAAAAATGCGGTTGTATTGAAGCGAATTCAGCATCTTGATGAAGCCTATCAAAAGGTGAAAAAAGAAAGCGAATGAACGAAAAAGAACACCCTTTGTCAAGATGGCAAAGGGTGTTTATCATATGCGAAAAGTTTCTGATCCAGCCTCGATTTATACATCATCAAAAAACCAGACCGCCCGACAGTATAAATGATAAAGGCAAACCATAGGCCATGATTGTGCCAAAGGGGCGTGACTGCGGTTTGAACGACGATAAACAAAATCATCGCAAACAGCATCGAATTTCTAACAGGGGCAATTTCTGTCGCACCTGTAAATACGCCGTAAATGACCAAACCGAAACAAGCCGCAAACGGATAAAGAACGAGCCAGTCTGCATAGCGTAATGTCACATCAAGCAGATGAGGGAGATTGGTAAACAAGCTCAATATCGGCTCTTTTAATAGAAAATAAACCGCCGCAATGACACATGCCATGACAAGTGCCCACTGCCTTGAAAGGGTTAAGGTTCTTTCATAGAGGGTGCGGTCATTTGCACCAACTGATCGACCAACAAGGATGCTGGACGCATTGGCAAAACCATCGAACAAATAAGCCATGATGTAGTGAATTTGAAATAAGATGGCATTGGCTGCCAGCAGCTCTGTACCAAAAGAAGCACCTTTTGCGGTAAACATGTTGATGACCACTAGCAGACAGATCGTACGAATAAACAAATCCTTATTCACATGAAACATTTTCTGCACTGCCTGTGTATCCATGATTTTCTTAATGGAAGGCATCTGGAATCCGTTTGACGATTGCTTCATGATGATCCATGCCCCTAACACAAAAGCGGTTAGTTCAGATATCAATGTCGCAGCCGCAACTCCTTTGACTGCAAACGAAAACACATGAACAAGCAGAAATGCGAGCGCCATATTCATGACATTGATCAAGATTTGTAATGAAAGAGCTTCTTTCATTTTTGCCATCCCCATCAGCCAGCCCAATATGACATAATTCATTAAAGTAAATGGCGCTCCCCAAATGCGAATATGAAAATAGTCTGCGGCAAATTGACGGACATCAGCATCAGGAGAGATGACTAGAAAAGCAGATTGAATGATCGGCCATTGCAGAGCAATAAAACAAAGTCCGACGATGACGGCGACGAAAAAAGGTCTTAGAAAAGCAAGAACGCCAAGTTCCTCATTCTGCGCTCCGTTTGCCTGGGCGGCAAAAGCAGATGTACTGACCCGCAAAAAACCAAACAGCCAATATAATGTACTGAAAATGAGACTGCCGACCGCAACGCCTCCAATGTAAGCGGGATTTGCGAGCTGACCGACAACCGCTGTATCAACAGCTCCAAGTAATGGAGTGGTCATCGTTGAAATTGTTAAAGGAATGGCCAAAGCCAAATACGCTCGATGGTTCATCGCTGCCGCCTGCCTTTCATGAAAAATAGCCTCTTTCCTAAAAGAGGCGCAGATTGCCTGCAAAGGGCTAAAATCTTTCTTTTCGCCCTTTGTCTTTTTTTCAGCTTGAGACCTACACGCTGAGGTATTGATAAAATGAAGTTTACCGAACCGGTCTGCCAATCGTTCGTGACAAAGGATGGTCTGCGAGCATTGCATTTCTCATTTTCCGCACCGCTTCCTTTTCTGATGAAAAAAAATCATCCTTTGATTGAAACTGGGCAGCAAGCTCTCCTTGATCAAGAATCGCCAATTGATCACATAAGTGATAGGCTGCTGTTATATCATGTGTAATAAATAAGTAAGCCACACCCAGCTCCTTCTTTAATTCTACTAATAAATCTAAAATGACAGCCTGCGTCACCATGTCTAAGCTGCTGACAGATTCATCAAGCACAATGAGCTTTGGCTGGAGCAATAAGGCTCTAGCGATGTTGATCCTTTGCAGCTGGCCGCCGCTGAATTGGTGCGGATATTTAGACAAATCCTTTTCACCGAGCCCGACTCTTTCCAGCCAGTGAATCAGTATGTTTTTACGTTCCTTCCGGCTCATAGATTCATAGTTTTCAAGCGGCTCAGATAAAATTTGTTCGACTGTCCACCTTGGATTTACCGCCGAATAGGAATCCTGAAACACCGCTTGCACATGCCGGCGAAAATGCTTACGTGTTGGCTGATCTGCACGATAGACATCCTGACCTTCAAAAAGAACCTGTCCAGCTCTTGGTTTCTCTAAACCAAGTATGATGCGGCCAAGTGTACTTTTTCCTGCACCGCTTTGTCCCAGCAGCCCAAGGCAGGTGCCTTCTTCAATAGTTAAATCGACGCTTTTCAGAACAGGGGCTGCGCCTTTTTTTCTCACTAGAAATGACCGGCTGTTGTATGCATGACTGACTGCTTTCACTTCTAATAAATGCAAGGGACTTCTCACCTCAAATCGGACAAACAGCTGGGATGGATGGACGAGCTGCTAATAGTTTTTTTGTATAATCATGCTTTGGTTGTTCAAAAAGTTCAAGAACTCCCGCCTTTTCAACTATTTCTCCTTGTTTCATGACGACAACTTGATCTGCCATTTCAGCAATGACACCAAGATCGTGGGTAATGAGTAAAATGGCCGTTCCATGTTCATGACGAATTTGGTTCAGATGCTGAAGCACCCGTTTCTGATTGTGTACATCTAATGCGGTTGTCGGCTCATCTGCAATGATGAGGGGCGGGTGCATACAGGCAGCCATGGCAATCATGACACGCTGCAGCATCCCTCCGCTTAATTCAAAAGGATACTTATTGAACAGCTGGTCTGGCTGCGGCAGATTCATTTTCGCTAACGCATCTATTGCCTGTGATCGTGCCTTCCTTTTACTGACAGCAGTATGCCGGCGGATGGTTTCAACCAGCTGATGGCCGATTGTCCATACCGGCGTAAAGCTGTTCATTGGATTTTGCATAATATACGAGATGTCTTTGCCCCGAATGGAACGCATATCCTTTTCACTTATACCGATCAATTCTCGTCCCTGTAATGTGATACTGCCAGTGACTTCAGTTGTTTTTCGATCAAGCATCCGTAAGATCGACATACTTGTTACTGTTTTCCCGCAGCCGCTCTCACCGATTAATCCAAGAATTTGACCACGCCCTACTTCAAACGAGACTTCTTGAATAAGAGGGGTTGTCCCTTGAGGTGTTTTCGTCTGCACATGCAGGTTCTCTATTTGTAAAATGGACTCTTGCACATTGATCATTCCTTTACACACGGCGTTTGATGCCATATTTCTCTGAAAGGGCTTCTCC
Organism: Bacillus sp. FSL M8-0049; assembly: GCF_038593355.1. Lineage (NCBI taxonomy): Bacteria > Bacillati > Bacillota > Bacilli > Caryophanales > Bacillaceae > Bacillus > Bacillus sp. FSL M8-0049. Next base: position 3,039,978 of record NZ_CP151986.1, read on the forward strand.
TAGTAAATTAAACAGAACCACCACAGCCATGATCACAAGACCTGGGTACAGCATTAACTGAGGATTCGTTTGAATGTACGACTTTCCTTCATGAATCATCGCTCCCCATTCAGGCATAGGAGGCTGAACGCCTAATCCGAGAAAGGACATCGCTGATATGTCCATAATCGCCCAGCCCATTTCAAGTGTTCCAATGACTGCTAATGGCGGCAGAACATTGGGAATCATATGCTTTCTCATAATGTTCCAGTGCGAGGTTCCACTGATCTTCGCAGCTGCAATAAAGTTCTGTTCTTTTAAACTGAGCACCATTCCTCGGAAGACGCGGGCATAATACACCCATTGCACAAGCATCAAGGCAAGTACGACTTGAGAAAGTCCCGGACCGAAGATGCCGACTAATCCAAGGATCAGCACAAGGTTTGGAAATGCCATGACGCCGTCACAGATTCTCATCAATACGTGATCGATCCAGCCGCCTTTGTATCCTGAAAACAGGCCGACAATTAAACCAATGAATAACGAAGAAAGAAAGATTAATAGCGCACAGCCGAGCGAAACGCGCGCACCATATAAAATACGAGATAAATTGCACCGCCCTAATTGATCTGTCCCAAGAGGATACTCCCACGAAGACCCCTTTAGCTTCATCGCTAGATTGACAGCTGCCGGATCATGTGGAGCGATCCATGGTGCACATATTGTCACAATCAGCAGGAGACCGAGCAGCAAAGCGCAGATCGAGATCATCTTTTGATGAGAGAAGAGATGTTTTACTTTTGTCATCATTGCTGGCGGCCTTCCTTTCTAGAAATACGGGGGTCAATGATCAGCTGAACTAAGTCAACGATCAAGCTGCTCAAGATAAAAATACAGGCTGACATGAGGACATAAAATTGAATGACAGGCAGATCCCGGTTAAAGATCGCTTCAATAAAAAAGCGGCCAAACCCCGGCCATGAGAAAACAGCCTCTACAATAATGGTTCCGGTCAAGAGCTTGCCAAGGTTCACACCAAGTCCGGTCAGCATCGGCGATATCGCCATTCTGAACACATGCTTGAACATGATCGATTGTTCCTTCAATCCTCTAATTCTCGCATATTGAACGAAAGGCTCTTGAAGCGCCTCACTCACACTTGACCGTAACAGCCTTGTATACGTAGCAATTAAAGGAACTGCCAGTGTGATCGACGGCAGAATGAGATGCTCCCATGTTCCAATCCCTTCAACTGGTAAGAGGTCAAGCTTCACTGAAAAAAAGAAGATGAGCAAATACCCCAAGACAAACGTCGGGATAGATGCTCCTAAGAAAGAAATAAGCCGGCTCACATGATCCACGGCACCATTTTTCCTCATGCCGCTGAAAAAGCCGAGCGGAATGCTGACACAAATAGCGATCAGCAGACTGGTAAGCGCCAATTGAATTGTCGCCGGTATTCGATAAATCACCTCATCAACGACAGGCTGATTGGACATATACGACTGGCCGAAATCAAGGTGAATGACTTTTTCAATGGTATGAAGATACTGCATATAAAATGGCTCATCTAAGCCGAATTCACTTCGTTTTTGCGCTAATATTTCATCCGTAGGCTGAATATGAGCCGCTGCTAAATATGCCTCAGCCGGGTCAACTGGCGAGAGGTGAATCATACCAGTTGTGAGCAGTGTGGCTAATAAAAATACAGGAATAATTGATAGCACTCGTTTGACGATATAGCGGCCCATTTCCTTACCTTCCTTCTGTTACTTCAGCTTAATGCCTGTGAAAGGATGTTCATCACGATTTGCAGGGAATTCAAAGTCCTTCACAGCTTTTTGATAAACGGCTGTCTTTTTAAAATAAGAGATTGGCACAATTGCCCCTTGATCCTGTAAAGAGGATAAGACGGACGAATACAGTACTTTGCGTTTCTTTTCATTTGTTGTGGATGGAATTTCCGTCATTTCTTTGATCAGCTTTTCCTTATTTGGGTAGGCTGAAATGGCTTCTTTGAATCCAAAACCATCTGATGAGAGAACGTTCATAAATGTATGCGGATCATACGGCGCTCCGTAGTTGCTAAAGAAGTTCATATCAAACTTATTGGCTTTAAAGCGCTGAACCTGTGTTGCCAAATCCACACCCTCAAGCTTAACGCCGACACCAACGGCTGCCCATTCTGCTTGCAGCGTTTCTGCCATCGCTTTTTGAATTGATTCCGCTGAGTCATACATCATACTAAACTCAAGCTTTTTCCCATCTTTTTCACGAACCGATTTTCCTTTTGGAAGTGTCCAGCCCGCTTCATCCAGCAATGCTTTGGCTTTGTCCACATCATATTTGAAAGACTTCACTTGAATGTGTGACGTATACGGCATGTTAGTCGGCAGGATGTGATCTGCTTCATCCTCTAAACCTGAGGTGACCCCTTCTACCATTGATTTTTTATTGAAGGCATATTGAAGGGCATGTCGCACTTTCTCATCTGACAGCTGATCCACTTTTGTGTTCATAACAAGCTGTCTCGTTGCAACAGGCTCTGACATTTTCGTTTCATACTTGCCGCTTGCCTCAAGCTGTTTGTAGGAATCAAGGCTAATGGTTCCTTCTCCGTAAAGTAAATCCACATCACCTTTTTCAAATGCCATGACTCTCGTTTCCGCATCTGGGATGACCTTTACCTTGATTTCTTTTACCTTTGGTTTTTCTCCCCAATAATGATCGTTTCGTTCGAAAATGGCATAATCATCTTTCTTATATGTTTTTAAAACCCAAGGGCCTGTCCCCACTGGTTTTTCAATTCCTTTTGACGTATCTCCGTTTTTAGGGAAACCTGCTTCACCTAAGAAACGAACTGGACGAACAACGGCTAATTCTTGCACAGTTGGATAATATGGTGCTGTTAATGTGAGTTTAAATGTCTTTTTATCAACGGCTTCTGTCTTTTTGATTTTCTTAATGACACCTAACCAGCTATGTAAATCTTTATTTTTTAAAATCGTATCGAAGTTCTTTTTGACAATGTCCGCATTAAATTTAGAGCCGTCTGAGAATGTCACTCCGTCTCTTAAATGGAACGTATACACCTTGCCATCCTTTGAAACATCCCATGATTTCGCTAATTCAGGTTTCAGCTTACCATTCTTTTGATAGCTGACCAATGGCTCATAAATCATTGATTGCGCAAATAATTGTGATGGGTTGTATACGTGTGGATTCATTTCACCAATATCTCTTGGCCACGCCATTGTGATCATATCAGGATGATCCTTATTGCCTTCTGCTCCATTGTTTGTTTGAGAGCATCCTACTAGTAAAAAGAAAATAAGCAGGAATGGTAATGTTGAATTTATTTTAATTTTCGGAAAATTTCTCCAAATAGACATAAGTTGTTCCTCCTAATTGATGCTGATAATCATTTTCATTTTAAGGAGGAAGGCACCTGTTGTCAATATCATATTTGATACGAAATGACAATGATTATTCCTATTTATTCCATAAATTGAGGAATTTGATAGAAAGAGAGGCAGGCTGCTTACGAATGAGCAGCCTGTGAAGAGGTAAATGTTTTTTCTCGCAGCATGTCATGGAGTATATGGATGATACGCTCCTGATCTGCATCTGTCATGCTCGTTCCAGACGGAAGACAAAGCCCCCGCTCAAATAACTGCTCAGATACAGGAGTGCCTTTTTCCGCAGTATAAAAAAGGCAATGACGAAAGAGCGGCTGCTGGTGCAGCGGCTTCCATACACGCCTTGCTTCGATTTGTTCTTTTTCTAAAGCACCAATGATATCTGCTGGAGACAATTGTGTGTCACGTTCAATGGTCAAGGCCGTCAGCCAGCGGTTGGATTTCGTTTCTTGATATTCTGGCATCAAATGAAGACCCTCTGATTTTGATAAAGCGTCCTGATAACGCTGGAAAATGCGACGCTTTTGTTCAACACGCTCGTCCAGCACTTCCATTTGAGCAATCCCGGCCCCTGCTAAGAGGTTGCTCATGCGATAGTTGTATCCCATCTCTTGATGCTCATAGTGCATCGCTTGTTCTCTGGCCTGTGAAGCAAGAAAGCGGCATCGTTCAATCGCAGCTTCATCATCACTCACAAGCATTCCGCCCCCTGATGTTGTAATGATTTTATTTCCATTAAAAGAATAGATACCGAACCTGCCCATTGAGCCGCTTTTTCTTCCTTTATAAAGCGCGCCTAACGATTCAGCCGCATCCTCAATGACTGGTACATCATATGCTTCACACAAAGCCATGATCTCGTCCATTTTTGCACTTTGCCCATATAAATGGACAACGATGACCGCGCGAGGTTTTTTACCAAGACGTTTTGATTCAACAAAGGCTTTCTCTAAAGCAAGCGGGCACATATTCCATGTCTCCCTTTCAGAATCAACAAAAACGGGCTCAGCTTGTTCATATAAAATCGGATTTGCCGTTGCAACAAACGTGAGGGTGGAACAAAAGACAATGTCTCCTTTTTGTACACCTATCAGCTTTAAAGCAAGGTGAATCGCTGCTGTTCCTGAGGATAAAGCAGCTCCTGACTTCACTCCTGCATAGTCCGCCACTGCCTGTTCAAATTCATTCACAAGCGGTCCAAGCGGCGCAATCCAGTTGCTCTTGAAGGCTTCCTCTATTTTGAGAGACTCTTTTCCGCTCATATGCGGAGGAGATAAGTAAATTCGTTTCCTTTCTTTCATCACTTCCCACCTTCTCTCCGGTCTTTGATTTCAATTGCAGGAATTCCTACAGCGACCTTATGATCATGTATATCTCTTGTCACTGCCGCTCCAGCGCCAATGACCGTCCAGCTTCCGATCGTTGTTCCGGGTGTCACCACGGCACCAGCCCCAATATGGGCACCTTCCCGCACGGAAACACCGCCAGTCAGCACCGCGCCTGGTGACAGGTGCACAAACGATTCGAGTTTGCAGTCATGCTCGACGATAGACCCTGTATTTATAATCGTATGCTCACCGATGGCTGCATCTGCTTGAACCACTGCCCTTGCCATCACGACAGTCCCCCTTCCAATGACAGCTGACGGACTCATCACCGCCTCTGGGTGAATGAGTGTGGCAAATGCTGTATCTTCAAATGAGAGGCGTTCCTTGATGAGCTGTCTGATCTCATTTTGTCCGATCGCAATCAGCCATTTCATATGAGGCATTGTCTCTCTCAGCTGCTCACTCATGGAGATCGGTCCATACAAAATCCCGCTTTGAGTGACCGCCTCTTCAAATTGATCATCTAACACCGCACATAATGAGTAATCGGCATGTGCAAAAATGAGATCTTGGATGACTTTGCTATGTCCTCCGGCCCCAATTAAACCAATGGTTTTCTTCTTATATATCGGTTCCTTTGAATTTTTCAGCTGTGGCATGATCCGGCTGCTGCACCCCCTCTGTTTTCATGACCTTCAGCAAGGTCATCCATAAAATTTTCATATCGAGCCAAAACGATTGATGCTCGACATACCAAAGATCATAGGTGAATTTCTCCTCCCAGGTAAGCTTGTTCCGGCCGTTCACCTGTGCCCATCCTGTTATGCCTGGCTTCACAAGATGACGCCTTGCTTGTTCTTCTGTATACATAGGCAAATACTCCATCAAAAGCGGTCTTGGCCCTACAAGACTAAGCTCTCCTTTGAGTACATTGACAAGCTGCGGCAATTCATCAAGACTAAGCTTTCGAATCAAGGCGCCGGTTTTTGTTAATCGCAGATGATCTGGTAGCAGCACCCCATGTTCATCGCGTTCATCGGTCATCGTCCGAAATTTATATAGCATAAAAGGCCGGCCATACAGACCAGGCCGCTTCTGCCGAAACACCACAGGCGTTCCAATTTTCCATCTAATCAGTCCATAGATGAGAAGAAAAAGAAGACTGCCTGCGATGAGCAGCGTCAATGCCACCGTCACATCTATCATTCTTTTCATCATTGCATCTCCTTTTCATATTAGCGGGAGACCGCATGTTTTACCTTACGCATCAGCTGCATCCGCTCTCGTTTCGTTCCTGCAAACAGATACAAGTAGCCCATATAGAGAATGAAACAAAGCCCGCCAATACAAAACAGCTCCCACCATGAAGTCACGTTATATACCGCCTGAATCCCCGCACAGATACCCCAAATAAATAGCCCTCCAGCAAGTGGAACCAGTGTATGCTTGTAAAAGATAGTGCGTTTCTGATTCGTGATCCTGGCTGTATAAAATGGCAGAAACACAATATTTTTAATCAATAAAACCATTGCCCCCGCTGATGCAATGCCATATAAACCAAGCTGCAGCATATGAGTCAATCCATAGGCAAAAAGCACATTAGAGACACCTAATATAAGGGTGACAACTGCAGGAACTTTCAATCGATTAAACACAGTCGGCACATATGTGAGCGGTAAAAACATCAAGGTCAAACATAAATAAGCCGCATGAATCATAAGAAGCCATTTCAGCTCTTCAAAGTCAGGCCCAAGCCATAAAAGCATGAGCGGACCAGCGAGACCTCCTAGAAGTGCGGCTGGGAACGCAACAAATAAGCCGCTCCACTTAATGGCGTTTGCAGCATATTGAATGAGTCCCTCTTTGTCCTGATTCGAATAAAATTTCGTGATCGTTGGTGCAAACACAACGGCCAGTGTCCCTGCCAGTGTGCGTAATAATAATGGGAACTGTAAAATTGCCGCATACTGGCCCGTCGCTTCCGCTCCAATGAGCAAGTTGGTCATCAATAAATCAATTTGTAAAAACAACAATATCCCCATTTGCTCAAATGAATGCCAGACCCCTGATCGAACAAGAGTGAGACTAGACGATAATGAGACGTGCCGCCACTTGAACGAAAACCAAGGGATGAGTTTCTTAAAATAATAGATACCGATTCCCATAGCCGCTAAGCTTCCAATAACGGCCGCAAGCGGGATATGCCAAATGGCTGGTGTCGTCCATGTAAACAGGATGACAATCATCAGCGCCCTCAAAAACATTTGAATCGCCTGTCCAACACTTGATACATAGAGCTTATTTGCATAAAACGGTGCAGCCCCAATGCCAGACATGACGAAATTGAGCATAAATAAAAGACCCCCTAAAATAAAGGCGGTCTGTGTGTCTTTCGCGAGATGAACAGGCACATGAAGCCACTCAACCAGCTGTTGAGACATGAAAAGACAAAGCAAAAAGAGACTGATCGATAGTAAAAACGAACTGACGAAATAGGAAGCGAGATAGCGCTGCGCCTTCTCCATCTCTCCTTTATGAGCCGCCACAGAAAAAAATCGCACAACAACCGCACTTAACGAAGCCGTAATGACCGATAAATAGTTGATCATATTTTGCGTCAGATGGATTAAGCCGAATGCTTCCACCCCAAGCGTATGAACAATATAAGGTGTTAAACAAACAGACATGAGCATCATTAGAACAAACGTAATTAAGTTCGCACTGGCATTGTAAAGAAACGCCCGATTCATTGTGCTTTCACGCAGCGTTTAAGAGCCCTCATCCAGCTTCCTCTCCCTTTTGACCGCTTGTTTTCATCAGCTGATGAACGGCCTCTTTCACAGCTACCTCATTTGGTTCTTTTAAAAGGGTCATAAACGGAAGGTGAGCCACCCACTCAAATCCCTCCATCACCTTATGATCAAACGATCTAAGGACAACACACGGTGTATGAGTGATCGCACAAAAGATCATGCCATGCAGACGATCTGTCACGACGACCTGCGCTTGTTTTAACTCCGTCCACAAAGACGTTAACTCCTCCAAGCGAGTCGTTCGATCGACTCGTCTGCCAATTGTCGTTGTGATCAAACCGACTTGATCATATGTCTCTTGGATATGCTGCTGCAGCTGCTGGCGCTCCTTCTTTGTGAGATACGCTTCTTGATCCTCACGCAGACAAAGCAGAACCCCTTCACGTGTTTCATCCTTTGATGATTCGTCTAATGACAGCACCATATCAGGCTGTTTCCACACATCTTGATCAGGAAAATGAAGCTTCATCCATTCATAGGTTGTTTGATCTCTTGCCATGAGAAGCATTCTTGGATGCTGACTATACGTGTGAATGGCGCGGCGCTCCTCTCGTTTCCCTCTCTTTGTTTCTGTAAAATGTACAGTAGCAGGCAGCTGGATCATGGGATAGGACTTGAAGGTCTTGATGATAAATTGTCTCGTCCATTCTTCGTACCGGTATAAATCCCCCATATTGCCCCCGCCGATCATACAGACGATGTCTTCTGGATGCCGGCTGCGCTTTAGCGGACGGGCAAGGCGATAGATATCCTTCATGTCCACTTCTATGATGTCATAGGCTGGAAAGTGTTTCTTTAAAAAACAATAACTCGCATAGGCAATCGCATGATCCCCTAAATTATCATGGCCCGGCAGCAGCGTGAGAATGATTTTCTTCTGATGACTCAGCTCTGGCAGCCTTTGGCGGCTCAGTCTATACTCAAGCGGATATTTGACCTTTAAAAGCAGCCACTCTGCGGTTTTTGCCTTCAATTGCTGCACTGTCAATCCCATCACCCCTATTTCCTTGTCTGATATTCGATCCATTTTTGATAGCTAGAAGCCGCGGCAGAAAGCGGATAAACCAATCGGCACTTAGCAAGAAATAAAATCATTCGCTTTCGAACCGTGAGCTTCGATAGTTCCACCTGTTTGACGGCATGCTGAAAAGCATCATGTGTGATCATTTCACGCATGTGATCAAGCTTTTCCTGAATAGAGAGATCATTTTGGCTCTTCCATTCGTTGAGCATACAATGAAGCGTATGATTGACGATAAAAAAGTCTAATGCTTTCTCATACAGAGAGATGTCATCATGCTCTTTTAAAAAAGAGCGCTGTGCATGATAAAAGCTCAGTCCATGATGAAAATACTGCTTCTGATATCGCTGCACAATAGATGACAGATGAACCCTGTAATAATAAAGGGGCTCATGAACAAAAGCGATGCTGCGTGATAAAGAAAAACAGCGCAGCGTCACATATTGATCTTCAATGTTCTCAAGTTCACCCCGCAGCGGAAATCGAATGTGGTGTTCCTCCATAAAGGCACGCCGATACAGCTTATTCCATGAGAATCCAGTCAAGTCTCCGTGTAATAACGCTTTGATTAAATCCGTTTTTTCGGCTGAGCGCTTGTCTAACAGCGTCGTTCCTATCGTTCGCTTTGACTGTTCAAATTGAATCCAATACTCGCTCACAATAAGATCTGCCCCGGTCATTTCGGCTTTTTCATACATAGCTTCACAGTAATGAGGAGCGAGAATATCATCTGAATCCACAAAGGCGAGATACGTCCCCTTCGCTTCCTCGATGCCCCGGTTTCTCACAGCGCCTAACCCTTGATTGGGTTGATGGATTACCCGGAAACGCTCATCACGCTCAGCAAATGCTTCAAGCCATTCACCGCTGCGGTCGGTCGATCCATCATTGATAAGAATGACTTCTATATCAGAAAAGCTTTGATCTGCAATTGATTGAAGACATTGCTCCACATATTGACTCGTATTGTAAACTGCGACCAATAGACTGATAGCTGGCATTACAGCATGCCCCACCTTTCTTCAAATCTACTTTGTAAATATCGTTCTATACGGCAAAACCGAAGAATCAAACGGCATCAGCATGATGCTGTACAGAATATAGCAAACAGCAATCCCTACATACATAAACACATTAGACCGCTGATCAAAAATGCGTGTGAAATATGGCAGTAAAATGAGCTGATACAAGCCAAAATAAATATGAAATCTTGCATAAATGACATCCTTCGTTGCAAGGATGCCAAACAAGAAACCAAGCAAACAAAAATTCACAATGTAATCACTCTCAGGCGTCAGCTCACGAAGTCGTTTTCGATAAAAAAAAGCAAGCAGAAGCGGCAAAATCAAGACACCGATTTTTGTCACATTCATTCCATTCGTATTCGTTGTGAGCCATTCCTCGTAATGACCATATGAACTGCCTTGCAGCATCACGACAAACACTGAGACAAAACGGTCATAAAGAGCGGTTAAGCCTAAGAACACCAGGCATAAGACCAGCATCATCCAAGACCAAGCCTTTGTTCTCACAATAAAATACACAGGAATCATGATGAGAGCGGATGAATGAAACAATGAACATACAAGGACGAGCGGAAAATACAATTTCCACTGTCCATTGATCACCAACCGGACGGCATAAAAAAGAATCGCTGCCACCATATACTGACGCATGCCATTAAATGACGCATAATAATGAAAGGTCCCAAGAAAAAGCAGCATACTCAGCTCAAATGGACGGCCATATTGAATAAGCGTCTTGATGATAAAAAAATAAGTAATGGCCCCGACTGAGATATACATGATTTGCGGATCATGAGACAGTTGATTAAGCATCCATAAAATAAACGTAAACCCTGGATCCGTTGCGGCCTTATCCACACCGAATCCAAATATATGCCAAGGCTTTTCGTAATTGATGGAGAACTCATACATCTGGCCATATGTGACAAAATCGGTTCCTACTTTATACCGAATACCAGCTACGATACAAAGAAACAGAAACGGAAAAAACACCAGAAGCTTATTAGGCCGCCATCCGCTTTGAATGGTATCATCACGCCTGCCGTAGAATGCGGCAAAGCTCGACCATAAATAGACCATGATCATGTTCACCAAATAAACCGCCATCTGCTCTTCCTTCCTTACAGTCCGTATAGATTCATCACACGTGTAATATTCTGTTTCACATCAAATCCTCTTTTTTCAAGCTGAGAGGTAATGGTCTCTTGAAGAGGAGGTTCTGCATGATATGCTTCAAGCACCGCCTTCATCCATTCATGCGCGGAATCTCGCAGCGACTTCCTTTTCACAAGCCCGCAGCCTAAATCTACTTCCTCTGTAATATGATCTGAAATCACACAAGGCAGACCAGACGCCTGGGCTTCCACTAATACAAGCGGAAGACCTTCAAACAAGGAAGGCATCACAAATACATCAAATGCTTTCATATACTGCGGAACGTCTGATACGACGCCTGTAAAGACAACGTCATCCATCAAGCCTGCCTTCTCTGCATACGATTCGACTACTTGCTTCAGCGGTCCATCTCCTACGAGGACAAGCTGAAATGAAACCCCTTGCTTCTTTAAGGTCTGTGCCAGCTCCATAAAAAAAACATGATTTTTTTGCTCATGGAACCGTCCAATATGACCAATGACCATGTTTTTTTCGCGAAGATGGAGGTGCTTTTTGATCTCCGCCTTTTCTTCTGGATTGGGCTGAAAAAAAAGGGATAAATCAATCCCATTTGGCAGCACCTCAACCTGCCCGTTCTGCATTTTTTTCTGTCCAAATAAAAAGACACCGGCATCCTCGCCGCATGCAACAAGCTGTGTAGAGAATGTAAAGATCAGCTGGCGAAACCCTTTGAGCATCATATGATCCAGCCAGTTTGGCGACGGCTTCCACGCTGTATTATGTGAATGGCAAATGCGCACCTTCACCCCCGCTAGTTTGGCAGCAAGTGCGGAGAAGCCTGTCTGAAAATCCGTATGTGCATGCACTGCCTGATAGGGCCCTGTTTGCCTAATTGTCTTGGTCAATGTTTTCACAAAAGCAACCGGAGAGGACGCCCCAATACTTGGGACGTAAAAGATGCGTCCCCCAAGCCGGCGAATTTCCTCATCATAATCACAGACGTCCTGCCGGTGGGTAATGAAATCAAATTGAAGGACATTCCTGTCGAGTGCACGATAAATGTTCATAATCATCGTTTCAGCTCCGCCGCGGTTCATCCCGCCCACAATATGAAGCACGCGCTTTGGCTCACTCATCCCGAACCGCCCTCCTCTTCAGCATAGACGACGCCAGCTTCCGGCGATGATAAAGCTTCATGATCTTCGGTGACAAGAAGGCACGGACCACCGGCTTTAGAGCAAATAAATAGTCAAGCGGCGACAGCTTTAATAGCCAGCATGCTTTCAAAACGAGCCAGGCATTATCTATCGAATATCGAAACTTCCGCCGCTGAAAAGCCGCATCATCCTCTCTCACCAGATATAACGGCTCTTGTAAATTAAAGCCTTTTCTCCCAGCAGCAAAAAAGCGGATCCAAAGATCGATATCTTCCATCCGCCTTGTTGTTTTCACAGAGCGATATCCATGTAAAGCCTTGTAAGCAGAAGCCCTCATCATAATGGTCCCATGACAAAAAGGAGTCCCTCTTGCCATCACCTTCCGATCGGGCTCTGAAACAAGTGCCCGTACACCCTTTGTTCCCGATTCATCAAAAACTGTCATCGCCGTACCAACCACATCATATTCAGGATATGTATCGAGGAAATGAACCTGTTTTTCTAAACGAACAGGCACAGAAATGTCGTCGCCATCCTGCCTTGCAATCAACTCTCCCCTCGCTTCAGCCAGGCAGCGATTGAGACTGGCAGCGAGTCTTTGATTTTGTTTATTGCGGATCAGGCGGATTCTTTCAGGATGTCGTTTTGTATAAGACAGCACTTTCTCATAAGTGCCATCTGTTGATGCGTCATCACATATGATGAGCTCCCAGTTTTCATATGTTTGATGAAGAATAGATTCAATGCTTTCTTCTACTGTCTCTTGGCAATTGTAGACGCCCATGATCATAGACACCTTTGGTTTATGCATGCTGTATCACCTTCTCTGCTTGATCCATATAGATTGTATAAATTTCTTCCATTGCACTTACCGTCTGCTCCTGTGCAAATGCATGAGCCATAGAGCGTCCCGCTTTTCCCATGAGAGGCAGCTGATCTTTTTTGTCGTAGAGCTGCTGCAAGTAATCAGCTAAACTATTCACATCTTGCGGTTTAACTAAAAAACCATTGACGCCATGTTTGACAAGCTCACAATGTCCTCTATTCTCCGTTGCAACCACAGGTTTTTCTGCCGACATCGCTTCAAGCAGGTTCATTCCGAGCCCTTCTCTCAAGCTGGTGGAAACACATACATCGCTCATATGCATCCATTCCTCTATTTGTTTGCAAAACCCAGCAAAGTGGACATGATTTTCAAGATGGAGCTGGCGGGTAAGCTTTTCATAGTTCGGCCTCATTGTCCCTTCCCCGGCAAACACAATCTTTATATTTGGTATTTTCCTAGACAGCTGCGCACATGCTTTGATGAGCATCCCTTGATTTTTATTCGTATTTAATTCACCAGCACACAGCACGATAAAATCTTCCGAGGAAAAGCCATAGGCTGCGCGAAGGCGCTGCTTCTCTTTTTCATCGACAGGTGCGAACCGCTTCATATCCACACCCATACCGGGCACATAATATACAGATGTCCGCTCTTTTGATAGACGGTCGGCTCTTTTAAAATCTTCTCCATTAATGGTGATCAGAGCGTCTGTATAGCGGGCTAGAAATCTCTCTATTGGATAATAGAGCAGCCAGTTTTGAAGCGGCGCCCCCTGCCAAAAGTGAAAGCCATGTGCCGTGTAGAGAACCTTCGTTCCTTTTTTGCGCGTACCTTTGGCTGCGAGCCTGCCAATGACACTTCCCATTGGTGTGTGGCAATGGATGAAATCATAGTGCTCTTTCGCTAACAGGTTCTTCAGTTCTACATACGCAAGCCGGTTGCGTACATGAAAAGGAGAGCGCTGAATCGGAATTGAGTGAGCTTGATTCACATAGGGCAGCTCCAGCTGGCCGTTTGCCGCTGTATGCACTTCCCATCCTTGTTCCTGAAACCACCGGAAATACGGAAGATGAAAGGCTTTAAAGTGATAATCAACCGTTGCGCAAAACAAGACTTTTTTCTTCATTGACAAGCGGCTCCTCCTCTCGTTTCATCTGTTCGGACAACATATCATGTGACTCAATGGCAGCAAATAATGCTTGTCTCATTTGCTCTTCGCTCATCATGTCAAATTCATGGATAAAGCGGTTCAGCACATATGGGTCACCATCCAGCGCATGGCCGATGTGAATTTTCGGGAAGATTTGCTCCTGTGCTTTTTCATGCTGGTTGAGTAATTCCTCGTACATTTTCTCTCCAGGACGAATGCCTGTGAAAGTGATTGGAATCTGGTCTGTGGTGTAGCCTGAGAGGTGAATGAGGTTTTCTGCGAGGTCCACGATTTTCACTGGCTCCCCCATATCTAAAACAAAAATCTGTCTTCCTTCTGCCAGTGCACCTGCCTGAATCACAAGCCTTGATGCTTCTGGGATGGTCATAAAATATCTTGTCATGGCTGGGTGCGTGACCGTCACCGGCCCGCCTTGCTCGATTTGTTTCTTAAAAATAGGGATGACGCTCCCTCTGCTTCCGAGTACATTTCCAAATCGAACGGCGACAAATTTTGTTTCACTGCTTGCCCCCATTTGCATGATCAGCATTTCAGCAAACCGCTTAGTAGCTCCCATCACATTAGCAGGGTTGACCGCTTTGTCAGATGAGATGAGGACGAATGTTTCAATACCGTGCTCGTGTGCGGCTTCTGCGACATTTTTTGTCCCGATAATATTGTTTTTCACGGCTTCTTTCGGACTGATCTCCATGAGCGGAACATGCTTATGTGCCGCAGCATGATAAATCATATCCGGCTGAAATTGACCAACGATTTCACTCATTTTCTGTTTATCTTGAATATCCGCAATTTGTGGATAGAGTCTGATGCTGCCTCCATACAATTCTTTCAGCTCTAGTAAAATAGAATGAATGCTAAATTCTCCATGTCCCACAAGTACAATCGCTTGAGGAGCAAACACACAAATTTGACGGCAGATTTCTGATCCAATCGATCCGCCTGCCCCTGTGACCATGATCGTTTTTCCCTTTAAATGAGCAGATAGACGGCTCGTATCTAATTGAATCGGTTCTCTCCCTAGTAAATCCTCTGGCTGTACATCCCGTAATTGATTCAGCGCATGGGTTCCTTTTAAAATCTGCTCCATTTCCGGCATGATCTGTGTTTTGACCCCGGTCGCGACACATTCCTTATACAGCCCTTTTAAGGTGTGGCTGCTTTTGGACGGAATGGCGATGATGATCTTCTGAATATCCATCATGACGACAGCCGTTTGAATTTGTTCTTTTCCTCCTATGACAGGCAGACCCATAATTTCAAGCCGATGTTTCGTCTTGTCATCATCGATGAAGGCGACTGGCTCAATATGTACATCACTCGATTGCTGAAGCTGACGAACGAGCATGGTCCCCGCTGATCCGGCGCCAATAATTAATGCCCGCTCTTTTTCTGCTTGAAGCCGTTTTGCCCCGTCATGAAATAGCCTAGAGGCCATACGAGATGCACCGATGAATAAGATATGAAAAAGCCACACGATGAATAAAAACCGAAATGGCCATGTCTGCACGAAAAGGTACAGCATCGTCATCGAAAATAAAAAAGAACACACAAAGGTCTTCATTAAAGAAAATAACTCTCTTACTCCTGTATAAGCCCATACTTGCTTGTACACATGAAACATGCAGGCAAATATATGGTGCCCAATGAGCAGACTGAGTGAAGAAATGGCGAGCATTTCAAATGTATAAACGGTTAAAGCCGCCTCTTGGACAAATTGAAAACCAAAAAAGACGGCAACTAAGATGAGATATGAATCTAGTGCTACGATGATTGATAATCTTTGGGCGTAAGTCAACGCTCCTCCCCCTTTTTAAAGCATCACTATTCTTACGTAACATGGGCATCAAACCCGTCCTCACATCCCACTACTGATGACGAGCATCTAAGGCACCGGTTATGCCCACAGCAGGATCGAGTGCCTCCATTGTTAAAGATTAGGAGACATCACCTATCAATCTTTTTAATACATATACAGCCTGCCCTTTTTCTCTTTCTTGCCATTTAGCATAGCTCCAAGCAGTTTACTTGTTGTTCCTTCTAATACTTCTTTTGATTTCTTCACAGCAGCAATCTTTGTTTTGCCGCTTAAGACAACGAGAATGCTCCCATCCGTCCGGTTCGCCAAGATCTTTGCATCTGCAACTGGCAGAAGCGGCGTGGAATCAACAATCACCATGTCATATTGCTGTTCAATCTCATAAAAGAGCTGCTTCATCACAGAAGAGGAGAGCAGCTCAGCTGGATTCGGCGGAATGGTTCCACTCGGAAGCAGCTCTAAATGCTCGATCGGTGTCGGTAAAATGGCTTCTTCCAAGCTGCAATTATTTAATAGCACATTCGTCAAACCGGTATGATGACTCAGATCAAAATATTCATGGACGGCCGGCTTTCGCAAATCAGCGTCCATGAGCAGTACCCGCTTGTTCTGCTGTGCAAAAACAGCTGCTAAGTTTGCAGCCGTAAATGATTTCCCTTCCTTCGGTAAGGAGGAGGTCACTAATATCGATTTCAGCCTTGTTTGGATCGATGTGAATTCGATGTTTGTTCGGATCGTACGGAATTGTTCCGCAATGACAGAGTGAGGATTTAATACAGAAATACAGGATAAATCTCTCTTTTCTCTTTTCTTCCTCTTAAAGATCAATGTTCTGTCCTCCCGTTATGACGGACTGCTTGTCTTTTTTGGCCCTCCTGTCTGCCTGCATCTGATAGACACTGCCAAGCGACGGCAATCCGATCTCTTCTCTTATTTGATGTGTTCGTTTTACAGTATCATCGAGTAAATTCATTAAGAAAATGAGTGTCATGCCTCCTAATAAAGAGGCGCCTAGTGCCAGAACGATATGAACGAATTTCCTTGAATTCATCAGAATCGTGTTGGACAGCTTGGCTTCAGACAAAACATTAATGCGATCCATATTCATTGTTTTTTTGATTTCTTCTTGCAGCACCTCTGTTGCGGTATTCGCAATGGCGACTGCCTTCGCGCGATCCTCATCTTGTACAGAAATATTGATGACCTCAGACTCATTTTCTGTACTTGTGGCAATTTTGTGCTTTAGTCCTTCAGCTGATTCTGTGAGATGGAGTGTTTCTTTTACTTTTTCAATGACGATTGGGCTTTTTAATAAAACTTGAAAGGTACGTGTATATTGAAGGTTCATCTGAATATCGTTTAAATCTGCTTGTGCGTCATTGCTGCGTTTATGAACAAGAATTTGAGTGGTTGCCTGATATACAGGAGTCGAGACATAGAACTGATAATAGGCTGAAATGCCCGTTACGATCAGGACAATCAGGATCAGAAGGGCCATTTTCTCTTTAATGACAGAAAACAGCTGCTTAAAACCTATATTCTCATTCATAGATACCTCCCGATTTCATCATAAAAAGGTTATATATGGTTTCTTTTTGTTAATGATTGGATTATAAAAGATAATACCCGCAAAGAAAAATGTCATAATAGGTCTTATAGTTCTTTTTAAAGAACGAAATCGTTCGTTTTCTTTTGTTTACTTCCTGATTCTTACGTTTTTGAATTTTATAAAGAACAATTTATTTCTTATAATGAACGAAAAGGTCGCAGAACTATTCGCCGGGGAGAAGGGAGATCATTGATCGAATGATAGGCAAGGTGATACGCATTTACCGAAAGAGAAAAGGATACTCGATTCAGCAGCTGGCTGAGGATGCTCATGTCTCTAAGTCATATTTGAGCAAAATTGAGCGTGGTGTCCACAGAAATCCATCTGTCCAGTTCTTAAAAAAGGTATCCTCTTCATTAGAGATCGATTTACAAGAGCTGTTTGATGCAGAGACGATGATGTTTCATTACGCTGAGGGTGGTGAACACGAATGGCGGGAGCATATTGTGAGTGCCGTCCAATCAGGCATGCCTAAAGAAGAGCTCTATCAGCTGCTCCAAACGTACCGAAAGGAGCAGGAAGAGAAGTCGTTACATGTCACCCATAGAAAGCTGACCGATTCAAATATCGCAGAGTGGAAGCGTCTAATGAGTGAAGCGAAGGCAATTGGTTTAAGCATTGAGGAAGTAAAAGCTTTCCTCAACAACATGGGAGAACGCCGGGCGTAAGCCTTTCAGGAAGAATGATTGCGGGGAGAGGCGTTTGACGCTTCGATGAAAAAGAGCCTTTGATTCATGAAAGGCTCTTTTTTCTTTTATTCTTCTTTTTTTGTTCGTGCTTTTTTCGTTATATCATTGTTTTTCCAATAGGCCCATAGTGATGTAATTCCCAGAAAAGCCAGCGTGATGAATTGCTGAACGCCTTCTTCATCAATAGGAATTGGGCTTTTTCCCGCAGCGGTTAGCGCACTGTTAACAAGCGCCAGTAAAAGCAGCACAAGCCTTGCAATTGTACCTGCACTAATTTTTTGAACCTCCAACTGTAACCCCTCCCTTTCCTCTTCTTACGGGCGGTATTGCTTGTTCTCTCTCATATGTATGCAGCCGCCGAATGAATAGAAGAACGAATCAAAAAAAGAGACATCATTCCTATATGCGGAATGATGCCTGATTTCATTTGCTATTATTTAGAGAACATCTCTTTTGCTTCATCCAATGCCATTTTATTGCCTAGAGCTGAATAATCGAGCCACGGCTGATCGGCAATCGGATAGACTTGGTTTTTCTTCACTGCTTTTAGACCCTTCCAAATCGGAGTCTTTTCTAATTGCTTGAATGCCTGCTGCGCTTTATCATCACGGTTGACAACGACAAAGATCGCATCAGCATCATAATCAGGAAGAACCTCTTGAGAAATCACTTCAAATGGGCGCTTGCTGTCCAGCTTTTTCACACCATCGACAGGTGTCAGGCCTAAATCCTCGTATAAAATAGGACCCATTGGGCGCTTCATGCTAAATACACGAAGCTCCTTTGCTGTCACACGGATGGCCATGACTTTTCCGTTTCCAATCTTTTTCTTGATGAGCGATTTGACTTCTTTTGCTTCTTGATTGTAATTCTTAATATATTGATCCGCTTCTTTTTCTTTATTGACGTGTTTGGCGATTTTTTTCAAATGATCCCGCCATGTGCCATCATTTAAATTAAACACTTCTGTTTTAGCGATCTTTTTATATTTCGATAAGTCTTGTCCGGCTAATTCTTCATCAACATAAATGACATCTGGTTGTAACGCAAGCAGTGATTCCATATCTGGATCAGCTGCAATGCCGAGCTTCTTCGTCTGACTCAGCTGCTTTTTCGCATGTGGAAGGAAATCTTTTAAGTCTCCTCCTACAACAGAGCCCGCCGGCTTGATACCTAGTGCTAATAAGTCATTTGTTAAATGAATAGACAAGGAAGCAATCTTTGGTGTTCCATTGGTCTTTTCATTTGTTGTATTCTTTGTTTCCTGTTGTCCGCCGCAAGCGGCAAGCAGCAAGAAACAGAGCGTTAATCCAAACACTAGTAATTTTTTCATGATGAGTTCCTCTTTCGTGTTTATTTCGTTTTAGTTAATAAATAAAGAAAATATGGGGCACCGATAAAGGCCACGACCACACCCGCCGGTATCGCATTTGGAGCAAAGATGGAACGTCCGATTGTATCGGCACTGACCAAAATCAACAAGCCAAGCAGCGCACTAACTGGTAAAAAATACTGATGCAATGAACCGACAAGTCGTCTAGCCAAATGCGGGGCGACGAGGCCTATAAAGCCAATACCGCCTGTCATTGAAACACTTGCACTCGCGAGGCCTACCGCTAAGGTCAGCAAAAGGAGACGTTTACGCTGGACACGTACACCTACACTTGAGGCGACAGCATCTCCTAATGTCAATGCATTGAGCGTGTTTGACTGCATCAGCGTAAGCGGCACAAGGCATACAATCCAAGGCAGAAGCGCCAGCACATGAATCCAGTCTCTCCCCCATACATTGCCCACTAGCCATCTTGAAGCAAACGTATATGTATCTTCATCCAGCTTCAATGACAAATATAAGGTGAGTGCACTAAATCCCGCAGCAACCGCAATGCCAACTAAGATCAGCCGGATAGGAACAAGCCCTTCATGCCGGTCATATGCAAGAAGCACGATGACCGCTGCCGCGAGCAGTCCGCCGCCAAACGTAAAGAGCGGAATAAGAAGAGACGGATTGCCTTCAAGTGCGTGAAAATATGTCACAAACACAATTAAGCCAAATGCCGCCCCTGCATTCAGTCCAATTATCCCAGGATCGGCCAGCGGGTTACGGGATAAGCTCTGCAAAATGCCGCCAGCAATGCCAAGACCAATACCAGCTAACATCGTCACCACAATTCGAGGCAGACGATAGTCAAACAGCACCGTTTCACTTTGAAAATCTCCAAAGCCAAATAACGTCTTGACGACCATGACAGGGTTTAGTTTCAGCGTACCGGTATTTAAACTATACAGCACAACAGCCGCACTCAGGCAAAGCAAAACGACTGTCACGACAAGAGCACGCTGTTTCTCTCTCATGACAGGTTCCTCCCTTCTTTTCTGGCAATGTATAAGAAGAAAGGAACACCAACAAGTGCCACCATCACGCCAATGGCAAGCTCTCTTGGCGGATTGACTGTACGGCTGGCAAGGTCTGCAAAGACAAGCAGCATGGCGCCTAATATCGCTGACATTGGAATGACGAAACGATAGTCTACACCAACAAGCTTTCGTGCAATATGCGGGATGACGAGACCGACAAATCCAATCGATCCAACTGCTGATACAGAAACCCCTGCTAATAACACAGCAGCGGCCATTCCTAGTATTCGCACTTGTCGTGTTTTCACCCCTAAATTTGCCGCTGTATCTTCACCGAGCGATAGTAAGGAAAGTGACCGGCCTAATAGCATGGCCCATACGATCACAATCAGAATAACCGGGACGAGAATCGTCAGCTGCGGCCATTTCACACCAGCTACCCCGCCTGCATACCAAAAAGCCAGATCCTGACTCAGGTCAAAATAAATCGCGATCCCAGAGCTGAGCGCATGAAGCAATGCAGCTACAACCGCTCCTGCTACAGTGAGGCGCAGCGGTGTCAATACGCCGCCAGCCGCTCCAATCGCAAAGATCAGCAGCGTACTGAGCACAGCACCAATAAAGGAAAAAAACATCAGTGCTGAATAAGGCATTCCTGGGAAAAAAGCAAAACAGAGAGCGACCACAAACATCGCACCGCCATTAATGCCCAAAATCCCCGCATCTGCCAGTGGATTTCTTGTGATGCCCTGCATAAGAGCACCCGCTACGGCAAACGCCGCTCCCACTAGAGCTGCCCCTAAAACACGTGGAAGTCTTAATTCATGGATGATCTGCTGCTCTGTGACATTTGACTGGTAGTCAAATACAGCTGTCCAAACCGTTTGCAGAGACAATGTTTTTGCACCGTATGACACAGCAAAAAACATGGCAGCCGCTAAACCAATGACGGCGAGAAAAAATATCAAAAAGAACAGAATATGTGATGATCGTTTTTGTTGAGGTTTTCGCTTATCCTGCAAAATCGGTGTCATCCTTTTCTTCATTAAAAGTCAGTTTGAAAATGAGAATCATAATCAACAAAATTATAGCCGTCAGCCTCTAAAAAATCAATGTACACCCCTTTTTTTAATTAATGAAGGTATGTCATCGAGGTGGGAGGTTCTTTTTGCCGCTCAGTACGGCCTATCATTTTTTCTCATAGTTTAATAGGAAAATAGTTGACAGTTCGCATGAATATCCCCTAAAATTACAAAAGTAAGTCAAATGTTATAAAAATATTACAAACAGATGTCAAACTAATAAAGAATGACCCGTCATGAGAGGAGATTTGAAAGTTGTGTCAGTAAAGGGAAAATGGAGTATCGTCCTATTTGCGCTTGCAGTCGTCATTGGAGCAGTTGCTTTCTTTCAAAATCAACAAGCAAGCGGTACAGAGAAAAAAAATGTAAAGCAGGATACGAACTATAAAGACGTAGAAATTGTCACTCTCGTAAATGACGGGAAATTTATGAGATATGCAGTCAACTATCCTCTTTTTCATCAAAAAGAGCTAGATGACAAGATTCAAAGCTATGCCAATTCAGCATTAGAGCATTTCAAAAAAACATTCAGTGAAGCAAAGGATATTGATGAAAATAAACGCTATGAACTGAATATTGATTATGAAATGGTGCATTATGCGAAGCAGTCTGCTGCCATTCGCTTTACGACCTATACGTATACTGGCCAGCAAAGTGGAACCACCAATCATCTCACGATTAACTTTGATTTTCAGAAAAAAACCTTTCTTGACACCAAAGATTTATTTCTGCCTAAAACCAATTATTTAAAGAAATTATCCTATATTACATATACAGAGCTTCGGAAGGACAAAACCTTATCTAAGGATCAGCCTCTCCTTCAGAAAGGAACAGCCCCTGATGCTCAAAACTTCAGTCAATTTGCCTTGAAAGACAAATATGTAGAATTTTATTTCCCTGCATCTCAAGTAGCCGCAGAGGATCTTGGTCCGCAAACACTCGCAATCAAAAAGACATTGCTGAAGGACATATTAAAGCCAAAATATATGGATAAACTCAAAAATAAAAATGAAATGAAAGAACCGAATCCAAAAAGAAAAGCCGTCAAGCTGCCGCAAAAATCAAAGCTTGACCCGAATAAAAAAGCCATCGCACTCACATTTGATGATGGACCGAATCCAGCGACAACCTCAAAAATTTTAGATGCGCTGAAGGCAAATAAAGGACATGCTACCTTTTTCGTATTAGGCAGCAGGGTGCAATATTATCCTGGAATGCTTGCCGATATTTTAAAAGGCGGGAATGAGATCGGAAACCATTCCTACAATCACCCTTTATTAACAAGACTGCCTTTAGAAGAAGCGGTGAAACAAGTGAAGGACACCCAGCAGCTGATTGAGAAAGCGAGCGGATATACACCTACGCACTTTAGACCACCATATGGCGGTACAAATCAAGATATCAATCATGCAATTGGGATGAAGGTCACTTTGTGGGATGTTGATCCTGAGGATTGGAAAATCCGCAACAGCCAGCAGATCACAAACCGCGTTCTCTCACATGCAGCCGATGGCAGAACAGTGTTAATGCACGATATTTATGAAAGCTCAGCCCAAGCAGCCGTAAAGATCATCCATGAACTCACCAAACAAGGCTACCAGCTCGTCACAGTGAGTGAACTTGAACAATTAAAAAAAGAACGACATGAACAAACCCCTGTAGAGTAAAAAGGGGTCTCAGATTGTTGACAAAGGGCTAAAATGATCTTTATTTTAGCCCTTTGTCTTCTTTTCAGCGTGATGGAAAACCTTTGAAGTCTAGGAAGGACGAGTACCGGAGCGGAGCGAATTGTACATTCGTGAGCACCGGCACGCAGGACTGACAAAGAATGCGAGGGTTTGTCCGCGCGCTGAAACCCCTGTAGAGTAAACAGGGGTTTTCTTTTATGACTCCAAAGACTTTTTTTGTTTCAATAATGCTTGAAATGTCTCTTCAAGCTCTTGCGACGGCTCAATACTTAAACGGCTGAGCACTTCAGACAGCTGCATATCAATTAACAGAAGCTCCTCTTCTCTATTTGTCACAGCTGGTTTTTCTTCCTTTTGTTTATAGGCTTCATATGTGCCGTCAAATGCTTCAATACGTTCCTCATGAATATGGAAAATACGAGTGGCAACCTCTTCAATCAGCCTGCGATCGTGGGAAACAAACACAACGGTACCTGGGTAATCCTTCAATAGACCTTCAAGTGCTTCAACTGCCGCCAGATCTAAAAAGTTCGTCGGTTCATCCAGCATGAGAACATTGGCATCACTGACGAGTAAGGACGCAAGCATCGTCTTCACCCGTTCTCCCCCGCTTAATACCTCAACAGGCTTGTGCACATCATCCCCTTTAAATCCTAGTCTCGCCAAAACCGTTCGAACCACTGTCTCATCTTGAACCGCCTCTTTGAGCGCATTTTGTAAAATCGATTCATTTGCCTTCAGTCCTGAAAGATCCTGACGAAAATAGGCTAGCTTGACAGCCTCTGAACGAGTAACTCCGGGGTGTCCATTCACTAACATGCGGAGAAATGTCGTTTTGCCGCTCCCGTTCTTTCCGATAATGGCAACCTTGTCTCCACCCCTCACTTCCACATTCGCCTGCTTCCAAAGCACTTTATCGCCCGCCTTGCCATCTACATTTTCCACTCGCAAAATGGTACGGCTTGCTACTTCCTTCATCGTATGCTGAGACATTTGAATCGGCTGAATGTCCTTTACCCTCTCCACCTTTTCTAATTTCTCCATCCTTGTTTCAATGGATTTGGCTGTTTTTTGCAGCTTTTTTTGCTTATTTGCATAGTAGGGCTTTGCAATTTTAGGCCCTGAGGATTTCACCTTTTGGGAGGGCTTTGTCGCTTTGTCCGCCTTTTTCTTTTTCTTTTCCAGTGCATGCTCTAACTGTTTTTTCTTTTGTGTATAGGCTTCATACGCTTCCACCTGCTGACGATGTGCCAGCTCTTTTTGCTGTGCAAAATGTGTGTAATTGCCTTTGTAATGATGAAGCTTCCCATGATCCAGCTCCCAAATCTCCGTACATATTGCATCTAAAAAAGCACGATCATGTGAAACAACAATGAGAGCTCCTTGATAATGACGCAGCTTATCTTCCAGCCACTCAATATGCTCCGTATCCAAATGAGTGGTCGGTTCATCTGCTAATAAAAGGGCAGACGGCCGGCTTAATGCTCTTTCAATATAAGTCTGGGTCATTTCACCGCCACTCTGTCTGCCGTCTCCTTGTTTCAATTGAGGAAGCAGCGTACAGACCGCTGTGGCGGCAACCGTGCCGCTGTCTGGTGTTTCCTGCCCCGCCAGCACATGCAATAAAGTCGTTTTTCCGCTGCCATTTGTCCCTACAAGACCAATGCGATCACCTTGATGGATGGCGAGCTCCTCAATATCAAATAACAAGCGATCTTTTCGAAATACCTTTAACTGATTGGCTTTTAATAACATCCAATCCTCTCCTTTCATATTCAGGAGACATGAAAAAGCCTCCCATTCTCAGAATAGGAGGCAAAATGGTGTACAAAAATAAGCGGATTGATCCAGTATGGAGTGCTGTTCCTATTTGAACACACACATCCCGCGTATCAATCACTTCATTTTTTGATTCCCAAGCTGTACCATCCTATTCCGAAGCTAAAAAATGAAAACGCAGCAAACATGGCAAACGGATCGTTTGCTCACTGCCTTCGTTCGTTCATTTTGCTTACAGGTCATAGGATTAGTACTTCATTGCATTGGGTCACCCTTCCGTCGTTTGTTACGTATACGATAAAAGATTGGTTATTTTTTGTCAAGCTGAAATGGCATAAGTGAGTCAATTAACTGGAGTGTAAATGGATGGGACACTTCAAACAGTTCGTCCTTTTTGCATTCTTCCACTAGGCTTCCTTCATGTAAAAATAGGAGGCGGTCACATAGATACACCGCTGCTTCTACATCATGAGTAATGAGAAGCATGGTCATGTCTAACTCTTGTTTTAATGTCTCAAGCAGCTCCAATATTTGTACTTGAACAGAGACATCCAGTGAGCTCAAGACTTCATCTAGTATGAGAATGGCTGGATGCGTCGATATGGCTCGTGCGATGCACACTCGCTGGAGCTGACCGCCGCTTAGCTGATGAGCATATTGATTCAGTACAGACGAGGGCAGCCTGACTTGCTCAAGTAATGACAAAACCTTCTGATCCAGATTCTGATTCTGCTTTAACAAACGCATCGGCTCTGCTATGATCTCTTTCACGGTAAAGGAAGGATGAACAGAAGATAGATAATCTTGAAAGACAACACTCATTTTCCCCCGATTCACCCTCCGCCATTTGTCAGCTGTCATACCATCAATCTGTACCTCTCCTCCATCTATTTTTTCTAAACCGAGCAGGATACGTGCCAATGTACTTTTGCCACTGCCGCTCTCACCGACTAATCCGGCACATTGTCCTTTTTCGATTTGAAACGAAACATTTGATATGCGGTCTTTTGGTTTCTTTTGTTTTGAAAAAAGACCTTTCTTCTCACCGTGTTTGACTAGATCGATAGCTGTGATCAACATGGAAACGCCTCCACTCTCTTCTGCTGCCGCAGTGCTTCAGTAGGGGCAGATAATCGAAGCCTCGTCTCAAGTAAATGCTTTGTTTGGGGATGCTCGGGTGATGTGAACACTTCCTTGGCTGACCCATGCTCAAGCATTACTCCTTGGTGCATAACCATCAATTCATCAGCGATTTCCTGAACGATGCCTAGATCATGCGTTATGACGATTAAGGTAACACCCGTTTCTTCCTTTAAACTGTGTAATTGTCTGATGACTTCACGCCGATTAAAGGCATCAAGTGATGCAGTTGGCTCGTCTGCAATGATCACATCTGGAGAAAGCATCATCGTGATGCCAATCATCACACGCTGAAGCATTCCTCCAGACAGTTCATACGGATATTTTTTCATCAAATCATATGGATTTTTTAAATGGACACGTGTAAGCCCAGCCATAGCATGTGCTTTCCCTTCTTTCCCTCGTAAGCCCAAATGCTGCTGAAATGTTTCCACCATTTGATGACCAATCGTTTCGATAGGGTTGAATGCATTCATGACATCCTGTGAGATGAAACCTATTCGTTTCCCCCGCCATTGATGCGCTTCTTGATTTGTTAATGTTTTGCCGTCAAAAATGATCGTTCCTTCCACTTCTAGCGAAGGAGCGACAAGATCAATTAACGCTTTGGCGACAGTTGATTTTCCACTGCCACTTTCCCCAATGATGGCTAAACAGCGTTGTTGATGTAAAGAAAATGTGATATTCGTCACTATATTCTTTTGCTGCTGTGGATCATGTACGGACAGATTTTTTACGGCGATTAAAGGCAAATGGCCTCACCCCTTTCTTTCTGGTATGATGCATGGCAGGATTCGCGGCATGCTGAAGGCTGTCTCCTAAAAAGCTCAACGCCATGACCACAAACAAGATGGCAAGTCCAGGCGCAAGCATATGAGCTGGATGTGTCACCATGACATTCTTCGCCTCGTTGAGCATCATGCCCCATTCTGGTGTAGGTGCACTCACACCTAATCCAAGAAAAGACAGTGCTGATATATTTAAGATCACCCAGCCCGCATCAAGTGTCGCAAAAACAGCCATTTCTCCTGAGATGCGAGGAAATAGATGTCTCCTCAATATGTAAAGGGGTTTGCCGCCTGTCACCTTTGCAAATTGAACAGAAGGTTCATTCGCATATTGAAGGACAGACGACCGAATCATTCTTGTATACCAGGCCCATTTCGCTAGGACATTGGCCAAAATAATATTGAATAGTCCAGGTCCGAGTATTCCCACAACCGCAAGAATCATCACCTCTGCTGGAAAGGACAGCATGACATCACACAGCCTCATCAAAACCCCATCCACCTTTCCTCGAAAGAAGCCTGCCATGAGTCCAAGTGCGCTGCCAATGAGCATCGTGATACACATCGTCAGCATAGCCGCAAGCATTGTTGTCCGAATGCCATATAAAAGCCGCGATAATACACATCTCCCCAGATGATCCGTTCCGAGTGGGTAAGTAAGACTGATACCGGCATATTTTTGAAGAATGTTCGTATTTGTTGGGTCATGTGGTGCTAACATTGGAGCAAACAGTCCAGCTAATGCGACAAGCGCTAACAGCCAGATTGAAAGAATCGCCATACGGTCTTTTCTTAATTGATGCCACCCTATCATTGTTGTCATACCTCCTTTCGCAATTGCGGATTCATGGTCATTTGCATCATATCAGCGATGAGATTGCACATAACAAACAGGAACCCCATCACAAACAAATAGGCTTGAATAATAGGGAAGTCAGCATGGAAAATAGCCGTTACACACAACCGGCCAACCCCTGGCCAAGCAAAAAGGTTCTCAATAATGACGGTTCCCGCAATGAGCTTTGGAATAGACATGCCAAGTGCTGTTACCGCTAATTGCAGGGCATGCCTCATGACTTTCAGTTGAACGGTTCGTTCCTTTAAACCACGTGCTCTTGCATAAAAAACAAAGGGCTCGTGCTGAAATTTTAGAATTTGATTACGTATGAGTCTCACATAGGTCGATAAGTAGCCTAATGATAATGTGACAGCTGGAAGAAGAATCGATTTGAACCCTTCCATTCCACTCGTATTAACCCAATTGAATTTGACAGAAAAAAGCCAAATCAACAAAATTCCCAGCCAAAAACTAGGCATTGAAGCGGCGATAAACACAAAGGCTCTCAATAAACGGTCCACCCAAGTGTGAGCAGCATATGCACAGATCCCCCCGAACAATAAACTGAGCACTATGATAAAAAAGAGCGCTGCTCCTGCAAGCTGCAATGTCGCAGGCAGCGCCTCCATGATAAGATCAAAAACGGGCTCCTGCGTGACATAGCTCCTGCCAAAATCACCTGTTAATCCATTTTTAAGCCATGTCGCATATCGGATGAAAAATGGCTGGTCTAAGCCTAACTCCTGCCGCATCGATTCAATCATTTCTTCTGTTGGAGTGACTTGATTCACCCGCAAAGCGACCTCTGCTGGATCACTTGCCCGCATCGTCAGCAGTACAAAAGCAAAGAAGGTGATGAAGATCATAAGCGGGAAAAGCATCATTATTCGTTTTAAGAGATAGCGAGTCATGTCTCTACCTCCGTTTTATGACGCAAAATACATACGGTCAAATGGGATTTCATACTGAGACACATGAAAACCTACGCCTTTCAGGCGCTTATTATAAACAGCCTTTGTCACAGAATAAGAGATTGGGAGGTAGACATTTTCATCATGGATATACGTTAATATTTCTTGATACATTTGTTTCCGCTTTTGCTCATCTGGTTCTACTAATACTTCCGTAATCGTCTCGTCCAGCCACTTTTTCTTTTTCAGTCCTAATTGAGCTTGATAATCAGCATGGGATGCTACACGGAATGAAGAGACATAAGTTTGTGGATCATAAGGAAGCCCCCAAGACAGCGAGTACATCAGATCGAACTTTCCTGTTTTTTGGCGATCTAAGAATGCCTGTTTTTCTTCTCCTCTAATATCCAGCTTGATCCCCACCTGCTTGAAGTCTTGTTGAATCGATTCACTGATCGTTCTTTCCCCTGCATTATCGGAATTATAGTAAATAGCCACACTCAGCAGTTTGCCATTTTTATAGCGATACCCGTCTTCTTTCATCCTCCAGCCTGCCTCATCCAATATTGCCTCTGCTTTCTTCTTTTGATAAGTTTTCTTTTTCAGTGGAATATCTGCGTAAGGGACAGAAGGAGCAAGCAATGTGTGTGCCACCTTTTCCGTTCCATTTAAAATGCCTTCAGTGATCATGTCCTTTTGAATGGCGTATTGAAAAGCTTCTCTTATTTTCGGATCTTTTGTGATTGTCTGGTTTGAATTAATCACAATCGATCTTGAACCAACAGGAGGGCTCATGGTGACACCATATTGCCCTGCTTCTTTTAAAGCCTGGAATGAGTCTCCATCAATCATGTCACCATCTGCTCCAAATAAAAGATCAATCTCTCCTTTTTGAAGCGCAAGTAAGATGGTTTGGTGATCCGGCATGACTTTCCATTTCACAGTTGAAATTTTCGGCTTTTGCCCCCAATAGTGGTCATTCATTTCAAAAACGGCATATTGATTTTTCTTATGTTCCTTTAGTACATAAGGACCTGTACCTGCATAGCTTTTAACTCCTTTTGCAGTCGTTCCATCAATGAAGCTTTTTGGAGAAATAAAACGGAAGGGGCGTGTTAAGCCCAGCTCTTCTAACGTAGGATAATAAGGCTCTTTCAACGTGAGAACAAATGTATCGTCATCTACCGCCTTTGTGGATTTGATTTCAGATACGAGATTAAGCCAAGCGTTCTTTTCAATATTTTTGACGACAGCATCAATATTCAATTTCACTGCCTTTGCATTAAAAGGCTCACCATCTGAAAAAGTCACACCTTTTCGAAGATGAAAGGTGTAGGTCCTTCCATCCTTTGATATGTCCCAGCTTTTCGCTAAGGCAGGCTGAACGCCCTTCTCTGTATTGACGACAAGCGATTCAAACACCATATTTTGAGCAGCCATCTCTCCACCGTATAGATGGGGATTGATGTCCCTGATATCTTTTGTACTTGCATACACGAGCTCATCTTCTTCTCTATCATTGCTGGAAGATGCTTTGTTTTCAGAGCATGATGCCAATAAAAAACAAGCCATCACTGAAAACAGCATCAAGGTGTATGTCACATAGGGATGCCTTTTCTCATATTTCTTTTTTATGTAAACAGGTTGATCCTTCATATGTACTTCCCCCAATTCAACATTATCGTAATCATTACGATTATTAATCGAAATGATTACGAATTGAATATTAGCATACAGAAATGGGAAATACAACGTCTTTTCATAAAAAAACAGACTCATGATTGAGTCTGTTTCGCTTGTATAAATTGGTCGATCACCTTTAATGCTTTTTCTGTTCCACCTGCCGCTTGGAAGCTTTCTTCAATTTTCTCAATCCCCGCACGGTACGTGTCACTGCCTAAAACCTTCTCAACAGTTTCTCTTAGCTGCTTTGGTGTCAGCTGATCTTTATCAAGTGTACAGGCAGCAGATAATTCGGTCAGTCTTTGTGCCACCATCGGCTGATCTTTATCGACTGGAATGACAACCATCGGAACGTGGTAATGAATACCTTCATTGACACTATTCATCCCGCCGTGCGTTATAAACACATCTGTCAGTTCGAGCACTTCAAGCTGCGGCACATAAGGCTCGATCAGAAAATGAGCAGGCGCCTCTTTTAAGAGAGAACGATCTACTTTTTCACCTGTTGCGATAATCACTTTTCCGTCAAAGTCTTCGAAAGCATCTATACACATATTAAAAAATGCTTCTGTATCCCCAAGAACGGTGCCCATGGAAATGAAAACGACTTTTTCTTGCTCAAGTGCTTCCAGCGGGAAATCATGCTGGTCGGCTCTTTTTAGAAAGCTCGGTCCAATGAAAACAAACGAATCGTTCAATGAATCAACAGAAGGCTGGAAATATTCACTTGTATAGACGATATTCAGTTCTCCACGGTTTTTCATAAATTGCATCAAACGCGTTGGCTGAACGCCAAAACGCTCTTGTATTTTTTCTAACAGATGATCGGCTTTCTCATCCTTTCTGTATAGCGGTGTATCAAAATGCGCCTCTTGCAGCACAAAAGATGGGTTGGAACCGATGCTTGGAATGTGCAAATAATCTCGAACAAGCTCCCCTGCCCCAAACATATCAAAATAGACCAAATCAAATGAATGCTTCTCAGAAAGTGTTTCCACCACCTCTAAAATATCATAGGATGTTTGCAGCATGGCATGAAAGAACGGCTGCATAGAATCTAAATCTCCTTCTTCCACATGTAATGTCCGAATATAGTCTGGATGTATATGTACGTGAGCGCCTAAGCGTTTGATTCGTTCCTCATAATGTACAGTTGTGACCGCATGCACTTCATCGCCTCGATCAGCCCATGCTTTAATCATTCCTAACATAGGGTTCACATGTCCTTCAGCTGGAAACGTAATCAATAAAATCTTCGCCACAAGAAATTCCTCCTCATTGTCAATTCCCTTCCATGTTAATCATATACAGCAAGCCGGCTCAACAAATACGCCTGAAAAGGGAAAAAATGAGGCTTACGTCCAGTATTTCATGGAGGGACATGAACATAACGCCTTCTCATGAGCAAACATCCAATATAACCCGTTATTATTTATTTTTGTATAATTAGTCATAATATTATTTTCAGCTTCATATTGGAGGGATATTTTGTGAAAGACTTGGAGAAATACAGTTATTTAATCATCATTCTTTGTCTGGCAGCAATGATTGTGACAAATTTCACCGTGAATGACAATACAATAAAAAATACTGTATCAGTGATCGGAAGTATCATCGTTCTTCTAACAATTATACCTGCGGCTATTTACAGGAAAGGCCAGAAAGGCAGGTAACTCCTTTATAGCAATAACCCCCATTCTTATGTTAAGAGTGGGGGTTATTTTATTATATTCGGATAGATGTTGCTGGCATGCAATCAGATCATTTTTTCACTTCCCTCACCCTAGTGAACGATAAACCCGAATGAAAACAAAAAAACCTCTCTCCATATGAAGAGGGGTTCATGAAAGACCTTTAACATCGTAAGCAAGGTCAAGTACGCGCTCGGAGGGATTCGAACCCCCGGCAG
Source organism: Bacillus sp. FSL M8-0049 (assembly GCF_038593355.1). Classification (NCBI taxonomy): domain Bacteria; kingdom Bacillati; phylum Bacillota; class Bacilli; order Caryophanales; family Bacillaceae; genus Bacillus; species Bacillus sp. FSL M8-0049. The sequence goes on from NZ_CP151986.1 coordinate 3,072,123, forward strand.
ACGTGGTACCGGAAACCACCGCTCTATCCAACTGAGCTACGAGCGCACGATATGTTTTTTGAACGTCAGCATATCAAATTATAAGGGAAATGCTGCAAGAAAGCAATGATTAATCATTCGTCTTGATGATGTATTTTCTTCTTTTGGATACATAGAATAATATGCTGGTTTGAAGTGGAATGATTTTGGGGAAAATGGATAGGGGTATTTGAATTTAGGTCAGCGTTTTGTTTGACCTTTATTGACCAAAAATGTATCATTGAATTACATACTTACCTAAAAGGTGAAGGAGGAACATTATGAATTTAATACCTACAGTCATTGAGCAAACAAATCGTGGGGAAAGAGCTTACGACATTTATTCTCGTCTTTTAAAAGACCGTATTATCATGCTTGGTTCTGCGATCGATGACAATGTTGCCAACTCCATCGTGTCACAGCTGCTTTTCTTAGAAGCTGAAGATCCAGAAAAAGATATTTCTATCTACATTAACAGCCCTGGCGGTTCAATTACAGCTGGTATGGCCATTTACGATACGATGCAATTTATTAAACCAAAGGTATCAACTATTTGTATTGGTATGGCTGCATCTATGGGTGCGTTCCTGCTTGCTGCTGGTGAAAAAGGTAAGCGTTATGCTCTTCCAAACAGTGAAGTCATGATTCACCAACCACTCGGCGGTGCCCAAGGTCAAGCAACTGAAATTGAAATTGCGGCAAAACGAATCCTTTCTTTACGCGATAAACTGAACCAAGTACTTGCTGAACGTACTGGTCAGCCAATTGAAGTCATTGAGCGCGATACAGATCGTGACAACTTCAAAACAGCGGAAGAAGCACTTCAATACGGACTCATTGACAAAGTCTTGACCCGTAATACAGAAGACCAAAAATAATCATCACAACACAAACCGTCTGTTCCTGAACAGACGGTTTTTTGTTTTCATCATACTTTAAGACAGCTCCGTCCATTTCTGCTGAAGAGACGGTGTTTGATAAGAAGCCATCTGCGTGATTAGTTCCTCCGGTTCACTCGAAGCATGTAACAATTGAAGGTGTGATTCATTCGAAAACCCTTCCTGTACACTGAATTTCACCATGTCTATGAGCGGATTGAAGTAGTCATTCACTTGATACAATCCAATCGGCTTTTGATGGATGCCGATTTGTGCCCAGCACAGCACCTCAAATAATTCTTCATATGTACCAAAGCCGCCTGGCATCGCAATAAACCCATCGGCCAGCTCGCTCATTTTCGCTTTTCGTTCATGCATGCCTGTTACCTCAATTAGCTCTGTCAGCTCGTGATGCACGACTTCTCCTCTAAAAAGTCCCTTAGGCATGACCCCGATCACTTGCCCGCCATGTCTCATGACCTCATCGGCAATCGCGCCCATTAACCCAATACGCGATCCGCCGTAAACAAGACGAATGCCCTGCTTCGCCATATAAGCACCCAGCTCTACAGCCTTTTGTTTGTAGACATCATTTACACCTGGATTCGAACCAGCAAACACACAAATCGTTTTCATCAAAACAGCTCCATCTCTCTCTATGATTTCTTCACCCACTCATTCTACTATAATGATTTGTAAAGAAACAGCCGTTTCTTCTATATATAGTGTAAAATCAAAAGAGTGAACACCATATAAGGAGCTGTATAGAGAGAATGCAAACAACTGAGATGGAGAAGTGGATCAAGGATTTTTATCAAACGAGAAACTGGACAGAATACGGACCGTTTATCCGGTTAGGCTTCTTAATGGAAGAAACGGGAGAACTCGCTCGCGCTGTTAGAGCAATAGAAATCGGACGAGACCGGCCTGATGAGCAGAGACAGGAATCATCTGAGCTTAAGAAAGAACTCATTGAAGAAATGGGAGATGTTTTAGCAAATCTCCTCATTTTAGCGGATCAATATGATGTCACAGTAGAAGAGGTCTTCAGCGCTCATCAACAAAAACTCAACAAACGCTTTTCTGGAGAAAAAGAGCCAGTAAAAAACACGTGACCAAGCTGTCACGTGTTTTTTACGCCTTAAAGATGCTGTGGTGAGATGTCATCCGTTCGTTCAAAGAAATGCTGTTTTCCGATATGATGGAATAGACCCGTTCGATGCAAAAGCTCCTTAGGCTGTGATTGAAGTCCAACGATCATCAGCTTTCCATTATGATGCTTTAACCGATTGGAGATATTCATTAGAACCGCTTCTGCCGATGTGTCCATATAATTGACTTTATTCATAAGCAGAATGAGCGTTTTCGGTTTTGTTTGGACATGATCCAATATCGAATTTTCTAATGAATCTGTTGTTCCGAAAAAGAGCGGCCCTTCAATGGAATACATACTGATCCCTTTCTCCTCTGTCTGTTTTTCTAAAGCAGCTGCTGTTTCCATTTGAGGAACAGCGACATTGGTATGAATATTGGTCGTCTGGCTCATTTTTTTGATAAAGGCGATAAACGCTAAAATGAGACCAGCAGTGACGCCAATAATCAAATCACCGATGACTGTGAGCAGGAAGGTCACGACCAGTACAAGCGAATCAGCATTTTTCACTTTCAAAATATTGATAAACTCTTTTCTCTCACTCATATTCCAAGCAACAAACATTAAAATCGGTGCCATTGCAGCAAGTGGAATCATCGACGCATACGGCGCAAATACCATTAAGATCAGCAAGACGACAACGCCATGCACCACACCAGAAATCGGACTTGCCCCGCCATTTTTTATGTTCGTGGCCGTTCGGGCAATAGCTCCCGTCGCTGGAATTCCTCCGAAAAGCGGTGCCGCCATATTGGCAATTCCTTGCCCCACAAGCTCTTTATTGCTGTCATGCTTAGAGCCTTTCATATTATCAGCGACCATTGCGGATAAAATCGATTCCACGCCGCCTAAAAGCGCAATGACAATTGCTGGAGGCAGGAGGTATATCATTTTTTCAATCGTCAATTCAGGAAAAGCGAAGGTTGGCAGCTGACGAGGGATTTCACCATATGCAGAGCCAATCGTTTCAACTTGTCCTTGAAAAAAGAGAACGGCTAGAAACGTAGAAGCCAATAGACCTAATAGAGCACCAGGTATTTTGGGAATGTATTTTTGTGCCGCCAAAATCACGATGAGCCCGATGACGGCTGTGATGATGGCGAGACTGTTTGAGGTCCCAAGATGGACCACGATTTCTCTCATATTGAGGAAAAAGCTTTCATGTTTTTCAACACCCTTTAATCCGAGGAAGTTGGCAATCTGTCCTGAAAAAATAATGACAGCAATGCCAGCAGTAAAACCGATGATAACCGGACGAGGAATAAATTTCATGAGCTTTCCTAGTTTGAATATTCCGAATAATACAAGCATACAGCCTGCCATAAAACCGGCAATGAGCAAGTTTTCAATACCGTACTGGCTGACGATCCCGAATAAAATGGGAACAAACGCCCCGGTCGGCCCGCCGATCTGATACTTTGAACCACCAAACAATGAAATCAAAATGCCGGCAACGATGACTGTATATAATCCATATTCTGGTCCGACACCAGATGCTATGGCAAATGCCATGCCTAAAGGAATTGCCACAACCCCCACGACAAGCCCAGCGATTAAATCGCGTCTAAACTTTGATGAATTGTACCCTTCAAATCTTCCATAAAAACGCATGGTATGTGTTGGCCTCCTTCAAGTATGTGTAGATGATTTAGATATACTGCGGGTCAATCAGTTTATCTTTCACAACGACATCCAGCTTTCCTGTTGCTGGGTGAATCACCAGTCCATGAACAGCCACATCACTTGGCATCAGTGGATGCTCTTTCACTAATTTCACACTTTGGGCCACGCTCTCTTCAACTGAATCAAAGCCTGTCAGCCAGCCCTTTAAATCAACTCCTGAGTTTTTCACAATGCTTAAGCATTTCTCTTCGATTCCGCGTGCTTTCGCCTTTTCAAGTAAAGGGTCCGCCGCAAGACCTGCCATTCCGCATTCATGATGCCCTACAATGCATACTTCCTCTGCCTTTAGTTCATAGATGGCTAGCAGGATACTCCGCATCACACTGCCGAACGGATGTGTCACGATGGCGCCTGCATTCTTAATGATTTTTGCATCCCCGTTGCGCAGTCCCATAGATTGCGGCAATAATTCCAAAAGACGGGTATCCATGCACGTTAAAATAACCAGTTTTTTCTCAGGAAATTTCCCCGCTTTGTAAGGCTCATAATGTCTCTTATTCACAAACTCTGAATTGTGCCGAAGAATCTGTTCTAATTTTGACTCCATTTTGCCATCTCCCATCTTTTTTTAAGTAACGTAAGCTCGTGCCTGTCCTCCTTTTCTTTCTTGTGTTCTCAAGAATAGAGAAGAAAAATGATAGAAAAAAAAGAAAAAAATGAGAAAACGATGAGAAGAAATATCATCATTTTCTCTATTTTACGCTGCATCCCAACGGCTTCGCGGGTTTGTTTTCAATCTATTGTTCTCATCACACCAAAAGACAATAAAATGGTTTAGTAGAAAATGACCATCCCGTTTAATACATTTCAAATATAATAAATTTTCTACCAAAAAGTCTCGATCTATTTTCCAGTTTGTCAGATAATCTCTCGTAAAATTTTGCAATTTCACATGTATCATCTACTATCAGCTTATTTTTATATAGATAAAAAATGCATCAGATGGCATAAGAATCTACTTTTTCACTAAGAAAATGTCTTTCTTTACCGTTATTTCAGTATATTAAATATTGAGCTGCTAACATTCAAACGTGTTCTGCCGAAATCGTTGCTATATAATAAAAGGAGTAAGATGACCATGTGAAAGGAGCGAATTGACTGTGACACCACACATTTTTGTCGCCAAACCCTTACCTGCCTCTTTTGAAGAAATGCTAAAGGAACATTGTACATACGAGATATGGCAATCCAAAGACCCTATTCCAAGAGACATTTTGTTTGAGAAGCTGCAGCACGCTGATGGTCTTTTAACGTCTGGAACAAAAATCGATCAAGAGCTGTTAGATCACGCACCAAAACTCAAGGTGGTGAGTAATAACTCTGTCGGCTATGACAATTTCGATATAGAAGCGATGAGGCAAAGAGGCGTGATTGGTACGCACACTCCTTATACCCTCGATCATACCGTGGCTGACCTTGCCTTTTCGCTCATTCTCTCCTCTGCGCGAAGAATCGCCGAGCTTGACCGTTTTATCCGTGAAGGAAAATGGACGAAATTCGTACAGGAGGAAGAGATCTTTGGCATCGACGTACATCACCAAACGCTCGGTATTATTGGCATGGGACGTATAGGAGAACAAGTGGCCAAACGGGCAGCACATGGTTTTGATATGAACGTTCTTTATCATAACCGAAGCCGGAATGAAAAGGCTGAAACGGCGTATGGCGCTGTCTATTGTGCACTTGATGATCTTTTAAAACAAGCTGATATCATCGTGTTGATTACACCGCTGACCGAGGAAACATATCATATGATAGGGAAACGAGAATTGAAGTTAATGAAGCAAACGGCTTTATTTGTAAACATTTCCCGCGGGAAAACAGTGGATGAAAAAAGCCTCATTCAAGCACTTCAGGAGGGATGGATCAAAGGCGCTGGTCTTGATGTGTATGAGCAGGAACCGCTTCAAGAGGATCATCCTTTCAAAGAGATGAATAATGTCACCTTAGCCCCTCACATCGGTTCCGCTACTGAAACAACAAGGGATCTCATGCTGAAACGAGCCATTCATAATGTGATTCATGGAATAGATGGGAAGGCGCCTGTTGATGTTGTGAAGGAGCTTGCTTCATCTTGAACAGATAAGACGCAGAAACTGCGTCTTTCAGATTGTTGACAAAGGGCTAAAATGATCTTTATTTTAGCTCTTTGTCTTCTTTTCAGCGTGATAGAAAACCTTTGCAGTCTAGGAAGGACGGCTACTTTTGCGGAGCGAATTTGACATTCGTGAGCACCAGCGCGCAGGACTGACAAAGAATGCGAGGGTTTGTCTACACGCTGAAAGACGCAGAAACTGCGTCTTTTTATTTATTTCTTTTAGGAGACATCAGGAGAAAAGACTCATTTTAGCAAATATCCTGATTCTTTACATTTCCTTTATGTTCGGGTGCTATAATATGAGCTAGACAAGCATCAAGAGGACGGCATCCGATTTCCTTAATAGGAGGATGAAGATGAAAAGATTAAGTTCGATTTTTACTATGTTCGCTCTGATCGCTGCTATTCTGTTTTCTGGATTTGTCCCGCAGCAAGCTCATGCAGAAACACCTCTTACACCAACAGCCACAACTGAAACTGCTTCTATTCAGCTCACGCCGGATGTGCGTACCCTTGCCGTCATTAATACATTTGATGGTGTAGCAGATTATTTAATTCGCTACAAACGACTGCCTGATAACTACATTACAAAATCACAAGCAAGTGCTCTCGGATGGGTGGCATCTAAGGGAAATCTAGCCGAGGTGGCTCCAGGTAAAAGCATTGGTGGAGATATTTTCTCAAACCGGGAGGGACGTCTTCCTTCAGCAAGCGGCCGAACATGGCGTGAGGCAGACATCAACTACGTTTCAGGCTTCCGCAATGCTGACCGTCTTGTGTATTCAAGCGACTGGCTCATTTACAAAACAACAGACCATTACGCGACTTTCACACGTATTCGATAATCAATAAAAAAGACAGCCCCGTTTGATCTAGGGCTGTCTTTTCGTATGGTGGTTTACGGTATAAGCTTTTTCACATAATCCTCAAAAGGAATCGGAAGCGGCTTTTTCGACACTTCTTCATGCTCATGTGTGGTGACATGATCCTCAGTAACGACCACACGTCCTGTTGGCGTGAGCTTTGAGGCAAGCGGTCTTTTGTTAAAAGTAGAGGATTCATTTTCATAAATCTCGTGTCTCAATTGGCACAATGCATCCTCATCCACCTCGTTCAAAGTGAACGCATAGCCTGTTTCAGCGCCATCTCCTTTATCTAATTGGAGCAGATGTGTCCCTTTTTCGGTTTCCTTTGCTTTGACGCGAAACCGAATAGACGGTCCTTCCACCCAATCTTCTGTAAAAGGCACAGGCTGGAGAGGTAAATTCACACCAAATCCCGCATCAATGAGAAAGCGTTCGTTGTGATGCTTCAACATGATGGCTACATGCGTGCCATCAATGGCCCACGTATCCGCTTCTTTGATATACACTGTTCCTTGAAGAAGCTGTACAGAGAGCCCAGCCTCTTTTAACACATAGTATAAGAGAGGATTGAGATCGTAACAAAGACCTCCTCTGTTTCCTTCAAGTAGATGCTGCTTCAACCCTTCTTGATTCAAAGCGTAGGATTGTTTGTTCAGAACAGCTCTATTTTCAAACGGAAAGGTAAAGGCCATTTTTTTTAATACTACAGGCAAGTCATCAAAGGTGATGGACTGGCCTTCATATTCGATCTTCTGTAAAAAAGCTGATTGAATCATGACATTCCCTCCTAAAAAAACTGAGCCTTTGAAGAGACTCAGTTTTCTTGATTGATAAAATCCGTTAACGCCTCAATGGCTTCTTGCTCATCCGCACCATCTGCAATCAGTGTGACAGTAACCCCAGAGCTGATCGCAAGACTCATGAGACCCATAATGCTTTTCGCATTGACTTTTTTCCCATCTTTCTCTAGAAAAATATCAGCACCAAAGCGATTGGCTTCTTGTACGAACAAAGCAGCTGGACGTGCCTGCAAGCCTGTTTTCAGCTGGATGGTGACCGTTTTTTCCACCATATGATCTGCCTCCCTTTTTCATTCTCCTATTTGAGTGTAACAGCTTGTCCGTTTCGTAATTGTTCTGCGATTTGATCTAGCTTTCTTAAACGGTGGTTAATCCCTGACTTGCTGATCTTTCCGCTTTCTACCATTTCTCCAAGTTCCTTCAGCGTGACCTCTTGATAGTCGACTCGCAGTTTGGCAATTTCACGAAGCTTTTCCGGCAGGGCATCAAGTCCAATTTTTTCATCAATGAATTGAATGTTCTCGACCTGACGCAGTGATGCACCAATCGTTTTATTCAAGTTTGCTGTTTCACAATTGACGAGCCGGTTGACGGAGTTCCTCATATCTCGGACGATCCGCACATCTTCAAAGCGGAGCAGTGAGTTATGAGCGCCCACAACACTTAAGAATTCCGTGATTTTTTCTGCTTCCTTCATGTACGTAATGTACCCTTTTTTGCGCTCAAGTGTTTTACTATTGAGATGAAATTGATTCATCAGCTCACAAAGGGCATCATTATGTTCTTTATATAGTGAAAAAATCTCAAGGTGATAGGAGGACGTTTCTGGGTTATTCACAGAACCGCCTGCTAAAAAAGCACCTCTCATATAGGAGCGCTTGCAGCATCTTTTCTTCACAAGCTCTTCTGAAATATTGCGCTCAAATACAAATTGCTCACCTAATATTTTTAAATCCTCTAAAATGGTTCTCGCTCGTTCTACCAGTCTGACAATATACACGTTATTCTTTTTCAATCTCATTTTTTTACGGACGAGCAGTTCGACTGTCACATCGTATTTCTTCTTGAGCAGCGTATAAATCCGTCTTGCAATGGCTGCGTTCTCTGTCTGTATATCTAAAATCAATTTTCGATTAGAGAAAGATAATGAACCGTTCATACGGATGAGGGCAGAAAGCTCTGCTTTTGTGCAGCAGTCCTTCACGTCCAGATTAGTCAGCTCTTTTTTTGTTTCGGATGCAAATGACATCCTTGCCACCCCCATTCCTATTTTTTCTGATGCAGCAGGTCGACAAGCAGCGAGGCTACTTTCAGCGTGTCATGACGAATGACATGCTGGTCATATGTAATGATTTCTCCAGGAATCACTTCTAGTCCCATTGCTTTCAGTGCATCTGTGTCGAATTGGACAGGCTGTGCCTGTTCTTCTGCATATTTTGCTTTGATTTCTTCTGGAATTTCTTTATTGTTCACAAAAATCGTATCGATAAATGGACGATCCATATGATCATTTAATGCCTGAACATGATCAGCTGCACTGTAGGAAAGCGTTTCCCCCGGCTGCGTCATGACATTGCAAATATATACTTTTTTCGCCTTAGAGCGAATCACTTCTTCTCCAATATGCGGGACAAGCAAGTTTGGTAAAATACTTGTATACAGGCTGCCGGGCCCAATGACGATCAAATCCGCCTCCCGAATGACTTGAATGGATTCTGGCAGCGGTTCAATCGTATCGGGTGTGAGGAACACTCGTTTGATTCGCTCACCATAGGTGGGAATTTTCGATTCTCCTGTCACCATTTGCCCATTTTCTAATTCAGCATGAAGAACAACACTTGAATTTGCTGCTGGCAATACTTTTCCTCTCACATTTAAAACCTTACTCATTTCAGTGACGGCATGAAAAAAATCACCGGTTATATTTGTCATGGCCGCAAGAATGAGGTTGCCGAGTGAGTGGCCTGTTAAGTCATTCCCTTTGTTAAAACGGTGCTGAAATAGATCTTCTACTAGCGGTTCCACATCAGAGAGAGCCGCAAGGACGTTTCGAATATCTCCTGGAGGGGGAATATTCAAATCATGCCGCAGTCTGCCTGAGCTGCCTCCGTCGTCAGCAACCGTTACAATAGCGGTAATGTCCACTGGCTTCGTTTTAAGCCCTCTGAGCAAAACAGATAAGCCAGTGCCCCCGCCAAGAATGACCACCTTTGGTAGTGTCGTCATCTATTTTCTGCTTCTCTTTTCAATGTCCCGGTGAGTGACATGTGTATAGTAATCGTTTTTAAAATACTCCGATAAATAGTTGGCCAGTGTCACAGATCGATGCTGTCCGCCTGTACAGCCGATGGCAATCACAAGCTGGCTTTTTCCTTCCCGTTTATAGGACGGAAGCATAAAGCTGAGGAGATCGATTAATTTCTCTGTGAATTTTTGCGTTTCACTCCATTTCATCACATAGGAGCGCACTTCTTCATCGTTTCCAGTCTGTGGACGCATGCTCTCAATATAGTAAGGATTCGGCAGGAATCTCACGTCAAAGACAAGATCAGCATCAATCGGCAGGCCGTATTTAAAACCAAAGGACATCACATTTACTGTAAACACCTGTCCTTGATTGGTGGCAAAATGCGTGACAATTTTTTCTCGCAGCTGTTTCGGTTTTAAATCCGATGTATCAAAAATCATTTGAGACCGGCCTTTTAGCTCCTCTAACAGCTCGCGCTCCATTTCAATTCCTTCGAGCGGCAAACCTGTTGTCGCAAGGGGATGCGAACGTCTCGTTTCTTTGTATCTTGAGACAAGCACCTTATCATTTGCATCTAAAAATAGAATTCTTGGCGTGATCCAGTCAAGATCACTCATTTCATCTAAGGCGGCAATTAAGCTGTCAAAAAATTCGCGTCCGCGCAAATCCATCACAAGAGCGACCTTGCTCATCTTGGAATTCGATTCCTTCATGAGCTCTAAGAACTTCGGTAAAAGTGATGGCGGCAGGTTATCAACACAAAAGTAGCCTAAATCTTCAAAGCTTTGAATGGCGACGGTTTTCCCCGCACCTGACATTCCTGTAATAATCACAAGCTGAATATCTTCTTGTTTGTGTGTATTCATGCCTGCTTCCTCTCCTTCTTTATGAAAACGGTTCATGTATTATTCTCCCTGAGGATCTAACCGATAAGCAATCAGCTCAAAGTCGGGTGTATACGTAAAAGTGCCGTGCAGTAGTCCTTTTCCTTTAAGCATGAAATCAAGAATATGGGAATCTCCTGGGGCCATCGGCAAATCAGGCACATCCTTTACGTCATGCCATTTTAAAACGCCTTCCTCTGACTCTGTTACGTTTTTTCCGGTAAATGAATCTGCCATGAAGGTGAACATCATCCACTCTTGAACGATTTGATCGCCTTCTTTTATGATAAAGGTAAAAACACCTTTCAGCTGCGGATTTAAAATATAAATACCTGTTTCTTCTCTATATTCTCGAACGACTGAATCCTTGACCGATTCTCCGCTTTCCATTTTACCGCCCGGTGCTACCCACCAGCCCCGTCTTGGCTTTTGCAGCAAGAGAACTTGATCTTCGTGATGCAGCACACAATTGGTTACTCGTTGCATCAGCTGTCACCTACTCTTTTATGTCTTTAACTTATTATACAGGTTCAACCTGACTCCCACAATGAACATGCCCGTTCTTCCCCGAAAACAGACCGGTTTTCGTTTGAATCGTGTAACGGGCAATTTCTCTACTCTTTATTTTACAGCATCTAATGGTTCTCCATGCGTCATTTGTGAACATCTCGTGAATTTCTGATTTCAGGCAAAAAAAAGGACACGGATTCACATCCGTGCCAAACATGTATTCCTTATAAAAGGGGGTCAATTACTAGTTTCATCATAACGGAAAATTATTTCACCCGTGTTACATTCCAGTTAAAAGCCCATGACGCTATATTAAGGATTTACGACAGCCTTTTATTTCGTTGCTTTGAGTTTTTCAGCAAGCTCTTCTACATAATGCTGTGCGCTTTGTGCTGCAATACTTCCGTCACCTGTTGCTGTCACAATTTGACGAAGTGTTTTTTCACGAATGTCACCAGCTGCGAAAATACCTTCCACTCTTGTTTCCATTCTTTCGTTTGTCTCGATGTAGCCTTCTTTATTTGTAATGCCGAGATTTTCAAATGGTTTAGACAGCGGCAGCATTCCGATATAGATGAAGGCACCGTCTGTTTTAAACTCTTCTTCTTCACCAGTCACCGTATCAACCAATGTCACACTGCCGACTTTCCCGTTTTCTTCATTGATCTGTTTGACGGTTTTGTTCCACTTGAAGTCAATTTTTTCATTATCAAAGGCACGCGCTTGTAAAATGCTTTGTGCACGAAGTTTATCGCGTCTATGGATAATCGTTACTTTAGAAGCGAAGCGTGTGAGATACACACCCTCTTCTACCGCAGAATCACCGCCGCCAATGACGACAAGCTCTTTGTTTTTAAAGAAAGCCCCGTCACATACTGCACAATATGATACGCCGCGGCCGCCAAGTTCTTTTTCACCTGGTGCCCCGATTTTTTTGTATTCAGCCCCTGCCGCGATAATGACAGAGCGTCCTTTGTATTCTTTTGAGGCGGCTTTGACGATTTTGTATTCTTCACCGTTCACGATTTCTTTAATATCGCCATATGCATACTCTGCACCGAATTTCTTCGCATGCTCAAACATTTTATTTGAAAGTTCCGGCCCCAAAATGCTTTCAAAGCCAGGATAGTTCTCGACATCTTCCGTATTCGCCATTTGTCCGCCTGGAATTCCTCTTTCAATCATTAATGTTGAAAGATTTCCCCGTGATGTATAAACAGCGGCTGTCATTCCGGCAGGACCCGCTCCAATGATGATCGTATCGTAGATTTTTTCTTCTGACACAACTGTCACTCCCTCTTCAATTGCTGCTCGCATTTCTTATTAGAATGCCCTTGGGTGATGCTTCCATTCATGACAGAGAGCATCATTTCCACTCTTAGCTTTTATTCCTTACCCATATCCTATTAAATCTGCGGGGAATAAGCGAATCATTTGCTCATATCTTCAAAAAAAGAAAAAGCTTCCTTAAACTGCTGTTTAAGGAAGCCTGTTTACGGTTATATAAAAAGTAATGATTTATTCAACGACTCTTCTTACAACGCCATTGAAAGCTTTTTTCCAGTATACGTTGTTCATTGAGTCAACTGAAACACCGCGAGAGCTGTTGTCGTTCAAGAATGAACCGTTTCCTAAGTAAATACCAACGTGTCCATTTACTTTATACGTATCAAAGAACACAAGGTCTCCGCGTTTCATGTCAGATGCACTTACAGCTCTTCCTTTACCTACAAGCGTATCTGTTGTTGTACCGCCAACTGGTCCAAGGTTGATGCCTGCTGATGCAAATGCCCAGCGAACGAATGAAGAACAGTCAAAACGACGTGCGTCAATATCGGCTTGTGATCTGCCGCCGCCCCATTTATATGGAGATTGTCCAACAATCGTAGAACCTGTGCTGATCGCACCTTCAATTCCGCCTACGTTACTGCTGACAGGTGATCCACCGCCAGAAGATGGCTTCTTGCTTGGTGAACTGCTGTTGCTGTTATTGTTGTCATTAGATGATCCACTGTTACTTGAAGACGGGCTGCTATCGTTATTTGAGCTGTTGTCTTCCGCTTGAACACTAGCTTGACGCTGCTGCTGTTGTCTTTGCGCTTTTTCTTCTTTTGCTTTTTGAGCTGCTTCTCTTGCTTCTTTTTCAGCTTGTTTTTGAGCAGCGATTGTTGCGTCTTTTTCAGATGCAATGCTGTTAGCCTCACTGTTTAACTCGCTGATTTCAGAAAAAGCACTTCCTTTTTGCTTTTTCACTTGCTTGAATAGCTTGTCTTTTTCATCAAGCTGTTTATTCAAGTCTGATTGAAGCGTTTCAAGCTTTGCAAGTGTGTTTTGCACATTTTCAAGCTTTGTGTTTAATTCGTTTTCAGACTTTTGAAGTTCTGCTTTGTCTTTTTCCTGCTCTTTAATGATTTCACTGTCTGCGTTGATCAATGTAGATACTGCACCTGCACGACTGATGAAATCGCTAAAGCTTTTTGCTCCTAGTAATACATCTATGTATTTCGTAGAACCGCCGCTCTCTTGGAGTGCACGTACACGCTTTTTCAAGAATTTGTTTCTATCCTCAATACGTTTTTCTGTATCAGCAATTTCTTTTTTCAATGCTTTGATTTCTTTTTTTGTTTTTTCATTTTCTTTTTGTTTTTCTTCGATTTGATCACTTGTTTTTAAAGCTTTCTCATCAATATCTTTAAGCTTTTGTGCAAGTGCCTCTTGTTTTGCTTCAAGCTTTGAAAGCTCTTCTTTTTTCTTTTGAAGATTCTTGTTTACCTCAGACTGCTTGCTGTCTAGTTCTTGTTTCTTTTGTTCAAAGTTCTGTGCGTTTGCTTCATGCGTAAATGGAATAAATAAACCGCTCGCTCCGATCACCGAAGCTAAACCGAAAGTAATAAACTTTTTCACGAATAGTTCCTCCTTTGACAATTTCCCAAGCGACATTAGAAAGCAGCAAATTCTCTGCGACCAATCTGTGCTCTCTATGTCTTTCTTCCTGATTGTTCAGTCAGATGTTGACCAGATTGTTTCTATCACTAGGTGTTTCATTATGTATAGTAAAATATTTAAATATCTATCTTTGTTTTATCCACGAGTTTCATTATACATGAGACATCGACAAAATGAGCTAATATTTTTATTACATTTATGTTTCAAAAACATGTCGTGATTGTCATACTTCGCCAATTCCTTGCAAATCCCACCTTTTTATCCAAGAAAAAAGCATGACCTTTTCGGCCATGCTGCGATGTTCTGAATCTATTTACCTAATTTAATCGATTAACGTACAGATCTCTCGTTCGTATTTAGACAGTGTTTGAACACTGATCTGAAAAGCGGACGCAACATCTTTTTTGCTGAGAGCTGCTTCTTGTTCATTCATCCATAGATAATAAGATGCTGCTGCCCAGGCAGGTGCATTTTTCTTATCAATACCAGAAGCACGTGCCTGCTGAATAATATGGAATAACCAAAAATAAGGCATATGGCTGTCAGGCTGAACCGCTTCCTCCAGACTGGATGCCGCTTGTTTTGCAAAAACTGCATCTTCTGAAAAAGACTTTTCTTTCATTTCATCTTCATACAAAAGCAGTTCTATAAATTGCTGTTCAAAGGCTGTTTTGGCTGCGCGTGCATCAAGGACAGACTGCAGAACGTCACGTTCCCCTTTTTGTTTACTGACATAGTACGCAGTCAGCCGTTCCTCAATCGAGACCATTGGCTCAGTCTCCTCAGGTTTATCCTGCCACGGCTTGATTTCATCTGCGTCGATATCTTCTTCAACCATCTTATCCCAAACCGTTTGGGCGAGCGTTTTGTGGCCTGTATGATAGGCTGCGCTTGCAAGCCAGTATAAAAATGTACTATCTCCCTGAAAACCTGTTTTGTACAAAGAATAAAGCCATTTAAAGGCCCATTCAAATTCTCCCACAAGGGCAAATGTTGCGCCAAGCTTATAACGCTGTTCACTTAGTATTGGATACACGTGCGTTAATTGCTTCGCTAACATGTTGACCTTCTCTTCTTCTTTCTCATAATGGTAGAAGACAAGCTGATTGCAAAGGGCATGCAGATTACCGGGATTTTCAAGAAGGACCCGGTTCAACATTTCTTTCGCCTGATGGATTCGGCCAGAATAAAAATAGGCCAAAGCAAGATTATTATACGCTGACCAAAATTCTGGATACTCAACAATCATCTGTTCCAGCATCTCAATGGCTTCATCGAGTCTGCCGCTTTCTAGCAAATGGTTTGCTTGATCCTGCTTCATAATCAGGTCATCCTGATCATAAGGAAAATCTTCGTCCTCTTCGTCGCTCATATCGAGCAGGTCAAGAAGGTCTTCATTTTCATCCGCAAATTCCCCGTTCTCTTCCAGCGCGGCATAAGCAGTAGCTGATTTATATGCCTCTTGAAACAGTCCGAGATTCGCATAATTATTGGCTTTAAAATAGTGGCACTCAGACATGTTTTCATCGATGTGTTCAAGGATAAAATCAAGCAGTTCGTTTGATTGCTGGTAATGACCCATTTCAGTATAGATAATGGCAAGCTGTGACAGCATTTCTACATTTTCAGGCTCAAGTACGATGGCCCGCTGTATCAGCTTACTTGCTCTGGACAGATTTCTTTCTCTATATGCTTTAAGACCTTTATGAAAAAAGTAATGCCCATCTTGAAATAGCTGGACGACTTGTGTGTGATTATTTTGAGAAGTGTATTTACTCACCGATACCCTCCATTTCGAACAGTGTACCGTGTGTAGTATAACATACTTCACCAGTCGTCACATAGAACAAAAAGAAAGGAAGGATTTGTTTTTCATTTAAAATAAAAAAGCCAGGGATATCCCCCGGCTTTTCATTCACCTTGATGACGTTTTTTTAATACCTTTAATACATCATCAAGCGGCAATTGCTGTTCGCGTAATAATACAAGAAGATGATAGAGGAGGTCAGCAGTTTCCCATTTCAATTCTTCTTGATCCCGGTTTTTCGCTGCAATGATCACCTCGGATGCTTCTTCCCCTACCTTTTTCAGGATTTTATCAACCCCTTTTTCAAATAGATAGGTTGTATAAGCCCCTTCTGGCATTTCCGCCTGACGCTTTGCAATGACCTGTTCAAGTTCATTTAATATCGCAAAACGATCCTGCTCTTCGCTTTGGCGCTTCACGCCTTCTTCCGAAAAACAGCTATAGCTGCCAGTATGGCAGGCTGGGCCGCTTGGCGCGACAAGGACAAGCAGAGCGTCCTTGTCACAGTCATATCGAATAGAAATCACTTGCTGGGTATGTCCCGAGGTGGCGCCTTTGTGCCAAAGCTCGTTTCTCGACCGGCTATAAAACCATGTTTCACCTGTCTCCAGCGTTTTTTCATAGGATTCTTGATTCATATACGCAAGCGTCAATACTTCCTTACTTTGAGCATCCTGTACAATCGCAGGAATCAGGCCTGCCTCATTAAAGGTTAATTCATTTGCCTGTTTCATCTGACCTTCACCCCGTGTTCTCTCAAATATGTCTTCACCTCATGAATGGAGGTTTCTTTATAATGGAAAATAGATGCTGCTAATGCTGCATCAGCTTCTCCTTTTGTAAAGGCCTCGAGCATATGCTGGGCATTGCCAGCGCCGCCAGAAGCAATAACTGGCACATTGACTGCCTCTGATACAAGCTTTGTCAATCGATGATCAAAGCCTGTCTTTTCACCATCGGCATCCATACTTGTCAGCAAAATCTCTCCTGCCCCTCTTTGCACAGCTTCCTTCGCCCAGTCGCTGACCTCTAAATCTGTTTGACGGCGTCCTCCGTGTGTATAGACCATGTATGCTTTTTTCTCTTCATCGTATTTTGCATCAATTGCAACAACGATACACTGGGAGCCAAAAAAGTCAGCACCTTCTGAAATCAGTTCCGGCCTTAACACAGCTGCTGTGTTGACAGATACTTTATCTGCACCCGCTCTTAATATACGCTTCATGTCATCAAGGTGGTTAATCCCGCCTCCCACCGTAAATGGTATCGCAAGAGTGGACGCGACTTGTTTGACCACATCCACCATCGTTTTCCGGCCTTCATGAGAAGCGGAAATATCAAGGAAGACAAGTTCATCCGCCCCTTCCTCATCATAGGTCTGCGCTAATTCGACCGGATCACCAGCATCCTTTAAGCCTAGGAATTGCACCCCTTTGACAACACGCCCTTCCTTCACATCAAGACATGGGATGATTCGTTTTGTCATCATATGCGGTCAAGCCCTTCAAATGCTTCTGCTAAAGTAAACTGCTTTGTGTAAAGTGCTTTTCCAACGATCGCACCAGACACACCAGACTGTTTTTGCGCTGACAGCTTTTGAAGATCAGCTACTGCGCTGACACCACCTGAAGCAATCACTTGTTTGCCGGTTGCTTCTGCTAAGCGAACCGTGCTTTCTACATTGGGACCAGACAGCATGCCATCCATTTGAATATCGGTGAAAATAAAGACCTCTGCGCCTTCCTTTGCCAATTCCCTGCCGAGTTCCTCTGCCTTCACTTTAGACGTTTCAAGCCATCCTTCAGTCGATACAAAGCCATTTCGCGCATCAATCCCAATTGCGATTTTCTCTCCATATTGCGCCAGCATTTTTTTCACAAAGACTGGGTTCGAAACAGCTGAGCTGCCGAGAATCACTCTATCTACGCCGCTCTTTAAATAAAAGGCAACGTCTTCTTCCGACCGAATACCGCCGCCGATTTGTACCTTCACATCTAAGGAGGAAGCAATCGCCAGCACATGCTCATGATTGACACGTTTCCCTGCTTTTGCACCATCTAGATCGACAAGATGAATCCATTTAGCTCCTTCTTTTACAAATTGCGCGGCCATGTCGAGCGGTGAATCTCCATAAATGGTTTCTTGATCATAATCTCCTTGCACAAGACGTACACATTTGCCATTTCTCATATCAATCGCTGGATATAATGTAAACTCACTCATTTGTTCACCCTCTGTTCGTTTGCTAATTGAATAAATTGTTTGAGCAGCGCCATTCCCGTTGTACTGCTTTTTTCAGGGTGAAACTGTGCTCCAAGCACATTTCCCTTGCCAACAACAGCTGGTACTTGAACACCATAGTCCGCGCTTGCTAATTGCTCATCTGGATTCATATCACTCACATAATAAGAGTGAACAAAATACGCAAATCCTTCTGGCACACCGTCAAACAATGGGGCGGGCTGATGAAACGTGAGCTCATTCCACCCCATATGAGGTACCTTTAGCCTTTGCCCGTCCTGATCACGATCCTTTAAAAGAACGACACGCCCTTTTAACAGACCCAATCCTTTTGTGTGTCCTGCCTCTTCGCTTTCTTCAAATAACAGCTGCATGCCAAGGCAAATGCCGAATAACAGCTTTCCTTCCTCTACGACTTGATGGATAAACGCCTCAAGTCCAGTCTCTTTTAACAGCTGCATTGCATCATGAAACGAACCGACCCCAGGCAAAATATAAGCATCTGCTTTTTTCAGCTCCTCTACATCAGAGGAGACGATATAGCGGGCACCTGCTCGTTCCAGTGCTTTTGATACGCTGAACAAATTTCCCATTCCGTAATCAATGACTCCGATCATTAGAGCATCCCCTTTGTTGAAGGAATTCCTTTCACACGTGGATCAATGGTTGTTGCTTCATCTAAGGCACGTGCCATCGCTTTAAAAATGGCTTCAATTATATGATGTGTATTGGTTCCGTAGTGAACAATGACATGAAGGTTGATCCGGGCTTCAAGTGCAAATTTCCACAGAAACTCATGCACTAGCTCTGTATCAAAGGTACCAACCTTTTGACTTGGAAAGGCCGCTCTCATTTCCAAATGAGGACGATTGCTTAAGTCGACCACGACCTGGGCAAGTGTTTCATCCATCGGAACAAAGCTTGATCCATACCGCTTAATTCCCTTTTTATCGCCTAACGCTTCCTTAAACATTTGCCCAAGTACAATGCCGATATCTTCTGTTGTGTGGTGATCATCAACATCCGTATCTCCTTTCGCATCGACGGTCAAATTAAAGTGTCCATGCTTCGTAAATAAATCGAGCATGTGCGTCATAAAAGGGACATCTGTTTGAATATCCGCTTTTCCTTCTCCATCAATTTCTAGCGCTAATGAAATGTTCGTTTCATTAGTTTTTCTCGATGTTTTCGCCTGTCTCATTACGATTCCTCCCGCTTTCTCGCTTCAATCGACCTTGCATGTGCTTCAAGCCCTTCTAATCTGGCAAAAGCCGCAATGCTTTCCCGGTGTGTTTCAAAGGCTTCTTGACTATATGAAATAATGCTCGTTTTCTTTTGAAAATCAGTCACACCAAGCGGACTGGAGAATCGAGCTGTTCCGTTTGTTGGCAGCACATGATTCGGTCCTGCAAAATAATCGCCCACCGGCTCTGGACTATAGCGTCCCAAGAAAATTGCGCCAGCATGCTTGATTTGACCAAGAAGTGCTTCTGGGTATGCTGTCAGCACCTCTAAGTGCTCTGGTGCTAATTGATTGATGACGTCTACTGCACGATCGATTGATTCTGTCACGTAAATACGGCCATGATCTTGTATAGATTTTGCTGCGATTGATTTTCTCGGTAAACTATCAAGCTGCTTTCTTACTTCAGCCTGCACGCTTTCAGCAAGTGTCTTAGACGGTGTCACCAAAATACTAGATGCCAGCGCATCATGCTCTGCCTGCGAAAGTAAATCCGCCGCTACCTCATGCGCGACTGCTGTTTCGTCTGCTAGAACTGCAATTTCACTTGGACCTGCAATCATATCAATATCTACCTGACCAAATACTTCCCGCTTTGCCAGTGCGACATAAATGTTGCCTGGACCTGTGATTTTATCAACAGGCTTGATGCCTTCCGTTCCATAGGCAAGTGCCGCAACCGCCTGTGCACCGCCCATTTTATACATTTCAGAAATACCAAGCTCCTTCGCCGCAGCTAAGACAGCGTCAGAGAGACGGCCATCTTTCCCAGGGGGAGTCACAAGTACGATTCGTTCAACGCCTGCGACTAGCGCAGGGATCACATTCATTAATACAGATGATGGATAGGCAGCTGTTCCACCGGGGACATACACACCTACCGCATCAAGCGGTGTTACTTTTTGACCAAGCATTGAACCATCCTTTTGGTGATAAAACCAAGAAGAGGTCAGCTGGCGCTCGTGGTATGTGCGAATATGCTTGATAGCCGTTTGGATAATCAGAATCATCTCTTTGTCCAAGCGGTCACAGGCTTTTGTCATTTCCTCCTCTGTAACAAGTGGATCTTCAATCAATACCCCGTCAAATTGCTTTGTAAAAGACCGTACAGCTTCATCACCATTTGTTCTCACTTCTTGTATAATGCGCTGAACAGCCTGACGCTGCTCTTCTGTTCCTGTATCTAAAGACCGTTTGAGTGAGAGAGTATCTGTCTCACCTTCTTGTATGCAGGTGATGTTCATGATGATTCCTCCCCTTCTCCTTCAATGATTCTTGCAAGACGCTGCGCCATTTCATCGATCACCTTATCCTTCATCCTATAGCTCACAGGATTCACAATAAAACGTGACGTGATATCACAAATATGCTCCGTTTCCACAAGGCCATTTTCCTTTAGTGTTTGACCTGTGGAGACAATGTCCACAATGCGATCGGCAAGCCCAATGAGCGGTGCTAATTCAATGGAACCATTCAGCTTAATGATCTCCACCTGCTCCCCTTGCTCTCTAAAATAGGACGATGCAACATTTGGGTACTTTGTCGCCACACGCGGTGCGACACCCCCCCAGCTCGCTCCTGGCAAGCCAGCAACAGCTAAATGACATTTACTGATGTTTAAATCGAGCACTTCGTACACATCACGAGCTTCTTCAAGCATGACATCCTTCCCTGCAATGCCAACATCCGCCACGCCGTGCTCTACGTAGGTGGTCACATCCATTGGCTTGGCTAAAATAAAGCGGAGGTTTTCTTCTGGTACATCAATGATTAATTTTCTTGAATCCTCGAATTCCTCTGGCAGCTGGTACCCCGCCTGTCTTAACAGCCCTGCTGCTTCTTCAAATATCCGGCCCTTTGGCATCGCCATCGTCAACACTTTACCCATTTTGCTCTTCCTTTCTAGCGCCGATAAAATAAGTCACCTGCTCAAATGCCTTGGTCATCGCGTCAATATTTTCAATCCCCGCTAAGTCTTGCAGGACGATCTTTTTCCCTTTTGACCGCTCCTTTTCTGCAAAAGCAAAAGCTTCCAGTCTTTGTTCTTTGCTAAAAATCACAGCCTCCTGCGGCTCAACAATTTCTTTTGCATCGAGCGCTTCAAGAAGACGGTCTAGTCGAAGTCCGAACCCTGTAGCTGGTGCAGGTGCATCAAAATGAGCAAGCAATTGATCATATCTCCCGCCGCTTCCGATGACCGACCCAACATGATCTGCAAATACTTCAAACAAAATACCCGTATAATAGCTCATATGACTCACCATGCTTAAATCTAAACGGATATATTCTGTACAGCCGTAATCTTCAAGTGTCTCCCAAAGCGACTTTAACTGTGCGAGCACTTCTTTTCCTTCTTGTGAAACGACGATTTCCTCTGCCCGCCCTATAACCTCTTGGCCGCCTCTTAACTCTAAAAGCTGTAACAGCCTCGTTTTATCGATGGAGGAGAGCGGTAATTGTTTCACATGCTGACGGTATCCCACATAATTCTTTTCATATAAGAAGCGGCGAAGGACATTTGCACGCTCTGTATTTCCGAGTACATCGACAAATAACGTCTCTGCTAAAGCGACATGCCCGATCGCAATTTTGAAGGACCTTAGCCCGGCATTTTTTAAGGCAAATACGGCAAGCGCGATGACTTCAGCATCTGCACTAATCGAACCATCACCAATCAATTCAATTCCGACCTGCTCAAATTCTGACGGCCTTCCGCCTTCTCTTTCCTGCGCCCGGAACACGTTGGCTGCATACCCAACACGAAGCGGATACGCCTGCTGGTGAAGCTTGGAAGCCGCCACTCTTGCAATCGGACCCGTCATATCAGGTCTCAGTACAAGGGTTTGCCCGTTTTGATCAAGCAGCTTAAAGAGCTGTGTATCTGTAATCGCCGATTGAACACCGACTGTATCGTAAAATTCAAGCGTTGGTGTCTCCATCAAACGGAAACCCCAACCAGTCATGACCTCTGTTAAAGAATGTCTCACTTTTTTCTTCGTCTCATACAATCCAGGTAATGAATCTCGCATACCATATGGTTTTTCAAACATAAACATGTTCTTCCGCACCTCCAACACATTAAAACAAAAAATTCCGAATCCTTTAGTTCGCTAATATGATAATATGCTAACAAAATAAAGCGATTAAATCAATCATTTTTATTTCCCCCTATTTTCATCAACATATTCTGGAATTATTACATTCAAGTGACACCTGTGCCTTTTCTGTATGTTCGAAGAAAGAACGTGCTATAATACTTAAAAATATTGAATAACACAGGAGATTAACAGTGAAGTTCATCCAGACATTCATCTTAACTTTGTTGTGCGCATGTCTTGTTTATTTCGGCTTTATATACGTTTCGCAAATCGATCAAGTCAAGAAAACAGCTTCGCCGCAAAAAGCAGCAAAAGAAAACGATACGGCACTTGCAGCTGAAGAAACTCGTTCAACGAAAAAAGCAGAAACCACACATCATTCATTAAAAGGAAGCAAAAAAGCCATGGACGTCATCCTCTACAATCAAATGGATGCGCCAAGGCTTTATAACGGATGCGAAGTCACGAGCTTAGCGATGCTGCTTCATTACAGCGGCTATGAGCATGTAACGAAAAACAAGTTGGCAAATGAAGTAAAACGAGTTCCGCTCAATTATGAAAATGGCTTAAAAGGAGACCCTCATGACGGGTTTGTAGGCGATATGGAGAATGGGCCGGGTCTTGGTGTTTACCACGAACCGATTTATCAGCTTGCGAAAAAATATGCAGGCGATCAAGTTGTCGACTTAACCGGAAAGCCTGTTAAAAAGGCCATCTATCAATCACTTGAAAAGGGCTATCCTGTCTGGGTGATTACGACATCCACCTTTGACAAAACAGATAACATCGAAACTTGGAATACACCGAATGGCAAAATAAATGTAAGCTTTAATATGCATAGCGTGGTCATCACAGGCTATGACAAGGAGCATGTCTACTTGAATAACCCCTATGGAGAAAAGAATCAAAAAGTCGACCGTGATCAGTTTGAAGATTCTTGGGAACAGATGGGCAGTCAGGCGATTATCATTAAAGCGTAAAAAAACAACCTCTATCCGCATAGAGGTTGTTTTTGAATGATTTATTTTTCTAATAATTCCTTCAGGCGGTCTTCAAGCTTTTCAGCTGTCATCGCACCTCCGCCCAGGCTGAAGTATTCTTCCCCTCTTTTTAATAAAAGTGTAGGATAGCCGTTCACCTGAAGTTGATGAACCTTCGCAAAGTCGGCATACGCATCATTCATCGCTTCTTTTGTTTTCATGCGTTCTATAACTGCGTCAGGATCAAGATGATGCGCCAAAGCGATCTCCCGATACGTTTCTTCATCGCTCAGGCTTTTTCCGTCTTGATAAAAAGCCTTTTGCATCGATGAAGCCAAGTGCAATGCGCGCTCAGGTGCGATGGATCTTAATGCAGAAAAACCAATGGCCGCAGCCTCAGAGTCTAAAAGAAACGTTCCGTTTGCTAGCAGCTCCTGATAACGTTCACCAAACTCGACACCAGTCAGCTGACGAATACGCTGATTTGCTTCTGAAATGTGTGGATAATCCTTTATTGGAAGACTTCTTTCCCCTACAAATAAACCACCCGACACAAGTGTTAATGATATCTCCGGATGATTTTCATGCAAAGTGCGGATACTGTTTGAAAATCCATAACACCAGCCACAATATGCATCCCATACATAGATGAAAGACAATTCTTGCTCATTCATACGTTAGACTCCCCATTTATCATTTTTAGGCGGTCATGAAACTGCTTATTCAGCTTCAGATACAACGGTAAAACGTTCTCCAACATGGGCTGCCTGCTCCACCTCATCAACCAGCGCAATGGCGTAGTCAGCATAGCTCACATAGCTGTCACCTTTAGAATTGACAATCAGATGGTCTTTCCCTTTCACGTAAGAACCTGTACGTTTGCCAGCTGGATTAAAGAATGCAGCTGGACTGAGGAAGGTCCATTTTAATCCCTCTGTCTGTTGAAGATCTTTTAGGTTTTCTCCTTGCTGTGAAGCCGTAGCAGCATATTCTTTAGGAAACTCTGGTGTGTCCACTAGTCTTGTTGTTTTCGCCTCATCTACAAATAGACTTCCTGCTCCGCCCACAACGATCAAACGAGTCTCAGGTGCCTCTTTTAAAATATCGATCAGCTTTTTCCCAGCTTCTACGTGCAGGTGCTCTTTTCCAGCAGGTGCGCCAAATGCATTTACAATCACATCAAAGCCTTTGATGTCTTCTGCTTGCAAGTGAAACACATCCTTCTCAAGAACAGCTAGTGATGAATCTGTCACCTTTTGTGCATCTCGGACGATCGCCGTTACTTCATGTCCTCTTGATTGAGCCTCTTTCACAATTTCTTGTCCTGCTTTACCTGTTGCGCCAATAATTCCAATTTTCATGTTAACTCCTCCTGCAATATGGTTTTATGTTGATAAAGAAAGGTGTAACTAATATGGTTACAACAGAGGTAAAAAAAATTGAATAGATCATCCAATTTTTTTGATTAGCACATGCGTTAGTTCACTTAATTTGATCTCAGCAAGTACTTGCTCCATCGCACTTTGAGCGCGGCATAAAATTAATTCAAGCACCGCTTGAATATTTGCACCGATCGGACAGTCAGGATTTGGGCTTTCATGAATTTGAAACAATTCTCCCTCATCCACGACTTCAACCGCTTTATACACATCGAGCAGTGTGATGTCGTCTTCACTGCGGTTCAGCTGAGAACCACCTTTGCCAAGACTCGTTGAGATTAGGCCTGCTTTTTTTAATTTACTCATAATGCGGCGGATGACCACTGGGTTTGTATTCACACTTCCTGCGATATCCTCCGATGTCTGTAATGATCCTTTTTCAAGTGATAGCAAGGCCAGAATATGGACAGCGACAGTAAATCTGCTGCTGATTTTCATGTTTTCTCACCTCTGTTGTAATCATTATAGTTACACCATGTCACATTGTCAACAAAAAAGTCTGCCGAGCTACTCAGCAGACGTAGATTGACGTGCTTCCATTTCTTCTTTCGTATAAATCATGCGCATTGGGTTTCCTCCAACAAATGAGCCTGCTGGCACATCCTTATGAACAAGTGTACCAGCCGATACGATCGCACCATCCCCAATGGTCACACCAGGTAAAATAGTTGAATTAGCTCCAATTAAAACTTCATCACCAATATAGACTTCCCCAAGTCTGTACTCTTTAATCAAATACTCATGGGACAAGATGGTCGTATTATAGCCGATCACACTATTTCGACCGACAGTGATTTTCTCAGGAAACATCAGATCAACCATCACCATTAAGGCGAACGCCGTATCCTCGCCGACCTTCATACGAAGAAAGGTTCGGTATATCCAATTTTTCATTCCCATAAAAGGCGTGTACCTTGCCATTTGAATAAAAATGAAGTTTTTCACCACTTTGAAAAAGGGAACTGTCCGATAGACTTGCCGCAGTGAATTGACCCCTTTTACAGGATAACGATCTGTTTTTCTCAACTTAATCAGCTCCAACAATCGCCAGGAGATCACTCATTTTCTTCAGCATGAAATCAGGGCGATGCTTTAAAAGCGCCTCTTCTCCCTTAATAGACCAAGCAACACCTGCCGTTTTTGTCCCTGCCGCTTGACCAGACAAAATATCGTGATAATTATCACCGACCATCACCGCTTCATGCGGATCACTGCCAAGCTTTGATAATGCCAGCTGAACAGGCTCCGGATGCGGCTTCTCATTTTGCACATCATCGAGCGTCACAATGACCTCAAAGAACGGCTCTAAACCGGTCAGCTTCAATCCCATTAAAACCGTATCCCGTATCTTCGTTGTGACAATACCGAGCTTAAATCCTCGATCCTGCAGGACTTTCAATGTGTCTATAACGGTCTCATATTCAGTCACAAGCAGATCATGCTGCTTATGATTAAACGTGCGGTACATCTGAATCATATCATCCGTCAAATCAGGGTCCATCGCAGAGAATGTATCAAACAAGGACGGACCAATGAAATGAAGAATATCCTCACGGCTGTACTGACCAGGGTAATAATGATCCAGCGTATGCTGAAATGAAGCAATAATTAATTCATTTGTATTGATTAATGTGCCATCTAAATCAAATAGCACTGTGTTGATCGTCGATTCGTTCATATGGCTTCCTTTCTAACAGCTGCAAGTTCCCGCTTCCGCCAAATATAGCTAATAGCAGCTGTCAATAAAATTGCAGAAATCAGGCGGATGACAAGAAGCGGCCATACTGGAATACCAAGTGGTATAAAAATCAGCGTATCTTCGACCACCGCATGGCAGGCAACGAGGAAAATAAAGGCAAGAGTTAAGTCCTTTTTACTCACACCGTCCTCTTCCACTGCCTTCATCATCACGCCGGCTCC
The DNA here is from genome assembly GCF_038593355.1 of Bacillus sp. FSL M8-0049. NCBI lineage: Bacteria > Bacillati > Bacillota > Bacilli > Caryophanales > Bacillaceae > Bacillus > Bacillus sp. FSL M8-0049. The sequence goes on from NZ_CP151986.1 coordinate 3,098,935, forward strand.
GTACGCCAGACCAATCGTTAATCCAGCCACCATCGTCATAGATGTATTTTCTTTCATTCCAAGCATTCTAGTAAAAGGTGACAGCCACTTAGACAGTGTATGAAGCCACCCTAAATCTCTCATGAATTGAATGATGATCATGAGAGGGATGACGATACAGGCGAGCTGGAGCACACCGAGTACAGCTTTTTGTAAAGCAAGAAGGACGATCATGTACCAGCTGGAAGGCACATCAGCCGCCTGAGCTGCCGTCAGTAGTCCATATTGCGCCGGCTCCTCGCCTCCCTGCCAAACGAGATGAATGACAATAGCCGAAATAACAGCAAGACTGATTCTGACCAACAAAATCACAGACACTCTCAGTCCAACCTTTGCTGCCACTGTCGATTCGATGATCAGGTTATGGCAAAAGGACAGCATCACTGCCAAAATAAACACTTCCTTCACAGGAAGCTCTAATGTCAAAATGGCTGCAATCCCCGCATACAAGTTCAGCATATTTCCTAATACAAGCGGAATAGCCGCTTCTCCCGAAAGACCAAACACCCCCATAAATGGCCGAATGAATTGTATGATCCAACCCATTACAGGCGTATGCTGCAAGATACTGACGAGAATGGTAACTGGAAAGATGACTTTGCCAAGTGTCCAAGTTGTCGATAGCCCTGCCTTCAAGCCGTTTTTCCATGTCTCTCCCATCTCTTATGATCCCCCCTGCTTAATTCGATGAGTTGTTCTCTTTATACGGAATCGATGCGTATCCTTTCATTCTTCTAAAGAAAATCAGTAGAACAGCCACTACGAATATCGCAATCGAAATCATCTGTGCGATTCGAAGATGCTCTGTCAGCATTAAACTGTCTGTTCTCATCCCTTCTATGAAGAAACGGCCGATTGAATACCAAATTAAATAAGACAAGAAGATTTCGCCTCTGCGCAGCGATGTTCTGCGTAGTAAAATCAATATGACAACACCGGCAAGATTCCATAATGATTCGTATAAGAACGTCGGGTGATAATAGGTCCCATCAATATACATTTGATTAATGATAAACTCAGGCAGATGCAAATTTTCTAAAAAGGTTCTTGAAACCGCCTCACCGTGCGCTTCTTGGTTAATAAAGTTCCCCCAGCGCCCAATTGCCTGCGCTAGTAAAATACTAGGTGCTGCGACGTCAGCTATTTTCCAAAAGGATACCTTTCTCACTTTTGTAAAAACGATGGCTGTCAGCACGGCACCGATCAGCCCGCCGTGAATCGCAATTCCACCATTCCAAATTTTAATGATTTCGTTTGGGTGCTGCTGATAGTAATCCCATTCGAAGGATACATAATAAATTCGTGCACAAATAATCGCTATTGGAATGGCAAATAAGATTAAGTCAATAAACATATCTTTATCGATTCCTCTTTTTTCACATTCTCTCAGTGCGAGCCAGAGTCCAAGCAAGGCCCCGACCCCAATAATCACACCATACCAATGAACCGAAATAGGTCCAAGCTGAAAAGCAATCGGATCAATTGGCTGAATTGCTTCGTTCATATAGTCAACTCCTATTCATCCTGGCCATTGTCTTCAATGACATCGGCAAGTTTACTTGTAAATTGTTCTGCTGCATTATGTCCCATACGTTTCAGCCTGAAGTTCATCGCAGCCACCTCAATGATGACAGCTAAGTTTCGACCTGGCCGTACAGGGATCGTCAGCTTCGGCACATCTGTATCGATGATGCGCATTTTCTCTTCTTCAAGTCCTAAACGATCATACTGTTTGCCTTGTTCCCAAAGCTCAAGGTTCATTACAATCGTAATTCTCTTATAGCTTCTAACAGCGCCTGCTCCAAATAAGGTCATCACATTAATAATACCTAACCCGCGGATTTCCAAAAGATGTTCAATCAGCTCTGGTGCGCTCCCGACTAATGTATCCTGATCCTCTTGACGGATTTCCACGCAATCGTCTGCGACCAGCCGATGTCCCCTCTTCACTAATTCTAAGGCTGTTTCACTTTTTCCAACTCCGCTTTTCCCAATTAATAATACACCTACACCATATACATCTACGAGCACACCATGAATAGCAGTCGTTGGTGCAAGCTTACTTTCTAAAAAGTTGGTCAATCGACTCGAAAGTCTTGTCGTTTTTAGGCTAGATCGTAAAACGGGCACGCCATTTTCATTTGATGCTTCGATTAATTCCTTCGGGACATCACGATCTCGTGACAAAATAATGGCAGGGGTAATATCTGTACAAAGAGACATCATTCTCTGCTTTCGTTCGCGTTCTGGGAGCTGTTCAAAAAAAGAAAGCTCTGTTTTCCCTAAAAGTTGAACTCTTTCTTTTGGGTAATATGTAAAATAACCAGCCATTTCAATACCTGGTCTGGAAAGATCACTGATTGTAATGGGACGATTAATCCCTTCTTCCCCACTTACCAGTTCAAGATGAAATTGTTCCATTATGTCCTTCGTACGAACTTTCGGCACGCTTCTTCCTCCTTTTATCACAGGCGATTCAGAAATACAGCTCTATTTTATCACTTTCAATGATGAACCCAAAACAGTATTTTATCCTGTTCCTGTTTGACCGCCCTAACTGGTATAGACAACTATACTTAAAAAGAGTAAACTTAAAGTAAAGATAACGAATAAGGGGGCTCAAACATGAGCGGTTCTTTATTGCTCTCCAATATTCATATTGTGACAAAGACAAAGATCATTGAAAACGGTTTTGTCGGTTTACGCGATGGCAAGATTGACTATATTTCAACATCTCCACCGACAGGAAATTATGAAAAAGTATATATTTCCCGGGAAAACTTTTATTTACTCCCTGGAATGATTGATATTCACATCCATGGCGGATATGGTGCAGACATGATGGATGCGACAGCAGAAGCAATGAATACACTCGCTGACAACCTTCCGTCCGAAGGAACGACAAGTTTTTTAGCGACAACCATCACACAAAACCATCATGAGATTGAGCAGGCACTTAAAAATGTCGCTCAGTGGAAACAAAGTAATGAAGAACAAGCAGGAAGTCAGGCACAATGTATAGGAATCCACCTAGAAGGTCCATTTATTTCTAAAGATAAGGCAGGGGCACAGCCTGTTCAATGGATTAAACAGCCCGATATTCCGCTTTTTAAAAAATGGCTGGATGCTTCTGAACAGCTCATTCGAATTGTCACGTTTGCGCCTGAGGAAGACACAGATTTTGCTTTCCTTTCCATGTTACAGGAAATGAACATGATCCCTTCTATTGGACATACGAATGCCCATCATGACATGATGAATTTAGCAGCTAAGCATGGTGCACGCCATGTAACACACCTTTATAATGCACTGAGTTCGTTTCAGCATCGTGAACCGAATGCTGTAGGTGCTGCTCTTACGAATGAGAACCTTTATACCGAGCTGATCACAGATGGGATTCACTCCCACCCTCTTTCCATCAAGCTTGCGTATTTGGCAAAAGGAAGTGATCGTTTGATCATGATCACAGACTCAATGCGTGCAAAAGGTCTTGGGAATGGAACATACGAATTTGGCGGTCAGACGGTCACAGTCAGCGGCGAAAAAGCATTGCTGGACGATGGGACACTTGCAGGATCAATTTTGCGAATGAAAGATGGCGTCAAACGGATGAAACAGCTCACAAATTGTGAATGGACAGAGATTGCGAAGATGACCTCAACTAATGCAGCCGCTCAACTGGGTCTTGACCAACAGCTCGGTTCCATCGAAATTGGAAAAATAGCAGATTTGGTGATTTGGGATGAATCTGGTGAACTGATCATGACGATCTGCCATGGACAAATCGTCTTTGAAAAAAAGGAGGCCAACCACTCATGAACATCATCGAATTTGAAAGCAAAGATCAATTAGGAAAAGAAGCAGCTGCCATTATTGCAAGGACAATAGCTGCTAAACCCGATGCCGTACTCGGCCTAGCAACGGGCGGTACACCTATTGAAACTTACAAAGAGTTAATTCAACTTCATCAAGAGAATCAACTGTCTTTCAAGCAAACAAAAACAATCAATTTAGATGAATATGCAGGACTCAATCCAGAACACGAAAATAGTTATATGACCTACATGAAACGTCATTTATTTGACCATATTGATCTCCCTCAAGATCAGTATTTTCTTCCAAATGGCAAAGCAGCTCATTTAGAAAAGGAATGCTTAAGATATGACCAGCTCATTGAGGATGTAGGCGGCATCGATCTTCAGCTCCTTGGAATCGGTCAAAATGGGCATATCGGTTTTAACGAACCAGGTACCCCTTTCAACTCAAAGACTCATGTCGTGCAGTTAGATGAAAACACGAGACAGGCTAACGCAAGATTCTTTTCTTCTATTGATGAGGTACCTACACATGCCATCACAATGGGAATCGCGAGCATTCTTTCAAGTAAAAAGATTCTCCTTCTTGCTTCGGGAAAATCAAAAGCGAAAGTGATACAATATTTAGAACAGGCAGAGATTCATCCGGACTTCCCAGCGTCTGCACTGAAACTTCATGAAGATGTAACGGTTATGATTGATCGAGAAGCTGGATCACTACGCTAAAAACGAGAGGATTTTCACATGTTTATTGATAAGCAGTCACCTATTCCGATGTACCATCAGATTATGGAGAACTTGAAAAAGCAGATTGAGGATGGAACATTAGCACCTGATACACTCATTCCTTCTGAAAGAGAATATGCCGAACGCTTTGGTATTAGTCGAATGACTGTCAGACAAGCCTTATCGAATCTTGTGAACGAAGGATATTTGTATCGTCAAAAAGGAAAAGGCACCTTTGTTAGCCGGAAAAAATTTGAACAGCCGCTTCAAGGCTTAACAAGCTTTTCAGAGGATATGCGCCAGCGTGGGCTCAAAGCATCAAGCCAGCTAATTGACTTTAAAAAAACCGCATGTCCAGAGCACTTGCTGCCCGTCTTACAGCTGACTAATAGTGATGCTGTATTTGAACTAAAACGGATACGCCTTGCAAATGATGAACCGATGGCGATTGAAACGAGCTATATACCTGAAAGATTTGCAGGAGATTTAACAAAGGAACATTTAACTGGCTCTTTATATGAATATATTGAAACTCACACTGGCCATGTCATTGCTCATGCCAAACAGGAGCTTGAAGCCAATGTTGCCTCAAAGGAAGAAGCACACTTGCTGTCTATTCTAGCAGGAGACCCTGTGCTGTCCATAACAAGAACGACTTTTTTTCAACAAGACATTCCATTTGAGTATGTTGTTTCCGTTTATAGAGGGGATCGTTACAAGCTCATTCATACAATGGAAAGATAAACAGTGCCCCTGACACGGAGCACTGTTTTTTTATTTCCTAAGAAATTTTATTTCGTCATCATCTTTTGTATGAATTTTCCATATTGGTGAAATGGCTTTTCCTTGAAAACGATCTTTTGCTACAGTGTACCAATAATAATCTTCATTTGGCTTTAAGCCCTTCCACTCAAAGCTTGCTTTTTTGCCGCTTTTTATGCCTCGAGCCTCTCCTAGAAGAACATTCGTATACACATTGAGTTCAAAATAATTGGTTTTGACAGATTTCATTTTCGGTGTCAAATCCACATCGATTGAAAATTCATCTTGATCTCCATACGTTTTAGGATCATAAAAATGCTCTTGATTCAAGTAAGGTGAGTATGTCGTAAAGTGAAGCTGATTTTTTTCTTGATCGGCTGTTATCACCCTCATAAACCCTTGACCACCTTCAGGTCCTGACTGATAATCGGCGAGTATTTGATATACTTTCCTGTCTACTTTTCCATCATGGTCATCATCAAGCTCATCTACTTTCCTGCTTGCTCCATGATAATGGCCGCTAAATACGGCCACAATATTAGGATGGCGTTTCACCACTTGGTGGAAGATGAGGTCGCCAATCGGGCTTCGGTTGCCGCTCACTAACAAATACTCATGGAAATTTAAAATGACGATACGATCTGGATGCTCAGAAATGACACGGTTTAACCAATCAATTTCATCTTGCTTAATCCCCCAGCCCATGTACACCATCATATAATCATTGCCGCCGGCAGAGATGAGATCATAATGACCTTTATTGTTTCGATAGGATTCACCATAGTAAGGCTTATCCGCAAAGCGTTTTTCCCCGAAATATTTTCCGTATTCCGCATATAAACCATCCTTGTGTCTAACATCATGATTTCCTGCTAAAACACCATAGGGAATGTGATTCTCATCTAATACACGCATAAACGTATCAGCACGGTGCCATTGCTTATCCTTTGAATCATCCACAATATCGCCTGTATGGAACACATATTGAATGTTTAATTTTTCCCTTTGATCTCTGATCCATTCGACCATTTGTTTAAAGATATGAGGATAGCTCTTTGCATAATATTGAGTATCAGACATCCATATCATCTTATATGGCTTTTGCGATTTGCTGATTTCATCCTGTACTAGCAAATCAAACGTTTGATTCTTCATGTACTGTCTGACTGACAGCAGCCCTTTCAGGTAAAATTCCTTTTGATCCTTGGCAAAGTGATGAGTGATTTTATCCCACTTTTCCTGCTGGTGATTCCACGCGTACATTGTCACCTTTCTCCCTGACAAGGAACTCCCTTTCCATACAGCTTCGACGACATCCTTTTCACGTACATCATGATGAACCTTAATTTGAAAACGATGATAAGGAAAGCGCTGTAAATCCTTCGTTTCAACTGACTTCCCATCAACAAATGCAATGCGGTTCCTTTCTTGATCAGAAAAAATCATTTCTCCTTTTTGGAGATAACTCTTAGGCGGTTCTGTCTCTGCTGCATACTTAAAAATCTTCATTAAAGGATGCAGCGATGTATATTGATAGGCACGATAAAAAGAGTAATCTAACTTATCATTCGTTGGATCCTTGGTTAGCACAGTTTGTTTTGATGATTTCATTTTCGTCTTATCTGCCACCCGCTCTGGTGTTTCAGGATGCTCATGTACCGTCTTGAACTCTTTTTTCAACGTCGACATGTTCCCGGCAGCGTCTTTTGCTTTAATTGTAAACGTGTGCTTTCCAGGCTTTAATTCACTAGAGGACGTCTGATATGGCAAAGAAACTGGTTTGCCATCTACATATGCCTTCAACTCCTCTATGTCACTCCAGCGATCCGTTACTTTTGCTTTTAATGTAAAGGCGCCTTTATATTGATCCTTTGCTTGTACGTTGGTCTTAATTCTCGGCCCAGTGTTATCAACTTTCACACGTACTGAAGCGTGCTCGTCTGAGGTTTTGGCCTCAATCAGGTGCGGCCCTTCTTTCAGCCTTTTTGTGTCCCACTTTATATAGGTTGAAACATACGCCTCTTTCGGAATCTCAAATTGAAACGTTCTCACCTTTTTTGCGTTCCCGCTGTCTCCCATTCTCCATTCTTTTAGCGGCTTCGCATTGATTGGCGGAATTTGTGTTCCATTTGATAAGATCATCCTGACGTTTTTCAATTCAAAATCATCATGATTCTCTCCAGGCAGCCGGTCCACCGGAGAAGACTTTGTACCAGCGTGAAAAGAGATCGTTTGGAGACCTGCCTTTTTTATCTCTTCTTCGGGTATTGGCATTGTATAGGTACGGTACACTTTTGTCGAATCATCAAAAATAGAAAGTAAACGCCTACCTATAGACACACCATTTTTAAAATATAAATTTGTTCCTTTGACATCAAATGCGATATATGGATCTGCTTCAAGGGCAGAGGATACTTGCTGATTCCGTTTTCCATCTATCCGTAATTCGATGCTTTTTTTCTGATCAGACGTTGCCTTTAATGAAAATAAACCTGATACCGTATCTCCCTCTTCTACATTGAATCGCAGACCGTGGGCTTTACTGACCTGCTCCACATCAATCGTTTTTTTCAACGTCTTGGCTTCATTTTCGCCGTCTGACGCTTCAAGCTGATATTCCAATTGTTCTTTCCCAATCAACTCAGGTGAATAAATAATATGATGAAATAACCGGTCATTATGGTCTTTTTGCAGCAGTATTTCCTTAAACGGATCTTTTCGATTCGTTCGATAGCGCAGCTTGACGGTTTTTACAGCCTGATCATCTTGGACATCTGCTTTAATCTCTACACTTTCAGTGGGTTTCACCGGTTTCCTTACCGTCATATCTTCAATCACAGGTTTATGGATATCTTGAGAAATTTCCTTTTTTTCAGTTGGAATTTGTGCTTTTAGCACTTTACCTGGAGTGGGTTCTTCCTCAATTTTCGAAATCAGCTTCGTCTGCGTAGTACCATCCATTGGATACTTAAACAGCAAGGATTTATGCTCACTAAACCATGATGGCTTCAAACGAAATGCGGCAGAAGAAATCTCTTCACCTATATTTGTTGTGATCGAAACAAGACGAGATTTTGAGTTGGACAGCCCTTTGCTCTCGATAATGGATAGATGCTCGCCCTCTTTTAATTGGCTTTTGTACATGGCATTAAAGTCCGCTGCCGTTAAATGCTCCTGCCCTTTTTTTCTCAGCCAGAATACATAAGGTTTTCCAGGTGAAATGGTGACTGGATTTGTGTGAAAGGAATATACATCATCCATTTCAATTCCCTGTGCAGGATTGCGGTAGCGGAGCTGATAATGTTTAAGAGAGATAGGCGCCTGTGTCGTGTTATACACTTCGATAAACTCAAAAGCATCTTTGCCTTTTCGGTTTTTTGAATTGACGACAATTTCTGTGATGAATAAGTCCGGAATATGTGAAAGATCTTCTTCAAATCCATTTAAATGAACCGATTTCTCTGCCGTTTTGATGACTGATTTTTGCGTTAGGAACTCTGTATAGTAACGAACGGTTGGATTCCATAATTGATCTGGCGGAATTTTCGCTGTAAATTCTGGCTTCATCCCTGGCAGCCGTTCCATTGGAATCAAGCGGTACCCCAGTTCATCACTTTGTTTATAATACAAGTTCGCAGACAAAATCTGTTCTTGGTCACTAATGGACGCACGAAACTGTAGATCATGGCTTTTTCCTAGAACCGGGCGGACGTCCACATGAAATTGGTCAAAGTTAAAAGGCGAAAAAGGCTTGTCCGGTACATTCACTTCTGTTTGAAGAAAAGGTCCTGCTGAAGCAGGCTGACTGAAACAAAAAAGAATGATAAAAAAACATAAAAGCATGATTTGTCTGCTCACGTTCACCATCTTGCACCGCCTCCCTTCGGATATTGTGTCTCCTGAAGGTCGTTTTTATGTCAGATGGAACGGAGAAACGATGCAAATTTGCACAAAAAAACCGTTAGCTTTTTTTCGCTAACGGCTCTACAATTCCTTTTTGTATCAACAGATGGAAAATGGATAAAATGACAGCCATCCAAATGGCCGTTCCGAATCCATCAATGTTAAAGCTATCTCCCATAAAGCTCGATGTCATCATGAGTGTAATCGCATTGATGACAAATAAGAACAATCCTAGTGAAAGAACGGTCACTGGAAGCGTTAAAATGATCAAAAACGGCTTCACTAAAATATTGAGCAAGGACAAAATGATACTTGCCACAATGGCTGCGCCAAAACCTTCAATATACACGCTCCCGAGTCCAGGCAGAATGCCCGAATCAAAATATCCAGCAATGACGATTAAAAGTAATGCATTTACTAAAATACTGACGATCCATCTAAGCATTTATTTAGTGCCTTCTTCCGGAACAACAAAATACCAGATGAAGTAGATCAGGAAGATCGGCATAAATGCTGTCAAAAATCCGATGATGACGGTTAAAATGCGAAGCAGGGATGCATCCACACTTAAATATTCTGCAAGTCCACCAACAACACCCGCTATTTTTTTATCTGTTGCTGAACGATAAAGCTTCTTCATGTAGAATCACTCCTTGTCTGATTGGTGCTTTACTTGTATTGAGCCTGTTTTTGTTTCTGCAAAAATGGATATACTGTGCACCGCTTGTTGATTGGCTTTGATCATTTTCTCTTTTTGTAATGTTTCATTTTTCTCTTTAATCATCTCTGCATCAAGTAAATCGTGAGAGATAGACCCGAGATTGCTTTTCAGCTCAGCGGTCACTGCACAAGCACGCGGGATTTGAACGTCCACACTGCCTGTTGTCGTTTTCGCATAGATGGAACGGCACTTTTCATCTGACAGCTGAACAGCAATATTTCCATTAAAGCTTTGGGCATCAATTGATTCACTTTTCCCACGCAGGTCTATGAGCCCATTGATGGTTTCTACTTCAATCATACCACACTCATGATCTGCCAGTTTGATTTGTCCGTTTGCTGTTTCAATTCCGACTTTTTCTGCTTGTAACGAAGCAAAAGAGACAACCCCATTTGTCGTTTTCGCGGCAAGTTCTTTTGTCTTTAGCTTTTCCCCGCGAATCGGTCCATTAAACAGCTTGACCTTAATCTTATCGTATTGGATACGAGGTACGTATAATGTAACATTGACTTTCATCGTCTTCTTTTCGGTTCGAATAAAAAATTTATCTCCTTCAAGCCCGCAGTCCAATTGATTGAGAAATTGCTGTCTTGCCTGCTCTCCATCCTCTGCACGGTAGATTTTCGCATGGCACTCAGCTCGAATATCTCGATCGTCCCAAGGCATCACGTTGAGACTGCCGTTCGCCAATTGAATATCTAAATGAGAAAGCGATGCATCTTTGAACTGAAAAATGTGCTCAACATCAACGGACTGTCCAAAGTTCAAATCAAGATCCACGTCTTTTACCTTTTTCACCGCAGAATCTAACCAGCCAAACAGCTTTGCACCAAGATTTTCGGTGCCATTTCCTTTGCTATCTGCTCCAGCTTTTTCTTCATGAAAGGTGTGCTCAGCTGTAGACTTTTCTAATGAGACTGACTGACTTTCTTCTAGTTTTTCCAGCAGCGTAATTGCTTCTTTTGCTGATAATATCCCGTCTTCTACTAATTTTAAAATTCGTTCTTTTTCATTCATACAAAGCCCTCCTAAGATTTGATGGATTGAAGTACTTTAATACCTTGAATGATATTCCAAATGACAGAGATCAAAAAGCCAATAACTACTAAAAAAGACAAGATGAACACCGTCATGACTGGAATGAGCGAGTCGCCTGCCTGTGTCGCCAATAAAAATGGGATAGACCCAAAAACCAACAGAATGCACGCTGCGACTGGCAAAAGATGTGACCATAATGCCCGCATCGCGTGCCGCTTCGTTTCCTTTTGATCTACTACAAAAAACGCCACGATCGGTACGATAAACGGCATAAACAATACACTAAAATAACAAATAGAAGCAATAATCGACTGATCTCTATTCATATATATTCGCTCCTTCATAACGAAAATTCCTTTCTAACTCATACGTTTATTGCGTATAAAAAGTTTCAAAATCATTCGATTTACATATGACCTTAGACACAAATTATTTCTTTTTGCACCTAAGAGTAGATTCTTCACAGATTACCCTTTAAAATATGTTGAAAAGATGGTGATTATCATTATAGGGGGTAATTATTTTGACAGATCATCATAATTCAAACCACACGGCTCAAACGCTTTTAGACCTTATACAGAAACAGAAAAGCATGAACAGCGATATGATCAAGGAGCTTGAGACCATTCATCCGTCTCATCCAAAGTATGGTGATATCCGTTATTTAAAGGTACTGCTCGACAGCAGCAGCACCCATATTTTAAAGGATTTAACGCACCTCAGTAATTTAATGCCGAAGGAAGATGTGCAATAAAAGAAAACCCCTCTTATCGAGGGGTTTTCTTTATGAAGAAGTCACACTTTCCGTTTCTTTAACCAGTTGTTTCATGCGTTTACGGTCACGCTCTAAAATAGGCTTCAAGTATTGACCTGTGTAAGATGCTTCTTCTTTTGCAATGTGCTCAGGAGTGCCAGAGGCAATGATCGTTCCGCCGCCTGCACCGCCTTCTGGTCCGAGATCAACAAGGTAATCAGCAGCCTTGATAATATCAAGGTTGTGCTCAATGACCAACACCGTATCTCCATTTTCAACCAAACGCTGAAGCACTTTTAATAAACGGGCAATATCATCCACATGCAAACCTGTTGTCGGCTCGTCCAAAATATAAAGAGACCTTCCGTTTGAACGGCGGTGAAGCTCAGATGCCAATTTCACGCGCTGCGCCTCTCCTCCGGACAATGTCGTTGCAGGCTGTCCAAGTGTAATGTATCCTAGCCCCACATCATAAATCGTTTGAAGCTTCCGCTTAATTTTCGGGATATTCTCGAAAAATTGGAGTGCATCCTCTACGGTCATTTCAAGCACATCAGCAATGTTTTTCCCTTTATATGTGACCTCAAGTGTTTCGCGGTTATAACGTTTCCCGTGACACACTTCACAAGGCACATACACATCTGGCAAAAAGTGCATCTCAATTTTAATGATGCCATCCCCGCGGCACGCCTCACAGCGCCCGCCTTTAACGTTAAAACTGAATCTGCCCTTTTTATAGCCTCGTACCTTTGCTTCGTTGGTTTGTGCAAACACATCCCGCACATCATCAAAGACACCTGTATACGTGGCAGGGTTGGATCTTGGTGTACGGCCAATTGGAGATTGATCAATATCAATGACCTTATCTAAATGATCCATTCCTTTGATTTCTTTGTGCTGCCCTGGCTTCGCTTTCGCTCTGTGCAATTTTTGCGAAAGTGATTTTAATAGAATTTCATTCACAAGCGTACTTTTCCCTGAGCCGGATACTCCGGTCACAGCTGTAAAAACGCCAAGAGGAAACTTCGCATTCACGTTTTTCAGGTTGTTTTCTTTTGCACCTTTTATCTCAATATAGCGGCCGTCAGGCTTTCTTCTCTCAATTGGCAGCGGGATAAATTTCTCACCAGATAAATATTGTCCTGTCAATGATTTCGGGTCCTTCATGACTTCTTCTGGCGTTCCAGCTGAAATCACTTCTCCCCCATGAACTCCTGCTCCAGGTCCAATATCTATTAAATAATCAGCGGCTAGCATAGTATCTTCATCATGCTCCACGACAATCAGTGTGTTCCCGATGTCGCGCATGTTTTTCAACGTCCCGATCAACCGGTCATTATCGCGCTGATGCAGACCAATGGATGGTTCATCTAATATATAAAGAACACCTGTCAGCCTTGAGCCGATTTGAGTTGCCAAGCGAATCCGCTGCGCCTCTCCGCCTGATAGTGTGCCAGCGGACCGGCTCAAATTCAGATAATCTAATCCCACATTATTTAAGAAGGACAAACGCTCTTTGATTTCACGTAAAATGAGCTGGGCAATCTGCAAATCTTTCTCAGACAACTCAATTTTTTCATAGAAATCAAGGGCATCAGAGACAGACAAATCGGTGATTTCTCCGATATGCTTGCCATTGATGAGAACCGCCAGCGTTTCTTTTTTCAGACGATATCCTTTACATGTCGGACATGGCTGATTGGCCATATATTTTTCCATTTGTTCACGAATATAATCAGAGCTGGTTTCCTTATAACGCCGTTCAATATTACGAAGAACGCCTTCAAACTCAATTTCATTTTCACGTACCTGTCCAAAATCATTTTCGTATTTAAAATAAATCCGTTCAGATCCGCTTCCATATAAAATTTTATCAAATAAATGCGATGGGATATCTTTCACTGGAATGTCCATGTCGATGCCATAATGTGTACAAACAGCCTCAAGAAGCTGCGGATAGTATTGCGAGCTTTGCGGCTCCCATGGTGCAATGGCATGCTGCCGTAAAGTCAGATCCTTATTAGGAATGACAAGCTCAGGGTCGACTTCCAGTTTTGAACCGAGCCCATCACAGCTCGGGCAGGCACCAAAAGGACTATTAAATGAAAACATTCTCGGCTCAAGTTCACCAATAGAGAACCCGCAATGCGGACAAGCATGATGTTCGCTGAATAACAGCTCTTCTTGTCCAATCACATCAATCATCACTCGGCCTTCGCCCAGCCGCAGAGCCGTTTCAAGGGAGTCAGACAGCCGAGCAGCAACGCCTTCCTTCACGACAATTCGATCAATGACTACTTCAATGGAATGCTTCTTGTTCTTTTCAAGCTCGATATCTTCTGAAAGGTCTTCCATCTCTCCATCGACTCTCACTCGTACATAGCCCTGCTTCCGAATTTGATCAAGCACTTTCACATGTGTTCCTTTGCGGCCGGATACAACTGGCGCAAGCACTTGTAATTTCGTTCTTTCAGGATACTCTAAAATACGATCTGTCATCTGCTCAATCGTTTGTGACGTAATTTCAATCCCATGTATAGGACAAATAGGTTTTCCGACTCGAGCATACAAAAGACGCAAGTAATCATAAATTTCAGTAACAGTACCAACTGTTGATCTAGGGTTTCGGCTCGTCGTTTTCTGGTCAATACTAATCGCCGGAGAAAGACCTTCAATGGCATCTACATCTGGTTTATCCATCTGCCCAAGAAATTGGCGTGCATACGCTGAAAGAGATTCAACGTACCTGCGCTGACCTTCTGCATAAATCGTATCAAAGGCAAGCGACGATTTTCCTGAACCAGATAATCCCGTAATGACTACTAGCTGGTCACGCGGGATATTCACATCAATATTTTTAAGGTTGTGGGCTCTAGCACCTTTCACCTCTATTCGTTCCATAGCCATCAGGCAATCATCCTTCCGCTTTTAGCTCTAGCAATAGATCTCTTAATTCTGCTGCTTTTTCAAAATCAAGCGCTTTTGCTGCATCTTTCATTTCCATCTCGACTTTTTCGATCACTTTTTCTCGTTCTTTTTTGCTCATTTTCGAAAGTTTTGGTGCTGCTTTTGTTTCATATTCTTCCGAATCCTCATGTATCTTTGTTGCCTTAATGACATCTCGAATTTTCTTATGGATCGTTTGCGGGGTAATCCCGAATTTCTCGTTATATGCTTCTTGCTGTTCTCGTCTTCGCTTCGTTTCTTGAATCGCAATGTCCATCGATTTCGTCATATTGTCTGCATACATAATGACCCGGCCTTCTGCATTTCTCGCTGCACGGCCAATCGTCTGGATGAGGGATCTTTCAGAGCGCAAAAAGCCTTCTTTATCCGCATCTAAAATGGCCACGAGCGACACTTCTGGAATATCCAGTCCTTCACGAAGAAGGTTGATTCCAACAAGTACATCATATTTACCGAGACGCAGATCACGGATAATCTCAATCCGCTCAAGGGTCTTAATCTCTGAATGCAGGTAATTCACCTTGATTCCGATTTCTTTTAAGTAATCTGTGAGATCCTCAGACATTTTCTTCGTCAGTGTGGTCACGAGCACACGCTCATTTTTCTCAACTCGTGCATGAATTTCTCCAATTAAGTCATCAATTTGTCCTTCAATCGGACGAACTTCAATAATTGGATCAAGTAATCCTGTTGGACGGATAATTTGTTCCACAACCTCTGGTGTTTTCTCAAGCTCATACGGACCAGGCGTTGCTGATACATGGACAATATGATTGATATGCTTTTCAAACTCATCAAAGGTGAGCGGTCTGTTATCAAGTGCTGATGGCAGGCGGAATCCGTGATCAACCAACACTTGCTTTCTAGCTTGGTCCCCGTTGTACATGGCGCGGATTTGCGGAATCGTCACATGCGACTCATCGACAACAATCATAAAATCATCTGGGAAATAATCAAGCAGTGTGTAAGGTGTTGAACCAGGAGGACGCAAGGTCAGATGTCTTGAGTAGTTCTCAATTCCTGAACAAAAGCCCATCTCTCTCATCATCTCAAGGTCATATCTTGTCCGCTGCTCAAGGCGCTGCGCTTCAAGCAATTTTCCATTTTCACGAAGCTTTTCAAGCTGTTCTTCTAGCTCTTGTTCAATATTGATAATGGCTTTTTCCATTTTTTCTTCTCTTGTGACGAAGTGAGATGCTGGGAAAATCGCCACATGATCACGATCACCAAGTATTTCTCCAGTCAGCGCATCCACTTCACGAATACGTTCAATTTCATCACCGAAAAACTCCACTCTGATACAATGCTCATCTCGTGAAGCAGGAAAAATCTCAACGACGTCTCCTCGGACTCGGAAGGTTCCGCGCTGAAAATCTATATCATTACGAGAATACTGAATATCCACCAGCTTACGAAGAAGCTGATTGCGTTCAATCTCCATTTCAGTACGCAAAGACAGCACAAGCTCTCTGTATTCCTCTGGCGAACCTAAGCCATAAATACAGGACACACTGGCAATGATGATGACATCTCTTCTCTCAAATAACGAGGACGTAGCCGAGTGTCTCAGCTTATCAATCTCATCATTGATGCTGGCATCCTTCTCAATAAATGTATCGGTCTGAGGCACATATGCCTCTGGCTGATAATAATCATAGTAACTCACAAAATATTCAACAGCGTTATTAGGGAAAAATTCCTTGAATTCGCTGTATAACTGACCGGCAAGTGTCTTATTATGCGCAATGACAAGTGTCGGTTTGTTCACTTCTTTGATCAGGTTGGAGACAGTAAAGGTCTTTCCCGTACCTGTAGCACCTAACAGCGTTTGATGCTGTTTCCCCTGATGGATCCCCTCAACAAGCTTTTCAATCGCCTTTGGCTGATCTCCTTGGGGCTGATAGTTAGAAACTAATTCAAAGCGGTCACTCACATCAAAGCCTCCGTTTCGTTTACGAAATCTATCTAATGAATATATTATCATAAAAGAACACAAAAATACGAACTAAAGTTCGGCTCTTACTTGATTTTTATTTCCAATACAGTCATACCCTCTCTCCCATGGCAAATAACCCTCTTAAGAAAACCTTCCTTTCAGTATGGAACATTTTGGAGTGAGATATTCGATGGGCAGAAAAAGAAAGCTGCGCTTACTAGAAATCGTAAGCACAGCTCTTGTTTAAAACATGTCAATTTTCAGCCATCATGCTCTTGATGGCGATGACATCATTGATTTTTTTCAGCTTTCTCTCTTTTTTCGATTTCTTTCTTAGCCATAAACAAAGCCCCAGCTACTAAAGAAATAATATCTAATCCCACAATAAAGTAGGTTTCTGTATATCCCTTCATGTACGAAGCAAATAAAAGCGCTGCTGTTAACGCAATGCCCACGTAATGATTGTAAGTAACCTTTGAAAATAAAATAACGAGCAGGAAAGGAAAAACTAGTGCAAATATGGCTTTTGTAATCACAAAAACCCTCCCTCTTCATGGTCTACTTCCTTGATTATAGTAAAGATTGGCATATTGAACAATTCACAGTTTTCAATTTCGCCTTTTTTCTTCATGTTCGGAGACTTTTGTTGTAGAAGAAGAAGGAAATTAGTGAGATTGTCCCCTTTGTAAAGATAGGTCTTTCCGTCTTTGACAATAACATCCAATCAATTCTATGATTAAAATGATAGTGCGCACTATCATTTTGAAAAATAGAGAGACATACAAACCATTGGCTATTTGGATAAGGGGGCATTCCCATGTATTCAGTTTTATTTCATGCGGCTGAAGAATCCGCATCACTCGCAGGGGCAAAAGGCCTGAATTTAATCAAATTAAACAATCACGGCCTGCCAGTCCCAGATGGATTTATTATCAAAACCAACAGCTTTGCAAGCTTTCTTTCATATCACAATCTGCAGCCAGCAGAACAAAACCTTTCTCAAAAAATCAAAGAAGCATCTTTTCCTTTACAAATGGAAGCAGAGCTGCTTTCGTCCTTTCAATCCTTGCGGAAGACTTACCCCTCAGTTGCAGTCAGATCCTCTTCTGTTGCTGAAGATCTCGAAGGCGCCTCATTTGCAGGACAGTACGAGACCTATTTAAATATCAAAACAAATGAAGAGTTTTTACAGGCAGTCAAAGAATGCTGGTCTTCTTATTTTGCAGCGAGGGTCACAGAATATAAGGAAGAGATGAATGAAAACGAGGAAGAGATGCCGCTCATGGCCGTTGTCGTTCAAGGATTGATCCATTCTGACGTCTCCGGTGTCATCTTTAGTGAGAATCCCGTATCGGGGAAAACAAATGAAATGATGCTGACCGCAAGCTACGGATTGGGAGAAGCAATTGTCTCCGGTCTTGTGACACCAGACACGTTTATTGTAGATAAAGAGAACTTTTCAATTGAAAAAACACTTGGGGCGAAAGAGCTGCAAATTGTTCCTTTCCAAGAGGGTGTCATCGAGGAGCCAGTATCGGAGGAAATGGCTGGCCAGTTTTGCCTGAACGATGATCAATTGAAAGAAATCACACAAATCACGAAACAAGTAGAAGAACTTTACGGACATGGAGTCGATATCGAATTTGGAATTGCAGGTGGGTCGTTTTATTTACTTCAAGCAAGGCCGATTACTACAGCTCTTCCAAAAGCAGTAAATGAAACAGCAGGTGCTTCTTTTCAAATGAAACCAGAAGAGCTTCAGGATTTCTGGATTTCAATGGATGATCATATGCCTGGTCCAACGAGCCCTCTTTTCTCAAGTCTGATCATACCAGCCTTAAAAAGCGGGATGAAGAAAAATGGAGAAAAGTATCAAGTACCTGATATGAACATCAAAGATATTAAGCTTTACAGAGGCCACCTATACTCAGCACCGGATCTGCCACAAGCGGAAGAGGGAGCTGCACCCGTTTTTGATGAAAGTATATTTGAGTTATTTCCACATTTAAGTGAACGGATGTATGAGATTCTAGAGAAAAATTTCTTTCCATTTTACGAAAAACTCGATCGCCAAATGAATGAACCTATGACCATTGAAAAAGCCATCATTGGCTTTGAAGAATTAAAGGATTTTTATATCCAAGCATATGATGATCATTTTGATATCGTCATACCACAAGTCATTCTATCAGCCATCATTGAAGACATGCTTGTCACGTATACTGGTGACCAAACCCAAGTCGTCTTGCTTCATGAAATGATGATAGGTGTGATGAACAAATCTCTTGAAACAGACAAGGTGCTATCTGATATCGCAAAGGATGTCCTTCAAGATCCAGAACTTCACCAAGCATTTATTCATCATGAAAAGAACTCGGAGCTGTTACATGCGCTCAATCACTCGGAAAAAGGAAGGCATTTCATTTCGAAATTGGAGGGTTTTCTCCAAGTTTACGGCTGGCGATCTATTAAAAGTCATGACCTTACAGATGAGACTTGGGCAGAAAACCCAGAGTTTATATTAGATATCATCAGAAATAATATCCATTGCCATTGTGATTTTGATGAAGAATTTGCAAAAGCAGTTATCAAAAGACAAGAGACGTATAAACATTTTATCAATCAAGTGAAGGATGAATCGTTTAAAACAAAATTTGAGACGCTGTATCAATTTGCCCTTCAAGCAGCGAATATCCGAGATGACCACCACTTCTACATTGATGCGATGTTAGATGCAAAAGCCCGGGTATATCTATTAAAAATTGGTGAGCTTCTTGCACAAAAAGGAGCTATTCCTCATCAAGAAGATCTTTGGTATCTCTACGATGAAGAGGTACAAAAAGCGCTCACAACGTCTATCTCATTTAATTCGGTTATCCAGCAAAGAAAGATAGAAATGAAGGAAAATGAAGACATTCAACCACCGGCTTACATTGGCACACCAACTGAAGCTGAACTGCAGCAAGTAGAAAGAATGCTTGGTTCATTAAGAGAAAATGAAAACAACACACACGATGTGATCCATGGAATTGGCGCATCCAGCGGTATTGTTTCTGGAAGAGTAAAAGTCATTACATGTGCTGACGAATTCTCACAATTTCAAAAGGATGATATTTTAGTTTGTAAAACGACCACACCTTTATGGACGAGCTTATTTAGAGATGCAAAAGCAGTCATCACCGATGCTGGAGGCATTTTATCTCATTCAGCTATTATCGCAAGAGAGTATATGATACCAGCTGTCTTAGGTACTAGAATAGCAACTGAAACACTTCAATCCGGTGACCTTGTGACAGTAGATGGCAGCAATGGACGCATTCAGATTTTAAAGCAGCATTCGCGTGTATAAACTTATCATTTTGGATGATATTGGCGGTCATAGGTTTTATCGGTATACTTACTTTGTTGCAAACACATTCATAACCTGAGGTGAGTATGCTTGTTAAAATCTACAAATCAACGAATCATTCGCGCAACAATGGATTTATTAACTGAAAAGGGCTATCAAAAAACAACAACCAAAGAAATAGCGACAAAAGCGAATGTGAGTGAAGCAACTATTTTTCGCAACTTTAAAAACAAACGCGGCGTCATTGCTGCCATTATGAAAATGAAATCAACACCGACAAAAACCCTAGAAGCAGAATTCAAAGGCGATTTATACACCGATTTGAAGTTTCTCGGTACCTATTTCCTTGAAGATTTGACTTCCAAAAAAGAATTTATTTATATCAGCATGCGAGAACCGGCTATGTTTAAGGATTTAACCAGTCATGAAAAGATTTACCCTCAAGAATTGAGAGAAATGCTCATACAATATTTCAAAAAGATGGGTGCCCAGCATCATGTATTAAAAGGAAATGAAGACATTTATGCAGACATTTTCATTAGTACGTATTTCGGATTTTTCATTCAGCAGCTAGAGCAAGATTTTCAACTTGTTCTCACACAAAAAGAAGATTTTATTGAAACATGCACACACATTTTCATGAGAGGAATTTCTCCCGCTTAAAGGGTGGAATTCTTCTTTTTTACAAAAGGTGGTATACACATTGAGGTTAAAAAAAGAGAGTTTCATCATCTATTCTTTGTTGCTTGGCGCTATACTAGTTCCCGTCAATTCAACGATGATCGCTGTCGCTCTATCATCCATATCAACTTATTATGATCAATCTCTTGCAAACATCACTTGGGTTGTCACGATTTACCTTATTGTCATGGCAGTCACTCAACCTATTGCTGGTAAGTTAGGAGATATATACGGACACAGGCGAATGTATTTAATTGGGGTCATGCTCTTTTTAATTGGTTCGATTGGATGTGCTTTAGCACCTAATCTAGCTTTTCTCATCACTTTTCGTTCCATTCAAGCAGCTGGCGGTGCTATTTTAACACCGAATAGCATTGCATTGATTCGTGCAACAGTATCCCCCGAAAAACTGTCTAAAACAATGGGGTATTTTGGATTTGGAGCCGGTATTGGTGCCGCACTTGGACCTTTTATTGGTTCGATTCTTATTCAGAGTTTTGATTGGCACTCTATATTCTTTGTCAATATCCCATTCTTGTTCCTTACACTTGTTACCGGCGTATTACTCATTCCGAAAACAAAGCATACACGCTTACAAGCAAATGTAGACATCACTGGTTCAATATACTTAACCATCGGGATTGCCACACTCATTCTATGCACTAAAAGCCAATTGCTAAATGAATACTTGATCTATGGAATTCTAGCGTTGATCGTCATTCCTTTATTCTTTAAACATGTACGAAAAGTAAAGAATCCGATCATCGATTTGTCGCTTTTTAAAAACAGTTCATTTACAAATGCAAACCTGTCGATCATGCTGAGTAATTTTGTGATGTATGCCATTCTTCTAATTATGCCGCTGTTTATGGAACAACAACTTGCACTTTCTCATACACAAAGCGGTATTATTCTATCAGTATTTTCTCTTTGCATGTCTATTAGCGGCTTGTTAGGGGCAAGACTCCATCCGAAAAAAGGCGCGAAAAAAATGATTCGCTTTTCATTTCTCTGCCTCACTTTATCAGGCATCATGTTAATCACACTGAGTCAGTACCCTACCTTACCACTGCTTATCGTGACACTTGTCGCAGGTGGAATTTCATCAGGTATTGGGATGACCAGTATGCAGATGGCTTCTTTAACGTCTGTTGATCAAAGCTTATCTGGTTCAGCATCTGGCATTTTCTCTACCTTTCGATATTTTGGCAGTATCATTTCGTCTACATTGATTGGGATCATGAGTGGTTTTCAATCTTTATTTATTGTATTAATGGGTGCAGGCATTCTTGGTTTCTTTTTATCTCAACGTGTAAGAACCAAATCCACCTCCCCATCATCCGAACATTCCGCCTAATGACTCCCTTGCTCTATGTTTCTTTAGAGCGGGGAGTTTTCGTCATTTGTATCACTGTAAACTATAGCGAGTGCATCCATCAAATCCTGAAAATCATCTTTTAAGAAAGAAAAAATGGCATATGATCCAGACAAAAAAGGAACTTCAGGTACAAATGGTCTCCCTCACTTACCTAAAAGCTTTTTTTCATTCTTTCAGCATAGATAACTTCAATTTTTTTTCACAATTTTTGTGGTATGATTTTGAAAATAGAGAACGCAAAGGAGCGGAAGAATGGTACGTGTGAAATATGTTTTGATCTGTTTATCAGCTCTACTTTTATTCGTTACAGGCTGTGGAAAAGAACAGCAATTTACGCCGCCAGGCAGCTCTCAATCCATCGCTGTCATCTCTCAATTAAAAAAAGCCTCCTTTTCAATAGTTGATATACAAAAAAATAAAATGCTCTCTTCTGTGGATTTAAAACACCCACTCACTGATCTTATTCAAATCAATAAAGACGTCATCATCGCTACTAGTAAAGAGGGAGAATCCCTTATCGAAATTAATCTAAAACACGGGACAGCAACAGATTATATGAATGTGGATAAAGGACTGACTTCCCTTACATATGATGCAGCTTCTCATACATTAATCGCTGCCAACTCACAGAAAAATGTCGTTTATTTTATTGATACGGAGCGCAAAAAAATAAAATCGACTGTAAAAACTGGAAAATTACCTTCTTCTATGACTCTTTCTTCGTCAGGTATTTTATTTGTTTTAAATGCAGAAAGTCATACTGTCTCCGTCATAGATATTGAAAAGGAAAAAAATATACGTACGTTTTCTGTACTTGAACGGCCTTCTGGGATTCATTTTGATGGACAGTCCATTTGGATCGGCGGTCATGGTAAACAAGGCACCTTAAATAAGAGTATTTTTGCTTATGACCCTAAAACAGGCAAGAAACAGCGAGAAATAAAGCTAGGCGTTATGCCTGTTGCATTTTTTCCAGAGAAAAATTCTTCTACTTTATATGTACTATGTCATGGAGATCATACGCTATACAAAGTAGATACCAAAACAAATAAACAGCTTGCTTCTGTTGAAACTGGTCAAAATCCGAATTATATCACTGCTGATACGTCATCAATTTATGTGAGTAACTTGGATGACAACTCAGTATCCATCATCGATAAACACTCATTTATCATGAAAAATCAACTGAATGTCCCATCAGGACCTTACGCTATCGTGTTGGAGGAAAAGAAATGAAGGAACAAATGCGTATTTTAATCGTAGATGATGAGCTTGATATGCTTGAGTTAATCGGATCTTTTTTAAAGAGACATGGCTTTCACATTATCACTGCGAATAATGGAAAAGATGCCTTGCATCAGCTTGAAAAGGAATCTGTTGATCTTGTTGTATTAGATATCATGATGCCTGACATGGATGGATTTGAAGTCTGTCAGCGTATTCGACAAACATCTCAAATACCGATTTTATTTTTAACAGCAAGGAGTTATGAAGAGGACCGAATTAGAGGACTTGAAATTGGAGCGGATGACTACATCATGAAGCCTTTCAGTCTGCGTGAGCTTGCAGCAAGAATTGAAACAACCCTGAGACGAATTAGAGGTCTTTCGCTAAAGCGCAGCCGAATACAGATTGGTGACATGGAGATTGATCAAGATGGCAGACAAGTTTACCTCCATCAACAGCCCGTTAATTTAACAAGAAGAGAATTTGATTTACTCATGTTTCTTTTGCTCAACCAAGGACAAGTGTTTTCACGAGAACACCTTTATCAAAAATTGTGGGAATCACATTCAATGAGCGGCTCTTTAAGAACAGTCGATACACATATCAAAACGCTGCGACTAAAGTTAAAGGAAGCAGAACGATATATTAAAACCGTTTGGGGTGTCGGCTATAAGTTTGAGGAGGAAGAATGAAGCCATTATCGATTAAAAAGAAAGTACTCTTCTTAATTCTTGCAGTGATCGGAATCGTTGCAGCCTCAGCGCTTGCCCTTACCTTTTACTTATACCAGCACTTATATATTGATAAACAGATTGATTCCTTAAGTTTGCAAGGTAAGAAGCTGGCAGAAATCTATCACACACACGGGAAAGACAAGTATTTTACCGACAGAATGAAATGGGCAAATGACTCAAGTCAGGCGAACGTTATTTTCACAGATGATCCAATGGAGCTTTCAAGTGGTCTTCCTTTTGATACGAACACAAATGATAATCTCATTACGTTCAAGGAACGCCAAAAGCTCCTTCAAGGTGAAACCGTCGTGTTAATTAGAGAACACCCACAGTTTCACCAAGATATTCTTGGCATCGCCATCCCTGTTTTCTCAAGCAATGATGATCTATCGGGAACTATTTTCCTCTCCATGCCATTATCAGATGTATATGAACCCTTTGTCCAAATTAGATTGACGCTGGGTATATCCATCTCATTGATTCTGCTCCTGATATTTTTAATCGGATATAAGAGCTCCAGTCACATTGTACAGACAATAAATAAAATGAAAGAAATTGCAATGGAAATGGAATCTGGTGATTTCTCAAAACGTATGGCCGTAACTAAAAAAGGAGACGAGTTAAACCAGCTTAGCCGCTCCTTTAATAAACTGTCTTCAACCCTCGAAAAAGTTGAGCAGCACCGCAGGGAATTTCTTGCGAATGTCTCTCACGAACTTAGAACGCCTTTAAGTTATATGAAAGGCTATGCAGAAGGAATTGAAGAAGGGGTCATTGATCAAAAAAAGGGGATGCAAATCATCCAAGATGAGGCCACACGTTTAAGCCGGCTTGTGCACGACCTTTTAGATCTTGCACAGTTAGAAGGTGACTCTTATCCACTTACGATGGAGCCAGTCGTCTTTGCACAGCTCATCCACGATGTTCTTGATCAAATGGCATTCATCGCTGACAAAAAAAGCATTATTTTCAAACGAACGCTTGAAGAGGATTGTATTGTTTATGGTGATAGCGACCGTCTCCAACAAGTGATACGTAATTTACTGGACAATGCCATTCATTACACGCCATCTGGGAAATCAATATCGATTGAATTACAAGTTCACCAAGGTGTTGCTGAATTGAAAGTGACCGACGAAGGCAGCGGTATTCCAAAAGAAGATCTTCCACATGTTTCTGAGCGATTTTATCGTGTAAATAAAGCACGAACAAGAAAGGATGGCGGCTCTGGCCTTGGACTAGCCGTTGTCTATCAAATCATCAAAAAACATCATGGAACATTCGACATTCAATCTGAGCCTGGCATTGGTACGACAGCCATCATTCAGCTGCCAAATACTCCTTTCACTGAAGACGTGCCAACCAAATAACAAATGAGATGAAGACTACCTATGAGAATCAGCTGTCTACATTTGAACAGTCTTCTTAACAACCACTATTTTTAATCCCTTTTTCATCACATATTCTATTTTTCAAAAGGGAGAGCTGAATGCTTCATTCACGAAATACTATCACAAAAAAAGCGTGCAAGACCTTCTTGAGAACGTCCTGCACGCTTTTAAATCAAACAGCTGTTTCAAACCGCTTTCTGTTGATGAAGAAAGAAAGAGTAATAATCAGATAAATGCCCATCGTGACCATCGTTCGTACAATTGGAGTTGTTGACACAACGCCGATGAAAATGGCAATGATCGCAATCACAGAAAACCATGTTGTGAAAGGATACAGCTTCACGCGATATCCTCCTGGTTCTGCTACACTTCGAGATTTTAAATGACCGACAGCAATAATAAACCAAATGAATAAGACCGTATAGCTTAAAGATCCCATTAAATAATTAAAGGTATGACTTCCTACAAAAAGAGAAATCAATACAGCAGCATACAATGTAGATGTACACACTAGGATCGCTCTGACAGGCACCTGCTGTTTTGATAGCTTTGAGAAGCCCTTCCATACACGCCCATCCATCGCTTGCGTATAAAGTACCCTTGAGGATGCGTACAGCCCAGAGTTCATAGAAGACAAGATCGCTAATAAAATGATACCGTTCATGATGTCACTTGCGTATGGCACGCCAATCGTTGCAAACACGGTGACGAATGGACTCACTTGCTCATTGTTTACTTGATTCCAGGGAATCAAGCTGACGATGATGAAGAACGGCAGTACATAGAAACCGATGATTCGTACAAATGTACTTTGAATGGCCTTTGGGATGACTTTTTCAGGGTTTTTTGTTTCTGCTAATGTGACCCCGATCATTTCAGTCCCGCCATATGAATACACCACCACAAGCATGGCCGCAATTAAGCCGCCTGTTCCATTCGGGAAAAATCCTCCGTGGTCGGTTAAGTTGGATAATCCCGGTGCAGCATGCTGACCAAATGAGACAAACAGCATGGTTAACCCAATGATAATAAATAAAATAATGACAGCAATTTTAATAGAAGCTAACCAGTACTCCGTCTCAGCAAACATTTTAACAGAACAAACATTGATCAATGTCACAACAAGTGAAATGATTAACACAAGTATCCAAATCGGCACCTGTGGGAACCAGTACTGAATAAAGATCGCAGAAACGATTGCTTCTGCTGCAATGTTCAGCACCCACATTTTCCAGTATATCCAGTCTAAGAAATAAGCCGGATATTTCCCTAACACCGGTTCAATTAAATCACGGAATGTTCTTGCGCCAGGTCGTGCAACCGTCATTTCGGCAAGTCCTTGCATAATAAATAATAAAATAAGACCACCAATCATATATGCCAAAATGACAGCAGGACCTGCGATATCAATAGCAGAGCTGCTTCCTTTAAACAGACCAGCACCTATTGCACCACCAAGTGCGAGCATCATAATATGCCTTGACGTCATTGTTCGTTTTAACTGCACATGTTCCTTTTCCATTTTCTATAGCTCCTTTAAATTTGAATCTTCAGACAAATATAGGATAAAAACATATAAAAAGGCCAGTCATCTCCTTGAAGAGACGACTGACCTTGCAACCGCGTTACCACTCTAATTGATTCAGCCATAGCTGAATCCAACTTAAAACCCGTTAACGGAGGTCACACGTAAAGACTTACTATTCATTCAGTCTTACCGCTCTTTGAGCGAGTTCAATGATTCGTTTTACTGCGTTGCACCAACCCGCAGCTCTCTTAAAAAAACGGATGTTCATCTACTATTCTCAAGTCAAAGCGTTTATAGTCAATTTATATATTCATCAAAGATTTTATTTTTTAAATATACTGACTAACCACGCAATTGTCAACATCCTTTTTCAGACATTCTCTTTTAACGAATCCAAACAGCTACTTCATCCATCGGACGGCGCGTTTTGCCGCGCTTTGGCTCGGTGACACGATACCCAAAGGCTGCCATGACAGAAATATCATACTGACCATCCTCAAGCAGCCCTTCTTCATCTAGAATGCGATGAATCTCATCGTAGCTGAATCCCTCGACTGGGCATGAATCAATGCCAATTTGTGCAGCAGCTGTCATCATGTTTCCAAGGGCAATATACGTTTGTTTTGAAGCCCAGTCAAAGAGCGTACGTTCATTTTCTAACAAATGAAGATCATTCTCTTGGAATTCTTGGTAGCGTCCCTTCACCATCTCGAACGTTTCGTCTGACATTCCTTTGATTTGCTTGTTGATGTATTCTGCATATGCTGAATCATAACGGGCGTCTGTTCTTGCCAAGATGATCACAAAATGGCTGGCAGTAGGAAGCTGCTTTTGCGCTCCCCATGTATACTCTTTTAATTTTTCTCTAAATGCTTCATTTTGAACAACGAGGAACTTCCAAGGCTCAAACCCTACAGAGCTTGGGGAAAGTCTTCCTGTTTCTAAAATAAATGCAAAATCATCCTCTGATATTTTTTTCGTTGGATCAAACTCTTTTGTCGCATGGCGGAACTCATACGCCTCAATGATTTCTTTTTTTAATTGCTCTTTGTCTCGCATTGTATTCATCCTTTCTATTAACCAATTAGGGCGTTAGTTTCATCAATCCAATTTCTTTCCATTCTCATTTAGAAATTGTTATGATAAAAAAACAACAGCCCGAATGTGTGATGTGATATCTCTATGGTATAAGAAAAGCTTCGAGTGATTCAAGTACGCACATTTTTGTTCGTTAGTTACCATCTTGTTCGTGTATCACCAAATTTGTCTTAGAAAGGAGTGTTAAGATGAGTGCACCATCCAATCCAGTCAGTATTGTCAATCATGGCTGTCCCGTTTCAGTGACGACAAGTGTCATCGGAGGGAAATGGAAAGGAGTGATCCTTTATCATTTGACTTGCGGACCAAAACGCTACAATGAATTACGCCGGCTGCTGCCAAGAATTTCTCAGCGTGTCCTCACACTGCAATTGCGTGAGCTTGAACAAGACGGCGTTGTCCATAGAGAAGTCTATGAGGAGGTCCCCCCTCGTGTCGAATATTCCCTCACTTCTCTCGGAAATACATTAAAGCCTATCATCTTCGCCATGCGTGAATGGGGCGAATCCTACGGGAAAGAAGCGCGCCCAAAAGAAAAAAGCTGCCATCTCTAGCAGCTTTTTTTAAGATGAAATTGCCGTTGGTTCTTGCTGTGGATCATCCTTCACAAACAGGATGCCAAGCTGATGATGCTCCCCTTCGTAAGAAGCACGTTTCTCAAATCTTGTCTGACCATTTAAGCCAATGATCTCGAGCTTTGTTAGAGCACGATTGGTTTGAAGGGCTTCATAAAATTCCGAAACGGTTTTGACTTCAATTCCATTCACTTTTGTGATGACTTCTCCGATCTCAAGCTTTAAATCAGCCGCTGGTGTATTTGGAATAATCCCCAGCACCATCAGCCCTTGATTACGCTTAGAGAAGTAGAACGGAGCAGCATTGTCATTGACCCTCTGTTTCCATGAGAGAAAGGCTCTTCCTATCACCGCAATCAATACAGCTCCCCAAGCAATCGGTTCAAACCAAATACTTGCAGCACCTATTAAGGCGACAGCGAGTCCGAGCATGAGAATACGCCGCGCTGTAATTTGAATACTAACAATTGGCAGTGAGCCTTGAATTCTCTGACCGAATCCGATGATATATGGAATCAAAATAAATGAAAAGCTTTGATCATGTACTTGAAGCACCGGCCACCATGGCAGAGAAGAAGTGAATTCACCTGCCGGCATCAGCAAAACAAGCGGTAAAAGCCACAGACGGTTTGCCCGCTGCTGACCAATTAAAAGTCCTCTCGCACTCATCACCATAGCAGGCGATGTACGTAAATGCGCCGTTCGATAGGCTAGAATCCCCTCCGTCATTAATAGAAGTCCTAGCAGAATGACAACGGCTGATGCATTCATCATTGAGAGCTGCGGCAGCCAAGAATGACTCACTTGGAAATGCATCAGTCCAAGTGCCGCAATAAAACTGAAACCGAGTGTGTATGCAGACGAAAGCGCACTCGCCTTAAAGAATAAAGAGAAAACGATGGTCACCGCTGCAATCAGCACGATGAATCCAGGGGGGAGGGCAATCCCTAAGCCTACTGAAATAACGGATAGGCAAATCCCTAGAATCCATCCCTTTGAATATGTAAATTTAAGTTCATCGTATACATCTTCTATTCTTGTTTGAAACGCTTTTCTCTCCCGCTTTACGCGGATGTAGCCATGCAATAGGCTGATTAATATCATGAAATAAAAAAGAGGATGGATTAAAAACAGACCGACCGCTTTTAATCCAGCTCCCATCCACTCCGAGCTCATTATCGTTCACCGCCCAAGTCAAGCATTTTCTCTTATTCTATCAAATAAATCGATGCTTGACATCAGGTTTATTTCTCCTGATTCATCCAAAGTGTGACATTCGACAGTGAAAAATCTTTTAAGTAGTGATT
The DNA here is from genome assembly GCF_038593355.1 of Bacillus sp. FSL M8-0049. Taxonomy (NCBI): domain Bacteria; kingdom Bacillati; phylum Bacillota; class Bacilli; order Caryophanales; family Bacillaceae; genus Bacillus; species Bacillus sp. FSL M8-0049. The sequence goes on from NZ_CP151986.1 coordinate 3,128,864, forward strand.
GACATCTACATCTAGTATGCCGCCGAGCAGCTGCATCGACCTCTTGATGTCGGTTAAGTTTATACCAAGTCTCTTATGATTATCCATTAAATAATTGAAGTATATCTCAGCACAGTCTTCATCGATTTCGTCGACTGATTCTACCGTTGTGTAATTGACCAAGTACCTGCTTAACAGCATGAGCAGACTTAATGCCTTTGTAGCGGAAAACGTCACATCTTTCGTACGACTCTTAAGTTCCTCTACCAACTCGTAATATTTTTTCTCTCTCACAATACTTGCCCTTTTCAATTGTGTACCCCCATTTACTAGTTCTTTTAAGAAAAGCGCAAACCTCGGTACAGCTTCATGCTCAAGCTGAATATCCGCAAAAAATAAAATATTTAAAATGAGTGCTACTTTTTATTGTAAGAATTATTTATGTAACATACAACTTTCAAAAGTTTCATTTTCATGACATGTTTAAATCAACAGAAAGTCTCTTATATACATATGTTATCGGGTAAAATTGAAGGAATGTTATGTTTTTTGTAAAATAAATGAATATATTTCTCGATATAATTTATTTTTAATCATAAATTATTACATGTTCATGACACTTATGAACCAAAAAAAAGAGGCTATTATTCGCCTCTTTATTTTTTAAGATATAGTGCTTTTAGTGCAGTCTGTAATTGAAGGTCATTTTTTTCGTATGATTTCACTTCATCCACCATTTTGTTCATCATTTCCGCTGTTTTCAAATCAATGACACCTGATTTATCGAGATTGTATGTGCTTTGGAAGGCAAGTACGGCCTTTTTCGTTTCTTCATCAAAGTATCCATCTACTCTGCCAGGGTCAAATGACAATCCCTTTAACAGCGTCTGCGCTTGTCTCACTTCTTCATTGTTCATATCAAGCTGAAGCGGTTCTTTTAGCTGAAGCGGACCTGCGGTAAAGTAATCCGGCTGATGAATCGCAATTGTCGGTACGACGCCTTTTTTGTGAATCCAATTGCCTTTTGGCGTGAGCCATTTATACAGCGTTAATTTAATATTACTTCCATCTCCCATCGGAACCGCCTGCTGCACAGTTCCTTTTCCAAAGGAGACATCACCGACGACTTCATACTTTCCAGCTTCTTTCATGGCCCCAGCAAGTATTTCCGAAGCGGAAGCACTGCCTTTATCAATTAAGACATTGACTGGATAAGGCTTTTGTTCTTTCAGTTTTGAAAAATACCGTTTCCGGTCGCCATTCCGTTCTGCGATTTGAATATAAGGCTGGTCCTTCGTAATAAAATGCTTCAAAATATCTTCCACACTTTGCAGATAGCCGCCAGGGTTTCCTCTCACATCCAGTACAAGGCCTTCTATGCCCTTTTTCTCGAGCTGTTTCAAGCTTGAAGTGAAATCCTTCGCCGTATCTTCAGAGAAGCTGGAGATCGCAATGTAGCCTGTTTTAAGACCATTTACCTCTTTTACAGAGGAAGTCACTGTTTCAAGCGGGATTTCTTCTCGTTTGATATGGAACGTTAGCTCTTTTTCAATCCCGTTTCGTTTGATTGTTAAGGCGACAGACGTTCCTTTTTTTCCTCTTATTTTCAGTACAGCATCGTTTAAGCTTTTTTCTTTCATCGGCTCACCGTCTATGCTGATGACTTCATCTTTCGGCTTTAGACCTGCTTTTGCCGCAGGGGATTTTTTAAAGGCGGAGACAATAATGATCTTTCCTTCATCCATCCCCACTTCTGCCCCAATTCCCTCAAAGGAAGAATCAAGCGAATCAGAAAATTGCTTTGCGGTTTGCTTGTCCATGTATACTGAATACGGATCGTTTAACGTCGAAAGCATTCCTTGGATCGCGCCTTCAAGCAGCTTTTGCCGATCCACTTCCTCTACATATTCATTTGAAATAAGGTCATAGGCTTTCTCGATCTTTTCCATCCCATTCTCTTTCGCTTTATCACTTGATTGAGCTTGTCCAGCCATTACAGCTGCTGCTTGCGGTGACTCCGCATGAGTTCCCTCTTTATGCGTCATCACACCTGCACTTATTAAGAGAACGACACTTGCCATAATAGATGCGATTTGTTTTTTCATATTTGGCCTCCTTCTTCAACTCTTCCTGATGACCTGAGTTATTATATGCCAGAAGAAGGGATTTCATGTAAAGACATTCTCTCGTGAAGGCTTGACGAATCATTTTATTAGGTGTAATTTTTATTTTGTTATGATTGAGAAGGAGTCTTCGCTATGTATATTATCTTGACGATGCTTTTATTAGGAATTTTATTAGGTTTTGTAGGAGCAGGCGGGGCAGGATTTGTCATCGCATTGCTTACGTTAATTTTTGATATCCCTATCCATACAGCCCTCGGGACGTCATTAGCCGCTATGGCATTTACGACACTATCAGGTGCATACAGCCACTACCGGGAAGGGAACATTCAGCTGAAATCTGGTTTGATTGTCGGGGCACTTGCTTGTATCGCTTCTTTTGCTGGGGCTAAGGTTGCTCCTTTTATTCCAGAAGAGAGTCTGCACTATTTAACAGCAGGGATGCTTTTTTTATCCGCTGTTTTTATGATGATCAAACTATTTGTTCTTAATGAAGAGGCTGAGCAGCAGCCGCTTTCTTCTCGTCAGCTGATGACAAGAGGCATTATTTTAGGCCTTGTGTCTGGGATGCTGTCAGGCATGTTTGGTATCGGGTCTGCACCATTCATTCAAGTAGGACTTTTGATTTTACTGAAGCTGTCGATAAGGCAAGCCGTTGGCACGACCATGCTTGTCATTATTCCGATTTCCATCGGCGGTGGAATTGGATATATTTCAGAGGGCTATGTTGATTTTATCCTGCTGATCCAAATATTAATTGGCACCGTATTAGGCGCATTTATCGGCGCGAAATTCACACGCCTTGCACCGAAGCTCTTATTGAAATCAGCTGTTCTGTTAACACCTATTATTGCCGGATTACTGCTGTTATTTTAATTCTATCTAGGTCAAAAAAGCCGATAACATCATGTTATCGGCTTTTTGATTAGCGGATATATTGCGCTGGATTGACTGCATTTGATTTTGCGCCATTCCATAATCCTTTATGAATTTCAAAGTGAAGATGCTGACCATGCGATTGGCCGGTATTTCCCATATATCCAAGGAATTGTCCTTGTTCGACTCTCTGTCCTGTTGACACACTTCTTGTAGACAGGTGGGCGTATACAGTTTGATATGTCTGTCCATTGATATTGTGCGTAATGAACACAACATTTCCGTAGCTCGATGAGTAGCTGGAGTTCGTGACTGTTCCAGATGCTGCTGCATAGACAGGAACTGTACCTTTTGCTGCAATATCTAATCCGAAGTGGTTTCCGCCAGAACGTCCGCCAAAGCCAGATGAGAAACGCCCTGCCGCTGGTTTAATAAAGCCTGAGCTGCTTGCTGGTGTATCAGATACTTGATCTGAGCCGCCGCTGTGAGATGCAGGTGCATTTTTTTCAGCTGCTTGTTTTGCTTTCTTCGCTTCTTCCTTTTGTCGGCGTGCTTCCTCAGATTTCACAGCCGCTTTTTGATTCGCTAGGATTTCTTGTTCATTCTCAAGCTTGCCTAGTTCATCATGCGCATGATTTTTTTTATCTGTCACATCACCTAAAATGTGTTCTTTTTCTTTGTGCTTCTTAGATAAATCTTTTTTCAGTGCTTCTAGCTCTTTCAGAGATGTTTCAAGTCCGCTTAGCTGATTATTTAGCTCTGCTTCTTTTTGCTCCACCAGCTTTAAATCATTTTCATGTTCTGTAATCATGTCTTTGTCTGCTTCGACAATCGTTGTGACAGCCCCAACACGACCGACAAAATCACTAAAACTGCGAGCACCTAGCAGCACATCTAAATAGTTGATCGTACCGCCGCTTTTTTGCATTGAACGAATTCGGTCTTTGAAAATGGCTTTTCTTTTTTCAATTCGCTCATTGATGACTTGAATGTCTTTTTTTAGCTTCTTGATTTCTTGCTTCGTTTTTTTAACTTCTTTCTCTTTTTCAGCGACTTTTTCAGTTGCAGTACTTACCTTTTGGTCAATTTGTTCAATTTCTTTCTTGAGCTTTGATTCTTTCTTTTCAAGCTTTGCCAGCTCTGACTGCTTCTTCTTCAAGCTTGATTCAGTCTTCGATGTTTTCTCTTCGATTTGTTGACGTTTTTGATCTAGGTCTTCGTATGCGAATGCACGATTCTCGTTCCCTGGAATGTATAGCCACGTTGTTCCAATAAACGCTGCCATTCCAGCCATCATCAGCTTTCTTTTCAAAACGATATTCCCCTCCCATGACAACTGTCGACATGAAGAGCCGACCGGATGAATTGGATCAACCGGTCACATCTTCTATAGAATCCTCGAATGCTGCCATCAAAATATATTTATACTTTTAAGAATTTACGGATAGACGTTAAGCTTCCCCATACACCAATGATTGCACCGATCACTAGCAGGACCAGTGATACTTGATAGACAAACGGATTGTATGGAAGCATTGAAATAAATGAGCCTTGTACTCTCGGTGCGACCCAGCCAACTGCATATTGATACGTGCCAAGCAATAGGGCAATTGGTATAATGGAACCAAATACACCAAGCAATAATCCTTCAATGAAGAATGGCCAGCGGATAAACCAGTTCGTTGCACCTACCAGCTTCATAATCTCAATTTCTTTACGTCTAGCAAAAATCGTAATTTTGATCGTATTGGAGATTAAGAACATAGCTGTAAATAACAGCCCAATAATGAGCACAATGCCGACATTACGCGCTACTCCAACTACATTGAAGAGTCGGCTGACCTCTTCTTTCCCATAGGTTACTTTATATGTACCCTTTAGGTTTTCTAATTTCTTCGCTACTTTTGGTGTATCGTGAGGATCTGTTGTTTTCACAATAAACGCATCGTTTAATGGATTTTCTTGATCAACAAGTCCCATGGATTGTCCATTTTCTCCAAAGCTTTTAATCAGCGCTTTCAGTTCGTCATCCTTAGATGAGTACTTCACATTACTGATTTCAGGAATCTTTTCAATTTCTGCTTTTAATTCATCCTGCTGCTTTTGATTCGCCGTTAATTCGATTAATACTTTTACTTCTACTTCTTTTTCAGCGTTCGATGCCATGTTATTCAAGTTGAGCATAATCACAAGGAAAACCCCAACTAAAATCAATGTGACAGTAACCGCACTAATTGATGCAAATGTCATCCACGTGTTTCTTCCAAGTGAACGGAAGCTCTCACGTAAATGCCGCGAGAGAGTTTTAATCATAAATTCCGTACTCCCCTCTTGCTTCGTCACGCACAATCATTCCATCTTCGATTGCGATGACGCGTTTCTTCATGGTGTTTACAATTTCTTTGTTGTGTGTCGCCATAACCACTGTTGTTCCGCGGTTATTAATCTCTTCGAGCGTCTTCATGATTTCCCAAGAAGTGTCTGGATCAAGGTTTCCTGTCGGCTCATCTGCAATGACGACCTCAGGGCTATTAACAATCGAGCGGGCGATAGACACACGCTGCTGTTCACCGCCGGACAGCTGATCAGGAAATTGACGCGCTCTGTGCTTTAGCTGAACCAGATCGAGAACATCAAGCACTTTTTTCTTAATGATATGAGGCTGTTCACCAATCACTTCAAGAGCAAATGCTACGTTCTCAAACACAGTAAGAGTTGGGAGCAGCTTGAAATCTTGGAATACTACGCCAATTTCTCTTCTTACGTAAGGAATTTCTTTTTCCTTCATTGAGCCTAAATCTTTGTTATTAATTAAGATTTGCCCTTTGGTTGGCTTCTCTTCACGATACATCATTTTGATGAAAGTGGATTTACCAGCACCGCTGGGACCAACAACATACACAAACTCTCCTGGATGGATAGAGACATTGATTCCATTGATCGCCTTTACGCCATTAGGATAGATCTTGTAGACTTCCTTCATTTGAATCATGTAATCACCTAATCTTTTCTTATTCGCTGACTAACAGCTTATCATGATGTTTTGACACTTCTCGTCAAAAAACGTTATGTATGGTCACGCACATACCCTTCGATACTTACTAACAATTTATGTCCTTTTCATCCAAAAAGATGAAATAATTGAATCGTCTAAATTTCAACAACTCCAATTATACGTCATGAATCGACGCAATGGTATTACATTTATATTTCAAAACTTATAAATAAAAGGTAAATAGAACAATCAAAACCGAAAAATATGCCTTTATACCCTTATTTTTTAAATAAAATTTAATATAATTCGTTTTCATACTATCCAAAAGTCTTTTTCTACATATAAAAAAACAAAAAAACCTTGTCGATTAGACAAAGGTTTTATTTTTTCTCTGCAAGCCATTTTGCTACTTCTTTTGCCTGCTTCTCATCTACCATACCGCTTGGCATAGAGCCTTTACCGTTTTGCGCAATATCTGCGATTTGGCTTTCATTATATTTCTTCCCTACTTCCTTCAGGCTTGGACCGCCTCCGCCAGATAGGTCTTTCCCATGACAGCCGATACAGTTTTGCTGATAGATCTCCTCACCACTGCTCACAGATGATGCACTTTTGCTGCCTTCTTTGTCGCTGCTGCTTGAATTTCCTCCACAAGCCGCGAGAACAAGAAGCATCGCTGCAAACAGCATCGTTAATCCGCTTTTTTTCATCTATTTCCCTCCCTTACAATCATTTGGTCAACGCTATTATATCCTTGTTTATGCCCTTTTAAAACCCTCACCAAGCACCTCTTTTGCATCCATCACAATGACAAATGCTGATGCATCGATTGCTTTCACCACTTGTTTCAACTTTGTGAATTGTGACTGTCCAACGACACACATCAAAATCGGGCGGTCATGATCGGTATATCCTCCGACTGCTGAGATTTTTGTCACACCGCGGTCAATTTGATCAAAAACCGCCTGTCTGACCTCATCTTCATGCCCTGTAATGATCATTGCCATTTTTGAATGACTGAAGCCAGCCTGTACCACATCAATCGTTTTACTAGAAATAAACACACCAATGACCGCGTACAGCCCCTCTTCGATTCCAAAGACCGTCATCGCAGCCAGAACAATCAAGCCGTCCATCATCGCTAAACAGGTGCCTAGCGTGAGTCCTGTGTACTTATTGATGATTTTGGCAGCGAGTGCTGTTCCACCCGTTGATCCATTCCCAAGGAACACGAGCCCTATTCCGATCCCAATGACCACACCGCCAAATATAGCCGCCAGCAGTGCTTCATGTGTGACAGGTGCAATATGTCTTGTGACAAACACCATGAAAGGTAAAAAAATCGAGCCAACGAGTGTTTTCACTCCAAATGTACCGCCTAATAAATAAAAGCCAGCGATAAACAGGGGAATATTAAGCCCCCATTGCACATACGCCGCTTCAAAGCCGAATGACTGCATAATGGTACTAATGCCGCTCACACCGCCTGCTGCAATCTGATTCGGTAATAATAACGTATTAAAACCAATCGCCACGATGGCAGATCCGATTAAAATGAACAAATAATTTTTCACTTCGATCCAAAATTGTGAATGTCCCTGCTTCATGTCTTTCTTCCTCCGTTACTTCTGAATGCACACCTATTTTAATCCCTCTTAAAACGATTGTAAATAACAGCCAAATGCAGTGCTAATGGATTAATACTTTATCACACAGACGGAATAGCGTACTTGCCGGTTGGCATAGGATGAATTGATGGTATATTTAATATGTACATGAGAAAGAAGGGGCATGCGATGAAGAAAATACTGAAGATAACAGGTATGACATTACTTGCACTGATCATCTTAGCTTTTGGTGCTTTCTATACATGGAGCCGCTTTACATATGGACCATCAGAAGCATTAAAAAAACAAGTAAACATGGAGCAAGTGGAACATAAAAACAATGTTTATACATTTGAAGCATCAAAAAGTGATACTGGCATCATTCTCTATCCTGGGGCAAAGGTGGAACCACTTGCGTATGCCTATATCGGGGATACGCTGATGAAAAAAGGCTACTCTGTCTTTATCCCTGACATGCCATTTTCCTTTGCGATCTTCAATCCAAACAAAGCGCAGGACATCATCAAAGATCACCAATCGATCAAACACTGGTATATTGGCGGACATTCACTTGGCGGGGCAGCTGCCGCTATGTTTGCAGAAAAAAATCAGAGCAAGCTCGATGGACTCTTTTTCCTAGCATCTTATCCAGCATCAGATGACCTGAAACAATCGTCACTAAAAATCCTCTCTATTTCAGGTGAAAAGGATGGGCTGGCAACACAAGAAAAAATCAAAAAATCGAAAACAAATCTGCCGTCTCAAACCGTTTTTCATGAAATAAAAGGCGGAAATCATGCGCAGTTTGGCATGTATGGCAAACAAAAAGGGGATCAGCCAGCGGACATTCCAGCCCTGTCGCAGCAAAATGATCTCATCCAGACAATGCTTGACTGGCTGAAGCCAGCAAAAAAGCTCCCATAATAGGAGCTTTTCATTTTTTATTTTTTTGTCACCTCTAAAAATTCTTCAGCATCTGCTACAGCCAAACGAATGGCTTCTTCCCAAAATGCTTTTTGGGTAAGGTCAACGCCTAGATGCTTTTTGGCTAAATCTTCTACTGTCATTGAAGCAGTATCCTTTAATAATGCAATGTATTTCTCTTCAAACGATGTACCAGCCTGCAATGCTTTTGCGTAAATTCCTAACGAGAACATGTATCCAAAGGTGTATGGAAAATTATAAAATGGAACATTCGTGATATGGAAATGCAGCTTAGAAGCCCAGAAATGCGGATGGTATTCATCTAATGAGTCACCGAACGCTTCCTTCTGCGCTTCGACCATCAATTCATTCAATCTGTCAGCCGGCACTTCTCCTTGTTTACGCTCTTCATAAAAGCGCTGTTCAAATAAGAAACGAGATTGAATGTTCATGAAGAAAGCTACACTGCGCTGCAGCTTATCCTCTAACAGGCTGAGCCGCTCCTCTTCATTTGCGGCTTCTTTTAATGAGGCATCAGCTACAATCATTTCTGCGAATGTCGACGCTGTTTCAGCTACATTCATTGCGTATTTGCGATTCAGTATGCGAACATCCTGCATCACTTCCTGATGGAACGAATGACCAAGCTCATGCGCTAGTGTCGCCACATTGGATGGACTTCCTGAGAAAGTCATAAAAATACGTGATTCTCCGCTGTCAGGGAAATTTGTACAAAAGCCGCCTACCCGTTTGTTTGGACGGTCCTCAGCTTCTACCCAGCGTTCATTAAAGGCTTTTTCTGTAAAAGCAGCGAGCTCTTCTCCAAATCCTGCGAAATGTTTCACAATAAAAGCAGCTGCTTCTTGATAAGGATAGATTTTGGTCTCACTGCCGATAGGAGCCCCAACATCGAACCAGCTCAGTTTATCCACTCCAAGCATGTCAGCTTTTCGGTGTAAATAATCAATGAATGGCTGCTTATGTTCATCAATCACAGACCACATTGCATCAAGGGTTTCTTGTTTCATCCGGCAAATTTCAAGCGGTTCTTTTAAAATGTGATCCCAGCCCCTTGCTTCATACACTTGCAAACGAAAACCAGCAAGGTGATTGAGCGTGCTAGCAAATAAATGTTCATCCTGCGTCCATGCATGCTCTAGGTTGTGATAAACGGCCTTTCTGACTTCACGATCTGAATCATCCATAGCATTTTCTGCTTGGCCTACAGAGATCATCTGCGTTTCTCCATGCTGTTCAAACGGAATGGTAATTTTATTCACTAAGCTGGAATAAAGCTCATCCCACGCATGGTACCCATCTACAGCCAGCTTTTGAATCAGCGTTTCTTGTTCAACAGGTAATTGATCCTTCACACGGTCTCTTCGCTCATTTAATATGTAGCGGACATCTGAAAAGGCTGCTGAATTCATCAATTCTTCCCACTTGTTTGCAGGGATAGCAGCTAGCGCTTGATCAAACAGTGCAAGGATGGTTCCTAAATCAGCTTCTAGGTTGGCAATCGTACCTCGAAGGCTGCCTGCCTTCATATCCTTCGTATTTTGAGCTTGTAGGCAGGATACAAATGAACCTGCTTGAGACAATTTTTTATATGTAGTTTCATACGCGTCAAGGACAGACGTTAATTGGCTTTCAATGTGTGTATTTTCTTTTGAAAAGGCCTCCACCTTTTGTCGTAATTCATCTAGTAGCTGCTGAATGTTTTGCAGGTATGTCTTAAATTCTGGTGAAGAACTGCCTCCTTTAAAAAAGGCATCTAAATCCCACGTTTCTTGCAATGGTGTTAATCCCAAAATATTTCCCCCTTTATTTGCTAATTTCATCATACAAAGGATATAGAATCAGTATGTCGTATATATACCTTTATATTCATTATATTTTCTCACAATTAAAAAAACCCGGCAAGAAGCCGAGTTTTTATGATAATTTCGAACGTAGGTACGCATCGATAAATGAATCTAAATCTCCATCCATCACCGCTTGAACATTTCCCATCTCCGTATTGGTTCGATGGTCTTTCACAAGAGAATAAGGGTGGAATACATAAGAGCGGATTTGGCTTCCCCAGCCAATTTCTTTCTGCTCTCCTCTGATTTCATCCAATTCTGCCTGCTGTTCTTCGATCCGTTTTTGATAAAGTTTCGATTTCAGCATTTTCATCGCACGTTCTCTGTTTTTAATTTGTGATCTTTCTGTTTGGCACGTCACGACGACATTCGTTGGAATGTGTGTGATACGAACAGCAGAGTCCGTCGTATTAACGTGCTGGCCACCTGCTCCGCTTGCACGGTACGTATCTACCTTGATATCCTCTGTCCGAATATCAATATCAATTTCTTCATTGAATTCCGGCATGACATCACAGGAAACGAAGGATGTATGTCTGCGGCCAGAAGAATCAAAAGGAGAAATACGAACCAAACGATGGACACCTTTTTCAGCTTTTAAGTAACCGTACGCGTTATGCCCTTTGATGAGCAAAGTCACAGACTTAATCCCTGCCTCATCACCTGGAAGGTAATCAAGCGTTTCGACCTTAAAGCCTCTGCGCTCTGCCCAGCGAGTGTACATTCGCAGAAGCATAGAACCCCAGTCCTGAGATTCAGTTCCGCCTGCACCTGGGTGAAGCTCCAGAATGGCATTGTTTTTATCATAAGGTTCGCTTAAGAGAAGCTGCAGCTCAAATTCGTTAAACTGCTTCGTTAAGTTCTTCAGCTCTTTTTCAAGCTCTGCATGAAGCTCCTCGTCATAATCTTCCTTTAATAAGTCATGCGTCATTTGCAGCTCTTCATGTGATTCACTGAGCTCATGGTAGGAATTCACAGAATCCTTCAGTGCATTGGCTTCATTGATAACGCCTTGAGCCTTTTGCTGATCATTCCAAAAATCAGCCTCTGACATCGTCGCTTCAAGCTCTGCGATTTTGGCCTCTTTTGTTTCTAAGTCAAAGAGACCCCCTAAAATCAGCTAGCCTGCTAGCCATATTTTCAAGCTCTTGTCTAATTTCTACTAATTCCATATCCTTCACCTCATAGATGTATGGGGGCTGACATGAATAGAAAGAGGTTTTCACCTCTTTCCATTACTTATTCTGTCTTCCCATGACAATTTTTGTATTTCTTGCCGCTTCCGCAGTGACATGGGGAGTTTCGTCCAATGTCTACGACTTTACGTACCGGCTTCTTCTTCACTGTCTTCTCCTCATCGCCCTCTTGCGGCTGATGAGCCGTTGTTTGACCTTGAACCACTTCTTCACGTTCTAGGTTGTTTTGGATTTCTGATTTCAAGACATACTTGGCCACGTCATCTTCAATTGAAGCAACCATATGCTCAAACATCGCAAATCCTTCCATTTGGTATTCACGAAGCGGATTCGTTTGTGCGTACGCACGTAAATGAATACCTTGACGCAGCTGATCCATTGCATCGATATGGTCCATCCACTTCGAATCCACCGCACGAAGAACGATGACTTTTTCAAATTCACGCATTTGTTCTTCGCCAAATGTTTCTTCTTTTGCATCGTATTTTTCTTTAATACGATCCATGATAAAGGTTGTGATTTCATCTGCTTCTTTACCGAAGATATCTTTGACCGTAATGGCACCTTCGTCTAAATAGTTCGTGTTGATTAATTCAACAAGACCATCTAGTTTCCATTCTTCAGGCAGCTCCTCTTTTGGCGTATAAGATCCCACCGCACGCTCAATTGAAGATTGGATCATATTGATGACAATTGATTTTAAGTTGTCAGAATCGATGACTTCAAAACGCTGTTTGTAGATTACTTCACGCTGTTGACGAAGCACATCGTCATATTGCAGAAGCTGCTTACGGGAATCAAAGTTGTTCCCCTCTACACGTTTTTGAGATGATTCAACGGCTTTAGACACCATTTTACTTTGGATTGGTGTAGAATCATCCATGCCAAAGCGGTCAAGCATCGCCATCGTCCGCTCTGCACCAAATCGGCGCATCAATTCATCTTCCATGGAGAGATAGAATTGGGTAATCCCTGGGTCTCCTTGACGTCCAGAACGTCCGCGAAGCTGGTTATCAATACGACGGGATTCATGACGCTCTGTCCCGATAACAGCCAGACCTCCAAGTTCTTTTACACCTTCGCCAAGCTTGATGTCTGTACCACGTCCTGCCATGTTTGTCGCAATGGTCACAGCACCTTTTTGACCAGCCTCTTCAATAATTTGTGCTTCACGCTCATGGTTTTTTGCGTTTAACACTTGATGAGGAATGCCTTTATTTTTAAGCAGCTTAGAAATAAGCTCAGATGTCTCAACTGCAACTGTTCCGACAAGAACTGGCTGCCCTGTCATATAGCGCTGCGCAACATCCTCAGCCACTGCTTTAAATTTACCATCCATTGTGCGGTAAATTAAATCAGGTCTGTCATCACGAACAACTGGCTGGTTGGTCGGGATTGAGACAACCTGCATGTTGTAAATGTTACGGAATTCTTCTTCTTCCGTTTTTGCTGTACCAGTCATACCAGATAATTTTTCATACATACGGAAGTAGTTCTGGAACGTAATTGTTGCTAGTGTCATGCTTTCGTTCTGCACTTCAAGACCTTCTTTTGCCTCGATGGCTTGATGCAGACCTTCACTATAACGGCGTCCTTTCATTAAACGTCCTGTGAAGGAGTCAACGATGACTACTTGGCCTTCTTCTACTACATAATCCACGTCTTTTTGCATCGCAACATGTGCCTTCAGCGCCTGAGCGATGTGATGGTTCAGCGCTACATGTTTGACATCAAACAGGTTCTCAATGCCGAATGCTTTTTCCGCCTTCGTCATTCCGCTTTCAGTCAGCTGCACACTTTTTGTTTTAATATCATACGTGAAATCATCTTCGATTTTTAATGTGCGGACAAATGCATTGGCTTGTACATAAAGCTTTGTTGATTTCGCAGCTTGACCTGAAATAATAAGAGGTGTTCTCGCTTCATCAATTAAAATGGAGTCAACCTCATCGATCACGGCATAATGAAGCGGTCTCTGAACCATTTGCTCTTTGTAAAGCACCATGTTATCTCGTAAATAGTCAAAGCCGAGTTCATTGTTTGTTGAATACGTGATATCAGCGGCATACGCTTCTCTTTTTTCATCTTTGTCTAAGCTGTTTAAGTTTAAGCCGACTGTTAAACCAAGAAACTCAAAAATTTTGCCCATTTCCTGCGCATCACGGCTTGCCAAATATTCGTTGACTGTCACGATGTGGACGCCTTTTCCAGAAAGAGCATTTAAATAAACAGGCATTGTTGATGTCAATGTTTTACCTTCACCTGTTTTCATTTCAGCGATGTTACCTTCGTGAAGCGCGATCCCCCCCATGAGCTGCACCTTAAATGGGAACATTCCTGTTACGCGGCGGGATGCCTCGCGAACCGTTGCAAATGCTTCAACCAGCAGGTCATCCACCGATTGTCCTTTTTCAAGTTTTTCTTTAAATTCAATCGTTTTATTTCGTAAAGCCTCGTCAGATAATTTTTCAAAATCTTGAGCGAGAGCTTCGATTTCATTTGCCTTTTTTTCATATCGGCTGATCGTACGTTTCGTAGGATCAAACACTTTGTTTAAGATTCCAAGCATATAATAACGCTCCTCTATTTCATGCAATTTTTCGGCATGTCCAAAAGTTTGACAGGTCCATATTTACCTGCATTTATCATACCATACCTTCTTTCATTTCCAAAGAATTTGCCATAATTTCGCACAAAAAACCCGCCCCTTATGAAGGGAACGGGTTTACTTTATTTAGGTTGTTTTTGAATCAGCATCAACTGATATTTAAGCGTTTGGCTCAATGAGTCCATATTTACCGTCATTTCGGCGATAAACCACATTGGTCAAATTCGTCTCAGCATTTGTGAAAACGAAGAAACTATGACCTAACATGTTCATTTGGAGAATGGCCTCTTCACTATCCATTGGCTTTAAGTTGAAACGTTTTTGTCTGACGATTTCTGTTTCATCAATCTCTTCGTCATCTTGAACTGCTACTTCAGCCGTACCATTTCCTCCAGCAAATAAGTGCTTTTTGGCACCTTGCTCGCGGAATTTACGGTTTACTTTTGTTTTGTGCTTTCTAATTTGACGTTCTAATTTACTGGCTGCTAGGTCTACTGCATTGTACATATCCTCATTATGCACCTCAGCTCGAAGTGCTAGATCAGTCATTGGAATGGTAACCTCAACTTTAGATTCTTGATCGTTGTAAAACTTCAAGTTCACGTTGACTGAAGCATCTACATCTGTCTCAAAATAACGCTCCAGCTTTCCAATTTTTTTCTCGACATGATCTCTTAGTGCAGGTGTTACGTCGATGTTTTCTCCTCTGACATTGTAATTCATGTAAAGAACGCCTCCTTTAAAATTAAGGATATGTAAACCTATTTCTACTTTTCCCTCCTTTTCTCCTGCTCAAACGTAAAAAAAATGTGAATATTTATTGAAATTTGTCGAATTTTGCGGTGCTTCAACTGTTGCTTGATAGGTGATGAATATATATTCGGCTGATTCTTGAAAAAGACCAGCGTACATTAAATGGTAAAAGATGAAATCGATGTTTTCAGCGATTGAGATAAGGATTTTAGATCCTCCGCAGCCGCTTTCATCTCTTCATTGGCCGCTAATGATTCTTCAACAGCAGCAGACATGTACTCTGTTTCTTCTGAGTTTCGTTTCGCACCTTCTTCAATGAAACCAACCGTTTGAGAAATTTCCTCTGTACTAGCAGAAATTTGTTCTGCAGTGGCTGACAGCTCTTCTGCTTTCATTGAAATATCACGAATAGATTCCAATATTTCATGGAAGCTTTGTTCAGATAATTGTGATACTTTTACACCCTCTGCTACATCCCGCTCAACCTTCGTCATCGATTGTGATGACCTTTCTGTATCTTTGTTCACGTTCTCGAGTAATTGACTAATTTGATCTGTCAACTGACTAGATTCTTCTGCCAGTTTCCTCACTTCATCTGCTACAACTGCAAAGCCTCTTCCATGTTCTCCCGCTCTTGCTGCTTCTATAGCTGCGTTTAAAGCAAGCAAATTCGTCTGGTCAGCAATGGCATGGATATGACCTAACAGATCTTGAATGCCTGTAAACTGCGCTTGCACATGGGCCATTGTGGAATGGTGTTCATTCACAGACTCTTTAATAGAACTCATTTGTTGCACAAATTGTTGAATAAGGGCGGCACCCTCTTCAGCCTTTTCAGTCACTGAAATTGAGTGACCCGAAACATCGGACGTGTGTACAGCTGCATTTTGCATGCCAGTCGACACTTCCTGAATGGCGGATGCCACTTTTCCGACCGCATCTGATTGTTCACGTGAAGCTTCACTGACCTGTTCAATCGAGCTAGATGTCTGCTCACTAGCCGATATCGTTTGACTGATGGTTTCCTCAAATTGAGCAGCAGAATCAGCAAGCTGTCTTGATCCGCTTTGCACCTGCAAAATAAGCTGACGCAAATGAGCCGTCATTTGATTAAAGGCTGTGCCGAGTTGACCAATCTCATTTTTAGAGGTCACTTCAATCTCTTCAAGGGTAAGATCACCATCTGCCATCCTTTTTGCGGCATTTGTGACAGAAACAATTGGTTTTGTCATGCGATGAACAAATCTGATCCCAATCACCAAAAGGCCAACAATAATCGCTGCACTGACCAAAATGAGTGTAAGCAATAATTGATTACTATCTTGATTGAGCTGATTGATTTTTTGATCACGTTGTTTTAGCTGATTTTGAGCGAATTCTTTTGTAAAGGTATGTATTTCTTGTTCGATAGGTTGTAATTCTTGACTAAGGCGGGTGTTGAATTCTTTTTGGTTTTGCATATTTAATGAATTAAATAATCGATTTGTTGAGGTGTAGTAGAGATAATTTTTTTCTGAGATTTGATCTAATAGATTTTTTGCTTGTTTGACCGTACTCATTTTAGAAGCTTCTGCTGTTTTCTTATTAATATCTTCATATGTTTGCTCAATTTTCTGTAAATTTTCAGCATCTTGCACGACGACATATGTTTTAATCTGTGCTTCCTGCTTTTGCAGAAGAGTTTCTAATTCCAGCGATGTCTGATAAAGCTTCACTTCCTTGCTTAATAGCGCTTTATAGGATTGATCTGTTTTGTAATAGAGAAAGCTTGAGAATCCTAACATACTGACAAACAATACACATATGACAATAAGCCCAAATAAAAATTGATTTTTTAGTCTCATAATTTCCTCCGAATGGTCTGAATTGGACAAAAATTAATGAATGACATACGGCCTCATACAGGCATGTATTTCATCCATCCACTTTCTATATTCAGGTATAAAGTATGTTTTCAGGAATGATTGGAAGTGATTTGAAGGGAATGTATAGAAAGCTAGTACATCAAAACTTAAAAATATTTGATCAAACGAACGAATCGTTTTGGCAAAGTGTTCATTTTCAATAATTGAAAGCAGAAGAGGATGTGTTGTGTCTAAATGAAAGAAGGCATGGATCAGATCATTAAAGATCCGATCCCCTTCTGTTTTGTCAAAATCCTTCTCAATTTCATCTAAATAGTTTAGACTCTCTTCTATCGTGTATAGAAGTTCATAATATGTGGTTAATAAAATATAGTCATTTGAACGATACGCCACAGGTCTCACCTATTTATTTCCGTTTATCGTAGTATACGCCGTCACTTGTTATGGGCTGGTATGGATTTTGATAATTCAGCTGTTTTGTTTTCTTTTTTTGTATGGCTTGAATATCTGCCTTTATTCCATTTTGGATAACCGTTAATTGCTTCGCCATCTGTTGATCTGTTTGGATGATTTCGCGGATTTTCTC
This sequence comes from Bacillus sp. FSL M8-0049, assembly GCF_038593355.1. Lineage (NCBI taxonomy): Bacteria > Bacillati > Bacillota > Bacilli > Caryophanales > Bacillaceae > Bacillus > Bacillus sp. FSL M8-0049. The sequence continues at coordinate 3,146,241 of NZ_CP151986.1, forward strand.
TTTTTCTTGATCCGTCAATTCATGCTGTATATCTCTCATTAATTCGTCTCTCTCAATTAAAAAGGCATCAAAGTCTTCAACAAGTGTCTCACTTTGCGGATTTTCCGCTATTTCGGCTGCCATTTTTAATGTTTGATCATGCAGCTGGTCCACAATACTCATAGAGAGCCCCCGATAGAGTGGTGACGGCCTTTTCGATCGGTTTGAATGACTTCCTTCCACGCATCACGAAAATCAGTTACGTACTCTTCTACTTCATTCAATATCTCTTCGTCATTTTGAAGATTGGCTTCTATCAGTCTGCGATAAATGTAATCATACATACTTGCCATACTCTTTGATACGTCATAGGAACGATTTAAGGTGACATTTAATTCTTGAATGATGTTTTGAGCCTTTTTCAGGTTCAAGTTTCTCGTTTCTGCATCCTCTTTTTGAATGGCATGCTTCGCTATTCTGATGAACTTTAAGCAGCCTTCATAAAGCATAAGCGTCAACTCGGCAGGTGTTGCGGTCTCAATAGAATTTTTTTGATAGGCGGCATAAGGGTTCTGTATTGCCATATGTTATAAACCTCCAATTATTGTCCAAGCAGTTGAGAAAGGTAGCCAGATTGGTTGTTTAGCTTTTGAATTGCACTATCCATGGCGTTAAACTTTTTGTAGTAACGGGCTTCAACCATTTTTAAACGATCTTGGAATGTACTCATTCGTTTTGTCAAAGAATCAAGGTCCTTACCAAGTCCGTATTCCTTTGATTCCATTGTTATGCTGCCAGCCTTTTTTTGAATGCTCTTCGAAAAGTCTGATAAGGAATTTTTGATACGATAGATGATTCCTTGTTCTTGATATTGCTGCTGCGCTTTGTCTTTATCCTTTGAATCCACATTTAAACTACCCGAGATGAACATTTGTCTGACCTTCTCCGGGTCTTCTTCAATGGCTTTTTTTAATTTCTCTACTCCATCACTATCCTTAATAAATTCAAGCTTCCCACCATCTTTATAGCTGGATGATGTCGAAATACCGATTTGTGTGAGTTGGATTTTATTCGCATCACTTGTCGTAATATTAGCATACAAATCACTTCTTATTTTAGAGGCACCAGATCGTAAAATGGAATCACTTCTCAGCAAGCCAGACTTCGCGGTCGTTTCCCATAGCTCTATTTCTTTTTCAGACATCGCTTTTTTCTCTTCAGCCGTTAATGGATGATAGTCTCTGTTTTTCTTTTCATTGACTTTTCCATTAATCTGCTCAACGAGTTCATTATATTTATCAACAAATTGTTTAATTTTATCATATATTGCATCCACATCTGTTGAAACGTTTAAGCTGACGGGCTTATCTGTGGTTGCTTTAAGCTCGTACGTAATATCAGCCTGCGTGAATGTATTGTTGTTATTTTCCATTTTCAGACCATTAATCTCGTATTGCGCCTTCTGTCCTTGAGTGGTCGCAACTAATTTGTTATCTCCATCTACTTGGAAGCCTAATTGCGTTAAAAATGAAGCCGAATTGCCATCAGCTGCTTTAATACTGACGCCTTCACCCGTTGTTCGAGAAGTAAGAGCGATGGTATCCACGTAGTTAGTGCCATCAGAGATTTGGCCTTTGTAAGCCGTCACACCTAATTGCGCGCTGTTCAGCTTTTTCACGATGTCATCAATTGTATCGGTATCAGAAGTATTGATTGTCACCGTTTTTGGTTTTGTCGAATCTGGTGTCGTCACTTCAAACGTAAACGTTCCGTTTGTTGGTGTAAATCCAGATGTACCAGAGGATTTGAAGACGGAAGCTGTCGCTAGCTGAGTGACATGAATAGAGCCAGAGGTCGCATTTGTTGATCCAGTTGCTGTGACAGCAGATTCATTAGAGCTTGTCACCTTTTTGGCGCCATATGTACTTGGACGCGTTAAGTTTAAACTGTTAATCAAATCATCTAATTCTTTAATTTTCGAGTTAACCTCGCGATAGCTGTCTCTTTGCCATTCAAGCGTTTGTTTCTGACGCGTCATTGTATCAAGTGGTGCTTGCTCCGTTTTCATCAGCTTTGATACGATTTCATCAATATCGAACACATTTGAAAATCCAGTAATACGATTGACCATTATTTATGTTCTCCCTTCATTTACATTCTTTTATCTACAAATAAACCGACAATTTCTGTCATTGCTGCATAGAAATCAAGCCATTCCTTGGAAGGAATTTCTCTAATGACTTCATCTGTTTGGTTATCTACGACTTTGACATAATATTCGTTGAGTTTTTCATGTAATTCAAATTGAAGATGAAATTGAGTAGGTTCAATCAGCTTGTTTGCCCCTTGAAGCGTTTTTTCAATTTCTTCTTTTGAAACAGCCCTGCCATTTGCTTGTGAGTCAGAGTTTACATTGTCATTCTGGTTATTAGAAACACGGGTTTGAAATGCATCGATAATTGGCTCTAGCGATGTCAACTTACCAACAGACATAGTTATTCAGCTCCTGTGCTTTAATCTATCTTTTATATCGGCTTTGAATTTGCAAATTAAATATAGATGGACCGATTTGTTAAAGTTTCCTATAGATCATGAACATCTGTATCGAAACGCTTTCACACGGAGAAGGACAGCTGAATGCGATAAAAAAATCCTCACTTTTTTTGTGAGGATAATTGAGAGAGGAGATCTAAGGATAAACTCGCAGCACGATTGTTCTCTTCTTGAATTGACAGGTACACTTCTTTCCTGTGAATATCGATGTGCTTAGGAGCCTCAATCCCGACTTTCACTTGATCGCCTTCGATTGAAATAATCTTGACTTCAATATCATCGCCTATTTGAATCGACTGGTTTAATTTACGAGACAGCACTAACATGAGGATGCCACCTCTAACAAATGTTTTGTATGATAGGCTGAATCATGCAAAATCACCTGCTTGGCTTTCATGTTTTTCCGGTTCACAATAATAGGCGCTCTTAAATTGGCTGTTGTTTTTTCAATAGATGATTCCATTGTTAAAATAACCATTACTTCCACATCATTAGCATCTTCTACTTCCAGAATGTCTACAACCGTTTCGTCTAAATCAAATTCGTATTGATTGAAGAATAAAAACGGGCTGCTGACGATAAAACCTAATGCCGAGTTATTTAATGATTGAAGAACTAAAAATGGAGACTCTTCTGATAAAGGCAAAATGACAAACTGTTTTTGATCCAGAAATCCTGGTATCCCGTTAGAGAAGTGAATGATTTGCTCCTCTTTGATTGTCACTTCACCATGGTATTTTGTTTGAATGATCATAATTCACGACCTTTTTCATTTTTCTTAACTATACCTTATCACCATTTTGGCCCGTTTCGTCAACTTCTATTTTTAATTCTGGGTATTGTAACATATCAATATTGACCTTACCTGGCTGGTAGTTAACGATTGGTTTATGAGGTGTGGCCTCTATGATAGCTTTTTGCGGCTCCACATCAATTTGAAGCTCAGAAGGCTGATAGTGAATTTTCACACTAAAGAATGAAGGTATCACACCAATGGTGAATTGTTTTGCTGGGGGACTGCCATTGATTTTGGCAAACTCAGCAATCGCATTCCCACCATTCTCGATCTTGATGAGTTCACTTCCTTCTTCCGCTCTTCGACCCATTCCTTCTCCAACAGCACGCTTCCCCTCAGCTGCCCATTCCTCAGAACGTCTAAAAATTGACTTGATGTCCATATCGGCAAATGCCTCGGTTTGATCAATGGTTAATTTCGACGGTGTCCTTTTGATATTCATGACAGCTCGTGGCTGCTGAATCTCAAGATCAGCTTGTGGCTGCTCTACTTCTTGCCGGGAAGGAGTTGTCGACATTTGAAGCTTTGCATAGGTTTGCTGCATTAACAATCTAGGGATTTGCATATGTTCACCTCCATGATGCAAAAAAGCACCCATCGGATGCTTTTTATTATCTTAAGAAATCTACAAGGGATGGCTGAATGACTTTCGCTGTTGTCGCTAAAGCAGCTCTATTCACCGTCTCTTGTTGAAGAAGATCAAGAATTGCCTTTTCACTTTCAACATCTTCATTATCTGATTTAGCATTTTTCAGTACTTGAAATTGTGAAGTCAAACGACTTCCTACTAAGTCAACACGATTCGAACGCGCTCCTAGGTCAGATCGCTCAGCACTCATTACTTCTTTAAACTGATCGATACTTCCTAATGCATCATCAGAATTCGCAAACGTTCCATTTTTCAATGAGTTTTCTAAATCAGTCAGCATTTCAATGACATTTTGACCGTTAGCCTGTCCGCCAAACGCTGAGATTGGATTTGAGTTTACATTTAAAGTGATACCATCAGAAATATTCGCTTGAACAGCATTCGCATCTGTATAATTTTCGAAGTTAAATGTATACGTTCCGTCTGCATTCTCAACAACTGGTTTAACATTTGTATTTGTCCCATTAAATACGAACTTACCTAGCATTTGAGTGTTCATTGCATCAATGATTTGATTCTTCATCTGGCCAATTTCCACTCCGATAGCTGCTAAATCTTCGGGCTGCTTTGTTCCATTTGCCGCATCAAGCACTTTATCTCGTATATTTGACATAATATCAATGATTTCAGTGACACTTGTTTCAGATGTATCAATCCAGTTTTGTGCTTCATTTAAGTTATTTTTATATTGTTCATTTCGGAACAAGGCAGTACTATATTGAAGGCTTTTTACTGCTGCAACAGGATCATCAGACGTTTTTGTAAAACGTTTGCCTGTTTGTGCCTGCTCATTAATTTTAGAAAGTTTTTCATAACTTTTACTAATATTTCGAAGTGAGTTTTGAGAAATCATACCTTGTGTGACTCGCATCCGTTATCCCTACCTTCCTACGACACCCATGCCGTTTATGACCTTATCCAATACTTCATCTTGTAATGTCATAATTCTCGCAGCCGCATTATATGCATGCTGAAATTGGATCATATTCGTCATTTCTTCATCAATGGAGACAGCGCTAGTCGACATTCTACGTTCATTGGCTGAATTGACAAGAGCAGCTGAACTGCTTTCAAGCGTCATGTTCTTTTTCCCTTGTACCCCCATCTCAGCAATCACATTTTGGTAATAATCCTGAATTGTCGTTGTATTTCCGCCGATTGGTAACTTTAAGTCTTGTATATTAGCTAATTTCGTAGCATTCGAACCGTCACCTTGTGTTTGATTGAGAGATGCAGCAATATTATCTGTTGATGCTAAAATGACATCGCTCACTTTAATACGAGCTGCCAAACCTTTATTCAACTCATTGTTATTTTCGATATCAAAAAAGTCTTGTCCACTTGCACCATTTAACGTGTACCCCTGCTTATGTACATCGTTAAATGTATCCATGAATACTTTTGCTACTTCATCCAGCTCTGCAAGCATATCTGGATACATGCCTTTTTCAGCACCGTTTGACATGTAGCCATAAGCTTCAACAAGTGCTTTTACTTTACCGTTCACTTGTAATTGATCCGCTGCAATTGTTGTTGTTCCGAATTGAAGTGAGTTAACAAGTCCCGTTGTATTATCGTAAGAGATTTGCAGTTCAGACTTTTCGTTCGTAATACCATTCAAAATGTTTCCAGCAGATTGTCCATTTGCACCGATAATGTCGATGTTGACAGTTCCTTCAGCAATTTTGAGTGCATTACCACCAGGTGGATTGTAGCTGACCTTAATATCAACAAGTGAGGATAATTGGTCGACCAAAGTATCACGTGTATCATAAAGATCATTTGGAAGATATCCATTTGGCTCAACTGCTGCAATTTGTTTGTTCACTTCATCTATTTGAGATAAAAGAGTGTTTACATCTTTGGCTGTTGAATCGAGTTCCGTTTTTAAATTCTTTTGTATCGTTGTTAAAGAAGAATTGAGCAGACGGAATTGGTCAACTAAAGCCTGTGCACTTGTTTTAACAACTGTACGTGCAGAAGCCGTATCAGCATTTTTTGATTCCGATAAGACCTGTAATGATTTCCATAGATTATCAAAAGCTCTGTTCAAGCCCTCATCCGTCAAATCATTCATAACCCCTTCCATCTGTGAAAGGGCATCTGACTTCGTTGAGTAGTAAGATAAGTTATTATTATGATCTCTGTATTGTAGATCTAAAAAGCTGTCTCGAATTCTTTCAACGGTTCCAACTTGTACACCTGTCCCCATTTGGCCATACGTTTTGCCGTCATAAACAGAAATGACTGGATAAGGATTTTCTGCTTTAAAGGTCACTCTTTGTCTTGAGTAGCCCTCCGTATTTGCATTGGAGACGTTGTTTGATGTGACATAAAGCCCTGCACGCTGGGCTGTGATGCCTCTTTTTGCCGTTTCTAGTCCCATGAATGTAGAACCCATTGGTATCCTCCTTGTTTACGCCTTTGAATCAAACAAAGCCCTTTGCTGTTTAGGCTTTGAACTCTCAAGACCATTTTGTCCGTAATTCATATTTTCTTTATTAGGGTTAACGAGATCGAATGTCAGTGAAATAAATTGAAGTGACTGCTGAATAAGCTGCTTGTTCAGTTCATTTACATCTTTTAGTTCCACCATGATGTCATTTAGTTTCTCATATAATGAAATGAGCTCTTCTTGATCTGTACCTTCAGCCTTTTCGATACATGCAGTGATGGTTGGTGATTGATCACTTTGTAAAAATTGAACGGTCGCTTCAATTCGTTTTTCTTCTAATTGAGAAATGGCCTGAATATACTTTTGCTCTAAATTCAGGACCTCTGAAAGAGCATCAATCTCATTGCTTTTCAGCATTTCTGTTTTATCCTTAGACAACTTTAAAAGCTGTTCATGCAATCCATAGAGACGATGCAGTTCTTCAATAATTATTTTAACTGACATTCACGCTGCTCCCTTTTGTTATTGTTGTTTATAAAAATTCAGCATTTTATCTGCAATGCCTTTTGTATCTACTTGATATGTTCCGGCTTCAATGCTTTTTTTAATTTGGTCAATTTTATCTTGGCGTTCTCTCATAATATTCGGCACCTTTTGCATTTCGATTGCCTTTTTAGAAATTTCGACTTTATCAGTTGATTTAGCTTGATTCGATTGCAACGTTTGTTTCTCATATGTTTTCTTGTAAGGATTTACTGGTTGTGTTCCATATCGATTAATTTTCACGGGATTCCTCTCGCTTTCCGTTACAGTCTGTCTTGATTCTATCCATTTTATCGACCAAACTGCAACTTAGTTTAGGGAATCAGTCGTTTTTAGGATTAATGGCATAATAGGTGTCTTTTTTCCTAGATCCAATCTCCCTTTTACGCTCCTCTTCTTGGTTCATTTGGCTGATTTGCGAATGAATATCCTGTTCACATTGGCTGCATAGCTTGTTTTTCCTGATCGCTTTGCCACATCTTTCACAAGGATAATTAATATTTGGAAATTGACTAATTTGCAGTCTTTTCAAACGAATAAATTTCAAGATTAATTCTTCATCAACGTCTGTTGCTTCTACTATTTCAGCAATAGTTGATTGTCTATTACTTTGTTTTCTCAAGAATTTATATACGATATCAAAAGAACGTTCTTCTTCTTCAAAGCATTTGTTACAAACCGTTTGGATGGTGGTTTTTAAAAATAGCTGATTACATTGTGGACAGTTTGCCAATTGATTCATAACCAAAACCCCTTACGTTATTTTCTTTTCTTATTATCGGTTAATTATCATGATTTTTAACTACGTATCAACGTAAAAGAAGAAACACTTTTAGCACCTGCGTCTTTCAAAATTCTTGCCGCATCATAGATGGTTGCTCCCGTTGTATAGATATCATCAACTAATATAATATCCCTTTGAACAACCGCATCTGTTTGCTTGATTTGAAACAATCCTTTTTGATCTAGGCGTTCATTTTTCTTTTTTTTAGACTGCTTACTTTGATGTATTTTCACGAGTGGCTGCAATATTGGCTTATCTAGCAAAGAAGCGATTATCACGGACTGATTAAATCCTCTTTCTTTTAGTCTTTCATGACTTAAAGGGATCGGTATCAGCAATGGGTCTTTTATGCAGAAGGAATGTTTAAATGCTGCTTGTACATCTCTTTTAAACAGCTCAGCTAAAGCCGTATCACCCCGAAATTTAAAGCGGGCAAGGACATCTTTCATCAACTCGCTGTAAGTATAAACTGACCTATTTTTTACAAGGACTTTAATAGAATCAGAGCGTTCATTCCAACTATTACAGTCCTGGCATAATTGGTCATTTGACTGCGCCCTTCCGCATGTTGGACAAATAGGACGTTCAATCTTTACTAAGTGATTCTTACATGCTACACAAAGACGATCATCATTTAATAGTAGGAATGATTTCCATGTAAAAGCAGGCACAAAATGTCCCTCGCAAATTTGACAAATCAATTGGTTTCCTTGTTCAGCAGCAGACGATTTTCACACCTTGGAAATGCGGAAACCTTGGAAGCTGCTTCTGTCAGAATGACCAGCATCGCAGTATTCTTCTGTTTATCCACCATCTCAGATTTACTGTAAGATATTTTATCGATATCTGTTATATATTGTGGTTTCACTTGATTCAGTGAAATCGCTAATACATCTTCCATACACTTTTCACAATGACAAATCATGTTTAATTGGTTGAGATATTGATTGAGAATTTCCTTGAGTAGTATTTCTTTTGCATTGAGTAGCATATTTGTCTCTCCTGCCATTTGTGTATTGTGAATATAATGTACCATGATTTAGTTGAACCCACACTGTTTTTCAGAAAACTCTTTTGCAGCCGTATCATTCATTTTTGCGATATGCTTCTTTGCTTGTTTCATACTTCTCGTTAAACCAAAATGAAAAAGGAAAACATCTCCTGTACAATAATCCGGATGTCTGCCTACCCGTCCAGAAATCTGAACAAGTGCACTCTCTGTAAAAATAGTAGATTCCGAACCTAGTACCCCCACTTGAACATTTGGAATGGTTACGCCTCTTTCTAGAATAGTGGTTGTAACTAGTACATCGTATACGTAATCTCTAAAGTGCTGAACCTTTTGTTTCCTATCCGGATCATCGGCAGATACTCCCTCCACGTTTAAGGATTGTTCTCGAAGAATCTTCGTTACCTTCTTCATGACAGCAATTGAAGGAACAAAAAGTAATATTCTTCTCTTATTTGCAATATGTCTCTGCATCCAATTCATCACTTTAGGGGGCAGTTGGTTCTTTTTTAATTTCTTTTTCCAATGTCCGATCCAATGAAAGGTCGGTACGGGTAATGGGTGCTCGTGAAAACGCAAAGGAATTTTTATCGCTTCCAGTTTTCCGCGAGAAACCTCTCTCGTCATTTTTTTAGAGGGTGTCGCACTTAAATAAATCCTAACCCCTCCGTTCTTTCTCATCGCCTTTAGAACAGCAAATTGGAGTCGCTCATCCATTGAATAAGGGAAGGCATCGACTTCATCTACAATGAGCACATCAAAAGCATTTTTGTATCTCATCAGCTGGTGGGTTGTGGTGATCACAAGCGGTGCTATTTGAAACCTTTGAGAACTGCCTCCATAAAGTACGGTAATTATCACCCCTTGAAATGCTTTTCTAAGCCGCGGTTCGAGTTCAAGCACAACATCTGTTCTAGGTGTCGCAATACAGACACTCATTCCTTGATTTAATGCATATTCGATTCCGTGAAAAAGCACTTCCGTTTTCCCTGCTCCGCAAACCGCCCAAACAAGTAGATCAAATTTGTTTTTAATAGCTTCAATCATTCTTTCTGACGCTCTTTTTTGTCCTTTAGACAGCTCTCCCTGCCATGTTAATTCGGCTCGACCTGTTTCTACCATTTGTGGACCTGTCCATTCATAAAGAAACCCACATTCTGCTGCTTTTCCCATCATGATGCATGATCTACAGTACACACAATCCTTTTGACACACTTCACATGGAGAATGAGCGAAATACCGCTTGTGTGATACACCGCACCGGCAGCATGTAAAACCATTTGCTTTCCTCTCAATGGCTGGAGACCGATTGACTAAGCCCTTCTCCTCCAGCCAATCTAAATTGGACTGCGGGCACTTTGTTTCAACGGTGAGCAGATGGCGTGAATGCAGCTGCCCCATTAGTTCCATTGCTTTGTCCATATTCATCTTCACCAAACACCTTTCAATTGATGTTTGGCTATTATGCGCAAAGACATGACCTTTCGTCCAACAGTTAAAATCAAAAAACAAAACCTCTTTTCCATACGAAAAGAGGTTTTTTAGGAATTATCTAATCACCCAGCCAAGGGCTAAAGAGCCTTCACCTAGATGGGTGCCGATTACGGCACCAAAGTAGCTTTTATAAAATTCAACATGAGGATATTTTTCTGATAAGTGCGCAATTAATTCTTCTGCTTCTTCTTCTCTATTACCATGTATCAGTGTTGCTCTCATCGGAACACCACGTGATGCATCTTCATCAAATAATTCAAAAATACGTGAAATGGCTTTTTTACGTGTGCGAATCTTCTCAAAAGGAACAATTAGCTTGTTGTCAAAATGCAAAATAGGCTTTACCTTTAAGAGGCTTCCAATAAAAGCCTGAGCACCATTTAATCTGCCGCCTCTTTGCAAATGAGTTAAATCGTCTACCATAAAATACGCCCGCTGACTTTCTTTCAGGTAATTTAGATGTGCTAACACTTCTTCTAAAGAAGCACCTTCTTGGATTTTTTCAGCAGCTTCTAACACATAAAAACCTTGTGCCATACAGCTTGTTTCTGTATCAAACGGGTAAATATCAATCCCGTCAACTAGATCATTCGCTGAGACCGCACTATTATACGTTCCACTAATTCCACTTGAAAGGTGGATACTAATCACGGCGTCGTATGTTTCACTTAGTTTTTCATATAAGGCTATTAATTCACCAAAAGCAGGCTGAGAGGTTGTTGGAAGATCTTTGTGTTTTTTGATTTCTTCATAATATGTCTTCCAGTCCATTTCTATTTCTTCACGGTATGATTCACTGCCGAAGATGACGTTAAGGGGGATCATATGAATATTATGTTTATCACGCAGCTCTTGTGGTAGATAAGCAGTACTGTCTGTTACAACGGCTATTTTCATTCTTAAATACCTTCCTTATTCGTTAAGTTACTCTTTTTTATTTTAAAAGAATGATCATTTTTTCATTAGATTTATAATAGTAATCAAAAAAGCCTGCCTAATCAATAGGCAAGCCCTCTATATCCGAAAAAGAATCCTTACCCTGTCTATCATTTCCCTTCACCTAAAATGTGAGAGAATAAAAACAGGCGAAAAAGGAGTACTTGTCCGGAACACTATCTCATTTCTACCCAGCCGTTTTTAATAGCTACAACAACAGCTTGTGTACGGTCGTTTACATTCATTTTTTGCAAAATGTTACTCACGTGGTTTTTAACTGTTTTCTCACTAATAAAGAGCGATTCACCGATTCCTCTGTTGCTCTTTCCGTCAGCTAACATTTGAAGAACTTCACATTCACGTCTAGTTAAGATATGAAGTGGTCTGCGAATTTCAGGATATACCTCATGCTGTGGATGTGCTGAAACGCCGCTAGTCGCTAGGCGTCGGAATTCATTTACTAAGTTATGAGTGACTTTCGGGTGTAAATAAGAGCCTCCGTCAGCTACAACTTTCACTGCTTCGATGAGTGTGTCTGCATCCATTTCTTTTAACAGGTAGCCTCTCGCCCCTGTTTTCAATGCATGTGTTACATAGTTTTCATCGTCATGAATAGATAGAATAATGACTTTTGATTCGGGATAAAGCTCAACAAGCTGCTTTGTAGCCTCAACACCATTTACATTCGGCATATTAATGTCCATAATGACAACATCCGGATGATAGTGTTCTACGATACGTGCAGCTTCGTCACCGTCGTCTCCTTCTGCAACTACTTCAAAAGTAGGTTCAAAATCTAAAATCCGTTTGACACCTTCACGGAATAATTGGTGGTCATCAATAATTACAATATTTACTTTAGTCACAAGCTACGCCTCCCCATGTTTATTGTTCTACACCTGAACTTTATGGTCAATATGTCTTTTGACTCTATTTTACAATTTTATTTTGCAATGTTAATGGCACGCGAATCATGATGAATGTCCCTAGACCTATTTTTGAGTCTATGGTCATTTTACCTTCCAGTAAGTCTACGCGTTCTTTCATGCCAAGTAAACCGAAGGATTTGTTTTTGTTTGTTTTCACATCTTTCATATCAAAGCCTTTTCCATCATCTTTAATAATTAAGGTCACAAAGTCTTTCGTTACTTCTACTTTGACAGAGATTTCTTCAGCTTCAGAATGTTTTAATGAATTTGTGACAGCTTCTTGGGCTAGTCTAAACAGTGCTACTTCAAATTGAGAAGCAATTCTTTCGCTTTCTGTATCACCTAGGCATTGGAACGTAATTTTGGTTTTTCCATCATATTCTTCAATTGTGTTTAAGTATTTTCTCAGTGTCGGAATCAGTCCCAAATCATCTAAAGCCATCGGTCTTAAATCATAAATGATTCTTCTCACTTCGTACAGTGCATTTCGCACATTCTGTCTGAGACTTCTAATTTCTTTAAAACCTTCTTCTGTACCGCGGTCTCTAAAAATCCGTTCAATTAATTCGGAACGCATCATCACGTTTGCCAGCATTTGAGCAGGGCCGTCATGAATTTCTCGAGACACTCTTTTGCGTTCTTCTTCTTGGGCTTCAATAATTCTGAGACCAAAATCTTGTTTTGCCTGAGCATCTTCAAGTAAAACGCCGACCTGGCGTAAATCCTGGTTGAGATAGTTGAGAACCACTGTAATCTGACTCACAAGCGTTTCAGAGCGTTCAATGACGTCTTGTAAACTTAATAACCGTCTTTCCAAATCGTCTCTTCTTTCTCTCAGCTGCTTCTCGCGCTGCTGAATCATGGTGAGTTCCACTTGCAAGTTATGTGCTTTTTCGTAGGCCTCACGTATTTCTTCTTCGCTGAATTTGTTGAAGTTTCTGCTGACCTCAGATAAGCGGTTTCTAGCATGTCTTGTATGGACTTCCAGCTTATCCCCAAAATCAATTACTTCGTTTACTTGCTGTTTGATTTGCTTCAGCTCTTCTACTAGGCTTTCATATTGTTGACGGGACTGTTCGCCTATTCTAAATACTTCGTCCTTGCTGCCATCAACTGTACTTAGCATTTTCATGATGATTGAATCCAATAATTTCGGATCCATTTTGGGTGTTGTCATGGCTTTTCCCTCCCGTAACAGTGATGTCATCTTTTTTTATTATAAATGTCATTGATCTGCATTTTATGTCGAATTATAATGAAAGAATGCGTATAATCATGAAGTTTTTATGACGACCCTTTTTCCGCTCCTATCATCATAACAAAATACGCTGTAAAATTCTAAAACCAATGCAAATTTTCACTAGTCTTACAATTTGCTTGTCAGGAGGGTATGTCTTTTGCTGAATCGCTATCTTACAGTAAAAAGTCGTGGCGAGCATGAGATCGTCATTGAAAAATCACGTTTTATTTGTCATATACAGCGTGCTGTCTCAGAAGAAGAAGCACAAGCATTTATACAATCCATTAAAAAACAACATTGGAATGCCACACATAATTGTTCAGCCTATCTCATTGGTGAACATGACCTGATTCAAAAGGCGAATGATGATGGTGAACCAAGCGGTACAGCAGGTGTGCCAATGCTTGAAGTGCTAAAAAAACGGAAGCTGAAAGATACAGTCGTTGTGGTCACTCGTTATTTCGGCGGTATCAAGCTTGGTGCCGGTGGATTGATTCGTGCCTACGGAAAATCTGTATCAGAAGCTATCAACCATGTTGGAATGGTAGAGCGCTGTTTAATGCGTACAATGCACACAACAATAGATTATACATGGCTTGGAAAGGTAGAGAATGAGCTTAGAGCCTCATCTTTTCAGCTAAAAGAAATCCATTATGCAGAAGATGTTATTTTTGAGACATATGTCGAAGAAACACAAACAGAGCAGTTCATTGAGTGGATGACTGAGCTGACAAATGGAAAGAGTGTTACAAAAGAAGGCGAACTGATTTATTTAGAAAAGGACATTGGTCCGATAAAGGAGACAGATGAATGGCACAACGAGTAAAAGTGCGTGTACGAAAGAAAAAGAGTAAGAAGAAGAGAATTATCAAACGTATTCTGGTCTTATTTTTGCTTCTTATCATCTGCATGGGCGGATTTGCAGTATATAAAATCGTCAATACTCTTCAAGCTGCTGACAAAACATATGATGAACTAAACCGTGGAGAGAAATCGAATCTTCGTGATGCTGTCATTGATATTAAGAAAAAACCTTTCTCTGTACTATTTGTCGGAATTGAGGATTATGCCACAAAGGGTGATCATGGCCGTTCAGATTCACTCATTGTTGCAACGATTAACCCCCAAGACAAAACGATGAAAATGGTTAGTATCCCTCGTGACACACGCGTACAGCTTGCAAGTGATACAACAGGAAGTAAAGAAAAGATCAATGCAGCATTTGCTAAAGGTGGTAAAGACGAAACGATCGAAACTGTCGAACAATTCTTGCATATTCCGATTGATAAGTATGCAACCGTTGATTTTGACGGATTCAAGGATGTCATTGATGAAGTCGGCGGAATTGATATCGATGTTCCATTTGACTTCAATGAAAAAAGTGATGTTAAAAAATCGAAAAAGATTTACTTCAAAAAAGGCAATATGCATTTAAACGGGGAAGAAGCACTTGCTTACGCACGGATGAGAAAACAAGATCCACGCGGTGATTTCGGACGTAACGATCGTCAGAAACAAATTTTACGTGCAATGATTGATCAAATGGCGAAGCCAAATAACATTGCGAACGTCGATAACATTGCGAAAGAAGTCAGTGATCACATTACGACCAATTTCCGTATCACAGAAGGTCTTGCCCTTCAGCAAATCTACAGCGGATTTAAAGGAGACGACACAGAAACTCTTTCTATTAAGGGATCAGACCTTTATTTAGGGCCAAATCGCACGTATTACTTTGAGCCAGATCCGACCAATTTAGCTAACGTCCAAAATGAATTACGCACGCATTTAAAGCTTCCTGCTGAATCTTCAACAGAAACAGATTCACAAACCAATCCGTCCTCTGGTGAAACGGGGACAAGTGATACACCTAACTCATCGACCAGCACACCTGGACAATAATAAAAACAGCCCAGTTCCTAGGAACGGGCTGTTTTTTTACTGTCTTTTGACCATTCGTTTATAAAATTTCGTAAATGGTTTAAACTCTTCATTCACCAAGCCTGTGACTTCTGCAATCACTTGCATGAACATGACCAGTAAAAAGATAATAATCAGTGATAACCAAATGGTGGCGCTCGTCAGCAAAATGGCACTTAAGCTAAAGACTAAGCCAATCATATAAATCACGATGACAGCCATGCGATGAGACAAGCCAAAGGCCATCAGTCTATGATGAATATGAGATTTGTCAGGTGCTGAAATCGGCTGTTTGTTTAATATTCGTCTAATGATGGCAAAAGTGGTATCGAAAATAGGGACACCTAAGATGATCACTGGGACAACAACACTAAACAAAGTGACACTTTTGTACAGCCCTAATAGTGACAGTACCGAAATCATATAGCCTAAAAAAAGCGAACCGGTGTCACCCATAAAAATCTTCGCTGGATGAAAGTTGTAAAAGAGAAAGCCGATGGTACTGCCAATGACAACAAGGGATAATGAAAGAATCAAAATTTTATCAGCTGAAAATGCCATCACGGCAATAGTTGATAAACCGATGACAGAAATACCGGCAGCCAGTCCATCAAGGCCGTCAATTAAATTAATGGCATTTGTGATTCCGACAATCCATAACACGGTTAGGGGATATGCCATCCAGCCTAACTCAATTCGATCTGTTAAGAAAGGAACAGAGAAAAAGTCCATTTTTAAGCCTGTGCTTACAATCAGACAAGCAACAAGAACTTGTACGAGAAATTTAAATCTTGCACTTAAATTATATTTATCATCAAATATACCTAGAATGACGATAAGTACGGCACCAACTGAAATTGCTGTAATTTTATTATGTAGAAACAGCCCGCCTGCTAATGCTCCAGCCGCTACCCCAATAAAAATTGCCAAACCGCCCATTCGAGGCATTACTTTATCATGAACTTTTCGTTTATTCGGCTGGTCCACTGCACCAATCTTAATTGCAAACTTTTTGACGATTGGTGTCACAATTAAAACTGTAGCCAGAGAGACAAAAAACGCTAATAAGGCGCGTTCGTAATCCATAGGTCAGTCTCCTTCTAAATTGAAATCTGTATTTTGTATATTGGCCGCTCTTTCCATTATACAATTGAATAGAGGATGATCACAAGCTCCCCCTGTGAAGAAGAAACAAATAAAAACGCACAATCCCTGATGAATTATGCGTTTTCTTTAATATTCGTTAGTTCCACCATGTTTGTGAACAGCGCGTGCCAATCTTTTTTCTTCGCACGGCTTTGTCTTAGATGTCTATAGGTCATGTCGTCTTTTTTGCTGATCACTTTTTGGCAGGCTTCTACGAAGAGCGCAGGATCCTCGCCTTCTAAATATTCATACACATCATTCTCTTTTAGCCTTTCCGTTGACGGAAGATTTAAACCTACAACCGGTATTCCTGCGGCTAAAAATTCATATAGCTTGAGCGGAAACACAGCTTGATTGTAAGGAGATTGTTTGTATGGCATCATGCCTACATCAATCAGCTTCATATACGCAGGCACTTCTTCTGGTGCAACAGCACCTGTCCAAATCACATTCGGCAGTTTAAGTGCATGCTGAAAAGATGGATCACCATTTGTGCCATCCGGACCGACAAATAAAAATGTCCAATCAGGCTGCATGCGGGCAGCTTCTGCTATCATGTCAAAATCGAGCTTCGGCTTGATGCCTCCAATAAAACCAAGAACAGTTCCTTCTCTACCTTGCAGCACATCCTCCTTACATGGAAGATTGCTTTTTGCAAACACATCGTACTCGACGCCATTTTCAACTGTAAAGACATCTTTCGGTTCACCCATGAGACGCTTTTTGATTTGATCGTGTAAGTATTGAGAAGAACATGTAATGCTGTGTGCGTATTTGATGATTCGATTTTCTGCTTTCACAATGACACGCTGCCTCATATAAGAAAGCAAATTATTTTTGCCGCTTATCGGCTCTCCCCACAGGTCACTGCAATCATAGACAATATGTTTCCATTCAAATAAAGAAGATAAGAGCGGAAAACCCGGAAACGTATACCATAAGCAAACAGCGATTCCCTTCTTTTCCTCCTGCCGCAAATGCTCAAGAAGAGGGGACAATTTATGAATATAGAACATGTCTTGATATCGGCCAAAGCGGAAAAATTTGCTCTTGAGCACATCAGGAATGGTCAATTGCTTCATTCGATCGGTTATGGGCTGAAAGGGAGCTGTGTGACGGGATGCAGATGGACATACCCAGATAACCTCTTTCGTTTCTGGATCAGATGCTAGAAATTCCGCCAGTCGATGCCGTCTGTACCTCAGGCCGTCCTGTCCCCATTCTCCCGTCGCTACGATAACATGTATGATCGAGTCTGCTTTCACCTTTATCACCTTTTTTCCCTTCTGTTTATAAGCGCTTCTTCACAGCATTTGTCGCATAGTGCATAAAACACCAAGATGCTTTGACAAAATGAAGCTGCTCAATTTCTCTGTAGACGAACCACGTTTTTTTCGCTGCTTTCCACTTGTTACTAGAGATCGAGTTTCCAACGATGCGGTATTCACTGAGCGGTTCACTCATTCCATAGGCTGTAAATCCTCTTTTTAATATGGACAGCCATGTAGCTAAATCCTGTCTTGTGCGGATGTTCGGCATTTCTATATGTCCTATCTTCTGTACATCAAGCATCACCGTTAAACAGCCGATAATGGTATTTTTCAAAGCTTCATCATAAGTTAATCTTGCTGGTGCAGTGACGGTTTTTTCTAACGGTTCTCCATTTTCTGCAATGATGTCATATGCCGTGAATGTAAAGGCATAATCGTTTGTCAGCATGAAGTCTACCTGCTTTTCGAGTTTCGTCTCTTTCCACTTATCATCACTGTCTAAAAAAGCGATAAAGCGGCCTTTTGCCTGTTTGATGGCTGCGTTTCTGGCGATGGCAGCTCCCCCATTTTGCTCTAAATAAATGACGTTGATTCTGTCGTCTGCTTCACTTAAGTCCCCAAGCAGCTTCCTTGTTCCATCTGTTGAACAATCATCTGCGATGATCAGTTCCCAATTAGAATAGGTTTGGGCAAGGACGGAATGAACTGTATCCGTTAAATAACGTTCCGCATTATAGGCCGGTGTAATGATTGATACTAACGGTTGATTGTTCACCTAAGACTCATCTCCAGTTCATCATTAAGATTCTTTGAACACTTCGGGTAAGACCACAAACATGAGCGAGATGCTAAAGCCAATGACTAGTCCAAGCAGTGCCCGCTTTTTCGCTGACATGCCTTTATTGCCTTCATCAAGAACTTGGGCAGGGTCAACAATCTTCGCCTGCTTCATTCCAAGCTTTGTAGACTCCAATTCATATAAAAATCGTTCTTTATCTACTTTGGAATCGTTGCTGACAGATTCGTCTTCTAGAGCAGATAATCTACTTTCAATCACCTGCTGCCTTTTTGTAAATAATGCTTTGTCTTGCTTCAGAAATGTATCCGACACCTGCTTCACGACAGCTAAAGCATGATCCTTATCAGCATCTGTGAAAGACAGCTGTAATTGTGTATCTGATTGATTGGTGAGGATGAGGCGGCTTTTCACATCCTGCCTTTCTTCTTCTTTAACATCACTGAGTGCTTCATTCAAAAATGCATCGCTTTTTAATAGAGATGTCACTTCTGCGATATTGTTATACACTCCGTCATCATATTTACCAAGTGTGAGGGTAACGGCAGCTGTGTAACTAGACTGCTGCGCTGTTCCTTTGGCAAAAAAGAATCCAAAAGCGCCTAATACGACAGGCAGCAGCA
The DNA here is from genome assembly GCF_038593355.1 of Bacillus sp. FSL M8-0049. Classification (NCBI taxonomy): domain Bacteria; kingdom Bacillati; phylum Bacillota; class Bacilli; order Caryophanales; family Bacillaceae; genus Bacillus; species Bacillus sp. FSL M8-0049. The sequence goes on from NZ_CP151986.1 coordinate 3,165,304, forward strand.
CGAGCCATACGATATACTTTTTGATTCGCTTCCCTATTCTAGATATGAAACCAGACATGTTCATTCTCCCAACATTGACGTATTTGCTTTTTCATTAGTGTAGCCATACCAGCGCAGCATCACACACGGTTTACCAAGAGCTGTTTGTTTTTCAACATATTCACCGCTGCGATTACGAGCCCTAAAAAGACCCAGTGGAAATATAAATTCGAGACCGAACTAGGACTGATACTTGAAACGAGAAAGCTCAGCATGGCAGCAAACAAACCTTCAATGATCATTTTTGCCGATCTTGTGTCAGCCCATTGGTATTGTTTATACAGCGTGAACATGAGATAAGCGTAGACGGAAATATAGCCCAGCATGACCGCAAATCCAAAGTTCGTCATCACTTCCAGCAGCCAATTGTGCACTTCAACGACTTGATCTGTATCAAAGATCGAAAAGTGGGCTAAGTAGTAAGACACATTACCCGCTCCGACACCGAACCCGTATGAATCCGTAAAGAAATGCCATGCATTTTTGATCAAATTCGCTCTCGCAATGTTGGATGGGAGTGGTTCACTAAAAGAATGCGCGACCTGAGAAGCGAGAAACAAGTCATAAAAGACCGAATAAATCTTGGCTGAAAAAACAGCGATACAGATGACACCAAGTCCGCCTGCTGCGATGAGTGACCACTTTTTGAGAAAGCGCGGCATGAGCAGCCACACATAGATGGCCGCTCCTGCAAATATGCCAAGCAGGCTCGCGCGGGATTCTGTTAACAAAATGAGATACAGTGCTGCGATGGCGCCAAATAATCCAAATGCTTTGATATAACCATTTTTCATTTGCCGCATACACGCTAAATACAAGAAAAAGCTAATCGATAAAAACGTCGCAAAGTCATTTTGATTAAAAAAGACAGCTGTAGGATAGTGCTGTTTATACGCCGGCCCAAGATACAGTGAAGTATTCGGTAAATGGTTCAAAGTTAAGTGATTATAAAACCCTATCCCCATGACAAATACAGTCATGACGAGCCAAATGCTATAAAAGGTGACCACTTGATCCATTCGCTGAATGTACATGACCACAAGAAAGACAAAACCCATCCCCATAGCAAGCAGGGACATATATTTGAGACCGTCTGTCACCGAATGAGCCCACAGCAGTGAGATGAGCCCGTAAAGAAACCATGCAGCGAAAAAACCAAGAATGCCTTTTACACGAATCTGCTGCCACTGCGATATGTACGTTCCCTTATCTCTCATCCGCCATATAAATAAAGCAAAGGCGGCAATGAGCATGATACGGTAGAGAAAAAGACTAAAGAACCCGGCACTAATTGAAAAGAAAGCGTTGTTGAGAAAGGTCAATGCAATTAAAAGATATATGGCTGACATGAACACTTGCTCACCGTTCATGTATAGCTTCATCAACACGAGAAAAGCTGTCAGAACCAAAAGCAGGACCGGAATGGCGACGATCTTTTTTAACCCGGCGGGCTGCGCAGACGCCATTTGTACAAGTCCTAGCCCTGCTGCAAATAATATACAACCGATCATGATTTGCCATGCTGTTTGTTTCACACTCATACCCATTTTCCTCCTAAGCAACCCATCCGATTTGAGGGATTAAGCCTTGACTTCCTGTTTATAGTAGGAAATGGTACGAGCCAAACCTTCCTGTAAACTCACAACAGGCTCCCATGCTAAGACTTGTTTCGTTTCCTCATTTGCCAATGTACTATGCACGATATCTCCTGCACGCTGCGGCTTGTAAATCGGTTCAAGCTGTGATCTCGTTACCCGTTTCATCGTTTGAAACAGTTCATTTACAGTGATGGAATCACCACACGAGATATTTAAACAAACGTTTGATTGGGCTGTTAAAGCCGCAACATTCGCTGCCGCTAGATCACCCACATAGATGAAGTCTCTTGTTTGTTCCCCATCTCCAAAGATAAAAGGGGCCTCATCCTTTGCAAACTTATCAGAGAAAATAGAGACAACACCGCCTTCTCCAAGTGCGTCTTGGCGCGGACCATATACATTGCTGTATCTGAGAATACAATAGTCCACATCATAGAGTGATTTTGCCATTTCTAAATAGCGCTCTACTGTCAGTTTTGCTAAGCCATATGGTGAACCAGGCTTCAGCCGGTGAGCGGTGTCCACTGGCAGATACACCGGGTCTCCATAGACAGCTGCTGATGAGGCAAAGATCACTTTCTCCACTCCTGCTTCAGCCGCGGCTTTTATGACGTGCAGAGATCCTTTTATATTAACTTCTTCGTCATATACGAAATCCTGAACGGAAACGGCTACACTTACTTGTGCTGCAAGGTGAATGATATAATCCGGTGCGATTTGTTTGATCAAATCAATCGTCGCTGGCTTTGTAACATCTGCCTCCATGCATTGCACGGAAAGATGGGCAATATTTTCTCGAGATCCAGTTGAAAAGTTATCAAGAACGATGGGCTCATAGCCATTTTCTAGTAAAGCCTCTACCGTATGTGATCCAATAAATCCGCTTCCCCCAGTAACCAATACTTTCTTCATCCAAGCTCCCCCTGTTATTGTGCCTTCGATACCAATTCTGCTTCCCATACACTCGGGCGGCCGATAGACTGGTAAATAAATCCTCTCTCTTTCATTTCTGCTGGATCAAACAAATTCCTTCCATCAATTACAATCGGTGAACGAAGCAGCTGCTTGATCTGGTCTTTATCCATCTTCTGTACGTCATCCCATTCTGTTAGGATGAGACAGGCATCCGTATCTTTTACTGTTTCATACAGATCATTGCTGAAGATCGCCTGCGGGCCAAGCTCACGTTCAGCTTCTACATAAGCAATCGGATCATAGGCTTTCACAAAAGCCCCCAGCTCTCTCAGCATTGGGATAATATCTAGTGCAGGCGCTGAACGCATATCATTCGTATTCGGTTTAAAGGCGAGGCCTAAGACAGAAATGGTTTTTCCTTTAATATCACCGAACACACTCATCAATTTGCTGACAAGGTGGGCTCTTTGGTTGTTGTTCGTTTCAATGACAGATTCGATCAGCTTAAAACGATACCCGGATGTTTCGGCAATTTTGAGTAGAGCCATCGTGTCTTTCGGGAAACAAGAACCCCCAAATCCAATGCCTGCTTTTAAAAATTTATGCCCGATGCGGCTGTCTAATCCAACTCCTTCACTGACTTTTTCAACGTCAGCGCCTACCCTTTCGCAAATATTTGCAATGTCATTAATAAATGAGATTTTTGTGGCAAGCATGGCATTTGCAGCATACTTAATCATTTCAGCACTTTCTAAGTTGGTCTCTACAACCTCTGTTTGAAACGGATCATGCAGTCTTTTGATGATGGTAGAGGCATGAGTGCTAGTCGAACCAATGACCGCCCGCTCCATATTCATCGTGTCTTGAATCGCTGAGCCTTCTCGGAGAAACTCTGGATTGGATACGACGTCAAAAGGATATTTGCTGCGCGATGCCTTTTCCACAATGGCTTGAACGAGACGGCCTGTTCCAACGGGAACTGTGCTTTTATTGACGATGATTTTATATCCATTCATGTGTTCACCGATCGTTTGAGCGACAGCCTTCACATACGTTAAATCTGCTTCCCCCTGTGGTGTCATCGGTGTCCCTACGGCAATATAGATAATCTCTGATTCCCTAATAGCGGCAGGAATATTCGTTGTAAAAAACAATCTTCCTTCTTCTGTATTCTTTTCAATCAATTCCTTTAAACCTGGTTCATAAATGGGAACGACACCACTTTTTAAGCTGTTGATTTTTGATTCATCAATGTCACAGCAGATGACACGATTTCCGATATCAGCAAAACAAGTACCCGATACTAACCCGACATAACCTGTTCCAATCACAGCAATTTTCTTCAACATTTTTCATCCTCTCAGTAAAAGCATATTGTCCGTTCCAAGCTGTTTATCTATCTATCATTCTTTGCACATTTCATCTTGTTTAAACGATGGATGTTGATTGATTGAGCACCTTCTCATATTGCTGGATGAGATGCTTCGCATTATGTTCTGATGAATATTCTGTATGAACTATTTCATGAAGAACGTTCTTCACTTCTTCATTCCAGCTGTTTTCATAAAGGCAGGCGTGAATCGCCTCTTTCAGCTGACGCGTCGAACGCGGTTCAACGAGCAGGTGTTGATAGGTTGAAAATAAGGATGGGAGACCACCAACCCTTGTTGCAATGACAGGTACCTTTAAAGCGAGCGCTTCTAGAACGACGGTTGGCATTCCTTCACTGTAGGAAGGGAGTGCAAACAGATCAGCTGCCATTAAGTAGTCTCTCACCTGCTCATTCGGCACCTGGCCTGGGAGTATAATAGATGCTCCCGCCCGTTCTGTGAGCTCCATTGCAAGGGGGCCTTTTCCAACAAAGACTGCTTTCACCCCATCCATGCTGCTGACAGCATCAGCTAATTCAAGCAAGCCCTTCTCTTTCACTAAACGCCCGACGAAAACAACGAGCTTATCTTGAAGCGGTAAACCTAAGTGCTTTCTGATGCCTTCTTGACCTTCTTCCGTTCTGGAAAATGATCGGAGCGGAATACCAAGCGGAAGACATTTTGCTTCTACCTTCGTCATCTCATTTGTCTTTTTAGCCAGCTCCTCACTCACTGTCAGAACAGCAGATGCCTGCCTCACCGCCGTTTCAAAGGCTGCCTTCGCCCCTTTGCTATAGTTCGGATATACGTTCACATCACTGCCGTGCAAGGTCAGAAGATAAGGGATTTTCGTTTCTTTCTGAATAACAGCCGCCGCTCCGCCAGACGGCATGGCAAAGTGCGCATGGATAAAATCTGGTAACAGCTGATGACGCTGCATTGCTCTGAGAACGGAAGCCGCTATTCGTTTACTCGGCTGCGCCCATTTCAGCTGTCCTGGGAGCGCTGGATAAGGCGGTCTGTAAACTGTGACTCCGCTTCTCACTTCCTGTTCAGGCAGATCCCTTTTCTGCCGATAGGATGCCTTCAGCATCCGTAAAACCGGCGGATTCACTGGATTTGGGCAAATGACAGTCACTTCTATTCCTTGTTTGAGCAGCTCCTGCACTTGCGTTTCATGAAACACGCCCTCACTCGGATGTTTTTCACTAGGATATACACTTGTCAGCCATAGCACCTTCATGACGAACGACCTCTTCTCAATAATTTGCCTGCAGCCTGCGGATACATTTTGATGAGCAGCAAGCCATACAATGCAGCACTGACACAAACAGTCAGTAGTAATTGAAGTGAAATATCTGCTGTCGTCAGCTTCATCCCTTGATGTAAAGCTACCGCACAGACAGCCATGAGCAGCGTCATGACAGCAGGTTTTCCAAGTGATTTTAAATACACCTTCATATCAAGCTGAATGACATATGCCATGAGCCATCTGCCGACAATAAAGTTGAGCAGGCTGACACCTGAGTAGATCCAAGCTACTGTGAGCAGACTGCCTGTAGTGACACCTGCATATAATGCGCAGCCATATACGACAAGCATCCCCGTATCCCAATAAAAGGCTAAGTCCGCTCTCCCTTTTGCAAGAAGTATTGAACCGTTTGGATTCATCAGCACACGCAGCAGGCCGACAATGCACAATATATTTAGAACCGGAACCGCTACTAGCCATTTCTCTCCAAACACGACTTCAATAAAGCTGTCTGATACGGCAGCAAGGCCGATTAATAATGGAAAACTAACCAATGCGAGCATATTCGTCATACTTAGGAAGCCCTCTCGCAGCATGGAGTGATCCCGCTGACTTTTTGCGAAAACCGGGAAAGCCACTCTCGTCACAATCGGATTTATCTTCAGCACGGGTATTGTTACAATTTGATACGCCAAGCTGTAAATACCTAACGCTTCCGCTCCAAGAAACCGGCCGATTAAAATCATGTCGATGTTCGATCCTGCTCGGTTGACCAGTCTGGAAGCGAGCTGGAAGGCACCGAATGAGAAAAATTCCTTCACCTCTCCTAATGCAAAAACAGGTGCTGGACGCCACTTCTTCCAATAAGCCGCTGCATACATGAGACCTTTTCCTGATTGCAGCAGCACTTGAGAAATGACATAGGCGATAATCGGATTCATGAAGAAGGCGAAAACGAGTAAAACGAGCAGCGATATGATGGTCGCAATGGCTTCAATGGTGCTTAATGTTTTAAAGGCTAAGTCTTTTTGCATCATATACTGGTACTGCTGGCCAATCGGTGCGATTAGAAACATGATCGATAATAGCTTGAGCAGACCCTCTAGCTCTGGCCGGTTATAAAAAGCGGCTATCATTGGGCTTAGCAGAATGAGCAGACAAAACAAGATAATCCCTGTGAGCAGGTTAATCCAATATAATGTAGATAATTGACGTTCTGTCGTTTGTTCCTTTTGAATGATTGCTGCCCCAATTCCTAGATCTAGTAAAATCTGCGTAAATATTGTGACAGTTGTGATCATGCCAACAAGTCCAAACTCCTTGAGTGTCATCACGTTCCCTAAAAAGGCGAACTGTGCGATTTGGATAATGGTGATGATCAATGCGGACAAGCTTGTCCATCTTGCCCCGCCTAGCATGCGTTTTTTCATACTTGCCATTTCTCTTCCCTACTTTACTTATCTGGCTCCGTCACCAGTCATGATGACTTTTAACGTTTTTACCATAATCTTCGTGTCGAGAGAAAATGTCAAGTTTTGAATATACTGTAAGTCATGTGTTAATTTTTCACTTGGACTCATTTCATATCCGCCATTTACTTGAGCAAGACCTGTCAGCCCCGGCTTTACCGCCAACCTTTTTGTGAAGCCTGGAATCGTCCGATTAAATTCTGCGGTAAACATCGGTCTTTCTGGACGAGGGCCTACGATACTCATTTCTCCTTTTAACACGTTGATAAATTGCGGAAGTTCATCAATTCTTGTTTTACGGATGAATGCCCCCACTTTGGTGATACGCGGGTCATTTTTTTGAGCCCATTTCGCTCCTCCGCTTTCTGCGTCAGTTCTCATCGATCTGAGCTTCCATAATTTAAAGTAAACACCGTCTTTCCCGACCCTTTCCTGCATATAAAAGGCTGGCCCTGGTGTTTCCAGCTTAATCAAAAGAGCAAACAGCAAAATGATTGGCGTACTCAACATCAATCCGATGAACGAGAACATTAAATCTATGAAACGTTTTGCAAATAAATAACGAACCATATGTTCTGTTAAGGCAAAAGAGTGATTTCGTCTCACTTCATATTCTCTGTAAAGATTCATCGCTTTCTCTGCACTCACTGACCTGCACCTCACCATTCAAAGTAGTTGTTGTGTAAAGAGATGTTCTATGAAAGTCAGTTTAGCAGAGCAACATTAAGCAAATGTAAATGCGCTGTTAAGTCTTGTAAAACTGTGTTAAGAATATGCACTTATATCAAGTTATGCCCTTTTGAACGTAAAAAAGACCCGCAATTCTGCGGGTCTCCGGGTCTTTTCTTTATTTTGCTTTTACAGATTCGATCGTTTTTAATCGAAGTGTTCCGTTTGCATCTTTTGTATAGGTTACTTTCACTTTTGATTCTTCTTTTAAGCTGTTCACTTGTTTAGAAAATGTATTTCCGAATTGAATAGCTACTTCTTTGCCGTCAATGTTGACAGCAATTGTATGTCCATCAGCCAAACCGACATATGTGCCTTCTTTGGTGATTTCATTTTTCTTACTAGCCGTTGATTCTTTCTTTGTTTTAGAGTCACCTTTTGAGTCAGCTTTTGATTGGTCTTTAGCAGGTTCTTCTTTTGTAATTTCTTTGCTTGAGCTGTCTTTTGCCTCTTCATCAGATTGACTTGCCGGCTCTTCTTTTTGAGCAGCTGTTTCTTTACTTTGATCATCTGCTTTTTCATTTGATGATTGATCTTCTGATTTTTCGTCCGCAGCCTTATCTTTGTTTTGATCGGCTGCTTCAGTTGTTTCTTTTTTGCTGTCATCCTTTTTGTTATCGCTTGATTGATTTGTTGTGCCGCACGCTGTGAGCAATACTCCTAGAAGCAATACTAGAAACGGCATTGTGATTAATTTTTTCAAGATCGTCACCTCTTCATGATTTGTCGGTTTGCTGTCGTTTGAAGATTTATGTGTAAACCATTCACCTTCTATGTTTCAATTATAACAAACATAACCAAAAATGAAATGTATTTTTAACTTGACACATCATTCATGATTCATTTTACGTCAAAGTAGTTGGACACACCCGTTGCAATTCCAGAAGACAGCCGATCCTTTGCAGCGGTAGATTTTAAAATACTCGCATCGATTGGACTTGTTACAAAGCCGGTTTCTAGCAAAATACTCGGCATTCTAGAATATTTGATGACGTAGAACCCTGCTGTTTTCACTCCGCGATCTTTTGTTCCAAGGGCACTGACCATTCGGGGCTGCACCTGTTGTGCCAGCTTGACACTATGAGCAGCCGCATATGTTGTATCATAATACGTCTCTGTTCCATTCGCACCGCTGTTATCATTTGCGTTGGCGTGGATACTGATGAATATATCAGCACTTGCCTGGGCTCCTTTACTGACACGTGTCTGCAAGGAGTCAAATGTATCAGAAGTTCTCGACATGACAATAAGGGCACCCGCCTGGTGAAGCCTTGACCGCAGCTTTAATGCTACTTCTAAATTGATGTTCTTTTCAAGCAGCCCATTCCCTATCGCTCCAGCATCTTGCGCACCATGACCTGGATCAATAAAAATTGTTTCGCCTAACACCGCATTTTTCAACTGTGTGATGACATTTGATTGAATGGCTGATGTTCCGCCTACCACAGAAAATGCTGACATCTGTTTGGCCCCAATGACTTTTCTGATAGCATCCGGCACCGTTTGAGCATCTGTGAGAAGAAGGGTTTGTCCCTGTTTCGCTGCTATACTTGCCGCAGCGGCTGCATCTGCATAGGCATACCCATGACTCATAAATGTGTGACTTGTCTTCATTGGATACGTTTTAGCAATTTGGGCAGCCACCTCATACCGATTGGCTCCGCTTATTCTGACTGGTGAGGGAAGCTTTTGAAAAGCAGTTTTATTGATACTTGCTTCTCCGCCGATCACAATGGTCCGCTTGACCGCTTTGTTTTTTAATAGATTAGCTGTTTCTTGGCGCAATCCTTTTTCATCTGTTAATAAAATGGGATAGCCTTGTTTGGCAGTGTACGGAGCAATCGCGACAGCATCAGCATAAGCAGAACCATTCACGACGACAGCTGCACTAGCACTCTTCATGTGCTTAGCCACATTTGCCGCCAATTCATAGCGGTTCTTTCCTTGAATACGGGAAACGGATAGATTCATCGCTTTTAACTGCTTCACGACTTTTTCAGAAATACTCGCAGTCCCGCCAAGAATCGTTACACGCTTCGTTTTCAGCTGCTGCAACCCTGTCTTTACAGCACCTGAAAGACTGCCAGCATTCGTTAACAGGACTGGGGCCCCTTGCTGGTAAGCATAAGGCACAGCACTCAGGGCATCTGCATAAGCATCACCGCCCACAAGAACAACGGCAGGCGCTTCCTGCCAGCCCCTTTTCGCGGTATTTACAGCCACCTCATATCGATTGCTTCCTTCTATCCTCGTTACAGCGTGCTGGGCAAAAACGGATGGTGTATATAAACATAGTGAAACAGCAATCAGTAACATACATTTGATATCAAAACGCATGAAGTCAACCTCCTTGGTTTGAACCCTTCTTCACCCAGGAGCTTCATGAACTTTTGAAAAAAGGCTGCCGAGTACGTTCTCGAGCAGCCTATCTGAGGCACCCCTCAGTTTTGTGTTTTCTTATCTAAAATAACCTGACACACCGCTTGAAATACCTGACGCTAATCGATCTTTATACGTAGCAGATTTCAAGATGTTTGAATCAACTGGACTGGAAACAAAACCAGTTTCTAAAAGAACGCTCGGCATCTTAGAATATTTAATGACGTAGAAGCCAGCTGTTTTCACACCACGGTCTCTTGTACCTAGTGCGCTGACCATTTTAGGCTGGATGTTTTGCGCCAGCTTCAGGCTGTTTGCAGCCGCATAGGTTTTGTCATAATACGTTTCTGTTCCATTTGCACTGCTGTTATCATTTGAGTTCGCATGGACACTGATAAAGATATCTGCATTTGCTGACGCACCTTTGCTCACTCGTGTTTGAAGACTATCAAATGTGTCTGATGTTCTTGACATGGCCACAAGTGCACCAGCGTTGTTTAATTTCGTATTTAAACGCTTTGCTACATCTAAATTCAAATTCTTTTCATATAATCCGTATCCTACAGCTCCTGAATCATGCGCACCATGACCTGGATCAATGAATACTTTTTTACCAACAGCCGGGTTTTTCAGCTGGTTCACAACAGTTGGTGTCACTGTATTTGTACTGCCTACGACAGTAAATTTGGTGATTTTCTTACTGCTCACTGTTGCTCTCGTTACTTTTGGCAGCGTCTTTTCATTCGTTAGAAGCAATGCTTTGTTTTGCTTCGCTGCAATGCCTGCAGCAGAAGATGAAGTGGCGTAACCAAATCCTCTTCCTACATAGGTATTATTGACACTCATATTGTACTTTTTCACAATATTTGCCGCGACATCATAACGAGTCGAGCCTTTGATCCGCGTTGGTGATTTCAATTGGTTATAAGCTGCTTTTGTGACGTAATTCTCTCCGCCGACTACAATGGTTTGTTTCACATTGCTTGCTTTTGCAACAGAAGCGATTTCAGAACGAAGTCCCTTTTTATCTGTGTATAGAATTGGGAATCCTTTTTGAGCTGCTACAGGTGCAATCGCAATCCCATGTGCATAGAAAGAACCCTCAACGACAACGACGCCTGCTGGCTTTTTCATTTTTTTCGCGATATTGGCAGATAGCTCATATCGGTTTTTTCCTGAAATACGCTGTGTGGAGATGCCCATTTTCTTCACTTGGTTGACCACGTTGTTTGACACACTTGATGTGCTGCCTAAAACGATTACCGTCTTTGTTTTTAATGAAGTTAAGGCTTTTTTTGTATCACCCGAAAGGCTTTTACTGTTTGTGTAAAGAACTGGTCCATTTTTTTGGTATGCAAGTGGAATTCCTGCTGTTGCATCTGCATACGCAGTTTTCCCTACTAAAACGACTGTACTTGCAGTTCCCCATCCTTTTTTCGCTACGTTTGCCGCTACAGCATATCTGCTCCCGCCATCAATTCGTGAGACTGAATTGTCTGCCAATGCTGTTGGAACGATAACGAAAATGGCGATGAGGCTGAGGATGGCTGTTTTCATCAATGAGCGCATCTTCTATGTCCTCCTTTTACCTTTTAATAGTTTGTTAGTTTTGTACCTGGATAGTAGAACGAGAGTATGGAAGAATACGAGTTTCCAGATTCCGCTCTCGCTTTGGCTCCGTATTGGCTCATACCAATGCCGTGGCCATATCCTTTTCCTGAAATCGTGAAGTCATTTGTATTGTTTTTGACTGACGCAAACGTGCTTTTCACCTTTGTTGCGCCCATGACTGATCGAAACTCGGTCATCTTCATACTTGCCGTTGTGCTTTTGTTTACCGAATATGTGCCTGTTTTATTTTTCAAATGGTATGTCAGTTTGATCGATACCGTCTTCGCACGCTGGCCTTTTGTTTTCCCTGAGAACGTCAGGCTTGAGATCGATGCGATTTTCATATCAGATGCAGCGGTTTCTTTGTTTTTGAGCAGCCATGATTTCAGGCCGGCAAGGTCAGCTGCATTTGTCTCTTTTGCTTTAGACCACTCAGATGCTGCTGTGCTGGCAGTCAATGTCGTGCCCAGCTGTTTCTTAGAGAGTTTCAGTGTCCATGGATTGACTGGATCTTTTGGATCCTTTTTGGCCACTAAGTATGGCAGTGCATTTCCCCATACTTCTTCACTCGCCTCTGTATAACCGCCATTGCTAGAGTAATAGGTTGCTGAAATAAGCTGATTGTTGTATTTCAGAACCTTTCCTTTTGTGGCATCGACAGCTTTTGTCGAATTTGTGTACCAGTTATATCCTCCATATACTTGGAAGGCTGTTGTATCAGGGACGACTTTTCCAATACTTTTCACCGAATACGTTCTAGCGGCAACCGCCTGTGCTTTTAACGCTTCAACATTCCAGCTTGCAGGCATTTCATTTGGCACTACACCTTTTAAATAGTCTTCAAATGGAATATTTTCGAGAGTCGGCCTGATATACCCTGATTCAATTGCAAAGTTTACGCTGCCTAAATACGGCTTTCCTGCAATTTGAAGGACATTTTTTGTTGAATATTTCTCAGGAACAACTCTTACTGTGTTATACGTCTTTATGCCTTTTAATGAAATTTTTCCGTTAGAAATATTCAATTGGTAGTTTTGATTTTTTTTCAGATAGACTTGTTTGGCTAATGAATTTTTCAAGCTATCTTTAATTGCACTTGTGCTGCCAGCAAGATGATAAGCATATGTACCTTTTTCCTTCAGCAGTGCTTTTAAAGACGCTGTGACAGAATCGGGTTTCACATACACAACCGTACTGTTAGATTTTGCAGCCAATTGCGACAGCGGCATCGCATAAATATAGCTAGAGGCTTTTGCCAAATAAACTTTATCTGCATTAATATTTAATTTCTTTATAATATTCACAGATAATTCATAGCGATTGGCCCCGCTGATTCTTGTCACCTGTGAGGTTTTTTTGATTTGATTTTCAACTTTTTGTCCAGTACTTTTCGTACTGCCGATGATGATCACTTTACTTGGCATTCTATAAGACGGAATGGAATCTTTTTTTGTTAACAGGATAGGGTATCCCTTTCTCGATGCGTAGGATGCAATGGCAATCCCATTCATAAATGAGTTCCCGCCGACAACGACAGCTTGCTTATAGTTACCCATTTCTTTTGCGATTTTTTGGGAGATTTCAAACTTATCTTTTCCACTAATACGTCTGACTTTGCCATACTTTTTAATAGACTTCTCAGCAGCTGTTGAAATGCTTTTCGTATTTCCGACAATCAGAATGTTATCCGGCTTCATTTTCTTCAGCTGGTTTTCTGTTGTTTTCGTCAGTTTTTCAATATTCGTATACAAAATAGGTGCGCCCAGTTTGTATGCTAACGGCGATACAGAAATTGCATGATCAAATGCATCACGACTGACAATGACAACAGTTGATGGGTTTTTCCAGCCAGCAGAAGCGATGCTGTTGGCTACTTCGTATCTATTTTTGCCGTCATATCTTTTTGTCACAGCAACATTTGATCCTGATAGCTTGTATTCCCCAGTTGTTGAGATATCCATACTTGTTTTGTTTCCGATATAATTAGACAATTTCACTGAAATTGCCGAGCTTGCCATGGCAGACTGAAAGGGTGCAACTAGTAGAGTCAGTATCATGAGAACGATTAGTGTAACGCCTGTTTTCTTCAATTTTGTTCATCCCGCCCATCTTTTTTACTTCTGTTTTTCAATCTTCTGGATTTCCTTTTGACCACTGTCATTAATAAAGTAAGAGATTTCTACTGTGTCTCCTGGCTTAAATTCATTTAACACATCTTTAAAATTATCCGTAAATTCATAGCTTAGGGTCGTATTCACTTTTTTCACTTCGACTGTATGTGCATCAGCCATTCCAATAAATTCAGCTTTCTCTTCCAGTACCTGAGGAGTTGAACTGCTTGTCTTGTTTTCTCCTGAGGACTGCTCGGCCGTTCCACATGCTGTGAGCACGATACCTAGTAGCAGTATTAAGAACGGTAAAACGACGATTTTCTTCATTTTTTTCACCTCATGTCTTTGTATCGTCTTATAAGTTATTATTTTAAGGTAAATTTAAGGTTTTTTGAAACCTTTTTTTTGTTACAACGTCTATATCTAGGTTCAGAGTAAAAAAATAACTTGTTTATCAAGATTCGTAAACCTATAATCATGGAAGAATCATAGAAAAGGTGAGGGACATTATGAGAGCTGAAAGAAAAAGAAAGAAGAAAAAGGTTCTTTGGATTGTTTTATCGATTATTGGCTTATTCGTATTAGCAACTGGCGGATACGCATATCATCTTTGGAACACAGCAGCATCGACCGTCGCAGGCATTCAAGAAAATTTAAAGAAGTCAGATAAGCGTGACAAAGATGTCGATTTAAGTAAGAAAGACCCGATTTCTATTTTAGTCATGGGTGTCGATGAACGAAAAAATGACCGAGGCCGTGCAGATACATTAATATACATGACAGTAAATCCGAAAACAAAAACGACCGAGATGGTGAGCATCCCGCGTGATACGTATACGAAGATTGTCGGAAAAGGCACAATGGATAAAATCAACCACTCCTATGCATTTGGCGGTACACAAATGGCAGCAGATACTGTAGAGGAACTGCTTGATGTACCTGTTGATTACTTCGTTAAAGTCAATATGGAAAGCTTCAAGGATATTGTTGATACACTTGGCGGTATTACAGTAAATAGCACGTTTGCATTTAGCTATGACGGCCATTCATTTGGTACAGGAGAAATTAACCTGAATGGCGATCAAGCCCTTGCCTACACAAGAATGAGAAAGCAAGATCCAAAGGGTGACTTCGGACGTCAGCAAAGACAGCGCCAGGTCATTGAAGGCATCATTGCAAAAGGTGCCAACATTTCATCTATTACGAAATTCGGCGATATGTTCAAAGTCGTGGAAAATAATATGAAGACAAACATGTCATTTGACGATATGTGGATGATGATGAATGATTATCGTGATGCAAGACAGCATGTGGAGCAGCACGAGCTGAAAGGATCAGGCACACGTATCAATAACATTTATTACTACCAGCTTGATGACAACAGTCTTGCGAATGTGAAGAAGGAATTGAAGGAAAGTTTGGAGCAGTAAAAAAGAAGACTACAGAAATGTAGTCTTCTTTTTTTATGATTGAAATGGAACTGGTTTTTCTTCACTTAATCCAAAACGATGGAGAAGCTCTTCGACAATTCGTTTTGACGCTTGTCCATCACCATATGGATTAGACGCCTTCGACATGTTGTCGTACTCTTTCTGATCGACTAACAGCTGTTTTGCCATGTTGTAAATGGTCTCTTCATCTGTACCAGCGAGCTTCAGCGTGCCAGCTTTCACACCTTCAGGGCGTTCTGTTGTATCGCGCAGAACTAATACTGGCTTCCCTAGAGAAGGCGCCTCCTCTTGGACACCCCCAGAATCCGTTAATATAAAGTGTGAGGCAGCAGCGAAGTTATGGAAATCAACGACTTCAAGCGGCTCAATTAAGTGCACACGATCAAGATCACTGAATTCTGTTTGAGCCGCATCACGAACGGCAGGATTTAAATGTACAGGATATACAACCTGAACATCTTCAAACTCTTCTACAATACGTCTAATCGCTCTAAACATGTTTTTCATCGGCTGGCCGAGATTTTCTCTGCGATGAGCCGTTAACAAGATCATTTTATCTGTGCCTATTTTCTCTAAAATAGGGTGTTGATACTGCTCGGTAACCGTTGTTTGCAATGCATCAATTGCAGTATTCCCCGTCACACAAATCGTCTCTTCTTTTTTATTTTCAATTAAAAGATTCTGCTTTGCCTCATTTGTAGGAGCAAAATGAATATCGGCAATCGTGCCTGTCATTTGTCGGTTCAATTCCTCAGGGAACGGCGAGTATTTATTGTGTGTTCTTAAACCCGCTTCAACGTGACCGACTGAAATTTGGTGGTAGAATGCGGCCAAGCTTCCTGCAAAGGTTGTTGTTGTGTCTCCATGAACAAGGACAATATCAGGTTTTTCCTCTTGAAATAGTTGATCTAGTTTCAAGAGTGCATTTGATGTGATTTCAGATAATGTCTGACGTTCTTTCATAATATTTAAATCATGATCCGGACGAATGTTAAAGGCTTTCAACACTTGATCAAGCATTTGCCGATGCTGTGCAGTCACAGTGACTGAGGATTTGATTTGCGGATGTTTTTTCAACTCAAGGACAAGGGGTGCCATTTTAATCGCTTCAGGCCTCGTCCCGAATACAGTCATTACATGTAATGTTTTCAATAGTCGATGCCTCTTTCCTTCTCATTTATCATAAGTGTATTATACAAAAGAATAGGAACGAATCCTAATCATTCTATTTTCAATTTTTACATCGCCTTTACTCTTTTCAACATAAAAATTTACACAAACTCTTTAGAATAGATAATGAATCAAATCATGCATTTATCGTAAATCATTTGTCATTTCTATCATTTGTAAGTTACACTTTATGAAAGATGAAAAATGAAGCCAAATCATTTTTTCTATATGTAAGGAAGGTGCAAAGTTCATTGAAAAAAGTACGTAAAGCCATAATACCAGCTGCAGGTCTTGGGACACGTTTCCTCCCTGCAACAAAAGCAATGCCTAAAGAAATGCTCCCAATCGTTGATAAACCAACCATTCAATATATTATTGAAGAAGCTGTTGAATCAGGAATTGAAGATATTATTATCGTCACCGGAAAAGGAAAAAGAGCCATTGAGGATCATTTTGATTTTGCACCAGAGTTAGAGCGCAACCTTGAGGAAAAAGGAAAGAGCGAGCTTTTAGAAAAAGTGAGAAAATCCTCTAACATTGCTGACATTCATTACATACGTCAAAAAGAGCCTAAAGGACTCGGACACGCCGTTTGGTGCGCACGCAACTTTATCGGCGATGAGCCTTTTGCTGTTTTATTAGGTGATGACATTGTGCAAGCCGAAACGCCTGGGCTTCGCCAGCTGATGGATGAATACGAAAAAACCCTTTCATCTGTCATCGGTGTTCAGCAAGTAGCTGACAGCGATACACATCGCTATGGGATCATCGACCCTCTTACACAAGAAGGACGCCGCTACCAAGTCAAAAACTTTGTTGAAAAGCCGCCGCAAGGAACAGCACCATCAAACCTAGCCATCTTAGGGCGCTACATTTTCACACCAGAGATTTTTATGTACCTAGATCAACAAGAGATTGGTGCAGGCGGAGAAATTCAGCTGACAGATGCCATTCAAAAGCTAAATGACATCCAGCGCGTATTCGCCTATGATTTCGAAGGGAAACGATACGATGTCGGCGAGAAGCAAGGCTTCATCGAAACGACGCTTGAGTTTGCTCTTCAGGATGAAGAATTGAAAAAGAAACTCATTCCATTTATGAAACAGCTTCTCGAAAAAGAGGAAGTGAATTAAAAAAAGCTGCCGGCATCGGCAGCTTTTTTATTTAATGACTGAAATAGTCAGTGTATGCTGTTCATTATCAATGACAAACAGGTTGTTTTCGCCCTTCACTGCGAACTTTGTTCGTTTCTCATTCATCCAGACATTTTGTTCCGTCAGCCCAAGTGTGGAAGGAGAGATTGGCATAATGCCGCGAAACATAATCGTGTTTGCCTGACCATTTTGAATGACATAGTCGGTTTTCTCTGTGGTCAATCGCTCAATCGTATCTCCTTGGTCATTTTTCACTGAACTCAGCGTCTGCATTCTCTGTTTCAGCACAGATTCTTCTTTTCCAAGGAAAGAAAGTAAATACTCATACGAACCTGCCGATGCAGGCGATACATAGGAATTAAACTGTCCTGGTCCAATGGATAATGACTTTAAATCCTCTGCATTTTGAAGCGCATCGGGTTTGACAAAATACGTTTCTGACGCTGTTTTAATTTGAACGGTTTGTTTATTTTCAGCCACAGCCTGTACTTCTTGTCCAAATGGCAAAGTGACATCGGCCTTTTTTTTCATGGCTTGGTCTTTGTAAACCTTGAGTGGATCAGCCGTGACAATCGCCTGTTGATCCACCTTTTTCATATCAGGCGATCCTTTGGTCTGCGGGTTCTTCGACTGAGGCGCTTCTGTCTTATCTGATGGGATTGCACCAAATGTCGCCAATGTACGAAGCGGGCGATCTGAAAACATCGATAAGGCTAGCAATAGCGTTAAGACCGCTAAAACTGTCACTTGAAATGCGGGTCCTAACAATGAGCGGCGGTTTCCGTTCTCTTGATAACGAGACACCTTCTCTGTCTTTTGTACGCCTTTTCTACCTTCTTTATGTTCCATTTGGTATTTTTGTTTCTCTTTCTTGGAAAGCTTGTTAAACCACTCAACAAACTCCTTATATTCCTTCACGACCTTTTTCGTATCATCAAACATACGAAGTTCACCATAATGCATCCAAGCCACCCGATCACAGATTTTTTGGATTTGGCTAATGGAGTGACTGACAAAAAAGATCGTCTTTCCTTGTTCCTTGAATTCTGTAATGCGGTCCACACATTTTTGATAGAAGGTTTGGTCTCCAACAGACAGTGCTTCATCAATAATCAGGATATCTGGATCGATATGCGCTGAAATGGCAAAGCCAAGGCGTGATTTCATTCCGCTTGAATAGCTCTTAACCGGCTGGTCAATAAAGTCACCAATATCCGCAAACTCTACGATTTTTTCATAAAGCTCGTCTATCTCTTTATTCGTCAGCCCCATCATTAAGCACTTTAAACGAATGTTGTCTTTCCCGCTTAATTGGTTGTTCAGCCCGGCAGCAATGGCAATTAACGAAGGCTGGCCGTCCATATCAATTTCGCCACTTGTCGGTGGAATGATTTTCGCTAGAAGGTTCGACATTGTCGATTTTCCAGACCCGTTAATCCCGACAAAACCAATTGTCTCGCCTTCATAGACATCAAAGGACACATCACGAACAGCAAAGAAACCTTTTTCATTTTTATTAGGTAAAAACAGCCCTTTAATCTTATCCGACTGTTTTTTATATAGGACGTATTGCTTGGATACGTTTCGAAACGAAACCTTTAGTTTCATCGTATAATCTCCTTACTTTTTAAAGAAAATCGACAAATTTATCCCTAAATTTCATATGAAGCAATGAACCGACTGTTAAAAGAAGAAGCGTGATCAGCCAAAAATAAAGTGTGTATTTGACATCATGGAAGAACCATTCTCCCTTTAATAAGCTATTTCTGAAACCATCAATAATGTAGAAAAGAGGATTCAGTCTTAATATGTCCCCAATCCACGCTTTGTCTCCAGTGAGCTTCTCTGAGATATTCCAAAAAATCGGCAGCAAAAAGAAAAGTAATCGTGTCACAGATTGTAAAAGAAATTGATAGTCTCTCACAAGTACACTAATCGTGGAATTAAACAAACTAAACGAAAACATAAACGCGATCATACAAATAAGATAGTATATATATTGCAGCCAATGCGCGTCAGGATAGATGCCATAGGAAATCAGCACAATCAGATAGACACCCATCATAACAAAGTAGCTGAACAAGTTTGACATAATCACCACAGACGGCAGCGCACTAATCGGAAAATTCATCTTCGATACCATATTAATGCGTTTAAACACACTGTTTGATCCATCAAGAATGGTCGGACTAATGAAGAACCAAGGGATTAAACCGGCAAGCATCCAGATGATAAATGGAACCTCCATGTCTCCAATGGCAATTGGCTGTCCTCCGCGAATGCCCATACCAAAAACAAACCAGTAAGCGAGCATCTGCATTAATGGATTTAAAAACTGCCACAAAACACCCAAATAATTCATCTGATATTTTGATTTTGTTTCATAAACAGCAAGTCGCATAATCAGCGGAAGTGAGCTGATTTGCTCTCTTAATATTGTAAACAATGCGTTCATTCTAATCTTCCTTAGATATAAGTTTTTGGGATTGCCTCTTTAAAAAAATCACCGCTCATAATTGTAACAGATGTTGAGAAATATTTCACTTTTCAAATCGAATGAGTATATTAAATAGTAGGGAATTTTGATCAAAATAAACACTGGTATATTCAGCTATTCTAGGTTACTAATTACCTTATTATATCATTGCTTTATAATTGTCATTAGAATATAATTATCAGGATAATTGCATTTCCAAAATAAATATCATTTTCCTATTATATATATTACATGAAGGGGCTTAACATTAATGAGAATCAAGCAATTCAAAAAAATCGTTACAAGAAAGATTAAATTTATTTTAAATCCACTAATTGAGTTTTCCAGAGATTCACGACTTCGTATTAGAAGTAAATACACCTCCTATTTAGAGAAAAATCCGGTTAGAAGTAATTATATTCTATATGAAGCTTATCATGGCAAAAGTATTTCTGGAAATTGTTACGCAATTTTTCTAGGCTTGATGAAAGATAGTACTTTTAAAGATTTACATCATGTTTGGGTCATTAATGATTTCAATGATCCAATGATTGCAGAATTAAAGCAGAAAACTTCTAATATTTCCTTTGTTAAAGTTGATAGCAATGAATATCTAAAATATTTAGCAACTTCAAAATATTTAGTTAATGATACGTCATTTCCTTTTTACTTTATTAAAAGAGAAGAGCAAGTTTATATCAATACATGGCATGGAACTCCTTTAAAAACTTTAGGGAAGGATATTAATAAAAGATCAATGTCTGGTCATAAAAATATCCAAAGAAATTTGCTTCATTGTGATTACCTTATTAGCCCGAATACTTTTACGTATGAAAAATTACTAAAATCAAATGATGTATTTGGGATATTTGCCGGGGAAATTGCAAATATCGGTTATCCTAGAGTAGATTTAACATTAAACACTAACAGTGAAAGTGTTAAAGAAAGATTAGACTTACCTTTTAATAAAAAAATTGTACTTTATGCTCCAACATGGAGAGGAACAATAGGGGCCGAAGAGGATACTTGCTATACATTGCATAGTGAAGTGGTGAAAATTCAGCAGGCGCTTGGTGATGATTACTTAGTACTTTTAAAATCTCATTACTTTTCTTATAAATTTTTTAAACAGAGTGGTCTTGAACATCTTTGTGTTCCAAACTGGATTGATACAAATGAACTTTTATCAGCTATAGACATTTTGATTACAGATTATTCAAGTATCTTTTTCGATTTCCTACCTTTAAAAAGACCTGTCTTTTTCTATATGCCTGACTTACGTGAATATGAATCAGAAAGAGGTTTTTATTTAGATATAACAAAACTTCCAGGACCTATCTGTGAAAATATAGTTGATTTAATTGACAGCTTAGGCCAACTAAACAGTTTAAATAACTTCAATAAACAGTTTGAAAGTCAATACAAAGAGTTTTTAGATGAATACTGCTCTTATGATGACGGAAATGCTACTAATCGACTCATTGACATAATATTTAAAGGGAAAAATCAAGATGAATTAATCAAGGTTGAAAGCAATAAACAAAAATTACTTTTTTATTGTGGGGGCTTCTACAATAATGGTATAACCGTTTCAGCGACTAATTTATTTGATCAGATTGATTACAACAAATATGAAGTTGTCGTCATTGATAACTCAAATTATCATAAAGATAAATGGATGAACATACAAAAGCTTCATCCTAATGTTCATATTATTTATAGACCAGGTTTTGTTAATAGAACATTAAAAGAAACATATAAACAGAATCTAATTTTCCGCCGTGGTTTATACAATAACAAAATGTTAAAATACACTCCAGTAAACTCATACAAGAGAGAATTAAAGAGAATTATTGGTAATACGAAGTTTGATGTAGGAATAGATTTTGGAGGGTATAACAAATTTTGGACTCTTCTTTTCGCATTCGGAGATTTTAAAGTCAAAAGTATTTTCCTGCATGCCGACATGATGAAAGAGTATAACAAGAAAGTGAATCACAAATATAAACATCGTGGTAACCTAAAAGTAATTTTCTCACTGTACAAGTTCTTCGATAGAATTGTTTCAGTTGCCGAATCGACTAACATAGAAAATCACTTGAACTTAAGCCCTTATATTCCTAATGCTTTAGAGAAAATGGTTTTTGTTAATAATGTAATCTCGCCTAACAAAGTCCTTCAAATGAAAGAAAATAAAGAGATTATAGAATTTAATAATGAGAGATATTTAATTACTTATCAAAATGATAAAAACGAATCCATCGGTCTTAATCTATCTGCGATTCCACTTCCAAATAAGGAGTACATCAACTTTATTACTGTAGGAAGATTATCTCCTGAAAAAGGGCAAAAGAAATTAATTTCTGCTTTCTCACAATTACACAAGCAATACCCAAAAGCTGTATTGTATATTGTGGGTGAAGGGCCTTTAAAAAGAGAATTAAAGGATCACACAAAAAAGTTACATCTAGAACATTGCGTGTTTTTTGTTGGACAACTCGAAAATCCATTTTCTTTACTAGATGAATGTGATTGTTTTGTCTTATCTTCAGATTATGAAGGGCAAGGCTTGGTTCTCATGGAAGCAATGATTTTAAAGAAACCAATTATAGCTACCGATGTAACTGGAGTACATTCCGTCTTAGAGGGTGGATATGGATTATTAGTTGATAATAATGAAACTGCGCTATTTAATGGTATGTCTGATTTTATCCAGAATAGTATGGAACAAAAATCCTTTGATTACGAAAAGTATAATAGCGAGGCGCTAGACCTCTTCTACAAAAATGTCTGTACAAAAACTAATTAACCACTTATATATAGAATAAAATTATATGTATTAAAAAACACCTTTGGATATTGGTCAAGTATTGAACTTGATACCTTCCAAAGGTGTTTTTCCATCTATAAGAAAACAATCAAAAGCGTTGCGAATTAAAAACTACTTCAACCACCCGCTTCGATGACGCCCCGCTCTCTAAGTAACAGAATTTTTCATAAAACGGTGCAAATGATTCTGGTAGTGTAAAGTCTGACTGTTCTGTTTCTCTCACCCAGTCAATGACACTTGCTGTCTCTTTCACAAGTGGTCCAGGTGCTTCTTGTTCAAAGTCGAAGTAGAAGCCTCTGAGCTTGTCACGATATGTTTCAATGTCTGGCACATAGAACAGCATCGGACGTTTGAGGTTTGCATAATCAAAGAACACAGATGAGTAATCTGTGATGAGCAGATCTGAAATCATATAAAGGTCTCTAATGTCTTCGTAATGAGAGAAGTCATAGGCAAAGCCTTCATAAGGCCCTAAATCAAAGTTTTCAGCAACTAGATAGTGCATACGCAGAATGATAATATACTCATCTCCGATAGCAGCTCTCATCTCATGCAGATCAAGGTCTAAATCAAATTTGTACTGCCCTTTTTTATAAAATTGATCGTCTCTCCATGTCGGTGCATATAAGATCAATTTTTTATCGAGCGGCAGGTTCATTTTTTGTTTCAGTGCTCTCATCGTTTCTTCATTGTTTTGATTATGAAGGAAGTCATTTCTCGGATATCCTGACTCAATCATGGTCTTTTGAAATTGGAATGCACGTGTAAAGATTTCAGTCGAGTAGGCATTTGGAGAAATGAGATAATCCCAATTCGATGCTTCTTTTGTGAAATTCTTTTTGTATTTCTTCGTGTTTGTTCCAGGCATATGCACCTCGTCCATGTCCATTGCCAGCCGTTTTAACGGCGTACCGTGCCAAGTCTGCAAGTATGTTGTGTGATCTGGCTTGGGGACCCATAGCGGCAAACGGCTGTTTACGACCCAATACTCGGCTCTTGCCATCGCAAATATCCATTTCAATGACAGACGATTGATATAGTAGATGCCTTTTTCCTTAAACGGTGCTTCATGACCCTTTTTAACGCTCCAGATCAGCGTATATTCAGGGTGATGTTCTTTCATATACTCATAAATCCCACGCGGGTTACAACTAAATTGTTTTCCATTAAAGCTTTCAAAAACAACCGTTTTCTTTTTCACAGACAGCTTACTCGCCAGTTTAAAGGTCGTTTTAAACGTTCTTGTCACAAGGCGGTTACGGACTTTTTTGATTTTACTGATCTTCTTTTTGAATTTCTTCCACTTGCTTTTGACGTAATACTTGGCACGTGTTTTCATTGTGTAATCATTAATACGGATGCCAAGCGTTTGTCTTTTTTTCTTTCGGTACACTTCATATCGAATCGGTACATCGTTTCGTTTATGAATTTGAACAAGTCCTTTGAGTTTGTTCGAGCGGTCTCCAAGCACTAAAGAAGTGGTTGTTAATGTTTCCTCTGCTCCGTTTACATCACAGATAAATTCAAGATAGAAGCGATATACAAAGCGTTTGTTTAATGAATAGGTCAATTCCTCTAAAGGGACTTCTGCTAAAAATTGATAAAGCTGTGGTACATGTTGATCATCACGGTATTCGATCACTTCGTCTTTTATATGGGTGATATTGACCGGAAAACGATGTTCAATTGGTTCTTCACCATTTTTCTTCAATAGAAGCTTTGCTTCTTTGATCTCATACGGATGTTCTGCACTTAGTACACCTGCATACCCGGATAAAGATAACATACACCCTTTGTTGAGCTCGATATGATTGAATTTCACAACCTTTAGCTCACGCTTGATTTTCAAAGAAGCATTCCCTTTGTCTGTACGGTATGGAATGATACACAGCATGGCGTCTTTATTTTCTAAAAAAGTCAGCTCAGGCTTTTCTATTTCCATTTTTAAGCGGCGTTTATAGTTTGACGTTTTCTCTTCAGATTCAATATCTGTATTGATATCCGCTTCTTTTACTTCTTCTTCCTCTTCTTCGGAATCAGAATCATAAGCTGAGTCCTCAAGCTCGTCCTCATCCTCTTCTTTGTTTGTGCTCAAATAGTCCGTGACATACAAGTTATATGTCTGGCCTTGCTCTAACGCAAGCGGCAGCGATGCTTCATTCAATACCAATTTGAATAGATTCTCTTCTTGATGAACAAGCGGAAGGAAAAGTTCTTGTTTCGAAACTCTCTCCCTCATAAACAAATAAAATTCTCTATCTGTTAATGGCATGTCATCGTTGATGCGAATCAGCATTTCTAGTTTCTCATGGTGATTTTTTAACCTTTCAACGACACTCTTCTTATGAATTCCCTCTTCAATCATTAATCGTTAATCTCCTCTGTTCAGAAATCTTACCGTTGTGTTATATCACTATTTTACTTTCCATGAATAGTTTCCTTGTTTCGTTTGATATGACCATCCATCGATCGAAGATGGTTTATTCGTAAGCAGCTCACCTTCTATTTCTAGACGCTGCAAAACCTCTTGAAGTTCTTCTGTTTTAAAACGAATGTAAAAATCCACAAATTTCGTTTGGTTGATTTCAATGTTTTTCTTTGTTTGAAAATGGCCGATTGGGAAGCTGACTTGATGGTTCTCATCGATTGTTTGAGAGATGATTTCAGCTCCATTCACTCGATCATATCCTGCGAAATCAATTTGCACATGATCCGCATGACTCATTTCATCTTTTAACTCGAGTTGAAGGTGAAGAACATGATGCTCAGAGCTTAGATCACGCAAGACCCATTTCATGCTGTCAACGATCCCTCTCAGTTCATCTTTATGCTCACGATTTTCGAGCATATGATGAATCGCCGTATTCCAAACAGTCTCTTCGTCAGAAGGAACAAGATAAAAATAGGCTTGTTCTCCCAATAGTTTTTCGACATCTTCTTTATGTTTAGTATCCCCAAAAAAGACAGCGTCCACTTGCTGTTTTCTTATTTGTTTAAATAATTCTCCATATTGAGAATTGACTTGATGCAGATCTTCTTCATAATGTGCGTGATGCACAAATGCAGCGTAATAAGTTGTTTCAGGCTGCTCAATTTTAAACAGGTGGCGGTCTTGATCACGGTCCTCTGTGATCATCAGTTTCAAACGGTCATTTTGTGATTGAATGCTGGATAGCCATAATTGTTTAATATCGGTCTTCTTTGTAAATGTTTGAATTCCTGTTTTTTTATACCAATTAATATGTCGCACTGGATTCTTTTTTACATCTCCATGGTAGATGAACTCCATATAAATACTGCCATCGTCATTGATCAATTCCTCTAAGTATAGTGCACCTGTATGGGGAACAAAGCTTTGTACTCTGCATAAAACGCCCTGCCAATTATATTCTTCCCTTTTCACCAATTGCTGCTCTTCATTATATTGTTCAATATAACAAATGGGAGAAGAAGATCGTTCATATCTCGTCACCTGAATCGTGGATTCATCTGCCGGAATCACTGCTTCATTGATCGAATGCGATGATTCACCGACAATAAATTCCGAGTAACGTCTCTTACTACCACTTTCCGGTAGAATATAGTGTTCATATACATTCAAGATGTCAATCTCAGAAGAAAAGATCTCTTCCATGCGGTGAATACGTTCCTTCACATTTGCATCATAATTCAAAGTTAAAATTGCAGTACGTTTATGTTGATCAGCCAAAGGCTTAATTTTTGTCTTTAAAGATTTTGTTAAGCTCTCATCCTGTTTTGGCACATCACCCATAATAAAGTAATAGTCCATATCAGGCACGTCCATTGATGCCATTGTTTCATGTTGTTCAGATTGATCCAATGTGTCTTCAACTTTTTTCTTCATCCAATTTTGAAACAAAGGAAGCTCTCCTTCATAATATTGATTGCTTACTCATTGTATTTTACATGAAAAAGTACTTCTTACCAAAAGATAAGAAGTACTTTTTTGATCTATTAAAGTCCAGCAATTTCTTCTTTAATTTGTGTTGTCGAGATACCTTCTGTTCTTTTCAAGTATACGACTTCGCAATGTTCTTTTAAAAAATCGAATTTGCCTTCCCAGTCATCTCCCATAACAAACACATCGATATCATGCTCTTGCACATCATGGACTTTTTGATCCCAGCTGTTTTCTGGAATGACTTCGTCAACATAACGAATGGTTTCAAGAATCAGCTTTCTATGTTCGTAACTGTGATAAGCTTTTTTAGATTTTTGTAAGTTAAACTCGTCTGTAGAGATGGCCACCACTAAGTAATCTCCGAGCTGCTTTGCACGTTCTAGCAGCTTAATGTGCCCCCAGTGTAATAAATCAAATGTACCGTAAGTAATAACTTTCTTCATTGCAAACATAAACTCCTTTCTTTCATCCTTATTCGTCTGCTTCAAGCAGTAATGTTATCCGTAATCTTATTATCATCGATCATTTTTCGCTCTTCGGAATTTCATTATATCACAACGCCTATGAAAGGTTAAGAAAATGTAAAGACAAACTATTTCCAATTTATTGGGCGCAGGAGGAAAAGTCCGAAGAATCAATGTTTCACAAAGGATCGTCGAGATGAAATGATGAAAATGTCATGAAATTTAAAGGTTTGTAAAGTTATTGTTAATATTTCGTGGAGCATCTGTGATAAAATGATGAGTAGGCGAAGAATGAATTTACAATGAACGTTCATAGATAACAAGTTAAAAAGGAGGTCTAAACAATGCAAACAGAAGTGGTCTCTAACCTTTCTTATGTAAACGGCGACTTAGATGAATTTATCAGCTATATGAACCAGCATCATATTTCTCAGAGAAGAGGCGCCATGATTGCGACTGTCAATCCAGAGATAGGCTATGCCGTCATGAAGGATCATGCGTACCATCAAGTCGTCTCATCTGCGGATTATGTACTGCCGGATGGCGTAGGCGTCGTATTGATGTCCCGCATGACCCAAAGTCCGCTTAAGTCAAGAATTGCCGGCTTTGATGTCTTCATGTCTATGCTTGACCTAGCAAACAAGCAGTCTAAAAGAATCTTTTTATATGGTGCGAAAAAAGAAGTGCTTGAGGCTGTGAAACAGCGAATTGATACGGAATATCCAAATGTGGTCCTCGCCGGAAGCTGTGACGGCTATCAAGCCGATAAACGTTTCGTAGCGAAGCAAATCGCGCGCTCGAAACCTGATATGGTGTTCGTTGCATTAGGTTATCCAAACCAAGAGAACTTTATTTACGAATACCGCCATTTATTCCCGCAGGCTGTTTGCATCGGTTTAGGCGGAAGCTTTGATGTATTTAGCGGAACGGTGAAGCGTGCACCACGCTGGATGATTAAGACAAATACAGAATGGCTGTACAGATTGATTGTGAATCCATGGAGATGGAAACGAATGCTCAATATTCCTAAGTACGCTTTTGCCGTATTGAAAGAAAGCAAAGGAAAAAAACGTTACTATCCTGAGCAGGTAAAGGATCAGACGAAGCAGCTGTGAGAGACTGATAAATGATGAATATACGCTCAATGATGATTTCATGTTACGCAGCTTTTATTTCTTTCATTGGATGGCTAATGAGCGGCGTGAAACCTCGTGAAAACCAGGTGACGCTGCTTGTTTCATTTCAAGAGAATGCGGCTGCTCTCATTCATACTTATCAACAACAGGCGAACATGACAATGAAGCTCACTATCCTCTATACGAAGCATGCTTCTGCGATAGAAAAGGACGGGCCTCATCTGTCATTTCGCTATTTTCATGAAAAAAATCCTCTCCATCTCATTCAATGTATATATACGATGTTTAAAAGCAAGGTTGTCGTGACGGATAATTACTTTCTCATGACGAGTGTGCTAAGAAAACGGCCTTCTACAACTTGTATTCAAGTTTGGCATGCCAATGGGGCTTTGAAAAAGTTCGGGCTTGAAGATGCTTCAAATTCTGACCGGAGTCCACGTGATATCAAACGCTTCAAACGCGTCTATGCGTCTTTCGATTACATCGTGACAGGCTCAGATCACATGCGTGAGATTTTCAAGACCTCGTTTGGGGTCAAAGATGAACGCTTTTTACCAACTGGTGTACCACTGACGGATGTGTACTATGAACAGCACCAGCCTTCCTTGAAGCTGCATGATGTTCCAAAAGGGAAAAAGATCCTACTCTATGCACCGACCTATCGAGACTTTGCAATGGACGGTCTTGTGCTGCCTTTTTCAAAAGAGCAGCTGCAAACTGAGCTGAATGGCGATTACATTCTGCTCGTCAAGCTTCATCCTGCGGTCAAACATTTAGCGAAAGCAGAAACTGACGGTGAATGGATATTTGATGTGTCCGATCAGCCGCTCTATCCATTGCTTTGTGCTTGTGATGTCCTGGTGACAGATTATTCGTCCATTGTGTTTGAGTATGCACTGCTCGAAAAGCCTGTCTTGTTCTTCACTTATGACTTAGACACTTATCGGGAGAAACGCGGCTTAGTCGACCGGTATGAAGACATCATTCCTGGTAAGGCTTGCGTCACTCAAGACATGCTCTTGCAGGAGCTTTTGCACCTAAACGCATTAAACAATAAAGAACGAATCAAAACCTTTGCTGAGGAATGGAACCAATATTCAAAGGGACAATCAAGTCAGCAGCTCCTCTCATTCATTGAACAGCAGCTGCTCCTACACAAAAAACGTCCGGCTTCTCATTAGAAAGCACGGACGTTTTTTTATTTGTTATACACCGGGATATCGTAATACAGCGTATAGTCATCAAGCAGGTTATACAAACTATACATGCGAGTGACTTGCTTAGAAGCCCAGCCAATATCTGTTGCATATTGATGAGTCGCTGCAGCCGACCAGCGCATTTTATAAATTGTATCTTGCTTGTATGTGGCATTATTGATATAGCTGTTGCCAATGAATTTTGCTCCGCCAATAATGGCAGCCTCTGGCGTGAACCATTGCTGTTCATACGCATACTTTGCACCAAGATAATTCGGATTGCTGTCATATGCGCCAATGCCATACATGTTATAAACTTTCTTTCCATTATACATTGTACCATTCGCTAAAATGGAACTTCCGTTACCCGTTTCAAGCAACGCATGAGAAATAAGATAAATTTCGTTGATATGATACGTTTTTGCTGCTGTAATAAAGGCCTGTCCTTTACCCGCAAGAATCCCTTTTCCTGCTAAAATCTTTGAATTGACCTCTGCTGGATTGAGATTCGCAGCTTCAGAGAGTTTCAGAAATTGAAAATAAGATTGCGTGCCTTCTGCAATATTAGCTGGATCTACATATTTTTGCACCTCTGCTGCACTTGCATTTCTCCAGCCGAGGTTGATCCTGATCCAGTTCCCTTCTTTCCCAAGCTGTTTTACTTTTGCTCCTTTATTGAGCTGTGCCACAATGTTGCTTGCAGAGCTCGAATCAGGTGTAGAACGGACATTTAAGCCATCCGTATTCACTGTCGATGTTGCTTCGTCTACATATGCTGCATAGACATAGGCCGCACCATCTGTCTGTGGCGACACCTTCATTTGTTTGTTGACCATCTCATTGACAGTAAGGTTGTAGTTCGTTTGCATAACCATTGGGCCATTTTTAATTTTTACGGCTGTGGCGGTCCAGCCATATTGGCTTTTCACAAAAGCAATGGCTTCATTTACAGTTGGTAATCCTGTAAATTGCTGCGTAATGTTGATTTTGTAAGCTGGTTTCGTTGTGGTTGTATACGCAGCGGTTTCATTCCGTTTTTTGAAAAATGCCATACCTTGATCACGCAGTGCAGCGGTTGAGATGGCACCTGTTTTGATCTGATATTGAGCATAATCGGCTGCGCCTGTTTTTTGTGCAGCGGCCTTCATTTTTTGTTTCGTCAAATAGCTGAGTGCTTGATTCAGTTTTGTCTGATTCACTGTCGGCTTTGTCGTGATACGGTATTGCTTGACCGCTTCTGTCAGCGTTTTTGTACTGCTGGCAACGCCATTTTTCTTGATAATCTCTTGAGCCTGCTTCACTTTACTTTGTTCATATACAGGTGTTGTCTTGAGACTATACGTTTTGCTGACAGCCTGTCCCTTACTTGTGGTTATGCTGCTTGTCAGCTGCTGCGTTTTTAAGTAGGCGGCCCCTTTATTCACTTTCGCTTGGTCCACTGCTTGATTGACGACGAGTCGATACGTGCTGTCTGATACCTTGCCAGTTTTTTTCGTTGTCGCAGATACTTTTTTCTTTTGGAAGAAAGCCGCTGCTTTTTTGACTTGGTCATCTCCTAAAAGGTTTCCCGTCACGACTTGATATGGCTGTGTAGAAGAAATCTTTTTGGACGTGTAGCGCCATTTCTTTTTCTTGAAAAAGGCTACCGTTTTGGCGTAAGCTGTATCGTTCAGTTGATTGAGCTTCACGATATAATTTTTTGTTTTTCCCACGCGCTGCACAGTACCTGCAGCACCGGTTTGTTTCTTAATCTGAGCTGCAGCTGAAGCTGCTTGTTTGTTGTCTTTAAAATAGCCTGATTCCAAGCTGTAGACATTTTTTAAAGCACCTGTCTTTTGAATCTTCCCGCTGATCTTTGCTTCCTTTTGCAGTTGAGTAAGAAGCGTCTGTGCTTTCGACTGGTTCGCTTGTGCAGCGGATGTGACGATGTAATACGGCTTACCTGCTGTCACCGTTTGAAGCACTGCTGTTAAGCCGGATGCCTTTTGAAAGCCTTGCAGAATGGTATTCGCCTTACTTTGTCCAACAATACCGCTTGAAATCAGCTGATACACAGTGCCAGCTTTCGTTTCGGTTTGGTATGTACTGGTGACGCCTGCCTGCTTTTGCAGCTCGGTTTGAATATTTTTCACTTTCGTTTCAGAATCAATGGCTCCTGATATGACCTGATAAGAAGGTTTGCTTTGATTGATGACTTCATAGGAGCTATTGAGCCCTGATGTTTTCGTTAGTTCGAGTGAAAGCTTTTTCGCCTGACTTTCATCATTAACTGGATCAGATACGACCTTTTGTAAAGGAAGGCGGTCACCTACTGGAGACACCGTACCGCTCATGCCTACTTCTTTTTTTAATGCAGCTGCACTTGCATTCGCTGCTGCTTGCGAATCATATCCTGAAGCAGTGAGCTGATAGGTCGACGTATTTCCTGAGGTTTGATAAGTGGCTGTCCACTTTTTGTCTTTCTTCAGTGTTTCCACTGCTTTTTTCACTTCTGCTTCTGTTGTAAATACTTTTGAGGTGTTCATCGTATAAATGGATTGATCGACATAGGAGGCTGCTTGCGCTTCTTTACCCGTGTGTAATGTCATACCAAAGGCAGCTGCGAGTAACATAATCTTGATGGTTTTTTTCACGTTCCCTGTCCCTCTCTTAACTTTGCATAATAGTCTACTAATCTCTTTATCGACAAAAACAAGTACTCTTTCAAGTCATTTATGCAATAGAAAAATAGAGGACCCCCTCGAAGTCCTCTTTTCCTTATATATGCGACACAATCAGTTCACAAGATCCTTCAATTGAGAAGCTTCCTGTTTCAGCCGGCAGAATAAAATGAGCGCCCTTTGGCAGTGGATATGTGTTTCCGTCATGCTCTAAAGACCCTTCTCCATGAATCACACTGCATAGCAAAAACGGATAATCCTGCGAAAGCTCTACTTTTTGATCAATTTCCCATTTATACACAGAGAAATATTCTGCTTCGACAAATGTACGAATGGTCACTCCCCGGCGTGTTTCAACTGATTCATCTGCATACCCGTCTACATGAGGAACCGTTGTGACATCAATCGCTTGCGCAAAATGAAGTTCACGTTCATTGCCATCCTGATCTTTTCGTTCATAATCATATACGCGATAAGTTGTATCTGAGCTTTGCTGCGTTTCAAGGACAAGCGTTCCTTCGCAAAGCGCATGAATGGTACCGCTTGGCACATAATAAAAATCACCAGGCTTAATCTTCACCCGCCGCAAAAGACCTTCCCAATCTCCACTATTCATCATGGTGACAAGCTCAGTTCTTGTTCTTGCATTGTGCCCATAGATCATTTCTGCTCCTTCTTTGCAGTCAATGATATACCAGCACTCTGTTTTTCCAAGCTCGCCATTTTCATGTCTTTCCGCATAATCATCATCTGGATGTACTTGCACGGACAAGTCTTGGTTTGCATCTAAAATTTTGGTTAACAGCGGGAATCGGTCGCCTTCTATCCCCCCGAACAATTCTCTATGATTGTCCCAGAGTTCGATCAGCGTTTTCCCTTTATATGGACCGTCTTGCACGACACTTGGCCCGTTTGGATGAGCAGAAATTGCCCAGCATTCTCCCGTTTGATCAGAAGGAATATCATAGCCAAATTGATCCCTTAAGGCTGTACCTCCCCATATTCTCTCCTTCAATTCAGGCAGTAAAAAAATTGGTGACTGCTTCATTCAGGATGACTCCTCCCTTTGCTACCCTTTGATAATCCTTACCTAGCTTGATGAAAACTAGTAAGTCTCAACTTTTATTATGACGCTATCTAAAGAGAAGTCAATCCTTTCAGTACACCGAATGAAAACGATAACACAAAAAATATTTTACCCTTTGACAGAGCCTGCGAGAAGCCCTTTGACAAAGTATTTTCCAAGAAGTATATAGACGAGCAGGGTCGGCAGCGCAGCCAATATCGCCCCTGCCATTTGGACGTTCCATTGCACAATTTGACTGCCTGATAGGTTTTGCAAGGCTACCATTACCGGCTGATGCTCCGCAGTGGTCATCGTAACCGCAAATAAGAATTCATTCCACACATTTGTGAACTGCCAAATGGCCACCACAACAAATCCTGTGATCGAAAGCGGCAGAATCATATGTCTGAAAATCCCGATAAACCCTGCGCCATCCATTTTCGCCGATTCAATCATTTCATCTGGGATGCTCACATAGAAATTTCGGAACATGAGTGTTGTGATCGGAAGCCCGTATACGACATGGACAAGCACAAGCCCTGGAATTGAATTATACAATCCGACTTCACGCAAAAATTGAATGAGCGGGATCAGAATACTTTGATATGGAATAAACATCCCAAACAGCATCAGCGTAAAGACGACTTCTGATCCTTTGAAACGCCATTTTGATAATACATAGCCATTCATTGCACCTAATACAGCTGACAATAAAGTAGCAGGAATGACAAGATAAAAAGAATTCATTAAATTGGGCGCCAGCTTTTCAAACGCGATTTGATAGCTTGAAAAATCAATAGTAGATGGCAGCGACCACATTCGCTCAAGGGTGACTTCACCTAATGGCTTCAAGCTTGTGACGAGCATGACATAAACAGGCATCAGAAAAAAGAGACTGCACAAAATCAATAAAGCATAAAGAACTGGACGGACAAACCATCTGGCTGTCATGATGATGCCCCCTTCCGGCTCGACAGGAGATATGGCACGATAAAGACCGCAACAGAGATCAGCATGACAACCGCAATGGCGGCACCGCCTGCATAATGGTTTCCTCTAAAGGTCATTTCAAACATATACACGCCTGGTACATCCGTGACAAAGTTCGCACCCGGCCCTGTCATCGAGTAAATCAAATCGAAGATCTTTAAAGAAATGTGAGCCATGATGATGACAACACTTGCAGTAATCGGTTTTAAAAGAGGGAAAATGATTTTCCAGTAAATCTGCCACTCCGTTGCACCATCCATTCTAGCAGCCTCTCTTACTTCCTCTGGAATTCCTCGCAGACCCGCCAAATACATCGCCAGAGAGAAGCCTGTCATTTGCCAAACAGCTGCAATCACAACAGCAATCATGGCCGCAGGTACACCAAACTCAATTTTCCCCCAGACAAATCCGGCCAATATATTCGTATCCGTATACCACTTAGGCTGGATACCAAGCGTTTTCAAAAATAAATTTACCCCAGTTGACGGGTTTAAAATCCATTGCCATACGACTCCTGTGACAACGAAGGAAAGGGCCATCGGAAAGAAGAATAAATTCCGAAAAAGAGATTCCCCCTTGATCTTCTGATCTAGTAAAATCGCAAGTGCAAGACCAGAGATAATGACAGCCCCAATAAAAAATAAAGTGAAAAAGACCGTGTTTCGAAGATCTGATTGAAAGCGGAAATCTTGAAACAGCATGACATAATTGCGAAGACCTGCGAAAGAGAAATCAGGAACAAGCGTGGTCCAGTTTGATAATGACACATATCCTGTCCAGCCGATAAAACCGTAAACAAAGATGAATAATAATACTGCTGACGGGGCTAAAAAGAGCAGCGCCAGCAGCTGGTCTCCATTCCGTTTTTTCCGCATACGTTTAACTTTGGGCACAGGTGTTTTTGCCATCGGCGATGTGTCTATGCGCATGAAGCTACACTCCTTTTTAAAAAAGAGGCGGTGCCTAGCCGCCGCCTCCTTCGTCTTTATTTCATTGCATCTTTTAATGATGAAACAAACTGACTGCTGTCTTTTTGTGTCACGAAGATATTGACGGCTTGATTCGCTTTTGTCACAAACCCTTCTTCAGCAGCTGAGCCATGAGCAAGAGACGGCGCCAGTTTTGACTCTTTAAATGCCTTCATCGCCGATTTTCCGTATTCATCATATTTTGATACATCTGCATCCACACGTGCTGGAATCGATCCTTTTAGCGGATTAAACGCATCCTGTCCTTCAACAGATCCTAAAACAGATAAGAATTTCTTCACGTTTTCTGGCTGTTTCACACCCTTTGGCAGTCCAAATGTATCGGTGATCACCATAAAGCTTCCTTCCGTTCCAGGAGTCGCCGCGTATCCAAAGTCTTGATTCACCTTCAAATCAAGATCATTCACAAAGTACCCCTTCGCCCAGTCGCCCATGACATTCATTGCCGCTTCTCCTTTTGCCACGAGCTGTGAGGCATCCTGCCAGTTACGTGAACTGTGATCGTCATTGACGTATTCGAGCATACGTCCAAAGATGTCTGCCGCTTCCTTCACTTTCGGGTCATCCATTTTCATCTCGCCAGCCCAAAGTTTTTGATAACCATCTGCCCCTAATACACCCAGCAAAACACTTTCAAACAAATGAGTCGCTGCCCAAGGCTCCTTATCTCCAAGTGCAAGTGGTGTGATTCCTTTTTTCTTTAATGCATCTGCTGTTTTGAAAAATTCATCAAATGTCGTTGGCGGCTCTAAGCCTGCATCATCAAATACTTTCTTGTTATACCAAAGCACATTGCCCCTGTGAATGTTCACTGGCACGGAATAGATTTTCCCATCTTTGCTGACAAGATCAATCAGTGATTTTGGAAATTTGTCTTTCCAGCCTTCTTTTTCATATAAATCATCCAGAGGCTCCATTTTGCCTGCCGCGACCCAGCTCTCATTCAGCTCCGCCCCGCCATGCACTTGAAACGTAGCAGGCGGATCATTTCCCTGCATCCGGCTAGTCAGGACAGCCTTTGCATTTGTACCAGCACCACCTGCAACGGCTGCATTTTCAATTGGAATGTCTTTATTCTCCTCTTCAAACAATTGAATGAGTGCCTTCAGCCCGTCTTCCTCACCCGCTCCTGTCCACCAAGAGAAAATTTCGAGCTTCTCCGCTCCGCCTTCTTTTTTTGCCTCTGAGTTCGTCGATGAGCTGCAGGCAGTGACGATAAGCATACAGAGTGCCAGCAGTGTAAAGCCTAATTTGAACTTCATAATTGATCCCCCTATCCCCATTTTGTGAGCGTTATCAAAATAAGTATAATGGCAGATCCTTGCTTATTTTCAGGCAAACTTCTTCACTTTTTTATGAAATTCTTCATTTTTTTACGGCCTGTTTTCGATATTCCTTCGGTGAACAGCCGACCATCTTCTTAAACACACGGCTGACGTAATTAGGATCTGTATATCCTGCCTGATAGGTAATTTCTTTTAAGCTAAGCGTGCTGTCTTTGAGGAGCTTTTTGATTTTATCCAGCCGGCAGGCTGTCACATACTCTTTAAATGTCAGACCCGTCTCGTCTTTAAATCGTTTTGTGAAATAGGTTGGACTTAAATCAACATAAGCGGCCGTTTGCTCAAGCGTGATCTGTTCACAATAATGCGTTTTGATGTAACGTTTTGCCCGCTCGATGTCATTGATGGTCTGTGTTCTCGCTTCATACACGTCAAATAGGTGTTCACAGCACTGGCGGCATTCAGCAGCGGTGCTGATTGTCAATATCGATAGGTCTGTACGGAGGCGTGATTTGAAGAGAATCAGCAGTTCTTTTACCTGCGAAATCGCCGCCCCCTCTAATTCAAAGGCATCAAATAAAGCCAGCGCATCCTCTCTTCTCCCTTCCTCGAGCGCCTGCATCATGCTGTCTGCAAGCTCCGGCAGATGAATCAATGGGCGGGGCTTCACTTCTGTTTGGTAAAAGCCATAACGAACAACGCCGCCACTCTTTTTTCGCTGATAATAGGAAAGCTTCGCCTCTGCTGCACTTTTCTGAAGATGAAGCGGGTTTGAGACTGGATGCCCTATGCCAACGACAGGTGAAGGCTGACCGTTTGTCATGGCAGCTCGAATGGCTTGCAGCACCTCTGCCTTTAGCTGACCTGGTCCCTGCTGACTATAAATGAGACATGTAAACAGTTCTCCCCCCATCTGAATCGGCACCGTATGAAATCGTGCAGATTTCTGTAAATCGATCAACAGCTGATCTCCTTCTGTCCGTTGCACAGCAATGATAAGACCTGCTTCATATTCGGAAAATAGTTGTTGAAACTCCATTTCGGTATAAGATTGACCGTTCATGACATGCGCTTCAAGCCACTTTGACTGCTGATCGGCCGCTGCCTCCTGCCGTAGAGACGCCTCCTGCTGAATCTCTGCTGCTACAAATCGAATGGCTGCGATGGTTTCATCCTTGTCAGCTGGTTTGACGAGGTATTGTTTCACCCCTTCCTGCATCGCTTGCTTGGCGTAATCGAATGTATCGTAGGCTGTCAGCATAATGAATTTTGTATGAGGACTGCTTGCTTTGATCTGTTTGATCGCTGTCAGTCCATCCATGCCAGGCATCTGAATATCCATGAGCACAAGATGAATGGGCTCAGACCGCACGAATTCAACCGCCTTCTTTCCATTTTCCGCTTCTCCTGCTATATGACACTCTGGAAGCCATTCGGTTAAGAACTTCCGCATCGCTAGCCGTTCTATTTTTTCATCATCGACAATCAGCACGTTCAGCATGCCGGTCCCTCCTTTATCGGAATAGCCAATTGTATGGTGGTGCCTTCGTTTGGCTTTGAATCAATTTGAAGGGCATCTTGCACCCCGTAAAACAAGCGCAGTCTTGACATTACATTTCGAAGACCGATTCCTGTCGAGTGGCCTTTACTCAGTATGTTCGGATCTTCCTCTT
The DNA here is from genome assembly GCF_038593355.1 of Bacillus sp. FSL M8-0049. Lineage (NCBI taxonomy): Bacteria > Bacillati > Bacillota > Bacilli > Caryophanales > Bacillaceae > Bacillus > Bacillus sp. FSL M8-0049. Next base: position 3,203,237 of record NZ_CP151986.1, read on the forward strand.
CTTTTTCTGACAGCAATCTTCTTTTCTCCTGTTCATTGATGCCCATTCCATTGTCCTGAATCTGAATCATCACATAGCCGCCTTCTTGATAGATCGAGAGCTCAACAAGTCCCTCTTCCTCCTTTGGTTCAACGCCATGAATGAAGGCATTTTCGACAAGCGGCTGTAAGGTAAGACTTGGGATATGCACAGATAAACATGATTCATCGATGGAGGTTTTGCACGTAATACGATCGGCAAATCTCGTTTCTTGTATATGAAAATATTCTTTCACCACTTTCACTTCTTGTTCCAATGTAACGGATGTACTTAGAGCAGACAGCGAATACCGCATCAGCGTGGAAACGGATTGAATCAACCTCGATGTGGCTTCTGCTGATTCTAAGTAAGCCATCCGTGAAACGATGTTTAATGTGTTAAATAAAAAATGCGGGTTCATTTGGTTTTGCAGCGTTTTTAGCTTCATGTCTTTGATTTTTTGATCTAATGCTGCCTTTTGTTTGATCTCTTCAATCATCATTTTCATCTCTTGCCGCATTCGCTGAAAGGCTTCATTTAAAACAGAGATTTCATCCTTTGTGGTAACATGCAAATTCGCTCCATCAAAATTTCCTTCTGATACTTCTTTTACACTTCGGGACAGATGAACGATGGGTCTTGAGATCCCGCCAGCAATCATATACGCCATCCATAAGGCGACCCCGATTGATAACGTAAACAGGCATAAGGTAAAGAGCGCATAGGTTTGATGCCTTTTTTGAAGAGATTGATAGAGTATCTGATACTCAGATAATTCATCATCAAGCAGGGTCATCGTCTGCTCTTGTATATAGGAGGAGACGGTTCTCACTTCCTTCACACTTGCAGCATATTCTTCGATTTTCCCTGCTTTCACATGTGTCATGGTCGCATCACTTTCATTGATGAGCGTCCGCATCATATATTGATATTTTTCAATAGAAGGAATTGCCGCATGAAGACCGGCATCCTTTCGCAGCGCTTGATCGTATGATTTCATTTTCTGTTTTGACGTAAGATATTCTTTGGCAAACTTCCGATCCTTTTCAATGGCATAGGCATTGACCTTTTCATACATCGTTTTCGCCTCTGTTGATATATCATTGAGCAAGAGAAAAGAACGGAAGCTCCGGCTATATTCTGATGTGATTTTTGAACTGCTCCAGTAGACAAAAAAAGCGGCTACGTTGCCAAGAAGCACAAGGATTAAAAATGCTAATAACAGCTTACTTCGAATCTTTCTCATGGCTGCATCCCCTGCTTTCTGTCTGTTTGCTGAAGAGGCAGATCCCCGCGCCGGATCACACTCGTTCCCGTGTACTGGAGCGGTTCTTCTTTTTCACCTTTCTGCAAACGAACAAGCGATTCAACCGCTTGATAGCCCATTTCATAAGGATGCTGCACGACGACGGCATCAATTGTCCCATCATCAAGCGCCTGAATCGTATCAGGCAATGTGTCAAATGCAAGCACATAAAAATCAGTGGATGATCGATACTGTGCAATTGCTTGGATGATGCCTGCACCATCTAATGCACTTGTGCCATAAAATGAGGTGAGCTTTGCATGATCGTTTAATAGTTTATAAGCGGCACCTGAGGCACCTGACTTCGTAATGGCTGATTCTTCTATTCCAGCAATATGAATGCGTTTTTCAGCAGAGACGGCATCTCGAAAGCCCTTGACGCGCAGCTTTTGATGAATGGCATCCAGCCTGCCTGTGACAATTCCTACATACTGTTCACCTTTTGTATCTGCGATGAGTGCCTGTCCTGCGATAAAACCTGAATAATAATTGTCCGTCCCTACATACACTTGACGCTTGCTCCCCTCTGCATCCGTATCGACGGTGACGACATCAATGCCTTTTTCCCTCGCCTTCTGAAAAAGCGGTTTGTATTTCTTAGCATCAAGTCCCTGCGTCATAATGCCATCAACATGCCCAGCGATCGCCATATCAATGGTTTTCAGATGATCGTCTACATCCGCCTGTTTTGGGCCCAAATATTCTAGATATACGTGATGAACGTCTGCCGCATCCGCAGCTCCCTTTTGTACAAGCTGCCAATATTCGTTATCAAGTTCCTCCGGTACAAGAACAAAATGGTATTGATACGTTGACGCCGTTTCATCGGAAGCGCTTTCAATTTTAAATAAATCTTGACCTAATAACGTTAAGAAGATGACAGATACCACACAAAATGTGAGAAATGCGCTCATTCCGATCCACTTAGATAATTTCACCGTGTCCTCCTCCTTCCCACTATTTCCGCATAAAAAAAAGAGCTGCTTATAAGCATACTCTCTCGACCTCTATAATTCCTTTGTCATAAATAAACTGTTTGGATCTTCTTGATATGTACCAAAAGGCGGACAATACTGAAATCCAGCGCTCTCATATAGTTTTCTTGCTGGTTCAAAGAAAGCCATTGCCCCTGTCTCTAAGCTGACACGTGTATACCCGCGCCGTTTTGCCTCTTGGAGAAGATGATTCAGCATATACCTCGCTACACCTTTTCGCATATGGAGGGCTGCGGTTCTCATCGATTTGATTTCCCCATGTTCACTTGACAGTTCCTTTAACGCTCCGCAGCCAAGAAGCTCCTCTCCATCCCGCACACTCCACACGGTGACATCCTGTTTTTTTAAATCAGTTAATGGAAGGGCATGAATGCTTTCTGGCGGCGAATGCTCCTTCATCTCTTCTATATGTGCGGTGATCAGCTGGTCAATTCGTCCATCTGTAAGTTCATCTTGTAGAATATACATTTTCAATCACTCCTTCACGAACATTGTACGTGAAGAGTTGAAATTTCATCTGCTGTTATGTCAGATAAACGAACAAACAACCGGCATCAACGAGCCAGTTGTTTGTTCGTTTGACAAGTATTTATGAAGAAAGAACTGCTTGTAATTCCTCTGCTGTACTGCTTTCAAGCTGACTTCCGACACCGACAGCCACCGCGCCTGCTTTGAGCCACTTTGGAACATCAGCTGGATGAATGCCGCCCGTAGGAATAAATTCAATCTCTGGAAATGGACCTTGCAGGTTTTTCATATAGGATAAACCGAAGGAGCCGCTTGGAAATAGCTTGAGCAAGCAGTAGCCATCTGCTTTCGCCTGCATGATTTCACTTGGGGTGAGGACACCTGGTACATAGAGTGTGTCGTAAAATGAGAGATGTTCACCAATCATAGGAAGATATCCTGGACTAACGATAAACTGTGAGCCTGCCTCAATGGCTGATTGTGCCTGCTCCAGCGTCGTAATTGTTCCCGCTCCTACAATGATGTCCTGCTCCTCTTGGAAGGATGCGATGATGCGTTCAGCATTTGGCGTGGTATACGTCACTTCAATGGCACGGACTCCTTTTTTCTTTAAACGCTCAATCATTTCAATACCTTCTGCTTCACTATCCGCTCTCACAACTGCGATCAATTTACAAGACGCTAGCTGCTTTTTAACGCTCAAACTTGCTGACTTTCCCATATCTCTCATCCCCTTTCATGTACTCCCGCCTTTGATATCGCTTGGCTTCTTTCATAAAAGCCTGAAGCTCCTCCCGGGTAGGCAGTCCATCCTTATCGCCCGGTGACATCACTGCAAGTGCCCCAACCGCATTGCCTCTTGTCACAGATTTTTCATCTGATAAGCCGTCAAGCAAGCCGCTGATGACCCCCACTGCAAATCCATCACCAGCTCCAACTGTGTCTACGACATCCTGCACATAAAAGCCATTCACAATTCCCTGACCGGCTGCACTTTTATAAAAGGCGCCTTCTGCCCCTAGCTTAATGACCACTAGCTTGACACCTTTTTGCAAATAAACATCTGCAATCTCTTCTGGCTCTTGATAACCCGTGAGCCTTTGCCCTTCTGCAAGCCCTGGAAAAAACCAATCCACTTGCGAAGCGATATGATTCACCGTATGAATCATATCTTCCTCCTCTTCCCACAGCTGAAGCCGAAGATTTGGATCAAATGAAATGGTTTTGCCCGCTTCTTTCATTTCTTGAAGGACACGAAAAGAAAACGCTCTCATTCCACTGGATAGGGCAGGTGGAATACCAGTCATATGAAGATGGCCTGCCTGTTTGAAATAGGCGGCGGGAAAGTCGCTTGGACTCATTGTGCTCGCAGCAGAGCCTTTTCGATAATACGTGACGTCAGGATCTCCATCCATCACTTTTGATTTAAGTAAGATTCCCGTTTGAGACCCATCATTTGAACGGAGTACTGCACTTGTATCGACTCCCTCTTTTTGAAGCTCTTCTAAAATAAATGTGCCAAGTGAATCTGCTCCAACTTTGCTCATCCATCCCACATGAAAGCCCAGCCTCGCCAAGCCGACAGCCACGTTACTCTCTGCACCAGCAAGCGCCTTTTGGAATGTATGCACTTGATGAAGCTCTCCGGCTTCCTCTGCATAAAACATCGCCATTGATTCCCCAAATGTGACCGCATCCAATGCTTTCACTCATTTCTCCCCTTCCTCGGTACCGGTTTCAAATCAGTTGAAAAAGAGAGAGCATGCACGTATGTATACTCTTCTCTGCCTATCGTTTATAAAGATTTCCTCACAATGATTTCTCCATCAAGCTGAATGGTTTGGGGCGCACTTTCATCCCCTTCTAGCCGTGTCTTGATTTTTTGCATGGCTGCTTTCCCCATTTCATGAGATGGCTGGGCAACCGTTGTGATTCCAGGTCCAATCAGCTTATACCATTCTGTATCATCAAACCCTGCAATGCCTATCTCTTTAGGAATCTTCACCCCAAGCTCTACAAGTTCACTAATCAGCTTCAGCATGAGTAATCCATTACCGGCTAAAATCGCTTTTTTCTGTTCGTTTGATTGTAAAAAACGGACAATCTCTTCGCGCATTTGTTCCTTTTGCTTTAAATCAATCTCTGCAATGATCGGCTTCTTCTGTTTACTCAAAGCTGTCTGTTCATATGCTTCCTTTCGTTCTTCACGAGGGCTGATTCCATCGACAGGCTCAGTAAAGAAAGCGATATGATCATAGCCTTTCTCATACATTTGTTGAAGCAGCCGGATGGTGATATCACGGTTATTCGTGGTCACTGTGTCGACTTTCAGTTCAGGCAGCTTCCGGTCCACAAGAACAATCGGCACACCATTTTTCTGAAAATCCTCCAGAATGTCATTGTTCTGTCCTGTCGTATTGATGATGAGCCCTTCAATATAATGTGCATTCAGCTTTAGGAGCATTTCCCGTTCTTTTTCTGGACGATTATCTGTGTTGCACACCATAATGCTGTATCCATATTCATCACAAATCTCTTCGACCCCGCGAAGTGTTGCCACAGAGAATGGATTCGTAATGTCGGCTACAATAAACCCAATGACCTTGCTTTTTCTGACTTTCAATCCTTGAGCAAGCTGACTCGGACGATAATGGAGTTCCTCAATGGCTTTCTTGATTTTTTTTACCTTTTCTGAAGAAATTTCATTTGTTCTGCCATTGATATATCTGGATACAGTTGATTTTGAGACCCCTGCATAAGCTGCAACTTCATTAATGGTGACTTTCGTTTGCTTTTTCTCTTTCATTCAAAAAAACTCCCACAATTGATCTTCTCATTTGGTTCGAAACCGATTTCAAATAAACTTAAAAAAAGCATATCATAATTGAATGCATTTCAGAAGATTTTTTTGCATGATGATGGCAAAAATTTGTCTAACCAGAGAAAAAGAAAGCGATTTCAAATTAACGGTTGACGGCGCTCTCTTTTTCCTCTAGAATTTTCCTTGAAACCGATACCAAATAAATATCAATATTTGTTTCAGATGGAAAGGGAGGCTTATCCAAATGGAAAATCGTTATGCTGTACATCCTGAGCAGGTCAAACGTTTTACAACAGAGGAACTTCGTCGTCATTTTCATATTCCTACGCTGTTTGTCAGTGGTGAATTAAAGCTCTATTACTCGCATGAGGACCGCGTGGTGATTGGCGGAGCGATGCCGGCAGCAGAGCCGATCACACTAGATGCCGGAGACTTTTTAAGGACGGAGTATTTTCTTGAAAGACGAGAAATCGGGATTGTGAATGTCGGCGGACAAGGAACGGTCACTGTTGATGGTGAGGCCTTTGTGCTGGAGCATAAAGATTTCTTATATATTGGCCTTGGTCACGAAGATGTACAGTTCGCTAGTTCATCAGGCAAGCAGGCCAAGTTCTATTTAGTATCAGCCACGGCTCACAGGGCGTACCCTACGCAAAAAGCAGCCATCGCTGAATTAACACCAAACCACTTAGGAGAAGCAGCTGCTTCCAACGTACGAAACCTGTATCAAGTCATTCATGCAGACGGCATCCAAAGCTGTCAGCTCATGATGGGCATCACTCAGCTTGAAACCAATAATACATGGAACACGATGCCCGCTCATATTCATGATCGCCGGATGGAAGTGTACTTATATCTTGATATCGAAGAGGATGCACGGGTTTTTCATTTTATGGGGGAGCCATCTGAAACGAGACATCTTGTGGTGGCAAATGAGGAAGCAGTCATTTCACCTGCCTGGTCCATTCATTCTGGCTCAGGAACAGCGAATTATTCATTTATTTGGGCAATGGCGGGCGAAAACTATACGTTCAAAGATATGGACTTTGTCCCAATGGATCAGCTGAGGTAGCGAGGGTGATGACAACTTCATATGCAGCGTCCCTCTTTTCTCTTGAAGGAAAAACAGCCCTTGTGACAGGCCCTGGAACCGGCATTGGGCAAGGCATTGCCGTGGCGCTTGCCAAATCAGGTGCAGATATCATCGGTACGTACCATCACACACCGCTTGAAGAAACAAAGGCGCTAGTCGAACAGGCAGGCCGATCATTTCATGCGGTTCAGGTTGACTTTTCTAATCCTCAGTCTGCAAAGCAGGCTGTCGATGCCATATTAAAGAAGCATACGATTGATATTTTAATCAATAATGCTGGAACCATTAAAAGAGAGCAGGCGGCTCACTATTCAGAGGAAGATTGGCATACGGTCATGGATGTGAATATCAACAGTCTCTTTTTCCTCACGCAAAAGGTTGGACAGCAGATGCTGAAAAATGGGCAAGGGAAAATCGTCAATATCGCCTCCCTTCTATCATTTCAAGGCGGCGTCTTTGTTCCCGCCTATACAGCAAGTAAGCATGCTGTCGCAGGGCTGACGAAAGCTTTTGCAAACGAATGGGCGCAGCAGCATATTCAGGTGAATGCGATTGCGCCTGGGTATATTGCGACCAATAACACACAAGCCATTCGTGACGATGAAAATCGAAATGAAGAGATTCTCAAACGAATCCCGGCTGGGCGCTGGGGAAAGCCTGAGGATCTAGCCGGTGCGGCTGTTTTCCTTAGCTCACCAGCTTCTGATTATATGAACGGCCACATTTTAGCCGTTGATGGCGGCTGGCTTGCAAGATAAATATACGAGAGAATTCCTATTAGGGGATTCTCTTTTTTCTATTTGCATAATTCTCCACCTTCCGAGTCACTCTATAAAAAACATGTGATGAGGGTGAGGTATTATGAAAAGTCGTATTGAACAAGATATAGCGTCCGTCATTAAGCGTGTCAAAAGCTTTGCCGGAAGAAGTGATGATATCGTGTTCCACTCTTTTTCATTTGGTCCTTCCACTATTTCTGCATGTCTCGTGTATGTTGAAGGACTCACAGAATTTGAGATGCTTTCTAAGCAAATCATTTCACCTATGCAAAAGGAACTCGACATCACCGAGGTTGGTTCTACTACACTTTCCTCCCTTTCAAAAACGTTCTTTGGCATTCAAAGTGATGTGCTGGATGATATGAACCTTGCCATCGAGCAGTTATATAGCGGCAGGGCTATTTTATTTGTAGATGGAGCGGCTCAAGCGCTTGCGCTCCATACGAATCTTTTTCAATTTAGAGAAGTAGAAGAGCCGCAATCTGAAGTTCTTGTAAGAGGACCGCGGATCGGTTTTATTGAAAATCTTGAAAAAAACACGGCTTTACTCCGTGAGCGGGCAAACGACCCTCACCTTGTAATTCAAAAGGTGAGTATAGGTACTCGAAATAAAAAATCCGCTGCTCTTGTGTATGTTCGTGATATTGCTGATCCTAAACTAGTAGAAGATGTGCTATCACGCATGACCGAAATCAAAATGGATGACATCCCTGAAACCGGCTATATTGAACAGCTGATTGAGGACAGTCATATCTCCATTTTTCCACAGATACAAAACACAGAACGTCCAGACCGAGTGATTGCATCTGTACTTGAAGGCAAAGTCTCGATTTTGCTCGATGGAACTCCTTTTGCCCTCATTTTACCTATGACAATTACAGCTTTGATGCAATCTCCGGAGGATTATTATCAGAGGTGGACTAGCGCAACTCTTTTACGTTTACTCCGTTATATCGCTGTTTTGCTCACGATTTTTTTACCCGGGCTTTACATTGCACTTGTCTCTTATCACCCAGGCTTATTACCAACACGAATGGCACTCACCATCGCAGGCAGCCGGCAGAATGTTCCCTTCCCTCCTGTTGTGGAAGCCATTCTCATGTCTTTTACGATAGAGCTGCTGCGGGAAGCTGGACTACGGCTTCCAAGAGCCATCGGACAGACAATTGGGCTCATTGGCGGCGTTATTATTGGTCAGGCGGCTGTCCAAGCCAATATCGTCAGTGCCTTAATGGTGATTATTGTGTCACTGACTGCATTGGCTGACTTCACGGCACCGTCATATGACTTTAGTTTTCCACTGCGTATTTTGCGGTTTATGGCGATTTTTAGTTCAGCATTGTTTGGATTATACGGTTTAATCATGTGTTATTTATTTGTGCTTTGCCACCTGATGCAGTTAAAGACCTTTGGTTTTGACTATTTCACACCAGTGCTTTCTTCACCGTTTTCAGATTTAAAGGATACGTACGTTCGTTTACCAATCGGGCTATTTAAAACTAGACCGAAAACAGCAAAAATAAAAAATCTCAAAAGACAAGGAGATTAAACGATGTACAGACCTGAAAAGCTATCATTGTTACAAGTCACCATTCTGTGCAGCTCTACAATGATAGGCGCTGGAATTTTAACCATTCCACGCAGTTCCGCCCATTCAGGAGTCCCTGATGGCTGGATCATTGTATTAATACAGGGAGTCATCTTTGCTTTCGTTGCTTTTTTGTTGGGCTGGATTGCTGAAAAGAATGCACCAGACACCATTTTTGAGTCAAATACAAAAGGAGCAGGGGCATTCTTTGGCACAATCTTTAATTTAATGCTAATTGCTTATCTTCTAGGAATTGTCGGCTTTGAAGCGCGTGTCCTCGGGGAAGTGGTTCAATTTTTCCTGCTGCAATCGACTCCCATGGCAGTGATTGTGATGATTTTTTTACTCGTAGCGATCTATCATTTGAAAAGCGGTATCTTTCCAGTTGTCAAAATGGTGACCTATATTTATCCAATCACCATGGTCATTTACATAGCGCTCATGCTGTTTTGTTTGAAAATATTTGATTTTGATTATTTGCGTCCTGTGATGGCGCATGGTTTTGAAGATTTTAGTAACCTGTTCTCTCAAACCTTTATTCAATTTACAGGCTTTGAAGTGATTTTGTTTGTCGTGCCGCTCATTTATAAAGACAAATGGTCGAAGGCAAAATGGGCAGCTGCCATCGGCGTTGGCATTACGTCTCTCGTGTACTCTCTCACACTCTTTATAGTGATTGGCTCCATGACCGTGGGTGAAACGAAATCTCTCACCTGGCCAACGGTTTCCCTCATTCAAGCGCTTGAACTTGAAGGGGTGTTTATCGAACGATTTGATATTTTCTTACTGACGATTTGGACCTGCCAGCAGTTCATTTGTATGCTGGGCTTTTTCCAATTTGCGATTAAAGGCTGCTTCACCGTTTTTAAAACGACCAATATAACGAGACTGCTCTGGCTGTTATTTTTAATTACATCAGCACTCTCACTTTTTCCAAGAAATATCAATGAAGTCTTTTACTACTCTACTTTACTTGGCTACTCATTGTTCGCGGTTTTAGCCATTCCTTTTATTACAGCTGTCCTGCTGATGATACGCAAAAAATGGGGAGGTCGTTCTGCATGAGAGGAAGACGTGTACTTTTATTCTTTTTGTCCTGCTTTCTTTTCCTTCTATCAGCAGGATGCTGGGACTTAAAGGATATTGAAAAACTATCGTTTGTACGCGGTGTTGGCATAGATGAGGAAGAAGAGAATAGAGTTAAGCTGACCTACCAAAACCTTGTACCGAAAACGGGCGGAACCCAAGAAGTCGATTCTCCCGGCTATGTGAATGTCGTCTCGAAGGGAAAAAATGTGCTGGAGGCTGTCAGTAATGTCGCCTTGAAGGACCCGCCGATCTATAGTGATCACCTGAAAATCTTCTTGTTCGGCAAAACCCAGGCGGAGCATCACGATATTCAAGGAACACTCAATCATTTTATTCGAGATGATGAGGTTCGGCGCAGCAGCTATCTCCTCGTGACACGAGGTGATGCGTCAAAAGTCATCAATCAAAAATTGAAATCACAGCAAAAGGTACCGGTTGAACATATCTTCGAAACATCCAAAAACCGAAGCTTTAACGGAAAGATTGCACTTCCAACACGTATTGGCCGGGCGTCTGATTACTTTCAGATGGGCGTTAGCTTTCTTGTGCAAAGTGTAGATGCGGTAGACGGTGAACTTATTTATGATGGGGCAGGTATCATTCACGGAAAAACAAGAAAGCTGATCGGTTTCATCTCTGCACAGGATGTACAATATTTAAACTGGGTGATGGACCGTATCGCAGGCGGCGTTGTACCTGCCACCTATAAAGGCTTTCCAATTACGTATGAAATTAAGAAAGCCAAAACCAAAATTGAACCCTACCTGAAAGACGGAAAGATTTCATTTAACGTTAGAGTACAAACAAATGGAAAATTGTCAGAGGATCAATATCCCCCTGAAAACTCATACGATGAACAGTACATTAAACGATTTGAGAAGATTTTTTCTCATAAAATTAAAGAGCGCATACAAAAAACGGTCAGTCATATGCAACATGAAGTAGGTGTTGATCCTATTTTTTTTAGCCGGCAGTTTCGTATTAAGTATCCTGAATATTGGGATCAGCATCGAGATGAATGGGACAAACTATTTCAAGAAGCAGACATAACGTATGACATAAAAGTGAGCATCTTGAATTTTGGTGCAGAAGGCGCAACGAAAAGCTTCAGATGGTAATGCAAAAAGGCGGTTATCCCAAAAGAGAGCCGCCTTTTTTACGTACGACAATGAGAAGCTGATACAAAGTCACTTGATCAGACAACGCTTTTGTTTGAAAGCCAAGTGATGCTCCTATTCTTGCCACCTCGTCAAAAAACAATTGGACGTTTTGATCAATCTGTACATTGATCCGCTGCTCGATCACGCGTTCAAATAATTGGTCTGGGAAAAGCGCACGCATGGTGTTTGGTGTGAAGAACCGTATATGGGTTCGGTCTAAGATTCCTACATCTTGATAAGTAAAATCACCTGTCATCAAAGGAAGAAGCACCTCTGCATGCATCATGTTAGGCAGGCAGCAAATGATGACGCCGCCTGGCTTTAAAGAGGCGTGCGCTTGCTCAATGATGTGCCAAGGATCTGACACATGCTCTAAAACATCCGAAAAAATGACCGCATCAAAAAAGGCCTCTTTTTCTGACCATGGGTATTCATCTGCATTTGCCTCGATGACTTCTTCATAATACGCCTTTGCGACCGCTGCTTTTAATGTATCTGCCTCTACCCCGTACATGTGTACAGACTGCCGATTCATCAGTTCAAGCCCAGTTGCGCCAGCTCCGCACCCAACATCCAGCACGTGTGCAGCGTCCTCAGGGAGTAATTCCGCAAAATACGGATGAGGAGTGATCAAATTTAGATCTATGCCCCACTTATCTAAAAATCGAAGTCTATTCTCAGTAAACAGTGTAGAGATGTTCGTATCTTGATTGGCATTGAAGGTAGCATGACCATGATGATGCACAAAGGAATCATGCACAATTTGCAGCTGATATCCTTTTAATAATGACCGCAAACATAGATCGTCATCCTCAAATGATCCATATACAAACCGCTCATCAAATAATCCCACATCCTCGATCAGCTTTCTTTTCACGAGCAAGCAAAACCCTACAAGCCGGTGCACATAAGTTCTCTGACCTTTTCTCTTAGACGTATACTCCTTAGCAAAGGCTGGGAGCTCCTTCACATCTGTATACGATGGCTGGACCATCTGAGGGCCGCTTACATAATTAGAGACGGGCCCCACCATCCCAATCTGTTCTGAAGCGAATAGCGCCTCTTTTAATGGAGGAAGCCAATTTTCCGTCACGATCGTGTCATTATTTAAAAAGAGAATGCTGTCTCCTGAAGCTTTTTTTGCCCCTTGATTACATCCCTTTGCAAAACCTTCATTCTCTTCATTATCAATGAAAATCACATCATCCAGCTCTCTTACATATTCCTTCGTGCCATCAGTTGACGCATTATCGACGACGATGAGTTCATATTGGCCGCTGTTCGTATGCTGTTTCATGCTCTCGATACATGTTTTCGTCAAATGCAGTTCATTGTACGTCAGCATGACAATGCTTGTTTTCCCTTTCATCTCATTTCCACCTTTCACCCGCCTGTTCCATATGTATGTGATAGGCAGCACGTTCAGAAGATGAGGGAATGTCCTTTCTTGATTAAACGTTTGTTTAACATAGAAAAACCAGCTGCACACGGCAGCTGGCCATCGTTCATACCGTTTTTCCTTCGCCACTTGTGACGGCACGATTTCTCTTTTTTAAATCTTCTTCAATTTCTTCAAGACTTTTCCCCTTCGTTTCGGTCACCAAGTATTTTACAAATAAGAAGGCGACTACGCCAATGACCGCATAAATGAGGAAGAGATTACTGATGCCAATCGCGCTTAATAAAGCTGGGAATGTCAGCGAGATGATTAAATTTCCTGTATGAAGAAGGAAGGTCGAGACACCTGTACCGATTCCCCTGACATGTACTGGGAACAGCTCTGGAAGCATCACCCAAACGACAGGACCCCAGCTGACAGCAAAGATGACGATAAAGAGACCCAAACAAATAACGGTTGTCCATCCTGCTGCTGTTGATCCTTCAAAAAATCGGTTGATCACTGACAGGACAATTAAACTAAGGACCATTCCTGCATTCCCAAATAGGAGCAGCGCTTTACGCCCTACACGGTCAATGATTTTAATGGCAACAAACGTCATGATGACATTCACTGCACCAATTCCGACAGTTCCTAAAATCGCTGCTGAATTCCCAAAGCCAACACTTGTGAATGTTTTTGGTGCATAGTAAATGATCGTATTTGTACCGATAAACTGCTGCAGAAAGGCAAGGCCGACACCAGCAATCAATGCTGGGCGTACCCATGGCTCAAATAATTCCTTAAAACCGCCTTTCTCTTCACTTTCCGCCTTTTGAATATCTGAAATTTCTTCTGCCACTTCTTGCTTACTTTTTCTGAGTTTAGATAATATCTCCTTCGCACGGTCAGCCTGTCCGTGGACAAACAGCCAGCGGGGACTTTCCGGCATAAACAAAATCCCGAATAATAAAAGAACAGAAGGAACAACCGCAATTCCAAGCATCAAGCGCCATGCCTCTGCATCCGCTAAAGCGTAGTTCACAATATAGGCAAGAAGAATACCAAATGTGATCATGAGCTGGTTTAAAGAGGACAGTGCCCCTCGTGATTCCTTTGGCGCAAGTTCAGATAAATATAATGGAACAATCGTTGTCGAGCACCCGACAGCGAGCCCTAGTACAATTCGGAATAAGATCATCACTTCCGTATTCGGGGCGAGAGCTGTACCAAATCCACCGATAATAAACAAAATAGCTGCGGCGATGATGGCTTTTTTCCGCCCAAATTGGTCTGTCAGCTTTCCAGAAAGAGAGGAACCAAGCATCGCCCCGATTAAAATCGAGCTGACGACAAGCCCCTCTGTAAACGCATTTAAACCTAAATCTTCTTTCATAAATAAGATGGCGCCAGAGATGACACCTGTATCATAGCCATATAAGGCACCGCCAAGGGCGCCGAAGAAATAAAGCCATCCATTCCGATTTTTCATATACATAACCCCACTTTTGTCTCTGTACTCTATGAAAAGTCATTTTCCTCACTTCCTGTCATTTCAAACATTTCGATGTTTTATGACAAATATATTTCATTTGTGTATCTTTGAAACTTTTTACGAGAAGGAAACGTCAATTAAGCGTTAGTGAAAAAAATGTCGCACTATATCCCGTTTTAAGGTATATTTGTTTTAGTTTGTAAGCAGAAAGAAGGACATCTTTACTATAAAATCATAGCGAGGGTTTAAAATATATGGATCAATCACGAAGTAAACGCAAAGGAAAAAAGCGTTTAAAACCATGGGTGAAAGTCACTCTTTTTATCATTAGTATTCTTTTACTGACAACGGCTTCAGTCACAGGCTATGCCTACTATAAAATAACCAATGCTGCTAAAAAGGCTCAAGTATCTCTTGATCGCGGCGCACAATCTGTGAAACGAATTGAAGCATTCGATCCAGGAAAAGACAGTTTTTCTGTCTTGCTGCTTGGAATTGACAGCAGACCGGGCGAAACAGTGAAACAAGCACGAAGTGACGCAATGGTGTTGGCAACCATTAACCGCACAAATAAAACCGTTAAATTATTAAGCATTCCTAGGGACTCATACGTTAATATTCCAGGCCACGGTTTTGATAAAATTACTCACGCACACGCATTTGGCGGTGCAGATTTAACAGTGAGCACAGTTGAAGATTTACTAGATATTCCGGTCGATTTTGTCATCCAAAGTAATTTCGTAGCGTTTAAAGAAATCGTCAACGAATTAAACGGTGTTCCTATTAACATCAAGGATGAGTATCTTGTGAAACAGATTAAAAAGGATACAAAAGGCAAGGTTGTGCTTCAAACTGGAACTCATACACTAGATGGTGATCAAGCGCTCGCATATGTGAGAACGAGAAAAGCAGATAGTGACTTAATGCGTGGACAGCGACAAATGGAAGTATTAAAAGCCATTTTTGATAAATCAAAATCATTAACATCTATTCCGTCATACGACAATATCATTGATACACTCGGTGATAATGTGTCAACCACCCTTTCTATGAAGGAGTTAGTCGGTCTTTTCCCGCTTCTGACTTCATTGAAATCGGTTGATACCATTCAGCTTAAAGGATCGGATTACCAGCCAAACGGCGTTTATTATTTCCAATTGGATCAAAACCAGCTGAACGAAGTAAAAACAGAATTGAAGAAGCAGCTTGAATTATCATAAATAAAAGCGTCCCTTTGGGGCGCTTTTAGATTGTTGACAAAGGGCTAAAATGATCTTGATTTTAGCCCTTTGTCTTATTTCCTTGATCATTCACTCATTTTTGTTTAGCCTTGATAGAGAGGAATCAACCTTCCTTTTTTATGAGAATGAAGAAAATCGTACATACTTTGAAGAGGCTATTGCATGAATGAAGGAGGATTTGACAGCGATGAAAAAAATGATTGCAATTGATTTAGACGGTACACTCTTAAATACAAAAAGTGAAATATCCGCTCAAAACCGTGAGGCATTGATTCGTGCAAAGGAAGCTGGATATATTGTGACCATCTGTACAGGGCGGGCAACTTTTGATGTAAAGGAGCTGCTTGGCGATTTGGACATCCCCATTATTGCGGCAAACGGCGGGACTGTCCATACAGAAGGATACGAGCTCTTCAGCCGTATCACATTGGACCAAGAAGCGGGCAATCGGGCTGCAAAGGCATTAGTGGAACGAAACATTTACTTTGAAGTCTATACAGATGATGCTCTTCTCTCTCCTTTTGATGGAAAAGAGAAGCTGAAAGCAGAATTTGATCTGATCAAAAGCGCAAACCCAAATGAGGATCTCGCTGATCTATGGGAAGGAGCCATGACGCAATTTAAACAATTTGGCATCAAACCAGTAGATGATATCCGTGAGATTTTTGAGTCGAACGAACCGACCTATAAATTACTCTGCTTCTCTTTTGATATGAACAAACTGAACGAAGCACGAAATCTTCTGGCAGACATGCCCGAGCTTTCATTGACCTCGTCTGGAAAGCATATTATTGAGGTGCTGCCAAAAGAGTCTGGAAAAGGACATGCCCTGAAAAAGCTCGCAGCCCATTATGGTGTAGAGCGCTCACATATTTATGCAATTGGTGACAGCCCAAACGACCTTTCTATGTTTGAAGAAGCAGGCCACCGCATTGCAATGGGGAATGCTGTTGATGTCATTAAAGAAAAGAGCACCTTCATCACAAAAGGAAATCATGAAGACGGTGTCGCTTATTTTATTGATCTTCTTTTACAAAATCAATTCCATGAAAAAAAGACGCTTGTCTGATCAGCGCCTAGAGAGAAGTCCAGAAGTCCGATACAAGTATTGATCGGGCTTTTTCTTTATTTTTTGATTCTAACAGCCGTTTCATATTTGTCCTTCCAGTACGTACTTGTTTTCATATTGGTTAAGACAACACCGTTTGAGACAGTCACATGAATGACTTGATTGGATCCTGCATATATCGCCGGCATCAATGATGTTCCGCTGAAGAAGACAAGATCTCCCGGCTGAAGCTCAGAACGTTTCACAGGTGTACCTGCTTTGACTTGACCTGATGCATAGCGGGGCAGCTCAATGCCAAGCACTTCTTGATACACGTACTGCGTGAACCCTGCTGTATCAAATCCTTCCTTTGGGTTCGTACCGCCTTTGACATAAGGGACTTCACCAATATACGTAGCGGCTTTTGATACGATAGGGTCCTCTTTCGCAAGCTCCAGATCTGTTAACCGTTTCGCACCTGTCCATTTCTCGCGCCAATACGATTCAGACAAATAAGAAATTGTCACACTTTCAGAACGGCTCGCATGAATAAAGCGGTCGCCTCCAATATACATACCTACATGAGAAATTCCGGGCTTATATGTGTTGCTAAAAAAGACAAAATCCCCAGGGCGGATATCGTCTAATGCCACTGTTTCTCCAACGATCCACTGCTGTTCAGCACTTCGAGGTAAATAGATTCCAAGTGATTTTTCAAATAAATACTGTAAAAATCCTGAGCAGTCGAATCCAGTCTTTGGATCTGCTCCTCCAAATTCATAAGGAATTCCTAAATAGGTCAGCGCATCTTTCACAAGAGGATCATCAGAAATTTCTTGCGTGCCGGGCAGGCGTTTGACCGCATAAAATCGGTCTGTCCAATATTTGCTTTTGCTGACATCCGTTTTCACCACACCTTGACTAAGCGTGATGTGGATGACCTGATTGTTCCCCGCGTACAACGCCACATGTGTTGGGATATCCTTTGTTTCTTCAAGGCTTCGGAAATACACAAGGTCACCGGGCTGCGCTTTATCCCATGATACCTTTTTTCCAATCTGATATTGGTCGATTACCTTCCGCGGCAAATCAAATGTTTCGGATGTCTTGTACACATATTGAATAAACCCAGATGCATCAAAGCCCGTTTTTGGATCGGTTCCTCCTTTATGATAAGGTGTTCCAATCAGCTTTTCCGCTTGCTCCAAAAGAGATGGTGTTTGAGCAGATACCGCTGATTGAGACATGAACATCAGCCCTACAAGCGCACACCCTCCTATCAATATTCCTTTCCATTTCATGATCCTTTCCCTCCAATCTTCTATAGTTTCGGCTTGACACCTTTCATTTTACACCCTTTTTCGACAAAAAAAGAGCACGCGATGTGCGTGCCCTTTATCCTTTTTAGGTTATTTACCTGCTTCCGCTTTTGACTGCTTTTGCTGTTCAATTTTCTGCATTTCAACCGAAATCTTTTGTTTTTCGTGATCTGTCAGACTGTCACTAAATTTAAAAGCAGACATAAAGACAAAGACTAAAATTAACGCAACAAACGGCCAGCTTGCTTTTAGGAATTTCATTTCTTCTCTTTCCCTCCGTTTTCTTTTAAGTTTTTAACTTTATCAGCGTGATCTACTTCAAAGAAAATGTGTCCGTCTTTTTCTTTCCAATCCGCATTCGTTCCATTGGTCAGCATACGGATAATGGCTTTTGATTCTAGAGATCCTGCTTTTACTGGAGCAGGTGTTGCTTCTTTGATGTACATTGGGACAACTTCAAATGTCGCTTTTCCATCTTCATTCAGATGATACTGAACAAGTGCAGAATCACGTGTTCTTGACCAGCCTTGGTCAAAAATAAAGTTGCCTAGGCTATAGAAAATCGCTGTTCCGTTATAGACTTCCATTGGTTCAAGGACGTGCGGGTGGGCACCGATAATGATATCAGCTCCGGCCTTAGACATCGCTCTTGCCAATTCTCTTTGTCTGTCGTTTACTTCATTGTTGTACTCCTGTCCCCAGTGAGCATGAACAACGACGAGATCTGCCTTTTCAGCAGCCTGCGAAATCATCGGAATAAAGATAGATGGATCGGCTGGCAGAATACCCGCCTGGCGATTCGTTGCTTTGAAATCTTTCCCATACACATCTGTAAAACCAAGTGTAGCAATTTTGACACCATTTACTTCTTTGTACGAAATGTTCTGCTTCGCATCTTGGAGGTTACGGCCTGCACCTGTATAATCCATGCCATTTTGTTCAAAGGCATTGATCGTGTTGTTCAGCCCTTTTTCACCATAGTCTGCCGCATGGTTATTCGCAAAGTTTAAGACAGAGAAATTTAAATCCTTCAACGCTTGGACAGAATCTTCATCTGTTTTTAAATGAATATTCTTTTGGGCTGCCTGTTCCTTATCTGATGCGACAGGATGCTCAAAGTTACCTGTCACATAATCTGACACATCAAAATATGGCTTGGCATAACGAAAGAGATGCTCTTTTCCATAGCGTTCTGTTACTTTCTCTACGTTTCTTCCAAACATAATGTCACCGACAAACGAAGCGGTCAGGATGTTTTCTGGATTCTTTTGTACAGTTGGCACTTGTGCTTTCCCGATAAACGTAAATAGAAATGTACAAGCAATGACGATCGGTAAAGCAATGAGTACGTGTTTATTCGTCTTTTTCTTTTGATTCTTTGTGATTTTCAGCAGCTTTTCCTGAAAGCTCAATTTTTTATTCATCATTGGACACACCTTATCTTAAAATAGATAGTAAACATACATGATGGCAAATGTTGCACCACTTAGAAGTAACGTGCTTCCAAGGGTAATCGTAAGACCTTGCTTTTGAATCGTATTTGCAATCAATCCAGGGACGATGATTCCGATTCCGCGGAATTCTGCTATTTCAAATGGGACCACTGGATAGAAGAAATCAAATATCAGCTTTAAGGCAATCCCTGTAATCAGCATCGCAGCAAACTTTCTGCGTCCGTATAAAATCATGAATTTTGATAAGCCAAAGCGAACGATCACATACGTAAGCAAGCTGACAGATAAGACGATTAAAATGAAGACTGGCTGGTTAAATACGAGCGCCAGATAACCCGGGACAACAAGTCCAGCTGGTACGATTCCTGTTTTTTCTGCAAAGATTAAACTAAGTAGAACACCTAAAATTAACGAGATATAAAGATCTGATCCGAACATTTTCTATATTTCCTCCTAGCTGACAAGCTGCTTAATTTTGTATTCTTGAATTTTTTCGATTAACGGTTCAGCGGCACCATGGATATTGCCGACTCCATAAACCACTCGATTATGAAGCTTTTTCTCAAGCATATTCATAATTTCTTCTGTAGATTGATATTCAAGGTTGTGTAAGTGGTCAGCCGGAATTTTCCCTTCCTCATATGCCTTCACAATTGGATCAGTTGTTTCACCAATTAAGACAAGATCACTTGCTTCAATATATGGAAGTACATCCTCCGCAAACTGGATCGTTCTATCTACCCGATCCGCACGGCAGTTCATAATAATAATCGGTTCATCTGTTGGATATCCAATTTCTTTCACACGCTTCCAAATGTTCAATGTAGATGCTGCGTCATTTGCCGCAAACCCATTTACAAAGTGTCCAGGTGTTTTCGCATCCATTAATGGGAGAATTCTCATCGCACCTGGATCAGGCGGCGCATTTAACATTCCTCTGAATGCCGTATCTTCATCAATCCCTAATGCTTGGGCAACACCAAGTGCAAGTGAAGCATTATCTGGGAAAACCATGTACTCAAATTTCCGCAAAAACTCATCGGAAATCTTGGAATTATCCGCAACAATGACTTCTGTGTTGCGTTTTTTCGCAATCTCTTTAAAGAAATCTGTATATTCACTATCCGTAATAACCAAGTGTCCATTGTAAGGAATTGTCGCTGTAAAGGCTTCTGCTATTTCATCAAGTGTCGGCCCCATAACGTCCATATGGTCTTCAAGAACGTTTACGATCACACCAATATTTGCTTGAAGCAGCTCTTCCTGAAAGATAATTTGGTAATCTGGATTTACCGCCATACATTCACTGACGATGGCATTTGCTCCTCTTTCAACTGTTTCTCTCATAACTTCTTTCTGCTCTCCGATATTCGGTCCTTGCGGTTTCCTTTTAATCGGTTTCTCCTCTGGCGTATCCCAATAAATCATTCTTGCATCCGTTCCCGTTGTTTTACCGACAGTTTTATAACCTGCCTCCATTAAGATACCGGTTGTCAATCTTGTGACGGTAGACTTTCCGCGAATACCATTAATATTGACGCGCACCGGCAGGGCATCGATATTTTTCTGATGACGCTTCTTTTCAATAAAGCCAATCCCTAACATGATGACACAGGCTATAACGATTAACCACATCGCTATCTACATCTCCTTTTTTTATGAGTGTGATATGTAAATTCAATCAACAGTATATCTGTTCAGCATAAAATCACAATCGGTATTATGTAACATAATCTTTCACTTCCTCGTATGCCAAATTCCTCTAATCAGAAGGCTTTTTTGCCTATCCATCCTTTAAATGAAAAGGCCAAAAGGCGTACAAAAATCAATCTGAATTTCTGCTGAATTCATGAGAAAGCGTTACCATCAATGATCCGAAAATCTTTTGTCCTTTTCTCCCTAAATTTTTTGACAATTATTAAGATGTATTTTGAATCAATGTTTTAAAGCCCGCTCTTCTCTATAACATCAGTCATATCAGCGCTTTAAATGAATAGTGCGTGTTTTGGAATGTTTTATATTTTTGAACGAACAGGTTAGAAAGTCATCCTCATTGGTCAGATTGCTATGTGTTGACCTATGACAAAGGTCACCTCTCAAAAAATCAAGTTATCTGCTTATTTTCAGGTCACAAAAAATTGGGATAAGATGTAAAAATTTAATCATTTCGTTATGGTTTCTCATTACGAGATTCGCTCCTTATGACCTAAACAATGAAACATTATTCATTTCTTTTTATCAAGATTCATCATTTCTTAACATTTTTAACAAGATTTTAGTTGAAAGGTGTTCAAAATTGTCGGATCATGTCATGCTTTCCCCAAAAATGACGAATAAAATTCGCTTCTCGGCTTACACTATGCTTAAAAATCTGTGAGAGGAGGCTAAAGATGCCAAACACCAATGAGCAAACACGCCTGCATTTTTTATCAGGCAGCTTCGAGGAAAAAATCCGTATCCTGAAAAAAACATTTCAGCAAAGCGGCGATTTTGAGTACCGAGAATTAATGGTGAATGAAACGAAATCTGCACTGTTTTTTATTAAAACAAGAATAGATGAAGGAAAACTAAATGATTTCATTATCGGTAACTTGTTAGGCTCTCCTGGAAAGCAGAATTATATAAAATCTCTTAGCACACTTGAAACAGGCGACTTGACACTGATCACAGACAGTATTATTGCGGGAAGTATTGCCTTTCTTGATGAAAACTCCTCGCAAATCAAGCTATTTGCTGTCGGACAGCCGCCGCTTCGCTCTATTTCTGAACCTTCTTCTGAAAGTATTATCGCGGGTGCACATGACGGGTTTGTTGAAAGCCTTGATACCAATATCTACTTACTGCGTTCGCATTTAAATGATCGGAAGCTCGCCATTCAATATCATAAGGTCGGTACAAAATCGGAAACAAAGCTTGCAACGGTTTATATATCTGATATTGCCAATCAAGAAAAGGTAGAAGAAGTCAACAGACGGATTTCTTCTATTAAAGTAGACACACTGATAAGTCCTGGCTCTATCGTTGAGGCAATTGAGGAAGATTCATATTCTATTTTCCCGCAGCTGATTGATACAGAACGTCCGGACAAGGTAAGATCTGCGATTCTTGAAGGCAGAATAGTCGTACTCATGGATGGCAGTCCAATGGCCATCATTCTGCCTATCACGTTCTTTAGTTTTTTTCAGTCGCCAGATGATTATAACAGCCGCTGGATTCCTGCTACGTTTATTCGTATTCTTCGTTATCTTGCCTGCATCATCGCAGTCATATTGCCATCTTTTTATATTGCTGTTATTGCGTTTCATTATGAGGTTGTACCAGATGAACTAGCCATTACGATGAAGAACTCTATAATTGGCATTCCCTTTCCTCCATTGATAGAGGCCATACTGATGGAGATCACAATTGAACTTATACGTGAAGCTGGGGTGCGTCTGCCTAAACCAATCGGGCAGACCATTGGCATCGTAGGAGGTTTGGTTATTGGGGATGCGGTTGTACAAGCAGGACTTATTTCGAATGTCCAAGTCATTGTAGTCGCTGTGACGGCTGTCGCTTCATTTGTACTTCCGTCGTTTGAAATGACGTCCACCATCA
Organism: Bacillus sp. FSL M8-0049; assembly: GCF_038593355.1. Classification (NCBI taxonomy): domain Bacteria; kingdom Bacillati; phylum Bacillota; class Bacilli; order Caryophanales; family Bacillaceae; genus Bacillus; species Bacillus sp. FSL M8-0049. The sequence continues at coordinate 3,226,086 of NZ_CP151986.1, forward strand.
GGATGCTCCGTTTCCCGCTCATGTTTATGGCATCGATGTTTGGATTTATTGGCATTTCATTTGGGCTCGCCATTATTCTCATGAATTTATGCCGCCTAGAATCACTAGGGGTGCCATATTTATCACCTGTTGCTCCATTTAACTGGCAGGATTTAAAAGATACGGTAGTTCGACTCCCAATGTGGATGTACAAAAACCGCCCTGTTTATTTAAACCCGCAAAAAGACAAACAAATTGAACAACTGAGAGGGTGGACAAAGAAAAATGAAAAATAAAATATCTCCACCTCAAGCTGTTTTTTTTATCATCCAGTCTCAAATTGGTGTTGGAATTTTAGCGCTCCCCCATTTGCTGATGAAAGACATGGGACACGATGGCTGGATGGCGATAATTGTCGCGTGTTTTTTTATCCAGATTATCAATACCATTTTTCTTTATATCATCTACAAGTATCCAGAAACGTCATTTTTCCAAGCGCTGATTGATGTCTTTGGAAAATGGATCGGACGCGCCTTGGTCGTACTCTATACATTATACTTTGCCTCGGTTTGCATCGTAGTCCTTTCTATATTCACAAGGATTCTTGGCATATGGGTGCTCCCGCTCACACCAAACTGGGTGATTAACCTATTACTGATGATATGCATTATCTATATCGCAAAAGAGCAAATTACAGCCATTGTCAGGTTTAACTTTATTTTGACTCCCTTTTTGCTCATGCTCTCTCTATTGATGTTCTATGCATTGAAAGGAACCAATATTGATTACCTCCTGCCTTTTTTCCAAACAGATATCTCTCAATTTCAGCTTGGATTGAAGGACGTGGTGCTGTCAATGAATGGATTTGAGATGATTTTAATTATCTCTCCACTGATGAAGGGCACCATTAAGGAACGATATAAAGTGATGACCATTTCAAATATATGCACGACGCTTTACTACCTATTTATTACATTGATTTGTTTTATGTTTTTCAGCCCGGCTGAGCTTGATGTGATCCCGAATCCTGTTTTGTATCTATTAAAAACCATTACATTCGGTGTCATTGAGCGCACGGATTTAATTTTTCTGAGCTTTTGGGTCTTTGTCATTTTAGCCACACTGAGTAATTATCTGTACTTTTGTGCAAATGGTGTGTCCAGTATGCTGAAGAAAAAAAATCACAAAAAATATGTCTACTATTTTGCCATTTTGATTTATGCTGCAAGCTGTTTTCTTTCAACTGATAACTTTAGAATTCAGCGCTTTAATGACTTTACCACCGTTGCACAATATTCATTTATTTACACACTTCCGATCATGATGGCCATTATCATCTTTATCAAACACCGCAAAAAGAAGGTGAAATCACATGCATCATAGGTACATGTTGACACTGCTTATGTGTGTTTCCCTCATTTTCATGCCTGGCTGCTGGGATCAAAACCTATTAAAAGACATCTCTCTCGTATTAACTTCAGCTGTTGATCAAGGAGAAGATGACAATGCGAGATATTCGATTACCTATCGAAAGGTGCAGCAGTCTCAAAGTATGCAGCAAGGGAATTCTGGCAGCTATTTAACCACTGTTCTCACAACCGATGCGCCTACTTTAAGAAAAGCAAGAAGCAACTTTAGCCGGAGTGTAGACCAAAAAATTGATATGTCGAAAATGAGGGTGCTGCTGATCGGTGATGAATTTGCCCAAAACCGGCTGCTTCCTTACTTAGATATGTTTTATCGCGATCCCAAAAGCCCTTTGCTCGCAAATTTGGCAGTGGTGCAAGGGGGGAGCTGTGTGGACTTAATCAATTCTCTGCTCAAGGAAAAACTCATTGTGAGCGACTATTTAAACAACCTGATCACTTCCGCATCACGCTCCTCTCAAGTTGCACCTAAGAACATTCAAAATATCCGGTCCAAAATGCTGCAAACCGGCGAGGATTTCACACTGCCGTTACTCTACTACGATAAGTCAAAAAAGTTAACGAGTGTGAGAGGGGTTGCCTTATTTGATAATGAGAAAAAGAAAGGTGAACTGTATGCACAGGATGCCATTCTGCTCACCATTATGGATGGAAAAATGGGCAGTTATGCAAACTTCACGAAAAAAGTAAGAAGTGATATGAAATCAAAGGAGAACAATTACATCACCATTCAAGTAACGGATTCAAAGAGAGACATAAAAATCGTCAATCCTGATCATCGAAACGTAACCTTCTCTCTTGACTATGAATTCACCACCTCTGTTCTTGAATATCCGAAAGACAATTTAGATACAGACAAGAAAATCGAAATGTTAAATAAAAGGCTGTCAGCTATTTTTACAAAAGATGCCGAAAAAGTCATTGCAGCCCTGCAAGAGGCGAATTCTGACGTCCTCAGCCTTGGCAGAAAATATCGGGTCAGACACTATGATGAATATATGAAAATGAACTGGGTCACCGATTATCCGAAGGTGAAAATCATTCCAAAAGTGAAAGTGAACATTACACAAACAGGTATCATTAGTTAAGAAAAGGAAGAAGCCATCTTTCTTTTCTTTTTTTATTTTTTTAGATTGTCATTTCGATGCTTTCATGATAATCTATGTGTGTAAACGGTTACACATTCATGAAGGGAGGCTCTCCATTGGCTACAATTAAAGATGTTGCAAAAGCTGCACAAGTGTCTGTTGCCACTGTTTCACGCGTGCTCAATGATACTGGATATGTTCATTCAGATACGAAAATCCGCGTGACACAAGCGATGCAGGAGTTGAACTACTTTCCCAATGAAGTGGCTAGATCCCTTTTTAAAAGAGAATCACGCTTAATCGGCTTAATCTTGCCTGATATCACAAATCCCTTCTTTCCTCAGCTTGCTAGAGGCGTTGAGGATGAGATTCATGCGCACGGTTTTCGGTTATTATTCGGGAACAGTGATGAAGATCGAGCGAAGGAAATGGCTTACTTACAAACCTTTAAACAAAATCAAGTAGTCGGTGTCATTGCGGTCACAAATGAACCTGAATCAGATATATACAATGATGATGATCTACCTGTTGTGTTTTTAGATCGAACGGTCCCACATGCACCTTCTGTTTTTGCAGATGCTGCAGCTGGCGGGAAAATGGCGGCAATGGAATTAATCAGACGCGGCAGCCGGCAGATCACACTGTTAAAAGGACCTGCCCATCTGCAAACAGCGCGGCAGCGATTCAAAGGCGCACTCGATGTTCTCACGGAAACAGGCGTCGACTTTCATGTGATGTCAAATGCTTCATTTTCCTTTCAAGAAGCCCGAAAAAGCGCCAAGGCCCTTTTCCAGCTGTACCCTGAAACAGATGGGATCATTGCCAGCAATGATCTCGTCGCAACAGCGGTCATCCATGAAGCGCTTCGGATCGGAAAAGCCATTCCAGGAGACGTTCAAATCATTGGATTTGATGATATTCCGCAAAGTGAGCTGCTCTTCCCTTCCTTATCGACCATTAGGCAGCCCGCCTATGAGATGGGAAAAGAAGCGGCACAGCTGTTAATCAAAGCGATTCAGAAACAGCCGATAGATCAACCAGTTATTCAAATGCCCGTCTCTTTTATTGAACGAGAGACCACAAGAAAGGTGGATTCACAATGAGTCATATTGTTGTAGTAGGAAGCTGTTCAATGGATTTAGTCGTCACATCAGATAAACGGCCAAATGCCGGTGAAACGGTTTTAGGCAAATCGTTTAAAACGGTCCCAGGCGGGAAAGGTGCCAATCAGGCAGTCGCAAGCGCCAGACTCGGTGCAGATGTATACATGGTCGGCCGAGTTGGTGATGACGCTTATGGTCAGGATATTCTCAGCAATTTAGAAACACAAGGTGTCCGCACCTCATATATGAAACCGGTTACTGAAATGGAGAGCGGCACAGCTCATATCATTTTAGCAGAAGGTGATAACAGCATTGTTGTGGTCAAAGGGGCAAATAATGAGGTCACTCCTGACTATGTAAGAGAGGCCTTTTCTACAATTGATAATATCGGGATGGTTCTCATCCAGCAGGAAATACCTGAAGAAACGGTCGAAGCGGTCTGCGCCATTTGCAGTGAAAAAGAAATCCCTGTCATTTTAAACCCTGCACCAGCCCGCAAAGTATCGCAGCAGGTTTTAGAGCAGGCTGCTTACATTACACCGAATGAACATGAAGCTGTTCTAATGTTTGATGGTCTGCCAACCAGTGAGGCCTTGCGTCAATACCCTAACAAATTATTGATCACAGAAGGAAAAAATGGGGTTCGATATTTTGATGGAACGAAAGACGTGTTGGTTCCAGGCGTTCCTGTCGAAGCAGTCGATACAACAGGAGCTGGCGATACCTTTAACGGAGCCTTGGCTGTCGCTCTAACAGAAGGCAAATCCCTCTATGACGCACTTGCCTTTGCCAATCTTGCAGCATCAATGTCCGTCACAAAGTTTGGCGCACAAGGCGGCATGCCAACAAGAGAAGAATTGGAGAAAAAGAAATGAAAAAAAACGGCATCCTAAACAGCCATATCGCCAAGGTGCTTGCTGACCTTGGCCACACAGATACAATCGTCATCGCAGATTGTGGTCTCCCTATCCCAGAAGGTCCAGTCAAAATCGACCTGGCATTATCAATCGGCACACCATCCTTTCAGGAGGTCACCTCCCTCCTTCTTCAGGAAATGGCCGTTGAAAACATCACTGTAGCTAGTGAAATCAAAGAAGCCAATGAACGAGATCATTTATTTCTTAAGAAAGCGCTCTCAAAATCGTTACATGAAGTAGACCACGAGACGTTCAAAGACATGACCAAACAGGCAAAAGCAGTCATTCGAACGGGTGAAGCCACCCCATACGCAAACTGCATTCTTCATGCCGGTGTCATCTTTTAAAAGGAGGAGCCAGATATGAACATAGAGATGCATAACATCCATAAGGCTTTTGGAAAAAACACCGTTCTCTCCGGGGTCTCCTTTGACCTCGTCACAGGTGAAGTCCACGCACTCATGGGTGAAAATGGTGCGGGAAAATCAACTTTAATGAATCTGCTTACAGGTCTTTATTCTTTAGATCAAGGAACGATACAAATCGACGGAAAAGAAACCGCTTTCAAAGATCCGAAGGAAGCGGAACAGCACGGCATCGCCTTCATTCATCAGGAGCTTAACATATGGCCGGATATGACCGTCTTGGAGAACCTATTCATCGGGAAAGAAATCTATACGAAACTCGGACTGCTAGATACTAAGAAAATGAAGACTCTCGCCCAAACGCAGCTGGACCGTTTGTCTGTGAATCTCTCACTTGAACAAGAGGCAGGCAGCTGTTCTGTTGGACAAAAACAGATGATTGAGATTGCAAAAGCATTAATGACCGATGCAAAGGTCATCATCATGGATGAGCCGACAGCAGCTCTTACGGAACGGGAAATCGAGAAGCTCTTCCAGATCATTGAATCTCTCAAAAAAGAAGGCGTTTCCATTGTCTATATTTCTCACCGTATGGAGGAAATCTTTGCAATCTGTGACCGGATTACGATCATGCGTGATGGGAAAACGGTCGATACGAAAGCCATACCTGAAACGAATTTCCATGAAGTCGTCAAGAAAATGGTCGGCCGTGAATTGACAGATCGATATCCCGAGCGAACGCCTTCTACAGGAGACATTGTCCTTGAGGTGAAACAAGCAACGAGAAAAGGACAATTTCAAGATATCAGCTTCTCAGTTAAAGCTGGAGAAATCGTTGGTGTTGCAGGCTTAATGGGTGCTGGCCGGACCGAAATGATGCGGTCGCTGTTTGGCCTTGATCCTCTTGATCAAGGAGAAATATGGGTTCATGGAAAAAAGGCTGTTATTAAAAAACCAAGTGATGCCGTCAAGCTCGGCATCGGCTTTATCACAGAGGATCGCAAGGATGAAGGATTGATGCTTGATGCATCCATCCGAGAAAACATCGGTCTGCCAAACTTAAAAAGCTTCTCTCCAAAGGGATTGATTGATAAGAAAACTGAACAGGATTTTGTCGACCTGCTCATTAAAAGACTGACGATTAAAACGGCTTCCTCTGACATCTCTGCCCGAAGCCTGTCTGGTGGAAATCAGCAAAAAGTCGTCATCGCCAAATGGATCGGCATACAGCCAAAGGTGTTGATTTTAGATGAACCGACACGAGGTGTCGACGTCGGAGCGAAACGAGAAATCTATCAGTTAATGAATGAATTGACCGATCGAGGCGTTGCCATTTTAATGGTCTCCTCTGAACTCCCAGAGATACTCGGGATGAGCGATCGAGTGCTCGTCATTCATGAAGGAACCATCAGCGGAGAATTAGACAAAACAGAAGCAACGCAGGAACGAATTATGACACTAGCTACAGGAGGGAAGTAACATGAAACCACTTACTTCAAATGGACGATTTGATCACATCATGCAAAAGCTTGGGCCATTCTTAGGACTCATCATCCTTGTCGCCATTGTTTCTATTTTAAACCCGGCCTTTTTAGAGCCATTAAACATCTTAAACTTACTGAGACAAATCTCCATTAATGCCCTCATTGCCTTTGGGATGACATTTGTTATTTTAACTGGAGGCATTGATTTATCTGTCGGTGCCATTCTTGCACTGTCCAGTGCCCTGACTGCCGGCTTTATCGTTTCTGGCATGGACCCAATTTTAGCCATTATTGTCGGCTGTATCATCGGTGCCGTTCTTGGGATGATCAACGGTCTTTTAATTACAAAAGGAAAAATGGCTCCTTTTATCGCAACGCTTGCCACGATGACGATTTTCAGAGGTTTGACACTCGTTTATACAGACGGAAACCCGATTACTGGGCTTGGCTCTAACTATGCCTTTCAGTTATTCGGCCGCGGATATTTCTTAGGCATTCCTGTTCCAGCGATCACGATGCTTCTCACCTTTATCGTACTTTGGGTACTGCTTCATAAAACACCTTTCGGCAGAAGAACATATGCCATCGGCGGGAATGAAAAAGCGGCTCTCATCTCAGGAATCAAAGTACCGCGCGTGAAAATTATGATCTATTCATTAGCAGGCTTCATGTCTGCCTTAGCAGGTGCGATCTTAACATCTCGTCTAAATTCAGCGCAGCCAACAGCTGGTACGTCCTATGAGCTTGATGCCATTGCTGCCGTCGTACTTGGCGGGACAAGCCTGTCCGGCGGAAGAGGACGAATTGTCGGCACACTCATCGGGGTGCTCATTATCGGTGTCCTGAACAATGGTATGAACTTACTTGGTGTTTCATCATTCTATCAATCTGTTGTGAAAGGGATTGTCATCTTGATTGCAGTCCTGCTAGACAGAAAGAAATCTGCTTAAGGAGGCAGCTGCTATGAAAAAATATCTTATTCTCATCCTGACTCTCTCTTTGTTTCTGCTTTCTGCCTGCTCGCTTGAACCGCCGGAGTGGGCCAAGTCATCTAAGGATGGCAAGAAAAAAGACATCAAAATCGGTCTGTCGATCTCGACATTAAATAACCCATTCTTCGTTTCTCTGAAAAACGGTGTGACAAAAGAAGCAAAAAAGCTTGGCATTGAAGTCGTGATTGCAGATGCACAAAATGATTCAGCTAAACAAACAAGTGATGTAGAAGATTTAATTCAGCAAGGTGTCGACGCATTGCTCATCAACCCAGCGGATTCATCTGCCATATCAACCGCTGTCGAATCAGCAAACGCTTCAGATATACCTGTCATCACATTAGACCGCTCAGCCGAAAGTGGAAAGGTAGAAGCACTTGTCGCCTCAGATAACGTCAAAGGCGGAGAAATGGCAGCTAAATTTATCATTGACAAGGTTGGCAAAGGAGCAAAAGTCGCTGAATTAGAAGGCGTACCAGGCGCTTCCGCTACACGTGAGCGTGGAAAAGGATTCCATCAAATAGCGGATAAAGATCTAAAAGTGACAGCAAAACAAGCTGCTGACTTCGACCGGACAAAAGGACTGAATGTCATGGAAAACCTTCTTCAAGGAAACCCTGACATCAAAGCCGTTTTTGCCCACAATGATGAAATGGCTCTCGGCGCACTAGAAGCGATTCAAAGCTCTGGGAAAGACATTCTTGTCGTTGGCTTTGACGGCAACGAAGATGCACTCAGCTCGATCAAAGCAGGAAAGCTCTCTGCAACGGTTGCGCAGCAGCCAGAGCTGATCGGTCAACTGGCAGTCGGTGCTGCAAACGACGTATTAAAAGGGAAAAAAGTACAAAAGAACATCGCAGCTCCACTCAAACTAGAACAGAAGAAATAAACAGAAAACCCCCGATATCCCTCGGGGGTATTTTTCTATTACTGTGGTCTTTTCAGCACAAATGACGTGCCTAAATGGGCATAATCATTACCTGCTAGGCGAGCGACTGGTTTCAGTTCATTAGTAGAAACATAGCCTTTTTCTGCATCATAAACAGCCTCATCTAAATGTGCACATACAACCCGGCCAATGATATGATCAACTGTGATCTCCCCTTCATCATTTTGAAAGGTCAGATGTTTTTCCAGCTGACATTCAAAACGAATGCGTGCTTCCTTGATCCCCGGCACCGAAATGACATGACTCTCTACTTGATGAAGTCCGGTGCGATCCAGCTCACTCTCTTCCCTAGGCAGAGTAGCAGCTGTTTCATTAATATCTTCTATCATGCCTGCATCACTCACATGAACGACAAACTCTTTCTTATCGATGATATGCTGCGCAGTATCTTTCATCTGACCATCACGTCGTCCGATAGAAACCGCAATGAGCGGCGGGTGTCCGCTGATGACATTAAAGAAACTAAATGGTGCGGCATTGACGACATTTTCTTTAGATAGACTTGTAATAAATGCAATCGGTCTTGGAACGATAGATCCAGATAATAATTTATATGCCTCTTTTCGTGACAGCTGATCCAGTAGCAATGTAATCAATTCAGGTACGCCTCCTTTTAATGTAACGACATCATACCATACCCCTTTCTCTATACCTCTTATTCCAGCTCGGTGCGATGCAGGATATGGTGGACCAAATGAAATAAAGCAGGATTATGATTTTCACGCCTATAGGAAATCGTCCATTCCGCTAGAAGCTGTTCATCCTCAATGGAGCGATATACAACATCCAGATTAAATAAACGCCGGGCTGATTGTGGAATCACTGCAATACCGATCCCTGCTGTGACAAGGCCAATGATCATTTGATATTCCGCTGCTTCCTGCACGATATTTGGAGAAAATCCGTACTTTTCACATAGCAGGATAAAGTGCTGATAAAGGGACGGCCATGATTCCTGTGATAAAGAAATAATCGGTTCATGACGGATATCTTCAATTGTGACCGTCTCTTTTTTAGCCAATCGATGATTTTTTGGAATCGCAAAAATACATTCACTCTGCTTCATCAAACGACTGACTAATTCTTCATGCGGCGATGTAGGGTGTAAAAAACCGATATCAATCTCACCATTTAAAAGTGCCTCTAGCTGCTGCGGAACGGAAAGCTGCTGCAGCTCAATACTGACAGAGGGATACAGCTCCCTAAATTCACGTACAACGGGCGGCAGAATATCATATGTCGCCGTTCCAACAAAACCTATGATGATTTTCCCCAGCTCTCCTCTTGCTGTATGACGTGCATGATCAACGGCTTTATCAAGCTGCTGCAGCACTCCCCGAACCTCCTGTAAAAAGACCTTTCCAGCTGCTGTTAGCTCCACCACCCGCTTCGACCGGTGAAATAAAGGAAAACCCAATTCTTCCTCAAACTGCTTAATTTGCTGACTAAGTGGAGGCTGTGTCATATTCAACCGCGCGGCTGCTCTGCCAAAATGCAGCTCCTCCGCTACTGTGACAAAATACTGCAAATGTCTCAGTTCCATCCTTTCACTCCTCACACACTTATTCGTGAAACATATCAAAACTACGTTAAACATATATTGGAAAATTTATTTTATGAAATGTATAGTAAATCATATCATGAAAATATATTTTCATAAAAAATTTTACTTGCCGAAAGGAGTGCGGGGTAAATGAAATCTCAAGCACAACCCCTAACAAGACGAGGAGCAGAGTTGATTGTTGATACGCTGATTGCTCAAGGTGTGACCCATGTTTTTGCGATTCCAGGTGCAAAAATTGACGCTGTATTTGATGTATTAAAAGACAGAGGTCCAGAGCTTGTCCTATGCAGACACGAACAAAATGCAGCCTTTATGGCAGCCGCTGTCGGACGTTTAACCGGCAAACCAGGTGTTTGTCTCGTCACATCAGGTCCTGGTGCATCTAATTTAGCAACAGGTCTATTAACAGCCAATACAGAAGGTGATCCTGTTGTCGCAATCGCTGGGAACGTCATTCGTGCAGATCGTCTGAAACGAACACATCAATCACTCGACAATGCGGCATTATTCAAACCAGTCACAAAATATAGCGTTGAAGTACAAGACGTAAACAATATACCAGAAGCATTAACAAATGCTTTTCGCGCGGCACAAAAAGGGCAGGCTGGAGCAGCATTTATCAGCTTTCCACAAGATGTCGTGACAGAACACACCACACAAACACCAGTGTCTGCTCACCCTTCTCCAGAATTAGGTCCTGCACCAGATGCTCTCATCAGTTCGGCTATCGCCAAAATTCAAAATGCACACTTACCTATTGCGATTGTGGGAATGAAAGCTAGTCGTCCAGCTGCTGCAAATGCCACAAGAGCATTATTAAAAACACTTGGTATCCCATTTGTTGAAACGTACCAAGGAGCCGGCGTTCTCTCAAGAGAGCTCGAGTCTCAATATGTAGGCAGAATCGGCTTATTCCGTAATCAGCCGGGTGATCTTCTCATTGAACATGCAGATGTCCTTTTGACCATTGGCTTTGATCCAATTGAATATGATCCGAAGCATTGGAACCTTCAGCCGCAGCAGCGTCAGATCATCCATGTTGATGACATGCAGGCAGATATTGACCATTTTTATGAGCCAGCGCTTGAGCTTGTAGGCAATATTTCTGAAACCGTCAAACATCTAGCGCATGACAGTGTTCCCCTTTCTCTAAGCAAAGAGAACATAGAATTAGTCACTGAATTACAGGAGCTATTAAGCGACATTGAAAAGACACCAGAAAGAGAAAGTCATCGATCTCACCCGCTGGATGTCATTCATACATTGAGACGTCTGATTCCTGATGACACGAAGGTCACGTGTGATATCGGATCTCACGCGATTTGGATGTCCCGTCACTTCCGCGTCTATGAACCGAACTCATTCCTGGTGAGTAACGGCATGCAAACATTAGGCGTCGCATTACCATGGGCAATTGCGGCTTCTATCATGAATCCAGATGAAAAGATTATCTCGGTCTCAGGTGATGGCGGTTTTCTCTTCTCCGCAATGGAGCTAGAAACAGCAGTCCGGAAGAAAACAAACCTCGTTCACCTTGTTTGGAACGACAGCACATACGACATGGTCGCGTTCCAGCAGGAAATGAAATATGACCGTACATCCTGCGTTGAATTCGGGCAGATCGATTTAGTGAAATATGCGGAAAGCTTTGGAGCGACTGGACTAAGGGTCAACTCACCTGAGGAGCTTTCAACCGTCCTTCAAAAGGGTATAAACATAGAAGGACCCGTGATTATTGATATTCCGATTGACTATCAAGACAACCCTGACCTCGCCAGTCAAAAATGGCCAGAAGTCTTTCGCAAAAAACATGCAATGAACGTCAGATAAGACTTCGATACATTACATTAAAGGAGTGAGCGGTTATGGGTATGATGCACCCAATGAATCAACAGAATGACACAAGACAGCATGACAAACAGCAAGAGGTCTATCAAGTATCGACAATGACCTCCCTGCTGGAAGCCGTATATGATGGAGATTTCTCCCTCGCACATATTCCTGAACACGGTGATTTTGGCATCGGTACATTCAATCAATTAGATGGAGAGCTGATCGGCTTTGACGGCGCATTCTACCGGCTGCGCTCGGATGGAACAGCGACACCGGTCACCAATCAAGATTATTCACCATTCTGCTCTCTAGCATTCTTTGAAACAGATATCGTTCATCGAATTGATGCACCTATGACATCCAAAGAGCTGGAAGAAGAAATCGACCGCATTTTACCAAGTAAGAATATCTTTTATGCGGTCCGCATTGATGGATCTTTCAAAAAGGTTCAAACACGTACGGTTGAAAAACAGGAAAAACCTTACGTTCCGATGGTAGAAGCAGTCAAGTCTCAGCCTATTTTCGACTTTGAGGATATTCAAGGTACGATCGCAGGCTTCCGTACACCGCAGTATGCACACGGCATTGCGGTGAGTGGATATCATCTTCATTTTATTGATGAAGATCGAAGTGTTGGCGGACACGTATTTGATTACACCGTTGATCAAGTCACCATCCGCATTTCTCAAAAACGCCATATGAATTTACATCTGCCAAATACGCAGGAATTCTTCCAAGCAGACATTGATCGAGCTGACCTTGCACAGCAAATTGCCAGTGCAGAAAGCAGTCCAGATCAATAAATGAAGACACCCCGGTGAGCCCGGGGTGTTTTTTTATGCATAAAGACGATTTCCACCCCGTGATATTTTCGTTTCGATAGCAAATAACAAATTATCCATTCTATTCGTAATAAAATATGATAGAATATCAACAGAAGAAAGGTGGTTATACGGTGTCAAAAGACTATAGCATTCCAAACCTAACATTAGACGAAAGAGATAAACAAATTTTATCCCTATTACACGAGGACGGGCGCATGTCTTATACAGATCTCGGCAAACAGGTCGGTCTGTCACGTGTTGCCGTACAAGCCCGCATTCAGCAGCTCATTGAAGCAGGGGTCATTGAACGATTCACCGCTGTAATTAACCCCGCGAAGGTCGGCATTCATGTCTCTGTCTTCTTTAATGTAGAGGTAGAGCCGAAATTTTTAGAAGCGGTAGCCCTTCAGCTTGAAAAGGAAACGGCTGTCACAAGCCTTTATCACATGACAGGACCAAGCAAGCTGCATATGCATGGCATTTTTCAACATGAACAGGAAATGGAGACTTTCCTGACAAAAAAGCTATACCCGCTAGAAGGCGTTGTCAGTGTGGACTGCCAAATGCTCATTAAACGATACAAAAGCCGCATGGGCATGAAATTGTAGACAGGAGTTGAACCACTTGCAATCATATATCGAACTCATTATCGCTATGGTGCGAACCGGGATTCTCGGTTTTGGCGGAGGCCCTTCCGTCATACCGCTTATTCGCCATGAAGCGGTGGTGAAATATCAATGGATCAACGATGACGAATTCGGAGAAACACTCGCCATCGCCAATGCATTACCAGGCCCGATCGCAACCAAAATGTCAGCATACCTCGGCTATCGATTAAAGGGCGTATATGGCGCAATTGTCGCAACAGCTGCTCATATTTTACCAACATGTCTCGCCATGGTAGCCCTTGTTACACTTGTCAGCGTTTTAAGCTCCTCACAAATCATTCAAAATATGATTGGTGCTGTGACCCCGGTCATTGCCGTGCTACTCGGCATCATGGCATATGAGTTTGGACAAAAAGCGCTGAAAGGCTTCGGCATGATCTTCGGGGTCGCTCTATTCCTTCTTGCCTTTATTGGACTGCAAGTGCTGTCCATTCATCCAGGAATTATTGTCATGATCTTTTTACTTTATGGCGCCTTTCATTTTAAACTGAAAAATCGCTGGAATCGGCCAAATAAAGAGAAAGGAGTGTCTTCATGATGCTGATTCTCTTTTTATTCTGGGCATTCTTTTTATCCAATCTATTAGGATATGGCGGTGGTCCTGCATCTATCCCGCTCAATTATGAAGAAATCGTCAATCATTTTCATTGGATGACGAACGAAGGATTCTCCAATATGCTGGCCTTAGCCAATGCACTGCCGGGACCAATCGCTACGAAGATTGCAGCATATGTCGGCTATGACGTCATGGGCTGGCCAGGCTTTATCGTGGCACTGCTTGCCACTGTACTGCCGTCCGCTGTTGGGCTGATTTTATTGCTCAAGCTGATTGACCGCTTTCGTCAATCTTCCGTCGTTAAAGGCATGACCTTATCCGTTCAGCCTGTCATTGCGATGATGATGCTTTTATTAACATGGGAGATCGGCGGAGATGCAGTGAACGCCATCGGCTGGACGCAATCGCTCGCCATTGCTGCGATCTCCTTTTTCTTGATGACCAAATTCAAGCTGCACCCTGCCTTTCTTATTGTGGCTGCTTTCTTATATGGTGGCTTCATTCTGCCGCATTCGTAAAAAACCGATAACATTCACTGTTATCGGTTTTCTTTTACATATAAATTGGAGAAACTGATTTGCGCCCAATCGAATGATACTCGACCCCTGCTTGTTCTGCCGCTTCAAGTGTATGACAGTTTCGTCCATCAAAAATAAGCGGCCGCTTCATCCATTTCTTGTAGGAAGCGAGTGGAAACGACTGAATATCCGCCCACTCTGTTAATAGACAGACCGCATCGGCATCCTTGATCGCTTCCTCAATCGTTTGAGCAAATAAAACTTGATCCGGCAGCTCGCGAGCTGCATGCCGGGCAGCAACAGGATCATACGCCACAAGCTCCGCACCTAATTGATGGAGCTCATGAGCGATCGGAATAGATGGTGCCTCCCTCATATCGTCTGTATTCGGTTTAAAGGACAGACCAAGAAGCGCAATTCGCTTCCCTTCAAGAGCTGCCCCCAGCCGCTCCTGAATATTTCGGATAAAACCTGTCCGCTGCTCATTATTTACTTTAATCACAGCCTTTAACAGTTCAAAATCATGGGAAACATGCCCTGCAATTTGGACAAGTGCATTTGTATCCTTTGGAAAACAAGAACCTCCGTAGCCAATGCCCGCTCTGAGAAAGGAAGAACCAATCCGCTGATCAAGCCCCATTCCCTGCGCCACCCATTCAACATCAGCCCCTGTTTTTTCACAAATGGAGGCAATCTCATTCATAAAGCTGATTTTTGTCGCCAGAAATGCATTTGATGCATACTTGATCATTTCAGCACTTTTACGGTCTGTTTTGACCATTGGAAGGTGGAAATCAGCATACATGTCCTCCAGCTGATCTAATACGGCTTTTGTTTCAGCTCCAATCACAAGCCGATCCGCCCTCAATGTATCTGAAATGGCAGAGCCTTCCCGTAAAAATTCTGGGTTAGATGCAATCGCTAGTGGCTCCTTCCGTCCTAATTCTTGATGGATCAACTGATCGATTTGATCTCCCGTTCCGACAGGCACCGTACTTTTCACCACAAGAATCGCCCCTGACTTTGCTTTTAAGCCCATCTCTTTTGCAGCCTGAAACACATACTGTAAATCAGCTTGGCCATCTGCCTGCTGCGGGGTGCCGACTGCAATCATTAACACATCTGCCCGCGGGTAGACTTCCGCTCCATTTATGTGAAAATGAATTCGTCCCTGCTCAAGATTGCGTTTCAATAGCTCTTTTAACCCTGGCTCATACATTGGGGGAGTTCCCTGTTTCAGCTGCATGACCTTTCGGCGGTCAATATCAATACACGCCACATCATGTCCTGCCTCCGATAAACACACACCTGTCACAAGCCCCACATACCCACAGCCTGCAATCGCAATATTCATGACACCATCAGCTCCCCATACTCCTTATGCTTGTAATGACATCGTATGCCGGGAGCGTTCATTCCATTCTTAAAAGCATACAAAAACCCCCTGCCATCACTAGCAGGGGGTCACTTTTATGAAACAAGACCATTTCGAATATGAGCAATCAGATTTTCAAGCATTTCTTTTGTTGTGACATCATTTGAATTTTCACCAATATCATGAGCGTACATCAAAATCTTTAAAAATTCTTCTTGATTTAAACCCTTATTATCCATGTCTGTATCCTTTCGATTCCACTAATTTCATTATTATATGCTGTAAGGTTGGTTTATGCAATACTCTATTACATCATTCGACAGCTTTTGAAATTTATGACCATTTTCATGAAAAACTTTTTTATGAATCCCCATTGAGCTATAATAAAAGAATTGGAATCTTTTACTTGGTTAGGAGCGGATCAAATGCTTCAGCACAACATCAACGAAGAAGAAATCAAACAAACTGCCGAACAGATCAAAGAACTTCTTCCTGCAACAGATGAGAACAAACAACTCATCAAAAAAGCATTGATTACTTATAGACAGGACAGCGTATATCGGCTCAAGCAAGAGTCTGATACTGAATGGTCAGCTTATGTACATGACGTCGTGGCAGCAAAGGTCCACCTTCATGTGCTGTTTCCTGTGAGAAGCAGCTGCTCATGTCCAGCAGATGGACTTTGCAAACACATTCTTGCTGTCTTCTTTTCGCTATACGCTCAAGTAGAGAGTGTGACCGGATTTACAGAAAATTGGTCAGAAAAAGATGAATTACAGCGCAGCAAAGAACTGATTCGCCAGCACTTCCAAGTGAAGCGCCCAGACGAACAATCACTCCAAAGCTGGCTGACTTTTTTCCAAGAGGAATTTAACCTCTGGCTGAAACGGACACCGAAGCATCAGCAAACACCGCAGCATTTGTATTACGGCTATTTATCGATCCTAAAAAAACACGCACCTGCTTCACCTGAATTCAAGAGCTTGTATGCGATTCATACGTCGATCGATGTATGGCTGAGGCTTCATGAACTCATCGACCTCGGCCGGCTTGATGCCGAAAAGGACTTTTATTCCATGAATCCATATGTAGAACAGCTCATGAACACCATTTTCGATTCAGTGGATCATTTGAAGACATACGCCCTTTCCTTTTCCCTCGATCCGTTTCTTGAAAACACACCAACTGCCGTTCGCACACTTCTTCAAATCAATGGACCTTTCCAGCATGAACGAGTAGCGGTCTTTATGGAGATTTGGGGCACCATATTAAATAGAGGGAAATGGGTCAAAAAAGAAACAGAATTACTAAAGAACGCCCAGAAGAAAGAACAAACGGTTGAACGTACCATCGGCCTGATGCACATGGATTATTTACTGAAAGAAGACGAAAGCCTCTTTCAGCAATTACAGCTGCTCAATGCGGATATGCTGCCAAATGTGCTTAATTGGCTGAAGGATCTCACAAACCGAAAGGACTGGAAGCGGCTCAAGCTCTGGTATCATGAAATCACCTATATATTAGAGGAATATTGCCAGCTCGACCTTTCCTATAGAGAACTGCGGGGAGCCGTCAGTGATTTCTTCTTTTATTTAGATGCATACTTTAAGCAGACGAAGGATCATCATTTATATGAACGTTATCTCCAAATCTGTATGCCTTATGCGTTTACAGAATACAGTCAGCTTTTGTATGCACAGCAGCGTTATGCGGAATGGATTGAGATTCACAGCCTTGTTGGTTTCTCCATTAGTGAACTGGAGAAGGATTTGATCAAACAGATTGCAAAAGAGGAGCCGGAAGCCCTCATTCCATCGTACCACCGTGAAATCTCACTGCTTCTCGATCAAAAGAATCGAAGTGCTTATCGAGAGTCTGTGAAAATGCTGAAGAAACTGCGTACGCTTTATCATAAAACGAAAAAAACCGTGATCTGGGAAAGGTATGTAAAGCAGCTGCAAGATTCAACAAAACGGCTGCGTGCGTTCCAAGAGGAAATGAAGAAAGGAAAATTGATTGATGACACGCCATAAACAAATTGTCATTCATGCAGAACAAACTGAAGATTTCTCTTTCACCATTTCAGCGCAAGCAGAGGACGGACACCCTGTTCCGCTTAATGAAATGAAGAGGCAGCTTTTCCAATGGCACGAATCTTCTTTCTACGGAACATTTTTAGAAGATGTCAGCTTTATTGGCACTCCTGCCTTTCTGTTAAGCCCTTGGATGACCGTTGAATTGCTAGGAAAAAATTCATTTAATACGTTTAGTCATGTGACATTAACGGATGAAACGGAACCACTGATGAAGACTGCCTCCACCATTTACGAATTCATCGAGGACGAAGATTTCGTTCCCGATTATGAGGCGTGGACAAAAGGCGAGCTTCGGTTTAAAGATAAAGAAGGCCTATTAGATGGTTATACGGCTGATTGGTTCTCCTTTGCTGTACAGGATTACATTCAGTATGATGATGCCTTGCAGCACAAATGGGAACTCATGAACGCACAATCGCCTGCGCTCTCAACCTTCCAAGGACATTTTCTAGATGAGCAGGATTTCTTAGAGACGATTGGCTGGATAGATGATGAGACGCCGTTCACTGTCGGCTTGCGCTTAAATGAACCGGATTTTGACGGAGATGATTGGAAAATCGAATTGTTTTTGCGGGACAAGAAAAACAGTGACCTTCACTTTTTTGAAGGCATTCGTTCATTGAAAAGGTCTTGGCATCCGTATCAAGATAAAATTTCAAGAGAGCTGGAACGATTCAGTCAAATTGTCCCTTGGCTTTCTTTCACATCTGGCACCACACTTATGTCAGAAGAAGAAGCATGGCTCTTCCTATCTGAAGCAAGTGAAACACTTGTCAATATGGGCATTGAGATTCTGCTCCCATCGTGGTGGCAAATTGTTAAAGACAGCACGATGATGTTAAAAGCAAGGATTTCTTCTACACCGCGAGGCGAATCGCATGTCGGAATGGACGCATTAATGGACTTTAATTGGCGCTTTGCTACAAACGGCATTGAACTGACAGAAGATGAGTTCAACGAGCTTGTCCAAAGCAAACGACGCCTTGTCAACATTCGAGGACAATGGATCAAAATAGACCCGACCTTCATTCAGCAAATGAAAAAGTGGATGGAGCGTGCCGAAAATGAAGGGCTTCACATGTCTGATATTTTGTCACGCGAACTGGCAGATCAAGAAGCTTCCTCTGAATCGATTCCAGAACTACTAGACAGTTCAGCATTTGCCCATATTCAATTTGAACTTTCATCGCAATTAAGAGGGCTTGTCCACCAATTAAATGATTCGCACGAGCTGCCTTCTTACGAAATGAGTGAGTCCTTCAAAGGCAAACTGCGTCCGTATCAGCAGCATGGCGTAAATTGGCTTTTATTTTTAAGATCTCATGGATTTGGGGCTTGTTTAGCAGATGATATGGGTCTTGGAAAAACGATTCAAATGATCGCGTATTTCACGTATTTGAAGGAGCAGGAGCAAAATGCCGCTCCCTCTCTCATCATTGCGCCGACCTCTGTTTTAGGAAACTGGCAGCGAGAGCTCGAAACATTCGCACCACATTTGAAGGTTGCCCTGCATTATGGCCCATCGCGTCCACAGGGAGAGGACTTCACAAAAACATATGAGTCAACAGATATTGTTTTGACGTCTTATGGACTCTCACATTCTGATCGTGATGAATTAACGGCAGCAAAGTGGAATACCATTTGCTTAGACGAAGCCCAAAACATCAAGAACGCCCATACGAAACAATCGAGAGCGATTAGACAGCTCAAAGGACAGCATCACATTGCCCTCAGCGGGACACCAATGGAAAACCGTTTGACAGAGCTTTGGTCCATATTCGACTTCGTCAACAAAGGATATCTCGGCAGCCTGACCAGCTTCCATAAAAAGTTCGTCCTTCCGATTGAAAAAGACCGTGAAGAAAAAAGAATTGAACAGCTCCAGCAGCTGATCAAACCATTTTTATTAAGACGAACAAAACAAGATGAAGAGGTTGCCCTGAACCTGCCTGAGAAACTCGAAGAAAAAGAATTCATTCCGCTCTCCGCTGAGCAGGCGTCTTTATATGAACAGCTCGTGAAGGATACATTTGAACACATGGCATCATTAACAGGGATGCAGCGAAAAGCCATTATTTTAAGTATGCTTGGCAGACTCAAACAGATTTGTGATCACCCTGCGCTCTATTTAAAAGAGAGCGGAACAGATGTGAAACTGCTGAAACGTTCGTTAAAAATGGATAAACTCGCAGAGCTGTTAAAAGTGATACATGAGCAAGGAGAAAGCTGTCTCATCTTTACGCAATATATTGAAATGGGCAACATGATCAAGCAGCTGGCAGAAAAGATGTTTGGAGAACCAGTCCAATTTTTAAATGGCAGTCTCTCAAAACAAGAGCGGGACAAAATGGTGGACCGCTTCCAGAAGAAAGAATTCAACATCTTAATTCTCTCTTTAAAGGCAGGAGGAACAGGACTCAATCTAACCGCCGCAAACCATGTCATTCACTACGATAGATGGTGGAATCCTGCTGTGGAAAACCAAGCAACAGACCGAGCTTATCGGATTGGACAAAAACGATTTGTTCACGTCCATAAGATGATCACAACGGGCACAATCGAGGAAAAAATCGATCAAATGCTCGAAACAAAACAAACATTAAATGATCAAATTATCCAAAGCGAAAGCTGGATTACAGAGCTATCGACAAACGAACTAGAAGACTTATTTACCTTAAGTGCCGCCGCTCAATCATCTTAATCACAGCAAAAAGAGGACTTTTCATTAATCTTGAGAAAAGTCCTCTTTTTCATTTCATATAACGTACGCTAAATGTTTAGTTTTTTCAATGCAGATTTCACATTCATATACGTATTTAATTCACGGAAGTCCTCTCTCATTTCTCCCATTTTCATTGCAAGATTCGGTTTAATTCCTGTCACAATGAGTTCAGTACCTGTCATTAAAATCAAATCGTTCAGCTTAAAGATCGCATCTGCCACAAATGAATCCACTTCTAATAATCCGGACAGATCGACAATAAAATAATCATCCTTGGATTGAGAGATATAGGTGGAGACCGTTGAAATGATCTTATCAAATCTAGGCGCTGTTAACGTACCAATGATCGGTAACACAGAGATACCATCTTTCACCGGAACGATTGGGACAGAAATATTCAGCACTTCATCAATTGATTGCTCAAGAAGCTCCTGCTGTTCCTTCTCTTTCGTGACATCCTTTTGCAGACCAACGAAATAAAGACGTTTTCCTTCCTTTTCGTCAATCCAAAGGGGAGCGACACTTAACTCGTTCCAAAACATTTGTCCAGATTTTTTATAATTTTTCAGCTGAACCGTGACAGCCTCTTTGTTCTCAATGGCTGTTCTAATTTGCTTGAGAGCGTTTTGTTCAGTTTCATCTCCCTGAAGGAAACGACAA
Source organism: Bacillus sp. FSL M8-0049 (assembly GCF_038593355.1). NCBI lineage: Bacteria > Bacillati > Bacillota > Bacilli > Caryophanales > Bacillaceae > Bacillus > Bacillus sp. FSL M8-0049. The sequence goes on from NZ_CP151986.1 coordinate 3,247,206, forward strand.
TTCCTCCCCAATACTTCGGTTTCTTGATAGCCTGTCATATCTAAAAAGCCCTTGTTCACATATATTAAAGGATTATCAGGTAAAGACGGGTCCGTCACCGTCAGGCCAACCTGAGTATAGTCCAAGGCTTCCTTGATTAAATGCAGATTTTCGGACTTATAAGATTCCAGCGCCATTCGTTTACTCTCCTTATTTTCCTTACAAGCGGGTTATATTCATAATTAAATTATATGATGTTCCACATCATGTGTAAATAGAAGTGGTTCTGAATTCCTCTTTTGTAGAATGCGCTTCATCCTATGTGATTTATACCACGACATCTGATTCATCTATTTCAAAAGGTGCCGGATCATATGCGCGACACCGTGTTCATCATTTGATAACGTCACGTGATCAGCGATTTCTTTTATATCCTGTCTCGCATTCCCCATTGCAACCCCAACACCAGCAGCTCGAAGCATTGATTCATCATTTAAACTGTCTCCTACAGCCGCTGCCCTACTTAAAGGTATACCTAGTCCTTCTGCCAGCCTTGTTAATGCCTGCCCTTTAGACGCGTCCTTTGAACCAATTTCAAAGTTATGATCAGCCGAACTGACCAATGTTAAATCTGAATCATTACCAAACATATCCCATCCGGCTTTCAATCTGTCTTGAAAAAAAGAAAAACCTAAGATATTGTAAAATGAAAGCTTTCGATCCTCACGAAACAATTCTTTATATGTATCAATATAAGAAAAACCCGACTGGCTGTATTGAACTTCTGCCGCTTGTTTTAAGACATTTTGATCCGTTTCTGGATTTGCACTTTTTAAACGGTCCATTTCAATCGCAAGAAGCTCTCTGCCGCGATTTGGTGTGAAAATGGCTTCGTTTGTAAAGACTTCATAATAATAATCACGTTCTTCAAGCCATGACAATATATGTTTAGCCTTTTCTGCTTGTAAAGCAGCTGAATGGTACACTTGTCCAGTTGGATCATGAATCACAGCTCCATTGGCACTAATCACCCATGTATTCATACCAAGCTGGTCAAAAATAGACCTCACATCAAAATACGCTCTCCCTGTTGACACGACAACCTCAATTCCATTCGCAGCTGCTTCCTTTAATGCCTGCTCGTTTTCCTGACTCACTTTGTGTTCACTGTTCAATAAAGTTCCATCTAAATCCGTTGCGATTAATTGAATGTTTGTCATCGTTCTCTCCTTTTTGTCTTTATTTTCAACCGACATACCGTTAACAAAATCCATCATCATTATGAAATGAGTATCCACTATTTGCAAGAGCTGATCGGTTAAACAGTAAATAAAAGGGTATCCGGCCACGCAAATATGACCGGATACACACAAAGGGGATTCACAAGGGGATACATGACCTACACAAAGAAGTATTGGTTCTATATTACGCAGTGTACATATGAACAAGGCAGCATCTATCAGCTTTAGCTAGAGGGGGGGCTGTCAGATGATAGACGTTACCTTTTGATTCGGGACTTGCCTCCTTTCCTTTCAACTACCCCTAGTCTACGGAGAAAGGCCGTATGTGACAAAACAGGAAAATAGCAAAATAGGCCTTCAAATTCTCTATATCCTCATTAATTTCTGTTTTTTACGGCTTGCGTATAAAACATCATCTTGTTTTGTTTGATGAAATACTTATTTTTCATAAATTGATAAAAAATATCTGAATGAATCCAATTACTAGAAGGCATGTGAATATAATCAGATCCGTCCCACGCAAACCAATAAAAACAAAGCCGGCCATCATGAATCGACAGCTGAAACTCAAAACAGTCCATTTGATCCTCGGTGACATATTGAAACGTGAGTGACTCTCCTTCTTCCATATACACATCACAAAATGAAAGAATATCTCCCCACGAATAAACACGTATATCACTCTTTGCCTTGTCGTCGCCAATATGAATGTTTCTCAATTGATAGGACTCCATAAAACATCTCCTTTCACTCATGTGCAGCTAGTTCTAAGCAGGCAGCGGTTTCATTTATACAGATGTTGTATGCTATAATAATACTTACGAATAATGAACGCTTGTGAGGTGATAAATATGAAAACCTTTAGGCTGATTGATTTAAAAATTGAACTTGATCCACAGCAAGATAAAATGTCCAGCATTCCCCTTCGTGACGGTTTAATCATTAATAAAGAAGACGGTGAAAATCACTGGATGATTGAGGCACTCATTCCAAAGAAACATAGACAGGTGTTTGAGGTACTCTTTCAGCAGCACACAGAAGTGAAGATTCTTGTAACGATCACTAAAGAAAACAACCGCCCTGTTCATCTATCTGTCCAAGTCAAAAACATCGTTGCCTTAGAAGAAAACATTTCTGTATTACTCGATGGTAAAATGATTACAAATCGTTACAGAACTGAAACTGAAGAAGTATTAAAAGACCTCGTCAAAGAGGGGCTGTCAGGAGAAAAACTACTGGATGCTTTTAAACAAAACACATAAAAAAGAGCGGGATCAGCCGCTCTTTTTCTATTGCACATCTTTAGACTGGCTTTGATTTTTCAATAGATCTCTAATTTCAGTTAGCAAAACTTCCGTTTGATCCGGCGTTTCCACAACCTCTTCTTCCTCAACCTTTTTCCGTTTTAACTTATTCAAATAACGAATAAAGATAAAAATGGAAAACGAGATAATTAAGAAATCAACCACTGTTTGAATAAAGTTCCCATATAAAATTTGAGCGGCTCCGATTTTAATGGATAAACCGCTAAAATCATGCCCTCCAATAATAATACCGACAAGCGGCATGATTAAATCATTCACAAGAGAAGTGACAATTTTGCCAAATGCTCCCCCAATGATGACACCTACTGCCAAGTCAATGACATTGCCCTTGACTGCAAACTCTCTAAATTCTTTCAGCATCCTTTATCACCTTCATCTTTTTTTGTCTAATATGACGTTTTTTTGTCAAAATTGCAAGTCCTTATCCGTTCTAACTGAACGTTTCTAAATAAAAAAGCGATTCATGCTTGATGAACCGCCAGAAAAATCATGATACTTTAGGACCAATAGAAAATGTCAGTTCTGCTTCACATGCAACCTCGCCATCTACCGTCGCTACTGCTTTTCCTTTTGCAACCGGCCCGCGGAGGCGCGTCACTTCAACCTCTAAACGAAGCTGGTCTCCAGGCTTGACCTGTCTTTTGAAGCGGCATCCGTCAATCCCTGCAAACAAACCGATTTTTCCTTTGTTTTCTTCCTTGCCTAACATAATCACACCAAAAACCTGTGCGAGTGCTTCTACTATAAGCACACCCGGCATGACTGGGTAACCAGGGAAATGGCCATTAAAAAATTCTTCATTCACTGTAACATTTTTAATTCCAACCGCTCTTTTTTCTCCCTCAACCTCTAAAATACGGTCGACCAATAAGAATGGATAACGGTGTGGAATAATGTCTTGAATTTGCTGAGCATCAAGCATATCTTGATCTCTCCTTCTTTTCTATATCGCTGATCTTCATTTGATTCCTATAGAAGTATATTATGAATGCTGGCATTTTTCAATATTCGCCTTATACATATGGTAAAAAATAGAATCTATCATTACCAATTGTCATCAAATATAATCCACACTACACTCAATGTTTTTTCACAAATATGGTAATATATATTACATCATTGATTGAATAAGAGGGTAAAAATGAATTTTATGAGCGATAAATCCGTAAAAAAACTTCTCCATTCCTGGTATACAATGCTAAAGCATCGACATTTTTCGAAGGCTGAAGAAATCAAAAAAACACTGCTAAAATATAAACGGAAATTATCAAAAAAACAAGAACTCTATTTCCATTATCAGCTGATGCTTTTCCGTCACCAGCTCTGGATGAATCAGACAGAGGACTTAGAAAAACTCAAATATGAACTGCTGCCCCACAAAGATGAAATGAACGAAGAACTGCAATATTATTTTTATTTCTTTCTCGGATTATATGAATCTTTAAAAAGTGATCAAAATGATGCGATTCATTATCTCGAAAAGGCTGAGGAACGACTGCCATTACTTAACGATGAGCTGGAGGAAGCAGAGTTCCATTTCCGTACAAGCGGTGTTTATTATAACAACCGTTACTCGTTGTTATCGATTCGTCATGTTCAAAAAGCCATGGATATTTTTGCAAAGCACGGTGATATCCATAGCATCTATCGGTGTAAAATTGTGCTCGCTCTCAACTATAGCGACCAGAAAAAATATAAGGAAGCGGAAGATATTTTCATTGAAATTATTGATTACGTGAAAAAGATTGATGATCAAGAGCTGCTCGGTATCGTTTATTATGATGCTGGCTTTATTCAGTCAAGACAAAACCGTCATAAGGAAGCGCTGGAATACTTCAAAAAAGCGCTTCGTCTTCCAGCATACCGAAAGTCAGCACACTCCTATGTATCGTGCCTATACGAAACTGTGCGTTCCTGTTTTAAAGAAAATTTAACCGATGAAGGGATGAAGTATATTCAAAAAGGTCTGAAAGAAGCTGTTGCTTCCCAGTTTGATATATTAAGAATGAAGTTTCAAATCTTATCTCTTCTCTACAGCCAAACGCCAAAGGCAGATGAGCAGATCGCCACGCTCGTCACATGTCTTGAACGAAAAGAAGCCTGGATTGATCTTGAGGATCTTCTTGCTGATGTCTCAGATTTTTATAAAAAAAAGGGCGACTTTGAGCGAGCCGCCTTTTTTATCATGAGAGGCTGATACCAGCCTGCTGATTATCGAATTGTATTAATTAATCCCAGCATTTGATCGCCCATCGTAATTGTTCTTGAATTCATCTGATAGGAACGCTGTGTTGTCATGAGGTCTGTTAATTCTTTCGACATGTCCACATTTGATGTTTCCAGTGCACCTTGCTGAAGCTGAATCGCCTCTCGGTTTGCTCCATTTAGTGCTGTTAATGCACCTTGATAGGTTCCATCGACTGAGAACAAATTATCTCCTTCAGAGACAAGTGCTGACGAATTATTGACTTGTACAACGCCCAGATTCACTTGCTGATTGGGTTGATTGTCTCTTGAAACCGCCGTAAGCCGCCCATTTTTATCGATTGAAATATCACGGAAATTTGCATTTAAGACGATCGCATTTCCGTTTTCATCAAGAATCGGATAGCCTTCGCTCGTGACAAGCTGCACTTGATTACGATTATTGCCCGGCTGCAAGTAAAGTGAACCATCTCTTGTATAACGGATATTACCGCCGGCGTTGACCCGCAAATACTGCGACGGCGCTCCGAAGGCAACATCAAGATCACGTCCTGTTTCTTTAATAGAGCCTTGCAGCGAGTTAATGGACGCATTGACCATTGTCCCCGTGCCAAGCCTTAACCCAGCAGGTGTCAGACGACTGTTTGCCACCTGCTCATTTTTTTCATCTACCTGATTAAACTGCTGTCTGATCAGCTCTGAGAAACGGGTGTTTTTCGCGCGGTACCCTGTTGTTTCACTGTTCGCGATGTTGTTGCTGATGATGTCAAGCTGCTTTTGCACTTCATTCATCGATACAGCTGCGTTTATCATCGTTCTAAGCATGAGAATCCTCCTTTCTTTTTCATTTCTTGATTAGTACACTCTGCCAATTTCATTCACTGCTTTTTCTAAGCTTTTATCATACGCCTGAACCACTTTTTGATTTGTTTCAAATGCTCGGTAGGCCGTTGTCATATCTGTATATGATTTCGTCACATCCACGTTCGAGAGCTCCGATACGCCTTGGCTTAACGTATAGGACATTTGACCGTTATTGACTGCACTTGGCAGGGGCTGGTTATCAGCTGTACGGTATAAATCATTTCCTTCACGCGCTAGGTTTCTTGTATCCATCGCAACACGTACATCGATTTGACCAAGATTTTGCCCATTTTCAGACACAGTACCATCTGCATTCACTTTGAAATTCTCACTCTGAACCGTAATCGGCTGACCCGTCACGGAAAGAAGAGCGCGGCCATTAATCGTCAATTGATTTTGTGCGTTCAATGTAATGGAGCTGCTTTTCGTATAACGAACGCCTTCTGGTGTGTTGACCGCATAAAATAGCGCTGATTTCTGATTGGTCTCCGGATTGATCGGCACATTATTTTCAACTAGTGCTATGTCTGTTGTTTGATCTGTTGTTTTTAAAGTTCCCTGTGTAAATTGAGGGATTAATTCCTGCATATATGTCCCAGTATTGATTCCACCAATCGGCGATTGCAGTGGAACGCTAAAGCCTTTGCCTGAGGATGTTTGGAAACGTCCTGATTCCATTCGGCTCAGCAGCATTTCTGGAAATGCACGCATTGCCCCTTCATCCGCTTTATAGCCTGGGGTATTCGCATTTGCGATATTATTTGAAAGCATTTCTGTCCGCCGCTCTTGAGCGATCATGGCAGATGTTGCGGTGTATAGTCCTTTTAACACGTGCTCACCTCATTCAAATTCTTTCACATGACCTAAACACAATCTTCTATGAAATATATCGGCTGATTAGCAGGGTTCTTTAATAAAAATCCCCCATTCTTTCTAAAAAGAATGAGGGAAATCATCAGCTGAGTTTACGCTTTGGCAGCTTGTCCATATTATCAAGCATCACGCCAGTACCAACTGCTACACAGTCCATTGGATTTTCAGCAACGAAAACTGGTACTTTCAGCTCTTCTGCAAGCAATTGATCAAGCCCGTTTAGAAGAGCTCCGCCACCTGTAATGATGACGCCGCGATCGATAATATCAGCTGATAATTCAGGCGGTGTTCTTTCAAGAACTTGTTTCGCAGCCTGAACAATCGCAGATACAGATTCACGCAATGCTTCTTCTACTTCTTTGCTTGTGACGGTAATCGTTCTTGGTAATCCTGTCACCATGTCTCGTCCACGAATCGAAATCTCTTCGTGACGTGCGTCTGGGAATACCGTTGCAACTTGGATCTTAATATCCTCAGCCGTGCGCTCACCGATCAACAGCTTGTACTCTTTTTTAATGTAGTTTAGAATTTCCAGATCAAATTTGTCTCCAGCCATTTTAATAGAAGAGGCGGTTACAATGTCACCCATTGAGATGACAGCGATATCTGTCGTTCCGCCTCCAATATCTACGACCATGTTTCCACTTGGCTGAAAAATATCCATACCAGCACCAATCGCTGCTACTTTTGGCTCTTCTTCAAGAAATACATGCTTACCGCCGCTTTTTTCAGCAGCTTCTTTGATCGCCTTCTGCTCAACAGATGTAATATTTGTCGGGCAGCAGATGAGCATACGCGGCTTAGAGAACAGCCCTTTCACATTTAATTTGTTAATAAAATGCTTGAGCATCGCTTCAGTTACTTCAAAATCAGCGATTACGCCGTCTTTTAATGGACGAATCGCAACAATATTCCCAGGCGTACGTCCAACCATACGTCTAGCCTCTTCTCCAACAGCCAAAACTTTTCCGCTGTTTTTGTCAAGAGCTACCACAGATGGTTCATTTAACACAATTCCTTTTCCTTTGACATGAATCAGTACATTGGCAGTACCAAGATCAATTCCAATATCCCTAGCAAACATCTATATATATCCTCCTTGAAAATCTGTTTCCATAGCAAATACCACATTCTGCCCTAATTATATATTCTATCATAATTTGCAGAAAAAAAGATATTTCTTTACAAAAGTCTTTACAAAATTTGTGGTTAGAAACTACCGATATGAGGAAGATATATATATCATGTTTATGAACAAAGAACTAAGCTTACTGTTTCACAGGTTCGCCTTCTAAAATTTCTTCTTTTTTATACTTTAACTTGGTGGCTTCTCCTCCTCGCAAGTGGCGGATTGATTTATGATAATCCAGTATCTCCTTTACTTCATTAGCCAGATCTGGATTAATTTCTGGCAGTCTTTCTGTTAGATCCTTGTGTACAGTACTTTTAGAGACTCCAAATTCTTTCGCAATAACACGAACGGTTTTCTTTGTCTCCACGATATACTTTCCTATCTTGATTGTTCGCTCTTTGATGTAATCGTGCACACCACTCGACCTCCCTAAAATGGATGTGAGAAGTGTGAAATGAGATCCGTATGAAGATTATCCATTTTCAGCGGCGCTTGTTCGTCGTAATTTCTCATCCATTAGGTAGTAAATGCCAAACACGATCCCTCACCTCAAACACTCTCTTTGTCAGGTTTGTAACAGTGTATTAGCATTGAATAGGGAATATGCTAAAAATGAAGATGGGACAAGGGATTTATCAGAAAAGGCAAAACAAAAAATCATTTCGGGGCGCGAAAATTTTCACTTTACAAGAAAGAGTTCAGCACGTAAAATAGAAAAGGTGAATTTATTTACCTAGATAAATATTTAAAAAAGGTGAGCATATGGATACGTTAAATAGAGAGTGTTTACATCAAATACATCAAGGCGCACGGCTGCTGTCTAAAAAGGCGAACGAAGCGCTTGCTGCTTATGACTTGTACATGTCCCAGTGGACTGTGCTTTTTTGTTTGGATACATTCGGCCCGAAAACCCAAAAAGACATCTGGACATATTTGAACGTCGAAGCACCGACCATCACCAGAACCGTCACCCGTTTAGAAGCAAACGGCTGGGTGAAACGTGTACAAGGAAAAGACAAACGTGAGAATCTGATCGTGATGACAGATGATGCAAAAGCCCGATTTGAAGAAATCAAACGCACGATGGAACAATTTGAAGAAGAATGTCTTTCAGATTTTACCTACGAAGAAAAACAACTCCTCCATACACTTTTACACAAATTATCAACTGAATAGGAAGTGACATACATCATGAACGAACGCATATGGACAAAAGACTTTATCATGATTGTCCTGGTGAATTTATTTACGTTCACCTCTTTTTATGCCCTTTTGACATTACTGCCCATTTACACAATGGATGAACTAAATGGAACAGAATCACAGGGCGGTCTCCTTGTGACGGTCTTCTTATTATCTGCTATTGTGACAAGACCGTTTTCTGGCGCCATTATTGAGAAATTTGGCAAAAAACGGATGGCGATTTTCTCTTCTACGGCCTTTGCCTTACTCACTTATTTATACATCCCGATTGATCAATTCCAAACGCTTCTTATGCTGCGTTTCGTACAAGGGATCTTTTTTAGTATTTTGACGACAGTCGCCAGTGCCATTGCGGCTGATATGATCCCGAAACATAAACGCGGGGAAGGACTCGGATACTTTGTGATGTCTATGAACCTCGCTGTTGTCATCGGTCCGTTTATCGCACTGAATCAAGTAGGAAAAATAGGATTTCATTCATTATTTCTTCTCTTTTCCATTATCGTGACCATCGGAGCCGCTTTTACGATGCTGATTAGACAGCCAGAGCCTGAAAACGGTGGAAGCATTGTCTTCCGATTCACGTTTTCTCACCTGTTTGAAAAAGGCGCATTAAAAACAGCGGCCGTCGGCATTATTATTTCCTTCTGTTATTCGCCGATTATTTCATTTATTTCAGTTTATGCCAATTCACTTCATTTAATGGGTGCAAGTAGTTATTTCTTTATTGTATTTGCGGCCGCAATGCTTGGATCACGTCCATTTACAGGCAGACTTTTTGACCGGGTTGGAGCTCACGTTGTGATCTATCCTTCGATTGCCCTTTTTGCCATTGGTTTATGGATGCTGACAGCGACACATTCAGCTACAATGCTTCTTCTATCAGGCGCTGTGATTGGACTTGGCTACGGTTCGCTCGTGCCATGTTTACAAACACTTGCGATTCAGCACTCACCAGCTCATCGTACGGGATATGCGACGGCTACTTTCTTCACCCTGTATGATACAGGTATTGCTGCCGGCTCATTTGTCTTTGGACTCCTTGTCAGTTTCACAGACTTTTCAAATGTGTACCTCATTGCGGGTATTGTGGTCTTACTGAGTATGGGCGTTTTTTATTGGAGCGAACGAAAACCTCAGGAAGCAAAAGCACAAAAGGTCTCCCTTTCAGAGTAAAAGGGTACTATTTTAAACTTCGCCGGAAACATGCTAAAATATAGGATATTCCAAATAGAGCATACAGGCTTTGTTGAAAAATAGTTAGCATTAAGCGAAAGTATAGGTGATGTTTTGAATTACGAATTGTTTAAAGTCATACACGGGATGGCTCACCATTCTGAGTTTTTAGATCAGGCCATGATCTTTATTACGAAAAAGGCCATTCTTGTGTACGCCCTTGTCTTATTGATTTGCTGGTTTTTAGGGAATCACAAATTTAAGAAGCATGTCTTCTTTTCCGGTGTAACAGGCATTGCAGCACTTATCGTCAACTTTGCCATTACATTGTTTCATTATGAAGAGCGGCCGTTTGTGGCGCATAAAGTCGACACACTCATCCCGCACTCAGCAGATGCTTCCTTCCCAAGTGACCATACAACAGGTGCATTGGCTCTTTCATTAGCCATTCGATCCCGTAATAAAAGGCTTGGCAACATCTTGCTCGTCTTTGGATTACTTACAGGATTCTCCCGCATCTGGGTCGGTCATCATTATCCATTTGATGTTTTAGGCAGCTTGGTCGTATCGATTGTGGTTGTCTTTATCATGAATAAATTATGGAAGTTCTTTGACTCTCCTATTGATCGTATCGTGACATTTTACGAGACAATTGTAGGGAAAATTTTCAGAAGGAAGACAAAGGATCAGGGCTCAGACCTGTCCAACTCTTAAGCGGACTTGCGATAACGTGATGAAGATTCTCCTTCCACTTATCGCGCCGCTTTTTTTATTGGCTTTCCCCCTCTAACCATACTCGAAAAATAAAGACTGACACCAATGCCAATAAGAGAAATGATGATCAATGTCCAGCCTAATTGCGCAAAGTGAGCACCAGCAATTTCATCCCCAAACAGCATACCAAGCACAGCAGACGACAGAATAGAACCAAGGTAGCGGCATGTTTGAAAAAGTCCAGAGGACGTGCCAATCATGTGCTGAGGACTTGCCTTGAGCATCGCAGCTTGGAGCGCAACATTCCCAATCCCATAACTGAGCCCAAGCAGAGCTAGAACCAATCCTTTCCCCCATAATGGCGCAGGAATAAAAAAGAAAGTCATGGCAGACGCTCCAGCCAGCATCAATACAGCACTCGCTAAAACTGGATGGCGTTCATCCCCGCGATCCACCCACTTTCCAGTCAGCGGTGACACAATAATACTCACCCCTGACATACACAGCATAAAAAGACCCGTCATCTCCACACGCCAGCCTAACTCATCCTGAAAATAACTCGGCAAACCAAAAAAGAGACAATAGAAAAAGATATTTAAAATGATAAATTGCACATACACAAGTGACAGCCGCTGCTTCTCCCTGAACATCCGTATTTGAATAAACGGTTCATCCACCTGATACTCCCACCAGATAAAAGCGCCTGCACTCAGGAGACAAAGAATACCTTGAACATATTGAATGCCATCACCCAGTGATAATAAAAATGAAAGCAGGAGAACAATGCAGACGGTAAAAAGAAGCATCCCTGGCAAATCGAGTGTTCGCACAGTTTCGCCTATGCGGAGCTTTTTCTTCTTCTGCTCCTTCGGAAACAAAAATAGGCCGAGAAAGAAACTGATCAAAATAAAAGGCAGATTCACTAAAAAGATAGCCGGCCAGCCGCCAATGGTCATCAAAAATCCGCCAAGCGTCGGTCCAAGCGCCGTCATCGCTGAAGCAAAAATGGATAATACCGCTAACGCCGAAGCCTGTCTTTCTTGAATATGATCCCGAATGAGTCCGACCCCAGAAGGATAAATGGCACTGCTTCCCATCGCCTGTAACAAACGGATCACAATCAGCACCGCAAACGTTGGGGCAAACGGCGCGCAAATGGCTGAGACTGCGACAAGAACCAGACCGAATAAAAATAAGGTTCTCCGGCTCATGACATGATCCCCAATCCGGCCGCTCACCGGCTGCGTCACTGCACTGGCTAAATAAAAAGAAGAAATAAGCCAAGATACGGTCGTAAACGACAAACCGAATTCATGCTGAATTTGATGCAAGGCCAAAGAAATCATTGATGAATTCAGTGGATTCAACATCGTTCCAAAGGCAATAGCGGTTAAAAAAACTTTTCGGTTGTCTCTCCACTTGTTCATACACTGACCTCCTTTTTGCAATCCTTTCGTTATTATGAGATTCATTTCCCTTTTTTACCCTAATCAATTCAAGTTCTCTCTTAGAAAAGCAAGACATACATTCTAAAAAGGACGATTGTTGGAATAACACATATAAAATTGAGAATATGAGGAACAAATGGTAAGATGCTACACATATTTAAAAGCCTACTTTCTCCTTATATGGAGAACGGCTGAAAAGGAGGAGAAGCTTATTATTAAAAAAAGACGGTTTTGGGTCCCAGCCCTTTTCTCGGTTGCAGTATTACTTCTGTCTTCGTGTGGTTCAAATGAAACAAATGGGAACGGAGATAAACGTAATTCTACAGCGAAAGGGTCGCCAATTTTGGAGGATGGAAAATTTATTTTTGCAGCATCAGGTGAATTTCATCCGTTTAGTTACATGGATGGAAATCAGATGTCCGGCTTTGATATCGACGTAGGCAATGCGATTAGTGACAAACTAGGTCTCGAACCTATACAGAAAAAATATAAATTCGCAGGCATCGTCGAAGGCGTGAAAGCAGGTAAATTTGATGCGGCAGTTGCAAGTCATACCATCAATGAGGAACGAAAAAAACACGTCCTTTTTTCTAAACCCTATTACTATTCTGGTCCGCAAATTTTCACAAGACCCGGATCAGACATTCAACATGCGGATGACTTAAAAGACAAAGAAATTGCTGTATCCAAAGGGTCGTCCTACGCTGATATTGCCAAGGAACATAGCGGGCAAGAACCAAAGTATTATGATAGTGATGTCGTCGCCTTAGAAGCACTGGCCAACGGAAAACACGATGCAGTCGTGACAGATTTCGCCACAGGTGCAGAAGCGATGAAGAAAAAATTAAAAATCACAGCGCAGGAAAGACTCGGACAAAGTGAGCAGGCAATTGCTGTTTCAAAAGAAAATGAACAGCTCATAAAAGAGATCAACGATGCGATTGACGCACTAAAAAAAGACGGAACATTAAAACAAATTAGCAAAAAGTACTTTGATGAAGACATCACGGTCAAACAAGATTAAAACCACGATTGTGCGCCCTTTTTATAGGCGCACTTTCTTCAAATGGAGATGATTGTTTTGCCTACCCTATCACACTTTTTTCAGACACTCCTTGATTCAAGAGGTATTTTCTTAGAAGGAATGCTGATCACCTTACAGCTGACGGTGATCAGCATCTTCATCGGTATGTTCATCGGGCTTTTCTTTGCTTTATTGAAAATATCCCGCATAGCCGTTTTCGGTTATATCGCCAATGCTTATATCTTTCTTGTACGCGGAACACCACTTATTGTTCAGATTTTCATCCTATATTTCGGCCTCACAGAATTGAATATACCCGACTTCTGGGCTGCTTCCATTGCGCTCGCCTTTCATAATGGCGCCTATATAGCCGAAATATTCAGAGGCGCCATCCAATCCATCGATCAGGGGCAAAAAGAGGCAGGACGATCTCTTGGTATGGGTCGTTTTTTAACAATGAGGCGTATCATTCTCCCTCAAGCGATGCGGCGTGCTCTTCCCCCTCTTGGCAACCAGTTCATTATCGGCTTAAAAGACTCATCACTCGCCGCCTTTATCAGTGTCAATGAACTATTTAACATCGCCACCACGCAAGGCTCCAACAGCTTTGACAATATGACGTATTTACTTGTTGTAGCCGTCTATTACTTAGTTCTTGTTCTGCTGTTAACATTCGCTGTCCAAACCTTTGAGAAGAAACTATCAGCCAGTGACCAATAGGAGGAGAAGCATGACAGAATCAAAGGAAATCATACGTGTTGAAAAACTCAATAAATACTTTGGAGAGCTTCATGTTTTAAAAGATATCGATCTCACTGTTTATGAAAATGATGTGGTCGTCTTAATTGGCGCAAGCGGTTCTGGAAAAAGCACCTTGCTCCGCTGTATGAACTTTTTAGAAATAAAAAATGATGGAGATATTATCATTGATGGCAGTCCTGTTCATCCAAAACGCGATCAATTAAACGAAATGAGACAAAAAATAGGAATGGTGTTTCAGCATTTTAATCTTTTCCCGCACAAAACTGTGCTTGAAAATATCATCGAAGCGCCTGTTATGGTGAAAAAAACAAAGAAAGCGCAAGCCATCGCTGAAGCCAGCACCTTGCTAGAAAAAGTCGGACTTGCGGATAAAGCCAACGTATATCCTTCTAAACTATCAGGCGGCCAAAAACAGCGTGTAGCCATAGCCAGATCTCTCGCCATGAAGCCTGATGTCATGTTATTTGACGAACCTACGTCTGCCCTTGACCCAGAGCTTGTAGGCGAGGTGCTGCAAACGATGAAAAGCCTCGCAAAAGAAGGCATGACCATGGTCATTGTCACACATGAAATGGGCTTTGCGAAAGAAGTTGCCGATCGTATCGTCTACATGCACGAAGGCCGCATCGTCGAAGAAGGCGTCCCTTCGGAATTGTTTGATTCTCCTAGGGAGGAACGTACAAAACTGTTTCTCAGCTCCATTTTATAGGTCAAACGCCCTTCATTTTTAGTGCTTAACTTACGTTTTTGCTCATTTTTTACGAACTTTTCATCCATTTATATTGAACTTAACCAAAAACCATGTCAGATAAACTTCCATGTATATGTTATATATGACTTTTCTCTCTATAATGAAGAATTAAGAAAACAATAATTCTGAATGATTCGGGGGAATGCAGCATGCAAATGGGTGATACAGTATTTATGTTCTTCTGCGCACTACTCGTGTGGTTAATGACACCGGGTTTAGCTTTATTCTACGGAGGACTCGTGAGAAGTAAAAACGTGTTAAGCACAACCATGCACAGCTTAACGTCACTAGCGATCGTTTCAATCGTATGGATCGTATTCGGTTATTCCTTAGCTTTTGCACCAGGCAATGCATGGATTGGAGGATTAGACTGGGTGGGCCTGAAAGGCGTAGGCTTTGAGCCTGGTTCCTATAGTGAGACCATTCCACATTCATTGTTCATGATGTTTCAAATGACCTTTGCCGTCTTAACAACAGCCATCATCTCAGGGGCCTTTGCTGAACGGATTCGCTACTCAGCAGTCGTTGTATTTACACTCCTTTGGGTCACATTTGTATACGCTCCAGTCGCACACTGGGTATGGGGCGGCGGTTGGATTGGCGAGATGGGTGCGCTTGACTTCGCAGGCGGAAACGTGGTTCACATCTCATCCGGTGTTGCAGGTCTTGTCGTGGCAATTGTGCTCGGGAAGCGTAAAGAAGCAGCAAGCTCTTCTCCGCATAACTTGATCTACACCCTTCTTGGCGGAGCTGTCATCTGGTTTGGATGGTTTGGTTTTAACGTGGGTAGTGCTCTTACATTAGACAGCGTGGCCATGTATGCCTTTATTAACACCAATACAGCTGCTGCTGCAGGAATCATCGGCTGGCTGTTAGTAGAGTGGATGATCAACAAAAAACCGACCATGCTCGGCGCGATCTCTGGAGCCATCGCAGGTCTTGTCGCCATTACACCTGCCGCGGGCTTTGTTACACCGTTTGCTTCTATTATAATAGGAATCATTGGCGGGATCGTCTGTTTCTGGGGAGTCTTTTCACTCAAAGCCAAATTTGGCTATGATGACGCACTGGACGCATTCGGCCTTCACGGAATTGGCGGTACTTGGGGAGGAATTGCAACAGGACTTTTCGCCACAACTTCTGTCAATGACGGCGGAGCCAATGGCTTATTTTACGGAGATCCCAGCTTACTTTGGAAGCAAGTGGTCGCGATTGTTGCCACGTACGCTTTTGTTGCCGTTGTGACATACGTGATCATCAAAGTGGTCAATGTCTTCTTCAAAATTCGTGCAACCGAAGAAGAAGAATCAGTGGGTCTTGATTTAACCATGCACGGTGAAAAAGCTTATCAAGATTAAAGAAAAAGGGGTGTCTCTATGAGCAAAATGTATAAAGTGGAGATTGTCACACGTCCAGCTAATTTTGAAACATTAAAGGTGGAGCTTGGAAAGATTGGTGTCACCTCGATTACCTTTTCAAATGTACACGGCTGCGGCTTACAAAAGGGACATACAGAGCTATACCGCGGCGTCAAAAAAGAAAGCAACGTGTACGAACGATTAAAGATCGAAATCGTCCTAAGCAAAGTACCTGTCGAACAGGTCGTTGAAACAGCTCAAAAGGTACTTCGGACAGGCGAACCGGGGGATGGGAAAATTTTTATATATGAAATAGCGAATACAATCAACATTCGGACAGGTGAAGAAGGACCTGCCGCCCTATAGTGTATCCTCCGCCGAGTGGCGGAGGATCTTTTTAAGCAGAAAAAACCTCTGCATATTTATATACACAGAGGACCTTGTAAAACATTAAGATTGTTTTGTTTCTTCTGACTGACTGCTGTCTTTAGAAGAATCAGAAGACTTTTCTTGATCAGAGGATTTCCCCTTCTTATCAGACTTTTCTTCAGATTTTTCTTCAGCTGGCTCTTTGGCTTTATCTTCAGCAGCAGGTTCCTTCGTTTTTTCCTCAGTCTTTGGCTGAGCAGGTTCTTTTGCTTGTTCCGTCACTTCTTGCGCTGCTTTTTCAATTGTAGAAACAGGCTTGTCAATGAAGCTAAGCGGATTAAGCGCTAAACCTTCCATACGAATTTCAAAATGTACATGGTTGCCGCTTTCAGCACCATATAGATTTTTACCAGAAGCACCAATGACATCATTCTGCTTGACTTCATCGCCTTCTTTGACACTCACTTGTGACAACGATTGATAAACAGTCGATAATCCATCTTCATGTTCAATTTCAACAACGTGACCGAGGACTGGATCTTTTTTCGCTTGAACCACTGTTCCACTAAGAGCAGCTGTGACATCAAACACTTTGCCATCTTTATCTGCAAGATCAATACCTTTGCTCAAGGTATAGGTGTTATTATAGTTTACAAGTGCTGCTTCTTTTTCTTTTTGGTCAGCATCTGCTTCATAGAACTTTTTCACGACAGAAACATTATCAGAATTCTGGACCGGCATTGCGACATTTTCAATTGGCTTTCCAACTTCAACGGCATCATCGCGCTGTTCTTGCCCTGTTTGATTTCCATCAGATAGTTGGTCTTTTACATCTTTTGATACAGCTTGATACCAAAGAACGGCTGTTAACACGACCGCTGCGCTGACCAAGTAAATAGCAGGGAATACCCAGCGCTTACGGAAAAATTGCTGAACTTTTGTGATTTTGGAAGTACGTTTCTTTTCTTCCTCTCTCATTTTTCATCACCTCAGCAACATTCTGAACACTTTTCAAAAAATATATACACACGAAATCATTTTTCTTTTTATTTTGCGCAATCGCATCAATAATATGTATGATAAATGAAAAAAAGATGGGGGACTTAATTGTGAAAACTTTCAACCGTATAGCAACAGAAGATGACCTCAAAGCGATCGTTGATATCTACAATTCAACCATTGCTTCAAGAGAAGTGACCGCTGATACAGAACCAGTTTCTGTCGAGGACCGCCGGCAATGGTTTTTGAATCATTCCGAGAAAAGACCTCTCTATGTGAAAACAGATGAGGATGGAAATATCTACGGCTGGCTGAGCTTTGAAACGTTTTACGGAAGGCCTGCATACAACGGGACCGTTGAAATGAGTATCTATTTAAACCAAGACTATCGAGGAAAAGGCTTAGGATCACTTTTCTTGCAAGAAGCCATTGATTTAGCACCCTCATTAGGCATTCGAACGTTACTTGCCTTTATTTTCGGGCACAACGAAGCCAGCATTCGACTATTTAAAAAGCACGGCTTTGAGACATGGGGCCACCTGCCACGCATCGCAGAAATGGACGGCAGCAGATACGATTTAGATATCCTAGGAAAAGAATTATAAAACGAGCGTCTCCCTGAAAAAGAGACGCTTTTTTATGACGCATGTAACAGCTGTAAAAAAAGTGAAGTGAAGAGAGAAACAATTGAATCAATCAACATTCACTCTTCCTAAAGCACTACTTACTCAAGTATGATAAAGAGTGAATACATAAAGGAGTGAACACCATTGCAACAAACTGAGAAAATCATTCAATCTCTTCATTCAATCGTAAAGTGGGGAAAGGTTGGTAGTATCTTTCTCTATATTTCAGGCGGTCTGGCTATTCTTATTGGTTTTTGGCTTGTTCTTCCTGCAGCCCTTGGCGTCTTCCTCATTATGATGGGAATTCATGTACAAAAATCTGTAAAAGCAGCTGAACACTTGATTCAGGCTCCAGATGCTTCTTACGAAGAATTATTAGAACAGTACGCTAAGATGATGAAAATGCAAACACTGTTTGCCATTTCAAGTATTGCCGCAGTTATTCTTTCATTCATTGCTATCGTTTTGATACTTATACTAGGCGGGTTAGCCTTCCTTCAAGAAATTCCTTATGATGTCCAGCAGTATGAAGGTGATTACGAACAAGAACTCGGTGACTTTTATTAATGGAGAGGGGTATCAATAGTCATTCGATACCCCTCTTGTTTTTATCATTTGACTTGGATCATTCTCCTATGCTTGACATTCAGTCTTGATCATTTTAAAATACAAATCGTAACTATTACGAATTAAAGGAGGATCCTATTACTTATGCGCGTGAATATTACGTTGGCCTGTACTGAAACAGGTGACAGAAACTACATCACAACAAAAAATAAAAGAACGAATCCTGACCGATTGGAGTTAAAAAAATATTCTCCTCGATTAAAGAAATATACCCTTCATAGAGAAACAAAATAAATTTTTTATATTATAAATCGTAATGATTACTTTTTAAGTGAGGCGGAAAACAAAATGATCGTTTTCAAAAGGACAAAAACAAATGAATAAGCGTATACCTGTTACAGTATTAAGCGGCTTTTTAGGAGCAGGAAAAACAACGATATTAAATCATGTTCTTCAAAATCGCAAAGGATTAAAAGTGGCTGTAATCGTCAATGACATGAGCGAAATTAATATTGATGCAGAACTAGTCAAACAAGGCGGCAAGCTTTCTCGATCAGATGAGAAACTCGTTGAATTATCTAACGGCTGTATTTGCTGCACTTTGAGAGAAGACTTGTTAATCGAAGTAGAACGCCTTTGTAAGGCGGGTAATATTGATTATATTGTCATTGAATCAACCGGAATTAGTGAACCAATTCCCGTCGCTCAAACGTTTTCTTATATTGATGAAGAAATGGGTATAGATTTGACCCGCTTTTGCCGTCTAGATACGATGGTCACAGTAGTAGATGCAAATCGTTTCTGGACTGATTTCCAGTCAGGAGAGAGTTTATTAGATCGTAAAGAAGCGGTTTCCGATGACGACGAGCGAGAAATTTCCGATTTACTCATTGATCAAATTGAATTTTGTGACGTGCTTATTATCAATAAATGTGATCTAGTATCTCCCTCTGAATTAGATCGACTTGAGCATGTGCTGAACAAACTACAACCAGAAGCATCTATCATCAGAACCTCAAAAGGTATAGTACAGCCAGATGACATTTTGAATACTGGTTTATTCGACTTTGAAAAATCAAGTGCTTCTGCTGGGTGGATCAAAGAAATCAACGCAGGACATGTTCAGCATACACCGGAAACAGAGGAATACCAAATTTCATCTTTTGTTTACGAAAGAAGACTCCCTTTTCATACTGGCAGACTGAATGCTTGGTTAGATCAAATGCCTGAGCAGATCGTTCGTGCGAAAGGTTTTACTTGGCTTGCCACACATCATGATTTAACCATTTTAATTTCACAAGCTGGGAAATCTGTTGCGATTGAACCAATTGCATACTGGATTGCTGCTTTGCCTGAACAAGAAAAAGCACGGATATTAAATCAGGAACCAGAGCTTCTAGATGAGTGGGACGCAGAGTTTGGTGATCGCCATACAAAACTTGTGTTTATCGGTGTAGATTTACCTAAAGCAGAAATCATTCGTACTCTTGATCAATGCTTGCTTACACCTGAGGAATTTGATCAAGATTGGACTACATTTGAGGACCCCTTTCAATGGAAAATACAAAATTAGGCCAGGAGGGTTTTAATTGGCAAAGAAATCTAAGATTGCTAAAGAAAAAAAACGACAGCAGCTTGTATTGAAATATGCAGAATTAAGAAAAGAGTTAAAAGAAAAAGGTGACTATGAAGCTTTACGAAAATTACCTAGAGACTCTTCCCCTACCCGCTTAAAAAACCGCTGTGAATTAACGGGCCGTCCCAGAGGTTATTTACGAAAATTCAAAATGTCTAGGATTGCTTTTCGTGAGCTTGCCTATAAGGGTCATATCCCTGGAGTGAAAAAGTCGAGCTGGTAAAGAATGATTTGATCTTATCACAGCACTCGTAAAAGTAAAGCCGCACACAATGAGGGAAAATCTATTTTCCAATCTTATCTCAATCTTTTTGAGGTGCAAAATAGCAATTTAAAAACCAGCAGAGATTCTGCTGGTTTTTATAATGACTGAGTTCATAAGATAAAATGGCCTGTTTTCAAAAAAGGATTTTCAGCAACGATTATGACATTTTTTCTTCTTTTCAAAAATACATGATCATGATACTTTGTTGTCATTAACCACCGATGTATGACATCTCAACCTTTTTCTGATCTTTTTTCTGCTCTCTCTCGGCTGAATATTGGTCATGTCTATTCGACCATAATTCCTTTAACCTGTTCGTTAATTCTTCATTATCTTTTGTCGTACGAATCATCTGTTTCAGATCAAACCCCGATGAAGCAAACAGACATGTAAACAATTCCCCCCTTGCAGACAACCTTGCTCTGTTACATGTTCCACAAAAAGCATCTGAAACGGAAGAAATAATACCTATCTCTCCTGAACCATCTTTGTAAAAAAATCGTTTGGCTACTTCACCTGTATATTGAGGAGGTTCTGGTTTGATAGGATATGTTGAATCAATTAATTCAATTATTTCTTTCTTTGTCATGACATGTTCTAGATTCCATTTATTCGTATTACCGACATCCATAAATTCAATAAATCTGAGAACGTGTCCTTCTTTTTTGAAGTAAGCTGCCATTGGTAAGACATCCTGATCATTCACACCTTTTTGAACAACCATATTAATCTTGATAGCAAGTCCAGCCTTTTTTGCAGCCTCAATACCATCAAACACTTTTTGGATAGAAATATGCCTTCCGTTCATTTGCTTAAAACGGTCGGGATTTAATGAATCTAAACTAATGGTGACTCTATTGAGACCAGCTCTCTTCAACTGATCAGCATATAAAGGTAAAAGTGTTCCGTTGGTTGTCATCGCAATGTCTTCAATCCCTGGAATGTTTGCGAGCTTTTCTATTAAGACAGGCAGATCCTTCCGCATTAACGGTTCTCCGCCCGTGATGCGTATTTTTACCACACCTAAGTTCTTTACAAAAAGGGTAGCAAGTCGTTCAATTTCTTCGAAACTAAGCAGTTCTTCTTTTTTCAAGAAAGGATAATCCGGTCCAAAAATTTCAGCAGGCATACAGTACGTACATCTAAAGTTACAGCGATCAGTTACTGATATTCTTAAATCGCGCAATGGTCGATGTCTTTTATCTAAAATACTGACCATACTTTGCCTCCTATTCTGTAATACGATGAGGATGCGTGTAAATGTTAAAGGATTTTCCTCTGACGAATCCAACTGTCGTAATATTTAATTCTTCTGCCATTTTAAGCGCCAGCTCAGTAGGTGCTGATTTTGAAATGACGATAGACACTCCTAGTTTTGCTGCCTTCAATAGAACTTCTGACGATATCCGGCCGCTAAAAACAAGGATTTTATCTCTAAGTGGAATTCGCTGAAGTAAACAGTATCCATAAATTTTATCTAAAGCATTATGTCTTCCTATATCAGTTCTAGTGATGAATAGCTTCTCTGTGTCACACAGTCCAGCATTATGCACTCCGCCAGTATGTTGAAATAATTGGCTTTCTTCTTGCAAACACTTCATGAGATGCATACAGGTTTCAGCAGAAATACTGATTCGATCAATGGCTGTTTTTGCCGTCTTCACATCTTGAAGGAAATAAAAGTGTCTTCCTTTCCCGCAGCATGAACCAATCACTCGTTTTGTAAAATCTGATGAATCAAATCCACTTGAGTGAACTAAATCAACATAGGCAAAACCCATACTTTCATCTATTGTAAACCTTTTAATCTCTTTTTCAAATCGAATGACTCCTTCTGAAGCCAAAAAGCCGATAACCAATTCTTTCAAGTGCTCTGGTGAACAAACAAGGGTCACAAATTCTTCTCCATTTACCATCACAGTTAAAGGATATTCTTCTACAATTTCATCAGTTTTGCAGGTAAACTGGCCTTCATTGTATTGGTGTATAACTCGTTTCTTTTTAACAGAAGGATTCATTGTATGATCTTCCTTTCAATGCAAATTTAGTTATATGATCCAATCAAATTGTGATATTATTTTAAAAAGTCATAAAAATGTAACATATTTCTATCTTATCAAACTTCTTGACTGCTTTATATGGGGGGAACAAAATGAACAAATCGAAAAATCGCTGGCTCATCGCAGCAAGTGCTGTAGGAATTCATTTATCTATTGGGTCTGTTTATGCTTGGAGTGTTTTTACGAATCCTTTACATGAAGCCTTTCAGTGGTCATTAACAGAAATAAGTCTCACCTTCAGTATTGCTATTTTATTTTTAGGTTTATCTGCTGCTTTTATGGGACATTTCGTTGAAAGGTATGGTCCAAGGGCATCGGGGCTCTTCTCAGCTATTTTCTTCGGCATCGGAATGACTGGGTCAGGATTCGCTGTCCACATGTCATCACTGCCTCTCCTCTATTTATTTTATGGTGTACTCGCTGGAATAGGTTTAGGGGTAGGCTATATTGCACCTGTATCAACTCTAGTCAAATGGTTTCCGGATCGAAGAGGTCTTGCAACCGGCTTAGCCATTATGGGGTTTGGGTTTGCTTCTCTTATTTGCAGCCCAATTATTCAATATCTCATTGAAAAAGTGAATATCGCAAATACTTTTTATATTCTTGGAATCTCCTATTTTATCATCATGGTGATCTCATCTCTTTATTTATCACCACCAACACCTGATGACGTCAAACAATTTGATGTATTCAAAACAAAGAAAAGAAAAATCCCTCAAGATTTATCACAGCTTACAGCAAATGAAGCGATCAAAACAAGACGTTTTTATTATTTGTGGCTTATGCTTTTTATTAATATCACATGCGGAATCGCTATTATTTCAGTAGCGTCACCTCTTGCTCAAGAAAGTGTTGGGTTCACTGCAGGTGCTGCAGCTACTCTTGTGGGCATTTTAGGTGCTTTTAATGGTTTAGGACGCATTGGCTGGGCATCGTTTTCAGATTATATAGGAAGACCGAATACGTATACGATTTTTTTCAGTATCCAGCTCATTGCTTTTCCTTTACTCCCCTATTTAAAAGAACCGTTCATCTTTTCAATCGTCATGGCGATCATTTATACTTGCTATGGAGGAGGATTTGCTTCAATTCCAGCCTATATTGGGGATTTGTTTGGTACAAAGCAGCTTGGTGCCATACATGGTTATATTTTGACTGCTTGGGCCGCTGCGGGATTAGCAGGACCACTATTTTCATCCTTCATCCGAGATATAACAGGTAATTACACACAAAGCCTTATGGTGTTCTCTGGCTTATTTTTCATTGCTTTTATCATATCACTTCTGATTCGAAAGGATATTCAGCAGCTAAGAGAAAAAAACCTATCTGCTGCTTCCTCTGTCTCAGCCCGATCTTAATTTGAATTTGACAGAATCACAATCTAAAGGTAATTTTTAGATATGAAAACGCTTTACAAAGTATTAGGAGGGTGATGATCTCATGGGGAAAACAAAACATAAGGGGCCTGTTAAACTCAATAAAAAACCCTCACCAAAGCTATGGGCGTCTTTTGTACCAATGGGGCTTGGCAAAGTGAAACCGAAACACATTCGAGATACGATGAAAGTGGCTTGGGAGAACAAAGATAACCTTCCCTACGCGTATCGTATTTTAACGCAGGGTGTTTGTGACGGCTGTGCCCTTGGCGTCTCAGGACTGTATGATCAAACGCTCGCAGGACCTCATATATGCACCACAAGACTAAATGTGCTTCGTCTTAACACAATGCCAGCTATTGATCCAAAATGGTTTGAAGATATTCATCAGCTAAAGCAAATGGACAGCACCTCTCTTCGCAAGCTTGGGCGGATTCCTTATCCATTGATCCGAAAAAAAGGTGACAATGCCTTTACACGTATTTCTTGGGATGATGCACTAGATCAAATCGCAGCTAAAATCCAATCAATTGATAAACGGCAGCTTGCTTTCTATTTAACCGCCAGAGGAATTACAAATGAAGTTTATTATACGGCTGCAAAGGCTGCTCGATTTATAGGGACGAATCATATTGATAATGCTTCTCGCATTTGCCATTCACCAAGTAAAACCGCTCTTAAACGGTCCCTTGGCATCGGTGCTTCCAGCTGTAATTACAGTGATTGGATTGGAACGGATGTATTAATTTTTTGGGGATCTGTCGCAGCAAACAATCAGCCTGTTTCCACTAAATATATGTACGCTGCTAAAAAGAAGGGAACAAAAATTATCGTCATCAATCCGTATAAAGAGCCTGCTATGGAAAAGTATTGGGTTCCTTCTATTCCAGAGAGTGCTTTATTCGGTACAAAAATTGCAGATGATTTTTACCAAGTCAATATAGGCGGAGATATTGCGTTTATGAACGGCGTCATCAAGCATTGGTTTGACATGGAGCAGCATGCTCCCCATTCGGCTCTTGATCACGAATTTATTCAAAAACATACAACAGGCATACAGGATTTAAAGCAGCATGTCGCACAATTGAAGTGGGAGGACCTAGAAGCATCATCAGGTTTATCAAAAGAAAGAATGAAGGAATTTGCGACACTGCTTGCCAATGCTAATTCAGGCGTTTTTATTTGGAGTATGGGCCTTACTCAGCACCGCTTTGCAACTGATAATATATCACAGGTTGCCAACCTTGCCATGCTGCGCGGATTTATCGGCAGAAAACATTGTGGTGTCATGCCAATTCGGGGGCATAGCGGCGTCCAAGGTTCTGGTGAAATGGGCGCTGATCCATTCGTTTTGCCGGGTAGTGATTTTGATGAAGAGAATATTGAAAGAATCGAACGTATATGGGAGTTTGACATTCCTAAATGGCATGGTGACACCATTGGGCAATCCTTTGAAAAGATGGCTCTCCCAAAAGACCATCCACAAAAACTCAAAATGCTGTTTACGAGTGGCGGAAACTTTTTAGAAACGATGCCAAATCCGGAAGCGATCGAAAAAGCATTATCTGAACTTGAACTCCGTGTTCACCAAGATATTATTTTGAATACCTCTACGCTGGTAGACGCTGAAGAGGCGGTGATTGTGCTGCCTGCTATGACAAGGTATGAACAACCAGGCGGCGGCACATCAACCAGTACGGAACGCATGGTATATTTCAGTCCAGAAATTGAAGGACCTCGTATTGAGGAAGCCAGAGCGGAATGGGACATTTATGTTGATCTTGCGAAAAGAGTCCGGCCAGAAGATGCCGAGCTGATACATTTTGAAACAGCTGAAGACATTCGTCGTGAGATTGCGGTCGCCAACCGAAATTATGATGGCATCCAGCATTTACATCACAAGGGAGACGTTTTTCAATGGGGAGGCGCATGGCTTTGTGAAGATGGCGTGTGTCCAACACCAGACGGCAAGGGACATCTTCTTCCTGCCCAGCTGCCTCAATATCGAAAAACCGAAGGACATTTCAATATCACGACAAGAAGAGGAAAGCAATTCAACTCCATGATCTACAGTGAAAAGGATGCCTTTAATGGTGGAAAACGTCATTCTATCCTAATGAATGAAGAAGATGCAAAAGAGCTTTACGTCCAAGAAGGTGATCCAGTTGTTCTCTTTAATCAATATGGATCCTATCAAGGAGTGGCTCAATTCGGAGAGTTGAGACGCGGCAATATCGCAGTTTATTGGCCGGAAGGGAACGTTTTAATTCCTAAAGGTGTGTATGAGAGCTACTCACAGATTCCCGAGTATAATACGGCTGCTATATTAGAAAAAGCCGAAACCTTCCATGCAAGAAAGGATCAGCATTATGTGGAGAAACGAATTGATGAATTAGAAACGACTTTGAATTAATCGTCAACTTAAAAACAGCTGGGGTTGTTTTCCCCAGCTGCCATTCATTCTCTACCGACCAAAAGCGCTCGCTTCCTGTTGAAGAATATGGTTCAATTCTTCGGCATTTGCAGCCGGTTGATATTGTCCTCCACCCGCTTTTGCAACAGATTTAAGACTTTTTGCTTCCTTTTCATTCACATCGAAGCCAATGATATTGACGATTGTATCTATTCCGTCTTCATGTAATTCCTTTGCTGCTTGTGAAGGGCTTCCACCACAAGTTTCTTCACCATCACTGACAACATAGACAATATTTTTCCCTTCAGCTTGGTGATCTTCAAAATCTTGTTTCGTATCCGTTAATGCTTTTGCAAGTGGTGTCCAGCCAGTTGGCTTATACACATTCAGTGCTTGCTGAAAGGTTGATGGCTCATATGCTCCAAATCCGTAAACAGCTTCAGAACTTGAACAAGAAACAGCTTTCCCTGCATTTTTATTGGTTCCTTCATGACCAAACACACGAAGCAGAACTTGTGTATCTTCTGATAAAATGCTCGCAAAGCTTTGAATAGACCGTTTGGCGATTTCAATTTTCTTTTCACCTTCAACTGATTGTGCCATGCTCCCGCTTAAATCGAGTAATATCACCACATGCGCAGGCGGCTCCTGTTTTGTTACAGCATGAGCTGGTGAAGAAAGAAGCAGGACAAGACTAGCCAAAATGGTTAATACGATGTTTTTTTTCATCAATAAAAACCTCCCTTTTTTACTTTTGTACAGAAAAAGAGAAACGAAAGCATGAATCAATCGTTTCCCTTTTGTTCAGCAAGTTATTCGTGTAGTTTTAATGATTCTGCTGAAAAGATAGAACCCATTTCTTTACCAGTGCTTGCTTGGTAGTAATGGCCTTTACCAGCTTTGGCTACTTGCTTCAATTGACCTTCATAGCCATCGTTAAAGTCTAATCCGATCACATTTACAACAGTTGATCCTTTTGAGTTATGCAATTCTTTTGCTACTTTTACTGGATCTCCGCCACAAGTTTCCTCACCATCAGTGATTAAGTACACAATATGCTTTGTTCCTGCAGTAAGCTGCTCATCCGCTTGCTTTGCATTTTCTAGTGCACGTGCAATCGGTGTCCAGCCAGTTGGCCCAAGTCCGTTTAAAGAGTTTTCGAAGCTGTCCTTTTCATAAGGCTGTACGCCGTAAACGCCTCTAATGACTTCACATGATTGAGCTTTACCTGAATTTTTGTTGTTTCCTTCAGAACCAAACAAGCTCATACGAATTTTAGCGTCTTTTGGAAGTGACTGAGCAAATTTAAATACCTCTTGTTTAGCGAGATCAAATTTGCGCTCTCCCTCTACTTTTCTTGCCATGCTTCCGCTTGCATCAAGTAAGATTGTCACTCTTACATCTTTATTATGTTTTTTGACTGTAGATGCTTCTGCAAATACTGGTGAAGAGATTGACATAGATAATGTCAATACAGCTAAGGTTACGAGTGAGAATACTTTTTTCAACATAATTTTCCTTCCTCCTTATGTATTTGATTGAAACATCTTAATCGTAAATTATTCTGTCTTGGAATGGTATAGGACTCGGTCCCTTTTTCTCTTTCATCAAAATCACTAAAATTCTGTCAGATGTCTAGATATTTTCACCTAACACACCCATTATTCTCTCGTTTTCTCTGTCTTTCGAGGGACTTTGTATCAGCCATCAGTTCTTGTCAGGACATAAATGTTTAAGATTTCCTGGTCTGCGTCTTAAGTCGCGATTTGACACATTCTGTTCAAATCTCTTTGAACACAAAAAAAAATGCCTCATTTCTGAGGCACCTTTGCTTTATTTTTTAGCCATATACGTGTTGAGAAAACGATCGGCTGATTCGATTTGAATTCCTTTATAATAATGCTTCACGATGGCATCTACTTTTTTGCCTGCCTGCGCCATATAATGCGCACCATATTGACTCATGCCTACACCATGACCATATCCTTTTGTTGTAATGACAATCTGCTGGCCCTGGCGTTCCCATGTGAAGTCCGCTGAATGAAGGCCTAGTGATTCTCGAATGTCTCGGCCTGACATTGTTTTACCGTTGATCACGGCTTTCGCTACCTGATTTCCTGGTGTCCGTTCTAAAATCTGTCCGACCTGAGCCTGCTGAGTGAGCGTCACACCTAATTTTTGCTGAAATTCACTGACCGAGATGGTTTTCTTATTTTGAAATTTTGGCGATTTTTCGTCCCATTTACTTGAGACACTTTTCAAATAAGGGATTTCGTTTTTCCAATAGGCTTCGGCATTTTCCGTTTTTCCGTTACTTGTTGAAAAGAATGAAGCATCAATTGGTTTCTCGTCATAAGTCAGCACTTTTCCTTGTGTGCTGGCGACAGCTTCCGTGACCTTTTTTAATTTCCAATTGTACGCTTTCCCCCAAATTTTCTTGAGTTCCTGTTTGTTTTTGTAAACTTGGAACATTTGGGTATCATCTACAAGAGAGCCCTTAGGTGATTTGACAGTCTTATCACTGATCATTTGTCTGACGATATACGTTCTTGCTGCGAGCGCCTGTGCCTTGAGTGCTTCCATTTCAAAATCAGCTGGCATTTCAGATGCGACGACACCGATCACATACTCTTCTAAGGGGATGTTTTCTACCTGCTGATGAGCTGAGCGATAGACGGGGATAGCGACGGGTGATTGCTTCAATTTGACTGAACCCTTGACTTCTTTTTTAACTGATGGTTCTGCTGCTACGTGCTGGCTGGCCGCCGGCTTCCCTTGGAACGTCGGCAACACAAGTAATGTTGGAATCATTAAAATGATGATGCATATTCCTGCGATTGTCCATATCATTGGTTTCATATTTGGCTGCCCCCATTTGTCATTGAATCTCTTTTATCCTATGGGCAGGGACAAGCTAATATGACAGCTTCTTTCATTTAGTGGACAAGTCTTTTATGAAGTTATGTGCCTGTTCTTAGAATGGATTTTACTGTTCGTCTGTATGAATAAAATTTAAGATGGTTGGATACACTAATGATAAGCTTCGTGAAATGAGGCATTCTATGATTCTAAAAAAAAATCAGCATGCCCCAATGGACACACTGATTTCTTTCATGATTAAGCGTTCAGATCTGATACAACTTGTTCTTGTGTCACATCTGCTGATTCATCGTTTACTCTTTCAATATCTGCACCGATTGCTGCAAGCTTTTGGTGGAAGTTCACATAACCACGGTCAATATGCTTCAACTCAGTGACACGTGTATGACCTTCTGCCACTAATCCAGCAAGTACAAGTGCTGCTCCTGCTCTTAAATCAGTCGCTGCCACTTCAGCACCTTGAAGTTGAACCGGCCCATTGATAATGACAGAGCGACCCTCAATTTTAATATCGCCATTCATGCGGCGGAATTCTTCAGCATGCATAAAGCGGTTTTCAAACACCGTTTCTGTGATCATGCTTGTTCCGTTCGCACGAAGCAATAGCGCCATCATCTGAGATTGCATATCCGTTGGGAACCCAGGATGCGGCATTGTTTTTAGATCGATTGGCTTGAGCTCAGATGGTCCAATGACTCTTAAACCTTCTTCTTCTTCAATGATCTGAATACCCATTTCTTCCATTTTTGCCACAAGTGATGTCATGTGCTCTGGCACTGCGCCTTTTACAAGAACATTTCCTTCTGTAATGGCTGCTGCCACCATGAAAGTACCTGCTTCAATTCTGTCAGGGATGATGTTGTGTTTTGCACCGTGAAGTGTTTCCACACCTTCGATTTTGATTGTACCAGTACCAGCACCGCGAACCTTACCGCCCATGGCATTGATGTAGTTTGCTAAATCAACAATTTCAGGTTCTTTTGCTACGTTTTCTAAAATCGTTGTTCCTTCAGCTAATGCTGCTGCCATGATGATGTTTTCAGTTGCCCCTACACTTGGGAAATCCAAATAGATTTTTGCACCTTTTAAACGGCCTTTTACTTCAGCCTCGATGAAACCATTACCTACTTGAATTTTAGCTCCCATTGCTTCAAAGCCTTTTAAATGCTGATCAATTGGTCTTGAACCAATCGCACAGCCTCCAGGTAATGCAACTCTTGCATGACCTGTTCTTGCTAAAAGTGGTCCCATGACAAGCACGGATGCTCGCATTTTACGGACATACTCAAACGGAGCCTCAGTTTCTAGTGCATGAGATGCATCAACTGATACTTCGTTATTTTCAAAATGTACTTCTGCTCCTAAATGACGTAACACTTCATTGATTGTATATACATCGGAGAGCGTAGGTACATCACAAATTACGCTTTTTTCTGTACTTGCTAACAAAGATGCAGCGATAACTGGTAAAACGGCATTTTTTGCGCCTTCTACTTTAACTGTGCCGTTTAACTTTTGACCGCCGCGGACGATGATTTTTTCCAAGGTCTTCCCCTCCGCGTCCCAAATTCTCTATATTAATATTCAGTCGTTACGATTGGTGTGCCAACCGTAATCGTATGATTTTCGTTCATTTCCGAACTTCTGATGGCAATTTGAACATTCATTTTATCATTTGAAGTCATAATGAACTGTTCCCACTTATCTGTGTAAGCGGAAAGCGACACAAAATTAGACTCAACGAGATACTCAACTGGTTTTGCTTGAAATTCATTTGCTAACATTTCAGCTTTTTTTTGCAAAACAACATCCATCATACCATTTACATGACCATCGAGACAAGTAAAAATTACAATTTTCTCTTGTAATATGCTTTTTGCATGACGTACGAACTGATCATATGTATGCTCCCAGGTATTCAGTGGGCGAGCACCTTTTTGCTCATATAATAAATACGACTTTTGATTGGATTTTGTGGCGGTCTTCACGAGTAAAATTTTCGATTCTGTATCATTTTTTTCATCTTTGTAAATTCCTGTGACTTTGGTGACATGTTGTTCTTTTTTTTCGGTCCACTCATACTGTCGTAGTTCGTCTTTCAAACGTTTCACTTTTTTTGAAAATTGTTCGGATGTAATATCTACATTTGTCTTGGCATGAAGGGTCCATCCATCGACTTCAATTTGCTGGTTTTTTAGACCTTCTGCTATTTGAGCGAGCGGGGAAGATTCTTCCGCACGAACACCTTGAATCATCAGAACAAAAAAAAGAATAAACGCAAATAATGGCCAACCTTTCAAATACTTTCTCACTTGTCATTCCCCCTTGCTACAAGTGTTGCCGCAAGGAGGTCAATGCATACGTGGAAAAGTCAACAAAAGGCGAGCCTTTTGACCCTTCTTTTTACGTTCCCGCAGAAGGCTGTGACCAAACCTTTTATGTTAGAACATATAAGGAATTTGTCTCGAGAAATTTAAGTAATCAAGGAAGAAATTGCTGACTGCAGATGCGATAGCAATGGTAATGAGCATCAGCAGCAGCCTTGCTTGAACGATTTTCCCTTTTTTAATGAGTGGATCAATATTTACAGCAAGCAGTGCCCACCATGTAACCGCGATGAAAAATAGGTGGATCACAATGCCCACG
This sequence comes from Bacillus sp. FSL M8-0049, assembly GCF_038593355.1. Lineage (NCBI taxonomy): Bacteria > Bacillati > Bacillota > Bacilli > Caryophanales > Bacillaceae > Bacillus > Bacillus sp. FSL M8-0049. The sequence continues at coordinate 3,279,098 of NZ_CP151986.1, forward strand.
ATTGCTTGTTGTCCTACGTCTTCCATACAGTTGAATCCTCCTTTTATTTATTTCTGTAAAGGAAAACTCCCTTTCATTATATCCTCGAAAATCGGAAAGATGAATCATTTGGAAAAAAGAGCTACATTTAGTGTGAATCCCCTCTTATCCTGATGCCAAGGAGATGATATACTGCGTGTGGAAGGAGCTGAACACATTGAAAGATTCTTTTCCTGACTTTGTTGATTTGTACGGAGAATTGGTTCCCTCATTTGATCATGAATGGGAGGCCATTGCTTTCTACTTTGATTATAGACAGACACAGCTAGAAGAATTAGCACAATTGTGTCATTTTCATAACATTTCTTTGGATTACTCTGAGGAAAGCTTGTATCAATTAGAATCACTATACTTTGATGCATTGACCAAGCAGCTGTTCGCTGAGTGGAAAATGCCGATAGATGCATTAGAAGCGATGATGAGTGTGTATATAGGAGAGGTTGTCATCCGTCATCATTCAGATGCTGACTGGGTGGTGCGGCCTTATATGGATTCTCCGCACAAATATACGCTTGGCTTACGCAGAAATAATAAAACATGGCATTGTAGTACGCAATTTTGCGAGCACTTATATCTAGAAAAGCAAGCATCTCATCCTTATGTGTCGATGTATCAATCTCTCATGTCATCCTAAAAAAAATCCTTCTTATCACAGTGATAAGAAGGATTTTCTGTTTTATTTCCCTGCTACATTTAAACGGTTTAACGCCCGTTTTAATGCGAGTTCCGCCCGGCGTACATCACTTTCATTCGGGTGGTTCAAATGCTCTTCAGCACGCTGCTTCGCTGATTTAGCACGATCGACATCAACTTTATCTGATGTTTCAGCGGCCTGAGCAAGAATCGTTACTTGTTCAGGGCGGACTTCAACAAATCCGCCACTTACTGCAACCAATTCAGTTGATCCACTATGTTTTAAGCGAACTGCACCGATTTTTAGCGGAGCAACCATTGGAACGTGGCCAGCTAAAATACCAAGCTCACCGCTTTCTGCTCTTACACTGACCATTTCCACATCCGCTTGATACACTGGGCCGTCGGGAGTAACGATATTGACTTGAACGGTCTTCATGCTTTTACCCTCCTAAGGACCAGATTAGGCCTCTACACCCATCTCTTTGGCTTTTTCAATCACTTCTTCAATGCGTCCAACTAAGCGGAATGCATCTTCTGGAAGGTGATCGTATTTACCAGACAAGATTTCCTTGAAGCCTTTAACAGTTTCTTTCAATGGCACATAAGAACCCTTTTGGCCAGTGAACTGTTCTGCTACGTGGAAGTTTTGAGATAGGAAGAATTGAATACGACGCGCTCTGTGTACCACAAGCTTATCGTCCTCAGATAATTCATCCATACCTAAAATGGCAATAATATCTTGAAGCTCTTTATAACGCTGCAATGTTTGCTGCACTTCACGCGCAATCGCATAATGCTCTTCACCAACGATCTCAGGTGCAAGTGCACGAGATGTTGAAGCAAGAGGATCAACCGCTGGGTAAATACCCATTTCAGTCAGCTTACGCTCAAGGTTTGTCGTTGCATCAAGGTGAGCGAACGTCGTTGCAGGGGCTGGATCTGTATAGTCATCCGCAGGTACATAGATCGCTTGAATCGATGTAACCGATCCTACGTTTGTAGACGTGATACGCTCTTGCAGCTGACCCATCTCTGTTGCAAGTGTCGGCTGATAACCTACCGCTGAAGGCATACGTCCAAGAAGGGCTGATACTTCAGAACCTGCTTGTGTAAAGCGATAGATATTATCGATGAAGAACAATACGTCTTGACCTTGTTCATCACGGAAATGCTCTGCCATTGTCAAACCAGTTAGGGCAACACGCATACGTGCACCTGGCGGCTCGTTCATTTGACCAAAGACCATGGCTGTTTTTTCGATAACGCCAGAATCTTTCATTTCGTAGTAAAGGTCGTTTCCTTCACGTGTACGCTCTCCAACACCAGCGAATACAGAAATACCGCCGTGTTCTTGTGCGATGTTGTTGATCAATTCTTGAATCAGAACGGTTTTACCTACACCAGCTCCACCGAATAGACCGATCTTTCCACCTTTGATGTAAGGAGCAAGCAGGTCAACAACTTTGATACCTGTTTCAAGAATTTCAACTTCTGTAGAAAGTTGATCAAAAGAAGGCGCTTGTCTGTGGATTGGATCTCTTTGAGCTTCCACACCAAGTGGCTCATCTAAGTCAATGTTATCCCCCAGTACGTTGAAAACACGTCCAAGTGTTACGTTACCAACTGGTACTGAAATTGGTTTTCCAAGGTCTACAGCTTCCATACCGCGCTTCACACCGTCTGTTGATGCCATTGCGATGGTTCTCACTGTATCGTCACCTAAATGTAGTGCTACTTCTAAAGTTAAGTCGATATCAACTTCACTTTCGCTTTCCGCTTTATGCGAAACTTTGATCGCATTATAAATCTCAGGCAAGTGACCGTCTTCAAAACGAACGTCTACGACTGGTCCCATGATCTGACTGATGCGTCCTGTTTTCATTGCATTCCCTCCTGACAATTATTTCTATTCTAAGGCAGCTGCTCCGCCGACAATTTCTGTAATCTCTTGTGTAATCGCTGCTTGACGAGCACGGTTGTAAGAGAGTGTCAGGCTGTCGATCAATTCTTTTGCGTTGTCTGTTGCACTCTTCATTGCTGTCATTCTTGCAGCATGTTCACTTGCTTTGCTGTCAAGAAGCGCACCGAAAATCAAACTCTCTGCATATTGAGGAAGGAGAACTTCAAGAATTTCTTCTTCAGAAGGCTCAAACTCATAAGATGCGGAACGTTTATTTGGTGTCGCTGCGGCCGAAAGGTCCGTTAGCGGCAATAATTTCTTCTCTGTTACTTCTTGTGAAATCGCACTGACAAAGTGGTTGTAGAACATATAAAGTTCGTCAAACGCTTCATCAGAGAACATTTGAACTGTACTGCTTGCTAATTCTTTAATATCAGCAAACGCTACTTCGTCTCCAAGCCCTGTTACTTCAGAAATAACTGGAATACCACGCTTTTTGAAGAAGTCGCGTCCGATTTTACCAATGACAATCACCGCATATTCATCAGCGGATTGATGACGAGATTGAATGGTTTGGTAAGCGGCACGCAAAATCGAGCTGTTAAAAGGTCCTGCAAGCCCTCGATCAGATGTAATAACGAGATACCCTGTTTTTTTGACAGGTCTTGAAAGAAGCATTGGGTGCTTAGCACTTGTTCCAGTTGCAATTGCAGCAACCACTTCCTGGATTTTCTCCATGTAAGGAACAAAAGACTTCGCATTGTTTTCAGCACGATTCAGTTTCGCAGCTGATACCATTTGCATCGCTTTTGTGATCTGACTCGATTTTTTCGTTGACGTGATCCTTGACTTTATATCGCGTAATGAGGCCAAAGATTTCACCACCTTTTTTCAGGAATCCGTGTTCATTTACGTGAAAAGAGAGAAAAAGAGAATCTTTTTCTCTCGGAAAGATTACTAATTAGTTGCTTGGTGCAAACGTACGTTTAAAGCCTTCGATTGCTGTCTTCCACTCTTCATCAGCAGGCATATTTCCTGTTTGAGAGATCGTGTCAAACAAGCCTTTATGGTTTTCTTCAATATACAAGAATAACTCAGCTTCAAAACGTTTAACATCAGCAATGGCAACATCGTCTAAGTATCCTCTTGTTAGTGCGTAAAGAATCGCTACTTGTTTTTCAACTTTAAGCGGTTTGTTCAAGTCTTGTTTTAAGACTTCAACTGTTCTTGCACCACGGTTTAATTTCGCTTGAGTGGCTTGGTCTAGATCAGATCCAAATTGAGCGAATGCTTCAAGCTCACGATAAGAAGCAAGATCCAGACGAAGTGTACCTGCTACCTTTTTCATCGCTTTGATTTGTGCAGAACCACCTACACGGGATACAGACAATCCTGCGTTTACTGCTGGACGTACGCCTGAGAAAAAGAGGTCAGATTGTAAGAAGATCTGTCCATCTGTGATTGAAATAACGTTTGTTGGGATATATGCAGAGATATCGCCAGCTTGCGTTTCTACGAAAGGCAATGCTGTGATAGAACCGCCACCCTTTGCGTCACTAAGCTTCGCTGCACGTTCTAATAAACGAGAGTGAAGATAGAAAACATCACCAGGGAATGCCTCACGACCTGGAGGACGACGAAGCAATAATGAAAGCTCACGGTAAGCTGCCGCTTGTTTAGAAAGGTCATCATAGACAACAAGTACGTGCTTGCCGTTATACATGAATTCCTCACCCATCGTTACACCTGCATAAGGAGCAAGGTAAAGAAGTGGAGCTGGCTGTGATGCAGAAGCTGTGACAACGATTGTGTAGTCAAGCGCACCATGCTTACGAAGTGTTTCAACAACACCACGAACCGTTGATTCTTTTTGTCCGATCGCTACATAAATACAGATCATGTCTTGATCTTTTTGGTTTAGAATCGTATCGATTGCAACAGATGTTTTACCTGTTTGACGGTCACCAATGATCAATTCACGCTGTCCGCGGCCGATTGGAATCAAGGCATCAATTGCTTTAATTCCTGTTTGAAGCGGCTCATGTACAGATTTACGATCCATAACGCCTGGTGCTTCACTTTCGATTGGACGTGTTTTGCTTGTTAAGATTGGACCTAGTCCATCAACAGGCTGACCAAGCGGGTTCACAATACGTCCGATTAACTCTTCACCTACTGGAACCTCCATGATACGACCTGTACGTTTTACGTCATCACCTTCGCGGATATCTTTGTAAGGTCCTAAAATAACGATACCTACGTTAGACTCCTCAAGGTTTTGAGCCATACCCATTACACCGTTAGAGAACTCAACCAGCTCTCCTGCCATAATGTTGTCAAGGCCATGTACACGCGCGATACCGTCCCCTACTTGAATGACTGTACCGACATCTTTTACTTCAATTTCTGATTGATAGTTTTGGATTTGCTGCTTTATCAGCGCGCTAATCTCTTCAGCTTTGATACTCACTAAGGTTTCACCCCTTCTAACGATTTTCGCCTGCAAGCTGACGTTCAATGCGGGAAAGCTTTCCGCTGACACTGCCGTCATAAATGCGGTTTCCGATACGGATTTTCACTCCGCCTATTAGATCCTTGTCAATCACATTTTCAACACGTAGTGATGTGACTCCGGCTTTTTTGGCAAATACTTCAGATAAAGATTGAATTTCAGCACCGCTCAGCGGTTTCACTGAATACACGACCGCATCGTCTATTTGTTTCGTGCGGTTTGCAAGTTTCACAAACTCCGACGTCATTTCAGAGAAAATATTCGTGCGTCCGCGGTCAATCAGTAAATACATTGTGTGCAATACATAAGTAGAAACACCTTTGAAAGCTTCTGCAATCAACTGTTTCTTTTTGTCTGCAGTAATCTTTGGATGAACAAGGAAGTCATTGAGTTCTTGATCAGCCTTTAGAACTTTTTTGATCTCATTCAGCTCTTTTTCAGTTTCGTCTACTGCCGAAGAAGCAAGAACGATGTCAAAAAGAGCAGAAGCGTAACGCTTAGAGACAATAGTTACGCTCATCGGCTTTCGCCTGCCTCTTTAAGGTACTCTTGAATCAATTTCTCTTGTGCCTGCTCATCAAGTTCTTTTTCAATCACTTTAGATGCAATCAGCACAGATAGTGATGCAACCTGCTCACGCAGTGCAGCCACAGCTTGTTCTTTTTCTTTCACGATTTCAGTTCTAGCAGACTCTTTCAAGCGCTCTGATTCTTGACGTGCTGCTTGAATGATCTCTTCTTTTTGCTTCTCACCAATCTTTTTCGCATTTTCGATGAGTGTATGTGATTCTTCGCGTGCTTCTTTCAATAAGACACGTTGTTCTTCAAGAAGCTTTTCAGCTTGAACGTGCTTTTCTTCAGCACTTGAAATTTCATTTCCTATATAATCTTCACGCTGTTTCATAATCCCTAATAAAGGCTTAAGCGCAAATTTCTTTAAAAGTGCAAGCAAGATGAGCATAGCGATAAGCTGGAATAACATATCACCGGCGTTGAAGCTTAAGCCCCCTGCTCCTAAAACCACTGGTAACTGAGACATTTAGTACGGCAACTCCCTTCTTTAAATAATATGTTAAGAAACAAAACATAAAGGAATGGCGAAGTTTCGAACTAATCTGATCTTCGCCATTAAAATTCATATTAGAACGCTTCTCACATATTAACCAAAGAATGCCAAGAATGCGATAACGACAGCGATAATTGGAAGTGCCTCAACTAAAGCGACCCCGATGAACATAAGTGTTCTTAGTTCTCTACCAGCTTCTGGCTGACGAGCGATTCCTTCAACTGTTTTAGATACGATTAGACCGTTACCAATACCTGCTCCTAGTGCTCCTAAACCGATTGCAATTGCTGCTGCTATTAAATTCATTAAAAAGCTCCTCCTTTAAAATAACGTCCTTTTTGGACTCTCAATTTTTTAGTGTTCGTCGCTGACTTTATGGGAAATGTACACCATTGTCAGCATGGTGAAGATAAATGCCTGGATTGTTCCGACAAACAAACTGAATGCCTGCCATACAATCATCGGCACGATGGCACCTAATGTACCAACGATACCAAGCGCAATATTTTGCGTGTAGAAATTGGTCGCAAGTCCTGCAAGTAACCCAAGAAGAATCTCTCCAGCGAAAATATTTCCGTAAAGACGCAAACCAAGTGTTAGCGTGTTTGCAAATTCTTCAATGATTTTCAGCGGCACTAAATATGGGATTGGCTTGAAGAAGTCTTTCGTATATTCCTTGACTCCTTTTGCCTTGACACCGTAGAAGTGTGTAAGTCCCATGACCATAATTGCTAGTGTCATTGTGATTGCAGGATCAGCAGTTGGTGATTTCCACCACAAGTTGTGATCGACCGTAATCGAGAACGGCAGTCCAAGCATGTTTGAAACAAATATGTACATGAGTAATGTAACGCCAAGCGCTAGAAATGGGGCTCCTGTTTTCATGTCCATCGAACTACCTATGATATTTCGAACAAAATCAACGATCCATTCCATGAAGTTCTGCGCCTTAGTCGGACGAATAGACAGAACACGAGTAGTCAGCACCGCTATGAGAAGAACGATGATACTAGCAATCGTAATCATGAGAACATTGGATAAGTTGAACGTTAACCCTAAAAATTCTGTAGTTTTTGAACTGTGACCCAAAGAGTATTCACCTCTCTTCCATAGTAGAACGTTTAAGTTGAATGAAGGAATCTATCATAATGACAGGATATATTGTCATTAATCCTATAACAACACCTGCCAGATGAACTTCATTAGGGTAACGCCAAGCAATCGCTACTGCGAGAATCGCGTTGGCCCACCTGGCTGTACTTCCCATTGAACGAATGGATTTTCCTTTTTTAACCGCTCGATCAAAAGCGTGCATTCTCCGTATAAGTAGGAATAAATTAAAGAAAGCAAAAATTGTGCCGATAATGAAACCAAGAAACAGTGGTTTAAAACCAGGCATGGCATAGCCAAACACAAAAATTGCCAATAGATAGAACATGTATTTACTCTGTCTGCGGAAAATCGCGTTTGGATCGTTCATTCATCTGACTCCCGATGAAAAGTATTGTAAAAAAGGTGATAAATGGTGATGAAAACTGCGTAGAAGACGCTTATGATAAGCCGTCCTATTCGAAAAAAATCAATCACCCATCGGTCTAATTGCACAATCAGACTTGAAATCTTTAGATCTATGGGATGCTGCTTCATTCGTTGATACAAACCCTGATTATTAAAGGGTTCACAATGAGGATTAGTAGAGTGCTATAGGCTATGAAAACCTTACCATAATACCCTCGTTTAGCATACAATAGCGTCTATGATGTGTCAATCGGTTGAAAGTTAAAAAACTTTTCTATAGTGATAGAGCACACAAAATGTTCACAATTTCATCAAACTTTAGGAGAGATGTGACAATCATTGAAATAAACAGCCAATGTTCAGTATACATTGATTTTTCTAAGAACGGTATCAACCGTTTGTCATATATTTCAAAAAGCCCACATGCACGTTTGCATGTGGGCTTTTATTAAGACTTTCTTATTTCGTTCCGTACATACGGTCACCAGCATCACCAAGACCTGGGATGATGTAACCTTTTTCGTTTAGTTTCTCATCTAATGCTGCAATGTAGATATCAACATCTGGATGATGCTTTTGCATTTCCTCTACACCTTCAGGGGCAGCAATCAGACACATAAAGCGAATGTTTTTCGCACCGCGTTTTTTCAAGCTGTTTAACGCTTCGACTGCTGAGCCGCCAGTTGCAAGCATTGGGTCTACTACGATAAATTCACGTTCTTCCACATCAGATGGAAGCTTCACATAATATTCAACAGGCTTTAATGTTTTCGGATCACGGTATAAACCAACATGTCCCACTTTAGCAGCTGGAATGAGTTTCAAAATCCCGTCTACCATTCCAAGACCTGCTCTTAAAATTGGCACAACACCGAGTTTCTTCCCTGAGATCACGTTTGATTTCGCTACTTGTACAGGTGTTTCTACATCTACCTCTTCAAGCGGTAAATCTCTTGTGATTTCAAATGCCATTAATGTTGCAACTTCATCCACTAGCTCTCTAAATTCTTTAGTTCCTGTATGAACGTCACGAATATATGTAAGTTTGTGCTGAATAAGCGGGTGATCAAATACATAAACCTTTGCCATTGCTTGCTACAACTCCTTTTCTGTCATCTTCCGGTGAACTTTGCACACTTCCTACAATTCTACATAAAAAGACATCATCTTTCAATATGATTCGCAAATCCTACAAAAAAAACCCACATGCCAAATATAGGCAAATGGGTCTGTTTTTTAATAATCTAATTCGTTATATAGAGGGAAACGGGCCGTAAGATCAGATACACGCTTTTTCGCCTCTTCTAATTTCGCTTCATCTTCATGATGCTTTAGCGCAAGTGCAATAATGGAACCGACTTCTTTCATCGCTTCTTGATCAAAACCGCGGCTTGTTACTGCTGCTGTACCTACACGTACACCACTTGTGACAAATGGTTTCTCTGGATCATAAGGAATTGCATTTTTGTTCACTGTAATACCGATTTCATCAAGAACGTTTTCTGCAATTTTTCCTGTGATGCCAAGAGAACGCAAGTCGATGAGAACAAGATGGTTATCTGTTCCGCCAGATACAAGCTGAATATCTTCAGATAAAAGAGTTTCAGCTAGTTGTTTTGCATTATCAATGACGTTTTGTGCATATGTTTTGAAATCTCCGTTCAATACTTCACCGAAAGAAACAGCTTTTGCAGAGATGACATGCATCAGTGGTCCACCTTGAATACCAGGGAAAATCGATTTGTCGATCTTTTTACCAAACTCTTCACGGCATAGAATCATTCCGCCGCGAGGTCCGCGTAATGTTTTGTGAGTTGTCGTTGTCACAAAATCTGCGTAAGGAACTGGATTTGGATGAAGACCTGCTGCAACAAGACCAGCAATGTGAGCCATGTCGACCATAAAGTAAGCACCGACTTCATCAGCAATCTCACGGAACTTTTTGAAATCAATTTGACGTGGGTATGCACTTGCACCCGCAACGATAAGTTTCGGCTTATGTTCACGTGCTTTTTCAAGTACATCTTGATAGTCGATATGCTGAGTTTCTTTATCTACACCATATTCTACAAAGTTGTACTGTACACCACTAAAGTTTACAGGGCTTCCGTGTGTTAAATGCCCGCCATGTGATAAGTTCATGCCCAGTACTGTATCGCCATGCTCAAGAATTGTAAAGTATACGGCCATGTTCGCTTGAGCACCTGAGTGAGGCTGTACGTTCACATACTCAGCGCCAAAAATTTCTTTTGCGCGGTCACGTGCGATATCTTCCACAACGTCTACATGTTCACAGCCGCCATAGTAGCGTTTACCAGGATAGCCCTCAGCGTATTTGTTAGTTAATACAGAGCCCTGTGCTTCCATGACTGCTTCGCTTACGAAGTTTTCTGATGCAATTAATTCGATTTTGTCCTGCTGGCGTTTCCGCTCTAGTTGAATTGCTTTGAATACTTGTGCGTCTTGCTCAGGTAAATGTTTCATCAGCGAAATCCTCTCCAATCTATTTCCATTCGATGTTTTCACCATCTCATTGTACACGGTTTTTGAGTAAAATGTAAAAGTTTTTTTTGGAAAATCGACTTCTTTATTATGAAAACCCGAATATTCAAGTGGTAAAGCGTCTTCATCATTCAACATTATATTAGAAATATATCGAAGCTATGATCTTGTATAAACGGCTCGTTCTCCGCCAATCAGCTTCGGACGCGTTTTCGCAAAAGTCACATGTGCATGTCCTAATCGATGACGACTGAGGCGGACAGGTACAGCGACTCTCTTTAAGTGCATCCCAATTAACGTATCACCGATATCAATTCCAGCATGTGCCTCAATGCATTCGACTAATACAGGATGTTCCATTTGCTGATACGCATGCGCCGCCATCGAACCACCTGCCTTGCGGACAGGTACTGCAGCTACGATCTCCAGGTTAAAACGGAAAGCCGCTTCTTCTTCAACAACAAGGGCACGATTTAGATGTTCACAGCATTGAAAGGCGAGCTCGATGCCGGTCTCTCGTCTTAACTGATCCAATTCTTGATAGATAGAGGCAGCAATTTGCTCACTTCCTGCAGTACCAATATGCTCACCAGCCACTTCTGACGTACTGCAGCCAATGACTAAGATTTGCCCGGCACGCAATTCAACTGTTTGATGAAACTCTTTTAACATTTCAAGCCAATCTTGACCAATGTTCATGTTAAGCGCTCCTTATAGGTGCTTTTCTTCGTAATCAGCAATTTTGCCAATCCGCACAGCATGGCGTCCTGCTGTAAACTCTGTCGTCAGCCAAATGTGCGCAATCTCACGTGCTAATCCTGGCCCAATCACTCGCTCTCCCATCGCAAGAACGTTCGTATCATTATGTTCTCTCGTTGCTTTCGCACTAAATGTATCATGAGCCAATGCACAGCGAATTCCTTTTACTTTATTTGCTGAGATGCTCATGCCGATGCCTGTCCCACAAATTAAAATGCCGCGGTCGACTTCTCCGTTTGCCACCATATTGGCTACAGGGAAAGCATAATCTGGGTAGTCTACGGAACCTGATCCGCATTCACAACCCATATCAATGTATTCAATCTTCAATTCATCCATCAGTTGTTTGATTTCTTCACGAATATTCGTTCCGCCGTGATCGGATGCAATGGCTACTTTCATCGGGCAATTCCTCCTAAGGGTGAGTTGATCTGTTATGTCTTACATTCATTCTTTATTTACAGTTATATTTTAACCTCTGCCTAGTGATTTGCAAACAATAGCAGAAAAACCGTTGAGGCAACGGTTTTACAGGTTATCTATTATGATGATCTTTTTTCAGCTTCTCAGCAAGCTGATACAGTAAGGCTTCTAGTTCATCTCGTGTTTCCTGATAAACAGAAAGACTTCCTCCAAACGGATCGGATACATCGCCTTCTGTTCCTGTCGCAAATTCCTTTAAAGTGAAGACCTTGCCTTTTGCATGCGCATATTGCTCTGCAATCAACTGTTTATGCTGCATCGTCATCGTGAAGACGTAATGAGCTTCGCGCAGAAGATCCTCTGTCAATTTTAATGATGAGTGATTTAGTGGAATGCTTTTCTCAAATAATGCTTCGATCGCTTGAGGAGAAGCCTTCCCTTCATCGGAGGCAAAAATGCCCGCTGATTTTACAGTGACCTCTAAACCTTTTTCATCTGCAATTGAAGCAAAAAGGGCTTGAGCCATTGGACTTCTGCATGTATTTCCCGTACAAACAAATAAGATTTTCATCTTTCGCCCTCCTTTTCTTCTATTATATAGCATTTCATTCTACATGTTATGTAAGGAGATTGGCTAGAGCGGAAATAATAATTTGATACCAAAGGCTAGTAAAATGATTCCGCCAAGCGCGCCGCTATATGAACCAACCCATGACCGAACCTGTTTACCGAGTAATAATCCGAGCCATGTGAGGAGCATACTAAAAAAACCAAACAATAATATAGTCATCCACACCTGGGAACCGTAAATCCCAAGACTTAAACCAACGGAGAAGCTGTCTAGGCTTACACTTGTAGCAAAAAGAACGAGACCAGCCCCAACAGGTGCGATAAAGGGCTTATCCTCTTTGCGGATAGAAGCAACAATCATTTGCAGTCCCAGCACCAAAAGCAGCGCCCCGCCGATATAGGTGGCAAGAAGACCGAGCCATCCGGATAAGAGCTGACCTGTCAGCATGCCAAAAAGCGGCATAAACATATGAAATATCCCAATGACAAGTCCAATATAAATGATCTGGCGGAACCTCAGCTGAATCATCCCCATACCAAGTCCAACCGAAAAAGCATCCATCCCAAGTGCAAAAGCCATGATGCTGAGTGTCAGCAATTCGCCAGCTAGTTCGTTCATGTAAATCCCCCTTGGACACACATTCTTCTTTAACCTATGTTTGTCCAAGAAAGGTTAGAACTATTGGAACGAAGGGAGTGTACGCCCTCCTGCGGCTTTTTGCAGACGGTTCATAATGGCAGAACCAACTCCCTGCTCTGAGAAGGCTTCTGAAATAATCAAGTCTACATCTGTTTCATCAAATTGTCTCAGTACACGATAAAGGTTTGCAGCAACCGTTTCAGGTTTTTCTCTATATCCACAGCTGTACACAACATCTGCCGCAAACAGCGATTTCTTTTCTTCTGTTGTCAGCACTCCGACTTTTAGACCTTCAGCTTTGTATTTCTGTATGTGACGCTGCATATCTTCAACACTTCCATGAAAGATATACATCTTGGCTTCAGGTGCATAATGTGTGTATTTCATTCCCGGCGATACAGGCGCTTCGTCCTTTTTTGTCAGCCCTGGATCCACACTCACCGTCCCCACGACCTCTTCTAATGCTTCTTTTGTAATTCCGCCTGGTCTTAAAATCACTGGGGTCTCACCGGCACAGGATACAACCGTTGACTCAACGCCAATTCCAGTTGAACCGCCATCCACAATCCCAGCGATTCTCCCTTCGAGATCACTCGCTACATGGTCAGCTTGTGTTGGTGAAGGTTTTCCCGAACGATTGGCACTTGGTGCAGCAATTGGCAGACCAGCTGCTCGGATCAGCTCAAGCGCAATGGGATGGTCAGGCATTCTCACACCTACTGTGGATAAACCTGCTGTAACCTGCTTTGATAAAGTGCCCGGCTTACAAGGAAGAACGATGGTTAAGGCGCCCGGCCAAAAGGCATCCATCAGCGCCTTTGCTTTTTCGCTTTCTATTTGTGCAAATTCGTGAAGCTGCTGAACCTCCGCAATGTGAACAATCAACGGATTATCACTCGGACGCCCTTTCGCTTCATAAATTTTCATAACGGCTTCTGTCTCTTTCGCATTTGCCCCGAGTCCGTAAACGGTCTCTGTCGGGAACGCAACCACTTCATTTTGCTGCAGCAGATTGGCCGCCTGTTTAATTTGTGGATAGTATGTGGATAAATCCTTTTCTACATCCACAGACCACCTTTTTGTATTTAACATCATACAAACTCCTTTTAAAAAAAGATAAAACTGTTGATATATCTCAATTATCCTTTTGAAAGTATAAAAGATGATGATCAATAAAACAAGCGTTGTCCACAATTTGTGGATAACGCTTGTTTAATAGTGGATAAGTATGTGTATAAGTCCATCATTTTGTGATTAACTGCCTTTTTTTTGCAGGACCACAGCCTGTTCTTTCCCCAATGTCTCTTTTGCATGTGCTGAGCTCCATATGCTTTCTGGAATTTCCTCTAAAGGCGTAAAGCCCATTAATGCCAAAAAATCATGGGAAGAGGAATGGTTTGCGACGACATAAAAAGTATCCACACCCATTTTTTCACCGAGCGTTTGAACACTTTGGAACAAAGAGACAATGTGTCCCTGACCGAGCTTATCTGATATGACAAGAGACCGCAGCAATCCCTCTTGTTCATTGAGCTGTTCAAGACCTAAGCAGCCTGCCAGCTGACCATCCGCATCTTCCATCACTACAAATGCCGTTCGCTCCGCAAGTGTTACTCCGCCTTTTGCTTGTCCCTTTTCAAGAAAAGCATTGATCGCCGGGACATCTTGTTCTGTGGCTATTCTTAATTGATAATACATGCTTTCACCTCTTTTTGTTCTCTTACTTCAACTCTATGAGGCAAAAACCGATTTATACCTTTTTTAAGAGAAAAGACTAGAGACCCATTCAAACAAAAAGAACTTCACTTCACCTGTCTCTTCTTCCTCTTCTTTCACCACTTCATTAACAGACTCTTTCGTTTGCTGCGCTGTCACTTGTTTATCATCCTCCCCTTCTGGTGAGGCGATGGCTTCTCCGTTTGAAAAATCGATAAAGCAGAGCGGCGGAAATAACACACACCACCAGTTGGCTCCGTCTCCTTCTCCAAGCGTAATTAAAATGGCTTCATATTTCCCAGCAGGGTAGACGAAATTTCCATAGAGCTTTGTTGGAAATGAAGCTTTTTGAAAACTGACCGATACGGATTGATCTATGTGCTGTTCCTTCAATTTCGCTTTGGCGATACGATTGATTTCTGGCAGCTTTGATCGAATGACACGTCTTGCTTCTTCAATGGATGTGAGGTCTTTGACCCACTCTGTCATACTCGCATTGACCTCGTCACGAATACTTCTTTTCACATCCTGATCCGCTGAACGATCACTATTTGCTAAAATGCGTAATCGAATCGCTTCATCTGGTATGACAACAGGCTGATTTGCAGAAGCAGCCGCTGTCTCCTCTCTGCCAAGATTTGCAAAAGCACCGCATAATAATAGAAACATATAAAGACAAATCATCGTTTTACTTTTCAACATTGTGTGTTCCCCCCACTTTTTCTCTTCGCTACAAACATTGTGTCCAGGAAACCCATCTCATAAACAGTCAACATGATTTTTTTAATAGATTATGAGTCAAAAACAAAAAAGCCGTTCTCATTAAGAACGACTTTTGAGTGAGGATTGGTAGTCAGAAGGGTATAGTCTCCCATCCCAATCTCGGCTGATTTTTAAACCAGATTCTGTTTTGATGACAGTCATGGCTCCTTTTTTCTCGATTTCTTTTTTGACTTTTCCTTTTTGATCGATAAATTGGATCACCATTTCATAGTTAAATTCAATTCTGTCATCGCTTTCATCTGAAGGCGTAAACGTAATTTTCTTCAGCTTGATTTGACAATCTTGATCCTTTGCCGCTTCTAATATGCTCGGGAACATGCTGTCTTGTGTATATTCTTGATATTCATGTTCGGTTAAATAAACCTTCAGCTTCTCTTTCATGTCAAATAGGTCATCCGTTCGATTCACTGTGTATTGTGCTTTTTTATAGCTTTCTCCAAATGCTGCTGCCTCTTTTTTAAAGCTCGGTTTACCACAAGCACTCACAATCAATAGTACACTGACGATGACCAACACCATCGCATACCTTTTGTTCACACCATTCGCTCCTTCAAAACAAATTTATGTAAAAAATCATGATCAGAATGTTCATTCTTCTATATATACGTTTCTCTTTTACCATAAGTTTCATCTTTACATAATAAAATAGTCCGGCTTTCTTCAGCCGGACTTTCCGTTTTGAATGTGTGCGCAAACAGCTCGATCTTTTCCGTTAATATCTTTGACGATGCAGACATCCGCTTTAGGAAATGCCTGCTCAAGAAGCGCTGTGACATCTTGACCTTGCGTATGTCCAATTTCAAAGACAACAACTGCCTGCTCTCTCAGCACGCTAGGAAGATCATGAACGAGACGCTGATAAAACCACAAGCCATCACGTCCGTCCGTCAGCGCATTCGCCGGCTCATGCTTTGTCACAACCTCAGACAAACTGTCCATTTCTTCCGCCGCAATGTAGGGTGGATTGGAAATAAATACGTCCACTTTCATGCCTTGAGCTATAACAGGTTCAAGTAAATCCCCATGTAAAAAATGAACGTCTGCACCGAGCGCTTGTTGATTCCGTTTTGCTACCGCAAGTGCTTCTTGCGAGATATCAGTCGCTGTGACAGATAGTGATTTTTTTTCAAGAGCCAGCGTAATCGCAATAGCCCCGCTTCCTGTGCCAACGTCAACTGCTTTGAGCGGCTGATCGGGCGGGAAAACGTCACCTACTAAATGGAGCGCTGCCAAAACAACTTCTTCCGTTTCAGGACGAGGGATGAGAACATGCTTGTTCACCTCGAAAGGACGTCCGTAAAAGAATTCAACTCCCGTTAAATGCTGAATAGGAACACCAGCCTTGTGCTGCGTCACAAATTTGCTGAACAGGTGATCTTGCTCCTCAGGCAGCGAATCATGAAAACGTGCAAGAAGCTCACTTCTGCTCCAGCCAAGTACATGCATCAAAAGAAGCTCTGCTGCATTTTGGTCTCTTCCAGCTTCCGTTAACAAAGAAGAAGCCCATTTAAGGGCTTCAAAAATTGTTCGCTCTTTATTTTGCATTTTGAAGCTTTCTTGCTTGGTCTTCCATAATTAATGCATCAATGACCTCGTCAAGTTTTCCTTCTAAAATTTGATCAAGCTTTTGAATCGTCAACCCGATACGGTGATCTGTTACACGGTTTTGCGGGAAGTTGTACGTACGGATACGCTCTGAACGATCCCCTGTTCCAACCGCAGATTTACGCGTTTGATCATATTCAGCCTGTGCTTCACGCTGGAATTTATCATAAATTCTCGCACGCAGTACTTTCATGGCTTTTTCTTTGTTTTTGATTTGCGACTTCTCATCCTGACAGGATACAACCACACCTGTTGGAAGGTGAGTTAATCGAACTGCAGACATGGTCGTATTGACACTTTGTCCGCCAGGTCCGCTAGATGTGAAAGTATCTACACGGATGTCTTTTTCATGGATATCAATTTCTACTTCTTCAGCCTCAGGCAATACAGCAACTGTCGCTGTTGATGTATGAATTCGTCCGCCTGATTCCGTTTCCGGAACACGCTGCACGCGGTGTGCGCCGTTTTCAAATTTCAGTTTGGAGTATGCGCCTTTCCCGCTGATCATAAAGATAATCTCTTTATAACCGCCTGTGCCTGTGACACTCGCTTCCATCACTTCCGTTTTCCAGCCTTGCATTTCAGCATAACGACTGTACATGCGGTAAAGGTTTCCGGCAAAAAGAGCAGCTTCTTCTCCACCCGCTGCACCACGAACCTCCACAATAACGTTTTTGTTGTCATTCGGATCTTTCGGGATCAGCAAGATTTTCAGCTCGTCTTCTAAACGTTCCGTTTCCTCTGTGAGCTCTGAAATTTCTTCTTTGACCATGTCGCGCATCTCGGCATCCAGCTTCTCTTCCAGCATTGCTTTCGCGTCATTCAGCTGGTCGTATGCCGCACGATATTGTCTATATACCTCAACAGTTTCTTGAATATCGGATTGCTCCTTTGAATATTCACGAAGCTTCGTAGGGTCGTTCACCACTTCAGGGTCACTTAAATATTCATTTAGCTTTTCATAGCGTTCTTCAATTGATTTTAAACGGTCTAACATGGTCTTCACCTCTGTTTTGTGCGTAACAGTCTAATTATAGTATAGCGGGGTATGACAGTCAAAAAAATTTCCAAAACAATTGATTTCCTGCAATTTTTCGCTAGAAAACACGATCTTTGGCGATTGGTTACTTGTTTTGTCTAACGTGAAGGAACAGGTCCTCCTTAAAGAGAATGGTACTTGTAATTGAAAAAAGGGAGGGCATTTGGTTTGAATACAAATGAGGTTGCAAAGGAAATTGGTGTTTCTTCAAAGACGATTCAGCGTTGGGTCAAACAGCTCAACATCCCTGTCGCCCGGAATGAACTTGGACATTATGAATTTCATGAAGACATTGTACAGCTGCTCAAAGAGGTCAAACACCAGATGAGTGAAGGTGTAATCCTCCAAGACATTCAACTGCCAATCCATAAGGAAACCGTCCGTCAATCAGCACCTGCTGCCCAAACTGATGTCTCCATACAACGGATTGAAGCATTAGAAAAACAGGTGAAAGAGCTTATTCAGCAGCAATTACACGTCAATAATGTAGAAGACCGCCTGCAAGAGCTTGAACGGAAATTGGCTAAAAAAGCAGATGAAGGTGTATCGTATCAGCTGCTTCAGCACCGCAGAGAAATTGAAGATTTATCCACTAAATTTGACCGCCTCACCGCAGCCTTGAAACAACCATCACAAGTAGAAGAAAAAAAGGAAATCGCACACCCTGACATCAAAAAAAAGCGTGTACTCTTCCCTCTGTTTCATTCATTTCGTTAAGAAAGGCTGCCTCGATAGGCAGCCTTTCTACTATATTATACGGTAAGTGCAATAATGATCGGTAATGTGATGAGTGACATGATGGCACTGATCACAAATGCGGATGCAGTTTCCGCCTCTTGTTTTTCAAATCGTGTTGCGATCATCGCTGCAACAGCTGAACCTGGGAAGGCAACAAGCAATACAGCTTTTGTAATTTCATCAGCCGAAAGACCCATAAGAACGGCAATGAAATACATAAGTAATGGTTGTACAGCTACTTTTAGCAATGCAATACTGAAGGCTGGCAAGCTTAATTTAATTTTTCGGATACCAACAGTGACACCGACTGCGAATAGCGCAACCCCTGATGTAACGCTGCCAATTTCCTCCAACATTTCATGTCCGATTGCAGGAAGTTTAAATCCTAAAAGAACAAGAATGATACTGGCTAACGGCGCAAGTGCAAGCGGCTCTGATAAACCGTGCAAAATTGCTTTTGTCGTCATTTTTAGGAAACTTTCGCCTTCTTTGGCTTTTCCTTTTGTTTTTTCACCGACAGTTGACACAATAATAGCAATTGGATCAAGCAATGCATTTACAACTATTCCGGTAATCGCAATCGGAATTGCGACTTCTTGAGCCCCAAATAAACTGCCCAAGACCGGAATCCCCATAAATGCAAAGGTCGGTTGTGCTGAGTTTAATGAGAAAACAGAAGAATCTGTTAAATCATATTTAAAAGCAAATTTTGTAACTAAAAGGATAATGATATAAAAACCAACAATTCCGAAAATCAATGCAACGAAAAATGGAATTTGACTATAGAATTTATCTTTTGGTGTTGACAGAATACTGGCGATAAAGTGCGCTGGTAAAGCATACTTTGTAACAAGTGTACTTACACCTTTTGCAGATTTAGCGTCATAGCTGCCGAAGTTCCCTGCGAACCAACCCAGCGCGATAACGAAAAAAATCGGTGCTAGGAGGATCAAAATATTTAAAAAGTCCACCTTACTCTTCCTCCTTAAATCCTTTACGTGTTTCTTTTTTTATTGCGGCATTGCTTAAATTACCCGAAGCAATGCCGCGTTACACATTTTATTATGCTCTTACAATTTTTTTATATTCAGGAATCCACATTGCGTCTTTCACAGCTTGTTCGATGTTATCAGGTGTTCTTCTAGCGACACCATCTTTAATTGCTGCTTTCGCTACTTCAACAGCCACATGAATTGACACTTCTTGCAATTTATCAATACTTGGAAGAAGACCAGCACCTGGTTTCTCATGATCAACCATTTCAGCAATTGCATTCGCAGAAGCAACGAACATGCCTTTTGTGATGATTTTTGATTCTGTTACGATTGAACCAAGACCAAGTCCAGGGAAAACGAACGCATTGTTTGATTGTCCGATTTCATGTTCAATTCCGTTATACTCAACGTTTTCGAACGGGCTTCCTGTTGCAACAAGCGCACGGCCGTCAGTCCATTTGAATAGATCCTCTGGCACAGCTTCAGCAAGCGGTGTTGGGTTAGACATTGGCATGATCACTGGACGCTCTGTATGAGCTGCCATTTCTTTAATGATTTCTTCAGTGAATGCGCCGCCTTGACCTGATGTACCGATAAGGATCGTCGGCTTCACCCTGCGAACAGTTTCAGCAAATGAGATTTGTCCTTTTTCATCGCGTGCCCAGCCTTCTACTTCATCAGAAGTACGAAGGTATGGTTTTTGGAAATCAAGTACTTCATCTTCAAATTGATCTGTTAGCAATCCTCTGTAGTCTAATGTCCAGAATGCATTGTTTGCTTCTTCTTCTGTTAGACCTTCAAGAACCATTGTGTCACGCATTTGATCTGCAATTCCGATACCAGCTGATCCAGCTCCGAAGATGACAACACGGTGATCTTTCAATTCAGTACCAGTTTTCTTGACAGCTGCAAGAACACCCGCTAAAGTAATGGCACCAGTACCTTGAATATCATCGTTGAACGTTAAGATGTTATCGTTGTATTTTTTCATGATGTTACGCGCATTTTTGTTTCCAAGGTCTTCCCAGTGAAGCAATGCTTTCGGGAAGAATTTAAGTGCTGCTTTCACATAAGCATCAATGAATTCTTCGTATTTTTCACCTTGTACACGTTTGTGATGGTTCCCGATGTATAATGGATCATTCAATAATTTTTCATTGTTTGTTCCAACATCTAATACAACTGGAATCACGCGGCTAGGATCAATACCTGCTGCAGCCGTGTAAACAGCTAATTTACCGATTGCGATATTGATACCACCAACACCCCAGTCACCAATTCCAAGAATACTCTCAGAGTCAGTTGCAACGATGAGGTCAATATCTCCAGCAGTTGCGTGTAAGTTTTCAAATGCTTTCTCGATTCCGTCAATGTCATCGATTGAAAGATAGACACCATGAGGTCTTCTGTATTCATGGCTGTATTCTTGGATCGCTTCACCAACAGTTGGTGTGTACACAACCGGAAGCATTTCACGAAGCTTTTCTGTTAGAAGCTTGTAGAACAATACTTCGTTACGGTTTTGCAAATCACTTAAGTATACGTTTTGACGAAGACGATCCGGCTGAGCTAGAAACTGCTTGTACGCTCTTTCTGCTTGCTGTTCTAAAGTTAGAACCGTTGGAGGTAGTAAGCCTTCTAGTCCAAGCTCTTGTCTTTCTTCTTCAGAGAAAGCAACGCCTTTGTTCAACGTTGGAATCGATAATACATCTTTACCTGTCAAAGTGGTTTCGAGGTACCCTTCTTTTGTTTTCTTCACGTTGTTCATCAAAAACTACCCTCTTTCTAAAATATAAATAAAGTGAACTATTAATCCAAAGAACGATTAAGGAGAAAAATCCTTAATCAAAAAAATTATGACAAGAAATCGAACTTTTCGTTTAAATGCTTTACACTACAGTTAGTCATTTTATGCCTGCTTATGACAAAACGCAAGCGTTGAAAATTAGATAATTTAATCGTAGTGTTATTTAATTTATTTAAGTACAAATGATGGGTGTTCAGCCAAAATCTCGAAAAACGAAACACAGCGGCATTTGCTATTTTTTATTTGTCAAGTGTTGTACCAACATCAAGTCTTGGTACTTCATGGTGATGTCTGCATCGTGCTTCGTATGATTCCTGCGCACCTACTAAAATAATAGGATCATCATAGGATGCGGGTTTACCGTCGATCAAGCGTTGTGTTCTACTCGCTGGGGAGCCGCATACCGAACAAACTGCTTGAAGTTTTGTTACAAGCTCTGCACATGCCATTAAATGCGGAACAACACCAAATGGCTCTCCTCTGAAGTCTTGATCCAGGCCTGCAACAATGACTCGGTAGCCTTGGTCAGCCAATTGAGTGACAATGTCAATGATTGTCTCATCAAAAAATTGCACCTCATCAATGCCAATGACATCGGTTCTTTCTGATATGTGCGTTATTATGTCTAATGGTGAGGCTACTGCAATCCCATCTAATGATGAACCGTTATGTGACACAACTGAGCTTGTACTATATCGGTTATCAATTGCTGGTTTGAATATTTTTACTTCTTGTTTGGCAAAGGTGGCCCTTTTGGCTCTCCGAATCAATTCTTCCGACTTTCCAGAAAACATACTGCCGCAGATGACTTCAAGCCAACCGCTTTGTTTCATCACATACATAAGGTCTTCTCCCCCGTTTTAAAGTTCCATCAATCCACGTAAAAAAACAGGCAAGAACGGATTCCTGCCTGTTTATTGTATCTATTATTACTTAAGACCGTATTTTTTGTTAAAGCGGTCAACACGTCCATCAGCAGAAGCGAATTTTTGACGGCCTGTATAGAAAGGATGGCACTCAGAGCAAATCTCGATGCGTACCTCTTCTTTTACTGATCCAGTTTCAAACTCATTTCCACAAGCGCATTTGACTGTAGCTTTTTTGTAGTTAGGATGAATTCCTGTTTTCATCTACTGTCATCTCCTTCCGCCCTGAATCCAATTCGGAAACAGAGTTAATATCTCAGAAATAAATTCTGAAACGCACATGATAAAATTATAACAGTGTGAGTCTATGATTGCAAATGTATTTTTTCAGGGAAGCTATCTTCTTGATGCAGACATATTGGCTTGTTTCCATTCTTGCGTTAAAATATCGAAAAATTCTTGGTTTGTCTTTGTTTTTCTCATTTTGCGCATGAACTTTTCAGCGAAGTCAGGTGTATCTGACATCGATTTTCTCATCGCCCATAAACGATCAAGATGCTCTTTTGGCACAAGCAGTTCTTCTTTTCTCGTACCAGAACGGCGAATGTCGATCGCAGGGAAAATTCTTCTTTCGGCCAAAGAACGGTCCAAATGAAGCTCCATGTTTCCAGTTCCTTTAAACTCCTCATAAATCACGTCATCCATACGTGATCCTGTATCAACAAGTGCAGTGGCTAAAATCGTCAAGCTTCCGCCTTCTTCAATGTTACGCGCAGCACCAAAGAAGCGTTTTGGACGATGAAAAGCCGCAGGATCAATACCGCCTGAAAGCGTTCGGCCGCTTGGCGGAATCACAAGGTTGTAAGCACGAGCAAGCCTTGTGATGCTGTCCATTAAGATGATGACATCTTTCTTATGTTCAACAAGACGCATAGCACGCTCTAAGACAAGCTCTGCTACTTTAATGTGGTTTTCCGGTACTTCGTCAAAGGTTGAACTAACAACATCCCCTGCAACAGAACGTTCGATATCTGTTACTTCTTCTGGGCGTTCGTCAATCAAAAGGACAATCAGCTCTGCCTCTGGGTGATTTTCAGAAATGCTGTTGGCAATTTCTTTAAGCAAAATGGTTTTTCCAGCCTTAGGCGGTGCAACGATTAAACCACGCTGTCCAAATCCAACTGGCGCCATCATGTCCATAATTCTAGTAGACAGGTGATTAGGCTGTGTTTCAAGAATCATTTGGCGGTCAGGAAATAGCGGTGTGAGTGCAGGAAAGTGAACACGTTCCTTTGCTGATTCTGGGTCGTCCCCATTTACCGCTTCTACATGAAGGAGGCCATAGTAGCGTTCATTTTCTTTTGGAGGTCTTACCTTTCCAGACACTTTATCTCCATTTCGTAAATCAAAGCGTCTGATTTGTGAAGCTGAAATATAAATGTCTTCAGAACTTGGGGAGTAGTTAATCGGTCTTAAGAAACCAAATCCCTCAGACTGAATAATTTCAAGAACCCCTTCCATAAATAAGAGATCCTCTTGCTCAGCGTTCGCCTTTAAGATGGCAAAAATTAATTCTTTTTTTGTTAGTTTGCTGTAATAAGAGATTTTGTATCGCTTTGCTAACTCATACAGCTCTTTTAATTTCATATTTTCCAAAGATGAAATCGAAACATCTTTCAATATGGACACCACACTTTTCTAGTCAATGTATTTCTTTACAAATGCATGACCATTGTATTTGATTAGCTTTTAATTCCGTTGTTGTTGGAATGACCTCGCTCTGATGGTAACGCTCCCACTCGTTTTATCGTGAAAGATAGGAACAATGTGAAATAGAGCTTTGTCAACATAGAGAAGGATAATGAGTATATCGTCATGATGCGGCAGTATTTAAACTTGTTGAAGCTTAAAAGAAGTAAATTCGCAGAAAATTTCGCAGCACTCTTTAGTTTTACCTCATTTGCAGAGAATATTCAACTTTTAAAAGAAAATGATATACATTTGACACCTATATGAAAAGCGGGTAATGAATACCCGCTTTCAGATTACGGACGAATGACAAGATTCGGTTTTTTCTTTAAGCTGTGTCTGCCGTCTACGAAACGAACCGTACCTGATTTCGCACGCATGACAACACTATGTGTTGTTCCAACAGAGCCTTTGAATTGAACACCTTTAAGCAATTCGCCGTCCGTTACACCTGTCGCTGCAAAAATGGCGTCATCTCCTTTTACGAGATCTTCCATTCTGAGGACTTTCCCAACATCCAGCCCCATTTTCTCACAGCGTCTGAGTTCTTCTTCACTTTGAGGAAGAAGCTTACCATGAATTTCGCCACCAAGTGCCTTTAACGCAACAGCAGAAAGGACACCCTCAGGCGCTCCGCCTGAACCAAATAGAATATCAACACCTGTGTGATCAAATGCTGTATTAATGGCTCCTGCAACGTCACCATCGTCGATCAGTTTAATTCTTGCTCCTGCTTCTCTCAGTTCAGCAATAATTTTCTCATGTCGATCTCTGTTTAAAATCGTTGCAACCACATCTTCAATATCTTTGTTTTTTGCTTTTGCAACAGCTCGAAGATTATCAATGACAGGCGCTTCAATGTCGATGCAGCCTACCGCTTCTGGACCTACTGCGATCTTATCCATGTACATATCAGGTGCATTCAGCAGATTGCCATGATCTGCAACCGCAATGACAGCTAAGGCATTCCAGCCGCCGCTTGCCACAATGTTTGTTCCTTCTAATGGATCAACAGCGACATCCACGCGAGGTCCATATCCGTTCCCAAGCTTTTCCCCAATATAAAGCATTGGTGCTTCGTCCATTTCTCCTTCGCCAATGACCACTGTCCCCTTCATCGGAATGGTGTCAAATACATCACGCATTGCACTTGTTGCAGCATCATCCGCTTCGTCTTTTAATCCTCTTCCCATCCAACGGGCAGATTTTAATGCAGCTGCTTCTGTCACCCGTACTAGTTCCATCGATAAACTTCTTTCCATTTTTGTCCAAATCTCCTCTCACAGTCAAAGCCTTATGAATTTTGAAGTTCTTCTATTTCTTGGTCATTCAGCTTTTCACGCCAGATGGTTGCACCCAAGCCTTCAAGCTTCTTCTCAAGCAAACTATATCCTCTGTCTATATGTTCAAGCCCTGTGATTTCGGTCACACCGTCTGCCATTAACCCTGCGACAACAAGACAAGCGCCTGCACGCAGATCACTTGCTTTGACCTTTGCTCCTTGGAGCTGCGTTTGTCCGGTAATAATAGCAGATCTTCCTTCGACCTTCATGTTTGCACCCATTCGGCGCAATTCGTCAATGTGCTTAAAGCGTGCTGAGTAGATCGTATCTGTGACCACACTCGTGCCTTTCGCTTTTGTTAACAGCGCCGTCATCGGCTGCTGAAGGTCAGTCGGAAAGCCCGGATACACAAGGGTTTTGATATCGACAGGCTTGAGTCCTTCGTTTCTGCCAACGATCAGCATCTGATCGTTGCTCGTTTCAATGGTGAACCCCATTTCTCTAAGTTTCGCCGTAATTGATTCTAAATGAGTTGGGATCACATTATCAAGTACAACTTCATCCCCCATCGCTGCACCAGCTATTAAAAATGTTCCTGCTTCGATGCGGTCAGGGATGATTGAATGCTTACAGCCATGAAGAGATTCTACACCTTCGATTCGAATGACATCGGTACCCGCACCTTTGATTTTGGCCCCCATGCTTGCAAGCAGTGTCGCTACATCAATAATTTCGGGTTCCTTTGCAGCATTTTCAATCACGGTTTTCCCTTCAGCCAGTACGGCTGCCAGCATGATGTTGATCGTCGCACCTACACTGACAACATCAAGATAAATCCGGGCTCCGACTAATTTTTCAGCACGCAAATAAATTGCACCCTGCTCGTTTGTCACCTCGGCTCCAAGTGCTTCAAACCCTTTGATATGCTGATCGATCGGCCTAGGCCCTAAGTGGCACCCTCCTGGCAGTCCGATGACAGCCTGCTTAAATCTGCCCAGCATGGCGCCCATTAAATAATAGGATGCACGCAGTTTCTTCACTTTTCCATTAGGAAGCGGCATACTAATCATGGAAACAGGATTAACAACCATTTCACCTTTTTCAAAAGTGACCTTTCCGCCAATTTCTTCTAACAGATCTCGCAATGTGTCGATATCTGATATATGCGGAAGGCCTTCAATGGTTACTGGAGAATCAGCAAGAATCGTGGCAGGAATCAGTGCTACAGCACTATTTTTCGCACCACTAATATGTACGGTCCCGCGCAAGGGATCACCGCCGGCAATGTTTAACTTTTCCATATTTGTCTCCCTTCTTAAAGAAGATCACTGTTGGAGTTATACTGTTTGTGGATGTCGCGCTTTAAAAGGTCTTGTCCAAAATTTAGCCAATATCAAGAGAAAGAATACAGGTTAAACGAAATTTGTCGGAAGAAAAATAATCGAAGCTTTGCGAGGCTGTGATGTTCTCTTCTTTGCACAAAACATTTCTTAGCGTTTATAAGGAAAACTATGGCAAACGAGAGACGATCCCGCCTGCCACAATCACTTATTTATTCCAGTCTGCTAAAAATTGCTCAATGCCTGCATCCGTTAATGGGTGTTTCGTCAGCTGCTTGATGACTTTCAGCGGCATTGTGCCGATATGAGCTCCTCTAAGCGCAGCTTCTGTCACATGCTGCGGATGACGAATGGATGCAGCAATGATTTGTGTATCTAATCCATGAACATCAAAAATAGTTTTCACTTCGCTGATGAGATCAAGACCATTTTGGCCAATGTCATCTAAGCGGCCAAGGAATGGAGAGACATACGTCGCACCAGCTCTAGCTGCAAGAAGTGCCTGATTTGCACTAAAAATCAATGTGACGTTTGTTTTAATTCCAAGGTCTGTTAATGCTTTGACAGCTTTAAGGCCATCTGTAGTCATTGGAATTTTGACCGTAATATTTGGTGCGATGGCAGCAAGCTCTTTTCCTTCTTCAATCATTTCCTCTGCTTTTAGGGAAATCACTTCTGCACTGACAGAACCTGATACCACGTCAGTGATTTCGCGAAGGCGGTCGTGGAATGATACGTCCTTTTCTTTCGCTACTAAACTAGGGTTTGTTGTGACGCCTGCTAAAATGCCAAGCTCGTGCGCCTCTTTGATGTCTTCAATATTCGCTGTATCTACGAAAAATAACATAACTGTGCCACTCTCCTATCAATAAATTGTCTGAAATGTAAATTTGATTGCGCTTTCTCAAGATATGGAGAAAACCGCCTGTGACTCAGGCGGCTTTCGGTTCTCATCAAATTATGCTTGGTTAGAAGAACCAAATTCGCGCATTTTGCCGATAACAGTCGCTTTAATTGCGTCACGAGCTGGTCCAAGATATTTACGTGGATCATACTCTTCTGTTTTTGCAGCAAGTGTTTCGCGTACTGCTTTCGCAGAAGCAATTTGGTTTTCAGTGTTGACATTGATTTTTGCTGTACCAAGTGAAATTGCACGCTTGATGTCAGCAGTTGGGATACCTGTTCCGCCGTGAAGAACAAGTGGAAGACCAGTTGTTTTACCAATTTCTTCCATCTCAGCGAAACCAAGGTTTGGTTCACCTTTGTACGGACCATGTACTGAACCTAATGCAGGTGCAAGGCAGTCAATACCAGTGCGTTCTACAAGCTCTTGGCACTCTTTTGGATCAGCATAAATAACGCCTTCAGCGATGACGTCATCTTCTTGCCCACCAACAGTTCCAAGTTCAGCTTCTACAGACACACCATGGAAATGTGCAAGTTCAACGACTTTCGCAGTTGTTTCCACATTCTCATCGAATGGGTGGTGAGAAGCATCGATCATGACAGAAGTAAATCCTGCATGAATCGCTTTTGCACAAGATTCAAAGCTTGAACCGTGATCTAAATGAATCGCAACAGGAACTGTTACATTATATTCTTCGATTAACGCTTTAACCATTGCGACAACTGTTTTGAAGCCGCCCATGTAGCGTCCTGCTCCTTCAGATACTCCTAAGATAACAGGAGATTTCTCTTCTTCAGCAGCTTGTAAAATCGCTTGCGTGAATTCTAAGTTATTTAAGTTAAACTGTCCAACAGCGTAACCTTTTTCCTTTGCGTCTTTCAACATTTCTGTCATTGAAACTAAAGGCATGATGAAAAATCCTCCCTATGTAGCTAATTTGCTTGCTAAAAAAAGCTCTCCACCCTAGCATGACCAGAATTTCTCGCCATATGTAAACTTTCAAAGTCAGATCGCTTTCTTCTTCCTTTCTAGGATACCAATTATTCGACAAATCGGCAACAGAATGACTCGATTCAATCATTTCCATCTAGCCATTTGTTTCAAGCGGCAGGTATTCTTTGACAGCATCTCGGATTTCATCAATATCAAAAGGTTTAGCGAAGTGCGTCAATGCACCGAGTTCTTTGGATTCTTGGATCATATCTAACTCGCCATAGGCTGTCATAATGATGACACGGATGTCTTCATCAATTAATTTCATCCGTTTTAAAATTTCGATACCATCCATTCCGGGGATTTTCATATCAAGCAGGACAAGGTTCGGTCTATGGTTTTTCACAATATCTAATGCCTGTAGTCCATTGGCAGCTTGGAAGGTTTGATAGCCTTCTTTATGAAACACTTCATTCAATAATATTCTAATACCGTACTGATCATCGACAATTAAAATTTTCTCATTCATCTGTTACACCCCATTGCTTTCATTTTTCGCCATAAAAAGAGCTGTTGTTAAATAATTCTGTTTGATTTTCACATTTCCTTTAATTATAATAGTTTACTTTACGACATTTTCTGAGCATTTTTCCTAATATTCTCTTTATATTCTATTATAAAATGATCTGACCGAAGGAGGAAATGAGTCTTGTTAAAAATTTTTACGACCCAGTTATCAGGTATTTTTTCACGTATTGGAGAAAAACAGGCTGAAGCGATTGAGGACGGTGCACGCCTTCTTGCACAGGCTGTTGTCAGTGGACATGCCGTTTATTTTCACGGAAAGAATGAACTGGCTGCTGTCGCCCTAGAGGCATCTGAAAGCAAGGAGCCGTTTCCCGGTGCGAAGGTGCTGCCGCTCGATCAAAAGGAGCGCAGCTTACTTCACTCAAGTGACAGGGTGCTGCTATTTTATTCAGACCCAGAAGATCAAGAAATTCAATCTCTTGCAAAAGAACTGCACGAACAAGGTACGCCCGTTGTTGGTGTAGGGCCGGCACAAAAGGAGCCGTCTACGATTGAAGAGCATTGTGATGTCCACATTGATTTCCAGCTCAAGAAACCGCTTGTGCCCGCTGAAGATGGGACAAGGTTTGGTTATCCTGCTTTAATGACCTGCTTATACGTCTACCACGCTCTATCGTTTACTGTGAAGGAAATCGTCGAGGAATATGAATAAAAAAACTGCCGAGAAGTGATATTCCCGGCAGTTTTTTGTTTTATTTTGATTCAGATGCTTGAAGTGAAGCACCAACGAAATCTCTAAATAATGGCTGTGGTCTTGTCGGTCTTGAAACGAATTCTGGGTGGAACTGAGAAGCAAGGAACCAAGGGTGATCCTTCAGCTCGATAATTTCAACAAGACGTCCATCTGGGCTTGTACCAGAGAAGACAAAGCCTGCTGCTTCCATTTGCTGTCTGTATTCGTTATTAAACTCGTAGCGATGGCGGTGGCGTTCGTAGACCACTTCGTCATTGTATGCAGCAAATGCTTTTGAGTCTTCATTTAATTTACAAGGGTATAGACCGAGACGAAGTGTTCCGCCTAAATCATCTACATCCTTCTGTTCTGGAAGAAGGTCAATGATTGGGAATGCTGTTTCAGGGTCAATTTCCGCTGAATGAGCTCCCTCAAGGCCTAATACGTTTCTCGCGTATTCGATAGATGCCACTTGCATTCCTAAGCAGATTCCGAAGAATGGCACTTTGTTTTCACGGGCATATTGTGTAGCAATGATTTTCCCTTCTACTCCGCGGTCTCCGAAGCCTCCAGGAACAATAATGCCGTCCACATCTTGTACGAAATCAGCGATATTCTCTGCTGTCACTTCTTCTGCATTGATCCATTTAATTTGAACATCTGCATCAAACGCATAACCAGCATGACGAAGTGATTCAACGACAGAAATATAAGCATCTTGCAGCTCAACATACTTCCCTACAAGACCAATTGTGACTTGTTTCGAAAGGTTTTGCACTTTATCAACAAGCGCTGTCCACTCCGTCATGTCCGCATCTTGGCAGTCAAGTTTCATATGTTCACATACTAGCTTGTCCAGCCCTTGTTTTTGTAAATCAAGCGGAATGGAGTATAGCGTGTCTGCATCCTGACATTCGATAACAGCTTTTGTATCAATATCACAAAATAGCGCAATTTTGTCCTTCATATCTTGTGCCAATGGCATTTCCGTTCTGACCACAATGACATTTGGCTGAATACCAAGACTGCGAAGTTCTTTCACACTATGCTGTGTTGGTTTTGTTTTCAATTCACCTGCTGCACGGATGTAAGGAACAAGGGTACAATGAATGTACATCACGTTTTCACGGCCGATGTCACTCTTCATTTGACGAATGGCTTCAAGGAATGGAAGGGATTCGATATCTCCTACTGTTCCGCCGATTTCTGTAATGACCACATCTGCACCCGTTTCTTTTCCGGCACGGTACACACGGTCTTTGATTTCATTTGTAATGTGGGGAATGACCTGTACTGTTCCACCTAAGTAGTCACCGCGGCGCTCTTTCTTCAGAACAGTAGAGTAGATTTTACCAGTTGTGACGTTGCTGTACTTATTTAAGTTAATATCAATGAAACGCTCGTAGTGACCTAAGTCAAGGTCTGTTTCAGCACCATCATCTGTGACAAAAACTTCACCGTGCTGGTATGGACTCATTGTCCCTGGGTCTACGTTGATGTATGGATCGAATTTTTGAATGGTGACATCCATCCCTCTATTTTTCAGAAGGCGGCCTAACGATGCAGCCGTGATTCCTTTTCCAAGTGAGGAAACAACTCCTCCTGTTACAAAAATATACTTTGTCATTTCGTATGCTCCTCTCTTTTTTACCCTTGCATGTCTAGACATGCACAGCTTCATCCTTTTTAGAGTGTATCCCTAAATCTCTTGAAAAATAAGAAAGCTCCCTTTCAAATAAATGAAAGGGAGCGTAAATGAACGTATCTTTACGTACTCTTTTTTAGAGAGCCCAAAATACATACTACATAGTTCGCTCTCGAAAGTCAAGACGGTTTTGTCCTGTTTTGAAGACCGGTTTGAGAGGGTTATTTGTCTTCCTCATCATCGTCTAAATCGTCTTCATCAATCTCCGTTAAGCCGTCATCATCTTCATCGTCATCTTCGTCGAAGTCTTCAAGATCTTCTTCAATTTCTTCATCATCGTCTAGGTCGAGATCATCGTCGTCTTCAACAAGGTCAAGGTCTTCTTCAAGCTCGTCGATTTCTTCTTCCTCTTCGATCTCATCGAAGTCGTCTTCAACGACAGCTGCTTTTGATTTTTTCTTTTTCGCTTTTGTTTTCACAGCTGGCTGAACTTCTTCTTCGATTTGATCAACTGGATACCAGCTGCGAAGTCCCCATCTCTGATCACCTAACGAAATAAAGCGGCCATCTATATTTAAGTCTGTATAAAATTGAGCAAGTCGATCATCAAGATCGGATTTTTGTATTCCTTGCAAACGGATAATTTCATCTATTAACTCGGAAAACGTAATTGGTGTTTTGCTGTCTCTGAAAATTTCATAAGCAAGTTCAACTAAAGACATTTGTTTGAGCTGTTCCTGTGAGTATTCTTTCAAACTCAAGGTCAGACACTCCCTTTCTATTACATGTATGTATCCATTTATCAGTGAAATAATAAGTATTTATACCTTATTCTTACGACAAACCATACCTCTCATTATAAACAAATTGGGGGAGTTTATGCCACCTTTATTGATGTTAATTTTTGATTTTTCTCACGGGGAGCACCTAGAGTGGGTACGGCATGCTTTTTGTCGTTCAGTTTTTTCTCGTCTGTTTTAAAATGGGATGTTCTGAATGAGTGAGACAACGACAGGAATCGTGAATAACATTCCAGCAGACATGAGTACGATTAGTTTTCTCCGGCTGTTTTCTTTTTCTTCCTGCTTTTTTGGAGATTTCGAAAGCTCCGCGGACACCATGATCCAGATCACCATCGTGACGATTGCCAAAATGCCCATAAATGTTGAGTTCATCATCATAACCTCCATATTGATATTTTCCCTAATTTTAACATAACATGATGATATGGATGAACATTAACAATACGCTTACGTTTGAAAACTGCATGACGAACGAAAACAGACCGCCTCACGTTCAGGCGGTCTATGCTTGTTTTCTACATATCTAGCAGTTTCCTTGAGATGACCAGGCGCTGGATTTCCTGAGTTCCTTCATAAATTTGAGTGATTTTCGCATCACGCATGTATCGTTCGACTGGGTAATCCTTTGTGTAGCCGTACCCGCCGAAGATTTGAACCGCCTCTGTCGTCACCTTCATCGCTGTATCACCAGCAAAGAGCTTGGACATGGCTGATTCCTTCCCATACGGGAGGCCTTTCGTTTCGAGCCATGCCGCCTGGTAAGTAAGCAGCCTTGATGCTTCAATCGCTGTTGCCATATCAGCCAGTTTAAAGGCGATCCCTTGCTGCTGAATGATTGGTTTGCCAAATTGTTTACGCTCCTTGGCATAATCAACCGCCGCATCAAGAGCACCTTGCGCAATCCCAACCGCCTGTGCAGCAATGCCGTTTCTGCCGCCATCGAGTGTCATCATGGCTATTTTGAACCCTTCTCCTTCTAGACCGAGCCGGTTCCTTTCATGAATTCGGCAATCTTCAAATCGAATTTCAGTTGTTGGCGATGAACGTATGCCCAGTTTGCTTTCCTTTTTGCCAACAGAAAAACCAGGTGTCTCTTTTTCTACAATAAAAGCAGTTGTATTTCGAGACGAAGCTTCTTGGTCTGTGACGGCAAACACAATATAATAATCTGCAATGCCTCCATTTGTAATAAAAATTTTCGCCCCGTTCAGGACATATTCACTGCCTGCCTTGACGGCCGTTGTCTTCATTCCGCCGGCATCTGAACCAGAACCGCTCTCAGTGAGCGCGTATGCTCCTATCTTCTGCCCTGTTGCAAGGGGCTTTAAGTATTTCTCTTTTTGTTCCTTTGTTCCGAATGTATAGATTGGCCATGAAGCAAGAGATGTATGAGCGGACAGGGTGACGCCTGTAGAGGCGCACACTCTTGAAAGCTCCTCAACTGCTATGACGTAGGCTAAATAGTCACTGCCGATTCCGCCCACGTCTTCCGGCCAAGGGATACCCGTTAAACCGAGCTCCGCCATTTTGCGAAAAATAGATGGATCATATGTCTCTGTTTCGTCTCGTTCTGCTGCTGTTGGCTCCACTTCATTTTTCGCAAAGTCTCTCACCATTTTTTGAATCATTTCATGTTCATCACTTAATTGGAACTGCATCGTGAGCCACCTCGTTTCATATTAGCTGTTTACAGATGACCAGCCTTTGAATTTCACTTGTTCCTTCATAGATTTCACAAATTTTCGCATCACGAAAGTAACGTTCTGCTTGATAGCGATTCGTATAACCATCCATGCCTAGCAAATGGATCGCTTCTGTACTGATCTCCACCGCCGTTTTTGACGCAAATAGCTTTGCCATTGATGCTTCCTTTGTGACCGGACGATTGGCCTCTTTGAAAGAAGCCGCTTGATAGACGAGCAGTTTTGCCGCCTCAAGCTTCGCCGCCAAATCGCCCAGCCGAATGGTTGTTTCAAGACCTGCTGGATGCTGCTTTAAATAGACCACTGCCTCGGTTAATGCGGCTTCTGCAATGCCAAGGCTTTGAGCCGCAATTCCGATTCTCCCTGCATTTAAGCTGGACATGGCAATTTGAAAGCCCTCTCCTTCTGCACCGAGCAGCTGATCTTTTGGAATCCGCACGCCATCAAAATGAAGCGTGACTGTTTTTGAACCGTGCAGTCCCATCTTTTTCTCATCTTTTCCAATCGTAAATCCCGGCGTATCTTTCTCGACAATGAACGCCGATATATTTTTTCTCGCAGAAGCCGGATCGGTCACCGCAAAGACAAGATACAGTTCTGCTTCTCCGCCGCTTGTGATAAAGATTTTCGTCCCATTTAATACATAATCGCCGCCCATCCGCTCTGCTCTTAACTGAATACTGGAGGCATCTGATCCTGCCTTTGGTTCAGTCAGACAAAAGGCGCCCAGCTTCTTCCCGGATGCAAGCGGCGGGACATAAGTTTCTTTTTGTTCCTTCGTTCCAAAAGTCAAAATAGGCATCGTCACAACAGATGTATGAACGGACACAATGACACCGATGGTCGCACTCACTTTCGATAATTCATGGATTGCAATGATATACGTTGTAAAATCTGCTCCTAAGCCTTGATACGAAGCTGGTATTGGAATCCCTAGATAGCCTTGCCGCCCCATTTCACTTAAAAGGGTGTTTGGAAACCGGCCTTGTTCCATGGCTTCTACTTCAGGGAATATATGCTGGCGTGCAAATTCTGCTGTCTGTTCTCTCCAGAGACGCTGTTGATCCGTAAGCAAAACATCCATCTTGACTCCCCCTATGAGTGGTCGTGGTATGTGTAAAAACCTCTCTTTGTCTTTTTGCCCAGCCAGCCTGCATTCACGTATTTTTTTAAAAGAGGACAAGGTCGATATTTGCTGTCTCCAAGTCCCTCGTGAAGGGTATTCATAATAAATAAACATGTATCCAGTCCGATGAAATCAGCTAGACGAAGCGGCCCCATTGGATGATTCATCCCAAGTGTCATCACGCCATCAATGCTTTCTGCATCTGCTACGCCTTCATACAGGGTGTAAATGGCTTCATTGATCATTGGCATCAATATGCGGTTTGATACAAACCCTGGGAAGTCTTCCACTTCAATTGGGGTTTTGTTTAATGTCTTCGCTGTTTCATAAACAACTTGATATGTGTCATCACTCGTTTGCAGCGCTCGAATGACTTCAACCAGTTTCATGACAGGAACCGGATTCATAAAATGCATGCCAATCACTTTCTCCGGTCTGCTCGTCACAGCTGCTAATTCTGTGATCGACAAGGAAGACGTGTTTGACGCAAATATGGCCTCCGCCTCTGCAAATTGATCAAGTGTTTCAAAGATTTGTTTTTTCACACTCATTTGTTCTGATGCGGCTTCTATGACTAAATGAGCCTGCTGTACGTCTTTTAAATCTGTGGAAACGGCAAGCCGCTGCGTAATATCTCGGACTGCCTGATGTGCCAGCTTTCCTTTTTCTGCCCGCTTCGTCAGTTGTTTGGTCATGGAGGAGATCGCTCGATGAATCTGCTTTTCTGATACATCATGGATCAGGACTGTATAGCCTGACTGAGCAAACACTTGGGCAATGCCTGATCCCATTTGACCAGCCCCAACGACCATAACGGTCTCTTCTATACTCATCAATAAACGCCTCCCTTTTCATCTACCTTTATCATGATGGCGTCTCCTTGACCGCCTCCGCTGCAAATCGCCGCAATGCCAATGCCTCCGCCTCTTTGTCTTAATGCATGAATCAATGTCAATATCACGCGTGTTCCGCTTGCCCCAATCGGATGACCGAGCGCGACAGCCCCTCCGTTGATATTCATTTTCCGCCGGTCGATCCCAGTTATTTTTTCACATGCCAGAGCCACAGCTGAAAAGGCCTCATTGATTTCAAACAAATCAATATCCTCTAGGCGCTTTCCTGTTTTCTTTAAAAGCTTCTCGATGGCAAAGGCTGGTGTTTTCGGAAAATCCTTTGCCTCTACAGCAACCTGAGCATGACCGAGAACGACTGCCATTGGCTTTACGTCATGCCGTGCAGCATACGTGTCTTTCATTAAAAGAAGCGCACTTGCGCCATCATTGACACCTGGTGCATTTCCAGCGGTGATGGTGCCCTTCTGATCAAAAACAGGCATGAGCTTTGACAGCCGTTCATATGACGTATCACGCCGCGGAGATTCATCTTCTGTAATCAGCCGTTCTCCCGTTTTTGTTTTGACGGTGACGGGGGCGATTTCATGTTGAAAAAAGCCGTTTTTTTGCGCTTCGATGGCCCGTTCATGACTTCTGAGTGCCCACAGATCCTGCTCTTCGCGCGTGATGTCGAGCTCCTTTGCAGCCATACTTCCATACTCACCCATATGAACGCCTGTAAACGAACAGGTCAATCCATCTAAAATCATCGCATCTTGTACTGCACCATCACCCATTTTGTAGCCCCATCGCGCTTTTTTTAGCAGATAAGGAGCGTGAGACATGGATTCCATACCGCCCGCTGCGATGACCTCAGCATCTCCGGCTCGAATGATTTGATCTGCTGCGGTCACACTGCGCATGCCTGAAGCACAGACTTTATTGATGGTTTGTGTTGGAACAGACCAAGGAAGATCAGCATATCTTGCTGCTTGCCTTGAAGGAATCTGCCCTTGCCCTCCTTGTAAAACATTTCCCATGATGACTTCATCTATTTCATGAGAACCCGAAACTCTTTCCAGTGCAGCCTTGATCGCTATACCGCCTAGTTCTGCGGCAGTCAAACCACTGAGAGCGCCGCCTAGTTTCCCAAATGGTGTTCTTGCTCCAGATACAATGACCGTCGTACTCATATATGCCCCTCCCCCGTTTGTTACCGCTTACATATGATTTAGGCAGCTGATGAAACAGCGCCATGGATAAGCCGATGAACATCCTATTCATCGGCCTGTCATGTTTACGACACTTGCTTTCCAGGCTCACCAAACACTGATTTTTCAAGAAGTTCGGCGACATCAAATGTGCCTACCTGTTCCTCTACTTCCTTCGCCTTCGTCCCATCTCCCAGCATCGTTAAGCAATAAGGACACCCTGAGCTGATGATGGACGGCTGGACCTGTAACGCCTGCTCCGTTCGTGCAGTGTTAATCCGGGTACCCGTCTCTTCTTCCATCCACATTAAGCCCCCGCCTGCACCGCAGCACATACCAGTTTCACGGTTGCGCTCCATTTCTTTCAGCGTCACACCTGGAATGGCTTTTAAAATGTCTCTTGGCGGGTCGTACACTTCGTTATATCTGCCTAGGTAGCAAGAGTCGTGGAAGGTAATCACTTCGTTCACTTCATGTACAGGTGTTATTTTCCCTTCTTTCACTAACTCTGCCAGTAATTCTGTATGATGGTATACTTCTGCCTCAAGTCCGAAGTCTGGGTATTCATTTTTAAATAAGTTATAGGCGTGTGGATCAATCGTGACGATCTTTGTGACGCCGTTTTTCTGGAATTCTTCAATGTTTTTTGCAGCAAGCTCTTGGAATAAAAATTCGTTTCCGAGTCTTCTTGGCGTATCGCCTGAGTTTTTCTCTTTATTGCCTAGGATGGCAAAGGATACTCCCGCTTCATTGAGGAGCTTTGCAAAAGCAAGTGCAATCTTTTGGCTTCGATTGTCATATGCCCCCATTGAACCAACCCAGAATAAATAATCAAAGCTTTGATCTGCTTTTTTCAACTCTTTCACTGTTGGCACATGCACATCTTCTCTCAGTTCACGCCAATTTTCTCTTTCTTTCCGGTTCAATCCCCACGGGTTCCCTTGGCGCTCAATGCTTGTCATGGCACGCTGTGCATCGGCGTCCATTTTTCCTTCGGTCAGCACAAGATATCTGCGCATATCAATAATCTTGTCGACATGTTCATTCATGACAGGGCATTGGTCTTCACAGTTTCGGCATGTCGTACATGCCCAGATCTCTTCTTCTGTAATGACCTCTCCAATAAGAGAAGGATGATATATCGAGCTGGCAGCCGACTCTTCCGCACCTGCTCCTCTCGCCTGCAGTGCCAGCTGGTTTCCTGTTGTCTGCTTGAAGGCAAGCTGCGGGACCCAAGGTGTTTTTGATGTAATGGCGGCCCCTTTATTGGTTAAATGATCTCTTAACCTTAAAATCAAATCCATTGGAGACAGCATCTTCCCTGTCCCTGTTGCCGGGCACATATTCGTGCAGCGCCCGCATTCCACACAGGCGTAAAGATCGATGAGCTGAGACTGACGGAAGTCTTCAATTTTTCCTACACCGAAGGTCTCTTGTGACTCATCTTCAAAATCAATTTTTTGCAGCTTGCCTGGCGGGTCTAATCTGCTGACAAATACGTTCACAGGCCCTGCAATCAGATGGGCGTGCTTTGACTGAGGAACGTATACTAAGAATGTCAGCAAAATAAGAAGATGCACCCACCATGCGGCATAAAAAACAATCGCAGCCGCAAGAGGTGAAATTCCGCCCAGCAAGAAGGCAATACCAGAAGCGATTGGCTCAGTTGGTGATAGAGAGTGTCCATGCCAGATGATGTTCATGCCGTTCCCAAGTAAGACTGTCAGCATTAAACCGCCAATAAATAAAAGCACTAGTCCCGATTTGAAGCCTCGTTTTAAACGGACAAGCTTTTCCACGTATCTTCTATGGAAAGCCCATACAACGGCCACTAAAATGAGAAGTGTGACCACCTCTTGGAAAAACGTAAAGACGCCGTACACCGGACCTAAAGGAAGCCCGCTGTCTGGAATAAGCCCCTTCAGAATAAAATCAAGGGCTCCGAACTGTACGAGGATAAATCCGTAGAAAAACAGCACATGAATGATGCCGCTCTTCTTGTCCTTTAACAGCTTCTTTTGCCCAAATACGTTGACCCAAACACGCTCTAAGCGTTTCTTCATGTCTTGTTGAAACTCTTCTTTTTTACCAAGACGAATATACGCCGCTCGTGTTCGAATGAGATAAACAAACAAATACAGAGCGTAAGCGGTCACCGCCGCAAATGCAATCAAGTTGATGATTAAAAGGCTATTCATCTTGCTCCCCCTTTCATTCCCCAAAACCAACTTTGTTCCGTTTCCATGTTGTACCTCTATCATAAATAATGAATGAGTATTCAGTCAATATTTTTTACGCGTTTGGGTACACTATTGAAATATGCAAAAAAGGAGGAAGTTTCATGATCGCATTAATCATCCTACTCGTAATCATTGCCATCGTTTTGCTCGTCATGTTAGACCTTTATATGGGAAAGAAATATTTTTCTACGCACGCATTTGAACGGTCTTTTGACCAAACAAGCGGCGATGCCACCTTTTATCATGATGGCGAACCATTTTTCGATCAGCTGCTTACGGATATACAGCAGGCCTCTTCTTCTATTCATATGATGTTCTTTATTGTAAAGAACGACAAGATTGGTCAAAGGGTGTTCCAAGCATTGAAAGCCAAAGCGGAGCAAGGCGTTTCCGTCTTTTTGCTAACCGACCGATTAGGCTCCTATCCGTTTGATCAAAAGTCGATTGACATGCTAGAAAGAAGCGGCATTCAATTTTACTTTTTAAATAAGCCTCGTTTTCCTTTTTTGATTTACCGTTTAAACATGAGAAATCACCGTAAAATTACGGTGATTGATGGGAAAATTGGCTATATTGGCGGATTTAATATAGGCGATGAATATGTTGGAAAGAAAGGCCGGTTTGGCATTTGGAAGGATTATCATTTGCGGATGACTGGACAGGTTGTCGCAGATCTCCAGCATGTATTTCTGAATGATTTGTACCGGTCGTCTGGTATTCATCAGCTGCAATATGAGGTTTTCCCTGCATTGGAACCGGGAACATTACAATGCACAACACGCGCGACTGCTGGCTTTTCTTTAGAAGCTTTATTTCTCCAAGATATTCAGCAGGCGAGGAAACAGATCATCATCTGTACGCCTTATTTTATTCCATCTTCCCCTCTTCTGAAGGCGCTGCTTGATGCACGAAAGCGGGGCGTCACAGTTGAAATCATCATTCCAATGAAAGCGGATCATCCACTTGTCAAAGAGGCTGGCTTTCATTATTTGAAGGACCTCATTGCCTCTGGATGTCTTGTTTATCGTTTTTATAAAGGGTTTTATCATTCGAAAGCCATTTTGATTGATCACAGCCGCTGTATGATCAGTACCGCGAATTTTGATAAACGCAGCTTGTTTTTAAACGAAGAAGTAGATGTAGCCATTGATGATCCCGCTTTTACTGCACACGTAGAAGAAAAGATTCGGGAGCATATGGAGGTATCTGAAATCTTGACAGAAGAAACATTGTCAAAGCGCCCGCTTTTCACACGGCCGCTTGAGTGGGTTGCCGCCATGTTCTCGTATTTTTTATAAAGGAGATGACCTATGCGTTATCGATTTGGTTATGTATCCAATGCCGTCACCTTGTGGGAAGCTTCTCCTGCCAAGTCGCTGACCTTTGCTAGATACAGCAAGCTCGCTAAGGAAGAAAGAAAAGAGGCTTTATTGCGAACAACAAACGCCAATCTCGTGAATACATTAAGAACGCTTTATTTCGCCATTGCTCATGATATCCCGCTTTACCGTTTTTCAAGCTCGATCGTCCCGCTCGCGACCCATCCAGAGGTGCGCTGGGACTTTGTGACACCTTTTCACAAAGAATTTCTTGAGATCGGCAAGCTGGTGAAACGGCACGGCTTACGGGTCAGCTTTCACCCCAATCAATTCACCTTGTTTACCAGCCCAAAACCTTCGATTACAGAAAATGCCGTCATCGATATGACGTACCATTATCAAATGCTTGAGGCGATGAAGCTCGATAAGGAAGGCTACATGAACATTCATGTAGGCGGGGCGTACGGCGATAAAGAATCGGCTCTTCAACGCTTTGATGAAAATATCAAACAGCTTCCAGCTCATATCAAGGCGAGAATGACACTTGAGAACGATGACAAAACATATACGTCGCTGGAAACGCTTGGTGTATGTGAAAAGCATGACATTCCGTTTGTTTTTGATTACCATCATCATGTGGCAAATAAAGATGATGATGATGCACTCGATGACATCCTGCCAAGAATGTTCGACACTTGGACAAACACTGGCATTCCGCCCAAAATCCATTTGTCTTCACCTAAATCAGAAAAAGCCATACGCAGTCATGCTGATGGAGTAGATATGAACTTTGTCTTACCGCTTTTTCAAGCATTAAAACCGTATGGTCGTGATGTAGATTTCATGATTGAAGCAAAATTAAAGGATCAAGCTCTGCTCCGTCTAGTCGAAGAGCTGTCAGCGATAAGGGGCAATCGGCGGACAGGCGGGGGAACCATTGAGTGGAAAACATAGAGAAAGGTTTACCTTTGTGCAAATGGGGGTAACAAAGCTATTGTGAGAAAGTAATTAACAGGAGGATATGAAGATGTCTCAAATCTATTCAATCCGAATCGCTGCGAAAGCGTTGAATTTACATAAGCTTATTTCTCTTTATGAAAAGTGCCAGCAGGCTCAGCATCGTTTATATGTGTATTCTAAAAAGACAATGTGCAGCATTAAGAACATCGTAGAGCTTGAAACCTTCAGGCTCACTCATTTAGAATCTGACTACTTAATTGTCGTGGAGGGGAAAAAAGCGCAAGACCTCCTACAGCCATTTGAAAAAGAGAAGGTTTCATAAAGAAGAGCAGCCATAGGCTGCTCTTTCAGATTGGTTGACAAAGGGCTAAAATGATGTTGATTTTAGCCCTTTGTCTTCTTTTCACGTGATTGAAAACCTTTGCAGCCCTAGGAAGGACGAGTACCGGCGCGGAGCGAATTTGACATTCGTGAGCACCGGCACGCAGGCGTGACAACGAATGCGAGGGTTTGTCTACATGCTGGGAGAGCAGCCGCAGGCGCTCTTTTGCTATATCCACTCTTTTGTTAACCAAACTTGTTTGGAGGATGCATCCATTTTCACTTGTGCCCCGATTGGCATCGTAAGCATTGGGTGCGTATGAGCACAGTCAAAATCAGCGATGAGTGGTCTTTTTGTCTCTCCGAGTACCTCAAGTAAAATCTCATAAGGCTCTTTGCCCGTCCCTTCATCATCAAACAGCTCATGTTTTCCTAAAAGAATCCCAGAAACCCGTTCAAACACGCCATTTACTTTCAATAAAGAGAAGTTCTTTTCTACAACCGACGCGGTTTTCATACAATCTTCAATGAGAAGGATGTCTCCGTTTTGGATGGCTGGCATGAACTCACTTCCCCATATGCCGTACATCGCATTCAAGTTCCCGCCGATCAATCTGCCTTCTGCCTGTCCCTCTATGACGCACAGCCAATCATTTGGACGCTGCTTTTTATCACCCGTCTTTTCTTCCCAATTGATTCGTTCATCTGTCCAAAAAGGCGGTTTTTCAATCTGATAAGGAATGGTTTGATGGGACATCAGGATGTCCTCAAACGACTGATATGTATAAGTGACAAACGGTTCAAACTCGCCAAAAGAAGGAACAAGCGCCGGTCCGTAGAAAACAGGCAGTCCCGTTTTTTCGTAGGCCGCTAAAAGAATCGCTGTCGCATCTGAATAACCAATCATGATTTTCGGATGTTGTTTCAGCAGGTCAAAATCAAGATAAGGCAGCAAACTATTTGAATTCGTCCCGCCAATCATTGACATGATGCACGCCAAGTCCTCTCTAGCCATCAGCTCATTCAGCTCATCTGCTCGTTCTTGAATTGTACCTGAACGGTAGTAATCCTCTTTCCCTGTTAATGATCCTGGAACCACAATGAATCCTTTTTGCTCAAGCCACTTCTTCGCCCGCTCATACCTAAGAGGCGAGGTCGCTGATGCAGGACTAGAAGGTGAAAATATACTGATCTTATCGCCCTTTTGTAATCGCCGAAGCCCCTTCATTCCATCA
This sequence comes from Bacillus sp. FSL M8-0049, assembly GCF_038593355.1. Lineage (NCBI taxonomy): Bacteria > Bacillati > Bacillota > Bacilli > Caryophanales > Bacillaceae > Bacillus > Bacillus sp. FSL M8-0049. Next base: position 3,322,080 of record NZ_CP151986.1, read on the forward strand.
GATCCTTCCTACAAACGTTTTTTCTATCCTAACAAAAAAAGCCCTTTATCAAAAGGGCTTTCTCTTTAATGACCAAACTGCGCTTCATGCAGTCTGCTGTACACGCCTCCCATTTGAATAAGGTCTTGGTGACGGCCTTGTTCTTGGATGCCTTCCTCTGTCACGACGATGATACGATCGGCGTGTTTAATTGTTGCCAGGCGGTGGGCAATGACGAGTGTTGTCCTTCCGACAGCCAGTTCGCTCAGTGCATCCTGTATAGCTTTTTCTGTTTCTGTATCAAGTGCTGATGTGGCTTCATCTAAAATAAGAATCGAAGGATTTTTTAGGAACATCCGCGCAATCGACAGACGCTGCTTTTGACCTCCCGACAGTTTGACGCCGCGCTCGCCTATGACTGTATTTAATCCTTCTGGGAAACGCTGGACGAGTTCCTCTAAATGCGCACGACGTACAGCCTCCCAAATCTCTGCATCGCTGGCTTCTAAGTTGCCGTACGCAATGTTTTCTCGAATGGTGCCTGAGAATAAAAAGACATCCTGCTGCACAATGCCGATCTGCTGTCTTAAAGAAGACAAGGTCATCGATTTTGTACTCACACCATCAATCGTAATCCCCCCTTTATCCACATCATAAAAACGTGGCAGCAAACTGCAAATCGTCGATTTCCCGGCTCCTGAAGGCCCGACAAACGCAACAGTTTCTCCTTGTTTGATCTTCAAATCGATGTCCTTTAACACATGGCTGTGCTCATCGTAGCCGAATGTCACGTTTCGATATTCAATTTCACCTTTCAGTCCGAATACATCACGAGCTCCCTCTGTATCCTTTACATCTGGCTCTGTTTCAAGTAAGTCGACATAGCTTTTAAAGCCCGCAATTCCTTTTGGATACATTTCAATCACTGTGTTGATTTTATCAATCGGTCTGAATAAGACATTTGTAATGAGAACAAACGCGATAAATCCACCTGCCGTTAATTGCCCCTGCAGAACAAACCATGTCCCTGCCAGAAGGACAAACAGTGTCACAAGACGTGTGAGAATGTAACTGATTGAGCTGTTCACCGACATGATTTTATATGAAAGAAGCTTCGCTTTCCGAAAGCGGTTGTTGTTTTCAGCAAAACGCTTTTTCTCGAAATGTTCGTTGGCAAAAGCTTGAACAAGACGAATGCCGCCAATATTGTTTTCAACCCTTGCATGAAAGTCTCCAATGTCATTGTTCAGCTGTGTAATCGCCTGTGTCATCTTCTTATTAAAATGAAGGGCAAGCCAAATGATGACAGGCATGATCAAGAAGGTTAAGATAGCAAGCTGCCAGTTAATCATCAGCATGACAGCAAAGGCGCCAAGAATCGTCATAATTGCAATAAACAAATCCTCAGGTCCGTGATGAGCCACCTCACCAATGTACATGAGGTCATTTGTCATTCGAGACATAAGCTTACCCGTTTTGTTGTTATCAAAGAACTTAAATGAGAGACGCTGAAAATGATCAAACAGCTTCTTCCTCATATCTGTTTCAATATTGATGCCAAGCATGTGTCCCCAGTACGACACAATAAACTGCATAACCGAGCTGAGTGCATAAATGATAAACAGAGCAAGTGCGGTCCAGGCAATGACCGTCCAGTTCCCTGTTGGTAATAATGTATCAATGAAGTAGTTCACGATCAGCGGGAAACCTAGCTCCATCAGTCCAACTGCGACAGCGCAAAAGAAATCTAAAAAGAACAGACCGCGATAGGGCCTGTAATAGGCGAAAAAGCGTTTTAGCATATGTAAAAGAACCTCATTTCCTCTATAATTGATAATCATTTTCAATTATAGAGGAATCCTCTTCAAAATACTAGATCAGGAAATGATTTCTTTGGCTGGAAATCCTCATAATACGCCAGAAAACAACCGGGCAAATGATTCCTTCAAACGCTCTTTTAAGCCTCTTTTATAAAAATGAACAGGGCCCATTTGCTCACATTCCTTCATATCTTCCTCATAGTGGGCCATCAATTGCTCAATTGGCTTTTTCGCAGCTGTAAAGACATTGACCTCAAAATTGAGCTGAAAGCTTCTCATATCGACATTCGCGGTACCGACAGAGGCGAGTTCTCCATCTGCGATCATCACCTTTTGATGCATGAATCCTTTCTGATAGTGATACACCTTGATGCCCTCTTTTAGAAGCTCAGAAAAATAAGATCGTGTGGCGTATTGTGTGAGAAATCCGTCATTGATCTCTGGAACCATCACCCGCACATCCACCCCTCTTGTGGCAGCGATTTTGAGCGCAGTGCGAATCGATTCGTTTGGTACAAAGTAAGGTGTGGCAATCCAGACAAATTGTTTCGCATTAGAAATGAGGGCATCATATAAATCACTCATACTTTCTTTCATATCAGGTCCAGTTGGTACAACCTGAATGACATCCTCGCCTGTCACAGAATGCGGCGTATGATACCTCGGATCATCAATTAATACTTCATCTGATACATACTCCCAGTCCAGCATAAAAACGGAGTGAAGGGTCTGAACAGCCTCACCCTTTAACATGGCATGCGTATCACGCCAAAAGCCGATCTTTTCATCCCGTCCTACGTATTCCTTGCCGACATTTAACCCGCCGACAAACCCTGTCTCTCCATCAATAATGACGATTTTTCGGTGATTTCGAAAATTAAATTTTTGATTAAAGAATCCATATTTTAAAGGTAGAAAAGGAGCGACCTTGACCCCTGCCTGCTTCAAGCGTTTAATATCTTTTCGGGAGAAGCGGATGCTGCCTGCCGCATCATATATGAAACGGACCTCTACCCCTTCTTTCACTTTTTCAATCAAAATCTCCATCATCCGGTGGCCGAGGAAATCGGATTTGAACATGTAATATTCAATATGAATGAACGATTTTGCCTTTTTTAACTCTTCAAAAATTCTGGGGAACGTCTCCTCCCCATTCTTTAAAATCTCCATATCACTATTTGTGTTCACATGCATGCCTGTTGCTTTTTCTGTGTAATGAAAAAAAGCACGCTGATTATCGGTTAAACGTGACTCATTCGGCTTACTCTCAAGCTCAGAGATTCTGCGTAATTTCTCGCGGTTATACATTCTCTTTGATTTGAATAAATGACCCTTTACATAGAGCTGCCCTGAGAACAGATAGAACATATAGCCAATGATCGGGAAAAAAATCAGCACATATATCCATAACAGCGTGTGCTGTGATGTACGATTCTCCAGCATGAGTGAGATGATACTAAATAAAATAATGGCGATATAAATCGCTGCGTACAGCTGAACGCTCCACGCCGGCACAGTCCACCAATACACCACATATGCCCCGAATATCATAAAATATAAAAATAAAAATTCCAGTCTTCTCTTTTTCACATTCTCCGCCCTCATTCTGTCTTTTTCTCTTCCATACCCTTTGTACAGCTTGTATGAAACGCACGACCCATTCCTTTCTCCTAGCCTTTACAGACTTGCGCTATTTGATCCGATATAATGGAGAAATACGTGATGGAAAGGAAGATTTGTTTATGCATACACCTCCACCTTTAAAAAAAGGCAGCCATATTCGGGTCATTGCCCCAAGCCGAAGTGCCAGCATTTTATCAAAAGAAGGAATTTCTCAAGCGAAAAAACGTCTGGAGTCTTTAGGGTTCACTGTCTCTTTTGGACAGCACGTCTTTGAATGTGACCTTCATTCATCATCGTCTATTGAACACCGCTTGTCTGATCTGCATGAGGCGTTCAAAGATGATGAGGTCGATGGTATTTTGACAGCCATCGGAGGCTTCAACTGCAATGAGCTTTTGCCTTATATTGATTACGACTTGATCCGTCAGCATCCTAAAGTCCTTTGCGGCTATAGTGACATTACAGCACTTGCAAGCGCCATTACAGCGAAATGTGATATGGTAACATATTCTGGCCCCCATTTCTCAAGCTTTCAAATGGAGCAGGGACAGCAGGAACAGACCGCTATGTTTCAAGCTTGCTTGATGAATGGCGGCGAACCGTTTGATGTGATTCCTTCGACAAAATGGAGTGATGACGCGTGGTATCTCGATCAAGCGAACAGGCAGTTTCATCCGACGAAATGGAACATATATCAGGAAGGAACAGCTGAAGGCACCTTGTTTGGCGGAAACCTTTGTACACTGAACTTACTGCAAGGGACATCGTTTATGCCGAATGTAAAGGATGCGATCTTATTTGTGGAAGATGATGAGCTGGTGTTCCCTGAAATGTTCGCCAGAGACCTTACCTCCCTCTTGCAGCATGCACAATCAATCAAAGGGTTGATCATCGGACGCTTTCAGAAGAAATCCAAGATGACAGAAGAACATTTAAGATTCATTTTAGATAAACATCCAATGCTCAAACACATCCCTGTGATTTATGATGTCGATATCGGACATACACAACCAGTCTTCACTTTCCCGATTGGTGGAAACGTTCAGCTAGCGTGTACAAATGGAGACGTGAAGCTGCGCATTCATTCATAACGAAAGGCCAAAAAGCACCCGAATAGGCGGGGCTTTTTTCTATGCCATCATCTTTTTTGAAATTTTTTTAGAAAAAGTGATCCAACCCTCTATCCCCTTAGTTAAGTAGATGTAAAAGAAAAGAGAGGAGGCAAAAATATGTTTTCTGATGTACTTAGCCAATTATTCGATTCTATTTCTAACATGATTAATACGCTTGGATAATTCCATTTGACACACACATACTACATGCTTGCCGAAGGGAGACACACTCTATGTTCTCTGATGTACTTAGCCAATTATTTGATTCTATCTCTAACATAATTAATACGCTTGGATAATTTTCAAAACCCGCTATCTCTTAAGGATAGCGGGTTTTTTATACCAAAAAGCCCCACTCATTCAATAGAGTGGGGCTTTCTTTCATTTCATTACATCTTTTCCGGAGCCGATACACCAATTAGTTTTAATGCATTCGCAAGCGTGATTTGTGTTGCTTTCATGAGTGAAAGACGTGCTGTTGTTTTTGTTTCGTTTTCTGCGTCAATGACCTTCTCGGCATTGTAGAAGCTGTGAAGGGCTGATGCAAGGTCATAAATATAGTTGGTCACGCGGTGCGGAATACGCTTTTCAGCTGCTTCTGCTACAACTTCTGGGAAGCTGCCAATGATTTTCAGAAGATCGTATTCTTTTTCCGATTGAATGTGAGAGAAATCGGCTTTTTCAAGGTTCGGTTCATAGCCTTTTTCTTCACCTTGACGCAGCATGCTGCAAATTCTCGCATGCGCATATTGTGCATAGTACACAGGGTTTTCGTTAGACGTAGAAATCGCTAAGTCTAGGTCAAAGTCCATATGTGTCGCCGCACTTCTCATCGCAAAGAAATAACGAGTCGCATCTAAGCCGACTTCTTCAATCAAGTCACGCATTGTGACGGCTTTTCCTGTACGCTTACTCATCTTCATCTTTTCACCGTTTTTGTAAAGATGCACAAGCTGAATGATTTCGACTTCAAGCTTGTCAGCTGGATATCCAAGTGCTTGAATCGCCGCTTTCATTCGAGGGATATAGCCGTGATGGTCCGCTCCCCAAATGTTAATGAGCTGGTCAAAGCCTCTGTCCAATTTGTCTTTATGATATGCGATGTCTGGAAGCAGGTAAGTGAAGCTGCCGTCTTTTTTAATCAGCACACGGTCCTTGTCATCGCCAAAATCAGTTGAACGCAGCCACGTTGCACCGTCTTCTTCAAAAACATAGCCTTTAGCGCGAAGTGTCTCCAGCGCTGGTTCGATTTTTCCATTTTCATATAAAGAGGTTTCTGAATACCATACATCAAATGGCACACGGAAATTCTCAAGGTCTACACGTAATTTCTCTAATTCGTATTTCAAGCCGTATTCACGGAAGAACTTCATACGCTCTTCTTCCGGTTCATGAACAAAACGGTCCCCAAATTCATCCGCAAGCTTTTGTCCGATGCCTTTGATGTCTTCTCCTCTGTAGCCGTCTTCAGGCATTTCCTTTTCAAGACCGAGTGCCTCAAAATAACGTACTTCTACAGATAAAGCGAGGTTATTGATTTGATTCCCTGCATCGTTGATATAGTATTCACGGCTCACATCGAACCCTGCTTTATCAAGGATGTTGCAAAGGGAATCTCCTACAGCTGCTCCGCGGGCATGTCCAAGGTGAAGGTCACCTGTTGGGTTGGCTGAGACGAATTCGACTTGCACCTTTTGACCGCCGCCTGTATTCGTTTCGCCATAAGCTTCTTTTGCCTCAAGAACAGCTGGAATGAGTTTTGTTAAATACTGATTGTTCATATAAAAGTTAATGAACCCTGGACCTGCGATATCCAGTTTTTCAATGGAAGCTTTCCCTTTATCAAATGCATTGACGATGTCCTCTGCGATTTGACGAGGTGCTTTTTTCGCAATGCGGGCAAGCTGCATCGCCATGTTGGTCGAGTAATCACCGTGAGTTTTGTCTTTCGGCACTTCTAAAAGGACATCTGGCACCTGGCTTTCATCGGCAAGTCCTGCTTTGACGACTGCCGCTATGATTTCTTCTTTTAACGCATCTTTGACCTGTTCTGCGATATTCATGAACGTAAATCCTCCTTATACGAAATCGATAATGTATGTAAATGCTTTTGATCTTCTCCTGTCAGCATATCGTACGTAATGTGCAGCAGTCCCTTGTCCACATCGAGATCAATACCATGTGTGTGCACATCTAACTGAAGTGTACCGAATGGCATCGTGTAATGTGTGACGGTTGTTTCTCCAATGAGAAAGCGCTGCTTCATTTGAATAGCCCCTGATCTCATCACAAAAATTTCTTTTTCACTCATTTTCACAACGGTTTTTACTTGACCCATTTCATGTTCTTCATGGTAAGTGAGATACGTTTTGTCATTCTTCTCTTGGTACGTTCCAGTCGTGCGGAATTCGATCGTTTCAGCCGGCTCCGTCTCTGGTTTCATCACTGACTTTACATGAATTGAAATTTGGTTTTGTGTCATTTTGCACTTCCTTTGCTAAGACCCGTTTAACTAAAATAGTATACCATATTCACGATCGCCTATCATACCATCATTTCTCATCTTCACGGCGATTAAACTTCGTTTTTCATCTTCAGCCATCCCTTTAGAAAAAAAGAAAAATACAACTGACCACTACGACAAGTCCAGCCTTTACGCCCAAGTCTTTTCTTTTCATTAAGTAAAAAAGAGCCTGTATGCCTGAACTTGCCAAAAATGCCTGAAAAAAATCAAATGGTGCGATTTGATCCTTTTTAAATACCACCTGCATGAATAACGCAATGGCCGTCAAATAGAAAAAGCCTCGATCGTGAAACAGCCCCAGCATCTCTTCCTTTGCTTCCTTTTTCGAAGCAAAAACAGGCGGATTAGCTGCGAGCTCTCGTATCAGTGTGAGAAAGCCTGCCCCTAACACACATAAAGCGAGGAACACCATCAATATGGACGAAAACATGAGCTCCCTCCTTTATTTTTTGACCAATGTAAAAAAAGAGCTTGTCCACATGAGATGACAAGCTCCTCTATCAACTGATTATTTCACAAAACCAAGCAGCATTTCGCGTAAAAGCTTACTCGCTGTATTCGCTGTTTGGTCTGAATGATCATATACAGGTGCTACCTCGACAAGGTCAGCCCCGACGACTTTGACGTCAGATCCTGCAATTGCATGAATGGATGCAAGCAGCTCTTTTGATGTAATACCGCCAGCATCTACCGTTCCTGTACCAGGTGCATGAGCTGGATCAAGTACATCAATGTCGATCGTCACGTACACTGGACGCCCTTTTAGCTTTGGCAATACTTGCTTCAATGGCTCCAGTACTTCAAATTTAGAAATGTGCATACCCGCTTCTTTTGCCCATTCAAATTCTTCTTTCATTCCAGAACGGATGCCGAAAGAGAATACATTTTCAGCTCCAATCAGTCCTGCAGCTTTTCGAATCGGTGTTGAATGTGAAAGCGGCTCCCCCTCATATTCCTCACGAAGATCCGTATGTGCGTCCATATGGATGATGGCCAAATCAGGGTATTTCTTATACATCGCACGGAAAACCGGCCAAGACACGAGATGCTCGCCGCCCATTCCTAATGGAAACTTCCCTTTTTCTAAAATGCTGTCGACATACTCTTCAATTAAATCTAAGCTCTTTTGTGCATTCCCAAAAGGAAGTGGGATGTCACCCGCATCAAAGAATGGCACCTCATGCAGCTCACGATCTAAATAAGGGCTGTATTCCTCTAAACCGATCGATACTTCACGAATGCGGTTAGGACCGAAACGTGAACCTGGGCGGTAGCTGACTGTCCAGTCCATCGGCATGCCATATAAAATGACCTTTGCATCTTCCCATGTCGGATGACTTCCAATAAACACTTTTCCTGAATAAGCCTCGTCGAATCTCATGCAAGATTCCTCCTTTTACGCTTCAAAAAATGCGCAAACCGTCATTTGCGCATGTCCATTTCGCTTGATTTATTTAATTAAGTCGCTCACAAATTTCGGCAGAACGAATGCCGCTTTGTGCAATTCTTTTGTGTAATATTTCGTCTCAATATCAAAGAAACGGCTGTCTTCTACAGCAAGTGGATCATATTTTTTAGAACCGATGGTGAATGTCCAAAGACCGCTTGGATACGTTGGAATATTCGCTGTGTAAAGCTTTGTAATTGGGAAAATTTCTTTTACATCACGCTGTACATTTGTAATCAGCTCAGGTGTGAACCAAGGGTTGTCCGTTTGTGCAACGAAAATACCGTCTTCTTTAAGTGCTTTTGCGATTCCTGCGTAAAATCCTTTAGAGAACAGGTTCACAGCTGGTCCAACAGGCTCAGTAGAGTCAACCATAATCACATCATACTCGTTGTCAGCTTCAGCAATGTGCATAAAACCGTCTCCTACTTTCACATCTACACGAGGATCGTCTAGTTTCCCAGCGATAGAAGGAAGGAATTTCTTCGAGTATTCGATGACCTTTCCGTCAATATCAACAAGTGTCGCTTTTTTCACACTTGGGTGTTTGAGGATCTCACGAATGACACCGCCGTCTCCTCCACCTACAACAAGAACATTTTCCGGGTTTGGATGAGTGAAAAGAGGAACATGTGCCACCATTTCGTGGTATACAAACTCATCTTTCTCAGACGTCATCACCATGCCGTCTAAAAACAGCATATTGCCAAACTCTTCTGTTTCCACCATTTCTAAATGCTGAAAGTCTGTTTGTTCTGTGTGAAGGGTTTTGTTCACCTTCAATGTAATACCAAAATTCTTCGTTTGCTTCTCTGTATACCAAAGTTCGCTCATTGTTCATCTTCCTCTCATCCAATAATAAACAAACATCTATTGTTAGCGCCTTTTATCGGCTTTGACTATATCGATTGTCCAAGAAAAAAGTATAGTGGATTCATATCAAATTGTAAAGAACCGCATGAGTTCTCTTCATTTTTTAAAGCGCTCCAGCAATCGCTTGTTTAAAACGGTTTTCTTTGTTCCATACTGATAAAAAACCGTCAAAATGGGGGCTTTGCATGGACACAATCATGAGTAATAAAAAAATCCGCATGACCGTGAAAACGATTCGAGCCTGTTTTTTTATCGGCTTGCTCGCTTTTCTATTTGCAGGTACCGTCTTTTTGACGATTCTATTAATAGCTAAATGGCAAGGTGCCCCTTCTGTTCAAGTTCCCCAATCCACGACCATTTATGCAGCCGATGGCTCAAAGCTTGGAGAATCCAGCTTTGGAGAAAAGAGATATTGGGTGCCATTAAAGGAGATGTCTCCTCATATCAGACAGGCAGTTGTCGCTGTTGAAGATAAAACCTTTTATGAGCATCATGGCTTTGATGTGAAACGGATGGCAGGTGCTGCGGTGGCCGATATTCGTGCCATGGCTAAGGTGCAAGGTGCCAGCACGATCACCCAGCAATATGCACGAAATCTGTATTTAGATCATGATAAAACGTGGAAACGGAAGTGGAATGAAGCCTTTTACACGATTCGTTTAGAACAAAACTATACAAAAGATGAGATTTTAGAAGGATACTTGAACACCATTTATTATGGTCACGGAGTGTACGGTGTGGAAGCAGCGTCCCGTCTGTATTTCGGGAAAAAAGCAAAGAACTTAACCCTCGCTGAATCTGCCCTGCTTGCCGGTATCCCAAAGGGGCCTTCTCTCTATTCCCCTTATGTGAATGAGGAGAAAGCCGGCGCAAGAAAGAATATGATTTTGAGACAAATGCACGAGGATGGCATGATTACGAAAAAAGCAGCCGATGACGCTGCGAAAGAAAAGCTGTCCTATCGCCCTTTGCAAAAGAAGCAGCTGCAAGCAAAGCAAGCCCCGTATTTTTATGACGATGTGATTCGAGAGTTGAAACAAAGCTTGGGGTTAACTGAGGAACAGATTGAAACCTATGGGCTTCATATCCAAACGACTCTCAATCCAGAATTACAGAAAATCGCAGAAAAGACGTTAAAAAATACGATGAATTCCAAATCAGAAATCCAAATCGGCTTTGCCGCCATCCATCCTCAAACAGGGCATGTACTTGCCCTCATAGGCGGGAGAGATTATGAGAAAAGTCCATTCAATCGGGTGACACAAGCAAAAAGGCAGCCCGGTTCAACCATGAAACCCCTTCTTTATTACATTGCCTTGCAAAACGGGTTTACACCCGCAACCGTCATGCGCAGTGAGGAAACGGTGTTTGAACTGGACGATCAAGGCAGCGATGCCGCTTATTCACCAAGCAATTATCACGGCTATTACGCCAATGACGGCATTACAATGCTTCAAGCTTTAGCGCTGTCTGATAATATTTACGCTGTAAAGACCCATCTATTTTTAGGAATGGAGCAGCTTGTACGTGCTGGCAAGACATTTGGAATCAAGGAGAAACTAGATCAAGTACCATCTCTTGCCCTGGGCACGTCTCCTGTGAAACCCATTGAAATGACCAATGCTTACGCCATGCTGGTCAATGGCGGAAAACGCGTCAAACCAACCTTTATTACGAAAGTAACCGACGCAAAAGGCAATGTGCTTTTTGAAGAGAAACAAAAACGAGAACAAATCCTCGATGAAAAAGCAGCATTTGTCACCACCGACATGATGTCAGGCATGTTCAATGATCAATTAAACGGCTATACAAGTGTCACTGGCCGCACCATTATAAAGGACCTTACACGAACATACGGAGGAAAGTCTGGGACTACAGGCGCCGACAGCTGGATGATCGGCTTCTCTCCCCAGCTCGTCACAGGTGTATGGACAGGCTATGATAAAGGCCGCACCATTGACTCAGTCGAAGAAACGGCCTATGCGAAAAAAATATGGGCTTCCTTTATGGAATCAGCTCTCTCAAAGCAGCCAGCCTCCTCCTTCATGCCGCCTGACGGTGTCAAAGGGGTATATATCAATCCAAAAACCGGCGACCTCGCAGGTCCAGGATGTGAATCAAAGGTATTCACCTATTTTATAGAAGGTACGGAGCCGACAGGTGTCTGCTATGGTGCTGAGGACAAGGCCTCTGAGCAGGAACCAGTTCAAGATCAAAAGCCAAAGAAATGGTGGGAAAAGTGGCTGAAACGTTAAAAAAGACATGAAAAACCCCGAGACCTGCATCTCGGGATTCTCCATGTCCTAGCTTTAACACCAGTTTACTCAAAAAACGGATCGAATTGGTAGACATCCGCCAATCTTCACAAAAATTTCACAATTATTCAGGGACAGCCAATCCTTCTTTTAATTCATCTGTCGATGCGTCCCATAGCGCTTGATTATGACCCTTTAGGAAATCAGCCAGCACCTTTTTGGATACGTCATCCATATGACTAACGACGATTTTCCGCTTCATCGATTTATCCATTAAATTCACATGCTCTGGAAGTGACTTATACCCGCGGCGGATCGAACGGTCAACGGTCATTTCACAAGCCGTCACACCTGCATAATAAGGTCCTTCTTCTCTGCGGTCAATCGTCACCCATACGAGCCAATACGGCTTTCCGTTCGGCACTTCTTCTTTTGTTTTCAAAAATTTAATTCCTTTTTCGACGGCACTTCTTGCATGCATGGCACCAATATCAATGACAGCTTCCTTTTCTTCTACATCAATGATGACTGGCGAGATATTATCAAGGCTGAGGGCGCCTGCCCCAAAGCCTCCATGTCCGTCGGTTGCATCTGTTTTTTTAATGATGTTAAAACCAATTGGTTTCTTCTTTTTACCTTCCATTCTTTAAACCTCCTAAAGCAGCGGCTTCAAAATAAGATTAAACCAGTGTATGATTTGATCCCGCATTCCGATCAATGGACCAAACACAAACTGTCCCAGCGGTGTGATCACGAATATGAGAAAAATAATGATCCCATATTGTTCAAATTGCGTCATTTTCGCCCGGATACGGGGGCTGACGACGTCCTCAATAATACGATACCCATCAAGCGGCGGAAGCGGTAATAAGTTAAATAGGAACAAGATGACGTTTAAGTTAATAAAGATTAAAAAGAAATTATCGACTCCCGGCTCAAAGCGCATGATCCACTCTCCGCCAAATTTCTGAAGAAGCACATACACAAAAAAGCCCAAAAACGCCAGCACCAAGTTACTTAATGGCCCAGCAATGGAGACACAAATCCCTGCTAAGCGCGGTTTTTTAAAATGGTAACGATTCACCGGTACAGGTCTCGCCCAGCCAAACCCGGCCACAAAGATCAAAATCGTCCCGAATACATCGAGATGCTTCAGGGGATTGAGCGTCAGTCTCCCTTGATTCTTAGCCGTCGGGTCTCCGAATCGGTACGCAACATATGCATGCGCCAGCTCGTGCATCGTAAATGCAACAACAAGCGTAATGGCAACATATGGAATAAGTTCTAATGGATAAACAAGAAATTGGTTCAAAGGCAAGAATCCCTCTTTCTTTCTATACAATGATTTACTTCATTCAGTATACTATAAGAAGTCCCTTAAACTAAAGGGAAGCGTAGCATTAAAGGAAAAAGGAGGTTTTCGCCATGCCGATTGTCACCGTTCAAATGCTTGAAGGAAGAACAGATGAGCAGAAAAGAGCTCTTGTGGAGAAAGTCACTGATGCCGTTGTTGAAACAACAGGCGCAGGGGCAGAAAAAGTCTCTGTTATTATTGAAGAAATGAAAAAGGAACACTATGCCGTAGCAGGAAAGCGAATGAGCGATCTGTAAGCATATAAAAAGGACAAACACTCAATGTGTTTGTCCTTTTGTCTGCATTCTTATCTGTACCACGCTTTATTACGGTTCACTTGATTTTTATGAGCCGCATCGAAGAAATCGACTGTGTAAGAATAATCATAGTTCATTAAGCAGACAATGCCGCTTCCTTGAGGGTCATGCGGTAAGCCAAAGTTATGGCCGTATTCATGCGTAGCCGCTTTTGCAGTGTTCGCTGTTCCTTGATCAAGGTTAACGGCGAATGCACTTCCGCTTGGTGCACTATTGTAGACATAAGCAATTCCGCCAGCATCAAAGTTTGGATTTGCTGTAAATCCAGTGACAAAGTCATATCCTCTGCCATCAAAGCTTCGCGCAAGGTTAGACAGAATTTGCTCTGCATTTGATCCCGAAGACGTCCAAGATCCTACTGCTTGTACGACAAAGTCCACATCATGATCACGGTTAAACGTGACATCTGCTTGCTCGATGATGCTGACAATCCGTGTTTGCCAGTCACTATATTTCGCACGATACTGCGCATCAGCGACCGCATAGACAGTGACCTTCTGACTGCCTGTACTTGCTTTTGTTGAAATTGAATCTCCTGTATTGGCCTTAAAGGTTCTCGAGCCTACCTGCTTACCAGACTCATCTAATACCTTTGTTGTCACATCTCGTTCAATTGGAGGTGCTGTCTTCAAATCTTTAAAATCTTTTGCTTTTGGCAGCCCCTCACTAATATGGGTTTCGAACGGCGCATGACCATGATCATGCCCATGACCTGCACTCGCTACTGGTGCTGAAGCTGAACTTACCCCCGGTAACAAACTACCTACCAATAAAAATGACAAAAAGACTGAACGCTTTTTCATTCCTATCCCTCCTTTGTTTTTCACAAGGTTATATATTCACTGAAAATTCACCATTTTCCTTCTATTCAGTCAAAAACAGGGAATTAGATGCACAGGAAAAAAGTCGAATTACGTCATTTTCACTAATTTTTCGGATATTTTGACACACATTTCATCGAAAAATAGCGCTTTTGGTCTGGGTCTTACCAAACAAAAAAAGCCCTAAAAGTCGGGCTTTTGTTCAACTAGTTCAATTCCTTCAACTGATCAATATAAGCAAGGGCCGCCTCAAATTCTTCGTCCGTATAGCGCTGCTTGCTTTTAATGGTAAAGACCTTTTCCTTTACCTCATCTTCTGGCAGGTCATCAAAATATAAAATCGTTGAGACAAGCTCTAGGAAACGAGATGATTGCTCGTTCATCTGCTGCGTCAGCGCTTTGAGGTCAGGCATGTCCACTTCACACTGATCGAGAAACTCTTTCCCATTGTCCGTCAGCGAATAGCGATATTGATAGTATCCGCCCTTTTTTTCCTTCATTTCGTCCAAGAATCCAAGGTTGCACAGCTCTTCAATTCTGAGCGTCAACTCCTCTGAATAGGGGCCATAAAAATGAAAATCGTATTTCTCGTAAAAAGGCAAATCTAGCTTTTTTGCTATGTAAATCATCTTTTGCAGCTTCTTCCGTCCAACGATTTCCCCTGATTCAGAGAATACCTTCATCAACTTTGCATGCTCTTTCAACAAATTCCCGACATCTCCTTTTTCAGTACTTCCTTATCCCAAACCAAGCAGCTTCATGATCGCCTTCTTTTCTTCAGCTTTTTCCGACATATCTACAATTAAGTCCATCGGGAAATAAAGTTTATGATCGGTTCTTCGTTTACCGGAAATGGCGTCAACAATATCTGACTGTCTCGACAGTTCTTTAATATGACCGCTTTGCGTCAAAAGGTGGATGGGCAGCCTCTCTTCTTCCTCCCCTGGTCTGTAGAAGTCATAGGGCAAGTCAGAGGAAGAATCGACCACTAAATAATAGTCAGGATCAATTCCTGCCTCCTTGAACAAGGCAGTCAGCTTGAAATATTTCGTCATTTCTTCATTTGGATTAAACTCTGTATATTGGAACAATCGGCGGTTCATAAAACGGCGGCACAAATCAGCCAGCACGTGATCTTCTTCATCTTCCCACGCCTGAAAATAAAATAAGACAATGGATTCATCCAGCTTAATATAGTCCTCTGTGGTGACATTCCCCTCAAAGATTGAGTAAAAATGAACGGGGGCATGTGTAAAAATATAACCCGTTTCATGCAGCTCTTTTGCCCGATGAAGGATTTTCGTTAAAATGACTTCCGCACTGCGTGTCACTGGGTGGAAATAGACTTGCCAGTACATTTGATAGCGGCTCATAATATAATCTTCAACCGCATGCATCCCGCTCTGCTTCATCACAATCTGATCTTCTCTCGGGCGCATCACACGTAAAATACGTTCCATATCAAAGTGGCCGTAGCTGACGCCTGTATAGTAAGCATCACGCTGCAAATAGTCCATTCGGTCGGCATCAATTTGACTTGAGATCAAACTGACCACCTGTTTGTTTTGATACGTTTTGGCAATGACTTCAGCCACATGCTTCGGGAAATCATCACTCACCCGGCGGAGCACTTCATTGACTTCCGTCTGCCCTAAAATAATATCTCTTGTAAACGATTCATGGTCTAAGTGGAAGACCTTTTCAAAGGAATGAGAAAATGGACCATGTCCGAGGTCATGAAGCAAGGCTGCACTAAGTACAAGCTCGCGCTCCCCTTCATCCCATTCAGGCCGCCCTTTAAACACATCATCCACAATTCGTCTCACAATCTCGTATACACCGAGTGAATGATTGAATCGGCTGTGTTCTGCACCATGAAACGTCAAATAAGTAGTTCCTAGCTGTTTAATTCGTCTCAGGCGCTGAAACTCTCTTGTTCCTATTAAATCCCATATTAATGCATCCCTTACGTGAACATAACGGTGCACAGGATCTTTAAATACCTTTTCCTCAGATAATTTCCCTTTTGGATACGCCATCGTTTCGTCCCTCTTTTTTTAAGACGTGTTTCTATTATATCGGGTAACTTTTCCCGAAAACATCCTTGAATTTGCTGGTGAATGTGTTCTCAGAAGTTGCTTGGACGTAAAAAGCCCGACCTGACAGGGACGGACCTCTTTTTAGGTCGACTGAACACATTCAGTGACATTTATTTGACTTTTTTTTGAACCTTTTCAAGTAATTCATCTTCTGTTGGTGCGGATAATGGGCGATTGTTCACAAACGCAAAAGCCTTTTTTCGTCCTGGACCACAATAGGATTGACAGCCGATCTCAATTTTTGCATCAGGGTCAACCGATTTGAGTCGAGGCAATAACGTCTTTAGGTTCGTCGCATCACAATCGTCACATACGCGAAACTCATTAGCCATGGTCTTACGCTTCCTTTCAATGATGATACTTCATTCTATATGAAACAGTTGGACAGCCAATCGTGAATAATATACCACCCAACATTGTACATCGAAGCGGCTGGACTTGCAAGACGCTTTGCCGCCCCAATCACGTGCTTACATAAAAGCTAGTATTTTCCACTATCCTTTTAGCAAACTTGTATAAACCTTCTTGAACTTGGCTAATCTAATACCATCAAATCATATGGGGGTTTAAACACATGTCAAAACAAAGACAAGATGCTTGGTCAGAGGAAAATGATCTCCTCCTGGCAGAAACCGTCTTACGTCACGTCAGAGAGGGCAGCACGCAGCTAAATGCGTTTGAAGAAGTTGGAGACAAGCTGAACCGCACCTCAGCGGCATGCGGTTTTAGATGGAATGCTGTCGTCAGGCATCAATATGAAAAAGCGCTGGCACTTGCCAAAAAACAGCGAAAACAACGGATGCGCGCTCTTGGCAATGGCCAGCCAGCGAAAAAACGATTACTTTATCAGCCGCAAGTAGAAGAAACGGTTACTCAAGAGGAATTCTCACAGGAACTAGAGCCAGCAAAGGAAGAAACATTTGCACCAGCAGCTGAAACTGCTGAACAGCTTCAGTTTGTGGATCAAAGCTACAATGAAGAGTTAGCTAGTTTATCACATTTATTGTCACAGGCTTCTCCTGCCCCACATACCGCAGAGAAAAAACCGGAAGCAAATCCATTTAGGCAGCATCAAGAATTAACCATCGACGATATCATTGATTTCTTACGCCGTTATGAAGGCGATGGTCAGCAATCCACTGCCTTACGTATGGAAAACAGCCGCTTAAAACGAGAAAACAATGAGCTTTCTCATAAAGTTTCGCAGCTAGAAGCTGAAGTGAAAAAGCTTGAAAAGGATCAGCTCACGATTCAAGAAGATTATGAAACACTCGTCAAAATCATGAACCGTGCAAGAAAACTAGTTTTGTTTGAAGAGGACGATAGTGCCGCACCAACCTTTAAAATGGACCGGAACGGCAACCTCGAAAAAATGGCAGAATAACAAAAAGTGCTCCCCGCCTCGGGAAGCACTTTTTTAAATGCCCAAAAATAGCATCACACTAAAAAGGACATTGATCAAAAACACGAACATAAAAATATACCTGACCTGCCTTACCTGAAAATCACCAAACATAAAAATATAAAGACCTGCAATGCCAAGTGTCAGGACAGGCTGAAGAAATGGCACTAAAAGCGAAATGCCGTAGCCGGCTCCCATGATGACAGGAAGCCATAGTAAATAGAGGTAACCGCCGTTTTTGGATTTCAAGAAACCACTCCCTCTCTTTCTTCTATCTGCTTGATTTCAGGCTGAACAAACTTGAGTCCGGCCATTGTGCGGCCGCGTTTTTGTGATGTCCAGACCGCAATCGCCGGCTGATCTGTGAGAGATTCTGTGTCAATGGTGATCAGCACTTTCTCATGTAATTCAATTGAAGCTTCAGATTCGATTTTGCACCCAGATAAACTAATATCATGTATGTTCACCGGCACCTTCTCTTCTAACCGGCCCTCATAGGACAGCGTGCCTGCCACACCTTGCAACGGTCTTCTCATCCATTTGCGCCGCAAGGCCCTTGGTACTTTTTCCGTTTCTCTTATAAAGCGGAGAAATGTCCGAACAGCATAGGATTTTTTCTCACGATCCGTTATCGATACATGCTCTCGTGTGAATAAGAAACGGATCAGTGACAGATACTCTGATTTTTCTGTATCAGTAAAAGCAACACCAACCATCAGCTTGTCTCCATCTGGATGGCTCCAAACCACATCACACGCCACACTTTGATCCTCTGAAAAGAACAATTGCATTTGTCCTTGATTTAAAGAAGAAGCTTGATCCAATGGAATGGATAGACGCGCACCTGAATCACTCATGTCTAGTAGAAAACAAGCAATCGACTCATCTTGATGATCAGAACAGATCTGCCCCTCTTTTTCTATGACAAACCGCTCTGATTTTCGATAACGCGGACGATCAAACGCCACAATCAGTGCCATGAGTAGACCTGCACCGTTATAAAGCACCCAAAAAATATTAATCAACGTGAGATCAGCATTCATCGTCCCATTTACCTTCATATCGTATCCTATTTTCACAAGGACAAGCAATGAGAGCAGCAAGAAGATCAAATGAGGAATCATCGTTTTCAAATGAAAATGTCTCTTGTCCGTTTGAATTCCCTTCGGCGTGACAAGGAATTCAACCCTCTTCTTCAAAAATAGCTCACTTAAAGCTACACCAGCCAAGTGGAATGCCATAGAGCTTTCGTAAATATGACTCCAAAACATACTTCGTTTTTGATTCGACACCAGTTTAAACGCTAAATACGAACTAAAGAACGCCGGCAGCCAAAACATAAAAATGGACTGGAAATCGGCCCAGAAACTTTGAATACCAAATAATAAAAACAATATTGGTGTAAGAATGTAAATCATTTTAAACAAACCGTTAAACCAATACACAATGCCATCTAAATAAAGAACTCGCTGCATAAGCGTTAAGCCGCGAACCTTCAATGGATTAAACTTACGGGCGCACTGAATGTTCCCTCTCGACCACCGGTCTCTCTGCTTTAACAAGTCAAGCCAGCTTTCAGGTGCCAGACCGACGGCTAATACTTCTCCGACAGACACAGATTTGAACTTCCCTTGGAGAAGCATTCCGGTCGCCATGTCTTCTGTAATCACTCCAGTAGCAAATCCGCCAATTTCCTCTAAGGCCGTTCTTCTAAATACAGTATTACTCCCGACATACATCACCGCATTGAACCGATCCTTACCAGCTTGGAGGGTTTGCATGAAGAAGTCCTGTTCATTTGGAATTCGATCCTTCGAGAACATATTATATTGGAAAGGGTCTTCGTTATAAAACGCCTGTGGAACTTGAACAAACGCAGTCGCTCCATCATGAAAGTAAGGCACTGTCTTTTCTAAAAAGGCAGGAAGGGGGACCATATCAGCATCAAGTGTGAGAATCAGTTCCCCATTCGTTTGAGACATCGCATGGTTTAAATTACCCGCCTTAGCAAACTTGTTATCTGTTCTTGTCAGATAATGAACGCCAAACTCAGATGCAAGCTGCTCCACAGACTCCCTCTTGCCATCATCACATAAATAAATGTGGACGCTGCCTTTTGGATAAGACAGATTCAAACAGCCTGCAACCGTGCGTTTCAGCACTTCAATCGGTTCATTATATGTAGCTATGAAAATATCAACTGTTGGCAGCCTGTCCAAATCACTGATCATGACTTGTTTTCGATTTGAAGGCTTCCAAACAAGTGTATAAAACACAAGCAGCTGTAAAAATCCAATACATTCACAGGCTACAAGCAAGATGCCCATTATTATATTAAATGTACCTTCATGCGGCAGTGTAAAAAAGAGACGCCAGCAAATATAGGCAGCATTTGTTAACACACAGAGCACAATGATGATTTTTTTAACAGTAGAGGCAAGCGGCTGAATACGATACATCACATACAACACAGACAAAACACAAAGCATAAACAGCGGGTAATACGTGGTGAATATTGACAACAAATTTACCTTCTTTCTTACGCCATAAATGAATATCACATATAAAATTCCATAACAAAGGAGGGGATTTTTCATCACATTGCCCCTCCAAATCTATTCAAGTAACCAAATCAATATATTATTTCCACAATGTATCTAACTGATTTGAATAAAAATCAATCACTTTCGATAACTTAAAATAGCAGGATCTTTTGTCGTTTCAGTTAAACAGTTCAGTAATATTTCCATTGCTTTGCTATGTTCCTTTAAATTATACAAAGTATGGCATAGAACGTTTGAATGGCTTTGTTGTCCGGATAAGTTTCCATCCCTTTTAGGAATATCTGTTTTGACATTTCATATTCTCCTAAAGTTCTGTATGTACTTCCTAACCCTAGTAAAGCGTCTTAGTTCTTCTGAAGACAATCCTAACTCAATGGCCCTTTCATAAAAAAGACAGCCTGCCTTTCCTCTCCTAACAAGTCATAACTTCAGGCACATTGATAATGAATAGAGGCATCGTCTGGATACTCTTCTGCAAGATGAGACAGCATTTCCTTTGATTCTTGAAGATGTCCACTTTTTCGAAGTTCAATGGCTTTTTCAAGCTTTGTTTCCATCACTTCACCTCTACTCTTTTCAAGATAAAAGGACTGATATTTACGAAAATACCTTTTCATTCCGTTCAATCATCCGCGTCATGTTTTTCTCAAATTCCAGCTGTTCTTCTGCGTTCAGGCCCGAGGCTGTCAGCTGATCACTAAGCTTTTGAAGCTCCTCTAGTAATAAACGCATAAGAAGTGTACAATCAATCGATTCACCGATTAATTCTGATAAGGATGCCATCGTATCCGGCTGTATATCAGGAAATACTGCCTTCACTTCTTGCCGTTTATCCTTTAAGGCGGCGTCATAAAAACGGCGGATCAAGTCGGCACGTTCACGCCCGCTTCCATCTGCACACAAATAAATTTGCACAGCGACCCCACCGCGTAATCTACGCTGAGAAATGCCTGCAAATTTCTTTCCATTGATACTTAAATCGTAGCTGCCTGGACAATAAGAGCCGACTATTTCATAGGCTTCAATGTCCACATCATACATCGACAGCATCCGGCGGATCAATTCCACCATCGCATCATACCCGCGGTCAATATCAATGCCCTTCTTTTGTTCCGCAAAAATTAAAGACACATTCAGTACACCTTCATCCAGCACCACAGCAAGACCGCCTGAGTTGCGTACAATCACACGATATCCCTCTTCCTCAAGCAGCTTTACGCCATCTTGGAGAAATGGAAGTCTTGTATCCTGAATCCCAAGCACAATCGTATTGTGATGCACCCAAGAACGGGCTGTCGCTGGTGAAAGTCCATTCCCCACCGACGCGCAAAGCGTATCATCCATCGCAAAAGATTGCTTCGGGTCCACATAGAGGCCAAGACTCGACTGATCGATGATTCGCCATTTTGGCTGTGTCAGTAACTCAATAGGTTCATTTTTCATCTCCTGCATATCCTCTCGTTCATAAACTGTGTTTATTATAACATGTGATGAATGGGGGGAGAATGCAAAAAAGCTCCATAACATTTGGCGTCACAGAGCGTTTCAGTTGGATGATTTGGTTTTCGGTTACGCTTCTATGTTACAGCCCTCACTCACCCATTTCAGAAAGTTGCCGGTCAGGAGCTCTGCATGCTGAGGGTCCATTACACCAGCATCCACGATCCATACCTTTTTCTCCTCTTCAGCCAGCCGCATGAGAAATACTTGCCCGCCGCCATCGTCGCCAATTGCCACATAGCCGCTTGCATATTGTCGAGCCTCCCATGTTGCATTGCGTTCCGCAATGTCCTCCGTACCGTATAGAAGCACCTCACCGCCAACGGAACATCCATTTGTCTGTTTCAGCAGTTCCTTATAAACATGGGGCAGCAGCATGTTTAGCTGGGATTCTGCCTCTTTGATATGTATGTCACTTGCTGGTTTATTCACGTGCAGATGTGGGATTTGAGGTAAATTGAGCATTTTAAGAGCCTCCTCTATTTTAAGTTGCTGATTTTTTCATCACCCTTTTATACAAACGAAGGAGCATTTTTAAAAGAAAATAGAAAATGACCACGTCAAGTATAAAACCCCACACTAGAAATTCAAAAGTATGATGTCCGTGCAGAACTAGCCAATCAATAGGGAAACCGCGATAATCAGCATCTGAGTAAGAAACTCCTCTCAGCAAAGCTGTTCCTATAACAATCAGAACACTGACACTTAATAGCCAGTTGGATGTTTTTTTGCTTTTGTTTTGTTCATGTTCCATAGGCATTCCTTTCTCTGTTTTGCTGCCCGATACAAGACTTGATTCCAGTACTACAGACAACCGTCCTATCTATGACAGCATTTCTTTAAGCAAACTCTCTGCTTTATGTAATTCATCTAGAAAGGGGTTTAGATAGTCATTATAACTATCCAAATAAGCTCTCACCCCGCCAATGATCAAAATTTTTTGGAGATCTTCATTGTTCTGAATGATCCTTTGTGCATTTTTATATCTTTTGTATATTAATTGGAGAACACCTTGATGGATTTCTTGTGGATATTCTTTTTCTAAGATGTTGATGACGGTTTGGATTTGTTTTATTAGTTCTTGTTTTTTGTCCATAAAACTCTCCTATTTCAATTTTTTTAAGTGGCTGAATTTTAGGACATAGGTAAATGTGATATCTAAGTTATTATTACTTGGATATATTAAAGACCCTTTCTTGAAAAGGGTCTTATGCGTTTTTACTCTTTTTCTAAAGATCCATTAATATAACCATTAACTGATTGAATGAGGCCGACGTCTCCTTTAATTGTTGCTGTGACCTCCCCTGTAATAGTAATTTCAATTAAATCTTGGTCATTTTTATTTATTTCAATGTTCCCTCTATATGTATCTGAAAATGTTTTTATTTCTAAAGAATGGATATCAAAAATGTCTACCTCAAGAGAAATCGAATTGTAACCTAATTGATCCCATTTTTTTGGAGGATTTTCCGCATAATACGGCATATCAAAATGCAAAGTCACTTTTCTACCTTCCTCTTTAATATGGATACCTTCAATTCGTATATTTTCTAAGTTGGGAACCTCTTTGTATAGACTTTTTAAAAAGAAGTTTTCCTCTAATTTTTCAAACCACATAATATCACCTCTAATTATTTTTTAAATGGATAATGCTCTTTAGTCCCTGGGACTTTTCCTGTTCTAGGATTATCAAAGGGTCGTACATTGAAGTGGGGCCCTTGTCCACCTTTTTTATGACCTGCACTATGATCTTGTATAATAATTTTTTGACCCTTGTTATTAGTATATAGATACTCTTTAGTCCAAATAATTTTACCATAGTCGTCTTTTATTACACGCCCACCTTCATGAGGAGCGGTTCGCATCTCTACACGCCGAATTGATTCAGGATGTTGAGATCTTAAAATGCCAGCATCCTTTTTAGCTTCATTAAGAGCACCATGTCTGCTAGGAAGTTTCACTATGCTCTTAGAGCCTTTACCAGCCTTTGGAACCTTCTTAGCTACTTTCTCCCCTTTAATAATCTTAAAAACATATTTCCCCACTTTAACAATGTTGGTGCTTGGAACCATGTACACCCCTGATACCAAACGATCCATATCCGCGACTTTATCACCTGTTATCGGATCTCTTCCTGTATTAACCCGAATCGCGTCGTTTATTCCTGTAAATTCAACCGCTGTATTTAAGATATTTTGGGGTTGATCGCCCGTTTTTACATCAGACATCGGTTTAACGCTCTCAATCGTTACTTTGTTTTTTTCTGATATTCGTAACCGATACAGCATTCCGTCTCGCATGACGTCAACCGTTTTGGCATGTTCGAAGTTGATCTCTTTGTACTCATTTATGTTGTATACTTTTCCATTTAAGGTCAAGGTGGTTTGATTGATTTTACTAGACGGCGTTTCCCAAACAACCGTCTCCACATTCGCCTGTTGTTTCTCTTTCAGTTTCTTCAGCATGGTCATCATTGGATTGTCTTTTGGGTTGTCTATTTTATCCTTCAATCCACTGATGGTGTTGCTTACTTTTTCTTCTTTTCCATCTTTGAAAATAGATCCCTTTTGATAGCTCGTGATGTCGATTTTTGGGCCGGTGAACATGGGACTTAAGGTATCGATGTATTGCTTCATTGTTTGAAGGGAGCTTTTGGTTTCATGTAAAGCACTTGTCTGCTCCCGGTCAAATGCATGAAGCAGACCAATGGTTCTTGAGGTCTCGAGCCATGCCTTTTGATAGTTTTGCTGAAAAGCTGATTCATCTACATTTGGTAAATGAACAATATGACCAACTCTGTCAATGGCATGGTTTACCTCTGATATGATTTCAGAAATTGTTCGTTCAGCTTTTTTTAAGCCTTGGTCAAGATCATGTTCGATAAATGCTTGTGAGATAAATCCGTGCTCATTTGATTCTAATGCGTGAAGAGCCTGCTTTGTGTTTTTTAATGCAGCGCTATATTCCTCAATGACGACCTGAAAGAATTGCAGGAAGGGAATATGGCATTCTGTATAAAAGGCGCGGATGGCTTGTCCCGCCTCTCCCTTTAGTGCGCCATCGAGTGAGATGATGTGATTGATTTGTTTTTCTAGGGAGCTGATTTGCTGCGACTGCTGCTTTAACGCATTCAGCGTTTGATCTATTCCGTTTATTAGCTCAAAGGCGTCAAGGGTTTTCATTGCGTTCTCCTTTATTTTCTTTTACTGCTGAAAGCAAGCGCCTTGTCCGTTTCAATCATGGTGTTCACCGCTTGTTCTGTTTGTACAAGCTGTTTCTGAAGAATGCCTATATAGGATGAACTTAATTCGTTCAGCTGCTGATTGATCTTTTCTATTGTGTCTGCCGTCAGGAGCTGATTTCTCCCTTTGATGGTGGTTGGAAGGGCTGCATTCATTTGAGCGCCTGATTGTTTTGCATGCTGTAATACTTGTTTGACCTGACTGGCATCTATTTTAATTTCTCTCGACATGTGACTACCCTCTTTTTTCTTCCAGTTGTTTCTGCTTTTCTTTCTCTATTTTTCTTTCAACCGAATGAATTTCATGTTCTAACGAATAGATCTCCGATGTGAAATCACTGATTTTCTCATTGATTCGATTTAATAGATTGGTTAGCTGTACACCTTTTATTTCCTGACTGGCGGAAGCCATTTCGTCTCGAATGTCATCAAACGTGTCTGCCAAATGGCCAAACCATGTATGTGATGTCAGACCTGGATGAGTGATTTTTTTGCTGGCATCTGACAGGGCCCATTTTGCCTCTTTGATTTCTTTTCGGCACATATTGAGTTCGATGATTTGTTCTTTTTTGATAGATATATCTGCCTTTAATGAATACAAGGCTGCTTTATAACCGATGATTGCTCCAGATATGGTCAAACACCTCTATTCCTTAAATAGTCCTCCGTTATGTTACCATTTACTAGCACAAGAGGCATATGATTGAAAGTGAATTTACCAAAAAATGAATCGTACGTATTGGGTTTTAATACCTAATTCTCGCGCGCAAAAAAGCTGGATTCATTTACTGAATCCAGCTTCTTATTGCTTATTTGAGCGAATCACCTGCTGATGCAGATGGATGATCGCTAAATGAGGTGTCTTTCTTTTCAGGAATATAATGGAGAGAGAAACCAACAAGACTGAAAAAGGCACTTAACACCAGTGTTGGGTTTTTGAATAGGTTCGTACTTGCAATGATCATATCTCCCTTTTGCAAAAGAATCCCTAGTATTTGACCGAATACCAACAGGGCTCCTGACGTTAAGAACAGGACAAGCAGCACTTTAAATAAAAATTCCATCAATGCTCTCATGTGTTTCTCCTTTCTATACTGGAAGTATTCCCATTCCGATGAGCCAGCCAATTCCTACGATCGGCAGCATATAGTAGAGAATCAGCGGTATAAACGTTTTCTCCGGTCTGGCTCCTGCAAGACCAGAAGCAATGAAAATCGATCCTGATGCCGGCGGGGAAGCGCCTTCTGTTGATGAAAAAGCAAGAATGGCGACAACAGCCACAACTGGGTCCACACCGACTGAGACTAAAGCTGAAAAAGAGACAAGTCCAACAGCTGTTAATGTGGCTGTTGAAGATAATGGTCCAGCCACCAGCGTAACAAGAATACCCACAATGAGCACCATAAGCCATTTCGGAATGGTAAGTACTGATGTGATTTGCGTCAAATCTTCTGCGAGTCCTAATTCAGCAAGCACCTGACTAGCAGCAACAGCAAACAGCATCAAGGCACCGATCGTTGTAAACTTAGGAATGGCCGACTTGAAAAACTGCGACCAATCTAGTGCAGACGCCTTTTTTCTTCCAATTGTTAAACTAATCAACATCATGAGAATCGGAATCCACGTAATTAAAGAAATTTGATCCATTGCCTCTGGTCCGATGTTTGGATTACTTTTTAAGTAGTTTGCCAGCGGACCTATTGTGATAATGATAGGAATCAAGGCACCGAAAAAAATAAAGATCGATTTCCACCCTTGTTTCACAGCTTCCCTAAAAGGAAGAATATCATCTGGCGGCATGGCCTGAATTTTATTCTTTTTCACCAGAATATACACCAAAATAAATCGGTATACGACTTGATACAGTCCTCCTATTAACAGGGCAATATATAAATCTCCCTCAGATACAAGGGCTGCAATTGGTGCAAACCCCAGCATGATAAACATGGAAGAGTTAGGAGGCAGTGCCGCCCCAAGTCCGCCATTCCCTGCTAAAATCGTGGCCGTATGGGTTCGGCTCCAGCCTGATTTCATCATCCAAGAGGCCGTGATAGAGCCAGTCGCAGCTGTGTTTGCAGAATTTGAACCTGAAAGAGCACCTAAGACTGCTGAACCTAACGTACTCATATAAGCCGCTCCACCAGGAAGTTTTCCTACAACCGAATTTAAGATTCGCAAGAGTGCATGAATTAATTCCAGCTTTTCGATTAAATAAGCCATGAATACAAATGCGACAGCTGCATAGAGCACCTCATATGTGGATGCAAATTTTAATCCATCCCAGAAAAGTCTTAATGCATCCAATCCGCCAAATAATGTGGTTGCAATAAAGCCTAATAGCATGGCTTCTCCCATATTCCGTTTCACGACGACATTCCATATAATGATGACAGCTATGAATACAATCAACGCAATAAAACCCATATCGTTTTTTCGCCTCCCCTTTGTTCAATAAAACGCTTACAATTTATTTCCCCTGCTGCATCACGTCAATGACTTCTTCCCAGCTGGCCGGCTTTTTCCCATTAAACCGTTCAACGAATTGAAACTCTGCTAATCTCTCTAGCTTCTGTTGTGCTGCCCGTGACATACTGGCATCAACCTCTGCTTCATTCAGCATGTCAATAGAGCCAAGCAGCTCGATCGCTCGTCTTTTCGCATGAAGTGCACTCCCTGTCACAAGACGGTTCATGGTCTCTTCAAAACTTTTGCTATCCATTGTATCGCTTAGTGAAGAAATCACTTGATGTTCCACGTTATATTTTTTTGAAATTTCCAAAAATTCAATCATGAGACCAACGATCCCCTTCATATAAACGCTTCTGATCAGTTTCAAGGCCGAAGCATCTCCTGGCTGGTCACTGATTTTTTTAATATTCATGCCATAAGCATTCATTACTTTCATGAATTGGTCAGTTCCACTGCCGCTTGCCGTGATCGGAACCTTGTGTTTGTTGACTGGAAGAGGCCCTAGCATGGCAGCATCTACGAATAGAGCTTTTTGCTTTTCAATTTCGTTTGCCACTTGTTTTTTGATGTCTGGTGTTGATGCCGATACATCTACATATAATTGATCCTCTTTCAAACTTCCCGATACGGATTGGGCCACTTCTAAGGTTTTATTCGCTGGCACAGCGGCAATGACAATATCAGATTTCTCAATGACTTCGCTAATACTGCTGGTTAATTGAACTCCTGTCTGCGATGCTTTTTCCTTCAACGCGCCAGCCAATTTCTCGTTTTGTAATAGTACATCATACGCATAAAATTGATCTAATCCTTCTGTTTTCAATCCTGTTGACAGCTCATATGCCGCTTCTCCATATCCAATAAAGCCTATCTTCATCACAGATTCCCCTATCCCTTATATTTTTTCATTCTGCCTTCCAGCCATGCCGGTGCTAAGAGACTGATGTCTTGCTTTCCTTCGTTCATATACTGTTGAATCGTTTGTAACCTATGATTTTCATACGCTTGTTTCTCTTCCGCTAGCGTCAGCAGGTGTTCCGCCTTTTCCTTTGGAACGATGACGACTCCATCATCGTCTGCAATGACTAAATCACCTGGTGCTACTTTGACACCGCCGCACGAGATGGTTTGATTCAATTCCCCAGGACCATCTTTAAAAGGTCCATTTGGCATAAACCCCTTACTGTAGATCGGAAAAGCCAGCTCCTCTAAAGCGAGTTTGTCGCGAACAAGCCCGTCAATCACGATTCCTTCTATTCCTACAGCCTTTGCTGCCCCTGCCATCAATTCCCCTAAATATGCATGGCCCTTATGGTCTTTTCCATCAACAATCAGTACATCTCCTTCTTTCGCAGAGTAGATCGCTTGATGAAGAAATAAATTATCGCCTGGCCGTAAGCTGACGGTAAAAGCTGTACCTGCTACATTCATGCCTCTTGCAACTGGTTTGATTTGATGATCCATCGCGCCGGTGCATCCCATCACGTCTGACAGCAAGGTCGAGTTAAGCTTTCTTGCCCGATCTATTAGATCATTTGACACGAATTGAACAGTACTCATAGTTTCCATCATCCCCTTTTAGTTATATTCATTACATTTAATCTAATTAAAGTAATATTTATTACTTTTGTGATACGATCATACCATCTCGATTTTATTTAGTAAAGCGCTTTCAAAAAATCAAATTAAAAAATGAGTCACCACACGACTAATGTGTTGTGTGATAACTCATTTTCGTTAACATATGATTGATTTGATCTAAACGTGGTTTTGTTCTTTCAGGATCATTAATGGCTAAGGCACTTAAAATATAATCTACGATAAAGATAGCAGATACGACAGAGTTATGAGAGCTCACACTTGCTGAGGAACATGGCAATACATATTGTGCATACTTTGTTAGTGTAGAGCTATAGCTGTCTGTAATTAAAAGCACTTCCACCCCATATGACTTCGCTGCCTCCAGCAAATCCTTCATACGCTTTGCATAGCGGGGATAGCTGACCGCTATAATGAAATCATCAGATTGAAAATGAACGAGATCATCCACCCAGTCACTTTTGTCTGCATCAATATATTGACAATTCCCCAACAGCCGATTGATTCCGAGTGACAGATACTCGCCGACAGGTCTTCCGCTTCGAACACTTGTACACAGAACCTGGCGGGAGCTGGCTATTTTTTCAACAATATGCTGAAAGGTTTCTTCCGTGATATTGTCTAAAGCGTACTGGATATTTTGAAATTGCAGCTCAACATGATTATGCAGGAGCTTACTTTTATTTGAATGCTTGAGGTTCGCTTCAAGTCTCGTTTGAGGGGCAGCTTTATGCTTCATATTTGATTGAAGCTCTTTTTGAAGCTCGGAGAAACCGGAATACCCTACAGCAGCAGAGAATCTCATGATGGTCGCTGTACTCGTCCCTACTTTTGAGGCCAATTTATCTACAGTTAAAAACGCAACCTCCATTGGATTTTGCACGATATAATCTGCAATTCTCCTTTGTGCCTCGGTTAATCCCGCGACCTTATGCTGAAGCTTATGTATTAAATCGTCCATTATAGCACCTGCCCATTCTATCGGCTTTATCTACGATCAAAATTTTTTCTTTTCCCCTATATTGTACACATTTGTCATCAAAAAAACAGCCAGCACGAATCTATCGTACTGGCTGCCTTTTTCGAGATCATTATAGTGCTTGAGCTGCTGTGATAAGCGCAAGGTTGTAAACGTCTTCGGCATTACAGCCTCTTGATAGATCGTTTACTGGCTGGTTTAAACCTTGAAGGATAGGACCTACAGCTTCAAAGTTACCTAAGCGCTGTGCAATTTTGTAGCCAATGTTTCCAGCTTCAAGGCTAGGGAAAACAAATACGCTGGCGTCGCCTTTGATGACGGAATCTGGCGCTTTTTTCGCTGCTACTGAAGGAACGAAAGCTGCATCGAATTGGAATTCTCCATCAAGTACAAGCTCAGGTGCCTTTTCTTTTGCAATGCGAACTGCTTCAGATACTTTTTCTGTTTCGTCTGATTTTGCTGAGCCTTTTGTAGAAAAGCTAAGCATTGCCACACGTGGCTCGATATCAAACATTTTTGCTGTGTTTGCACTTTCGATCGCAATTTCAGCTAGATCTTGGCTGTCTGGTGCAATGTTGATTGCGCAATCAGCAAACACGTACTGCTCTTCGCCGCGAGCCATGATGAAGACGCCAGATGTTTTCTTTACGCCTTCTTTTGTTTTAATGATTTGAAGTGCTGGACGCACTGTATCAGCAGTTGAGTGTGCCGCACCGCTCACAAGTCCGTCTGCAAGACCTTTATACACAAGCATTGTACCGAAGTAGTTTTCATCTAGTAATGCTTTTCTTGCTTGCTCTTCTGTTGCTT
This sequence comes from Bacillus sp. FSL M8-0049, assembly GCF_038593355.1. Classification (NCBI taxonomy): domain Bacteria; kingdom Bacillati; phylum Bacillota; class Bacilli; order Caryophanales; family Bacillaceae; genus Bacillus; species Bacillus sp. FSL M8-0049. The sequence goes on from NZ_CP151986.1 coordinate 3,352,868, forward strand.
TGCCTTTACGTCTTTCTACAAAAGCTTGTACAAGCTCTTCAAAACCTTCATATGTATGAGGATCATACACGTCAACACCATCAAGTGTAAGACCTAGTTCTTTTGCTTTAGCTTCAACTTCTTGTTTTTTTCCTACCACAATTGGCTGCAATACTTTGCCATCTGCTAATTTTTGAACGGCTGTTAGAATGCGTTCGTCCATTCCCTCAGGAAAAACGATCTTAACTCCTTTACCTGCAACCTTTTCCTGAACTGTTGAAAAAATATCTGCCACTTCAATACCCTCCTTGATTTTACAAAAAAAGCGTTCTCTTTTAAGCATACTCTTCTTCTACCTAAATTCAAACTACCAACTTACATTATAGCGCTTACAAATTAAATTCTTATTTTTCAAACTAATTTAATCAATTTTGATAAAAGCTGTTTTCCTCGTTCAAGTTTTGATCACATCTCCATTTGGACAAACTATGTTATAGTTGGAACAGATGGAAAACTGTTAATAGGAGTGAAAGAAATGAGCGAACAACATACAACAAATGAAGCAGCTCAAACACTAGATGGCTGGTATGCACTGCATGATTTTAGAACAATCGACTGGACAGCTTGGAAGCTGCTGACAAGTGATGAGCGCCAAGCCATCATTCATGAATTCACAGGTCTATTGGAAAAATGGAAGACAGCTGAGCATGATAAGGCTGGGAGCCAAACAATCTATAGTATTGTCGGTCAAAAAGCAGATATTATGCTCATGATTTTACGTCCGACAATGGAAGAACTAGGTGAAATTGAACTCGAATTCAACAAGACACGGCTAGCAGAGTTTACGATTCCAGCTTATTCTTATGTTTCAGTTGTTGAGCTCAGCAACTACTTAGCAGGAGGCGGCGATGGCGGAGATCCTTACGAGAACCCGCATGTACGTGCTCGCTTATATCCAGAGCTTCCTTCTTCTCAATACGTGTGCTTCTATCCAATGGATAAAAGACGTTCTGGCAATGACAACTGGTACATGCTTTCCATGGATGAGCGTAAATCTCTTATGAGAAGCCACGGCTTAATTGGCCGAAGCTATGCTGGGAAAGTAAAACAGATCATTACAGGTTCTGTTGGTTTTGATGATTATGAGTGGGGCGTTACCCTTTTCTCTGATGATGTGCTTCAATTTAAAAAATTGGTTTATGAAATGCGCTTTGATGAAGTCAGTGCACGCTACGGCGAATTTGGTTCCTTCTTTGTTGGAAACCGATTAGCAAACGAGCAGCTGGCGTCTTATTTCCATGTATGATAAACCCTTAAGGCTTCGGATCTCTCCGAAGCTTTTTTATGTATTTGTTTAGAAAGGTGATCACATCTTCATTTTCAGGATAAGTAAGAAACAAAACTAAACTCATGGCCCACAACAATGCAGTTAGGATGAACATCATTTTATTTCTTTAGCCTGCTTTCAATAAATTGAAGTGTGTCGGCTGCTATTCTATTTCTAGATAGTACAATTCCAGCATGCCCACAACTGTATACGTGCCTTTTAGGTTGATCCCAGCTATTCCACAGAGTATCAGCATCGTTTATGTCGATATACATGTCATATTTTCCTGATATTAAGAGTACATTTTCTTTTTCTACGAGAAGTTTTGCTTTACTAGGGTTCATAATATCCCAAGCTTTGTCGAGTTCTTCATACGTTGTCCCATGTTCCTCCAGATCTCTTCGTATATACTTCCCAGGAAGAGTGTTCCAGATGGAATGCGCAATATTGTTCGCATAAAAAACTGATACAATAATATTCACGTCTTTCTCGACTGTTGCTAATAAGTTTGTTAGCCACCCTCCTAAACTAATACCAACTACGATTATGTCCCCACCTTCATTTTCCTTGATCCATTTAATCAGCCCTCTAAGTTCAACAATAGCTTGCTGGGAGGATTGCACGGTTCGACTTATATTGGCGCTAATCATGTGTTCACCAGAATATGTTGAATTTTGTGGTTCCCTATCGAAATGATAAGGCAGCGTGTAGTAATACATATTCCAATCATAATTTTTAACAATTTTATCGTGAAAAATCTTCTTGATTCTGTCGTATGAATCCATTCTCCATCCATGTACAAAGATTACATTAGGCTTGTGCTTTGACTCTTTTCGTAAAAACACTTCCACCGAAACCTTGTCATTCTTATCTTCACCAGATTTGATGCTTGAATGAAAAGAAAATATTCCACTTTTTAAGTTTGCTGTATGGTTATCGATGTGAAATTGTAAATCAATTGGATGAGCACTAAAAAAACGATCCCTGTTACCTACGTCAATAGGCAAATGATTATAGTGACTTTCTTTGCTTCTTGTTCTGTGCATATCCATTAATGCTGCGTAATCTATTACCTTTAAAAGCTTCAAAAGAATTAACTCCTTTAATCTCAAATTATTACTATACGAATATTTCAGCATAAAAAGCTGAAAAGAATACAAAGGGCTAAAATAAAAATCATTTTAGCCCTTTGTCAACAATCTGAAACTTTTTATTTCACCACGGTCATTTCTGGCTCTTCTATTTGTTTCAAGCGTTCCTGAATTGGATGGGAAAAAGAGTGCTCTGACAAGACAATATGGGAGACGGTTTTTGTAAATCCAGATACTTCTTGAATAAAGGCTTCAATTTCTTCAAGAGAAGAAACTGACAGCTTAATGAAAAAGCAAGACTGACCTGCCACTCGATAAGCAAAAAAGGCGCGTGGATGCTCATTCATAAAAGCCACAAAACGCTGATACTCCCCATTTAACACCGTAACTTCCAGCAGGCAGTCAATCAGAAGCCCTAATTTTTTATAATTGACCTGAACAGAATACCCTTCGATAATCCCTGCATCCTCTAATTTACGCACTCTTTCTGCTACCGCAGGTGCTGATAAATTCACTCGTTTGGACAATTCCCTCATGGATAAGCGGGCATCTTCTCTCAATTCATTTAAAATATGCACATCTACATCGGTGATTTTCATTCGTACCTCTCCTATCCAAAAATCGTTCCATTTGAAAAGTATTTTATGATAATACTTATGATATGAAATGTAAAATAAAACTAAATAATGGTAGAATTTATTTTAACGGAATTGAATGAAAAAGCAAGTATGGAGGGATTACTTGATGAAAGAATCTTTAGACAGCCAGGCTTCTAAAACATTTCCCATCACACTTGCCATCGCACTCACACTTGGCGTTTTTGCTGCGGGATCGGAAGAGCTGGTGATTTCACCGCTGCTGCCTGATTTATCAAACTCCTTTCAGCACTCTCTTGATATTCTCGCTCTTTCCATCAGCATTTATGGGTTAGCTGTGCTGGTTGGAGCTCCGCTGCTCGTTCCTTTAGGGGACCGGTATTCAAGAGAGCTGTGTTTGATTATTGGGCTGTCTTTCTTTTTGATTGGAACAGTGATGTGTGCTGCTGCCCCAAATTTGGCCGTGTTTTTTGCAGGCCGTGCTATTTCTGGGCTGGCGACTGGTGTATTTGTGCCAACAGCCTATGCTCTTGTGGGCGACCGGGTTCCATACGAGTATCGCGGCAAAGTGATGGGACTCATTGTATCGAGCTGGTCTCTTTCTCTTGTCCTTGGTGTGCCCATTGGCGCCTTTATCGGTCAAAGTTTGAACTGGCGCTGGACATTTTGGATTTTTGCCATGATGAGTCTCGTTGTTCTGCTGCTCGTCATCCTTGAATCTCGAAAACAAGTCACAACAGCTGCTTCAAAGGCACCTCAAACTAGGGAGAAATCAGGCTCTTTATGGGGGGCTTTAAAAATCGACCGAGTCCCTGCCTATTTGACTGTGACATTTTGTAACATGCTTGGATTTTATGGCATGTACTCATTTTTAGGGGCTTACCTGCAAAGTCTGTTTTCCGGGGGGCAATCAACAGCTGGACTTCTGATCATGGCTTATGGCGTTGGTTTTTCCATGAGTATATTTACCGGGAAATTAGCAGATTGGTTTGGCAAAACACGTTCACTTTACTTTGTGCTGGGCGGCATTACGCTTGTTCTTGCCTTACTTCCTTATGCACCGTTCTCATGGACATTGCTCATTTTTGCTTTATTTATTTGGGGTGCTATGCAAAGTTTATCTGTCACGCTTTTGAGCACCGTCCTGAGCGACTGCTCCCAGACCCACCGAGGCAAAGTGATGGCATTTTACAGCCTTGCTTCCAATCTTGCCGTAATGCTTGGATCAGCTCTGATGGGACCTGTTTATGTCCATTTCGGCTATCATACAGTAGGGCTTGTATGTGCACTCATTACGCTTGTTGGTTTTCTCATCAGCTTCGTCAGCTATAAACGTGAAAAAACCTTACAGCAGAAACATAAAAACACATTTGAAACGTGAGCTCATTTCACTGCACATCTCGATATGTGCAGTTTTTTAGATCAATTTTTAATATCATCATAAAATACATTTTTTATAAATTTTGTTGACAATTACCAATTTTATTTTTTATAATCTAGTAAAAATTTGAAAAAGATTGGATGGTAAGGTAAACATGATCTTAAAGAATGATGTTTTTCATTTCAAAGAAGAGCCCATCGTTTCACCTAAGATGTTTACAGTCAATACATTAGGCCCTAAGGGGACAAGCAGTGAATATGCAGCAAAACATTTCATCTCTCATTCCACCACTACACTCGGCACTCATACGAAACTATCCCTTTACGACACATTCGAAACTTGCATTGAACATACTCTCTCTAACGCACTCCAATACACTCTCGTTCCACACGCATACGAAGGAATTAAACACTTCTACATGAGACCTGACCTGCAGCTTTTACAAATATTCAGATGTGACACGCCCATGTATGGTTTGGCTGTCAGACCAGATTTCCCCTTTCAAGAACAAATGCTTCACCATTTAAAAATTGTTTCTCATCCTGCACCTGTGAATTTGATTCAATATTTTATTCATCAAAATGCTGAATTTGAGCTTGTTAATTCTACAAGTACAGCCGCACAAAAAGTCAGAGACGGCGAATTTGATTTCGCTTTAACCAATGAGGTGGCTAGAGCTACATACGGCCTCACCTTCATTCGAACATTTAAAAGCATTCCTATGAGCTGGTCTATATTCGGAAAAGGAGAGATGTAACATGACAACTGAACAAAAGGTGCAAGAATTATATTTTCCTCAAGCGAAAAAACGAGAATGGGATAATGGTGTCATCCAATATTCTACTGCCAGAGGTGATACGGAAGTGTTAATTTCATACGTCCCTCCTCACACGATCATCGAACCTCACGAGCATCCAGAAGCACAAATCGGCATCGTATTAAAAGGTGAGCTTCAAATGACGGTCGGCCAATCGACCCAATTGCTCACCCCATTAGAATCAGCCTATATTGCACCACCATTCGTTCCTCACGGCGCATCGAATCTGACAGATGAAGAAGTGATCGCCATTGATATTAAGAGATTGAAAGATGGAGAGGAATATACGGCTCCTCCTACTTATTTCTTAGATATTTTCAAAACGCGTGATTTACTTCCTGGCATGGAAGTGACTTTTTTTGTGGAGGACTGGATGGAGCTTATGATTGCCAACATTCCGGGAAATGGCGGGGAAATGCCTTTTCATAAGCACCGTAATGAACAAATCGGGATTTGCATTAGCGGTGGGTACGATATGACGATTGAAGGCTTTACAGAAAAGATGGAATTTGGCACGACCTACTTCTGTGATCCAAAAGAAGATCATGGCGCCATTAATCCAAAGCCAGAAGCATCAAAGTCTATTAATCTCTTCTTCCCTCCACGCTATAACCGCTTAAAGCCAAAAGCGCCTAAGGTGAAGAAATGAACATTGCCGGAAAAGTCGTCCTGATTACAGGAGGTGCGTCTGGGATTGGGCTTGCCGCCGTCAAACTTTTCCTTGAGCACGGAGCAAAAGTAGCAGTGGCTGATATCAATGAAGATAGCGGTAAACAACTCATTGAATCATTGCCTCATGAACATGCTGCGTTTTTCAAAACAGATATTACGAATGAGTCTGACTGTCAAAAAACCGTTCAATCCGTGCTGAGCCAATTCGGGACAATTGATGTTTTGATTAACAATGCAGGCATCGAAATTGTCTCACCTATTCACGAGATGACACTGGAGGATTGGAACCACATTCTACAGGTCAACCTGACTGGTGTATTTCTTATGAGTAAGCATACATTGCCGCATATGCTTGAAAAGAAAAGCGGAAGTATTATTAATACTGGATCTGTCGGAGGTCTCGTTGGCTGGCCTGACATTCCTGCATACAACGCAACGAAGGGCGGTGTCATCCAGCTCACCAAATCGATGGCGATCGACTATGCCGCTCATCAAATCAGGGTGAATTGTATCGCACCAGGCATCATTGATACGCCATTAAATGAAAAATCCTTTTTAGACAATCATTCAGAAAGTCTTGAGGTTGTTAAAAAGGAAAAAGCAAAGGTGAATCCCTTGCTTCGTCTCGGAAAACCTGAAGAAATTGCGGGCGTGATGCTGTTTCTCGCCTCTGATCTATCCAGCTATATGACTGGAAGTGTTGTCACAGCAGATGGCGGATACACCGCTAGATAAAAAGGAGTGCTTTCATTGAGTAAAAAAACCGTACTTGTCATTGCTGACTTAGGAGGATGCCCGCCCCATATGTTTTATGAAAGCGTGGCGGCATCTTATCATATCGTTTCCTATATCCCTAGACCCTTTGCCATTACAAAGGGTCACGCTGAACTAATCGAAAAATACTCCATTGCCGTCATCAAAGATCGTGATTATTTTGAGACACACCCTTCTTTTGAACACCCTGATTCTATTTACTGGGCACATGATGATTATCTGAAATCAGAGGAAGAGGTGGTGGATGACCTAGTCCGTGTGGCTTCCTTTTTCAAAGCTGATGCCATCACCACCAATAATGAATTATTCATTGCACCAATGGCAAAAGCCGCTGAGCGGCTGGGGCTGCGCGGCGCTGGGGTAAAAGCAGCTGAAATGGCACGTGATAAAAGCCAAATGAGAGCTGCATTCAACGCTGCTGGTGTCAAAGCGGTGAAAACTCAGCCTGTCACGACTTTAGCTGATTTCCAGCAAGCTATTGAACAGATCGGGACACCGCTTATTTTAAAGCCTACATATTTAGCAAGCTCCATTGGCGTGACCCTTTTTCATGACAGAGCCGGCAGTGATGATCTCTTTTTAAACGTACAATCCTACTTGCAAACGATTCCCGTCCCAAACGCTGTGACATATGAAGCACCATTTGTCGCTGAAACGTACTTAGAGGGTGCTTACGAGGATTGGTATCAGGAGGGTGGCTATTCTGATTATGTCAGTGTAGAAGGGTTAGTCGTGGAGGGAGAATATATCCCTTTTGTCATTCATGACAAGACCCCTCAAATCGGTTTTACAGAAACGGCTCATATTACTCCCTCGATCCTAGACAATGAAGCCCAGCAAATCATCATTGAGGCAGCTAAGAAGGCAAATGAAGGGCTGGGCCTTGAAAACTGTGCGACCCATACAGAGATCAAGCTCATGAAAAATCGAGAAACAGGACTGATCGAATCCGCAGCTAGATTTGCTGGCTGGAATATGATTCCGAATATCAAAAAAGTGTTTGGGGTGGATATGGCCAAGCTGCTGATCGATGTATTAGTCGATGGAAAAAAAGCGGAGCTGCCAAAAGAGCTGCTTTCTGGACATACGCATTATATAGCAGACTGCCATTTATACCCTCAGCATTTCAAAGAAAGCGGACACATACCGGCAGAGGCCACACACATCACCATTGATCATATCCATATTCCGCAGGATGCTTTAGTTGGAGATACTGTGATCGTCAGTGAATCTGGCCCGTCCAAAGGCACCTTTGTCGATCTATCTTTATTTGAAGCCTTTAATGGCATCGTGTCGCTTGAGTTAAAAGGGTCATCCTCACAGGATGTTGCAGCATCCATCCGCAACTTACAGAAACAAGCTGCCCTTCATTTAATGGATGAATTAGTCAAGGGATAGAAAGAGAGGGTAACGTGGTGGAGATCTTACCATCTAACATAATGAAACGGCTGCCAGAACAGAAATTTGGAACCGTATTTGAGAAAATTGCGCAAAAAGCACAAAACGGAGCGAACATCATAAACCTTGGTCAGGGAAATCCCGATCTTCCTACTCCTGCACATATCGTAAGCGCCCTTCAAGAGGCGGCAGGCACTTTGCAGTTTCAGCAATATGCACCTTTCAGAGGCTTCGACTTTTTCAAGCAAGCCATTGCAGATTTCTACAAAAAGGAGTTCGGCCCTGAGATAGACCCACAGAAAGAGGTTGCTCTTTTCAATGGAGGGAAAACAGGCCTTTATGTCATGAGTCAGTGTCTGCTTGACCCTGGGGACGTTGCCCTCGTCCCCGATCCAGGATACCCAGAATATCATTCTGGGATCTTGATGGCAGACGCAAAGCCCTACTGCATCAAACTTGAATCGAAAAATGGCTATTTGCCGAATCTCTCTTCAATTGATCCGGAGGTACTCAAAAAGGCAAAGGTTCTTTTCTTAAATTATCCGAATAACCCAACAGGTGCTGTGGCAAATGATGCATTTTTTGAAGAGACTGCTGATTTTGCATCAGCTCACGGACTGCATGTCATTCATGATTTTGCCTATGGTTCATTTCATTATGAACAAAAACCCGTAAGCTTTCTAAACGCTCCTCTTGGGAAAAGCGTAGGAGTGGAATTATATTCTCTATCCAAAACATTTAATATGGCAGGATGGAGAGTCGCTTTTGCTGTAGGTAATGAGGACATCATCCAAGCCATTAACGCCTTCCAAGATCATGTGTTTGTCAGTATGTATGGCGGATTTCAACAAGCTGCAACTGTCGCCTTGCAAAGTGATGACCGTCACATACAATCATTAAAAGAGGTCTACCTTGAACGAATTCACTTTTTCATCCGTCAGGCAGAAAAGCAGCTAGGATGGTCCATCGAACGTCCAGCTGGCGCCTTTTATTTATGGGCTCCAATCCCTGATGATTTTGAACATTCTCATGAATTTGCTGACTATTTACTCGAACATACTGATGTCGTTGTCACGCCGGGGGGTGTGTTTGGAGCACATGGAAGCCGTCATGTCCGCATCTCAATGGTTGCTCCAATTGAACAGCTTGCCCTGTTTATCGACCGGCTTCGCATCCTTCCAATTCGCTTTAATCAAAAAACCCGCATATAGCGGGTTTTTGATGTCATATACTTTTCATCGAACCACCATCGACGGATATTTGTTGTCCTGTAAGATAGGAGGCTTCCTCTGATGCGATAAAAGCGGCCAATGAAGCCATTTCACTCGCTGACCCCACTCTTTTCATTGGAATTCCTGACGCTACAGCCTGTACAGCTTCTTCCCGCGATAATGCCTGTTTACGCATCATGTTTCCGATAAATTGTTCATACCGATCTGTAGCTATAAATCCCGGATTTAAACAATTCACTGTGATCCCTGAAGGTGCAAGCTGTGTGGCAGCATTTTTACTAGCATTAATAATCGCTGCATTCATCATACTGTTCGTAAACATTTGGTCGCCAGGCTCCTTCCATAGGTTCCCGACAATTTGAATGATCCGGCCATATTCATGTCGTTTCATCATCGCTGCCGCACGCTTCATCGTATCAATGTACGCAAGGGCTTTTTGAGAAAATACTGCCATCATCTGCTCGCTGTCACACGAATCAAAGGTATCCGGCTTCCCCCCTGGAATGTTATTAATCAACACATCCAGTCTGCCAAACTCTTTTTCTATTTTCGTAAAAGCCTCAGCCCTCACTCCTTCATCTGACATGTCCCCACAGAAAAGAGCCACCGGCTCCTTTGTTTCTGCCATACGCCCAATGTGCTGCTGCGCTTCTTCTAGTGAGGATTGATTTCTAGAATTGATGATGATCTTTACATTGTCTTGAGCGGCAAGCTTTACGGCGATGGCCTTTCCAATCCCTGTACTTGCTCCTGTTACAAACGCAATTCTTTTAGACAAACTCATCCACATCCCTTTTCTTATCAGCTTAGTACATATACATAAAATGACACATATAGAATGTATTTCAACAAAAAAAGACCTTTCTCCTGCGAAAGGCCCCCCGTTCTCTATTTAAATGTCGTTTCCCAATTAAACCCGATCGTTTCGTCATTCCAGGCGATTCGCTTTTCATCTGGGTTTTTCGGGTCATACGATTCTGTTGTGAAATACACAATTTGCAGCGGCGTCTCACCTAGTACACGATAGCCATGCGCGACACCCTTTGGGATAAGAAGCAGCATCGGATTGTCTTCCCCCATATAATACACATCGGTTTGCCCCTTTGTGGGAGAGTCGTCACGCAAATCATATAACACGACCTGCGCATGACCTGCGGGGAAGAACCAAACGTCGTCTTGTTTTTCATGATAATGAAAGGCTTTGATCACGCCTGGAAAGCTTTTCGACCATGACGCCTGCCCAAAGCGTTTCAGCATCGGTTCATCATCTCGAATGAGCTCTGCAAAAAAGCCGCGGTCATCACAATGTTTCATAAGTTTTTTCGTTTGAACACCATCAATCATGCTGTTGCCATCTCCCTTCTTTCTGCAAATATTCGTAAAGTGCATCCTTCCAATGCCTCGGCTGCCAGCCTGTGGCTTCAATCGCTCGAAGATCTAAGACAGAATAGGCTGGGCGAGGCGTTTGGAAGCCGTACTCTTCCGTGGAAATCGGCTCAATTGTGGCGGACAGGCCGCTTTTCATCACAATTTCTGACGCAAAATCAAACCAGGAACAGCTTTCTCGATTACTGACATGATACACGCCTGCCTTCTGATCAAACAAATGAATCAAGGCCTCAGCTGCATCCTTTGTATAAGTAGGAGACCCTATTTGATCGTTCACAATGCGCAAATGATCCTTCGTTTCAGCGAGCCGAAGAATGGTATTCACAAAGTTATGCCCCTCATGTCCATAAAGCCACGAGGTACGAATGATTTTCACTTCATCTGACACAAGCTGAATCAATTCCTCACCAAGCTTTTTACTCTTTCCATAAATGGTTTGAGGGTCTGCCTGTGCATCGATTTGGTAAGGGGTGTCCGCCTGCCCGTCAAACACATAATCTGTACTGACATGTAACACATCAGCGCCTGCGCGCTTTGCTTCCAAGGCTGTATAGTAGGCGCCAATGCCATTCACAAGATACGCCTTTTCGGTTTCTGTTTCACATTGATCAACAGATGTATAGGCTGCTGCACTGACAACAATATCAGGCTGATAGTGTCTCATCGCATGTCTAACTGCCTGCTGGTCTGTGATATTGAGCATGTTCCTCGTTAAGGCAATGACGGTCATGTCTTTTTCTTTGAGCTGTCTGCTCAATTCTTTCCCTAATTGGCCGCCTGCACCGGTGATTAAAACTTTCATCCGTCACCCTTCTTCGCTCTGATCGTATTTGGTTCGATACCAATTGATCGTTTTTTCGATACCTTCTTCAAATGACGTCTCCTGCGTCCAGCCGAGCTCGCCTTTTAGCTTACTTGCATCTATGGCATACCGTCTGTCATGTCCTTTTCGGTCTTGAATAAACGCAATTTGATCATGACTGATTCCAAGCTGCGATAGAATCGTTTTGGTTAAATCAAGATTTGTTTTCTCATTGCCGCCGCCAATATTGTATACCTGCCCGGCTGTGCCTTTTTCGAGTACCTGCTTCACAGCTCTCGCATGGTCCTCTACATACAGCCAATCGCGAATTTGCCGGCCGTCTCCATAAATCGGGATTTTCTCTCCATTGACTGCTTTTCTAATAATGGTCGGTATTAATTTTTCCTCATGCTGATACGGTCCGTAATTGTTGCTGCATCGTGTAATCATCGCGGGTAATTGGTAAGTGTGGATAAAGGATTTTACAAGCAGGTCTGAACTCGCCTTGCTTGCTGAATAAGGATTGTTCGGTGAGAGTGGTGTTTGTTCTGTGAAAGCAGGATCATCTGGCTCCAAATCTCCATATACTTCATCTGTTGAAATATGAATGAGCTTTTTCGCCTTTCCATTTAAAACAGCTTCAAGCATACGATACGTTCCAAGGACATTTGTTTGAATAAAAGGCTCTGCCGATTCAATGCTGCGATCAACATGCGATTCTGCCGCAAAATGAATGATCGCATCATAGACTTCGTCAAATGCTTGATCCAGCTCATGCTGAAGGCTAATATCCCCTTGAATAAACCGAAAATGAGACAACTTTAATAATTCATCCATCTCGTCTGGATGACTGGCATATGTTAATTTATCAAAAACGGTGAGCCTGACATTTGTATCCTGAAGCAGCAGCTTCACAAAATTCAGTCCGATAAAACCCGCTCCGCCTGTAATTAAATAAGACTTCGTCATTCGGATCCCTCTTTTTTCTTCATCGTTTCAAACATTTTCGCAGATGCTTCGTGGAGAGATTCATGTGTTCCTGCATCAATCCACCACCCTTTTAACATATCATAGGTCAGCTGGCTATTTGAGATATAGAGATTGTTCACGTCTGTAATCTCTAATTCGCCTCGATCTGACGGCGAGATTCTCTCAATATATTGAAAGACTTCTTGATCATAAAAATAGATGCCCGTGACGCAGTAGGATGAGCGCGGATGCTCCGGCTTTTCCTCTATTGATAAAATCTGTTGACGGGCGGCATCAATTTCTGCAATGCCAAACCGCTTTGGATCTGCCACTTCTTTCAACAGAACCTTGGCTCCTCTATCTTGCTGCTGAAAAGCTTCAACAAAAGGGTTTAGCGAATCCTCAAATACATTATCACCAAGCATCAGCACAAACTTCTCCCCTTTGACAAAGGGCTTTGCATAGGATAAGCCGTCTGATATCCCAGACGCTTCAGGCTGTACCTGATATACGATGTTCATCCCCAATTCCTGATCGCTTTCAAGCAGTTTTTGAAACAACGGGATTTGTTCTTCTTGTGATATAACCATCACATCTAAAACCCCTGCTTCCTTCAATTTGAACAATGACCAATAAATCATTGGATATGGACCAACCGGCAATAAATGTTTATTGAAAATCTTCGTTAAAGGCGCCAGTCGTGATCCCTTTCCTCCTGCTAAAATAACTCCCTTCACATCTACACATCCCTATAGTCTTTTTGGTGATGATTCATGAGGTGTATAAGAATGTTTTTCACTCGTTCAATTCCTTTTCCATCAATGAGTGTCCGTCCATTAAGATGGATGCTCCTGCGGAGAAAGTAGCTGCTGGACAGTCTTTCCACAGCACACCGTATATCTTTTTCATCCACAAGTTCACCTAAGCCAAGATGGTGGCACGCTCCCTTTTGTGCAAAACGAGCGGCTGTCACTGCTTGATGATCGACTTGTGAAAGAACAATACTTGGCACTCCGATACAAACTGCCTCGTATAATGTCATCCCGCCAGCAACTATTGCCAGATCAGCTTCCGAGAGACGCGCAGGTAATTGATCTGTATGACGAATGAATTGAATATGCTCAGCCTCTATTTGTTCTTCAATGCGGGAGGCTTTTCCTGTAACCGCTAAAATGTGTAAGTGGTCCGCTTCGAGGATTGCTGATACAGTCTTTAATAACAATCCACGCGGGTCACTGCCCCCAAGGCTGATGACCACCTTTTTGCATTCTTTTCGAACCTCATATGTGTCTTTTAATCGGCTTATCTCTTGATCTAACAATAAATAAGGTGTTCCATAAAAATATTCTGTCCCATCTACTTGCATGTACTTTTCGTCCAGACCGCCATAAATGCCGTTCACGACAGCATCGGCAAGCTGACAAGCTTCTGCTCTTTTTTCTTCGAATAAGACCAGCCTGGCAGAGCTGGAGGATGCTTTGACTAATTGAAGAAATTGGAGGTCACAATCAAGTACATCAATCAGCAGAAGATCTGGATTCAGCTCTTTTATGTCCTGCTCCATCTGAAGGAATGCCTTCGACTCCTGCACCAAATGAACGTGCCAATCTGGACCTGAGAGCATTTCTACACAGATCTGTTCATTTGTATAGAAAGATATGTCGTTTCCTTCTTGAAGCAGTTGATTTGCCAGCCGTTTCATTCTGACGATATGACCCATCCCTCTTAAAAACCCACCATACACAACAATCATGATTTTCTTGTTCATTCAGCATCCTTCTGTTTCACAAATTGATTCAGCCGAACAATATCAGGGTCTTGTTCGCAAATGGTGATGAGTTCAGCCGTAGGCACAGCAATGGAGCCGCCAGCTTTCTCTAGTAAACGGGTCGCAAACACATAATCTTCTTCTGTATCAATCGTGAATCGATAAGCAGGATATGCAAGTTCTTTGGGCGGTGTGAATAATTGCAGGTGAAATTGCTCAGGATGCTTTCTGATATAGAGCGTGACATGCTCACGCTCTGGCTGCGTAAGGGGAAAATTGTCGATTTCACTTAAAATCTGTGCGTCGATCATTTCCCCGGAAATACCGAGTGGCGTTCCAGCCGTATACGTGTAATCAGCCTTCTCTTGTCTATGTTTTTCAAGCATTTTCGACAAAAGGACTGGATCTATAAATGGGTTATCTCCTGTTAAACGCACAATGGTTTGTGGTTCAAAATGACGGACAATCTGCGCAAATCGCTGCAGTACATCCGCCTCACTGCCACGAAATACTTTATAGCCCTTTGATAAACAATAATGAGCCAGCAGATCATCTTCTGCCTCAACTGTTGTGGCGATCATGAGGTTCTGCGATTTGTGATTGTAATGATCTGATTGCTTTACTCGTTCAACAATCAGGTCGATCAGCGCCATACCGCCGATCGGTTTCATTACCTTTTTTGGCAGCCTTGTTGAGCCCATTCTCGCCTGTATGACAAAAAGGACATCATTGATCATTTGGCGTCTCCTGCATGAGTACATCTTTCCACGAAACCCCTGTATGGGCTGGGATATCTCTGACAGCCTTTGTGCCAAGTAAAACCGCCATATACCTTGGATGCAGACCTTGGCTTTTTTGTCCTGGACGTAACACGGCTAGATTTTCTGCGGTCAATGTCTCGCCTTTCGCAATGCCTTTTGTCGTAAAAATGCCTCGATACGCAAATTCACGAATCTTGCCTTCAATAGCTGTTGTCGTTTTATAAGAACTGCCAAGGAGCTCTTCTGGCACTGAAAGAGTGTCAGCTTCTGTTAGATTCCGCTGCTTTTCTGCCGCTCGAATATGCTGAACCATTTCCTTCAATTCTTCAGGATCAAGAGCAAAGGAATGATCAGCCCCAGGTAACGTTTTATCGACTGTAAAGTGCTTTTCAATGATTGCTGCCCCAAGCTTCACAGCGGCCACAGGCGCTTCAGTTGGATGCTCACTATGATCAGAAAAGCCAATGACTGCCTCGGGGAATGCAGCAGCTAAGGTTTGAAGCACGCGCAGATTCGTGTAAGCTCTAGGTGCTGGATACTTTGCTACGCAATGCATGATAGCGACCTGCTGATTGTGCTCGCTTGTAATCGCCTCATATGCTTCATGGACATCCGAAATGGTTGCCCCGGCTGTTGAGAATATGATGGGCTTTTGAAAAGATGCCGTGTGACGCATAAGAGGCAAATGATTGATTTCATAGGATGCCAGCTTGAAAGCCGGCGGATCGGTTTGATTCAATAGATCCGCAGATTCTTCGTCACACACTGTGCTTAAAAATATCAGCCCTTTTTCCGCGCAACGTGACAATAACACCGGGAGCCATTCTGGCGGCAGCTCCATTTGTTCCACTAAAGAAAAAATAGACACCTCTTCCCCTTTGGCTGTTTCGTACAAACCCGGTTCCTTTTGATACATCCGATCAGCTTGAAACATTTGAAACTTCACCGCATCGGCACCTGCTTCCTTTGCCACATCAATTAAAGCAAGCGCCTGATCCAGCTTTCCATCATGGTTAATGCCCGCCTCTGCAATGATAAAGACAGGCGCGCCATCCCCTACTTTGCGATCTCCGATATAGAAATACGCCATCTTACCTCTCTCCTTTTTTCGGCCACACATGGTAATACAAGAAGGCATTTTTTGTTCTAAAGCCCAGCTTTTCGTACAGCTGAATCGCGGTTGTGTTATGCATCTGAGTTCCGGCAGACATAAACCGATGCCCGCTCTCATGAGAGGCGTTAATCATCGCCATCACGAGCTTTTTCCCGATCCCTTTTCCTTGTGCATCCGCTCTAATGGACAATAAATCAAGTACCAGTTCATCGTCCTTTGTCACCCCTTGAATCAAACCAATGACTTCATCATTCACCTTTGCTGCGAGATTGATATCTGCACGTCCGAGTAAATTGTTTCTCATCCATTCCTGAAAGAAATGCTGGACGGCATTCTGATCTAAAAAAGGATCAAGTGCGTACCGGCTTTTCCCAAACGCCTGATGAGCAAGTGAGACCGCCTCATCGTAATCCTTTTCATCCGGCAGACTAATAACCACATCTTCACCTGCTGATGGAAGCTCCATTTGAACAGGCGGCGCCTCAAGACGAGTGAGACCGCCCACATAGTACACATGTGACAGTCTTTGAACGATGCGGTTTTTTACAAGATCAGACGCTTCAAGACGTAAAAAGAAAAAATCGCATTTTTCAGTTCTCATCCAATTGATGAAACGCTCCATCAATTCTTGAAAGGAAGACGCTGACTCCGCTTCCACAAACTTCACATGAAAAATATGCTGATCAAAAATGCCGCTTTCCCATTTTGACCATTCATATAACAGGACTGCTTTGAGCTGGGCGCCATTAACAAGAGCAAACTGCTTGAAGCCGTTCATTTGTTCCGCTTGTTGACCGTATTTCTCCAGCCAAGAAGCCAGCACCTGATCATCTACAGCATGAACGACCTTCATGATAATGCCTTCTGTTCTTTTAAAATAGACAACACCGCTGTGATAACATCCTGCACATCTTCATCTGTCATACTTGGATAGAGCGGCAGTGAGAGCGTCTGCTTGTAGTATGCAAGTGACTCAGGAAAATCCTCCGGTGAATAGTGATATGTTTCTTGATAGTATGGATGCAAGTGAACAGGGATAAAGTGAACACTCGTGCCGATTTTATATTCCTTTTGCAGCTGATCAATCAGTTCATCACGCGTGATAAATGCTTCTTTTGGATTCACTTGCAGTACATACAAATGCCATGCATGTCTTCCTTCTTGATGCACAGGCGGCAGGATCAGACCCGCTTCTTTTTGAAAAGCCTGATTGTATGCTTTTGCAATCTGTTCTCTCCGCGCCTGCATGTCATCTAGTCGGCTTAGTTGAACAAGCCCTATCGATGCCTGCACGTCAAACATGTTCATTTTATAGCCTGGTTCCTCGACCTCGTAATACCACGTTCCTTTTTCTCCATAACGATTCCACGCTCCCTTGCTCATCCCATGGAGCGCTAGTCTTCTAATCCGAGCCGCAAGCGCATCATCATTTGTTGTCAGCATGCCGCCTTCACCAGTCGCTAGGTTTTTCGTTGCATAAAAGCTAAAAGCGGTCGCATCACCAATGGATCCAACGGGCTGACCGTGATACGTTGTGTAAAGAGCGTGGGCAGCATCTTCAAGTACAAATAGATCATACTTTTTGGCAATCGCTAAAATTCGGTCCATATCGCACGATTGACCGGCAAAGTGAACAGGAACAATTGCTTTTGTGTGTGGTGTAATCGCCGCTTCTAGTTTCTCTGCATCAAGGTTGAGTGTCGCTGGATCAATATCGACAAATACAGGCGCTGCTCCCGTATGGATAATCGTATTGGCTGTTGCGCAGAATGTCAGAGGGGTTGTAATCACCTCATCCCCAGCCCTAATCCCTCTTGCCTTTAACGCTAAAAATAAAGCAGCCGTACATGAATTGACAGCGATCGCATGTTTTGCACCTGTCAGCTGCTGAAATTCCTCTTCAAACTGTCTTACTTTTGGTCCAGTTGACAGCCAGCCGGACTTTAATGTTCCAATGACTTCATCAATTTCTTCCTGCTGAATGAAAGGCAGAGCATAAGGAAGAAATTGTGCTCTCTTTTTTCCCATATCACTTGCACACCCCTATCTTCATCTCTGAAAATCCACACCGGTTTTTGTTTTGAGCAGAGAAAGCAGAACATCGATAGATCGCGCATGCGGATAATGTTGTTTAATGAACTGAGCTCCTTGCTGCTTTGCCAGTTTCATCTCTTGTTCATCCGACAAAATACGAATGGCTTTCTCAGCTAGTTCAACAGGGTTTTCCATATGATAGCTGCCAAGCGACTCGTAATATGGGTATCTTCTGCCTTCTGTCATTTTCCCGATCAGCACACTCTTTTCAAAAAGCATGGCTTCAAGACCAACTGTTGATGTGAGCGTAATCACGATATCCACATATGGCAGCAAGTCATACAGGTCAATTTCTTTTTTAATCAATTTCACATGATTTCCCGCTCGTTCAATAGTCACATAGTCATTTAATCGATTTCGAGCAATTTCCCAAGGATGCGGCTTCATGATCAGCTGAATGTCTTTCCGTTTGGCGATCGTTTTAAGAACATCGCCATAAAAGGCTTCAGAAAACGGCTGCGTTGCCACAAGCACGGTCTTTTTAGCCGGACTGAAGTTCAATTTACGAAAAATGAGATCCTGTTGAAGCGGCGTTCGCTCCTTCACCAAATCAAACCTCGGATGACCTGTGATTTCTACCTGTTCCGGCTGACAGCCTTTATCTACATACCAGTCCTTTTCATACTTTCCAAACACCCCATGGCAAGTCGTGAAAATCGGTAAAAAGGCTTCGTCTCCCATAAGCGCACCGTGCTGAAGACAGATACTCGTAAGCTGGCGTTTCACTGTTTGCAAAGCGAGTACGCGGCTGTAGACATCCTCTGTCGTTCCAACAATAACAGCTGCAATCGGCTGCATTTGAAATAGCATTTCTATTTGGTCAATGACATCAATAAATTGCACAATGTCCTTCCGCAGCTTTTCTCTAAAAAAGACATTGCCAAAGACAGGGTGGTGAGCGTAAGGTTTAAGGAGAGCATTTGCTTTTTCAATATATTCAGCGTGGGCTTCTTTATTAACCTCTCCGGCTAATTCCGGCTTACTGATCACGGGTAATCCATAATAATCCGCCTTCTTCCAGCGAGCGAGCACCACCGTTTGGTTTGGATGGAACCGCGTGTAATTTTGTTCCGTAAAACGCAGGTGTTCAAAGTGAAGCAATACCTTTCCATTCGCCGGACGATAAGCGATACGCTTAATCTGCTGCTTATGCTGATCAAAAAATGGCTGAATCTCTTCCGGTAATGGACAAGCGGTTGTCAGTTCTTGACCGAATGCTTCATCTTCCATGCGTTCCCTCACTTCAGGACTGATATATTGATAAAAATTACTGATCAACCCAAGAGGAATTTGCTTGTAGGACAAATCCTTCATCAGGTTCACATACTCAAAGTACACCTGCCAATAATGATGAATATAGTGCGACACTTCAGGTCACCTCCCATGTTTTTGTTTTAATATACTGCGAAGCTCCCAGCAGGTAGACTGCTCGGGAAGTGCTTGAATAAAGGCACTTTTCTCTTCTTCTGCCAGCTGATAATGAATGGACTGTTCTGTGATGTAATTTGTATCTAATATTTCATCAAAGGGATAGAACGGATAAAAATGATTTAACCGAAAAAAGAAACGGGCATCCCCTATCCGATAAAAATGCGGACTCTCGTCCCAGTAAGACCCAAATTCAGCATGAATTTTTGATAAAATGGATGCACGATGTACGACCGAGCAATGATCTATGGCACAGGGGGCATTCCATTGCACTGTTTGCGCCGGCCGAATCGTTTCCTTCACTGGCTCTTTTTTGCTATTTAAATAGATCACTTTAGAACTAGAATAGACAATCTCTTTACCTGGATGGGCATCTAGATAATGAGTGAGCTTCTCTAAACGGTCCGGGGCGTAGACATTGTCATCTGTTGCATAGGAAATATACTCGCCCTTTGCCAGTTCTAATGCTTGATTAATCAGCACGGCGTAGCGAGTTTTCGCTGTTCTCTCTTCCAGCGTTTTGACACCGCTTTGGATAAAGTGAACGCGGGGATCTTTGCGAAACGGTTCAATCGCAGCAAGGGTTTTTTCGTTTGATCCATCATCCATGATAAAAAGTTCAAAGTCTGACAGCGTCTGCTGCAGGACCGCTTCAATCGATCTGCCGACGTAAGCCGCCTTGTTGTAGCTCGTCATAATGACAGTTACTTTTGTCAAAGTTTTCACCTCGGTCTCTTTCAAACTATGTTTATCATATGTGTCTCCTCTTAAAGAGACTGTAGAGTGACCTATTTTTTATAAAATTGTATTTTTTTATTGATCTATCTTTGAAAAATGCGAATTTTTTGGTAATATAAGTAATCATTTGTGTGTATTAAAGGAGTAAAGAACATTGGAAGCTATGAAGAATGATCACTCCCAAGAAGAGGAAGTAAAAGGATTTTTTCGATTTTTTAAAATTTTCGTCGCGACAAAAACGATTATTCGCTCATATCAACATTCCAATATTCCCATTTGGCTGATGATGCTCCTTGCAAGTATCGCCGGTACGGGCTGGATCTACGAAGGGTATTTTAGCGAGTATATGGGCAATCATATTCCATTCCCTTTTATTCTGTTACAAGGAGCGGGATATGGTATTTTGGCAGGCAATATGATTCTATTTTTCGGTGTCCTCCTGATTAAATGGTTAGGCCGTCTCTTTTTCGACTGTCAAACGGCATATCGAGATATACTCAAAGCCTGCACACTGACGGTCTTTTTCCCTTCTGCTTTATTTTCACTTACTTGGATTTTCACTGTTGGGATGCTTGGTCCGTATACGTTTGTTAAAATCTCACCATATTTAGATCAGCATTATGAAGTATGGTATTATCTCGATCTTTTACCTCTTACGGAAGCATATGCAAAGACGTGGATATTGGGAATGGCTGTTTTAGGCATTGTCGCTGTGATGAAGCTCAGATTATGGCAAGCCTTCATCATTGTGATTACACCGCTCGCCGCGTTTTTTCTCATCATGACACTTTTATTTGATATTCAGCACGCTATAAACTGGATCATGTAAAAAAGACGAGTACCGATAGAATACGAAGGATTGTCTTCACGCTGAGGAATTGCATAGCAGTTCCTTTTTTTCGTTCAATGTACATATTCTCCCCTCCTGTCTCATAGTGTGAAAGAGAGAAAGAATGCTATGGAAACAACAGGTGCTTTAGCGCCTTCTGTTTAGAACACCATGAGGAAAGAGGAGGAACGTTATGAAATTGAAAAATCAATTTGGGCAAGGTTCGGGTTTCGAAGGTCAAGATTTTCGCCAGCAACAATATGGAGCAAATCCGTATCCTGCGCAGCAGATGGGTTATTCAGTCCCTCCCCAAACGCAGGGTCAAATGCAGCAGGGGTTTTCGCCAATGCCGTCTACCGGCACTTCACAAGGAGGCCAAGGAACGCAGGGCGGCGGTCAGCCATATCAAATTCCTTCTGGACCGGTTTATCAGCAGAATGTCACCGGGCAGCTGCCTATTGAGCAGTCCTATATTGAAAATATTTTACGATTGAACCGCGGCAAGGTAGCCACGATTTATATGACATTTGAGGCGAGCAAGGAATGGAATTCGAAGATTTTTAGAGGCGTCATTGAAGCTGCAGGACGTGACCACATTATCATTAGTGATAATAAGACAGGAACACGATACTTACTATTAACGATCTATCTTGATTACATTACGTTTGATGGGGAAATTCAATACGACTATCCATACTCCATGTCTACGTATTCTCCGAGATAACGTCAAGCATGGCAAAAGCAAGGCTCAGGTGCCCTTGCTTTTTTCTTTTGTCTAGGTTTTTGTCACACCTCTAGGGCGCTGCTCATAAGATGCCTAGTAGTTTTTATCAAAAGCCTAGAGGTGACATCAATGACTGTTGAGCTGGATTATACATCACCAAATGTCAAATTTTCATACGATCTGAATCAAAGCCCCCTTGTGAAATTCGATCAGCATAACCTGATTAATGTGTTAGGAAAAAAACAATTAAACTCGTTGGATCAAGTGTCCCTGCTGGATATATATTTGAGTAAAAGCAAAGTCGTAGAGCCTCATTATCATCAAAATGCCGCAGAGCTTGTTTATTGTATAGCCGGTTCTGCTGCCGTATCGATGCTGAATCCATTTACAAAAAAACTGCACACCTACACCATCACACCTGGACAGGTGGCAAACGTGCCTCAAGGCTGGTGGCACTATGAAGTCGCTCTCCAAGACAGAACTCATTTGTTAGCCATTTTTAACGCATCTACACCTGAAGTGATCCTAGGCTCAGACCTTCTCACCCTCACCCCTTCTCACATCATGGCCCATACTTATTGCATGAACGAAACACAGTGGAAGCAGGCGATAAAGCCTGTGAAACCAAGTGTGTTTATCGGACCATTTTGCCACCGGGAGGAAGAGTCTCAAACACATCCTGTCCCTCCATCTCACTACGTCCCATATTATCAAGCACCGCCCAACTATACCCCTTACTGGAGTTAAGAAAAAAACCGATGCCCCTATGAGAGCATCGGTTTATTGGCTTATAAATTTTTTGCTGCTGCAATGACAAGCATGATCCAAGAGGCGATAAATGCTACTCCGCCAATAGGAGTAATGGCTCCTAAAATCTTCACCTGCGTCAATGCCAGCACATAAAGGCTTCCTGAGAAGAAAAGGATGCCTGCAAGCATTACCCAGCCAGCGGCAGGAACCAAGGAGACACCTGACAGCTTATCTGCAAGAAAAGCGACAACAAATAAGCCAATGGCATGGAACATCTGATATTGAACACCTTTATTCCATATTTCTATATATTTTTCAGGGATTTTCCCTTCTAGACCGTGCGCACCGAAGGCTCCAAGTCCAACAGCAAGCATGGCGTTAATAGCACCTAAAATGAAAAATAGTTTCATTCGTCATTCTCCTTATCTCGTCAATTATATTTATCATAGCGCGGGTGAAGGGCGACATTCAACTTTCCCTTTACGTTGACACGAGATTGTCGGATTTCTTTTTCTTTCGTAACAAGACTTGGTCGACCACGATCGCAATGAGTGTACCTAGAACAAGACCGTTGCTTAATAATGAAATGAGCACAGGATGCATGCCTTTCAAGGCCCCCTGAGGCACAAACATCGCCCCTACGCCTGCTAAAACAGCAATCCCAAGAACAAAGCGAATCCGCGGGACTTCTTCTTTCTCATACTGATCAAACTCCGACATCGCAATCCCAATCATAGAAGAGAAGACCACAAAGTTTACAGCAAGCCCCACAGGTGATGGCAATGCAGAGAAAAAGCTCATGAGCAGCGGGAATAAACTAATGAGTACAATGAGCAGACTTCCTATGAAAAATGGCTTTCTCGATGGAATTTTCGTTGTCTGGATAAATCCTGCTGCCCCCGAAATAGGTACAGGCGCAATCGCCCCGATCAGCCCGCTTAATAAATGACCAAATGCTGCGACAAAACCAGCAGGACGTGCTCTTTTCCGCTCACGCAGTTCACCAAATGCCTTCACTGAGCTTTCCACAATTCGAATACTTGCCAGCATGTTCACAATGAGTAAAATCGTTATAAAAAAGGACGTGACAAGCAATCCGCTGTCAAAGACCGGCATACCGAATGGAAACAGCTTCGGAAACTCGATGATTTGTTCTGGAATTCGAACCGGCTTCGCCAATCCGAGTAGAGCGAATAACAGCCATCCGCCTGCAAGGGCGAATAACACAGAAAACTGCCTCAAGTAATGCCATTTTGAGCGGCTGATCATGAAGGTGAGGATAATAATCAAGATCGATAAGCAAAAGACAAGCCCGTCCACCTGATTTCCCCGATAACCGATGCCCATCAGCCCTTTCATGATTGGCTGACTTAGCTGCACAACAAGCAGCAGCAGGTAAATGCCTGTGACGACTGGCGTAAATAAAGACGCGAGCCAATTGATGATTTTAAATAAACTAAAAATAAAAAAGAAAACAGCACTAAAAATTAAAGCCCCTTGTAATGCTTGCAGGGTTTCAGGATACGTCGCAAAGATTGTACCTGTCATGCCGGCATAAAGGGTATACACACCCCACCAAAGCCCTGCTGGACTTTCATTGATCGGCAGCATATGGCCGCATAAACACTGCACCATCGCCACCAGACCAAGTGAAAAGAAAGTACTTTGAATCAGCTCCGCCGATTGCACTTGGTTCAATTCAAATGCTTGTGCAATCGCAATTGGTACGGCAATAGAAGCTGCGATAAAAAATGCCATCCACTGAATGGCGCCCAAAAATAGTTTCAAACCGATCACCTTCCCTTTGTCGTGACAAGACCATTAAAAATCAAAAATAGAGTCGCCGTTCCCGTCCTTCTCTTTTTGACCCTCATCATTTTGCTGAAATTTCTTCGCACCACTTGTGCCCATGAGTTTCTCAAGCATGGCTTGATCTGTAGTCACAGATGGCGCTGATGGTGTATGTATCGATGGAGGTGGTGAGATGGCCGGCGACTGCGGCATTTGCACCTTTGATGGTGCGTCGAGAATGACATCACATAGTGAAGAAATGGCCGCTACTTGACGTTTCACCTCTTCATCATTTCCACTTTGTTTTGCTTTTTGAACCGCTTCCTCCATTTTTTGAAGCAGGCTTGATATATGAATATTCAAGGGTAGACCCTCCAATCTAAAAAAATCTCTTTTCAACATTATTTTACCAAATGAACAAACCAAATGGGTTCATTTTTTCAAAGCAGTGCGCTCACGCCTTTCTTATTTGACCCATCATCTTCATTCACACATAATAAAAGGAACAAAATCGTCTATGAAAGGATTGAATAATGGACAAGCTCACGGCTCTATTTCAGAAACAAAAAGTCTTTCAGAAGCCGGCGGTTCAAGAACGCATCCGCATTCTTCAAGATTTAAAAGCAGCAATCAAACAGCATGAAAAGGATATATTACAGGCCTTAGCTCATGATTTACATAAATCCGAACAGGAAGCCTATACAACAGAGATTGGGATGGTGTATGAAGAAATCAATCATACCATCAAGCACCTTCACAAATGGGCGAAGCCAACTCGCGTGAAAACACCGCTGACTCATATCGGATCAAAAAGCATGATTATCAAGGAACCTTATGGAACTGTGCTCATCATTGCTCCTTGGAACTATCCTTTCCAATTGGCCCTTTCTCCATTAGTCGGTGCGATTTCTGCGGGAAATGCCGTGATTTTAAAGCCGTCTGAGCTGACGCCGGCAGTCTCACAAGTGATCAGCACTATCATCAAACGTGTATTTCAAGAAGACCATGCGGCTGTCGTAGAGGGCGGTGTTGAAGTCAGTACAGAACTGCTGAAACTGCCCTTTGATTATATCTTCTTTACTGGAAGTGTGGCAGTTGGCAAAGTCGTCATGGAAGCCGCCGCAAAGCATTTGACCCCTGTCACACTTGAGCTTGGCGGAAAAAGTCCCAGCATCGTCATGCCTGATGCCGACATCAAGCTGGCAGCGAAGCGGATCACCTTTGGAAAATTCACCAATGCAGGGCAAACCTGCATTGCACCAGACTATTTGCTCGTTCATGAATCCATCAAAGAGGAACTTTTGCGAGAAATGACAGCCTGTATCCGTGATTTTTATGGTGAACATCCCGAAACGCATCCGCACTTTGGAAAAAATGTCAGCCAGCGTCACTTTGACAGGCTTACACAATTTCTCTCAAATGGAACGATCGTCACAGGTGGACAGCGCAATGAACAGGAGCTCAAAATCGCTCCGACCATTTTAGACCACATCACATGGGAAGATCCTGTCATGCAGGAGGAAATTTTCGGACCGATTCTGCCTGTCATGACCTTTGATTCTCTGCATGAGGCAGTTCATATGATCAAAGCAAGGCCGAAGCCGCTTGCGCTTTACTTATTTACAACAAATAAAGAAACAGAATCCTATATTCTAGACAACCTCTCATTTGGCGGAGGATGTATCAATGACACGCTTATGCATGTCGCTACCCCTTACCTGCCATTCGGAGGCGTCGGCGAAAGCGGCATGGGGCGATATCACGGGAAGGAAAGCTTCTTTACTTTTACGCATGAAAAAAGCGTCCTGCGGCAAACCAATCGCTTCGATTTTTCCTTCCGTTATCCAAATGCGAAAAATGGACTCGACTTGGTCCGCAAATTTTTAAAATAAACAGGACGAAGGGGCTCTCCCCTCGTCCTATTTTCATTCAATATCCTTGATACACCAATTGATTTCTTCAATCCCCATTTGCTTTAAATACGCGTTTACCTTTGAAAACGGCCGGCTGCCAAAAAAGCCGTTTCTTGCAGAAAAAGGACTTGGATGAGGTGACTCAATGATGAAATGCTTGTTTTGATCAATGCGTTCTTTCTTGTTTTGAGCATGTCTTCCCCATAACACAAAAACGACAGGCTGTTCACGCTGATTCAGCACATCAATCACGCGGTCTGTCACACGTTCCCAGCCCTTGCCTTTATGAGAATTCGCCTCGCCTTTTCTCACAGTCAGCACAGTGTTTAACAGCAGCACACCCTGCTCTGCCCAGCTGACAAGTGAACCGTGGTTTGGAACAGGACAGCCAAGATCATCCTTTAGCTCCTGAAAAATATTTCTTAAAGATGGCGGGTGTTTGACGCCCGGCTGAACAGAAAAGCTTAATCCATGTGCCTGCCCTGGGCCATGATAAGGGTCTTGTCCTAAAATCACCACTTTGACCTTTTCATATGACGTCAAATGAAGAGCACGATACACGTCATCTGGTTTTGGAAAAACGGTCTGCGTGCGATATTCTTCCTTCATCCATTCACGTAATTCCTGATAATACGGCTGTTCAAATTCACTTTTCATCACAGCCCACCAGCTATCATTTAAAAATGGCTTCATTGTGGTTTTCCTCCTTCTACTTGCTGCGCTAGTCTGGAGATCATCGGTTTTCCATCCCACACAATCTCACTCTCTGATTCTCTTTTTTTCATCGCTGGTTCTTCTAATAATATCGCAAAGTTCGCTGTCGGCAGATCGCCCAGTTCATGCTTTTCACTTAAATCATCTAAGTAGTTTTTCCTTGTTTCACCAAGATCACTAGACTGATTTCCACCGCCGTCAAAAAACGCATAGATCACGCTCGCCGCTGGCACTCGTTTGACTCGGGCATGCTGTGATACACGCAAAAAGAAGTCCCAGTCCCAATAATGATGCATCGCTGGATCAAAATAGCCAATCTCATCGTGTATACAGCGTTTGTACATACTGCCCGAAGGAACATATGTAGAAAAGACACGCATATCCTCAATATCCGCTGTATAAGCAAACAAACGCCTCGACAGCGGGAAACGGGTCGCGCCTTTTTCTTCAAATGATACAATTTCTGCATCAGAAAAGACAAAATCGGCATCTTCCAGCGCCTTGCTCATGCGTTCGATATGACAAGGTGTGAAGTAATCATCGTCGTCACTCAGCATGATGACGTCTCCTGTCAGCTCCCGCACCCCCACATTTCTGGCATTTACATGCTGGACATTCTCATCTAAATGAATCAAGCGGATCGGAAGCTCAGGGTAAAGTTCCTGAATGATGTCGACTCGCTCTCCTGCATCATTGACGACAACAATTTCAAAAGGCTGTACGGTTTGTCTTGTAATGGATTCAAGCAGCTCACACAGTGCGCTGAGCCGGTTATGTGTCACAATTAATAAGGAAATCTTCATATGCAGCTTACTCCTTTAATAGATTCGTCTTTTTCCATTAAAACATAAATTGACTTTCTTCTCATGATATAAAAGGCGGTTTGATTTGAGGGGAAAATGGGAATTTTTGATGAAAAGGAGTGATCATGATGGAATATATCACGGTGGAAAATAGTAAAGAAGCAAAACAGACCATTGACCACATTCATTCATCGGGTTCATCAAAAGACGCTGTTTTTGTTTTTGCGTACGACCCAGAACGCTCTGATACCGTAACGGAGTATACAGATGCCAAAAGCATGACTGCGGTCGATCAAGGGATTTTGGATCAAGTCGCCAATGTCATTCGCACCCGGGAAGATGAACTGATGGCCAAAATGATGTCAGCTGGGGCCGATCAAGAGTTAGCTTTAACCCTTTTAGATGAACTGAAAAAAGGAAAATTGGTGATTTGTAAAAGGTAAGAAAGAGAGGCGTTCCGATGAGAGGAACGCTTTTTTATGCCGTTTCATTGTGATAAATGGAAAAGCTGATTATAATAAGGGATAGAACAGTAACTGTTACACATCACATTGGAGGTTCAGCAACTATGTCTATGAATAAAGCACTCACCATCGCAGGTTCGGATTCAAGCGGCGGTGCAGGTATCCAAGCAGATTTAAAAACGTTTCAAGAAAAAAACGTCTACGGGATGACAGCTTTAACCGTTGTCGTTGCAATGGACCCTCATAATCATTGGGATCATCAGGTGTTTCCAATTGATACGGCGACAATTCGCGCGCAGCTCTCTACCATTGTAGAAGGTATTGGTGTAGATGCGCTGAAAACGGGTATGCTTCCAACCGTCGACGTGATTGAGCTTGCAGCTGACACCATCAAAACATATGACCTAAAAAATGTCGTCATTGATCCTGTCATGGTTTGTAAGGGTGCGAACGAAGTCCTTTACCCAGAGCACGCGGAAGCATTGCGTGAAAAGCTCACGCCACTGGCAACCGTTATCACACCTAATCTTTTCGAAGCAGGTCAATTAAGCGGAATCGGCGAGATCAAAACGATCGAACAAATGGAAGAAGCAGCAAAACGCATTCACGAACTTGGTGCAAAGTATGTGGTTATCACTGGAGGCGGTAAGCTCAGCGAAGACAAAGCCATCGATTTGCTTTATGATGGACAAACCTTCGAACGCCTTGAAACAGATAAAATCGACACAGAATACACACACGGCGCAGGCTGCACATTCTCAGCAGCAGTCACAGCTGAACTAGCGAATGGATCAGACGTGAAAGAAGCCATTTATGCAGCAAAAGAATTCATCACGGCTGCCATTAAAGGCTCTTTCCAGCTAAACGAATACATCGGACCAACAAAGCATTCTGCTCATCGTTTTGACAAATAAAACAGAAAAAACCGATTCGCCTTGTTAGGAGGTGAATCGGTTTTTGTTTATCGAAAGCTTCGTCTCTGTGCAAACAGCCAATCTGTTAAGCCTGGCGTCTCATAAGCAGGCGTCCATGATGCATGGTCATATCCATACTTGCTTGCATACTCCGTATAAAGCGGCTGGCCGCCAGCTTTTTGAATAGCTTGAATTGTATTTCTCGCATAGCTGATAGGGATAATGGAATCATCCTCTGCATGAAATGCCCATATTGGCTTGCTCGCTAAAATTCCCGCCTTGCTCGGATCTGCACCCCCAGCAATAGGAATCATCGCTGCAAACAAACGAGGATATGTGATGTTCAACTGGTACGTGCCAAATCCACCTTGTGATAAACCCGTCGCATAAATTCTTTTCTGGTCAATCTGATAAGAAGTTAACACATGCTGAAGGACATCATAAGCTTTGTGTAAATCTGGTGAAAATTGAAACACATTCGTCAGATCAATTTCATTTTGCACATTTCTTGTTAATGCAAAGCCTCCATCGACAGCATTTCGCGCCTGAGGTGCAAGTACATACGAAGGATGTTTCTTTTGAACTTCAGGAGAAGCCCATAAAACTGCACCATCATTCGCAAGTAACTGCTTTTGATTGTCTGTTCCCCTCTCCCCGCCTCCATGTAAGAAGAGGACTAAAGGATAGGCTTTACCCCTCTTATGATTTTTCGGAATGTACAACCGATAAGGCATTCCTTGATATTCAAAAGATAAAAAAGATGATGCGATATCCTCTCGTGTGACAAAACGATAATTGTACGTAGACGGAGCAAGTCGATGCCTATTTTTGTAAGCGCTTACTTTTAAAGTCGTATCAGTTTCGATATGAATGGGCTTTTTGTATAACTGACTTTGAGTTGTCGGCTGGCTGCCATCTGTTGTGTAATAAAGAGAAGCTTTTTGAACGTGAGAATGCAGAGCTACCTCTTGTGAACGATAATATTGACCAGACGGGACTGAAGCAGTTGACGCAGCAGATGACGTATGATTTCGGGCAGAAGAAACGGAAGGAAAAAGAAAACTCATAGAAAACAGGACAATAATAAAGGTGATCAGGCATTTCTTGGTTGTATAGTTCATATCGTTCCTCCTGTACATGCTCAGATGAAATTTTTATTTATTATTGATCATGACAACACAAATGTCAACGCTTTCATTTAAATTTCTGAATCATCTTATTGAATAAAAAAAGCGTACCCGCTTCCGAGTACACTCTTTTATCCATACATGAACGCCTATTTTTGCTGATCGGACTCTTTCGCCATTTTTCGAATAAAGGCTTCAATGGATTCAACAAATAAAGCATATTCTTTCATTTGTTTATACGTATCTGACAGCTTCTCTTTCACTTCTTCCTGCTCTAAAGAAGGTTCACCGAGAATAGATTGAACTTGAATGAGCAATTCTTTATATTCTTCACGTTTATCTTCAACATGATCTGCCATTGTCTCCAAGCGTTTTCTAGTCGTCGGCTGCTGTTTTGAATTCAAGTAAACAACCCCTTTTTTTGTCCTACCGCATTTGGATAAACGTCAGCCTCAGCTGTATATATTTTAAAATGATACCATAATTCCACCTGTTATCATATATGTAAAACGTCATCAAACCGCTTTAGGCCACCCTTGTATATACACGCTATAGGCTCTAAGATACAGGCTGATCTCACTAAAAAAAGCAGATCAACGACCTGCTTCTTTTTGTAAATGCCATGTCTTCAATGTCAGCTTTGTTTCATTTCTGCCACTGATGGAGATCGATTTATTTCCCGGGGAAGGAAAGTAACGTGCAGTAAAAACTTCTCGGCCTCCGTTTACAAAAATCTCAATTGACGATGAGTCGATAAAGATATGAAGGTCGTGTAATTCCTCTATGACTACTTCACGAACTTCCTTTGATCGATCTTCAAATCGATCCCGCTCTAATGTCAGCTTCCCTTCCTCTTTATCATAGATGATGCGTGCTGCTGCACGGATACAGCATTCAAACCCTTTTTGTGTGTCAATTTGATCAATGAATACCTCTGCGCTCGTAATATCCTCTACAGGGATGGAATGAACAGAACGTTTAATATGAAAAACATGCTCTTGTTCATTGGTCCGCATGGATTGAAGTTCACTTACTGGTTTTTGAATCAGATGTCCGTCCTCATCTAAACGGAGCTCTCTCGGGATCGTGAGGCAGTGTATCCATTGATAAGAAATGGTCGGATGATGTTCTTCTCCTTGATCAGGCACCCCCATCCACCCGATTAAAAGTCGTCTGCCTGATTCGTCTAGAAAGGTTTGCTGCGCATAGAAGTCAAAGCCGCGGTCCAGCTCCTCAAACGCTCCGTGTGTATATTGATAGGAATGATCATCCAATGTGCCAACAAAATAGCCTGATTGATGTGTGTTGTGATATTTTAAGCCATCCGGCTCTAGCCCTTGCGGTGACACAATCAATACATCCCGGCCGTCTAATTCAAACAGGTCTGGACATTCCCACATATAGCCGAAATTGTCTAAACCATTCTTTCCGCTGCCTGCAATCGTGCCTTGAAACGTCCAATTATCTAACGTATCAGAGGTAAATAAGACAAGGTGTCCCTTCAGGTCTAAGCTTTGTGCACCAAGGACCATGTACCACTGGCCATTTCGCTTCCATACCTTTGGATCTCGAAAATGAGCAGTGAACCCTTCCGGCAGTGTTGCCACGACACCTTTTTTCTGAAAGTGAATACCATCTTCCGAAACAGCTAAACATTGATACGTCTCACGGTTCCCTTGTTCATCCCGAACGTTTCCAGTGTACATCACATGCATCTGTCCATCGTCTATAAATGCACTGCCAGAATAACAGCCGTTTTGATCAAACCAATCACTTGGGGCAAGAGCGGCTTCTTCGTGCTGCCAATTGACTAGATCTGTCGATGTGTAATGCCCCCAGAATTTTGCACCATGCCCCGTTTTGAATGGCTGCCACTGATAAAAGACGTGGTAAATTCCTTTCCACTGAATCAGCCCATTCGGATCATTTAAAAGACCGACTGGCGGCATCAAATGAAAATGCTGCCGGTACACATCCTTTTTGACCAAATGCTCATAGTTTCGAATACGGTCTGCTATCTTTTGACGAAGTGCTGCGTCAGTAGTTGTCATGACTGTGACCACTCCTTGATTATTTTTCGACTTCTTTTATTTTAAAAATGATAGTGAGAATAAATGAAACAGCAACAGCGATTAACATACCAATCACATAATTGACCACATTCTGAACACCGAATGGTGCTGCAATCGCAATCATCGGAATGCCTGTTAAACCATAAGCATTGGCTGCTACCTTCGTGAAAACTACAAATGCCCCGCCCAATGCTCCTCCAATCATCGCCGCAATAAATGGTTGACGATAGCGGAGGTTTACACCGAATATAACAGGCTCAGTAATTCCTAAAAAAGCAGAGAAGGCAGCAGGAAGGGCAATTTCTTTTGTTTTTGCACGCTTGGCTAAGAAAAAAACAGCCAATC
The DNA here is from genome assembly GCF_038593355.1 of Bacillus sp. FSL M8-0049. Taxonomy (NCBI): domain Bacteria; kingdom Bacillati; phylum Bacillota; class Bacilli; order Caryophanales; family Bacillaceae; genus Bacillus; species Bacillus sp. FSL M8-0049. The sequence goes on from NZ_CP151986.1 coordinate 3,385,644, forward strand.
CTGCCCCGCCTTGCGCGACATTGGACATTGCCCAGATTGGCAGCAAATAGTTACGCCCAATATCATTCAGCAATCCTGCCTCAATCGCATGGAAGCTATGGTGAACCCCTGTGAGCACAATTAAAGAGTAAGCACCGCCGAAAATGAGTCCTGCTAAGAACCCTGCATGGTCATAAATAAATGTCAGTGCATTCGAAATGCCTGTACCAAGCATTCTTCCAAGCGGTCCAACTGCAATAAATGTCACAAATCCAGTGACAATCACCGTCACAAATGGGGTCACAAGTAAATCAATACTGTTCGGAACGACTTTTCTTAAATTCTTCTCAACAAGGCACATGATATATACGGTCAATAACACTGGAATAACCGTCCCTTGGTAACCAAGAAGAGCAATATCAATATTGAATAAATGCATATATTCAGGTTTTGCTTCCGTCAATCCCCACGGATTAAGCAGATTCGGGTGAATCATAATTCCCCCAATGACAGCCCCTAAATACGGATTTCCGCCAAACTCTTTCGCTGCACTGACCCCAATTAAAATCGGCAAAATGATAAAGGCTGCACTTGAGAACATATCAAGCATTTGGAAGATCGCAGAGCTTGGATCAGCCCATTTGAAGGCTTTCATCATACCTAAGAGACCCATTAACAAACCGCTTGCCACAATTGCTGGAATGATTGGTACAAAAATATTCGATAACGTCTTTGCAAAACGCGCAAGTGGATTCATTTTTTGTTTCACTGCTTCATCATGGCTGACAGGCTTTTGTTTCTCGTCGCCAGTCTCAAGACCAGTCTCACGAGCAAATGGTTCATATACTTTGTTGACAGATCCCGTTCCAAAAATGACTTGAAATTGTCCTGAACTTGAGAAAGCCCCTTTTACACCTTCAAGTTCTTCAATGGCCTCTTTGTCAATCAAATCCTCATTTTTCACCACCAATCTGAGTCTTGTTGCACAATGAGTAGCACTGATGACATTTTCTTTGCCGCCTAACAGTTTTGTTAATTCTTTGGCTGTTTTTTGATAATCCATGAAGTTTCCTCCTTTTTTAAAGCAAAAAAGACCTAAAATTCACCAACGAGTAAAGGACATACACGTCCCCTCGTTACGCAAATTTTAGGTCTTGCCTGCCTGACAGTCACAATCCCGCGGTATCAAATTTTGATGACGCTTTCATCATAGTATAAGACTGTGACATGCGTCAACCTCTTTTTTCAAATCCAATGACCCATGTACACTAATAAGAGTAGTGTGCATAAAAAAAAGCCTGCATGCAGGCACGATCATTTTAAACCAATTCGGCTTCCTGCAGACGCTGGACATGCAGCGTGATGTAGCCGATCTCCGATTCAGGGAGATGAAGTCCATATTCATCTTTTAACAAATCAGCAAGTCCAAGTGCACACCGGTACGCCGTATCATACTTTGTTTGGATAAAAATCAGCATGTCTTCGTCCATGATTTGAAATGCCTCATTTGATTCCAACCTGCCTAATGCATACCTCAAATGTGTCACAAGCCGCTGATAGGAAATACTATCCTCATCAATTGAATGCTGAAAATATCTTTCAATATGCTCGATCATTTCTTTAATCATCGTTGTATATTTCACGGTCTTTTTCATGGACTCCGTATTCATTTTGGCCGTATGAATATGAAGTGCCACATATCCTGCCTCATCGTCCGGCAGTTCAACCCCAAGCCGCTCCTTTACATAACGAATGGCATACTTTCCAATCTCATATTCCTGCTTATATAAGACTTTGATCTCACCAAGCAATTTATTATATAACACAATGCCTTTTTGAAGGCGTTCAATGGCGAAGGACAAATGATCAGTCAGTGATATGTGAATGTGATCACTGAGCGGCATCATGAGTTTACCCTCTGCATAACTGATGATATGCTCTGCCACCTCAATATGCGCTTCTGGCAATGTGGCAAGAATTTGTTTGAATTTCTCATTTTCTTCACGCACAACAAAGATTTTCTCTATTTTTTGAAGAGGAACGACGTCATTTTTCCCCTTCTGAAAAGCAATTCCGGGTCCCATCACAATTTTCTCCTGATCGCCCTCCTTCACAATCACTGCGTTGTTATTCAATATTTTATATATCTTCAAGGGGTATCCTCTCCCAGCAGATAACATTTCTTATGTGGGATTTTACCCTGTTTCACTTTTTCTGTAAAGGTAAGAGCGGACCAGCACGCGCCTCTCGCATCGTCTTCTCTTCAAGCATCATCAGACTTTGAGTAAACCGCTTCTCTATCCTGCGTTTCTTCTTATGTTCTTCTGCCAGTTTCTCCAGCTCTCTCTCTTTCACTACTTCAAAGAATCCGGCATCCGCCGCGGCCGCCTGAAACCCTTGCTGTTTCATCATCACACCAGGGTTCACAAGCACATTCATCATAAAACCAAACCATACGCTCAACCAGCTTTTTAATTTCTTCACTGAACATCCCTCCGCTTTTCTTAGAATCTAGCAGCTCTAGCAAAACAACTGCTCCTATCATATCCCGAGAAAAAAGAGAGGTTTGTCACAATCTGGGTGAAAAAACCAACTAGTTTTCAGAAGTTTTGTTGAAAAGTGCAGAAGATCATCATGTGCCTGGATGTTTCAATGAAAATTTTATGCACACGCTATCCCAAAGATAAGCACACCTTATCAACAGGGTTTATCCACATATCAACACCCTTTTACTAGATTTTGTGTATGTAAATTTTTTATTTTCCATATATGTATCTGAATAATTGAGTTATCAACAGACATTTGTGAATAAGTGCGACTTTATAAACAAAATAGTTCTTTATAACTATGTAAAATAAGACCATTTTAGTAAAGGAATTGTTTTCAACGTATTGAATACTTAATAACGGGCAGTGAATCTTTCCTATTTATCCACAAAAAGAAAGGCTATCTCCCTAAAAACACAGCTAGAAAGGGGAAAATAAATGAAAAAGGTAATATCTCGTTCTTCTGTTCTATTGTTCTCCACTATTTTTATTTTATCCACATTCTTTACCGGTCAACAGGCTGCTGCTGCTCCATCTAACAAAAAGATGGAACTAGAAAAAGCAGAAATCTTCGGTGAAATCAATGTCAACTCGAAAAAACAAACCACTGTCATTGTTGAATTAAAGGAAAAATCCTTAGTTGAAGCCAAGCAAGAAGGCGAATCACAAACAAAGGCCTCCCTCAAAAAATCTCGAACAAAAGTAAAGAACGCAGCACTCAAAGAGGTAGATAAAGCGAGTGTTCGTCAAGAATATGAAAAAGTTTTCTCTGGTTTCTCTATGAAACTTCCTGCAAACGAAATCCCGAAGCTGCTCGCAGTGGATGGAGTAAAAGCCGTTTATCCGGATGTTACATATAAAACCGATGAAGTGAAAAAAGAAAGCATCCAGCTTCCAAACGAAGATGTCTCCCCGCTTATGGATAAAAGCGCTCCATTTATCGGTGCACCAAAAGCATGGGATGCCGGCTATTCTGGAAAAGGGGTCAAAGTCGCAGTCATTGATACTGGAGTAGACTATACCCACCCTGATTTAAAAGGAAACTTCGGTTTATACAAAGGCTATGATTTTGTTGATAATGATTATTCTCCGCAAGAGACACCTAAAGGAGATCCTAGAGGCGAATCCACAGATCACGGCACACACGTTGCAGGAACGATTGCGGCAAATGGACAAATTAAAGGGGTCGCAAAGGATGCCACGCTTCTTGCATACCGTGTACTTGGACCAGGTGGATCTGGAACAACTGAGAACGTTCTTGCAGGCATCGACCGGGCTGTTACTGACGGAGCAGATGTCATGAACCTCTCTCTTGGAAACAGTGTCAATAACCCTGATTATGCAACGAGCATTGCACTTGATTGGGCCATGTCTGAAGGCGTTGTCGCTGTGACTTCGAATGGAAACAGCGGTCCGAACAGCTGGACTGTCGGTTCTCCCGGCACGTCAAGAGAGGCCATTTCTGTCGGAGCAACTCAGCTTCCGTACAGCCTTTACAATGTGAAATTCCCAAATTATTCTACTGCAAAAGTCATGGGATACTACCAAGAGAGTGATTTAAAAGCGCTTGACCAAAAACAAGTCACACTCGTCCAAGCAGGAATCGGTGACGAAAAGGCATTTGAAGACATCGATGTGAAAGGAAAGGTGGCTGTGATTGAACGGGGTGCCATTGCTTTTGTGGATAAAGTCGACAATGCAAAAGCCGCTGGTGCAATCGGCGTTGTGATGTATAACAATACCGATGGAGAAATCCCAGTCGACGTACCAGGACTCGCACTTCCTACGATTAAGCTGTCAAAAGCTGAAGGAACAGCGCTTATTAAAGCCATTGAGGCTGGAAACGATACAAAGGCTTTCTCCATTCAATTTGTCAAGGAACTTAGTGAGCAAGTCGCTGACTTCTCATCCCGCGGACCGGTTGTGGATACGTGGATGATTAAGCCTGATCTATCAGCACCTGGCGTCAGCATTGTGAGTACGATCCCAACTCATGATCCTTCTCAGCCTTACGGATATGGCTCTAAGCAAGGAACAAGTATGGCATCTCCACATGTGGCAGGAGTTGCAGCGATCATCAAACAAGCAAAACCATCGTACTCAACTGAACAAATCAAAGCATTGCTGATGAATACAGCAGAAAAACTGTTTGACGCAAATGGCAGTCCATTCCCTCATAACACACAAGGAACAGGCAGCGTTCGAATCATGGAATCACTTCAGGCGTCTTCTATCGTTTCTGATGCGAGCTATTCTTACGGCACTTTCTTAAAGGAAAAAGGCGTTCAAATCAAAACGAAAAAATTTAAGGTAGAAAACCTTTCAAAAGCACCGAAAACGTATACCATTGATTACAAATTCAATGGCAGCGGCATTAGTACAAATGGAACGAAAAAAATTACCGTCAAAGGGAATTCCACTGGATCCTTTACTTCCGCAGTACAGGTGAATTACGGAAAAACCAAAAAAGGGACGTACCAAGGCAGCATAACCCTTCGCGAAAATGGCAGAAAGATCACAGAAATCCCTACTTTATTGATTGTGAAAGAGCCTGATTATCCGCGCGTCACTTCTGTTTCCGTAGAGCCGGACAATCGTGCTGGAAGCTATGTCATTAGCAGCTACCTGCCTGGCGGTGCTGAGAACCTTGCATTCCTTGTCTACTCGACCGATGGAGAGTATTTAGGTGAAGCTGGTGTTTATCAACATGTTGATAAAGGAGAGCACCGCGTAAAATGGAATGGCACAATCAATCAAGGCCAGAAGCTTGAAGCTGGTGAGTATACAATGCTTGTGTATGCAAGCTTGAAAGGAAAATCAGATACCGTACAAACGAAGGAAGCTTTCGATATTTACCCTGAATAAATGTGAATCACAAGAAAAGCCTTGTATGAGCGGATAAGCTCATCAAGGCTTTTCGAACATATATGGAGGAAAGAGAAACTCATGTTGATATTGGTATGGATCGTTTCTTTTTTTACTGCTTTTTTTCTGACGATCACCTTGGTTTATTTTCTAACCTTTTTACATACGAAGCAGCCTCGTCCTTTTCATCAAGCATGCGAGCTGTCTGTTTATACTTCCTGTATCTACCCGCTCAGCCTGCTCGTGTCAGCCGCCTTCTTCCTCACCATGATGGTCCTTTTCCCCTTGTACTGGCTCCGCAGGCGATAAATATACATACGTTATGCATCAAAGGCTTCTTTTAATAAACGATACGATGTGAGCCGGTCTTGCATGTGATGTGTGATGGTCACAGCAATCAATTCATCTGTCCGATAAGCCTTCGCGAGTGCGGTCAGCTGCTCTTTCACAGATGCTGGCGTTCCAACGACCATCCTTTGACGATTAGCAGCCACTCGTTTTTGTTCATATGGACTGTAGGAATACGACTGTGCCTCTTCATATGAAGGAAAGCCTTCAAGATTCAGCCCTTGTTCATTGGCAAGTAAAGATAAATCTAAGCTGACAGCCAGTTTTTCTGCCTGCTCCTCTGTTTCGGCACATAAAACAAAGACTGCCAGACTGACACGCGGCTTTTCACCGAATACTGAAGGTTCAAATCGGTTGATATATTGCTCCACAGAATCTTCTCCGCCTTCACCATTAATAAAAAGAGCAAACGTGTAGCCTGCACCTGCTTTCGCCGCAAGCCTTGCACTCCCGCCAGAGGAACCGAGCATCCATACTTCTGGCGCGGTCTCTACCTTCGGAGAAGCGGTCAAATGAGGCAGCGGGTAAAATTCATCCGCTAGATCATGTAAATACACCTTCAATTCCTCTACCTGCTCAGGATATTGGTCGCCTAGACGCTTTCGCTCACCATGATGAAGGGCAATGGAGGAAATGGGCATACCACCAGGAGCACGTCCAATTCCAAGATCGATTCTGCCGGGAGCCAACGCTTCGAGAACCCTGAAGTTCTCTGCTACTTTATAGGCACTATAGTGGGGGAGCATAACGCCGCCAGAGCCAATGCGTATATGCGACGTAACAGCTGATAAATGCCCGAGGAGCACCTCTGGACTCGATCCTGCAAGCCGGTTTGAAAAATGATGCTCTGATACCCAAAAACGGTGATAGCCCCACTTTTCCGCCTGCTTCGCCAGTTCAACCGTCTGCTTCAGTGCTTCAGCAGGTGTTGCGTCTCCAATCAAAGGAGATTGATCCAGTATACTTAATTTCATTATGCTGCACCTCTTACAGAAATCCCCCTCTCTTAATGGAAAGGGGGATTTCTTATTTATTTTCGATTAAAGCCCTTCTCTTTCACAAATTCTCCAAGGAAGGCACGCTTTGGCTGACTAAAGCCTCTCAGCATCTGCTCAGACCAAGTATCTTTTCTCTCACCGTTAGTTCGTGCTTCATAATATGCCGAAATACGATCATCGTATTCTTTTAAATAACGATCCACATGCGCTTCATCTTGCTGATATGAATTTTCATGATAGATGAGTTCAACTGGCAGCCGTTCCTTTTGAGACGACTGGTTAGCTGGATGACCAACAGCCAGACCGAATAACGGCAGCACATAAGATGGCGTTTCAAGCACTTCAGAGACTTCTCTCAGCTGATTACGCAGTCCGCCAATATAGCAGATCCCAAGTCCCATTGATTCTGCAGCAACACTGACATTTTGTGCAGCCAATGCCGCATCAATGACGCTAATGAGAAAGGCTTCCGTATTCTCAAACGCCTCCTGATGATTCTTCCCTGCCTTTTTTGCAATATGATCATGGCGTTTCAAGTCTGCACAGAAGACAAAGAAATGCCCATTCTTCTCAACGTAAGGCTGATTCCCAGCCAGTTCAGCAAGCTTGGCCTTCTTCTCCTGATCTGTCACCCCAATAATACTATACGCCTGTACATAGCTTGATGTCGAAGCAGCCTGTGCACTTTTAATCAGTGTCAGCACCTCTTCTTCTGACAAACGTTCGTCTGTAAACGAACGGATGGATCGATGATTTAATATGGTTTCTATCGTTTTGTTCAATTCGAAGACCTCCTTCACTTCTTCTATCATAAGGCAAAGACATAGGGCTTTTCAAAAATGAAAACTCGCATAAAAAAAGACAGCCTATACTTAGACTGCCCTTACCCGTTTTATTTAAATAAATAACTTTGATATTTCGTTAATTGAACGCTTGCGTTATAGGCGATCCCGAATCCAATGAGAACGGACAAGACAGAGCTTCCTCCAAAGCTGATAAATAAGAGTGGAATCCCTGTTACAGGCATCACGCCTATGTTCATGCCAATGTTCTGGAACGTATGGATTACAATCAATGCTGTATATCCTACGCAGAAGAATGACGCAAATCGGCTATAAGGATGGATACGGTCAATCAGTACAACAAGCCGGTAAATCAAGAAGAAGAACATGATCACAACAAACGCACAGCCAATAAAGCCAAAGGCTTCACCTATAATGGAGAAAATCATATCCGTTTGTGCTTCAGGAACGTAAACCTTCAAGTTTTTAATGCCATTCCCAAAAATCTGCCCTGCACCAATGGCCATAATCGCCTGCTCTACTTGATATTTATCAGATCCAGATGCATCCTGCGTCTGTGCTTGGTTGGCTGTTGAAGAACTATCAGGCAGCCAAGCGGTGATCCGGTTGATCTGGTACTGCTGGATGCCTATTGTTTTCGCAAAATCAGGGAATAAGATAATCACAGCTAAAACAGAAGCAACTAAAAGCACAACCACTGAACCGATGAGAGAGATCAGTTTCCAATTGATCCCTGATAAAAACACCATCACCACAACAATAAACATACAAACAGCCGCAGTCCCTGCATCCTGCAAGAAGATCAGTCCAACTGGTACAGCTGCCACCCCGGCAATTTTTAATAGAAGGAAAATATCATCCTCTAATGTCCGCTTTCCTCTAGGTGTAGACTTTCCAATGACAGATGCAAGCATCATAATCAAACCAATTTTCATGAACTCTGAAGGCTGAAATGTCCCTATTCCAGGTAACACAAACCAGCTTTTTGCACCATTTTTGATTGGAGCAAAATCATGACCTCCGATTTGTGCAGGAGCAACCTTCAGAAAAAGTAACAGCAGGATGCCGCCTATAAAAATATAGAGACTTAGCTTCTCTAATTGCTCCAAATCAAAGTAATTTATGGCAACAATACATATAACTCCGACCATGTAGTAAATAATCTGTCTGGTCCATGCATTAGATCCGTACTGCCCAAATTGACCCGCAGCATAAATCGCAATGACACTGATGGCAAAGAAGGCTAAAAATATAAAAATCAAATCTCCTTGATAGTAAGGAGATGTATTCTGCTTGTTCATGAACTAACCACCCTTATTACAAAACATAAAAGCCCTTATTTATATTAGATTGAAATTTTCACAAAATCAACTCACCTTAAATATGACGGAAGATACATCCGAAAGGTTCCATTCAATTTTCAAAAAATGAAATACTTTTCATCCTAACAATAGGAAAAAATCCCTCTATACACTTTTCATTCAATCGATCTCAAGTCCTTTAAAAAGTTTATTTTACAGATTTTAAGGGGAAAATTCAATGACCTATGTGGCGATATGACAAGTAAACATCAGATGAGATAAGCTGCACTGAGGAATAAAACCATTTTGTATGGAATAAGTCCCATTTTCCAATTATTACGTTTACTTCAAAGTCAATTGTGGTATAATACTTGTAACAAAATGTTCACAATATCTCCTAAAAACAGACACAATTGCATCCTGACCTCTCATTTGATTTGAACATCAACTTACAAAGGAGTTGGATACGATGGATATGTTCTTTGCGTACCTATGTATAGCAACGGCTACACCCCTGTTTTTATGGCTGGAAAACAGAAAGATTGCATTAGCATCTATTCCACCCATTATGATTATGTGGATTTTCTTTGGTCTTTACATGACAAGCAGTTTATCTCCAGCAGGACATACCTTCATGATCGCATTCTTTGCCATTAACGTGATTTTGGCTCACATTGCAGCGTTCCTCATCTACGGACTTCCATTCATTCGCAAAAGATTCAGCAGCAGATAGTATCGCCCAACTATTGGAAGCGTTATCACCATCATGATAAAAACCACTCACCTTCAAGAGATGAGTGGTTTTTTTATTATTTCTCTGAATGCTCAGACTGCTTTGGCGCAGACGGTGAATAACCGTCTTTACTGTTCTCTCCGTGGCTGTAGTGAGCCGCAAAGATCCAAACAGATCCGATGACGAAGATAATCGCACAGAACAGACCAAACAAAGTATTTCCGACTTGAACAGTTCCGTTTTCACTCTCTGTCATGTGCATAAACATGAACAGCTGCAAGAATGCTTGAATGAACGCAAAACCAAAGATAATCCATAGTTTTGCGGAACTGCCAATTTCAGCTCCAATCGCAATCCAGAATGCTAAGACTGTCAGCACAATGGATAGGATAAAGCCAACTACGTGTTTCCAAGGGAAGTGTTCGTGCTCTGCTGAGGAATGTGTTTTTCCAGCCATATCACAAAAGCCCCCCTAATCCGATCAAGTAAACAGCTGTGAAGATGAAAATCCATACAACATCAAGGAAATGCCAGTATAGACTTGAGATGAAAATCTTCGCTGCTGTTTGTGGAGTTAATCCACGTTTTTTAATTTGGAACAAGATTCCGGTAATCCAGAAGATACCGATCGATACGTGTAGTCCGTGAGTTCCTAAGAGTACAAAGAATGCAGACCAGTACGCACTTGTATGGATGCTCGCACCCTCATGTACATAATGGAAGAACTCAAAAATCTCGAATCCAACGAAGCCTGCACCTAGAAGCAGTGTGAGAATCGTCCAAATGACAACCCCTTTTGTACTTCCACGGCGCATTTCATGAACAGCAATCCCGCATGTAAATGAACTAACCAATAGCAGGAATGTCATGATCAATACAAGCTTCATATCAAACAGCTCAGCTGGTAAAACGCCGCCAGCTGTTCTGCCATGTAGAACAAAGTAGGTCGCAAAAAGTGTTGAGAATAACACGATTTCCGCGCCAAGGAATATCCAGAAACCAAGGATGTTTAAACGTCCGGTTTCAGAGCGATATTCAAGCGGTGCATTTGCATAGCTGCTATCATTATGTCCCATTACTTCTGCGCCTCCTTATTCTTTTTCTCTGTTTCAATGACTTCTTCAACAGGAATATAGTAGCCATCGTCATATTCGAATGAACGTAAAATCATCGTTGCGAATACACCGATTAAGCCAATAACGCCAATCCAGTACCATTCAAATACAAGACCGAATGCACCAAGTCCAAAGAATGCAGACATGATCAGCGGTCTGCCTGAATTGTGCGGCATGTGAATTTTCTTGAATTCTTTTTCAGGATGAACGTCCACATTGTTTTGCTTCCAATGATGGAATGCATCTGGTGTTGTCACTTCTGGAAGTGCTGCAAAGTTATAATGCGGCGGAATTGCAGAAGATGTCGCCCAGTCAAGTGTACGTCCTTCTCCCCAGCTGTCTCCAGACACTTCACGTTTTGAATGTCTCCAGCTGTAGTAAATGTTGTAGCAAAGGATGATGAATCCGATACCCATCATAAATGCACCAATTGTTGAAATAAAGTTTAGTGCAGTCCAGCCATCTTCTGGTCCATACGTATAGATACGTCTTGGCATTCCTTGCAGTCCTAGGAAGTACTGCGGGAAGAAACAGATGTTAAATCCGATCATGAATACCCAGAAGAACCATTTGCCGATTCTTTCGTTTAACTTGTAACCAAACATTTTTGGATACCAGAAAACAAGACCAGCAAAACAAGCAAATACAGTACCTGCGATTAATACATAGTGGAAGTGGGATACAAGGAAGTACGTGTTATGGTACTGGTAATCCGCAGCTGCCATCGCAAGCATAACCCCAGTTACACCACCGATTACGAAGTTTGGGATGAAACCAAGTGCCCAAAGCATTGGTGATGTAAAGCTGATACGGCCTCGATACATCGTAAAGAGCCAGTTAAAGATTTTCACACCTGTTGGTACAGAAATCGCCATTGTTGTAATCGAGAAGAATGAGTTAACCGCTGCACTGTTCCCCATTGTAAAGAAGTGGTGAACCCACACAAGGAAACTAAGAACAGAGATTGCCACAATTGATACAACCATCGCTTTGTAACCAAACAACTGCTTTCTTGAGAACGTCGCAAAAATTTCTGAGAAAATACCGAAAGCCGGCAGGATAACAATATATACCTCAGGATGTCCCCAAATCCAGAAAAGGTTCGCCCAAAGCATCGGCATACCGCCTGCTTCGAGTGTAAAGAATGCAGAACCGAATAAACGATCAAATGTCATAAGTGCTAAAGCAACTGTTAGTACAGGGAATGCAAAAACGATGATGACAGACGTAATCAATGTTGTCCATGTAAACATTGGCATACGCATAAGTGTCATACCTTTTGTACGCATTTTTAAGATGGTCACCATGAAGTTAATACCTGTCATAAGTGTACCAATACCTGCAATTTGGAGCCCGAGCAAGTAGTAGTTCTGTCCAGGTCCTGGTGAGAAATCATTTCCGGCGAGCGGCATGTAACTCGTCCAGCCTGCACTTGGTGATCCTCCAATAACGAAGGAAATGTTGAACAGCATTGCTCCGACCATGAATGTCCAGAAGCTAAGGTTGTTCAGATAAGGGAATGCAACGTCACGTGCACCAATTTGAAGAGGAACAACGACGTTGATTAAACCAATTAAAAATGGCATCGCCATGAATAGAATCATGATCGTACCATGCGTTGTAAAGATTTCATTATAGTGGTTTGAATCTAAAAACGTATTATTAGGAAGCGCCAGCTGCGCGCGCATCATCAGTCCGTCTACCCCACCGCGGAAGAACATAATCACAGCAGCAAGGATATACATGATTCCAAGCTTTTTATGATCAACTGATGTCAGCCATTCTTTCCAGAGCCATTTCCACTTTTTAAAGTAGGTTAAAACAAACACGATGGCAATGGAGGTAAGAGCGATAGAAATTTGCGCACCAAGAATTAATGGGTCTCCAGTTACAAAAAACTCATCCCATTTTAAATGCATAACGGCCTCCTCCTTTCCTTAGTCAGTTTATTCATTATCTAGTTTTCTTTTATAGTTCTTCACATTCTCGAAAGGATCTGTTTTGGAATGCGGAGAAACTGATTGGTAACCTAAACGTTTGCGTGCTTGGAGTGCGTATTCAGAATCCTCTCCATGCTTCGCAAAGGATAAATGTGTTGATGAGAATGTCTGCACATCTGCAGCATCAGGAAGCATCAAGTAGTCATACGTTTTCTTCGTTAACTTCGGTGCTTCTTTCTTCGTTTTGTTTACCCATTTATCATAGTCAGACTGCGTCATCGCATTGACTTTGAATTTTTGCTGAGCAAAGCCCTCGCCTGTGAAGTTGGCGTTTCTTCCTTGGTATGTGCCTACTTCATCAGCTTGAAGATATTGTTCCATTTCCATTCCAGCCATCGCATACTTCTCCCCGCCTAGCTGAGGAATCCATAGTGATGCCATTGTATCAGCGGAAGTGATTTTGAATAAAATCGGCTGATCTTTTGGAATGTTTAAGTAGTTCACTGTCTCAATATTTTCCTCTGGATAGCTGAAAATCCATTTCCAATCAACAGCTGTCGCATAAACGACAAGTGGATCTTTATGGCTTGTTGCTTGAGGTGCCTCTTCCAAAGAGTAAATTGTTTTTACAGTTGGAATCGAAAGAGCAGCAACGATTAATATTGGGATCACTGTCCAGACAACTTCTAGAAGCGTATTCCCGTGTATTTCTGGGTTATAAGAGGCGTTTCCAACGTCCTTACGCTCACGGTATTTAACCAAAATGATGGTAAACAGTACAAATACCGCACCAACGATAAAGAGCATGAATCCGATAGATAAAAGGATTAAGTCTTTTTGTTGTGCTGCGACTGGTCCTTTAGGATCTAAAACAGCGATATTGCTGCAACCTCCTAATACAAAAACACTCACGAGCATCGCTAATAAAAGCATAGGTTTAATGGCTCTGAACAAGAAGATCACCATCCTTCCTTAAATAATGTATAAATTGCTGAATAATTGTGAAAAGCCATCTGCCTTCGAAAACTTTTCTTCCCTTTGTAATGCTATCAAAATCTGTTAGAGTTAGCTTCCCTTTTTTCAAAAGTTCATTTATTTTTCAACAGATTTCTTTTAAAATGTCATAAATTCGACATAAATTTATATTATTGCACACACAATAAATTTCTAGGATTTTGAAAAGTTGAGAGTTGAAGGCAAAGGACAAACAATCAAGAACTTTGTCAAATTTAGGTTTACCACAATAAAAAAGTTTGGTCAAATTTCAATTTAACTTAATGAAATTTTATCTAGGTAAACAATTTCAAAATAGGTATCCCCACATTTAACAAAAACCTTACTTATTTTAACGCAAGTTGACAAGAAAAGAAAGTATCGATCCTCTGACTATGCGCGTTAAGAATTGGCAATTATGATGAATATGTGGAATCCCGCTAAATGACTTCCAGCAAAAAACCGGCTCAGCGCCGGCATTCTGCAATTATTCATCTCTTACTAAAATGTCAGGGCGCCTATAGATGTCTTCTTCATGTTCAACATCAATGTATGTCCACTTGCCTGTATAGGTTAAAAAGCGGTTCCCCTCTTTCTCTACGACCATCGTATCCTCTGATTTCAATCCAGGCAATGAAGGATTCCAAGTAAAGACTTGATGCAGCTGAATTTCTTCCTTCGATGAGGGAACTGCAATGATTTCTCTAGATACAAAGCCCGTTTTCCCCCCTTGATGAAGCTTTTTCCAGCTATCAGGGAAGCCCTCTTTTTCATACTGAGCAATACCTGCTTTCAATACATCTCCCAATGTCTTACCAGGGCGCGTGGCAGCATTCATGACCGTGTCAATTCGTGCAAGCCGCTCTTTGTTCTCTTCAAGCTCCTTTGGAAGCTGACCGAAGTAAACAGACCTTGTGACATTCGCCACGAGTCCATGCCGTTCAGCGCAAAGAACAACAAGCGCATGCTTTTGAAGTTTTTTGTCTGTCGGAATTGGATGACGGTATTGATGAATCCGGTCATCTGTTGCTACAAGCAGCACTTCAATCGTCATTCCCTGCGCGATCGCTTTTTGAGCCGCAAGCGAAGCGATTTCGTACTCCGTCTGTCCTGGAACGATTTCTTTACAAACACTCTCTACAATGACCGCTGTTTCATGACAAAGCGTTTCATATTGGCGGAGCTGTGATGCAGAAAGAATGGATCGAACTTGCGACAAATCCGGCTCGATCCATTCGAATCCATCCATTTGAATGTCTGACCCGATCCGTTTGTCTTTTGTGAGTGTTTGAATGTGTGCCGTATCATCCTCAAACCAATCCATCGTCACCACTTGAAAGGGGTGATCGATATACGCCATCTCTTCTTCAATGATCCGCTTTTCTTCCATTTGATTCACTATGAGGACGATGTCGTCTTTTAACACAAGCAGCTTGCACACGCCCTCTGGTGTATTTAACACGATGTGATTTCTTCTCCCTCCTGTCAGCCAGGAGAAGTTATTACGCTTTTGAATCAAGACACCGTCGAGCTGTTTTTCTTCCATTAATGTTCTTACTTGTTCAATCATCTAATCACCTGCCTATATGAGTGTATGAATGAAACGTTTAAAAGCTGTTTTCCCTTGCTCTGTTCTTTTAAACACACCCGCCTGTGAGAGAATACGAGAAAAAATCATACCGACTTCTTTTTGTAAAATAGCTTCTGTATTGTCCTCTGTAAAGGTATTCTCTTCAAGCAGACGCTCTGCCCATGTTTCGTGTTTCGTGATAGCAGGGCGGGCTTTGATTTCTTCAAGGGGGTTTTTGGATAACAGCGCTTCTTTTAATTGACTTAATTCCTCTGCTAATCTACCAGGAAGAACTGCAAGACCCATCACTTCAATTAATCCGATATTCTCTTTTTTAATATGATGGACTTCTTCGTGCGGGTGGAAAATTCCATCCGGGTGCCGCTTGTTTGTACGATTATTGCGCAGCACTAGATCTAATTCATAGTCATCTCCATGGCGGCGTGCAATTGGTGTAATGGTATTATGCGGCGTCTCTCCTGTATGAGCTAGCAGCTCCACTTCTTCATCTGAATACATTTTCCACTCGTTTAAGATAAAGTCTGCAGCGTCTGCAAGCTTCTGCCGGTCGCTGCTTCGAAGGCGGATGACAGACATCGGCCATTTCACAATGCCAGCCCTCACATTCGGAAAGGCATTCAGAGAAAAGACCTCTTCCACCTCCGCTTTCGCCATCGGAAATTCATGCGCACCGCCCTGAAAATGGTCATGACTTAATATACTGCCCCCGACAATCGGAAGGTCGGCGTTCGACCCGATGAAATAGTGCGGGTATATATATATGAAAGAAAGCAATCGTTCAAAGGTCTTTTTGGTGATGCTCATCGGCTCATGTTCGCCTTTGAACACAATGCAGTGCTCGTTGTAATACACATAAGGTGAAAATTGTAGAAACCAAGATTCATCTGTGAGTGTCACAGGAATGATCCGGTGATTCTGTCTCGCTGGATGGTTGATGCGCCCCCCAAACCCAACGTTTTCTTTACAAAGGAGACAAAGAGGATATTGTTTTTGACTAAGCTTTTTGGCTTCAGCGATTGCTTTTGGGTCCTTTTCCGGCTTTGATAGATTGATTGTGATCTCCAGCACGCCATCATCTGTTGGTGTAAACCACTGCACATTTTTGGCGATTCTGCCTGTATGAATATAGTGTGCGTGCTGCTGCATTTCATAGAACCAGCTTGTAGCAGCCTCTGGCCCTTCATGCTGGCGCTTCTCTTCAAACTTTGCGTAGATGACACTTGGAGGCGCCACCAAGCATCCCATGATTTTCGCATCTAGTAAATCGCGATACGTATCCGTCCCCTCAGGGATAAGGCCAGTCTCAACTGCCCAATCCAGCATCGGCATTAAGATGTCTTCAAGCTCCGCCTCCCCTGAGACTGTTCTTGGCTCAGCTTCACCCAGCCTAAGCACCTCAAGCAGCCGATTTCTCGTATAATCCATATCTAGTCGTGTGATCAGCTCTTGATTGATCCCGTATTGAATCAGCTGTTCCAGTTTTTCAAAAATATCAACCGCCATTCTCTCTGTCCCCTCTCTTGCCTGCCTGTTATGCGTTATTTACTCTGGTAGCCGTCTGGATGCTTCTGAAACCAATCCCACGCATTTTGAATGATGGTGTGAAGGTCAGCATATTGAGGTGTCCACCCTAATTCTTGCAGCGCTTTTTCAGAAGAAGCAATCAGCTTTGCTGGATCTCCCGCGCGTCTGTCAGCGACCTGTGCTGGGATCGCATGCCCCGTAACGTTTCTAACAGCATCTACTACCTGCTTCACGGAGAAACCAGTGCCATTCCCTAAGTTGTATGTTGCACTTCCTTTTCCAGCGCGCAGACGATCAACAGCTAAGATGTGCGCGTCTACTAAATCCATGACATGAATGTAATCCCTAATACACGTGCCATCCTCTGTCTCATAATCATCACCGTAAATCATGATCTGATCTCGTTTTCCTAAAGCCACTTGCAGAATAATCGGAATGAGATGTGTCTCAGGCTGATGATCCTCTCCGACAAGTCCTTCTGTATGAGCGCCAGCTACATTAAAGTAGCGAAGCACGACGTATTCTATTCCATATGCCTGCTCAGACCACTTCAGCATTTTTTCAATCGCTAGTTTCGTTTCTCCATAAGGATTGGTTGGATTCGTCTCATCCGTTTCAACGATCGGCACTCGCTTTGGTTCACCATATGCGGCAGCGGTTGAAGAGAAAACGAGGTGTTTCACATCAAATTCATTCATCACCTGAAGTAAGGCTGTCGCTCCTCCAACGTTGTTGTCATAGTACTTTAGCGGGTCTGTTACACTCTCGCCGACAAGTGAATCTGCGGCAAAGTGCATCACCGCTTCTATTTGATGCGTTTTGAAAACCTGTCTTAAAAAATCTTGATCTCGTAAATCTCCCTCTTCTAAAACAGCTCCCTCCAAAACGGCTTCTTTGTGCCCTGTCTGCAAATTATCCACTACCACCACTTGTTCACCTTTCGCTAAAAGAGCCGCTACCGCATGACTGCCAATATACCCTGCTCCCCCGCACACTAAAATTGTCATTACACTTCCTCCTTCTTGAGTTCTCTTGCGCCGCCTCCAATTCCAGCTGTGTAAAAAGAGGCTTGAATGCCCGTCTTCTCTTGATAAATCGCTCCCGTTTCTTCTATAAACGATGCCAGCTGCTTTTCTTTCACAATACTGATCGTGCAGCCACCAAAACCCGCGCCCGTCATACGGGAGCCAATTGTTCCAGGATGGAGCCAAGCGGCTTCTGCCAGAGTATCCAGTTCAAATCCAGTCACTTCATAATCATTCTTTAAAGAGAGATGAGAAGCCTTCATAAGCGCACCTATTTCTTCCATTTTATCATCTTTCAGAAATTTGACTGCTTTTATGGTCCGTTCGTTTTCTGTCACCACGTGTCTTGCACGTTTGCGGCATGTTTCATCCTGAATCAAATGGGCATGTTCGGCAAATTCATCTGCCGTGAGCTCACATAAGTGGGCAAGGCCGATTTCTTCTCGTAAATCGTTTAAAGCTGATTGACACTCTGACCTGCGTTCATTGTATTTGGAATCTGCCAGTGTCCGCTTTTTGTTTGTATTGGCAATGACAAGCGCCAGCCCCTCTTGCCGAAACGGACTGTATTGAAAATCAAGGGTATCGCAATTGAGCAAAATGGCGTGATCTTCTTTTCCAAGAGCAATTGAAAACTGATCCATGATGCCGCAATTGACGCCAATAAATTCATTTTCTGCACGCTGCGAAAGGAGGGCAAGACGGGCATTTGAAACGCCGAATGAATGCCATTCATTGATGCAGACGGCGGTGACAAGCTCGATGGAGGCAGAGGAAGACAGGCCTGCGCCATTGGGAATATTGCCGCCGTATACAATGTCAAAGCCTTCTTCTATCTTCATTCCTGCTTCGATAAACTGATGGAACACGCCCTTCGGATAATTTGCCCAGCCGTCCGACTCCAAGTAAGCGATTTCAAAAAGGTCGAATTCTTTCACACCATCGCCATCAAAGTTCAAGGAATACATTCTCACGCGGCCATCTGACCGCTTTGCACATGCTGCATATGTACCGAGAGTGAGCGCACAAGGGAATACATGACCTCCATTGTAATCTGTATGTTCACCAATCAAGTTCACTCTTCCCGGGGCAAAAAAATAGCGAAGTTCTTCTCTATCCCCAAATTGCTGGTGAAATGCCGTGCGTAACATATCGATCATATCCATTCCCCTTTTCTCATCTGATACTCTTATTTTAGTTGCCTGAACTGCGTAAGTTCAATGGTAAAAAAATCGTTAAAAAATACCCTTTTTTTGCTGTGAATGGTACGATGTGATATGAGGTGTAACATGATTCAAAATAGAAAAAGGTTGTTTTTTGCTGTGAAGGAGGTTTTCCAATTTGAAGAAGGAAGCATTTGCATTTCGTTTTCACCATTCTGATGTTACATTGCCGGCACAAATATGGTCTGTTGGCTGGGAGGTTCAATCATCTTCGTTATACAGCTGGAATGGCGTGGAGCGGAAGGATCAGGGCAAGTGCATCTTTCAGCTCACACTGTCTGGACACGGCATGATAGAAATCGGACAGAAGCGGTTCAAAGTCTTGCCAGGGCAGGCCTTTCTTGTGAAAAGTCCAAGTGCCTATCAATATTATTTTCCAGAGGACAGTGAGCATTGGGAATTTCTCTATTTGACGCTTTATGGGGAAGCCTGTGATCTTTGCTTTGACCAATTTATAGATCAAGGAAAGCAGGTCATGCGTTTTCATCCTCATTCTAAACCGATCCGCCTGCTGAAGAAAATTTATGATGAAGCCAGTGAAAGACGGATTACCAATCCATTTGAGGGGTCTAGCCTTGCTTATCAATTTGTCATGGAACTGTATTCATATTTGCCAAAGCTTGAGGGACAAATGGAAAAATGGCCTGAGCCCATCGTCCAAGCGGCCTTGTTTGCCAGCCATCATTTTCACGAGGAAATTGGCCCAGACGATATGGCAGCTGCGGCACGTTTATCCAAAAGTCATTTTACGAGGGAATTCAAAAAGGCCACTGGCTTCACACCTATTCACTACTTAACCAATATCCGGTTAGAGAAGGCGGAAACATTATTAAAAACAACGAAATACTCAATTGAAGAAATCGCCATACAGTGCGGCTACCGAAATGCGAATTACTTGAATAAAGTCTTTCGAAAGAAAATCGGCATGTCTCCAAAGCAACTGCGGGAAACAAGCGATGCATAATAAAAAGCAGCCGCTTTATCATTGGCTGCTTCTTTTACGATTTTGACAGATCAACATGAATTCTTCCTTGTTTTAAAACAATCGTCATTTGCGTATCAGGGGTCATTAAGTTTTCTAAAATGTCCGTTGCCGTTTGAAGCGCAATGTCCATTCGGTTGATCTTTTCCTTTTCTTGTTCCGAAAACGCTTCTGGATGTGCGGTCATTTCTTTGACTAGCCTCAGCACTT
This sequence comes from Bacillus sp. FSL M8-0049, assembly GCF_038593355.1. Classification (NCBI taxonomy): domain Bacteria; kingdom Bacillati; phylum Bacillota; class Bacilli; order Caryophanales; family Bacillaceae; genus Bacillus; species Bacillus sp. FSL M8-0049. Next base: position 3,405,820 of record NZ_CP151986.1, read on the forward strand.
GTTCATGCTGCTTTTCTGTTTGTTGATATATGGCATCATATAAGTCGTCTGGCCTGCTGCTCATTTCACATCACCTATCTTTTTTATGTGTTAAATCGCATCTTCTTTTGTTTTCTTGAAGACGAACCACTTACTGGCGACATAATTGACCACCACAATCACAAAGTTGACGAGAATTTTTGCGACGGTTTCATTGAGCGCCATTTGGCTCACAAATAAAATCATCAGCCCCAGATCTACACCTAGAGACATGAGACGGACACTAAAAAATGAAGAAAGCTCACGCATGAGGCTTTTTGTGTCACGAGCCTTTTGCTTGAAGACATACTTCTTATTGGTGATATAAGCAAAGAGAACAGCAAATACCCATGAAACAACCGTAGCTGTTTTGTAATCCATGGAAAACATCTCAACGAATAAATAGAAGCTGACGATATTGACAATGGTTGTACACACACCCATCACAAGATACATGACAACTTCTTGATACTTTTGAAAAAGGCTATACATGTCTTTCTTCATTCCTTCTTGGTGGTTTCTGTTTCTTTTAGAATACCATCTTGAGAAGAACTTCCCAAACGAACAATATGTATGTCCTGAAAAGATGAAATTTGTTCTACTCGATGGCAAATGTCAACGCAATTGGTTTATATGAGTCAAATGTTTTAGGTCTTTATCATTATTTTAATTTATAATCTTTCAACTGACTTTACAATTGTTTATTATTAGAAGTAAGATTTCAATATTTATGGGTTTTTTAGTCATTTTTTTAGGGACGTGGTAGGTGATAGATTTTACAAAATAGGTTAAATGTCATCATTTTTCGACAAAATTTATTTTGCGCTGTTTTCAACCACACGTACAGTTACTAGACGGTTTGTTCAAGTCATTGGTTGCAGTGAATATGTCTTATTGAACTGGAGGATATTATGGATACGCAAGTGAAAAGAAGAGTTGACGAAGAGTGGGTTTATTTGATTCAGGAAGCGAAAAAAATTGGACTAGGCATCGAAGAAATACAAGCTTTTTTAACATCCAACGGTGATCAGAAGATGATAAACAAACCGTAAATCAACGCCGTTATCCTTTGTCTTTCAGACTGCTTTGGCTATAAGTTCTGACCTGTCAATTGACCTTTTGAAAATCCTTTCATGACGATACGCTACAATAATTGAACACCTCTCCATACCAATCCCTTCCACTCAATGGGGTTCTGTCTTTCTATATTAGGAGGACAGTCCGTTTCCCGTTCTTTATATGATCCCTTTTTAGCCGCCATTCATGAAAATTGTCCTTCTCTCGTTATAAAACCAAGCTGTCCACCCATATATTAAGCATGAAAACAACGAGAAAGCAGAAAGGTGGGTAGAGCGTGAGTTCAGATTCCCTTTCGTATTATCACCAAAAAAAGGATCAGTATTATCATGGGGTAAACCCGGTCATCGTCAGCCGTATCCGCGCGGAATGGACGTCTTTGTTGGATATCGGATGCGGCACAGGCAAGCTTGGAAAAGTCCTGAAACAAAAGGGCCGGACCATTTATGGCATTGAGTCATTTGAAGATGCAGCAAAAGAGGCTAAACAAGAGCTGGATCATGTTCTCTGCGGAAATATTGAACAGCTGGCTCTCCCTTATCAACATGAACAATTTGACTGCATGATTTTCGGAGACGTCCTCGAGCATTTATTGGACCCTTGGGCCGTTTTAAAAAAGGTGAAACCCTTCCTAAAAAAAGAGGGTGCCATCCTGTCATCTATTCCAAATATCGGCCACATTTCAACGGTTTTAGAATTACTAGCCGGCAGATTTACTTATACAGATGCAGGGTTAATGGATCAAACACATTTACGTTTCTTCACACTTCACGAAATACATGCACTCTTTCATTCAGCGGGTTTTCGCATTCGCGAATTCGAGGCCATTCGCGTACAGCATCCTTCCTATGCAAGCGTGTTGAATGATCTACATGAATTACTCATGAAACACGGCATTCGTTCTGATTTTCACGAGGCAGCTACAGCCTATCAATATGTGGTCGAGGCGGTTCCATTTCATGAGTAATCCGACGATTCTGTTTGTTTTATGTGTGAATGATGAATCGATGTTTCAAGCTTGCTTCCGGCAGCTCGCTTCACTTCCGGCTCCTCATGGATACCATGTGGAGGTCTTACCCATCAGACAGGCATCAAGTATGACCTCTGCATACAATGAAGCCATCACTCATCCAGCTCAGTTTAAAATTTATCTTCATCAGGATACCTTGATTGTCAAACAGCATATGCTGCTTGAGCTCATCCCGCTTTTTTTACAAAACCCATCACTTGGCATGGTTGGAGTGATTGGAGCAGAAAGCGTGCCTGACAATGGAATTTGGTGGGAGAGTTCTGATTGCAGGGGAAAAGTCATTGAATATCGTCACGACACCTATCAGCTGCTTTCGTTTGAAAGAGGCCGTCAGCAGCCCGAAGCGCAAGATTATATCCAAGCTGCAGCCATTGATGGTCTTTTCTTGGCGACGCAGTATGATGTGAAGTGGCGTGAGGATCTCTTTGATGGCTTTCATTTTTATGATGTCTCGCAATCCTTTGAATTCATGCAACAGGGCTATGAGGTTGGGATTGTGAGGCAAGAAGAGCCTTGGTGCATCCACAAATGCGGAGATCATTTTGACGCAGAAACATATGAAAAAGCGAGACAAACATTTCTTGCAAATTATCGATAGAAAGCACCCTTTTCGGGTGCCTTTTTTATGATATACTGTCATAAACAGCCAGATCGTCTCATATGCATTGGAGTACCTTGTCCCTAATTCGTACAAAGGAGGAAACAATGGCAGACAAAAAAGTTCATTATAAGAAGGTTGCCGCTTCAAAGGATTTTCGAAAACTTCTTGAGGAAAAACGCAGATTTATCGTACCGATGACGATTTTCTTTTTTCTCTTTTACTTTTCACTTCCGGTTGCTACATCCTACTTCACCTTTTTGAACACGCCGGCAATTGGCGCGATCTCATGGGCTTGGTTATTCGCCCTCACACAATTTGTTATGACCTGGGTTTTATGTGGACTTTATGCGAAAAAAGCAGCTAAGTTCGACAATTATGTAAGCGCTTTAAAAACTGAATCAAGAGGTGATGACGAATGAGCATGACCGCTTTTATTTTATTCGTTGCGATCGTAGGGCTCACCTTGGTCATCACATATTTTGCTGCGAAAAAAACTAGCAATGCGAGTGATTTTTACACAGCAGGCGGAGGTCTGACTGGGTTTCAAAACGGCCTTGCCATTGCTGGAGACTATATGTCCGCTGCATCATTTTTAGGGATTGCTGGCATGATCGCGTTAAACGGGTTTGACGGCTTTTTCTATAGCATTGGTTTTCTAGTAGCGTACCTTGTCGTTCTTTACGTTGTGGCTGAACCGCTTCGAAATCTGGGGAAATATACGATGGCCGATATGATCGCTGCACGGTTTAAGCGCCCTGCCATTCGAGGGGTTGCCGCCTTTAATACCATTACAGTCTCCACTTTTTATATGATTGCACAGCTTGTTGGAGCAGGTGCGTTAATCAAGCTGCTTCTTGGCATTGATTACTGGATCGCAGTGCTGATCGTGGGTGTCCTGATGACCATTTATGTCGTGTTTGGCGGCATGATTGCGACCAGCTGGGTACAGATCACAAAGGCTGTGCTTCTCATGATTGGGACGTTAATTATTTCTCTGCTTGTGTTTGCAAAGTTTGATTTTAGTCTGCTGAAGATGTTTGAACAGATGAAAACAGCGACCCCGCTCGGTGGGGCATTTCTTCACCCGGGAAATAAATATGATGTGCCTTTAGAGACACTGTCTTTGAACCTTGCTTTAGTGCTTGGGACAGCAGGTTTGCCGCACATTTTAATCCGGTTTTATACGGTCAAAGATGCCATTTCTGCGCGTAAATCTGTTCTATCCGCTACGTGGATCATCGGGATCTTTTATTTAATGACTGTTTTCCTTGGCTTCGGCGCTGCTGCATTTGTTGGAACAGAAGCGATCACAGCAGCAGATGCAGCAGGAAATATGGCCGCTCCACTGCTCGCTCAAGCTCTTGGAGGAGATTTGTTATTTGCCTTTGTTTCCGCTATTGCCTTTGCGACTATTTTGGCGGTAGTAACGGGTCTCGTCCTATCCGCCGCGTCTGCCTTTGCGCATGATTTTTATAGTCAAATTATCCGCAAAGGAAAAGCGAGTGAGCGGGAGCAGGTGAAGGCGGCACGCTTTGCTTCCATCGGCGTGGCGATTCTCTCTATCGTTCTTGCATTATTTGCCCAGTCCTTAAACGTCGCTTTTCTTGTGTCTCTTGCCTTCGCAGTGGCGGCGAGTGCGAATTTACCTTTGATTATCTTCACTGTTTTTTGGAAACGATTTAACTCTACGGGTGCCATCGCAGGAAGCTTAACAGGCCTTCTGAGCGCACTGATCATCGTCTCGCTCAGTCCAAGCGTCTGGGACCCATCGGGAGCAGCCATCTTCACAGGAGATCCGCTCATCCCGCTGTCGAACCCTGGGATTATCTCGATTCCACTCGGATTTCTTGCCGCTTACTTAGGCACGATATTCTCGTCTGAAAAGGCAGATGAAGACACCTTTACGGAAATTCAAGTAAAGGCACATACAGGCATGCATATGGATACTGATTCATAAGGAAAGGCCGGCTGCTCAGCCGGCTTTTCTTGTGTTCTTCTATTCAATCTCAGTAAGGTATAAATTGGCTTTTTAACTTATTTTTATACTTCTCTAATCTGGCAACCCTTCTAAACGTGATTAGAGAGCAGCATGTAATGAGGATTAACAGAATTTCATGAACTTCCCCCCTGTTATCAACCACACTCTTCATTCCTATCCCTCCCCGTAATGAATCTATTTATAGTGATGTATTCTCTGCAAGATGTCATTCCTATGTTATCATGTTATACACATACTGGAAATTATTTAAAACGACACGAAAGAAGTGGGATGACATATGCAAAGGATTTATTCTGCAAAATTATTATTCGAATCTATCTCATCACCAAGCAGTATACCTGATAAAATCTTTGAAGAACGAATTGTCTTAGTAAAAGCTAAAAACCAACGTCAAGTGAAGGAAATAATCAAACAAGGCTTCCCAGAAGAAACCTATGATAATGCAGAAGGTGGACAAACTAACATAAGTTTAGCAGCCATCCTAGATATCTTTGAGCTTGTAGATCACTTAGAGCAAGAATCACTGCACTTGAGTGAAGTGTACAGCCGCCACCTTATTTTTGATAAAGAAACATCTGTTCAAGAAGCCATTGAGGCATATTCTCTAGATAAATAAAAAGCCGGCTGCTCAGCCGGCTTTTTAATAGCGCTGGAATAACTCTGGGTTTTTCGGAACGTTTTCTAAATAAACGATCTTCCCTTGGTCGTCCAGCTCTGCGATATCAATTCCTTCTGCTGTATAGACACGGCCATCTGAAAGCTTTCCGCAAACGGCCCAGTTTGTTTCATACTTTCCATCTTCTCTTTTATTCCACCCATCCCACATATGCTTAATGTCATCATGTACGTGGAAAAATGTATTCAAAAATTGTGTGAACGCTTGGATCCCAGGCTTTTGGGCGCCATTTAAGACAATCATGACATCGTCAGAAAACAATGCCAGCAATTCATCCATCTGCTCCTGACCTTTTCCTGCTTCATCGTATCGGCGAAAATACGTATCGAGCACTTCCATGTTCATTCTCCTTTATTTACCTGTCATTTCGAAAATAATCGAACTATATGATTGTACACAATTGTATAGCTCCTGTCTAATTTACCCGGCATAAGAAAAGACATGAATTGATTTAATCCATGTCTCCTTCAGATTAAAGAGATGCTTTTTCTGCTACAACAAGTGATTTCAGCTCTTCTGCTGCTTTTTTTGGATCGGTGCTCTGGCTAATAGCACTAATGATGCTTATACCGTCTGCCCCAGCTTGTATCACTGGTGCTGCGTTATCGTATGTGATCCCTCCGATACCTACAATCGGAATCTGAAGGCCATGACGGCGGACTTCAGTGATCAAAGACACCCCCTGGACACTGCGTGTATCCTTTTTCGTTTCCGTTGGATAGACTGGGCCCATACCGACATAATCTGCTCCGTCCTTCATGGCTTGTTTTACTTCATCTAGGTTATGCGTCGATACGCCTAATATTTTATTCCCGATCCTTTCTCTGACGTCTTTTGCATTTGTGTCTTCCTGTCCAACATGAACGCCATCTGCATCAAGATCAATCGCTAGCTGTACATCATCATTCACAATAAAGGGAACATTTGCTTCTTGGCAAAGCGCTTGGATTTGACGAGCCAATTGTTTCTTCTCATCACTCTGCAAAGCTTTTTCACCCTTTTCACGAAATTGAAACATGGTGATTCCGCCTTGAATGGCCTCTTTCACAACATCAAGCGGCTGCCTCGTTGTATTCGCTGTGCCCAAAATAAAATAAACCGATAATTGCTGTTTGATTTGCTGTTGATCAGCCTTTGTCATGTGAAACTCCCCCTATTTTCCCTAGTGTCAGCACATCATCGCCGGTTGTGTGCGAAAGTGCGTTTAACAATTCCATTTGAAAGGTTCCAGGTCCTTTATCCTTTGCGTGCAGAGCTGCCCTTTCAGCGGCGACACCATAAAACAGCAATGCGGCTGCCGACGCATGAATTGGCTGTTCACCCGCTGCACAAAATGCTCCGATGACAGACGTCAGCAAACAGCCAGTTCCCGTCACCTTCGTGAGCCATTCATGTCCATTACGAATGGACAGCACCTCATCTCCATCTGACACCACATCGACTTTTCCTGTGATTACCACTATTGTCTGAAGTGCAATGGACGCTTGTTTGGCTAATGCCGATACATCTCCATTCGCTGCTTTCGCATCAACGCCTTTTGACTCCCAGCCATCCACTCCAAGTAAATGAGCCACTTCAGCAGCATTTCCTCTGACAACGGTGATTTTCACTTTCTCTAACAGCTGTTGAGCAGCATTCGTTCGAAACGTTGTTGCACCAACGCCGACAGGATCTAACAAAACAGGTACACCTTTTTCATTGGCGGCTTGTCCAGCGAGAATCATGGCTTCCACCGTTTCCTTAGTTAATGTGCCAATATTCAGCACTAGTGCATCCGCTAATTGCGCCATTTCAGCCACTTCTTCTTTGGCGTTTGCCATGACCGGCGAAGCACCTAAAGCAAGCAGTCCATTCGCTGTAAAATTCGTCACAACTTGATTGGTGATATTATGAACGAGTGGATTTTTTTCTCGAACCTTCTCCAATAAATGAGACGCGCAGCTTGTTTTCATCCGTATCGTCCTCCCTTTTACTCTGCATCCCACACATAGGATTTCGTATGCTTTAACCATTCTCTTGCCGCAAACGACAAATAGCGGTCCTTTCGCCAAATGACACCTAAATGCCACGGAATCGACGGGTTTAGGGAAATGACCTTTACCTTTTCAGGATCAAGATCACGGCAGATTCGTTCTGGCAGAAGTCCAATCCCTAAGTTTTCAGCTACCATTTCACTAATGAAATCCCACTGAGACGTTTCATAAATGACATTTGGCCGAAATCCCGCATTCATACACTCATTCAAAATCCGGCTGTGCAGAACAAAATCTTCTCTAAAGAAAATAAAAGACTCTTCCCTTAAATCAGCTAAATGTACTTCCTCACGACCAGCCATCGGATGGGATGGATGCGTCACGAGCTTCATGTTCTCTTTAATAATGGTGTACGTATGAAAAATTTTATCATTTGCAGGCAGAACAATGACACCAATATCAAGCGACCCATCCTCGACCCCTTCCTCTACTTTAATGGAGCCGTGCTCGACCAATTGAAATGTAACATCTGGATATTGCTGACGGAATTCCCCCATGACATTCGGGAAGAAACTTGACCCAATCATCGGCGGCAGTCCGATTCGAATATGCCCTTTTTTCACATTCATTAAATCATTTAATTCGCTCGTTAAATTCTGAAATGACTGTGTAATTTCACTCGCCTGTGTATACATGGTTTGGCCAGCATCTGTCATTTCAACCTGCCGACCATTTCGGTAAAACAACTGCACCCCCAGCTCATCCTCCAGGTTTTTGACCATCTTAGAAATGGTCGGCTGCGATACGTAAAGAGACTGCGATGCTTTCGTGAAGCTCTTTAACCTTGCCACTTCTAAAAAATATGTTAAATGTCTGATGTCCACATGCTTCACCCTTCCTATAGACAAAAGGAATAATTACTATTCGATATATGTATTTTACCTATAACTGAACGTGCTGTACACTTTAAAGTAAGCTCATCAATTGGAACGTTGTCATGTTTTTGTGAAACACTGAACAATTTATATAGAAAAAGGAGTGAACAGAAAGTGAAATTGCTCAAAACGCCGCTGATTGCTGCCCTTCAGATTATGGTCTTGTTTATTTTTGCGAAATTCATGAATGTGCTGGCGGCCTTTTTGCATTTGAGAATTCCGGGCACGATCTTAGGCATTCTTGTCATTTTCTTATTACTTCATTTTAAGATCATTCAATTAAAATGGATAGAACTTGGCGCCGTATGGCTGCTCGGAGAACTGCTGCTTTTCTTTATTCCATCAGCAGTTGGTGTCATTGATTATGGAAAATTGCTTTCTCAATCTGGCACAAGTATTGTCCTTGTCGTCTTAATTAGTACGTTTGTGGTCATGCTCTCAACTGGTATCATGACGCAAATGATTGCAAAACGAAAGGAGCGGAAAAAGCTATGTTAGTTGGCGGACTATTTCTGATTTTAACAGTTCTTTTATATCTCGGATCAAAAGCGGTATACAAACGGCATCCGAAGGTCTATGTCTCACCGTTACTTGTCACTCCGCTTGTCCTTGTCGTCTTGCTGTTAATCGTCAACATTCCTTACGATGCTTACAATCAAGGAGGGAAATGGCTCACGAATATGCTGCAGCCTGCGACTGTTGCTTTTGCCATTCCTTTATATAAGTATTTTCATATCCTGAAGAAGCATGCAGTGGAAATTATTTTGAATGTGGCTTGCGGCTCTGTCATTGCGATCTTATCAACGGCTTTTATCGCCAAGTTGTTTCATCTGGACACAGGCCTTATTGAGAGCCTTGTCCCAAGATCAGTCACAACACCTGTAGCGATGAGTGTGTCAGAGATGATCGGCGGCATGCCGTCCGTTACGGCCGTGTTTGTCATTTTAACCGCATTGTTTGGATCGATTATCGGTCCAATGGTGATCCGTTACTTCCGCATCGATAATGACATTGCCATGGGCGTCCTGCTTGGAACGGGTGCACACGGGGCAGGAACATCGAAGGCTTTTGAAATGAGCTCCGTCTCAGGAACGATCTCAAGTGTATCGATGATTATTTCAGCCATTATTACATTATGTGCAGCGCCTATCCTTATGTCGTTTGCCTTATAAAAAAAGCCATTTCCCTTATTGGAAAATGGCTTTTTCTTATGCTTGTATGAAGACAACCTTTAAATAGTTCCCTTCAGGATAATTCTTCGTTGTACGGAAATCCTCAGGAAGGGTATATTCTTCAAGTATCCGATAGGTTTGCCCTGCTTCTTTAAAAGCCTGCGCAATAAACCCTTTAAATTTCTTCATGCCAAATGCACTGCTATTCGTTGATGCCACAATGACGCCGTTCTCAGCTGTAATTTGGATGGCTTCTTTTAATAGCTTCTTATAATCCTTCGCCGCACTGAATGTGTGCTTTTTCGTTCGTGCAAAGGAAGGCGGGTCTAAGATGACGAGATCATAGGTCCAGCCTTTTTTCGCTGCAAACGGAAAATATTTAAAGACATCCATGACTTTGATATCCTGCCCGTCCACATCAATACCATTGACTTCAAACTGCTCAGATGTTTTTTTCAAGCTGCGGTTTGCAACATCCACACTTGTCGTACGGCTCGCTCCGCCAAGCGCAGCTGCCACTGAGAAAGCACCTGTGTAAGAAAATGTATTGAGCACAGTCTTTCCTTTTGCATAACGATCTCGGATCGCTTTTCTCACATGACGCTGATCAAGGAAGATACCCGTCATCGCGCCATCATTTAAGTAAACCGCCACGTTCATGCCGTTTTCTTTCACGATGAGAGGAAATTCACCTTTCTCTCCCTTCACAAAATCATCATCTTCTATATACTGTCCAGATGTATCAAATCGTTTCTTTTCATAAATGCCTTTATAGTCTGGGTATACGTGCTCAAGTGCAGCCAATACATATTCCTTTAATGTATAGACTCCTTCGCTATACCATTGGATGAGGTAGAATCCGTCATAATAATCAATCGTGACGCCGCCAATTCCATCACCCTCTCCGTTCAACACACGGAAAGCAGTCGTCTGTGCATCACGAAATAAATGCGTTCTGCTTTTCGCTGCCTGCTCAAGCCTAGAGACAAAAAAAGCTTGATCTATTTTTTCGTTCGCATCAAAGGTTAGGACCCAGCCGATACCTTTATTTTGTACACCATAATACCCTTTTCCTAAAAAAGTGCCCCGCTCATCCACCCATTCAATGAGCTCGCCTTCCCGTACACCGTTCACATCCGATACTGCATCTTTGGAAATGAGCGGATATCCCTTTTTCACTTGTTCCGCAAATGTTTGTTTTAATGAGGTTTTTTTCATTTGTGTCATCCTTATCCTAAATTGACTCTCTCTATCCTACCATATGAATGTATACGTTACTTCTATTATGATAAGATGAGGAGAAAATTATCAACATGACATAGAGGAGGCACTTCGTTTGACGACATTACGCTTAGATCATACAGGTATTATGGTTTCGAATATTGATCAGTCGATTGATTTTTATGAAAAAGTGGTGGGCATGAAATTAAAGGACCGCATCACTCATACAAATGGAGTGATTGAGCTTGCCTTTCTCGGTTTTAAAGATGAAACCGAAACGGAAATTGAGCTCATCCAAGGCTACAGCAGTGACCTGCCATCTGAAGGGAAGGTCCATCATCTCGCTTTCACAACAGACAGCATTCATGCTGAATTCAATCGTATTCAAAAGCTGCAAATTGAATTAATTGATGAAGAAATCACGACATTACCAAATGGATATTGCTACTTCTTTTTTAGAGGACCAGACCAAGAATGGATCGAATTCTTCCAGCGCTAATATTTCCTAGGAAATGGGGCCGCTAAATCTCTCCCATTTATTCATAAAGAAAAGAGTAAGAGCATATACATGCCCTTACTCTTTTTTATAACACCTTACTAAGAAATGATTTTGTACGCTCATGCTGCGGGTTCCCAAAGAGAGCTTCCGGTTTGTCTTCCTCGACAATATATCCGCCATCCATAAAGATGACACGGTCTCCTACCTCTCTTGCAAAGCCCATTTCATGTGTGACCACAATCATTGTCATACCTTCTACAGCTAATTGTTTCATTACAGCTAATACATCCCCTACGACCTCAGGATCAAGAGCTGATGTCGGCTCATCGAATAATAGTACTTTCGGATCCATTGCCAACGCTCTTGCAATGGCGACACGCTGTTTTTGTCCACCAGATAATTGGTTAGGATAGCTTTGAGCTTTGTCTTTTAAGCCGACTTTTTCAAGCAAGTCTAACGCTTTTTCGACTGCTGCCTTCTTCTCGATGCCTTTTACTTTTATCGGTGCAATCGTAATATTTTCTAAAACGGTTTTATGAGGGAATAAATTAAAGTGCTGAAACACCATGCCTACTTCTTGTCGTACTTTATTGATATTCACCTTTGGGTCTGTAATCGTGTGCCCGTGGACAACGACTTCTCCAGCCGTGATATCTTCTAATTTATTGAGGCATCTTAGAAACGTGCTTTTCCCTGATCCAGAAGGACCTATGACACACACGACTTCCTTTTCCTCGATGACTGCATTAATATCCTTTAACACTTCGTGATCGCCAAAGGATTTCTTTAAGTTTTTCACCGTAATCATACTCATTTGATATCAAATCTCCTTTCTGCGTAGCTAGCCAGTAGAGAAAGTAAATAAATGATCACGAAATAAATGACACCGACAATGAGCCAGACATTCAAAGGATCAAATGTAGCCGATGCTTGAACTTGTCCTCGCTGCATAATATCGGCAATTCCGATAATAGATAAGAGAGATGTATCCTTCAAGCTGATGATGGCCTGGTTTGTAATCGCTGGGAGCATGCGGCGGAATGCCTGCGGTAGGACGATAAAGCGCATGTTTTGCCCCCCTGTAAAGCCTAAAGAGCGCGCAGCTTCTGTTTGTCCTTTATCAATAGACTGAATCCCTGCACGAATAATTTCTGAGAAATAAGCCCCTGCATTTATCGCTACTGTAATAATCCCTGCGGGCACTCGATCAAGCGAAATGAATTCAAGTGTATTCAAACCAAAATAAATGAAGAATAGCTGTACGATAAATGGTGTGCCTCGAATGGCATTCACAAAGACGAGTGCGATGAAATTTAAGATTTTAAATGGTGACAGACGGAATAATGCCACAATTAAACCGATGATAAACCCTAAAATGATGGCAACAACAAAGATATATAAAGTGGTTTGCAAACCATCCATTAAATACGGAAATGCATTAATAATAGTATCCATGTTTCTCCCTCCCTAATTCACATACGGCTGACACATAAAGAAAGCGCGCTCGGAGCGCGCCTCGCTTGTGTTATGACTTCAAATATTTATCAATAATTTTGTCATATTCACCGTTTTTCTTTAGGTTCTCAAGGCCTTTATTGATCTTCTTCAATAGGTCTTGGTTTTTCCCCTTCATGACAGAGATACCATACTGGTCTCCATTCAAGCGGTCTCCAACTGTTTTCAATTTTAAATCTTGTTGTGCAATCGCATACGTAATGACAGGATAATCCTCAATTAAGGCATCTGCATTTCCGTTTGATACTTCTTGGAACATAGATGGGCTGTCATTAAATTGAACGACTTCATACCCATATTTATCTGCGTTATCAGATGCGAACTTTGCACCAGTCGTCCCGTTTTTAACAGCTAGCTTTTTCCCCTTTAAATCATTAATAGATTTGATGCTGCTGTCCTTTTTCACAACAACTGTCAGTCCAGCGTCGAAGTAAGGATCTGAGAAATCTACTTTCTTCTTACGCTCATCTGTAATACTCATCCCGCCCATTCCAACATCAAGCTGTCCTGCCTGCATCGCTGGAATGATACCTGAGAAGTCCATGGCTTCAAGCTTCACTTTGAAACCTTGGTCTTTCGCGATTGCATTAATTAAATCAACGTCTATCCCTTCATAATTACCGCCCTTTTCAAATTCAAATGGCGGATAAGTTGTATCTATCCCGATTTTATATGTGCCTTTGCCTTCTCCCGAACCACTGTCCGATTTTGATCCACAGGCTGCCATGACAAGCACAACAATTAGTCCCATGATCAATAACATCGATTTCTTCATAAAACACGACCCCCATTGTCAGTTTTGTCTAAATATTCGCAATAACAATAATACTATACCACGCTAAAGCTATAGTGTGTGATATTTTTTATCAATACCAAAGATCCATACAATTCTAGATCAATAGTCTCTTTAAATTTTACTTTTTTGCGAATAACTCATTTTATTCTAAAAGAAGAGTCATTCACAATTATGATGTGAGATAATCTCACAAAAAAACGAGGCAGCGCCTTGATAAATGATGTTTCTCCCTTGCATACGAAAGCAAACTCAACAACTTACTTCCTCTCTATATTGATATTGTAATATATTTTTCCCAAAACCCTCTTTTTACCCGAAAAAATGTAAGCGTATACAAAAGAGCAGTGTCTCCCTATTTCTTTCACTACTGGTTGAATTTACATCAAAAAACATGTTTTACAAACTGCACGAGAGAGCTTAAAATATAAGAAGATACTGGAATATGGGAAGTTGATTCAGAAGAACGGATATTGATAGATGAAGAAAGGAGGATAAGAATTGGCAGAAGCAGGTGTTTTGTCGTCCGTTGATGTAGCGAATATGCTCAATGATTGGTATGTCATGATGAAAAAAAGAGAGATACAAGGTGCCATCCAGTTAAAAGAAGACATTCTTCAAGCTTTTGATCGAATGGAAGAAAATCAAGACGTCTTACTTTACTATCAACTGCTAGAGTACCGTTTTAAAGATCTAATAGAAGATACAGCTTCATTAGATCATAGTCTTTTTGTTGATGAAAATGCCATCCGTACGGATGATATGCTCAGCTATTATTTCTATTTCTTTAAAGGGATGTATGAAATGCGCAGAGGCAATCAGGATACGGCATTTCACCATTTAAAATTGGCCGAGGATAAATTAGATCTCGTGCACGATGACATTGAAAAAGCCGAATTTCATTATAAAACAGGGTGTCTTTATTATAATATTAGGTCCACGCTTCTCTCCATCCACCACTTAAAGATGGCTTCATCTATTTACGACGCAGATCCATGTTATGTGAAAAAATCAATCAGCTGTCAAATGATGCTTGCTTTGAATTATGCGGATCAGTCGAAATATGATGAGGCAGAATCGCTGTTCGAAGAAGTGATTCATTCACTAGAACAGATGGAAGATCCAGATTTACTTGGACATGCTTATTGCAATGCAGCCTTTATTAAAAGTCTAAGAAATGAATACAGTGAAGCTGTGCCGCTCCTAGAAAAGGCTTTAATGATAGAATCATTCGAAACTTCTTCTCCAGGCGGCTATTTACTTGCCATGTACGCCTACACAAAAGCACTTTTTAAGCTGAAAAAGCCAGGTTTGTTCCACTATTATGTACAGCTTTCACTTCAAAAAGCAGAAAATTTAAAACAACGAAACATTTCACTTAAATTATCTATTTTAGAAACACTTATGATTCAGCCAGACAACATGATTGAGCAAATCAAGGCTTATTGCGATCAATTAGAAACAATGAATTTCCTTGTTGACCTTGAAGCTATTTGTCAGGATGCAGCAGCTTACTTAACGGATCTTGGGCTTCATGAAGAATCCTCTTATTTTAAAAACAAGGCGTTGTCCTTGAAAACTTGTTAAGAAAATGGAGTGATGTATGATGAAGAAATGGCTCATCACAAGTGCGATTTTAACCCTCTTGATAACAGGTGTTTCTGTTGGTACTTCCATTCAAAAAGACAGCCAATCTGCACAATCTCAAGATATTATTCAAAAGAGAGACCGTGGAACCAATCCTTAATATGAAAAAAAGCAGCTGTGATCAAAACAGCTGCTTTTTGATGTGCTAATCAATTTCTCGTTTAATATTCTGCATTTTTTCATCTAAGTAATGGGCAATATCTGCCGCTTCCTTCAGTTCATCAGTCAGCTGATGAGGAACATCGTTATGCAGTTTATAATAGATTTTATGCTCTAGACTCGCCCAAAAATCCATCGCAATGGTCCGCACCTGAATCTCAACCTTCACATGCTCCACACGATTTGTTAAGTAAACAGGTATCTCAACAATTAAATGAAGGCTTCTGTAGCCATTTGGTTTTGGATGTTGAATGTAGTCCTTCACTTCAAGGATCTTTAAATCCTCTCTTTGCCTCAATACATCCATAATGTTATAGATATCTTGAATAAAAGAACAGATGATGCGGACACCTGCAATATCATGGATATGCTCCTTGGCACATTGTGTCGTGATGTCGCATCCTTTTCTTGCTAGTTTATTCACTATGCTTTCAAAGGATTTAATTCGTGATTTTGTATGCTCTATTGGGTTGTGTCCATGGATTAAATTATACTCCTGGCTGATAATTGAAAACTTTGTATCCATTTCATCTAACGCAAATTTATATACTAATAGTTCATTTTTCCAGTCTTCCATGACATTTTTCAAATCTTCTACATGAGTTGCTGACATATTCATTTTCTTTTTGTCATCTCCTTTTGGGAAACGGCAGCTGCACCGCTTTCCGTTTACTAGACGGAGAGAGGACTCGAATGGTTTTAAAAAATACGCAGTTAGCCTCGTTGTTTGTAATATGTCAGCGCCAGTGCAAGGGCCAGCACAGAGCCTTTCACAATATCCATTGCATAATAAGGGACAGACATCATCACAAGCCCATTTTGTAAAATACCGATGAGTACAGCCCCGATAAAAGTGCCAAATGCGTTTGGCTTACCTGCTCCCATAACGGAAAAGCCGATAAAAGCAGCCGCTACTCCATCCATTAAATATGGTGCACCCGCATTAATTTCTGCTGTCATCACCCTTGATGCAAGTACGATACCGCCGATCGCTGCAAATAACGCAGAAAGCAGATAGGCCGCAATTTTGTATTTGTTCACATGTATGCCAGACAAACGAGCCGCTTCCTTATTCCCACCGATGATGTACATGAATCGGCCGTGCTTTGTGTAGGTCATGAAAACATGCGCAAATAGTACAATGGCAGCCATAATAAGAATGATATATGGCACCTGTCCAATTTTGCTGAAAAAGGCAGGAATCGTTCCCGTTGAGAACGTGCCATCGGGAAGCACCATATTTTCAGAAATAGTCGCCCCTTTCGTATACGTTTGAGCCAGTCCTTGAATGATAAACATCATGGCTAATGTCATGAGCATATCTGGAATTTTCATTTTGACGATCATCCATGCATTTAGCAGACCAACAATGATAGAAGCCGCTAGTGCAGAGAGGATTGCAATCAGTGGGTTTTGCGAGAACCATACGAACATAGAAATGACAATCGCATTTGATAGCGTAGCGACTGATCCAACTGATAAATCAAAGCCGTTTACTGCCAATGAGATGGTTAAGCCCACCGCAATGATGGTCACTATCGAGATAGACCGTAGAATATTGATGATATTTCCTGATTGCAAAAACGCTGGATTCGCTGCCGCAAATACCACAATCAACACGACAATGGTTAAGATCGTCCCATATCGATAAAAGAAATCAAACAGATGAAAGGATGGCCGCTGTTTTTTGATTTGCTGCACAGGGGCTGGAATTTGTTGTTCGCTCATGATTGTCCTCCTGTTGAATGATATAAAAGCTCCTCTTCAGTCGTCGGTGCGGTCATTTCCCGGGTAATGCTGCCATCATATAACACGTATACTCGGTCAGCGATACCTGCAATCTCTGACAGCTCACTCGACGCATAAATCACAGATTTTCCGCGGGCGGCAAGCTCTGCAATCAAAGTGAAAATATCTTTTTTCGCTCCAACGTCTACACCTTTGGTTGGTTCATCAAAGAGATACACATCTGCCTCAGCCAGCAGCCATTTTCCGATAGCAACCTTCTGCTGATTTCCACCAGATAGGTGCTTCACCTTCGCTTCAAGCGACGGCGTTTTGACACCAAGCCGTTTGACGATGTCGCCTGCTCCCTGCTTTTCCTTCGAACGATGTAAGAAGCTGAATATCCGTGAAAATGAGTGAAGACTTGCAGCCGTTAAGTTCCACCCCACGCTCTCTTCGGTCAGAATCCCTTCTTTTCTCCGCTCTTCCGGCACAAGAGCCATTCCAGCTCTCACCGCTTGATGAGGCGATGTGATGCGGATGGTTTGACCATGAAGCTGCACGGTCCCCGTCTTTTTTTCTGAGGCACCGAAAAGGGCTTTGCACAATTCTGTTTTACCAGCACCGACAAGTCCTGCGATCCCGAGAATTTCTCCTTTTTTGACATAAAAGTGAATGTTGTTTAATTTATGTTGATCGTTTAGCTCTTTCACTTCAAGCACAATAGGTGCATCTTTCAGTGGCCTGCGAGACGGGAATTGCTCCTCTAATGGTGCGCCTAGCATTTCTTCAATGACCTGCTGCAGATTTGTGTCTTTGACAAGGTGAGCTGCGACATCCGTTCCATTTCGCATCACAGTCAATTCATCACAGATGGTGAAAATTTCAGGCATGCGGTGAGAAATAAACACGATCCCCGTCCCATTCTGTTTCAACCGATCAATCATTGAGAATAATTTGCTTGTTTCTGCATGACTAAGCGGAGCCGTTGGTTCATCTAAGATTAAAATGCTGCATTTAATGGAAACAGCCTTGGCAATGAGCACCATCTGTTTTTCGGCAAGGGTCAGATCGCTGACAAGTCGTTTTGTGGAAATGTCGATGTCCATTTCTTTTAATAGCTGAGCCGCCTTGCGATGCAGCTCTTTCCAGCTGACAAATGTTTTTTTCTCAATCTCATGCATCATCATATTCTCACCAACACTTAAGTAGGGAACAAGCGCCGTATCCACTTCTTGGTGGACCGTCTGCACACCATATGAGGATGCATTCTTTGGGGTTTGAATGGATGCCGCCTGGCCATTGATGTAGATGGTCCCGTCGAAGTGTGAATGAGCGCCAGAAAGAACCTTCATTAACGTTGACTTCCCAGCTCCATTCGCTCCAATCAGTGCATGAACCGTCCCTTTTTTTAATGTGAAATTCACTTGATCTAACGCTTTGACCCCTGGAAATTCAATTGAAATATTCTTCATACGAACAAGCGGCGCTGTCATAGGCGTCCTCCTTCTCTTGATATCATCTGAAAAACGAAACACCCTCTATGGAAAGAGAGTGCACGTCGCTTATTTTGTATAATGCTTCTTCAAGGTCTTCATCCAATCTTCCTCAAAAGCAGTCGATGAACCGAATCCCTTCACCTCGTCTGCAAGATTGACCATGTTAATAGCTTTTCCTGCTTGTTGAAGCTGCTTTTGCGAGATGAGAGAGGCCTCAAGGTCATAGGAAGACGGTGTTTTCTCACCAGCTATTTTCTTCGCAAGAATCCTCACGTCGACTGCGCCGATGAGCTTCGGATCAACCGCTGCTGTATACTTCCACGGACTGTCCTTCGCCGTCATTTCTTGAAGATCCGCATTTGATACATCAATCCCATAAATCTTCACTTCTGTTCTTCCTGCTTCCTTTAACGCTCTTGCTGCCCCAATGGCAAAGGCATCCCATGTGGCAAAAATAGCGTCCAGCTTGCCCTTTGGATACTTATTCAGCATGGCTGCTACTGCATTTTGCGTTTGAACAGACGTATCAGAGGAGGCAATACCAAAGCGGTCAAGCTCCTTGATTCCTGAATGTTGTTTAAGCGTTTCTTGATAGACCTTATTTCGTCTCACCATTGGCGGGAATCCATCTACCCAGAGGTACGCAATATTTGCTTTTCCTTTAAAATCAGACACGAGCGCATCTAATGATTTTTTCGCTAATTGTTCGTCATCTTGAGACGTCACCGTGACCCCTTTGATGTCCTTCAGCTTAGGATTCGAATCAAACGCTACAACTGGAATGCCTTTCGCTGTGATTTTTTTCACATCAGCGACTGTCGCCTCGTCGTCCCCGTGAGAGATGATAAAGCCATCATAATTTTCTTCAAGCGCCTGAGAGATGGCATCATGGAACTTCGCTGTATCTCCATTTGCGGTGTAGACATCTACCGTAAAGCCGAGTGCTTCACCTTCTGCCTTGGTTCCAGCTAAAAATTGAGCTGTATGATCGTCTCCTCCAATTTTGCGGATGACTTTAATTTTTGCCCCCTGTCCCTTTGCAAATCGCTTCGGTACATTGTCAAAAGAGACTTTTTCGTTCGTATTTGCCTTTGAGCCTGCACTTGATCCGGTGCCGCAGCCTGTTAATAGGACGGTTAATGCCGTTAATAAGACAAGACATGATGTAAAATGCTTACGCTTCATTGCTGTTCCTCCTCAAGTTGTTTTGATTTTTCACATCTGAAAACTAGGTAAAAGAGTGGAAATACGCCTGTAAAACAGGCATTTGATTCGAAAAAGAGACGAAAAAAAGCCTCTCTTGGAAAGAGAGGCTTGATCACCGTTGCATGAAACATGTATCGGGAAGTCTTCCTCTCTTATCTGTCAAAGCTGTAACAGCTTTGCAGGAATTAGCACCAATTTCTAAAATAGAAACGGTTGCTGGGCGTCATAGGGCCAGTCCCTCTGCCTCTCTTGATAAGAGATCCGTTATGAAATTTGTTTTCGTTGAAATGTCTTCTTTACTTTAATGTGATGTCACATCAATGTCAATGACTTTTTTGAAAATTTCTAAAATATCATCAGCTTCCGATGATTTTCTTCGCAGGTGATGATTTCTTCAGACGGAAATCATATTTTTTCTCATTCACAAATTGCGGGTTAAGATGTGCTGATCCTTTATCTTGACCGCTTTTAGAGAGATACGTTTTGTAGCCTTCCAGCCATTTCCCGTGCCATACCCACTGTGATGCTTTTGCACCTTTGCGGTCATCATAAACGTTCTTCTGGAAGGTATTCTTTTGGTTCACTTGATAAAGATTCACGACTAAGTAATGCGAGGCACTAGCGGTCATGATATTATTCGTGATTCGATTGTTCACTGCTTGATACTGCATCAGCAATTGACCGCCTTCTAAACCGGCTGTGTCATTTTTGTACAAAGTATTATGTGAGATCGTCGTATTGGTTGTACCGCCACGCTTCTTATCATAGCCGCCAATAGAAATGCCTGTATAACGGTTTAAATACACTTGATTGTGTTCGATGCGGATGCGGTCCGCCATTTTTCCTTTATGTTCGCTTGTGACTTCAATCCCTAAGTCATTGTGATGTGAGATGTTATGATCGATCACAATGTCTTTTCCGCCATCGACATAAATTCCGCCAGCAGAAATGTCGCTGCCATAGGCTGGGTTCCCTGCACTCGTAATCTCATATACTTTGTTTCTTGAGACGACACCGTTTCTGACTTGATCATACTTTTTAGAGGGTGCCACGTTCTCAAATCCAATTAAATCAATGCCAATATTATCAGTGTGCCGGACCGTATTATGTGTCACACGGAACTTTTTCACGTTCCCATTTAGCACAAGCGCTTCACTGAAGCCCAGCTTTAATTTTTCAACGGTATTTCCTTTGATTTCAATGTCTTCAATCGCTGCTGGAGCTTTTGTCCCATAGACAGCAATTCCATGTGCATTTCCATTTTCATGTTTCGTCTGAATATCATACACTCGGTTATTAAGCAGTTTGACGCCTTTGCCGCTTCCTTTGATGAAAATACCAACTGGTGTCAAATCTTCTTTATTCGTCTTAAGGTGTCCTACAGTCAGGCCTTTGAGGGTGATGTAGCTCTTTTGATCGATCGTGACAAGACCTCCATCGGCTTGATTTCCTTTAAGGGAAGCCCCGCTAATCACAGGTTTTTCTTTTCCATAAGCTTGAAAGACAACGGGTGCTTTCTTTGTTCCTGAATGGCGGACAATCAATTTTTCTTTGTATGTGCCGCCTCTCATGTAAATGGTTGCCCCAGCCTTCGCCATACTTGCCGCTTTTTTCAGCGTACGGAAAGGTTTTTGCTTAGTTCCCGGGTTTTTGTCGCTTCCGTTTACCGCTACGTAATAGGCTGTGCTTTGCTTAGCGCCAGCCTCATCTGTCATCGCTTGACAGCCAAAGCTGATGACGGTCATGAATAAAATGAGTAAAATGCCTGGTATCGCTCGTTTCATCTTGTTGTTTGCTCCTTTCCCTTCTCTCCTTCCTTTATCGGTTAAAAAAAAGAGGATTAAAATATGACGATGTCCCTTGCAATGTACTAGTCAAAAGGTGTATGGTTGAAAGAATATCTTACAGGAAAACCATTCGTTTTTAAATTGTCAGATTAATCAGTTAATAACGCATTTGGATTTTATTTCTTTTTTTAAAAGGGGTGACATGAGCCAAACTGACAGCAGAGAGAAGGAAAGCGCTTTAACAGATTTTTCTTGTCTGAATTACAGAAAACCTATTGCTAATATTTTGTGAAGGTATAGAATAGAATCATAATTATTTCATATTATTAGAATTTTCAAATAATCAAACAGCAAGGAGATTTACAATGCCAAAACAACCCATCCGCGTTGAACTTAGTTCAACAAAAAAACCAAAACCTCAATCTGATCAACTTGAATTCGGAAAAATCTTCACAGATCACATGTTTGTGATGGATTATTCAGTTGATAAAGGCTGGTACGATCCAAGAATTATCCCTTATCAAGCCATTCCAATGGACCCAGCGTCGATGGTCTACCATTATGGTCAATCTGTTTTTGAAGGCTTGAAAGCTTATGTTTCTGAGGATCAAAAAATTCTCTTATTCCGTCCGGAAAAAAACATGGAACGCTTAAACAGATCCAATGACCGCCTGTGTATTCCGCAAATTGATACAGAAACAGTATTAGAGGGCTTAAATGAACTCATTCGTATTGATAAGGATTGGGTACCTGATGCAGAGGGAACTTCCTTGTATATTCGTCCATTCATTATTTCCACTGAGCCGTATTTAGGCGTTGCACCGTCTAGCACGTATAAGCTGCTCATTATCTTATCTCCTGTGGGATCATACTATAAAGAAGGCATTCATCCGGTCAAAATTGCAGTTGAAAATGAGTTTGTCCGTGCCGTTAAGGGTGGAACAGGAAATGCCAAAACAGCTGGAAACTATGCCTCAAGCCTTAAAGCACAGCAAGTTGCTGAAACGAAAGGATTTTCACAGGTTCTTTGGCTTGATGGGGTCGAGAAAAAATACATTGAAGAAGTCGGCAGCATGAATATCTTCTTTAAAATCAATGGCGAAATCGTGACGCCTGAATTGAACGGCAGCATTTTAGAAGGCATCACACGCAACTCTGTGCTTGAACTGTTAAAGCATTGGGGAATTCCAGTAACAGAGCGCAAAATTTCAATTGATGAGTTAATTGAAGCACATCAATCTGGCGAGCTTGAAGAAATTTTCGGAACTGGAACGGCAGCCGTGATCTCTCCTGTCGGGGAATTAATTTATCATGATCAGCCATATGTGATCCAAAATGGTCAAACAGGCGAAGTATCGAAGAAATTGTACGAAGCCATTACTGGCATCCAAAAAGGGACACAGCCAGACATCTTCGGCTGGACAGTTGAAGTTGACTCAGTCGTCAAGCAAGCATAAGCATAAGCATATAAAAAGAACCTTTCAATCATGAAGGGTTCTTTTTTGTTTATTTACCTCTCTTTTATCCCTTATAATGGTAAATACACATGAATAAAGGGGAGTGATGGTATGTTTTTTACTTATCTACTAGCGTTCTTTGGAATCTGCATCGGATCGATGATCGTCGCCACTGGTTTCGACGATTCACCTTTCCTCACCCGGTTTTTATTTAAGGCTCTTGGAATCTCTATCCTTGCTCTTTCCATCTCTTTTGTAAAGGTCCGACGAAAGAAGTTACAGAAACAAAAGCGAAATAGACTTAGTTGACCCGTCTCTTCCCATCAAATCGTGCACCAAAACAAGACCGATACCCCAACAATCGCCCCTGCGTATATCCACTGTTTCCTTTTGATGCTCCGCTTTTTTTCGATCAGTAAAAAGATCTCTGGCAAAAAGATGATCATGATTTCTAGGATAAAGACAAGATAATAAACAAGCGGCATTGGCTGGAAATCAAATTTCCTTGCATCTCCTCCAATCGTTGCAAAATACATCAACAGATTGGTCACGGGAATGGTAAAACAAACGAGCAGGCGGAGAACATAGATCCACACATATTCCTTATGCCGAATGAGGCCAACAAATGAAGCAATAAGGCCATACAAAAACAAGATCACTGTACCATAACTCATGACAGGCTGTACGACAAACCCGTAAAACATTAAACCAATTGCAACCATATTCCAACAGTCCTTTCTTTGAAGCCATACATGCTGTTTTTTCTAATCATACACTTCTTTCTCCAGTTTCCATATGGGGCAATCAAAAAAATGACCCCATTAAAGGGGCCATTATGTGTTAAGCATTGACTGATTTGAAGAATTGCGGTAAATGCTCACGATGCGCTTCGAGCATTTCGTCTAAAATTTGCTTTGCAATGTCGTCAGATGGGACGAGCGGGTTGATGGTCATCGCCACAAGAGCCGTCTCGTAATCTCCAGTCACAGCCGCTTCTGCTGCCACACGCTCGAATGATTTGATTTGTTGAACGAGTCCTCTTACAGCTACAGGCAGATCACCTATCGCGATTGGTTTTGGTCCGTCCTTCGTAATGATACAGTTTACTTCAACCGCTGATTCAGCCGGAATGCTGGCAATCGCCCCTCTGTTCACTGTATTGACTGGTTGAATGTCGTGCTTATCATTATAGATGGAGCTGATTAAGTTACAGGCCGCATCGCTGTAATAGGCCCCGCCTCTTTTTTCGAGCTGTGGTGGTTTAATCGACAAATCAGGATCTTTATAAAGCTCAAATAATTCCTGCTCGACCTGCTGTACAACCTCTGCTCGTGTTCCTTTCTCTTGAGCCGCCTTTTGCTCTTCTTCCAGCATATCTTTCGTTTTATAGTAATAGCGGTGATACGGACATGGGATGACCCCTAATCCTTTCACAAAAGAAGGCTCCCAGTTTTTCGCTTCAATGTTTTTCATGGACCACTGGCTGTTTGGATTTCCTAGTTCATCAAGCACTTGATCCATAATGCTGACCCCGTCTAAATATACGTCTAATCCATAGACCATGTGATTGAGACCGGCAAACTGTACCTCGATGCGTTCAACGTCCACATCAAGCGCTTTGGCAATCCCCATTTTGATCCCAATCGGCACATTGCATAGACCGACCACTTTTTTTAGATTCGTGTAGCGTAAAACAGCTTCTGTGACCATGCCGGCTGGATTTGTAAAGTTCACAAGCCATGCGTCTGGGCAAAGCTCTTCCATATCCTTCACAATGTCTAGAATGACTGGGATGGTCCGAAGGCCTTTAAATAAACCACCTGGTCCGTTCGTTTCCTGACCGATGACGCCGTATTTAAGCGGTATTCTCTCATCCTTTGCCCGTGCTTCCAGCAGTCCTACACGAAATTGTGTCGTCACAAAATCTGCGTCCTTCAAGGCCTCCCGGCGATCAAGAGTCAGGTGTACCTCAATCGGCAGACCTGCTTTTTCAACCATACGTTTCGCCAGAGCGCCTACGATGTTTAACTTTTCCTGACCCGCTTCAATATCCACAAGCCATAATTCTTTTACAGGCAATTCTTGATATCGTTTAATAAACCCTTCGACGAGCTCAGGCGTATAGCTCGATCCACCGCCTATTGTGACAATTTTGATTCCTTCTTTCATGAATTGACACCTCCGAGTTGCTTCATTTTTTCATGGAGCTCGATGATTTCTGCTGCGAGCTCCTTGACGGTCATTGCGTTCATGAGATGATCCTGCGCATGAATCATTAAGAGACTAATTTCCGTCTTTTCGCCCCTGATTTCTCCTTGGATCAGCTCTGTCTGTGCGTGATGCGCCTCATTTAACGCGTCTTGTGCGTCCTGCAATTTTTGCTTCGCCTCATCAAAGTTTCCTTGTTTTGCACATGTAATGGCCTCCATCGCGGAGCTTCTGCCATTTCCGCCGTGCAGGATGAGTTGAAACACAATTTGTTCCATTTCCATCGGCCGCATCCCCCTTGTTCCCTCTATTACATGCTGACGACATTTTCATCAGTTGATGCTTTTGTTTCTAATTCACTTTCTTCTTTCAATTTCTGCTTATCCCACATTCTAAAGAATGGGTAGTATAGAGCAAATGACAGCGCAAGGTTAATCAGCTGCATGACAGCACCAGAGATTTTGCCTCCTGTGGCGAGATAGCCTGAAATGATTGGCGGCATGGTCCATGGGACAGCAATCCCGGCTGGTTTTGCCACAAGCCCTGTACTCATTCCGATATATGTGGTGATGATCATCATGATTGGCGTAAGGATAAACGGAATGAGGAGCATTGGGTTCATGACAATCGGCATTCCAAAAATGATTGGTTCGTTGATGTTAAAGATGGCTGGCCCAATGGCAAGGCGGCCAAGCTGTTTCATTTGTTTACTTCTGGCACGTAAGATCATGGTCAGCACCAAAGCAAGCGTTGCTCCGCTTCCGCCGACGTTGATGAAGATTTCAAAGAACTGCGCTGTGAAAATATTCGGCAGTACTTCTCCTGCTTGGAATGCAAGACGGTTCTCATCCATTGCACCGAGCCAAATTGGCCCCATGACGCCGCCGACAATGGTTGCTCCGTGAATACCACATGCCCAGAGGAGCATTTGCACACCCATCGCAACGATACTGCCGCCTAAGCTGCCACCAAGAATCGATAGCGGTGTGCCAATTAAGACCGTGATGATATTATGAATACTCTCAAAAGGTGTCATCTCAATCACAAGTCTAGCGACCCAGATCAGGGTGATGACCACAAAACCTGGAATAAGTGCAATAAACGATTTACTGACTGCTGGCGGTACACCATCAGGCATTTTGATAACAATGTTCCGCTGTACAATGAAGCGGTAAATTTCGGTTGAAAGCATGGCAATAATCATGGCAACGAATAAACCTTTACTGCCCATCAGTGTGACAGGAATTCCCCCGCCTACTAGGATAGCTTCTGTTGAGCCTTCAGGTGTGAAAGGTACTTGATATGGTGTAGCCAAAAGGAAAGCCGCAACAGCGATCGCACCAGATGATAGCGCATCAACGGCATACTTTTCAGCAAGCCTGTAAGCAATCCCGAAGGTCGCAACAAGTGCCATAATGTCAAAGGTTGCATTAACAGGATAGGATAGTTTCGTGGCCCATTCTGCTCCGAAGATACTTGCCATAAAATCGCTGTATCCTGGAATCGGAAGGTTGGCTAAAATGAGAAACAGTGAACCGACAATAATGAGAGGCATCGTTAAAACAATTCCGTCACGCAATGCTTGTAAATGTCTTTGAGCGGCAATCTTCCCTGCAAACGGCATGACCTTCTCTTCTAGAAATCGGTTGAATCCATTCATCCCCTCCGCCCCCTTTATCCGTTCACTAACTGTTCAGCAGATTTTAAAACCTCAGCGCCATTACAAACGCCATAATGCACAGTATTAATCACGTCTACTGGGATTCCTTTTTCTTCTCCGAGCTTTTTCATTTGTGGTAATAAATATCGAACCTGAGGTCCTAATAAAAGCACATCGGCTTGATCAATATGATTTTTCGCAGAATCTCCTGATACTGCCCAAATACGATATTCTTTTCCTTGTTCTTGTGCGCTTTTCTCCATTTTTGTGACAAGTAAGCTTGTGGACATACCTGCTGCGCAAACCAATAAGATGTTCATGTGTAAACGCCCCCTTTTCAAAGTGTGAAGCTATTCTTTACACTTTCATCATATTATGAAACCGCTTTCATAAACACCCATACTTTTTCCTTTAGGAAGCGGAAAAAGTTAATATCACACAGTTAGTTCTTGTACGAAGGAACCTTTTTATACATGATATCAAGCATGTCTTCAAATGTATCACAGGCGATCAGATGCTGAATGAATTTCACATTATGCACAAGCTCTCCCAGCAGGCGGTACATGCCTTTTAAATCTTTGGCATTCTCTTTTTCGACACAAAGCAGGCAGACAAATTGAACCTTTTTCTCTCCCCAAATGATTGGTTTTTCTAATGTACATATCGCCCAAAACGTCTCATCTGTCAGCGGCGTCATCGGGTGCGGAATCGCTGTATAATGTCCGAAAGAGGTTGGGGCAGCCTCTTCTCTTTCCATGACAGATGGTGTGAGTTCAGCTGGCGCTAAGCCCATATCGATGACTTTTTGCGTTAAAAAGGTGATGACCTCTTCCTTTGTGTGAAAAGCTCGTTTTGTAAAAACCAATTCCTTTTTCATATATTGAGAGGCCAATGTCACCCTTGTTTCACTCGTCAGAGCTTCTTCAATTTTTAAAAAATCACCGCCTCCCAATATGGTGTTCACTTGAATGACTGGAACCGGTAAATCCATATGAATTGGGATCGTTGTAATAATCAAATCCAGGGCATGCAAAGAGACATGCGGCAGCGAATATAGCTCTGCTGTTCCTAAAATGGTCAGCTTTGACCCAAATTGTGACCGCAAACGATCCTGCAGCAGCCTTGCACTCCCTGCACCAGACGCACAGACAATAAGACACCGCTTCGGCGGGATCTCCATTTTCCTCCGCTCTAAAGCCGCACCAAAGTGAAGCGCCATATATCCGATTTCGTTCTCATGAATACTCAGCCCTTCCTCTTCTTCAAGGACCCTGCTGGCGATAATCCCCGCTTCAAAAGCAAGGGGATACCCCGCTTTTATTTCATCAAGCATCGGATTTCTTAAGTTCATTCCATATTTACATCGGTTGATGGCAGGCTTTAAGTGCAGACTGAGTCCAATCATTAGTTCCGTATCACCGGCTAAATCAAGCTGCAGTTTTTGATCAATGGCCTTCAGCATGAGCTGTACAAGCCGGCTCGTGTCATCATCTACAATTTGTTTTTGACCGCTCGAGGAAAAGGACTGTACCATTTTGGCTGTTCCTAGCAAATGAATGGTGATATAGACAATTTCCTCTTGTGGAAATGAGACATCCAGCAGCCCTTCAAGACGCTCCACCATTTTTTTAGCGACCTTATATTCCTTTGCCCGCGGAATTTCGCTGATTTCCTCTGGAAGAACAGATACATAGTTTCCGTGTCTAATTCGTTTGCAGGCAATGGCAACATGAACGATTAAATTATTCATGCAAATGTCTGATAGATTCATACCTTCCTCATTGATATAATTGATCATTGTTTTCTGAATCAATTCGAGTTCATGCTTTGGCAAAATAGTAACAGCTGTGTTCAGCATCGTTTGATAAGAACGACGTTCATTGAATAAATATTCTGACATACAATAACGGATTTTCATCTCTGATCCCTTGATTCGGCAGCCTTTGCTCGGCTTCGCTTCCAGCTTCAGATCAAAGGGCTCCAGCTTACGTTTGACCGATTTCACATCGTTGCTCATCGTTGATTTACTAATAAACAGCTGCTCCTGTAAATCCTCCAGCTTCACATAGGATTCTGCCAAAAGAAGCCTTTTTAAAATAAACCGAACACGCTCCTCTGGCAGCACAGCAAGCGGCTCTTCCTGCTCGACCTCCTCCTTCATAAAACGGCGAAAGGCATTCTCATCGTTGATCAGCAGCTCATAACCAGCTCCTCTAACAGCTGTTACGGCCGCTTGGTAAGGGGCAAGGCGGTCGTTCAGTTCCTTTATGTCTGTACGAATGGTGCGGCTTGTCACTTGTAAACTGGCAGAAAGTGCAGCGCTGGTGAGCGGGGTCTCAGCTGCCATGAGCTGACTTAAGATGTGCGCCAGTCTTTTACTCAGCATCAGATCGGCCTCCTTATGTAGGGGTGGAGAATCTGCCTTGTCTGGACAGGTTGTATACGCTTGCAGTTCTCTTCATTACTCATATTCTACTGAAAAGAAATAAAAATTGCCAACTCATTTATATGACAAATGCCCCTATTTATACAACTAACCATATCTAATGTCCTATGAATCTTTTTGAAAGATACTTGCGAAAACCACGAAAAAAAGGCGTACACCTTCGTGTATCCGCCTTCTTTATGAAGAGATCAGCTCGGTAAAGACAACCAATCTTTTTTCATGCGTACCTGCTGCATGATCAAAGGTCCCTGTACAAGTGATTAAATTGAGATTCCGTGTAAAGGCGTATCCAAAAAACGCATTGGGCTTCTCTTCACGCGGATAGCTTCTTACTTTTATGACTTCAAAGCTTCGCTTTTTTCCTGATGAGGACGTGACGACCACCTTGTCTCCCTTTTTTAGCTCCTTTAATCGATAAAAAACCGATGGCCCCCATTTATTATCTACATGGCCATTCATGACGGCATTCCCTTTATCTCCCGGCTTTGGACCATCTTCAAACCAAGCGGTGTTGTCTGTATCCTGAGGAACACCCATACTGCCATCATTTGATAAAGATGTTTTCTCCACTTTTGCTTTGACATCAATAGCGGGAATGGCGATTTCAGCTGGTACAATGCCAGACGGCTCGTCTTTTAATGTATCGTGTGAGTGGTTCTGTTTCTCAGCTTGATGTGTAGTCATTTCCTTAGAAACGGATATGTTTTTTGAGGATGACGATTCATCCATTGACGGTGATGAACAGCCTGTGATGATGAGAAGCGAAAGAATACTGAGCAGCCAATTCTTCATCTAAGCCGGCCTCCTTTTGAAGAAAGGAACGGCACGATTGTGCACGTTCCCATCTGTCTTTATGAGTTAGAATTTGATGCCTTACGGCGAATGAGGAAAAATGCACCGCCTGCTAGAATTAAACTTGCGATCATACCCGCAAATGCTTCATAGGACATGCCTAAAGGACCGGCTGTGCCTCCCATACCTGTTTTCGGTATTTCATTAGGCATATTGGATTTGAACAGCTCAGGATGCTGATCAACAATCGCTGCTGCGACATCCTGACCAACCATGAACATATGACCATAAGCCTCTCTCACTGTCGGATAAAGCTGATCATATTCGCCATTATGGTAAGACGTATATGTTTTGATCAGCTCATCAATATGTGTTTTCAAACCAGCCTCTAAATCAGCTGCCTTTAAACGTCCATCTGTCGCTTGATCTAGGAATTTCGCTTGCTTCATTCGATACGCATCTAAATCTTTGACAGCCTTTTCTTTTGCTTGTTGATTCCCTGATGCATCCGCTTTGACATAATCAACTAAATAGCCGATATGGCTTGACCAAATGTTTTTGAATTGTTTGCCTGCATCCTTACCATAAACAGATGCAATCGCAGCAGATAAATCATTTGTGTTTTCATTTAAAGCCGCTGCTGCCTGCTTAAAGTCCTTACTGCCATCATTTCCTTTTTGCATGGCAACTACCGCGAGTGCCAAATGCTCTGAGAACAAGTAGTTTAAATCTTCACGAAGATCCGCTGCTGGTGTATCCACTGACTTTTGATCAAATTTCCCAGGAAATTGATCTGTGATGGCCCATGACACGCCTTTTCCTACCTCAAACATATGATGAATGGATTTTCTAACCGTTTCATAGGTCGTATCAAAATCCTTTTCAGTATAGCTGTCAAACGCTTTAAGCAGTTCATTCACATGCATCTTCAAGCCTTCTTCAAGCTCACTTGCTTTCAGTCTGCCGTCTGTTGCTTGATCGAGCATATCGGCTTGTTTCATTCGATATTGATCAAGCTGCTTCATCGCTTTCTTTTTACCTGCATTATCTTTTTTCGCTGTGGCTTGTACATAGTCAACAAAGTAGCCGATATGACTTGACCAAATGTTCTTGAATTGTTTGCCTGCTTTAATTCCATACACAGAGGCAATTGCATCTGATAAGTCATTCGTGTTGTCATTTAAAGCCGCCGCTGCTTGATCGAAGTCTTTACTGCCGTCAATTCCCTTTTGCATTGTGATCACTGCTAAATAGGCATGCTCTGAAAACAACTGATCTAGTGCTGCTCGAAGATCTGCGGCTTTATTTGACACCTCTTGTGACGAAGACGTCTTCTTCGCCTCCCCATGCATATGTCCTTCGTGTGCACTTGCGATATGAGCCGCTGGGAATAATAACGCTGCGCTCAGTGGAATGGTTAACATTGCTTTCTTCATGTTCATCTTTTATTTCCTCCTCTTTCCGTTTGTTATGTACTTAACGGAGAGAGGGAGAAAATAGATCATTCGATTCTATTATTTTTTTCTTACAACACAGGCTCTGTATGTTTGCATAAAAAAAGAGCCGGATTATCCGGCTGATACGTTACGACGTTTAGATGCTTTTCGCTCTTTATATATTTTTCTCACCACTGGATAAATCACAGGTGCCCATTTGACAATTTGTTTCAGCCATTTTTTCATTTCTCCCGCGCCTCCTTATTGTCATTCTTAAAGGACGATTCCCCATCTTGTCATGAAATAAACAGGTGCGGGAGAGCAGGAGTTAAATCACGCCTTGTGCGATCATGGCATCTGCCACCTTACGAAATCCTGCAATATTTGCTCCAACCATGATGTTTCCTGAGTGTCCATATTCGTCTGCTGTCTCTGTACACTGACGATAAATAGACTGCATCATTTGTTTCAGCTGAGCATCTACTTCTTCAAATGTCCAAGATATTCTTGCACTGTTTTGTGCCATTTCCAATGCTGATACACCTACACCGCCAGCATTCGCCGCTTTTGCCGGCGCAAACAAAATACGATTCTCTTCAAATACTTTGACCGCCTTAAGAGTGGATGGCATATTGGCTCCTTCTCCTACAGCGATGACACCATTTGCCACAAGCTGCTGTGCATGCGCCTCTGATATTTCATTTTGTGTTGCACATGGCAGCGCAATATCACAAGGAACGGACCAAATTTGTTCGCAATCTTCAATTAATTCAGCATGCGGGTGAATGTCTATGTATGCCCCAATCCGCTGATTCTCGACTTCCTTGAGCTGTTTGATCGTCTCAAGTGAAATCCCTTGAGGATCATAAATCGCTCCGCTTGAATCACTGCAAGCCACAACCTTACCGCCTAATTCGATTACCTTTTCCATTGCATAGATAGACACATTTCCTGAGCCCGACACAACAACAGAACGTCCTTCAAATTGGAGCCCATGTGCTTTCAGCATTTCCTCCATAAAGTACACCAGTCCGTAGCCTGTCGCCTCTTTTCTCGCTAAGCTGCCTCCGAATCCAGGGCTTTTCCCCGTGAGTACACCCGCTTCATAAGCACCGCGCATTTTCTTGTACTGTCCGAACATATAGCCAATTTCGCGTGCTCCTACACCAATATCACCTGCTGGCACATCTTGATCAGGTCCAATATATCGGCCGAGTTCACTCATAAAGCTTTGAACGAAACGCATGATTTCTCCATCAGACTTCCCTTTAGGATCAAAATCCGATCCGCCTTTCCCTCCGCCAATCGGCATACCAGTCAGTGCGTTTTTAAAGATTTGTTCAAACCCTAAAAACTTGATAATGCTTGCATTGACGGTTGGATGGAAACGAATGCCTCCTTTATAAGGACCGATGGCACTATTGAATTGAACCCTAAACCCTCGATTGACTTGTACTTTGCCCTCATCGTCTACCCATGGCACTCGAAATACCACAAGCCGCTCAGGCTCAATGAGCCGTTCTAAAATGCCTTGTTTTTCATACTCTGGATGCTTCGCAAAAACTGGGACGAGTGATTCCAAAATTTCTTTTACGGCTTGCTGGAACTCCTCCTCGCCGGGATTTCGTTTTTCCACCTCTTCTAACACACGGTGGATGTAGCTTTGTGCTGTTTGTGCTGCTCGATCTAAGGTCAACATGTCGCATCTGCCTCCTTGTAGATATCTCCACACATTTAATTGTTAGATTTTCTAACGCATATTGAGATTAATTTAACACCAATTGTAAAATCTGATCAATATTGATAACAGATGAAAATGATGCCGAATTGAGATAGATCAAGCAGCCGCAGCGATTGTTTTTAAAAATAAGCGCTCAAGGAATGACTAATGTGCTAGAAACGAACGAGCGGATATTTCTCGTCCCGTTTTCTTTGACAAATACATGAATCATGATGAATTTCTAGCTGGTTTTCCATTGAAAAAAGGGTCAAAAGTTTGATCGGATGCACTCAATCTTTTCGGGGCGGCTTCCCGCCTCTTTTTCGATCAGGTAACACGACACAAAGCCAATATAAAATAGAAGACGATGGAAAGTTAATGAGACCGACAATGCCCCAAAACCACTTGTAACGCCCTCTTTTCTTTGCATCTATAAATAAAAGAAAGCCCTGTGCAAACAATAACGGCAAGACGCACAATAAGATGATCATTTCCGACTGACTCATACGGAAGACCCTCCTTTGATATGTTGATATTCCTTGTAGCCAACAACAAAGCAGATGGGGACGCTCACTATTTGGAGAAGAATGAAGATGATAGGCAAATGGGTAATGGCAGCTGCAAAGAGTGCTAGAATGGTCAAACTGATCAAAACGTATGCCAGCACTTCTTGTTTAAAACGCCTTTTCTCTTTTTCCTTCGCCTGTTTCAGCATCATCATGACAGCCTGCTCACTTGGCTTTTCCACTTCAATTTGTTCGTCTAGCTGCTGCAGCTCTTCTTTTAAACGTTCGGTCAAACGATCTTCCTTCATAAATCCCACTCCTTTCGAATTTTCTTTAATCCATGATGAACCCTCGATTTCACAGTGCCTTCTCTCATTCCAAGCATTGAAGCCATTTCTGGGTAGGTAAATCCATAATAATAGTGCAGAATAATCGGTGCTCTCTCCTCAGCCTTTAATTCATTTAAAGCATCCCACATGTCATGCCATGTGTTCCCCTTTTGCTGAACGTCCCATTTAAAGCGGCGTATGGCTTCCTGATTTGCTTTTCCTTCTCTCATTTGTTCACGTTTTCTTTTCTTCTGGTGATCTAAAAATTGCCTAGATGCAATCGAAATAAGCCAGGTTGAAAATAAGGCATCTCCTCTAAATGAAGAAAGTTTCATATACGCTTTCAGCATCGTTTCTTGCATGATTTCCTCTGCCAGCTCTTGTTGAAGGGTCAGCTTCAACATATATCGGTAAAGAAAGGAATAATGATGCCGATAAAGGGCTGTAAACGCGGCATCATCTCCCTGTTTTGCCCGCTGAATCAATAATGTCTCTTCTGTCTGCTCCAAGCACGCCCCTCCTTCCTTTTCTTCTCTTACTCATAAGACGACACGGATGACAATATCGTTTAAAATGGACCTTATTTTTTAGCATATCTTCTATGATTCTCGTTTTATATCCAATTTTTTCTTATGTAATGATTATGGCATTCCTTCTTCTCTAACAAAATGATGCGTTTATAATCATCTTGATTTTCTACCAAACGGAGAGCCTCCTCTCCATAATCAAGATGTCATCCTCATACCTATCGACAATGGTCCTTATCTCATGAAGATGAAAATGAAATAATCATTGGCTTAGCTTCCTAGAAAATCATGGAATACGCTGCGCCTATCCTTAGCCGATGATACCTTTTTGCATGCTATGCTCATCCTACATTCCGAAAGAAGCAATGCTTGTGAAGGAAGGAGGAGTGGTTGAATCACAGCTTATTTTGGAAACGTTTTCATTAAAATAAAATAGAATGGAGATGTTGAGTTTGAAAAGAAAAATTCCAATGTTAGCCGGTGTATTAGCTGTTGGTCTCGTCACTTCATTATTTGCACCAAACGGGGAGGCAAAGGCAGCAGCCAAATATCCAGAAAGCCCTTCTATTATGGCCAACTTTAATCAACAAGGCTTCTCCACATTAAATGGCGGCACAACAGGCGGTGAAGGCGGTAAAACCGTCACAGTCAAAACTGGAAATGAACTATTGGCTGCCCTCAAAAATAAAGGAACAAACGAAAAATTAAAAATTGTTGTAGACGGGACCATTACCCCTTCTAATACATCAGCCAATAAAATCGATGTGAAAGATACAAATAATGTCTCGATCGTCGGTAAAGGGACGAACGGCGAATTGAATGGAATTGGCATTAAAGTATGGCGTGCCAATAACATCATCATCCGCAACTTGAAAATCCACCACAGCAAAATCGGTGACAAGGATGCCATCGGGATCGAAGGCGGTTCTAAAAACATATGGGTCGATCATAATGAATTGTACAACACATTGAATTCCGGGAAGGATGATTACGATGGTTTATTTGATGTAAAAAATGACTCTGACTACATTACCTTCTCGTGGAACTATGTACATGACAGCTGGAAAACAATGCTCATGGGCAGCTCCGATAACGATAACTACAATCGAAAAATTACGTTCCACAACAACCGCTTTGAAAACCTAAACTCTCGTGTACCGTCTATGCGCTTCGGGGAAGGACATGTCTATAACAACTATTATAAAAACATCCTCACAACAGCGATTAACTCACGTATGGGCGCGAAAATGAGAATTGAACACAACGTATTTGAAAACACCACAAATGCCATTGGAAGCTGGGACAGCCGTCAAGTTGGTACATGGCATGTCATCAACAACTCGTATATTAACAGCACAGGCAGTCTGCCAACGTCTTCAACAGGTACGTATAACCCTCCTTATAACTACTCTTTGCTTAACGTGAACAATGTGAAATCAGAAGTGATATCAAATGCAGGTGTTGGTAAAGTAAACCCTTAAACCACAAAACGTTCGGGCAGAGATTTCCTGTCCGAACGTTTTTGTCATTTCATCCATTTATATTGTAGAAAACGGGCGATCCATTTCATACAGCTTTTGATAACGCTTGTTTTCTTTTAGTAACTCCTGATGCTGACCCTGCATCTCAATGCGTCTGTCTTCAATAAACATGATGCGGTCACACGCCTCACAGCCAGTCAGATGATGGGTGATCCAAATAACTGTTTTCCCTTTTAACACACGGAAGATGGTTTCAAGCAATTCACGCTCTGTCCGTGGATCAAGCCCGACGGTGGGTTCATCTAATACAACAACCGGCGTGTCCTGAAGCAAAATTCGAGCTAACGCCATACGCTGTCTTTCTCCACCTGAAAATCGAACCCCTGTCTCCTGAACACCTGTGTGATAACCTTCTGGCAAAGACTCGATGTCATCATGCAGCTGCACTTGTCTAGCTGCTTCTTGTACCTGCTCTTCTGTTGCCTCTGGAGATCCTAAACGAATATTGTTTAAAACAGACGTATCGAATAAATATGGCTGTTGATTCAGCACAGATACATAGGCAGACACCTTCTCTTGAATGCTTTGAACCGGTTTTCCTTGAATGCTGACAGCCCCTTGATTTGGAACAACTGCCCCTTCTAACAATTTCAAAATGGTCGATTTTCCTGCACCGCTTTTTCCTAAAAGCGCGAGTGATTCCCCTTGCTTCAGAGAAAATGACAGGTCTTGAAGGACATATTGATGCGTGTCATACCGAAAGGACACTTGATCAAAACAGACAGCTTCATCTTGAGAAATGGTTGACTGATTCACTGCCTCGCTTTCAGTTTCTCCTTCATATGACTGCTTTTCATAATGATGTAATCTGCTGACAGCATGCTGGTAGACGGGAATATCACCTGCCGCATCTGACAGCGGAAGAAAAGCCTCTGTTAACGGAAACAGCACAAGTACAAAGGCTGCAATCAGTGTGTGTGACATGGATCCTGACTGAACGACGGAGCCGCTCCAATAAACAACAAGCACGACAGCTCCTCCAATCAAGAGCTGTGCCAAAAATTGACGCACGCGGATAAATCGGTGTTTCGCTGCTTCAAGCGCTAACAGCTGCGCTTCTTTTTGTTCATATCCATCCACAAAATCTTTCTGCCTGCCGCTGAACAGCCAGTCACTAACGCCCATGACTGCATCTGTTAAATGGCTGTACAGTTCATTTCTGCCTTTTTTCATTTGAATTTGTCTTGCCCGGTTCACAAGCACTGTGACGTATGGGAAAACGAATACGAGAAGTGCCATATAAAGCAGCATCAGTCCAGCAAAAGGCCATGAGAAAAGGCCAAGTGCTCCAATGGATGCGGCATATAAAAGCAGTGCACCGATGGATGGAAAGATGGTTTTTAAATAGGCATCCTGCAATCTCTCCACATCATCTGACAAGAGACCAAGCATTTCACCTGTCCCAAGCTTTGTCTGTTTGGCACTTCGTTCAGCCATGTCATAGAGGCGTACACGCATTTTTTCAATCATTGTCAAAATGAGCTGATGACTTGCCAGCCTTTCTGCATAACGGGCAGCAGAGCGCGAAATACCAAAGGTACGTACGGCCACAATTGGGACGTAGACCATGAGTATATTCTCAGGTCTTGTCGCAGCCTTTGAAATGAGAAATCCCGACGTGTACATTAGCATAGAAGCAGAGAATACCGCAATGGCTCCTAAAAATAAAACCAAGGCAAACAGCTTTTGATTCTCCTTGATATAAGGTATAAACCAGCCTTTACTGACCATGTGTGACCGCCCCCATTTGCTCCTGTACCAATTGATAATACACGCCTTTTCTTTGCATTAATGATTCATGTGTCCCCATTTCTGCGACGGTTCCTTGATCCATGACAATGATTTCATCCATGTCCGGCATCCAATGGAGTCTGTGTGTCGCTAAGAACACAAGTTTATGTTCAAACAGTGGAAGCATTGTTTTCTTCAGTTCATACTCTGTTTCAATATCGAGATGCGCCGTTGGTTCATCTAACAGCATAATAGACCGCTGGCCCAGCACAGTTCGAGCAAGCGCAATTCTTTGCGCCTGTCCTCCGCTTAGCTCTCTTCCCTGTTCTCCAATGACCTCATCCAGTCCGTTTGGCAGCTGCGTAACCAGCTGAGATAAGCCAGCTTCATGCACCGCTCTTTCCACTTCTTCCTCTGTTGCATTCGGTTCATAAAAACGAATGTTTTCTCTTAATGTCATGTGAAATAAATAGGGGTGCTGCGGCATATAGACAACTTCCTTTTGCCATTCCTTCATCTGTAAATGACCAAGCGGCTGACCGTTTAGCGTGATTTGACCCGAAGACGGTTCAACAAAGCCGCCGAGGACATCGGTTAACGTCGATTTCCCTGAACCACTGGCACCAATGATGCCGATTTTTTTCTTCCCTTTGACAGTGAGATCTATATCCTGAATGGAATAAGGAGCAATTTCATCATGCTGAACACAAACATCCTGCAGGGTGAGCACGGATTGTTCATCCCACTTATTCAGCTGCACAGATTTTGTCTCCTGGGCGCGGAAGCCTTTTTCTTCTAAAATGACCTGCATGGCTTCATTCGCTTCTTTTCCATTTAACGTCGCATGATAATCATTTCCCACTTCACGTACCGGCAGAAAATACTCCGGCGCCAGCATAAGCGCCGTCAAAGCCGGAAATAACAGAAGCTCTCCTTCAATTAAACGTAAGCCAAGAAAAACAGCGACGGTTGCAATTGATAGCATGGAAAAGAAATCGAGGGCAAACGATGACAGAAAGGCGACCTTCAGTGTACTCATGGTCGCTTTTCGATATCGCTTTGACACCTCCGCAATATGACGGGAGTGTTTTTTGCTGATACCTAAGTAACGCAGCGTCTCAAGGCCCCGGAGAGAGTCAGTAAAATGATTGGATAATTTCTCATACGATCTCCATTGTTTGGCCGCTTTACGATGAGCAACAAGGCCTAGCAAAATCATAAAAATAATTAAAATTGGCAGCGTCACAATTAAAATGACGGCTGATGTTTCATCTAATGTCCACACATAGATAAGGACCATCGCCGGAATCACTGCCATGTTCACCATTTTCGGCAAAAACAGCTGTAAATACTGACGGTATTGAGCAATTCCTTCCATTGCTAATGTGACAAGCTTTCCTGTCCCTTTTTTCTTTGCGAAGGCAGGCCCTAATCGAAAGAGTTGGTCTAACAGCTGCTTTCTGACGTCTGCTCCAATTCGGGAAGAGTAGGTAAACATGACCTTCTCCCGAATCAAGGTGAGACCGTGCCGCACAACAAAGGCAGCAAGAAACAGCATGACATAAGGCGTTGCCTGCGAGAGGCTTTTCCCGTCAAACAGCGTTGTAATGGCATGTGCCAGCCACTGTGCTTGGAAAATAATACTTGCTCCTTGGATGAGTGACACAATACCTAAGAGGGCAAGAAGCCCTCTCATTCCTTTTAATTGAAGCAAACGTTTATCCATTAGTAGGTCATTGGCTCCTTACCGCTTACACGTTTACGGAAGACGTAATAGCTCCAAATTTGATACCCAAGCACAAAGGGCAGCAAAGAAACAGCAACAATCGTCATGACCGTCAGTGAATAAGATCCAGATGCAGCGTTTTGAATTGTGAGATCAAATGAATGACTGATTGAACTAATCATGACGCGCGGGAACAATGCAGTGAACAGCATGGACACCGTCACCATGATGCCTGCGCCTGTGAATAAGAAAGTCCAGCCATCACGTTCTTTTCTCATCAAAACAAGGGCAGTTACATAACAAACCACAATCAGCACAGTTAATGGAATGGTGATGATCGGGCGTACAGTATAAATATCTGTTTCAATGATGGACACACCGACAAATATAACAAGAACAGGGAGTGCAATGAGCAGGACACGCTGGCCCAGTTTTCTTGCACGATCTCTTAAGTCACCCTCTGTACGAAGTGTGACAAAAATCAAGCCATGCAGCAGGCAAAGAACCGTCACAGCTAACCCGCCGATCACTGAGTAAAGATTCACAAAGTCCGTAAATCCAGCGTACATGTTCATGTCTTGATCAATTGGCATCCCGCGTAAAATACTCGTGAATAACACACCGAGCAAAAACGGCGGAAGCAGACTGCCAAAGAAGATCACCCAGTCCCACGCCTTAATCCAAGAGGTTTTCTCAACCTTCCCTCGGAATTCAAAGGCGACTCCGCGCCCAATGAGCGCTAAGAGGAGAACCGCAAACGGAATATAGTATCCGCTGAACATCGTGGCATACCAGTGAGGAAATGCAGCGAAAATAGCGCCGCCAGCTGTAATCAGCCAGACCTCATTCGCATCCCAGAAAGGACCAATCGTATTGATTAAAATGCGGCGCTCGTGCGCGTCCTTTCCAAGCAGCTGCATGGACATCCCGACACCAAAATCAAATCCTTCTAAGAAGAAAAATCCAACAAACAATACTGCGACAAGAATAAACCAAATCTCGTTAAGATATGCCATGATATGCGCCTCCATCAAATGGATCTGTAGACAGGTCCGTTTCATCCTTTTGATCTGTATCCTCTTCAGAATGTGCACCTTTTTTAATTTCTCGAATGAATAAGTAGGCAAGCAAAATGGCAAGAATCAGATACATCACCGTAAAGCTAATGACTGAGAATAACAGCATGCCATACGATACGTTCGGTGAAATCGATTGAGCTGTCGTCATCATACCAAAGACGGTCCACGGCTGACGCCCAATTTCAGTCATGATCCAGCCGGCTGAGTTCGCAATAAACGGGAACGCGATCATCCCTACCATGAAGCGTAAAAACCATTTGTTCGTTTCTAGTTTCTTTCTAAAGCTCAAATATAAGCCAATCATACTAGCAAAAATCATCAGCATTCCGGCACCGACCATGATTCTAAAGCTCCAGAATGTTGTTTTCACTGGCGGAATGTAGTCTCCAGGACCAAACTTGGCTTCATATTCTTTTTGAAGTGTCAGCATGCCTGGAACATCTCCACTGAACTTCTGATACGCCAAATAACTTAAAGCAAACGGAATATTGATCTCCGCAGAGTTTTCTTTTTTATTTGTGTCAATGTTGGCAAATAGTGTCCAAGCTGCTGGATCTCCACTATCCTTCCAAAGGGCTTCACTTGCTGCCATCTTCATTGGCTGTGATTTCATTAAGTGCTTCGCTTGATCATGTCCAGAGAACGCCACACCTAAACCAGAAATTAAAGCGAGGACCATCGCAATCTGGAATGACTTTTTGAAAAAGGCGATTTCTTGTTTTTTGATCATTTTATAGGCACTAACTCCTGCAATAAAGAAAGCTCCTGTTGCCAGTGCACCAAATAGAACGTGCGGAAACTCAACCCAAAGCTGCGGGTTCGTCACAAGAGCGCCAAAATCATTCATTTCTGCACGGCCATTTTTAATGGCAAATCCAACTGGCTCCTGCATAAATGAGTTGGCGAGTAAAATCCAAAATGCCGAAAAGATCGTACCAAGGGAAACAAGCCAAATGCACAATAAATGAATCTTCTTCGGCAGACGATCCCAGCCGAATATCCAAAGTCCAATAAATGTAGATTCAAGGAAAAAGGCCAAAAGTGCTTCAATGGCAAGCGGTGCACCAAAGACATCACCGACAAACCTTGAATAATCTGACCAGTTCATCCCAAACTGGAATTCCTGCAGAATCCCTGTTACCACACCTACTGCAAAGTTAAGTAAGAACAGGTGACCCCAAAACTTCGCCATCTTTTTATAGATGTCTTTTTTCTTGACGACATAAAGGGTCTGCATCAATGCGACGATAAACACCAAACCTATTGACATAGGAACAAAAATAAAATGAAATAATGTCGTTGAAGCAAATTGAAATCTTGCTAAAAACAGCTCACTCACAGCCTTACATCCTCCCTTACTTTCACATGCCGAACGATTCATGCTCACCATTTCACAAAATATTCACCATTTGTTCAATGTTTCACAAATAAAAGTCCATTTGAAATGGTTCGCTAGGTGAAATTTTACTCTTGATTTTCATTCGGTTAGTTATTTATACCTGTACTTTACACCCATACGCTTCAAAAATAAAGTAAATTTTACCTAAAAATTGGATGGTATTGTGTCAGTTGTTTGAATACTTTGTCAAAAATATGTGACGGAAAATAAAAAATCGCAAAAAAACAGCGCTGCATGTGGGCCGCAGCGCTGTGTTTCTTTTTAGGCTTTTTTCTGTAAAGCAGGTCTTGTCACTTGGACTTCATAGTACGTAATTTTGTTTTTTAATAGTCCTTCAGGTTTCGCTTTTCCGTGAGCATGTGCATCTCCAAATGCCTGAGATTTTGTCCAGTTCACAAAGTCTTCTTTTCGATTCCAGCGGGTATGAATGGTCACCTCATCGTAATCAGTTGTCTGCTGCGTGACCCAGACTTCCATGCCTAAAAATCCTTCCATGAATTCTACTTGTCCCTGCTTGTTAAAACGCTTAACAAGGTGGTCTGCACTGCCTTTTTCTACTCTAACCTGGTTGTTTACAATGATCATGTTTGGTTCATCTCCCTTTTGTTGTTGGATCGAAGCGATTGGGATAATGAGCGGATGCTCTCCATCTAGGTGAACCTCTGCCTGAATCCCAAATACCTCTTTGAAAAAGTTTTCTGTTAATACATCCTTTGGTGTCCCTATTTGGTAAACCTGACCACGCTTCATCGCAATCAGGCGGTCACAATATTTTGCTGCCTGCTGCAGGTCATGAAGTACCATTAAAATGGTGATTCCATGTGTTTCATTCAGCTGTTTGAGCAGCTCTAGTAAATCAAGCTGGTGCGCAATATCTAAGTAAGTGGTAGGCTCATCCAGAATAATCGTCTCTGTCTTCTGAGCCAGTGCCATTGCAATATACGCCTTTTGCCTTTCTCCGCCTGACAATGTATGCAGCATCCTGTTTTCATTCACGCGGCTATTTGTCACATCAAGCGCCCACTCTACCGCCTCCTGATCTGTCTTCGAGCTCTTTTTCCAGATCGAACGATGCGGACTGCGTCCAAGTGCGACCAGCTCACGTACTGTCATCGATGGGATCGCCGTTCTCGTCTGCATCAGAACGGCGATTTCCTGTGCAATCTCCTGTGCTGTCATTTCTTTTTGCGGGATATCGTGAATATAAATCATGCCGCTTTCAATCGTCGTAAGACGTGCGGCCGCTTTAATAAACGTCGACTTCCCTGACCCATTCGGTCCAATAATGCCTGTTACACTTCCTTTAGGCACAGCTGCTGATATAGACGACAGCCGAAAGCCTCCTTGACTGAGACTCACGTCATCCATCGCAATCACATCCAACTTAACCCCTCCCTTTCTTTTTTAATAAATAGAGGAAGAAAGGTGCACCGATACAGGCAAGCAGGATACCAACAGGCAGTTCAACCGGTGTAAACCATACCCGTGCTGCTGTATCAGCAAAGACCACAAGTACGCCGCCGCCAAGCATTGAGATCGGCAGCAGGTACCGGTAGTCATCTCCAATTAAAAGGCGGATAAAATGAGGGACGACAAGACCGACAAATCCAATTAAACCGCTCACGCTTACAGCTGCACCCGCCAAAAGCGCCGCCAGTGCAATTAAGAAAAATCGGGTTCGCTCGACTCTAAGGCCGAGCAGCTGCGCTGACTCATCACCTAGCAAAAGGAGATTTGCCGGCTTGATCGCAAAAAAACAAAGACACAATCCAGCAATCGCATAAGGTGACACAAAGCTCAGGTGATGCCAGCTCCGTCCATTTAATCCTCCTGATAAAAAAGGCAGAACAGCCTGCACACGCTCACTATAAAGCACCATAAATCCATTCATGACCGCACCAAGCAGGGCATTGACTGCCACTCCTGCCAGAATCAATTTCAGTGGTGAAACCCCTTGATCAAACGACAACATATACACAACAAGTGCCGCTAATAAAGCGCCAAGGAAGGCAGCTGCTGGAAGCAGATATGTGAATTGTGGAAACACGATCATGCTGAGTACAGCAGCTAACCCACCGCCGGCGGTCACTCCGATGATGCCGGGGTCAGCGAGTGGATTTCGGACGACTCCTTGTAAAATGGCTCCTGATGCTGCGAGACAGGCCCCGACGATGAAACCTATGAGAACGCGAGGCAGACGTAAATCCATGACGATTTTTTCATGGACTGGCTGGCCTGATCCCGTCAAAGCA
Organism: Bacillus sp. FSL M8-0049; assembly: GCF_038593355.1. Classification (NCBI taxonomy): domain Bacteria; kingdom Bacillati; phylum Bacillota; class Bacilli; order Caryophanales; family Bacillaceae; genus Bacillus; species Bacillus sp. FSL M8-0049. The sequence goes on from NZ_CP151986.1 coordinate 3,450,161, forward strand.
GCGATTAAATCTGGCAGCGATAATTGAACAGAACCTAAGGCAAGCCCTAAACAAATGCCCACACCTAGCGAAAGAAGCAGTCCCGGTATCAGCCATCTTCGTCTCGACTGTCTTTTTTGAAAATCTAACTCTGCATTCATCTTCATGATGACAATCGCTTCAATCTCTTCTCTAGTTCATCAATCGCCTTTATGACGTCTGCGCCTGGATTCGTCCCGAATAGATCACTAGGCAGAACCTCCACGCGGCCATTCTTGACAGCAGATACATCGTGCCATGCTGCATTCTGTTTCATTTCACTCATAAAACCTGCTTTCACATCTTCAGGATTGCTGTGTGTCATGAGCAGAATGAGATCAGGATCGGCTTCGATCACCTTTTCTGCATTGATTTGGGCATATTGAGGGAATTTTTCGAGTGCCGGTTCATTCTCAGCGATGTTTGCACCCCCTGCGATATGCAGTAAATCTCCGCTTAAGGATTGAGGAAGCGCCGCCATATATGTGCCGGGTGCCCCGTACACAACGAGTGTTTTCACTTTTTTCTCAGGCTGCTTGACCTGCTTTTTCCGCTCTTCAATTTGATCATTGAGTGCTTTAGCCTGTTGCTGTTTCCCAAGTAACTCCCCAAATAACGTCATTTGACGCTGGATGTCCTTCACTGAATTGGCGCTTGTCAAAAGAAGCTGTGAACCAATTCCTTCTATTGTAGAGATGTCCTTGCTGTTTAATTGTTCATTTCCAAGCACAACATCAGGCTTTAAGCTTGTGATCAGCTCTACATCAAATTGATGCGTTGTGCCAATCGTTTGTACGGACTTTGCCTTTTGTAAGCTGTCTGGTAACTCGGCAGTTGGCCGGCCGACCACCTCACCGCCTAAAGCATACACAATACTCATGTCCCCAGACGACAAAGCGACGATACGCTGAGGGGATTCATCAAACGACAGCGTTCTTCCGGTAAAATCCTTTATCTTCAGTGCTCCTTGCCCGCTCCCTTTCTCTACAGGTGCTGCCTGACTGCATCCGCCGAGGAGAAGCATCAAGACGAGTCCCGCCAAGATCACATTTGAAAATTTCAACCGTCTGTCTCTCCTTTTCTAGTAAACTTTCTTTAGCTTTGCCTGTACCACGAGACGCCCGTTTTTAGGTGCAAGCACATGATCACAGGTCGATAAGGTGAGGATGAGGTCATCTGTGGACACGTCTGTCTTCGTTTGATAGATTGATTTCTTCCGCACAGCTTGCAAGTAGTGGGCATATTCGCCAAGATCTTGAAAATCGGTTTGAATATAGTCGAAGTCAACCGTCGTTTCATACACAGCAAAAATCTCCGCTTCATAGCTTTGATACAGCGTATCGTACTGAAATGTCCGGTGCTCTTGGAAGAAATCTTTTTTTAGATAGTTTGTGAGTCCAGCGAACATGGATCCATCCCTCATCCGATGGCCGTACACGACTGTATTTGGGCTTTCATGCAGGACATCATTACGATAATCCATAAAGATACTGCCTGCCCGGGTGTCGTTTTTTAAATAATTGCGAGTTAAGTAGAACGCATTATCGCGAGATTGAACGATCGGATACTGAATCATCGTGTCCTTCATATTGATCCAGCCGACAATGTCCTCATTCACCTTCCGCAGCTCATCAAATGACGAACGGATCTTTCCCGGCTCCCGTTTTTCAGTCATTTCTTCTTGATGTCCATACATCGTTTGGGCCTTTGCAAGCACCTGGCGATTTTGATAATAACCGAAAAGTTCGAAGCCGATGGCTGTACCGCTATAAATAAACACGCCTAAACAAACAATCGTCAGCATCCGCTGCCAGAACCGTTTTCCTCGTTTCACACTGTCTCACCTGCTTTTTGCACAGCTTATATACCAACAGGCACAATATACATCCCTGTTTCTGCATCCTGTCTAATCGTGACGGACACATCATAAATGTGACGCACGTTTTCCTCTGTTAACACATCGTTTGGCTGTCCTTCACTGATAACCTGTCCATCCTTCATCGCTATGATGATATCGCTATAGCGGACAGCCTGATTCATGTCGTGCAGCACCATGACAATCGTTAATCCATGCACGGCATTCAGCTCACGGATCAGCTCAAGAATGTCAAATTGATAGTAAATATCCAAATAAGTTGTCGGTTCATCTAAGAAAAGGATTGGTGTTTTTTGCGCAAGCGCCATCGCAATCCATACACGCTGCCGCTCTCCACCTGACAGTGAGGCGAGCGGCACCTTTCGTTTTTCCGTTAGCTTTGTACTGGACAGCGCCCACTCTATGGCTCTCTCATCCTCTTCCTTGTCTCCTCCGCGCATCGTCTGGTACGGCGTTCTGCCGAATGCCACGACCCGTTCGATCGTTAAATCAAGCGGCGCTTCATTTTGCTGATGGACGACAGCGAGCTTTTTTGCCAGCTCCTTTGGCTTGAACGTATTCAGCGTTTGCCCGTCTAAGTGAATTTGCCCTTTATTTGGACAATGATTATTCGCCATTAAGGAAAGCAGTGTGGATTTTCCCGAGCCATTTGGACCGATAATGGTTGTGATTTTCCCCTTTTCAATCTGTGTTGTGACCGATTGAACAATGTCCTTCTGCTGATCATATGAGAATGACACCTCACGAATGTCCATGGAGACGGTCCCCCCTTCTTAATAAAAAGATCAGAAACGGCCCGCCAATCACGGCCATGATCGTAGAAGCTGGAATCTCATTTGGCGCCACAAGCGTCCTGCCAAGCGTATCAGCCGTTAAAATAAGCAAAGCCCCGCTTAACGCAGAAAATGGAATCAGTACCCGGTGATCCGAGCCGACGAGTCTTCTTGAAATATGCGGAATGAGCAAGCCGACAAAGGCTATCACGCCCGCTACTGCAGCTGTCACCGCCGCAAGTAAAACGGCTGTGATGGAAATCAAAAGGCGCATTCTGGTCACACGCAATCCTAAATTTTTCGCTGTCTTGTCCTGAAGAGCCAGGAGGTTGCACCATCTGCTGAAGAAGAGTGCAACGACAAGGCCGGCGACACCATAGATACCGATTAAACGGACATCTCCCCACGTTTTCATCGTGAGATTCGACTGCCCTGACTGATTAATTGTGATATTGAAATAGCTGCAAATGGTCACAAATGCTTCAGCCATCCCAGTAAACATGGCATTGATGGCGATCCCAACCAAGATCATGCGGATCGGGCTTAAACCACCCTTCCAAGACAGAACGTACACGAGGAAACACGCAATAGCCCCGCCTAAAACCGAAAATAAAGGAGAGTAGAAATAAAATTGAGGAAGCGCTGTAATCGCCATTAATGAAAAGAAGCTGGCTCCTGATGAAATGCCAATGACGCCGGCATCAGCTAACGGATTCCTCATGACCGACTGCAGCAGTACACCGGAGACAGATAAGGCGGCCCCTGTAAACATCGCGATAAGCATGCGGGGAATTCTCAAATCTTTAATGATTTCTACCTGTGCATGTTGACCTGTGATGAGCCCTTCTAATAATTCAAATGGGGTGACATGAATGCTCCCAGTAATGGCTGAATAAATAAATACGCAGACCAGTAAGAGACTGACTATCAGAAATAAAATCCCTGTTTTTTTCATCTTGAACGTCCTTTTATCATTAAGATTCGCCGCTTATGACGGATACAACATACGAGTCAATTTATCTAATGCTTCTGCTGCCTTTAAATTGCCTGTTGTCCCGAATAAGCTTTCTTCGAGGTCATACACCCGGTCTTGTTTGACCGCATTGAAATGTTTCCAGATGTCATTTGTTTTGAATTCTTCATCAAACATTTGGACGACTTCGTCTGGCATCCCATGTGCGGCACGGAGAATGATATCTGGATTGGCTTTTTGTAAATATTCCGTATTGGATGCCAAATACTCCATTTTCTCGCCTTTGACAATATTCTTTCCTCCTGCGATACGCACAAGATCACCAATATATGAATTCTCTGTCGCCACCAAATAACTGCCTGGCACACCAAGCAAAATCAGAACGGACGGCTTGCGTTTTCCTTTCGTTCTCTCTTGAATGTCTTTCTTTTTTTGCTCAAACTCAGACACAATGCGTTCAGCCTGCTTCTTTCTGTCATACTGATCTCCAAGCTTCATGATGGCCTTCTCCATGTCAGCCATGCTCTCGAGATTTAGGTATGTGGCAGGGACACCTGCTTGCTGAAAGGGTGTCTCTAAATCATATTGAAGGGTTGTGACAGAAAGGACATCTGTCGGTTGAAGTGATTGGATGATTTCCATGTCCGGGCTCATTGGGTTACCGACTTCCGGCAGTCCTTTGTAACGAGCTGGCAAGGATTTTTGACTTGTTGGCACCCCGATAAGATCCACCTCTAAAGCATCCATGATCTCCGCAGCAGCTACAGTCGTTGCTACAATGCGCTCACTTGATTCAGCGCTTTTTTTGCCTTTTGCTGAGCTTTCAGCTGACTGTGAGCAGCCCGATAAGATCATGCACACACTGAAGGCAGCGATCAAGGTACATAATATTCGATGCTTCAAAAATAGAAGCCTCCTTTCGAAAAAAGAGAGTGGATGCGCCAGCATAAATGGCGCATCTCACATATAATAAACAGTCTATCTTGTCCGTGTTTGATATTTTCTGACGAGTACGAATAACGAACCGCCGAATAAAAGAATATACACCCAAAGAAGAGAGGTATCTCCCGTTTTCGGATTCAGCTGTCCAGACTCAGATTTGGTTTGATCATCTGATGGCGTAAATGTCATCTGCTCCGCACCCGTTTCCTCAGGTACTGCATTCTCAAGTTGATTCGTTTGAGAATCGTGATCATTTGGATTTTTGATAAAGCCGATACTCTCATCGTCTCCAATGACCGTTGAAATTCCGCTTCCCTCACCGAGAGCGATACCTTTTGTGTCATAGACGAGTTTGACATCGTACTGCTCATGATAATTCGCAGCTGGAATATCAATCTTTACGCGTGCTGCCTGAGCTCCACTTAAACTTTTTGCTTCATATTGAATGACGCGTGTATCTGCTTTTTGATCTGTCTTCGCGACAAGTGTCTCCTCAAACTTTCCGCCTGTTCCTACTTGGAATGACGTGATCGCTGAGCTGTTCTTCACTGTATATGAAACGAAATGGCGGCCATTTTTTACAACCAGTGTCGCAGGACTCACGACGTAATCGTTCATGCGAGAAAGCTCATCCTTGTCTGCCTTCTTCATTGAGAAAGGAAGCTTGTATACACCATCTTTTAGCTGAGCCGTCTCTTGATTTGCTCCGCCGTTATTTGTTTCTGTTGTTGGTGTGTTTGGTTTTGGTGTTTCTGGTGCAGCTGGTGTTTCTTCCTCTACCACCTGCCCGTCCTTCACTGGAGCGATACTTGTTGAATCAAATTGAAAACGAATATCGTAGGTTTGGTCATAGTTAGCGGCTGCTACTACAATGTGTACTTTTCCTTTTACCGCTTTTTTCAAATCATCTACATCAAATGAAACCACTCTTGTGTTCTTTGCTTCATCCTTGCTGACTGTTTTGGCTTCTTGATAAGAACCATTTTTCTCTGTTTTTAAAGAAGCGACAGACTTATGGTCCTTCACCGTAAAGGAAATGGTTTGCTTTCCATTTTTGACAGTTAAGGATGCAGGGTGTGAGAAGTAATCACTCATTCGAGATGCCTCATCCGTATCCCCTTTTAATACACTGTAATTAATACGATATACGCCATCTTTTAATTGATTTTGCGCGGAATCATCTGGTTTTGTGCCATTGTTATTACCTGGTTTTGTCGGTTGATCGTCTGGCTTTGTACCGTTTTGGTCATCCGGTTTTGTTTCGTTATCATCTGGTTTTGCAGGCGTAACGAGTGTGAGGCTGCTTTGATCGAATGCAAGCTGTACGTCATATGCTTCGTCATAAATAAAGCCGCCTAAATCCCAGTAAATTTTCACCCAGCCGTTTAATTTCGCTGATAAGTCGTCGACATCAAATTTGATCACACGTGTATTGGCTGTCTCGTCCTCACTGACCGTTTCAGTGGTAACGAGAGCACCATTTTGTTCGACCTTGAAATCTGTTATTTCTTTGCTTTGCTTCAGTGTGACATAGGCTGTTTTCTTGCCATTTTCCACAATCAGCTTAGCTGGCTTTTCTGTATAGGTATCCATCATGGACGCTTCTGTGCTGCCATTTTTTAAAACGGTGAATCCAACTGTGTATTCACCATCAACGAATGATGCCGCTTGAGCTGTTCCTTGAGGAATCTGAAACGCAGTCAACAAACTGAATAAAACGAGCAGATTGGCTGCCTTTAGATGAAAAAGACGTTTCAAATGGTGACACTTCCTTCCGTTAATGCTTGATGATCCACTTTCTTGCTAAAAACCCGCCTGAACATAAGACAAGCACAAGGAGCCACCCTGTCTGGCTTGTATCACCAGTTTGAGGATTTTCTTCTTGTTTCGTTGTGGATGAATCAGCTTTGTTCGTTGATTCTTTTGATGGCTGCTGACTTTCTGCTGCACCTGCTGATTGATTTGCATTGTTAGACGAAAGTGACTTGATGCTGCTCTCATCAAATTTCAGCTGAATGGTGTAATCATGATCATAATCAGCAGATTTCACAGTGACATGAATTTTTGACTTGATTGGTTTAGACAAGCTTTGAGCTTGGAACTGAACGAGCCTTGTATTGGCTTTTTTATTTGTTGAGAGAACGGTTGTATCGACATAGCCGCCATTTCCCGGTACTTTAAATTCCGTTACCCAGCTGCTATTTTTAATCGTCATTTGCACTGTCAGGTTCCCATTTTTCGCTATCACTTTTGCTGGCTTCAGCCAGTAATCATTTGCCATTGAGACCGCATTTCCTTCAGCTTTCAGCACTGTATAATTGACGGAGTATGTACCATCCTTTAATGCGGCAGCCTGTGCGTTTGAAAAAGGCAGCATAAGTGCCAGTAAAAAAACCGCCATGAAGACTGACAGCCTCATTCTTTTTTTCATCAAGCGAATTTCCTCCCTTTCTATTGAACAGATGCCGCATCAAACTTGAGGCGAATGTCGTAATTTCCTGTATATCCGATAGCCGGTACAGTCACACTCACTTTTGCTGGTACGGCCTCAGTCAGGCTGTTCACATTGAATTCTACTGTTCTCTTATTAGCAGCTGTATTTGTACTGATCACCTTCGCATCTTTATAGACACCTTGATCGAGCGTTTTAAAGCTTGTGATCCAAGAGCTATTCGTTAACGTGACTTGCGCTTTGATTTTTCCATCCTTTACGACAAGCTTGGCTGGTTTTTCGAAATACGTATTCGCTGTTGAAGTCGAATCGCTATCAGCTTTCCATACCACATATTGCGCTGAATATTGACCATCTGCTAAGCCAGCTGCTGAGGCTGAGCTAACAGGAGCTAGAGCAAATAATAGAACAAAACTAAGGAATAATAATACGGGTGACGTTGAACGAATGACTTTCATGTGAGCCCTCCTAAATGATATTGATAATTATTCTCAATAGACAATAAAAAAAATAACCTTCATAAGTGCTGGAACACACTTATAGATGATTATGATAATCATTATCAATTGAGTTGAAAAAATAAATCTTTGCTTCCTAAAGTCAAAGATGTCTGCTTCTAAATGATGGATGGATAAGAGTTTTAGGCAATCTGTCCCATTCATAATACCATGGCATAACCTCCATTCCATTACAGGGAAAAGAACCCTCTTCTCCTTGATATTATATAATGGGTGAAATAATTGTCAATATCATTTTTCATACTATTGTCTTAGTTTTCTGGAAAATCACACAAAAAAATTTCGATCAGACACACTGATCGAAATCGATTAAGAAGGAACATGTTCCTCTATTTTGCTGTTTTTACGATCTAAAGACCAAGCATACATTTCACGAATAATCGGTTCAATTTTCTTCCCTTGCACTGTTAATTCGTATTCTATCCGCACTGGAATGTCGGGATATACTTTTTTCTCAACAAGTCCCTCAGCTTCTAAATCCTTCAGCCTTTCTGATAGTAATCTTCCGCTGATGTTCATTTCATTTTCAAGCTGACAAAAACGCTTAGGCCCTGTCAGAAGCTGATTGATGATGAGAATGACCCACTTCTTGCCTAGAATCTCCATGGCATCTGTAATTGGGCAGCCATCTACTTGAGCCATATCTTACTCCCTCCTGCTTTTTTCTCTTTTTTTCATTATAACACAATTAATTACTTGAAATAAGTCACTAACTATTATATAGTTTAGTTACTAAAAGTAACAAGGTATTCATTTTTTATAGATTTTCAAAAACATTTGAACATGCCGATGCATATATCATGAAGGAGATGACCGAGCTTGAAGACAATTGAGCAGCTAAGATTGGGTGTGACAGAATTACAGGTGTCCAGCTTTGATCGTTCTTTACCTTTTTATACAGACATTTTAGGATTTTCTATATTAGAAAAAACAGATTCCACGGTGACACTTGGCAGCAATGCAAAGGAACCGATTCTTTTGTTAAAAGAAGATGCACAGCTCAAAGAGAAGCCTGATCATGAGCCAGGACTTTATCACTTTGCTGTTTTATTACCTACCAGAAAAAACCTGGGCACATGGCTGGCACATGTGATCAAAAAAGGCTATCCTTTAATTGGAGCAAGCGATCACTTTTTCAGTGAAGCCATTTATTTAAGTGATCCTGACGGCATTGGCGTAGAAATTTATGCTGACCGTCCTCAGGACATTTGGGTAGGTGAGCATGGAGAACTGAAAGGTGGCGGAAATGCGCCGCTTGATGGAGATGGACTCCTGCAGGAAGCCGCTGATACCACATGGGAAGGACTCCCTGCCGGCACAGTGATGGGACACTTGCATTTTCATCTCAACCCAGAAGAAGCAGATGCCTTTTATGTCCATACGCTCGGTTTTCATATCCGAATGGCTCCACCAGCAAGCCTATTTATCGCTGCTGGTGTGTACCACCACCACCTTGCCTTTAATGCATGGGGACGCGGACGAAAAGGAGCCATTGATCCACGTTTTTCAGGAATTAGAAGCTATACACTGGTTTTCCCAGAAGAAGCAGACAGACAATCCGTCATCGAACGCCTGACAAAAGCAGGCACTCAAGTCAACACGACAGGAAAAAGCAGCGAATTTGTTGATCCATTTGGCGTTCTCGTTCGTTTACAGATTGAAGAAACAGACTAAAAAGAAGGTGCAGAATATGGACAAACACACAGAACTTAAAACAGCCATATTAAAAGATAAAATCAAACGAGTACAGCAAGAAGACGGGTATATATATATCACTGGACCCATTAAACTGCCAGTGAATTTAGACGGCAGAACTGTCATGTTCAACTGGTATTCATGGTTAAAAGACGATGGAAAAGAGCCATTGACAGATGAAGCTTTAATTGAAAGCCTCTCGTCCCGCCAGCTTGCTGATCATCAGCAGTCAAGCGTTCTTGTATACGGGGATTTTGAGCAAGCTGACGAAGCCCTTATCCGCATGCATTCCATTTGCCACACTGGCGATATTTTCGGAAGCAAGCGCTGCGACTGCGGATTCCAATTGAAGCAGTCTATGCGAATGATTGAGGACAATGGGGCAGGAGCCCTGTTTTACTTAGCCAATCATGAAGGCCGCGGCATTGGTCTTTTCAGTAAAGCCATGGCTTATATTCTTCAAGAAAACGGCTACGATACAGTAGAAGCGAACGAAGCACTTGGTTTTGAAGATGACACACGTCAATACGAAGAAGCCATTGCCGTTCTTCAAACACTTCGTACAAAGCCAGTCAGACTCATTACCAATAATCCGAAAAAGACAGATGCGATCAGCCATGCAGGTTTATCTCTTTCTGGACGCATTCCGCTTTGGGGAGATGTCTCTGAATTTAACGAAAAATATTTGCAGACAAAAATCAACCGCTCAGGTCACATGAAGGCGGAGCAAGAGGTGCGTACGATTGCCACATCATGAGCGATATATGAAGCTAGCCCTTGATAATGCACGGGCAATGAAAGGTCAGACATCTCCGAACCCGCTCGTCGGGGCTGTAATTGTGCGAGAGAATGAAATTGTTGGAGTCGGTGCTCATATGAAAGCCGGTGAACCACATGCTGAAATTCATGCACTCAACATGGCCGGAGACAAAGCAAAAGGAGCCACTATTTATGTGACCCTCGAGCCTTGTTCCCACCATGGACGCACAGGCCCTTGCGCGGAAGCACTTGTAAAAGCCGGCGTCGAAACTGTTGTCGTGGCAGCACTTGATCCGAATCCGCTTGTCGCTGGCCGCGGGATTGCCATTTTACAAGACGCAGGCATTCAAGTCATCACGGGCGTACTTGAACAGGAATCCATTCTGATGAATGAAGTATTTAATCACTTTATTACGAAAAAAACACCTTTTGTGACGCTCAAAGCAGGCATTACCTTAGATGGAAAAATCGCCTCTGCCACGTCTGACAGCAAGTGGATTACATCTGAGACATCCCGTTATGACGCTCACCATATCCGCAGTATCAATGATGCGATTTTGGTCGGTGCTCAAACCGTCATTCACGATGATCCTTCATTAACTGCGCGGATTCCAAATGGGAATAATCCGATTCGAATTGTCTTAGACTCTAAGCTGTCAACACCACTGACAGCAAAGATCGTCACGGATCAGATGGCACCTACATGGATCTTTACAACAAAGCAAGCCGATAAGGAAAAACGAGCGGCTTTAGAAGAAGCTGGCGTCCGTGTCTTCATGACAGACAGCGACACGCGGGTGCCCCTGAAAGAAGTGCTTCAAGTGCTGGGAGAAAAAAATATCTCCTCTCTCATGATTGAAGGCGGCGGCCAGATTAACGCCTCATTCTTAGAGCAGCAGCTTGTAGATAAACTCGTCATCTATATGGCGCCTAAGCTCATTGGCGGACGACTTTCCCCTTCCTTTTTCGGAGGCGAAGGCATACGCCTCATGAGTGATGCCATTGAACTGGATCAACTCGCAGTGGAACCGCTTGGAAAAGATATTAAAATGACGGGCTATCCCGTTTATCAATAACAAATAGGCTGTCGAGATTTCTTCGACAGCCTTCTTTTTGTCTTCTAGTCTCTTCTCTCTAAAAACTCAATTCGATTCCCAAAAGGATCTTCTACATAAAACCGATTGGCTCCCTCCAATGGCTCATCTTCACTTATACGAATATGATACTTCAATAATGCCTCTTTTAATTCCGATAGACTCTTTACAAGAAAAGCCGGATGAGCTTTCTTTGCAGCTTGAAAATGTTCCTGAATGCCAATGTGAAGCTGATGATGACCGCATTGGAACCAGACACCTCCGCGTTTAGCTAGATTACTAGGCTTAGGTATTTCTTTCATCCCTAAAATTTCGCCAAAAAACAAACGAGCTTTCTCTTCACTGCCTTTTGGGGCAGCTAGTTGAACATGGTCGATTCCAAAAAAGTTTGACATATTCCTTCTCCCTTTCTTTTCTCAATTGGTTTTTCTATGTAGGGTTTCTTAAGTTTTGCGTTGCTGAGCAATATTTGATTCTTACTTCATTGGCGGGCTTGATCTTTGAGTTTTTCATTGAGGTGTTTCTTACGATGTAGGGTTTGAATGACAATTTAAAAAAACAGAACTCCCCTGATAATGAAAGTTCTGTCCATCTAAGTGTCTCTTGTCATGACAGTTGAAACCAAGACATATCATGTCAAGGTGTATGGGCGGTAAGTCATTTTGGCGAAACTTGTCGTAAAATGTTTCATGTGAAACATTGATCGTTACTTCCCTTCTACCATCCTGCCAAAGCTTTCTGGTGAAAATCCCGGTGAAATGCGGACGCGGTGCAATGACATCATGCCTTGTTCCTTCTTCGCATGTCCTGGTTCAGTGGTGACAGCCATTTGATATCCGGCTTCCTTCGCCAGCTTCAACGTCTCTTCATTATAGCGCCCGACAGGATAGCTGACCATTCTCGTACGCTGAGAAAATCGCTGATCGAAGAATGTCTTTGATCCTTTTAACTCCTCTTCCTGCTGCTGCTTTGATAATCGATTGAGCTCTAAATGATGAATCGTATGACTCTCAATCGATATCCCATGTGCCATCATCTCGTCCATTTGCTCATCCGTTAAGTGATTTGGACGGCCAATGGATTGCTCAATCATGAAAATCGTTGCTTTCATTTCATACTGCTTTAAAATCGGAAATGCCTTTGTATAGTTATCCGTATATCCATCATCAAATGTAATGAGGACACTCTTCTTACTTGGCATCGAATTTGTTGTGAAAACGCGGTACACCTCTTCTGGCGACAGTGTGACATAGTCGTTGTCCTTCAGCCATTTCATATGAGATGCAAATTCGCTCTTTGGCACACGTAACGAGTTGCCGCTTGAGATACTATGATACATCAAAATCGGAAGCTCGACCGGCTCCTTTTGCTTGATCCAGCTTTTTGTCTCTATCACTGCCGTTTCTTTTTTCTGCTGAATGTCTTTTGTTTGTAATCGACCCTTTTCCTCTTTGATGACTTGCTGGCTTCCTCCCGCCTGCTCCTTCATTCCCATACAGCCCGAAATGAGCAGCAGCATAAGACCAATCGTCATCAGCATACATGTTTTCTTCATTCACCAATCCTGCTTTCTCTTTATCTACCGAATGATTATAACAGAAATTGGTTATTCATTGACAACTATTTTGACAGGGTATTCATTTTTTTACACATTTCGATCATTTCGATGGCGAGCAGATGAATGGTCTCTGTTGTGAGCATTTGATCTTCTGCGTGTATGAGCAGTAAAGAAAAAGGAAGCTGTTCACCTGCCGCTTCTTTTTGAATCAGCGACAGATGCAGGTTGTGGATGCTTCGAAACGCTTCCTCCCCTTTTTCGATCAACTGCTGCGCTTTTTCAAAATCATCCGCTCTTGCTAGACGAATCGCTTCTACATAATGACTTCTTGCCTCGCCTGCATGGGCAATGATTTGAAAGGCTGCTCCCTGCATTTCCTCTAATACCGTCATCTGCTTCTCCTCCAATTATTCAAGATTCATTTGCTAGTTTCAGTGCATGCTCTAGAATTTTTTCTCCGTTTGCTGTTCCGTATAATCTTACATTGACGACATCGACAGGTATTTGATAGGGTGCCGCCGTTTTTTCAGCTGCTTTTTTCATAAAGCTTACTTGCGGTCCAAGTAAAATCGCCTGTACATCCTCTCCATGCTCTTCTAGTTCATCTGCAATGGCTCCTTCAGGTATAGCATAAATATAGTAATCCAGCCCTTTAGCTTCTGCGGCAGCCTTCATTTTGGACACCACAATAGACGTTGACATTCCTGCTGCACAAGCGAGAATGATTCGTTTCATTTCTCATCACTCCTATTGATAAATGACTTCTGTTTCAACCTGCAGTTCCCTTGTTTTGATTAACGTCTGGTACCAATACGCAGATGCTTTCAGCTGACGATTTCGTTCATTCTCCAGCTGGATTTCGACTAATCCGTAGCGGTTTTTAAAGGCATTCATCGGTGAGACATTGTCTGTAAATGCCCAAAGCATATAGCCTGTGCAATTTGATCCTTCTGCTTTCGCTTGAAGTGCCCGCTTCAAATGCTGGCTGATAAATGAAATGCGATACTGATCATCAATGATACCGTCTTCTGTTTTAAACCGTTCTTCCTTTTCTACACCCATGCCATTTTCGGCCACAAACCACTCAATATTTCCGTATTCTTCTTTTATTCTCATCCCCATATCATAGACAATCTTCGGGTAGATTTCCCAGCCTCTGAAAGGATTCATTTTTCTCCCTGGAAGCTCAAACATATCGTAATAATAGGATGGATGAAAAGGCGTCCCTTCGTTCCAAGCCTTACTCGGTGCCTTGACACGATGCGGATAGTACAAGTTAAGCCCAACAACATCCACCGTATGATTCTTGATGATCTGAAGCTCTTCCTCTGTAAAATCGAAAAGAATATTATGCTTTTTCAACACATCGATCAGTTCCTCTGGATACTCCCCTTTGATGGAAGGATCTAGGAACACTCGATTAAAAAACAAGTCATACATACGTGCCGCTTCTTGGTCATGGGGAGCAGACGATCTTGCATACGTCACTTCTGGATTGAGAATCACGCCGATTTTGGCTCCTGCCGATTCCTTCAAGCCCATCTCCTGAAACAGCTTCACCACTTTTGCTGTTGCCAGAGCTTTATGATAGTTCCACTGCATCCATTTCTTCGTATTTTGCTCAAACGGATATCGTATCGCATCTAGATAAACACGTGTCTGAACAACAATCGGTTCATTAAAACTAAACCAATGCTTGACTCGGTCTCCGTAGCGCTCAAACACCTTTTCTGCATAGAGAACAAACAGCTCGACAACATGTTTTGATGACCATCCGCCGTACTTCTCAAGCAAAACGGCAGGAAGTTCATAGTGCTCTAAGCAAAACATTGGTTCTACACCTGCTGCGATTAATTCATTGATCAGATCATCAATGTAACGAGCATAGGCCTCATCCACTATCCCATTCTCGTAATCTATGAGAAACCTCGACCAATTGATCGATGTCCTGTAATGTGTCAGCCCAATCTCTTTCATTAAGGCGACATCTTCAGGGTAGCGCTCGTAAAAGTTTGTCGCACCAGCAGGACCATAGCCTTCGTGCCACACGTGATATCCTTCCTTATACCATAAGTCGATGTACGAGTCTTGATGCGCCCGCTTTCCCTTCCATCCCTCGGTCTGCCAAGCAGAAGCCGCAGCACCTAGGATAAAATCACTTGGAATCTCAATTCTGTTCATGTCGCCGCCTCCCTTTTCTTCGTCTGAATGTTTATTCTGAATCTGGTGCTGCTTCTGGCTTGCGGTTAGACAAGAGAACAAACGGTAAATAGATGAAAACAGCAACCACAATGCAGATAAGCTGTGTGATGACAGCGCCCATACTGCCAGCGGTGGACAGCCATGCATTTACAAGCGGCGGTGTCGTCCATGGCACCATCACGACCGCTTTTCCAGCGAATCCTGTAGCCGTCGCAATATACCCAATCGTACCTGTCACAAGCGGCGTGACGATAAATGGGATCGCCATCACAGGGTTCAGCATCACAGGTAATCCAAAAATAACGGGTTCATTGATGTTGAACAGTCCGGGTCCAGATGAGAGCTTGGCAATGCTTCGCATCTCTTCCCTTCTCCCAGCAATAAAAATCGCAATCAAAAGACCAATGGTCACACCTGAACCACCGATGCTCATATACACATCCCAAAACGGCATCGTGATGATATTCGGGATCTCTTTTCCCTCTTGAAATGCTGTCATATTCACTGCAATCGATCCTAATAAGAGCGGCTCCCGGATCGGCTTAATCATCTGGTTGCCATGAATGCCGATCACCCAGAAAAATTGCGCCACAAACATCAACGTTAAAATCCCAGGCAGCCCCTGTACAACACTTTCTAACGGACGCTGCACCACGTTATACACTGCTTCATGCAGATAAATGCCTGTCAACCGGTGAAATGCAAAGCCAAATGAGCTAATGATTGTAATTGTAATGATCGATGGGAAAAGTGACGAAAAAGACGTTGCCACATTCGACGGAACCGAATCCGGCATCTTGATTTGCAGCCATTTCACCTCGGTCAGCTTACAAAAAATCTCCACAGATACGATCGCAATGATCATCCCTAAAAATAAGCTTTTTGGATCAGAAAATTGTCTTGCCAACACGTCAACAACCTCACGCATCGATCCATCGACTTCAAGAAGAAGTGTCGTTGGAATAACAGATATAAATGAAATCAATGCCATCAATCCTGGGAACAGAGACTTGTGACCGTTGATTTTCCCAAGCTCAATCCCAATGAGGAACACAGCCCCAATGGTTAAAAAGTTCAGTGTGGCATAATTGATTGCCTTCATAATAGGCTGAAGCTCTGCTAAAAACCTGAATATCTCAAAATGAGCAAGCCCTGTTTCCGGGCTCATGATCATATTCGCCACCAGTACAGCAAAAGCTCCTGTAATGATGATCGGCATCAGTGTGACAAATGCCTGTTTAATCGCCATAATATATTTCTGGTTGGTGATGCGATAAGCCACATGCCCCATGACATCTGCCGCTTTCTCCTTGAAGCTCATGATCCGTCTCCCCCTTTGCAAAAACTCGTGATCATCCTCCTTTTTGATGTTATTTTAAAAGCGCTTTCATTAACATCTAATCTTTTTCCTCACAGATGCGGAAATGGGTGCCGCGTTTTTTCATTTGGATGCTCCAATACATGAAGCGCAGCTGTCAGTTCTTCAAATGAAGCGGCTTTGATGAGCTGTTCCACCACTTCCTTCCGTTCTGTCAGCCGCACAAGAAATTGATAAAGCGACTGTAATTCTTTTTGATACGTCTTCTGGATGCTTAACAAGCATACGACTTGTACTCGATCTTCTCCCCACAGCACCGGCTTTTTCAACGTACAGATCGCACAAAATGTGTCATCTGTTGCCGGCTTTATTGGATGAGGAATCGCAACCAAATGACCGAAAGATGTGGGTGACACCTGCTCTCTTTCTAGCAATAATTGTTCAAACTCGTCTGGGATTCGATGCTGCTCCTTTAGCACGTTCACAAAAAATTGAAGAACCTCTTCCCTTGATTGGAGATCTTGCTGAAAAAATGTCAGCGCCGGACTCACATACCGCAAAACTCCTGTATCCTGTGAATTCTTCACAAATCGTTTCAGCCGTACAATATCATCGTCACTTAGAATCGTATGTACATCAATTACTGGCACCGGCAATGTATTCTGAAGCGGAATGGTACTAATAATAAAATCAATGCTTCTTAAATCATACGAAGGAAGTTCCCCGACACTTGCAGTTCCAGCGATCTCCAGCCTTCCGCTAAAAGCCGCCGTGAGCTTATGAAGAAGAAGCTGACTGCTGGCGACACCCGTCGCACACACAATAAGACATGTCTTTCTCACATGCTGTGATTTTGTCCGCTCGATTGCAGCCCCAATATGAAGTGCCAAATATCCGATTTCATCCTCAGGAATCTCAACACCCTCTTTTTCCTTCAGCCATCTGCCCATATAAACACCCGCCTCAAACGCAATGGGATAATACCTTTTAATGTCTGGTAAATAAGGATTTCGCATGTTCATATCGTATCTAAAACGATGAATGGCTGAACGCAAATGAAGACTTAAACCAACGATCAGCTCCTTATCAAACTGAATATCAAGTGACATGTGCTCCTCTACATAAGCAAGCAATTGGTGAGTGAAACGAAAATGATCTTCGTCCAGCAGATGAAATAGCGTATGGCCAGCCTCTCCATATGCCATCATCTTTGCCCCCATTAAGTGAATCGCGATGTACGCCATTTCTGATAGCGGAAAATCAATCGATAATACGCAGCGAATATCTTCAGCCATTTGTTGAGCTACCTGGAAAACTGGCTGCACTTGAATTTCTCTCAATTCCGCTTCTGGCATCTTGACCAGCTTTTTTTCTTCAATTCGTTTGCATGCGATGGCAATGTGGGTTACTAAATTACTTAAACCGATTTCTGATAGATGAAGTCCGGTGGCTTTTGTACGTGAACGCACGATGTCCTGAATCAATTGATATGTTTCTTCAGGTAACAGTGCAGCGTTCGCGTGCTCCTGCTGAAACACATGCTCTGCCATACAATATCTTAATTTCATTTCATCGCCTGTCAGACGCAGTCCATATTTAGGCCGGTGCGATATAGAAAGTCCATGCAATGAAAACAAGTGCCTGACAGCTTTCAAATCATTTTTCACTGTAGATTCACTCACAAATAATTCCTCTGCCAATCCCTCTAATTTGATATAGTCTTCTGACAGAAGCAGTCTTTTCAATAGATAAGCGACGCGATCCTCAGGCTGATTGGGAATGAACGGTTCCTTTTTCTCATTCCTTTCTCTCAGTGACGTTTTCAAAAATGTACGAAATGCTCCATAATCTTCAACGCTCAATGTATACCCTGCCCCGCGTTTAATATGCAGTGCGGCACCATGTTCTTCTAAGATCTTTTTAAGCGCTTTCATATCTGTTCGAATGGTTCGTGATGTGACTCCGATCACACGGGCAATTTCTTCACTTGTCAGTTCCTGCTCCGCTTGCATCAATCGTTTCAGAAGCTCCTCCTGACGTAGAGATAGCATGGGCTCTCCTCCCTTGGCATTTACTTTTGCCTATCATCATAAACGAAAATAGAACTCTTTGCCCAGTATTTCTTTCAAATCGGGAACCTTGATATGGCTCATTCGTATGAATATGAAACTAGAGGAGGGATGCATTATGGGTACTTTTATGTTTGTAGTCATTATCATATTAGCTTCTTTAGGAGCCATCGTTGCCAGCTTGTTCACACCAAAGGATAAACGTGTATCTGCTAAGCGTTCTGCACATCATAGCTCAACGACAAGCACTTATACTGATTCGTATACCCCTCACGCTTCTGATGCCTCCTGTGGGAGTGATTCAGGTGACAGCGGCGGTGGTGGATGTGATTAAACAAAAAAACAGCCGCCCTTTTATGAGTCGGCTGTTTCATTTATGGTTTTAAAGAGCTTTCCAGCCCCGTTCAATCAAATGTTTAACATCCTTTGCAAAATCCTCGCCCTTTTCC
This sequence comes from Bacillus sp. FSL M8-0049, assembly GCF_038593355.1. Classification (NCBI taxonomy): domain Bacteria; kingdom Bacillati; phylum Bacillota; class Bacilli; order Caryophanales; family Bacillaceae; genus Bacillus; species Bacillus sp. FSL M8-0049. The sequence goes on from NZ_CP151986.1 coordinate 3,468,857, forward strand.
ATCACGTCCTGAGCTCTTCCTGCAAAATTACTGGCTACGGCCAGCTCCATTTTTTTCAATTCAAAGTGTAAGATTTTTTGATCAATCTCTGTTATATATTTTTCATATTCATTGTTGACGATGTCATGCATCACGCTGTAAGCGTCTTTCCGATGGCGATGAAAGTCGGTCCCTCTCTCGCCTTTCCATGACGAATCTAGTGCAGGCTTCTTGATTTCTTTGATATCTGACTGGGCAAGATCTTGTTCTGTTTGAATATTGCTTTTGGCTGTCTTTAACCGAGAGATCATTTCGTCAAATTCTGCACGTTTGTTCTCAATTCCCATATGCAGATGGTGCAGCATCTCGGATAAACTCATGTCATCCACCTCTATCTGACCTCATACGAAAGCATGGCGTGAGCGCCTTTGGAAACCAACGAATCACATGATTTTTCCAATCCTGATATTTCTATCGTTTTGCTTTCATTAAGTATAGTATAAGGCGAAAAGCCTCAGCCTTAAATAGGGAAAAGGTGTCCTTTTAGTGACGCATTTGGAAGAAAAACGGAATAATACAAGGTCTTACACTCCTAATTTAATATGAGTCTTTAAGACTATAATTATACACCGCGTTAAATGTACCTATAAATAAAAGCGAGTGTGCTGATTATTTTGCAGCAATCGCTTCGTCTTGTTCTTTTAATGTTTTCACGTTAGAACGTGTATCCTGAACATTTTTAATTAAGGCTTCTTTAAAGCTTGAGACCATTTCGCTCACTTCTCTTTCACGTGCCGTCCACTTAGTTACAAATTCAAGGCTGTTTTCACCCGCTTTATCTGCTGCTTTTTTCATCGCTAAAGCTTCTACGGCTTGGGAGACTTCATCTAGTTTATCCATGACTGTTTGGTAGTTTAACTTAATTTGTCCCATTGTGATTTCCTCCAGATTTGTTCAGCATGACGCTCTCTTACAAGCTGCTCCATGCTTTTGAGATCAAGCGTTTTGCGTCCTCTACTGCGTCTTCTCCTTTTTCAGCAAGACGTGCGGCGTCTCCAGCTAAGGAACTGGCAAAGGATAACGCAGCTTGTTCTGCTTCTAATGTACTGATTTTGAATTCGATGCGGCTCACGTAGCGTGGGTATTTATCGTTCACGATTGTTTGCAGCGCATCATGTGCTTCATTTCGGTCTGTTTTGAAATCCTGGCTTCGCTCACCTTTCCAAGAGGTCCCAAGCTTTGGCTGCTTGATTTGCTTTAAATCTGTTTCTGCCGCATCTTGTTCACGTTCAACCTTGCTTTTCGCCTTTTTGAGTCGAGCAATTTTCTCTTCAATTTCTGCTTTTTTATTTGAAATGCCACCGTTAAGGGCAGACAGCATATCCGATAAGCTCATATGGGTTCCTCCTCCTGTCCAAAAATAAAAACGCTGCTTAGAGTCCCTCTAAACGAGCGTAAGGTGAATAGCACTTTTTCCAATATTGTTATTATAAGGTTCAAAGACTCATGTTTGAATAGGGATTTGTGCCCTTTTTATGGGATAAATATGCTTTCATTCTGCTTTACACCACCCCTTTCGACCTCTTTTATTGGAGGTCTAAATTCCTGTTCGTTTGTTATATGCCACATATAGTCTCACAGTCCTAGGACAAACAAAGCCGCCCCCGTTCAGGAGCGGCTTTTGCAAACGGCTTATGAGGCCGATTCTTCTCTTTCTTGTTGATCTTTCACGTACCAAATGAATTTACCCGTATATCCGTAAATGATCGCAAGACCAATGGCGACAAAGCTCAACCACATAAATGGTAAATAAGAGAATGTCGATACGCCGAGAATTCCTGCCATGTAAATACCGTTATCTGACCAAGGAACCATACCAGACGTAAGCGTACCACCGACCTCAGAGTTTCTGGATAAAACTCGTCTATCTAACTTTAATTTATCGTAGCTCTTTTCCATAATTTTTGGTGTAAGGATAATTGATACATACATTGCACAACCAAAAATGTTAGCAAAGAATGCAACAAGAATAGTGGAAAGAGTAACATTTCCCGCATTGTGGAGTTTTTTCTCAAAGGTTGAGACAATGACTTTCAATACACCCAGATGTTCCAATACTCCCCCGAAACCAAGCCCAAGAATAATCACTACCAAAGAGCCAAGCATGTTGACCATTCCACCACGATTGAGAAGCTGGTTTAGAAAGTCTACATCTGATTGAATTGAAAATCCATTGTATGCTGCACCAATTGCATCACTAGGATTCGCACCTTGAAACGCAAAGGCCCAGATCGCCCCAAACAAAGCACCGATTGCAATAACCGGCAGAGCAGGCTTTTTCATGACAAGTAAAACCACGACAATGAGAGCTGGAATAAGCATCCATACATTAATATTGAATGTATCGAGCAACGCATTCTTTAAGTATTCAACCTTTTCTTGATCAATATTACGTCCTCCATAGATAAAACCAGTGACCGTAAACATAATAGCAGTAATAACAAAGGCAGGAATGGATAAGACCATCATGGCTCTTACATGCGCCAGAACTTCAACCTTTGATAAGGACGAGGCGAGAACTGTACTATCAGACAGTGGAGAAAGCTTGTCTCCAAAATAAGCACCTGACAAGACGGCACCTGCAACGATTGGGAGAGGAATCCCTAAACCTTCACCAATGGCAATCATGGCAATCCCAGCTGTACCAACTGTTCCCCAAGACGTCCCTGTAGCGACAGACATAATGGCACAAATAATGAGTGTTGCTAGTAAAAAGATATTTGGATGAATAAATTCAAGACCATAATAGATCAGTGTCGGTACGACTCCGCCAGCGATCCAAGTTCCAATTAAAGCACCTACAGCAAGTAAAATCAAAACAGCATCTAATCCATTTGATATCCCTTTTGTAATAGCACCCTGTAAATCCTTGTAGGCGTGTCCTAAATGAAGACCAAGTCCAATTGCTAGAAACCATGAAATAAATAAGGCCAATTGGATATCCAAGTTAAAATAAATAGTAAATGATAAGACAATCGCCAAAAATAAACCTAGTACGGCGATGATCTCCACCATAGATGGCAAGCGAACCGATTTCAATGTTGTTTCCTCCCTTTGTGCGTGCGTTAAGCGTTTTCAAAATATTGTGAAAAAAGTGTGTCAATTCGAAAGAAAGTGAATTGCCTGTTTTTCTCTTTTTCACAGGCAATTCCACATATTAATAAAATAAAATTTTTGATATTATTATCGCTCTAGGAGCTCTGCACCTGCAATGCCAGGCTTTGTCATCTCGAATGGATTTAAGATAATATCAAGTTCTTCTTCCGTTAAAACATCGTACTGCAAGCAAAGATCTCTGATCGATTGTCCTGTTAAAATGGCTTCTCTTGCAATTCTAGCGGCTGCTTCATAGCCTAAGTGAGGGTTCACGGCAGTGATCACGCCTGCACTTTTTTCTACATATTCTTTCAAACGTATTTCATTTGCTTCAATGTCCGCTAAGCAATGATCTGTGAATGAACGGAATCCGTTATTCATTATACTAATAGATTGAAGCAAGTTAAAGACCAGAACTGGCTCCATCACATTTAACTCAAGCTGTCCTGCTTCAGAAGCAAGACAGATCGTGTGGTCGTTCCCAATGACCTGGAATGCGATTTGGTTAATGAGCTCAGCCATGACTGGATTGACTTTCCCAGGCATGATGGAAGATCCAGGCTGGCGGGCTGGCAATGCGATTTCAGCAAGACCTGCGCGCGGACCAGATGCCATTAAGCGAAGGTCATTGGCAATCTTAGACATGTTCATCATACATACTTTTAAAGCGGCGGATACTTCTGTGTAAGCATCTGTATTTTGCGTTGCATCCACGAGATGCTCTGCGCCTACAAGAGGAAGACCAGATATATCAGCGAGCTTCTTCACCACGATTTCAATATAACGAGGATCTGCGTTTAAGCCTGTCCCAACTGCTGTTGCACCCATATTGACTTCATATAAATGCTGTTTTGATTGGTTGATCCGCTTAATATCACGGCTCAGCACGCGGCTGTAAGCTTCAAATTCCTGTCCCAAACGGATTGGAACAGCATCCTGAAGGTGCGTACGTCCCATTTTGATCACATGATCGAATTCTTTCGCTTTCTTTTGAAAGACGTCCTGCATGACTTGCATCGTTTCAAGCAGAATATCTAACTGCTTGAGCACAGCAATGTGGATCGCCGTTGGGAATGAATCATTCGTTGATTGCGACATGTTCACATGTGTGTTTGGGCTTAAATGGATGTATTCTCCCTTTTGATGTCCCATGATTTCTAGTGCTCTGTTTCCAATCACTTCATTGGCATTCATATTCATGGACGTTCCTGCGCCGCCTTGAATTGGGTCGACAATAAAGTACTCGTGCAGCTTGCCTTCAATGACTTCATCAGACGCTTGAACGATGGCATTTCCAATTCCCTCATATAAACGTCCAACTTCCATATTGGCTTGAGCTGCTGCTTTTTTCACGATGGCAAAGGCTCTGATTAGTTCCTCGTGCATCCGATATCCTGTAATCGGGAAATTCTCTTTTGCACGAAGGGTTTGAACCCCATAATACACGTCTGCTGGAATTTCTTTTTCACCAAGAAAATCCTTCTCATAGCGATAAGTTGCTTGAACCATCTCTTATGACCTGCTTTCTATAGAATAGTTAAATCACTAAATCTTCTGCGATTGGCGTTTCCATAATCTTTTTGACTTCTCTTGGATCTGTTGTTTTGCCTAGTGCCCACATCAATTTCGGCACGATAGCTTCTGTATTCATATTTCTTGAACGTGCCACCAATTCTTGATTGATCTTGCGTCCTACCTCATACACACTCATATCTTCTCCTTCTTCAAGACACTGAGTGGTGATGACAACAGAAATGCCTTCTTCCAGCAATTCGTTAATCTTTTCTAAAAGGTTTCTTCCTTCGAAAGGAATTCCGCCGCTGCCGTAGCTTTCAATGACAACCCCTTTGTACATGCTTTTGACTGCATCTAAAAACTCGGGCTTCAGGCCTGGGTGCAATTTTAACAGACACACATCTGTGTTCAAGGATGCATCTAATTTAAGCGGTTTCATTGGTGTTCTTTTTACTTTGCTATTGTATTCAATTTGATGGTTTTCAATTGATGCAATATATGGGTAGTTAATGCTTTCAAATGCATCGTAGCTTTTCGTTCTTAGTTTGATCGCACGTGTTCCTTGGATGACTCTGCCATCAAACACGACATACACGCCGCCAACACCGTCACATGCAAAGCGAATCGCATCTGTGATGTTTTTCTTCGCATCTGTTTTCTTAAAAGTAATCGGAATTTGTGAACCTGTAATCACGATCGGCTTATCAGGATTTTGCAGCATATAAGACAGCGCTGCTGATGTATAGGCCATTGTATCGGTTCCGTGAGTAACGACAAACCCATCATACTGATCATAATTCTCATAAATGGCTGTTGCGATATCAACCCAGTATTCAGGCTGCATATTTGTACTATCTATACTCATTAGGGACTTTGTGTCCATTGTATATTCTGCATTAATTTCGTTTAAATAGCTCAAAAGATCCTCAGCTTTAACACCTGGAGCTAAACCATTTTCACTCTCTACAGATGCAATCGTCCCACCAGTCGTTAAAAGCAATAATTTCTTCAACAGGTCCACCTCTTTCGTAAAATTACTTCGTTTGTCACACATATTATAAGCTAGCTTGTGCTATTCTATAATATACGCTTTACGCGTACCTTCATTGCCATTATAGTCACATAACGCGAATTAATCAAGAAATTGTTACGCATAACGCGTACATTCTATGTCAAAATATGATATACTGTTGTTGTAAATAAAGGAGCGTTCATGTATGATACTCGATCGTTTAACCACCCTTAGAAAAAAGAAAAAATGGTCTCTCCAGCATACGGCAGATCGCCTAGGTATCGCCAAAAGCACCTATGCCGGTTACGAATCTGGGTACCGACGACCTTCGCTTGAAGCAGTGAAGCTGCTGGCTGATTTGTATGATACGTCCATTGATTTTTTACTTGGTAGAACGGACGAGCCAGAGATACAACGCAAAATCTCTGATATCAAAATTGAACTGACGGAAGCAAAAGAAGGAACCATTTATGTAGACGGCGTTCCCCTAAATGATGAAGAAATCAAACAGCTTGTTGCCTTTATTCGGGCGAAAAACACTCTAAAAGTATAAACACAGAAAAGAGAGGCACCTTATAAACAGGTGCCTCTCTTTCCTTTTCCAATCTCAATATGGAGAAGACAGCTGGCTTAATTCCTCTAGCCGCCGCTTCGCTTCTTCTTTATTAAACGAACTATAATAGCGATAATTCTCCTCGTCTAAGATGCGGTAATGCTGACTAAGTACATTTTGCTGAAGCCGAAACGTGCCTTTTTTGACAGACGTCCTCCACCAAACCTTGCCGCCAATCGTACGCTCTACTGATAGATGCAATTCATCATGTGCCACAACTTCCAAAATCTCGAGCGGGTCATCCCCCAGGGTGCCTTTTAAAATGTCACTATCTCTGAATAATGCACATACGGCCGCGGATTGCGTCCAGTTGAGACGCAGCCTGTTTTTTTCAACCTGCTGTAGATGCCGTTTCGATAGACCAAGTACCTCCGCCATACGATCCTGCGTATAATCCTTTTCTTTTCGAATCCGTGCCATTTGTTCTGTGACGAGGTCGATTACCATCTCTTTATCCATCTCTCATCACCTCTTTCGAGTGTTCAGTCTTTACTGACATCATACACGATTTCTTCGAAAAAGTGGCGCCTCATCCTATGGAATTCTGACAAAAACAACTTAGTCGGTCTCCTCTTCTCCTTGGCCATGCTGCTGTCTCCAATTTTCTTGGGCTGTCTGATGTAAATATGGATAGATCTCCTGTTTGACGGTCTGCTCAAATACTTCTTCATCTAAAATGCTGTACGCCGGAATTTTGATCAATTCCCCATCTACTTTCCGAATGAGCACATCCATGAAAAGAAATCCTCTTATACTGTAACGATGCCTGCGCATGTCGATTGATTGAATATCTTGAAAAGGAATCATTCGCTCCCGGTGCAGCACAGCGCCATTCTCTCCGCGCTGAATGCGAAAAATCACATTTCCCCTCTTCGTAAAAGCAGGCAAAATCATCAAAAAGGAGATCCAGCCATAGACAATACCTAATAGTCCGCCTAAAAATAAAAACAATGTATAGTTTGATTCAAATGTAAGAGCTTCTGAAAATAACCAAATACCGATGATACCGAAGCCGCCCGTTGCTAAGAATGCCCATACTCTTAAAAAAGGTCTGCTCCTTACTTCTATTACTTCACTTGGATTCAAGTGTCATTCTCCTTTTCTCCATTAGAATATAGAACGTAACCCGTCTCGATGAGCCGTCTCAATGCGAAATTGATTTTCTTTTATTCCTGATACAAGCCACGATTGGTTCTCACCTGGAATCACAAATAGCATGGACTCCACATCAGGCGTATTATTTTTGTCATAGACGACCTTCATGAGGGAGTCCATCTTTCCTTTTCTCGTCTGTACATCAGAAACAAATGCCTTCACGAGCTCTTGATTCTCCGCTTTATTCAGAAAGGATGGCCACTCATTTTTCGCTTCGCTTGCCTGTTCTAATAGCATTTCAAATTCCTCTGCCTGCAGGCTGATGACAGGTTCAGGGTGATCATTCATCTGTATGTTGAAAAAGGCTGTCACTTGCTCCTCTGCCTGCTGATCGCCATCCAGTTTGCGAATCTGATGCACTTGTTGATCATAAAGCGTATGATGCGCATATACACCCGCTTGTGTTGTGTGAAAAGAGGTGCTGACTTCTTCATCTAAATCTCCAAATCTAGACGCCTTGATCGTGTGGGAGGCATCATTCATCGCCTGGATGAAATGACGGTATTCCGTTTTATAACGGTATTGTCTGTTTCGAAATTCCAGTACACCTTTTGCGAGCAAAGAGCGGCACGCAATTTCAAATAAAAAACCCAAGCGCTCGTCCTCTACTTCAGGATAATAAGCCTCCTTTAAGGACATACCTTGTTCAAAATAGCCTTCACTGTAAAAACTAAAGATGAGTTCCTCAATACTTAGACTTAGCTGATCCAACTTGATCTCTCCTTATCCAAAAGAAAATGCACCCTTAAAGAAATCGCCTGCACCCTTTATGAGCGAATCTGCGGTTTCTTTTGTTTTTTCTATCCCTTTATGTATTACCTGATTTGCCTGATCAATGGTATCATTCACTGCTTTCACACCTTGACCCGCCAGTTCGAATGCTTTTTTCCCTTTATCCACGACTGCATGAATCGGGTCCTTTAATTTCACTGCCATCTGTTCAGCAAAACCGGATGTCAGCTTGGCGACTTTTTCTCCAATAAATCCACCTACTGCTGAACCAATGGCTCCGCCAACCACGGTTCCAATCGGACCTGCAAAGCTGCCAAGAGCACCGCCGACAACGGCACCTGCGACAGAACCGCCAGCGATAAAGACCGTATTGTTCACTGCATTTCCAACAGCCTTTGCATTTTCACGCTTAAGAACTTCTGGCTGATCGCCGAATTCTGCATAGTTCTCGGCAATTTTCAATCCACAGCCAACCGTCTCAGTTGCACCAGTGACAACTGTTGCAATGATGGCATTTCCTTTCGCAAATCTTGCACCATTTTTCAGAACAGACTTAATAGCAGCCGTGTCCTTCCAATTAATACTTCCTTTTGTAAAATCACGAACACTGTTTGTGAACGCAACTGTATCGTCAGGATAAAATTTTGTGAATTTCTTATGAACCAAGTCAGCCATCGGCCAGTTCGATCGTTTTAATAATTCTTTTTTACTCAGCCAAATCCTTGCTAACCGGTCAAATCTCGTTCCTTCTACCCGGCTGGTCAGATCAAGCAGCAGCTTTGAATGCTGCGCTGCATATCGGCCATTCTCTTTAATGAAGGTCGTCATTCCAAGCCCGTAATATTTCGCCTGCATCATCACGATACCAGCTAAGCTCGTGAGTGTACCATATTGATCATAAATACTGTACAATTTCCGCAATATATCATCTGCTTCGACCATTTTATCCGTTGCATGACGAATGGCAATATCATCACTGCTCAATTTGCTGATTAATGCCTGTCCTGCTCCCCATGCATCCCCGACACCAGAAAAACAGCTTCTATACCGAGGATCACAGCCTAAAATCAGCCCGTCCAGTTCACTATGTAAATCGCGGTGCTTCGTTTCAATGGCTGACAGCTCGCCTACAAAATCATTCGCCAGCCCAGTCAGCTGATCTGGATCAACCACAATGTCACGTGCCATCACATCATCTCCCTTCTCGGTTTCTTTCTCTCCGTTCTTCTCGTCTCTTTCGCTCAAGCTCTTCCATTCTGGCAATTTCAGCTTTACGCTCCTCAATTTTGACCGCTGCATCCCGCAGTTCCTGACTTGTTTCAAGCAAATCCTTTTCAAATTGATCATAGCGTGCCGTTGTTTCTTCAAAGCTTTGATCAAATTTATCCCTTGCTTCTCCCTGCCAGCCTGATCCTACTGCCTTCAGCCGATTTTCCAGCAGCTGCTTGGACTGCCGAATCTCATCAGCCGCTTCCTGAAACTTTTGAGCGAGTGCCAGCGTTTGACTAGAATCCAACTTTCGCACCCCTTTCTCCCAATTTAACGTACAAATGGATGATTTTATATGTCCTCATTATAAATAAAAAGACACCCAAAAAAATCACCCTAAAGAACCATTCAGCACATTACCTAATGAAAGTAGGCCTTTTTCCTCTCTAATTGCCAGAGAAAGCCTTTCTTGTTATGAAGCGCATTCAAGACGTGATAAAATGGACGTATTCTACAAAAGGAGTGACGTATAGATGAAAGAGGAAATGATTCAGCGTTTCACAAGTTATGTGAAGGTAGATACGCAGTCGGATGCAGAAAAGGAAAGCTGCCCATCTACTGAAGGACAATTGAATCTGGCGAGACAGCTTGTTGAAGAAATGAAATCCATTGGGATTCAAGAAGTGACTATGGATGAAAACGGCTATGTCATGGGAACAATCCCTTCTAACACAGACAAAGATGTGCCGACCATTGGCTTTCTGGCTCATATTGACACAGCCACTGACTTCACTGGCAAAAATGTAAAACCGCAGCTTCATGAGAACTATCAAGGCGGCGACATTACCTTAAATGAAGATCTACATATCGTTTTATCTCCACAACAGTTTCCAAATTTACAAAAGTACCAAGGACATACACTGATCACTACAGATGGCACAACCCTGCTTGGTGCAGATAACAAAGCTGGTATCGCAGAAATTATGACCGCTATGCATTACCTCATCGAACACCCAGACATCAAGCATGGAAAAATCCGTGTCGCTTTTACGCCAGATGAAGAGATTGGCAGAGGGCCGCACAAGTTTGATGTTGATGCCTTTGGCGCTTCCTATGCGTACACAATTGACGGCGGACCGCTTGGCGAGCTGCAATATGAAAGCTTCAACGCAGCGGGCGCGAAAGTATCCATTAAAGGAAACAATGTCCACCCAGGGACAGCAAAGGACAAAATGGTCAGCGCTGCGAAAATCGGGATGCTTTTTCACAACAAACTTCCTTCTGACGAATCTCCGGAGTATACAGAAGGCTACGAAGGCTTTTTCCACCTGACGAAATTTGTAGGGGAAGTAGAAGAGGCTGAGCTGCAATATATTATCCGTGATTTTGATAAAGAGAAATTCAACAATCGCAAGGCACTGTTTGAAAAAATAGCAAATGACTTAAAAGCCACATACGGAGAAAACAGCATCACCCTCAGCATTCAGGATCAATATTATAATATGAGAGAAAAAATTGAGCCAGTGAAACATATTGTGGACATTGCTCATGAAGCCATGGAAAATCGCTCAGTAACACCGGTCATTGAACCAATTCGCGGCGGCACAGACGGCTCCCAGCTTTCATATAAAGGTCTCCCAACGCCAAACATCTTTACAGGCGGGGAAAACTTCCACGGTAAATATGAATTTATTTCCGTTGAAAACATGGTGAAAGCAACTGAAGTTATCGTTGAAATTGCCCGTTTATTTGAAGAAAAAGCATAGACATGTTTACAACCGTTCCTGTTCGGGAACGGTTTTTTAATAAAAGTTTACAATTTTCTGAAACTTTTATGACACTTATTCGTACTAATAGAGACAACCCCAGAAAAAATTCTTCTTGACGAGTGAAATAACTGGAAATATAATAGTTAAAAACAACCAGTATTTTAGACCTAAAATAGCAGATCGAATGAACCTTAAGAACTAAACCGATTCTGCTGCTTATTTTCAGTTATAAACATCACTCACCCTGTCTACACTTAAAGAATAGGATGAATTGGAGGAATGTCATATGATGATTTTATTGATTATCGCTTCACTTTGCTGCTACTTACTATTCTCTTTCAAAAAAGATAACCGCACCCAAAAAAGAAAAAGCGCAGAGCTTTCGGAGTTTGAAATCTTTCGTATGCGCCGCCACTACAACGGAAAACGCCGTCACCCACTAAACGATGCACCTAAACAAGTATAAATCCAAATAAAAGAGCCTCATGAGGGGCTCTTTTTTGTTTGCATAAACAGCAAAAAACGACCAGATTCAGTGGTCGTTTTTCTTTTTATTTATATACCTTAGCAGGAACTTGAATCATAGGAATTCCAACATAATAAGGTGAAATTTCATATGGCTGGAAGACAACAGCAATTCCCTTTTTCGTGAAGTAATACTGCGTGTTGTAGTTGATTTCAATGTCACTTTTTTTCAAGTTCGCGTAGAACTTGCTTTTATGTTTCTTTGTGTAGTTATAAATATAATCTCTTACTTTCGTACGCTTTTTCTTTGTTTTCACAACGTCTGTCAAGAACAGCTGCTTTGTTTTTTTCTTTGTTAACACATAGTTCATGCTGGAAACCATTGTGTCTCCGTGCGCTCCACCGTTATACATGTAATCATAGTTTAAGATACTCAGTTTCTTACCATTGTTAAATTTCGTTTTATACGTTCTCTCATACGTGACCTTCCCGTAGCCTTCCTTTTTCGCTTCGTCCTTTAAAAACAAGTACGTAGAATAAGAGAAGGCGATATCTTCTTTTAAATCACGATTGATGGTTTTCATATGCGCCTTGCTTAGGTTTTTCACCTGTGCATATTTGAACGTTTTTTTCTTCTTATAATAGTGTGTGCTTACTTTTGCTTTTTTTGCTTGTTTGGCATCCGCAGATCCAACTGGCGCAAACAAGGAAACAATCAGTGAGAAAATGAGCAGGCTGATCGTTAGACCTTTTTTCATTGTCATAGTAAAAACCCCCATTTTTGTCTATTACCAAATGAGTATACCATGACAAAAGAACCAAAAGAAGTATTTTTTCCATATTATTCTTTATTTTTCCACACTGGGTTTGTTTCCCTTGATTTGTTCATTTTGAAAATTAAACGATAAAACCATTGACTTTTCCCTGAAAAGGTTGAATAATTGTGTTTATTAAGAAAATTGAATCAAAAGGTAACCTTATTAAGAGTGGTGGAGGGACTGGCCCTGTGAAACCCGGCAACCGCTGTTCCTAGGAACAGAATGGTGCTAATTCCTTAAGCAAGCAAATGCTTGTTTGAAGATAAGGCAGAGTTCTCACAGTATATGATGCTCTTCCTTATCTAAGGAAGAGCTTTTTTATTTGATTTTTTAACCTGAGGAAAGAAGGGATTCAGCATGACACAAGTACAAACCATTGGAAAGAAAACAACGAAACCGCCATTCCGCGCAGATCAAGTAGGAAGTTTACTTCGCTCAGAGCGCATCAAGGAAGCACGCAAGCAAAAAGCAGACGGTACGCTGACAGCAGAGCAGCTCCGACAAATTGAAAACGAAGAAATTACACGTATTGTAGAGAAGCAAAAAGAAATTGGGTTAGAGGTTGTCACAGATGGTGAATTCAGACGTGCATGGTGGCATTTTGACTTTCTTGAAGGACTCGATGGAGTTGAAGGATTTGAAGCAGATCAAGGCATTCAATTCCATAACACAACGACAAAAGCTAGAGGTATCAAGGTTACAGGCAAGATCGATTTTACAGATCATCCAATGCTGGAGGATTATCGTTTCCTTCACAGCATCGCTGGTGATCATACGGCTAAAATGACGATTCCAAGTCCGAATATGCTCTTTTTCCGTGGAAAGCTTGAAGAAGGAGTGTATGACAGCTTAGAGGAATTCCACCATGATGTGGCACAAGCGTATAAGAAAGCCATTCGTGCTTTTTATGATGCAGGCTGCCGCTACTTGCAGCTGGATGATACGGCATGGGCAGTGTTCTTTTCTGAAAAAGGCCATGAACAAATCAAAGCCTTTGGCCGTGAAGAAGATGAACTTCGTGAATCGTTTGCGAAGACAATCAATGAAGCTGTTGCCGACCGCCCAGAGGATTTGGTGATCACCATGCATATTTGCCGCGGTAACTTTAAATCGACATGGGCAGCTGAAGGTGGTTACGAAGCAGCGGCAGAAACAATTTTTGCCGGCTTAGATCTTGATGGTCTCTTTTTAGAGTTTGACGACGATCGTTCTGGCGGATTTGAGCCCCTTCGATATGTGAAGAACCCAAACCTTCAAATCGTACTAGGCCTTGTCACTTCAAAATACGGAGAGCTTGAGCCAGTTGAACAGATTAAAAAACGCATTGAGGAAGCGGCTCAATATGTAGACATTAACCAAATTTGTTTGAGTCCACAATGCGGATTCGCCTCAACAGAGGAAGGCAACCTGTTAACAGAAGAGCAGCAATGGGAAAAGCTGCGTCATGTGATTGAAATTGCAGATCAAGTGTGGACTTCGTAGTCCCTCAGAGAAAAAAAAGACAAACCGCAGTATGGCGGTTTGTCTTTTTCTTTTATGCATCCAAATGTTCACCATTCGTCGCAATCACTTGTTTATACCAATCGAAGCTTTTCTTTTTCTTTCTATCTAATGTACCGTTTCCTTCATTATCACGGTCAACATAAATGAAGCCGTAGCGTTTTTTCATTTCAGCCGTTGATGCGCTGACAAGGTCAATTGGGCCCCAGCTTGTATAACCGATCAGGTCAACTCCGTCTGCGATCGCTTCTCTCGCCTCTAGCAAGTGGCTTCTGAGGTAATCAATTCGGTAATCGTCTTGAATGGATCCGTCTTCTTCTACTTGATCGACAGCACCCAATCCATTTTCTACGATAAACAATGGCTTTTGGTAGCGGTCATACAGCTGATTCAGTGTTGTACGAAGTCCTTTCGGATCAATTTGCCAGCCCCAATCACTTGCTTCTAGATAAGGGTTTTTCACACCTTCAAATAAGTTACCGCCAGTCACTTGTCCAAGAATCTCTGGATCTGTACTTGTCACAAAGCTCATATAATAGCTGAAGCCAATATAGTCCACTGTATGGTTTCTTAAAATATCTTCGTCCCCTTCTTGGAACTCGATGTTGATGTCATTTTCAAGGAAATAACGTTTCATGTAACCTGGGTAATAGCCTCTTGCCTGTACATCTGAGAAGAACAATGTTTTACGGTCTTGCTCAATTGCAGCAAACATATCTTCTGGTCTTGAGCTGTACGGATAAGTTGTCATCGCTGCAATCATACAGCCGATTTTCGCATCAGGAATGATTTCGTGTCCTGCTTTGACAGCCAAAGCACTTGCAACAAATTGGTGATGCGCTGCTTGATATTGAATGCTTTTCTCGTCATCACCCTCTTCAAATACAAGTCCGCCGCCAGTGAAAGGCGCATGTAATACAACGTTGATTTCATTGAAGGTCATCCAATATTTTATTTTGTCTTTAAAGCGGGTGAACAATGTTTTCGCGTATGTTTCATAAAGATCCACAAGCTTACGGTTTCTCCATCCGCCGTAGTTTTTCACAAGTGCGGCCGGCATTTCATAGTGAGAGATGGTGACAACTGGCTCAATTCCATGCTTATGCAGTTCATCAAATACTTTTTCATAAAAAGCGAGGCCTGCTTCATTCGGTTCCGCATCGTCGCCATTTGGGAAAATACGCGGCCAAGAAATGGATAATCTGAAGCACTTGAATCCCATTTCTGCAAAGAGTGCAATATCTTCTTTATAGCGATGGTAGAAATCGATTGCATCATGATATAAGTTAAGGTCTTTCATTGATTCATCGAATGGGTGCATAATACCATTTGGTGATACATCAGCTGTCGATAAGCCTTTTCCATCTTGATTATATGCGCCTTCAACTTGGTTGGCTGCAACAGCGCCGCCCCATAAGAAACCTTTAGGAAATGTTTTTTCTAACTTGTTCATGTTGAATACCCTCCTCTTTTTCTTCTACACTGACTGTAAGCAGTGTCTCTTTCACTGTGATCGTTCCATCTGTTTTCGCATCAACTTGTGCAAAATCGTTTGTGTTGGTGACAATTACAGGTGTGGTGACATCATAGCCTTCTTGCTGAATGCCCTCGATATCAAAATCAATGAGTACATCTCCTGCTTGAATCAGATCACCTGACTGCACATGACTTGTAAAATACTTTCCGTCAAGTTTTACCGTGTCAATCCCCACATGAATGAGAAGTTCTGTACCTTGTTCACTCTTCAAACCAATGGCATGTTTTGTGTGGAAAATGGTTTCAACCTTGCCGTTGAAAGGTGCTACAACACGCCCAACTGTTGGTACAATGGCTGCACCTTTACCCATGATTTCATTAGAGAATGTTGCATCATTTACTTGATTGAGCGGCTTTAGTTGACCTTCAAGCGGGCTTTGTACCACTTCATTTTGAAGTGCTGCTGTGTCTTTCTTTTCTTCTGGTTTGTCTGCTTTTGTATCATCTTTCACTGGTACATCTTTGAATCCGAGAACAAGTGTCATGATCGTTGCTACGACAAAGGCGATTACTAAGCCGATGATTGAGTAGACAAATGTTGGTCCAATGAATGTTGGGAGACCTGGAAGGCCTGCTGATCCAGATATCACATATGATTTTACTTTAAAGATTGACATGAACACGCCGCCTGCTGCTGCACCAATAAGGGCTGCAAGGAACGGTTTTTTCAATCGCATGTTCACACCATACATAGCAGGTTCAGTAATACCCATTAATGCTGTGATACTTGTAGACATCGCCAATGATTTAAATGTTTTGTTTTTTGATCTTAAGAAGACACCGAATGCTGCGCCTGCTTGTGCCATATTTGCTACAAACATCATTGGAAGAATGAAGTCAAAACCGTTTAACGTAATGTTGTTGATCATGATTGGAAGCAGTGCATAGTGCATGCCCGTAATGATCAATGGTGACATGAAGCCGCCGATCAAGAGTCCGGCCAAAATACCTGCATGTTTGAACAATAAATCAATTCCACCTGAAAGGCCACTTCCGATAATCCCGCCAAGCGGTCCAACCGCGATGAGCATAACTGGTACAACGACTAGAAGTGTGACTGTTGGAACAAGGATGATCTTTAATGATTTCGGACTATATTTTTCTGCGAATCTTTCAACATATGAACCAAGCCAGATGGTGAGCAGAATTGGAATCACCGATGAAGAGTACACAACGGCAACCACTGGCAAGCCTAGAAATTCTGTATTTCCCGCGCCCAGTAAAGCGGTTAACTGCGGGTGCAGTGCTGCTGCTGCAATGGCAGCCGCGATATACTGATTTGTGCCAATTTTTTTGGCTACGCTTACAGCAAGCAGAATCGGTAAGAAGTAAAAGGCTCCATCTCCAATGGCTGTTAAAATCGCATACGTACTGCTTTTATCTGATATCCACTGGAATGTGAGCATCAGTGCCAAAATCCCTTTGATCATACCGGCCCCAGCGATGGCTGGAAGAATCGGTGTGAAGACACCAGAGATAAAATCGAAAAGCTTTGATATCACATTTTGCTTTGACGCTTCTTCTGTACCGCCTGACTTTACATCAGATGATAGACCTGAGTCAGCAATCATCGCTTGATAGACATTTGAGACATCATTGCCGATAATGACATGATATTGACCTCCGCTTTGATTCACGCCCATGACGCCATCTGTTGATTGCAGCTTCTCTTTATCTGCCTTGCTTTCATCGTATAAGTTGAAGCGAAGTCTTGTCATACAATGCGTGACGTGCTTAACATTCTTTTCACCGCCGACAAGTTCTAGCACTTCTTTTGCTGTTTGTTTGTGGTTCATTGTATTACCCTCCAATCGTTGATTTCATCTTGATATAGAAAAAACCTAAACATCCATTAATGTCCGAGAAATAGCGATTCAGACATTAATCGATATTTAGGTTTTGCCTGCTTAACCAGTAACAATCCTTCATAGCGATTGATCGTTATTTAATTTTTATAAGTCTTTAGATATAAAAAAACCTAAATCACGCCTTATCATAGATAGGGACAATGATTTAGGTTTTGCCTGCTTGACCAGTAACAATCCTAAAAGATTGTGGTTATTTAGTTTATAGTTATAAATTATCATGTTAATTTTGTGATGTCAACGCTTTCTTTTTGAATTTATTTTCTTTTTATTACTCTGTCTATATGCAAAGTTAAATATAGCATTTCATCTTCTATGAGACTTCGGTTGTATTCTTTTTGAACATAATCGTTAATTTTTTCTGCGCACTGAAAAGCTGCGGTGTTTTTCTCTTTTACCACTTCATACAGAAACTCGTTTTGATTTTCCATCTGTGTTTCGTTAAACAGACGCTGACCAAAAAACTTCAAATGCGTAACAAAACGGAAATAATTTAATGATTCCTCGTCCAAATCAATTTGAAAGTGATACTTAACGATGTTTAAAATGTCTTGAATGAGTTTGGTGATTTGAATAACGTTTGGCATTTCTTCATTGAGCTCTGCATTGACAATATGCATGGCAATAAAGCCGGCTTCATCCTCAGGAAGATGGATGCTCAGCTTGTCCTCAATGATCCGAATAGCTTCTAAACCGCATCTGAACTCATCTTTATACAGCCGTTTGATTTCCCAGAGCAAGGCATTTTTGATGTCCATTCCTTTTTGATGACGTTCAATGGCAAAGGTGATATGATCCGTCAGCGTCACATAGATGCTGTCATTTAAATTTTTGTTAAGGGTTGTTCTCGCATGCTCAATAATCGCCTCACACACTTGCATATACTCGATTGGAATATCATAAAGCAGGGTTTTGAATTTTTCTGATATATCTTTATTTTGAATAGAAAATACTTTTTCGATTCGTTCTTCGTCAATCGGGTCTCCGCTTTTCTTTTGAAACGCGATCCCTCTGCCCATAATGACCAGCTCATGCTGCTCGTCATCATATGCACTGACAACATTATTATTGATTACTTTAGAAATGATCAATTGATACCCCCCAGTACATTCCGCTTTTTCGAGCATTTTATCGTTGATTCATATGTCATGTTATTATTATTTTCAAAAAAGAGGACTTTAAGATGATTTTACATTTTTTTTTGATACGGTCAACTAGAAAGAATGACATATTACCTCTCAAAAATGACGAAATAGGGGCAAAAAAGTCTAAAAAAATACACAAAAACACTCTAAAAAGAGTGTTTAAAGTGTGTATTTTACAAAATCAAGAGCAGTCCCAATTATAGACGACATTCTCGAAATTTTTTCGTTTAAGATCTTCTGGTTTGATAAAAAAGTTGGCGATTCCGCAATCTCCCCACATCAGATCTACTTCATCATCTGAGTCAATTTGCAATAACAGAACGGTATGTTCTTGATCTACATAGGTACGCGGGTCTTCTTGTGTAAACCCTGGATACCCGCCCAATTTGTGACCAAAGCCACTCGCTGTTTCATAGAATTCATCCAGCAGGGCATCTGCTTCATCGCCATTAACACCATCTGCATCTTCGAATAGGTCCCAGCTGTTCTTTCCTGTGACTTTTTCAAAGCGGAAATCTCCTACACTGATCGTTTCGCTTGATAATTCACCTGTGATCGCGCCTTCCTTCGTCACAGGAAAATAAAAATCATCTGGAATTTTCACAAAAGAAAAATCAGTCATTAACTCTTCTTCTGCCAAGAAAGGTTCCTCAATAAATTTGATGCGAAAATCTTTTTGCTCTGTTTTATGGTCAATATTCATCCCATAAAGATCATCATGCACAGAAATAAAAACTTGCATAAGTCCTGTTTCTGGATAATCCTTCAGCTTCGGCAGCTGGCCGAAATTAATTTGTGCCAAAAGTTTCATAGGATGTCCTTCTCCGTCAACTGGATATTCGTCGTTTTTGGGAAAATAAGGATCACCAGCTATTTTGCTGTCGTATGGTCCTGTTTTTCCTTGTTTCATCTGTAATTGAATCATTGGTTTTTCCGTTTCATCTAACAACGGACGGTAGGGTGCAAGTATTTCTTTCAGCTTCGCTGATTGTGTCACGATGATCTTCCTCCTTATGAATAGGTCTAATGACAAAACTAGTCTCTCTTTTTCTATCATACAGAAGTGTATCCTGCCTGTCAGCGATAAAACGGTCATAATCCTAACAAGTTTCTCACCTTGAAATGATAAAAAAACCTCCGATTCAGCTGGAGGTTTTGTCGTTCTTTTATTTCACTTGATAGTTTACTAAGTCGTTTGCTAATGCTTTCATCGTTTCGTTTGTTTCGTGAAGACCTTCAATAATTTTTGTGAAAGTGCCTACTAGCTCTGCCTGATGCTCAGAGGAAGCGACAATTTGCGCAATTTCTTCTTCCATTCCTTTGATCGATCCCTGCACATCTTTTAGGGCTGTTTCAATATCAGTCGTCGCTTGTTTCGCGTGAGTTGACAGCTTTCTCACTTCTGTTGCGACCACTCCAAAACCTGCTCCTGCTTCCCCTACTCTTGCAGCTTCTATTGATGCGTTGAGTCCAAGTAAGTTCGTTTGATCAGAGATACCTTTGATGAGATTGGACACTTGATTGATTTTAGAGGAATTTTCGACAGTGGTTTTCGTATTTTGTAGAATTTGTTCACTTGTCGCTTGTAGTTCCTCTGAATGTGCGGCAACCTGCTGTACCATTGCGACTAGTTTTTCGGAAGCTTCGTTGCTCTCCGTCATGATGTGATCTAATCGTTGTTGATTCGTTTGGTCATATGCCACACAGAAGGCAGCAACCACTTGACCTGATTCATCAGAAATTGGAACGGCTACGATATCCATTGGAATCCCGTATACTTCTTTTGGAATTTGAATAAACGATGGTTCTCTCCCATTTTTCAACATCGCAAAGTTTTGGAATCCAGCATCTAGTGCATCACCAGCTTTAAATCCTAAATCAATATTCCCATGCTGCTGATAATAAAGAACCTTCTCTTTCCCTAAAACAGAAAAGGTTAGCTGCTCTCTCATAGCAAGTCCAATGATTGGTAAAGCGTCTATTATGTTATCAATTCTCTGTGACATTCGCTTACGTTCATCCTCTCTATTTCTCAGTACACCTTCTTTATCGGTTCGTTATATGATCTATTACAGCCTGTAATGTGTACTAATATCAATCAAATGACCTAAGACATATAAAAAGCCCACATTCTATCAAGAGAATGTGGGTGTTTTTTAAACAAAGTAAATGCACATGAAGACACTGATACCGATGAGAAAAAGATACATATAGTCAATCCATGAGGTGCTGATGATATGATAATACGTTCGCTCTCTCGTCCCTGTGAAGCCCCTGACTTCCATTGCAATCGCTAAGCGTTCTGATTTTCGTACGCCTTGCGTAAAAAGGGGCAATGCATAACGCATAAAGGCTTTCCAGCTGTTTTTTTGCTTGTAGCCTCTGATTTTGTGTGCAGCTTTCATTTGTTTTAATTCACTTTGAAATAACGGAATAAACCGGAAGCCGGCAAGCATGCCATACGCCCATTTTGGGGACATTCGGCATTGATGAATCAGACTCATCATAAATGCCGTCAAATCTGTTGTGGACGTAAAAAGGAGACCAAATGTCACAAATCCCAGCATTCTAAAAGCGATGGTGAGCCCATTTCTTAAACTCTCCTCTGTGATATGAAACCACGCCCACTTCCAAACGGTATGATCCCCCTTGCCGAAGGCCGCCATCATCCAAAAGACGAGAATAAAAAAGAGCAGATAAGGGACAAGCCTTGTAACGAGATACTTCATATTCCATCCACCTAAAACAAGTCCAATGCCAAGAGCAAACAGCCAAATGATAAAGGTAGTTTTAGGGTCAGAAATCGACATGAGACAGCCCATCGCAAGCAGATGAGCGAGTAATTTCATGACTGGATTCACAGTAGAAAGAAAGGATTGATTACTTTGCAATCGTCAGCACGTCCTTTCTTTCTGCCACATAGCGATAATGTAAAGGAGCTCTCAGCTGATAAGCATCGACAAGTTCTTGATTTGAAAATAAATCATAAGGGGTGCCATCATAAACATGCTTCCCTTGATGAAACAGAAGCACTTGATCGGCACACTCATCGACAAGCTCCATATCATGTGTGACCATCACAATGGTCGTACCTTGGCGCTGACGCTCTTTTAAACGCCTCATCAATTCCTTCGCCGTTTTTTCATCCTGCCCGAAAGTCGGCTCATCTAACAGCAATACATCTTGATCAAAAAGGAGCATCGTGGCAACACTTAATCTTCTTTTTTGCCCTAAGCTTAAGGTGAAGGGATGTGCTTTTGCATGATTCTCTAAACCGAACTCTTTCAGCAGCTGAACCGTTTTTTCTTGTACGACTGATTCTGGCCAGTTTCGCTGTCTGCCGCCAAAGGCAATTTCATCGAATACTGTGTCTTGTATAAATTGAAGCTCCGGATTTTGAAACACAAAGCCTGCTTTTTCATATAGTTCTCGGTCTGACCACTTTTTTAGGAGTGTATCTTTTAAGAAAATGTGGCCTTTTTTCGTTGGCTCTAAACGAACCAAATGTTTGAGAAGTGTACTTTTTCCACTTCCATTTTCCCCAATGATCGCCACCCAATCCCCTGATTTGATATCAAGCTGGAGATCACTCATAATCCTTTTTTTCCCGTAGCTTAATTGAAGATTTTCTGTACGAATCATTGTCTTTCGTTCGATTGATGGCACTTTTTCTCGCTGCTCTTTTCGTGTTTTAAAAGTTTGCATAAAGGTTTGACTCAGTGGATGAAATGGATCTTGAATGATCGTGGACCATTTCTCGGGAAATAATTTGGGCCGCCAAATTCCAGCCTCTTTCATTTCTTCCTCATATGCCGTGAGCACATCTTTTGGAGCTCCATCTGCTAAAATGCTGCCTTGATCATCTAATAAAATCACCCGGTCCATCCATTCGATGACACCGTCAAGCACATGCTCTACAAAAATCATGGTCTGCTGCTGACCGGCTGCAAGCTGCTGCAGCAGTTGAAATATGTCCATTCTACCTGCCGGATCAAGCTGTGCGGTTGGTTCATCAAAGAATAGAACATCCGGCTGTAATGCGAGTAAACAAGCAAGTGCCAATCGCTGCTTCATGCCGCCAGATAACGTGTGAATCTCTGTATGCGGATCGACATTCAGTTGGACTTTTTGCATGAGCTGCTGAATGGTGTCATCCATCTCTTCACGAGGGACGGAACGGTTCTCTAAGCTAAAGGCAATTTCTTCATTGACGCGGTGCATACAAAACTGAGAGTCTGGATCTTGAAACATGACGCCTGTATGTCTTTGTAACACCACTTCGCCCTGCATGTCTGCTTCCACATGCTCTGGAATGATTCCAGCCAGAACCGAAATGAGCGTAGATTTCCCGCTTCCGCTCGGTCCTAAAATAAGCACCTTTTCCCCTTTTTGAATCGTAAGGGAGATTTGATGCAAAACGGGCTTAGGCTGTTCATAAAAACGGACAGAGAGTTCATTGCACGCGAGAAATGAATTCATGCTGTTCACCTTTGTTTCGTTTTTCTTTCATGATGGCATATTGATTCAGTACACCTGTTTTGGATAGTGCGTCCACCACCACTTTCGCAAGGCAGCCGCCAAGTATCATTCCACTAATGATTTGAGTCACAAGCGTCATAAGTAAAACTTGAGGCGTGTAATATCCAAAGCCATTTGCCACGAGACTGTAAGACATCGCTCCGATAGCGGCAAAGGCACCAGAGAGCATCAGTGTCCACATGCGATACCGTTTATAACCAAAAAGAGCAAAGGCGATTTCTGCCCCAAGCCCTTGGCATACACCAATCAGCAGAGCTGAAAGTCCAAAGTGGCTTCCTGTCAATAATTCCACAGCAGCGGCGGCTGTTTCCGCAATCAGAGCAGCTCCCGGCTTTTGAATGATATATGCAACGATTGGACTGGCAATGACCCATATTCCAAACATGATGTTGCCTCCTGCTGGGCCAACAAGTGCTGTAATCGGTAAGTATAGCGTGGACCATCCTAAATAGATCACACCGCATGCAACGGATAAAATCACCGCAAGAACGACTTCTTTCATCTTCCATGTCATGATGAATGCACCTCCAGTTGAACTGGCCACTCTTCAACAGTGAAGGCCATTTCCCAAAACTTGTACTCGAGCTGGCAGCTTAAGATAAAATGCTGTTTCATTTTTTCCTTTTCCTTCTCACTTGCTGCTTCCGCCAACTGATCGAGCCGCTTGCAAAGCTCACCTGTAACAGAATCGGTTAATCCTCCATAAAACGTGATCCACTCATAAAACGGATGTGACGGGTCCGGCTGCACATCTGTAAGCATTCGTTTCCCTATTTCCCAATATGTCCAAGGACATGGAAGCAGGACAGCGATGATTTCACCAAGCGTGCCTTCTTGCGCAACTTGCAGCATGTGATGAATATAGTGATGAGCACTCGGAGCCAAAGAAGCACCTTGGAGCTCATCATATGCTACTCCTGCCACTCGGCAAAGGTTTTGATGAGGGTGCGTCTCACTATCTAGTACAAACGCAATCTGCTGATGGAAAAACGCAATATCCTCTCTGTCTGTACATCTGCTGAGCGCTGCTGCATAAATTTTAATGAATGCTTGTAAGTATTCTGCATCTTGTTTGACGTAATGAATGATTTGTTCCTTTTCCAGCTTTCCTGCTGCCAGGCCTCTGACGAACGGATGCTGATAAATGGCTTCAAATAACGGTTCTGCTTCTTTCCTTAATTGCGTAGAAAATGTCATAAAAAAAGCCTCCTCTTCTTCAGTTGAATAAATGAAAAAGCCACCCCAAATGGAGCGGCCTTCTTATCAATTCAATCATGAATAAGACAAGGTCCAGCTCCACTTCCCTCCGCTAGTACGAACTAGATCAGGTTCAAAGGGTCCAAGATTTTCTCTTGTCTCAGTCATACATGACTCCCCTAGTGGACTTTTGTCATTTAATTATCTTTACTCTACACATGTGGCGATTTGATGTCAACCGCCTTTCTTAATTCAACGTTCTGATTGTTGGCAGCTTCTCGATCCCTGCAGCATAGTAGAAATTCAGCACACTGAAGAAATCAATCGGCTTTCCTGTTTTTAAATCTACAGCTAAAATATGATCACCGTAATTTGTCATATCATCAATATCTAAGCGTCTTGGTGTTGTCTTCCCGAGTGTATCAACAAAGGTATCATGGTAATATTGCCCGCTTGCATATGATGATTGATGGTACATAAACAATGTCTCAACATCTAAGTAAACGAGGATGGCTTCTGAGGAGCTCGCATAAGGAGCTGAGTATGACACAGGAGCCGAAATGTTTTTTACTTTCACACTTGAGATTGAATGAGTTCTTTGTTCGTATTTTCCATCATAAGAGAAATAAAAAACACGCTCCCATTCATAATTTGCTGTCTTTGTTTGCTTATTGTATACTTTTGTACCATTTGCAAATACATCACCGTTTGCATACTCAGCTACAAAATATTGCAAGGTGGACGAAAGAGATACAGCCCCCGTGAAATTGGGCGGGTTTTTTGCATTTACTTGTATCGTGTAGGAATCTCCAAATTCTCCGCCGCTTGTAATACCGAATGCATAATCACCTGCTGGTAAGCTGGTCAATCCAAGCAGGCTGCCTGCCGGTTGAATCAAATCTGTCGGGTAGGCTTGTCCTGTTTCATAATCAACAACAAATAATTGAACAAAATAATCAGGGTTTGAAGAGGTAATCCGGCTGATGAGTGCCTGAGGTGAAGATGTGCTTAAAAACCATAAATCAACTGGGTCGTCCTCTGTTAAGACAGCCGATTGATTAATAGCTAGTCCATCAATGGAGCGAACGGCAGACGTGCGCATTTTGCCTTCTTTAGCAGCTTTTCGTTTGATACTGATTCCTTTCTTCTTATTCACTTTAAATGATTTTTTCACTTGCTTCTGTTGAATAGCGGTTCCTTCATCCTGCTTTTCAAACGATTCTTGCACTTGCTGAATCGCTTTTTCCGTCAGTGGTGATATTTTCCCTTCTGATTTCGGTGCTTCTTCTGCTTTTAATGCTGGTGACAACAAACCTGTTGCGACGAGTAAAACAGATAGTAAAGCTGCGGTGATTTTGACATAAAATGCTCTCACAGGAACATCCCCTTTTTCCTCATTTGGGTTTTTTACCCTGTGATTATTTTACCATTATTCTAATTATTGTTTTGGTCTTTTTTGGGACATTTTTATAACAAAAAAACCAGCCGCATGAGTCACGACTGGTTTTTGATCGTTTTATGCAATAGTTTTGACAAACAAGCGTGCTGTTTCTGCACTTGATCCCGGGTTTTGTCCAGTGATGATTTGTCCGTCAACGACAGCAAATGGCGCAAAGGCGTCTCCTTTTTCAAACGCTGCCCCCTGCTCACGAAGTTTTGTTTCCAATAAAAATGGAACCTTTGATGTCAGCTGCACGGCTTCCTCTTCTTCGTTTGTAAAGCCTGTGATTTTTTTGCCTTCGATAAATGATTTGCCATTTTCATCCTTCACATCAACGAATGCTGAAACACCATGACAAACGGCTCCGATCGCACCATTTTTATCTGAAACTGCTAAGATCGCATCCGCTACCAGTTGATTAGACGCAAAGTCGATCATAGGACCGTGCCCTCCAGCAAAGAAAATTCCGTCATAATCAGCGGGATTCACATCTGTAAGCGCCTTTGTGTCTTGAAGTAATTCATATACATCTTGATATTGCGCTGGGACACCTTCAGGAATTGAATTTTTGTCAATTGGTACAGTGCCACCTTGAATAGAGACAATTTGTACTTCTAGTTCATTTTCTTTAAAAATATGAAATGGCTCTGCCAACTCTTCTAGCCATAAGCCTGTTGGATGTCCATTCATTTCTGGGCTGCTTGTCGATACTAATAACACTTTCTTACTCATCTTGATCATCCTTTCGATTTATCCTGTGGTTATTTTATATTTTGCACAATTAAATATCAAGCAATATGACTTTAGGCCAGCTCATTATGTTATACCCGATTTTCTAAAAAATATGGTATGACTCGAAATCTAATCAATATGTCACATTCTATTGGTAGGGAATTTCATGTAAAATTGTCATTGAGTGATATAATATGAGGAAAGATTGACAGATCTCTCGTCACATGAGGGGATTTTTAAAGGAGTGGAAAAGAGATGAAAACCTATTCGATTGTGATGATCATCATCACGCTCTGTATTATATTGGCCGTCTTTTTGATGAACCTAACGGGGGTCATGTACGGAAAAATCATTTTGGCCGTTGCCGTTGCCCTTTGTCTGACATCCATTATTCGTTTAATGGGTCTTCGAAAAAGATAAAAGCCGCCCTCACCAGGGGCGGCTTTATTTAAGATTAGATCGCCAGCATCAGTGCAATGAGTGCAAGCAGTGCTGGTACTCCTTGTTTGATGATAATTGATTTATTGGATGTTACACCGCCAAATACTGCTGCGATGATCACACAAAGAATGAAAAACAGCTGAATCATATATCCAACGGTATTCGATCCAAGAATGAGCCCCCAAATGAGTCCTGCAGCTAAAAACCCGTTATAAAGCCCCTGATTGGCAAACATTACTTTGACATTTGGATCTTTTTGCAAGTGTTCTGGCAGCTTAAAAGACCGCTTCGCCATCTTTGATTCCATAAAAAACATTTCTAATAACATGATGACAATGTGTTCTAATGCGACAATTCCTACTAAAATCATTGCTAAAATATTCAATTTAGTTAATTCCTTTCTGATAGACGGTCACGAATCTCTATTTTGTCCGTGTATAAATCAAAGTCTTGTATTAATTCTAGCGCTTCTGTAAAGCGACTTTGTGGAATGTCTTTCATTTTTCTCACGCCGAATTCCTTTTTAATAAAAGCCATGATGGTATTGATATGAAGCTTACCGTGGCCATCATACTCCAAATGGCTGCAAAAAGTCTGCATCGTCCCTCGAATCACCTTTAATTGCTTGGCAGTGACACAACTCATTGGTAACGCTCATCCTTTCCTTTGTTTTAACAGCTAAAAAGAATCTTGGTTGAAAGAAAAACCTTCCAGTGTCTATTATATAATGGTTTCATTCGGATATCAAAATAAAAAAGAACAGACATTCGATTTAAAAAACAATCGTGCCCTCACAATCCTTTTCTCACATATCAAAAAGCCGGATTCAATGGTAGAATCCGGCTTTCTATTTAGTTACTTTTCGAAATTAATACCTTTCCAACAGAACGATCCTTACTTTGTCCAACGACTTTAAAGGATAACCCATATGTCGGTACATCGCGTCCTGCATCTGGGTTGTTTGGATTCACATAGTTCTTTTTATCACTAAATGTACGAGCCGGTCGAATGTAGCGATCTTGCAAAGTTAAGCCCGTTGTTGCTGTATAATCTATATTCAGCTTCGTACTTGGATTCAAAGAGAATGCTGCATCATGTACTTGGAACCCTGTGGCGGCAATGGAACCGTCACTCCATTTTAATACTTGCTGATCTGCATCTACTACGCCAAGGAAGCCGTTCCCCGGATGTTTTCCTACCCAGTTATCACTGTATGATTGATCGACATACCAAACGACCAACCCGTTATTGTAGCTCATCAGACTTGCCCCGCGTTTAATATGCTTTAAGCCTTTATCGACATCAGCATAAGAGCGCCACTCTAGTAAATAGTATTGTGCTGCATATTGTTTTCCATTAGATTTTGAGAATCCATTAAAGGTAAAAGTAGACGTGCCCTCGGCATCATCTGACCATACTTTCGCTCCATCTGCCGTGATGTTCAGGTCATCTACGAATAAGCCTGGAAGTGAATAGCCTGCATCAGTTGTGTAACGGAATTGCAGGTCGATTTTCTTCCCTGCATAAGCAGACAGGTCAAAGGCTGCATCTACCCAGCCGTCTGATTTTCCGTCGATGCCATTGCCTTCGTTTGCACCTGCTTCATTTCGATCATTCGTGATGTTACCCGCGATGGTCTTCCATTGATCAGTCCCTGTTTCACGCACTTCGACATACGCATAATCATAATCTTCTTCAATATCGTACCATGCTTTAAATGTCAGCTCTGCTTTGCTTCCTTTTGACAAATCAATACCTGTTGTCGTCATGGTTGCATTCAAATTGTCACCCGTTCCGCTGAAGTACGAATATTTCCCTTGAGCAGGTGTCGTGACGACAATCTCTTTATCTGGTAAATCGACTCGAACGGCATCATGGTTCGTTCCTTTTGTTGCTGCTTCATCAATTAATACTGTTTTGCTTTTCTTTAATGTTTTACCATCGATGGTTTGTCCAGAAAGCCAGTTGCCCCCATGCAGATTTTGAAGCATTTCTTTCGCATATGGGCTAAAGCCTGTTGGTTCCGTACCAGGAACTTTACCTGCCCAGCTTCCGCTTGACATGATCGACCAGTAAGAAACGGGCTCTCCTCTGCCTGTGTACTGTGTATCGTACTCGTCAGGAAGACCAAGATCATGTCCGAATTCATGTGTGAACACACCTGCTGCGCCATCTTCAGGCTCGATGGTGTAATCCAACGCGCCTAATTTCCCGCCTTGACCAACTTCAGATTCAGTATCCGGAATTTCAAATACATCACCAAGTGACCAGCGGTGTGACCAAATCGCATCAGCGCCAAGTTGACCGCCGCCTGCTTCTTCACCTACGCCGGCGTGAACGACCATCAGATGGTCAATGATGCCGTCTGGCTCGTTATAAACCCCGTCGCCATCAATATCATAGCGATCCCATTGATCATACTCGCTGAGATCAATATTCGGATCTTTTGCTGCAGCTTCGAGTGCTTCTTTCACCAATTCGCGCGGCCTGCCGTCACTGCCTGAATCGTCAGGTACGTTCCCGCCGTAATAAGCTGCTTCATGCTTCGCTGTATACCATCCTGCAACTGTTCCACTAACTGTGTAACTGCCGCCAGACTGCTTTTCATAATATTGCTTCATGGATACTTTCCGTTTCCCATCTGGACCGATGTAGCCATTTTTTCCGAAAAGCATATCTTGATAGTGCTGTTGATCGTACTTGTCATAGTACATATCAGTCTCTTCTTTTTTGATACTATTATGCTTATAATCTTTAAAATCTACTAATAAAACCAATACTTTATCATTGCGGACGTCACCTTTATACTTTTCCTTTTTGACCGGTTTTACTTGATTGCCTTCTTTTCCTTTATGCTTCTTTAATTTTTTCTTTTTGGCAAGTTTGTTATGTACCTCTTGTTTGTATTCTTTCAGGAATTCAGGCTCTTCTGTTAAGGTGCTGGCACTTTGTTTCATTGCCGATTCTTCTTTTTTCTTTAGATAGTTCTTTAATGCTTTTTGGGTTTCTGCCTCATTGGCATTCTTTTTGATCTTTCCTTGTTTTTTCAAGGCTTTGATAAGACGGTCTTCATTCACGACACTTGAGTCAAATGGAATACCTGAATAATGACCGCCATCTGAGGATGTTGATTTTTCTGTGGTGTGGGCAGATAGAGGGGTGCTGAAAGCTGTCAATGTGCCTAAACTTAGGACAGCGGTTAGTGCAATTTTCGTCCATTTCCCTTTTTTCATATTGGTTCCTCCCTATTTTGGTAATAAATAATATCTAATTCTAGCATATTCCAATATAGTTAAGTCGAAAAACATTTTATTTTCAGAAATTTTGTGGAAAATGCACAATACGTGAATGAAATGGGTGGAACCATATGTCGAAAATAAAAGAACCCTAGGCGATAACCGCCTAGGGTGTTTGTTGTTTTTCTATGAAAGCTGCTGGCCTTGAAAGGCAACCACGTCAAGTGGAGCGGCTAAGAATTCTTTTGCCTTCGCTACGAAAGCCTGGAAATGAGCACTTGCATTATGGCTCTGAACCGCAGCGTCATCTTTCCACACTTCTACCATTAAAAATGTATTTTCCTTTTCTGTATCCTTGAACAGCTTGTAGGAAACATTGCCTTCTTCAGCCTGTGAAGCTTTCATTAATTCGTTGATTTCTTCTAAAAATACGTTTTCTTTTTCTGGATGAATGGTCATCCCTGCATGAATAATGATCATGTGATCGTCTCCCTTTTTTTAAAAATTATTTCCACTCTGTGATACGGTCGATCGGTAAACGGTAAGATGCATAACCTTCGTCAGCCGCTTTCCCAATGGACAGAAGCATGACTGGTACATAACGTTCTTTATCCCATCCAAATGTTTCAGCGATGACTTCTTTATCATATCCGCCAATTGGATTTGTATCATAACCGTGTGCACGTGCAGCAAGCATAAGCTGCATAGACACAAGTCCACCGTCAATTAAGATTGTTTCACGATTCACTTGTTCTGGAAGAGCTTCAAAATGTGCAGTTAATGCAGCAATTTGTCTTTCTTTCACTTCTTGCGGCATGTAGCCATTTTCTACTGCTTTTGAATAAATTTCTTCTAAGTATTCATTGTTTTTCATATCTGCAAAAACTGCAATGACAGCTGCTGATGTTGACACTTGAGTTTGGTTGAATTTTGCAAGTGGTGCAAGCTTTTCTTTTCCTTCTGGGCTGTCAATCACCATGAAGCGCCAAGGTTGTGCATTTACTGATGATGGTGCAGTTGTTGCTTCTTCTAAAATCTCTGTCATTTCTTCTTTGCTGATTTTCACAGATGGATCATAGTTACGAATAGAGCGGCGCCCTTTCATAATTTCCATAAAATCGTTTGTTTTTAATGTTGTAGCCATGTGTAACACTCCTTTAGGTTGTTTGAATCTTTTCGATGTTTTGTTGTATACGGATGAGCACATCAGTGAGAAGCCTTCGTTCTTCTTCACTTACGTTTTCAAGCATTTCTGAGATAAATCGTTCTTTTTCTATTTTAGAAGCTTCGATTCTCGTTCTGCCTTCTTCTGTTAAGCGGACAAGTGTGACTCGATTATCTTCTGGTTTTCTTCTGCGTGTGACCATTCCTTTTGTTTCCAGCTGTTTTAAATGACGCGTCACAGCTGCACTATCAATATTTACTTTTTTCTGCAAATCTGATTGGCTGATTTCATCGGCTTGGAATAACAGCGATAGCAACTCAAGTCTTGATTGGCTGATGCCCGTACATGCTTCGAACTTCACGCCCATCATACGGTTCACGCACTGCAAACGATATAATACCTCTGCCTCTTCAGAGCAAAATGCAGTCAATGCCATCCCCTCTTTTCTATTCAGAAATCAATTACTTGATATATCAATCATTGACTCGTCAATTAATATACACCCATTGTTTGATGATTGCAAGAGGTTTGTTTCATAAAGTGAATTTTTTTATTTCAATAGAAAAAGACGAGCCTAAAATGACCATAAAAAAAGACAAAAGCGACGAATCGCTTTTGTCCTTTTTCTTTATTCAGTAATGACCGTGTGGATCAATGTTGGTGCATCGGCATGATCAGCAATGCGGATGTTGTCATAAATTTTCTCCATGACATTTGCAACATCTTCACGATTCGCATGCAGAGTCACAAGTGAATCTCCTTTTTCAACACGATCTCCCACTTTTTTGTTCAGCATGATGCCGACAGATAGGTCGATATCGTCCTCTTTTGTTGCGCGTCCTGCTCCAAGGATCATCGCTGCAACACCAATTTCATCCGCGACGATTTCAGCTACGACACCTGATTCTTTGGCAGGTACTTCAATTTTGTAAGGTGCTTGCGGCAGTTTTTCAGGCTGATCCACAATTGAGCTGTCTCCACCTTGGTTTTCTAAGAATTCTTTGAATTTCTCAAGTGCTTTTCCGTTTTTCATCACTTCAATCAGCTTTTCTCTTGCTTCATCAAGTGTGTCTGCTTTTTTCGCAAGAACGACCATTTGACTTCCTAATGTGAGCACAAGCTCGTTTAAGTCTTCAGGACCTTCGCCTCGGAGTGTGTCAATCGCTTCTTTCACTTCAAGGGAATTCCCAATCGCTAATCCTAGCGGCTGAGACATATCAGAGATGACCGCCATTGTTTGTCTGCCTACGTTGTTACCGATGCGAACCATGGCTTTTGCAAGCTTTTCTGAGTCTTCTGGTGTTTTCATGAAAGCACCTGCGCCTGTTTTCACATCAAGTACAATCGCATCTGCACCAGCAGCGATTTTCTTACTCATAATGGAGCTTGCAATAAGCGGAATTGAGTTAACAGTTCCTGTCACATCACGAAGAGCATACAGCTTTTTATCAGCTGGTGTCAGGTTGCCTGATTGCCCAATGACCGCTACTTTATGACGGTTCACGAGCTCGATGAATTCGTCTTTTGTAATTTCTACGTGGAAGCCTTTCACCGCTTCAAGCTTGTCCACTGTACCGCCTGTATGCCCAAGGCCGCGCCCAGACATTTTCGCAACAGGTACATCTAGTGCTGCAACAAGAGGGGCGAGTACAAGCGTTGTTGTATCGCCTACTCCGCCTGTTGAGTGCTTGTCTACTTTAATACCGTCAATGGCAGACAGGTCAATTGTATCTCCTGAGTTCGCCATAGCGAGTGTTAAGTCTGCACGTTCTTGATCCGTCATATCTTGGAAGAAAATTGCCATAGCCAAGGCACTTGCTTGGTAGTCAGGAATTGTTCCATCCGTATAACCTTTGACAAAGAAAGAAATTTCCTCTGAAGATAATTCTTTTCCGTCACGTTTTTTCGCAATGATATCTACCATTCTCATTGTTTTCACCATTCCTTTTTTTAAATTAGAAAATTAAACCGACTACACCTGCTGTTAAGAAGCTGACAAGAGTTGCACCGAATAACAGCTTTAATCCAAATCGTGCGACGACGTTCCCTTGCTTTTCGTTTAAGCCTTTGACTGCTCCAGCAATGATACCGATAGAAGAGAAGTTCGCAAATGATACAAGGAATACAGAAATGATCGCTTCTGTACGAGCAGTGAAATGGAAAGCATCACCGGATAGAATTTGCATTGCCACAAATTCGTTAGATACCATTTTGGTCGCCATAATGCTTCCTGCTTGTACCGCTTCGCTCCAAGGAACACCAACAATGAACGCAAATGGAGCAAAGACATATCCAAGTACATCTTGGAAAGAAACACCGATGGCAGCTGTAAAGATACCGTTAATCATCGCAATTAATGCAACGAATCCAATCAACATTGCAGCAACAACAATCGCTACTTTGAAACCATCCATAATGTATTCGCCAAGCATTTCGAAGAAGGATTGTCTTTCTTCCTCAACGACTTCAAGCATGTCTTCGTCCTTAGATACTTCATATGGATTGATGATCGATGCGATAATAAATCCACCAAATAGGTTCAGCACAAGTGCTGTAACCACGTACTCTGGCTTAATCATTTGCATGTACGCACCAACAATCGACATCGATACCGTCGACATTGCAGATGCACACAATGTATAAAGACGTTGCTGAGGTAATAATCCAAGCTGTTTCTTAATAGAAATAAAGACTTCTGATTGACCTAAAATCGCAGACGCTACTGCGTTGTAAGATTCTAGTTTCCCCATACCGTTTACTTTACTAAGCAAATATCCGATTCCGCGTACGATAAGCGGAAGAATACGCCAATGCTGCAGGATACCGATTAACGCCGAGATAAAGACGATCGGCAGTAAAACATTGATGAAGAAAGTGGACGCATTATCATTCATTAACCCGCCAAATACGAAGTTGATTCCTTCACCGGCATAGCCTAGAAGCATTTGGAATCCTTTTGCAAAACCTCCGACTAGGAAGTTTCCAACACCTGTATTGAGCAGAATATAACCTAAAATAAATTGCAGTACAATCATGACAATTACTGGACGGAATTTCACTCGTTTTTTCCCATTACTAGCCAGCCATGCAATGGCGAGAATCACTAGCAAACCGATGATACCAATCACGTATTTCATGTTTTTCCTCCTTGAATGAATTCGTTTACATTAATGCGCTTGTATAGAACAAACCCTATTTTGTAAACAAAACGCGGAAGAAATTCCCAGAAGTGAGATCCTTCCGCATATGACTTTTTCATCATTTATGAGTCATGAATGTTATCCTACCATAGGATCGTATGAATTAATAGTCTTTCGAAGGAGCTGATTGATCCCCTTTGATAATGGAAACGCCTGCACTAGCGCCAATACGGGTAGCACCTGCTGCTGTCATTGCCTCAACGTCTTCTTTTGTTCTCACGCCGCCTGATGCTTTCACACCGATGTCAGGTCCTACTGTTTTACGCATTAATGCGATGTCCTCAGCAGTCGCACCGCCTGTACTAAATCCAGTTGATGTTTTCACAAAATCAGCGCCCGCTTTCACTGAAAGCTCACAAGCTTTGACTTTCTCTTCATCAGTAAGTAAACATGTTTCAATAATGACTTTCACTAATGCTTTGCCTTTTGCTGCGTCTACAACTGCACGAATATCTTGTTCAACCACATCATATTCGCCGTCTTTCAATGCCGCAACATTGATGACCATGTCCACTTCTGTGGCACCGTTTTCAATGGCATCCTTTGTTTCGAATGCTTTTACCGCTGTTGTGTTTGCGCCTAACGGGAAACCGATGACTGTACATACATCTACACCTGTTCCTGCTAGTTCTTTCGACGCTAGAGATACCCAAGTTGGGTTTACGCAAACAGATGCAAACTGATGAGTCTTTGCTTCTTCAAGTAACTGCATAATTGCAGCTCTAGTTGTATCTGGTTTTAGTGCTGTATGATCAATGAGCTTTGCTATCGTCATGCTTCACACTTCCTTTTAATTATGATACTTTCATCATATATGACGAGTGAACAATTGTAAACATGGTTATGAAATTTTGTTCATCTATTTTGTGACATTTAAAAGAGACCTCGCTGTGTGCTGATCGATGATCAATACATTCGCATATTTTCCTCTTAGTGCGCCGTGTATAGAAGCCACTTTTCGATGACCGCCAGCGACAAGAATGGATCGTTCTTTTGTCCTTAAATCATCTAACTCCACGCCAATTGTGCGATTGTTAATGGCTTCACTGCAAATGCGTCCATCTTGATCATAAAAGCGCGAGCAAATATCTCCGACACTGGATTGCTTGAGGAGCGCTTTTTCTTCTTCACGGAAATAACCTAGTCTAAACAAAAGTGCTTCATCTCTTACCGTTCCAACAGTAAACACAGCGATATTCGCCTGCTTGCCCATTTCAATAATTCGCTGAATATGTCTGTCCTGCTCAACCATCTCTTTGACGGCAGCACTATCAAATACTACAGGAAGCGGCAAATAGCGCGGTGCTGTTTGAAAGGCCTCAGCAAACAGCTGGATGGTTTCCGCAGAATATGTATTCACATGAGAGTGGCTGATTCCGCCCTTGAGCTGGACAACCTCTACACCTTTTACCTGTTTAGGTTGCATCTTTTGTGCAATTTGATACATAGTCGTTCCCCAGCTCACGCCAACGATATCGCCGTCTTTCACCGTCTCTTGCAAGTAATCTGCACCAAATCGGCTCAAATAATCGGTGATGGTTGGATAGTCGTCCTTTGGCGAAAACACCACATGAGCTTCGAGCAGGTCATATTTTTCCTTGAGCAATGAAGAAAGCTCATTTAAATCCTCAAACGGATCCATCACCGTAATCTGGACGTACCCCTTCTCTTTCGCATATTGAAGCAGACGAGATACAGTCGGTCTCGACAGGTCGAGCTGTTTGGCAATTTCCTGCTGGCTGTAATCAGACAAATAGTAAAGCCTTGCCGCTTCAATACTCAGCTGTTGTTTCTCTCGATCCATTCATACGCCCCCTTTTTTCTTCTATCATAACAAATCGTTCACCTCAGCATGCACAAATGTTCATTTGAAGAAAATTGTATAAGCGGCATGAAAGGTCTCATTCTTTTCTAATGTTTGAATCCCAAACTTCTCTTTATACTGTCCATTCGTCCCTTCCATATCGGCGATGCCATACCACGGCTCAATACAAACAAAAGGAGCCATCGTTCCTTTTTCTTGATCATAAGGCGACCAAATGCCAACGAAAGGAAAGCCTGTGAGATCGACCTCAACTCCGTGACCTGCACCTGAAGTCAATGACACTCGATTGATATGGCTAAAGATCATCGCATCATGCTTAAAAAGCTCTGGCCGAAGCTGGATCGGCTCAAGCTGAATGCCTTTTTCTTTCTCCCTGACAAGTGAATTCCGCAGTTCATATTGCACAGGGAGATGATCAGTGGAAGGTGTCAATGTGAGTGAATAATCTGCTGTTTGCTCGCCTTCAACAAGAGGAATGCGAAATGCTGGGTGCCCTCCAATAGAGAAATACATCGTATCCTCTCCGTCATGATCAATTTCCCAGGAAATCGTCAGTCCATTTTCCGATAGTTCATAACGAATTCGCGCTGTAAATTCATACGGGTATTGCTTCACGTGCCTTCCTCTTGATTCATATTGAAAGGTCACCGAATGCTTCGTTTCTTCATATAAATCAAAATTGACATCACGCAAAAATCCATGCTGCGTGAGCTCAAAGGTTTGATCGTCCATCTTGTATTGATCATTCATTAATCGCCCAACAATCGGAAACAAGACAGGCGACACCCTGCCCCAATAAGCTGGATCACCAGACCACATATGGTGACGCCCGCTTTCCTTGTCAAGCACCTCCCTGACCTCCGCTCCCTTTTCATGAATCTGAACCAATAACTGATCATTTTCGATCGTTCTCATTCAACACATCCCCTTTCCTTCTTCATTTATTATGACAGGGATTTTGGTTTTGAGTATTAAATTCGACATCTCTTAACCCATCAATTAAAAAAATTTTAAAAAAGACAGAAATTCGCCAACAAAATGTAATGCTGATTCGTCTAATCTTATATAAAATAAAAGAATCGTTGCTCTTTTGAATGAACAACAAAAAGAAGCGTTTGACATTGATGGGGGATTCATTTTCATGAACAGCAAGGAAAATCGTTTTCGTTATATTTTAGGATTAGATGGACTAAGAGCCGTTGCTGTATTGGCAGTCATTGCTTATCACTTACATATCGGACCCGCAAGCGGCGGGTTTCTTGGCGTTGATTTATTTTTTGTCATTTCTGGTTACTTGATTACAACGATCTTGTTACATAAGCAGGATTTAGGCTATCAAGAGCTTTTGCCATTTTGGATGGGACGGATCAGGAGGCTTCTTCCAGCCGCTTACATCATGATTTTTATAACCGTCAGCTGGTGCGCGATTGCTGGATCAAATGCATTATTGTCCATTCGTGGCGATGCCATATCGTCCTTTTTTTATGTCAGTAACTGGTGGTACATTTTTCACCAGCTTTCATATTTTGATAGCTTCAATGCCCTATCTCCACTGAAAAATTTGTGGTCTCTGGCAATAGAAGAGCAATTTTATATCATTTGGCCGGTACTGTTGATTGCAGGGCTGAAATGGGTAAAAAACAGATCCCATCTTCCTATGATCACCTTTGGACTTGCACTTGTCTCTGCCTTATGGATGGCGATTCTTTATTCACCAGATACCGATCCAAGCAGGGTTTATTATGGAACAGATACTCGTGCATTTGCGCTCCTGATTGGATGCAGCCTGGCATTTGTGTGGCCTATGCAAAGACTATCCAGCAAAAGATTACTTCCTGTTGGCAGACGTATTTTACATATTGCCGGTTTCGGTTCGTTTGCGATTTTCCTTTTTTGTGTTTATGCAGTGGACGATTTCGATGCCTTTCTCTATCAGGGCGGCATGCTTTTATTCTGTCTGAATGCGGCCATCTTAATTGGGTGCGTCTGCCACCCTGCAAGTCTTATAGGGAAATGGCTGTCCTTTCAGCCGCTCGTCTGGCTTGGTAAGCGGTCTTATGGTATTTATCTGTGGCATTATCCCATTATCGTACTGACCACACCGGTCATTGAAATTGGACAGCCTTCCATAGCGCGTGTCACATTGCAGCTCATCGCCATTTTACTAGTTGCTGAGGCTTCCTATCGCTTCATCGAACAGCCGATCCGCCAGCATGGCTTCAGACAATATTTTTCCTCTTGGTCTATTTGGAAAAAAGGAATCAAACAGTGGTCTACATCTAATAAGGTGTTCCTTGGGATCACCGCAGCTCTTTTGATCTTATTTATCATTGGCATGTCTAACTCGTCCACTTCCTCCCCACATGTGAAGGAAGTGACGCAAATTAAGACAGCACCGAAAAAAACAGCCGAACCACCGGAATCAAAAGCGAAGAAAAAGAAAGAAAAGCACGAGAAAAAAGCAGCTGATCAAAAACAATTTCACCAAGTTCTTGCCATTGGTGATTCTGTCATGTTAGACATTGCGCCGAATCTAGAAAAAGCATATAAACAAATCACCATCGATGGGAAAGTTGGCAGACAAATGAACGAAGCCGTCAGCATTGCCCCTCAATACAAATCATTTAATCAATCTGATGCCGCTGTTATCATTGAACTCGGCACAAATGGTTATTTTACAGAGGACACGCTGAAAGCATTCATTCAAAACTTTTCTAAGGCACATATTTTCCTAGTGAATACGAGGGTTCCAAGGTCATGGGAAAATGATGTGAATGCGGTCATTCAGCGAGTGGCTGATCAAGATCAAAATGTCACCTTGGTCGATTGGCATTCAGCCGCTACTGGACAGCCATCCTATTTTCAGTCCGATGGTGTCCATCTTTCAAAAAAAGGTTCTGACACACTGACACAGCTCATCACAGCAAGCATTAAGAAAAAAGGGGATGTGTCAACGTCATCATAAAAAGACTAGCAGAATGCTAGTCTTCTTTTATGCCGTCAAAA
Source organism: Bacillus sp. FSL M8-0049 (assembly GCF_038593355.1). Classification (NCBI taxonomy): domain Bacteria; kingdom Bacillati; phylum Bacillota; class Bacilli; order Caryophanales; family Bacillaceae; genus Bacillus; species Bacillus sp. FSL M8-0049. Next base: position 3,508,108 of record NZ_CP151986.1, read on the forward strand.
GGCTGGCCCTTATCGCTAATGTCTGCTCTTCCCTTGTTTTTTGATCCACCAAAACAAAATGCCCGTTCTCATATGCTAGTGAAAATAATTCTTCAATATGAAAAATCCCTGGCTGAAACCGCCTGTTCAATAAATGCAGGGCCGTAGCACAGGCGACTTGAGCTGTTGCTTGAGACTCGTCGTGTCCTTTTATTCCAAGCGCTGCATGATGAACCTTTTTCCCATCCGTCCCTGCCGCTTCCACTTTGACCGCATATTGATCTGTTCCCACTTGAGAAGATTGAATCATTGAAATGGCTCGATCCTTCATTTTCGGTAATGTAAGGAACGACGTCAGTCCAAGGCTCCTTGTGAAGGCCAATGCACCCGTCGCTAGACGTGAATCAAAACAAAGCCTTGTCGTCACAGATGGCACATGAATTGTGGAAGGCAATGTCTGTTGATCAGAGAAGGGGAATCGATAGGCATACCGCTTTCCAAGCTGTCCACCAAAGTTGACCGGTCTGCCTCCAGTAAAGCTTTTCACTCTTTTCTGCTGATCATGTTCAGTGAGTTCATATTCAGTATGGACATGATCAATCGTCCATTCAATCGCGGCTTTTCCATGCTGATCCCCCAATCCAAGCATAATCCCAATATCTATTTGATCCACTGATGAAAGCATAGAAGCCGCTTTCGCAGCTAATAAATTTGTAAGACCGGGCGCGAGGCCTACACTGAGCAAAGCCGTTGCACTGATTTGCTGCTGATCCAGCTGTGCCATTTGCTCCATATACGCCCCCTTTGCAGAAATATCGATATAATCAATACCTGCCCGCAGAACGGTTTCAGCAAATGACGTGTCTTCTTGATCGAGACACATGATCACCAGCTTTGTTTCATTCATCCAGTCAGAATCTAATGGCTTTCTAACATCTAGTTTGTAAGGACGGACTCTGCCTTTGGTCTGCTGTGAAAATTGTTCAGCCTTCTCATAGCTTCTCCCCGCCGCAACAATTTGCCCTTTATACACTTCACTTAACTGAAGACATATTTGCTGTCCGACATGTCCATAGCCGCCAATTACCATTACCTGTGATCTCATCTCTCATCCGCCTCTCTACGACCTCGCTTGCAAACAAGCCCTTTGATCATTCCTGCCTGAAAATAAGGTCTGATGTCTCGAAACCCCGCCTCAATTAAATGTCCCCTCATTTCCTCCTCAGGCACAGGATATGTTGCACGTCCCAGTCTGTCATGAAAGGACGAAAACACTTCTTTTCCTAGACCTTGCCGCTTCATGAAAAGAGACAGCATATGAAGCTCTTGCTGAAATGCGCTGGAATTCATCTCTCCTTGTATAAATGCTAGTACAAACGGGGCCCCTGGTTGAAGCCTTTGTGCAATCTCCTGTAAAAATGGCAGCCGATTTTCTACAAAATGAATCACGAGCAGGCTCACTGCGGCATCGTAAACAGCTTCAGCAGACACCTTGTTTAATGCGGTCTCATACCATGTGACACGCGTCTCCATATGGAGCTTTGAAACCCGCTGTTTCGCCATATCCAGCATAGATGCAGAGGGATCGACTCCTGTGATGAGCCAGTCTTCTTTTCTCTGAAGCATGTTGATGATCTCTTCGCCCCCACCCGCTCCGACAGTTAGAATACGAGAGGCCGCTCCCTTTATTTCAGTTTCTAATACATCTACTGTTAACTCATGCAAAAGGTGATAGCCGGGTACTTTATGTGAAATCGTTGCTGCGTATGATTCAGCAACAGGGTCGTGCCAATGCTGGTTTCCTTTCATATGATTCTCCTCCAGTTCCTTTCCGCTTTCCATCGTTTCCTGTACACTAACGATATGACACCTTTATTGTAAAAAGAGGCACCAGAAAAAACGATCCCTAAAAGTGGGGGTTTTTGAGGAGGAGATCATGTGGTCAATCCAGCCACTCATTTTCAGCAGCTAAGGCAGTACATTCGGGACGAACTTGCTGCTGTCATTGATTTTGATGCCGCCTGTATCACAACCATCGATCCAGCCACTCTCCTCTCGACAGGTTCCTACACTGATGAACCGATTGAAGAAATTCATGACCAGCTCTTTCAAAATGAATTTTTAAAAAAGGACGTGCATCAGCATGAGTTTCTAGCCAAAGGCCCTATTCATGCTGCGAGTCTCGTCCAAAGCGGAGAATATCTGAGCAGCGAGCGCTATCTGCATATTTTGATACCTAACGGTTGGTCTGATGAATTGCGGGCAGCCCTTGTGATCCAAGGAGAATGCTGGGGTATCGCCAGCCTTTATCGTCAACAGGGCAAGGAACCTTTTCAGAAGCGAGATATACAAGCAGTCATCGATCTAACACCGTCACTTGCAGCCAAGCTGAGAGATGAGATTTTCAAAAAAAGGGACACTGAAGATGATGATGCGGCGGAGCAGCAAGGATTTCTCATTCTATCAACTCATTACAAGCTTCTTTATGGAAATGAGACAGGGCTCCATTGGCTTCATACATTTCAAACCTTTGAGCAAATCCATGACCAAGCCGTCATGCCCCGCCCGTTCAGAGCATTAGGCGCTAAACTTTTATACGGCAGCACCGATCAAACAGCAGCAAGCATCACAAGAATGCCTACGGGGGTCTTTCTTTCCCTTCAAGCCTTTCGATTGGCGCAGGCTGACAGGCAGGAGAAGGCTGTCATGATTCACATCAAACGAGCCCAAACAAATGATATTCTTCCTTATGCAGCGAAAACGTACAGGCTGACAGAAAGAGAGATGAACGTCCTCGACTGCTTATTAAAGGGCCAGTCGACAAAGGAAATTGCGAGTACGTTATATATTTCACCCCATACCGTTCATGATCATGTGAAAGCGATGCTGCAAAAGACGAATTTAAGCAGCAGACGTATGCTTGTTTACTTTTTCTCCAATATATAAAAAAGCGGCTACCGCACTGGCAGACCGCTCTTTTCTTATTTTCCTAAAACCAGCTCATGCAGAACATGTGCTACTCCGGCTTCATTATTAGATTTTGTTACAACATCTGCTACGGCTTTGACATCATCAATGGCATTTCCCATAGCGACGCCGCAGCCCGCAAACTCTAGCATTGAGACGTCGTTCCCGTTATCACCAATAGCCATGACTTCTTCACGAGGAATTCCCAGCTCCTTCGCTAGAAGCTTCACGGCATTTCCCTTACTCACATCAGGATGCAGGATTTCAAGGAAGAAATCTGTACTTTTCACCATCATATACTTTTCCTTTACTTCAGATGGGATGGCTTGTATCGTTTTTTCCAAACGTTCTGGCTGATCAATATACATCATCTTCGGAAGCCTCATAGATGAATCTGCCTCTTCGACAGGTAAATACTTAAGCGGCAGTTTTGTTAAATAGGATTCAAGAACTGTGTATTCACTAATATCGCGATTCGGTGTGTATAAATTGGCTGAATCGAAATAATGCATCGGTGTATCCAGCTGACGGCTCAATTCATATAAAGAAGCTAAGTCATCATAGGATAATGTCAGCTCTGACACCACTTCATTTGTATGGCTGTTTTGAACAAGTGCTCCATTATACGCGATCACATAATCTCCCTCTTGATTAAGCTGAAGATCAGCTAAATAGCGATTTACCCCGCCAATCGGCCGGCCTGTACATAAGACTATTTTAATTCCTTCTGCCTTAGCCTGTTGAATGGCTTCAAACACTTCATCCGGCACCATATGTTGATCATTTAATAACGTACCATCCATATCAATTGCGACTAATTTATACATTCACTGGTCCCCTTTTCTCAGCAAAAACGTGCTGTCACTATTTTGAGCCACCATTACGATGATGACAGGTTATTTCATTACTATTTACCTATTTTAGCCTATCTTTTTTTCTTCACGCTGTCTACTTGTTCATATCTGTAACAAATATCACATGAGTCTACTCTATTATAACGCATTCTATTCATCGTGCTGATCCCCCATTTGAAACTAGTAAAACAGAACAATTGTCCACCACCATAGAATGTTTTGAAACGAGTAAATCTAATTGTATGATGGATAGCAAAGAAAGGAGGTGCAGGGAATGATTACGTTTACGAGAGGTAAATTGTCAAAAATGTCTGGTGTACATATTGAAACCATTCGTTTTTACGAAAATGAGGGAGTGCTCCCAGAGCCAAAGAGAGCACATAACGGCTATCGTCTATATGATAAAAAATATGTACTCATGCTGTCATTTATCACGGAAGCGAGAAAGCTAGATTTCTCGCTTAAAGAAATTCGTGAAATTATCAAATCACTTTTCGAAAAAAAGTCAAAAACAGAAGCTGAACAGCTGCTCGAGCAAAAAGTCGAAGATATCCAGCACTCTATTCAAGAGTTAAAAAAAAGGAAGGCAGCTATTCAATTGTTAACAAAGCAAACATTAGCAAATATCAGCTGATTGTAAGGGCTGCCAAAGGTGTGCCGGTGTTGATCACTGGCACACCTTCGCTCAGGTATCTCAGTACACGTTCAATGAAAACATCGGTTATACTAGAGTCAGCTTAAACGAGTGGAAGGGGTTTTGAGAATGAACATCGCAGCCATCGGAACAGGTATCATTGTGGAAGGCTTCCTGCAAGCGGTTGAACAGCTCGACGGTGCTTCTTGTCACGCTGTCTATTCAAGAAAGGAAGCAACGGCAAAGAAGCTCGCAGACAAATTTGGGGTGCAGACAACTTATACGGATCTAACTGCTATGCTAGAAGATCCCCACGTAGAAGCCGTTTACATCGCATCACCGAATCGTTTACATAGCGAGCATGCAACGAAAGCATTGAAACACGGAAAACATGTGATATGCGAAAAGCCTTTCACCTCTAATGTGAAAGAGCTGGAAGCCTTAATCGCTCTCGCAAAGGAAAAGCAGCTTCTCCTATTTGAAGCCATTACGACCGTTCATATGCCAAACTATCATTTGATCAAAAAGCACCTTCATCAATTAGGTAAAATCAAACTGGTTCAATGCAACTATAGTCAATATTCAAGCAAATATAATCAGCTGCTAGCCGGCGAAACGCCAAATGTCTTTAACCCTGAGTTCTCTGGAGGAGCGCTGATGGATATTAACATCTATAATGTCCATTTCATCATGAACCTCTTTGGATCACCAGAGCAAGTCCGATATCAGGCAAACCGCCATCCAAACGGTATTGACACATCTGGTGTTTTGACGTTCACTTACAATGATTTTATTGCGACAAGTGTCGGCAGTAAGGATACAAGCAGCATGAACTTTGCATTGATTCAAGGAGAAAAAGGCTTCATTCATGTGAAAAATGGGGCGAATGGGTGCGAGGAAGTGCTGCTGCATGTTGATGACAGGGTCATCTCACTCAATGCACAGACGAATCCAAATCGGCTGTTTTATGAAGCAGAAGCTTTCCAGCAGATCATTGAAACAAAAAATCATGAACAGTGCTATGCATGGCTTGATGAAAGTCTCTCCGTGATGAAAGTTCTTGATGCCGCAAGAAAAGATGCAGGTATTGTTTTCCCAGCAGATCAAATTTAATGAAAAAAACCGCCTTCTATGAGAGGGCGGTTTTTTTCATTAAATACTCTTTGAATACGCCACAAGACGCTGAGACATGTGATTCACTTCATCGACTGCAGCATTCACTTGCTCTGTTAAAGCAGCCTGTGTTTGCGTAAGAGCTGTCATATTCGAGATATTTTCAAGAATTTCATCAATTTGTGTTTTCATTTCCGTTAAACTAGATTCGATATTTTCCGTTGCATTGGCACTATGCAGCGCCAGCTTCCGTACTTCATCTGCAACAACAGAGAATCCGCGGCCCTGTTCACCAGCTCTAGCTGCTTCAATTGCAGCATTTAGACCAAGTAAGTTGGTTTGGTTCGCCACTTCTTTGATTAAGTCAGAAATGTTTTTCGTTTCATCTGCACTATTTTTTGCTAGATTTGCGGCAGACGTTGACTGCTCTTGAGCAACAGCAAGCTCCTGTGCTTGATTTGTCACAGAGCTAATGCCCGATACCATCTCGCTAATAGAACTTGAAAGCTGTTCTACTTGTGAAGCCATTTCATTCGCTGTTTTCTCTTTGTTTTTTTCTAACGTGATGTCACGAATGGTTCCTGCCACACGAAGAGGAACACCTTTTTCATCACGAATGGTTTCACCACCCGCATGATACCAGCGGTACTCCCCATTTTTGCGCTGCAATCTGTAATCAACATCAAACGGTGTGCGTCCAGAGTGGTCATTTAAATGAGCTGCAAAGGCTTGAAGAGCCATTTCTTGATCTTCAGGATGCAGACGGTCGCTCCAGCTGCTTAACACGTTCGGGAAATCTTTTTCGTCTGTAAAGCCAAGCGTTTTTCTGAACTGCGGAGACCACCAGAATTCGTTATTTGGATTGACTGGATCACCGGCCTCTACCACCATGTCCCAAGGAGCTTCGACAAGCGCACGGTTGATTAAGTCATATCTTGTGACGAATGCTTGCAGCTCTTCTTCTTTCAATTTCTGATCATGGATATCAAAAAGAGCTCCCGCCACACGAAGAGGGACACCATTTCGATCACGAACGGTCGTTCCAGTTGCTTTGAACCAGCGATAATCTCCGTTTTTTAACTTTAAGCGATATTCGATATCATATGGCGTACGCCCTGAATGATCCAATAAATGCGAAGAAAATGCATCTAATGTATATTCTTGTTCATCCGGATGTATTCGAGATGCCCAGCTGTCTAATAGATTTGGAAAATCGTGCTCATTTTGAAAGCCGAGCATTCTGCGGAATTCATCCGTCCATGTGAATTCATTTTTTGGATTGACCGGGTCTCCAGCGATGACGACCATATCCCATAAGCCAACTTGAATGGCTTTTGTCACTAATTCCACCCGCATTTGAATATTTTCATGTGCTTCCTGCATTTTTTGCAAAGCTTCATTAATTTGCGCTACCGCTTCTATCGTTTGGCTTGAAGAGAATGCAGCAGTGTCTAATCTTGCTGAAAGGTTTCCCTTTTCGATTCGTTCTATTAATTGGCTGCTTTCACTCAGAAGGATTCCAGCCGATGAATCATTTGCTTTTTTCATAAACATCTTTCATAACTCCTTTCAACTCTTACATTTTTGAAATATTTTATAGTTATAAACAATTCTTTATTAGGACTTTAGTAATACAAAAGATATATCGACAAAAACTGAAAATTGTTTATGTCATAAATAAGGCAAATGTTCATTTATTTGAAGTTTCATTTTTAGAATATGGATGAAATAAGGGAATTATGGATATAAGTATATGTTTTGATAGAATCAACCACTATTTTTGTCTGAAAAATCTCTTTTTTTATATTGACACTGACGTCTTGAAAAAAGAAAATGGAACATAAGCATTTTTAAAAAAGGAGAACGTCATGAGCGCGAATCAGGAGCAACAAGAATTAAAAAAGCTTTTATCACCGCGTCACATTCGCATGATTGCGATGGGCGGGGTCATTGGTACAGGAATCTTTAAAGGAAGTGCCGATACAATTGGTTTAGCAGGCCCTGGGGTCATTTTTTCCTATGTATTTGCTGGATTGCTGCTCCTCATTGTGATGGCAGCATTAGCCGAAATGGCCATTGTGTATCCGGGAAATAATCTTCGCGACCTTATACAAATTGCGCTTGGTCAACGTTTTTCATTTGTCGTCGGCTGGGTTTACTGTTTTATGTGGCTCACTGTATGTGTCATTGAGATTATTGCAGCTGGCAGTCTGCTTCAATACTGGCTGCCGAACGTGCCGCTATGGTCACTATGTTTACTTTGTTCACTCTTAGTCATCGGAATTAACTTAAATAATGTAAAATACTTTGGTGAAATTGAGTTTTGGTTCGCTGGCATGAAGATTTTCGTTATTATTGTCTTTATTATCCTTGGTGCAGCATTATTATTTGGGATCATTCCAAACGAACAAAGCACACCAGCCTTTACCAACTATCAAAACTTCGTCCCGAACGGATGGGGTGCGATCTTTGCATCACTTTTAGTGGTTATTTTCTCTTATGGAGGCTCTGAATTGATCGGGCTGACCATTACTGAAACAAAGGATGCGGAGAAGGTCCTGCCTGGAGTAGTCAAAAGTATGATGTGGCGGATTATCTTATTTTACACATTGCCGATTTTGATCATCTGCGGCCTTATTCCTTGGAATCAAATTGACCCAAATAACAGTCCTTTTGTCCAAGTCTTTTCTGCTGCTGGTATGCAAGGCGCCTCTCACTTCATTAATTTCGTCTTGATTACAGCCGTTCTATCTGCGGCTAATTCCGGAATTTATGGAACGACGAGAATGATTCATTCTCTGGCTAAATCAGACGGCGGTCCGAAAAAACTGGCACGGGTCAACAAAAGAGGCGTACCCATTTTAAGTTTATGGGTTACCGTTCTATTTCTTCTTATCGGAACATTTTTTGCTTACTTATATCCGGACCAAATTTTCAGCTATATGCTGGCTATTCCTGGTTTTGCTGTTTCACTCATTTGGATCAGCATTTGTCTGGCACATCTGAAACTGCGTCCAAAATATCCACAGGAGCCGTATTTCAAGGTGTGGCTGTTTCCATATTTAACTTTATTTGCAGGTCTTGTACTCAGTTTGAGCTTTGTTTTGTTCCTATTCAGACAAGAAAACCTGCCTAGCTCCATTATCAGCATTGGTTTCTTAGCCGCTGCCATCATCGCTTCATTCTTAATGAAAAAGAAGGCTTAAACGCCAAAACCCGCCGAATTGGCGGGTTTTTTTATGAGCTGCTATCTTCTGTTACCTCAAAATCAACCGACGCTTTTGGAATGCCGTTGATGATAATCGTTAAAGTATGGGTTCCCTCATAGTGTTTTCTCGTCGTCATATTTTGAAAGGACTGTGACCGGATAAATTCTCTATGTAACGCTGAACTTGTTTCAAACTCTGTGATTTTAAATACCTTTTGATTGCGGGTACCCCGAGCTTTGACGTAGTCTATGGCATACTCTACACGCAGCTTTAGTGGCTTAGCGGCCTGAAGTGTAAATTGAAAGGTCATTTTCTCTCCAATACGAATAGGGTCTTGCACTACCTTCAAATCTGTTACTTGAACAGATGGATCATCCCCATAACCAAACAAAGCCATGATATCTGGATCGCCTTTTTTTAGTAAAGTACGGGATGCATGTTTGATGATCCAGTTCGTATGTTCATTCGTTCCATACCAGCTTTTAGCCGTCTTCTTCATCAAATCAGGCTGAATTGCAGAAATATCATTTAGGTGGTTCGCTACACTTTTTTGCACATAGCGCGCTGGGTCCGACTTCAAGTTTTCTAAAATAGGCAGCGTAACCGAAGGATTCTTTTTAAGCGCAGGAACAGTTAATCCCCATGGCAAACGTGGTCTGCATCCTTCACTAGCCAGCCGCCGAATATGCTCATTTTGATTCTGTGACCATACAAGCATTTGCGCCAGCATTTTGTCTTGATCCTGAATCAGAAAAGGCCGAACGGCAAATTCAGAAGTGGAAAAAGGCGTAAAGAATTCGAGCGCCTTGATCGAGATATCCCAATGTGCTAGGCCATATGTTTCGACGTAGTCTGGAAATACAAGCGCACTAAGTCCTGAAAAATGCGGGGCTGTCTGACGTAGCACCTCAATCGCCTGCTCATAATCCTTAGGCAGACAGGCATGCATTGATTCAGTGACTCTTTTCATTCTTCCTTTTAACTCAAGCTGCTGCCTATCCTTTTGAAACACAAGCCGCTGGAATTCTTCAGCATCAAACCCAGTCGACGCTTGTGCAAGTTTCTCCGCTATTTCTTCAATAAATAATTCATGATAAACGTGTTTTAATGGTTCGATCGTGTCCGCCTCCCGCTTCTCAATATCTTTATTTTACCCCAATCTGACAAAGGTGGTATTGCCAAAAGCAAAAACAGCCCAATTCCGAAGAATCAGGCTGTTGCGTTTCACTATATAAACATATTAATGATCATAATAAATGCAATAGCACTAACAGAAATGATCGTCTCCATAGCCGTCCATGTCAAAAACGTTTCTTTAATGGTCATCCCAAAATACTCTTTGATCAGCCAAAAACCAGAGTCATTGACGTGAGACAAAATCAATGAACCCGCCCCTGTAGCTAACACTAGAAGCTCTCTGCTCACATCCGGCATAGTTGCAGCAATCGGTGCGACAATACCTGCTGCCGTCATCATGGAGACCGTAGCAGAACCTGTTGCCACACGAATAACCGCAGCAATCAGCCAGCTAAGCAAAATTGGCGAGATTGGCGAATGCTTGGCTAAATCCGCAATATATTCACCAACACCCGAATCGATGAGCACATTATTGAAAGCCCCGCCTGCTCCAATGACAAGCAAAATGGAAGCAATCGGTCCTAAACACTCATTACTAAAGGAAAGCACCCGGTCACGGCTCATTCCTTGCACAAAGCCAAGACTGAAGAAAGAATACACCGTTGCAATCAGCAGTGCTGTAATTGGATCTCCAATGTACTTAAATACCTGATACCAAATATTGTCCTCTGGTAAAATAATATCCGCCAGTGTGGCAAGAAGCATTAAAATCACTGGCACCAAAATCGTAAACATCGTATTTGCAAAGCCGGGAAGTTTTCGATCTTCATTGCGTTCAGTAAATTGCTTTCTCAGCAGCTCTGGAACTGGTTTATGAATCCGCTTTCCAATCCACTTTCCATACAGCGGCCCAGCAATAATAGCTGTCGGCAAACCGACAATAATGGAAAAGAAGATGGTTTTCCCCACGTTGGCATGATAGATGCCGACAGCTGCCATGGCAGCTGGATGAGGCGGCACAAGACCATGAACGACAGACAATCCAGCAATGAGCGAAATCCCAATTGTCACGAGCGAGATGCCCGTTTCAATCGCAATCGTAAACAATAAAGGAATGAGAAGAACGAATCCGACCTGGAAAAAGACAGGTATTCCCACAATAAAGGCAACAAACATCATCGCCCAATGCACATTTTTCGTCCCAAACCGGCCGATTAATGTGTGAGCAATCCGCTCAGCTCCACCTGATTCAGCCATCATTTTCCCGAGCATGGTTCCAAGCGCTAGAACTATGGCCAGCAATGATAACGTATTGCCTAACCCCGTTTTGATGGATTGAATGATTTCCTGCAGGTCCATCCCTGTGGCAAAGCCGACTAACATAGAGGTAATAATTAAACTCACAAACGGATTCAACTTAGCAACTGTTATGAGGATGAGTAAAAGGACAATTGCGGCAATCACGATGAATAAAAGCATGCTCTCCCACCTTTTCCCTGATGTTTAATGATTTTGTTTTAATTGAAGCGCACTAATGACATCAAATTCATCCTTGAGTTTGTCATAGAGACGCTCATATAAGTAAAACAGTTCTATGTATGTTTCATTGTTCTCCATATTGGGTTCATGACGGGCAGAGATTCGAATCCAATCTTGAACCTCTTCTATCTCTTCCATATAACCTAAACTATGAAGTGCGAGGACAGCCGCCCCAAGTGCTGATGCCTCGTAGCTTTCTGGAACAAGTACTTCCCTGCCCATCGTATCCGCTAAAATTTGCCGCCACAGCGGAGATCGCGCAAATCCGCCCGACGCCCTGACATCCTTAGCTGAACCGGTTAAATCCCTTAAGGCCACACCGATTGAGAAAACACTCATAATGACGCCTTCTAACACAGCTCTGATAAAATGCTCCCGCTTATGCTGAAGACCAATCCCAAAGAAAGTGCCTCTCGCATTTGGATTCCAATAAGGTGCTCGCTCACCTGTTAAAAATGGCAGAAACAGCAGCCCCTCTGAGCCGGCTGGAACTTTTTTCGCAATGTCAATCATCAGGTCGTAAGGGTCCACTCCAAGGCGCTTTGCTACCTCTACCTCCGAGGATCCAAATTCATCCTTCAGCCATCTCAGCATGATCCCGCCATTATTCGTCGGTCCTCCAACCACCCAATGCTTATCAGTCAGCGCATAGCAGAACGTTCTTGATTGTTCATCTGTTATTGGTTTGTCCACGACCGTACGGACTGCACCGCTTGTCCCAATCGTGACAGCCACCTCACCTTTTCCAATCGCTCCCACACCTAAGTTCGCTAGAACCCCATCATTCGCACCAACAACAAATGGTGTATCTTCCGCAATGCCCATTCGCAGGGCGATCTCTGGCTGAAGCCCTCTCAGCTGATACGTCGTGGGAACAAGTTCAGACAATTGATCAGCCTCAATTCCAGCAATTCGCAGCGCCTGCTCATCCCATTGAAGCGTTTCCAAACGGAACAGGCCCGTTGCTGAAGCGATTGAATAATCGACGACATACTGACCGAAGAAATGATAAAGAATATATTCTTTGATGGAAATGAATTTCGCTGCCTTCTTGAAGACATCAGGTGCCATTTCCTTGATCCACCGTATTTTTGAAAGCGGTGACATTGGATGAATCGGCGTGCCGGTTCTTTTATACACTTGGAAGCCGTCCATGTCTGAAGTGATTCGCTTGGCTTGTTCTGCACTTCTGTTATCTGCCCAAATGATACTGTTCGTTAACGCCTTGCCATCCTTATCCATCACAATCAAGGAATGCATCGCTGTACTAATCCCGACGCCTATGAGATGTTTTGCATCAAATGCTGCTTTCGTCAACGCACCTCTTACACTTGCAATGACGGCTTCTAATATATGTTCAGGGTCCTGTTCAACCCATGCTGGCTGGGGCTGAATGAGATCATAAGGAACCGAATGCTTTGCTATCACTTTCCCCTGTGGTCCAAACAGAACCGCCTTTGTACTTGTTGTTCCAATATCCAAACCAATTACCGCCTGGTTTCCCTTCATCTGTATCACGCCCAATCATTGATTTGAAATCATATTTTATTGTTTTGATATACCTGTTAAATCCCATTATAGGAATAATTTTTTCGACATTCAACGACTGAAAAGAAAATTATTTTCACTTAAAAGCTCAAAATCGTTACCACAACGGCATTTTTCACTAATAGAAAAATTTATTTTTGAAACCATTACACCCTTTTTTGTGAAATGGTTTCTCTCATTTGTTTTAAATTGGTTAAAGTTTCCTGCTGTCTTAAGTGAGCAAGTGCAAAGTATAATACGTCAATGACAGTGAGCTGAGCAAGTCTTGCAGACATCGCTTCTGTTCGAAAAGCCGTTTCCTGTGTCGAAGTATACAACGTGACATCGGCAAGCTGGCTCAATGGGGAGCGCTGATAACTTGTAATACCGATGGTTTTCGCTCCTTTTTCCTTTGCTGTTTTCATCGCATCGAGTAAATCTTTATTACGGCCGGAATGAGATATACCGATCACTGTACTGTGCTGGTCGAGAAGACCGGCAGACATCGCTTGAAAATGAGAATCGGTGTGAACAATACAGTTGATGCCTGTCCTCATAAATTTATGAAAAGCGTCTGTTGCAATGAGGCCGGACCCGCCACTCCCATAAAACTCTAAGCGCTTTGCTTCATGAATGATTTGAATGGCTTTTTCTACATCCTCTGGATTCAGTAATTGAAAGCTATCCTTTAATGCAGATATATTCGCCTGAAAAACCTTTTGCATAAAAACGGCCGTATCATCATCAAGACTCATTTCTTCATCTACATAATCAGGCTTTGTTTGATCTATTTCCTGGGCAATTGCAATCTTCAAATCTTGAAAGCCCTCAAATCCAAGCCTTTTACAAAGACGAAAAATCGTTGCCTCTGAGCTCGCTGTCTTTTTGGCAAGCTCGACAATAGACAAATGAATAATGTCGCCGGGTTCACTCGTAATATGTTCTGCAATTCCTTTCAGCTTTGGCGGCAATCCTCTGCTTGCTGCTCGTATTTTTTCAATACTACTTAAACTGACAGAAGCCAATTGACTTCACTCCTTCCTTATTCATGTGAGCGCATACATTTCCTCATGTTCCCATCTTATAAAAAAGAAGCCTGTTTGCACAGACTTCTTTTTTTATGAATTCATCGTTTTGATCAATAGATCAAAACAGATTTACTCAAAATTTTATAATATACACTTTTAGCTCAATAATCTACCACATTATTTTTAACTTCATTTTCTGTATTTCTTTCCAGGAATCTTAAGCATTTTACCCTTATTTCTTCTAAACTATCACTTAATTCTTGTGGTATTAAACTTTCTACATCTTCAAGTTCTGTTCCCAAATGAAGTATATTTATCAGTTCTTCATTTATCCCTTTCTTCTTTAAAACATCGATTGTTCGTGGACTGAACATGAGCTTTTCCGCTTCTTCTATAGTGATTAAACCTTCTTTTAGCGACATGATTATACCAATGATATTTATAACAATAATCCTATCTAAATCTTCATGTGAAGAATATCTTAGTTCTATTTTATTCATAAATCATTTCACACTCCAACCTTTTTTAACTTTCACATCATACACCAAACCAGATTTACTTTGAAAATAATGTACAGAAACCTTTTTTCCGTCTTTATAGCCATCTTTATATACTTTTTTCCAAGTCCCTCCTTCAATCTGTTTTAACTCGGATAACAACTTCTTATTATTTACTGTAACTTTTTTAGTCCCATTTTGAACAGCTTTAAAACCAGCAGGATATTTAGGGGCATATTTTATTGATTTATACAAATGTTTACTTGCTTTCACCCCGTTTACAAAAATAGTTCGAATGACAAGACCCCATACAGCATCGGCTTCTTTATAACCAATTTGGACACTTTTGTCTCTTGAAGAAGCCTCTCGATTAATATTGAATGTTACAGACGGTGAAAATAACGATACAATTAAAGTAAAAATAATGAGAAAAGGGATACGTCTTTTCAATTTAAATTACCTCCTAATATTAACTATATAAAAAATAATATAACATAATAGGAATGTTATAACTATTTCATTCTGTAGAAAATTAAAATGAATCTTTATACTGTTTAAAAGATATCTCTGTCTTTTAACATCTTATTTATTACAATATAAATTCATAAAGTAATGAATAAAAAGAATATCCACTCCTCGGAGATAAAAATTAATGTTTACGTCCACAAAATATTCACTAAAATCTAATCATCTAGCGCAAAGACAATATCATTTAACCTACCGAAATATTAAAAGGCCCTTTTCAACTCATTTTTTCATAAAATCGAATTGGTATGATTCTTCTGAATCTTTTCCCCCTCTCACTCGTATATACTAAAAGAGTGATTGATTTGAAAGGAGATCTGTTTGTGGGATATATTTTGTTATTTTCGGTTGTGATCGGTCTTGTCTTGACCCTTTTGCTCACACCGCTCAGGTTGATCGTTAGAAAGAAAGGGACAGAACAGCAGGTGCCGCTCATGTGGATTGCTGGCCTTGCTTTGCTGTTCATGATCGGTATTTTTGTTTTCTATTACATCACCAATTTAGACCGTAACCCTTCATCTCTATGGCTGATTGGACTTGTTGTGACAGCAGCAGGCGCCTTTTTGTCGGTTGGATTGGAGCGTAAAATCAAAGGAGTGCTGTTTCTTATTCTATTGCTGCTCGGTGTTTACATGGCGACAGCTTTTCTATTCAATGCGAATGAGAAATTCGATGTCTCCAAAATGGAGCAAAAAGTAGAAATCAAAGCGTTTGATGAGACAGAAACACCTGCGAGTGTGCCGCCTCAATTTGCCCGGAACAAAATGAAGAAATCGTTCGGACAGGTGCCAAACACAAGCTACTATGAGCTTGGCAGCTTGCAAATTCAGAAGGTCAACGGTGAGTATGTATACATCGCTCCAGTGGAGTTCTCGGACTTCTTTAAATGGATTCGTGCAGGCAGCACGCCGGGTTACTTTACATTAAGTGCGACCGACTCCTCTGCTAATCCAAAGTTCGTGAAGACGGAGATGGTCTATACGCCTTCCTCCTATTTCAACAAAGAAATTGAGCGGCATATCCGTCTCCAGTACCCAGATTTGATTTTCTACGGCGGTACACAGCTGGAAATCAATGATGACGGCAAGCCTTATTACATTCAAACGTATGGCGATTTCATCTCTGCCCGAAACGGCTTTAAAGCTTCCGGTGTCGTCGTTGTTGATGCCAAAACGGGTGCAACGAAGAAATATGCTCTAGATCAAGTACCTGCCTTTATCGACGGTGCTGTTTCACCAGAGGCGGTCAGTCTGCAAAACAGCTATTTCGGAAACTATATTCACGGATTCTGGAACAGTATGTTTGGAAAGTCAGATGTAAAGCTGCCTTCAGATGAAGGAACGGAAGCCAATGTGAGCCCGGTATTTGATTCAAAAGGAGATATGTATTACTTCACAGATTTCACAAGTCCGAAAGAGGGCGTTGATTCCATGCTCGGATATGCCCTGACCAATGCCCGAACAGGAAAAGCGACTTATTATACCGGAAATCTTGAAGAATCCTATATGGATTCTCAGGGCGCTCTGCAAATTATTGAGAAACGATTCATCGAGAAGAAATGGAAAGGGCGCATGCCGATTCTCTATAATTTCTATGGAGAAGCCAGCTGGCTCACACCGGTTCTCGATTCAAATGGATTCCTGCAAAACTACTTTATCGTTTCTGCAGCCAATCCAGAAATCGCTGCGTATGCTTCTACACCAAACGAAGCACTGAGAGCCTATAAGACAGCTCTTCAAAAAGGCGGCGGTACCGTTAACAGTTCCTCTAAGCAGGAAAAGAAAGAAGCGGCAGGGAAGGTCAAACGAGTCTACAAAGAAAAGACCGGTGATTATACAACCGTCACCTTCCTGCTAGACGATGGAAAAAGCTACACTATGTCATCTGAAAAGGAACCTCTCGTCATTTATTTAAAAGAGGGCGATCAGGTCACCATGAAATATACAGATACAGGTGAGATCTTCCTTCCAGTCGATGAAATCAAAATTAAAGGGTTATAAAAAAAGAAGCTTCTCCTATTACGGAGAAGCTTCTTCTTTCTCTTTCCTTAACAATTCAACGAGCAATTCCTTATTTTTATTTCCCCCGGTCATCGGTGACTCGACATAGGAGAACTTTCGTTTGAAATCCATGCCTCTGACAGAAATAACAGCCAATTCACCGCCAATGCTGCCTCGCTGGAGGACATATTTAGATAAAACAGAAAGACCCATTCCATGGATCACAGCTTCTTTAATCGCTTGATTGCTGCTAAAGGTCACAAAGGTTCGCGCTTTCAGTCCATTTGATTTCAGGACATGCTGTAAATATTCTCCTGTCCCTGATCCCTCTTCTCTCGTAATCCATGTTTCGTTTTGTAATTGATCAATGGTGACATCTTTTTTCTTGGCAAAAGGATGATCTAATGGCGCCACAATATAAAGTTCGTCCTCTAGAAAAGTTTCTACAGAAAGCTCCTTGTCATTGGTCTGTCCCTCGATCAAACCGATGTCGACATGGAATAAACGGACATGTCTGGCGATCGCCTCTGTATTATCAATGACCACCTCAATATCAACATGCGGATAGAGCTGATGAAACTCTGCCAATATTTGCGGCAGCACATACTCACCAATTGTGAAGCTCGCCCCGATGGTCAGCTTTCCTCTTGCCAAATGATGATGCTCATAAATGTCCTGCTTCGCCTGTTCATAGAGACGAATGATTTGTTTTGATCGATGGTACAGCATATCCCCAGTTGGTGTAACGGTTAATTGCTTTGGTGAACGATTCAGCAGAACGGTCTGGAATTCCTGCTCCAAGTTCTTAATATGAAGACTGACACTCGGCTGAGAAATTCGCAGCTTTTGGGCTGCTTTTGTAAAGTTCTTCTCCTCCACCACTGTCACAAATGTCTTCAGTGCATCGTAATACATCGGTCCCTCTCCTATCAGAAATCTTAATCCAACACCTTACCTATATATATCTTACTAATTCCTCTCCAGCACGTAAAGAACCGCCTAAACGAAAATAATTTAATAAAAATATTTACTAATTTTTTTAAAGACTCTATACTAAGAGGAGATATTTCCTATAGGAGGTGCTGATTTGGCAGCTAAAATAAAGGACATTGCAGAAAAAGCAGGCTTATCCATTGCAACGGTATCTCGCGTACTGAACCAAGATCCCAACCTATCCGTCACCGATCAAACACGCGAAAAAGTATATGCCGCCGCAGAAGCTTTGTCCTACCAAAAGAAGACATTCAAACATTCATTAAAAAAAATCGCCTTTCTCTATTGGATGACCGAAAAGGAAGAGCTTGAAGATATTTATTTTAAATCCATTCGACTCGGCATTGAGGAACTCACCAATACTCGGAGCTTAAATGTCACCGCTTACAATCCGTCTGATGGGCTTCATTCCATTGATTCTGCTACAGAAGGAATCATCGCCATCGGCCGCTTTAAAACGTCAGAGCTTGACCAATTATATGCGATCACTCCGCATATTGTCTTTATTGATACAACGCCAGATGAAGACCGTTTTGATTCTGTAAAGCCGAACCTGAAACGAATTGTTGAAAAGATCATCGATTCCTTTATCGAAAAAGAGCACCAATCCATTGGATTCATTGGCGGTACAGACCTTGATCTCAATACGAACGTGCACATTCCAGATATTCGTGAAACGACTTTCCGTGAATACATGATAACCCGCCATATGCTTGATGAGCGATTGGTCTATATCGGCCATCATTTCTCAGTAGATGAAGGCTACTCGCTGATGATGAAGGCGATTGACGAGCTTGGTGATGATCTGCCCACCGCTTTTTGTGTCGCTAGTGACCCTCTTGCCATCGGCTGCTTACAAGCATTAAATGAGCGCGGATTTTCTCTGCCGAATCGCGTCAGCGTCTTTAGTATCAACGATATTCATGTGTCTCAATATGTGTCGCCGCCGCTCACCACGTATCACATCCATACGTCATTACTTTGTGAGACAGCGATCGATTTACTTTTAGAAAGACTTGTGGATGGCAGAACATTGCCTAAGACTGTTCTGATTGCCTCAGAGCCTGTCTTTCGAAAAAGCACCATATAAACAAACTGGAAGTCCTGCCAAAGTGGAGGGCTTCTTTTCTCTCTATACGAGTAAAAAATTTTACTTAATAAATTTAATAAAATATGTTTACTTTTTTTACTTAAGTTGATATTCTCACATTAAGAAAGCGTTTTCTTATCATCTGTGAAAAAAGAACGAGAGGGGATTACCAATGAAAAAGGGAAAATGGGCGACATTATCAGCAGTCGTTGGTACTGCTGTGCTTCTGCTTTCAGCATGCGGGCCAGGAGATGACAATTCAAGCGGGACACAGCCAGCATCTACAGGTACAAAGACCTTGCTAGTATGGGAGGATGTCAAAAAGTCTGATGGGATTCAAGACGCTGTGAAAGAATTTGAAAAACAAAACGATGTGAAAATCAAAGTGGTCGAAAAAGCGTATGCCGACCAAATCGAAGCTCTCCGCCTTGATGGAGCAGCCGGGACAGGCCCAGACGTCATCACGATGCCTCACGATCAAATTGGATCAGCCGTCACTGAGGGGCTGTTACAGGAAATCAAGCCTGATCAAAAAGTGATCGATTCCTTTACAGACGAATCCATTCAATCACAAACGGTAGACGGCAAGCTGTATGGCCTTCCGAAATCCGTCGAAACGACAGTGCTTTTCTATAACAAAGACCTTGTCAAAAAGGCACCAACTACACTTGATGGCTGGTATGACCTTTCGAAAAAGCTGACAAAAGACGGGAAATACGGTTTTGTAGCGAAATGGGATGAAATTTACTATGCACAAAGTGTGTTAGGCGGGTCAGGGGGCTATATTTTCAAGCAGAAAAGCGATGGCTCTTATGATGTCAATGATATTGGTCTTAATAACGATGGCGCCATCGAAGGCGGAGCATACATTCAAAAATTCTTTAGCGAAGGACTTTTCCCGAAAGGCATCATTGGTGAACAAGGAATCAATGTCCTCAACTCCTTATTCACAGAGAAAAAGGCAGCAGCTGTCATTTCTGGTCCATGGTCATTTGGTCCATATAAAGAAGCTGGAATTGACTATGGCGTAACAGAGCTGCCAACACTCCCTAACGGAAAGCATATGAGCTCATTCTTAGGTGTAAAGAGCTACAACGTCTCCTCTTATTCTAAAAATAAAGAACTTGCTGAGAAATTTGTTGAGTTTATCACGAATGAAAAAAATTCGAAGAAGCGATTCGAAGTGACAGAGGAAATTCCACCAGTGAAAAAGCTGATGAAAGATCCAATCATTACTAAAAACGCAAATGCGGATGCTGTTTCAAAACAAACAAAATATGCCACGCTGACACCGAATACCCCTGAAATGGCAGAGGTGTGGAAGCCGATTGACAGCGCATTAGGTCTCATT
Organism: Bacillus sp. FSL M8-0049; assembly: GCF_038593355.1. Taxonomy (NCBI): domain Bacteria; kingdom Bacillati; phylum Bacillota; class Bacilli; order Caryophanales; family Bacillaceae; genus Bacillus; species Bacillus sp. FSL M8-0049. Next base: position 3,528,491 of record NZ_CP151986.1, read on the forward strand.
GCAACCGGCCGGACAGATGTGAAAAAGGCATTTGATGATGCCGTCAATCAAATCGACTCTCAAATTAAAGCAAACCATTCAAAATAATCATCAAACACGGGTAGCCTTTAAGTCTATCAAGCTGCCCGTATTTGAGCTAATTTCATATGAAGTAGGTGTTAGACGTGACGGGTAACCTTGAACTAGACCGCACACACATAGTGGAATCAAAGACACACCGGAGACGGGCGCTAATGTTCTCTCTTATACCCGGGATGGGGCAGATGTACAACAAGCAGTACGGCAAAGGGGCACTTTTTTTCCTGTTCGGTGTTTCTTTTTTCATCGTATTTTATGATTTATTCAATATTGGCTTCTGGGGGCTGTTCACACTTGGTACGATGCTGCCTCGTGACAATTCTGTTTTTCTTTTGGCAAAAGGGATTATTGCGCTGTTAACAGCTGGTTTTGGTATCGGCTTTTACGTACTCATGATGCGTGATGCTTTTATGAACGGAAAGAAACGTGATCAAGGGGTTCCGCTCCATTCCATCCGAGCTCAATATCATCAACTGATCGACCAAGGCTTTCCTTACTTAATGAGCACTCCTGCTTTCTTTTTACTTCTTTTTTCTGTTGTCTTTCCTATTATGTTCAGCTTTGCGCTTGCCTTTACGAACTACGATTTATACCACTCGCCTCCTGCCAATCTGATCGATTGGGTAGGGATCAAGAACTTTCAAAATATCTTTTCAATTGATATTTGGAGAGACACTTTCATTGATGTACTTGGCTGGACCGTCGTATGGACGCTCGCTGCTTCGACCCTTCAATGTGCTGTCGGCATCTTTCTAGCGGTTCTGCTCAATCAGAAGGATTTAAAAGGAAAACGTTTTTTTAGAACCATTTTGATTCTCCCTTGGGCTGTTCCGGGTTTTGTGACCATTTTGGTGTTTGCCGGACTGTTCAACGATACATTTGGAGCCATTAACAACACACTTTTTGCATCGATTGGAATTGATCCAAAACCATGGCTGACAGATCCATTTTGGAGCAAAATTGCCCTCATTGCGATGCAGACTTGGCTTGGATTTCCTTTTGTTTTCATTATGACAACCGGTGTTCTGCAGGCGATTCCAGAGGATCTATACGAAGCTGCGACCATTGATGGGGCAAACTTCTTTCAGAAATTCCGGTCCATCACGTTACCGCTTGTCCTTTATTCCATTGCGCCTATATTAATCACGCAATATACGTTTAACTTTAACAACTTTAATATCATCTACTTATTTAATGGCGGAGGACCGCCTGTCGCTGGCTCAACTGCTGGGGGAACGGACATCTTGGTTTCTTGGATTTACAAACTCACGATGCAGTCTTCTCAATATGCACTTGCTGCCGCTGTCACGATTTTACTTTCAATCTTTGTCATCGCCATTGCACTCTGGCAGTTTAAGAGAACGAATTCATTCAAAGAGGAGGACATGATGTGATATGGGATCAAAACAAAACAAGCTCATTCGCCTGAGCATCACATATTTTATCCTTTTCATTGCCTCCATTTGTATTCTATATCCACTGCTTTGGACGATCGGTGCTTCCTTTAACCCTGGGAACAGCCTCATGAGTACAAGCATGTTTCCGAAGAATCCAACGTTCAGCCACTTCACAGAACTCTTCTTCGGTCAGGGGGCACTTTATGCAAAATGGTATTGGAACTCAATGAAGATCAGCATTGCGACTATGCTCTTAACGTTGATACTTGTCAGCTTTACAGGTTATGCCTTTTCTAGGTTCCGATTCAAAGGACGCAAGAATGGACTGATGCTCTTTTTGCTGCTGCAAATGATTCCTCAATTTTCAGCGCTGATTGCCATTTTTGTATTGGCTCAAATGCTTGGACTCATTAACAGCCACCTTGCCCTGATTTTGATTTATGCAGGTGGACAAATTCCGATGAATACGTATTTAATGAAAGGCTATCTTGATGCGATTCCAAAGGATCTCGATGAATCAGCCAGAATGGACGGCGCAGGGCATTTCCGGATTTTCATCCAAATTATTATGCCGCTCGCCAAGCCCATCTTAGCTGTTGTCGCAATCAACTCATTTACAGGTCCACTGGGTGATTTCATCATTTCCAGTGTCATTGTCCGCTCACCCGAAATGTATACGCTCCCAATCGGTCTGTACAATCTTGTGTCAGATAAAATGGGTGCCAGCTACACGACCTTTGCAGCCGGGGCTTTACTCATTGCAATTCCAGTTGCTTTATTGTTTCTTGTTTTACAAAAACAATTTGTATCCGGCCTTACACAAGGCGGGACAAAAGGATAAGGGGAGATTTGATGAAGAAATGGTTGCTTGTCACTGTTGTCGTTTTCTTTCTGATGGGATTAGGTATTCTGCCTGAAGCAAGGGCCGATACGATTTCTGTGAAACCGATCAATGGCCTGCAAGGTGATTTCATCAAGGGAGCCGATATCTCTATGCTTGCAGAAGTAGAGAAAAGCGGCGGCAAATACTACAACCAGAACGGACAGCAGGTTGATCCGCTCAAGCTATTAAAGGATAAAGGCGTCAACTATGTGCGTGTCAGACTGTGGAACCATCCATATGACAATCAAGGCCGAGCCTATAACGGCGGCACAAATGATCTCAATACAGCCATCGCTTTATCGAAACGTGCAAAAGCACAAAACATGAAAGTGCTGCTTGATTTTCACTACAGTGATTTCTGGACTGACCCCGGTAAACAATTCAAACCGAAAGCGTGGGCATCCCTCTCACAAAACGATTTAGAAAAAGCGGTCGGCACTTACACAGGCGATGTGCTCAAAGCGATGAGAGCGCAAAATGCCTTGCCGAATATGGTTCAGGTTGGGAATGAGTTGAACTCAGGTATGCTGTGGCCAAACGGAAAAAGCTGGGGTGAAGGCGGTGGTGAATTTGACCGGCTCGCTGCTCTGCTAAAAGCTGGCACAAATGCCGTCCGCTCTGTCGATTCAAACATCAAAATCATGCTTCACCTTGCGCATGGCGGAGACAATGGTGCATCCCGCTGGTGGTTTGATGAAATCACAAAACGAGGTGTCTCATTCGATACGATCGGTTTATCTTATTACCCGTATTGGGACGGCGGCTTTAGCGGTCTTACGTCCAATATGAATGATATTAGTGCCCGCTATAACAAAGACGTGATCGTGGTGGAAACTGCTTACGGCTTTACGACAGCAAACGGTGACAACCTAGATAACTCATTTAACCAAGACTCTGTCAATACAGCCGGCTATCCAGCCTCACCTCAAGGCCAGGCATCTTTTATACGAGATCTATCCGAAAAAATTTCACAAGTAAACAACAACCGCGGGAAGGGGTTCTTTTATTGGGAGCCGCTTTGGATTCCAGCGAAAGGTGCTCCGTGGTCTAGTCAATACGGGCTGGCTTACATTCAAACAACCGGGACTGTCGGAAATGCGTGGGAAAATCAAGCGATGTTCGATTTCAACGGAAAAGCACTGCCATCTCTTGATGTATTTAAACAAATGACACCGTAACTAAAAGGATAGGACGTGACAAAATGGGAAAGCGTTACCCACTCGTTCACCCAAATGTGAAAGGCTTTTTGCATGGTGGCGATTACAATCCAGATCAATGGCTCCATATGCCAGAGATCATAGACGAAGATTTTCGATTAATGAAGCTTGCACACTGTCAAACATTCTCCATCAACATTTTCGCATGGAGTAAGCTAGAGCCAAAAGAAGGTCAGTATGACTTTGGATGGCTGGATGACATCATGGACCGCTTAGCAGCGCAGGGGGCACACGCCATTCTCGCAACGCCAAGCGGGGCAAGACCTGCTTGGCTGTCACAAACATATCCAGAAGTATTGCGCGTCGAAGCGAATCGTCAGCGTAACTTACATGGACTGCGCCATAATCATTGCTTTACCTCTCCGGTTTATCGAGAAAAAACGAACGCACTCAACCGGCTGCTGGCGGAACGCTACAAGGATCATCCCGCACTGATCATGTGGCACATTTCAAATGAGTACGGCGGCGAGTGTCATTGCGACCTGTGCCAGGAAGCATTTCGAGACTATTTGAAGGACAAATACAATCATGATCTTGAGGCTTTAAATCAAGCATGGTGGACAGGATTTTGGAGCCATACGTATAGTGATTGGTCACAAATCGAGTCACCTGCACCGCATGGGGAGCACATGATTCACGGCATGAACCTGGATTGGAAGCGCTTTGTCACAGCACAAACGATCAATTTTTATCAAAATGAAATTAAGCCGCTGCGGGAATTGACGCCTCATATCCCAGTAACCACGAACTTTATGGGCGACTATCCGCATATGCGTCCATTCCTTGGGCTGGATTATCATCAATTTGCAAAAGAGGTCGATGTGATCTCATGGGATAGCTATCCTGCTTGGCATAGCGGCAGAGAAACAACGGCCGAATTAGCATCAAACGTTGCCTTTGTACATGATTTGTATCGTTCCTTAAAGGACGGACAGCCGTTTCTCGTCATGGAGAGTACGCCTAGCCTTGTAAACTGGCATGAAGTGAACAAGGTCAAACATAAAGGCATGGCACACCTTTCTGCCATGCAGGCAATTGCTCACGGATCAGACTCCGTGCTTTATTTCCAGTGGCGGCAAGGCCGAGGCGCCTCTGAGAAATTCCACGGTGCCGTTGTCGATCATTCTGGCCATGAACATACGCGTGTGTTTCAAGAGGTAGCTGATCTAGGGAAACAACTGGAGCAGCTGCAGCCAATTGCGGGCACGTCCGTTCAGCCAGAGGTCGCCATCATTTACGATTGGGAAAATCACTGGGCCATTGATGATGCGCAAGGCTTAAATAACACAAACAAACGCTATGTAGAGGCTTGTCAAACTCACTATCGAAGCTTTTGGAAAAAAGGCATCCCTGTTGACATTGTCGGAATGGAAAAAGATTTCTCATCCTATCGTGTGCTCATTGGGCCAATGCTCTACATGATCAAACCAGGCGTTGCAGAAAAAATTGAAGCCTTTGTCAAAGAGGGCGGCATTTTTATCGCGACTTACTGGAGCGGCATAGTCGACGAAAATGATCTCTGTTTCCTCGGCGGTTTTCCTGGTCCTCTCCGCCATGTACTTGGCATTTGGGCAGAGGAAATCAACACATTGATGCCTGATGAACATGTGTTAATGACCACAGGGAATGGACGCACCTATCATGTCGGACAATACTGCGAATCCATACACCCTGAGACGGCCTCTGTGCTAGGGCATTTTGAGAATGGCTGCTACGAAGGACAGCCGGCCCTGACTGTCCGTTCATTAGAAAGAGGGAAAGCATACTATATGGCCTCAGAAAATGATCAGGCTTTTTATGATGAATTTTACGAAGACCTTATCGCAGGTATTGGCATACAGCCCGTCCTATCCACTGCAATTCCAGAAGGAGTCAGTGTACAAAAACGAACAGACGGTACGCAGGACTATGTGTTTTTGATGAATTTCACAGAAGAGCAGCAGAACATATCACTAGATTCAGAGGCAAGTTATGAGAATATGCTGACTGGACAGCAAGTGTCTGAGCAGCTTCAACTTGATCCTTACGAGTATGTCATCTTGAAAAAATAGTTGAAAGAAGCGTCCATTTATTGGGCGCTTTTTGATTTAATAAGTCTAAATACCCATATTAATCATTGTGAACTTTAATCGTTATTTTTATCTAAATTTTTTTACAATATTTGATGCCGCGACACGACTGGTCTCTCCATCCTTTTTTACCATTGTATAGGTATGAAAGCGGTTGCTTCTTACTCATAAATTTGATACCCTTTTTTTTCAATGCAGCTGTGGGAATGCATTGGATGAAAAGTATAGACAAATGTAAACGGTTTATTTGTAGGGGGAGGGGCTTATGTTAACGTTTGTTGGATTGATGATTATTTTAACGATTGTTGTGCTGCTGATTTGGGGGAAAGCAAGTCCAATTGTCGCCATGGTCATGGTGCCTTTAATAGGGGCACTCATTGCGGGATTTGGGATCAATGACATTCAAACCTTCTTCGAGGAAGGGATTATCAAAGTATTGCCGGTGGCGACCATGTTTATCTTCGCCATTTTATTTTTTGGCATTTTGCAAGATACAGGGTTCTTTGAACCTGTAATTAAAACTTTAATCAAGCTGACAAAAGGAAATGTTGTCACAGTTGCAATGGGAACTGCTTTGATTGGGGTGATCGCACACTTAGACGGAGCAGGGGCTACGACCTTTTTATTAACTGTACCTGCACTGCTTCCGCTTTATAAAAAATTACATATGAGTCCTTATTTACTGCTGTTATTAATCGGGACGAGTGCTGGATTAACCAATATGATTCCATGGGCTGGACCGACTGGACGGGCAGCAAGTGTCCTGAATATGGACCCCTCTGAGCTCTGGGTTCCGCTCATTCCAATTCAGCTCATTGGCGTTGTGCTCGTGTTAGGGATGGCATTCATGTTAGGAAAGAGGGAAGAAAAGCGAATTCGGGTGAAAATTGCTGCAAATGAAATAGCTGCGGTTCAACTAGAAGGTGCAGATTGGGATCGTGCCATTCAGTCTATTAGTGAAACGGGAGACGCCTCTTTAAAGCGTTATCATCTCATTTGGGTGAACCTTGTTCTGTTTTTGTGTGTTGTGGTGCTTCTCGTGTTGAACGTGATTCCTGCTAGTTTTATGTTTATGATTGGCCTGTCACTTGCAATGTTGATTAACTTTCCGAATGTGAATCTACAAATGGAAAGGATCAAGGCCCACGCACCTAGTGCGCTGATGATGGCGGCTGTCATTTTCTCCGCAGGGTCATTTTTAGGAATTCTTGAAGGCACAGGGATGCTGAAAGCCATTGCTGTTGACAGTATTCACATTTTACCAGCCTTCTTGCTGCCATTTTTACATATCATTGTTGGGATGCTTGGAGTGCCGCTTGATATGCTGACAAGTACAGATGCCTATTATTACGCCCTTCTGCCAATTGTTGAATCCATTACATCTGAAGTTGGCGTACCAGGTACTTCTGCGGCATATGCCATGATGATTGGGAACATCATTGGAACCTTTGTCAGCCCGCTTGCTCCCGCTGTTTGGCTCGCCGTAGGTCTTGCAGGGGTTGATATGGGGAAACACATCCGCTACTCCTTCTTTTGGATGTGGGGATTTAGTATTATCCTTCTGTTCATTGCAATGCTGATTGGCATCATTTAAAAAAGAAAGACATGCGCTGATATGCGCATGTCTTTTCTTTCATTATGAAGGATATTCACTTGTGTGAATGTCTGAATTCGGCTTTCTAATAAGAGACATCAATCCAATGATAAACAATAGAACCATTGGAGCAAATGCAAGGCCAACTGTTCCAATCAAAAGAGTCACAGCAGAAACCAAGAAGAGAATACCTGAAAGCACGGCACGGCGGTCTGTTTTCAAAAGAATCACACCGACAATCGACAGCACAGCCGCAATTGCGGAAACGACCATGAACTGTGTACCAAATGCATGAACCGAAGCCTGGAGCGTTTCAATCGGCAATGTTTCCCCTTCCTCTTTTAACACTTCATTGATTTCATCATAAAAAGATGGACCTATGGAGAGGAATAATGCTCCAATTCCAACACCAATGGCATTGAGGACAATACTAATAATCCCCATAATTTTTTCACCTTTACGTTTAATCATGTGTAAACCTCCTAAAAAGTTAAATTAACCTGTTTTCACTTCTCGCTTTTGGAAGACGATTAAGGCAATGGCCAAGAAAATAGCCCAATAGATGACTAGGACGATTAGTGAGAATCCTAGGGACATACCTTCGATAACTGTAACCTGTTCCATAAAGTATTGGGATGGATCGTTTGCAAATAACAGATATTTTGACCAATCAAAGAAGAGCATTAAAATACCTGTGACTGATCCACCCACAATATACGCTAACACACTAATGGCAATGGAGATAGCCTCACTTCTAAACACTGTAGAAATGGCGAACGAAAGGGTTCCCAAAACGACAAACATTGCACAATGAGCGAGATAATAATAGACCATATTGGCAAACTGTGAACGTTCAATCACTTCACCATTTTGATACACCAAATTCACATAATCAGTGTTAAGTCCAAAGAAAATAGCACCCAATATGAATGACAAGATAAATAGCACCACAACAAGTAAAAGAGCATACAGCTGCACCGTAATATATTTAGATATTAGGATCTTTAGCCTTGATGGTGGACGAATCAATAATAATTTAATTGTACCATGCTTGTATTCAGCCGATACAATGGTGGAAGCAATAATGATCACAAACACACCGACTAGTTGAAGTAAATTGGCGTTTGTTTTCACATAGTCCCATACACTGTCGCTAAACTGATCAGCCGGCGGCAAGTTATGCTTGATTCGATAATCATTAATAGCGATCTCTTTTTCAAGCTCTCTTTTAAAGAAACCATTCTCTGTCTCTTTGAGCTCCTTCTTGTTTTCCTTATTCATCATTTCTAGCTGGGTTTTCCAATCACCTGAAGCTTGATCTTTGTCATTTGTTTTCACTACAAAGATCAGCGTGGCAACCATACCTAATACAAGAAGCCCAACCATAATCCAAGTTCCAACACGATAACTGATTTTCATCCACTCGTTTTGAATGAGGCGAATCATACGTCTGCCTCCTTTTTACCTGTTAAGCTTAAGAACTTATCTTCTAAGGTTTGTTTTTCAATTTTGATCTCGTACAAATGAATAGACGCGCTGCTCAAATGACGGATTAATTCTGGCATTTTTTGTTCTGGCATAGAGAAAAATAAGTACTGCTCCTCTTCTCTTACAGTGACGCCTTCCTCAAATGCACCAATGAGCTTCTGTGCTTCTTCAAGCTCCCCGGCTGCCACCTTCATTCGATAATTAACCAAATCATCCTGCTTCGTTTCAGCACGCTGATCCTCAATGGCAATCAGCTTTCCGGTTTGGATAATCGCAAAGCGATCACACATCAATTCCATCTCTGACATGAGGTGACTTGAAACAATAACAGCCAGCCCTTCTTCCTTCGCAAGCCTTCTCAAGTAATCTCGGATCATTCGAATTCCCTCAGGATCAAGTCCATTGGTCGGCTCATCTAAGATTAGCAGTTTCGGTCTATGTATGAGTGCCTGCGCAATGCCCAATCGCTGTTTCATTCCTAATGAAAACGTACGAACACGCTTATGTTTCACATGCTGTAAGCTCACTAGTTCTAACAGCTCATCAATTCGTCCTTCGTCCACTTTCCCATTCATTCTGGCAAAGTGAACAAGATTTTGTCTTGCCGTTAAATGATTATACATTTCCGGGTTTTCAATAATGGCACCGACATCTTGGATGGCATGCTGATAGGAGGTTTGAATACTATGGCCATTAATCAGAATATCACCAGATGTAATGGGAGAAAGACCGACCATCATACGAATAGTTGTGGTTTTCCCTGCACCATTTGGTCCTAAGAAGCCAAAGACTTCGCCCGCTTGGACAGAAAAGCTCAAGTCTTGAACAATCTTTTTCCCGCGAATATGTCTAGATACATTATGCAGTTCTAAAACGTTCGTCACGTTACCTCTCCTTCTTTGTCTAAGTATCATCTATCATTCTATTTCCTGATAAACACCATGATCCGTCAAAAATAGAAGAACACTTCCATATGGTACAGCAATGCCCAAAAGTTGTGAAGGGGATTAGCCGAAATTTACCGAATCATCTGCCTTTTTTAAGGTAGGGTTAAGGTAATGATTTAAAAAACTCTAATTCTATATTACTTAAAGACTGTGGGATTCAAAATACGCTCCCGCCTTACTCTCGTAACATAAATATATAATAGAGGCATGCAATAAGATGTAAAGATAAGTCCCCCTGTTTTTTTTCAATACTCACTGTTGCAGGAGGTATTATTTTATCGTATGTAATTTCAGCTATCGTCTGCTCTGAGCTTTCTAATCTTACACGATTATTGGCAAAACCCTTCTTTAGATAATATGTAGTATCATCTATTACTAATTTCATCATTGGATTTATTTTGATTTTAGTTCTATCTTCTAATATTAACTTTCCTTTATCTTTACATTCTATCACCCAGTTTGAACGAAACATGGATTGGAGGGATTTATTTTCAATAGCTGTTACAACCATATTAGAATTCGAATCCATTACCTCAACATTCACATAAAACTCATCAAATATGTAATCAATCAACTTTTCCACTTTATTTGTATAAAATCTTTTTATAAATCCAATGTTAACACCATCTTTATTAATAATTGGTATACATTTGGTCGTTTTTTTGATTACAGGCTTCTTAAAATACCCAAACTCCATTTTTATCTCCCATTTATTTTTTGGACTCAATTAATTTATGAAATGTTAAGCTTAAATTATTCCAATAATGTATACGGATATTCCTTTGAATAGTTCCTCATCATTTTAAAAACTGTATAAAAATATAAAACACCTAATTTATTAAGGGATATATTTCCTTTAACAATTTAGGTGTTTTTTGTACAACTATAACATTCTTATACTTATTTCTTGCTCAGATTTAGCCTTCATCGGCAAGTTCTAATAGTATAGCTTTTTTTGTTTATATCTTTTTCACAAACTCTGATTTTAATTTCATTGCGCCGAAGCTAGGAATTTTACAATCAATGTTATGATCGCCTTCAACTAAACGAATGCCTTTGACCTTCGTTCCTATTTTCAAAACGGATGATGAGCCTTTTACTTTTAGGTCTTTAATGACAGAGACCGTGTCCCCATCACTTAACAGGTTCCCATTCGCATCTTTGACAACAAGCTGTTCCTCTGCCGCTTGTTCTTGTTCAAGTGACCATTCATGCGCACATTCAGGGCAAATCAGCAAACTGCCGTCCTCGTATGTATAAGGTGAGCTGCACGAAGGACAATTCGGTAGATTAGACATTTTTGTTTCCTCCAACTTTCTACATCATTTATATCGATTTTACCACATTTCTTATAGAAGGAATGTGATAGAAAAGGAAACATTTTTCATCGTTTACTTCTTTCTTCCAATTTTTAACGCAGCCGCGATATTCCGAGCTGTTCTTTCTACATGAAGATTCGCATCTTGTATCGCCTCAGAAAGAGAGGTAATACCTGGAACGATACTAAACAGTGCATCAATTCCATGATCGTGTACGACTGCACTGTCTTTTGCAAGAGAGCCTGCGATGCCAATCACAGGCAGATGATACTGCTTCGCTGCTTTGGCTACGCCGATTGGTGTTTTTCCAAAAATGGTCTGCCGGTCAATTCGGCCTTCTCCCGTAATGACAAGGTCTGCCTCCTTGATGACGTCATCAAAATGAACAGCCTTCAGCACAATATCGATTCCTCTTTGCAAATCCGCTTGTAAAAAGCCTAATAAACTCGCACCAAGCCCTCCTGCCGCTCCTGCCCCTGCTGCATCTCCAAAAGAGACATTGAACTGCTTTTCAGCTACTTGTGCAAAATGAGCCAGATTCTTGTCTAACACTTGAACCATTTCTTCATCTGCTCCTTTTTGAGGACCGAAAACAGCAGACGCTCCTCTCTCACCCGTTAAAGGATTATCCACATCACAAGCCGCCTCCAGACGGACGGATTGCAGTCTTGGATCGAGTCCAGATAAATCAATTGAAGCTAATTGATGAAGTGCCCCGCCGCCTGACGTCAGGGAATGTCCTGTGTTATCAAGGAAAGCTGCACCTAATCCTTGCATCATCCCAACACCGCCATCATTTGTTGCACTTCCGCCAAGCCCAATGATCACATGCTTCGCTCCTATATCCAGCGCTGCAAGTATTAATTCACCCGTTCCTCTCGATGTCGTCCATAACGGATTACGTTTTTCTCGGGGTACAAGATGTAAACCAGAGGCTGCAGCCATCTCTATGACAGCAGTCTGACCGTCTCCTAACATGCCAAAAAAGGCATTCACTGGCTCACCAAGCGGGCCCGTGACCACTTGATGAACAATGTGTCCGCCCGTCGCATCAACCAACGATTGAACGGTCCCCTCTCCTCCATCTGCCATTGGCAGTTTGATATACTCTGCGTTTGGCAAAACAGAACGAAATCCTCGTTCAATGGCACATGCTGTCTCATAAGCAGACAAACTTTCTTTAAATGAATCTGGTGCGATCACAATTTTCATCCTAAAGCCCCTCTTTTCTTGTCATGTCCTCAGCCAAACAGCTGGAAAACGCCAAAAATAATTGTTGATACAACGGTTAACGTCAAACCGATTAATGATTCAAAAGGCATGAGCTTCAAACGCTCTTTGATATCCATTTGAACACTTCCTGCTGTTGCATGGAAAAAGCTCCCGTGCGGCATATGGTCAAGCACTGTTGCGCCAGCATGAATCATGGCTGCCCCTGAAAGAGCAGATACACCAAGCCCAATCAGCGTTCCGCTAAACACACCACTCGCGACCGCCGTTCCTGCTGTTGTCGAAGCAGTCGCGGCTGACATAAATATCCCTGAAGTTGGCGCAAGTAAATATGGAGGTAAACCCGAGGCATCCAGTGCCTGAATAAACACATCTTTTAAGGACGAATTCGATACGATTCCTGCTAGTGTACCTGTCCCTAATAACATGATCGCGACACCTGACATTTTATGGAGCCCCGACATCGCATAATCATTGAGAAATTTCCCTTTTTTCATGAAAAGAGCACCTACAATCCCTCCAATCGGTAAGGCGATCATTGGGTCTATATTGATTTGAAAAAGCGGTCTTAAAGCCAACAATAAAATGGTAACCAGCGGACCAGCCAGTGCTTGAAAAAAAGCAGGTATTTGAACTTTACTTTGCCCAGTTTCTTCTTCAAGAACGGGCGTCCCTTTGTTTGCAAGCTTTTTAGCTAATACATATGTAACAGCCAACCCGAACACAGCCGGAATGATTCCTGCAGCCATCATTGAAGTCAGAGGTACACCAAAAGCGTCTGAAGCGGCAATAGCATTCGGATTCGGGGACATGATATTTCCTGCCTTCCCTCCTCCAATCATAGCAAGGAGAATTCCCGTTTTTGAGAGCTTTGCGCGTTTGGCAATAGCAAGTGCGATTGGCGCTACCGTAATAACCGCAACATCTACAAAAACGCCTACTGTTGTTAAAATCATTGTTGCAAGAGCGAGTGCTAATAGTGCCCTCGCCTCACCAAGCCTTCTCACAATGGCCTCAGCGATAGATAACGCTGCACCTGATTCAATGAGAACACCCGCCAGTACACCTGCGGCCATAATTCTAAGGACAGCCGGAATCATGTCCTTAGCACCTTCCATCATAACGTTGACGGTCTGAACAATGTCTACACCGCCAACCAATCCGCCTATAAATGCACCTGCCAGCATGCCATAAGCAGGTGATACTTTTTTTAGAATGAGAACAATCGCGATCACAAGCGCCGCCATGGCTCCCAGAGTACTTACCGTCACATCTCCACCCATTCTCAATCCCCCTAAAAATATCTTTCTCCAATTGTAAGCGTTTACCCAAAGGGATTGTGTTGTGAATCTGGATGAACTTTTTTAACTGACCACTCTACCGAATTGTGCATTTGCACAATCAAGATAGTTGAGTCATTAGCTGCGCCATATAAAGCTCGATTAACTGTTTTACATGACGAGGGTCTTTTCCGGTCAATCCTTGAATTTTGTCTAAACGATAACGCAATGTATTTCGATGAATAAATAAACGATCAACAATTCTTTGCAAATCACCGCCCTCTTCAATGTAAACCCTTAATGTATGGGCGAGCTCTGCTTCTTGTGTCAAAGGCTTGTAAAAGTCAGTCCATCGACTGTTCTTTTCAGCAATTCCCGCCATCATGAAGAAGCTTTCCAGTTGATAAGACTCAAAGAAATACATACTTTCCTCCGGATCAAGAGCCTTCCCTAACCTCAGGGCTTCTCTCGCATGCTGAAAAGAAATGGGCAGCTGGCTGATGTCTTCAGCGACAGTCCCTATCCCCACTAACACTTGGCTTCCTACTGCTCTTTGCATTGTTTTTTGCAGATGACCTGCCGCCTGCTTTACTCGATGGTCAGGTATGGGCTGACTTAAAAGAATCAATTCATGACAAAAGGTCATGCCAAGTAAATCATCTGCCTTCTTATCATATTGAATCGCATGCATCAATTTATGAACAGCATCCTCTGAGGAGGGAACTGGCTGAAAAACAATAGCCATTCGGCGCTTGTCTAAATCCATTCCCAGCCAAGCCGCTCGATTTTTCAGCTGATGATCCCCAGCATCAGAATATGAAATCAGCTGATTGACAATTTCACTTTCTATTCGATGACGCCATTGAACCCGTTCAAGAAGGAAAGATTGCTCTAACACCAGTTCTGCTGCCATCTTCACCAGCTCGGCATGATGCCGAATGTCCTCTGGTTCACCAGTAATTCCAATCACACCAACTACTTTTTCATGGAAGCAGATAGGCAAGTTAATCCCAGGTTTCACCCCTTCTAAGCGCAAAGAGGTCTCCTGGTCAATTTCCACACTGTTCCCGCTTGTCAGCACAAGCCGTGCACCATCATGTTTCTGGCCAATCCTGTTTCGTTCACCAGAACCAATAATGACACCATCTGCATTCATCACATTGATGTTTTTATATAAAATATGCATCGTACGTTCAACCATTTCTTGAGCCAATTCACTGGTCAAAAATTGCATTTGCCATCTCCCCTGAAGGTTTTTTCATTCAATGTATCATAGTGTCTTTGAACAATAAACGCAAAGTGTTTAAAAACCAGCCATTGACAAAGACACCCTGAAAAGTGTTTAATCAAATCAAGAACCGACCGACAGTCTAGTTAAAAGAAAGGATGGCTTTATGAGAACCGTTAAACATCCTGAGGAACGTAAAAATGACATATTAAACGCAGCCGAAGCACTTTTTTCAACCAAAGGCTATCAGAAAACAACGATTATTGACATATTAAAAGCCGTTGGCATTGCCAAAGGCACCTTTTACTACTACTTTGCATCCAAAGAAGAAGTAATGGATGCCATTATTGACAGGATCATCAAAGAAGATATCATCGTGGCAAAGCGTATTGCGGCTGAGCCAGACCTTCCAGTCGTTGACAAACTATTTCGTATCATCATGGCGCAATCACCTCAGCAAGGAAGCCATAAACAGGGTATGATCGATCAGTTCCATCAGCCTTCTAATGCAGAAATGCATCAAAAAAGCTTAATCAAAGCCATTAAAGAACTATCACCAGTGTTGGCAGATGTTATTCAGCAAGGTGTAGAGGAAGGGACATTCAAAACGAAGTATCCGCAAGAGACGGTTGAATTCCTTCTTGCTTCTGCACAGGTCATATTTGACGAAGGCCTTTTTCAATGGTCAGCCGAAGAAAGTCTACAACGCGCTTTAGCTTTTATCGATATACTCGAATCCTCATTGCATGCAAAAAAGGGGAGCTTTTCATTCCTGCTGAAGCGATTATCTGGAGAGCTGGATGAAAATAATCAGTGATTGGTCACTTCAATACCAATCCTGCATACATTATAGACTGACGGTCGGTCTAAAAGGAGAGTGATATTCATGTCTTTGTTATCCAAAAGAGGGGCATCCCACTTTATCTACCTCGTTCTCGGACAGATTATTTCCGTTTTCGGATCTTCTCTCATTCGGTTTGTTCTATCTTTACACGTACTGGATATGACGCACCGAGTTGATTTATATGCCTTACTTTTCGCTTTATCCAATATCCCGCTCCTTCTCTCCCCGTTAGCTGGTGCAATCGCTGACCGGTTTAACAGAAGGAACTTAATGATTTTATTTGATGTCCTCACCGGCATGATGATTCTTGCCTTTTATTTTTGGTTATTTTCGGGAAATGATTCACTCTATATGATCGGAGCTGTCATGATACTGCTTGGCGTGATGAGTACGTTCTATGCTCCCGCTGTCATGTCCAGCATTCCACAGCTAGTGAAACAAGAGCAATTAGAACAAGCAAACGGCATCGTCAATGGCGTTCAGGCACTTTCAGGTGTTCTCGCACCTATTATCGGAGGAGTTCTATACGGAATGATTGGAAGCCAATCCATCATCGGTGCAAGTGCCATCGTATTTTTCCTATCAGCCTGCATGCTTTTAAGATTAAACATTTCCTTCTTCCCTAGCCCGCTGACAGAGTCTATTGGCAAAGTGCTCATAAAAGATATGAAACAAGGATTTTCTTATATTGGCAGCCAGCCATTTTTAAACAGAGCCATGCTGCTTGCTGCAATGTTAAATTTCATCCTTACACCATTTTTTATTGTTGGGGGACCAATCATTTTAAGGGTCACAATGAAGAGCAGTGACATCATGTATGGAATAGGCATGGGCTTGATTGAATTCGCTGTCATCGCAGGGGCTCTGCTAGTTGGACTTGTAGCGAAGCATTGGCGCATTCCTACTTTATATCGCTGGCTTCTTGTCATCGCAGTCATCTTGCTGCCTGTGGCGTTCTCAACATCCAAAACAGCTCTTCAATTTGGCACTTATCCAGCTTATTTTCTCTTTTTAGCAGGATGCCTTCCAATTGCTATGCTGCTGACTATGATCTCAATCGTTGTGATTTCACATGTTCAAAAGAAAACACCAAATCATCAGTTGGGAAAAGTGATGGCCAATCTGACAATGGTTTCTCAATGTGCTGCTCCGCTTGGCCAAATGATGTATGGATTCTTGTTCAATACGTTTTCAGCCACCATGTATGTGACGGTGCTCATCGTCAGTACTTTCATGTTTGCACTAGCCTGCTTAACAAAAAATATGCTTCAGCATGAAGGAGAATCAGCCTCATGAGATTAGCGTTTATAAAGAAAGACTTAACCCGTCACCGTCTTATTTCAATCGGCTTAACCATTTGCATCATGATGACTTCATTTCTCGCAACAAGTGCAGCTCAAATGATCGTACAGCTGAATGGTTCCATTTCTAACATGCTCCATTCTGCCAAAGCGCCAGACTTTGTCCAAATGCATGACGGCGGCATAAATGAAAAAGACATTGAAGCATTTTCAAGCAAGCAGTCCATGGTAAAAGCCCATCAAATCGTCCCAATGATACCAATTGAACATGCAAACATCAGGTTCGGACATGAGCCTGCCAAAGCAGGTGTGATGGATCATTTATTTGTGAAGCAAAATCGCAACTTTGATTTTCTTTTAAATGAACAAAACGAAAAGCTCACTGTCAATAAAGGAGAAGTGGCTGTCCCAATTTATTTTCAACAAAAGTATCAGCTCAACATAGGTGAAACGTTACTGATTGAGAAAGGAGCTAATCAATTCACCTTTCGCATCAAAGCGTTCTTGCGAGATGCACAAATGAACCCCAGTCTTGTCAGTTCAAAAAGATTTCTTCTTCATAACGAGGATTGGGATGCAATAAATCAAGTGTTTCATCACAAAGAGTACTTAATCGAATTTTTACTACATGATGTCGCTCAGACAGATACCTTTCAAGCCATCTATCAATCATCACAACTGCCACAACAAGGTCCATCTGTCACACTACCTTTACTGCGTATGCTGAATGCATTGACAGATGGAATGGTCATTGCCATTCTCCTGCTTGTTTGCCTGCTGCTCATCAGTATAGCCCTTCTCTCACTCCATCTTGCTATGACGGCTTCAATAGAAGAGGATGAACGTGAAATTGGCATACTGAAGGTGCTTGGGATCCCTTTAACAAAAATCAAGCAATTATACGTTGGAAAGTATGCCGTGCTTGCTTGTGCAGGGTGTATAGCAGGATATGTGTTAACGCTTATATTTGGTGATATGTTTACAACCAATATCCACCGTTACATGGGGAATCAGCCTTCTTTTGCTCATTGGTTAATCCCGCTTTTTGTTTCTATTGCGACGGCAATGATCGTCATCTCTTGCAGCTATGCTGTCCTAAGAAAGTTTGGTCAAATATCAGCTGCTCAAGCACTTCAAGGCGTTATCAATTCACCGAATCATAAGAAAAAAATACCTATGCACCTCAAGAAAAGCAGGTTCATACCAATCAATATTTGGCTGGGTTTAAAAGATCTGATATCACGAAAGAAGCTGTACACAACGATTTCTTGTATTATTGCACTCTGTACATTTTTAATGCTCATGCCTATTCAGCTATGGCATACCTTACAATCACCGGATTTCATCACATACCTTGGCTCTGGTAAAAGTGACCTTCGAATGGATATACGCCAAGGGAATCATCTAGCGAAAAATACAAACGAAATAGAATCAATGATTCGTGAAGATCAGAGCATACAAACAGCAGCCATTTATAAAACTACTTCTCTTCAGGTGAAATCAAAAGAGAACACATTAGAAACGCTCTACTTAGAAACAGGTGAGCTCTCAGCATTTCCCCTCAACTATTTACAAGGACGGCAGCCTTTAAAGAATGAAGAAATTGCCTTATCCGTATTAAATGCAGACTCACTTCAGAAAAAGATAGGAGAAAGAATCACTCTCGTAACTAATGGGCATGAAATCCAAAGAACGGTAACAGGTATTTATCAGGACGTGACCAATGGAGGCAAAACAGCAAAAGCAATATCACAGCCATTTCCTCAAACAGCTCTTTGGCAAACCGTTCAAATCCAACTAAAACCAGGAGTAAATATCGCAAAGAAAAAGACAGTATTTGAAAAGAAGGTATCTCCTGCAAAAGTGACAGATATGAAAGAATACGTTCATCAAACGATCGGCAGCACAGCAGCTATTGTAAAAGTTATTGCATTTTTTGCTGCATTAGCTGCCTTTGGAACCGCCAGCTTAATGCTATTCATGTTTCTGCACATGTTAAAGGCGAAAGATTTAAGCCGAAACCACATGCTAAGAACAATTGGATTTTCTATAACAGATATAACAGCACAATATATAACGAGTTTTATCGCTGTTCTCTCTTTTGGCGCCTTTATTGGAACAATCGCGGTCAATACCATTGGTCCTGCTTTGATGAGTATAGGAGGAGCAACATTAGGAGCGTCGAGCCTCCAGTGGCTGTCACCGCAATGGGTGTCAGTTGTGTACCCAGTTACACTACTTATTATCAATTTAGCTTTGACCACTTGGTTATTGAAGACGTTTTTTTCTAGTCAAACGACAAGGCAAACACTTTTATAAGGAGATGTTTCACATGGAACACTTGATTGAAACGCAGCGATTGTCTTTGCATATCAATTCATTAAAAGGACAAAAACAAACCATTCTTAAGGATATTCATTTATCGATAAAGCATGGGGAATTCGTGACCATTATGGGACCTTCTGGATGCGGGAAAACATCATTACTTTATCAGCTTAGCGGCATAGAAACAGCTTCAACAGGAGAGATCAAATATAAAGGCCGATCACTATCAGAAATGACAGACAAACAGTTAACTGCTCTGCGCTTAACAGAGATGGGGTTTGTTTTTCAGCACAGCCACTTACTAAAAAATCTTAATCTATTTGACAACATCATTGCTGCAGCTTATTTAGCAAAGAAAAAGCCAAGACAAGAATTGAATGAACGAGCTCAATATTTAATGGAAAAACTTGATATTGATCATTTGGCAAATAGATATTTGACAGAAGTATCGGGAGGACAGCTTCAAAGAGCCGCTATCTGCCGAGCGCTCATGAATGAACCAGACATACTTTTCGCTGATGAACCAACAGGTGCTCTTAATTCCAGTACAACAAAAGAAGTGATGAATATTTTTTCAAGAATCCACGCTGAAGGAGCAACACTGCTGCTTGTCACACATGACCCCAAGGTGGCTCTTCGTTCTGAAAGAATCATGTTTATGAATGACGGGGAAGTTGTAGCCAGTTTACAACTAGGAAGATATGATCACTCAACTGTTGAGAACCGAGAAATGAGATTAAATCAATGGCTGCAAGATTTAGGTTTTTAATTTGAGAACAAACAGGCAGGAAACTGCCTGTTCTACTTTTTCTGGCACTCAAACGAGTAATCCATAGACAAACTATTTGTTTCTAAGATGATTTTGCCGCCAGCTTGTTGACAAGATTCTGTCAGCAGCTCAATTTCTTTGCTATAAAAGTATCTCTTTGACATATAAACAGTCACTAAAACAAGTAACAGAGTCGCGATAATGACTGTGATTTGTCTATTTAAACTTGGAAATCTTTTTTTCATTTCAACATCCTTTCTAAAGGTCTAAGTTTGTGTTTAATACTTACTTTTGGCTGCATCTATCAGTTTCTTATCTCATGATCTAGCAACATCATACATGATTTTCTTTCCTAGATCGACCTTCCATTTTCCCTCTGAAATAGCTAAAACTTCTTTATTCCAAATATACGAGTAATATTTTCGTTCATTATCATAAAATCCATATTATATATTCCTTTTTTAGACTTCCAAAAAGAGATTTTATTCATTTGTGCTAACAAGCAATCACCCTTACAATATCGTACATCACATGACCTTAGGTCCCTTTTATTACCTCTTGTCAATCACTTCACAGAAACGATTATATTTTTCCAAAAATTGTGATATCGTTTTTTATGAAACAGGTGAAAGGATCTTAAAGAGGTGAAATTTCCATGGCTATCATTTCTGCTGAACAGGTGGGGAATCGTTTAAATGATTGGAGAATTGCAATTCGCAAGCATGATGTACACAGTGCAAAAGCAATGTATACAGAATTAAAAGAATTACTTCAAAAAATGGAAGAGAATCAGGAGGTCTTGACCTATTACTCATTGCTAGAAGGCAAGTATAAGCTCATGTTATATGAACGAAGAGGTACAAAACTGAAGGAACAGACAGAACCAGATTGCCCCTCTAAAACAAACGACTTAATTGAATACTATTTTTACCTATACAAAGCCCTTTACGCTTCATATAAAAGAGACTATGCATCAGCCATTGGACTGTTTAAAATTGCCGAGAAAAAACTACAACACATTCCTGATGAAATAGAAGTAGCAGAATTCCATACGAAAATCGCCAACTTATATATGCTGCTTCGTCAAAGCCTGATTTCTCTACACTACATTCAGAATGCTATTGATATTTTCAAAAGTCATGAAGGATATGAGAGAAGACTAGCTGCAGCCTTTGTCATCGCCGCTGCTAATTATATGGACATTGGTGACTTTATAAGAGCAGAAGACTACTACAAAAAAGCATTACACATCGCAGACAGTCTCAACGATCATTTTCTAACATCACAGCTTTATCATAATATCAGCATTTTGTACGCCGAAGCTGGCGAATCAAAAAAATGTATCGATGCCCTAGAAAAGGCTCTTAGTGATGAAGACTATCTCTCTTCGTGTTACTTTCATCACTCCATGTACATGTTAATGAAAGAGCTGCTTTCTATCGATGAAAGGACACAAGCTCTCTATTACTTCGAATTGGTGAACCAAAAACATGAATCAGAGAAATGCCCCATCTATACAGCAAAAATGAATTTGCTTTACCATCTATATTTCACTGAAGATATGGCTCAAAAAGCTCAAGCCTGTTTCGATGAAATCAGCATTCTTAAAAAATTAAAGGATGCTGAAGGAGCCTGTGAATTAAGTGCATTAGCTGCAAAATACTTTGAAGAGCTGGGAGCAATTCATCAAGCCTATCTTTTCTTAAAGGAAGCTGATCGCATGAAACATCCTATCATTGACTGGGGGAATTCTAATGAAAAAAATGAGTTTATTGATTATCGCTTTAACCATCGTTGTTTTAGGACAAACAGGGGCTTTCAATTCATTAAATGATGAAAATCCTGGTACAACAGAACGACCTATCGGAACTTAATATAAACATTGGTCATACAAAGAACCACTCGCCTCATCAAGGCAAGTGGTTCCACATTTATTTTAGTTGCTGATAAGATATGAGGCGGTGTATATGTACCGCAAGATAAGTAAGCTCATCATTAGGAATGACGATACTATGCACCTGTTTAATATAGTCTTTGATCTTAAAAGCAACATCCATCGCTTGAGGATATAAGTGTGCAATTTGTTCAAACAACTCATTTTCTTGATCTGATAATAATTTATCAGCATAAAATCTTTCTACAAAGAATTTCACATGTGTAATGAACCGGCTGTAATGAATATTCTCTTGATCCATTTTCATATTCAATGTATAGCGCACAAGATTGACAATACTCCCGATCATCTTGGCATATTTCATACCATCTTTCGAATCGGATTTTTCACCTAATGCATTAATTAAGTGAAAGGCGATATTAGCAGCTTCTTCTTTTGGTAATTGTATGCCCAATGTGTCATTGACTAACTCAAGTGCGTAATTCCCTACTTCAAATTCTTCCGTATAGTAGTTTTTGATTTCCCAATACACGCGATTCGTAATATTAATATTCTTTTTATGACGTTCCACTGCAAAATTCAAATGATCCATTAAGGTAAAATAAACACCTGAATTTAAAGTTGAGTTTAAACGTTTTTCTGCATATTGGACGATGTGCTGAGTTAAATCGATAAACTCCTGAGGCATTGAATCTAACAGTTGAAGAAATTCTTTTGCTCTCATGTTATCAACTGACATAAAGACTTGGTCCGCTTTTTTCTCTTCTATCATTTGACCTGGTTTCTGTCCATAGCCAATTCCTCGGCCGAACAATACCATCTCCTGTTGGTTCTGATCTTCAGCCAGGACCACACTCGAGTTTAAAACTTTTTTGATTTTAAACATCGTCATCACCTGTTTTCATGATTGTGGTGTTCAATCAAGCGATTCACCATTTGTCTCAATGACTTTTTGGTACCAATAAAATGAATCTTTTCGAGATCGTTTTAATGTCCCGTTCCCGTCATCATCTTGATCGACGTGAATGAAGCCATAGCGTTTTGACATTTGTGATGTACCTGCACTAATAATATCAATCGAGCCCCAGCTCGTATATCCAAAGAGATCGACGCCTTCTTCAATCGCTTCTCTCATTTGACGGAAATGCTCTTTAAAATAGTTAATACGATAGTCGTCATGGATAGAGCCATCACTTTCAACTACATCCTTTGCACCCATGCCGTTCTCGACAATGATAAGAGGTTTTTGATAACGATCATACAATTCGATCAAAGAAATTTTCAGACCAACCGGATCAATTTGCCAGCCCCAGTCAGTTGAAGGAAGATAAGGGTTTTTAACCCCGCGAATTGTGTTCCCTTCTGTCTCTTCTAATCCTTCTTGGGCTGACTCCGTTAAAGACATATAGTAGCTGAATGAGATAAAATCTACTGTGTTTTCTTTTAAAATGGTAAGGTCATCTGCTTCCATTTGAATATGAATATCTTTTCTCTCAAGCATGCGCTTGATCAGTGGCGGATACTCGCCAAACACTTGAACATCTGCATAGAAATAGTTTTCTAAGTTTTGTTTCAAAGCTTGTTCCACATCATTCGGGTGGCACGTATGCGGATACGTTGTCAATTTTGTCAGCATACATCCTACCTGGCTGCCTGGGATGATGCGATGGCAATCTGCTGTTACGAGAGCAGATGCGACAAATTGATGATGAAGTGCTTGGTACACCGTTTCTTCCACTTTTCCTTCTGGGCAGCGATCAGGAATAATTCCTGCTGTAATGAAAGAGTGGCGGTGAATACTATCAATTTCATTAAAGGTGAGCCAATATTTCACATCATGTTTATATCGTTCAAAACATACATTGGCGAACTTCACAAAGAGATCAACGACTTTTCTTTCAACCCAGCCATTATATTTCACACTAAGCGCTAAAGGCATTTCATAATGAGAGAGAGTCACGATCGGTTCTATGTTGTGTTTTTTCATTTCTGCAAAGACACGATCATAAAATTGAAGCCCTTTTTCATTCGGTTCCGCTTCTTCTCCAGTAGGGAAGATACGACTCCATGCAATAGAAATCCGAAGTGTTTGAAATCCCATTTCTGCAAAGAGAGCCAAATCCTCTTTATAGTGATGATAGAAATCGACACCTCTGCGTTTTGGATATTTTTTATCGTCTGGATCTTTCATTGCACGATCTATATTTTCAGTGGTAACAGCAAGATGACCTTCATAATCTTCTACACTCAAGTTGGAACGGTACATTGCAATATCTGCAACAGACGGTCCCTTTCCATCTATATTCCAGGCGCCTTCTGCCTGGTTAGCCGCAATGGCGCCGCCCCATAAAAATCCTTTTGGAAAACCTTTGATTTTTGTCATATGATTAGCCTCCTAATTGTGTAACAACCATCAATGTATCTTGACGATTGACCTCTTGTAATGGCTGTACCTTAATATCATATTGATCTGTATTTGTGATTACAGCAAGTGTTATTGGATCATATCCTGCTTCCATGATTTTTTCTAAATCAAATTCAATCAATAAATCTCCTGCTTGAACACGATCTCCTGCCTGCACTTTTGGATGGAAATACTGTCCTTCCAACTGAACAGTGTCAATGCCGATGTGGAATAATACTTCAACCCCTTGGTCCGTTTTCATACCAAGCGCATGGTTTGTTTCGAACAGCAAGGTCACCTCACCATCTACTGGTGCATAAAGTGCTCCTTTTGAAGGTACAATGGCAATTCCGTCCCCCATGACCTTTGAAGAAAAAATATCATCTTTTACTTCAGATAGAGAGATCATTTGACCAATCACAGGGCTTTTGAAAGTTTCTCCTGCTCCAATTTGTTCAGCAAATGCAGCTTGGTCCTTTGTCTTTTCTTCTACTGTTCGATCTTTACCTAATACAAAAGCAGCGATAAATGCGACAATAAATGAAATGACTGCTCCAATGATAGCAAACATCAGATTTCGCGGAAGTTCATCTGATATAAACATCGACATGCTTGCTAATCCAGGGCCAACAAGCACAAAGGCTTGTATACCAACTAAACCAATGAAAATTCCGCCAACAAACGAACCAATCATAACACTTCCAAGGACTCGCTTATTTTGAAGTGTTACACCGTATAACGCCGGCTCTGTGATACCAAAAAAGGCTGAAATCCCTGCCGAAATGGCTGTTGATCTGAGTACCTTGTCTTTTGTTCGAAGTGCCACAGCAAAACACGCTCCACTTTCCGCAATATTATGCGCAAGTGATGCCGGTAAATAAAGTGCTTCTTTCCCAAGGGTTCCCATCGTTGTGACTGCATAAGGGACCATTGCTTTGTGCATGCCTGAAGCAACCATGAATGGGAGGACCGCTGCTAAAATTGCGACAGCTACCCAGCCTACTGTATTAAACATTGCAAGAATAATTGATGAAAAACCTTGTCCTGCTGTAAAACCAATCGGTCCTAATAGAAGCAACGTAACTGGTACAGTAATGACCAATGACATCATCGGAACGAAGAAAATTCGAATTGGTTTTGGTGAAAACCGCGTAAAGAATTTTTCCATTTGAGCGTAAAGCAATACAGAAAGGATTGCCGGAAACACTTGATACGCATAAGCTATATTTTTTACATCGAATGACAGTAATTGTGCACCTTCTGTAAGCATTGCTGTCATGTTCGGCAGAAGGAGCGCACCGACTGCTGATAATGCGACCAGTGGATTTACTTTTAGTTTATTCGCCGTCGTTACAGCAACTAATAAAGGCAGAAAGTAAAGTGGTGCATCACCTACCATGTTCAGTATTTGATAGGTTTGTCCCTTTGCATCCATCCAGCCTAATAAAGAGAAAAGGAGAAGAAATGATTTTAAAATTCCTCCGCCTGCGATAGCTGGTACAAGAGGCTGGAAGACACCGACAATGAAATCTAACAGGACTGTGCCTGCTTTTCTCTTTTCTTTTGGCTGATTGGATGGCACGTCTTGGCTTGATGAGCTGCTGCCTATTAAACTTGTTACCTTTTGATACACTTCAATGACGTCATTCCCAATCACCACTTGGCATTGTCCTGACATTCTGACAGCTATGACACCTGGTGTTTTTTCTAGTGCTGGTACATCTGCTTTTTTCTGATCAATTAGCGTGAAGCGAAGTCTTGTTGAACAGTGCTCAAGGTGCGCAATGTTTTCTTTGCCGCCTATATGCTGTAAAACGTCTTTGGCAACTTGTGTGTAATCCATTTTTTCTCCCCCTTTTCTCATACATGAGACCTATATTTTGGCAATAAAAAAAGGACCTAAAACGACAAATAAAAGAAATTCATCGTTTTTAGATCCTGCCTGCATGACCAGTCACATGTCTAATTTATTCATATCGGATTTGTTTTTAGTATATATTGATTATATGAAAGCGTCAACATTTATTTTTCTAAAAATTATTAAGGTCTATAGACCCAAATTCATTTTCCTTAATTAGTTGAAGCGTTTGCCTTCCTCTCTTTTTTCACCAATAACTATCTTCATTATAAAAAACCAGATAAATTTATTCATTCATCTGGTTATCAACATCTATTTTTTCTTTTCTTCTGCTTGCTTTTTAAATGCTTCAGATTGTTTTTGATATTCCTGCTTCGAGACTGGTTTAAATTCTACGATGCCGCCTGCTATTTTCAGAGGAAGTTTTATTGATTTTGCACCTCGATTCGTTGAACCTACGATAATACCAGTTTTGTGCTCTTCGATTTGAGGATAGGTACTGATATCAAACATGATTCCATCAGAAACACCACCCGCTTTATGTTTCGTCTCTTTATAAGGTTCACCACCATCCCCTGGAACTGTTCTCATTAGAAAGGCCCCTGACCATTCAGACTCAATATGCATGTGCTTTACTTGTAGAAATAGTTGGTATGAACCATCCTCCGCAGTATACAGATAACCATAAGCACCTGTTACTTTCTTGATGTAGTCTCTTAAATAATCATAAAATCTAGTTTCTGAGTCATCAATTAACTCATCATATCGATCTTGAATGGCTTTTTGATACGCATTTAATTTTTTTTGATCAACTGCTTTGTATGTGATGCTTTTGTTTTCACCTTGTTTTTTCACAGAAAGATCTTTTCCAGCAACATGTACTTCATACATCACCGGATCTTTTCCTCGCTTCACTTCAAATTCATAACCGTTTTCTATTGCTTTTCCAGTTAATTGATATTTATGTTTAAATAAATTCGGATCAAAATGCATTTCCGGACTTTCTTCTAAAATGGTTTCATTCAAGTGACCGGTTACTTTCCCTTTTCTCTCCGTTACCTTAAACCAATTCACGCCCTCTTTTGTTTTCTGCGCAAAGGCGTAGGATTGATTTAATGCACTCTTTTTTCCGATTGCTTGATAGGCTGACCAGCTGACTGCACCAAGGACTAATACCGTCAGGACAGCCACAAACCAGATTTTCGATTTACTCATACGTACCCCTCCAATATATAATCTGATGAATGATCATCCATATATATGAGTGATTCACCTCTCTGATTAACAAAATCAGGTAAATATCCACTCCCTTTATCGAATTTATTTTCAACAACCCCTTGTATCTGCCACTTCACATCATTTATTATATATCTAAAAGATATATCTTTTAGATAGGTGTGCTGATATGAAAAAATACAATGATACGACGTATGCGATTTTAGGTATTTTAACGACTGATTGTAAGTCGGGGTACGAAGTGAAGCAATTAATTGATAGAAGCCTGCATCATTTTTGGAAAATCAGTTATGGACAAATTTATCCAGCTTTAAAGTTAATAGTCGAGGAAGGCCTTGCGGAAGTTTCACCTGCTGCTGCTTCTAGCCGCTCAGACAAGCGGGAATATCATTTGACTGAAAAAGGACTGGATACGTTAAGAGAGTGGCTGGCGCAGCCGCTCGACCAGTTACCAACAGAGCGTAATGAGGTGTTATTAAAGTTATTCTTCGGTCAATATCTTTCGTTTGAGAAAAAATTGGTGCTTTTACAGGATTATGAGAGGCAGCTCCGTATTCGTTATGAGACATATGTTGCGATTGAACAAAACATTCAAGAGCTTTATCCAGATGAAGCGGATGCGAAGTATTGGCTGTTTACTTTAGATTATGGAAAAAGAGTGGCTCAAGCAGGAATTGATTGGTGCGTGGACACATTCCATTCGATGAAGAAGGAAGGGTAAATGAATGAAAAAAGACATACGTGCGGGTAGATTTACAACGGACAATTCTGATTCGATTGTTGTGTTCATCATCGGAATGAGGATCAACAAACGCTGGGCCATTCATCAATGGCTGCCTGTGTTCATGGCGATGCCTGGCATGATCAAGGAGCTGTATACCCATCAAGATGAGCTTGGCTTTCTTGGGACAGAGAATTACTTTGGATTACGCACGACAGCGATGATTCAATATTGGAAATCAACAGATGACCTCCTTGCCTATGCCAAGATGGAGAAGCATTTGGCTGCTTGGAAAGAATTTAACCAAAGAACACGAAATAATGACGCCGTCGGAATTTATCATGAAACGTACCAAATTCAAGCCGGCTCGTATGAATCCATCTACGTGAACATGCCTTCCTACGGACTGAGCCAAGTGAAATCCCCTATTTCAATAAGTAAAGGTCAACAAACAGCGAAGGACCGTCTGAATACAACAAATTCCTAGAGAGCGATTCTCTAGGAATTTCTTTTTGTAACGGTCACAAAATGCTTTAATATGCGGGCTGTTAATCCCCATATGGTGTAGTTTTCGTAATCATAAAACCATTCCTCAATCGAACGGCTTCCCCAGCTGTATTTTTCACCATTCATGATTTTTTCATAAGGGAAGTCCTCTCCTGGTGTTGGCTGAACGGATACATGATGTAAGTATGGCTCATATTGGCTGAGCCATGATAGAGGCACGATAAAAGTCTCCTCTACTTCTTCTTGATTAAAGGAGTGCTTCACTTTTTGCTCATCAATGATACCGACATATGGGTATACCACGAAGGATGGAGAAGCGATATAAGGACTGAGCTGTCCAAGGATCTCGACCGATTCTGGCGGAATGCCCAGCTCTTCATGTGTTTCTCGCAGTGCAGCTTCCTGTGCAGTTTCGCTGCCGTCAAGCTTGCCCCCAGGAAAGCTAATATCCCCCGGCTGTTTTCTCATGGTCAACGATCGGACCTCAAATAATATATGCCAATCTCCATTTACTTGCACCAAAGGGATAAGGACTGCTGCTTTGAACGCTGTCTCTTCTCCAATGAACAACGGTTGTGATTGATGTAAGTCATTTTTTAATTGATCAATGAACACGGACATCACCTGTTTTCTGTTTCTCTTTTCTTTAGCGTATCATGGTTCACCTTTTCAATAAAGATGATCTTTCTGACAATTATTTTTATCATTTTGACAACTTTACTTGTCAAAATGAATATAATGCTTTACAATTAAGGAAAGATTTCAACCAAAATTGAGGTGACAGAATGAAAAATCGGTTAAAAGAGCTTCGTGCGCGAGATGGTTTAAACCAAACTGAGCTTGCAAAGCGTGCAAAGGTCTCTCGTCAAACCATCAGCTTAATGGAACGAGATGAGTTAATGCCGTCTCTATTGCTCGCTGTTAAGCTTTCACGAATTTTTCAGGAACCCATTGAACGTATTTTTCTATTCGAGGAGGATGAACTCTCATGAAAACTGTATACAAAATGCTCTTAGGTGCTCTCCTTGGCTTTCTCGGCGCTTACTGTCTGCTAGCAGCCGAATTTGAAATGACACTTCTTGATGTTGCATTTGAAGCGACTCTTGTCATCAGTGGATTGACGATTTTATTGATTATTTATTGTTTTTCAGGGATTTCACGTATGAAAAAAAGAGTATCTCTTTCGGTTTCTGGAGATGAAGAGGATGAACTGGAGGCAAAACAATATCGGACCTTTACTGATTTGACTTTAGCCAATACGGTAAGTACCATTTTTTCCATTGTTGCCATCGGTATCGCGATCGTCACCGAGCAGCCCATTTGGTTGATTCTCGTCAATGCTGCTTTATTTATTGTCTCCATTATCAGTTCATATATAGCGATATCTGTTCTAAAGCTTGTCTACCCTAATCGCAACCTGCCAAGTCCATCTGACAAAGATTATAGTAAAAAGCTGCTCGCTATTTCAGACGAAGGCGAAAAGCATGTGATGCTTGGCGGACTGTTTCACACGTATCAAATGATGAATGTTCTATTGACCGGCGCCATGTTTATTTTGATTGTGTATTCCCTTGGAGCCAATCACTCTCAGCTTTTCTCAATCATGGTCATTGGGGTTGTTTTGATCATTTTGAATGCAAATTATGTGCTAAAGATTAGAAATCGTTAAATGAACAAAAGCACAGCCTCATGCAAAGGCTGTGCTTTTTCCGTTCATTATGACGCGCGGCGTTTCTTTCGTGCATAAATCAATAGTAAGAAACCAAACCAGACCGGCGTTAATAAGAGCGCGGGGCGTGTTGCATCTGCAAACAGCATGATCACTAGAATCGCAGCGAAGAGAACTAAAACACATATATTCACAAAAGGTGTGAACGGTGCTTTAAAGGTAGATGCTTCATGCAATTCAGGCCGTGTTTTTTTATATTTCAAATGGCTAATTAAAATAATACTCCATACCCAAATGAAACAAATGGCACTGATCGTTGTCACAATACCAAAGGCTTGTTCGGGAATCAGCTTGCTTAAAAGAGCTCCAACCGATACCACAATCGTCGAAACAAACAGGGCATTGCTTGGGACAGCATGCTTGTTCAGACGTCCGAAGGAAGCTGGACCCTGCTTTTGATGACTGAGATTATACAGAATACGGCTCGTCGAGAACATGCCGCTATTACAAGCTGATGCCGCAGACGTCAACACAACAAAATTAATGAGCCCTGCTGCTACTGGTATCCCAATGAGTCCAAAGGTTTTCACAAAAGGACTTTCTGATGCGCTGAGTTCAGTCCATGGGTTGATACATAGTAAGACAAAGATCGCTCCCACATAGAAAAATAGAATTCTTAATGGAATCTTATTAATCGCAGAAGGGATGTTTTTTTGCGGATTGGCTGTTTCTGCTGCGGACACACCGACCAGTTCAACTCCCACATACGCAAAAATCACCATCTGGAATGACAATAAGAAGCCTGTGACACCATTCGGGAATAACCCGCCATGAGACCATAAATTCGTTACTGTCACCGGTCCGGCATCTGTTTGAAAACCAATGATTAAAAGAACAATTCCAACCCCGATCAATAATAGAATCGTAATTACTTTAATGAGTGCAAACCAAAATTCCATTTCTCCGAAAAGCTTCACCGTTAATAGATTCAATCCTAGTAAAATCAATAAACAAATGATGGCAGGAATCCACTGCGGGATGTCAAACCAATACTGCACGTACACACCGACCGCAATGACATCCGCCATCGCTGTCATAATCCAGCAAAACCAATAGGTCCACCCTGTCACAAAGGAAGCCCACGGGCCGAGATAGTCCTCCGCAATATCGGTTAATGACTGATAGCCTGCCTTCGATAAAAGCAATTCTCCGAGTGCCCTCATGACAAAAAAGATGGCCATCCCGACAATTAAATAAGCAAAAATAATTGAAGGACCTGCCAATTGAATAGCTTTTCCAGATCCTAAAAACAGTCCTGTTCCAATGGTTCCGCCAATGGCAATCAATTGTACATGACGGTTTGATAAATCTCGTTTTAATTCTTGTTGTGCCAATGCTAACACCCTCCTACGACACGATCTTATCCTGAAATAATGAACCCTTTAAAAAAGTCCATAAAAAAAGAGATTGGATGCGCTCCAATCTCACGGTCATAAAAGAATAGCAAAATAGAGAAAAGTCATACACGGCATCATCCATGCACCACAAATACAATATTTCGTACTCTTCTGTCCTTTTGCCTGAGATTGTGAACCCTTCGGCGCCGCACATACATGCGGTCTCTCCAGAAGCTGCTCCTGCTATAGTGTGACCCACAGCATTCATAGCCTTCGTTATTTAATTAAAATGTTGCTATTTCTGAATAATTTCATATTTTACGCCTCAATCAGAAAGCTGTCAATGGTAATCTTTTATGATTTACGGCGTTACTCATATGTCTTCACTTCATCAACCCCCCCTGATTCATGTATAATAAATCAAAAGATGTTCGGCTCGTCTGATAGAGAAATCCCTCTAGATGATGAACAAAGTTAGGCAATCCATTGAAGTTGGTGAAGATAAATGAAAAAAATGAACAAGCAGCGTGTCACATTACAGGAAGTCGCCAAGCATGCCGGTGTCTCGACTTCAACGGCATCACTCGTTGTTCGAAATAATCCTAGAATCTCTGAAGCCACTCGAAACAAAGTACTGCAATCCATGGAGGAATTAGGATACGTATACGACCGCGTTGCTGCCAACATGCGGTCAAAAAGCTCAAATATCGTGGGTGTGATTGTGACGGATATTTCTAACACCTTTATTTCGGAGTTTTTAATTGGCGTACAAACCACGCTTGAGTCACTGGGCTATACTGTTTTACTTGGTACGACCTTTGACAGTGTCGATAAACAGGAGCGGCTCATTTCCACCATGGTAGAGCACCGAGTGGGCGGGATTATTTTAAACCCAGCTTCGAAAAGCTCTGCTCGAACGGTCAAACAATTAAATCAAATTCGTACCCCAAAAGTACTGGCAAATCGTGAATTATCAGATGTGCAATGTGACTATGTCGGTGTTGATTATGAACAAGGTACTTGGATGGCGGTTCATCATCTTCTTCAAAAAGGGCATCGCCGCATCGCTTTTTTAGGCGGCATCAAGACTTCTTCGACTTGGATTGAGCGGATGAAAGGTTTCAAAAGAGCTCATGACGAAGAAAATGTGACGATTGATGAGTCGCTTATTATTGATATAGAACCTACTCGTGAAGGCGGGAAAGAAGCACTCGCCCAAGTGATGGATCAGCCTGAGCCCCCTACTGCTATTTTTTGTTTTAGTGACTTAGTCGCTTTTGGAGTCATTCAAGCACTGTCAGCACGGGGCATCCAGCCTGGTGAAGATATTGATGTCGTTGGATTCGATAATGTTCCTGAAGCGGAAATGTACCATCCGCCGCTCACCACTGTTTCCTCATTTCCCCGATCCATCGGGGTAAAAGCAGCGAACCTTTTATATCATAAAATGAACGAACAGGATGAAGAGCTGCAGCGATTGATTTTAAAGCCTCAACTTCATATTAGAGAAACCTCCCCATCATGATGAAAAAGAGAATTGTGTGCAGCAATTCTCTTTTTTTATTGATCAAGTCAACTATTTCTTTGTTTCATTTTTCTTTTTTTAAATCACAAAGTCATAAACTTGACACATTTAAAATGCAGGAGTATATTTATCTCGTTGCTTCTTTTAGTATATCGTTATACCTATTTCGTCATATCATCATTTCTATCAAAAAACAGTTAAAAGTGGTTTTTTATGATTCTGATCAAATCATGAAGTTTCACTTCCTAATCAAGGCTGTTATTTATTTTTTCATTTTTAGTAGAACGATGTACTTGATCGAAGAACAGATGAATATTCATTATTTTTTCATCAATCACATAAGGGGTGTTGTGATGGGCTTCATATTATTCATTTTGAAGGAAACAATAACAAAGGGTATACAAAGAATTTGACCTTAAATGGGGTTTCAAATATAGGAGTGGGAACATGAAAAATCCTTATATAAAATCATCACTTGGCATGTATTTAAACTACTTCATGCTTGGCATGATCAATATTATTGTAGCTTCCAACATGGACAGCTTATCTGAACGCTACCATGTAGATATTCCGAAAATCAGCTTGCTTGTATCGGCGATCGGAATTGGTAAACTCATTGCGCTCTTTTTCTCAGGCCGGTTAGCCGACAGCTGGGGACGTAAGCCTGTCATTATTACAGGAAATTTTCTTTACTTATTATTCTTAATCGGTATTCCAACGACAACAAGTTATACACTGGCATTTATCTTTGCGATATCAGCAGGTATTGCCAACTCACTGCTTGATTCAGGAACCTATCCTGCTTTATCAGAGTCATTTCCGAAAAAAGCAAGTTCGGCTTCTGTTTTAGTAAAAGCGTCTGTATCCATTGGGGCGACTGTTCTTCCATTTATCTTGGCATTCCTAGTGGCACATGACATCTTCTGGGGCTGGGCGTTCTTTGGACTAGGGCTTCTTTATTTACTTGTAGGGATTTACTTAATCTTTATGCCATTCCCGAACCATAAGCAAGTTTCTTCACAAGACGCTCTTCCAGTACAGGACCAGCTGAAAGAAGAACCAAAAATGCTTGGCGAAGGCTTAGCTGTTGTACTGATGGGATTCACATCGACTGCATTGTTTGTCGTATGGCAGACATGGCTTCCGCAGCTCGGGTTAAAATTAATCGGACTTGGCACAGAACAAGCTACACAGCTTCTATCTTATTTTAGTATTGGTGCACTGGTATCTGTTCTATTACTTTCGATCGTCTTAGATAAATTCATTTCACCGATTATGGTGGCGATCATTTATCCAATTGGGGCGTTCCTTGCGATGCTTGCACTATTCCAAGTTGAAACTTACAGCATTGTCATTGTCAGCACCTTCTTCTTAGGACTATTTACAGCGGGAATCTTCCAGCTGGCGATGAGTATTATGATGAAATTGTTCCCGACAAACAAAGCAACGGCTTCATCCTATGTCAACATTGCGGCAAGCTCAGCGTTTATACTCGTGCCGCTCATTACAAGTGGATTGGTCAGCACGTACGATATTAAAATGACGTTATTTTTCGATATGATCATCGCAGTTATTAGCGTATTACTAGCTGTCTTTGTTCTTGGACGCATGAAAAAATTATTTAGATAATTAAAGGAGATGTCAATCATGACAAACATACATGAACGTAATATTGATGGGAAAACAAAATTAGTTGGTCTTCTTGCTACACCAATCGGGCACAGCCTTTCACCACGTATGCATAACCTTGGCTATACACTAACAGGTCTCAACTATGCTTACCTTGCATTTGAAGTAGGGAATGATGAACTAGAAGCAGCCGTAAATGGTATGAAAGCAATGGGTGCAGCTGGATTTAACGTCTCTATGCCGAACAAAATGAAAGTACTAGATTACTTAGACGAACTAGATGATTCTGCAAGATATACACGTGCAAGTAACACTGTAGTGAACAAGGATGGTAAGCTCATCGGCTACAACACAGATGGTCTTGGATATGTAAGAAACTTGATTGAACATGGTGTTGAATTAGCTGGTAAGAAGGTCACTCTCGTTGGCTCTGGCGGTGCTGCGACTCCGATTGCGATTCAGCTTGCACAGTCCGGCATTCGTGAAATTAGTATTTTTGCTCGTAATGATCAATACTTTGTTCAAGCAGAAGAAAATGTAAATTACATCAACAACGAAATGAAATCATTTGGTGTCAAAGCAAACATTTTCCCACTTGAAGACAAAGACGCGTTCCGCCGTGAAGTAGCAGAAAGTGCAATCCTGGCAAATGGGACAAGCCTTGGCATGAAACCACTGGATCAACTCAGCATTATCGATGATACACTTGATGTACTTCGTGAAGATTTGATCGTGACAGATGTCGTATACAACCCGCAAAAAACAAAGCTTCTTGCGCAAGCACAGGAAGCTGGCGCCAAAACCATTAACGGTCTTGGAATGATGCTATGGCAAGGTGCACTTGCTTACAAACTCTTTACTGGTGAAGATATGCCAGTTGATCAAGTAAAACAAATTCTTTTTGCAAATGACCGTTTCTAAAACATAAATAGACAAAGGGCTAAAATGATCATCATTTTAGCCCTTTGTTTTCAGCTCTACACGCTGAGACGACTTCCTGCGGAGGTCGTCTTTTTTTTAATCATGTATCATGATTTGACGGTATCGATACAGGATATACAGTGCGCCGATAATGGCCGCAACAGCCACCACTGCATCGAACATAAAGATTTGTAAAATGGACGCGTGACTCTGAATTAAACCTGTTACGACCGGGATGACGATAGCCGACACGCCGCCCGCTGTAGAGATAATCCCTGTCATCGTCCCTTTGTTTTTCCAGAAGAATTCAGCCATCACAGTTAACGTCAGCTGAAAAACTCCTGCGGTTGAAAATCCCAATACAAACGCATTGATGGTTCCTATGACTGGGGATTTCACCACCAAGAGCACACAAATGGAAACAAGTGTAATGATGGGATAGATCAGCAGTACAGTGACCGGACGGACAAAGCGGCGCAAAAGAAACGCGAGCATCACGACAGACAGCAGCCCGCCCATGCTATAGTAACTGAGCAGTTTTACAGCACTGCCCGATGCCATCCCCAAGATGGCCTCACCGTACGTAGGAAGCCAAATTTGCGGCAGCGCATACAGTCCATTTGACGTAAAACTGATCAAAATGAGTGCGATCCCTTCCCTCCAAAATGTAGGCTCTGTCGAGAAGCGCGGAAGTCCGTCATACTCCGTTACCTGGATTTGCTCCACCTTACGATGATTCGGAAATGGCAAGGTCCACAGCATCAAGACATTCACAAGATAGATCAGAGCAGGGACAAAAAATGAAATTCCATAAAACAAATCATGCTCTGCTAAAAAGAAAATCGCCAGTGGCAAAATGGTTGCCCCAATGGAGATAAAGGCCTTCACCATCACATTCGCAGATCCCGAGTTTTGCGGAAAAGCCTCCATTAACGCAGGATATGTTCCTGCATCCATTGCCGAATTCGCGACGCCTGCCAAAATCGCAAATGCAAACGCGATTTGATAATTCGGAGACAATGGGATTCCGATGAGGAACACCGCCATCAGCACACCAGAAACCAAAATGACCGGCTTACGCCCAAAACGATCTGACAGTACACCTGATAAACCATACGTGAGCACCCTGCCAATGCCAAGCGCCGAAATCATATAACTAATTCCCGCACTATTGGTATCTAACTGTTTGATTAAAAATGGCATATTTGAAGCCAAAATAATATTGACCATACCTAATAAAAAATAATTAATATACAGACTAGAAGCCGTTCTCACATACGGATTCCTCATCCTGACACACCCCTCAACACCATCGCAATGAAGTGACAAATAATGGTTACGCTTACAAGATCTCATATGTGAGGAAGAACAGCTTTGCAGCCTTCACGTTCATACATCTCATCATGTTATGCAGCTCACAGCTTACACGCCCTTCATGTATCAAGCATTTCTTCAATTTTTCACTGCTCTTATTTTATACGAATGCGAAAGGTAAAGATAGTGAATTGCTTAAATTTGAAGGGAATTCATCGATCAAGCGTATGACACCATCGATAGAAAAAAGGAGTGGTTCATTCCACTCCTTAAATGATGTCTAATTTTGTTTGCTCAATCAAGAAGTCGATTTAAATGAATAAAGACTTCATTCACATTCACTTCAAGTGCTTCAATTTCATGCTCTCGAAAACACATGAATCGCACTTGTGCAGGAGTTACTTTCACCTGGCTGACCCATTCCTTTAACATTTGTACAGACTTTTCAATATGCTCTTGATAGTGTTCTCCATGTATTTGGATTTTATGTTCTCTCGATTGAAGGAAAGCAAACACCTTCTGACAAAACAATTGATTTTCTTCGGTATAAAAAGGGGTGTTCTGGAAGTGTCATGTAGCTTAATTCGTTTATTAAGTGTTTTCTTCTGCTTTTTCTTTTTAAGGTTTCGATTTTTGAGGTTCTGTTGTTATTCATACTAGTTACCTTTCTTTTTAAATCCAACAAAATTTTTACGTTTATATTTGATCTTTTAAAATGTCTCCTTTCAAGTATCACACAATCAAATAAAGTACGATCTTTTTTATTTAATTACCCTTTCAACCAAGATGAATTTGTTTTTCTTAATAAAAAAACCTTGAAAGGATACTATCCATCAAGGTTTTTGTGGGTACTAAGATTCAAAAGCCGTTTTTTCTGGAAATATGCCACCTTCTCTTACAAGGCATACCGCCAACCTTTGAGCCGCTCGATCAAAATAAAACTCATTGGGAATATTTTGATCTGGCAAGCTCTCTAACTCTCTAAACTTCCTAGTTATTTTGCTTAACTCTATTTTACCCATTACCTCTTCATTAGGTCCAAATTTGTAAACTACAGTTTCTTCATCCTCATATTCCTTTAATAATAAAACATACGAAGCCAATTTTATTCCTCCTTTGGTGGATACCATGGACGCCCAGATTCAACTGTTTTATCATGTGCGGTCCTGTAATCTGTCTTGAATATCCCTTCAAACTTTGATTCAAAAAGTTCGTGATTTAACAAGTCAATATCATTCTTTTTATAAGTACCTTTTTGTAATCTATCCCAGGCTTGTGCTATTTGATAATCTGAGTCAAAACGCCCAACCCCATGTTCTTTTATATGCTCTTTTATAAATAAATGCTCCTTTATTCTTTGTATCCTGTGTTCGGGCATTCCAGTATTCTTAGATATAGGCTTTATATCAGCTTTTGTCTTTCTAAAAGACTCATACATTTCTTCTGCTTTATCAAGTTGTTTTAGATATGCATCTATTGAAAGTTCCCTGCCACCAGTTTGAACTCTGTCAGCACTCTTAAATCCTATTTTACCATGAAACCCTTTCGCTCCAAATGGCAAAAGCATCCCAAGCGCCGCATTCATACTGGCTTCCTGCTGTCCTTTCGAGACCTTATTTCCAAACATATCTCGGCCTGTGATCGCTTCGCTGAAACCGTTGGTGGCGGTGAGACCATATAAGCCTTTTTGCGATGTTTTTAAGGCGTCAAAGGACTTTTGTGATGTCTTGTAGATATCGACCGCCCTGACTGCGGCTGATGTGGCTTGGCTCGTTTTATAGACAGCTTTTCCGCCTTTGAAAATGCGGCCTGCCCAGCCGACGATTGGGATGTAACCTGCCGCTGCCATGCCGCCTGCCGCGACTCGCTGGCCTGCGGTGAGTTCCTCGCCTGTGATTGGATCAACGCCTGTTGCGGCACGTTTTGCATCGTTCACGCCAGTCAGTTCATTCACGATGTTTCCACCATAATCGAGGGCTTTTTCATACCAAGGGCGGTTGGCGAGGGCTTCTTGTTCCTTTGCGATCTTGCGGGCTTCTTCTTGTTCTTTTTTGATTTTCAGATATTCAGCAGTTTGCTTCTCAATATCGCTTTTTGCCTTGTAAATTTCGCTATTTTGATACGCTTTCTTGTCAAAATTCATAGGCGAAATCGCTTTTCCGTCATTTGTCGCATTGATCATTTCAGCGTACAATGCCATTGTAGCTTGCTGTTCCGTCTCTGACAAAGCATATTCATCTTTTAAATTTTGATCAAGCTCTCTTAGTTCTTTGACCGTCTTTTTTCGTTCATCTTCCGCATCTTCTATTTTTTCATCAAAGGTTTGGCTATCAAATACCTCTAGAGAAATGAGATCATCAATGTCTTGAAAAATCGTTTTGAGTGCCTTTTTTTGATCCTTCACAATGCTTTTGGCATTCTTGATGCCCATATGTACTGCGTTGTCTAAAAAGTGTTCTTCTACAAAGGTATCGCCGCCAAAGCTCGTATCATCCAGTGTTCCAGAAACACCTTCATGAAAGGCTTTTTGCTTATCAATGAAGCTGATAAACATGTCTACATTTCCAGACAGCTCTTTATAGAAACTTTTAATGTTATCGGCACCTTTCCCAGTGAAGTCATCTCCGAGGTTGGCAACACCTTGTAATGCCTTTTTTAAATCTATCATTTGTTCGCGGAGTTCTTGATAGTGTTTTGCCCTTGTGTCCATGGCACTGGTTAGTGCTTTTGCATCAAGTATCTTGCCCAGAAGAAGTCACTCCCTCCATTATTGATCATAAAGTCTATTTTACCGTGACCTTCAAAACGGAAAAATAGGCTAAATGATTTAAAAAATGGAATAGACTCTCTATTTAAAGGTCAAATAAAATAAGCTAGACAATGCACTTTGCTTTGTCCAGCCATACATTCATTTTATTTATAATCATTGATCGGTCCTTTATCCATCAAAACATCAATTTCATTAGATGACTTCATTTTTAATTTAGGTCTGCGCTCGGAATTGGGTTTGCTGTAAAGCTCTAGCGGACGGATGATCACACCATCATTTGTATTTTGAAGCATACCCGGCACACAAGAATAAATCCGATCATTATCATTCGCATGTTTGGCATGAATTGTCACAGACGTTCCTTGGTGATTATCGATACTCATAGATACCCTATATCTATAAAAGGAACCTGTTCCGTTTGATTGAGCAGAATAAACAACCGGAACGATAGCAAGGATATCGTCATTTAACCGTAATTTAATGACTTCTGTTTTCATAGATTCACGGTCTCTACCGACATCTCCCATATGCTCTACAGCTCCGTTACCGTAACTTTTGAGAGCTGGAACACCTTTTGCGCCAAACATGGCCACATCTATTTGTTTTCCTGCCTTCGTATAGACCAATGCATAAATATCATAATCCGTTCCAGACTCCCAGGATACTGTAGCTGTAATCTCAGGCGTTTTTTCAATGATGATCGGTTTATGACCTTTGTCTAGACTAATTTTACCTTGAACTTTCTCTAAGCTAATAGGTGCAGCCACTTTCTCTTTAGCGGCTGTCTTCATTGGAGCAGGCTCATCAATTTGTTTTTCAGAAGCCATTTGAGGAGGTGAAGAAACATCTTGTTCATCAGGTTCAACCTCCACCCCATAAAGCTTGCATAGCCCTTCCAATCCAGAATTGAAGCCACGCCAGATGGATCGTGCTTTCGTTTCACTATTTCTGATATACAGCTCTACTACGACAATCCCTTTTTCATTTGTAAAGTTTACTGGTGTTAGGTATAGCACCTCATCACCTGTTCGAATTTCTGCTTGCAGATTCTTCACTTGAGAAAAGCCAATTCCTTGATCCTCTGTTAGTGTAATAGCCATCTTTGTGATTCCAACAGGCACTTTACTCATATCAAAATTCAATTGATGCCTTTTCAACTGATCTGATATCTCTGCTGGTAAAAGTGTCGCGACACCCGTGGCACTCTCCGGCTGATTGTAAAAAATAATGCCATTATCTCCTTGAACTAGATCTGAATCTGTTAAAAGAAACGCAGTTAAAGAAATATCAATTGCAGATGACACTTCATAACTGATGGATACTTGCCCCTTTGGAGAATTTAGTACGGTATTGGCACCCATTTGCAGAGTTTGATTCATTTCAACAACTCCTATTCCTCATCTACCATTTATCGTTTTTATAGATCAATTATACCAAATTGTGTAATAGAACCTATGAATATCTTTATCTCTTTTCAATTTCTGCAATGATATGAGAAAATGCCAACTAAAACAAACTACTCTCGAAAGGAGAATCAATATGTATAAAAAAATCATTCCTGCTGTTATGGTGATATTCGGCTTTTGGATTCTTCTTCAAATATACTTGAACATCAAGATCTTTCACAATCCAATGAACTATTTTGTCCCTATTACCCTCTTCTTCCTTTGTGTTCAGGGTCTATTAAAACATAAACGATGAAAACCCGAACAAGCATATACCACGCTCATCCGGGCTTCTATTTTCCTTTATTACACTTCTTCACCGTTCGTTGCGATGACGTTTTGATACCAAGTAAACGAATCTTTTTTAAGGCGCTTCATTGAGCCGTTACCTTCGTTGTCGCGGTCAACGTAGATCATGCCGTAGCGTTTTTTCATTTCACCTGTTGTGAATGACACGATATCAATAATGCCCCAAGGTGTATAGCCAATAAGGTCCACACCGTCGTATTCAATCGCTTTTTTCAGTGCTTCGATATGAGAAGCGAGATATTGAATTCTTTCTGGATCGTGAATAGAACCGTCTTCTTCCACTTGATCTATTGCACCAAATCCATTCTCTACGATGAATAGCGGGATTTGATAGCGATCGTAAAAACGATTCAATGTATACCTTAAGCCTGTCGGGTCAATGGACCAGCCCCAGTCACTTGATTTGATATAAGGGTTATCTACACCATGCGGCAGGGCTCCGTTGACAATGTCTCCGTTGTGATCAGACACAGTATCACTTTTAACCGTTGTCGACATGTAGTAGCTAAAGCCTAGATAATCCACTTTCCCTTTTCTTAAGCTTTCTTCATCGCCTTCTTCAAATGGAATATGATACCCTTCGCGTTCGAATTCTTTTAATGCATAGCTCGGATAGTAGCCGCGAACCTGTACATCTGGGAAGAAATAGCGCTGTCTCATATACTCCTCTGCAAGCATGACATCCTCTGGATTTGAGGAATACGGATAGATTGGCACGTGAGAAACCATTGCTCCAATTTGGAAAGCAGGATTGATCTCTTTTCCTTTGGCTACTGCCCATGCACTTGCAAGTAATTCATGGTGTCCTGCTTGATACATGACTTCTTTGGCATTTTCGCCTTCTTTGACTGATACCCCTGAATTTGTCCAAAGGAATAGTGGGTTGTTGACATCCATTTTGTTATTGATTTCATTAAATGTCATCCAGTATGTGACCTTGTCCTTGTATCGATTGAAGCATACTTCTGCGAATTTTGCGAAATACTCAGCGACTTTTCGGCTGCGGAACCCGCCGTACTCTCTTGCTAAATGGAGCGGCATCTCAAAGTGAGACAGCGTAATCACAGGCTCGATGCCATGCTTGAGCAGTTCATCAAATACATCATCATAGAATTGTAAGCCTGCTTCATTCGGTTCCGCTTCATCTCCCTTAGGGAAAATCCGGCTCCAGCCGATCGATGTACGTAAGCATTTCAAACCCATTTCGGCAAACAACGCGATATCTTCCTTATAACGATGGTAGAAATCAATCGCTTCATGGTTCGGATAAAATTTATCTTCTTCTATCGTTTCAGTTATTTGTCTCGGTACTCCATGAGCACCTGCTGTCATCACATCTACAACACTTGGGCCTTTTCCTGCTTCATTCCATCCACCTTCAAATTGATGTGCAGCTAATGCTCCGCCCCATAGAAAATCTTTTGGTAATGTCATTATTCATTCCTCCTATTTCACAATTGTGATCATGACGTCTGTTGACTGGCATGTCGATTGTTCTTCTACAATCACATCTTCGTACGCTTGTGTATTGGTGATGATGACTGGTGTGATTGTTTTTAATCCCTTGCTTTCAATGGCTTCTTGATCAAATGTCATCAACAAGTCACCCTTCTTCACCTTGCTGCCTTCTTTGATATGAAGAGTAAATGCTGAGCCATCTAGCGAAACCGTATCAATTCCTACATGAACCAGTAACTCCACACCAAATTCTGAACGCAGTCCAATTGCATGCTTTGTCGGCGCAAGCATGACGACACTGCCATCAAACGGTGCATACAGCTTATTGTCTGTCGGTTCAATCGCAAATCCTTTGCCCATTGCCCCAGAGCTAAATACGGCATCCGGCACTTCAGATAACGGGAGCACTTTCCCTTCAAGCGGTGCAGGAATGGTTTCTTCATTGTTCATCGAAGCATTCATTTTTTCTCCAACTTGATCTTTATCAGACGTTGCACCGGCTGTCAGTTCCACTGTATCTTCCCCATAACCAAACATTTGAATGAGCACAACTGGTAAGATCAGCGCAATTGCGACACCAATCAATATGCCGATGATCGATGTTGGATAATCTGAACTAATTCCGTTTACAATCGTCAGTGGACCAGGCAACCCCGCATACGCAAAGTAATAAGGCGTAAAGAAGCTGGCAGCAATGGCCCCGATCGCTCCAGATATACATCCGAAAATAAATGGTTTCTTGAAACGCAAGGTGACCCCATAAATCGCAGGCTCAGTAATTCCAAAGAGACCAGTGATTCCCGCTGAAACCCCGACTTTTCGTGTTTCGCGGTTTCTTGCTTTTAAAATAACCCCTAACACTGCGCCGACCTGAGCGATAACAGCGATGGTTTGATATGCCTGGAAGGAGTCACGTCCATATTGTTCAAAGTTGGCGAGCACCATTGGGGTGATGCCCCAGTGAACACCGAAAATGACAAGCACTTGCCAGAAACCTCCGATAATGGCGCCTGCTAAAGCTGGGACATTTTCTGCTAAGACATTGTATCCGTTTGCAATCCCATTTGCGCCTGCTGTCGAAAGTGGACCAATTAATAGAATGGTTAACGGAACCATGACAACCATACAGATAAATGGGACAAATAACGGTTTGACCACCTCGTGAATGCGTTTGTTTAAAAATCTCTCTACATATGAAAGGATCCATACCAAGAATAACGGCGGCAAAACAGATGACGTATAAACCGTTTCAGATAGCGCTATGCCTAAAAAGGTAACGCCTTCCCCTGATGCCACGCGTCCAGCAATCTCCGTCCAAGCCGGACTGACAAGCGCTGCTGTACACGCTACTGCGATATACATATTCGTTTTAAAATGCTTGGCAGCTGTAATGGCAATAAAGATAGGCAAGAACGTAAACGGCGCCCAAGAAATAAAGCTAAAGACTTCATACGTTCCCGTTTTCGAGAAGCTTGGAAATAATAAATTAATGAGGATAAGTGCACCTTGTAAAATACCAGCTGCTGCCAAAATATACACAAATGGCGCAAACACAGCAGACATGGTCGCGATGACACGATTCAGCACCGTTCCCTTGTTTTCATTTACCTGGTCATCTTCAGACGGCGGCAGCTGAACAAGGCTGGAAAAATGCTCATAGACCTCACCAACATGCTGACCGATGACGACCTGAAATTGACCGCCGTTTTCCACCACGGTAATGACGCCAGGCATCGCATTGACTGCTTCCTTTGCTTTTGGATTCGAACGTTTCAAGACCAAACGCAGCCGCGTGGCGCATCTTGCGGCACTCACCACATTTTCTTCTCCGCCAACTGCCTCTAAGATGTCTTCTGCAAGCTTTTGATAATCCCTCACTTTTGACATATAAACCCCCCCTTTATCACTACTAGTATATGTACATTATAATTATACCG
Organism: Bacillus sp. FSL M8-0049; assembly: GCF_038593355.1. NCBI lineage: Bacteria > Bacillati > Bacillota > Bacilli > Caryophanales > Bacillaceae > Bacillus > Bacillus sp. FSL M8-0049. The sequence continues at coordinate 3,573,454 of NZ_CP151986.1, forward strand.
GTACAATATATCAATACATATATAATTTCAATTGGCATATCAAAGGAAATTTGGTATGTGCTATAATACAAGAACAATAAATCGTGAAAACAAAGAGGAATGGCCATGTTAAAGTATCAACAAATTGCGAGCGATATTGAAAAATATATTGTCACCCATGAGCTGCAGCAAGGGGATAAGCTCCCTGTACTCGAAACACTCATGAGCCAATTTGCTGTGAGCAAAAGTACCATTATCAAATCATTAGACTTACTCGAAAGAAAAGGAATTATCTATCAAGTGAGGGGCAGCGGCATCTTTGTTCGAAGACACCGCCGTAAGGGCTACATCAGCCTTTTATCCAACCAAGGGTTTAAAAAAGATTTAGAGGAATTTCAACTGACATCAGAGGTTTTAATGCTAGACACCATCAAGCCGTCCGAAGAAGCTGCACTTAATTTGAACATTGAACAAGATGAAGATGTCTTTTATCTAAAACGCATTCGTTACATCAATGGGCAAACGTTATGTTTAGAAGAATCCTATTACCGAAAAACGATCATTCCTTATCTCAACACAGAAATTGCTGCCGACTCTGTTTTTAAATTCATCAGTGAAGGTTTGGGGCTCAAAGTCGGTTTTTCCGATATGTACTTACAAGTAGGCAAATTGAATGAAACCGAAGCGACGCACCTCGGCCTTAAGCAAGATGATCCCGCTCTCCGCGTCGAGACAGTCTTTCATCTCACCAATGGCCAGCCCTTCGATTTTTCGAAAATCACGTATAACTACATGCAATCCCAATTTTTTATTCAAGCGAATAATTATTATGGGTGATGGATGGAAAAAGCCTCCTGGTGTCAGGAGGCTTTCTTACTATTATCTTTTAACCTTTAAACATTCCATCCTTCTTTCTTGAGAAGATAGGCCATCAATCCCAACATCACCATAATAAATGTCTATGTGATTTCCTTTGCCAATTAGTGCAACTGGAAAAGCATGCTGGTCTTGCAGACACTTTTCAAACTCATCTGGATGAATTTCGACTTCAATTTCATGTCCAATGAACGCATATTCAAACGTCATCGTATGATAAAGATCCACAAGACAGCGTATGATCTTCTGCTGAAGATGAATGACATCATGAGAAACAACCTCTGTCCAATTTAAACTGAGAACGAATCCTACGAAACCCGTTTCTTTTTGTATGTTGATTGTACTTCCTTTTCGATCTGAACTTATGCCTGACAATTCAAACTCTGTATAATAACCTGAAAAATCATCGTCTTTGAGGATATTTTCTTTAACTCTGTGCTCAATCCATGTTTCACCGTCAGGGTTCTGACTAAATTTTACTTTCGTGATAGACATGTCTTTTTGAACTAGATAATCAATCAATTGGCGAAAGTATTTGGTATATGAATGTCTTCATAAAAAACGAGTCCGATATTGATAAACCCACCTGTAGTTATGTCACATCCTTCGCTTCATTTTTTCTTTCATTATACTTTACTTAAACTATTATTCTATGAAAACTCCCTCTCTTACATGAACACTTCCGATTTAAAACATCAAAAAGATTCATTTTACGAATGCATCAAACAAACTTATGATTAACGTAACAAGAGTGTATAGGAGGGTTCGTCAGATGACAGACATTAGAGTGTATCATGTCGATGCGTTTACAACTGAGAAATTTGGAGGAAATGCCGCTGGGGTGGTGTTGGGTGGTGAGTTTTTAACAGAAGATGACATGCAGAGCATCGCCAAGGAGTTGAATTTACCGGAATCCGTCTTCTTGCTTCCTGCCCATGATAAGAAAGCCGATTATCGCGTCAAATACTTCACACCGACGGAAGAGGTCAATTTTTGCGGGCATGCGACTGTTGGATTGACTTGGCTTCTAGCAACGGAGCTAGGGCTGGCTAAAGAGAGATCAGGGATCGTGTTAGAAACAAAGATCGGCCATGTGCCTGTTGAATGGCACGAAGAAAATGGAAAGGTCGTTGATGTGGAAATGACGCAGGTGCCACCGCGGACGCGAGATTTTGTCATCGATTTAGAAGAGCTTAGTGACATGCTTGGTGTGAGCAGTGACCGCCTTGATTCTTCCTATCCTATCAAATTAGCAAACACCGGAAACTGGCATCTTCTTGTTCCAATGAAGCACCAACAGGACATTGATCAAGCGGCACCGAACTTAGCGGCTTTAGCTAAAATGAATAAAGAGCATGGCATCTCGACAACCCACCTTTATACGTTCCACACTTCAAAAGAATGCGATCTTTATACGAGGGATTTTGCACCTGGGATTGGTATACCGGAAGATCCTGTGACGGGGGCAGCAAACGGGGCGTTGGCTGGATATCTTTATTTGGAGGGTATCATTTCTCAGCAAGAAATCACTCGCCTGAACATTGCCCAAGGGGATGCCATCGGCAGACCTGGCATGCTTCGTATCACAGTCATTCCGAATGAATCAAAGCCGGTGATTAAAGTGGCAGGCGCAGCTGTCATCACGATCCGCGGCGTGTTAACTTTATAAAACATCAGCTTGAATGGGGACTTCCTGTTCAAGCTGATTCTATTTAAAATGATTTTTGACCGTTTCGATCCATCTTTTGGCCGATGGGGAAGCTGCTTTGAATGATTTGAGCGCCAGGTTGACCTCACGAAAGACACTTGTCTCCAGTGGAATGACTTTCGTATGAGGTATGTGCGGCGGCAAAACCAATTTTGGAATGATCGTGACCCCAAGTCCTTCTTGAACCATAGAAATAAGCGTATTGTTGTCTTCAATTTCAAACAAAACATGAGGCTTCACGCCGCCTCTTTCTTTTAACAGCTTCTTGACGAGTATGTCACAGCCCGCTTTCGGCATGATAAAGGCTTCATCATGTAACGAGTCCACTTCAATCACTTTCTTCGTATGAAAGCGATGATTCTCTTGTATGAGCACCACCAATTCATCCTGAAAAAGTGGAACGGTCTCAAATTCCCTCGATGACTGCGTTAAAAAACCAACATCAACCGTGCCAGAAGTGATCCATTCCTCAATCTCCTCATAACCGCCTTCATATAACTCCAGCTTGATATGCGGATAGATTTGCGTAAAACGATGAATAAGGCGTGGAAGGACATTTGAAGAAAAACTAGGGAATGTCCCTATCTTGATACTCCCCACTTCCATCCCTTGAATGAGCGCCGCCTCCTGCTCAAGCAATGCCGCATGATGCATGATTTGCCGGATATGCGGCATCACCCGCTCACCTGCGTCCGTTAACGAAAGCCCGTTTCGATTCCGCCGAAGCAGCACAATCCCGAGTTCCGACTCAAGCTTCGCAATATTATGACTCACCCCAGATTGCGTCAGCCCAAGCTTCTCCCCTGCTTTTGTAAAACTGCCGCACTCGACGACTGTTAGAAATACTTTGTATTGGAATGTGATCAGTGTGCTCACCTCACAAGCTCATATTAGATCTTGGCAAAATCTACTGTTAGATATTTCTTTGATTTTTCGATTTAAATGTTGTTCTATCAATTGAAAGCAAGTCTTCTGAATCCATAAACGTTGAAATGTAAAGAGCTGTTCTTTTTCATCACCATGCAAATCTTCATCTTCCTCTAACTGAAAATCAGTTAAATCTATGTTGTCATGAACATGTATTTTCATAAAAACATGAGCATTGTGAAAATCATGCATATGTTCTACTAAAAAAGAAATTTCGGTGATAAAATCATCAAATGTATCTTCTTCAAGCGTTTTTTTTAGATCAAGATTACTATGAACATCTATTGAAACGTAATTATCTCTTTCATCCAATTCTTCTTGGGTAGCAAGGGGATTATCGTGAGTCATTGCTTTTCTATTTACATCTGTAATGGAGAAATAAATGATGATGTCTTTATTATCGAGAAATTCATACCCCCATATTTCTGCATCTCTTAATCTTAAAATGCGGGTAAGATTGGCCAATTTTTTAACCCTCCAATTAATTATTCGTCGTCGGCGACGACGAAGACCTAGACGCTGCTTCATCAGCTTTTACACAATCAATCGCAACAACGAGGGCAATCATCACAGGCTCCATCTCTTCTTTCAAAATATCAACCTTATAGCTGTCACCCCAAGTAAACCATTCCTTCTTCACCTGACCAATCACTTCGCCGTTCTGGAGAACCTGGAAATTCATATCCCACCAGTTACCTTGCACTTCTATACCCGCGGCATCAATTGAATATTTTGCTTTAAAGAACGTAAACTCTTTTTTGATCGTCAATACCTCTTGACCATCAACTTCTACTAAAAACTTCGGTAAAAAGGTAAATATTTTCTTCGTAATCACAGCGATTTCTTCTCGTTCTGTATTCAGAATGGTAAATGTCTTCGGCATCTTCATAAAGCTGCCCTCGACCACATACACATCGTTTTCCTGCTGGTCCTTGACTGTAAACCTGCCGCTTAAACTAAATACTTTTTGCTTCATGTAAAGCTGTTTCATATGTACCTCCCTCTACTCAAATGACAACTTCATTAAAGTTTATCATACAGAAAAAGGCGCAGATAACCCAGCTGTAAACTTCTTCATCAAAAACTGTACCAAACTAATCGTTTTCCCCATTCATTTTCTTTTTAAAAGCAAAAATGGCGATAGCTACAATAATACCTGTATATCCAATCACCCACCAAAAATGCAGTAAAATTGATGCATAGTCTCCAGATAAGGCAGCTCTGCTAGCGTCTACTGCGTGAGCAAATGGAAGTGCGTATGCAATATCTTTGAACCAGCCTCCAACTAAATTCAAATCAAACCATGTACCACTTAACCATGCACTCATATTCGTTAGTAGCGCTCCACAAATACCACCAACCTGCTTGTCGTTAAATATACTCCCCACTAAGAGCCCTATGCCGATAAATAGTAAAGATGTTGGTAAAAGGACAAGAATAGATAACAAAACATTGGCATTGAAAGGTAAACCTAAGAAAAAAGCTGTGATAAAACTAATGATAACTTGAACAATCGCAATAGGTAGGAGTGGCACAATATACCCTACAATGTAGTCTGAGGCAGAAAGGGGTGCAGTAAACAATCGCATCAAGAATGAGGTACTTCGATCTTTAGCTATTAACATTCCAGCGAATAGTGAGATAAAAGAAAGACCAAAAACAGCTATGCCAGGAATAAGTTGATCAATAGCAAATACATCAGATGGAATATTCGTTTGAATAGCATGAAGCAATAATAAGATAACTAACGGAAAGCCTATACCAAAAGCTACGTTTAAAGGATCTCTTAAAATCTCTTTACCATTACGTGAAGCAAAAGCGAGTGATTTCATCTTACGACCTCCTCTTTGGTAGCAATTGACACAAACGCCTCCTCAAGTGATTTGGTGTTGGTGCTTTCCTTCAATTCGGCTGCTGTTCCAACTGCCTTTAATTTTCCTTTCGCCATCGTGCCTATTCGATCCGAAAGGGCTTCTGCTTCCTCCATATAATGTGTCGTGAGAATGATGGTCATACTCCCCTTTAATTTCTCAATAGCACTCCATAGCTCACGTCTTGCGATGACATCAAGACCAAGAGTAGGTTCATCAAGAAAAAGGATTTTGGGGTCTGTAATGAGTGCCATTGCAATACTAAGTCTTCTTTGCATCCCTCCGGATAGGGTTTTAGCCTTCATTTTAGATACTTCCGTCAGACTAAACGTACGGAGCATTTCCTCGACTTTTATATCGATCGTTGTTTTGTGGAACCCGTATATTTGAGCGATTAATTCAAGATTCTCTTTCACGGATAAATTAGGAGCTACTGCCGTTTCCTGTGGTGAAACATTAATCTGTTCTTTTACTGCGTAGGGATTAGAAACAATACTGTTACCCAAAATCGACGCATCACCGGTTGTAGGGGTGCTAAGACAGGTCAACATCTTGATCGTTGTCGTTTTACCTGCACCATTCACTCCAAGTAAAGTAAAAAGTTCGCCTTGTTCAATTGAAAGATTAAGAGAATCGACTGCAATCTGTTCTTCGAATTTCTTTGTTAGATTCTTTGTTTGAATCGCAATCATTCCTCATCCTCCTGACCTTCCTGTGCCTTATATATCTCGTCAGCAAACTGCAGGAAGTCCTCATTTCTTACAATGGCAATTCCTTGAGCTTCATCGCCCAACATCAACAAGCTGTCTCCAGGAAAGATGCTGAATATCTCCCTCGCTTTTTTAGGAATGACAATTTGCCCGCGTTCGCCAACCTTTACAAGTCCAAATATGTGTTTTCCTTTTGGTTTCACCCCTGCCACTTCTGTACCATCCAAATTATTCACGAGATCATCCAAAGCAATGCCATATAATTCAGCCAAAGCCTTGCAATTGTTGATATCCGGCACAGTTTCCCCCGATTCCCATTTCGCAACAGCTTGCCTTGAAACACCAATTTTCTCAGCTACTTCTTCTTGTGTAAATCTGTGTATTTTTCGCATTTTTTTCAAATTCATATTGATCATACTTTTCACACCCTTCATCATTATTATATTAAATTTATTCCATTCATCTACCAACTAAACATGACATCAGAAGTTATCTTCAACTTACATTTGGTTAAATGCCTAAGTTTAACAAAAAAAGCCCCCTCAAACTTAGTGGAGGGGACTTGTTGTAGTATTTATAATCATTTTTTCTTCTGCTACAATACCTTTTGCTAAAGCTAATAAGGGAAGGAAGACAGATTTTGTTGCTTAAATATAGCTGGCTTAGAAAATAGGTAATGTTATCAGTGAATAACCTGAATCACTTAATAACCATTTACAAAATAAGCGATTGTCTCTAACTCATCTTCTTTTAGTTTTCTGTTCACATGTGCTTGATATTCAATCACGATTCTCTGCCGATCTCCACCACATTGATCAGTGAATTTCGCTATCATCCGAAGTTTGTCTGTTTCCTGACGAAACTCCTCTTTTGTCCATGGTCTTTGGTGTGAAGGAATATACGTATCGGCATCAAAAGCATCTAACTCATCTAAAAGACGCAACGTTTCCTTCACTGTATAATGAACTTTTTCGGCATACATTTTCGGATAAATACAATCACCAAGAAACAGGATTTTCTCTTCTTTCACATACACGATCACGGAATCAGCCGCATGATCGCCTCCAACATGCTGCACGATGCAAGTGACGCCGCCAAGATCAATTTCCACCCGACGGTCAAATGTGACATCCGGTAAAACCACCTGAATATCTCGATGACCCTGATATTCTTCCTTAATGGCCTTCGCGCAGAACTCAATCTCCGTTCCTTCCCTCACCCGCTCATCAATCGCCTCATCTGACCACGAAAACGGAACAAGCTCCTTCATTTCCTTTCTTGTCTGTGCAGAAGCAATTGAAACCGTATCAGGCAGCGCAGGCAGACCAAAAATATGATCCCAATGCCAATGCGTGAGGACAACCATATCAGGCTTGGCGTTCTCGTGCTTTAAAGATCTTTGGATGAAATAGTTCGCATGATCTTCTGAGTTACCGGCATCGATCATTAATGTTTTGTTATTGCCAACGACCATACCTAGGATGGGGCGGTCGGAGAGTGATACTGGCGTGATGTACCAAAAACTCTGACCTATTTTTTTAATTGAGTGCAAAGGTGCTTCCTACTTTCTGTCATTATTTTTTAAATCACGTTTTTTCCCATCGTTCTACTGTTTAAGTATATCGAATTTCATTATTCGAAGTAGCACGCGAAGCCAATATTGTTACAATGATCGCGATTGCAACGCCCAAAGCCCCTACCCAAGTAACGGAAGATAGAGAAACCCTCTCTACAAAGATACCACCAATAGCAGCACCTGCAGCCATCGCCAATTGCATCATTGACTGATTGAGACCTAATAGTATACCTGATGATTCTGGCTCCATTGTAGCTAGGTGATATTGTTGAGTCGGGCCAGAAGACCATGCAGCAAATGACCATAATATTAAAATGAGTAATACTCCAACATAAGAATGCGTAACTAGTGAGAGCAATATGAGCATGATGACATGTAATGTCATTCCACTAATCAGAGTAAAATTCACACCCCATCGATCGGTACTAAACCCACCAAACTTTGACCCAACTAGACTAGCAACCCCGAATACGAGGAGAACTCCACTCAGCAATTTGCTGCTTACACCTGATATATTTAAAAGGTAAGGGGATAAATAGGTATAGGCAATTGAATAACCACCGAGCCAGAAAAAGGTGATGGCTAATCCCAACACTACTTTTGGTTTTTTAAAAAGAGCAAGTTGTTGAATTAGAGGTACAGGTTTATCCCCTTGGATTTTTGGAATCGTAAGAGAAATTATCACCATAGCTAATAATCCGAGTAAGGCTATTCCTCCAAATACAGCCTTCCAACCAAAGAAATCACTAGTCATTCTGCCCAGTGGGACTCCAATAATCAATGATGCTGTAAATCCCATTACTACTGTAGCAATAGCGGTACCTTGCTTACCTTTTGGTGCAATTTTTTCAGCAATTGTTAATGCAGTAACTACGACCATCCCCGCTCCAAGAGCCATAATAATTCTTGACACAATAAATAATTGATACCCAGGGAGGACGAATGCAAGAATATTACCTAGAATAAAAACGCTAAGTGAAAATAACATTAACTTGCGTTTATTCATTCCCGATGTTAAAGCCATTAATACTGGGGTGAAGATGGCATACACAAGAGAAAAAATCGTAATTAACTGGCCGGCTGCAGCTATCGTAATCCCTAATGATTCAGAAATATTATCCAAAATACCAGAGATGATATACTCTGATGTACCAACTAAAAAACTGACAATAGCTAAAATGTAAATCTTTACAGTGTTTGACAATGTAGATCACTCCTTATATATAATACATTTACATATCTAGAATTGTTAATATGTATGGACAAAAAAACATATTACGATAAGTCGATTTGTATTTAATAAATGAAACTGAATTCTGATGTATGAATTCAGTTCATTTATTAAATATTTTTTTCTAGAATCTCAGCAATTTTTTTTATAGCATTTTCATCTCGTTTATAATACGTGTATTTACCTATACGCTCTGTCGTAATTAATCCAGCTCGTAGTAAAATTGAAAGGTATTGAGATGCTGTTGATTGCGTCATTTTCAATTTATCTGTTATTTGACTAACACATACCCCTGTAGTATTCATATCAATCCCTTCATGGGGTGTAAAATGACGATCAGGTTCCTTTAGCCATTGTAAAATTTGCAGTCTTGATTCATTGGATAAGGCTTTAAAAACTTCTATTGGCTCCATACAAACCATTATATCGATAAATAACGATATGTCAACATGTGTTGTTGGAGATTCCTTAAAAGTTTCTATTTTCCTTCTTCCTCTGGTACGGTTCGTCGTGATGTCTTTAAATGAGGTTATTAAAAAACCTTGGTGGAGTCCAACCTCTACCAAGGTTCTTAAAATATTATTTTATGTTGGAAGATCTCTAGAACTACATTTAAATTAGAAATTGCTTATCACTCTTCACAAAAACTAATGATTTCCTTCGGTACAGGTTCAAATATACTTTATAATTAATTATTTAAAAATTATCTTAAAATGATCATTATAACAATTAAAAATTAGTTCATAACAAGCCCCACAATTTTGCTAAATGGGATCGATGAATCGTGTTGAACAACTAAAGCTTTCGAGAATCGATCTAGGTATTGTTTCTCGTGTGACTTTGGTGAAAGAATGATTAATTTCCTTTTTAATTCCTGCACATATAAATCAAACACTTTTAACTTTCGATTTTCATCAAGCGCGCTATCAAATTCATCTAGTACAATAAAGCCTGGTGTAAACGATAAATTTTGTAATAGTGCTAGTGCAAATAGTAATGAGCTTAACGACTCTTCACCGCCGGACACACCTTTTCCTACTCGTCCGCCTCGTGCTTTTACACTAACATCTTCCATCGTCCCCCGATGGCCTTCTTTCCTTGCTTTAATGAATAATTTAAACACATTACGTCCTCTTCTATCTTCATCAACTGTCCAAGACACTTCCCCTTCAAATTGAAACTGTCTCATAAAGAATTCAAATCGATTCCTCACCTCAAGCACTCTCATGTTAATCGTTGTTTCTAACTTGTCCTTTAATTGCTCTGTCCTCGCACCATTCTCTGTTAATAAATTGTCTAAACGCTTATATTCTTGATCCAGTCTTTCATATTCAGTCTTCGCAGCTTTATAATTTTCAGGTGCTTCTGGATCAATCTCAGGTTCATTTTTTGCACCATCAAACATCCTTTTTCCATGATCGCGTTCTGTTCTTAAATCGTTAATAGATGGAATTTGATCAGGGAATCGTTCTTGTATTGCTTCTGAGTAAAACTGTGACCCGTACTTTTTGATTTCCATGATCTCTTGCATGTAACCCACCAATTCTTGCTTCATTCGATCGATCTCAACATGTTTTTCTTTCAGTCGACGACTTATGTCCTCTTTCTCTCTATTTTTATGTTGTAAATCATCTTCTAATGCTTCTACGGCTCTCTTATGTTTTTTGACTAAGACACGATGCGTGTCAAGCTCCTCTTCTAAATAGTGGTTTTTTTTCTTACACCTTTCAAACTCGCCTTCTATATCAGCCAACTGTTGTTGAAGTGCTTTAAATTCTTGATACTTTTCTTTCCTTTTCCCTAATTCTTCGTAAAAAATTCCTTCTCTTTCGAACAACGCATAATCATTGTTCAGTTTGGCTTTTTCGTTATTCAAATCGTGTCTTTCTTGATCTAGCTGTTTTAATTGCTGATGTTTTCCTGACAATTCCTTTTCTTTTCTTGTTAATTGTCTCGTTCGATCTTCCCGTTCATACTCTTTTGACATAAACGCTTCTGCTTCTTTCACAGATGAAATAACATGATGTAGATTTTGTAGTTGTACCGTTAACTCATTCATCTCTCTCTCTAATTCCGTATACCTTATCTTCTTTATCTTTAATTGTTGATCTACTTCTTTTTTTCTGGCTTGTAATGATGTTTCGCTTAAGATCAATCGGTCTTTTTCTTGTGAACCTCGAATACCCATTTCATCATATAAATATCCATTTTTGATGTGGATGGTTTTATGTTTGAAGAATAGCTCGACCCACCACAATGCTTTGATTGCATGCGGAATGAATTCGTCTCGTACACCTTCCTTCACTTTAAGATGAAGCGCTGGTAAAAATGTAATTGAGCGATCTGGAACTATATTCATGAGGGACACATGATAAAGGTCATTAGGTGGTTCGACTTTTTTCCCTTGAAAAAAGATTGTGTACTTAATCGCATCGAATAATTGCTCATCTTTTAATTGAGCCTGTTCGTCTAATTCAACTAATTCACGAAGAGGAAATGCTTTCACGTTCTTATTTCTGAAATAGCTGAGTGACTGCTTTTGGCGTTGAGAAAGCTCTTGATTTCCCATCAATAATTGATGTTCTTTTTCTAATTCCTCGACATCTTTTGATAACGTAAACTGTTCATCTTTTGATTTTTTTATTTCTAAATTTAATTGATCAATTCTCATGCTCACATCATAAGAACTCAGGTACTCATTTAAAAGCTCTTTCATTTTTTTACTACTATTTTCATCTTGCTCTATTTTAAACTTTAATGCTGCTATCTCATTACGTAGTTGATTTTCTATCTCTTTTAATTCAACTTCACTTTCCATCACCTGTGAAAGCAAATACGTGTTATGATCAATCTCTTTTTTCAACCGAACTAGGTTTGTCTTCACTTCCTGCTCAGTATGCCGAATATATCTTTCTTGTTCTGTGATATCCTTTAATTCCTCTTCTCTTATAGCAATCTCTTCACTTTTCTTAGCTTTCTTTTCTTTTAATAAAGACATCTCTTCGTGACCAGCTTCAATATCAACTTCTAACTTTTCTTGTTTAAGTAAAAGTTGATTCATGCCTTCACTGCGCTCTGAAAATTGTGCTTGTTCCAACTGAATTTGATCATTTACTTCTTCATAATCAGTTTCAAGCTGATCAATCAAATCTTCCAACAGTTTCTGTTCTTTTTTGAGTGCTTTTTCTAATAAAAGGAGTGCTCTTATATATTGCGTGCCTCCCGTCTTTAGACGCTCTTGATTCTGATTAAAATAGTGTAAACGTTGTTTACTACGATCGAGATTTAATTTGCTATTATCGACGCTGTGCTTTGTAAGATCTAGCGCTTCCTTTGATTCTTTTAATCTCTCAATGCTTTCTTCCCATTCTTGTTGCATCTGAGAAATGCCATGCATTTCACTAAACACTCGAAAACGCTCTTCTGGATTCATGGTCGCAAATTGATTGACATCTTGCTGATACCAAATTAAATAATAGGCATCAGGATCAATTTTATATTTATAAAGTAATGTCTCTTTATAAGATGAAAAGTTAAACTGTCCGCCGCCAGAGGTGTATGTGATTGTATTCTCCCACTCATCTATCTCTTCTCCAGTTGAAATGGTGTATTCCCTTTTCAACAATTGTCCAGACTCTTGTACGATGTTCAACGTAAATTGGATAAACTTTGCTGCATCGATTTTCATCGAACCTTCATTTTGAAACACAATTGAAATTTTAGCTTTCCACGTCTCGTCAGGTAAAAGGTTACGTGATTTTAAGCCTTCCAAGTCAACCTTTGAAGAATATAAGACAGCACCTAGACAATAAGTAATGGTGGACTTTCCGGAACCGTTTGGCCCAGAAATGAGAATATGCTGATCAGCTCCAGCTAAATCAATTTGTTCCGGACGATAATCACGTATCCCGTGAAACGTTAATCTCCAAGGTATCATTGCTCTGCCCCTTCACTCTGAAAATTATAGCGTTTAAAAAATTTCATGACTTCCTCTTTATTTAATTGATTTGAGTGGCTAAACTCTGCTGTTCTTCGCAAGAAAGAGTCTGAAAAAATATTCGCACCGATAGCCGTCAATTGAAAGGCTCTTTCTGTTGAATCCGTCTCGTAGTCTTCAATCGCACCGATTTTTTTCAGAGGGTCGATATTTAAATTGATTCTATTATTCGCCTTCTTTGTTTCATGCCCCAAAGCCTCTAACAGTTGATCAAATAATGTAAATTCATGTTGTAGCACTTCCTGTTGATAAAAGATATAAAGTAAAATAGCCAAGCTTTCCTTAGATAATGTGTGACGTGCTGCAGATGCTGTCACTCGCATAAGCACAATCACTTGGTCTCGCTCATCATCATAGATGATTTTGAAATATCGGCTAATGGCTTGATTCACTCTTTTGATAAATGAGAAAAAGTCTTCTTCACCCGAAATACCTAGTTGTTTCTCGACTTCCTTACGAGATAACCCAAAATTTCCAGATCGAATTGAAGCAGATGATGAAAAAAGAATGTTCATGAACGTCATCTCTTCTGTCTGCGTGAGAATACCACGTATGTTTTGCAAAGCATTCAATGGGTTTACATTCAATTCGGTCGTTCCATCATTTAGACTTTCTTTGATGGTCGTTGTCTCTTTTTCTTTTGACAATATCTTTTCCGTCTTCATGATTCATCCACTCCCATTCTTTTTCGTACTGTTTGTGTCCCCTTAGTTCCGTCCCCTTTGATATAACAATCTCTTTATTGCTCACTAAAGCAGAAATAGCAGTTAAAGCATTTATTGCGTCACTCCACTGCTCTGTTGTAGCCTCAATGACAACCTGTTCTAAAGTCGCTTGTTCTTGTTTTTCAAAGTACGCTTCAATCTTTGTTGTATCAATCATTTCCTTTGTTAAAAGCCAATTAGACTCTGCGATGTGTCGCTCTAAATCAACACCAGACACCTCTTCGTTTGCGTATACAATGTCCTCTTCTTCCTCTGGAATTGAGTCAATAATAGGTTCATAATTTTCTAAATAATCGACAGCCACCTCAATTGTGTCAGACGTTAAAGGAGAAGCAAATTTCACAGGAATCCATAACCCATCAACTGCCTCATCCTTATATTGATTTTGTTCCATGAAACTTAACAACTGGTAAACATCTGGAACATCTGATTCAAGCGGTGGTTCAAACATACTGGAAATGAAACGTCTAATTTTTTCAGGCTGAATATGAGAACTAAATGGGGTATTCTGCATATTCGTAAATTTTAAATATTTTTTAATCATGCCAAGGCTAAGATTTGTCCCTGTTGTAAGAACTTCTGTACCTCTCTGCATGAGTTCTGTAAGAACTAAACTGTCTTCCACTGTTTGAAACTTTTTAAATCTCTCTTCCAGTTTTACATCTAAATCATTCATTAACTCGTGAATCAACTCTAAATGGGGTAAGGCATGTCGATCGGCAAGCATTTCTAACTCACGCTCTTTTAAAAGTGTGATGGCATTCTCTACATTCCTTATCATACTGGCAATTTTGTTCCCACCTGAAATCCCTTGATCGTCATAGGCCTCACTAATATCTGAATCTCGTCTAGCCTGAAACAACGACCTGCCAATCTCATCATTCATATAATAAGCTAATGAATCATTGGCCAGTCGAATCAGCATATCCATCATCCGTTTTCCAACATCACGCATTTTGATTCTTCTCGTTTGTTTAGAAATCCAATTGTATTTCACTAGCACCTGGATTACCTGATCGACTCTTTTTTGAGAAGGCGGCTCCTTATCATCATAACGATTTCGATACCGATAGTAGATTGATTCAGTATTTTCAATAAGGTCACTTAAACCTAGAGCTTCTTCATTTAGCAACTGAATGATTTTTAAAAGCCTTAGTATTTCCCCAGGAGTTTGAAAAAAATGTTGAGCATCTAAATCACTAAGAACCCCACTAAGAGTAGAAATATCCCGCATAGATTGCATCAATTCTGGTGCTGAGTATGAAGATTGAAAAATTGAAATTAATCCTGAATCCACTTTTTCCAAAGATCGACACCTCCCATCATCTGCTCTTGTTCCATCTTTTGATGCTGAAGGAAATCCGTCAAATACTGTTCATAATGCTGATGATTCATAGTCACTTTTTGATTTGGCAATATCCACTTCAGCTTAAAATGATCATAAGGTTTCAGTGTTTCATATACTTTTCTTGCAATATATAAACCATCTAAATCATAATCACACCAAATCATCACTTGCTCTACCTGACTATGATCTAAAATTTGTGTCATTGCTTTTCGATGGGCAGACCTCAAATGTCCATCTGTACACAAAACATATGATTTCGTCTCTTTTAAAAAATCTCTTTTTGACGCCATACTTGTTAAAATAGCTCGATTTTCCACGATCCAGAATGTCGTTGCATCTGTATGATAGGCTTCATTTAATATAGATAAGTTTGTGAGGGCATGGACTGGTCCAATTTCATAAGAAGAATATTGTCCTTTCAGTTTTCCAGAAAAAAAGACGGGTGTGATTTGGCCCAAACTCGTTAAACCCAGCTCTTGAACCGAGGTTTGCGACCAGTCCTCTATCTCGCTTATAAATTCTTCTTTGTCAGCATCAAATTTTTTCGATCCACCAATCTCCTTGTAAAACATTGCACCAATCTCTTTCCAATCAAACGATTCTTTAAGAGAGGAAATATGACAAAACGCGCAAACAAAATGTAGATACTTGAGCCTTTTCATCAGTGGCCAACTGGTTGGAAATGATAGGGAAATCCTCATCTCGCTAGGATTTAATTGCTGAGCCCTCTCAGTTAACTTTTTAATTCCTGATACTCTATTGGGAGATAATGTTTGATGTTCTTGATCTTTTTTCAGTGCAATTTCGTTCAAACGATCTTGGATCATTAAAATGTCATTCACCAATTCATCATGCTTTCTTTGATGCTGCACTGATTGATATTCAAATAATCGATAACCCATCCGATAGTGGGATTTACTAACTGTTTTACCATCCTTCTCAAAACGAATCTCCTTGATAACCCAGCCTTCCTTTAACCAATTAAATGTTTCCTGTTCATCTTCATTTAATTCCACTTTTCTATTAGTCGTTAAGGCTAAAGATGCTAGAGCGGGATCTAATGGTAAATCGTTTACATGATGGTGTTGCTGGGTAGATACAGTTAATAAGCCTAAAACCCGATATGTTCTTGCTGACCGCTTAATAATGTTGAACTGAGTCAAAAGTTGATCTTGTAATGCAGATGTTAACTCCAACTCTTCTTTGCTTCTTAGGATATAGTCTTCAATATATTGGCGTACCTTTTCATCTATCATATCATTGCCTCTTTACTTGTTTGATATCTCTATTTAAATGGAAAATTGAGTGTGAATTTGACATTATCGTAGTTCCTCAATGAAGTTTTTTCATATTTAAATATGTTCATAAATAAAAAACATCTGATCTTCGTATTCATTAAGTTTATATGTATTATTTTACTATTTTACACTTTAAATTGGAATTGTTTTCAGTTAGGAAAAAAGACTTGGGTAATGTCTGTCACAGTTCGTGATGCAGAAGATGTTGTAGGCTTACCATAAAATAAAAAAGTCTCGTTTGAGGGAAATACACTCAAATGAGACTTTTTGTTTAGTTACCGCAATTATTTAATAACCATTTACAAAGTAAGCAATGGTTTCTAATTCATCTTCTTTCAGTTCTCTGTTCACGTAATTTTGAAATTCTTTCGTGATTTTCTGCTTATCTCCACCAC
Organism: Bacillus sp. FSL M8-0049; assembly: GCF_038593355.1. Classification (NCBI taxonomy): domain Bacteria; kingdom Bacillati; phylum Bacillota; class Bacilli; order Caryophanales; family Bacillaceae; genus Bacillus; species Bacillus sp. FSL M8-0049. Next base: position 3,590,095 of record NZ_CP151986.1, read on the forward strand.
ATAGATCAGTGGATTTCGCTATCATCCGAAGCTTGTCTGTTTCCTGACGAAACTCCTCTTTTGTCCACGGTCTTTGGTGTGAAGGAATATACGTATCGGCATCAAAAGCTTCTAACTCATCTAAAAGACGCAATATTTCTTTCACAGTATAATGTACTTTTTCGGCATACATTTTCGGATAAATGCAATCAGCAAGAAAAAGAATTTTCTCTTCTTTCACATACACGATCACGGAATCTACCGCATGATCGCCTCCAACCTGCTGCACAATGCAAGTAACCCCGCCAAGATCAATCTCTATCCGACGGTCAAACGTGACATCCGGTAAAACCACCTGAATATCTCGATGACCCTGATATTCTTCCTTAATGGCCTTCGCGCAGAACTCAATCTCCGTTCCTTCCCTCACCCGCTCATCAATCGCCTCATCTGACCACGAAAACGGAACAAGCTCCTCCATTTCCTTTCTGGTCTGTTCAGAAGCAATTGAAACCGTATCAGGCAGCGCAGGCAGACCAAAAATATGATCCCAATGCCAATGCGTGAGGACAACCATATCCGGCGAGGCGTTCTCGTGTTCTAAGGTTTTTTGGATGAAATAGTTCGCATGATCTTCTGAATTACCGGCATCGATCATTAATGTTTTGTTATTGCCTACGACCATGCCTAGGATGGGGCGGTCGGTGAGTGATACTGGTGTGATGTAGGAGAAGGTTTAGCCTATTTTTTTGATTGTGTGCATAAAATACCTCCTTTCTATAATTATGATAAAGCGTTCTCTATTCTCATTGAAGTGGTACGATTCTAATACCTATTTATGTATGAATAATTTTAATGGGGAAAATTAAAAAATATACTTAAAAGTTCTCTATAATGTTATTAATTAAAGAGACAAAATAACCCTTCTTTGTTAGTATATAAAGAATCGTGATCCAAACTTGCATAACAGCAGTTTAAGATCACGATAAAAAATTTTCATAACTTTTATTCTTTCCTATAATATTAACTAAAACGAAATTATAAAGTATACGATACTATCTAAAACAGAATATTTGTATGGTTACTTATCTTGACAAAAATTACTGTCAGATAATTCGATAAGTCTTTTATTTACATATTTTTCAACTAATTTGATACAGTTATTTTTGATAAATTGCTCTTTATATTCCTCAACTTGCTCTTCTTTTGAACCATATAAATCTTCATCATTATCAACTTCTATATTATGAGATTCAAATTTTTCATTCTCATATAAGTGGAAATGGAAAAACACATGTGCATTATCTACCATATGTTCAACTAATGACGAAATATCATCTATTAATTCCTCATACTCTTCGTCTTCTAATATTTCATTCAATTTAACATTACTATGAACATCTATAGAAATATAATTATCTCTTGAAATTAACTCTTCCTCGGTTGCCAGTTGATTATCCTCAATTGTAGCTTTTCTATTCATGTCTGTTATAGAAAAGTAGCAATATGCATTATAATTAAGCAACCTTACTTCCCAAATTTCGGTATCAGTCAATCTGTAAATTCTATTAAATCTATACATACAATTCACCCCTATAATTTATTATTTTTTAATGCAATCAATCTTAAAATTTTTGACAGGTATAAACTAAAAGAATAAAAAATCACTGAGTTAATAAAAACATATAAAAAATTCATCCATAACATATTAAAATCTATATAAGAATTGTTTAATAAATTATATATCATAACCTTACTGTTTGAAAAAGGCACAAAAATACTACCAGAGGGAAATGAAAATATCAGGTAAAATAATGCAATCTGGGCAACAGTGATAATTATTTTTTTAACACCCGAAACCACACCTATTAATACTACAAGCAATCCAATTCCAGAGACAGAGAACATTCCTAGAAATGAGATAACAAATATAACAAAATATTGGTAAATGCTAATATTAAAAGAACTTCCTAATGCTATATCTACCAATATAATGAATAAAACCGAAAAAATCAAATTAAGAAAATTATTAATAATTATTCTTGCTGTAATAATATGTTCAAAGGAGGACTTTAAATAACTTAACGTGTATATTCTATTTTCTTTAATCTCTTGATTAATTTGATTACCTGGAAAAGTGTAACTACTTAATAGTAACCTAAGAAAGAAAACTAATGATATAAATATTGTTAAAAAATCATGATATATTTCTAATTTATTTATAAAAGAATTAACTGTGAATATTAAAATTAATACCATAAATACGATTGATAATAAAGTTAACTTTATATTTTTTATATAATTAAAATATGATCTTCTAAGTTCAGCAGTTAACAAATTCATCTTTGTATATCCTCCATATTGAAATTATGGAAATTAGAACGTTGGATAAAATTTTCTTCATGAGTTGTTATTATAAATGTTTTATCTAACTCCTCAAACATATTAAAAAATTTAGCTACACTCTCTTTATCAAAGCCTAACGTTGGCTCGTCCATAAGTATAATCTTTCGGTCCAACAATATCTGAAATATTATTATGAGTTTTTGTCTAGTACCTTTTGATAATGAACTGACTGTTTTATTTTTGTCTTCTTCCACCTTAAAGTAATCTAAGAAATCTATAAATTTTTTATGTTTTTCTAATATTTCTTTCTCTTTGTTTATCTTTAAGTAATAGTTTAAATTCTGTTCTATAGACGCCTCACTGTATAGGAAATTTGGTGATTCAATAAAGGAAATATTATTTTTAACATACTCAGTAAAACGCTTCTGATCTTTTAGTTTAAATCTATTAAAATCAAATTTTAAATCATCGGAAAATTGAATTTCTCCACTTTTAGGTATAATATGGCCTGCAATTACTTTTAATAAATTAGTTTTTCCAGATGCATTTTTTCCTTTTATAATATTTAGCTTGTTTTCAGAAAAATTCACGTTATTTATAGATAATGAAGATTTAAATCTATAACAAATGTTATTCAATTCTATATTAGACAATATAGCTTTTCTCTCCTTGCCTGTATGGTGAAATAATTTTATCATACATTTATTTTAAAAGGTAGATGCCCGTTTAGGCAAATTTATTAAAACTATGGGGCGTATACATAGCCACTCTTTATCAAGTTGTCAGCCATTTTCATGGACATGATTATACCACCAGCTACCTTATTTATATTTGGTTTTACAACGTTTTATATCACATTCAATGCGATTGAATCCAACATACGACTTTCCTAAACCAAAGCTGTATAAAATGAATAAAAAAATGACCTTTCACAGTTATCCCTACATATTATGATCAGTCGTACTGACTTTAATTTCTTATATTTCTTTTTTAACTCATAAGAACAGAGGCTTTTCACCATGTCTTTCTCAATCAACATTATTTTCAAGCTTTCTCTCTCAAAATTTAATGACATGCTATGCTCATCAGCTTTACGTTATAACTCTTATTATATAAAAAAGCTTGTAGATCTTATCTACAAGCTTAAATAATGGTCAAAATAATTGCACTGTTCTTTTACTATTAGTTATCCTATACTGCCATTGCTCTTAAGAAAAACGCCCAAGCTGCTACATCATCTCCTGGGAAAAAGAACGTTGCTGTCGCAAGAAATACTGCTAGCGCTCCTACTGACACTAGCGCCCACTTAGGAATCTTAGATATCCAAGATTTTGTTTGAGGGTTTTCTTTTTTTATTATGCCTTGCACATATTTATTATTTGACACATGTTGTTTTACCTTTTTAGGTAAGCTATCAAAATTCTTATAACTATTATTCTTCTTATCACATGGTCCCATAGTATCCAGCCTTAGACAATAGACATTTTTACCTTTTTTCATGAAATGAATATGATGGTATGGCTTAGCATTGTCTGGGGTATCAACTCGATAACTCCAGCCTCCACCCACATTATAGGTTTTACCTGCTCCTAATACACTTTGCATTGGTAAAAGACTAATGAACATAACCCCCACCAATAATGCTATAAGTACTTTTTTCACTACATTATCCTCCTCTCATAATATTCTATATAATAACACATTTTGCTAAAGATTCTATATTTTTTTATTAACAAAGAAAATTGAAAACTATACTGACTTAATTCTTATATTTAATTTAAATTACATCATCAAAAAATCTGCAATATTATTTTTTCATGTCATTTAATACAATACAGAGTGTACAAGTGAAAACTTAAAGTTGTTGCTTGTATTATTTTTTATCCCACTGGCTGCTTGAAAGCGACAGCATCCAAACGACGAATAACGGTCATCGGCAAGATGACATCTCGATATTTCCCACGTACATATACATCACGAAGTCAATCATCAGCGATGCCCCATATAAAACTAACGATTTGATTATCTGTTTGATTATTCAATTTACTTCCTCCAATAAAGGTATCTAACAGTACAATTTTATCATATTGATAGAGCGTGATTGGTATTTTATATTTGTAAAATTACAGGAAAACCTTCTCCTGTTTTCAGCAGATTCTCATTCCAACATTTCTTCATCCAGAAATATATTCGATTGTGGCATTAAAAGCAATATTATAGATTTTCCTTGCTCTTTTAGGACCAATTCCATAGGCCTTTTGTAATTCTTCTTCTTTTGCACTTAATATATCTTGTAATGCTGTAAAGCCAACAGTTTTTAATGTAGCACACTGAAATGGTGTTATATCCAGTTTATCAATAGGTTCCTGCAATAGACTTTTTAGAATATGTTTAATATCAGCATCAATTTCAACTGGTTTAAGCTCATCTATATTTTCATATGATGGCGAATTTATACCATACTCTGAATATAATTTTATTGATAAATTTGTCACTATTTCCTTATATCTATTTATAGGTGTATTTTTTGTTTCTGAAGCTAATACAACTCCAAAATTAACTTGATATCTATCAAACACTTCTGTTCTCACTTTTGTGCCCTCTGTGTGAAGTGAAATTATCCCTGAATATTCTAAAATTCTTATCGATTGTTTCACAACTGCTGGCGCATCCCGATGAATAGTAAAGAAAATTGTTTGCTGGTACTTATCTTCACTTACCCTTTTATCATTCTTGTTTAGTGTCTCCTGTAATACTTTGTTTTCTACAAACCATCTACCCCAGTCAATCAACTTCTTATGACCTATGTATATATCACTTAGCTTGGTATGTTCATTCCATATATTAGTTCTATAAAAATTCTTAATTGTTGTATTTACATTCCCAGTCTTTAGACTTTTTAAATCTTCACTTGCCATAAACAAACTCTTTAACAACAATCTTGGGTTTCCTGATGCAGCATATATTAAAGCATTAAAATTTTCACCATTCTTTTCAAAGATACTATACGTATCTTCACCTACTTGATTTTTTACAATTTCCCTCATTTTTTCTATATAATCAAGACTTGTTATATCTCTTTCTACCTTTTTTACCATTGCATCATGGAACGCTTGAAACGTGCCATATGATGTTATGCCTGGGTATACCGCTGCCTTACAACTAATAAAAGGGCACCTTAAATCTCTAAACATCGTAAAAAACTCTCTTTGTTGCAAAGGGATAAAATTATGGCATGCTTCATCAAAGAGTAATACAATTCTTTTTATATTACATGTTTCACATATATCCTCAATCAGAGCTTTAAAGTAATCAACATCTCGTATAATACCAATCTTTTTTAAGTCCACTCCAAATATTTCACTGGCCTTCTCAGAAATATCAAAGTTCTTATTACTCCAAGAATTTTCTAAAGCATAAATAAAATCGTCAAGCTTTTGTAGAATATTCTCCTCTTTATCTATAAAACCAAAGTAATTTCCCAGAATTCCTGTCGAAGACAGTACGATTCCCTTCTTTTCCAGCTTTCTCTTTAATGCAAATAATATCTTTGAGAACATCCAATTTCTAAAATAGACAATATCTTTATATGCATCTACAAATATAGCCTTACTAAAGTTAACAAATACTGCAAGCTCCCTAGAAGAATTTAAATCTTCGTCCATTTCTTTCTCTGCTACTCTCAGGAGCATTGTTTTACCGGTTCCTCTACTGCCTTCTAATAATAATGGTGATTTACTTTTAATATAATTTAGGTTATCTCTATCTGTTTTAGTTGCAACAAATATATCGATTAAATCGTGCGGACTAATGTCCTCAGTACGAAAAATAAATTCATCATCAAACCTCATATTTGTATTAGTCCTCCTAATTTATACTCAGTAAGTGCTTCTTTTAAACTTATTTTTTTATCATCTGTAAAAGAATTCGCAAACTCATTAAATCTAATTGTAAATAATATATTAAGTAACTTAACTATATCAATAAACATCGCTGCCCAAAGTTCAATTTTATCTTTTTGATAGTGTATTTTTTGTTCTTCAATTGTGTGCATATATTTGTATTTACCATGAACATACTCTGAACATTCTCTGTATACCGACTTAAACTGTTCTATTAAATCCTCTACTTGAAAGTCCTGCCCCAAAAAAAAAGAAAAATATTTTTTATTTAACAAACCATTTTCATTATCTTTTAAAGTTGACCACTTCATATCATAGTCATTTACTTTCCACAGCAAGTACTCATAATTTCTATCAATAAAATAAATAAAACTCATACCTAATTCAAGTGCACTTCTTAAACATATGTATGCATTTCTATACATGCCTTGAGCAGCTATGTGAAGGGAAGAAAGAAGGTCATAACACACTTCTTTTAGAACTACATTTGAATCATAGATTTCTAGTTTCCTCGACCATAAATTAAGTATTTCTAAGTAATGGAGCATTTCTGCATAAAGTTCCCCATGGGTATCGACTGTTTTAAGGGTATTTTCAGTCAAAGCTTCAGCAGATTCCTCCATAACTCTTTTTATATCAAGGAAATTTCTCATAACATACACCTCACTGTCTAAACTTTCATGTAAATTTTACCACTAAGCCTTCTTACAATCCATCTAAAAGAGTATAAAATCTCATCTACTTATGATAAGGCTCACCCCGCACAATCCGAAACGCACGATAAATCTGCTCCACCAACACCAACCTCATCAACTGATGCGGAAACGTCATTTTCGAAAACGACAGCTTCTCATTCGCGCGCTGCATGACGGCATCACTTAAGCCAAGGGATCCGCCTATGACGAAACATACTTTGCTTTTTCCGTAAGTTGCCAGCTTATCTATTGTATCGGCTAATTCTTCGGAAGTTTTCATTTTTCCTTCGATGGCGAGGGCGATGACGTGGGCGTCTGGGTTGATTTTGCTTAGGATGCGTTCGCCTTCTTTGTCTTTGATGATTTTCATGTCTTGATCACTGAGATTCTCGGGTGCTTTTTCGTCCGCGAGCTCAATGATCTCGATTTTTGCGTAAGCTTGTAATCGTTTGGTGTATTCGCCTATGCCTTGCTTTAAATATTTCTCTTTTAATTTTCCTACTGTGATAATTGATATATTCACAGGTCATCCCCACCTTAAGAACAAGTTATTCAGATAAGTTATCAACAATTGTGGATAAAATTTGTGTATTTTGTGTCCGATCATTCGTTCCCCACTATATATATTGCAGGTTCATCGCACAATTCACAGGTTGTGGATAAACTGTGTGTATGTTCGATTTTTCTGAATTCCGGCGGCGTTTCGTGATCATCTATGTACATGTCTAATACGGTTTCTATGTGTTCTGCACAAGCATAAAATGTTTTATTCATAAGTTTCTTATTCCTCCAATAAGTTCTTTAGTTATTCACAAGTGTTTCGCTCATTGTCCAATATAACCGATTTATTCACATGTTAATAGTCTTTTACCATTTCTCACACCTTTTATCCACAAACTAAAAAAAGCCTCCACTTCTGTGAAGGCTTCTTTCTATAAAAATGGATTATAAAATCTCGTTCCTCTAACAAATGTAATCACTAGCGACACGATCAGCACCACACCAACAAACAATAACGCAGCATAATCTGCTTTTTGAAAGTCTTTCGCCGTAAACCATGTGCGCTTTTTATGTTTCCCAAATCCGCGCAGCTCCATCGCATTGCTGATCGTTTCAATCCGTTCTAAGCTGGAGAAAATCAACGGCATCACAATCGACAGCGCATTTTTGATTCGTTTTCCCAGCTTTTCATTCTTCGATAAATCAATGCCTCTTGCTTGCTGAGAAATCGCGATCGTGCGAAAATCCCGCTGAATATCTGGAATATAACGAAGAGCAATCGCTACAGCATACGAAATCCGGTAGCTGACCCCAATTCGGCTGAGAGATGAGGCGAATTCACTTGGATTTGTTGTCACAATAAATAAAAGCGCTGCTGGCATCACGGTCACGTATTTCAGCGTAATGTTCAACTGATAGAAAAGCTGTTCAAGTGTGACATTATACCAGCCTGCAATATGAAACAGCTCATGCTTTGCTCCGTAGATGGCGACACCTTGCTGGGGCGCAAAGATGTAAATGGCGATGTTATTGATCACTAGGAAAATCGCCAGGACGATCACCACGAAGGAAATATCACGAAATCGTACGTTCGATAGCTGAAAGAACACGATACTGGCGGCTAACATAAACACTAATACGCCTGTATCATACGTGAGCATCGCTGCGGATGACCAGAGGATAAAGCAAATGAGTTTGGTTGCACCTGTCAGCCGGTGAATCGGTGACGGGCGATCGATATAAGACAGCATGTCTACAGCCATGTCATTCGTTCCTTTCTGTCAACCTCAATGAAGCGATCCACGAGTTCATTTGGATTTGGCCAGTCTGCTTTCAGCGCCAGTTCATACAGCGATGTTTCCTTTAAGCTCGCCTTTTGGACAAGCAGCTGATCTGTCAGCACTTTGGCTGGTGTATCATCTGCGATTTTTTCTCCATCTGAAATGACAATGGTTCTTGTTGTGTATTCAAGCATCAAGTGCATATCATGGGTGATCATGAAAATCGTGACACCCTGCTGGTTTAATTGCTCTAAAAACGTCATCATCTCTGTGTAATGTTTAAAGTCCTGTCCTGCGGTTGGTTCGTCTAGGATGAGTATTTCTGGCTCTAAAACAAGAATTGACGCGATGGTGACGCGTTTTTTCTGTCCAAAGCTAAGGGCTGAGATCGGCCACTTCCGAAATGGGTACAGCCCGCACACCTTCAGAACCCGCTCCACACGCTCCTTGATCTCGTCTTCCTTTACGCCTCTTAAAACGAGACCGAGTGCCACCTCATCAAAAATCATTTGTTTTGAAATCATTTGATTGGGGTTTTGCATAACAACACCGATTCGTTCGGAGCGCTGTTTGATCGTATCTCCTGTGATGTCATCACCATTTAAAAGAATTGACCCTTTCGTTGGCTTTTCAAATGCACAAAGCACCTTAGATAATGTTGTCTTGCCTGCTCCATTGGCTCCTGCGATGCTGATCATTTCTCCTTTTTTGACGGTAAAAGAGATGTTGCTCAGCGTATTTGGTCTTGTTGGATAGTCAAAGCTCAGCTCGCGCACTTCTAGTAAATCCTGTGCTGCAATCTGTTCTACTGATGGCTCAGACGCTTCCATCCACTGTTCGATTTTCTCTTTTGCCTCGTCGTCTAAGGTGAGACGCTGTAAATCAGCGATCTGATCTCCTGGCGCGACCGGTATGCCTGCATATTTCATCGCCTTTACATATAAAGGTTCACGTAAATACGCCGCTTCTAATACGTTTGAGGCGAGCAATTCATCTGGTGTCATATCCGCTACAATCGTTCCTTCATTGACAACGATAATGCGGTCCACATGACGGAAGAGGACGTCCTCTAATCGGTGCTCAACCATCACGATGGTTTTTTTCGTTTGTTTTTGCAGCCGGTCAATGAGGTCGATGACTTCTTTACCTGTTGCGGGGTCTAGGCTTGCAAGTGGTTCATCAAACAGCAGAATGTCGACATCATTGACAAGTACGCCCGCAATGGCGACACGTTGTTTTTGTCCGCCTGACAGCTCATGCACGGAAGCTGCCAGCTTGCCGTCTACCTCTGTTAATCTGGCAGCTTCCTCGACACGTGTGTTCATTTCTTCGCGTGTGACTTGATCATTTTCAAGCGTGAACGCGATGTCTTCTCCAACGGTCAGCCCGATGAATTGTCCATCAGGGTCCTGAAGCACCGTTCCGACAAGCTGTGAGAGGGAGAAAATGTTCTCTTTCTCTGCATTTTTCCCGCCGATGTGAAGACTTCCTTCCATAGAACCTTTATAAGACGCAGGAACTAGCCCATTGATACAATGGGCTAGTGTGCTTTTTCCCGATCCAGACGGGCCTGCGATGAGAACTTTTTCTCCTTCATAGATCGTCAGGTTGATATCCTTTAATGTTGGTTCTGCCTGACTGCGATACTTGAATCCGAAATGTTCGAATTGAATCATCGGTTTCTTCATTTATGTGTTCCACCTTGCTTCATGATGTTTCTTTCGATAGGCTGCCGCTTTTGCTTCTCGTTTTTGCATAGGCTGCAATGATGATGGTTCCTAGTACACCAACTGTGATGATGTTTGAAATCCCTGCCACGATGCCTTGGACAAACACTTTGTTCGCAGGTTCTGCATAGATCACAATGTCGAGTACAGGAGCAATGATAAACCAGCCTAATGCCTGTGCGCCTGCTTGTACGGCGTTGAAGAGCGTGATTTTCTTCCAGCCGAAGTCTCCCTCTTCTACTTTTAAACGGTTAGAAATAAAGCCGATCAATAAACCAACGACACCCGATACAATAATCCAGCTCCACCAAGGGCCAAATGTGGTCGCATCTTTAATGAGATGGCCAATAAAACCAATCAGTGCGCCTGCAACAGGACCAAATAGCACGGCCATTAATGCAAGGAATGCGTATGAGGTTTCAATTTGTGTATTCGGAATTCCAGTTGGAATGGAGACGAAGCGTCCTAAAATCACAAAGACGGCTGCTCCAATTCCAATGGCAACGACAGTTTTCGTTGAAAGTTGTTTTCCTGCCATGATGTATCCTCCTCTTATTCGTATATAATGCGCGGAGCTTTGCGAATCGAAAGGCGCCAGCCTGTGCCTGTACCGATGTTATAAGCCTTTGCAAATGACCCTTGATTGATCGCCACGCCTAAATGATCGAGTGAATTGACATATACGAGTGGTTCGCCTACCTTTAAGTCGGCAAAAGATCGTCCATAGGTCATGATATTTTTATACACATTTTTCGGCCCGTTGGCAATGGTAACTTCTATTGCATCCCCATAATTAATTGAAAGCTGTTCAAATAGCGTGTGATGAATGTTTGTCCATAGGTTTCCGAATCTCACATCTAAAATATCAATCGTCCCTGTGATCACATCTTCTTCCGCATAAGCCTGTACGACTGGAAGATGGATAATATCATCAATATTCGCCTTTGGCCCAACCTCTTCAAATGAAATCACACCTGATGCAATTCTCGCCCCTGTATAAGCGTAAATATCTCTCCCATGGAAAGTATGTGATTTTCCCGACTTTGGCAGCCGGTTAATGGTTTCATCTAAGTAACGGGCTTCCACAATGCCAATATCCTGGGCAACGTGCGTGAGTGTCCCGTTATCTGGGGTAATGATATAGTGAGAGCTTGTCGTTTTGACGACAAGACTTTTTCTCTCGGATCCAACGCCCGGGTCAACGACGGAAACGAATACGGTCTCTTCCGGCCAGTATGTGACGGTTTGAAGCAGGCGATAAGAAGCCTCCCAAATGTCATACTGCGGAATATTGTGTGTTAAATCAAAAATGCGGATGCTGCTGCTGACCGTATTTGCCACTCCGTACATTGCACTGACAGCTCCATCATCAATGCCGAAATCTGATTGTAAAACCAATGCATGTTCACTCATGTCAATCTCCCTTTCATTTGAAAAAATGGATGTGGTGTTTCACGTGGAACATTTGAACAATTGTATGAAAAAAAGTGGACAATAAAAAATACCCCATCCTTATCTTTGAATCATAAGGACGAGGTATTTGTCTCGTGGTACCACCTTTATTTACTGTTTGCTCGCGCTAAACAGCCTCTACAAGTACAAAGCTCCAATCTGGCTCATATACTGTGGTTTTGATAACGAGTACCAACTCTCGTCGTCACCTACTAATATCATAGATATGTTCAGCACGAGGCTCAGAGACCATTTTTCGAATCATTATTTTTGCTTCTTTTCAGCTGCCGAAGCTCTCTGTGGAAAAATTGATGATTGTACTTTCTCTCGTCATTGCCTGTATAGTTATCTTGAATTAAAGCTATCATACATGATGTTTTTTGATAAATCAAGATATTTTTCTGAACATTTTTAAAAATGAGTCAACTGGTGCTGGAAGAGTCTTCTTTTTATGAAATTTAAACAAATGTTAAAGAGCAAGATATGGTGTCTTTCTTTTCTAGGGGTATAATAAAGGTGAAGGGAGGTACAGCGTGTGTGGACCATCTGTATGAATGAGTTTAAGCAGCTCTTCAAAAGCACAAAATCTATTTTAACAATTGTTATTATTTTCATTTTATCTACTTTTGTTTCAAGTCTTCCGTTTATCGCTGCTCATCAGGAAAAATGGGAACTGGCAAAGGATCCTTATTCTATTGGGAATGAACTGGTGATTTCTTTATTTGGTTTCTTCCTTATTTTTTTGTTGTCTCATGATATTTTAAGCCGCGAAATTCATTTGAAAACCATTCGTTTTCTCGTCAGTAAAACAACCCGTTTGAACATTATCATCGGGAAATATCTTGGACTGATGCTGTTTTGGCTTAGCTGTATTATGACGACATATGTGCTGAATATGGTGATTTCACACCGTTTTCTGTTCTCAGATGCCTTAAAAATCTTAACCTTTATCAGTGTCGGTATCTCATGTGCTTTATTTTTGTCCATGCTCTTTCCAACACCGCAGAAATCAATGTTTGTCGGCATGTTATTTTCCTTTCTTTTCCCAATCGTCAGTTTGATTTCTGTTCTTTCTTCAGAACGAATGATTCATTGGTTCCAATATATGACGCCTTATTATTATGCGCGCTGGAGTGAACCGCTGACCTACGTCCTAATGAACACGGCATTGACCGTTATCTTACTCATTGGAACTGCACTGCTGTTTCAAAGGAGGGATGTGTAGATGCTTCATACAAAGGGGCTCACAAAAAAATACCGTACAAAAGTCGCAATAGATCATATTAATCTTGATGTCAATCAGGGCGATATCTTCGGACTCATTGGACCAAAGGGATCTGGTAAGACGACGTTTTTCAATATTATTACCGGGATCTCCCGCCCTACCTCTGGTACGTTTACAGTGATGAATATGCCTTCGCTAAAAAAAGTGAGACAGCATATCGGTGTTCTGCCAGAATATACGGATTTATATGAAGGTCTTACGGCTCTTGAGCATATTGCCTATTTATCAAAAATCACCGGAACACGCCAGAGAACGAGTGATTATGAAGAACTGCTCGAATTTGTCGGTTTACATCATGATCATCAGGAGAAGGTCGGTGCCTTCACACCTGGTATGAAGAAACGGCTCGGAATGGCGCAGGCCATCGCCCATCAGCCGGAATTTATTTTACTCGACGAACCTTTTGCCGATATTGATGCAGATTCGATCTTGCACATCCAGCGGGTCATTGAAACATTAAAGGATGAAGGAAAAACCGTCTTTTTAACAGCTGACCGTCCAAGGTTCACCAATAGTATTTGTACCAAAACGGCGTTCATTTCTGAAGGAAAATTAGTGTCCCCACATACTCATCCTCAAGAGAAAACCATCACATCCTCAAACATACGTGCAACCTTCAAGCATGCATGGATTGATGATGAGGTGAAACCTGTTCTCACGCAGTACCTGCAAACTGTCGGAACAGATCTTGTGATCAGTGATGACGAGACCTCATTGTTAATTCGTTCAGAAGCTCAAGTTCCAGCGATCATTCGCGCTTTCGTGAAGTGTAAAGTCGATTTATACAGAGTCACGGCTCAGGATGCCATGACGTCCTCATAAAAAAGTACCGTACGCTTTCTGCACGGTACTTCTTCTTTTTTATAAAGGTTTACTCATATAGATACCGGTTTCTGCAAATCCCGTTTTCTCGTACAGCGAACGGGCGATTTGATTGTGAGCAAAGACATGGAGCGAGAGCTTTTGCACACCTAATGACTTTGCCTGCTCCTCTAATGCAGCAATGGCCTGCTTTGCAAAGCCTTTTCCTCGATAAGCTTCAAACAAAATAAAGTTATAAATAAATCCTTCGTGCTGCGGGTGATTCGGGTCATAGCAAAGCCAAACCCAGCCAATCGCTTCATCTCCGTTTAAGAAATTCCACAGCTCATGATGCTCCGTCTGAAGTCCTTCTGGAAGCAGTCTGTCAAATTGTTCTTCTGCGTTCGCAAGTGATTCTTCCTTTTCCCATGTCCCTGCGAGTACCTTTTCTTCCGCGTACCGCTGAATGGCTTTCTCCATCAATACATCGTAATCAGTTTGTGACATCCGTTGTAGTGTAACCAATCGTACCGCCCCCTTTCCTTCATCATATGTCAGTCATGCCAAAAAAACCAGTTCCTAGTTGGAACTGGTTAGCCGCCATATCGGTCGGTTTGAGAAAGTTTGATCTCTGCTGATTTTTTCTTTCCGCTTCGGTAAAATTGCACCTTTACCTTGTCGCCGACCTTCCTTTGATATAAGTACTTACGAAGATCCACGATATTCTGTACACTCTTGCCATCAAAGGAGGTCACGACATCCAGCTCTTTTAGTCCCGCTTTTCCTGCTGGAGATAACGGCTCAACACTCATGACAACGACCCCAGATGTAACCTTAGATGGCAGTTTCAACGTTTCCTGCCAGTGGTAGCTCGCAATATCCGCTAATGATTTCATGCCGACGCCAAGGTACGGACGCTTTACCTCTCCGTAGCGCTCTAAATCCTCTATGACAGGTATGACCAGATTCGCTGGAATGGACAGCCCGATTCCTTCTACCTCTGATTCAGCAATCTTCATTGAGTTGATGCCGATCACCTTTCCGTCCATATTGATCAAGGCACCACCGCTGTTTCCAGGATTGATGGCGGCGTCTGTTTGCAGTACTTCTGCATTCCAATCCGTCTGTCCGTCCCCATTTGAGTCCACAGGGATCGCACGCTCCGTGCCTGAAATGACTCCTTGTGTGACAGAGCCTGCGAATTCAAGCCCTAATGGATTTCCAATGGCGATGACTGGCTCACCCGGCTTCACATGATCTGAGTTACCGAAGGCTGCCGTTTTCTTGATTTTATCACTTTTGACAGTGAGAACTGCTAAATCCATGAGTTGATCGCTGCCGACAAGATTGGCACCAATTCTTGTCCCATCATGGAGGCTCACTTCAAGCTGGTTGGCGCCTTTGATGACGTGATGGTTTGTGACAATATAAAACGTGTCACCCTTTTTTTTATAAATCACACCTGACCCGCTACCTGCTTCTCCGCCTTCCTCCCAAAAGCTCGACTTTTGGATATTAATGACGCCGACCACCGTATCTGACATATTAGACACCACTTTCGTGACTGCATCATTGACGTTTACATTCACAGTTTTTAAAGGGCCCTGAGATGTTTGTCCATCACTGTTCTGCTGCCATCCAAAGGGACTGCCGCTCTGTCCAGATACATAGGGGAAAAAGAATCCCATTAAAAAAGCTCCTACCAATACACCGATCAAACCAGAAAGAAAATATCCTTTTCTGCTTCGTCTCGGCTTCCACTCTACATCGCGATAATCCACTATGTTTCCTTCCTTTCAGTGAATAGATGATGTATATAGTGTTGGTAAGAAGCTCTTATCTTAATCATACGATTATAAAAATCATACGGCGCAAAGCGGGGTTGCTTTTTTCGGGTCCGTATCAAATAAATCAAAGCCGTCCCCCACAACAAAGCCCTTCATTTCAAGCGTCTGCTGGACCGCCATACGGGCTAAATCCTTCATGTTGTTATCTTGACTCAAGTGAGCCAAATAAATGCGTGAGGTGGCATCTCCAATGACATCTGTCATCGCGAGAGCAGCATCTTCATTTGATACATGTCCGACATCACTCAGAATTCTGCGCTTAATGCTCCATGGGTAGCGGCCCATTTGCAGCATCCCGACATCATGATTGCTCTCAAACACAAACGTATTGGCTGACTTAATAATGCCTTTCATGCGGTCACTCACATAGCCTGTATCTGTCATGAGGGCAAGTTTGCGCCCTCCATAATGGAACACGTAAAACATAGGCTCTGCCGCATCGTGTGAGACGCCAAATGACTCGACATCAAGGCCGCCAAAGGATTGAACGGTCTCCATATCAAAATGGAATTTCTGCTCTGTGTCAATCTTTCCGATATGAGACTCCATTGCCTTCCATGTTTTCGCATTTGCATAGACAGGAAGCTTGTACTTTCTTGCCATGACACCAAGCCCTTTAATATGATCGGAGTGCTCGTGTGTCACAAAAATGCCGTCCAAGTCCTCAGGCTTGCGGTCGATTTGGCTAAGCAGCTCGACCATCTGTTTGCCGCTTAAACCAGCATCCACCAAAAAGGCATGCTCGTCTGTTTCTAAATAAAAAGCGTTCCCCGTACTTCCGCTCGCTAGTACACTGAACTGCAAGCTCATGTTCTCTCACTCCATTGAAGATTTGTCATCTTTCTCTATATGATCAAGTGTTGAGCCATCAATGGCATTGATCAAATATTCTTCTTCTGTCTTTTTCTTTGAACCTGCTGATACGCCTTCAAGCTCCACCCGCCATACAGGTACCATGACTTGCGTGCTTGCCCCCGGGTATTGCGTATAGTAGCCAAGCTCTACCTTTTTCACGGTCGTGTTTTGGCTCAGCATATTTTGCGTATATAAGTCCTTCACTGTTTCAAGTGCCGGGACAAGGGTTTCTTTTCTCACTTCATTAATCGATGTCACCATTGATTGCTGATATGAGACGATTTCGTTTTGATCGTTGAGATTTAAGGTGATTTGCCCGATGGTTTCGGTGTCATCAAGGCCTTCTTGGAAGATGTATTTCCCTTTATACGTTTGGAAAAAGACGATTTTCCCTGTCTCTTCATCTATACTCCACAGCTTATAATTCTTCCCATCCAGCAAACGCTGGTTCACAAGGTTCGTCGCCGCTGTTTTGATATCCTTTTTCGGCAAGGCAACGGGCTTGTTGAAGGTCATTTCAAGCAGCGTGACAGGATCATCTTTGTCTGTTTTCGGGAATGTGCTTTTCGCCTTTTGATCAGCTAATCCGTCGACATCCTTTTTCGTATATTGCTTCTTTTCAGCTGTAATGCGGTATCCAATCTTCGCTTCATCTGATAGATTGCCATATTTGATCCCGTCTGCCTTCATTTCTTCCAGCGTATCCGTTTTTTCGATAATCGCAAAATGATCGGTTGACCGTTTTTCAAAGTATTGAAAACCTAGAAAGATATCGAGAACGAGAAAGGCTAGGATAAAGATCGTTTTGGTCTTATTCCACTCCATGATTCTCGCTCCCCTCTGTCAAAAGATCATTCGATAGAATCACGGTTTTGCCGTTATATTTCATGCACCATACAGGCTCCAGCCAGACAAACATCGCTTGATCTTGATCTGATGGAGTTGAAGCAGCTTGATATGCAGGGAAAATCTGTTCAATTTTCTCCAGGTCATCATATTTCGTCTGCTTGATGATCAAGTCCTTCAGCTCTGTTCCGTTCATCAGCTTGACCTGTTCACTTTGACTCGCTTTATTGCCAAGAATATAGTTTGGGCGCTTGTAATTCAAAATGTCATCATTTGCCCATTGTACTTCAAGGGAGGTCATCCCAAATGGATGCTTTGTACTGTTGACGATCGGCAAACCGTCCATAAACATATTAAAGGATAGCTGCTGGTTGCTGTTGATGCCAAAATATTGATAGTCATCAGTAAAGCTTCCCGTATCATTGAAATATTTCACGCTTCGCTTAATCAAATCCCCCGTTTGGAAAACAGTGCTGGAATTGATATTGCGGTGCTGATATTGAATACGGTGGTCTTTTTGATTGGCTTCAAGGCGGCTTGTGCCATCTGTGTACACCGTCCGGTTTAAATTAGATTCCTCACCGACAAGGCTCGGGTCCGTAAACAAAGCGTCTTTGAACTTGTTTGTCTTAATCGTTTCGATAAAGAACATCTTCGCTTCAAGCTGCTTTTGCTTTCTCGGAAGAAGGAAATCTCGTTTAGAATTCGTTGAGAATGTATAAAGATCATAGCGCGGCATCTCGTTTTGAGCGGCTGCGATACTGTTCATTAGATTACGGTAATTGGCGGACTCAATTGTCAGCTCAAGCACCGTCTCCTTGCTGTATGAGACCAAATACACTTTCTTATTGGCCTTATCCTGCTGGGCGAACGGCACGATCATTCGATCAAACGAGTTGTATTCAATGGACTTGTTCGGCCATTTAAAGAGCGCTTGAAAAATATCAATTGGAATCGGATCATTGAACACAAGATCCAAAGTCTTCCCTTGTCCTTCGCGTCCATAGAAGAAATTCTTAAATTTCTGCTCGGAATATTGATCTGACACATCATTAATCTCTTTGACATCCCAAAGGCTCACATCATTCCAAAAGTTTTGAAAGAGTTCCTTTTGATCCACTTTAAAATGCTCCCCATTTGAATGGATGAACATCTCGCGCGGCTTCACGACATCAATGAGACTTCTAGGCTCGTCGCTTGAAATCTTCTTCGTTTCCACGACCTGTGTGCCGGTATCTGCCTGATCCTGCATGACGGGCTGGAACATCCAGATATTCCACGTAAATACAAGACTGATCGCAATTAGGATTGTCAATATTATGGTTTTAAAGGTCTCACGCTTCATCCCAATCATCCTCTTGTTCTTCATTGTACGGAAGGGTAAAGGTCACCGTTGTCCCTTTTCCTTCAATGCTGTCAGCCCAAATATCTCCGCCATGAGCCTGAACCATTTCTTTTGCAATCGCAAGACCGAGGCCGGTTCCGCCAAGCTTTCTTGTTCTTGCTTTATCCACCCGATAAAAACGTTCAAAGATTTTATCCATATCCTTCTTCGGAATACCGATTCCTTCATCTTTTACGCTGAATAACACAAGGCCTTTCTCCTCATCCAAATCGACGGTAAACGTGATGTGTCCACCCTCTGGTGAGTATTTCATGGCATTGGAAATGATATTATCGAGCACCTGAGTAATTTTATCTTGGTCGATTTCCACATATACTTCACGCTGCGGCAGGTTGCGGATAAAATCGACATGCTGCTCCTTCGTCATTTCAAAACGATCAATGACGAGCGAGATAAACCTGATAAAGTTCGTCCACTCACGGTTGAATTGATAATCCTTGCTGTCGAACTTAGACAGCTGCAGCAGGTCATTGACAAGCCGGATCATGCGCTCAGTTTCATTTTGCGTGACACTGAGGAATCTTGGTGCAAGCTCTTTATCACCAATCGCACCTTCAGCCAGCGCCTCAAGATAGCTTCGCATCGTCGTCAGCGGTGTGCGCAGCTCATGCGATACGTTCGCGACGAATTCACGGCGTTCCGCATCAATTTTCTCCTGCTCTGTGACGTCATAAATGACCGCAATTAAGCCATCAATTTTCCCATGCTCTTTCTGAATGACGGAGAAATTCACACGCAATACAGACAGCTGATCTTCGCGCTCAATTTCTATCAGCATGGAATCTTGATTTTCGACTAAATCTTCAAATGTATGAGTTTCCTCTAAGCCAAGCAAAGACGTGATCGGCATCTCTAGTGCTGTTTCACGTGAAACATTTAATAGCTCTAATGCAGGGCTGTTTAATAGAATAATTGCACCGTTTTGATTCGTTGCGATGACACCGTCCGTCATATAGGCAATAACAGAAGAAAGCTTTTTCCGCTCCCCCTCCGTCATCAGCTGAGCTTCCTCCAGCTCTCTCGTCAGATGGTTAAAGGTTGTCGCAAGCTGGCCAATCTCGTCATGTCCATACTTCCGGACCTTTCTGGAGAAGTTCCCTTTGGCAAGCTCGATCGCCTGCTTTCTCATATCTGAAATAGGATGAGTGATCGTTCTAAAAATGAAGATACCAAGTAGAGCAGTCGTCCCAAGTGCAATCAGTGTCCCAGTCGCTAAAATGGTGTTAATGGTTCGCATTTGATTAAACACACTTTCCATTGAAGACACAACATAAATCACACCAACGGTCTCTTGGTTCTCATTTTTTACGGCTGTCGCAGAAATACGCACCCTTTTATTTGACTCAGGGTCATAGAATTTTTTCTCATAGTCTTTGCCGACCGCGAAAATACGGCTAATGATTTGATCAGTGATTTTCTTGCCGGCAATCTCTTGGCTGCCGTTATTTACAGAGGCAATGACCTCTCTGCTTTCGTCAATATAGCTGACTTCAGAGATTTCATTAGACTCATCTTTGTTGTTAAAATCGTTTAATATCTTTTGAGCATCCTCTTTTAATTCTGCCTTGCTTTTCGATGAATCTTGTTCTAGGTAATACGATAACGAGTAGATTCGCTGATTCAAGGAATTATCATATGAATTAATTAAGGACTGCTCTAGCTGCTTCACAAAGTACACGCCAATGATCTGCATGGCGACGATGATCAGCAGCACGTAAATCAAGGTCAATTTGAAGTGAATCGAGCGAAAAAAACCTACTTTACTCATAAGAATCTTAGTCCTGTTCTGGGTTTCTTAAATAGTAGCCTACGCCTCGTCTTGTCACGATCCAGCTCGGGTGGCTAGGGTTGTCTTCAATCTTTTCACGAAGACGGCGGACTGTGACGTCTACTGTACGGACATCTCCGAAGTAATCATAGCCCCATACGGTTTGCAGCAAGTGCTCACGTGTCATGACTTGTCCGATATGTTTCGCTAAATAATGAAGCAGTTCGAACTCACGGTGCGTCAATTCAATCGTTTCCTCGCGCTTAGACACCACATACGCATCTGGATAAATAACAAGTGATCCAACCTCAATATCATTTGATTCAGATTCTTCCTCCGTCTGCGGAGCAGCGGTTTGTCTTCTCAAATTCGCTTTCACGCGGGCAAGCAGCTCACGTGTGCTGAAAGGCTTTGTCACATAATCATCTGCGCCAAGCTCAAGGCCGATGACTTTATCAATTTCAGAGTCTTTTGCTGTCAGCATGATAATCGGCATATCATATTTCTTTCTCACTTCACGGCATACTTCAACACCATCTTTATTCGGCAGCATAATGTCGAGCAGAATAATGTCCGGCTTGATTTCTTCTACCATTTCAAGGGCTTCGTTTCCATCATATGCACAATGAACCTCATAGCCCTCTTTCCTTAAATTAAATTCCAATATATCAGCAATCGGTTTTTCATCATCTACGACAAGAATCTTTTTTTCCATTGTGATTTCCTCCTGCATTTTTAGCATCTATGTCATTCCATTTTGCATGTATCATTACACCTTTTCCATTTATGAAAAAAAGGCTCACTGTCTATTATAACGTTTTACGAGGCAAAGATAAAAATAATAACGGCTTTCTTTTCTAGTAAACGTTGGATAGGAAGGCGCCGCTCGAAAAAATTGATGACTTTTTCCTTTTTTATTGAAACTTTTCCAATCACCAGCCGTCTATATAGATGTAACGTCTTCTTCTTATGGAGCCGGGCCCTACCTAGGTCCGGCTTCTCCCTTTTTATGCCTTCTTTTCATAATAAAAACGCACCTGCGATTGCAGATGCGTTTGGAAGTGGCTCGGGACGGAATCGAACCGCCGACACACGGATTTTCAGTCCGTTGCTCTACCAACTGAGCTACCGAGCCATCATCAAAAAGATGAATATGTATAAATGGCGGTCCGGACGGGACTCGAACCCGCGACCTCCTGCGTGACAGGCAGGCATTCTAACCAACTGAACTACCGGACCTCAGTAACTTGCCCGAAAAAGCAATCGTGGTGCTCCTTCAAGCAAGTGAGGAAAAAATTAGCTTAACGCTAAAGTAAATCAATGACCCGTACGGGATTCGAACCCGTGTTACCGCCGTGAAAGGGCGGTGTCTTAACCGCTTGACCAACGGGCCAATACATGGTGAGCCATGAAGGACTCGAACCTTCGACCCTCTGATTAAAAGTCAGATGCTCTACCAACTGAGCTAATGGCTCTCGGCTTGTGAAAAGTGAATCTGAAGAAGCTGTATTGCGCCAAACCAATCGCTTTAAAAAAGCTGGAACATCGCATCCTAACAAGTTTCAGAGACCTTTGCAACAACGAGATTTATAATATCATAGAGTAAATACATATGGCAATACGTTTTTCGACATTTTTTAAAAAAAGTGTCGGATTTAAATATCTTCTATCAAAGCTCCCACTTCTGCAACCGCCTTCATTAGATAGGCCTTTTCGGATGTCTTCTGCCTACTCAAACACATAGACACGTTTCAGGCCGCTCAAAAATGGCTATACATGAAACAAGTGACATTGTCATTGAAAAAGGAGGAAGCAGTATGAGTTCATTCAAATTAGGAGATAAAATGCCCAACTTTTCACTTCCAACAATACAGGGCGAACACATTGATTTCGACAAACATTTAGAGGAGCATCAAAGCTGGCACCTGATCGTTTTCTTTAGAGGATCTTGGTGCCCGGTATGTGTAGAAGAATTAAAAGAGCTTGAACAGCAGCAGTCATACTTTCAGGACAAGGATATTCACTTGATGGCGATTTCAACGGATAACCCTGATGACTTGAAGGCATTTGCGGATAAAGAGGGACTGTCCTTTCCGATCATGTATGACCATGATCTCACGTCATTAAAAGCATATGAAGTCCACTATCACGGGGAAGATGCCCCATATGAAGATCACGGGGTGCACGGTGAACCTGCTTATTTCTTATTAAATGAAAAAGGTCAAGTGCTCTATCAGCAAAGACAAACAAGTCCGTTTGGCAGACCGCATGCCAACGAACTACGTAAAATCATTCAGTACATCCGTAAAAATTTAAAAGGCCAATATAAAAGCCTGAAGTAAGGGAAAAGCCCTCGTGATGAGGGCTTTTTTATGAACGTTTTTTGTTAAATAGCCAGTCAGCGGAGAAAAAGACAAGGAGTCCCGCCATTAAAATGATAAAAGTAACCGGTGGTCTGTCACCTTGGAAAAACGCGTACAGCGCATGCCCTCCTAATGCCAGAAGATAAAAGACAAATGCCGGCACAGCAGCTTTATGTGCATTCGCTTGTTCTCTTTTCGTCATTTTTTTAAAAAACATTGTGCTCTCCCCTTTATGAAGCTTGTTTCATCGTCACCCGGCGAAGTGCCCGTGAACGGATATATTCCATTGGTCCAATTCTCCAAACCTTTAGGCAAACTGCTGAAATCGCGATTTGCAGAAGTGAAATCAACAGCCATGCCAATACAATAAGGGGCGCATTGATTTGACCGCCAAGACCCAATCCCCAGCTATAAAAAAGAATGGAACAGATGACATTTTGCAGGATGTAGCAGCTAAGCGCCATTTTCCCTACATATTCAAACCAAGTCCACATGAACCAAGACTCCTTGCGTGCGAGGAGCTTCGCAATGACAGCTATATAGAAAATAGAGAGAAATGGTGAAAAGGCGTAGCGAACCACAAATTCCACTAAATCGTTCGATACGAAAACTAGTGCATTCAGCGGCAGACCAATCCACAGTCCGATTCGGAACAATATTTTCCGGAGAGATTGCCCGCGTTCATTTGCATAAAATACACCGGCTCTCATCATCCGCACACCCAATAAAAACAGAAATGTGTTCATTGGAATAATAAAGACCGCTTCTTCTCGATACATGAAGAAGTATTGTAACCGTTCTTGAATCTGCGAGATCCATGTCTCTGGCAGCTGCTCTTCCAGCGCCGTTTCACCGCTTTGATCATCAGTCGCTGACTCCATTTCAGAGAGGGAGTACAGCATCAGACATGACATCACGAGCAGATGAATCACACCTGAGAAAACCATGCCCTTTTTGATGCGCCTGCTTCCTCCCCGTACAATGTAAGCCACAAGCAGCCCCGTAACGGCATAGCTCATGAGCACATCATATTCCATCACAAGCGTAAAATGGACAAAGCCTTCGATAAATAAAAATAAAAGAATCCACAAATAAGTACCCGGCCAAGGCATGTCCTTCCTTTTTGCCTGCTGGTATTTCAGCTCCAATCCAACACCAAACATGATCGTGAGCAGCGAGAGCATTTTTCCATAAACGAACATGGAGACAAGACTTTCTAGAAAACTGCCATTTTCATATTCATCCGCAATCTGATCTGTCGCAAAGGTATCCCCTGCATACGCAAAAAACCAGACGTTCGTTCCCAAGGTGCCTAGTATGGCAAAACCTCGTAAAATATCTAATAATCGTATTCTTTTTTCCACTAGAACGCTCCTTCCCTCCTATACAGTTATCATATTTTGGTAATGACCGGAAGTCCGTTCTAGTGAAATTAAGGAATATTTAAACAAAAAAACACCAGCAAAATGCGAGATTTTACTGGCGCTTCATCAATCTATTCTTATGGACGGTACACGCTGCGGACAACGTTCGTTTGTGAACGATCTGGTCCGACTGAGAAAATGGAAAGTGGAATACCTGTTAATTGTGAAATGCGCTCTAAATAATGGCGGGCATTTGCAGGCAGCTCACTTAAGTTCTTCACACCTGTAATATCCTCTGTCCATCCTGGCATTTCTTCGTAGACAGGCTCACATTTCGCTAATTCATTTAGGCTTGCTGGGAATTCCTCTGTGATTTCTCCATTCAATTTATAGGCGACACAGATTTTCAATTTTTCAATCCCTGTTAGTACATCAATTGAGTTAAGAGATAAATCTGTAATTCCGCTCACACGGCGTGCATGGCGGACAACAACGCTGTCAAACCAGCCGACACGGCGCGGGCGTCCAGTTGTCGTACCATATTCACGGCCAACCTCACGAATTTGATCGCCAATTTCATCATGGAGTTCTGTTGGGAATGGGCCATCTCCAACACGTGTTGTGTACGCTTTTGACACGCCGACTACATGTTGAATTTTCGTTGGTCCTACGCCAGAACCAATCGTCACGCCTCCAGCTACCGGGTTAGATGACGTCACAAATGGGTATGTCCCTTGATCGATATCAAGCATGACCCCTTGTGCTCCTTCAAATAGCACACGGCGGCCTTCATCTAGTGCATCATTCAAAACAACAGATGTGTCTACAACATATTTTTTCACTTGCTGGCCATATTCATAATACTCGTCTAAAATATCTTCAATCTTGAAGCCTTCTGTGTCATACATTTTCTCTAAGAGACGATTTTTCTCTTCTAGATTACGTGCAAGCTTCTCTTCAAATACTTCACGATCTAATAGATCTGCGACACGGATACCAACGCGGGCAGCTTTATCCATATAAGCTGGTCCGATTCCTTTTTTCGTCGTACCGATCTTATTAGCCCCTTTCCGCTCTTCTTCTACCTCGTCCAATTTTAAATGGTAAGGCAGAATAACATGGGCTCTATTGCTGATTCTGAGGTTATCTGTACTCACATTCCGTTCGTGAAGATACGCAAGCTCAGTGACCAACGCTTTAGGATCAACCACCATTCCATTACCGATGACACAAGTTTTCTCTTTATAAAAAATACCGGATGGAATGAGGTGTAGCTTGTATGTCACTCCATCAAATTTGATCGTGTGACCTGCATTGTTTCCCCCTTGATAACGGGCAATCACCTCTGCATTTTCTGAAAGGAAATCGGTAATTTTCCCTTTCCCTTCGTCACCCCACTGCGTACCTACTACGACTACTGAAGACATATCGTGCACCTCCGTTAACCTTTCAAAACGTTATCTCTTTCAAACACATTTATTTTATCAATGCACAACGAAAAAGTCAACGCGAAATCCGAACATTAATATCTTGAAATCAAATTTTGTTCGTTTTAAATATAAAGAAAAGCGCTTTAATCACTTTTCCAGTGCTTAAAAATGGAGATTTTGAGCAAAAACAACTTTTTACCGTTTCCAGCTGTTCATCAACATAAAAAAGACCCCCAACAATGGGCGTCTTTTTTAAACAGGTGTAATACCATCTGTGTTCATCAGCACAACTCGATACCCATCTGGGTCTTCAATGGTTGCTCCTCCCCGGTCCCAGTATGGATTCGTAGAGGTGACATGGCGTCCGCCAAATGAGAGCAATCTCTCTTTCATTTGCTGAAATTCTTCTGCATCTGGAATATAGAAAACAAGCAGCTGTTCTGGATGCGGGACGGGCAGGCTGTCTTCTTCTTCATGTTTGGTGATTTCTAAATGAACATGCTGGTGAGGCAGCCCGAGCATCACACCATCGTACCCTTCATGCCGATCAAATGAGCCTATTCGTTTGAGCCCTAAGCCTTCTTCATAAAAGGAAACAACCTCTTTCATGTTGACGGTTGGGCGTGCGATACGTAATTGAGCGGCTTCAAACTGTTGAAATTTCATCAGTCTTCACTCCTTTTCTCCTTTTAGTATACGCTCTCTCTTTTTCTCTCTCCTCCTCATTTTGATTGTTTTTTCAATCATTCTTTCGATGTAGATCAACCAAAAAAGCCCAGCTTCTTGAGCTGGGCTTTAAGCACCGGGCGGAACACCCGCATCATCAAATCTTCTTTCCAGATTGACGAATTTGTTATATTCTTTGACGAACGCCAGTGATACTGTACCAACTGGACCGTTACGCTGTTTGGCAATAATGATTTCGATAATGTTCTTATTCTCTGATTCTTTGTCATAGTAATCATCACGATAAAGGAATGCCACGATATCGGCATCCTGCTCGATACTTCCTGATTCACGAATATCAGACATCATCGGACGTTTGTCCTGGCGCTGCTCTACCCCACGGGAAAGCTGAGACAAGGCAATAACCGGAACTTCAAGCTCCCTTGCCAGCGATTTTAATGCCCTAGAGATTTCAGAAACCTCCTGCTGACGGTTATCGCTTGATCGCCCGCTCCCTTGAATGAGCTGCAAGTAGTCAATCAGGATCATGCCAAGACCATTTTCTTGCTTCAATCGGCGGCATTTCGAGCGAATTTCACTTACTCTGATTCCAGGTGTATCGTCAATGAAAATTCCGCTGTTTGACAGCGAGCCCATCGCCATTGTCAGCTTGCCCCAGTCCTCTTCTGTCAGATTACCGGTTCTTAGGTTTTGTGCATTGATATTCCCCTCTGCACAAAGCATACGCATAACGAGCTGCTCAGCACCCATCTCTAAACTAAAGATGGCGACACTTTCATCCGTTTTGGTCGCGACATTTTGGGCAATGTTCAATGCGAAGGCGGTTTTCCCTACTGATGGACGGGCCGCTACAATGATTAAATCATTTCGCTGGAATCCAGCTGTCATCCGGTCAAGCTCAGAGAAACCTGTTGGAATCCCTGTGATATCGCCTTTACGGTTATGAAGCTGTTCAATATTATCGTATGTTTGAACAAGAACGTCCTTAATGTTTTGAAAGGCTCCTGAGTTTTTACGCTGCGCCACTTCCATAATGGTCTTTTCAGCATCGCTCAACAGGTCCTCTACTTCATCCTCACGTGTGTATCCATCTTGTGCAATGGTTGTCGCCGTACGGATCAGACGTCTTAAAATGGATTTTTCTTCTACAATTTTTGCATAGTATTCAATGTTTGCGGCAGTTGGGACAGAGTTCGCAATATCGGTTAAATACGAGATCCCGCCTACCTCTTCTAGTAAATCTGTATTGGCAAGCTCAGATGTCACCGTGACAAGATCGACCGGTTCTCCTCTATCGCCAAGTACAAGCATCGCATTGTAAATCTTTTGATGCGACATTCTATAGAAATCCTCTGGAATTAATACCTCAGAAGCGAGCGTTAGCGCAGATGGTTCTAAAAAAACAGCACCTAATACGGCCTGCTCGGCTTCTATATTTTGCGGCGGCAGCCGGTCATCGAGAAGTTCCGTCATGCCAAGCACCGTCCTTTCATAAAAAAATACGCTACTCATCATTTTAACATTTTCATCAATAAAAAAGTGAAAAACATCGACTATAGTCAAAATTACCATGTTGATATTTTGTGCAAACCAGCGCATTTCAATAGAAAAGACTCTGTAACATCAATTGTTATAGAGTCTTTCGTTATCGCTAATGGAATTTGGATTTGTTGCCGTTCACACATGTAATCGACGCTCCAACATGGCATGTTCGGGTGCATTTTTCTAATCTATCGCTTTCTTAACCCCATAATTCACTTTTTGCCCAATGTCTTGTAAAGAATCGTTTTGATAACCAATAGATAACACCAAATCTGGAATGGAATCAAACCCGTTTTTCGCTAGATCAAATAGCTGTGCACCATAATGTGAAGCGGCAATGCGCGCATTTTCTGCTGTATATGGATTTTTAAGAAGTTCTTCTTTGTATAGATCAAAAATATTCGTTCCGTTATCCGTTACAAATTGACCATTTACAATGCTTAAATCCTTTAAATTGTAGCCTGTGACCGTTTTGATTTGATTAACAAGATGGAACTTTGCCAGAGAATCCGGTGTGAATTGAGTAGAATCATCATTTCTGCTTTTCATGATATGGAAAAATAATTCTCTTGTATTGTTGGTTGTATTTAATAAGTCTTCTATTTGTTTCATCAGCGATTCGTCTTTTGAACCACTTACCACTAATTTAAAATTGTTCGGGTCAATGGTAAAAGTGAGATTTGTGTTTTTAGGAATGGATATCCCGTTTTTAGAGAATAAATCTTGTAATTGTTCGTTCACTTTTTGGCGATTGAGTATTTTCTTTTCTACACTTTCTTGGGTAGGGTCATACCGTTTTTCATTACGAAAGGCGGCATCATTAGAATTAAAATGTCCTCCTGTTCCACTATTAGCCCATCCAATTTCAATAGAGTAAGCCGCCTCTCTTTCCGGTTTAGTTAAATCATTTCTGAAATAAGGGGAGTTTGGATTTCGATACTTATCAAATATATGACCATGAGGATCTTTGAATCGTTTATTTTGTTCATTTATTTTTTGGTATTTTTCATCTAAAATTTTCATTCTTCTATCAGCTTCGGTCATCACCTCGTTTGTACTTTTAATAGCTGATTGATCTTTAGAGTCTATTCGGTTCTGATTGTTTGAAGCAACTGCCGTGTATGACGAGTTAATATTCATTTTGATTCTCCTTTTTTAAAAAAATAGTGATTATTAAATATATCGGCAATTCAGTTAAAATTTGTTAGTTTCGATCCGATATAGTAATTATTACAAGGAGGGTTAAAATATGACAAATACTATCTTCAAACGTTTTTTGTTACCTGCATTGGTATTCGTGCTTGTTACTAGTTTTTTTGCACCTAATTCAGCAGAAGCAGCGATTACGGGGAATAACAGCCCTAACACAGCAAGCTCAATGGGCTATTGGAAAAATAGTCGCCCAGATACAACAATCTTACCTGAAGGTGAAAATGAAGCGTATTATCAGTTTACGATCAATAAAGGTGAAAGAGTTTATGTCAGAAGTTCGTATAATAAGCAATATACAGGGATGAAAATCGAGGTGTATAATTCGAAAAGTTCAGATGAAAGAAGTAGGGTGATTAACCCTGATTCAATTACGCCGTTTATTTTTGCCAATACTGATGAAGTTACTTCAACTTCAGAAACTTATTTTGTGAAAGTAACTCGTGGCACATATACAGGAAATATGTATTTTACTGTATCCATTCAAGATCGAATTAAATCTGGAAATAGTACATTCAACTTTACGGGGACCGCTACCAACCTGGGGAATACTTCTTTGAATTTTTTAGGAGTTGATTCTTCTATCATTACAATGGATTTAACGAACAATTCTTCTATCCCTAAAAATGCAATCGTTAAATCGATTTCAACAACTAGTACCCAATCGCCTAACCAAGGAAATGTCACACACAAACTGATGGCTGATGAAAACAAGATTTGGAACGAATCCGTTTTTTCATCTGCAACAAGTGGTTCTTACCGTATTTCTCTGGAAGATCAATTAAGAGTGGCTCAAAAATGGAGCTTTAAGTACAACGCAAAGGCTACTGCGAGATCTACTATGAGCAATGTCAAAGCCGATATTCGTTACGAATATGATGTCACAGATGGATTCTAATTGAATGGTGTTTACAGACATGTACACCAATTGATCAAAAAGTAAGGGGACATCCCTTACTTTTTTCATTTCCGCATTTTTGATGCTATATGATATTTGGCCAACTTTAAAACAGCACCGTCCTTTCATAAGAAATACGCTGCTCATAAAAAGTGAAGGTGTTAATGGTGGTTTTGCTTGAGGGCGTGTTGAAAGAGGAGGATGGTGATCATATCGGTGGCCCGCTGGTATAAATCCCATTGTTCATAGGCCGCAAATGTCATCCGTATTTCATGTAATGATTGCTTCATTTCATGATATTCTTCCACTGTAAACGAATTTTTCAATTTGAGCTGATGTTCAAGCAGTTTCAGCCTTAGCTTTCCTAATGGAGTTTTCATTCTGCCTACATTCCCTTCGATCTCATCTTCCTTAGAAAATTGTATATGAATTTACGCATGAGATTGAATAAGTTGTGAGATATGCTCACCAGCTTTTCGAAAAATTCTCCTCTTTTTTCCTAAAAATACAAGAAGGTCTATAGACTTATTTTTCCTCAAAATGATTTCAAGAAGAAAAACCTATATATATTCCTGAATCAAACAGAAGAAAATGGTAAATATCCCGTGACGGTCAAGGTCTTTTGGCATTTCTCCTCTTTTTAAATGACTCAGTCCGGCATTCCCTATTTCCATTCATTTGGTAGTTATTTAGTCCTTTATTTTCCGAAAATTTAGATCAAATTATCAATTACACCATTTAATGAACATTTGACTTCATAATTGATAACCATTATCATTTGATTTGCTTGCGTGATAATTGAGAATCATTTTCATTTGAAGGGACCATTCTTCAATCTCTACACTCATCCTATATCCGCAAGCCTGCTTTTATCAGCATATGAGAGTCAATTTGAGGAAGGGGATTTTTTACACATGTCCAAACGCCCTGAAGGAATGGGTACTGAGGATTCTCTTTTCGGAGAAAGCCGTCCTTTTTTTATACCCGGGACGGAGCAACTGGATATCACAGCACACCCATACAGACTTTTTATATTTAAACCGAATACTACTCCTCCAGCGGCTGGTTTTCCAGTCATGTACGTGCTTGATGGGAATTCACTTTTTGGCACAATGGTCGAAGCCATTCGTTTACAGTCAAGAAGACCCGAAAAAACAGGTGTTGTACCTGCCATCATTGTTGGAATTGGCTATCAGACAGAAGCGCCCTATCATCCGCTCAGGCATTATGATCTCACTCTAACCGGCCCTGACGCTTCCATTGGTGGCAAAAGAAAGGATTTCTCCACCCATACATATGGCGGAGCCTCTGCGTTCTTTTCTTTTTTAGAAAAGATTGTAAAGCCTTATATCGAGCAGCGCTTTCCGATCAACCAGAGTCGTCAAACACTATTTGGGCACTCTCTTGGCGGACTTTTTGTATTACACACACTATTTGAGCACCCTGATGCTTATCAAACATATATTGCAGGCAGTCCTTCTATCCACTGGAACAAAAAATTATTTCTAGAAAAAGAACACCAATTCACCAGCCATATACGTCAGATGCCTATGGATGTCAGGCTGCTTGTAGGTGTAGGTGAGTTAGAAAAACATCATCCGTGTCAAATGAATGATCATGCAAATTCACTAGCAAATCGTATGCTGCCCTTATCCCCATATGGCTTGCATACAGCCTATCACGAATTCCCTAAAGAAGGACATACGTCCGTTTTACCGGTGCTGATGAATGACGCTTTTCGATTTGCACTCTATCATGATGATCCTTTCACAACCACAGACATGAAGGAAAGGCAGTGAACACATGAAACACAGTGGTCTATCTCAAAAGGTTGTCCTTATCACAGGCGCAGGACAGGGTATTGGACAAGCAGTCGCAAAAAGACTAGCCGAAGAAGGTGCGATTATTGCAGCAGTTGACGTAAAAGAAGATCAGCTGCAAAGCACCGTCCAGCAAATGAAGGATGAAGGCATACGTGCCTTTGCCTATCCAGGTGACATTACCGATCAAGCATCTGTTCAGCACATGGTCGATCAAATTGAAAAGCAGCTTGGCCCCATTTATTTACTGGTCAATGTAGCAGGCATTCTTCGAATGGGTTCTATTGACCAGCTTAGTGCAGATGACTGGCAACAAACTTTCGCAGTCAACACACATGGTGTCTTTTACGTATCTCAAGCTGTCTCCAAATACATGATAAAAAGGTCAGAAGGGGTCATTGTGACCGTCAGCTCTAACGCAGGTGCCATTCCTAGAATGAATATGGCTGCCTATGCCGCTTCAAAAGCAGCAGCCACTTCATTTACAAAAACGCTTGGATTAGAACTGGCTGCCTATGGAATCAGGTGCAACGTCGTCTCTCCTGGGTCTACCGCAACGCCTATGCAATGGGCTTTATGGCCTGATAAACAAGGAGAAAATCAGGTGATTAAAGGTTCACTAGAGACGTATAAAACCGGTATTCCTTTACAAAAAATCGCTGATCCTCAAAATATCGCTGATGCAGTCATTTTCTTTGCATCTGAGCAATCCAGTCATATTACGATGCAGAATCTCACGATCGATGGCGGCGCAACACTCGGAATCTAGCATTTCATTAAAAGGAGGCTTTTTCATGAAACATCCATTATTGTCGTCCGAAGAAAAAGTACAATTGCTTCAAGACTATCAGCCAGGTGCTTTTTTCCTTGCTTCCCCTAAACGCACAATACTTGCCGAAGGGATTTTCCAGCATATTGAAACCAATCAGCTAAATGAACTATCCACAAGGGTAGCGCACGTATTTGAAGATGCCAAACAAGCTGGAATTCAAACACCGATTGTGGCTGGTGCTGTCCCGTTTGATCCGGCGCAGCCCGTTCGTTTAAATGTACCATTCCATGTACAGTTTAGTGATCCACTCGAATTTCAACAAGGTGATGAGGAGTCAGAAGCGGCATCGCCATCCTATGAGGTGACACCTGTCCCTTCTCCTGAAGTCTACATGAATGGTGTGAACGAAGGGTTAGCTAAAATTGAAAAAGGAGAGCTTAGCAAAATCGTCATTTCTCGATCTCTCCATCTCAAATCAAATCAAGACATTCCTACGAAAACAATACTCGAACGACTGGCTCGTCATAATACGACTGGCTATACGTTTGCTGCAAATGTAGCTGATCCGAAGGCTTCCCAAAAGCGCACACTTCTTGGGGCAAGCCCTGAGCTGCTCCTTTCTAAAACCGGTTCATCTGTGATTTCCAATCCACTCGCTGGTTCCCGGCCGCGCAGTTCAGATCCAGTAGAAGACCAGCGCCGCCGCGATGAACTCCTTACCTCAGCGAAGGATTTACACGAGCACGCAGTGGTTGTTGAAGCTGTCACTAAAGCGCTTACTCCATACTGTCATACACTAGATGTGCCTGCATCACCATCCGTCATTCAAACAGAAACGATGTGGCATTTATCTACTGTGGTCAAAGGTGACTTAATAGATTCCAGTGTGTCCTCAATTGATTTGGCACTTAGCCTTCATCCAACACCCGCAGTATGCGGCACACCTACAGCAGATGCACGTGAAGCCATTCATGCGATTGAACCCTTCGATCGAGGATTTTTCACAGGAATGATCGGTTGGGCAGATGCAAATGGTGATGGTGATTGGATTGTCACCATTCGTTGTGCAGAAGCTGAGGGTCATTCTCTCCGTCTCTTTGCTGGTGCAGGAGTGGTCAAAGGATCAAAGGCAGAAGAAGAGCTAGCTGAAACATCTGCAAAATTCAACACGATGCTTCACGCGATGGGCATCCATCAGTGATAAAAATAAATAGGAGATGACAAAAACATGTTTGTTCAACCACCTACATGGCCAGAAGAATTTGCAAAACGCTACCGTGAAAACGGCTGTTGGCGTGGGGAAACCTTTGGCGGTATGCTTCGTGAACGCGCCGCATCGTTAGGAAATAAAACAGCCATTACATACGCTGATACGCACATAAGCTACCAAGAACTTGATCAGCGCGTCAGCAGTCTTGCTGCCGGTTTTCATCAGCTTGGAATTCAGAAAGGAAGTCGAGTTGTCGTACAGCTTCCTAACATTCCTGCTTTTTTCGAAGTCATTTTTGCTTTATTTCGAATCGGTGCTTTACCCGTCTTCTCGCTGCCATCTCATAGAAGCAGTGAAATCACTTATTTTATTGAGTTTGCCGAAGCAGACGCATATGTCATACCAGATATCGATGGCGGCTTTGATTATCGATCACTCGCACGTCAAGTGAAAGAAAAGCTTCCCTCATTACCTCATGTCATTGTTGCAGGGGAAGCTGAGGAATTCCTTGACTTGGATGATCTGCGCAAGGACCCAGCACTCGATCCTCAAATTCATGTAGAGCCAAGCGATATTGCGTTTCTTCAGTTATCTGGAGGCAGCACAGGCCTTTCTAAGCTGATTCCTCGCACGCATGATGACTATATTTATAGTCTTTGGAAAAGCAATGAGGTGTGCGAGCTCACACAAGAAAGTGTGTATCTAGCTGCACTTCCAGTTGCGCACAACTATCCATTAAGCTCGCCTGGCGTCCTTGGGACGTTATACGCAGGCGGAAGAGTCGTTCTTGCACCTGGATCAAGCCCTGATGTCGTCTTTCCACTCATTGAAAAAGAACGGGCGACCATTACCGCTGTCGTTCCACCAATTGCATTGATTTGGCTAGAGGCCGCTCCTCATCGGTCAGATGACTTATCGAGTCTTGAAGTCTTACAAGTCGGTGGTGCTAAATTCAGTGCTGAGGCAGCAAAACGAGTGATGCCTACACTTGGATGTAAGTTACAGCAAGTTTTTGGCATGGCAGAAGGTCTGGTCAACTATACCAGATTAGATGATCCTGAACATGTCATTATTCATACACAAGGACGCCCAATGTCTGAATATGATGAGGTACTAGTGGTAGATGATGAGGACAAGCCCGTCCCGCATGAAGTGGCTGGACATCTTTTAACAAGAGGACCTTATACGATTCGCGGCTACTATAAAGCCGATGAACAAAACAAAAAAGCATTTACACCCGATGGCTTTTACAGAACAGGTGACATCGTGCGAATAACCAAAGAAGGAAATGTTGTTGTAGAAGGCAGAGACAAGGATCAAATCAATCGTGGCGGCGAAAAAGTTGCCGCTGAAGAAGTTGAAAATCATTTACTTGCGCATCCTGACATTCATGATGCCGCCATGGTGTCTATGCCCGATCCATTTCTTGGCGAACGCTCATGTGCCTTTGTTATCGCGAAAGGAAACAACAAACCAGCACCGCACGTCTTAAAATCATTTCTAAGAGAACGCGGGCTCGCAGCCTTTAAAATTCCCGACCGCATTGAATGGATCGATGCATTCCCGCAAACAGGTGTAGGCAAAGTCAGTAAAAAAGCATTAAGAGAATTAGCTGCAACCCATACTGCCAACGTATAAAAAAGAGGAGTGAAAACCATGGCAATCCCTACTATTCCTGCATATCCAATGCCAAGCACACAAGATTTACCCGAAAATAAAGTGAACTGGATACCAGATCCGAAACGTGCTGTTCTGCTAATACATGACATGCAGCAATATTTTTTAAATGCATTTCAACAAGATACATCACCGATCACAGAGTTAGTGCAGCATATTCAACAATTACGTGATACATGCAATGAACTTGGAATCCCCGTCGTCTATACAGCGCAACCTGGTGACCAAGACCCGAAGGATCGTGCCTTATTAACAGATTTTTGGGGACCTGGACTTGGTGATGATGAAGCATTGACAAAAATCATTGATCAGCTTGCTCCATCTGAGGCAGATACAATGCTGACAAAATGGCGTTATAGCGCATTCAAGAAATCTAATTTTTTGGATATCCTTCAAGAAGGCGGGCGTGATCAACTAATCATTACTGGCGTATATGCACATATTGGCTGTATGCTGACAGCCGCAGAAGCATTCATGCTCGATATTGAAACCTTTTTTGTCGCCGATGCCGTCGCTGACTTTTCACTGAAACATCACAAAATGGCCATGACCTATGCAGCTGAACGCTGTGCAGTCACCACAACGACAAACCAAATCATCAGTCGTTTAACAGGACAAGAAACAAACAGTGATGATTTATCCTTTGAGACCATCGTTCACCAAGTAGCTGAGTATCTCCAAATCGAGCCAAATGAAATACCACTTGATGAGAATCTCGTCTACCTTGGGCTTGATTCTATTAGAATGATGAGCCTAGCGGAAAAGTGGAGGCAGCAAGGATCGACAGTCAATTTCGTTGAGCTTGCAGCAAATCCAACGCTCGCTCATTGGCGGACTCTTCTTTTCCCAGAAAAACAGCCATCTATCCCAAATATCGATTACTTGTAAAGGAGGAATAGACCCTTGTCGATCCAGTCAGTCGATTCATTCCCGCTAACCGGTGCCCAATCAGGCATTTGGTACGCGCAGCAGCTTGATCCAGCTAATCCTATTTTCAATACAGCTGAGTATATAGAGATTAAAGGTCCTATTGATCCCATACATTTTGAAGCCGCCATTAGAAAGACTGTCTTAGAAACAGATTCCTTGTATATGCGCTTCATTGAAGATACTGACGGTCCAAAGCAATGGATGACATCTAAGAAAGAAATCCCATTTCAATATGTCAATTTACAAAATGAAAAACAGCCGATTGATGCGGCTAAAGCATGGATGAAGGCAGATCTTTCAACACCAGTCTCTTTAGAGAAAGATGTATTATTCCGTGAAGTACTTTTTCAGCTTACTGACGACCGATTTATCTGGTATCAGCGCATTCATCACATTGCCATTGATGGATTCGCCTTTTCGCTCATTGCGCGTCGTGTTGCTGAGGTCTATTCAGCCCTATCGAATGGGACACCTATGCCCCCTCAAACATTTGGATCCTTACATGACGTAGTACAAGAGGAGCTCACCTATCAACAGTCTAATCGATATGAAGCTGATCAAGCGTTTTGGAAAAATCGCTTTGCTGATCAACCTGAAGTTGTCAGCCTTGCTGAGCTTGCACCAAGAACGTCGGATCATTTTATTCGCAAAACGGCTGGCTTCGATGCCGAAAAGGTAAGCAAAATGAAAAGAAATGCTCAAGCCTTCGGTGGTACGTGGCATGAAATGATCCTTGCAGCATCCGCATTATATATGCATCGTATGACTGGTGCACATGATATTGTTTTAGGATTACCTGTGATGATGCGCCTTGGATCGTGCGCCTTACAAACACCCGGAATGGTCATGAACCTGGTACCGCTTCGTTTAACATGCAAACCAGAAATGACGCTATCAGCACTTGTTCGCCAAGTATCTGATGAACTAAAAGCCATTCGCCCTCATCAAAGATATCGCCACGAGGACATGCGGAGAGACTTTAAACTTATCGGAAGAAATCAGCGATTATTTGGCCCGCAGATCAATATCATGCCATTTGATTATGATCTCATGTTCGATCAGAGCTTGGGTCAAGCACATAACCTCTCAGCAGGACCCGTGGATGATATATCGATCAACATATACGACCGCGCGGATGGGAACGGATTTCAAATCGACTTTGATGCGAACCCTGCCGTTTACAAAGAGCAAACAGTTGACGCTCATCAGCAGCGTTTTCTTCAATTGCTGGAGGAAATAACCGGACTAGAGCAAGAGCAAACGATCAGTCAATTCAACCTTCTTTTGTCTGAAGAGAAAGAGAACATCCTCAAGCACTGGAATGATACAAAACGAGAATTACCAAAGGAATCTTTACGGGAACTATTTGAAAAACAGGTGAGCAAAACACCACAAGCAAAAGCATTACAGTTTGAAGGAATTACTTTGACCTATGAGGAGTTGAATAACCGGGCTAATCAATTAGCTCATTATTTGAAAAAACATGACATTGGACCAGAACAATTTGTCGCAATTGCTCTGCCTCGGTCCATCAATATGGTCGTAAGTCTATTAGCCGTCGTCAAAACGGGAGCCGCATATCTGCCACTAGACCCTGATTATCCTAACGATCGTGTCGCCTATATGCTAGAAGATGCCAAACCAGCGTGCTTGCTCACAGTCAAAGAGACAGCAGACGGTTTGGACCATCCGCACATCGTTCAGCTGGATGATTCAACTGTTCATCAGGAGATAGCAGACAGTCCGCACATCAATCCGGCTTGGAGCGAGGGCTCTCCACATCACCCAGCCTACATCCTCTACACGTCCGGATCGACAGGCAAACCAAAGGGTGTTGTTGTAACAAAACGAAATGTGATCAACTTTATATTGTCCATGCAAGATTCATTTTTATTAGATCAAAAAGACCAGCTTTTAGCGGTAACGACCATTGCTTTTGATATTTCTGGGCTGGAAATGTTCCTACCGCTTTTACATGGGGCTGCTATTTTATTGGCAAAAAAAGAAACCATACAAGAACCAGCAAAGCTTTCAGACATGATTCGTTCTCATCATGTCACAATCATGCAGGCAACGCCAACGTTGTGGCATGCGTTGGCAGATGAATACCCTGATGTGATCACAGGTATGCGTGTTCTTGTTGGAGGTGAAGCACTCCCTGCCTCCCTTTTGCACACATTGCAATCTCTTCAATGTGACATTACTAATTTGTACGGACCTACAGAAACGACGATCTGGTCTACGATGGAAAATGTCACAGCACATCGAGAAAATAGTGGACCGGCAATTGGTAAACCCATTTGGAATACGAGCATTTACATTTTAGATGAAGGACTAAACCCAGTCCCAGCAGGATCAATCGGTGAGCTTTATATTGCAGGTGAAGGAGTATCCAGAGGATATCTTGGACGATATGATTTAACGGCTGAACGCTTTGTCGCTGATCCATTCGGCACAAAAGGCACGAGAATGTATCGTACTGGTGATTTAGCCAGATGGCGTGAAGATGGTTCAATTGATTATATCAGCCGTGCCGATCATCAAATTAAAATCCGCGGCTTCCGTATTGAACTAGGTGAAATTGAAACAGTGATGATGCAGCATCAAGCCATAAAGCATACATCTGTTATCGTTCGTGAGGATCAACCTGGGCAGCAGCTGCTTTGTGCGTATGTTGTGCTGACAGACGGGTCTTCTCTGCACCCTTCAGAGCTCAGGCAGTTTGCGGCTGCATTACTTCCTGACTACATGGTGCCCTCTGCTGTTGTCGTGTTACCAGAACTTCCACTTACACCAAACGGCAAAATCGACCGCAAAGCATTACCAGCACCAAATATGTCTTTAGTTAGGTCTGAGCGTACACCTAGAACACCACAAGAAGACATGTTATGTAGTTTATTTGCAGAAACCCTTGGCCTATCTCAAATTGGCATAGATGATAGTTTCTTTGACTTAGGAGGACATTCCTTACTCGCCGCTCGCCTGCTTAGACGTATACGCGATACACTTGGCGCAGACCTAAGCATGAGTACCATTTTTGAATCGCCTCGGGTTGCTGAGCTTGCGCAGCACATTGACAAAGCGAAGGACATTCGGCCTCCGCTTCAGGTAGAAGACAAGCCAGATGAGATTCCGTTATCCTTTGCCCAAAAACGGCTCTGGTTCCTTCATTGCCTTGAAGGGCCAAGTCCAACTTACAATATTCCACTTGTCATTCAGCTGACAGGTACACTAGATCAAACAGCTCTCATTGGTGCTTTGGCAGATATCACTGAAAAACACGAAACCCTTAGAACCATTTTTCCAAATAAGAACGGCATGCCAAGACAGGTCATTTTACACCCCAAAAGTGTTCAGCCTGAACTCCATGTCACAGCTTCAAGCGATCAACAAATTGAGAATCAGTTAAACGAAGCCATTCGCTATAGCTTTCAGATTGAAGAAGAACCTGCACTTCGAGCTGAATTATTCACGCTTGATGCAAAGCGTTCCGTACTGCTTCTATTGCTGCATCACATCGCTGGTGACGGCTGGTCACTTGCACCATTGACACGAGACTTAGCTGCTGCTTACGAAGCCCGTATACAAGGAAAATCCATCTCCTTGCCAGCAGAACCTGTT
Source organism: Bacillus sp. FSL M8-0049 (assembly GCF_038593355.1). NCBI lineage: Bacteria > Bacillati > Bacillota > Bacilli > Caryophanales > Bacillaceae > Bacillus > Bacillus sp. FSL M8-0049. The sequence continues at coordinate 3,630,307 of NZ_CP151986.1, forward strand.
CAATATACTGACTATGCTATTTGGCAGCAGAAGCTGTTGGGCAGTGAAGAAAAGGCGGATAGTCTATTTGCCAAGCAGCTCAGCTATTGGAAAGGTGCCTTACATGACCTGCCTGAAGAACTTGAACTGCCTTATGACTTCCCGCGTCCACAGGAAGGAAGCTTCAACGGTGCGACGATAGACTTTACGATTGAACCCGCTTTACATCAGAACCTCCTTGAGCTTGCAAAGCAGCATCAAGTGAGTTTGTTCATGGTGCTTCAAGCATCACTTGCAGCATTACTGACACGCCTTGGGGCCGGTACAGATATCCCAATCGGCAGTCCAATTGCTGGACGGAATGACGATGCTCTTGACGATATTGTGGGATTATTTGTGAACACACTAGTATTACGCACAAATACAGCTGGTAATCCAACCTTTAGTGAGCTTTTGAAGCGAGTGAGAGACGTTGACTTAGCAGCCTATGAGCATCAGGATCTGCCATTTGAAAGACTAGTCGAAATTCTAAATCCAACCAGGTCCAGATCACGAAATCCATTGTTCCAGGTCATGCTAGCCTTCCAAAATACACCGAAGGCGGAAATGAAGCTGACACAACTTGACTCAGATCTTTACGTGAAACCAGTAGGGTCAGCTAAATTTGATCTGACCATCGAATTGGCAGAACAAAGAACGGAAACTGGGTCAGCAGCGGGATTAACAGGATTGTTTGAATTCAGCACAGATGTATTTAAACAAAGCACCATTCGAGCAATCGCTGACAGAATGAAGCGCTTTTTAACAGAGATAGCTGAGCGCCCGCATCTGCCGATTGGTCAAGTGAACATTTTATCAGATAAAGAGCGGCAAACATTTCTCCCTGACAAAAAGACAATTGCTCAGTTAGACCAAGCACATAGTCTCCCGGCCTTATTTGAAAAAACGGCGCAGCAATACCCTGATCGAGTGGCTGTAACGTATGGCAATAGGCAGCTGACCTATGGTGAGTTAAACAACAAAGCCAATCGTCTTGCTCATTTATTAATAGAAAAAGGCGTTGGACCAGAACAGTTCGTTGCACTTGCCCTGCCTAGATCAATTGATATGCTCGTAAGCTTATTAGCCGTTCATAAAGCAGGCGCAGCCTATGTTCCGCTTGATCCTGATTATCCAGCAGACAGGCTGGCACACATGATACAAGATGCCAAACCCGTTTGCAGCATCACAACAAAAGCAGATGCAATGCACCTCCCTGCTGATTGCGATTTGATTTTGTTAGACGAAAAAGAAACGAGCGATCAATTGCTGACTACGCCAAATCACAATCCGGCTGATATAGACAGAATTGAACCGCTATCTTCTCTGCATCCGGCCTATATTATTTATACATCCGGTTCTACAGGGAAACCAAAAGGAGTGGTCATCCCACACCAAAATGTCATCCGTCTTCTGACATCTACTGAACATTGGTTCCAATTTGATGAAGAAGATGTTTGGACAATGTTCCATTCATATGCCTTTGATTTTTCAGTATGGGAAATATGGGGACCACTTTTATATGGCGGCCGGCTTGTCATTGTACCTCATACCATCTCTCGCTCCCCAGAAGAGATGCTGCAGCTTCTAGTTGAGGAAGGCGTGACTGTACTTAATCAAACACCTTCTGCCTTCTATCAGCTCATGCAGATAGACAAGGAACAACAAACACTAGGCCAAGCATTATCACTCCGCTATGTCATCTTTGGCGGTGAAGCATTAGAGCTTAGCAGATTAGAAGATTGGTACAGCCGTCACTCAGACTGTAAGCCAAAGCTCATTAACATGTACGGCATCACAGAAACCACCGTACACGTTACGTACAATGAACTCAATCGAGATATGATCACAAAGAACTCCAGCAGTTTAATAGGCGAACCGATTCCTGATTTACACGTTTACGTTCTAGATGAATATCTGCAGCCTGTTCCCCCTGGAACGACAGGTGAAATGTATGTAGCTGGAGCTGGCCTTGCAAGAGGTTATCTAGGCAGACCTGACCTGACATCAGATCGATTCCCTGCCGATCCTTATGGCGCACCTGGCACAAGGATGTATCGCACAGGCGACCTTGCGCGCTGGACAGAAGAAGGGGCTCTTGATTACATTGGCAGAGCTGATCATCAAATTAAAATACGCGGCTTCCGCATTGAACTTGGAGAAATCGAAGCCGTTCTGGCACGCCACGATGCAGTTGCACAAGTTGCCGTCATGATGCGAGAGGATCAGCCTGGCGACAAACGCCTAGTCGCCTATATCGTCCCAACTGAAGAAAACCGTTTCGATACAGAGACCCTTCGTCATTTTGCAGCAGCCAGTCTTCCTGATTACATGGTGCCCGCGGCATATGTACAGATTGACGCCATGCCGCTTACAGCAAACGGGAAGCTTGATCAAAAATCACTGCCAGCACCTCAATTGCATATGCAGCAAGCAGATGGCCGCGGCCCTAGAAATCCGAAAGAGGAAATCCTATGTCATCTCTTTGAAGAGGTGCTTGATTTGCCTAAAATCAGCATAGACGATCGCTTTTTTGACATTGGCGGACACTCACTGCTTGCAGTTCGTTTAATCAGCCGCATTCGTGATGCACTTGGTGTCAAACTAAGCATTGGAACATTGTTTGAAGCACCAAATGTGGCAAGTTTGGCAGAGAAACTAGAAACAGGAAGCGATGAAAACGCACTAGAAATCCTGCTGCCGCTGCGAACAAATGGAGAAAGATATCCACTCTTCTGTGTTCATCCAGCAGGTGGTCTTAGCTGGTGCTATGCAGGTCTCTTGAATACATTAGAAAAAGACATCCCTATTTATGGATTACAGGCTCGAGGAATCGCAAGAAAAGATGACTACCCGCACACACTAGATGATATGGCTGCGGATTACATCAAGCACATCCAAACGATTCAGCCAAAAGGCCCTTATCATCTTCTTGGCTGGTCATTAGGCGGAAACGTTGTTCAGGCTATGGCTACACAGCTCCAGCAGCAAGGTGAAGAAATCGCACTCGTTGCGATGCTGGATGCCTATCCGAACCATTTCTTACCGATTAAAGCAGCACCTGATGAAGAAGAAGCACTAATCGCTCTTCTTGCGCTCGGCGGTTATGATCCAGATACCTTAACAGGTGAACCGCTCACAATGAAAAGTGCCATCGACATCTTGAAAAAAGATGGCAGTGCACTAGCTAGCTTAAATGAAGATGCCATTAGAAATCTAAAAGAAACCTATGTGAATTCAGTTCGATTGCTCGGAGAATATCAGCCAAAAACTTATCAGGGGGACATATTATTCTTTAGATCTACCATTATCCCAGATTGGTTTACACCAATTGATCCCGAAGCATGGGCACCTTATATCAACGGAACAATCGAACAGCACGACATTCATTGCCGGCACAAAGACATGTGCCAGCCTAAACCCCTAGCAGAAATTGGTGTCATCTTAGACAACGCACTGCATCGGGTCAAACAAAAGCACTAAGAATAAAGGAGAGATGACAAATGACAAATCCCTTTGATCGTGAAGACGGTGTATTTCTTGTGCTGGTCAATGAACAAGGACAGCATTCACTTTGGCCATCATTTGCACCAGTGCCAGATGGATGGGAAAAGGTCTTTGGTGAAGACACTAGAAATGCCTGCATCGATTATATCCAGACACACTGGCAGGACTTGCGGCCATTAAGCTTAACAAAAGAACCTGCGCTAGCACATGGAAAAACGGAATAAATCACCGCACCCTGATCTCCATCAGGGTGCTTTTTTGACAGAATAAACATCACCATCTTTCAGCTCTTTCTGCTACAATTTAATTGAGAATGTTTATCAATCAATAAGAGATCAGGTGGTTTTATGGGAAACAACAATCAATTACGTACATTGGCAAATGCCGAACAATTCATCTACCGATTAACATATACTGAAAAAATAAATAATGCAGAGCTTCCACATACAGAGCAGCAGCTATCAGATACATTCTGCCTCCTCTTCAGCATAAGCGGCAGCGGTTTACTCACATTGAACGATCAAAAATGGCGATTGAAACATCTGACACTCTATACAATCATGCCTGGGGAAACATTTATGTTAAAAACAGAGCCTTATCAAAAACACGAGCTCTATCTGTTTCGCTTTCAGCTCTACACGCTGCAAAATCAAAACATAGGAGAAGTATCAACGGAACATGCCCGTTCTTTACTGAATAAATGGCAATTTATCGATATTAGCTCGATTGAACATATTCATTCTTTATTGTCCGATATGACAGAGGAATGGCAAAGACCTGAATCCATTAGCTTTTTTAGAAGCCAAACTCTTTTTCAGCAGCTCATTATGCAGCTTTTCACACTGCATAAAGAAGATATTTGTGACACGGCACATGCCCTTTTCAAAACAAAACAATATATCGATCAACATTCCGAAGAACCCCTCAGCCTGACAAGTCTATCTCATATGGCTGGCATCAGCGCCAATCATTACAGCGAGCTATTTAAAAAGCATTTTGATGTGAGTGTCAGTGATTATATCACCAAAAAAAGGATGGCTAGAGCCAAACAATTAATGGCAAAAGGCAACGCAAAGCTCAAAGACATTGCACTGGAAATCGGCTATCAAGATCCGTATTACTTCAGCCGCATCTTTAAGAAAAAAACGGGCATAACCCCTTCAACTTATATGAAAAGCCGTCAGCGGAAAATTGCAGCCTATGGCCATTCCATACTCGGCCAGCTCACACCCATTCATATCATCCCATATGCTGCCCCTCTTCACCCTAAGTGGACAGCACATGATTTTGAGCATCATGCAGAAGAAATTCCGATTCACCTGAGTGCACACCGGATCAACGAGCACGCTGAAGCCAATTTACAGCTATTAAAGGAAACAAAACCTGAGCTGATCATTGCCAATGATCATGTGACAGAGGAAGAAAAACAAGTGTTAAAAACCATCTGTCCTGTTCACTTTGTTCCATTCACACAATTAGATTGGCGCACTCAATTCAAACAAACAGCTACGTTCCTAAACGAAGCGAACGAAGCAGAAGAATGGCTGATTCATTACGAGGAACTCGTCAATCAAGCGAAAAAGGCATGCCTTTTTGATCATCCACCAAAAACCGTCCTGCCTCTTCGTATCTTTCAAGATCAGCTCTATTTGTCTGTGAATCGCACCATGTCAGAAGTAATTTTTCAAGACATTGGCCTTCTGCCAGCTTTTCAGAATGACGGCCAGCTAATAGAAAAGAAAATCAGCATTCGCTCTATACAACAGCTAGATCCAGACGCCATCTTCCTCTTCCTGCATAAGGAGCCAAAAACGATTGCTTTTTATCAAAAGTTAAAGCAGCAGGAGTCTTGGCAAAATCTCAAGGCTGTGACGCAGCAAGCCGTCTATCCGCTCACTTCTGACCCTTGGCGTGAATACACAGCAGCCAGTCATCAACGGGTCATTCAGGACCTTTTATCTTTTTTTCCGTAAAAAGTCCATCATTTGACAGATCATTGTCTATGGATAAAAGGACAAAAGACTACTACAATCTTTAATTGAGAACAATTATCAGTTAAAGGAGAAAACAAATGAAAAAATGGTTCGCATTGCTTATCCTTTGTATCATGACGATCACCGCAGCAGCCTGTGGTGCTGCAGAAAATAAACCTGCTTCAAACACGACCAAAAGCAAGTCAGCTGAAACAGCAGAAACAAATATCAACTACTTAGATCAAACGTACAAACTCAAAACACCAGTGAAACGAATTGTCATTGCTGGAAGCCTTGAATCAATGGAAGATTCAAAATTACTTGGTATCGAGCCTATTGGTGCTTCTACTGTAGGCGGCACATTCCCTGAATTATTTAAAGACATTACAGCGAAAACAGAAGGTATCGGTGAAAAAACAGAACCGAACCTGGAAAAAATCCTAAAACTAAAACCAGATGTGATACTCGGATCAACCAAGTTCCCGCCTGCAACAATAAAAAAATTGGATAAAGTCCAAACGACGATCCCAGTATCCCATGTCTCTTCTGACTGGGAAAGCAATCTATTATTACTCGGTGAACTGACTGGAAAAAGTAAAGAAGCGAAAAACATCATTTCTGATTATCAGAAAGATCTCAAACAAGCGAAAGAAACCCTGAAAGACAAAAGCAGCAACAAAACAGCTGTCATTTTGCGCATTAGACAGGGCGACCTGTACGTTTACCCTGAAGACGTATACTTCAACTCTACCTTATATGGGGACTTAGGATTTACAGCACCAAGTGATATCAAAAAAGCCAAAGCACAAGCATTGATTTCATTGGAGCGCCTAGGCGAACTCAATCCTGACTATATTTTTGTTCAGTTCTCTAAAGAGGAAAACTCATCGAATCCAAATGCATTGAAGGACTTAGAGAAAAATAAAATTTGGACAAGCCTAAAAGCTGTGAAAAATGGGCACATCAATGAAAATGCCGTTGATCCTATGCTTCAAGGAGGAACAGCACTAAGCAAAACAACCTTCCTTGATAAGGCTGTCAAATGGTTAGATCAAAACAACTAAACAGATGCGTAATCAGATTTTTGACAAAGGGCTAAATTGTTTAGCCCTTTGTCTTCTTTTCAACGCAGTTGAAAACCTTTAGGAGAGGATACACATGAACGGAACGTTTCTATATGATGAGTTTAATGGGCGTCAGCTTGATATTTACCTTCCACAGGACACCTCTATTGATGTTCCAGCTGTCTTTGTACAAGATGGCTCTTCTTTGTTTAGAACACACCTGCTAGAGATCGAAAGAATGATCGAAACCAAAACCATCTCGCCAATCATCATTGTCGGCATACACCCATTCAATCGACTTGACGAATATACACCATGGAAGGCGTCATCACTGCGATCTGGGTTTCCTGACTTTAAAGGTGAGGCACAGACGTATGTGTCATTTTTAGCGAATGACTTACTCCCATATATCAAAAGAGAATATCCAGTTCAAGAGACCTGTCATGAACATAGCCACGTAGGTGCTTCATTAGGCGGGCTGTTTGCTATTTATACTTTATTCATGCACCCTGATCTTTTTAAAAACATCGCATCGATCTCCGGGTCATTTTGGTATCAAGATTTTCTACCGTTTGCTAAACAACAAAGCATTCAGTGTGTGGATCACTTTATTTATTTGTCTGTAGGCAGTGAAGAAGGGAAAGGCAAAACATCTGCTCAACAGCACATGCCTTTATTCAACAAACAACTGCATGACCTTTTATTACAGAAAGGGATGCAAGAAAGGCAGCTGCAATATCACATCGAACAAGGGGAGGGCCATCATCTGAAACAATTTCAAAATAATTTCTTATCGGCCCTAAAGTGGTTTTATCAAAGAGAACGCTAATTTTTTATCAGCATGGCACAAAGCCGATATGATATATTGGAACGTATAGATTGAAAGAGGAGGGATTTGCGCATGAGACCTTTACAAATCTCAGCCGATACCGCACAAAAGCTTGCTGCATCACTCAATGTACCGTTAGAACAAATCATGCATATGCCGCAGCATATCTTATTAGCTAAATTAGCGGAGCTTGAACAGAAGAAAGAACGTTCTTCTTAAAGAAATAAAGGAGTTTACATTCATGGAACAACAACTAGAAAAATCAACATTACATCCTCGCAGTACAGGACAAACCATCCTGCTGATTGCTGGGATTTTGCTTATTGCATTTAATCTTCGGCCTGCCATTACATCCGTTGGCCCTGTTATCGGCGCGATTCGTTCCGATTTACAGCTTTCAAATGGACTGGCGGGTTTTCTTACGACATTACCACTGCTCTCATTCGCATTGCTTTCTCCAATTGCACCTAAAATCGGAAAACGACTTGGCAATGAACGAACCCTCTGGCTTGGACTTGCCGTCCTTCTCTTTGGGATTGTGATTCGCTCGTTTGGCTCCATCACCTTCTTAATGATTGGAACAGCGCTGGTCGGCGTTGGAATTGCGATTTGTAATGTGCTCTTACCGGGGCTTGTGAAGCATAAATTTCCTGCACATGCAGGCTTGATGACAAGTGTATATACAACTTCAATGTCCGTCTTCGCTGCACTTGCATCAGGTGTCAGTGTTCCGCTCAGTCATACGATGCCTGGCGGCTGGAATACATCATTCCTTGTATGGGCTGGACTTGCCCTTCTCGCCATGATGGTTTGGGCGCCGCAGCTTCTTCATCAGAATACAGCGGCCGTCAAAAGTATTTCTCTTACAGAGCAGCCAATATGGCGTTCACGTGTTGCATGGCAGGTGACCTTTTTTATGGGGTTGCAGTCATTCCTTTTCTATAGCAGCATCGCATGGTTTCCTGATATCTTAACATCCCATGGAATGAACCTGTCTACAGCTGGCTGGATGCTGTCCATTATGCAGTTTGTTGGGCTGCCATCCACCTTCTTAACGCCCGTTTTTGCAGAAAAATTAAAAACGCAAAGACCGCTTGTCGCTGGCCTTGTCCTTGTGTATTTACTCGGCATGATTGGACTTCTCCTCGGAGGATCGACGCCTATCCTTGTCATCTCTGTTCTATTGATCGGCATTGGACAAGGGGCCAGTATCAGTCTTGCCCTCACATTTATCGGTTTACGTACAACCAATATGGAACAAGCAGCTGCCCTCTCTGGAATGGCGCAGTCTCTCGGTTATTTATTAGCTGCTGTTGGGCCGTTCATGATTGGTATCCTTTTTGATTCCACACATACATGGACACCAGCGATTATCATCTTTATCATCATCCTATTTTTCATGTTTTTATCCGGTATGCGTGCTGGACGCAGTGTCTATATTTCAGATCCTTCATAAAAAAAGAACCCGCCTCCTCGTGAGACGGGTTCTTTTCTACTTATGCCTGCTCTGTCACATGTACCTTTAACGTTGCTTGTACCTCTGGATGAAGCTTCACCGGTACATTTGTGTAACCTAATGCACGGATGGCGTCATTCAGCTCGATTTTACGCTTATCGAGTTTAATTTGATGATCTTTTTGCAATTTATCAGCGATTTGTTTGCTTGTAATCGAGCCAAACAAACGGCCGCCTTCACCTGATTTTGCAGTGAGTTCCACTGTTAACGCCTCAAGTGTTTCTTTTAATTGTTTTGCTTGTTCAAGCTCTTGGATGGCATTCTTTTTCTCTTTGTTTTTCTGCCCTTCCAATGCGCTTAGGTTCGTTGGAGTTGCTTCAACAGCTAACCCTTGTTTGATGAGAAAGTTGTGCGCGTATCCGTCAGCTACATTCTTGACTTCGCCTTTTTTTCCTTTGCCTTTTACGTCTTTTAGAAAGATGACTTTCATCTTTGAACCCCTCCTTCGAAATATTCGTCAATGGCAGCCTTTAATTTCCCTACCGCTTCTTCAATGGTTATACCATAAATCTGGGTAGCAGCGTTAGTCAAATGACCGCCGCCGTCTAATGCTTCCATAATAATTTGAACGTTGATATCCCCTAATGATCTAGCACTAATACATACTGTGTCGTCATCTCGTCTAGCGACAGCAAATGACGCTTCTACCTCACTCATTGACAACAGGGAATCCGCTGTCTGGGCAATCGTAATTTGATCATAATACTCCGACCTGTCAGATGGCAATGAAGCAATGGCCACCTGATTTTGATACAGTTCTGTATGCTGAATGAGTTTTGCTCGTTTGATGTAATGATCGACGGTTTCTTTTAAGAACTTTTGCACAAGGACAGGATCTGCTCCCTTTGCACGAAGGTAGGATGCTGCATCGAACGTTCTTGACCCCGTTCTCAGGGAGAAACTCTTCGTATCAACGATGATCCCAGCCAGAAGCGCAGTCGCCTCAATCATGTTAATCCGTAATTTCTTCGGCTGATATTCTAAAAGCTCTGTCACAAGCTCTGCTGTAGATGAAGCATACGGCTCCATATAAACAAGTAAAGGATCACGGATAAATTCCTCGCCGCGTCTATGATGGTCAATGACCACGACATTTTCAATCTTATTCAGCAGCCGTTCTTCCATAACGAGAGACGGTTTATGTGTATCCACGACGACAAGCAATGTGTCATCCTTTGCAAGCTCCATTGCTTCCTCTGGGGTGATAAAACGTGACCAAAGCTCTTCATAATTTTTAATTTCACTAATTAAGCGTTGAACACTGTCGCCAATCTGATTGGCATCAATGACAATATAGCCTTCTTTTCCATTGGCCTGGGCGACCTTTAAAATCCCAATGGATGCACCGATCGAGTCCATGTCTGGGAACTTATGCCCCATGATCATGACATTACCGCTTTCAGATACAATTTCTTTTAAAGCATGAGAAATGACCCGTGCGCGTACGCGTGTCCGTTTCTCCATTGGATTCGTTTTTCCACCGTAGAATTTCACTTTTCCATTCGGCTGTTTAATGGCGACCTGATCCCCGCCTCGTCCGAGGGCAAGGTCAAGACTCGACTGGGCAAGTGCTCCAAGCTCTTTCAAGGAAGGAACGGACGCACCGATCCCGATACTCAGAGTAAGCGTCGCACTATGTGCCCCTGTTTTCTCACGGACCTCGTCTAAAATGGAGAATTTTGACGCTTCAAGCTCAGCTAAAATGCTCTCATTTAGAACCGCCATAAATCGTTCAGACGAAATTCTCTTCAGGAAAATACCGTATTCTTGTGCCCAATTGTTGAGCAAAGACGTCACTTCACTATTAATCGCGCTGCGCACTTGATCATCAAGGCCCTGCGTGACATCGTCGTAGTTGTCTAAAAAGATATAAGATAACACCGTTCGTTCATTTTCGTACTGTCGTTCAATCTGCACTTGTTCCGTGACATCAAAGAAATATAAAAGGCGCTCTGACCGTTTAATAATGACTTTGAATTTCCGGTCATTCAGCGTCACATTTTCGGTCTCGACTTCTTGTTTAATAAGAGGCACAATAGACTCGAATGTATCGTACAAGGATCTGCCGACAAGTGTGCTTTCATGAAAGCATGAAGCGAGAAACGGATTGGTCCATTCGATATAATACTGGTCATTAAACAGCATAATACCAATTGGCATCTCCATTAATGCTTCTTCTCCAACCTTTTTGACTCGATAGGATAATGTTGAAATATATGAATCAATCTCTTTCTGCACTTGCGTATCAGCCCACTTTAAAAAGTAGAGCACACCTGCAAGGACGATAAGACCAACTGCTCCTATGATCCAATTGAAATAAAGGTTGAGGAGGACTGTGACCACCGCAAGAACAATTAACGCGAAGATCGGATACTTGATGACAGGTTTTCTATAGAAGCTTGGCACTGATATCAACTCCTCAACATTCAGAGTGAATTATTTGTTTTTTACTTTTTCTCTTAAATCAAAGCCTATGTCAGCAATCCCTATAATTCGCACAATCACACCGATTGGCGGAAAGAAAACCGTTAACACGACAGCGAAAATGGGTACCGCTTTTGAGATGTTTTTTTCGTGGCAATAATAGAAGAGAAAAGAAAATCCCTGAATAAGCACCAGTATAAATAAAATTTGAAACGCACTCGTTTGAACGAGCCATAAAAAGCTGCCTTTTTCCGTCTGAATCAGCATCAAAAGCAATGTGAGTAAATAATACCATACCATGCTTTTTGGCAGCCGCATATCCTTAAATTTCTTCAAGGACGGCATGTCTGAAACAAACCGTTTGAGCAAAGGCCGCACGAACCAGTGATTCACAAAAGCCATCAGCGTCACCAAAATCAATAACGCTACAGGTAAAGCACTTAATGCCGTATCCTGCATCTCTTTAAACTGTTTGAGCTGTTTAGCTATGTCCTTTTCAGAAGCCCCGGATTGCTTTAAAACACTCTCTACCATCGGCATCATTTGCTCAATCGACTCTTTCGCAATATTCATAATATCGATTTGAAAGAGCTGGACACTGACAACAAAGGAGATGAGAATACTGAATAAATAAAGCAGCGCACCTGTAATGATGGCATTCCCAGGCTGCCTTCTGCTGTAGAAAACACCCATGCCCAATCCGACGGCAATTAAGATAGGTGCACTCATGAGTCCAGCCATAGACCCAATTAAAAAGCTGATCACTATGCCAATAGCGCCAGCAGCAATTCCTTTTTTCAAGCCGTGCCTGATTGTATAGAGGATGATCGGAATCGGAGCAGCTAGAAAGAAAATAATAGATAAAAGCGGCACATACAAATAAAACAGCATCATGACCGCAAAAATACTCATCATGATTGCGCCCTCTACTAACGCTTTTGTTTGTTTCACACCTTCACCTCTATCCAATCCTTTTGTCTATATCTTGCTCAATGTGTACTTCTATGTATACGTATGATGTCAGCTCCATCATGTCTTGCCCCAACCTTTATTTTACCATAGCGGTAAATCTCAAGTAAAATGCAGGCTGTCCTGGGAGCGTTTCACGTGGAACACCGATATGGAACCGCACATGCAAGTTTTCAAACAGCATGTTACAATTTTTTAGATTATTCTTAGCTATAAACCCTGAATTCAAGGTCAAAAGCTGTTAGAATAGAAACATCATCAATAAATGTAAGAAGGAGAATTCACATGGGAAAAACACTCGTATTCGGACACAAAAATCCTGACACAGACACGATTTGTTCTGCTATTGCTTACGCTGATCTGAAAAACAAAATCGGCGTTCAGGCAGAAGCCGTCAGACTTGGAGAAATCAATGGAGAAACACAATACGCATTAGATTTCTTTAAACAAGAAGCACCTCGTTTCATTGAAACGGCTGCAAATGAAACAAAGCAAGTCATTCTTGTCGATCATAACGAATTCCAGCAAAGTGTAAGCGATATTGATCAAGTACAAGTAACTGAGGTCATTGACCACCACCGTATTGCCAACTTTGAAACAAGTGAACCTCTTTACTATCGTGCTGAGCCTGTAGGCTGTACAGCAACGATCTTAAACAAAATGTATAAAGAAAACCAAGTGACGATTGAAAAAGAAATCGCTGGTTTGCTTTTATCTGCGATCATTTCTGATTCCTTATTATTCAAATCCCCAACATGCACACAGCAAGATATTGATGCTGCACATGAGCTTGCAAAAATCGCAGGGGTAGATCCAGAAGTTTACGGCCTAGATATGCTCAAAGCAGGCGCTGATCTAAGCCAAAAAACGGTTCAAGAATTAATTACACTTGATGCAAAAGAATTCGCATTAGGCAAAAGCAAAGTCGAAATTGCACAAGTCAATACAGTAGATATCGCTGAAGTGACAGCAAGACAGGCTGACATTGAAGCGAAAATCAATGAAGTCATTGCAGCAAAAGGTCTTGATCTATTTGTTTTAGTCATCACAGACATTTTAGAAAATGACTCCCTTGCTCTTGCACTCGGTGCTGAAGCAGCAAAAGTAGAAAAAGCATTTAACGTCACGCTTGAAAACAACACAGCTTTACTAAAAGGTGTTGTATCAAGAAAGAAACAAGTCGTACCAGCGCTGACAGACGCACTTTCTTAATCAACACGACAAGACTGCTGAATTGTTCAGCAGTCTTTTTTGTCTGTCTTCTTTTTAATGAATGTACGTATCACTAACGAGAACATCCTTTAGCACGCTTGTTGGAATCGTGAATTCAACAACACCCATGTAGCCAGGTGCCACATCATATTCATTAAAGGAAATCACAAGCTTTCCTTTTGAATTGATATAGAAGTTTTGATCCGGCTTAATTTTCTTAAATGGTTCCGCCATATCTTGCTTGCCAATCCAATACATTTTGTTTGAATCCTCTTTCATCTGTTTCTTCATTTGTTCTTTAATATTTTCACTAATTACATCAATATAACGGTCATCTTTAAACAGGCTTGGTAATGTAATGAGGACATGGTTTTTCTTATCAACCGTATCATATGTCATTTCCTCTGCCGCAGAAGCCTGAGTCGTCACCTTGTATCGGCCTAGTGAAAGGATTTGATCATTGTTCGTTCTCACTTCATAACCGCTCTCAACACTTAAATGACCATTTTTATACCCCTTTGTTTCCTTTTCAAAATCTTGATACAGCTTTTTGTTTTCAGCTAAATATTTTTGATTCAGGCTGTCTTGTAATGTTCCGTCCCCAAGTCCTGAAACGTGTGGTGTTTTAAGATCAATATTCGTTCCTTGATCGCTCTTTTTAAATTCTGTAAACGTTACGACTTTCACCAGCTCGCCAATGACAGGCACCTCTGAAATCGCTCTTGCTGCCTGTGGACTGACATTAACCGTTGTGACAAAAAGAGCTGCCGCCGCAACAAGTCCTATTGTCCATTGCTGAAAATGAGGTTTTTTATTTTTTCTTTTTAACGTTCGTTCAACCATCGCATCATATTCCGGTGGAATAGGGATTTCTAAATATTCATCCTTTAAATGTTCCAAATACTTATCCATTTATATTTCCTCCTGTGATAATTCTACTTTTAAAAGCCGCAGCGCCTTATATAGTCTTGTTTTAATGGTGTTTTCATTTTCATCGAGAATCTGGGCGATGTCCTCTAGTTTTAAATCTTCAAAGAATCTCAATATAATGATGACCCGATACATCTCAGGCAAATCCTCTATAGCCCGTTTGACGTCTTGATCCTCGTATACATCTGATTCGCCCTGAGATAAGAATTCAAGCGTATCATCATCTGTCACCTGCACCCGTTTCTTCTTTCGTAAAAAGTCTAGGGCAGCGTTCACCACGATTTTATAAAACCAGCTATGCATTTTGCTCGCATCCTCTAATCGGTGAACAGATTTGAGTGCTTTATGAATGGCCTCCTGAACAACATCCATAGCATCTTCTGGGTTTTTGACATAACTATAGGACAACCGATAAAAACTGTGTTTATGTTCCATGACGTAATCCGCAAATTGATCGTCTATTTTTCGTTTCTTCATTTTACAAAGAGCTCCTTTATCTTAAATGCGCATCTGTTATTTCTTACATTGGATAGACGCGCACCTTTTGAAAATAGTTTGCGCTCGATTATTTTTTAACATGTCATCACATTTACGTTCCTATACAAAAAGAGCGAACCTGAGGGGTTCACTCTTTCCAAGCGGATATTGTTTGATGAACAAACTGTTTTAGTGAAGAAAGCGGATGAATGATAGGAACGCCTGTCTCCTGCTCCATCTCCTGTGCCGCATGAACCATCGAAAGCTGCATCACACAAATGTCTTTCCCTTTTTGCTTCATACATCTTCTCAGCTGCTCCTTGATTTGTTCATCATAGGCTTGCATATCACCGTTTAGACAGAGATGAAAGGCATCCTCCATCACAACCAATTCCACTTCAACCTGTTTGCCCCGCTCTGTGGCATATGATTCAAGCCGCTGCATCGTCCCTTCCACTGTATCTGGGTTGGAAAACACCAGTTGAAGAGGCCCTTGTTTCTCACAAATCATCTCAAATAACGGTTCATCGATCGGAACAATCGGTTGTTTGAAAAGGTGCTGCTGATCACCTAGAGCAGCAATGTATTGTGTACACGTGAGCAGAATGAGATCGGCTTCACTTTCTTGCTTTAATCTTTTGATAGCATACGTTTGCTGCTTGTATTGATCAAATGCAGGATCTTGAGTGGCGCGTTCTATAAATGATGAATCGACTGTGTGATGCAAATCAACATCTGTATCACCAAAAACATCTTCTATATATGACTGATTGGACGGATGGGCGTGAAGGCAGTGTAATCGAATCATCTGGTTTGCTCCTCGTGAAAGTTTTCAATCATTATATCAATCCTTGTATGAAATAGGGAGAAACATGACCATATTGTTAGGGAGATATTGAAGGAGGGATTCGAATTGAAAGAAGATCAACAGCCTAAACCATCTTCAGAGTCAGAAGAAACGTTAACGAATCGGCAAGGTCATCCCGTAACAGACAATCAAAATATGAGAACTGTTGGGAATAGAGGACCCACTACGCTTGAAAACTACGATTTCCTAGAGAAAATCAGTCATTTTGATCGTGAACGCATCCCTGAACGTGTCGTTCATGCACGCGGTGCTGGAGCTCACGGTTATTTTGAAGCCTACGGCACATTTGGTGATGAACCCATCTCCACCTATACGAGAGCGAAATTATTTCAGGAAAAAGGGAAAAAGACGCCTGTTTTCGTTCGTTTTTCTTCTGTGATTCACGGCGGTCATTCGCCAGAAACATTACGCGATCCGAGAGGGTTTGCGATTAAATTTTATACAGAGGAAGGCAACTGGGATCTCGTAGGGAACAACCTGAAGATTTTCTTTATCCGAGATGCTTTAAAGTTCCCTGATTTGGTTCATGCCTTTAAGCCAGATCCTGTTACGAATCGGCAGGACGGCGAGCGTATTTTTGATTTTGTCTCACAATCACCTGAGGCGACGCATATGGTGACATTTCTTTTTTCACCATGGGGCATCCCAGCTACATACCGGCACATGCAAGGCTCAGGTGTCCATGCGTACAAATGGGTCAACCATGAAGGAAAAGCCGTGCTGGTTAAATATCATTTTGAACCGAAACAAGGCATTCGCAACCTGACCCAAGAACAGGCTCAAGCGATCCAGGGAGAAAATTTTAACCATGCCACACAGGATTTATATGAAGCGATTGAGCAAGGAGATTATCCTGAATGGGAGGTATATGCACAGATCATGGAAGATGATGCCCACCCTCACCTCGACTTTGACCCGCTAGACCCGACAAAGCTTTGGTACAAGGATGACTATCCATGGAAACCAATTGGACGGATGGTATTAAACAAAAATCCAGAAAACTATTTCGCAGAAGTCGAACAGGTTGCCTTTGGGACTGGCGTACTCGTAGACGGTTTGGATTTCTCAGATGATAAATTGCTTCAAGGCCGTACCTTCTCCTACTCTGACACGCAGCGATATCGTGTAGGGCCAAACTATTTACAGCTACCGATCAATGCACCGAAAAAGCATGTCGCCACCAATCAGAGAGACGGGCAAATGGAATACCATGTCGATCAAGGCAAAGGGCAAAATCCCCATGTGAATTATGAACCGTCGATCCTCGGGGGATTAAAAGAAGCCAAACAGGATGGAAAGGATCATACGCCTTTTGTAGAGGGTGAAGTCAAACGAGAAGCCATTGACCGCTCAAACAACTTTGGACAAGCAGGAGAAACGTATCGCCGTTTTAATGATTGGGAGCGTGAGGAACTGATTAAGAACTTAGTCAACACCCTTTCCACATGTCAAAAGGACATTCAAGACCAAATGATCGAAAACTTTACAAAAGCAGACCCTGATTACGGAAAGCGTGTCGCTGACGGCTTAAAAGCCTTTAAACAAGAGCAGCCAAGCGGACCTATCGGCTCTACAGGCGCTGCCGAAGCCGTGGACGATGCCATCAACAACAGCACACCATCAGATCCTTATTAATGAAAAAAAGAATGCAGCGGCGAGGCTGCATTCTTTTTATTTACATCTATTAAGCGTTTTGACCTTTTTTGATCCATTCTGCTACATTGACTGTACGTTTTGCCTGATGTTTCACAGCTGCTTCTGCATCCTCTTGGATTTTTCCATTTTGGTCAACAGTGACACTTACGCCATAAGGGTTGCCCCCTGCACCGTATAAGGAATCATCTGTGTATCCAGGAGCGGCAATAATGGCTCCCCAGTGGAACATCGTCGTATATAGGCTGAGAACCGTCTGCTCCTGTCCGCCATTTGCGTTTTGAGCTGAAGTCATCGCGCTCACTGCTTTGTTTGCCAATTTACCTTGGAACCACAAGCCGCCTGTCGTATCTAAGAACTGCTTCATTTGAGCTGGCAGGTTACCGAAACGTGTCGGCATGCTAAAGATGATGGCATCTGCCCACTCTAAATCACTTAATTGAACCTCTGGCACATCCTTTGTTTCGTCTAAATGTGCTTTCCATGCTGGATTTGAAGCGACAACTGCTTCTGGTGCCAATTCAGCAACCTTTAATACTTTGACCTCTGCGCCAGCTTCTTTTGCTCCAGCTTCAGCCCATTTCGCCATCTGATAGTTTGTACCTGTTGAACTATAATAAATAATCGCTAATTTTACGTTTTCCATTTGTTCCATCTCCTTTTGTTTATTTTGCCCAAAAAGCTTCTGTAAAAATCCCACCTGTATTCCCCACCTTATTTAAAATTGACGACGATACCATAAAGCCGCAGCATCGACTTCTTCTCTCGTTAGCTGATGTCCGCGATTTTCCCAATGAAGTGTAACCGATGCACCTGCACCCTGCAGCAATTGCTCCAGCTCCTGTGATTCCTCTGGACGGCACATTGGGTCATTTTCACCTGCTGCTATAAAGACTTGTTTCCCTGCTAATGAAGGCAATGAAACTCCGCGTCTTGGAACCATTGGATGATGCAGGATGGCGCCTTTTAGGGCATCCCCATAATGGAATAACAAGCTTCCAGCAATGTTTGCCCCATTGGAATATCCGATAGCTACCACATTGTGACGATCAAATCCATATTCATCAGCTGCTTCACCGATAAATGTATATAGTTCCTCAGTACGCTCAATCAAATCCTGTTCATCAAATACACCCTCTGCCAAACGTCTGAAAAAACGCGGCATGCCGTTTTCTAATACATTCCCTCTCACACTAAGAACAGATGCATCAGGATCTACGATCTCTGCAAGTGGCAATAAATCTTCTTCTGTCCCGCCAGTTCCGTGCAGTAATAACAGGACAGGTCTTTGTTCATTCTTTCCTTTTCGAAAAAGATGCTTCATCATGAATCTCCTTTCCCTTTAACTTCTCTCACTTCAATTGGAAGCACAATTTGTTCAATCTGACCGCGCTGCGCCTCATATTGCGGTGGCAGTTTCAATGCTTCACCCATTGTTTCCACTGATTCATCGTGTGCAAACCCTGGAGGATCCGTGGCAATCTCAAATAATATGCCGCCAAACTCTTTAAAATAAATAGCATTGAAGTAATTTCGGTCTTGCACAGGTGTCACTTGATACCCGCTTTGTGCAATATGTCTTTGCCAATCTAATTGGTCCTGATCATCTGTTGCTCTCCATGCAATATGGTGCACAACCCCAACACCCATACGTCCTCGTGGAACAGGTGTGTTGTTCACATCAATCACATTGCCTATTTCACCAAACGAACGGAATCTCACATAGTCTCCTTCTGCTCCGACTCGTTCAAGTCCCATCGTTTGCTCTAGCAGCTGCATCGTTTGCTCCGGCTGCGAAGTTAATAAAACAGCTCCGCCAAATCCTTTAATGGCTACATCTGGTGTAACACCATTAAAGGTCCACTCGTTTTGCTTTCCTTCCGCACGTTCTACCAGCTCAATCAATAAGCCGTGTGGATCTTCGAATGAGAGAAAAGCTTCACCAAAGCGTTCAACTATTTCATAAGAGACATCAAACTGCTCAAGGCGATCCTTCCAGAAAGAGAAAGAGCCTGTCGGTACAACATATGTCGTCACGCCCACTTGCCCTGCACCAATTTGACCTTTTTGTGCCCCCGGCCAAGGGAAAAACGTAATAATTGTCCCTGGAGAGCCGCCTTCATTTCCAAAATATAAATGGTATGTGCCCGGATCATCAAAATTCACGGTCTTCTTCACGAGACGAAGTCCTAAAACACCTGCATAAAAATCAACGTTCTCCTGAGGATGACCTACAATAGCTGTAATATGGTGAATTCCTTCTGTTTTTTTCACTTCTCATGCCCTCCTAATTGAAGTAAGAAACCTCTATTCATTATGTCTTTACTGACGTCTTTATATTATCTCGAATTCGAGATATTAGATCAAAAAAAATATATTTATCTCGAATTAAGGATATGATGTTTTTAAATAAATGTCAATGTTTTTTGTTTTTCTTTTAAAAAAGCAGAGCTGTTTTGCATGAAACAGCCCTGCTTTCCCTTGATTATTGCAGCAATTTTTTCTTTTTTAAATAGGCCTTCGCTACCTGAAATGCATCCTTCTCCTTCACATTGACTTCATAATTCATTTCTCTCATCTCATCGTCTGTGATTTGACCCGCAAGCTTATTGAGAGAGGTCTCAATCTCAGGGAATTCAGTTAATGTCTCCTGCCTGAGCAGCGGTGCTCCTTGATATGGCGGGAAAACATGCTGATCATCATCAAGCACCTTTAATTTGTATTGTCTCAATTCACTGTCTGTCGAATACGCATCGACCAAATTGATATCTCCTTTTTGAATCGCTCGATAACGAAGCTTCGGCTCCATCGTCACAACATCGTCAAAGGAAAATTGATAAGCTTTTTGAATGCCTCGATACCCATCCTGACGATCAGAAAACTCTAAGGTAAATCCAGCTTTTATACGGTTTTTGATCTTACCTAGATCTGAAATGTGGGACACCTCATATTGATCAGCCAGTGACTGCGGCACGGCTAAAGCATACGTATTGTTGTATGCCATGGGCTCAAGAAGACGGAGCTGAAAGGACGATTCCAATCCACGCCGCGCTTGCTCATACACTTTTCTTTTATCTGTGCTTTTTGCTGTTTCTTTGAGGAATTCAGAAATCGCTGTACCCGTAAACTCGGGATAAATGTCAATATCACCAGAGCGTAATGCCTGGAAAACAAAGGACGTCTTACCAAGACCGGGCTTCAGGTTCACTTGAATATCTGTATCCTGTTCAATTAAAAGCTTATACATTGAGATCAAAATCTCAGGCTCTGATCCTAACTTTCCGCCAATGGTGATTTCTTTCTTTTCTTGCTGAAACAGCGAGGGGGCAGCGACAACTGCTCCTGCAATCAGAGCAAAAACAGCCACAGAAATCACAGTCTTTTTAAAAGAAATTTTCTCAAAGGTTCGCAGCACCACATCAAATAAGAGAGCGAGTAAGGCAGCTGGTATCGCACCAATGACAATAAGAGACATATCATTTCGATCAATTCCCAGCAGAATTAAACTTCCTAATCCCCCAGCTCCGATCAGTGCTGCCAGAGTGGCGGTCCCCACAATGAGAACCATTCCGGTTCGGATACCCGCCATAATGACTGGCATGGCAAGTGGAAGCTCTACCTTTAATAACCGTTTGCGATGATTCATCCCCATAGCAAGCGCTGCTTCTCTCAGGGAAGGATCGACCTCCTGAATGCCTGTATATGTATTTCTTAAAATAGGGAGTAAGGCATAGACCACAAGCGCAATAATCGCAGGCACTTGCCCAATCCCCACGAGAGGAATCAGCAAGCCAAGAAGTGCAAGCGACGGAATCGTTTGCAAGACAGCCGTCACCCCAATGACCCATTCCGCTAGCTTTGGAACCCTCGTTAAATAGATACCTAATGGAATGGCAATCAAAATCGCTAAAAATAAAGCAATAAAAGAAATTTGAATATGCTCAAGTAAGGCGTGCCCCAATTGTTCTTTGCGTTCCCATAACACACGGGTCCAATCATTCATGTGACTCGCCCCTCTCTTTAGAAGAATCAGCTAAAAACTGAATCACTGCTTGACGATTCACTAGTCCAATCCGCTCTCCATTCTTTTCAACAGCCAATTCCTCGTGCTTTGCCAATAGAGACAAGGCTTCATCCAGTGTGGCATCTGCTGAGACCGCCTCATAGAGGAAAAGAGCTTCGTGAGCCATCGGTTGGGCCAAGGTTTCCAGCTCAAAAGCTTGATGTCCCACATGGCGGGCAGCCCCTGAAACAAACTCCTTTACAAAGGCATTGGCTGGATGTTGAACCAATTCCTCAGGACGTCCGATCTGCACTACTTTTCCTTCATTCATCACACAAATCCGATCACCAAGCTTCATAGCTTCCTGCATATCATGCGTCACAAAAACAATGGTTTTTTGTATGCGGCGCTGCAAATCAAGCAGATCATCCTGCAATTTCTCCCTCGTTAGTGGATCTAACGCACTAAAAGGTTCATCCATCAGGACAATCTCAGGATCAGCTGCAAGTGCACGTGCCACACCGACACGCTGCTGCTGTCCACCAGAGAGCTCTGCTGGCTTTCGGTGCCGATACATAGCAGGATCAAGCCCGACCATCAACATGAGATCATCGACACGCTGATTGGTCTCATTCCGGCTCCATTGTTTAAGCTCTGGCACCACAGCAATATTTTCTTCTATGGTCATATGAGGAAAAAGCGCAATTTGCTGCAGAACATAACCGATATCCCAGCGCAGCTCAAACATATCAAAATCACTTATTTTTTGACCCTTTATGTAAATCTCACCTTCTGTAGAAGAAATGAGACGATTGATCATTTTCAATGTCGTCGTTTTCCCGCTGCCACTAGGTCCAATCAATACAAAAAACTCACCTTGCTGAATCTCCAAATCAACTGATTGAACGGCATAGCGCTCATCAGAAAATTGCATCGATACCTTATTAAATTCAATCATCTTCCCACGCCCTGACTGCAATTATTTTCTAGACTACCAATATGACAAATCAACCTCATATTTGTATAGAATAAACTGTCACTTTTACATACTTCCCCTAGGTTGACTGTCAAAAACAACTCTAGCAAAAATAGATGAGATTCACAGTGAGGAAAATAAAAAAAGCGAAGAGCTCGGGGCTCTCCGCTTTTAAGTCAACGACTTACTCACCAGTAACGTATGGAAGTAATGCCATTTGACGTGATTTTTTAATCGCTAATGTCAATTTACGTTGATACTTAGCGCTAGTTCCTGTTACACGACGAGGTAAAATTTTACCACGCTCAGAAACAAACTTTCTAAGAAGATCAACATCTTTGTAATCGATGTGCGTGATACCGTTAGAAGTAAAGAAACATACTTTACGACGTTTCGCACGACCGCCTCTGCGTCCACCTGCCATTTGTTTTCACACCTTTCCTTTAGTCATTTTTTCAGATCAATTAGAATGGCAAATCATCATCGGAGATGTCAATCGGTTTACCATCGTTCGCAAATGGGTCATCATTAAAGCTATTTCCCTGATTACGATTTTGGTTGTTTTGATTGCCATATGGATTTTGACTTGGTTCATTTCCAAATGGATTCTGATCGTTTTGGCTACCGCCATAATACTGGCCTCCGCTATTGCCACCGCCGCTGTATCCACCTGAACCAGCACCGCCGCTCTTAGGCTCAAGAAATTGAACACTTTCAGCTTGAACCTCTGTCACGAAGACACGCTGTCCTTGCTGATTTTCATAGTTTCTTGTCTGCAAACGACCGTCTACACCGGCAAGACTTCCTTTTTTCAAGAAATTAGCCACGTTCTCGGCTTGTCTTCTCCAAGTAACACAGTTAATGAAATCGGCTTCACGCTCTCCAGATTGATTCGTAAACGTACGATTCACAGCTAGAGTAAACGTGGCTACAGCCGCACCATTAGGCGTGTAGCGAAGCTCAGGGTCTTTTGTTAGTCTTCCGACCAATACAACACGGTTTAGCATATTGAAAGACCACCTTTAAATATATATTTCAATGATTTATACTTCTTCTTTAACAACAATGTGTCGAATGATATCGTCACTGATCTTAGCTAAGCGGTCAAATTCTTGAACTGCTGCAGCGTCAGATTGAACGTTTACGATTTGGTAGAAACCGTCACGGAAATCATTGATTTCGTATGCAAGACGACGTTTACCCCAATCCTTTGTTCCAGTGATCTCCGCACCGTTAGAAGTTAACACGTTATTGAAACGCTCGATAACTGCTTTTTTAGCCTCATCGTCAACTGTTGGGCGGATGATGTACATAACTTCGTACTTTCTCATCTGATTGCACCTCCTTTTGGTCTAAGCGGCCCTAAACGGGCAAGGAGCAATAAATTATATTACTCACAATTGTATATTATAACAAATCACTTGGCCTATGACAAGAACCTATACATTAAAACGGAAATGAATGACGTCTCCATCTTTCACTACATATTCTTTGCCTTCTAGACGAACTTTTCCTGCTTCTTTAGCAGCAGACATGCTTCCGCCAGCTAGTAAATCCTCATACGCAACCGTTTCAGCACGAATAAATCCACGCTCAAAGTCTGTGTGGATGATTCCAGCACATTCTGGCGCTTTCATTCCTTTTTTAAATGTCCAAGCACGTACCTCTTGCTCACCTGCTGTGAAATACGTAGCTAATCCTAGAAGTGAATAAGATGCTCTAATTAGCTGATCAAGCCCTGACTCATTAATACCAAGCTCTTCAAGGAACATTTGCTTCTCTTCTCCTTCAAGCTCTGCAATTTCAGACTCGATCTTTGCACAAACGACGATGACTTCAGCGTTTTCACCAGAAGCAAACTCACGGATTTGCTGCACATATTCGTTGCCCTCATGATCCGCCACTTCATCCTCACTCACATTTGCTACATAAAGAACTGGTTTAGATGTGAGTAAATGAAGCTGTTTCACAAGCTTTTGCTGTTCATCTGTAAATTCTACAGATCTTGCCGATTTCCCAGCTTCAAATGCGTTCATTAGCTTCGACAAAATCTCAAATTCAGCTACTGCTTCCTTGTCCTTTTGTTTTGCAAGCTTACTCACACGAGCTAAACGCTTTTCAACTGTTTCTAAATCAGCCAAAATCAATTCGAGATTAATCGTTTCAATATCTGCTACAGGATCAACCTTACCAGCTACGTGTGTAATGTTATCGTCTGCAAAAGCTCTGACCACGTGACAAATCGCATCTACTTGACGAATATGAGAAAGGAATTTATTCCCTAAACCTTCACCTTTAGATGCACCTTTGACAATACCCGCAATATCAGTGAATTCGAAAGCAGTGGGAACTGTCTTTTTCGGCTGCACCAATTCTGTTAGCTTTTGTAAACGCTCGTCAGGAACTTCTACAATTCCGACGTTTGGATCAATGGTACAAAACGGATAGTTAGCAGACTCCGCTCCAGCCTGTGTAATTGCATTAAATAGCGTTGACTTCCCGACGTTAGGTAAGCCAACAATACCAGCTGTTAAAGCCATTCTTTCATCTCCTCTATATCAAACGTGCTCGTTATACTGCGTAATATGAACCTAGAGCAATTATAAGTAGGTTTACATGAAAAGACAAGCTAACCATCATGCATTTTCAATAGAAGAAACATCGTCAAAAAGAATAAATCAATGCTTCAAAACGAGAAATTGCACCTGGCTTTGCTGTAGAAAAGACAAATTTAATGAAAAAAGCATGAGGCCTACTTAAGCAGTTGGCTCCTCATGCTTGACGAGAATTTTCTTCATTTTTCGTTCAAAATCTCTTCTTGGGATCATCACGCTGTGTCCGCAGCCTTCACATTTAATACGGATATCCATGCCCAAACGAATGACCTTCCACCGATTGGCACCACATGGATGGGGCTTTTTCATTTCTACAACATCATGTAACCCAAACGCTTTGTCTGCCATCAGCCTTCACCTCTCCTTGCTCACTTCATTGAATCTATTGTACAAAAAAACGGCGATGAAGGGCAATGCACAAAACAAAGAGTCTCTTTCAATCGTTCATCCTATTCTTTTTTAGAGAAAAAACCCTTCTTTTAGATCATTTTATTTGTGACCAATAGTTACTTAAACTCCGTTTTTTTTCAATATTGTCACAAACACTGTAGGTCAAAAGGTTTTTATTGGTAGAACGCGGTGGTTTTTCCATATTTTTTGATTTATGATATCTGCATAAATGTTATGTGAGGGAGCAGGTACGATGGTCAATCGAAAGGATAGATTAACTGATAAAGAATATAAAATCATATCCGATCATGCTGGAAATATCGACAATTACCAGCAGCACCATACGATAGAAATAGGTCAGCAAACACTCACTGTCCACGATTTTCTAAAGATCGACCATAAAATATATGGTTTAACAATGCAGCCAGAACAATCAGATGAATTCATCGTCGCTTTTCACTGTCCACTGCCAAACCAAATGACGGTGACATCTAAGCAAGATGTACACAACGCGGCACAGTCATTACTCAAAACAGACTATGCCTATCCAATTGAAAGAAAGTCCCTTGATGGCAATCAAGACCATGTCTTTTTTAAAGGGAAGGAATACATAGAGAAAGTCTGTCAGAAGCATCCGAATGCAGGTATCCATCTCACTGGACAAGCACTTGCCGGTGCTGTTTGTGCTTATGTTGCAACAGAACAGCCAGCTGTCAAAAAAGCCGTCACCTTTGACAGCCCAAATATATGGAGCAGCCTGTCGCCTTCGATTCAGCAAAAGGCGCAGCAAGGTCAATATACACGCATGTTGATTGAATATATTCAGCCTAGTCATTACGTCGGTTTACTCAATCGCCATGATCAAGGAGTTGGGCAAGTCAAGTACACCGTACCGCCACGGCAGCAAGACTCAGTCCAAGAATCCGTTAAATACAAAAAAAGGGAAATTGACACCTTTTTAAAATCAGCTTTTGCATCTATGAATATAGAATGGAACGAATCCTTTGATACAAATGCTTTTTTAGCTCTCGTTTCAGGAGAATTCAAAGCAAATGGATATTCATTCCATCCGAATGGATCCGCCCGTATTTTAGATGAACAGCTTGATCATAATACAAGTTTTACAGCCATGCTGCTGCAAGAGATTCATTCTGGACGTGCATATGCACAAAACGGACTTGAAATTATCATAAAATCCCATTTACTAAAAAATTCATCCTATGATCTGCAAAGCATT
The DNA here is from genome assembly GCF_038593355.1 of Bacillus sp. FSL M8-0049. Lineage (NCBI taxonomy): Bacteria > Bacillati > Bacillota > Bacilli > Caryophanales > Bacillaceae > Bacillus > Bacillus sp. FSL M8-0049. Next base: position 3,656,968 of record NZ_CP151986.1, read on the forward strand.
ATTGAACATGAAGTGCACACTGTATTTGAAAAAATCGATGGAATTGATGAAAGTGTAAAAGACGCCGTCCATCATGTAAAACAAGAGCTTAAAGGACTCGTAGGCTTTGGCCACTATGATTTATTAAGTCATAGTGATGTGGAAGCACTGGTAGACGAAGTCAGGATGGAACAGTCGCATTCCTCCTTTTATTCACACGAAAAACAGCTGAATGCCTTGTACACCCTGAGGGATTACGAACAAGAGCTTTCTGCTCTTTCAAGACATATGTACACAATGGGTGATGACTACGCCAAGGCAGATAGACGCCTTGCGATGCAAATGGGTATTCATTAAGAAAGGAGTCTTCGCATGATCAATCAAAATAAGCCTCCTAGTGACGCCCAGCGTTTCTTGCAAAATGTGAGTGCCCGCCGCTCCATGTCTGTATTCGAAAATCAATCGGCACCACACACACAAACACAGTCTCCTGAAGAAATCGCCGCCATTCAGGCCATGCGCAGAGAAGGACAGCGAAAGGATCTAAAACGGCTGCTCAAAATGCGGCTGCACGACGAATTAGCAAATACTCGCGTGCACTTGGAATATCAATTGTCTAAAACAGAAGACATGATAAACCAGACGACCATTGTCAAACAACACATTTCCCAGCATTTAAAGGGACAGGCCATTTCAGAATTAGAGGATCGCCTCCAGCGTCTCAAGCAAATGCCTGTCTATGATGATATCAAAGAAGCTATTGATTCAATTCAGATCAAATAAGCACAGCTCTAAAAAAGAGAGGTGCTTATTTTATTTTATCAATATAATTTTTTAGGACGAGAAAATATCTTTTTACTTAAAATCGGATACAGCATTAAACAGACGAGCAAATAAAGATTCAACAAACTATAAATTGGATACAAGAACGCAATCAAATCAGCAAATCCAAGAGATGTCAAAGGGGCCATCAAAAGAAGCATCACCAATACAACCAGCCAGCGGGGCATTCGTACAAAAGAAAGCATTCGACTGGATAATCCAAATAAACCTGCTGCCGTCGTCGTATAAATCGCTAGACAAAGGACAATGGTCATAAACACAAACAAAGACATCGGCGCCCCTTCTAATACTGTAAACAAAGGAATTCCCTCTGCTGAAAGGCTTCCAGAAATATCAACCAGTATTTCGTTATACACATACGAGATCACACCAAAGATGAGACCGCTTAATATACTCGCCACTTTGGCTTCCCCCAGCCCCTTCATTTCTTTCCCAACCGAAGACAGCACTGCCACAACAGATAATATATTCAAAGAAGCAAAAACAATGCTGGCAGGCCAATTGTACTGCTGCCCAAAATCAATACGCCACATATGATCATGGTTCATATAATAAAAAACAAACGCATAGATGAGCCCCACCACCAAAATTGGTATAATGAAAGCATTCACAGATAAGAGCCCTTTCACATCCCAGAAAAAAATCATAAATGAAAACAAACAGAACGCGCCGATGCCAACCCAAAAAGGCACATGATACATCTCAAGCGTCACCCCGCCGCCAGCAATCATGACCGTCGTTGTCGTGAATAAATAAAGGACAATTAACACGTCATACACCTTAGCCAGCCATGGACCGACAAGCCGTTCCAGCACTGGCACAAAGTGATCGGCACGCACCTCATAACTGATTTTTAACACCACATAGGTAGACAGCATAAACATCAATGTAAACAGTAGAATGGCTAGTCCGCTATCAATGCCAAAAAACTGCCAAATTTCCTGGCCGGAAGCATATCCCGCACCTATTAAGCTTCCTAAAATTAAAAGCGTCCACCTTGAACCAGCCTTCCACACAATCATCACCTCATAGGTATAGAATTAAGCTTGTTTCCGTATACTGTTACTAACTACTATGACAAGGAAGTGAGACCTATGAATAGCAAGAACGGTCTTTTTTTTAGAAATAGGGTGAAAGAATACGTGTCCCATACGGATACAAACGCCATTCAACAGCTTAAAAGTATTTTATTCTCGCATCTTCAGAAAGCAGGAAAAAGACCCGTTGCCATCGTTTGTATTGGTACAGACCGCTCAACTGGCGACTCTCTAGGTCCACTTGTTGGTTCAAAGCTTTCAGGTCTGGATTTGAAAAAGCTTCATGTATATGGAACACTCTCTGACCCAGTGCATGCGGTCAATTTAAAAGAAAAACTCGCTGAAATTGAACAAGCTCATAAACACCCGTTTATTGTAGCGGTTGATGCCTGTTTAGGAAGAGTGAAAAGTGTCGGTTCTTTCCAAATTGGAGATGGACCGTTAAAGCCTGGAGCTGGTGTGCAAAAAGAGCTTCCAGAGGTAGGAGATATTCATATTAATGGGATCGTCAATGTGAGTGGTTTCATGGAATACTTCGTCCTCCAAAACACACGTCTTCATCTAGTCATGTCTATGGCCAATACACTTTCTGAAAGTCTATCTCACATTGACCAAATGGATTGGACAAGAGAAAAAAGCCGGTCTCTCTTCACCCCTATTCAAAATATCACTGGAAGAATATAAAAAAGACCATCTCATATCAAGATGGTCACTCTGATGATTCCCTCGTAGAAAGCAATTCAAGGATTCTGTCTAAATCTTCATTTGAGAGGAATTCAATCTCAATTTTACCTTTTTTCTTCTGTTTCTTGATCGTCACTGAAGTACCAAAGTAGTTTTGTAAGAAAGACTCTCTTTCTTTCAACACTCGATCCTTTGGTGCTTCTTTTTTCTTTGTTTCACGTGGAACATTTTCGTTTAACTGCTGAACAAGTTTCTCAACCTGTCGTACGTTTAACCCCTCATCCACGATTTTCTTTACCAAAGGCGCCAGCTTCTTTTTGTTCTTTAAGCTAAGCAATGTCCGGCCATGTCCCATTGATAACGTTCCATTTGCAATCAGCTTTTGGATCTCATCCGGTAAAGTCAACAGACGGAGATGGTTCGCAATATGCGGTCTGCTTTTCCCTAATCGCTTCGCTAATTCCTCTTGCGTCACACTTAGATGATCCAGCAAGGAAGCATACGCTTCCGCTTCCTCTAGTGGAGAGAGATCCTCACGCTGCAGGTTTTCTAAAAGGGCAATTTCTCTCATCAGCGTTTCTGAAAACTCTCGAACGATCGCAGGAATTGTTGTCAGACCAGCTTGTTGTGCTGCGCGAAAACGACGTTCTCCTGCTACTATGTCATATCCTTTAATCGATTTACGAACAATGATCGGCTGTAAAACACCGTGCTGCTGAATGGATTCTTTCAGATCAGACAATGCATCATCATCAAACGTTTTCCTTGGCTGATACGGATTCGGACGCAAATCCTTTAATTTAATTTCTTCAACCGTTTCTTCATTTGAGTCTACGTTGTTAAATAGTGCATTAATACCCTTTCCAAGACCTTTAGCCATTCGCATCCACTTCCTTTGCTAAGTCTAAATAGACATCTGCACCTCTTGAACGTGGATCATACAAGATAATCGGCTTTCCATGACTTGGCGCTTCACTCAGCCTCACATTTCTCGGAATGACGGTTTGATAGACTTTATCTCTAAAGTACTTCTTCACTTCTTCGATAACCTGAATCCCAAGATTTGTTCGGGCATCAAGCATTGTCAACAAGACACCTTCAATGGCAAGATCGGTATTTAGATGTTTCTGCACGAGACGAACTGTGTTTAACAATTGGCTCAATCCTTCAAGCGCATAATATTCGCACTGAACTGGTATTAAAACGGAATCGGATGCAGTTAACGCATTAATCGTCAGCAGTCCAAGTGATGGCGGGCAGTCAATAATCATATAATCATAATTCTGCTTAACAGATTCAAGTGCTCTCTTCAGCCTCACTTCACGTGAGATTGTAGGCACAAGCTCTATTTCAGCCCCTGCAAGCTGTATCGTCGCAGGAATGACATCAAGATTTTCGACCTCTGTCGTCTTAATCACATCAAGAACATCTGCATCATCAACTAAAATATCGTACACACACTTCTCTACGTCGGCCTTCTCAATCCCAATACCACTCGTGGCATTGCCCTGCGGATCAATATCAACTAACAACACTCGTTTGCCTATGTATGCTAAACACGCACCCAAATTAACAGAAGTTGTCGTCTTCCCGACGCCGCCCTTCTGGTTGGTAATCGCTATGATTTTCCCCACGATGTCACCCACTTTCAACTTAACAAGTTTCTCAATCATTCATACTTCCTATTCTATCAAAAAAAGTATGAAACGTTTGCTTTTTTTGTTTCCCTATTATAAATTCGTCGGTGAATGTGCCTTTTCGTACATAAAAGAACGAATGATAACACATCTAAAAAGTATATTGATATATCTTTTTTAAGAAATAGACATGCATCAAAACCCTCACTTCTATCAAAAGTGAGGGTCACATATTAAAAGTATAATTCACCTATTTTACGGCCTTCACTGACAATGACCTTAGGAGTTACTGTTTTATAGCTTTTCTTTTTTAAAAATCCATAGGGTGTCTTAATGGTAAAAGTCGCATGTCCCAAAGCGTCCCCTGTTTTGCCATAGGCCTGCCACACGATCTTTGAACAATAAGTCGGGTCCAATGATTGAATTGACATGGTGATGGAGTAGCGAGCCTTCGGATGATCTTTCACATAATCGTGTGCCCATTCCCCTGCTAAATCTGCCTTCTCCTCTTGATTAATCCGAATTACCTTTGTATTGGCACTATAGCGAAACCAGTTATGAATGGAATCAAGTTGAGGATGCTTTCGAAACCCTGGAATAGAAGCATAGCTTTTCTCATTAATGACGATACCTGCATGTCCAACCAAACCCTTCACAGCATCAGTGGTTGTCACCAAGATATCTCCTTTTTTAGGGATAATATCGGTACCAGGATACGGCTTTCCTAAAAGTTGCTTGAGGGTGTGCGGCTTTTCATCCGTCACCAGCTCATCATGCTTATTTTGTCGTAAACCATAGTTCTTCAAATCATCGTCAGCTGTAATCAAGTCGATCGAATCGTCGGAAGACGCATACTCTTGATTAAATTGCTGTACAGTCACATCTTTAGAAACAACACCTTGCTTCTTCAAAACGTTCAATTCTCTGTTGGTCATCAGGCCTTCATCCGCATGAGCCGTTGGCGATTTCACAGCGTATATTGTCGCTTCATTTGGAAAAACAGAAAAAGAAATAAGTAAATAGCAAATAATGGCGAAAATAGTCTTCTTCATTTTCATCAGTAGTTGTCACCTCCTTTATACTATGAAAATCATATTTTACCAATTTATAAATATTATGTAAATATGGTGTGTGCAGGAAATAAGACAAACAAAAAAAGCTGACGAGTGGCGCTCATCAGCTTATTTCTATTTAGGAATTCGAATCGTTAATTGGATATATTCCTCAAACTCTTCTTCCTCGGTATTTATTTTAAGTCCGCTGTCTTCTACCATGTGGAGAGACTGACGAATGGTATTCATCGCAATTCGTGTATCACGACTAAACGCCTTACGTTTTGGCTTCGGTTTGCGATCCGTTTTTTGTTCAAGCATCTTCACTACACGCTCTTCAGTCTGTTTCACATTCAACTGCTTTTCGATGATTTCCTGCAATAGCGCGATTTGTAATTCTGGAAGCTTTAGGGGCACAAGTGAACGTGCATGCCTTTCAGAGATTTTTTTCTCTAAAATGGCTTGTTGTACCTCTTCAGGCAACTTTAAAAGTCTTAATTTGTTAGCAACAGTTGATTGTCCCTTGCCTAAACGCTGAGCAAGCGCCTCTTGTGTTAAATCATGAAGCTCTAAAAGACGTGCATAAGCATGAGCCTCTTCAATAGAAGACAGCTCTTCTCTTTGCAAATTTTCAATCAATGCCACAGATGCCGTTTCCGTATCAGTAAAATCTTTTATAATAGCGGGGATTTTCTCCCATTGAAGAGTCTGTACCGCTCTCCAACGTCTTTCGCCGGCGATCAGTTCATATTTTCCTTCTTCTTCTGTTGGTCTAACAACAATCGGTTGGATAATGCCATGGGTATGAATCGTCGTGGCCAGCTCTTGTATCTTTTCTTCTGAAAAAATGGTGCGTGGCTGAAAACGGTTTGGCATAATTGTGTCGACCGGGAGCTCCTGTATCTCTTCCTTTAATGTATCATGCTCAGCAATCTCTGCCTCTATTTCGGTTTCACGCTCAGGATGTTCTTTGTCTCCAAGCCCGAAGAAGCGTGAGAGTGAATGCTTCATGAACCTACACCACCTTTAAAAACTACCTTTTTATAATTCTATTTTCTCATGTTTTTTCCTTCTGTAAAATCATAAATATTGAAGAAAAACCGACCTTTTACATGATCAACCTTCTATTGGTGATTTATTAGGTGTTCCTGGTTTTCTAGGATATTTTTTTGGTGTTTGCTTTTTCTTTTCAATGACAATGATGTTCCGTTCGCTTTCTTCTAAAGGAAGAACAAAGGAATGCTTTTCAACAACCTCTCCTCCGAGGACTGTGACAGCTTTTTTCCCTGCTTGCATTTCTTCATCAGCGGCAGATGCTTTTAAGGCAACAAACAATCCTTCCTTTTTCACTAGAGGCAGACATAGTTCGCTCAAGACGGATAAACGTGCAACTGCTCTAGCAGTGACAAGATCATAGCTTTCACGCTTTTCCTTACGTTGTCCAAACGTTTCCGCACGATCATGATAAAAAGTAGTATCTTGTAAGTTTAATCCTTTTGCTAACTCATTGAGAAACGTAATTCGTTTCTGAAGAGAATCAACAATGGTCACATGTAGATGAGGGAAACAAATTTTAAGAGGAATGCTTGGAAAACCAGCACCAGCTCCAATATCACAAATCGTCGTCACTTTGTGAAAATCAATAAAAAATGCTGCTGATATTGAATCATAAAAATGCTTTAAATACACTTCTTCCTTTTCAGTAATGGACGTTAAATTCATTTTCTCGTTCCATTCTACAAGCATGCGGAAGTAGGTTTCAAATTGTTCAAGCTGCACTGGAGAAAGAGTGATCCCTTTCTCCTCTAGTGCTGCTGTAAATTGTTCAATGTTCATGCCGACATCCTTTCTATTCTGCTATCTTCGCAATACGCCCCTGCTCTAAATATACTAAAAGGATAGAAATATCAGCAGGGTTAACGCCTGAAATACGAGAAGCCTGTGCAACAGAAAGCGGTCGGACTTCTTTCAGCTTTTGTTTCGCTTCAGTTGCAATCCCTTTGATGGCATCATAATCAATACGATCAGGAATCTTTTTGTTCTCCATCTTTTTCAGTTTTTCAACTTGCTGGAGTGACTTTTCAATATAACCTTCGTATTTAATTTGAATCTCTACCTGCTCACACACATCAGAAGGAAGCGGTGTTTCCGCAGGAGCTAATTTCACAACAGTTTCATAATTCATTTCTGGACGTTTCATCAAATCACTTGCACGAATGCCGTCCTTCAACTCACTTCCACCGAGTGAACGAATAAATTCTTGAGTCTCTGCTGTAGGTTTAATGATCACAGAATATAAACGTTTTTTCTCTGCTTCAATGGCTTCTTTTTTCTGCTGGAATGCTTGGAATCTTTCTTCAGAAATTAATCCAATTTGATAGCCAAGTTCAGTTAATCTTAAATCAGCATTGTCATGACGTAGAAGGAGACGATACTCAGCACGTGATGTCAAGAGACGGTATGGTTCATTTGTTCCTTTTGTGACAAGGTCATCGATGAGGACACCGATATATGCATCAGATCGGCTTAAAATGACTTCTTCTTTACCTAATGCTTTTCTTCCTGCATTAATACCTGCCATAATCCCTTGACCTGCTGCTTCCTCATAACCAGACGTACCATTAATTTGGCCGGCTGTATATAATCCAGAAATTTTCTTCGTCTCAAGTGTAGGCCACAACTGAGTAGGCACAATCGCATCATACTCGATGGCATAACCCGCTCTCATCATTTGAACATTCTCGAGTCCTGGGATGGTTGAAAGCATGCGCTGCTGAACATCCTCCGGAAGACTTGTAGACAATCCTTGAACATAAACTTCCTGCGTATTACGACCTTCTGGCTCTAAGAAAATTTGATGTCTCGGTTTATCATTGAAACGAACCACTTTATCTTCAATGGATGGGCAGTATCTAGGGCCAGTTCCTTTAATCATACCTGAATACATTGGAGAACGGTGAAGATTCTCATCAATAATTTGATGGGTCTCTAAACTCGTGTACGTTAACCAGCATGGCAGCTGGTCAGTAATATATTCAACCGTTTCATAGGAGAACGCCCGCGGGACATCATCACCTGGTTGAATTTCTGTTTTACTATAATCAATCGAGTGGCTATTCACTCGAGGAGGTGTTCCTGTTTTAAAGCGAACCAAATCGAATCCTAGTTCTGCTAAATGATCAGATAATTTAATAGAAGGCTGCTGGTTATTTGGACCGCTTGAATACGAAAGGTCTCCTAAAATGATGCGGCCTTTTAAGAAAGTCCCTGTCGTTAAAACAACAGACTTCGCACGATAGTTCGCCCCTGTTTGAGTAACAACACCCTTACATTCATCATCTTCTACAATTAAATGATCTACCATACCTTGCAGCATTGTCAGGTTTGGTTCATTTTCCATTGTTTTTTTCATTTCATGCTGATATTGGAACTTATCTGCTTGCGCTCTTAACGCACGGACAGCAGGTCCTTTCCCCGTATTCAGCATGCGCATTTGAATATGCGTCTTATCTATATTTCGTGCCATTTCTCCGCCTAGAGCATCAATTTCTCTGACGACAATCCCTTTTGCGGGGCCGCCTACAGACGGATTACATGGCATAAAAGCAACCATATCGAGGTTGATAGTCAATACAAGTGTTTTGGCGCCCTGTCTTGCAGAAGCAAGAGCAGCCTCAACTCCAGCATGACCGGCACCCACGACGATTACGTCATAATTGCCAGCTTCATAACCCATTTCTTATGTTCCTCCCTTTACTTTCCTAAACAGAATTGAGAGAATAACTGATCAATCAAGCTTTCATGAACAGCATCTCCAATAATTTCACCCAGCTGTTCCCAGCAGCGTGTTAAATCTATTTGAACTATATCGATCGGTACGTCCATTTCAATTCCTTCAAGAGCATCCTCAATGGATTGTTTTGCTGCCTGAAGAAGAGCAATATGCCTTGTATTACTTACATACGTTAAATCTCCACTTTCAATTGAACCCGTGAAGAATAGTGATTGAATCGCGATTTCAAGTTCATCAATCCCTTTTTCTTGTAATAATGATGTAGTAACCACCGGACGATCCTTCGCTAACTGCTTGACCTTTTCAATATCAAGCTTAGGCTCAAGATCTGTCTTATTCACGATTACGATGATATCCATGCCTGAGACGGCCTCAAAAAGTTTGATATCCTCTTCTGACAATTCCTCGCTATAATTGAGCACAAGTAAAATCAGGTCAGCTTCTTTTAAGACCTGTCTAGATCGTTCAACCCCTATACGCTCAACAATGTCCTCCGTCTCACGTATACCCGCAGTATCGACTAAACGAAGCGGTACACCTCTAACATTTACATATTCCTCAATGACATCTCTCGTTGTTCCAGGAATATCCGTTACAATCGCTTTTGTTTCCTGTACAAGACTATTCAACAAGGAAGACTTCCCAACATTCGGTCTTCCAATAATGACAGTAGATAAGCCTTCTCGCAGTATTTTCCCCTGCTGAGAAGTCGTTAGCAGTGACTCAATTTCCTTTTTCACTGATGTTGCCTTTTCAACTAAAACCCGATGCGTCATTTCTTCAACATCGTCATACTCAGGATAGTCAATATTGACTTCAACATGGGCCAGAGTTTCCAATATCTCACCGCGAAGTCGTTTAATCAAACCGGAGAGTCGTCCCTCCATTTGAGTAATCGCTACATTCATCGCACGATCTGTCTTTGCGCGAATCAAATCCATTACCGCTTCAGCCTGTGAAAGATCAATTCTTCCATTTAAGAAAGCTCGTTTTGTAAACTCACCTGGCTCCGCTAATCTTGCTCCTTCTCTTAAAGCAAGCTGCAGTACTTTATTGACCGTTACAATTCCGCCATGGCAGTTAATCTCAATAACGTCTTCTCTCGTAAATGTTTTTGGTGCTCTTAATACTGACACCATGACCTCTTCTATGACTTGCTCAGTGCTAGAATCCACAATATGACCATAATGAATCGTATGTGAATCCACCGATACAAGTTTTTTCTCCTTAGGACCTTTATACATCCGATCAGCAATCTGTACCGCATCAGGCCCGCTTAAACGAATAATCGCAATTGCTCCTTCACCCATCGGTGTAGAAATTGCTGCAATTGTATCCATCACTCATTCACCTCTTTCTCTACTTAATAAACAGTCTGTTATCTATTAAATGGACATTGTCCATTTCTATATCAAAAACGCTTAATCCAAAATTTAAAGATACCATAAATGAAAGCGAAGTGAAAGTATCCCATATCTAATTATCCACAGCTTTGCATCTTATCTATTTTAACACTTAACTTATCCACATGTGAATAACGACGTTTGAAACTTGTCTTCACATCTTACACCTAAATCCAATAAATTTAAACGCCCTGATCCCTATACTTACTTGTTAAATTGGCGTTTTGCACTCATATCACACACTCATTTTTTAGAAATAAAGGATGAATCCTCTATAAAAAGCAATTTTTCAATAAAAAAAGACTAAAATCCAGCTTTGCTGAATCTTAGCCTTTCTGCTATTTTTTATACAGCACCACAACATGACGTTTGCTGCCTGTATCTTCAGATGCCGTTGCAAGTTCTTTAGAGAATGCAGCAATCGCATCATGAACAATTTTTCGTTCATTCGAAGGCATTGGTTCTAAATGAACCTTTCTCTTCGTTTTTAAAACCCGATTTGCTGTTTTGACTGCATATTGTTCAAGTGCTTCTTGTCGTTTCTTCCTATAATCGCCAATATCAATTGTTATATGATGATACTGATCAGAATAACGATTAAACACTAGCTGTACCAACGTTTCTAAAGAGTACAATGTCTGGCCTCTTTTTCCAATCATTAATGACGTTTTATCTCCATCAATGTGGTAAGAAATGTTTTTCGGTTCCTGTTTGGAAATAATCTTTGCTTTAGGATCAATAGACTTAACAATTTTATCCAAATACTGTGTAGCTAATTTAAATGCATTTATCTTTTCTACTAACTTGACCACAGCTTGTCTTTTACCAAATAATCCTAAAAATCCTTTATTTCCTTCATCTACTATTGTGATTTCTACTTCTTCTTGTAGTAGTTGAATTTGTTTAAGTCCGGAATCTACTGCTTCTTCGATTGTGCGACCGACAGCAGTTATTTCCTTCATTTTTTATTCCCGCCAGCTTTTTCTTTTGTATCAACTTTTACTTGAGGTGTTTTAATCACCAATGTTTGAATGATCATGAAAATGTTACCTACAACCCAGTACAATGAAAGTGCTGCTGGGAAACTAATTGCAAACACAACGATCATAATCGGCATCACCCATAGCATGATAGCCATTTGAGGGTTGTCCGAAGGATTTCCAGCCATCATCAGCTTTTGCTGAATGAAAGTAGCTACACCCGCAATAATCGGTAATAGGAACAATGGATCTGGGCTGCCTAAGTCAAACCATAAGAATGTATGCTTTTTAATTTCTGCTGTTCTCATAATTGCATGATAGAAACCAATAAGGATTGGCATTTGAATTAAAATTGGGAAACAGCCTGCTAATGGATTGACGCCATTTTTTTGAAAAAGGGCCATTGTTTCCTGCTGAAGCTGCTGCTGTGTTTTTTGATCTTTAGAGCTATATTTTTCACGAAGCTTTTTCAATTCAGGCTGTAATGCTTGCATCGCTTTTGTACTTCTTAACTGTTTAATCATTAATGGTAAAATAAGCAAGCGAATTAACAGTGTTACAATAATAATCGCTACACCATAGTTTTCACCAGTTAAGTTTGCCATGTACGTGATTAATTGAGATAGCGGGTAAACAATATAAGAATTCCAGAATCCCTTACTATCTGATGTAATTGGTTCATTGATCTGTGTACATCCTGCCAATAAAACCAATACGCCAATCAAGCTAAATATTAGTAATAATCGCCTTTTCAACAAGATTCCTCCCATTACTTCAAACTTTATTTAAGTTGGAATTGATTAAGAAAGTGACTCACCTAATCAGTATGGTAACATTTTTTCTTTGCAAAGTGGTGGTTTCATTTTAATTCACTAGATGAAGGAAGCGCTTTTAAAAATTGATTCAACGAAAGTTTCTATTACGAAGACTTTTTCGGTTGTTGTTGATAAACAGCGGATTTTCTAAATAAATGTTGGAGAGACTTCTTTGTTTCTTCAAAGGTCAATTCACTCGCTGGTTTTCGTGCAATGACAATGTAGTCTTTTTCTTGCTTTAACTTATGGCCTTCCTCTAAAAACACCTGACGGATCAGACGTTTAATTCGGTTTCTCATCACTGCATTACCAATCTTCTTACTGACAGACAATCCTAGACGCAGTTCAACTTGATTTGGCTGATCCAGCTGGTAAATAACGAATTGGCGATTTGCCATTGATTGACCTTTTTTGAACACCTTTTGAAACTCTTCATTTTTTTTTAGCCTGTTTCGCTTCTTCATGTTTTCTTCCACTCCGATAAAAACTGACAGTTCATTTACGATTTTATGTAAAAAAGACCACTGACATTATTCAGTGGCCTAAGCTGATAATTTTTTTCTACCTTTGCTGCGGCGTCGCTTTAAAACTAGACGTCCGTTTTTAGTACTCATACGGCTGCGGAAGCCATGAACTTTACTACGCTTACGGTTATTTGGTTGAAACGTTCTTTTCATTTATGACACCTCCCTGAGGAATAGCTGTTTAAGACAGTCTAACTCATTATATTTGTGTAACCCATCGATTGTCAATATCAATGATAAAACTCTTATTATCAACCTTATAAGCATAACATAAATTATCAAACGAAGAAACCTTCTTTTTTAGTTTCCAGCATTTTATTCTCTTTTTCCTCCTAAAAGACCTTCAAAACAAGAATGTGGATATTTTTCCGGCATATTTAGACTATCCACACCCATTATCGACATTTTTTTCACACAAATAACCGATGTGGATAATTATTTTTCAACAGGATGTAAAGTGTGTGGATAAGTTTGTGACACCCATTGCACCATCTTGTTTATTTTGATATTATATTTGTGTTTTAACTCTTAATTACTTATCTGGCCATTTTATATTATCCACAATTTGTGGATAACCTGTGGAAAGTTATTACACAGTCTGTTGAATTGTTTATCCACAGCTTGTGTAATTTGTCGAAAAGACGTTTTTCTACTATATTAATTGTTTTCAACAATGTATGTGCACGAATGGTGATGACCATTTGCTCTTTTTCGTGTTCTATAACAGTTTGATACTGGTCATTTTAAAAAGAAAAGGAGGGGGGAGAAGCCTT